>CP001673.1 GCA_000023725.1 Flavobacteriaceae bacterium 3519-10
AAATCTTCTGTTTTGCTTTCACAAATTTAAGATTTATTCGCAGTATTAAAACTTTAAATAATTTTAAAATTCCACAAACTGCTTTTACTCATTATACCGACAATATATTTTTATTTAATAAAAAAGAAATGAATAGTGTTGTTGTAGTCTGGGGTTTTGGGGAGAAAGAAATCGATATTAATTCACCACACGGAGTCGGAACTTGTGCGGGGGTTTATCTACAATATAAGGGACTGATCAGCAAAGCGATGAGGTTTTTACTAACAATTGTTGGCAATATTTTAACATGGCGGATATGAAGAACTCCACTATTGAAAACTACGCCGTTTGTAAGGTCGAACTTCACTGAAATAATTTCTCGAAAATCCAAAAACTTTTCCTGATAGGAATTTAAAACGGATAAAAAAAGCAAATCTTACGGACAGTTATCCACAGCCATTCGGGGTTATACTCACATCTTTTCATGGAGTTTTTTCATGGGGCGTGTCCCTTTCCCGGGCTCAGCCAGCCGCAGGGCCGCGCTGTCCGCTCATACTCCTCACACCAAAGCGCATGCCAACGCTGTGCTGCGGGGTAACCGCTTCCATCGCTCACGCAAAGACCGCTAAATTACTGATTGTACGATTAAAACAGAATAATAAATCTGTATAAACAGTTTTTATATTAATAATCTTAAATTTGTAAGAACTGAACAGAAATTCATCTATGAAAAAGATAAGCATCGCCAGCGACCATGCAGGTTACGCGTATAAAGAAGCGATTAAAAAACATTTCGCCGGGCAATACCAGATCGAAGATTTTGGTACCTTTTCGGAAGACTCGGTAGATTACCCCGATTTTGTGCACCCAAGTGCAGAATCAGTAGAAACCGGCCGTAATGAACTTGGCATCCTTATATGTGGCAGCGGAAACGGCGTGCAGATGACGGCGAACAAACATAAAGCAATTCGCTGTGCACTTTGCTGGATGCCCGAACTCGCAGAACTGGCAAGAAAGCACAACAATGCAAACATGATCGCGCTGCCGGCCCGCTTCATTGCGGTAGAATTGGCTATTGACGTTGTGGAAAAATTCCTTACAACTGATTTTGAAGCCGGACGGCATCAGCTGCGGGTAGATAAGATCCCGTGCTAAATTTCATTTAATATTACAAATAAAAATATGGCTAAAAAAAGCAAATTTATATCTCATAAAAACAATCAGAAACTCCAGGATCTTGGACGTTTGATATTGGGTTTTATGAACAAGCAGTCCACTAAAATATATAATTACAAGCAAATTGCAGACGGCATCGACTACCGGAACCCGCGCCAGCGAGAACTTGTAATTCAAGCGCTGCACCGACTCCTTTCGGATCAGCGTGTAAAAGAGGTAGAAAAAGGCAAATACATCATCAATCTTAAGATAGAAGGTACTGTTTCCGGTACAATTGATTTCAACCAGGCAGGTAATGCATACGTAAAAGTAGAAGAATTTGATGATGATGTCTTCATTCATTCAAAAAACGTAAAGGATGCGCTTCAGGGAGATCAGGTTCTTATCGTGACTTACCATTTTAAAGGGAAGAAACTTGAAGGATCCGTTTTGGAAGTCATCAAAAGAAACCGTGAAGAATTTGTGGGTACTTTTCAGTTGATTAACCATAAGGATTTCGGATTCGTGGTTTGCGATAAAAAGACCATAAATACAGACATTTTTGTACCCAAAGGAAAGATTGGAGGTGCTCAGGATGGTGATAAAGTAGTGGTGAAGATGACCGACTGGAAATCCGGCGAAAAAAACCCTGAAGGAGAAATCATCAAGGTTTTAGGTGCTCCCGGCGAACACGAAACCGAGATACACTCTATTTTAGCTGAGTATGGCCTGCCCTACTCTTTCCCGGCCGAAGTGGAAAAAGAAGCCGATGATATCGACAGGACAATTCATGATTCTGAAGTTGCCAAACGCCGCGATATGCGCGGGATCTGCACATTTACAATAGACCCGAAAGACGCAAAAGATTTTGATGATGCGCTTTCAATTCAGAAATTAAATAACGGTAACTGGGAAATTGGCGTACACATCGCCGATGTTTCGCATTACGTACAACCGGGCACTTTGCTCGATGACGAAGCGTATGACCGTGCAACATCAGTGTATTTAGTCGACCGTGTGGTGCCGATGCTTCCTGAGGTTTTAAGTAATGATGTCTGCTCACTAAGGCCAAACGAAGATAAATATACGTTTTCAGCCGTTTTTGAAATGGACGAAAATGCAGACGTGGTGAATGAATGGTTCGGCAGAACCGTGATCCATTCAGACCGCAGATTTGCTTATGAAGAAGCGCAGGAAAGAATAGAAACAGGCACTGGCGACCTTGCTGAAGAAATTTTAACGCTCGACCGTCTCGCGAAGATCCTCAGAAAAGAGAGAATTAGAAACGGAGCAATTACTTTCGACCGCAGCGAAGTTAGGTTCAACCTGGACGAAAACAGCGAACCGATTGGCGTTTACTTTAAAATCAGTAAAGATTCCAACCATCTGATTGAAGAATTTATGCTTTTGGCCAACCGGAAAGTATCAGAATTTATATCGCTTAACAGAAAAGGAGAACCCACAGCAAATACTTTCATCTATAGAATTCACGATGATCCCGATCCTACTAAATTAGAGGCTTTAAGAGATTTCGTGGGTACTTTTGGCTATCAGATGGATCTCGCGAATACCAAAAAAGTTGCCGAGTCTTTAAACAGATTATTGCAGGATGTAAAAGGTAAAGGTGAAGAAAATATGATTGAGACGCTCGCAATGCGTTCGATGAGTAAGGCCGTATATTCCACCAATCCTATTGGTCACTATGGTTTAGGATTCGATTTTTATTCACATTTCACCTCCCCGATCCGGCGTTATCCTGATCTTATCGCACACAGGCTTTTGCAGCACTATCTGGATGGCGGCAAGTCTCCAAATAAACAGGATTACGAAGAAAAAAGCAAGCACTGCAGCGCCATGGAGCGTTTGGCAGCCGATGCGGAAAGAGATTCTATCAAATTCATGCAGGTGAAATTCATGGAGAAACATTTGGGTGAAGAGTTCACCGGCGTTATTTCGGGAGTTGCAGATTTTGGTTTCTGGGTTCAGATTCCGGAAAACGGTGCTGAAGGACTTATAAAACTCCGCGATCTGATGGACGATTCTTACTCATACGACCCGAAAAACCACCTCGTACACGGCGCTAGAACGGGCAACCAGTTCCAGTTGGGCGATAAGGTGAGAATTAAAGTAATGAAAGCCAATTTAATTCAGAAACAACTCGATTTTAAAATCATCACTGATTAAGCTATTTCTTCAGCACTTGCCGGAAATACCACAGTAGATTGTTACCTTATGATAGAACTTATTTTATCGGCGGTCGGATTAGGGATCATGCTCAGTCTTGTTTTTATCGGGCCCATTTTCTTTTTGTTAATTGAAACCAGTTTTTGCCGCGGGCCGAAACATGCGATAGCACTTGATTTCGGAGTGATTGTAGCGGATATTCTGTGTATTGCCGCTGCTTTTTTTGCGAGCGGCGATCTGGTGCAGATCATCGACAAACATCCGGGTTTTTACAGGATAACAGCCTTTATTATCCTGATTTACGCGGTTTATATGATCGTATCAAAAACAAAAATGCACCTTCCGGGCGAAGAGAAACTTATCGGACAGAATTATTTTAAAACCTTCCTGAACGGTTTCTTTTTTAATATTTTAAACATCGGGGTCGTTCTATTTTGGTTGGTAACCGTTATTTCGGTGCGCAATGCCTATCCCAAACTGGATGATTTTATGTTGTACATGGCCCTCGTTGTGTCGACATATCTGGTGATTGATTTTCTTAAGATTTACCTTGCCAAGCAGTTCCATTATAAACTTACCGATAAGCTGGCAACCCAGATCCGGAAAGGTGTCGGGTATATTTTAATCGTTTTCAGTATATTCATTTTCCTTCAGAGCTTTAAGAAATTCAATCAGTTCGACAGACAGTTGGAGGAAGCAGAACAAACCCAACAAAAACCGCGATAATGCGTACAACTGTATTTCCGGCATCATTAAAAAATGGTGATAAAATCGCGGTGATTTCGCCGGCAGGCTCGGTGAACGAAATTCAACTCGAAAAGGGTTTGGAGTTAATAAAATCAAAAGGCTATGAAGCTGTTTTAGGTCCGAATCTTTATACTGAATTTTCGCGCGGCTACTCATATGCCGGCACGGAGACCGAAAGGATTTCCGATATGAACTGGGCGCTGAACGACAGTGAAATTGCAACTGTATGGACGTCAAGAGGCGGCTACGGCTGCCAGCATCTGCTTCCACATATTAAACTCGATGGCTTCCGGAAAAATCCGAAATGGTACATTGGTTATTCCGATAACACGGCGGTACAAAGTTACCTGCTTAAAAAAGGTTACGCTTCATTGCATGCGCAGACGGTAAAAACCTCAGGCTTTGGCGTAAGTGACGAGAGTTACGCGCTTACATTTGATATTTTAGAAGGTAAATTGCCCTCGTATGCGATACCAAATAACAGGTTTAACAGGTGCGGTTCCGTTACCGGCCAATTGGTTGGAGGCAATCTGGCATTAATTTATGCATTGCTCGCCACACCCTACTCGTTCGACTTCAAGGACAGAATACTTTTTATCGAAGATATTGGCGAGAAATTTTACGCGCTGGACCGAATGCTGATGTCGCTTGAACTTGCAGGAGTTTTTAAGAAAATTAAAGGTCTCATCGTGGGCGGAATGACCCTGATGGAAGACGAAAATGACAATAAAGACTACGAAAAAAATTTTGACGATTTTGCCTACAGCATTATCTCGGAACGCATTTCCGGCTATGATTTCCCGGTACTTTTCGGTTTCCCAAATGGCCATATTTTCGAAAACTGGCCGCTGATCATCGGTGCTGATGTTAAAGTGGAAGTTGGTGACTCATCTAAAATTACGTTTTAATGGACTATTTAGACATTTCGAAGTATCTGTTGGCCACATTGCTTATTATTGCGGGGATTCTGCATTTTATTCAGCCGAAATTTTTCGAAAGAATTGTTCCGAAGTATCTTCCAGCAGCGAAATTATTAGTCCTGCTTAGCGGTATCGCGGAAGTTATTTGCGGCGTATTGCTCATCACCCATCAGACGCAAAGTATTGGAGCCTATCTTACAATTGCGTTACTGATCGCGGTTTTCCCGGCAAATATCGAGATGGCAAGACTTTATTATGTGAAGAAAAAGAAAGGTTTTTGGATCACGGTTTTACGGTTGCCTCTGCAGATTCTGCTGATTTGGTGGGCATTTAAATTCATTGAATAATGGCTGATCATAACGATTTCGGAAAGCTTGCGGAAGACCTTGCGGCAGATTTTCTTGCCCGGAAAAATTATCGCATTTTAGCCCGGAATTTCCGCTATCAAAAAGCAGAGATCGACATCATTGCCCAATTTCAGGAGGTTATTGTGATTGTAGAAGTGAAAGCCAGAAGTTATGACACCCTTATTGAGCCTCAGGAGGCAGTGACAAAAAAGAAAATTAAATCCATTGTTCTGTGTGCAGACTTCTACATGCAGCAAAGCAATATCGACCGGGAAGTGCGTTTTGATATCATCACAGTATTGCCCGATAAGTCGGGAGCGCTGCAGATTAATCACATCGAAGATGCTTTCCAGAGTTTCGATGCCAATTAAAATTAATAATAAGTGAAAACAGCATTCATCACCGGAGCTACTTCCGGTATAGGTAAGGCCACCGCAAGACTGCTTGCGTCGCAAGGTTTCAGGCTTATTCTGTGTGGCAGACGAGCTGATGCATTAAAAGAAATATCTGCTGAACTTTCAGCTTTAACCGAAATATTTAGTTTGAATTTTGATCAGCGTAACCGGGATGAGGTTGAAACTTCGTTCAAGTCGCTTCCTTCAGAGTGGCAGACGGTTGATGTGCTTATCAATAACGCAGGAAATGCGCACGGCCTCGATTCGATTGCAGACGGAAATCCGGATGACTGGGATGCTATGCTAGACGGAAACGTAAAAGGGTTGCTTTATGTTTCTAAAATGATCATTCCGGGTATGAAAGAAAGAAATTCCGGTCACATCGTGAACATTTCTTCGGTTGCAGCACGACAAACCTATGCAAATGGAGTAGTGTACTGCGCGTCTAAACGTGCGGTTGATGTTATTTCAGAAGGGATGCGGCTGGAACTGACAGAGTTTGGAATTAAAGTCACCAACATTCAGCCAGGTCTTGTGGAAACTGATTTTTCGAAAGTCCGTTTCAAAGGTGATGAAGAAAGAGCCGATGCGGTTTATCAAGGCTATAAAGCTTTGGAAGCGAAGGATATTGCGGATGCGATTTCATACTGCATCAGCGCGCCCGAACACGTTACTATTTCGGATTTAACGATTTACCCGAAAGTTCAGAGCGAACCAAGAACAGTTTATAAAAATTTATAAAAGCTAATGAATGGGCGGTTTTTACCTCCAAATATTCAACACGACATGAAAATCCTACACATCGAAACCTCTTCCAGAAACTGTTCAGTCGCAATCTCCGATGGTGATGAACTTTTATGTCTGTGCGAAGAAGTCTCTGAAAACTATAAACAGTCCGAAAGCCTCCACACCTTTGTAGAATGGGCGTTGGAAGGTGCCGGAATTGCACTGAATGATCTTGATGCAGTGTCGCTGGGCATGGGTCCCGGATCTTACACCGGCCTGCGTATCGGCTCTTCTGCGGCCAAAGGATTCTGTTATGGCCTCCAAATTCCGCTTATCGCCGTTAATTCTCTTGAAACGATGATTGAGCCGTTTCTAGATCAGAACTTCGACTTCATCGTTCCATTGCTTGATGCCAGGCGAATGGAGGTTTATACAGCCCATTTCGACGGAAATTCAGGGCAGATGCTCACGCAAACCGAAGCCAGTATAATCGACCAAGATTCTTTTCAGGAATTTCTCGGTAAGAAAGTCGTGTTTGTGGGTGATGGTGCTTTAAAAGCCAAAGGGGTTCTGCAACTTCCCGACGCAGAATTTAACTCAGATGTTTATCCGTCGGCAAAATTCCTGATCAAAAAAGCGGTTGAAAAATTCAGGAACAAAGATTTTGAGGACGTAGCTTATTTTGAACCTTTTTATCTGAAAGAATTTCAAGGACTTAAAAAAAAGAAAACCGAAGATTAACTTCGGTTTTTTATTATTTTATTAAGGCCTCTTGCGGTGGATTCATGATTGTCGGCTGAGAAATGTTACCGTTACGTGGTTTTCGGGGCGTTCTCGTTTCCGAATTTCCCGGTGCACGCGGGAAACCCTGCGGCTGCACCTGTGCAGGTCTGTCCCCTGCTGGCTGATCGGGTGTTGTAGCGGCGGGCATCGCATCCGCCTTATTTCCCATCTCATCGGTCATTTCAAGCGTTAAATCACTTCGGAGGTATTTCAGCATTTCTTCGGCCTTCGCACCTTCTAGGGTTTTGGAGTAATTCAGCGCAATTTGCTCAAGTTGAAGGATCATTATTTCTTTTCCTACGGTTTTTCCTGAATTGAACGCATTGAGAAGCGCAAACTTAGGTACAAGCGCGTCTTTCGGATATTGCTGGAGCGCAGATTCAATCATCGATCTACTTTCGTCATATTGGCCTGCCGAATAAAGATCAAACGCCTGCGAATAAATTTTCTCCACTTCTTCAGAAGATTTCGCGAAAGTATTGTCGCGTGGGTTTTTCACAAATTCCGCATACGAGGTGTATGGAAATTCGGTTAAAATCATTTGCTTCGCTCTTTCTGCAGTTGCGGGGTCTTTTTCGTAATTAAAAGCGAAAATACTGTATAATGCCTGTAGTTTGGTGTCTTCCTGAGGCTGCGCATAAACAAGGTCATACAGCGTTCTGCTCGCAAGCGGAGTATCAGAAAAATAAGCTTCGTACATTCTTCCAAGCCCTAAGGTGGCGGTATCTCGCGCATTTTTAAGGGCTAAAATTTCATCTGAATTTGTTGGAATTTTTTCGATATAAAAGCTGGGTTCCAGTCGGCGCGGATCCGGAGCAGAGGCAATGCCCATCGCTTCGTTTTTCATATCTTCAATGGAGTTGCTTCGTGCAGAAGTACGCCAGTTGTCGCTGAGCCCGCGGCTACCCCACATTTGTTTAAAGGTAGATTCACCTTTCGCCACTGTGCTCTGGTTGGCGAAATAAAAACCGCCTTTGCCGCCTTCAAAATCCTGAAAACCACCTTGGCTTCCTGCGAAAACAGAGTTGGCAGCATAATCTCCCGTATCAAAACCTTTGCTCCGTTCGTCTAGCTTACGCTGTAGTTCTTCCTGAGCTTCCTTGGTTTTGATGGCGTCAATCACTTTGTTGAAGTAAGCAATTCTTTCAGCCTCAGGCATCCTGGTTAATGCAAGAATACTGTCGTTTTTCTTTATTAAATAGTAATTTTTAGAAACTTCTTTGATGTTTTCAGACCGCTGCTGAAGCAAAATTTTTGAAGGTTGATAAGTCATTACCGCAAGTGCCGAATCGTAATAGGCACCTGCCGCCAAGTAGTCGCTGTCCTCAAAGAAACCTCTTCCAATCTCGAAATAACTGAGACCCCGAATTTGCGGATCCGACATTTTTTCTTTCAGTGACTGCGCAAAGAAGGCTTTGGCTTCATCTTTTTTATTTGCGTTGTTGGCCATAATACCCAGCGCATAATAGAACTCATTCTTGCGGGATGCATAGGTTCCTTTTTTACTTATTTTCTCCAGATATTCCCGTGCACCTTCGTAATCATCATCTTTTCCGTTAAATGTTTTTGCAATTTCTACCTGCGACTTCACTTCAAACTCAAAGTTGTTTGCGTTTTTATAGGCTGAGACAAAACTTTCGCGTGCTTCTTCCTTCCGGTCGAGGTTTGCGAGGATCTGTCCGCGTAAAAAAGCAATCCGGCTCCTGAGTTTACTGTTTTTATTTAAACTGTACGCCTCTTCAAGCTGCGCGATTGCCTCTTCTTTTTTACCGGATTCCAAAAGCATTTCAGAGTAATAAAGACTGAGGAGTTTTTGATGGTCTTTCTTTAATTTTTTACTGTTTTTTAAATCAGCGAAAACTTCACCTGCACGGTAATAATCGCCCATTTTAGAATAAGCCAGACCCTGATAAATCCTTGCAAGATCTATCCTTTTATCGTTTCGCATATTGGCAAAAACATAATTTAGTCCGTCTAAAGCTTCAAGAGGCTTATTTTGGTAGATCCGCGATTGTGCGAGCAAGATATTGGCATCAAAAATCTTTTTGTTTTTCTCTTCGCCGCCTTTCATTACAGAATATTTTGCAATAGCCTTCAGCGCTTTAGCTTCTGAAATTTCGAGGATGCTCGCGCCACTTTTTATTCCCGCATTGCTTTGCGCCATTTCGCCCGGAACACCGGGGCCGCCCATTCCAATATTACCGGGTGCGGTATCATCACCAAACATGCCGCCGGCCTGCAGATCCGTGCCTAGAGGTTGCTCATCGTAGGTAAGGAGTTGGATATAAGGAGCGTAGAAATTGTCTACATGTGCATTGTCGCGGTTTTTCAGTTCGGTCTGCAAAGCGTCTTTACTGTTAAAGAGCGTATTGTAGTAGGAGAAAAAACCTTTCATAAATGTAGAATCATCCGATTTCTTCCGTGATGAACACGAACTTAAAACGGTGACTGACAGGAGGAAAAGTATAGTTTTTTTCATTATCTGATAATAACTTTCAATTTAACGTTTTAGTATTGTAAACGCCGTTTATTTTGGTAAAAATAGCAAATTTTTGCTGAGCCGTCTGGGTATTACCAATCTTTTGATTATTGAATTAACTGCTTCTTTCTGCGTAAACTTATCAGCGTAAAAAAACGCATATTTCAACAGCATTTGAGTTTAAATTAATGCAGCAGTTTTCAGAAGCTTTAGAACAGATTTTGGGTTTTATCAATTTAAATGAAAGCTGCCGTTAAACTTCAGAAAATCACAGATTTTTACGCCAATTCGTCTGGCCGCTAACTTTCGCCAATTCAATTTAAAGTCTTAAATTTGCAGTTGCCTTATGAACCAGGATCAAAACATTCACAAAACCGCTAATTTTGCCGTCCTCAGTGTCAGTTTCGAGAAAGCTGATGCAGAAACACGCGGTAAGTTTTCGTTTTTTGATGACAACATAAAAAATTTCGTGACGGAAATTCACGACCAGAATCTGGGCGACGCTTTTGTGGTTTCTACCTGCAACCGCACCGAAATCTACACCACGTCGCAAAACTACCTGCTTATCGCAGAACTTTACTGCAAAACGATTGGAGTAAGCCTTTCTGAATTTATGCTGTATGTGAATATTCTGAAGCATGAGGAAGCGCTTAACCATCTGTTCCGCGTTGCGGCAGGTCTTGAGAGCCAGATTATTGGCGATTTTGAGATCATTGGACAGATCAAAAACGCGTATCACCGCTTCAAAAAAGTAAAAAGAAACGCTAACCCATTTCTCGAGCGCGCGATTAATTCGGCCATTCAGATTTCAAAAAGAATTAAAAACGAAACCGGAATATCCACAGGAGCCGCTTCGGTGTCATACGCCGCAGTTCATTACATCCTAAAAAATCAGCCACATCTTTCCGACAAAAATATTCTCTTGCTCGGCGTGGGAGAAATTGGCCAGAACACGGTAGAAAACCTTGTGAAACATGTGTACAAGCCGCGTGTAAAAGTGGTTAACCGTACGGCCGATAAAGCAGAGAAAATCGCAGAAAAGTATAAAATTCCGCATATTGAGTACGATCAGTTCAACAAAGAACTCAGCCAAACTGACATTCTGATCGTTGCAACGGGTGCTCAGCATCCGATTATCAATAAAACCCATTTCCCTAACGGGAAGGAAACGCTTGTAATTGACCTTTCTATTCCGAATAATGTTGAGAAAAACATCACCGAAAATACCAACGTGCGTTTGGTGGATGTTGACGATCTTTCGCTGCAGATTAACGAAACCATGGTTTCGAGGCAAAAAGAGATTCCGAAAGCGGAAGCTATCATTAAGGAAATGACCAAAGACTTCCTCGAGTGGGAAAAGAAAAGGAAACTGGCCCCAAACATCCATCATTTCAAAGCCGTCCTTAAAAATATGGAGCGCAACGAAATGCATAACATTCACAAAAAACACAAATATGTGGATGTGCACGATATGCAGCTTTCGGATAAAATGATCCAGAAAATCACAAACAGGTTTGCCAAATATATTATCGATAATCCGTGGAAAGCCGACGAAGTGAGCAGGTTGATGCATGAAATTTTAGTTGAACAGCCCAATAACGAATTCAATGAGAAGCATTAAAATCGGTACGCGAAATTCGCCGCTTGCATTGTGGCAGGCGCGGGAAGTAGCACGGCATCTTCAGAATAATAACCACACCACAGACATTACGCCCATCATTTCCAAAGGCGATAAAAACCTGTCGCAACCGCTTTATACGCTCGGCATCACAGGTATTTTTACCAAAGATCTAGATATTGCTCTTTTGAATAATGAGGTTGACATTGCGGTGCATTCACTCAAAGATATTCCGACCCAACTCCCTGAAAATGTAGAGATTATCGCTGTCTTACAACGTGATTATCCACAGGATGTTCTTGTAAGAAAGAAAGATGCTGCTACCTTGGAACTGCACCAGCTCAAAATTGCCACGAGCAGCCTCCGGCGTCGTGCTTTCTGGCTTAAAGAATTCCCAGGGACAGAATTTTCGGATATCCGCGGCAACGTACAGACGCGTCTGACAAAACTTGAAGAGAATGATTTCGACGCGACTATGTTCTCGCTCGCTGCTATTGAAAGAATGGGCTTATCAGTGGATTATGAACATCTTCCACTGATGATTCCCGCGCCCGCGCAAGGTGTTGTGGCCGTGTGCGCAAGAAGCAATGACCCTGAAATCAAGGAACTTTTTAAAGAGATAAATCACCGGGAAACAAGAATCTGCATTGATATAGAAAGAAGTTTCCTAAGTACCTTAGAGGGAGGCTGTACCGCCCCAATTGGTGCTTTTGCTGAAATAAATGACCTCGGCGAAGTTCGGTTTACCGGCCGGATCTGCTCACTTGACGGGCAGAACTGCATTGAGACCGACGAAATCTTCGCATGGAATGAACATGATGATTTCGGCAAAATTTTAGCCGAGAAAATTCTCCAAAATGGCGGTCGGGAGCTGATGCAGGAAATTAAAAGCAAATTATAACGATTACGTCTGATGAAGATTCTGTTCACAAAAAAATTCAATAAAATGATGATTTCCAAGAAATTAGGGAGTCATTTTTCTTATGATTTTGTGGAGGTTATTGCCATCACGCCGATGGAGGTGGAGGCTTTTAACCTTAAGGATCAGTCGCTTATTTTCACAAGCGTTAATGCGGTGCGAAGTTTCTTCAAAAACGGTTTTGAGCCCGACGAAAATTTCGCCAGCAAAAATTATAATAAGATTTACACTGTGGGCATCACCACAAAAAGAGAACTGAGGAAGTTCGGATTCGGAACTTTTAAGGTGACCAAACATGCCAAAGAACTTTCAGAATTCATCATCGAAAACAGCTCCAAAGAGAAATTTCTGCACTTTTGCGGGAATCTTGCGCTGGATGTGCTGAACAAAACCCTGCCGCTTCAAAATGTTTCGTACCGCAAGATTCCGGTGTACGAAACCACGCTGCTTTATCCCCAGATCGCGGGAAATTATGACGCAGTGTGTTTTTTTAGTCCGAGTGGAGTTCGTAGTTTTGCGAAGTTCAATTCATTTGAAAACCTTGCGATATTTTCAATTGGCGAAACCACCGCAAACGAACTTAAAAAATTCACCCAAAACCCTATAATTACCAGTAAAGAAAGCAATCTTGATGATTTGTTGAAGTTAATTTCCGATCATTTATCATGATTGTTTTTAAGACAAAATAAAAGATATGATTAAGAATGACCTGTATTTAAAAGCATTACGAGGAGAAACCGTAGAAAGGCCGCCGGTATGGATGATGAGACAGGCCGGAAGGTTTCTGCCGGAATTCCGCGCACTTCGGGATCAATACGATTTCTTTACGCGTTGCCAGACGCCGGAACTCGCCGCCGAAATCACCATGATGCCTATCCGCCGCTATCCGCTTGATGCTGCGATCTTATTTTCCGATATCCTGGTCGTTCCACAGGCGATGGGAATTAATTTCGAGATGAAAGAAAACCTCGGCCCATGGCTTGAGACCCCAATACGTACTCTGGCGCAGGTTCAGGAAGTTGAAGTTCCTAATGTTAATGATACTTTGGGCTATGTTTTTGATGCCATTGAACTCACCCTTCATAAACTCGATAATAACATTCCGCTCATCGGTTTTGCCGGTTCACCCTGGACGATTTTATGTTATTGTGTAGAAGGGAAAGGCTCGAAAACCTTTGATGTTGCGAAGAAATTCTGTTTTGAGAATCCTGAAGCGGCTCATTTATTACTTCAGAAAATTACCGATACTACAATCGCTTATCTTAAAAGAAAAGTTGAGAAAGGCGTTTCTGCCGTACAGGTCTTCGATTCGTGGGGCGGAATGCTTTCACCGTACGATTATCAGGAGTTTTCATGGCCGTATATCAACCAGATTGTTGAGGCTTTAAGCGAACTCACACATGTTGTGGTTTTCGGTAAAGGCTGCTGGTTTGCGCTGGAGGAAATGACGTTGTCTAAATCTTCTGCATTGGGCGTAGACTGGACAATCCGTCCGGAAATCGCGAGAAAGCTTGTAGGCGAAAACATGACACTTCAAGGAAATTTCGATCCTTCAAGATTATATTCATCGCCTGAAACCATCACAAGAATGGTTCATGAAATGATTAACCGTTTCGGAAAAGATAAATATATTGTGAATTTGGGCCACGGGATTTTACCAAATATCCCTCTGGAAAACGCTGAAGCCTTCATCCGCGCGGTGGTTGACTGGAAGCCGAATTAAGACAAAACTAATTTGTGAATAAATTAAGAAACGCCATTACGGCGTTTCTTTTTTTATGGACTGATCCTGAATTTCATAGTAGCGCAATTCCTCGGTATCATTTGGTAGACGCACTGTTTTAATGTATTTCAAACCGAGTTTTTCTATCAGTTTCTGCGAAGAAAAGTTGTTGTGAGTCGTGATAGCAGAAATGCGGTGGATCCCAAGCTTTGAAAACGCGGCGTCCAGCAGCGCTTTTGCAGCTTCGAAAGCGTAGCCCTTGTTTTCAAATTCAGGCAGCAGCGAAAAGCCGATGTCGTATACATCAAGTCCATCCCGCTCGAAAATCCCGACAGCGCCGAGTTTTTCGTGATCTAATTTCCGAAAAATTACATAATTTCCGAAACCCAGTTTTTGCGCCAGTGGAAGAAAGCGCGCGATTATGTATTTGCGGGCATCTTCGGGTGAGCCAATGTTTCTGTCGCCAATAAATTCGATGAACTTGGGTTCATTGTAAAGTCTGAAAATCAGATCTGCATCTGCTTCCGAAATTGCTTTCAGCGTCAGCCGTTCTGTTTCCACGGTGTTTAATTGTTGCATTGCCGTTCGTTTTAAATTCAAATTTAGAAAAAATCACGGCATAAAAATGGAATGCCGCATCAGTGCTGTTAAACTAAAAATAAACTGATGGATCTTAATCCCGAAATCATCGGATTTATAGCCGGAGGGCTGTCGTCCGCGCTTTTTATTCCGCAAATCATTAAAATAATCAAAGAAAAATCGGCTGAGGAAATCTCGCTGGTCACGTGCATCATAGGCGTCGTGAGTTCCGGGTTATGGCTTTGGTATGGGATTCTGCAGGATCATATTTCGATGATGGTCACTAACAGTATTGCAGTAGCTGCCACCTTGATCCTTGTAACCTGCAAGTTTATTTATGATAAAGAAATAGCCTAAATTTGTAAAAAACTGATATAAAAGACAATTAATATATGCTCGATAACAAAGAACATTTATACGAAAAAGCCGTTTTGGTAGGCGTAATTACGCAGAATCAGGATGAAGAAAAACTCGTTGAGTACATGGATGAACTTGAGTTTCTTGCACTTACTGCCGGCGCAACGGTGGTGAAACGCTTCACACAGAAACTTACACAGCCCGATCCTAAAACCTTCATCGGCAGCGGAAAGGCTCAGGAAGTACGCGATTATATTAAGGAAAACGACATTGGCACCGTAATTTTCGATGACGAACTTTCACCCTCACAACTTAAAAATTTAGAAAGGGAAATCGAGGTTAAAATTCTCGATCGCACGAATCTTATTCTGGATATTTTCGCGCAGCGTGCGCAGACGTCATATGCAAGAACGCAGGTAGAACTTGCACAGTATCAATATCTTCTGCCACGACTTACGCGCATGTGGACCCACCTCGAAAGACAGAAAGGGGGAATTGGAATGCGCGGTCCCGGGGAAACCGAAATTGAAACCGACAGAAGGATTATCCGCGACAGGATTTCGTTACTTAAAGAAAAGCTGAAAACTATCGACAGACAGATGGCCACGCAGCGGAATAACCGCGGAAAAGTGGTGCGGGCCGCACTTGTAGGTTACACCAACGTAGGTAAATCTACATTGATGAACGCAATTTCGAAGTCTGATGTCTTCGCGGAGAACAAACTTTTTGCAACGCTCGATACGACCGTACGAAAGGTGGTAATCGGTAATTTGCCGTTTCTTCTGACCGACACGGTTGGTTTTATACGCAAACTTCCTACTCAGCTTGTTGAAAGTTTTAAATCTACTCTTGATGAGGTTCGGGAGGCCGATTTGCTCATTCACGTTGTGGATATTTCGCATGAAAGTTTCGAAGATCATATCGATTCGGTGAATCAGATTTTAATGGAAATCAATGCGCATCAGAAGCCGATGATCATGGTTTTCAATAAAATAGACGATTTCAGCTATGAGAAAAAAGACGAATTCGACCTTACACCCGAGTCGCGCAAAAATATTCCGCTTGCCGAGTGGCAGAACACGTGGATGTCGAAGTCTAAGTTCCCGACCGTCTTTATTTCAGCTCTGACTAAAGAAAACTTTGAGGAGATGAAAAAAATGATCTATGATGAAGTCCTCAAAATTCATATTTCAAGATTCCCTTACAATGATTTTCTGTTTGAATATTTCGAGGAAGAGGAAAAGTAAGCGGGAATTAAATGGTTGTTGATGCAATAAAATCTGCGCTTCAGGATCTTTCTTTGCCGGAAAAGGCCGCATTTTACCCCCGGTTTTTTAAAGCCGGAAAAGGGGAGTACGCAGAAGGTGACATCTTCATCGGCGTAACAGTGCCCGACCAGCGGAAAGTGGCAAAAGAATTCTACGCTAAAATTTCCCTGGAACAGTTGCACGACCTCCTGGCTTCGCCTATACACGAATACCGGCACACTGCGCTGCTGATGCTTGTAATTAAGTATGAGAAATCCGCCGATACAGCTTCGAAAGAAGAGATCGTAGATTTTTACATCCGTAACCGAAAGTACATCAACAATTGGGATCTTATAGACAATTCGTGCTATAAAATACTTGGCAGGCATGCGTTCGAAACTTCAAATGAAGATTTACTCCGCACGCTGGCCGCTGAGGAAAATATGTGGAGTAAAAGAATCGCCGTTGTGGCAACAATGTACTACGTAAAGCGCGACAAATTTCAACTGCTTAAAGAACTTGTACTCCTGAATCTTCACCATCCGCACGATCTGATGCACAAAGCCAACGGCTGGCTCCTGCGCGAAATGGGAAATAAAAATGAGCGGGAGCTTATTGATTTTCTTAGAGAACATTACGATACGATGCCGCGCACAACGCTACGTTACGCCATCGAAAAGCTTGATGAAAACCTAAGACAGGATTTTTTAAAAGGCAGAATCTGATGGAAAATGTTTTTTACCTGCGGGAATCCAGCCACTATTTCCTGCATTTTATCTTTCCTTTTTTCGTTGCGCGCCTGTTTTTTAAAGAAAATTGGCGTACTGCATATTTGCTGCTGCTGA
Source organism: Flavobacteriaceae bacterium 3519-10 (assembly GCA_000023725.1). Classification (NCBI taxonomy): domain Bacteria; kingdom Pseudomonadati; phylum Bacteroidota; class Flavobacteriia; order Flavobacteriales; family Flavobacteriaceae; species Flavobacteriaceae bacterium 3519-10. The sequence continues at coordinate 17,004 of CP001673.1, forward strand.
GTACAATGCTTGTGGATCTCGATCATCTTTGGGCAGTTCCTGTTTTCGACCCAAACCGCGGAAGTATCGGTTTTCATATTCTGCACACGTACCCAATGGTTTTTCTGTATCTGCTGGGAGCAATTTTCCTGAAGGGAAATTACCGCATCATCGCGATCGGGCTTGTACTGCATATGGTCACAGATTTTCAGGATTTTCACCTATGGAAATTTTGATGTTTTTTTTGCAATAAGAGCAACTAATAATTCCGTTTTTAATTTGATTTTTGTATAATTGTGGAAACCCACTTTTTATGAAATTCAAAAAAGCGCTCCAGTGGCATGTAATCTTCCCCATCATCGCCGCCGTATTTTATCTCGGCGGATTTTTAACCGACACCGTTGTTGCTAACATTCTGGGTGGAATTTTACTTTTTGCAACTGTTTTAGCAGCCGTTCATCACGCAGAAGTTGTAGCGCATAAAGTGGGCGAGCCCTATGGAACGATTATTTTAGCGATCTGCATCACGATTTTGGAGGTGGGCCTGATCATTTCGTTTATGCTGTCGGGCGGTGAGGGCGCGCTTACCTACGCACGCGATACCGTTTTTGCGGCTGTAATGCTTATTCTCAACGGTATTTTAGGTGTCTGTATATGGGTCGGCAGCCGCAAATATAAGGAGCAGTTTTTCATGCGAAGCTCGGCCACCACTTATCTGGTGAGTCTCGTCGCCATACTTGTACTTACACTGGTATTGCCAAATTATACATCAAGTATGGTTGGACCTTACTACAGTACATCGCAACTTATTTTCGTGTCCCTTTCGTGCCTCGTGATATATGCGGCCTTTCTGATGTTCCAGACGGTGCGTCACCGGAATTACTTCATCGTAACCGAAGCCGACCAAACCACGCACGAAGCCGATCCACCGACGGTCACCAAAACGCTGCTGAGTCTTCTGCTACTTGTAATCTGTCTTGCAGTCGTAATTTTTATGGCAAAAGGCTTATCGCCGGTAATTGAAGATTTTGTGGAAAATGCGGGTGCTCCGCGGGCATTGGTGGGTGTAATTATTGCAACGGTAGTATTGCTGCCTGAAGGTTTTGCTGCGGTTCGTGCGGCTGCTAAAAACCAGATTCAGACCTCAATTAACCTCGGATTAGGTTCTGCGCTTGCGAGTGTTGGACTTACAATTCCGGCAGTTTCAGTGGTTTGCGTGACGATGGATATTCCTTTCGTGCTCGGAATTGACACCAAATCGGTCATTTTGCTCGCGCTGTCGGTATTCACGGTGATGCTGTCGCTGAGCCGCGGAAAGACCAATCATCTGTACGGAACAGTACTTTTGGTGAACCTCGCCGCCTATATTTTTACGGTGATTGTTCCTTAAAGCTGCCTGCCACGGACGGATTATCTGCGCGCTATTTCCATCTTATGCGCCATTAAATTCGCAATGTTGGTGGCTTTATTGATAGCCATATCGGCAATTTCACCGGTGAAATTTTCTTCCACGGTTTCGGTCCAAAGTCGCAGCCAGTGCGCAAAATGATGTTTTTCAATCGCGACTTTTTCGTTGATCGGGAAATGAACCGCCATCGGATTCCCTTTGTAAGAAATCTGCCCGAAAAGCAAAGTTTCCCAAAAACCGTACATTTTCGGCAGGTGATGGCCCCAGTTCACCCTGGCAACATCATTAAAGAAGAAACCGATCGTTTCGTCCTGACCGACTTTCTCATAGAATTTATTTACGAGCAGTTCAATATCCTCGCGGGATTCCAGTTTTTTCATAGTTCAAAATTAAGTATTTAGAATGGTTTGGGCGGACATTTCGCGCTATCCGCTACTACTCCTCGCTCTGCGGCTCCACCGGTTCCCGGTTCCGCCGCCTCGCTGCGGGGTATCCGCTACTATCGCGGCCGCGGATCCAGCTGAAAACCTCACCAACCGCTGAAATAATAAAACGCGTATTTTTGCAGCATGAATCTGGAGTCCTATAAAAGCCAAGCCACCTTAAAGCAGAAAGAACACCGCAAGTTTCTCGAAGGTTTAAAGAAAAAGGTGCCAAAAAATCTGGATTATTCTGCGCAGCAGGCCCACGACGAGGTCTTCGATAGAATAGACTGTCTGAAATGCGCTAACTGCTGCAAAACCACCGGCCCGCTTTTTACCGATAAAGACATAGAGCGTATTTCACGCCATCTGCGCATGAAACCCGCTGATTTCGAAGTTAAATTTTTACGCACAGACGAAGATCAGGATAAGGTATTGAAGAATTTGCCCTGCCACTTTCTTGCCGCCGACAACACTTGTTCGATTTATGAAGTACGACCCAAAGCCTGCCGCGAATTTCCGCATACAGACCGAAAGAAAATCTATCAGATCAATCATCTTACCATTAAAAATACGCTGATCTGTCCCGCAGCTTTCGAAGTTGTTGAACGACTTCAGAAAATTTTAGAGAAAAAATAAGCTCTCCCAAAGAATCAGAAACTCTTATAAAATGCGTTAAAGTTGGCAGTTTCGAATAATTCAACACTGAAGAACCCGTTATACCTGCACACTTAAAAAAATATATTATGAAGAAGTCACTTATTGCAATTGTGTTTCTAGTAGCAGGAGCCGTAATGGTTAATGCACAAACTACGCAGAAAACCACAAAAGCTACAAAGGAATCCGTAAAAGCTAATGTGCCGGCAGTATCTACAAATGCCAGTGCCGAGCTTAGAACCGATACCTTAACGCCAAACGCGCCTGCTGTACAGAGCGTTGATACAGCTGCCACGATTAAAATCGATCGGGATTCGGCCCTGAAAGCAGAGGCTACAGATTTAAAACAGAACGAAGCAACCAGAAAAACGGAGGCTAAAAAGTTCGAATCTCAGTAGAAAGGAATGCAAACTAAAACAAAAAAGCGTTGGTAATCAACGCTTTTTTTGTTTTTTATAAGTTAAAGAAGTTTTTTTACACAACACCCTGTGCAAGCATTGCTTCGGCAACCTTCACGAAACCGGCGATGTTGGCACCTTTTACATAGTTCACGTAGCCGTCTTCTTCTTTTCCGTAATCTCTGCACGCTTTGTGGATACCGATCATGATCTCTTTAAGCCGCGCATCAACTTCCTCTGAAGACCAGTTCAAACGGATTGAATTCTGAGTCATTTCTAGTCCTGAGGTAGCTACCCCACCCGCATTCGAGGCTTTACCAGGGGAGAATAAAACTTTGTGATCAAGGAAATAATTTATCGCTTCAAGGGTTGAAGGCATGTTGGCTGCTTCCGTCACACAAATAACGCCGTTATCTACAAGGACCTTGGCATCTTCCACAAAAAGTTCATTCTGGGTTGCCGCCGGAATTGCTACGTCGCAAGGTACTTCCCACGGTCTTTTACCCGCATGGAATTCAGCGGTAGGGAATTTTTTCACATAATCCTCAGCCCTGTTGTTGCCAGAGGCGCGAAGTTCAAGTAAATATTCAATTTTATCTCCGGTAATTCCGTCTTTATCATAAACATAACCGTCCGGCCCTGAAATAGTAACTACTTTTCCGCCCAGTTCGGTTACTTTTTTCACTACGCCCCAAGCTACATTTCCGAAGCCTGATACGCTGACAGTTTTCCCCTGGAAATCCTGCCCAATTGTTTTCAGCATCTGTTCAGCGAAATACACAACGCCGTAACCTGTAGCTTCCGGACGGATCAGTGAGCCGCCATACGCTAAACCTTTACCGGTAAGTACGCCTGTAAACTGGTTTCGGATCTTCTTATACTGCCCGAACAGGTAACCGATTTCTCTCGCACCAACACCGATGTCGCCGGCAGGCACATCCGTTTCAGGCCCGATATGTTTGCATAGTTCAGTCATGTAAGCCTGGCAGAAACGCATCACTTCCATATCCGATTTGCCCTGAGGGTCAAAATCTGCTCCACCTTTACCACCACCCATCGGAAGTGTGGTAAGCGAGTTTTTAAAGGTCTGCTCAAATGCAAGAAACTTCAATACCGATAAGTTAACGGTAGGATGGAAGCGGATCCCGCCTTTGTAAGGCCCGATCGCAGAATTCATCTGGATTCTGAAGCCGCGGTTCACCTGAATTTCTCCTTTGTCGTCCACCCATGGAACGCGGAAAATGATAGTTCGTTCGGGCTCTGCCATACGCTCCAGAAGTTTCATCCCGTTGTACTGCTTTTTAGTAGAAATAAACGGTATTACGGTGATTGCCACTTCTTTTACGGCCTGAAGAAATTCGGGCTCATTTGGGTTTCGCGCCTCTATTTTGGCTATAAAATCCTGGATTTTCTGTTCTGCGTTGAAATGTTCCATATAAGGGTGAGTATTATTGTCAACAAATTTAAATTTTTTTTCAAAACTTGCAAGATAAATTTTCTATATTACAAAAATATTAATGATTTTGAACTTTATTTTTATTAAATTGATAATTTTAAGGTTAAAAATAACAATAATGGAAAGTTAACTCAATATTAATAGCTTTTCTGAAATAGGCAATTTCTACAGCGCAAGATATTGGCGCCCCGAAAGCGCACGGATGTATCCCAAAAGTTCCAGTTCCAGCAGATCGGGTAAAATGCGGTAGGCCGGCACATCCAACTTCAGCGAAACATCATCAAGAGAAAGAGGCGTGTTCTTATCCAGCGCCTCAAGCAAAATAAGCTGCTGTTCAGGGAGTTTGATCCTGATCTCAGAGCTGGGGAAAAGCACGCCTGTTTGCTCGGTTTTGTGTAGACCCAGCTGTTCTGCAAGACCTGAAACGGTAGATATTGCAGCCGCTTTATTTTGGAATATCAGCTGATTGCAGCCCTGGCTGTATTTATCGGTAATCTTTCCCGGAAGCGCAAAAACTTCACGGTTGTAGTTATTGGCGAAAGTGGCTGTACTCACGGAGCCTCCACCGAAGGCGGTTTCCACAACGATAGTTGCCGGAGAAATGCCGGCAATAATCCGGTTTCTTTGAATGAAGTTTTCACGGTCAGGCTTTTGAGAAGAATTAAATTCTGTGAGCAAAACACCTCCGTCCTCCAGGATCTTGTCGGCGAGCCTGCGGTTTTTGGAAGGGTACATGGTGTGAAACCCGTGCGCTAAAACAGCAGCAGTAGGGATGTTATTATTGATTGAAACCTCGTGTACTTCTGTATCCGCGCCTAAAGCCAGCCCGCTAACCGTAAGGATTTTGTGGGTTTTCACGTCAGCTAGAAAATCGCTGATAAAACTTTTCCCGTACGTAGTTATATTCCGTGTCCCGACAATACTTACGGCGCTGAGTGAACTGTCTAAGTTGCCTTTTTGGTAGAGTACGGCAGGCGCATCCTCGCACTCGTTGAGATGAGTGGGCAGATGCCCGAGATGCCGCAGATTGATTGTGATATTGTTCTTTTCGCAGAAACTGAGTTCTTTTTCAGCAAATAAGAGATGTTCGGCTTTACCAATTTCAAACGAAATTTTTTTGCCGATGCCATAGATGTTTTTAAGGCCCGACTTCGAAAGTTCCCACACTTCCTTCGCAGAACCGGCTTCGCCCACAAGCCTGCGAAAGATCAGATCGCCGATCAGCGGACAGTGTCGCAGCGCAACGGAGTACAGCGTTTCCTCGCAAAACATGGCTATTTTTATTCAAATTTATTCAAAAAATACTTATTGCTTACGTATTTTGTCTAAATGTTCCCATTCATTTTCTTCTTTGCGGTAAGGCAGTTCATGAAAATCGTCGGGATATTTTTCCTTGTATTCCTGCCACAGTTTATCGTCTTTTTCACTGTAATAATTAGGGAACTGCCAGATGAAACGTTTGTCTTTCTCGCCACTTTTTCTGAAAATAAACGCCAGCATAATGCCTACAACCGCGCCAGAAAGGTGAGACTGCCATGAGATGCGGCTTGGTTCTTCGAGCGTAGAAAACAGTTCTTCGGGCATCACGCCCCAAACCAGTCCGCCGTAATAGAGCGCAACCACGAGAGAAACGGTCAGCAGTTTCATATGCCAACGGAAAACGCCGCTGAAAAAAATGAAAAACGCCAGTACATAAACCAGTCCGCTTGCGCCAACGATGCATACATAATTGTATTCACCGGTAAAGAAATCAATCGGAGGTAGCAGCCATACCAGAAATAATGCGACAAACCAGCCAATGAAAAAAACCTGTTTAGCAATAGACGGATAGAACTGAAATAACAGGAAAATCAGCACAAACGCCGGCACCGAATTTCCGAACAGATGTTCGAGATTGCCGTGAAGGAACGGCGAAAAGAAAATGCCTTTGAGGCCGTCCGGATGCAGCGGAATAATGGCGCCTTCGCAGCCGCTTAAAAAACCAAAATTTTGCAACAGAAATCCCAGCCACATGGCTCCTACCATGGCAGCGGCGTAATAAACGGCTTTATAATTAAGGGATTCTTTGAGCATTGATGTTTTTCTTTGTCAAAACCGTTGCCATTTTTAATTGTAAGTAATTGTGTCCAATAATTTTATCTAAAGTATATATTTCTAAGACAAAAGCGTCATTCAGGGGTTGAGATTTGAACAATTTAATACTTTACCCTAAATTTGCAGGCTATGAGACACCTGCTGTGCTTTTTTATAACGTGTACTTCAATTTTTGTTTATGCGCAGGAACGCCGGAGCATCCAGCAAGAGATCGATTCTTTTTCGCAGCGCAGATGGGATTCGGTTACGCTGGATCTGGACAGTCTGGCCAATCCTAAACTCATCAATTTCAATGCGCATTTCCGGGATACGCTTGTGATCCGGGATGAAGTGGTGATAGCAACCGTCACCAACGAGATCCCTGTTACGCCGTATAATTTCTTAAAGCTAAAAGAGCCAAAAAGATGGTTTTATTACGGGCAGAACAATCTTGTTTTTAACCAGTCGTCTTTCTCTAACTGGAACTCGGGCGGCAATAACAACATCGGCATCATCGGAAAGGTGAACTATAATCTGAGTTACAAAAATGGCAGACATTTCCTCGACAATCACATCCAGCTCGGTTACGGTTTTGTTGCTTCGGAAGGCGAATCTTCGCGTAAAACAGAAGATTACATCAATCTGATGACCAATTATGGCTATGATATCGGCAAAGATTTCTATCTGTCTACAGGTTTCCAGTTTCTGTCGCAGTTTTCGCCGGGTTACAATTATACATTAACGCCGGATCCCGTTTTCAGCGACCGCATTTCGCGTTTTCTGGCACCCGGATATCTGAATGCAGGTTTGGGGGTTTCTTACAATCCGAATGAAAACTTCCAGGTTATATTCAGGCCTGTCAATGGTAAATTCACCTTCGTTACGGATCCCTTTCTCCAGAAAGCAGGCAGATACGGGCTTGAAGAAGACGGGCAGAGTGTGCGATCGGAATTAGGTGCGTTGCTTAATATACTTTACCGCCTTAAAATCCATAAAGAAATTACCTTCGTAAACCAGATCAATTTTTTCAGCAATTACGTGAACCACGCAGAGCGGGTAGATATTGCCTATAACGGAACCCTTAATTTCAGATTTAACCGCTTTATCTCAACGGTAATAAGCCTGGATCTTGTGTATGACCACGACCAGCTTGAAAAACTTCAGATGAAACAGACTCTCGGGATCGGTTTCTCTTACAATCTGGGTATTGAAAACCGCGAGAAAAACAAGAAGCTCATCAAGCCTTTTGTTAACTGATTTTCTTAAATTTTAAACATTCCAGAACTCACGGTCAAGGCTTCGGTACTGAATCGCTTCGGCGATATGAACGGAGCTGAGCCGCTCAGCGTTTTCAAGATCGGCGATGGTACGGGCCACTTTCAGAATGCGGTCGTAAGCACGCGCCGAAAGATTTAGTTTTTCCATTGCCGTTTTAATGAGGTTTTGTGAAGCTTCATCGAGGTCGCAGTGTTTCTCGATATCTTTCGGACCCATCTGGGCGTTATAATGAATGTCGGAATCGCGGTATCTTTCGGTTTGAATTTCGCGCGCCTTAAGCACACGGTTTCGTATTTCATCACTTCTTTCGCCTTTTCTTTTGTCTGAAAGCTGCTCAAATTCCACCTTCTGAACTTCAATATGGATATCAATGCGGTCGAGCAGGGGACCCGAAAGTTTGTTCATATATCGCTGCATTTCAAATTGCGATGAGGTGTTATTCGGGTCATCGGGAAAATACCCGCTTGGGCTCGGGTTCATACTTGCCACCAGCATGAAGCTCGCCGGATAATTCACCGTGAACTTAGCGCGTGAAATCGTGACTTCGCGGTCTTCAAGCGGCTGGCGCATCACCTCGAGCACGGTTCTTTTAAATTCAGGCATTTCGTCGAGGAAAAGCACACCGTTATGTGCAAGTGAAATTTCGCCGGGCTGCGGATAACTGCCTCCACCGACTAGGGCTACATCTGAAATGGTGTGATGTGGGCTGCGGAAAGGCCGAACCGTCATCAGCGAAGTTTCTGTCCCGATTTTTCCGGCGACCGAATGAATCTTTGTGGTTTCAAGGGCTTCTTTTAGTGTTAACGGAGGTAAAATACTCGGAACCCTTTTCGCGAGCATCGTTTTTCCACTGCCCGGCGGCCCGATCAGGATGATATTATGTCCGCCCGCTGCTGCCACTTCCATCGCGCGTTTCGCGGTCTCCTGACCTTTCACTTCCGAAAAATCGGTCGGAAAGAAGTTGATGCGGTCCTGAAATTCCTTTCGCGTATCAATCGTGGTCCTTTCGAGCGGGATATCTTCATTAAAATAATCGATAACTTCCTTTATGTTTTCAATGCCGTAAACCTCGAGTTGGTCTACAATTGCGGCTTCGCGGATATTCTGCTTCGGTAGAATGATGCCTTTGAAACCTTCTTCGCGCGCTTTGATGGCAATTGGCAATACGCCTTTAATTGGGAGCAAACCGCCATCCAGCGAAAGCTCGCCCATAATAATGTATCTGCCGATGTTTTCTGCTTTTATCTGATCCGATGCCGCTAAAATACCGAGCGCAATACTAAGGTCGTACGCCGATCCTTCTTTGCGTAGATCTGCAGGCGCCATGTTTATTGTGATTTTCTTCCCCGGTATCTTAAACCCTACGTTTTTCAGCGCGGCCGAAATTCGGTAACTGCTTTCTTTGATGGCGTTATCAGCAAGACCGACCAGATGATAGCCCACGCCGGAAGTATCTACGTTGACCTCAATGGTGATCGTCTGTGCAGAAACCCCGAAAATCGCGCTTCCGTAAATTTTAACTAACATAACTTGTGTTTGTCTAAAATTAACAAAAAATTGCCGAAATCATTGCACCCGGTTTCTTGAACTGTTTTGGTGAAATTCTGCGAAATATCATAATGGAAGTTTTGGGACAACGCATAACTTGATGTATTTTCGCGGGAAATTTTTAATTATATGAACAAATTTTTATTGTTTTTCGCATTTTTCATTGCACAAAATGTATTCTCTCAGGTCACTATTTCCGGAAACCGTTTGATTAAAGACGGGCAGGAGTATAAATTTTCGAAGTATAGGGATGTATTCACAAATTCTGAAGCTGAAGTGGCATTCAGCAAGGCGCGCACAAACAGCACCGTAGGGCAAATTTTTGCATATGCCGGTGGTTTCGGGATTGGTTTTGGTTTAATTCCGGCATTGCAGGGAAATAAAACTGAAACCAGAAACGGGATGGTTTATAAACGGGATGCAAGTTCTGCCTGGACTGTAGTTGGAATTGGTGCCGGTTTGGTGGCCATTGGAATTCCTTTTGCCATTGCCTCAAACAAAAATGCTGATAAAGCTTTGAAACTCGAAAACGGCGAAGTAACAGCGTTCCAGCCTTACTTCAAACTCGAAACTGCCGGAAACGGAATGGCGGTGAGTTATAATTTTTAATCTACCGCGTTTAGATTTTAAACGCAATGGGCGGAAAAATTTGTTGACTTCTTACTTTTTTAAAAAGATCGCAAGGGCGTTTCACTTAGCAAAGGTGAAACGCTTTTTTATTGGGTTTAATGTACACGGATCCCAAATCCTTCTCCTTTGAAAAGCGTTATCCCTTATTATAAACGGGTCCCTAGCCCGGATTGAGCGGCCTGTCTGAGCTCGCCCGGCGACCGGAAGGGAGCCGGGCAGCGAGTAGCGAAAGCCGGAAACAGCTCCTGAAAATTCCACTAAAATTGCCTATTTTTGCTCAAAATTATAACGATGGCTAAACAGGAAGATGTTTTCAAGAAACTGATCTCGCACGCGAAAGAATATGGCTTTATATTTCCTTCAAGTGAAATCTACGACGGACTTTCAGCGATTTACGATTACGGGCAGAATGGTGCCGAACTGAAAAACAACATCAAACAGTACTGGTGGAAAGCCATGGTTCAGATGAATGAAAATATTGTCGGAATTGATTCCGCTATTTTCATGCATCCCACGATTTGGAAAGCTTCCGGCCACGTTGACGCCTTTAATGATCCTTTGATCGATAATAAAGACTCGAAAAAACGTTTCAGAGCCGATGTTTTGCTTGAAGATTACTGCGCGAAACTCGAAGAAAAAGCACAGAAAGAAATTGATAAAGCCGCAAAAAGATTCGGTGATACTTTTGATAAAAATGAGTTTGAAACCACTAATGGCCGCGTTTTAGAATACAGAGAAAAGCAGAAAACGATTCTTTCGAGAATGGCAAAATCTTTGGAAAACGAAGATTTGGCTGATGTAAAATCTTTGATTGAAGAGTTGGAAATCGCTGATCCGGACACCGGTTCTAAAAACTGGACCGATGTTCGCCAGTTTAATCTGATGTTTGGAACGAAACTCGGTGCTTCCGCAGATTCTGCGACCGATTTATATTTAAGACCGGAAACTGCGCAGGGAATTTTTGTGAATTTCTTAAATGTTCAGAAAACATCACGTCATAAATTACCATTCGGAATTGCCCAAATCGGAAAAGCCTTTAGAAATGAGATTGTTGCGAGACAGTTTATTTTCAGAATGCGCGAATTCGAGCAGATGGAAATGCAGTTCTTTGTTCCACCCGGAACCGAACTTGATTTCTATGAAGAATGGAAACAGAAACGTCTCAACTGGCATTTGGCTTTAGGTTTAGGCGCTGAGAATTATAAATTCCACGATCACGAAAAACTGGCGCATTACGCAAATGCGGCGGCAGATATTGAGTTTAAATTCCCGTTTGGATTTAAGGAACTCGAAGGAATCCACTCCCGAACTGATTTCGATTTGAGCGCGCATGAAAAACATTCCGGAAGAAAACTGCAGTATTTTGATTCGGAAAGAAACGAAAACTACGTTCCTTTTGTGGTAGAAACTTCGGTTGGTTTAGACCGTCTTTTCCTCGCAATTTTCTCTAATTCACTTAAAGATGAGGTTCTGGAAGATGGTTCGGAAAGAACAGTGCTTTCGCTTCCGCCAGCTTTGGCTCCTGTGAAAGCTGCGATTTTGCCTTTGATGAAAAAAGATGGTTTAGGCGAATATGGCGAGAAAATTTTTAATGATCTGAAATTTGATTTCAACGTTATTTACGAAGATAAAGACAGCATCGGGAAGCGTTACAGACGTCAGGATGCGATCGGGACACCGTTCTGTATCACAATCGATCACGATACTTTGAAGGATAACACGGTTACTTTAAGAGACCGCGACACGATGAAGCAGGAAAGAGTGGCCGTTGCAGATCTTCGCAGAATTATCGACGAAAAAACGAATTTCCGGAATTTACTTTCTAAGATTTAAGTTTGAAAAAGATAATATCACAAAAGGTTCCGGATTTCCGGGGCCTTTTTTTGTGCCCGACGATTTTATTTGAAGGTTACCACCCGATTAAATGACTCGCGCCCGGAAATATCCACCACGAATAAATCCGTAAATTTGTAGATTCTAAATAAACATCATGTTCGACATACAAAATATACGCAGTCAGTTTCCCATTCTTTCGCAAAAAGTGAACGGAAAGCCTTTAATCTATCTCGATAACGCAGCAACTTCGCAAAAACCGCTTTCTGTTCTAGATTCATGGCAAAAATATTACGCTGAAATTAACGCGAACGTACACCGCGGGATCCACACTTTGAGCCAGTTAGCGACCGAGGAAATGGAACTTTCACGCAGAAAGATTCAGAAATTTATCAACGCAAAACATGATTTCGAGGTTATTTTTACGAAGGGAACTACGGAAGGCATCAACCTGATCGCCTATTCGCTTACGAATTTAATTAAAAAGGACGACGAAATCCTGATCTCGCATCTTGAGCATCACTCAAATATTGTCCCATGGCAGCTGCTTTGCGAGCGAACCGGAGCAAAACTCAAAGTGATTCCTATGGATGCGGACGGCATTCTGCAGCTTGATTTTCTTGATGAAAATATTAATGAACGGACCAAAATTGTTTCGATTAACCAGGTCTCCAACGCGCTCGGAATTGTGAATCCTGTTGAAGAAATCATCAGAAAAACGCGTGCGCAATCTGATGCGTATATCGTAATTGATGGGGCGCAGTCTGCACCCCATTTTAAGATCGATGTGCAGCAGCTAGACTGTGATTTCTTTGTGTTTTCGGGTCATAAAATGTACGCGCCGATGGGTACGGGAATTCTGTATGGAAAAGAGCGTATTTTACGCGAAATTCCCCCGTTTCATGGTGGCGGCGAGATGATTTCGGTATGTTCTTTTACCAAAACAACTTACGCCGATCTGCCGTTTAAATTCGAGGCTGGAACTCCAAATGTAGGCGGAAACATTGCGCTTGGAGCCGCAGTAGATTTTATTGAAGGTATTGGGCATGAGCATCTGCAGAATCACGAAAACGCCCTGCTTGAATATGCACAACGAAAACTGCTGGAACTTGAAGGACTCAGAATTTATGGCGAAAAAGCGAGGAGAACCGGCGTCGTATCTTTCAATCTCGAAGGTGTAGGGATTTCTTCGGATGTGGGGATGATTCTCGATAAAATGGGGATTGCCGTGAGAACCGGCCATCATTGCACGCAGCCGATCATGGAATATTTCGAGATTGCAGGCACCGTACGGGCGAGTTTTGCGGTGTACAATACATTTGAAGATGTTGATTTACTGGTAGAAGGCGTGAAAAAGGCGCAGCGGATGCTAAGCTAATTCCTATCCTTCCAAAATCTGTTTTGCGGCTTCTTTTGTCTTCACCTTTTCAATTACACGCGTGCAGATTCCGTTTTCATCAAAGATAAAAGTGGTGCGCACGATTCCCATAAACTCGCGGCCCATAAACTTTTTGAGCTGCCACACCCCGAACTTTTCAATTACTTCCCTTTTTTCATCAGCAAGCAGCGGATATTGAAATCCGAATTTTTGGTGAAATTTTTTCTGCGCCTTAACCGAATCCGCAGACACTCCGAGTAACTGATAACCTTCTTTATTAAGCATGGAAAAATGATTGTTTAAATCGCAGGACTGCGCCGTGCAGCCGGGCGTGTTGGCTTTCGGATAAAAGAAAACAACGAGTTTTTTTCCTGCAAAATCATTAGAATTTATTGTTTCGCCATCTTGATTCACTCCTTCAAATTCCGGTAACCTATCGCCAACCTTCAGCATAATGTTTATTTTTGACCAAATTTAGATTTTAAATGACTAAAAAGCAAAGGGCACTCACGGTGATGACCGAACTTGAAAAACTATATCCCGAAGTTCCGATTCCTCTCGATCATTCAGATCCGTTTACACTGCTCGTGGCAGTCGGACTTTCGGCGCAGACCACGGATAAAAAGGTGAACCAGATCACACCAAAATTATTTGAAGTTGCTGGCGATCCTTATAAAATGTCGATTCTGGAAGTGGATGAAATCAGGTTTTTAATTAAAGAAATCGGTTTAGCCAATACGAAAGCTAAAAACTTAAAAAGAATGGCTGAAATTCTGGTCGAAAAACATCAGGGAGTTGTACCGCAGACTTTTGAAGAACTTGAAGCACTGCCCGGTGTAGGCCACAAAACCGCATCAGTGGTGATGAGCCAGGCATTTGGTGTACCTGCATTTCCAGTCGACACGCATATTCACAGACTTATGAAACAGTGGAAACTAACGGACGGAAAGAATGTAATTGAAACTGAACGTGATGCCAAGAAACTGTTCCCGAAAACTGCCTGGAACAGGTTGCATCTTCAGATCATATTTTACGGCAGAGAATATTCGCCTGCGCGCGGCAGCCAGGAGAAAGATTTTATTACGCGGATGTTATTTCAACCCGAAATCTGAGCAGTTATTTCAGAATGATCACAGCAGTTTCTCCACTTTATTAACCAAGTCATCGATCTCAAAAGGCTTGGTAAGAAAGTCGTCAACACCAATGCTACGGCTTATCGATTCGGCGTCAGGATGTGCAGACATCATCATTATTTTGATGTGTTCGGTTTCAGGATCGGCCTTTACCTCTTTGGTTAAAGTGCGGCCATCGAATCCCGACATCAGCATATCCGTAATGATGAGTGCGGGCCTGGTGTCTTTAATTATAGTGCTTACCTCCAGTGGGTTACAACATGTCTGTACATCATATCCCTCTGAAAGCAGGATGTTTTCAATAAGCGTGCAGATGTCCTTATTGTCGTCAACAACTAGTATGCTCATGCTGAAATTTAAATCGTTTTATTTGAAACAGGCAGCGAAAAATAGAATTTACTGCCCTGGTTTTTCTCGCTTTCAACCCAGATCTTGCCGTCAAGGCGCTGTATGATGTCTTTTACGATATACAGGCCGATGCCGAAACCCGGAAAGGTTTTTTCGTCGTCGCCGGAAACCCGGTAAAAGCGTTCGAAAATCTTACCCAGTTCGCTGGCTTCCATGCCGATACCGAAATCTTCAACCGATACGATGCCCCGGCCATCTTCTACCCAAAGTTCAACATTTACCGAATTGGCTTTTGGCGAATATTTTATTGCATTGGTAAGAAGGTTAGTGAGTACCTGCTTGAGGCGTTCTTTGTCGGCAAATACTTCGATATCCGCAAAGTGCTTCATCTCAAAGTTTATTTCGTGGCTTTGTTCGGAAGCTTTAATGTCTTCGATACTTTCGGTCACGAGTTCAACCAGTGAGAATTTATGCTTGTTCAGCAGCAGATAGCCATTTTCCATCCGGGAAATGTCGAGCAGGTCGCCGATGAGTACGCTGAGATTATTAACCTGGTTCTCAATGGTGTTTAAAGAATTTACAAGAAACTTGTCATCAGAATCCTTCCGGGTTCTTTTTAACAGCTGAACATATCCTTTTATGGTGGTAACAGGTGTTTTGAGCTCATGGCTGGCCATTTTAATGAAGTCGTCCTTTTGCTGCTCCTGGCGCTTCATGTCATCAATATCCGTGCTGGTTCCTACCCATTTGGTAACGTTACCCGCATCATCCATTTCCGGGAACGCCTTGCTCATAAACCAGCGGTATTCGTTATTACTGTCGCGGAAACGATGCTCGAAAAAGAATGGTTTCTTTGTGCGTACGCTGGCTGCCCAACGTTTCCCGGTTTCCTCCTGTTCTTCCGGATGCACCATTTGGTTCAGTCCATCGCCTTCCAGCAGTTCTTTATAACTCTTTCCTGAGTAATTGAGCGTGGATTGGTTGAAATACGTAAGCCTTCCGTCCGGTTCGCCTGTCCACACGATCTGCGGCATCACATCTGCCAGAAAACGGTATTTCTTCTCGCTTGCGCTTAATTTTTGTTCGTAGTTCTTCAGGTCGGTGATATCGCGGACGGTTCCGGAGATGTAAGCATTGCTGGCTGCGGACTCACGAAGGAGACGGCCGTAGAGTTCAATCCATTTCACGCTGCCGTCCCTTAATACAATTTTGGTCTGATAATGTAGGTCACCGGTTTCCTGTGCTTTTTGTAAAGCTTGCGCGCGCACGTCGATGAAATCTTTATGAATGTGTTTTTCGAAAACATGAGTGTCAATGGTTTCACTGGAAGGATCATAACCGAAAATTTCCAGAAAGCGCGGGGAAAAATTATATTTTTCGAGTGTTTCGGGATTCATGTCGAACAGACCGAGTTTGGTGGCCTCCATGGCGGTATTCAGCTGGTGATGGCTCTGGTGCTGGCGGATTTCGTTTTTCTTGCGTTCCGTAATATCCTGCAAAATGCCTAACATACGGTCCGGCAGTTCGTTCTCGTCTGAAAATATTTTTCCGTTGGTTGAAATCCACTTCTGTACACCATTTCGGTCGGTGATGCGCGCTTCATATTTGTAGATGCCGGTTTTGAGTGCTTTTTTATAAGCGACGTCTACAATATTTATTCTGTCGTACTCGAAAAGATGGCTGCGGAACTGTTCGTGAGAAATATTTTCTCCCGCCTCATACCCGAAAATTTTAGCTAAAAGCGGAGAGTGTACAATTTCACGGGTTTTGAGATTGAGGTCCCACGTGGCGGTCAGGGAGCTTTCCGTGGCAAGTCTCAGGCGCTCTTCATCTTCACGCATTTTATATTTAATAGTTACTAGAGCCGAAATTTCGAGAATGACAACTGCATAGTATAAAAACGCGCCGTTATCCTCATAAACCGGCTGATACATAAAACTGAAATACGCTGGCTGAACAGAGCCGCTTCTTTTTATCCTGAGCTTGAAATCTGCAGCACTGGCGGGCTCGCGGGTTTCTTTTGTCTCTTCGAAAAACGCGGTGAGCTGATCCGCCGCTTCAGGGAAAAAATCAAAGATTTTCTTACCAACCGCGGTCTTTTTGTTCAAACCAATGATTTCGAGCCAGGTTTGATTGGTGTATTCGATGACGTAAGACGAATTCACAAGTGCAAAACCAAATTGTGCTTTCTGAAGGATGGTACCGAAAACGTGTTCTTTAACCGAAAAAGAAGGAGGAAAGCTGGCTTCCATGAAGGTTTACAATTTTAGACTTCAAATATAAATAATACATTTCATATTCGTAAAAAATTTGCGGTTTATCAGCGTAAGTTGTTAATTATAAACGCGCTTTTCTGTTAAACCCAAATCATATGCCCTTCAGTGAATGAAAATTTTGATATACGAATTGAACTTATTGCCGCTTCGCCCAAAGCTTCATTTTTCTGTCGAGCACGTCCAGTGGAAGCCCACCCTGATTGAGTACTTCGTCGTGAAATTTCGCCAGACTGAATTTATTTCCCAGTTCTTTCTGATACTGATCTCTCAATGCTCTGATTTTCAGCGAGCCGATTTTATAGCTTAATGCCTGGCCTGGCATCGCCATGTAGCGTTCCACTTCCGCCGTGGCGGCAGCTTCATCGTACGAAATGTTACTCAGGAAATAGGTGATCGCTTCTTCGCGTGTCATCGTGCCGCTGTGCAGACCCGTATCTACAACCAGGCGGACTGCGCGCAACATTTCGTCGCTCAACGAACCCATTTTCTGGTAAGGATCCGTATAAAGGCCAAACTCGGGACCGAGAGATTCGCAATATAGCGCCCAGCCTTCACCATAAGCACCAAACCAGCCGAACCGCATAAACTTCGGTAAACTGGTGTTTTCCTGCTGTAGGGATATCTGATAATGGTGGCCGGGAATGGCTTCGTGAAGAAACAGCGACTCCATGCCTGAGGTTACATTGAATTTTGTGGGATCCGGAATCGGAATATAGAAAATTCCGGGTCTTTTGCCGTCGGGTGTGCCGGGCATATATTCGGCGCTGGCGCTTGCCTCACGGAATTTTTCTGTCTGGCGGATTTCAAACGCAGTTTTGGGTGCTACGCTAAACATTGTTTTAAGTTTTGGTGTAATCTTCTTTAAAATTCCATTAAAACCGTCTAAAACTTCCTTGCTGCTTGTATACGGAAAAGCTTTCGGATCGGTTTTAACGTGCGCGATAAACTCTTCAAGTGTTCCGTTATAATTTACCTGCTTTCTTACCTTTTCCATTTCTGCACGCAGACGCGCCACTTCAGCCAGGCCGGTCCGGTTGATGTCCTGCGGTGTGAGGGAAGTCGTGGTCCAGCTTTTCGCGTAATAGCTGTAGATTTCGCCACCATTGGGCAGAGAGTTAATCCCATGTGTGTTGCGGGCTTTGGGTAGATACTCCTGTTCAAGGAAATTGGCCATCTTCAGGTAGGTTGGGATAATTTTTTCGGTGATCAAAGCTTTATACTGTGAGGTAAACTTCTCGCGCTGTGCGGCCGTAAAGTTTTTAGGGAAGTTTTTGATGGGGCCGTAAAATATATTCCTGTCAAAATCGGTGGTTGTAATTTCTTCGGCTTTCATCTGCGGAATCATTTTGGCCACCAATGTTTTAGGTAATATGTATTTCTGGGTAATTCCTTCGCGGAAGTTCGCCATCGCCGTATCCATCCATAACGGGAATTTTTCTGCTCTGCTCAGCCAGTCGCTGTAATCTTTCTCGGTTTTAAACGGCTGGCTTCCCTGGCCGCTGCCAAGTAACGGAAAATCGAGCGGCAGACCCCCAAACTGCGTAAAAGGGATGTATTCGGGATGGTACGCATAGCGTTCTATCTTGTCTTTCAATGTGTAATCGAGCACATCATAAACGGTTTTTTTCTCGTCGGTGAGCTTCTCATAATCCACTTTCTTCAGTTGCGCCTGCACTGAGTTATAAAATGATATTTCGCCCGAGATAAAATCTTTGTCGATGTTCACGGGAAGCTGGTCGTTATACCGCAAGTCGCCCTGTGCGGTAGCTTCAAGCGGATAAAGTTTCAGATACTGTTCGTAGTAATTGGCAGCAATTGAATCAATTTCCACCGGCGTTTCGCGGGTCAACGGATAATCTGTTTTCTTACACGAAAACAGGCTAAAAAAAACGGTGATGATAAAAGCGTGAAAAACTGTCTTTCCCATAATAAATATTTTGCTCGGGCTAATTTAAATTAATTTCAGCACTTACTGGGCGATGGTTTTCAATTTCAGGCGGGAGTTTTTTCAGAATAAATTCGGGTTCGCGTCATGATTAATAAAACTTTGCACAATCAATCAATTTTTTATCTTTGTCGGGCAAGTTCGTCATCAATTACTTAATAATATTTTTTTCTAAAGAAATGAAAGGGCTTTTAAAAATCTACCATCCTGAAGAAACCCTGAAATACCACATCCAAAGCACTTACTGCAAAGCGGTGTACAGTAACAAACGACATTTTCTCGAAGTTGAGCTCATTACAGATGATTCCGTAGATCACGTAGACGATGATTCACTGCAGTATAATTTTCCGCAGTTGCGTTTTACCGTTACAGAATTTCCGATTGATGATGCCGAAATTGAAGGCAAAACCTTCGAAATTGAAGACAGCGACGAAGAAATTTACACGGAAGTTGATCTTTTTGATGACGAAGACGCCTACCTCTTCCAAAATAAGCTTACCTACAGCAACGATTCCGAAGACGGCCTGCAGCTTTGTTGGCAAGGGGAAATCAGCGATTTCTACACCGGTTCGGACGAGCCGATTCCCTTCAAGTTGAAATGCCATTTCAAGCCGGACGTAATTCTGGTAGACGAGGACTGAAGGAAATCAGCTGCCCGGCGGCCGTTTATACGTCATTAAAAACGCTCTAAGCCACGTCATTTCTGCAATATTAACCTACTTTTGTCGTTCAATCAAAATACCAAAACTTCAATATGTTTTTACAGGCTCCAACACAGGTAATCAGTACAACTACAGAAACACACGTTTTTTCGCTCTGGAATATTCTATTCAGCGGCGGAATTTTGGGTAATTCCATTATGATTGCTATTTTTCTGCTTGGCATCCTGGCGCTTTACATCTTTTTCGAAAGGTATTTATTCATTAAAAGATCCTCGAAGGAAACGCCGAATTTTCTTGAAAACATCAAAGATTTCGTGCAGGAGGGAAAGATTCAGACTGCGGTAGATTACTGCAAAACGATCGATTCCCCGGAAGCACGCATGATTGAAAAAGGTTTGGCCAGAATCGGGCGCCCGATTTCTGATATCTCAAACGCGATGCAGAATCAGGGTCAGCTCGAAGTTTCAAAACTTGAGAAAAACCTTAATATTCTTGCATCCGCTTCAGGTGCCGCCCCGATGCTGGGATTCCTGGGAACGGTTGTGGGGATGATTATGGCATTCTTCGAAATCTCGAATGTTACAGGTGCTGTGAGCCCGAAATTACTGGCCTCCGGTATTTATACGGCGATGGCAACTACCGCTGTGGGACTTTTCGTAGGGATTCCCGCCTATTTTTTTTACAATATTTTGGTGACGAATGTAGACCGTTTGGTTTTAAAAATTCAAACCCATGTCAATGATTTTCTCGACGCTTTAAATAAACCGCTTTAATGGAACTGAAACGCAGAAACAGAGTCAACGCCGAATTCAGCATGGCTTCGATGACGGATATTATCTTTCTGTTGTTGATTTTTTTCATGATTACGAGTTCCGCCATCAGCCAAAGCGCAATCGATGTGAAGCTGCCGCAGGCCGACGCTGCCAACCCCAGTGCGCAGGATCCATCTACGGTCACCATCAAAGAAGACGGCAAGTATTTTGTGAACGACACAGAGATCGCAAAAGAACAGCTGGAGACCGTATTGGTTGAAGCTTTGAAAAATGAAGCCAGTCCAACCTTTACCATCCGCGCGGACGAAAACAGCAAACATAAAGATGTGGTTTTTGTGATGGGCATTGCAGAAACGCACAAATTTAATCTCGCCATTGCAACTACTCAGGAATAGAAATGCATCATACCATTCAACATAAAAAATCAGAAGAAAGAGACCGCAGAAACAGTGCGCTGATCACTTTATTCATCTCTGTGTTGATTTTTTTGGGAATATTTTTCTACAAGTTCACTAAAATTACTGATAAACCTGAGGAAATTACCACGATGCTGATTAATTTCGGCGACAATCAGAACGGTGCTGAACAGGAAGAACCCGCCAACCAGGAAGGAAGCGTGGCTGCCAATACCGAAGTTACCGTGCCTGAACCCGTACAGGAAGAGGTTGCGGTTACCAAGCCAGAACCCAAAGTTCATGTGCCGAAACCCGTGGTAAAAGAAAAAATAATCACGGGCAGCAATACTAAAGTTTCAACGCCGAAAGCCGAAAAAGCCACTCCCGCAGCTAAACCCAAAACTACAGCTACAAAAGCAGCAACAGCCAACTCGAAAACGGGCAGCGGCGATGGTAAAGGTACAGCAGCCATCGGCAATCTAATTAAAGGAAGAGGCACAAAAGCCGGCACACAAGGTACCAGCGGTACTGTGGGCAACCAGGGCGACCCATTGGGCGGCGATGGCAACGGCGACAGCAAAATTGGCGTAGACCGTAATCTGATCGGTTTTATCCCAGGCACGATGGGCCGTGGAGGCGCGCAACCGTCGCACAGCTGCTCAGCAAGTGGCACCATCAGTATTGCGTACACCGTAGATAAAGCCGGAAACGTAATTTCAGCGCGGCGTTCAGGCGGCATTTCAGATCCATGCGCTTCTTCAGCGGCGACAGGCTGGGTGAAACAATATGTAAAAGCCGAGCGTGCAAACACATCATCAACAGGAACTTACCGTATAACTTTTTAGTTTGGGCACCTTTTCCGCCCTCCACTCCCGCTTTTTTGCTCCACTCCGTTTCGCAAAAAGAGCTCCGTTCAGGTCGGGGTGCGAAAGCTTGGATTCAAACAAAACCATTGATAATTCCAGATCTATTTTCTCTAAACCAGAAAATTTTGAGATTTTTGTGCCATGACATACTCCGAATATCAGGACGCCGTCGCATGGCTTTTTGCGCAGGTGCCCAATTATCAGACAGACGGTAAAACAGCCTATAAACCCGGCCTTGAGAATATCATTGCCCTCTGCGAACACTTCGGCAATCCGCAGCGCAAAATAAAAACCATCCATATCGGCGGTACAAACGGAAAGGGTTCCGTGAGCAATATGCTGGCTTCAGTTCTGTATGAGGCGGGTTATAAAACAGGCCTGTACAACTCGCCGCATCTTATCGATTTTACCGAAAGGATCAAGGTAAACGGCAAAACCTGCGAAAAGGAATTTGTATTTGAATTCATCCAGAAACTTAAAGATCTTCCGGCCGAAATCACGCCTTCTTTTTTCGAGTTCACCACCATCATGGCTTTCGAATATTTTCATCAGCAGAACGTGGATATTGCGATCATCGAAGTAGGGTTGGGCGGCAGGTTAGATTCTACCAATATTATTTCACCAATGATAAGCGCCATTACCAATGTAGCGCTGGATCATCAGGATATTCTCGGTGAAACCATTGAAGAGATCGCGTTTGAAAAAGCAGGAATTATCAAAGACGGCGTAACGGTGATTTCCGGTGCTGAAGACGAAACCGTAAGAAATATTATCAGAAGCACAGCGCAGCAGAAAAATTCGCGGTTTGTAGACGCAGGCACGATTCAATCTGAACTGAAATCCGACTTAAAGGGCGACTACCAGCAGAAAAATATAAAGGTGGTAGTGGCTTTGGTTGATCAACTGCGGGAATCAGGTTTAAATGTTACTGCCAAAAATGTAGAACGCGGTTTGCTGAAGGTTCATCAAAACACCGGATTTATAGGCCGTTGGTTCGAGTTTTCATCGGAGCCGCTGATCATCTGCGATACTGCGCATAATCAGGCGGGTTTGCAGGCTGTTTTCGCGCAGCTCGAATCGATTCCAAAGCACAAACATATCATCTTAGGTTTTGTGAATGATAAAAAAATAGATGACGTGCTTGGCATTCTTCCGCGCAATTCCACTTACTATTTTGCGAAGCCGAAGGTAAACCGGGGCCGTCACCCGCTCGATTACGAAGATTTGCTAAAAAATTCAAAAATAAATTATAAAATTTTTGATGAGGTTCAGCTGGCGTATGTTTCTGCAAAACAGAATATTAAAAATAACGAAATGATTTTTATCGGCGGCAGCAACTTTGTGGTGGGAGAATTTCTCGAAAATAATTTGCAGAAATAAAAAATGATTGTATATTTGCCGAACCAAAATTTGAGAGATCAAAACACGGTATCGGGCTCTTAGCTCAGTTGGTTCAGAGCATCTGGTTTACACCCAGAGGGTCGGGGGTTCGAATCCCTCAGGGCCCACAAAACTCCTCAAGAAATTGGGGAGTTTTTTTATGTCGGGGCGGTTAGCTCAGTTGGTTCAGAGCGTTGCGTTGACATCGCAGAGGTCGCTGGTTCGAGCCCAGTACTGCCCACACACCTTTTCAAGAAATTGAGGAGGTTTTTTATTTTAAAAAATATCAGTCAGAGCGCATACCGCATCCTACATTTAAGTATTTTTGTAAAACTTTTCTTCAATGTATAAAAGCATTATCCGCCCGGTTCTATTTAAATTCGATCCTGAAAAAGTACATTACTTCACTTTCAGTATTCTTAAACGATTTCCTTTTTTAAAAAACATCATCGCCCCAAAACCTTTGCACGATAAAAGACTGGAGCGCGAAGTTTTCGGTCTGAAGTTTAAAAACCCCGTGGGTTTGGCTGCAGGTTTCGATAAAGATGCGAAAATGTTCACCGAACTCTCAGATTTAGGTTTTGGTTTTGTCGAAATTGGAACTGTAACGCCTAAACCACAGGACGGAAATCCAAAAAAAAGACTTTTCAGGTTAAAAGAAGATTCCGCGATCATCAACAGAATGGGCTTTAATAACGGTGGCGTAGATGCGGCCGTCGAACGACTGAAGAAAAACAAACACGTGCTGATTGGCGGAAACATCGGCAAAAACAAACTTACGCCCAACGAAGACGCTGTAAACGATTATGTGATGTGTTTCGAAAAGTTGTTTCCGTTTGTAGATTATTTTGTGGTGAATGTAAGTTCGCCGAACACGCCCAACCTTCGCGAGTTGCAGGAAAAGGAGCCTTTAACGAAACTTTTAGGCACGCTTCAACAGCTTAATTCACAAAAAGAAAAGCCCAGGCCGATTTTGCTGAAGATTGCGCCTGATCTGAGTGATGATCAGCTGCTCGATATCATCGATATTGTAAAAGAGACACATATCGCGGGTGTAATAGCGACAAACACTACACTCTCGCGCGAGAATCTGGTTTCGGAAGACAGAAATGAAACCGGCGGCCTCTCCGGCAAGCCTTTAACGGAACGTTCTACCGAAGTGATCCGTTTTCTTTCAGAAAAAAGCGGAAAAGCCTTTCCTATTATCGGTGTGGGTGGAATTCATTCCGCTGACGATGCGCTTGAAAAACTTGACGCCGGAGCGAGTCTGCTTCAGCTTTATACCGGATTTATCTATGAAGGTCCTCAGCTTATCCGGGAAATAAATGAGAGATTGCTGGCAAGAAATTAATCAGCATTCGTTACAAAAAGAAGTTCGTCACCGTATAAATAATCAACCCGACCAAACCACCCACGATCGTTCCGTTGACGCGGATGAACTGAAGGTCTTTGCCCACTTCAAGCTCCAGTTTTTCGCTGAGTTCTTTTCCTTGCCAGTTTCCGACGGTTGAACTGATCAGATTTCCGGCCTGATGCGTGTTTTTGAGGATGTATTTATAGGCCGTGACGCGCACCCAGTGATCTATTTTGTGCTGCAGCTTCACGTCGGTCTGCAGGTTAGCCGAAAGTTCTGATAGATTCTTTTTGAGATACATTTTTAAACCTGAATGTTCTTCTAAAAGCTCGTTCGAAAGTGTTTTTCTGATAGAATTCCAGATGTCCTGCGCATATTGCTGGAGTTTGTCTTCCTGAAGAAAATCATTTTTTACATTGCGGAACTCCTCGGCCCATTTCTCCGCTGACTGAATTTCCGTCGAAAACGCGTAAAGTTTCTGCGTAATCTCGTCGCGCAGAGAATGGTTTGCATCATTTTCAACTTCTTCAAAGAAGGTTGAAAGTCCTGTCGTGATTTTTTCAGCGATGGTGTTGTCAACAAATTTCGGAATCAGGAAAAAGCTCTCTTTTTGCACGCGGCTTTTCACAACCTCCTGATTATTGAGAACGTATTCTTTAATCTGTTTTGAGAGGTTGGTGATCATTTTCTGATGATCGTTTTTATCGAGAATATAGACAAGGCCGTTGCCGACAATTTCGTTTATCTTAATATCATCGGACATTTCTTTGGCTTTTTTCCCGATAAATGCAATTACAGCAGAGTCTTCAAGCTTATTCAGAATATCCAGAACAATACCTGAAAGCTCATTCACCAGGTTGTCCTGGTTGCGCTCCTTCGAAAGCCACTCGCCCACAAAACCTGAGATTTTCATTTTCTGAATGTAGGGCCTGATGTTTTTCGGCGACAGAAAATTATCCACCACGAAATTTCCGAGATTGTCGCCAATCCTTTCCTTGCTGTTTTCGATGAGGTTGGTATGAGGGATTTTAAGCCCCAAAGGATAATTAAAAAGCGCCGTGACTGCAAACCAATCGGCTAGCGCACCGACCATCGCAGCTTCCGAGAATGCCCTGATATAGCCGATCCAATGTGCGGGGTTGTTCTTTTCTAAAACGGTTGTCACTACAAAGACGGCCGCCATTAAAACGAAAAGTCCGGTGGCGAACATCTTATATTTACGGAGTTGTGCTTTTTTCTCGAAGTCCTTCATTGTTTTCAAATTTAGTAAATTTGAATCTCAAACTCATTCTTAATACTATTTCTCTTAATTATGAGTTTCAGTTTTATGAAAATATTACTTTCTATATTGGCACTTATTTCGATGCAAATGTGCTCTCAGGTAAAACAACCCCAAATCAAACCGATCATGGAAAATTCCACTTTAAAAGACAATCCTTACTATTCGCGGACAGACCGTACAAAGCTCACCGTGTCAAACTCCGAATGGAAGCAGATACTATCGCCCGATCTTTATGCAATAGCCCGCGAGGCCGATACAGAAAGACCATTCACGGGCAAATACAATGAATTTGATGAGCTTGGCGACTATTACTGCGCGGTTTGTGGCAACCATCTTTTCCGCTCCGACTCTAAATTTTCTTCTACCTGCGGGTGGCCCAGTTTTTTCGAGGCCGATAAAGAAGGAACGGCATACAACAGAGATTCGTCTCACGGGATGGAAAGGATAGAAGTAGTGTGCAAACGCTGCGACTCACATTTAGGTCATGTATTCAACGACGGACCGCCACCGACCGGCACGCGCTACTGTATGAATTCTGTAAGCCTTGAGTTTGTCGGCGATTCAGAAAAGAAATAAAAAAAAATGCGGAACCTGAATTGAGTTCCGCATTTTTGTTTTTAATTGGTCGTGTTCTTACGTTAAAGGCGCCCCAACCTGAAGATCGCAACGGTGATGAGGTTCGCCGTGTGGCGGGTTCAGTGCCGGTTTCGGGCCTGTAGCAGCGGATGATGACACAGAAGGTGCCGGCGCATCTGAGGGAGAGATAGGATTTGTGTTAAAAGCGCTGTTTACAGGCGCTTGCTGAACCGCTTGAGGAGCGGTCGTAGGTGCAGCCGGCGGGCTGTTAAGTGGGGCGCCAACCTGTATGTCGCAACGGTGATAAGGCTCGCCATGCGCCGGGTTAAGCGCAGGTTTCTGCCCTGCTTCTGCAGTGTTTTCTGTTGTTCCGCTTGTGTTTGCAACGGCCTCAGGTGCAGTTCGCGTTGAAGCGCTGGTGTCTGCCGGAGGCATTATCTTAGCCGATGATGTATTTGTGTTACTGTCTTTATTTTTCTTCGCTTCGCAGGATAAAAGTATCGTGGCTGCGCCAAACAATAATAAGGGTAATTTTTTCATAGTTATTAATTTTCGGTTAAAAGGATACATCTAAACCCAGGTAAACATTGGCCGGCATAATCGGCGCATACACCATTCCGGCATCAAAATAATTCCCGAACGGGTTGGCTGCATCCAAAATGGGCTGATCCTGTGTATAGCTTGTCAGGTTTTCTCCGCCCAAATATACACGAATATTTTTATTTACGTTTCTCGAGATCTGCGCATTTAACGTCGCAAAAGAAGCGGAATATTCCGGTAGTTGAAATTCGCTGGGATTGCCATCTAAATGAGGAAGTTTTTGTCTGCCAACAAGTTGCAGTGTGGTGTCAAAACTCCAGAAAGCATCTTTTTCATTTTTATCCGTAGCATACGATGCATTGAAAAACCCTCTGTTTTTGGCCATGAACGGTATCTCCCTTTTCCCGCCCAGATAATCTGCCTGTACATCATAATATTTGTACGCGAGTCGAATTTCCAGGTTTTTAGCGGGCGTAAAATCCAGCTGGGTTTGGAAGCTGTTTGCGTAAGATTTGCCATCCAGATTATAAAACACCATCTTATTAGGTGAAACATCCAAATCTACAAGCACCTGATCCTGAAAATCGGTTCTGAAGAAATCTGCCACTAAAGTTGATTTTCTGCCGAACAGTTTAAATTCCTGCTGAAGACTGGCGCCATAATTCCAGGCAATTTCCGGCTTCAGACCATAAATGTTTCCACCGTTGGCCAAAATCTCAATCTGCCGGTTTGAAGCAAAATACTGCTGGTTTTCGGCGAAGATATTTGCGGTTCTGAAACCTTTTCCTGCAGAAAGCCTCAGAATGGTTTTTGGCGAAAGATCATATTTAAAATTCACTCTCGGCGTGAACTGTGTTCCTGCAAGATTGTGAAAATCTGTTCTCGCGCCCGCTACCAGCGTATATTTAAGGCCGGTCAGCGTATATTCAAAAAACAATCCCGGAACAGTTTCAGTCCGTTGATAGCTTTGGGTTAAATAGTTTTCATCGAACTGATCATAAAGAAAACTAGCGCCGGTTTTGTACTTATGGTTGGTATTTCCAAAAATACTTTCAAATATTAAATTAGAATAAAAAGTTTTCTGGTTTCCCAAATAATTCCTGTTTCCGAAAAAACTGTCCTGCTGATGATAGGTGAACTGGTTCATCAAACCTATGCTTTGATAAGGTTTTCCCTTAAAAACATAACCTGTTTTATTCCAGATGTCGAACTTAGAAATGTCGATTCCAACACCATAGTAACTTTGCTGCGAACGGTCTGTATTTTTATCGAAATCGGTCTGACCTCCAAATCTTTCGTCTTTAACGAAACTGATTCCGAAATGCGTTCCCAAACCCGAGTGTTCCAAATCGTTGTAATTCAGTAGATAAGCTGCGTTGATCTGGTTACCTGTCGGTTGATCGAGGAAGCCGTCGTCGTTGGTGTCCATTTTGGCCAAAGTCGCGTTTCCGTGTAGCAGGACCGTTTGATTCCAGTGATCAGAAAGCGCGCTTGTGGAAGTAATGTTGGACTCAAATCTACCGTTGAGGTCGCCAAAAAAGTTGATTGCAGTTTCAGGCGTATCCTGAAGTTTTAAAAGTTCGGTGTTGATCTGGCCGGTGATGCTTTCATAGCCGTTCGTTACAGTGCTGCCACCTTTGGTAAGCTGAATTCCGCCGATCCACCTTCCTGGAATCAGATTCATTCCGTACGGCGCTGCCAACCCTCGGATTGAAGGCAGAAGTTCCTTAGTCAGCGAAGTGTATTTTTGATCCAATCCTAGCATTTTAAGCTGCTTGGTTCCGGTAACCGCGTTACTGAACGAAACGTCTACCGTGGCATTGGTTTCAAAACTTTCAGAGAGGTTGCAGCAGGCTGCTTTCAATAATTCCTTTGAGCTGATATTAAAAGTCAGGCCGGTTTCTTTTTTATTTAAAGCAGTTGCTTCGCCCAAACGGATGAGTTTCACTTCTTCAATCGACTTGTCGACGTGGTCGGCATGTTGCGTATGATCTTTACGCGCAGGGGTTTCTTCTTCATGATGTACCAACGGACTTTTAACGCCCAGCGGCAGCTCCCTGTCGTAAAGGCAGCAGTCGGGAAGTTGTTTGTACACCGCATCGGTTGCCTGGTATTTTTCGTTATCGTGACCTACATCTGCTATTTTCTTTAATATGGTATCAGCGGAAGTTTTCGCGGCATCAAACAGCAGGGTAACGGTCTGTGTATCGGTATTCCAGTCGGCGGCAGTGGCACCGGCGGTGTGCGCCGCTTTTTCAATTCTCGCCTTACATGACCCGCAGTTTCCGCGTACATAAAACTGATTGTCAGCTTTTTTAGGCAGATTTGCCACCTTCGTGTTTGCAGCAGGTGTTTCCGAAGTTTTAAGGAATGAGGGTTGCCGCTCGTACAGGCAGCATCCCGGAAGGTCATTGTACACCGCATCAGGAGCCGTAAATTGCTCGTTATCATGTCCCGCTTCGGCGATTTTTTTAAGAATTGCTTCAGGTGTGGTTTTTTCAGGGTCGAATTCCAGTGAAAGTTGTTGGGAGTCTGCACTCCAGTTGGCGTAGGTGGCACCGGTATTTTTGGCTGTGGTTTCAATTCTTTCTTTGCACATTCCACATTCTCCTTTAACTTTAAAAGTAGATTTGGTAATGGTTTGCGCTGATAGAGTTGTGGTAAGCAGAAGTGAAAAAGCCACCAGGCTTTTCAGTAATGATTTCATTTTTTAATTAAATTAATTTAGATAAAAGTGTGGCCGAATGAACGTACTTTCGGCTGTCTTCAATGAAAATTAACTTAATTTGGGCGGTTGCCAGATGCTGTGAATTTGTGAAGAGAAGAAAGAAACCTCGTATGAGAAAAGAAGAGCTTCTCCGGCAATTACAAGCGGTGTAGCTGAAAAAATATCCGTAGAAATGTAACTTGAAATTACCGGTACAGAACATGTGTGGCAATTCGCACAATCGTTTCCGCAATCGGATGTGCCTTTGTCCCTAGATGGTTTTTCTGAATGGCAGGCGTCGTCCGTTTTTGTATTGCAGCAGTCGTTGTTCTCTGATTTCTTTGTACAGCACTGCTCCACGATCTGTGCAGACAGTGTTTGGGTTGGAAGGATAAAAACACCCAATCCTAAAATAATGAGAAATATTCTTAAAGATTTCAACATGCAGCTGCAAAATTAATCAAATTTATTCTAATGATTATAAAAGGCTGCTAATTGTCAGGCTAAAACTGTTTTTCACAGGTATTAATTACAGATATTTTAATCCAGTTCAATAGGATTGTTGTTCTTTTTGGCTTCTTCATTCAGCCGTGCTTCGTTTTCTTTACGCTGGGCAGCGCTGGCTTGGGATCTCATTTCACCACCGGTACGTCCGCCTGAAGGTCTGAACGAGGTCGGATCTTTTTTGAATTTCTCAAGCTGTTTATTGTAAGCGGCCCGGTTTACCGCGATAACAGAGCCTCGCTGCTCCAAGGTTGGAATCGTAGCAATCTTCTTTGATTCTTTCAGATCAAACGAATAGTCGCCTTTTGAGTCTTCAACTTTAATGATCAGACCCGGAAGTCCTGAGAATTTATAAGGTCCGTCCTGCAGCGGAATATCCGTAGTGAACCACGCAAACCACGTTCGTCCTGCAAATTGTGTTTGGGCTTTCTGTGCTTTATAGTCGCCAATCGTGGTGGTTTCAGGTAGAATTTGCCAGTCGGTTGCGCGGTCTTCGTTATATGAATACTGATCCCGTCCGATTCGCGAACTGAAAACTTTGCTGCCGGAATTGAAATCTTTCTCTACAGTGAAATCCATGTTGGATCGAAGATTGGCCATTTGTGTCCGGTCGAAATTACCGGTCTGCCGTACACGCTGCATCAACGAATCTCTTTTCAGACGGTTTTCACTGTAAAAAACAGATTTTAGGGGAGTTGCATCAAGATAGGCAGTTTCAGTTTTAATGTCCGTGCGGTTGGTAGAATCGGGCTTCATGGTAACCTGATAGATAAATCGGGTGGCCTGCGAAAAAATGATTTGGGAGATAAATATCAGCGTGATAACGACGGCTTTTTTCATATTAAAATTTGTACGACTGTTCGATCATTTTGCACGCTAAAAGTTAAAATTTACGGTCTATGACGGCAATAGACAAATGTAGAGGCCTTAATTTGATATTCATTATATAATGCGTAATTTTGCAATCTACAATAAGTCTAAATAAAAACAATGATTAAAGTAAGCGATCATGCAAAGGAAAAAGCAATTCAGTTAATGACTGAAGACGGCTTTCGCCCTTTCGAAGATTACATAAGAGTCGGCGTAAAAAGTGGCGGTTGCTCAGGACTTGAGTATGTTTTAAAGTTTGATAACCAACGCACAGATTCCGACCAGATTTTTGAAGATAACGGTATCAAAATTATCGTCGAGAAGAAATCGATTCTATATTTGGCCGGTACCGTATTGGAATATTCGGGCGGCCTGAACGGTAAAGGTTTTATATTCAACAATCCCAATGCGAACCGAACGTGCGGGTGTGGAGAATCTTTTAGTTTATAAAAATTATGTCAAAATATACAGAAGACGATCTACGGGTCGATCTTGAAAACCAAAAATATGAATACGGCTGGGAAACCGATATCGAATACGATGAATTTCCCATTGGATTGAATGAAGGCATTGTCCGGATGATTTCTGCCAAGAAAAATGAGCCCGAATGGATGACTGAATGGCGTTTGGAAGCTTTCAGAATCTGGCTTAAAATGGAGGAACCTACCTGGGCTAACGTTAAATATGAAAAACCTGATTTTCAGGGAATTACATATTATGCTGCGCCTAAAAAGAAGCCTGAACTGGCCAGCTTGGATGAAGTAGATCCTGAGTTGCTCAAAACTTTCGAAAAACTCGGCATCAACATCGAGGAGCAGAAAAGGCTTTCCGGCGTTGCTGTGGATATCGTCATCGATTCTGTTTCCGTGAAAACCACTTTTCAGGAAACCCTTAAAGAGAAAGGAATTATTTTCTGTGCAATCTCTGAAGCAATCCGCGATTATCCGGATTTAGTAAGAAAATATATCGGTAAAGTAGTACCGCGCGGCGATAACTTTTACGCAGCGTTAAACTCTGCCGTTTTTTCGGACGGAAGTTTTTGCTACATTCCGAAGGGCGTGAAATGCCCGATGGAGCTTTCAACCTATTTCCGCATCAACCAATCGGGTTCAGGGCAGTTCGAAAGAACATTGCTGATCGCCGATGAAGGAAGTTACGTATCATACCTCGAAGGCTGCACCGCACCCGCGCGTGACGAAAACCAACTGCATGCTGCGGTGGTGGAACTTATTGCGATGGACGATGCAGAAATTAAATATTCTACCGTACAGAACTGGTTTCCAGGCGATGCCTCGGGCAAAGGAGGAGTGTTTAACTTCGTAACCAAACGTGGCATTTGTGAAACACGTGCGAAAATTTCATGGACGCAGGTTGAAACAGGTTCTGCGGTAACGTGGAAGTATCCAAGCTGCATCCTGAAGGGTGACCACTCGATTGGTGAATTCTATTCAATCGCGGTTACCAATAATCATCAGTACGCGGATACCGGGACGAAAATGATCCATATCGGAAAGAACACCCGTTCTACGATTATTTCAAAAGGAATCTCCGCCGGAAAATCGAATAACTCATACCGTGGACTAGTTAAAGTCATGCCTTCAGCAAAGGGCGCGCGTAACTTTTCACAGTGCGATTCCCTTCTGATGGGCAACGATTGTGGCGCTCATACATTCCCTTATATCGAAATCAAAGATCCGACGGCACAGCTCGAACATGAGGCTACAACCTCGAAAATCGGTGAAGACCAGATTTTCTACTGTAACCAGCGTGGAATTAACACCGAAAAGGCAATTGCATTGATTGTGAACGGATTCGGTAAGGAAGTTCTTAATAAACTTCCGATGGAATTCGCAATCGAGGCCCAGAAATTACTCGAAATTTCCCTTGAAGGGTCAGTTGGATAAATTTTCATTTTTGAATTTGTTGAGGTTTAATTTTACTATTTAAACAAAATTCAAAAACAAACCGAACATATATATTATGCTACATATCAATAACTTACACGCGCAGATAGAAAGCGGTGTTGAAATTTTAAAAGGAATTAATCTTCAGATCAATCCGGGCGAAGTACACGCGATTATGGGCCCGAACGGCGCCGGAAAATCAACTTTATCTTCGGTAATTGCCGGAAAAGAAGAGTATGAAATTACGGAAGGCGACATCTTTTTTAACGGACAGAATATTATAGAAGACGCGCCCGAAGACCGCGCTCACAAAGGAATCTTTATGTCGTTTCAATATCCGGTAGAAATTCCGGGTGTGTCTGTTACGAACTTCATCAAAGCAGCGCTGAACGAAACGAGAAAAGCCAATGGGCTCGAAGATATGCCTGCAAGAGAAATGCTGGCGCTGATCCGTGAAAACTCAGAAAAACTGGGAATTAAGCGCGATTTTCTTTCGAGATCTTTAAACGAAGGCTTTTCAGGTGGAGAAAAGAAGAGAAACGAAATTTTCCAGATGATGATGCTGAATCCGAAACTGGCGATTCTTGATGAAACCGATTCAGGATTAGATATCGACGCGTTAAGAATTGTGGCAGACGGTGTGAATTCTTTCCGGAATGAAGGAAATGCGGTGTTGTTAATCACGCACTATCAGCGACTTCTGGATTATATTCAGCCAGATTTTGTACATGTTTTAGCCGACGGAAAAATCATCAAAACCGGCGACAAAACTTTGGCTCTGGAACTTGAAGAAAGAGGTTACGACTGGCTGCTGAATTGATTTTTGAGTCACACGACTGATTCATTCAATTCAAAAAAATTTAAAAAACGATATGGCTTTATTAGATAATATTACCAGTAATCATCCCGCTTTTTTAGAAACGTTAAAGCACAGATTTCTCGATGAGAACCGTGTTTTCGCATTGCAGAATTTCCTACAGATGGGGCTTCCCACTAAGAAAGACGAGGAATATAAATACACCAATCTTCGCGAAATCACAGAGAAAAGCTATAACTTTTTCCCGAAAGAAGCACACAATATTTCGAAGGAGAAAATTGAGGAACTGCATCTAGGTGAAGAGAATTTCGACTGGATCGTTTTCGTAAACGGCGTACTGCACAAGGAACTTTCGAAGATATCAATTGAAAACGTTGAGTTTCTTTCATTTAATTATGCGCTGAATGATCCCAAACACAAAGAAGTGTTCGAGCATTATTTCAACACCATCGCAGCGAAAGATCTGGCGTTTACCAACCTGAATACGGCGTATTGCAAGCAGGGATTTTTCCTTAAAGTGCCGAAAAACGTAGTAATCGAGAAGCCAGTACATGTGTTTTATCTTTCTCAGAATCAGGACGAAAACACAATTTATAACACGCGGAACTTACTCATCGCAGAGGCTGGATCTAAAGTGGAAATCATCGAAAGTCATCATAATTTTGATGAAACTTTTGTACTTACTAACACCGTAACCGAGATTTTCACGTATGAAAATGCAAAAGCGGACTGGCATAAACTTCAGAACGACAGCGACCATTCATATATGATCGATCATACATTCGCAAAACAGGAGCGCGACAGCCGCACCACGGTAAACACCTTCACATTCGGCGGAAAACTCGTTCGCAATAACCTGGATTTTATCCACAACGGTGAGAATATTAACTCGTACATGAACGGAATTACCATTATTGGCAAGGAGCAGTTGGTAGATCACCACACCGCTGTGCACCATAAGACGCCGCATTGCGAATCTTACCAGAATTATAAAGGAATTTATAAAGACAAATCTCACGGGGTTTTCAACGGGAAAGTTTTTGTGGATAAGTTGGCTCAGAAGACCAATGCCTATCAGCAAAATAACAATATTCTGCTCGATGAAGGTGCCACAATTGATACCAAACCACAGCTCGAAATTTTTGCGGATGACGTAAAATGTTCGCACGGCTGCACGGTGGGACAACTCAACGAGGACGCACTTTTCTACCTTCGTGCACGCGGAATTTCGAAAAAGGAGGCACAGGCTTTACTGCTGTTCGCATTTGCGAGCGATGCAATTCAGAACATTGATATTGAGCCGCTTAAGGTGAAGATATCGCGGTTGCTTGCCAGCAAGCTTGGCGTTGCCAGCGAGTTCGATTAAAAAATTAAAACGTGTTTTCGGACAAGTTTTTTTATGGGCGGACATTTCGCGCTTTCCACTCATACTCCTCGCTCGGCGGCTCCACTGCGTTCCGCCGCCTCACTGCGGGGTAACCGTTGCAATCGCGGCCGCAGATCCCGCTTAAAATACAGTTCGGTCCCGGTTATACCTATTTATTTTAGATATTCCTCCAAAATCTCACACGCAGATTTGGGCAAATTTGTTCCAGGTCCAAAGATAAAATCTGCACCGTTCTCGTACAGAAATTCATAATCCTGCTGCGGAATTACGCCGCCAACTACAATTTTGATGTCGTCGGCTCCGAGCTTTTTTAGTTCTTCAACCACCTGGGGGACAAGCGTTTTATGTCCGGCCGCCAGGGAAGAAACACCCAGAATATGGATGTCGTTTTCCACCGCCTGCTTGGCAACTTCTTCGGGAGTCTGGAATAATGGTGCTACATCCACATCAAATCCCATGTCAGCAAATGCGGTGGCTACCACTTTTGCGCCGCGGTCGTGACCGTCCTGGCCCATTTTCACAACCATTATTCGTGGCCGACGGCCTTCGTGGTCCTCAAACTTCTGTGTAAGCTCCAGCGCTTTTCCGAAGTATTCGTTTTTGCTTGCATTCATCGCGTAAACTCCCTGTATTGTTCTGATGTTGGCTTTGTAACGTCCGAAATTTTCTTCCATGGCGTCGCTCATTTCACCCAAAGTTACTCTTCTGCGCGCCGCTTCAATGCAGATTTCGAGTAAGTTTCCGTTCCCACTGCGGGCTGCTTCTTTAAGTTTTTCAAGGATTTCCGACGCTTTTTCAGCGTTTCTTGTAGATTTTATGTGTTCCAGCAATTCTATTTGTTTCCTTCTGACCTCCGAGTTATCGATGTCCAGAATTTCAAGTTCAAGCTGTTTCTGGCTCGATTTAAATGCGTTTACCCCAATGATAAACTCCTCACCGCCATCTATTTTTGCCTGTTTTTTTGCAGCGGCTTCTTCAATTCTCATTTTCGGAATTCCGGCTTCAATGGCTTTGGTCATTCCACCTTCTTTCTCCACTTCGTCAATGAATTTCATCGCTTCATCAATCATCTGCTGCGTTAAACTCTCCACCAGATGGCTGCCGCCCATTGGATCTACCACGTCGCAAATCCCGCTTTCAAGCTGAAGGATCAGTTGGGTGTTTCGTGCTATTTTCGCCGAATAATCCGTAGGTAAGGCAATTGCTTCATCCAATGCATTGGTATGGAGCGATTGTGTTCCGCCCAATGCCGCGGATAGCGCTTCAATTGCGGTCCGAGTAATGTTATTAAAAGGTTCCTGCTCGGTTAAACTCCAGCCTGAAGTCTGCGAATGGGTACGCAGTGCCAAAGATTTTGGGTTTTGCGGATTGAACGGTGCAATCAGGTTAGCCCAGATCACCCTCGCAGCCCTCATTTTCGCGATTTCCATAAAATGATTCATGCCCACTGCCCAGAAAAAAGATAACCTTGGGGCGAAATCGTCTATTGCCATTCCGGCTTTGATGCCTGTCCGCACATATTCGAGGCCGTCAGCAAGTGTGTATGCCATTTCGAGCACCGGCGTGGCGCCCGCTTCCTGCATATGATAGCCTGAGATGGAAATCGAATTGAATTTAGGGATGTTTTTTGAGGTGTACTCGAAAATGTCCGCAATGATTTTCATCGAAGGCGTTGGCGGATAAATGTAGGTATTCCGCACCATGAATTCTTTGAGAATATCATTCTGGATGGTACCGGATAGCTGTTGCTGGCTGACGCCCTGCTCTTCTGCAGCTACAATGTAAAAGGCCAGAACCGGTAAAACCGCGCCGTTCATCGTCATACTCACCGAAATTTCGTCCAGCGGGATTTCATTGAATAAAATCTTCATGTCTTCCACCGAATCAATGGCTACACCGGCTTTTCCAACATCACCTACCACGCGCGGATGATCGGAATCATATCCACGGTGAGTTGCAAGATCGAATGCAACGGAAAGCCCTTTTTGTCCCGCTGCAAGATTCCTTCTGTAAAACGCGTTGGATTCTTCGGCAGTTGAAAAGCCTGCGTACTGGCGGATCGTCCACGGTTTCTGTACATACATCGTAGAATAAGGCCCGCGCAGAAAAGGCGCGACACCCGCCGAAAATCCTTGGTCGGTGAGACGTCCGGAGTCTTTATCGGTATACGAAGATTTCAGTTCGAGGCCGTCTTTTTCGAAGAAGTAGGGAAGTTTTTTCTGTGAACCGGCAGAAAAGTCAGGATTTTGATTCAGTATCTTGTGGCGCATGTGCAGCAGTTATTTTGGAAGTAAGTTACAAATTTACAAAGTTGAGCCCGAAACGGAGCTGCACAAATGCAAAAAGTCTTTCCGAAGAAAGACTTTAAATTTGTTTTGATGACAAAAGAAATTATTTTGTGATAT
Organism: Flavobacteriaceae bacterium 3519-10; assembly: GCA_000023725.1. NCBI lineage: Bacteria > Pseudomonadati > Bacteroidota > Flavobacteriia > Flavobacteriales > Flavobacteriaceae > Flavobacteriaceae bacterium 3519-10. Next base: position 54,188 of record CP001673.1, read on the forward strand.
TTCCGTCGCCGTCTGTAGCTTGCTGAGCACCTTCCTTAACGTCCTGAGCACCTTCTTGAATAGCATCTCCGGTAGAATCCATAGCCTCACCAACAGCGCTAGAATCTGAGATTACAGGAAGAGAATCTGCATCAACAACTACCACCGCGGCAGTAGAATCTGCGTTAACGTCTGTTGCTGTAGTTTCGGTTTTCTTGCATGAGATAAGCGTTACTGCTGCGAAAGCTGCCGCCATAAAGATTGATTTTTTCATAAGATAATATTTTAATTATGTCTGCAAATATAAACATTTTGCGGAATTTCGGTCATTAATGCACAAATTTGGCAATGAAACAAAAAAAGCGGGAAAACCCGCTTAATTGCCTGCACAATGAACAATGTTTACTGAGCCGAGTCGGTTCCTGTGGTTCCGCTGGTACCTGTAGTGCCAGTTGTCCCTGTTCCGGTCGTACCTGTTGTTCCAGTTCCGGTAGCGTCCGGCATCACTGTTGTGTTGATGCTGTCTGCGTTTGGTGTCATAGCTGAATCTGTGTTCATCATCATCGAATCGGTAGTGCCTGTCATAGCTGAATCTGAACTCATGGTTTCAGTATTTTCCGATTTTTTACATGATGTAACTGCAAAGGCGATCACTGCGATGCCTACAAAAAGTGTTTTTTTCATAATAAGTTATTTTTTTGGTTTTATTGCATGAAAAACGAAATTACACTTTTTTTTCAAATTATGTTATACTATCAATAATTTTCTTCCTCACCTTTCATCTTTTCCGCATTTTCTGCCATGATTACGGCGTCTATCATTTCCTGGATATCACCATTCATGTAGGCATCGAGGTTGTAGACCGACTTATTCACGCGGTGATCGGTTACCCGGCCTTGCGGATAGTTGTATGTTTTAATCTTAGCTGAGCGATCTCCAGTAGAAACCATTGTTTTCCTCTGCGCAGCAATGTCGCCCTGCACACGCTGAAGCTCGATATCATAAAGCTTTGTACGCAGCATTTCCATCGCAAGTTCGCGGTTGGCAAGCTGCGAGCGGGCCTGCTGACATACGACCACCATACCTGAAGGTTTGTGCGTGAGCTGCACTTTAGTTTCAACTTTGTTTACGTTCTGTCCGCCGGCACCACCTGAACGGGAGGTCTGCATTTCAATATCGGCAGGATTCAGCTCGAAATCTACTTCTTCAGCTTCCGGAAGTACAGCTACCGTAATCGCTGATGTGTGGACACGGCCCTGACTTTCGGTTTCGGGGACACGCTGTACGCGGTGTACACCCGATTCGAACTTCATAATTCCATACACACCTTCGCCTTCTACTTTAAGAATCAGTTCTTTATAGCCTTTAGAAGCTTCGTTGGCGTCGGTAATCTCATGCTTCCAGCCTTTTGTCTTGAAAAACATTGCGTAAGCGCGGTACACATCTTCAACGAAAATTGCTGCTTCGTCGCCGCCCGTACCTGCGCGGAGTTCTACGATTACGTTTTTATCGTCGGCCGGATCTTTCGGGATGAGCAAAACCTTAAGTTCTTCTTCAATCTGAGGTATTTTTTCTAATGCTTCGTTTTTCTCCATTTTAGCCATTTCCACAAATTCTTTGTCGGAACCGTCGGCTATAATTTCGTCGGATTCGGCGATGCTGTTTATCGCCTGCGTGTACTGGTCGAAAACTGAAACAATTTTACCAAGGTCGCTGTACTCCTTGTTCAGTGCGGAATATTTTTTCTGATCGGAGATGATATCTGGCTGAATGATAAGATCCGCAACTTCGTTGTAGCGCTGCTTGATAGCCTCGAGTTTGGGAATAAGTGACTTTGACATTTTGAGTGAAAATTTGTGTGCAAAGATAAGGAAAAGAGCTAAAGGAAAAGAGGCTAGGAAAAAGTAAAAAGAGCCAAGTAAAAAGTAAAAAGTAAAAAGTAAAAAGTTTGATACCCTTCTATTGCCAGCGTTCTTTTTTGACCTTCGGATTAAAAAATTCCTGTCGTTGTAGCCCGGATTGCAGCGTAAATCCTTTTTTGTGGCTGAGGCCTCCGAAGCCACTAAAAAGATGCAGCGGAAAGCCGGTGGAGTGGTGGCAAACTGCATAAATACTGTTGCTCCTAAAACAACAAAGATGTCCAAAAAAAAAAATCAGGCTCTTAAAAAAGAGCCTGACCTGTATATATTGTGGTGCTTTGTGATTGCTTTTCCCGGGATTAAGGTGGGAAAGCAATGACATCAACTAGTGATGACCGTGACTGTCGGGACCATGTAAAAATGGGCCGCGTCCTTTCGGATTGCTATAGATAAGCTCAACTCCTTCCTGCTCTGTCATTATTTTTCTGCGTACTTCTTCGGGATCAAACGGCTTGGTTTTTCCGAAATACTCGCGTAAACCGGAGGTGAGCCAGATTGGGATTACGTATCCGAAAAACATGAAAATACACCAAAATCCGATGAGGAACATGATTAAGAAATACACCGTCCAAAGGAACTGATAGAACGGAAAAAATGAAGATAGCATCGTCATTGCAATAGATTTTAGGCAAAAATAGGATAAATTTTGTTTGCGGGCAAAGGATTTCTATGGATTTGCCTGCTGCTGCGAAAAAAACAGTTAAAAGCGACGAACGGTTGCTAACGCTTTAGACGACACCGTCTACAAAAATACTTTTTTTCAGTCTCTTAAGGAAAAGATAATAGTGAACCCGAATTGTTCTTAGTCGTTTGATCATTGCGCGTGTTTTTTTTGAATAAATTTCCCGTTACGAAGTTTGAAAACCCCGCTTTCATCATCTTTGTGTTTCCCGTTAAGGAATTTCAAATATACGAAAAATAACTCGTCATTTACTGCTACTCAGTTATTTAGATAGAAACCGTTATGTTTTAACTACTATTGCAGAGGTTGAAATAACTGTTCAGATCGCTCGTGGCCAACCTTTGTCAAGCGGTTAGTCTTGCCGTTCTGAACGGTCTTTTTCGGTTAAAAATTAGTAACTTTATGGCTTAAAATTCCTTAAGAAATGAATTACAGAACAGAACATGACACGATGGGCGACGTACAGGTTCCCGCCGATAAATTGTGGGGTGCACAAACTGAGCGTTCCCGAAATAATTTTAAAATTGGGCCCGAAGGTTCCATGCCTCAGGAAATCATTGAAGCTTTTGCTTATTTAAAAAAGGCTGCTGCCTATACGAATGCCGAACTGGGCGTTCTTTCTGAAGAAAAAAGGGATATGATTGCCGCAGTTTGCGACGAAATTCTCGAAGGAAAACTTGAAGGCGAGTTCCCACTGGTGATCTGGCAGACGGGTTCTGGCACGCAGAGTAATATGAATGTGAATGAAGTGGTTTCGAACAAAGCGCAGGTGAATAACGGCGGCGTTTTAGGTGAGAAATCGGTTATTCACCCGAACGACGATGTGAACAAATCGCAGAGTTCAAACGATACGTATCCAACCGCCATGCATATTGCCGCTTACAAAAAAGTGGTTGAGCATACTTTACCTTCGGTTGAAATTTTAAGAAATACACTGCACGAAAAGGCAGAAGAATTTAAAAATATTGTTAAAATCGGCCGTACGCATCTGATGGATGCAACACCGTTGACCCTGGGTCAGGAATTTTCGGGTTATGTTGCGCAACTTGATTATGCGATGAAAGCCATTACCAATACCCTCGATCATCTTCAGGAAATTGCGCTCGGCGGAACTGCGGTTGGAACCGGACTTAATACTCCAAAAGGTTATGACGAACTTGTCGCTAAGTATATTTCTGATTTTACCGGACTTCCATTTATAACGGCTCCGAATAAATTCGAGGCGCTGGCGGCTCATGATGCGATCGTTGAAAGCCATGGCGCGCTGAAACAGCTTGCTGTTGCGCTTTACAAAATTGCGAACGACATCAGGATGCTGGCGTCAGGGCCGAGAAGCAGCATCGGTGAAATTCTAATTCCTGAAAACGAGCCGGGTTCATCTATTATGCCTGGGAAAGTGAATCCGACGCAAAATGAGGCAATGACCATGGTTTGTGCGCAGGTTTTAGGAAATGACACAACAATTTCTTTCGCCGGAACGCAGGGACATTATGAACTGAACGTTTTCAAACCCGTAATGGCGTACAATTTCTTACAGTCGGCGCAGCTTTTGGGCGACGCTTGTATTTCATTTAACGATCATTGTGCGGTTGGAATTGAGCCGAATTTACCGAGAATTAAAGAATTAGTCGATAAGTCCTTAATGTTGGTGACGGCTTTAAATACGCACATCGGGTACGAGAATGCTGCAAAAATTGCCAAAACCGCTCACAAAAACGGCACTACTTTAAAAGAAGAATCCATAAATCTTGGTTTGCTCACAGCTGAACAGTTTGATGAGTGGGTGAAACCAGAAGATATGGTTGGTAGCCTATAACCTGAATTTAAATCAACATATTTTAATTCCCCGAATTTTTTTCGGGGAATTTTTTTAGGAATAGACGTCTGAAACTGAGTTTGCAAAAAAGTCCTCAAGTTCTTTAAGGGTTTCGGGATTCGTGGTAATATCTTTTACTAGCGTGCCTTTGTTCAGAACGACGATGCGGTTGCTTACTTCGGTGGTATGAGCGAGGTCATGGCTCGAAATCAGGAAGGTTACCTCGCCGCTTTGAGACCATGTTCTGATCAGTTTTTTAAGTTTTATCTGGGTTGAAGGATCAAGATTCGCGAAAGGTTCATCGAGGATGATGATTTCGGGTGTACCAATCAACGCGCCTACGATTCCTACTTTTTTCTGATTTCCTTTTGAAAGGTCGCGCACATATTTTTTAGCGTTTAGAATTTCGCCGTTGAAGAAATCATCAAACTGTTTGAGGAATTCGTCAACCATTGTCTTCGTCTGGCCGCGCAGCTCGCCGAGGAAATAAAAATATTCTTCAGGCGTGAGATAGCCGATCAGAAAGGAGTCATCAATAAAAGCAGCTACTTTGGTTTTCCAGTTTTCGCCTTCGTTCACTTTCTCGCCGTCAATCTGGATAAAACCAGACGAAGGCTGAATGAGATCGAGCAGAAGCGAGAAAAGCGTTGTTTTTCCCGCACCGTTGTTCCCCACTAGTCCGAAACTTTCCCCTTTTGCAATTTCGAGAAGTTCGATATCCAACACCTTTTTGGTACCGTAAACTTTAGATATATTTTGAATTTTAATCATATTTATTTGAATTTATCGGCGTTAACCTACTTTTTTAAATGCTTCAATTGTAGAGTATTTCTCTGTATTGTAAGTCTTTACAATCTGTGAGAATATTTTTTCGCGTAGCAGGAAACCTAGGAGTCCAAGGATTCCAAGGCTAGCAACCGCCAGTTCAATTCCGGCAAAATAATTAACGCCCGAAAACACCGCCATTGGCACCAATATTTGCGGAATCATCATCAAAACCGTCTTCATATTAAAGCTGTTTTTGCCACCCCCGAACGATTTCGCAGCTGCGTTAAGATCGATAGCCTGTTTATTGAAAGCGCCTGCGAGCAGCGTTAAATAAGAATTCACACCTAAGTTATACAGTCCGGCCGCAAAAATAGTGAGGTAAAATTCCCAACTGATTAATGCATAACCAATTGCCAGCACCATTGAAACTGCGGTGGCCAATACCACGAGATACCATTTTGCTTTAAGGTAATCTTTGTACGGAACCTTTTGCGTCATCATCAACGGATAATAAGAGCTGTCCCACGCCGGCACTCTTTGCCCAAACATCAGCAGGAAGCCGCCGGTTACGAAAATTCCCACAAAAACCTGCATATAAACCGTTTGATATGCGTCGCCGGTGAAATAAAGCAGACCGTATAACAGAAACATCACGCCCGCGGCCAGCGCAGATTTTGCGGCTTTGCTCCGTTTGAGAAGTCGGATATCGTTATTCAGAAAAGTTCCTAAAGGCCCGAATCTGTTAAGGAATTCGATGTTTTCGGTTTTTCCGACTGACTGTTCAAGCTCGAGGCCTTTATCGAGATAGAAAGTGCTGTGAATGTTTCTGTGCGCTAAATAACCCAGTGCGCCAGCCAAAACCAACGGAATTAAAAATGCTCCGGGAAGGTCGTAGAAAGTCCGGAACATTATTTCTGAATATTCTGAAAGCTGAATATAACCGAAATATTCGCATCCAGCCAGCGCCAGCATAACGATGGCAACGCCGTACAGTACTGAGTTTTTCTTATTCAGCAGGATGTTGAGGAAGTTGATGAAATAAAACACCGCCATAATGCCTACCAGAAACATCAGCACACGCATAAAAGAATAATCTCCGTGGAAGATCAGAAGCGCGCAGAACGGAAGCAGAAACAGAAGGTAACCCCAGTTAAAAAAATTAAATATAATCTTTAGAACGGTGTAATTAACCAATTTTTTCTTCGTAATGTTCTGGGTGAGAAAGGGTTTTATGTTTTGCGTGGGCATTTGCTGGAGGAAATACCGCACCACCATATCAAAGGCCGCATAATAAAGGAAATACCTCGCGAACAGCGTCAGCGGATCCACTTTCAGCTTTCCCCCGAAAACGAAATAAAGAGCCACCGCCATAAAGAAGAATGTAGCACTCATCGCTGCGTACGCAAAACCCATGAGGATTTTCAACGCGAGATTGGCTCCAAACTGTGGATTTCTGACAAAATTTTTAAATTCCAGCTGGAGTAATTTTCCGTACATATTTTTCTAATCTTTAATGAATTAGTTAAAAATACAGAATATTTGTTACAGAAATGTCTTTTAAATTAACAAGTGAATATTTCGCGAACGGAAATTAAGGTTATTTCATGAGTTCTTTTGCCTGAGAAACAGCCGCATCCGTAATTCTTGAACCGGAAAGCAGCTGCGCGATTTCCTGTAGTTTTTCTTCCTGGCTTAACGGGATAATGTTCGACTGCGTTTTCCCCGAAACTTCTTCTTTGATGACTTTGTAATTATTATTTCCTTTTGCGGCCACCTGCGCGAGGTGCGTAATTACGATCAGCTGCATATCTCCCGACATTTCCTTCATCACATTACCCATTTCTTCTGCAACTCTGCCCGATACTCCGGTGTCGATTTCGTCCAGAATAAGTGTGGGAAGCTCAGCGTTTTCGGCCATCAGTTTTTTGATGGACAGCATCACGCGGGACCGTTCGCCACCCGAGATGGCAGATTGTATCGGCTTCAGCGCGAAACCGGAATTCGCCTGAAACAACAACTGTATCTGTTCTCTTCCAAAAATATTGAATTCTGCAGTGTCGTTAAGTTCTACCTCAATTTTGGCTTTTTCGAGACCCAACTGTTTCAGTAAAGCTTCTACTTTCTTCACAAATACAGGAACTGATTTTTTTCGGTTTGATGACAGTTCGGCCGCCATCTTTTCAAGACGGTTATGTGCAGTGCCGATTTTCCGCTCCAAATCCGTAATCGTGGTTTCAAGTTGAGTGAAACTGTGCTGCTCGCTTTCGATCTGATCGCGTATTTCCTTTAATCCGTCAACAGAATTCACGGAATGTTTCAGCATTAACGAATTTACGCTGTTCAGCGTGCGGTTCAGTTCAAACAGAATTTCAGGGTTTGTTTCCATTGCTTCTGCTTCGTCGTGAAGTTCGAATACAATGTCTTTAAATTCGAGAAAATTCTCCTGAAAGCGCTGGTTCAACAATGAAAATTCGTGGGAAAGATCTGCGACTTTCGCAAGTTTAGTTTTCACTTCATTCATCGAATCCAGAACGCCGATTTCTTCCGCATCAAGTTTGGCGAAGATCTGCGCGAGGTTTTCGGTAATCGATTCGGCGTTCTCCTGCTTTTTTACCTGGTTCTGAAGTTCATCGAGGTCAACTTGGTCGAGGTTGGCTTCGAGAAGTTCATCAAGCAGAAAGGTTTTGTAATCGCTTTCTTTATTATTTTCGGCAAGTTGTTTTTTAGCGGTTTCCAAATCGCGGAGCAGCTTTTTATACTCCGAAAATTCCTTTTGATAGTTGATAATCAGTGCTTTGTTTTTCGAAAGACCGTCAACGATTTTAAACTGATATTCATCGCTGAAAAGATTCGAACTTTCGAACTGGGAATGAATATCGATGAGTTTAGACGATAAACCCCGCAGGGTTTCGAGGGTAACAGGAACGTCATTTATAAACGCACGCGATTTGCCGTTTGGCAAAACTTCCCGGCGGATAATGGTCTGCGTGTCGAAATCGAGGTCGTTTTCTTCAAAGAAATTTCTAAACTGGTCGCTTACCGCGAATTCAGCTTCAACGACGCTTTTTGTTTCGGTATTCTGAAGGGTTTTGGTATCCGCCCTTTCGCCTAATATCAGGCGCAGCGCACCCAGAATAATCGATTTTCCGGCACCTGTTTCACCGGTAATTACCTGTAAACCTTTGTTTAAAGTAATTTCAAGCGAATCGATCAGCGCAAAATTCTGAATGAATATTCTGGAAAGCATGGATTTGTAAGCAGTTTAGGAAAAAATGAACGGCCGTAAATTTAAGGAAATTAAAAGCGAAAACGAAACTGCGTTATTTCAGGAATCTTATTTCCACTTATTCCATTTGCTGTCGATCTCGCGCGGTGCCAGCGTTACAAATAACGCTTTCAGGTCGGCCATATTTACATTGGCGTTGTTTCCGTTGCTGAAGATGTCGAAGATTTCCTGTTTTTTTGTGTCGATGAAGAGATTGATCGGATAGTTCATCTGAAAATTATTTTCATACGTTTTCAGCTGCAGCAGCGCCTCTGCAATAATTCTTTTGCCTGAAGCCTGATCCTGTTTTCCCATATTGTCGAGACCCGCGCGGTGGTAGGTATAATAGATGTTGCGCAGCGTATTCTGTTCGGTTTTCAGGATATTGTCGATCAGCGCGCCGCGGGTTCGCGTACCTTCCATCACCGACCAGCCTGCAAAACTCTGGTTTTGAGAATTGTTGGATATTTTCTGTGCTTTTTCGAACCACGGCTGGCCGCCACGCACTTTAAAGCTGTCGCCGTCGTAGCCTAAAATCGTGTAGATATAGAAACTCACAACGTCGATCAGGTTTTTGCCTGAAAACTGCCTTTCGTTAAAAACAAGATTTTCATTTTCGGTATAATCGAAACTGAAGTTAGTGTCGTTAATATTGATTAACGGAGATTCGTACGTTGTGTTAAAAACCGGCCGAACTGCCTGTACTACAAGGCTTCCTTTGAAATTATTGCTTCCGCTGCGCTCATTGATTACAATTGAGAAGTTACACTTTATCTTTTCGAAATTCTGCAATTTCTTCCCCGTCCAGCTGGTGTTATTAATGAAATCGCGTAGGTTTTTTTCGAGGGTTTTATATACCTGAGTGTTGCTGCCGCCAAGCTGCTGCGCATTGACCTGAACCGTTGCCAGCAATTCCTGTGCGTAGCCTAGCTGAATAGTGAAAACAAGGACGAATATGGTAAATATTTTCTTCATAATTAAGTAAAAGTTCAGAACGGAAATTTAGGGATATTATTTCAAAATCAGCTTCTCAACAAGGTTTAAAATATCTTTCGCAACGTCCTTTTTAGGCTTCAGACCGAATACTTCAGTGCTGTTTTTGGTGAGGATTTTTATTCGGTTACTGTCTCCCTGAAAACCCGCACCTTCATCGCGAAGCGAATTCAACACGATCATATCAAGGTTTTTCTGCTCAAGTTTTGCCATCGCATTTTCCTCTTCGTTCTGGGTCTCAAGTGCAAAGCCAACCAAAAACTGTCCGGTTTTTCTTTCACCCACGGTTCGTAGGATATCGGGGTTTTTAATCAGTTCTATCGTTAAGTTTTCGTCTTTTTTCTTGATTTTTTCTGTAGCAATTTCTTTCGCTGCATAATCGGCGACTGCTGCGCTTGCAATTGCGATATCAACAGCTCCAAAATGTTTAAGCGTTTCATTAAACATTTCCCTGGCTGTGGTGACGCGGTGAATTGCAATGTTTGCATTTATAGGCTGCAATGCAGTTGGCCCCGAGACCAGAATTACCTTTGCGCCTCGGCTGGCAGCTTCTTCAGCAATTGCAAAACCCATCTTTCCGGACGAATGGTTTCCGATAAAACGCACTGGATCGATCGGTTCGTAGGTCGGACCCGCTGTGATCAAAACGGTTTTGCCGCTCAGGCTTTTGGTTTGATTAAAAAAATGCTCAATATGCTCCGCAATGGTTTCAGGTTCGGCCATTCTTCCCTGGCCAACAAGCCCGCTCGCAAGTTCGCCGGTTTCTGCGGGAATGATGATGTGACCGAAATCTTCTGCCAGTTCGAGGTTTTGTCTTGTGGAAGGATGCTGATACATGTCCAGATCCATCGCCGGAGCGATCATTACAGGGCATTTCGCCGACATATACGTTGCGAGTACCAGATTGTCGCAAAGGCCGTGAACCATCTTTGCAAGGGTGTTTGCGGTGCACGGAGCCACCAGTATAAGATCTGCCCACAAACCAAACTCCACATGATTGTTCCACGTGCCGTTATCTGAATAAAAGTCTGAATATACCGGGTTTTTTGAAAGCGTTGAAAGCGTGAGCTTAGATACGAAGTTTTCGGCGGCCGGCGTCATCAGCACCTGAACTTCGCAGTTCTTCTTTATCAGTTCTCTGATGAGAAAATTTATTTTGTAGGCGGCAATTCCGCCGGAAACACAGATGAGAATTTTTTTTCCCTGAATTGCCATTTATTTTTGCTTTTTTGGTTGAACGAATTTAGGCAAAATTTGAGAAACCCTGCCGCCAGGTACTGATGCAAAATAGAAAAACCGCAGTAACAAAGTGTTTCTGCGGCTTATTAAATTTTCGGGGTAATTTTCCCTTAGTTTTTCTCGTCGGTATTTCTATAGTAGATCTCACCATCGAGCCATTCCTTGATCGCGATTGATGTTGGCTTAGGAAGTTTTTCGTAATGTTTGGAGATCTCAATTTGCTCTCTGTTCTCGAAAACTTCTTCCAAAGTGGAATTGTGCACCGCGAATTCATCGAGTTTGTTATGAAGTTCAGAGCGGATTTCAGCATTAATCTGCTCGGCTCTTTTGCCCATAATCACGATGGCTTCGTAGATTGAACCCACATTTTCTTCGATCTTATCTTTGTCGTACGTGATCGTACTTAGTTCGGCTTTAGAATCTTTAGCGCTCATTATCGGTAGATTGTTATTTATAAAGTGTGCAAATATAAGGCTTATTTCTGAATATCGAAAGTAGCTGCTGGCGGAGGTGTCGCAAGGGCAGCACTGTCTCTCGCAATTTGGTTCGCATTTTTCTCTGCATCGCGCTGGTCTTTTTCAGCATTCAGGCGTGCTTCTTCCGCTTTCTGTTTGTCCTGAATTTCCTTTTTGCGCTGTTCCACTTTCTGCTCAAGCTCAAGGAAGGCCGTTTTTTCTTTAGTCAGTTTCGTCCTTAGCTCTGCAGCTAGTTTGGCATTTTCAGTATTCGGTGTATCTCTTTCAACCTGTTTTGTGAAAGCCAGTGCGCTTTCAATACGGTCTTTTTTAAGGTCGTAAACTGAGTTTACAGCCAGTTCATATTTAGACCTTAAGATATACTCATTGATTTTCGGGCTTAGTTTCGTACTTGGGAAATCATACAGAACGTTTTCGAACGCTACATTTGCAGCCTTGTAATCCGCCATTTTGAAATATTGCCTTGCGTTTTCGTACGCTTTAAACTCGAGTTTATAAGTAAGTTCATCAATCAGTTCATTGATGTTTTTTGATTTTTCCGAATTCGGATAATTGTTAAGAAAGTTCTGCAATTCGTTGATAGCCAGTTCGGTACTGGTTTGGTCAAGATTATAATCCATTGAACCTTCGTAAAAACAAAGAGCCGACATGTACGCGGCATCTTCAGCGCGTGGATCCTGTGGGAAAGTCACCGAAAAGTTCTTGAACTGATGCCCCGCAAGTTTGTAGTTTTTATCGTAATAATTTGCGTAGGCTGAATTATAAACCACGTTGGGTGCATCATCTGTACCTGCCACAAGGTTAGAAAGTCTTTCGTAGAGCGCAAGTGCGTCGGTCCATTTTTTATTTTCGAAATTTTCGTTCGCAACCTTAAGTATATAATCTTTGTCGGCGCTCTTCATGGCCAGATCCTGCTGTCTGTTGCAAGCGGAAAGCGCAAAAAAAGCGAGCAGAACTATCAAATATTTTTTCATAAGCCTATCAGTGCAGATATAATTTAGGGTTTCTGCGGTTCAGTTTGCAAAAATAGATTTTTTTTACCAATTGATTTTTTTTTATGAATATTTAACTTAAATAAAGCCAGACGCATTATAGCGAATAATTTTTCGGTTATTCCGCGTGATAACCAAGTAATGAAAATACCGTTACCAAAAGGTTGGCAAGTACTTTTTCTTCGGCGTCTTTAAGATAATTTTCCTCTTTTCCGGCGACATACAACTCGTAAAAATTTTTGTTGCGGATCACAAACAGCGCAGAACCGATAATGATGGTAAGAATGTCTTCTGCTTTAGGCGCATTGGTGAAAACGCCCGTTACAACGCCTTTTTTCACAACATCCTCCAGTTTAGCGGTGAACGTTGTGTAAAATTCAAGCAGATCGTCCTTAAGATGTTCGGTATGGCGAAGTTCCTGGGTTACAAATCCATGAAAATAATTATACTTAAAAAGTTGGCTTACAACATGTTTAATAAGTTCTTTCATCTGCATTTCGGGTTTGCCGTCTTTGATGATCTCTGCAAACTCTGCAAAATGCTCGCGGGTTTTCTGCACGCGGTAGCGGTAGAGGTAAGACATCATCTTTTCTTTTGAACCAAAATAATAAGAAATCATAGCCACGTTGATGTTGGCCTGTGAAGAAATATCGCGGATCGAGGTACCTTCAAAACCTTTCTTGGCAATCAGTTTTTCGGCAACATCGAGTATATGGATCTGTTTATCCGAAAATTTCTTCTTCATTTTTTTGTAATTTTAGTAAAGTTAAAGAATTTAAGTCAAATTCAAACGATTGTTTAAGAAACTAAAAACTGATATTTAGCCCAATTTTCGATGCAGCATTTCGATTTTCATCACCACGATCCCGCACAAGAACACGGGATTTATAATTTAAAATATGAAGAAGAACTCCCGACCGGATTGTTTTCAGCTGGCATCCATCCTGATTCGGTTGAAGATCATTTAGAGGAGAAAATGGTTTGGTTACACAAAGTGGCTCAGGCTGAAAACTGTGTTGCGATCGGTGAATGTGGTCTTGATGGGCGCTTCCTGACTGACGCGCTGCAAGAAGATGTTTTCCGGAGGCAGATTCTGCTTGCTAACCAGCTTCAAAAGCCTTTGATCATTCATTGCGTAAAAAGATTCCCGGCTCTTATTCGCTATAAAAAGAGCGCGAAAGTTCCGATGATCATTCACGGATTTAACAAGCGCGAGACTATCGGGCGCGAGTTGCTGATGCATAACTTCTACTTAAGTTTTGGAAAGTCACTGCTGTATAATGTAGATTTGCAGGGTTTTTTGAAGGACATTCCTTTGAATAGATTATTTCTGGAAACAGATTCTGCTGATGTTGACCTTCAGGAAATCTACGAGAAAGCGGCAGCTTTAAAAAACATCGGAACCGGCGAAATGGCCGAACAGATTAAATTGAACCTTTTGTCCCTGAAAATAGTAAAATAATGGAGAAAAACTGGCTGGAACGCACGGAACTTTTGGTTAAAGAAAGCGGTATCGGGAAACTGCAGAACGCAAACCTGCTGATTGTTGGTTTGGGTGGCGTAGGTTCGTTCGCTGCTGAATTTCTGGCCCGTTCCGGCGTAGGTAAAATGACGATTGTGGATGGCGATGTTGTGGACATTACTAATATCAACCGCCAACTGCCGGCACTTCATTCCAAAATCGGGCAATCGAAGGTGGAGCTTGTGGCTGAACGCCTTCTCGACATCAACCCTAAGATCCAACTTACTACAATCAACGAATTTCTAAATCCTGAAAGGATGCTTGAAGTGATCGGCAACGAAAAGTTCGATTATATTTTAGACTGTATCGACAGTGTTACGCCCAAAATCGAGTTGATTAAAGCTGCTAAACGCAAAAGGACTAAAGTGGTAAGCTGCATGGGCGCCGGCGGAAAAATAGATCCCGCAAAAGTGATGGTTAGGGACATCAGCAAAACCTACAACTGTTTTCTTGCCAAGCAGGTGCGCAAACGGCTGAAGGCGGATAAGATCGACAAAGGCGTACGCTGCGTGTTTTCAAATGAAATTCAGGACCAGAACAGCCTTAAAATGACTGACGGCAGCAATTATAAAAGGTCTTTCTACGGTACGATCAGTTTTATTCCCGCCATTTTCGGGTTATACGCGGCGGCTGAAGTCATCAGGTATTTACTTAAACAGAATGCCGTTGATCCGGAATCTGCTGATATATAAAGAACTACATTTTAAACCGACACATTTTGAACGAAAAATATCCCGCGCACGAAAAATTAAAGCAGAAAAAACAGATTGAACTGCTTTTCGCGAAAGGCAAATGGCTTTCGTGCGGTAATCTACGGGTTATTTCGCTGGATCTGGATAAGAAACCACAGGATGATGTTGAAGTTTCAAACCTGAAAGTGGGCGTCTCAGTTTCAAAAAAATACTTTAAAAAAGCAGTGGACCGTAACCGCATCAAGCGGCTGCTGCGCGAAATGTACCGCCACAATAAGGCTGAATTTTCGGCACGTTTCGGTGAACATTCATTATCAATGATTTTTTGGGTGTCTAAAGAAATGCCGCCCGACTTCGAAACGCTGCAGCAAAACTTCCTAACACTTTGTAATTCAAAAAAATAAACCGCTGCGATGGCATTATTTTGTAATTTTGATTTGTTCACCTTTAAAAAATTAATACCATGCTCGCAGACCTTCCTTTTTTACCGCACATCATCAGTGCCTTTATTGGTATCGGATTGGCTGCGGCAACCGGTTTCCGCATATTCATGCCGATGTTTGCTGTGAGCTTAGCCTCGTATCTGGGGTGGATCCCTGTGAATGAAAGTTTCGCCTGGCTCACCGGATTGCCTACGCTTATCGCCACGGGAATTGCGATGGTTGCGGAAGTGCTGGCGTACTATATTCCTTTTGTTGATCATCTTTTAGATACGATGTCGGTTCCGCTGGCTACCATTGCCGGTTCGGTGATGTTTGCAAGCCAGTTTACGGACCTTGGTACTTTTCCGCAATGGGCACTGGCACTTATTGCGGGCGGAGGTACTGCCGCAGCGATAAGTTCTGGATTTGCAGGAACTAGGGCGGCGTCAACAGCAACAACGGGCGGGCTTGGGAATTCGGTGGTAGCGACCAGTGAAACTGCGGGCGCCGGAATTATGTCGTTTCTCGCCTTGGCCGCACCTGTTATCGCGTTCGTTTTAGCGGTGGGAATGGTAATTACAGTTTTTATATTCGGCAGGAAACTTTGGCGGAAATTTAAGAACGGAAGCGGCAAACAACCTAAAACCATCCACGTGGACGCGGTTGAAACTAAAAATATCGAATAGACTATCGGTGTGATTATCTGAAACGGTGCGGTTGCAGTTGCAATTTTATTTTTGAAAAAACATTTTCGCCGCCACTGCTACAAGCAGAAAGGCGAATACCTTGCGCAGTGTTTCCTGTGAAACTGCGATCGCGGTTTTGCTGCCGAGATAACTTCCAAGAACAAAGCCTACACACAGAAGGAGTGTGGTTTTCAGATCTACATTGCCGGTTTTATAATAGTTCATTACGCCTAAGATTCCAACGGGGAATATCAGCAAAGCCAGCGTTGTACCCTGTGCACGGTGCTGCGTGAAACCGAACAGCAATACCAGAACCGGCACCATCACGATGCCGCCGCCAATACCTACCATGCCGCTGAGGTAACCCGCGAACAGGCCCAGAATCATAAGTCCTATAATAACCGTAGCATCCATTTTCATTTTTTTTAGGGTTGTTTGGTCTGGCGTAAATCTTTTATAATCTTAATCTGTTCCGCGAAATAAGATTTCTTTTCGGGATATTTTTCTGTGAGAATCTGATAAGCTTTGATGGCTTTTGCGTAAAGTTTTTGCTCGGCGTAGAGTTTCGCGAGGGTTTCGGTCATCAGATGCGAGATATTATCGCTTCTTTCTTTCACAACAAAATCAGATTCTTCCCTTAGTTTAGAAATCCTCGGTTCTTTTACAATAAAGGTCTCGATGGCCTTGTTTTTTTCTTCCTCTTTAGATGCCGTTTCAGTATCTTCTGTACGGTTTTTATCGATTTTAAGCCAGTTTTGCCACGTATTGATAAACACAGGGACGTTACTCTCTTCTTTGGCCGCGTCTTCTTCAATGTGTTTTTTGACATCCTCAATCAGTTCGTCTGCTTTTTCGGTTTCAAGCGATGACACTTTCTGCGTGAAAAATGAAATATTGAATGCAGATTCTTCGGTGGCAGCCACGGGTTCATCGGACGCTTCAACATTCTGTTTATCAGTGTTTTTAGAGGTTTCAGCTTCGCGCTCGATATTTTTTTTGATCAGCGTATCCGGAGTGGTTCCGGGGAAAACCATGGGTTTCCATTCGCGGTGTTCCACAGTTTCCTCAACGGAATCTACAACGGGTTTTTCAGCAGTTTCGGAAGTTGTAAATTCTGAAGTTTCTTCCGTTGGAATATTACCATCAATTTCTGGGGATTCTTGCTTTAATATTACATCCGTCACGGCAAAATCCTGAACGTCAGCAAAGTCAAGACCGGTATCGTTTACGGTTTCTTCTTCAGGCTGCGTCTGTTTCTTGCGGGTTTTCATCTTCGCTTCTACCTCAGCAATCAACCGCTGCATTTCCTCCTCGTGTTTGTTAGGTACGGCTTTCGGAACGGTGTAGGCTTCGGGTTGTATAGGCTTTGCTGCACTTTTTATCTCGGGCAGGAATTTATCAGTTCCATGAAAATTTAATGATTGGGCTGCTTGCGGTTCAGCTTCAGGCGCAACGGTTTCTTCTGCTGGCGCTTCCGGAACCTGTTGTTCGTCGTGCTGAGTTGGTTCGGTATTTTCGATTAGCGTCTCGGCTTGATCAGTAACCTGCTCGGTTTTCACCTCCGCAGAATCAACGGCATCAACTTCTTTTGTTGGTGAATCCTGCGGTTTGTTGGCTGTTTGCGTCACGATCAGGCCGGTTTCTTTTGTCTGTTCCAGATCGATGGCAGCGTGGTCGCGTTCGAGAAAATCTTCTTCACCTTCAAATAAAATTCTGTTCAGCACACCATTTACATAGACTGGTTTCAACTCCCCTTTTGGAACCGATGCAATATCTGTAAATGGTGTTGAAATTTGCGTAACGGGCGCTGCGATTTCTTCAGCTACAACCGGTTTTGGTTCTTGTTGTGAAGCTGGAACCTTATTAATGAACTGATACAATATTTTTTTGTCGGTAGTGAATGCGGCAGTTTTCGACAGAATATTCTGGTAATCATCCGGCCTGTGCCTGTGCACTCCATACAGTTGCAACGCCCTGATGCTCTGGATATAAGGATGGTTTTCGATTTCCGATTCAAGACGGCCGAGGTCATCTTTTTCTATCAGATCCGGATTCTTTATAATCTCTAAAATTCTTGCGTTCATCATTACCAGTTCGCTACAATATCGTTAAAAATTTTATTGATGATTCTCTCATTCACCACTTTCACCTGCGAAGTCTCGATGGTGTTAATGTCAAGATCGCTGCTGAAGACCGCCTCGTCGGAGTAAGTCCGATCAAAGCTTTTGTCAGGTTCTATTTTGTTTTCGTAATGTACCTTAACGGTAATCGTAAGTTTGTTCTGCGCGGCCTGGATGTTACCGCCGGGCGCGTTCACCGCACTTGAAATTGTGGTAGGGGTAATTGAATAATCTACGATCTCACCTTCGATCAGTATATCAGGACTCTCGGTTGTTCCTTTCAACGTCGTGCGCTGCAAAAATCTGTTCTGGATGTCGGTAGAAAACTGCTGCGAAAGATTTGGGTTCATCAGTGCCGCATTATTCGGGAATTCGCGGATCAGAATAGTCTGTGTTTCAGGACTTAAAGATGATCCGGTGAATGAATAGCACGATTGGAGAATGACAAGCAGAACTGTAGTCACTGCCAAAAAACGTGTGTTATTTAATTTGAAATCGTGCTTCATCTTAATCCTCAAGATTGTATTGTTTGATTTTTCGGTAGAGCGTGCGCTGCGAAATCCCAAGTTCGTCTGCAGCTTTATTGCGTCTGCCGTTGTATTTTTCCAGAGCTTTTACGATCAGTTCGCGTTCGTTATTCTGCAGTGAAAGTGAATTTTGCTTGGTTTCTTCAATTTCAATATCTTCTACCTCGCCGTAATCTTCATCGTTTTCGTCAATGTTGTTCGGGCTTTGATATTGGTTGGCATTTTTCTCGAAATATAACATCGAATTCGGGTTCTGCACCTGATTTTCGGGTGTGAAGACGCGGTTGATCAGGTTTTTTTCCTGATGGCTGAAATCATTATTGCCCCTATTTTTGATGAGTTCCGAAGTTAGGGATTTTAAATCATTCAGGTCATTACGCATGTCGAACAGGATTTTATACATGATTTCGCGCTCAGAATTAAACTCGGAGCTCGGCAATCCCAGCCTGCTGTTTTGCACCACTGCCGGAAGGTTGTTGTGGGCCGGAATGTACTCACCAAGTTTCGCTGAATTAATGCTTCTGTTCTGTTCCACCACCGTCATCTGTTCCACAAGATTGCGCAGTTGACGGATGTTTCCGGGGAAATGGTACTGTTCCAGATATTTTACCGCGTCATCGGTTAGAACCAGTTCTGGCATCCGGTATTTTTCTGCAAAATCTATCGCGAACTTGCGGAAAAGCAAGTGGATGTCGCCTTTTCTTTCGCGCAGTGGCGGCATGTCGATCTGCACGGTATTGAGTCTGTAATAAAGATCCTCGCGGAAGCGGCCGTCTTCAATTGCTTTGAGCATATTTACGTTGGTAGCCGCGACAATTCTCACATTGGTTTTCTGAATCTGTGATGAACCTACCTTCATAAACTCACCGCTTTCTAAAACACGAAGAAGACGTACTTGGGTCTGCAAGGGTAATTCGCCCACTTCATCAAGGAAAATCGTTCCGCCGTCAGCGACTTCAAAATAACCTTTCCGCGTGGAAGTTGCGCCGGTAAACGCGCCTTTTTCGTGACCGAAAAGCTCCGAATCGATTGTACCCTCCGGAATTGCGCCGCAGTTGACCACGATATAAGGCTGATGTTTACGTCGCGATTCGCCATGGATGATTTTAGGAATAAATTCTTTCCCCACACCCGATTCGCCCATAACCAACACCGAAATATCGGTAGGCGCTACCTGAATTGACTTTTCGAGAGCGCGGTTGAGTGCCGGAAAGTTTCCGATGATGCCGAAACGGGCCTTTATAGATTGTAAATCTGCCATAAATTTTTAATTTTTACAAATCAGCCCGGTTAGTTTGCTTCAACCGAAACTTCATTTACTGTGGTCCCCAAAAGCGTACCCTGCGTGTTGCCGTGCACAAAAACAGTCACGATGTCTCCTAATTTCTGATCCTCAAGTTTATCGAAAACGCAAACGGCGTTCTGAGAATTGCGGCCTTTCCATTGATTTTGGTTCTTTTTGGAAGTTCCTTCAATTAAAACTTCATGCATCCTTCCCGCATAACCCTGCATGCGTTTGCGCGAAAGCTCGCCCTGAAGAGCAATTACTTCTGCCAGTCGGCGCTGCTTCACGTCAGCAGGAACATCATCTTCCATTTTGCGGTGGGCAGGCGTGCCGGGTCTTTCGGAATACGCGAACATATATCCGTAATCGTACTCCACTTCCCGCATCAGCGAGAGTGTAAGTTGATGATCTTCTTCGGTTTCGCCACAGAAACCAATAATCATATCCTGTGAGAAAGAAATTTCAGGAACGATTTCCTTAGCGCGGTTGATTAGGTTTAAATATTCTGCCCTTGTATGCTGGCGGTTCATCTTCTCTAAAATCCTGTCGCTGCCGCTTTGTACCGGAAGATGCACATATTTGCAGATGTTATCGTGTTTCGCCATTACCTCAAACACATCCACTGTCATATCGTGCGGATTTGAAGTTGAAAAGCGTATTCTCATTTCCGGAACTGCAACCGCGACCATTTCGAGCAGTTGTGCAAAACGGATCGCCGTAAGTTGCTGCATCTCGCTGGCATTTTTAAAGTCTTTTTTCGCGCCACCCCCGTACCAGAGGTAGGAATCTACGTTCTGCCCAAGAAGCGTTATTTCTTTATAGCCGTTTTCCCAAAGTGTCTTACATTCTTCAACAATCGAATGCGGATCGCGGCTGCGTTCGCGCCCTCTTGTGAAAGGTACCACGCAGAATGTACACATATTGTCGCAGCCACGTGTGATCGTAACGAAAGCGGTAACGCCGTTTCCGCCAAGGCGCACCGGATTGATGTCTGCATAAGTTTCGTCTTTTGAAAGGATCACGTTAATGGCATCGCGGCCGCTGTCGGTTTCTTTTAAAAGATTGGGCAAATCCCTGTATGCATCGGGGCCCACAACCAGATCAACCAACTGTTCCTCTTCCAAAAATTTGGTCTTGAGGCGTTCGGCCATACATCCCAAAACGCCGACCGTAAGATTCGGTCTTTCTTTTTTTAAATTTTTGAACTGCGAAAGCCGCATGCGCACGGTTTGCTCTGCCTTTTCGCGTATGGAGCAGGTGTTGAGGAGGATCAGGTCTGCCTCTTCATGGTTTAAAGTGGTGTTGTAGCCTTGTTTGCTGAGGATTGAAGCAACGATTTCAGAATCGGAAAAGTTCATCTGGCAGCCATAACTTTCGAGAAAAAGTTTCTTGGAATTCTGTGGCTTTTCCGCAATAGCAAAGGCTTCGCCCTGTTTGTTTTCGTCTATATATTTTTCCTGCACTTTGTAAATTTTAGGTGGTTTGAAATTTAGAATTAACTGAAAATGCAACAGCCCAATCTTGTATTTCAACCCTAAGGATTAAAGCGCAAAGATAATAATTTTAGTGACAGAATGGCAGGTTGTTTAATCCATTTTAAAGGCTAACGGTAATCTGAAACGGTATCTCACCGGAATTCCGTGGATGTTTCCGGGCGTCCATTTGTTTCGGATCTGCGATATCCCTTTAATTACCATATCGTCAAAAGCTTTGAGGCCAGTGGATTCCGCGAGCTGCACATCACTCATTTTTCCGTCGGTTTCTACAATAAAAGTTACCTCAAGTCTGAAAGTTCCGGTGAAGGTAAACCGCGATAAATCAATGCTTTGAAAAACCTTCTTTCGGAAATTATTAATCCCACCTTCATATGTAGCCATTTCCATATCGTTTACAGGATCGTAACCTTCCGGTAAATCCTGAAAAAGTTCATGCGGAATAATCCAGAAACTTGTAACTGCAGCTACTTTGTTACCATCTACTACAGCCGGATTCCAACCAGTTAAATATTTAGCGACCTCTTTTGTAAGTTCAAAAGCACATTTGTTTTTCTCCAAACTTTCAGAATCTTCACTTTTAACATACTTGATTTTTTTGTCGGGATACACTACAATGCGGAAACTTAAAGCTTCTTTTTTATTTTCACAGGGCTGGAGATTTTTATTTTTCAGAACCTGATGAAAGTCTTTGTAAAACTGAATATTACCGCCAACGTAGTCGGTTTGTCCAGCAGGGTACTGTTCGTATATGTCCTGTGCAAAAGAATTTGAGTACAGGAGAAATAAGATAAAAATAAAGTAATAGCGCATTTAAAAAATTTTAGTATTCCAGCTCGGTAATCGCTGTTAACTGGTATTTGTAGCGGTAATCCACCGGTTTACCGTTGACGGTGGCAGGAATCCATTTCTTCTTCATAGCCCTGTAAGCGTAAAATACCATCCGGTCGAATTCTTCAAGGCCCGTTTTCTTGGTTAGTACGATATCTTCGAGTTTTCCTTCTTTGGTGATGATGAATTCGGCTTCAACGGTAAAACGGTCTTCCCAGCTGAATCTCTTAAGATTTAAGTTGGCTTTCAGCTGTTTGCGGAAATGCTCCATATGATTGTCGCCGGCGTTGTTATAAACCGGTCCGGTTACAGAAGGTGTGTAATCAGAATGTTCGTCTTCAAAAAGTTGAGCGGGAAAAATATTGAAACGCGCAACAGCCGCCTGTTTTACGCCGTTTAGAGTCGCCGGATTCCACTTCGTCATATGTTTGGCGACTTCTCTGGCCAGGTCAGCTGCACATTTATTTGCACTCAGATAATCCGCGTGTTGATCTTTTATAAAGTTAATAGACGCGTCGGCATTTATTAAAACTGAGAACTGGTAAAACTCCGATGGATTCGCACATGGCTGAAGCTTCTTTTCAACAATAATATCGTGGAAGTCTTTGTAATAAGCACTGTATCCACCGACGTACGGCGACTGATGATCGGGGTAACCGTCGAGAACCTGTGCCTGTCCGTATACAATGAGCGGACTGAGCAGCAATAACAGAAAGATTTTCTTCATAAATGTATATTACCTTTGATTTGTATACGAAATAGGCATTCTGAACCTGTATTTGGTAGCGACTCCATGAATTGTGGCAGGCATCCACTTCTTTTTGATGGATTTCACCGAATAGAGGATCATCTCATCATACTGTTCCAAACCTGATGAATTTTCGAGCATTGCATTTTCCATAACCCCTTCTTCGTTCACGATAAAAATAACTGTTAACGTCACTTTTCCGTCTCCTTTAACATAAAAATCGCTTCCATCGGCGCGATTATCAACTTCTTTCCTAAAAGCCTGAATGCCGCCGGGGAAAACAGGCATTTTGAAATAGTTGTCGGGCGTATAACCCGTTTCGAAATTATCGAAAAACGCATCGGGGTAGATAAAATAGTGGGTAAGCGCAACGGTATTTTTACCATCAATTTTGGCTGCAACCCAACCGGGCATTGACTTAAGAACTTCCGCCGTTAGTGCCTCCGCACATTTACTGTCTGTCGATGGCGCATTTTCACCGGAATACAGTTCAGCGGTGTCATCGGTCTTTACCACAATACCTGCCTTTACATGCTCTTTTTTATTGGTGCAGGGTTTAAGCTGTTTCTCGAGCAGAATTTTTTGAAAATCCTTGTAGAAGTTTACTTCACCTCCTAAATAACTATGCTGATCAGCCGGAAACGCAGGGATCGTCTGCGCAAATAGTAAACTGTTTAGAAATACCAGAACGTAAAGAATTCTCATCAATTATTTTTTCTAAAGATAAAAAAAACCTTGTAACTGCTTACAAGGTTTTCTAGGGTTAAATGTCTGAGGCTTCAGTTCTGAAATTCAGTTTCTGCCGTAGTTTAGATTCCGTGGGTTCGCCGCCACAACTTGCGGGCGTCCATTTAGGGTTCATTCTTCTTAAGGTCAGTTCCAAATCACGGTACAGCAAGTTGCTGTTCTGCACTTCTGGTTTTAACTGAAAACTCTGCAGATTACCGGTTTTGCTGATAAAAAGAATCAATTCGAAAGTTCCGTTCACCGAATACAGACTCGTGTCCAGATAGCTTTGCAGACTGGTAAAGAGCGTCTGCTTAAAAGCGTTTTCGCCTCCCGGAAACTGCGCATAAACTGCATTTTCGCATTTCAGGCGGTAAAATTCCATCGGGTTGTTCAGATCGTAATAAATGGAAAGTTTGGCGAGTTCGCTGGAGTTATCAGAAATATCAGTTTCTTCAACCAGATACTGGGCATTCATAAAACTGCCGGCGAATGCAAGTAGGAATAAAAGCTTTTTCATTGTCTGAATTTTGAATAAAGTTACTGATTATTCCTACAATCAACGGTTGGTTTATAAAACTTCAATCTGGTTTTTTAGTAAATCTTCAAACTCATCTCGACGTCTGATCAGATGTGCTGCACCGTCCAGAAAAAGAACTTCGGCAGGTTTAAGGCGCGAATTGAAATTTGAACTCATCTCAAAACCATACGCGCCGGCATTTCTGAAGACCAGAACGTCGCCTTCGCGGGTTTCATTTAATTTTCTGTCCCACGCAAAAGTATCGGTTTCGCAAATGTTTCCAACCACGGTATAAATTCTTTGCGCGCCTTTTGGGTTCGAAAGATTATCTATTTTATGGTAAGAATCGTAAAACATCGGCCGGATGAGGTGATTGAATCCTGAATTTATTCCCGCAAAAACAGTTGCCGTAGTCTGTTTGATGACATTTGTCTTCACCAAAAGGTTTCCGCTCTTGCTCACGAGATATTTTCCGGGTTCGAACCAAAGTTCAAATTTCTTTCCTGAACTCTTAGAAAATTCCGAAAGTGCTTTTTCTACTTTTTTCCCTAACGTCTTCACGTCAGTCTCGATATCACCTTCCTGATACGGAACTTTAAAGCCGCTTCCCATATCAAGGTATTTAAGATTCGGGAAATGTTCGGCGAGTTCGAACATGATATCCAGGCCCTGAAGAAAAACATCGGGATCTTTTATCTCACTTCCGGTATGCATATGAAGCCCTTCTACGTTGAGGTTTGTTGTTTTCATCACGCGCTCGATGTGGCGCAGTTGGTGAATTGAAATCCCAAATTTCGAATCGATATGACCTGTAGATATTTTGTAATTCCCGCCTGCAAAAATGTGCGGATTAATGCGCACAAATATCGGGTAAGAGCCGCCGTATTTATTCCCGAACTGCTCCAGAATAGAGATGTTATCGATATTGATATGTACGTTAAGCGCCATCGCTTCCTCAATTTCGGCCAGATCCACGCAGTTCGGCGTGAAAAGAATTTTCTTAGCCTCGAAACCCGCTTTAAGGCCAAGCTTCACTTCATTAATTGAAACACAGTCTAAACTTCCGCCCAGATTCTTTACATATTTTAAGATGTTGATATTCGAAAGCGCCTTGCAGGCATAAAAAAAGCGCGTGCTTTTATGGAACGAAGATGTTAATTTTTCATACTGCTCCTTAATGGATTCAGCGTCATAAACATACGTTGGGGTGCCGTACTGTTCGGCTATTTTAAGTAAATCCTTATCAGTCATTATAATTGGATGTTTTGTGTTATTGGGTAATATTGGACGGGACGCCTCTGAGACAGGCCAAACCCGCTAATAAAAAAGAAGTTGCAAAGGTATATTTTTTTTGAAATACTACTGAGGCAAAGCCTGAATCTCAAAATCGCCGCGCAAAAGTGAAAGTTTGAGATCGTTTTTAATGTCATCAGAAAACCTCGTAAAGTCAATCTTCATGGCAGCGAGTTTCTTTGGCGAATTAATCTGCGTGTGCAGCTCATAGAAACCAAACCCGGTGAGGCGCCCGTTTTCGAGTATTAAAAAAGATTTTTCACCTAATACTCTTCCCGCAGAAAGCCAAAGTTCATTGCGGCCACTCAGTGAAATAAGTTTTTTAAGTGCTGCCACATCGTCTAATTCGGGTCTTGCCTGCAGAAAGCTTACGGCTTTTAGGCCCTGGGTGAACGATCTGAATTTCAGCAAGGGAAGCTCTGTCTTTATATTCGTAATTTTTTCGACGAAATATTTACTGTTGCGATAGTATAGGCCATATTGCAGGCTCTCGCGTTTTCGTAGACCTTTTGTCGACATCATCAGTTTCGCCAGCAAGTCGCTTCCGGTTAATTCGTACTGAATCTGTTCTACGTCAGTCTGAATCTGTGCCCATCTTTTCAACTTTGAACTGAATACGTGTTTCGCAAACTTGCTGAGATCGTCCACAAAATCGAAATAGATTATTTTTCCCTCAGCATTCTGCATATAAATAATGCCGCGCGCCGCCGGAAGATCCTGTGTGAGGTTGCGCACTTTATTCAGGTACGTTTTGCCATTGCTTTCCTCGTGGTGCTGCTGAATAATTTCGGAGTTTTTGTCTTTGATTAATAGCAGTTTGAATAAATCTAAAGTTGCGCGTGCGTCGCCCGAAGCGCGGTGCTGGTCTACCAATGGAATACCAAGTGATTTTACCAGTTTGCCGAGTGAATAACTTTCGGCCTCAGGAATGAGTTTTTTGGCAAGTGGAATGGTGTCTAACGTATTGATTGTGAAATCATAACCTAGTCTTTTGAATTCCTGGCGGAGCATGCGGTAATCGAAATCGATATTATGACCCACAAGAATTGTGTTGCGCGTAATTTCAATCACTCTGCGGGCAATTTCGGGGAATTTTGGCGCAGTTTTCACCATTTTCGGCGAAATTTTTGTGAGTTTCTGCACGAACGGCGTGATCTCGCTTTCAGGATTAACGAGTGATATGAACTGGTCTACGATCTCGTGCCCATCATATTTGTACACAGCAATTTCAATAATGCTTTCTTTCCTGAATCCTGCGCCGTTACTTTCTATATCGATTACTGAATACATTGACTAGTTTTCTTCCCAGTTTCGGCATTTGCCAAAACTTTCTGCAATTTTACCTTTTTCTGCCACCTAAACCAAACATTCCCAGTACAAATTTTGCGCCCTCGCGCGCTAAGGTTGTGGTGAAAGTGCGTCCGGCCCTCGACTTCATAACCGATTCGAACATGCCAGGCTCTTCTTTTACGGGTCGGGCCTTCTGTGTGGGAGCCGCATTCTGAACGGCCTGCTCCATTCTGCTCGTCAGCATTTCATAGGCTGAATCTTTATTCAGCGCTTGTTCGTATTTAGCCACCAGACCGGAACGGCGTGTAAGTTCTTCTACTTCACTGTCATTCAGTACGTCCATTCTGGATTCCGGTGAAATTAAAAAAGTATGAACAAGCGGCGTCGGAATTCCTTTTTCATCCAATGCTGTGATAAACGCTTCACCAATGCCGAGATTTTGGATGAGTTCGTCGGCTTTGTAATATTCGGTAACCGGATAATTATCAACGGCCTGCGAAATTTCCTTGCGGTCTTTGGCTGTGAACCCGCGTAATGCATGTTGAATTTTTAATCCTAACTGTGACAGGACGTTTTCGGGTACATCACCCGGAACCTGGGTGATAAAATAGATTCCGACGCCTTTTGATCGGATCAGTTTTACCATCGTCTCAATTTGGTTGAGCAGTGTTTTTGACGCTTCTTTAAAGATTAAATGTGCCTCGTCGATAAACAGCACCAGTTTGGGTTTGCCGGAATCGCCTTCCTCGGGAAATGTCATGTAAATCTCTGCGAACAGCGATAGCATGAAAGTAGAAAACAACTGCGGCCTGCTCTGTAGATTTTGTACGCGCAAAATATTCACAACTCCCTTTCCGTCACGTTGTGCCAACAGATCTTCAACATCGAAACTTGGTTCGCCGAAGAAACCGGCCGCGCCCTGCTGCTCCAAGGCAACAATAGACCGCAGAATAGCGCCTAAAGATGCAGGTGCAATAGAACCGTAATTATTTATAAGATCCGCTTTGCCCTGCGGATTATCGGTCACATATTTCAGAACTTTTTTCAGGTCTTCGAGGTCGGACAGCGGTAATCCTTTGTCGTCGCAATATTTAAAAATAATCGAAATAATACTTTGCTGGGTATCATTAAGATCAAGGATCTTTGAAAGCAGCAGCGGCCCGAATTCAGTAACCGTGGCGCGTAATTTAACGCCTTTTTCGCCTGAAATGGTCATCAGTTCAACTGGGAATGCCTGCGGCTCGTAAGGGAGCTGTGTTTTTGCATAGCGTTCTGCAATCATCGGGTTCTGTTCGCCAGGTTCAGCAATTCCGGAAAAATCACCTTTAATGTCGAGCACAAGTGACGGAATTCCCAAATGAGAAAGCTGCTCGGCAAAAACCTGCAGGGTCTTGGTCTTTCCGGTACCGGTGGCACCCGCGATTAGGCCATGCCGGTTGATGGTTTTAAGAGGTATTGTCACATCGATTTCGGTTACCACTTCTCCGTCCAGCATTGCTTTTCCTAACGTGATATATTCGCCTTTGGCTTTGTAGCGCGCAGAAAGTTCATCGATAAATCTGGCTTTGTCCGGCATATTTTTTTATTTAAAGTTAAAGGTAGAAAAAATCTCCATTCGCGCCGCCACAAAAGATCAGATGATGAGTTGCGTAGATAAGTCATAACCGCGGGCAGCGTCAGTGCCGTAATTTTTAGTAGATTTGTTACTCTTCAATTAAAAACATGACACCGAACGCAGTATCACAAAAAACCCTTCTAGAGCGGCAGTTGAAGATTGTTGCTGATGCGGTGAAAGTAAATTCGCGTACATAAGTTATGGAGTTCCTCGGATATTTTTCAGCAATTGTAATCGGACTTGTGATGGGTCTTATTGGCGGTGGTGGAAGCATTCTAAGTGTTCCTATTTTCGTGTATGTGTTTGGTTTCGATGCGGTTACTGCCACGGCACTCTCGCTGTTTGTTGTGGGAATTACGAGTTTGGTGGGATCGGTAGGATTTATTAAACAGGGCCAGATAGACTTCAGAACCGCGCTTACTTTCGCAATTCCTTCGGTACTTGGCGTGTTGTTTTCGCGCCGCCTGGTTTTGCCGCATTTACCTCATTACATTATCAACCGCTGGGGAATTACACTTACCAAAGACATGTTCCTGCTGCTGCTTTTCGCTATTTTAATGCTCATTGCGTCGATCAAAATGATCAGGAAAAACGAGAGGCCCAGGCTGCGGAAATATGATGAGGTAAATTATACCATCCTTGTATCGCAGGGGCTTTTGGTGGGAATCGTAACCGGGCTGATTGGTGCTGGCGGCGGTTTTCTGATCGTGCCTGCGCTTGTGATGCTGCTGGGTTTAAATATGAAGAAGGCGGTCGCAACCTCACTGTTTATTATTGCGATGAATTCGCTGATCGGTTTTCTCAGCACGATGAAAATCGTGAAACATGACTGGGTTTTCCTGCTGTCCTTTACTTCACTTTCGGTCATCGGAATTTTCATAGGCCTTGCACTCTCAAAAAGAATGGATGGCCGGAAACTTAAGCCCTTATTTGGATGGATTGTCCTGGCAATGGGGCTTTTCATCATCGTAAAAGAGGTATTTTTAAAACAACAATATTAAAAACATGAAGAATATAATTCTAGGCGCATTTGCATTTTTTGTTTTAGCCGCATGTACCAAATCCGCCGAGGGCAATGGTGCAGAAAACAAAACCATCGAGGCCGAACTCGTTCAAAAACCGGTAGAATTTAAAAATGCATCAGGAGAAGCGATCAGCGTAACCTATTATTCAGAAGGCGATGTTGTTGCTGTAAAAATTACACCGCAGGGCAAAGCCGAGCAGAAATTAGTCGCGAAAACAGTAAACCGCAACGGTAACCCTGTTTTTACTAATGACCAGTATATGTGGGAAATAACGCAGGACGGACAGGCCGGAACCCTATCAGACGGAGCTGGAAATACCACTGAATATATGAAGACCGAATCCGCAAATTGATTTTTTCTATCACACTAAGTGCTGCTTAAAAATACAAAGCGCTAACAATTGACGTAATTTTGGACCTGGATTTTAAATCATTTTAGAATGAAAATTGAACAGATTTACACTGGATGCCTTGCTCAGGGCGCATATTATATCGTGTCCGGAACGGAGGCCGCCATCATCGATCCGTTACGTGAGACCAAACCATATATCGAGCGTTTGCAGAAAGACGGAGTGACGCTAACCTATATTTTTGAAACTCATTTTCACGCCGATTTTGTTTCAGGACACCTCGACCTTTCGAAAAAAACCGGTGCGCCCATCGTTTACGGACCTACCGCAGAGCCTGATTTTGACGCGATTATTGCTAAAGATAACCAGATTTTTGAAGTTGGTAAGATAAAAATTAAAGTGCTTCATACGCCGGGCCACACCCTTGAAAGTTCAACCTACCTGCTTATTGACGAAAACGGCAAAGAAACCGCTATTTTCTCGGGCGATACGCTGTTTCTTGGCGACGTAGGCCGACCGGATCTCGCGCAGAAATCTGCACACATGACGCAGGAAGAATTGGCAGGAATGCTGTACGACAGTCTACAGAGCAAAATCATTCCTCTTGCCGATGACATCACGGTGTATCCAGCTCACGGCGCCGGTTCTGCCTGTGGCAAAAACATGCAGAAAGAAACGGTGGATACTTTGGGGAATCAGAAAAAAACGAATTACGCACTTAACCAGCCCGATAAAGAATCTTTCGTAAGGGAAGTGCTGGACGGGCTTTCGGCACCACCCAAATATTTCGGGATGAACGTGGCGCTGAATAAAGGCGGTTACGACAGTTTCGAAAACATACTCGAAAAAGGCAACACACCGGTTTCTGTAACCGACTTTGAAAAAATTGCTGAGGAAAGCGGTGCGCTGATCCTCGACACCCGCTCAGCAGCCGACTTCCACAAAGGTTTCGTCCCAAATTCGATAAATATTGGTCTTAAAGGCGATTTTGCGCCCTGGGCCGGGGCCATGATTGTAGATGTGCTGCAGCCGATTTTACTGGTTTGCGACACCGGAACCGAAGAAGAGGTCATCACACGGCTTTCGCGAGTTGGGTTCGACAATGTTTTGGGTTATTTGGAAGGTGGTTTTGATGCCTGGAAAACATCCGCCAAAGAAACGGATACCGTTAAAAGGATCTCTCCCGAAAAGTTTGCCGCAGAGTTCAACGAAGATTCAAAAGTTATTGACGTGCGGAAAGAAACCGAGTACGACGCTGAACATGTTGACAATGCATTCCGCAGACCATTGGCCGAAATTAATGAATGGGTAAATTCGCTGAATAACGATGAGCATTTCTACGTGCATTGCGCCGGTGGATACCGAAGTATGATCGCGGCAAGCATCCTCAATTCCAGAGGAATTAGAAACTTTACTGAGATTGACGGAGGTTTTAATAAAATCAAAGAAACTTCCGTCCCGAAAAGTAATTTTGTGTGTGCTGACAAAACTTTGTGAAATGAATATTTTAGATCATATAAGCTTCAGCCCCGATAAGCCAAATGTTCATTATATTACCAAAAATGAACGTATCAGATGTTTTGCAGTAGCTCTCGGAAACGGAGCCGTGCTTAAGAAACATTCCACGCCGGTACCCGCAACTTTAATTGTGCTTAAAGGTGAGATCAACTTTGCATTTTCAGACCGCGAGTATGTGCTGAGAGCCTACGATACATTCGAAATTCCGGTGGACGAAATTCATGAAGTCTTTGGAATCACAGACCAGAATTTATTTCTGGTTACCCAGCAGTTTTAAATTTAAATTTTAAATTTCCAGCCGTTAAGGACTTTTTATAATAATTGTTAAACGCGAAAACTTCTAAATATGTCTCAGAAATTTCACGAACTTATAAATTCCGAAAGACCCGTTTTAATTGATTTTTTTGCCACCTGGTGCGGCCCTTGCAAAGTGCAGTCGTCGGTTCTTACGACGGTAAAAGAAAATATAGGTGATCTGGCAAGGATCGTTAAAATTGATGTTGACCAGTTTCCCGCAATTGCTGCAGAATATGGCGTGAGAGGGGTGCCGACACTTGCGGTTTTCCGAAATGGTGAAATGCTTTGGAAAGAAAGTGGTGTGCATGATGTGAATACGTTGACCGGCCTCCTGAAGGATTTTGCTGCGTCTTAAATTATTCTAAAACTATCGCGGTCGTTCAGAAACTGAAACTTTTCGCGGAAAGCCGTTAGCTTTTCGGCATTAAATTCGGCAGCGACAATTTGCCCTGCAATTTCGGATACCACTTCTCCGGCGGGTCCAAAGCAGTAAGAACTTTCGGGGTAACTCAAGTTATTTCCGTCAGTGCCGATCCGGTTCAGCCCAAACACATACGACTGATTTTCAATCGCTCTCGCCTTCAGCAGCGTCGTCCAGGCATCAATTCTTGCTTCGGGCCAGTTTGCGACGTATAAAATGGCATCATAATCTGCATTATTTCTCGCGAAGACCGGGAAACGAAGATCATAGCAAACCTGCAGCAAAATCCGCCAGCCTTTGAACCTAACAATAATCCGTTCCTGACCCGCAGCGTACGTTTTGTGCTCGCCCGAAAACGAAAACAAATGCCTTTTGTCGTATTGCTGAAACTGCCCGTCAGGGCTCACAAAATAAAACCGGTTATAAAAGCTGCCTTCCTCCGCAACCGAAACACTGCCACAAACAGCAATCCTGCGACGTTTTGCAAAATTTTTCATCCAGTTTAGGGTTTCTTCATTTCGATCTGCAATTTCTTCGGGCTTCATATAAAAACCTGTCGAAAACATTTCGGGCAGTATAATCAGGTCGGCTTCCGTATTTTTAAGTAAGGCTTCAATCTGCTTAAAGTTAGCTTCTTTGTCTTTCCAGACGATATCTAAATTGAGGCCGGCAATTGTTATATTTTCCATTGTGATTGCGGTAATAGTGACATTAAAGATACAAAATATCCTCCGTTTGAAGCCATACGGCCGCTTTGGTCTTATATTTGATTGCTCGAGGGAACAATAAACTAAATAAAAAATTATGAAAAAGTTGCTATTAGTATGCTCAATGTTCTTCTTAGGACAAACAGCGTTCGCGCAGGCATGGAACGGAAAAGGAGACCAGAAACTTCAGGTCGGGTTCAACGGATGGGGTTATGGTAATGGTATTACTGCCACCTACGATTATGGTTTGGGAAGCATTGTATCGCTTGGTGCGGGTGCTAATTTCTACTTTGACGGTTACAAAGACAACAACGAAGATAACAACGTATTCCTTTTCGGTAGATTAGGTTTCCACTTGCAGGAGCCTCTTGGTTTGCCAGAGCAGTGGGATATCTATCCGGGTGTAAATCTTGGTATTTTAGGTAAAGATTTCGGTTTCGGAGCACATTTGGGAGTTAGATATTTCTTCAACGAAAACGTTGGTATCTATGGAGAATTTGGTAACAATGGTAGCTTAGGTGTATCATTCAACTTCTAAAAAAAGATACAATATCATATATAAGGGGTTCTCGTTACGGGAACCTTTTTTCTTGCGATAATTTGTATCTTCGCAAATCTTTTAAATTTAATTAAATTCAATGACGCTTATACAGCTATTCCAGTTTATACTCAGTATTTCTATTTTAGTGGTCCTGCACGAATTAGGGCATTTTATCCCCGCAAAATATTTCAAGACGAAGGTCGAAAAATTCTATCTTTTCTTTGATCCATGGTTCTCCCTGGCTAAAGTGAAATTCCGCGGAACCGAATATGGCATCGGCTGGCTGCCTTTTGGCGGTTACGTGAAAATCGCCGGAATGGTAGATGAAAGCATGGACACCGAGCAGCTCAAAAAGCCCGCTGAACCATGGGAATTCCGAAGCAAACCGGCATGGCAGAGGCTCATCATCATGATGGGCGGTGTGACGGTAAACTTTTTCCTGGCGTGGTTTATCTATTCTTCTTTAAGTTATTTTAAAGGGGAAACGTATCACGACAATACAAAATTCGAAAACGGAATAGCTGTATCTGATGCCGGCCGCAAAATGGGCCTTCAGACCGGTGATAAAATCTTAAGAATCGACGGAAAGAAAGCGGACCGGATGGAAACCTCAACCGTAAATATGCTGTTCGCAGATGAGGTGACGGTAGAACGTAACGGAAAGGAAGTAACCTTCCCGGTGAACGAACTTGGCGTAGCGGATGTATTGGCAGGAAACCAGGCCAAAGCCTATTTCACGCCGCGTTTCGCGGTGGTGGTCGACAGTCTTTTCCCTAATGGAACGGCAAAAGCTGCAGGAATTATAAAAGGCGACAGAATTATGGCTGTAAATGGCACACCTGTTAAGTTTTTTGATGAATTCAGTGCCGAACTTCTAAAATATAAAAACCAGGACATCACCCTTACCGTGCAGCGGAATAACGCGGTTCAGCAACTTCCCACCAAAGTGAATCCGGAAGGTAAGATCGGTTTTGCTACGGATGT
Source organism: Flavobacteriaceae bacterium 3519-10 (assembly GCA_000023725.1). Classification (NCBI taxonomy): domain Bacteria; kingdom Pseudomonadati; phylum Bacteroidota; class Flavobacteriia; order Flavobacteriales; family Flavobacteriaceae; species Flavobacteriaceae bacterium 3519-10. Next base: position 87,929 of record CP001673.1, read on the forward strand.
TAAGGTGGCTCAAGCCGAACTGTCCAAAGCAAGGGTTACTAAAAATTATACTTTGCTTGAAGCTATTCCACGCGGTTTAACGCGTACTATCGATGTGTTGACGATGCAGATCAAGCAGTTTAAAATTGTATTTAATACCACAACTGAAGGATATAAAAAGGTTTCCGGACCTATCGGAATCATCAAACAGATGCCTGAAACTATAAACTGGGAGTTTTTCTGGGGTTTCACTGCAATGTTTTCGGTTTGGTTAGCTTTCCTTAATTTAATTCCGATTCCGGGGTTAGATGGTGGCCATGTGGTCTTCACGCTGTGGGAAATCATTACAGGCAAGCCAGTTCCGCAAAAAGTTTTGGAGAATGCACAGATGATTGGCGTGATATTTCTGCTTGGTTTGATGGTTTTGATCTTCGGAAACGACATCTTAAAATGGATAACCGGAAAATTTTAGAAACTTTCGCGAAATAATTTTGGCAATAATCAAAAAGTTTTTATATTTGCAAACGCTTAAAACAAAGAGCAACACTCCTCTTTAGCTCAGTTGGTTAGAGCATCTGACTGTTAATCAGAGGGTCCTTGGTTCGAGCCCAAGAAGAGGAGCAAAAACCATCACAGAAATGTGGTGGTTTTTTTTTGCTGAATCGCATGTTTTTCATTTACATCCTGCACTCAGGAAAATCAGACTTGTTATGTGGGCTACACTTCAAATATAAATTTGAGATTACGTCAGCATAATGAGCAAGATACATTCAGTACGTACACCCGGAAACACCGGCCATGGCTTCTGTGCGCGCTTTTTCAATGCGGTGAGGATGAAGGCGAGGCAATAAAGCTTGAGCGTTTTATCAAAAGACAACACAGCAGAAATTTCATCGAAAAGTTGATTGACCCGCATTTTGTGCCTACCGGTCCGCTTGCGAAGTTGGTTAGAGTCCCGCACGTGCGGGATTAATCAGAGGGTCCTTGGTTCGAGCCCAAGAAGAGGAGCAAAAACCATCACAGAAATGTGGTGGTTTTTTTGTGTCTTAACATTTCAAAAATAAAAACCTGCAGTATTGCCGCAGGTTCTGATCTTAAAATTTTAGAGCGTTTATCGCTTCTTCACTGCTCTCGCGATATTTATAATTACTTTCACTGCTTTTTCCATGCTTTCTAAGGCTACGTACTCGTAAGGTCCGTGGAAGTTTATTCCTCCCGCGAAAATGTTAGGGCAAGGCAATCCCATATAAGAAAGCTGCGCACCGTCTGTGCCTCCACGGATGGCTTTTATTTTAGGCGCTATGTTCGCGTCCTTCATCGCCTGTTCTGCAATGTCTATAATGTGCATCTTGCCTTCGAACTGCTGCTTCATATTACGGTATTGCTCTTTAATTTCAATCTCCGCGGTTCCTTCACCAAATTTTGAATTGAATTCTGCTACCTTTTCGGTAATTACTTTTTTTCGGTTTTCGAATTTTTCCTCGTCGTGATCGCGGATGATGTACTGAATAATGGCTTCCGAAACGTCAGATTTTAGGTCTGTCAGATGATAAAAACCGTCAAAACCTTTTGTGGTGGAGGGAGTTTCGTTTTCGGGCAGCATTTTAATAAACTCTGCAGCTAAAAGTGATGCGTTTACCATTTGTCCGAATGCATAACCCGGATGAACGCTCAATCCATGAATTTTAACCACGGCTGCTGCTGCGTTGAAGTTTTCATATTCAAGCTCGCCAACTTCGCTGCCGTCCATTGTGTACGCCCATTCGGCTCCGAATTTTGCGACGTCAAATTTATGGGCACCGCGCCCGATTTCTTCATCCGGAGTAAAACCAATGGCAATTTTACCATGTTTAATTTCGGGATGCGCAAGCAGAAATTCGGCTGCGGTTACTATTTCTGCAACACCGGCTTTGTCATCGGCGCCCAAAAGTGTGGTTCCATCCGTAGTGATTAGTGTTTTTCCGACGTAATTTTTTAAGCTTTTGAATTTGTCAGGCGAAAGCGTGAATCCTGTTTCTTTGTTCAGAACTAAGTCTCCGCCATCGTAATCGTCCCAAATCTGAGGTTTCACATTTTCACCGTTAAAGTCCGGCGACGTGTCGTAATGTGCAATAAACCCCACAACCGGTTCGTCATCCTGTTCGAGATTGGATGGAACATAGGCGTAGATATAGCCGTTATCGTCAATTGAAACATCACTTAGGCCGAGTTGTACCATCTCATCATACAGATATCTCGCGATTTGCCATTGGCGCTCCGTGCTGGGTGTTGTTTCGCTTTCGGGATCGCTTGTGGAATACATTTTTGCGTAGGTGATGAAACGGTTCTGTAACTTCAGCTTCCATTCCAGGTCGAATTCTATGGTCTTCATTTGTACGTAAATTTGAGTTTAAACAAAGGTAGCAAATCGCGGATAAACATCCTCAGAAGGCTTGTTGTAAAAGATGATCGGGGCAACAGCTCCTCAAAATACTGCATTATAAAAAATGTTTATCTTTGAAAAAACGCAATATCTGAAAATGTTTTTAACCGAATGTCCGCGCGACGCCATGCAGGGTTGGGGCGAATTTATCCCTACAAATAAAAAGATCGACTATATTAATTCATTGATTGACGTTGGTTTTGATGTGCTGGATTGTGGATCTTTTGTATCCCCAAAATCGATCCCGCAAATGGCGGACTCCGGAACTGTAGTCGATGAGATTGATAAAGGCATTTCGAATACCAAACTTTCCGTGATCGTAGCCAACTTCCGAGGCGCCGAAAAAGCACTGCAGCATCAGCAGATAGATATTCTGGGCTTTCCGTTTTCAATTTCCGAAACATTCCAACACCGTAATACCAACAAAGGCCAGGAAGCAGCTTTTGAGGATATTGTGAAAATTCTGCAGTTGGTGGAGGCCGACGGACGCAAACTGAACATTTATTTTTCGATGGCTTTCGGCAATCCTTACGGCGAAATGTGGAAATGGGAAGATGTGGATTTCTGGGCCCAGCGCTTCAGCGATATCGGTATTAAAAACATTTTGCTTTCCGATACCACCGGAACAGGTACTGTGGAACAGATTGAACTTCTCTTCAGTAAAATTCCGGCGAAATATCCTGATATTGATTTCGGGGCGCATTTTCATAACCGTTACGAAGATTCTTACATAAAACTCAAAGCAGCTTACGACAACGGTTGCCGGAGATTTGATTCTGCAATCAAAGGTATCGGCGGCTGCCCAATGGCCAAAGATGATCTGGTGGGAAACATGCCCACCGAGCAGGTCATTAATTTCATGGCTTCAGAAAAAATTCAGCATAAACTGAACCTGCTTCATTTCGAAAGTGCTTATAATCAGGCCAAAAAGATTTTTAAATTTTAAAAGAAATTGCATTCCGTGATTTCGAAGATGCAGTTGCCTACCAAGTCAAGAAGCTTAGTGGAGGAAACGACGATGCGTAAAGATCGGGAGAAGCGAAATAATAACCTGTTTATATAGTTATTATGATAGCGCGCAGTTTTAATATAACTTTAACCAAAATAAGCAGGATGTAATTTTTAGGACGGTTCTAAATTTATATCTTTGTACACTTTAAAAAATCACAAAAAAAATGGGGCTATTTGATATGTTTACGCAGGATATTGCGATCGATCTTGGTACAGCTAATACACTGATAATACATAATAATAAGATTGTAATTGATCAGCCGTCGATCGTGGCGATTGAACGTTCAACCGGTAAACCCATTGCAGTAGGAGAAAAGGCGAAGCACATGCAGGGCAAAACGCATGAAGACATCAAGACAATCCGTCCGCTTAAAGATGGTGTGATTGCAGATTTTCATGCTTCTGAGCACATGATTAAGGAATTCATTAAGCAGATTCCCGGCATCAAAGGCAAACTTTTTCAGCCAGCCCTCAAAATTGTAATCTGTATTCCATCCGGCATTACCGAAGTTGAAAAACGTGCGGTAAGAGATTCTGCCCAGAAAGTTAACGCTAAAGAAGTACGGTTGATTTATGAACCAATGGCTGCAGCAATTGGTGTAGGAATCGACGTACAAAAGCCTGAAGGTAACATGATTATCGACATAGGTGGCGGTACTACAGAAATTGCTGTGGTAGCGCTTGGTGGTATTGTCTGCGACAAATCTGTGAAGATTGCGGGCGATGTATTTACCAATGATATTGCGTATTACCTTAGAACACACCACAATTTATATATTGGCGAAAGAACGGCAGAGCGCGTTAAAATTGAAGTGGGTTCCGCAGTTGAAGAACTTGATATGGAAATGGAAGATATTCCAGTTCAGGGCCGTGATTTGATTACCGGGAAACCGAAAGAAATCATGGTGAACTACAAGGAAATCGCGCGTGCACTAGACAAATCGATCATCAGAATTGAAGATGCGGTGATGGAGACGCTGTCTTTAACGCCACCGGAACTGGCTGCGGATATTTACAAAACCGGTATTTATCTTGCAGGAGGCGGCGCATTGCTCAGAGGGCTTGCAGACAGGCTTCACAAGAAAACCGGCCTTCCTGTTTTCGTGGCTGAGGATCCGTTGCGTGCTGTAGTTCGGGGCACAGGTATCGCCCTGAAAAATATGGATAAATTCAACTTCCTTATTAAATAATTTCTTCTAACTCTTTTTACCACACGTACTGATGGGATTTTTGCTGCGCTTATTTTCGAAGAACGGCCTGTTCGTTTTCTTCATCTTCCTGCAGCTCGTCGCGCTGATACTTATCTTCAGCCGGAATTCCATGCAACAGTCATGGATTGCGGGGCAAACGGCGGCCTTCAATTCCTGGGTTTCGGGTTATATTGATGAAGGTGCGTCGTACCTTAAACTTAAGCAGATTAATGACCAGCTCGTTGTGCAGAATAAGCAGCTGATGGAGCAGGTTTACGGCAAGAACTCATCTGTTGTTCCACAGTTCCGTAAAGTTCACGACACGATTGGTGGTGGGCAGATCTATACTTTTGTTGATGGTGAAATTGTATTCAACAGCATTAACCGGAAAGACAATTATTTTACGATTAACCGCGGCAGAAGAGATGGCGTTTTGCCTCAGATGGGCGTTATGGCACCCAAGGGCATCGCGGGCATCGTAATTAATGCTACCAATTCCTATGCTTTAGTGCAGTCGGTTTTAAGTTTGAATAAAATCAAGATCAATGCTTCACTCAAAAAATCAGGTTATTTCGGAACTCTGACGTGGCGCGGCGACGATTCGCGCACGATGCATTTATCAGATATTCCCAAATATGTGCCTCTGCAGGTAGGCGATACCGTGGTAACCGACGGTAAATCTGCTATTTTTCCGCAGGGAATTATGATTGGGAAGGTTGCAGGTTATGAAGTTGACAGCAAAACCGGTTTTTGGGACATCAGCGTAGAACTGAGTGAAAAGATGGGCAACCTGAGCAAAATTTACGTTGTGAAGAATTTAAAGAAAGCAGAAGTGCAGAAAATTCAGGACACCCTCCAGGCTACAATAAACCGAGAAAAATGATAAGCAGAACACTTTTTACAGACATCCTGATGATTGTTCTGCTTATTGCATTACAGATTTTTGTGCTGAACCGAATTACGCTTTTCGGCAAGTATACGCCGGTTCTGTACCCCGTTTTTGTGATGTTTTACCCTTTTTTCCGGAATAAATACCAGTTTTTGGCTCTTAGCTTTCTGCTCGGATTAGGTATTGACGCGTTTCTGTACACGTGGGGTATCAATGCTTTCGCTACCACCGTAATCGCGTATTTCCGTACCTTAATCTTCCGTACATCAACGGATACCTCTACCGACTTTTTTTCGTTCCAGTCTCTGCAATGGTCTCAATATCTGTTTTTTATACTTTCAAGTATTTTTCTTCATCAGCTTCTGATGCAGTATATTGAGTTTTTCAAACTGAGCCGCTCGCTCGAGATTATGCTTAATGTTTTGGCAACCAGCGCTATTTCATTTATATTTATCCTTATGTATGCGTTAGCATTTAAAATCAAACAGAAAGTTTGAATTCACATTATCTCAAAATCACCCTCATTCTCAGTGCTCTTGCGTTAATTTTTATTGCAAGACTTGCCTATCTGCAGTTGTTTACCGACCGGTATGCGCTTAATGCCGCGAACACCTCAATCAAAACCGAATACATTATCCCGCAACGTGGTGTTATTTTCGACCGTAACGGAAAAATTATGGTGGGCAACCAGCCATCTTATGAAATATCATTTACTGAAGCGCTTATCCGCCCGGATTTCGATACGATTGGCTTTTGCAATTTAATGGGAATTACCAAACAGGATTTTATTAAAAGGGTAAACGTAATAAAAAACGAAAAATACTATTCGAAACTTACTCCGATGACCTTCATGAAGAACTTGAGCCGTGAAGATATCGCCCGTATCCAGGAAATTATCTTTAAATACCCCGCCTTCAGCATTGTTTCGAGACCGCAGCGCCAATACGAAGTTTCAACCTCCGGGAACCTTCTTGGATATACCAATGAAGTGAACGAACGCGATATCAAAAAGGATTCACTGTATTATCTGCCGGGAGATTTTATCGGAAAGTCGGGTATCGAAAAATCTTACGAGAAACATTTGCGTGGCGAGAAGGGCGTGCAGTATATCCAGAAAGATATCAGGCTGCGCAGCATCGGCTCGTATAAAAACGGGGCTTTAGACAAAGACGTCGTCACCGGAAAAGATATTACGCTTACCATCGATTACGACCTGCAGCGCATGGCCGAAGAAATGCTGGTTAACAAACAGGGAGCAATTGTGGCAATAGATCCCACAAATGGCGAAATTCTGGTCCTGGCGACCGGCCCGGATATTGATCCCAATCTGTTTACTGGTCCCGATAAAACCAAGAATCTGTACCGCCTTCAGATGGATACGATCTATAATAACAGGCCCACATTTGACCGTTCGGTCCAAGCCGCATATCCACCTGGTTCAACGTTTAAACTTTTAACGGCCGCAGCAGCCATGCAGATGGGTGTAATGGATGAAAATACTATTTTCCCTTGTGGCGGAGGCTTCAACTATCGTGGTTTACGGGTAAAAGGACACGGTGGCGCAGATCCGCTGGTCCCTGCGATTCAGGTTTCGAGCAACTGCTACTTTTCGTACGCCTTTATTGCGATTATGAATAAATATCCAGGCAACCCAAGCAAAGGAGTGGACGAATGGAAGAAAATCATGAGCAGTTTTGGTCTTGGCGAATTTCTAAATAACGATTTGGCAGTCGGAGCCAAAGGTCGCATCCCGAGTGGCGCGTTTTATGAAAAACGCAGCGGCGGTAAAAAAGACTGGAGCTCTGCCTACACCATGAACGGCTCTATATTTAACGGAATGGGCCAGGGCGACGTGTTGCTCACGCCATTGCAGATGGCAAATTCTGTAGCCGCAATCGTGAATAAAGGCTGGTATTACACCCCTCACATCGTAAAAGCTATTGACGGCAAACCAAATCCGGATCCAAGATTTAAGGTAAAACATAAAACGCTTGTGGATCCAAAGCATTTCGGACCGATCATGAAAGGGATGGAAGCCGTAGTGCAGGCCGGTACCGCACGTGGTCTGAAATCAAATGAGTTTACGATGCTGGCGAAAACGGGCACTGCTCAGGTTCCGCAGGGTAAGGATAACTCAATTTTTGTCCTTGCAGCACCTGCAGATAATCCGAAAATCGTAATTGCGGCGGTGATGGAGCATGCCGGTTTCGGTGGTACCTGGGCTGGCCCGGCTGCCACAGCAATTGCGGAGAAGTATCTGACCGGCGATTTAAAGCGCGAACACCTGTATAAAAAACTCACTGATGCGAGTTTTATGCCCGAATATAAAAGACAGTGGGTCGTAGAACTTAAGCGTAAAGGTCTCTACAAAGAACCTGATAAAGATTCAATGCGTCTTGAAAATATTAACGACAGCCTTAGGTTTATTAAAAACGAAGGCATCCGTGCAAAACTGCTGCTGAAGAGAGATTCACTGCAGCGCAGGCTCACCTCTAAAACCATACGGAAATGAAGTGGGCAGAAGGACTTGATAAACTGAGCATTTTTCTCTATTTAGCCATATCTCTTTTTGCAGTGGCCAACATTTACAGTGTAGACGAGGCGCTTGGTAAGAAGCAGTTTATGTTTTTCTGTATTTCACTGGTCGTGGGGATGGTCATATTCGCGATGCGGACTAAGTTTTTCGAGAATTTTTCGGGTATTTTTTACTTTTCCGGTCTTTTTCTGCTCATCGGGCTTTTTCCGTTTGGTACCGAAATCTTGGGCCAGAAAAACTGGTATAAATTCGGAGGCTTCACCATGCAGCCTGTTGAATTCGCGAAGATCGGCGTTGCGCTGATGCTGGCCAACTTCGTCTCCGCCGGAGATTTCGATTTGAAGAAAAAGAAATCTTTATGGTCGTCACTCGCCATCATCGGCGTTCCGGCCATTGTGGTGCTGATTATTCCGGATGTAGGCTCACTGCTTGTTTTCACGGCTTTCTTCATCGCACTATACCGCGAAGGCCTCAGCGGCTGGGTTTTCGGGGTAGGCGCCATTTTTGCGGCGGTTTTTCTCGTGGCACTTGCGATTGATCCAGTATACGTTGTTATCGCCATCAGTCTCATCTATGTAATTTTTCTTGTTATTAACGGCAGACAAATGCACTGGAGCGTCGTTTCAGTGGCTGCAATCGCAGGATCGTTCTTGCTGTTGGCAGGACTCGCGATGGGTGCGCCAAAAATTCTCGAGAAAATGCCGAAACACCAGCGTGAAAGGATCGAAGTACTTTATAAAGGCGAGAAAGCGTTCCGCGATACGTCCGGTTATAACCTGCTTTACTCCAAAACCGCGATCGGTTCGGGCGGTTTCTTCGGAAAAGGCTATATGGAAGGTTCAGTAACGCGCGGAAAGTTCGTTCCGGAACAGGAAACCGACTATATTTTCTGCACCGTAGGTGAAGAATGGGGCTTTTTCGGCGCCTCGATGCTGGTTATTTTCTACGCCGTGTTCATCGGCCGTATTTATTACCTTTCAGAGAAGCAGAAAACAACTTTCAACCGCGTTTTTGGGTATTGCTTTGCTTCCATCCTGCTAATGCATTTCGGTATCAATTTGGGCATGGTGATGGGGCTTTTCCCCACCGTCGGCATCCCACTTCCTTATTTCAGCTACGGCGGCAGTTCGTTGCTGGCATTCTCCATCATGACGTTTATCTTTTTTAAACTCAGTTACGCTGACCGGAATAGCTTAGTTTAGCACATTCGTTAACCTATATTTTTTTGGGCGGACATTTCGCGCTTTCCCTTTCAATCTTGTTTGCTCCGCTGGCGCTGCTCAAAAAAGGATTTACAGTACAATCGCGGCCGCGGTGCGTCGCGAAGTCTTTATAAATACAGAACGTACGAAACAGACAAGTGTTTGCGGAGTTTCGCTAAACTTTGGACGATCAAATTAAGTGAGACTATCCTTGAATTCCGCGCATAAAAAAAGCCACCTTGCGGCGGCTTTTAATAAATAAATTACTGTTTAGTTATTGGCAAAGTTCTTTTCGAAAGTATCCAGTGAAAGGACTCTCTTCGCAAATCTAAATTTTGGTCCCCAATACGAATCATTCAATGAAGAGATCATTACGCCTTTAGATGTGGCAGCATGTATAAACTTCACGCCTTCGTTAGACACTTCTTCCACAATTCCTACGTGAGAAATTCGTCCTCTTCCCTGAGAGAAGAACACCAGGTCACCTTTCTGCAGATCTTCTTTGTCTATTTTTTCGCCTTCCTGTGCCTGCGAAGCTGCAACACGCGGAAGTGTCATTCCGGTTACGGTGCCGAAAACTGAAAGCACAAAAGCTGAGCAGTCGATTCCTCTTCGGGTCATTCCTCCATATTTATAAGGAGTTCCGAGGTAGGTTTCAGCCTCTGCAAGGATATCGTCGATTTTTTTGGTAAAGTGTAGGGTTTTGGCAATCTCATCTTTGCGAATTGTAGCTTCCATTGTTCTGGTTGCAGCCAGTTTTTCGTCGTGGAAGTTGGTGAGAAGTTGAGCCTTAGCTGTTTCCAGCTTTTTCTGATCTAAAGATGCAAGTTTGGCATCTGATTTGTATTCTTTATTATAAGTGGTCGGGGTCGAAACTACGTAGTTGGAAACACATGACTGTAATGAAACGGCAGACGTGATAGCAACTAAGTAAAACAGAACTCTTTTCTTCATATATATTTGATTTTCTGTGTTAATAACTGATACTTCGTTTTAAATGCAAAGCAAAATTAGGTATTAACGCCAACTCGAGGGTCAAAACACCCCTGTAGAATAGGTGTTTTTAACACATATTAACATTTTATTTAGGAATGTTAATGGAAAAGAAACTGCAATCCCTTTATTTAAGGGGTTGCTTTTTTTTTAATATTAAGATTTATTAACATTTACGTGCTCTATAATCATGATTATGTTACTCTATATTCCGTAAAAAACAAAACCTCAGGTGCTTGCCTGAGGTTTTGTTTAATTATAGAACGTTTTTTAACGCGTAAACAGCAGTTCACGGTATTTGGTCATCGGCCAAAGTTCGTCATCTACCAGCATCTCAAGCGCGTCAGATGAATTTCTGATCACATCGAAATAAGGTTTAACGTCATTACAGAACGCTTCCGCTATTTGTTGCGAATGTTCCGCGCCTTTCGCTGTAGCAATTGCTTCCAGAAGATTCTCTGATTCCACCTTGATCACCGATACATGTTCGGAAATCTGGGTAATCATATTCATCTGCTCTTTCGCCAGCTTCCTGAATTCAGTGTCGCCGAAGATTTCTTTTAAGCCTTTTACGTTTTCAATCAGCCTGTTCTGATAATTGAGGGCACACGGGATGATGTGGTTACGTGCAATGTCTGCCAGCACGGTAGCTTCTATCGCAATTACCGTTGAATATTTTTCAAGCTTCACTTCATTTCGCGCTTCAATTTCGCGGTGGGTATAGATGCCAAGATCTTCATAAAGTTCTACAAACCGTGGATCAAGTTCTCTTGCGAGCGCTTCCGGTGTTGTCTTAAGGTTTTGGAGGCCTCGCTTTTCTGCTTCCATCGCCCAGTCATCTGAGTAACCGTCGCCTTCGAACATGATGTTTTTAGACACCTTAATATATTCACGCAGAATATTAAAGATCGCTTCGTCTTTTTTAAGGCCTTTGTCGGCAATCAGTTCATCCACTTCCTGTTTGAAGGTTTGCAGCTGCTTTGCCATAATCGAATTCATCACCGTCATCACTTCGGCACAGTTTGCCGATGAGCCCACAGCACGGATCTCGAATTTATTACCGGTGAAAGCAAATGGTGAGGTTCTGTTTCTGTCGGTATTGTCAAGCAGAATTTCCGGTATTTTCCCAACAACATTGAGTTTAAGCTCGGTTTTTTCTTCAGGAGATAGTTTTCCGTCGGTTACTTTTTCAAGTTCCTCCAGCACCGCAAACAATTGCGTGCCGATAAAGGCAGAGATAATTGCGGGCGGAGCTTCGTTCGCACCAAGTCTGTGATCGTTACTTGCGGAAGCGATACTGGCTCTCAAAAGATCAGCATAATCATGCACGGCTTTAAGGGTATTCACGAAAAATGTGAGAAACTGTAGGTTTTTCTTTGGGTTTCGTCCCGGGCTTAAAAGGTTTTCGCCGGTGTCAGTCGCCAAACTCCAGTTATTATGTTTTCCCGAACCGTTTACGCCCGCAAAAGGTTTCTCGTGAAAAAGGATATGGAAGTGGTGCTTGTGGGCAACCCTAGCCATAATATCCATAAGCAGGGAGTTGTGATCCACGGCCACATTCACTTCTTCAAACATCGGCGCCAGTTCGAACTGATTAGGAGCTACCTCATTATGACGGGTCGTTACAGGAATTCCCAATTTCATTGATTCGATCTCGAGCTCTTTCATGAAGTTCATCACACGCGTCGGGATAGATCCAAAATAATGGTCATCAAGTTGCTGACCTTTGGCAGGCGAATGGCCCAACAATGTTTTTCCGGTGATCACAAGGTCTGGCCGCGACTGGTATAATGCGGAATCTACAAGGAAGTATTCCTGTTCCCAACCTAAAGTAGGCGTTACTTTGGTCACGTTTTTATCGAAATAAGAACGGCAAACATCGGTTGCAGCTTCGTCTACCGCGTTCAGCGCGCGCAGTAACGGAGCTTTATAATCTAAAGTTTCGCCTGTGTATGAAATGAAAATCGATGGAATACATAAAGTGGTTCCCATAATAAATGCCGGTGAAGTAGGATCCCACGCAGTATATCCGCGGGCTTCGAAAGTATTCCTGATACCACCGTTAGGGAAAGAAGATGCGTCAGGTTCCTGCTGGATCAGCATACCGCCACTGAATCTTTCAATTGCGCGGCCACCACCGCCTTCAATCGGTGTAAAAAATGAGTCGTGTTTTTCGGCTGTAGAACCTGTAAGCGGCTGAAACCAGTGCGTGTAATGAGTTGCGCCTTTAGACAAAGCCCAGTCTTTCATTGCAACTGCTACCTGATCTGCGATGTGGCGTTGAATTTTAGCTCCTTTCCGGATGGCATCTAAAATAGAACCGAACGCCTCCTTGGTTAGATATTCTCTCATCGTCTCCTCAGAGAATACATTCGAACAGAACAGCTCCGAGAGCTTAGCCGGCACTGTGACTGCATTGTCTTGTCTGAAATTCTTAAAAGAAAGGGTCTCCAGTGCTTTAAATCGTAAATGTGACATACTATTGTGGTATTTGTGGGGGTAAAAGTACAAAAAAATGATTTTACTCAATAAAAAATTGAAAAAAAATGGGGGGGGTATGAGAGATAGATATTTTAAAAATTGCTACCTGACTTGCTTTTTAGACATATAGAACTGTATGATATCAGTCCTGATGGAAATTTAAGTGATATGTATTATCTTTGCCAAAAGATACACTATGGTAAATTCTCGTGCACGCGAAACTACAGAAGCAATTGAAAGGCTTTATGTTTCGATGCGACACTTATTCTATCGCGGTTTTTTCAAACCTTCCGGGATCTCCGGCGAAAGTCTCCGGTCTTTATTAATGATCATCAATCCCGAAATCTACGGAACCATGGGCGTTCCAAACAAAATAGAACTCAACGGCTTACTGTACGTTCTCGACCGTTTGCCCGAAGGAATCGAAGAATGCTCATTCATCCACCTTACTTCAGATGAAGGTTTCGAAAAAGGGAGTTTCGAAGTAATTGTACCTAAAAAACGTCGCCGAAACTGCTACCGCATCGATGAGCACCAGATGAACATAGAAGTTTTGCTCGGTCGTTCTGAAATTTACGATATCCTTACGCACCTTACCTTCTTATATATAGAAGCGGACAAGATACGCAGCCTTGCATTTATTTCCGATGAAAACGACAAGCCCACACGTGCCTGGAAGATCATTGAAGAAGTAGCAAAAGGTGAAAAAAAATACAGCCGTAAAGAGAAAGAAGTAGCGCTTATTCATCTGTCTTCATTACTCGGAAGAACTTTCGACGAGACTTTAAACGCGTACAACAGTTTTGGAGACGACGCCAATCCGGACCGTCTTTTCAAAATTATCTATCATTTAGGAAATGAAAGCTTCAATGATGATAAGAAAATACGTGAGCGCGAAGTGCACTTTTCCGCGATTCTGCGCGAAAGAGTTGGGCATCATTTCTTTGGCGAAAAATGGGCGAATAAAGTAAAGACTGTTTTAGCTGAAAACAATCTGCAGATGCGTCCGCTACACATCATTTCTGCCAATATGCACTCGGTGAAGAATATGCTTTACGGAAATGACGCTTTAGGAAAAAAAGCGACAAAATCGGTAGATTTTAAACTTTACGAAGATATTTCAAATAAAAAATCGCTTCAGGAAAAAGTGCTTACCCACAGCCAAAATGCGGGCCTGATCTATATTGATGACCAAAGTGGAAGTAACATTGATGTTCAGATCATCGATCTTGCTAAAACCGATCTTACCAACACGCCATTTGCAGACCTTAATTTCGAGGCAGACGATGTAGTGATGGTCTTTGATTATGCGTTCGGCGAGCAGGCATATGAAGTGATGGACGAGCTCCTCAGACCTTATGAATTTAATGAAGAAGTGTACACCATGAAGGTGAAATCAATTTCAATCATGGGTAAAGCCGGAATTCTGATGGGTGGCAAAGGCGATATTATGATCCCCACGTCCCACGTTTTTGAAGGTACCGCAGATAATTATCCGTTCGAAAATGCGCTTTCACTTGCAGATTTCGAAGATGACGAACTTCAGGCTTTTGAGGGCGGAATGGTAACTGTTCTCGGTACTTCGCTTCAGAATAAAGATATTTTACGGTATTTTATGGATACTTCGTGGAAGGCGATCGGGCTCGAAATGGAAGGCGCGCATTATCAGAAAGCCATTCAGGTTGCATCGAAAATCCGTCATCATATATCGGAAGATTTATTTGTAATGTATGCTTATTACGCGTCAGATAATCCGCTGGAAACCGGTTCTACGCTCTCATCCGGAGGTTTGGGCCTCACCGGAGTTAAGCCAACCTATCTGATTACATTAAAAATTCTTGAGAAAATTCTGGCCAGCGGCAAAACACCGATGCCGAACTAAGATCCAAATTAATATAAACCCTTCGATGGCCCGCCTCGAAGGGTTTTTTGTGCACAGAATTCAGCGATACGATCAAAATTCTTATCTTTCGGCTTGCAAAAATTTAAATAAAATGAACAAAGGACTTCTTCTGATGCTCAGTTTGGTTTTCGGACTGTTTTCGGCACAGCAAACTGCGTATTACCAGCAATCTGCAAAATACAAAATGGACATCGATGTGGATGCGCCCAATTTTACATACAAAGGAAATCAAACTGTTTCTTACACCAATAATTCTCCTGATGAACTGAATGTTGTGTATTTCCATCTGTACTGGAACGCCTTTAAGCCAGGCTCCATGATGGATCAGCGGGTTCAGAACCAGGGCAAGAATGGTGATTCACGTTTGCAGCGTGACGGTATTTCAAGGCTTGCGTCGATTCCTGAGGGAGAAGAAGGCGCGCAGAATATCCGCTGGATTAAACAGAACGGCAAAGAGGTGAAATTTGAAGTTCAGGAAACCATCATGAAAGTGGTTTTAAACTCTCCTTTAAAGCCAAACTCGTCCACAACTTTTACGATGGAGTGGGACGCAGTAATTCCGCACCAGATCCGTCGCGCGGGAAGAAATAACCGTGAAGGCATCGACATGACCATGACGCAGTGGTACCCAAAAATCGCAGAATACGATTATGATGGATGGGCAACTTTCGATTATATCGGAAGGGAGTTTCATGCACCGTTTGCAGATTTTGATATTACAATTAAGATTGATAAAGAATATGTGATCGGTGCGGGAGGAACGCTCGAGAATCCGTCTGAAGTGAAAGGCTATGATGCCAATGCAAATATTAAATCCGACAATAAAAACAAAGCCACATGGCGCTGGACGGCCAAAAATCTTCTCGATTTTGCCTGGGCTGCCGACCGTGATTATACCGTTGAGGAATTTACGGTTCTTGATGGGCCTAAAGTGTATTATGTGTACCAGAAATCAGAAAAAACCCAACTTTGGGAAGAATCGAAGCAATACGTGACAAAGTTTTTTCAGCTGATGAATGCAGCGTTCGGACGCTATGTTTATCCGTCCTATTCATTTATCCAGGGTGGCGATGGCGGCATGGAATATGGCATGTGTACGATGATTTTAGGCGAAGGCAGATCGCTCGAAGGCTTGGTTGGTTTAATGGTGCATGAAGGCGGACATTCTTACAACCAGCAGATTTTAGCTTACAATGAAAGCGTGAGACCATGGATGGACGAAGGTTTCACGAGCTATTACGATGATTATGTGATGCACCAACTTTTTCCTCCGAAAGAGCCTGTCGCCAATCCGTTTGTTGGGTCGATCCGCTCGTACGTCAACTTTACCAAAACCGGAAAAGAGGAGCCAGCAGTCTGGCTTGCAGACCATCATGATAACGGTAGTGCTTATTCCATAGCTTCATATGTGAAAGGAGATTTGTTCCTTGTGCAGCTCGGTTACATTATCGGTGAGCAGAAACTGTCGCTGGTGATGAAAGAATTCTATAATCAGTGGAAACTCAAGCATCCTACCGACAGAGATTTCATGCATATTGCGCAGCGGATTTCTGGTATGGACCTGAAGTGGTTTCATCATTACTGGATTAACACCACCAAGACCATTGACTATGCGGTGAAGGATGTTCAGTACGGCGAAACTTCCACGACGGTTACATTAGAAAACAAAGGTTCCGTGCCGATGCCGGTTGATTTTTCTATTCTTACTACAGATAAAAAAGTGGTGAATTATCAAATTCCTTTAAACATGACCCACACCTGGAAATCTAGCGATATCTACGGTGATTTTAAAACTTTAAATTACTGGCCATGGACTCAGAAGGAATATACTTTTACAATTCCTTACAGTAAATCGCAGATTTCGGCTTTGGGAATTGATTTCTCCCAGCGTATGGCCGACGTAAATCCCGAAGACAACTTCGTAGATGTAGAAGCACCTAAGGCGAAAGCAAAGTAAAAATTTAGCAGATGACTACAATCGTAATCAACATCGGCAACACCAACATCCGTTTCGGCGTTTTTGTAAATGAAACCTGCGATTCCTCGTGGATTATCAATACAAAACCCTACCGCACCAGCGACGAACTGCAGATGCAGTTTATGATGATGTACCAAACGCATCACATTGAAGCCGCAAAAATCGACAGAATCATCATTGGTTCCGTCGTTCCGCAGCTCACCTATGACGTAACGAGGGCACTGAAGAAAATGCACGGCCTGAACCCAATCGTCGTAAGCCGGGAAACGCCGTCGGGTGTTCAACCAAAATCAAAACAAATGGGCACAGACATTTATGCGAATTTGGTGGCGGCTCATCATCTTTATCCAAAAGGAAAAAAAATCATCTTTGATTTCGGAACCGCGCTTACGGCGAGTTGTATCGATGAAAAGGGCGAAACCTTAGGCGTGATTATCGCACCTGGAATCATTACCTCGCTGAATTCTTTAATTCACGATACTGCACAACTTCCTGAAATTGAATTAATTAAACCTAAAAAAGTGTTAGGTCTCGATACGGTTTCATGTATGCAGAGCGGAATGGTTTACGGCTACCTCGGGATGGTGGAAGGATTCATCGACCGCATCAATGCAGAAGTGAATGAAGATTGTTTTGTGATCGCCACCGGCGGCGTTTCGCATGTATACAAACCGCTGACAGACAAAATTCATGTGGGCGACCGGCTTCATACGCTGAAAGGGCTGTTTTATTTGGGCAAGGAACAGGAGTAATTGCTCCCGTGAACGGTGAGATGATTTCGGAGCGTTGGTGAATCTATCAATATGATCGTTGCGGGTTAAATTCACTTGCTGGAATTCACCCTAATTCATCCAATACTCATCTTTTACTTTTAAAAAAATCTTTCACAAGCTGCGAGCATTCATTTTCCAAAACACCCAGCACAATTTCTGTTTTTGGATGAATCGAAAGATTTTTATTGATGAAACCGCGCTGTTCATCCCTCGCTCCAATTACTACTTTCGAAATCTGCGACCAACTCAGCGCGCCGCAACACATTACACAAGGTTCCAGCGTCACATAAAGCGTACAGTTTTGCAGGTATTTTCCGCCAAGATAATTGGCTGCGGACGTTATTGCCTGCATTTCAGCGTGCGCCGTAACGTCGTTCAAAGCTTCGGTTAAATTGTGGGCTTTCGCGATAATTCTGTTGTTCGAAACAATGATGCAGCCGATTGGCACTTCATCTTTTTCCAAAGCTTGCTGTGCCTCCTGAAGGGCTATTTTCATGTAATATTCGTCGGTAAACATTCAATATGGATTAAAAAAAGCTTCAGCATAAAACTAAAGCTTTCACAAATTGTATTTAAAAAATTTTAGAAGCGGTAACCAATGCCGAGCATGCCCTTTCCGGTGATATTACTGCTGTCATAATATTTTGCCTCACCAAATCTCCTTGCAATACCCATGCTTGCTTCAAAGATGATATTTTTTCTTGCAACCCATTTCCCTCCAAATCCTACACCAATCCCTATGGTCGTTCTTTTATCTATAACCTGTGACGGATCGGGGCTGTTAAAATAGTAGTAGTAATCTGTAGTCATGGTAATAGGGACGAAACCTTCCACAAAAAAGCCTGAGGCATATTTACGGCCGAAATACATTCGGTAATATGGAGAGATTTGTGTCATGCTGCTGTCGTCTTCGTCAAAGTTATCAGCATTGTCGTCACCAAAATAGAACATCCCATTAATGCCGACACCTGAATTCTCATTTATCAGCCGCTCGTACGACACATTCAGTAACGGAATTGCAATAAGTTCAATCGGGCTGATCATCACATCGTTCTGCCTTACGTTTTCTGGTGCTGTTTCCTGCGCCTGATAGCTCATGGTGCCGCTTATAACAGCAGCTAGGAGTAATAATTTCTTCATAGAAAATTTTTCCTAAAGATAAAATTATTATTGAAACATTTTTAGAATATCATTACCGCTAATCGAACGACATGGTGAGCGGTAACCGGAATCTGTACCGTACAGCGTGGCCATTGATCGTTGCGGGAGAAAATTTGTCGGGAAGAAGATAAACTGCGATTTCGGCCTGGCGGTTAAATGTGAAATTGTCTCCTTGCGCCTGCACCTCGCTGATGCTTCCGTCTTTTTCTACGACGAAAACCACATCAGTTTTCAGAAGTTTTTGGTGGGGTAAAACAGATTCGGAATAGAACAGATCTGCAACCTGCGCACGCAACATTTCGAAACCACCTGGATACTGCGCATCAGCGGATAACTCTTCCTTAATGGGGTTTTTAAGGTGCAGTGCAGGGAGTGTCTGCGCAGAAAGCCGGCTGAGGTCTTCGCGGTTTTTTACTTTGATGAGCGTGTTGATGTAGGCTTTGTTCTGGATGCTGTCCAGCTTTTGCATAAATTCAGAATAATCCTGTTTGGATTCGAGTTTATTCTGCGCATTTTTTTGTTTTTCATACTGTTTCTTGAATTCCTGATTAAGCATAAAACGCTGGTAATCAAAGAACTTTTTGGTGGCAGCAAATTCCTCATTCTGCTGCGCCGGTAAGAAAGGTGCAGCGAAGAACACTATCAGAAAAAATAATTTGGCAGACACGGCAGGTGTTCGGGTAGTTGAATTGTTTAAAACATTCCGAGCTCAAAACGGGCTTCTTCGCTCATCATATCCTTGTTCCATGAGGGTTCAAAAGTAAGTTCCAGATCAACTTCTTTTACGCCTTCCACTTCGGCTACCTTTTCTCGCACTTCGGCAGGTAGGCTTTCTGCCACCGGGCAGTTTGGCGTTGTAAGCGTCATGATCACTTTTACTTCCCCGATTTCAGAAATCTGTACGTCGTAGATGAGTCCCAGTTCGTAGATGTCTACCGGGATTTCAGGATCGTAAACTGTTTTTAAATTCTTGATGATATTTTCGCCGATATCGGCAATTTGGTCGTCTGTATAGTTCATTGCAATGCTCTGTTAGGCGCCGCTTATCCGTCATTCCAGTTTCTCCAGTAAACCTTCCTGTCTCATGCGGCGGAAAATGTTTGCCAAAGTTAAGACATCTTTTTCACAATATTGAACTATTCTAAATAAGTCTTTTTCAATGTAATAAATAGAAGCAACCATTGATCCGTCGATGTCGTCTTTAGGTGTAGGAATGCCGAATACGTGCGCAAGCAGTTCAAGTGAGATGTAAGATTTATAGTCGCCGAACTTCCAAAGTTCCATCGTATCAAGGTGCGGAATTTCCCACGGTTTTTTGCCAAACATCTGAAAAGGTTTTGGCGGCTGCAGCCCGTTGATCAAAAAGCGGCGTGCGATCCACGGAAAATCGAATTCCTTGCCGTTGTGGGCGCAAAGAATAACTTCGCGAAGTTTTGGGCGGTTAAAGATTTCGCCGAATTCTTCAAGTAATTTTCTTTCATCGTCGCCATAAAAGCTTTTGATCATCAGTTTTTCGCTTTTGTCTAAAATGCCAACGGAAATACAGATAATCTTGCCGAATTCTGCCATTATTCCGCCACGTTCAGCATAAAAAGCTTCTGCAGTGTAATCGTCTTTGCGCTGCATCTTGGTTTTCTTGTCCCACAGATATTGTCCGGATTCGCCCAGTCCGTCCCAGTTTCCATGTTGTGGCACCGTTTCAATATCGAGAAACAGAACTTTTTCTAAAGGTACATGTTGAAGCATTTTTCAATATTTATGTTCAGCCCAGCTGCAGACCGTTATTTACAGGCAATTGAGGCGAGATCAGCGTAACCTCTTCATTTTCATTATAAATGCCAAGCACCAGACAGTCGCTGAAGAAGTTCGCAATCTGCTTTTTCGGAAAATTAACCACCGCTAAAATCTGCTGGCCAACAAGATTTCCTTTACTATACTGCGCGGTAATCTGCGCTGAAGACTTCCTGATGCCCAGTGGCCCGAAATCTATTTCCAGCTGATAGGAAGGATTTTTGGCTCTTGGAAACTCCTGAACTGATAGGATAGTCCCGGAGCGGATATCAATTTTTTCAAAATCCTGCCACGAAATTAGAGGCTTGGTTTCCATTTTATTCTTTTACTGAAACTATATAATCATACACCAAAGCGTGCTGCTCGTCATTTAATTTCGCTTTCGGCGCCATCCAGTTCATTATTCCGACCCAATCCTGCGCTGAATGAGCCGTTGGGTTGGGGAGTTCATGGCAACGCGCACATGAATTTTCGTAAATTGTTTTTCCGGCGGCAAGGGTTTCTACATGATCTGTTTCAGAGCCTTCAACCACCGCAGGTTTGGTTGTACATGAGGCCAGAAAACTTAATCCGGCTATGGCGGTTATAATTAAATTCTTTAATGAACGGTTCTTTTTTGTAGTGTGAAAGTGCGCTGATGGAGTCATTAATTAGTTTTGTTTACCTTCAAAAATAAACAAATTTCCCTTACATTTGTTTTCATCCTGAATATTTCAGAAAACCAACACTGCATGAAACTTTCCTGGAAACGCGAAATACTTTACTTAAAAGAGACATTTTCGATTGCCCACGGAAAGTATAATTTTCGCGAGACGCTTGTTGTGATGCTTGCGTCGCACGGCGAAACCGGCTATGGCGAATGTGTTGCGATTGATTATTACGGAATTGACCTCGATGTTTTTGTTTTAAAACTTCACGAAATAAAACAAGAGATCGAAAGCGCACCCATGGTGGTTCCGCAAGATTTCTACACATTTCTCACCACCCTGAATCTGCATTCTTTTTTAAGCTCAGCGCTCGATTGTGCTTATTGGGATTTGTTTGGAAAACTCGAAAACAAGTCGTTTTTCCAACTCAACGATCTGAATGGCAACTTACCAGAATCTTCATTTACCATCAGTGTGTCGCCTGTAGAAGAGCAGGTACGCAAAATCCTGGCATCGCCTTGGCAAAACTTCAAGGTTAAATGCAACGGCCTGAACCGTGCGGATATTTTTAAATTATTGGAAACGGGAAAGGAAATTGCCTTAGATTCCAACACCAGTTTTTCGGAAGACGACTGCCGTTTTTTGCAGGAAAATGAATTAACTAAAAATTTTGTGTACATCGAACAGCCCCGGCCCGTCGGAGAATATCGAATTTTAAATAAAAACCTTTACGCTAACTGGATGGCCGACGAAGACTGTCAGGATATCTCTTATCTTGAAAAACTGCGGCCGCATTATTCAGCCATTAACGTGAAACTGATGAAATGTGGTGGCCTCACGCCTGCGCTCGAACTCATTCGTGAAGCCAGAAAATTAAAATTTAAAGTAATGATCGGTTGTATGACTGAGTCTTCTGTTGGCATTTCAGCCGGAATCGCGTTAGCTCCGTTATGCGATTATGCTGATCTGGACGGCGCCAATTTAATTTCAAACGATTTTTCTGAAGGAAGTTCCGTAGAGAACGGCAGGCTTTTACTTTCCGAAAAACCGGGACTGGGAATTTCAATGCGTAAAACAAATAACTGATTTTGATAATGGATTTTTCTGTTCAGCAAGTTACCGAAGGCATCCGCAAAGGCGATAAACGAATCCTCGGCAAGGCGATAACCCTCGTGGAAAGCAAAAAGCCGGAGCACCGTGCTCTGGCTGAAGAACTTTTACGGAATATTCTGCCTTTTACGGGTAATTCTGTACGCGTGGGAATTACAGGTACTCCGGGAGCGGGAAAATCCACATTCATCGAAAATTTCGGAAAATTGTTGGTGAATAAAGGAAAAAAAGTGGCGGTGCTCGCAATTGACCCGAGTTCAGCGATCAACAAAGGTTCAATCCTCGGCGACAAGACACGCATGGAAGAATTGTCAAAAGAAGAGAATGCTTTTATCCGTCCCTCGCCCAGTTCAGGCTTTCTGGGCGGTGTGGCAAATGCCACTTTCGAAACCATGCTGATCTGCGAAGCCGCGGACTATGATTATATTTTAATTGAAACTGTTGGCGTTGGTCAGAGCGAAGTACTGGTAGCGGACATTACGGACGTTTTTCTATTTCTTAAAATCGTGGGCGGCGGAGATGAGTTGCAGGGCATCAAACGCGGAATAATGGAGATGGTGGATATCGTCTTCATCAATAAAGTCGACCCCCAGAACAGGACGAAAGCCAAAAGCACCAAAACAGAACTCATGCGGGCGCTTCATTTCATGTCTCCAAAGGAAAAAAACTGGAAAGTGCCTGTATTGCTGGGCTCCGCGTTAAATAACGAAGGACTGAATGAGGTGTTCGGAAAGCTCGAAGATTTCATCACTCTAAAAACCCAAAGCGGCAGCTTCACAGAAACCAGGAAACGGCAGGCCGAAAAGCGCTTTGATTACTGGGTTCAGAACTATATCCTACAAATGATGTCGCAGGAAAATCACACAGGCAACCTTTATGAGTCGCATAAAAAAAACGCTTCCGAACTTCGGGCAAACCCGAGTACAGAAGCGAAACTGTTTGTAGACCAATTGCTGAAGAAATAGTTATTTTTTAGCCTGCTCGTTCGCCATGATATATCCGTCGTACGAAATTCCCTGGCGGTCGTTAGAACTAACTGCAACGTACGCTTTGCCCTGTGGATAGACTTCAACGGTTATTTTCTGTACATTCGGCTGGTCATTCGGCAGTATTGTATACACCACACTTCCTTTTTTACCATCGCGTTGACTGATGTTGAAATCTTTCGACGTAAAGCGATAAGAACTTTTGGTGGTGTCGTAACTTGGCGTGAACGAACGGCCGAAATAAGGAAGCTCAACTTTAACTTCCGACTTTCTAATCTGAACTGTATAGCCATAATCGAGCGTTAACATTCTTGATGAGCTTGAATTCGGAAAAGAATTCATCACATTTACAACATCATAATTTGTGGGATTAGCGCGCTCAGCCATAAAAGTGAATTCGCCAGATGAAAGAAGCGCGTTCACCTGTGCTTTCGGCAATCCACTGGTGGTGCCGCACGAAACCATTACTGTTAATAATAGTGCGGATAGGTATAGGAATAATTTTTTCATAAGTAATTTTACGGCGTGAATACAAAAATTGTGCAAGCAGCTGACTAGGCATTTTTTAATTGGAATAAAAATTGTTTAAGAAGAAAAAATAGAAATCCAGAACTATGAAAAATGTAAATAAATTAGTGGGCACCGGCGTATTGGCAGCGATGATGGTGGCCTGTACTACCAACCCAATCACAGGAAGAAAATCTCTGCAGTTGGCGAACGATCAGGAAATTACAGCGATGGCGCTTCAACAGTACCGGCAGACGCTTGCCGCTGCTAAAGTTGTAAGCGGTACCACAGCTGCGAACAGCGTAAAAAACGTTGGTACACGGATAAAAAATGCCGCTAATAATTATTACAGAGGTATCGGTCGCGAAACGGATATGAGTAACTATCAGTGGGAATTTAATCTTATTGATGACAAGCAGGTAAACGCCTGGTGTATGCCGGGTGGTAAAGTTGCAGTGTATACCGGCATTTTACCGATAACTAAAAATGATACCGGTCTTGCAGTAGTGATGGGACATGAGATTTCACACGCACTTGCAGGCCACGGAAACGAAAGAATTTCTCAGGCAATGGTGGCCCAATATGGTGGCGCTGTACTCGGCAGTGCAACAAGTGGCCAGATGGCCTCAATCTTTCAGCAGGTTTACCCAATCGGAGCGCAGGTTGCGTTATTGAAGTATGGCAGAGGCCAGGAGCTCGAAGCTGATGAAATGGGACTTTATCTGATGGCAATGGCAGGATATGATCCCCGTCAGGCTCAGCCTTTCTGGGAAAGAATGGAATCTGCTTCAAGCGGCAACCGTCCACCGGAATTTCTATCAACCCACCCAAGCCCGGAGAGCAGAAGGTCGGATCTAGAGAAGAGAATGCCTAAAGCGCTTGAGTATTACAAAACAGCCGGCGGCAAAATATAAATTATAAAACCCACTGACCTTCCCAAATAATAAGTACATTTGGGAAGGTTTTTAATTTAAAGACGATGAAAAATTTACACTTTATAGGGTTTCTGTTACTTGGGCTTGCATTTCTGCTTTATTATATGCTGCCCGAATTTTCTTTCGTGAAACTGTTTGAACCCATTAACCTCATGGGCATTCTCGCAGGAATCGGGATAGGTTTAATCATCGGCGGAATCGTAGGTTACGTGAGCAAAGGTACTGCGCTCCGAGAAGAACAGAAACGCCAGGAAATTAAGCAGCTCCGGAAAGACAAAGAAGAGCTAGAACGGCAAAGTGCCGAACTTGCAAGACAGAACGCGCTTCGAAATACACCAAATGAAAATCCTCAGAACTATTAATTCTGAGGATTTTTAATTTAAGGTGATATCTTTAGAACTTATATCCAAGGCCCAGCATGAAAAGGCTCGGTCTATTGTCGTATTCAATTTCCTGATCGGCGTCCGCAATTGTGGTCACGAACTTTCGCTGATCTTTTGAAAATGCTCCTTCGTATTTCGCTGAAATAATAAGGTTTTTCAGTTCGCTTTGAAGGCCAAATTGGTAGCCTACCGTAAAGTTCTTTGTTTCAACTTGCTCTACAAAGGATCGGAAAGTTTCGCCTTCATTTAAATTGAATGTTCCGACTGGTCCAGCAAAAGCACTTAAGGTGTTGCCCAACAACCTGTAGCCCAATAATACAGGCACATCGATACGGTTAGTTTTGGCTTCAATTATCGTTTCATTGCCCATCGCATCTGTTACCGTAGCTTCATTTTTAAAGGTTGAATAATAGATTTCCGGCATCAGATAGAGTGACATTGGTAAATCGGCTTTTAAGGAAAGTCCCACATTAAAACCGGTGATATTTTTTCCTTTTTCAGCTACCGCGGTTCCGGCAGCATCTTTAAAATTTTGCCACGTTGCAGAACTTGTCGGGATCAGCACGTTGGCCTTTCCTGCTAATGAGATCTGTGCTGAAGCAAAAAAACTGGCTCCTAAAAGAGCGATACTAAATATTTTATTCATTTTCCTGAGGATTGGTAGTAACGTTATCAATTGAGGTTTTGTTGGTCTCGAGAAAATACTCGCGCAGTTCTTTGAAAAGTTCCGATGAGTAAACGAAATCGATGAGGTTTTTATTGCCTGCGTTAATCAGGATGTCTTTATTCCCTTCCCATTCTTTTATTCCCAAGCGCAGATATACAATTTTCTCGCCAATGGTCATCACCGAATTCATATCGTGACTGTTGATAATCGTAGTCGTATTGTATTCTTTAGTGATTTCAAGCAACAGGTCATCAATGATATTTGCGGTATATGGATCGAGACCAGAATTGGGTTCATCACAAAACAGATACTTTGGATTGTTTACGATGGCGCGAGCAATTGCAACGCGTTTCTGCATTCCCCCCGAAATTTCTGAAGGATATTTGCGGTTGGCCTTTTCGAGGTGTACGCGTCCGATTACTTCAAAAGCCCTGCGTTTCTTTTCTCTATACGTGAGATTGGTGAACATATCAAGTGGAAACGTGATGTTTTCTTCCACCGTCATCGAGTCGAATAGTGCGCTGCCCTGAAAAACAGTACCTATTTCTGAGCGAAGCGTCTGTTTTTCGTCGCGCGACATATTATTGATGTCTCTTCCATCGAAAAGTATCCCGCCCGAGGTCGGCTGGTACACATTGAGCAAGCTTTTAAGAAATACAGTTTTTCCCGACCCACTCTGTCCGATGATGAGGTTTACTTTTCCTGTTTCGAAAGTGGTTGTGATCCCTTTCAGTACCTCCACTTCCTCAAAGCTTTTCTTTAAATCTTTTACTTCTATCATCAGCTGAGGAACATTTGGGTTAAAATTAAATTCGTAATAATAATTGCAACAATGGTCCACACCACGGCCTGCGTACTGGCGCGCCCAACTTCGAGCGATCCGCCCTTCACATTATAACCAAAGTAAGCAGGTACAGTTGCGATTAAGAAAGCAAAAACCGCTGTCTTGAAAAATGCATACCAAATGAAGTGTTGCGGCATGTACATTTGGATGCCGGTAATATAATCTGCCTTACTCCAGCTGCCAGTGGCGATGCCGGCTAAATATCCGCCCCAGATCCCGAACACGATACTGATCGCGATAAGTAACGGGTTGAAGATAATACTTGCGAGAATTTTAGGTAAAATAAGGAAGTTCGGAGAGTTCACACCCATAATATCCAACGCATCGATCTGTTCTGTAACCCGCATCGTGCCGATACTTGAAGCGATATAAGATCCTACTTTACCCGCCAGAATTACTGATATAATGGTGGGCGCAAATTCCAGGATAAGTACCACTTTCGTCGCATAACCGATGAACGAGTTAGGAATAGGAAATGAGGACGCGCTGAAGTTATTAAACATCTGTATCGCAACTACCGCACCCACAAATGTGGAGGTGAAGAGAACGAGACCAAATGAATTCACGCCTAAATCATGAATTTCGCGCATGAAAAGTTTACCAAAAACCGAAGATTTCTGCGGTCTTTTCATTGTTTTTGAAAGCAGCAGAAAATAGGCTCCTATCTGGCTTAAAAGATTTTTAAACATTCCGCTAAATTAGTGTTTTATTTATTTCTATGTTTTTTAGTTGGCATTTTTATCGCCGCCAATAACCAAAAAAGCCGTTTTAAGGATGATCACCAAATCGAGTGTAAAACTCCAGTTCTTCACGTAAAAGGCGTCGGCCAAAATTCTTTTATGCATCTGGATCTCCATGTCGCCCGCGTCGCCCCTCAGCCCATTAACCTGTGCCAGGCCTGTAACGCCAGGTCTTACCAAACTCCGTACAGAATAGCGCCCAATTTTCAACTTATAAAAATCGTCTACAAGCAGCATATGTGGTCGTGGACCTACTACCGACATCTCGCCCTTCAGTACATTGATGAATTGTGGCATCTCGTCTAAACTGGTTTTCCGCAGAAATTTACCGATTTTGGTGATTCTTTTATCATTTTCCGTGGTGGTTTTATTTGCTGAATCTCCGTTCACATGCATGGTGCGGAATTTTAAGCAGCTGAAAACCTCATCATGGAAACCATATCGTTTCTGTTTGAAAAATACAGGTCCCTTGCCATCTAATTTTATCAGCAGTGCGATCAGCGGAAACAGCCACGTTCCTATCACAATAAGCATAAACAGCGAAAATGCAATATCGAAGGTACGCTTGATGATGATATTCGTAAGAAAATCGAGCGGAAACTTCGACCGGACAAGTACAGGCTGCATTTCGATATACCCTAAATCGTACTGGAAGAAGTTGTTCTTGGCAATGCTTGGGATGAGCGATACCCGCACTTTATGCCGCTCAGCCTGGCGGTAAATTTCTTCTTCTTCGTCTTTGCTGAAACCGTTTGACGAAAGGTACATCGTGTGGATGCCGTTTATCTTCCAGAATTCGATGAGTTTTTGAAGGTTGTAATGATCTTCAGCCGGAAATTCGAAAATACGGAAACCATAATCTTTCCGTTCGGTTAGAATGTTTTTTAAAATTTTGCTCGACGGATCATCATTTATAAACATGATGTTACGGTAATTGATGCCGAGCGTCCGCAGGTATTTTAATGTAAAAAACACGATTGACTTTACGAAGAAAAGCAGGAAGAAAAGCGTAATCGCGATGAGGAAGCGGTCCTGTTTCAGAAATTCGTTATTGCTCACCTTCGCAAGAAGAATCACTCCGAAAATGAAGATGAAAATATGGGTAACGAGCCTTTCGAGATAGATGGTATAGGTTAAGTTTCGGGCAACTGAATAAAGTCTTGTGCGCCCACTCAGAAGAATCCAGAATAATACGAGTGCAATCACTGAAAAGAAATTCTGTTCCCACACATCCTGAGCATACTCAACTGTACGGTTGCGCAAAAAATAAAAAAGGAATACGCCGGCGATTACCAGCACATCCAAAACGATAAAAATAACTTTGAAATACCTCGAATATCGAATTTTTTGCATAAAACCCTGTTACGTACAGTAAACTTAGCGTTATTTTATGGAATATTCAAATATTTATGGGTCTGTACGGACGCCTGCCACTCAGGGTTTGCGAGGATGAAATCAGTTATTTTAGGATATATTTCTTCGCGTTTGCTCCACTCACTTTGCAGATACAGCCTGCAGGTAGGCGATACTTTAGCGGCCTGTTCAGCAGCGAATTTCAGGTCATTATTATTAAAGACAATAACTTTCAGCTCATGCGCCTTCGCATAAATTTGATCTTTAGGCAACCCGGTTTTTTTAGGCGAAAGTGTTATCCAGTCGAGGTGCCCACTCATCGGATAGGCGCCGGAGGTTTCGATATGAATTGTGCAGCCCAGTTCTTTAAGGCGTGAGGTAAGTATTTCGAGGTTCCACATCAGTGGCTCGCCACCGGTTAGCACGATGGTTTTGCAGTGCTTTGCAGCCGTTTCAGCAATCTGAACAGCGCTCATAAGTGGATGAAGCGTTGGGTCCCAGCTTTCTTTAACATCACACCAGTGGCAGCCTACATCGCAACCACCGAGACGGATGAAATACGCAGCTTTACCAGTGTGGGCGCCTTCGCCCTGCAAAGTGTAAAAATGCTCCATCACGGGCAGCATTTCACCTTCGGCCAATAATATGTTTTCTTCTTCTTTAGTCATTATAAACTGAGGTTTTGTAAGCGAGGATGGTGTTTTTAAGCAGCATCGCTCTTGTCATCGGTCCCACGCCACCGGGCACAGGCGTAATGGCTCCGGCTACTTCGCGGCAGCTTTCGAAATCTACATCTCCCACGAGACGGTAACCTTTCACCGAATCGTCGTCGATGCGCGTGATACCAACGTCGATTACTACCGCTCCTTTTTTAATCATATCTCCTTTCAGGAAATTGGGATCTCCCAATGCGGTGATCACAATATCAGCATTTTTCGTAAACTCTTCAATGTGAGGAGTGTAAGAATGCGTGAGTGTTACGGTCGAATTTCCCGGAAAGTCCTTCCGACCCATCAAAATACTCATGGGGCGTCCTACAATTCGGCTGCGGCCGATAATTACGCAGTGTTTTCCCTTTGTGTCGATCTGATATCTTTCCAGAAGGGTAAGGATTCCGAACGGGGTCGCAGGCAGAAATGTATCCATTTCAAGCGCCATTTTCCCGAAATTCTCAGGGTGGAAACCATCTACATCTTTCCGCGGATCAATAGCCATAATTATTTTCTCCTGATCGATCTGCGCAGGCAGCGGCAACTGCACAATAAAGCCATCCACTTCTTTCGACAGATTAAGCTCATTGATTTTTTCGAGAAGTTCAGATTCGGAAACTGTGCTTGGAAATTTCACAAGTGAAGATTTGAAACCCACTTCCTGGCAATCTTTTATTTTATTGTTGACATACGAGATGCTCGCGCCATTCTGACCAACTAAAATCGCAACTAAATGCGGCGGCCTTCTTTTGCCTTCCACTATTTTTTCCACATCGGTGCGGATTTCGTTCTTAATTTCTTTTGAAACCTTCAGTCCGTCGAGAATATCTGCCATTATATTTGGTTTAAAATTAAAAATTGAATGATTATTTCTTTGCCTGATAATAGTTCATGAGGCCATTTGTAGACGAATCATGGGTGGTTACTTCTTCCTTATTTTCAAGTTCTGCCAGAATTTTTCCGGCCAGAACTTTTCCAAGTTCCACTCCGAACTGATCGAAACTGAAAATATTCCAAATAGCGCCCTGCACAAAGATTTTATGTTCGTATAACGCAATCAGCTGTCCTAAAGAGAATGGCGTCAGTTCATCAAAAATGAACGAATTAGTCGGCGAATCGCCCGTGAATACTTTGAAGTTCAGAAGCTTAGCAATCTCTTCTTCAGATTTTCCCGCAGTTTCGAGTTCCGCTCTAACCTCTTCATCCGTTTTGCCGAACGCCAAAGCTTCGGTTTGCGCAAAGAAATTTGCGAGCAGCTTATCCTGATGATCAGAAACCTCGTTGCAGGATTTTGCATACGCCAGAAAATCTGCCGGGATAAGTTCGGTGCCCTGATGGATCAGCTGGTAGAAGGCGTGTTGGCCGTTTGTTCCGGGTTCGCCCCAGATAATCGGTCCGGTTTCATATTCTACATAATTGCCATTACGGTCCACAGATTTGCCATTACTTTCCATATCGCCCTGCTGCAGGTACGCCGGGAATCGGTTTAGATACTGTGAGTATGGTAGAGTTGCGTAAGTTCCTGCGCTGTAAAAATTGCGGTACCAGATCCCAAGAAGTGCCATCAGTACTGGTACATTTTCTTTAAAATCTGCGGTTCTGAAATGATTGTCGGATTCTGCGGCGCCTTTCAGTAGCTGCTCAAAATTATCATAACCCACTGCCAGCACAATACTTAAACCGATTGCGCTCCACAGAGAATATCTGCCGCCAACCCAATCCCAGAATTCAAAAATATTCTCTTCAGCAATTCCAAATTCCTTTACCGATTTGATGTTGGTAGAAAGTGCCACGAAATGTTTCGCTACATCCTGTTCTGAGCCGCTTTTCAAAAACCATTCTTTCCCTGAGGCCGCGTTGGTCATTGTTTCCTGCGTGGTGAATGTTTTGGAGGCGATGATAAACAGCGTAGTTTCCGGATTTAAATTCTTTAAAGTTTCTGCAATGTGGTTTCCGTCGACATTCGAAACAAAATGAACGTTCAGGCGCGTTTTAAAATGTTTGAGAGCAGAACATACCATCACAGGTCCTAGGTCTGAGCCGCCAATGCCGATGTTTACTACATCTGTGATCTGTTTTCCCGAAAAGCCTTTATGATCGCCCGAAATTACCTTATCTGAAAAAGCCTTCATTTGGTCAAGCACTTTTTTGATGCCCGGCTTTATATCTTCGCCATCAACCAAAAGCGGTTCGCCCGAAAAATCGCGCAGCGCAGTATGCAGTACGGCGCGTCCTTCGGTTTCGTTGATTTTTTCGCCGCTAAACATTGCGGAAATTGCTTCTTTCAACTTTGTTTCTTCGGCCAGTTTCAACAACAGATCAAGCGTGCGCTGATCGATTAGATTCTTTGAAAAATCAAATAGGTAACCTTCTCTTTTAACCGAAAATTCGTTGAAACGGTTTGTGTTATATTGAAATAAAGTCCTGAGTTCGAAATCGTTGTGCGCGAAATGATCTTCGAGATTTTGCCAGGCTTTGGTTTGTTCGGGATTGATTTTGGGTAGCATTTCAGAAAATTTAGGTTAGAGATTTCAAAAAAAACATTGATTAAAACCGCTGCAAATTTAGGGAAAAATAAAACCTCCGGAAAATGACGGAGGTTTAACTTAGCCTGTTTAGATCAGGATTTGTTTTTATTTTTCAATTGCCAGATCAATCACTTCGCTCATGCGACTTACATAGCTGATCTTGAGATTTTTAAGGTAATCTTTTTTAATTTCTTCAACATCTTTCCGGTTGGCGTCGCACAGAATAATTTCGGTAATTCCGGCACGCGTTGCGGCAAGCAGTTTTTCTTTAATTCCGCCCACCGGAAGTACTTTTCCGCGCAGCGTGATCTCGCCTGTCATCGCAAGATGTGGCTTTACTTTTTTGTTTTTAAAGCTTGAAACAATGGAAGTAAGCATCGCGATTCCGGCTGAAGGCCCGTCTTTCGGCGTGGCACCTTCGGGGACGTGAACGTGGATATTATTTGCTTTAATATCCTCAGCACTGATACCGAGTTCGTTATGCTTCGCCTTGATGTATTCGAGCGCGATTGTCGCCGATTCTTTCATTACCGTACCGAGGTTTCCGGTCATCGTTAGGTTTCCTTTTCCTTCGCTTAATATACTTTCAATAAAAAGAATGTCGCCGCCAACCTGCGTCCAGGCCAAACCGGTTACAACGCCCGGAACGCCGGTGATTTCTGATAAACTCTTCGGACGCGGAACGCCGAGGATGGCGTCGATGCGGTCGATTGAAAGTTTAGCGTCGTATTCCTTTTCAAGCGCGGTCTGCAGGGCAACCCATCTTGCGATTGCCGCGAGTCTTTTCTCGAGTCGGCGCACGCCGCTTTCGGAAGTATGTGCCTCGATAATGTGTTTAAGTTCAGCATTCCCAAGTTTAAATGATTTTGTGTTTAAGCCGTTTTCTTCCTGCTGCTTCTTTATAAGGTGTCTTTTCGCGATTTCCACTTTTTCTTCTAAAGTATAGCCTGCGATTTCAATGATTTCCATACGGTCCAAAAGCGGACGCTGCACGGTTGAAAGCGAGTTCGCCGTTGCGATGAACATCACTTTCGAGAGGTCGTAGCCCATTTCGAGATAATTGTCGTAGAAAGCGTGGTTCTGTTCGGGATCCAGCACTTCAAGAAGCGCAGAACTTGGGTCGCCGTGCACACCGGCACCAATCTTATCGATCTCATCGAGCACGATCACAGGATTTGACGTACCTGATTTTTTCACCGACTGCAAAATACGACCGGCCATCGCACCAATATAGGTTTTTCTGTGACCGCGGATTTCAGATTCATCATGAAGACCACCTAAAGAAACACGTACATATTTTCTGCCCAGTGCATCTGCTACAGACTTTCCGAGCGAGGTTTTTCCCACGCCGGGAGGCCCTACCAGACATAAAATCGGTGATTTCATGTTGTTTTTGAGTTTTAAAACCGCCATGTGCTCAAGAATTCTCTTCTTGATCTCCTCGAGACCGAAGTGTGCTTTGTCTAAAACCTTTTCGGCTTTATTAATATCGAAAACGTCTTTTGAGTATTTCTCCCACGGGAGTTCTGTGAAGAAATCAAGGTAATTTCTCTGGACGTTATAGTCGGGTGAGTTTGGATTCTGCCGCTGTAAACGGTTAATTTCTTTCTTGAAATGCGCGTCTACTTCTTCATTCCACTTGATGTCTTCTGCTTTTAACAGCAATTCTTCCACATCCGATTCGGGTCCGCCACCAAGCTCTTCCTGTATTGCCCGCATCTGCTGGTTCAGGAAATATTCGCGCTGGCTTTTATCGAGTTCGCGGTTTGTTTTCTGGTGAATCTGGTTCCGAAGTTCCAGCTTTCTGAAATCGTCGTGCATCAGTTCGTAGCACTTCTGGGCGCGGTTGAGGAGGCTTTTTTCTTCAAGCAGCTTTTGTTTGTCAGCGCCCGAAAAGTTGGCATTAGTGCATATAAAATTCAGCAGATCCTCATGATCGCTCATGTTTTTAATGGCGAAATTTGCAGCAGAAGGAATGTTTGGATCAAGATCGATAATCTTGAGCGCCATGTCTTTAATATTCTCGAGCAGCGCGTTGTATTCTTCCGTTTTCTTGGTAGATACATCTTTTAGTTTTGTTACTTCTGCCTTGAAATAAGGTTTGGAAGTGACAAAATTCTTTACCGTAAACCTTTGATAGCCGCGCGTTATAGCGGTTACGTTCCCTTCCGGAAGTTTAATTATTTTGATTATTTTGGCTAAAGTCCCTGTTTTATAAAGATCGTTTTCGGTGGGGTTTTCAATACCCGGATTATTCTGACTCAGTATCCCGATGAATTCGTTGTTGCGCTGGGCTTCCTCCAGAAGTTTAATCGATTTCTCCCTTCCGGCCGTGATCGGAATTACGACTTTCGGGAACATCACCATATTTCTTACCGGTAAAATGGGAAAAACCTTTTGTTCTTTATCCTGCGGAGTTTCCACAAAATCTTCGAGGTTAAGTTCTTCCGCTACAATAGCGAAACCATCATCCATGATCTCCTCAAAATTGAGGTCGTTAAATTCTGCCATAATATTAAGGAATGACAATTTGTCATTTTAATTGTGTTGTTAAGTTGCTGTTCAGGAAAAAGAATTCATAAACAGCGGTTTGCAAATGTTGCAGGGTAATTTCACAAGCACTGTGCCAACGCAGAATTTCGCCACAATTGCCGCTGTGAACGAAAAATTATTTTATAAATCTGTAAAATTTTTCTTAATGTCTTAAAAATGTGTATTTTCGCAAACTGATAAAATTATAGAAAAAAATGGCTATTTTAGGACAGATTAGAAACAGGCCCTGGCTTTTGATGGGTATTATTGCAGTAGCAATGCTTGCTTTTGTGGTAAATCCCGACAGTTTAGAGCAACTCTTCGGAGCAAAACCCGGCGTATACGGAAAAGTAAACGGCGAGGAGATTACCAAAGAAGAATATGATGACCAGCTTTTCATGCTTCAGCAACAGGCGCAGCAGCAGGGTCAGCCAGCTACCGGGCTTGATGAGCAGGCTTGGCAGATGATGGTTCAGTCTAAACTGATCAAGCAGCAGTTTGATAAGATGGGCCTTACACTAACAGAAGATATGTTCTGGAATCAGTTACAATTCGACCCGATGTTCGCCCAAAACCAGGAGAATTTCGACGCTAAAGGTAATTTCAAAGGTCAGGAAATCAAAAAACAGATCGCCGAACTGCAGACAAGCGGTAACGTAGAAATGTATAATAACTGGCTGAGAACCCGCAGGACCATTGAATACAGAATGATGGCCAGACAGGTTTTCGCTAATGTTTCTACCGGAATTACCGCCAGCAAAAAAGAAGCGGAAGAAATGATGAAGCAGCGCGATCAGGTGGCTAACATTGATTTCGTGAAAATAGATTACAACAGTTACGCGCAGAAAAATCCGGTAAAAGTAACTACGCAGGATTTAGCAGATTATATCAAGAAACACCCAATTCTTTTCAAGCGTGATGCAAGCCGCAACATCGGTTTGGTTTACTTTCCTGCAGCAGCTAGCCCACAGGATGAGGCAGTAACGCAGGCTGAGATCAACAAGCTTTTTGCACAGGGAACTGAGATGAGTGGCGGAAAAGAGAACTTCCAGAACACCACCAATGATTCAATGTTCGTTTCGCTGAACTCAGATTTACCTTTCAATCCACAATATTTTTCTGCAGAGCAGCTTCCGGTATCTATTAAAGATAAAGTGGCCGCTGCAAGTGTGGGTACAACATTTGGTCCCTATAAAGAGCAGAACTTCTACGTAGTTTCTAAGCTTTTAGATAAAAAACCTTCAGATTCTACATTATCAAGACACATCTTGGTCTCATATAAAGGAAATCAGGCCGGTGGAAATGAAACAAGAAGCAAGGAAGAAGCAAAGAAACTTGCAGATTCCATTGGAGCTGTACTTAAAAGCGCTCCTCAGAAATTCACAGAATTCCTGAAATATTCAGCAGACCCGGGATCAGCAGGTCAGGGCGGAAGCGTGGGCTGGACAACCCCGGCTACACCTTTCGTACCTCAGTATCTGAGCTTTCTTGCCAATAACGGAAAAGGAGCTACCGGAGTAGTAGAAACCGATTACGGTTACCACATCATCAATATCGAAGACAAGAAAACGGGTGCAATGACTTATAAAGTTGCTAACCTTGTAAAAACAATAAAAGCTTCAGACAAAACCGAGAACGAGGTTTATACCAAAGCTACAAGATTTATCCAGCAGGTTCAGGGCAAATCATTCAATGATTTTTCTAATCTTGCTAAAAAAGGAAATTACCAGTTTTTCAATCCTAAGGAGATCGGACGCTTCAGCGGCCAGTTGCCAGGACTTGGAACGGATAAAGATCAGGACATCATCGCATGGGCATTCCATAAGAAGCGCAGCAAGGGCGATACCGAAATCTTTACCGTTGACGGCACCGGCGACCGTATTGTTGCTTATGTGAACGGTATTCAGGATGCAGGAACCGCGGATCCGGAAGCGGTGAGAGATCAGATCGAACCGATCATCAAAAATAAAATACTTGCTAAACGTATTGTTGAAAAGATCAATACAACCAAAGCATCAAGTTTAGATCAGATCGCGAAAGCGTTCGGTTCAACTAAAATGTCGGGGCAGGTTAATATGCTGAGCCCACAGGTTGCCGGCGCAATGGAACCTAAAGTGGCAGGTGCCGCGTTTGGTGTTGCAAAAGGTAAACTTTCAATGCCCGTAGAAGGCATGACTGGCGTTTACGTATTAGTGAAAAACTCCGAGACCATCAACAAGCAACCGGGAGACATCAAGCAGGTGACGCAGGCAATTGCGGGCCAAAACTCACAGCAGTTTGGGCAGGCACTTCTGAAGAGTCTTCAGGATAATGCAGACATCGAAGATTTCCGGATTGAGTTGTTCA
This sequence comes from Flavobacteriaceae bacterium 3519-10, assembly GCA_000023725.1. Classification (NCBI taxonomy): domain Bacteria; kingdom Pseudomonadati; phylum Bacteroidota; class Flavobacteriia; order Flavobacteriales; family Flavobacteriaceae; species Flavobacteriaceae bacterium 3519-10. The sequence continues at coordinate 124,526 of CP001673.1, forward strand.
ACCAGACTTCTGCACAATAGAATAATCAGTCATACGACAATTGAAAAGCGGCTCCTGGAGTCGCTTTTCTATTTGCGGCAAGCATTTTGACAAGAGGTAACTTTGATTAAAATGTATTATATTTGTTTACTAAAAATACCACAGAGTGAAGTTTTCAAAAGAAATAAAAGCAGGATTAATCGCCCTTTTAGCGATCATCGGATTTGTAATCCTGTTCCAGTTTATGAAGGGCAAAAGCCTTTTTACCACCGATAATATTTTCTATGCACAGTTCGATAACGTTGAAGGTTTGGCGGCATCCAACCCGGTATCTATCAACGGACTGAAAGTGGGGCAGGTAGATGAAATCATCCCGATCACACAGAATGACGGCAAAATACATTTTGTTGTAAAAGTAACCATCGACGATAATTTCGAATTTTCGAAAAGATCTACATTGGAAATTTTCGAACCGGGCCTGATGTCCGGTAAAGAAATGCGGGTGAATCTTGCATATGGAAGCCCGATGGCCAAGGATGGCGATACACTGAAAGGCGCGTTCACGCTTTCTATGATGAACAACATTTCCTCGCAGGTTGGTCCTGTGAAAGATCAGTTGCAGATCGTCCTCAGAAGGGTAGATTCACTTACCAACAATGCCAACCAGATTCTTAATGAGGAAAACAAGATGGAGATCCGCGCTTTGTTGCGTAATTTAAACACAACCGTTTCCTCGTTCGAAAGCACTGCACGGCAGACTAACGCCTTGGTTGCCAACAATGATCCAAGGGTTCAGCGCATGTTAGATAATGCGAACCTCGCCACAATCAGTGCGAGAACAGCAATTGATAAATATGGCCGCGTTGCGGATGAAGTAGACGTGCAGAAACTCAACAATACGATTGATAAACTGAGCCAAACTGCTGATAAACTGAACGGTGTTATTTCAGGCATACAAAATGGTGAAGGTTCGCTTGGTAAACTCACCCAGGATGAGGAACTTTACCGTAACCTGAACGAGTCTTCCGCCAACCTTAATAACCTGATTTTGGATCTGAAGACCAACCCAAAGAGATATCTTAACTTTTCGGTATTCGGGAAAAACAGTACGCCTAAAGACTAAACGCTCCTCAATATGCAGTATATTGACAATATTATTTTCATAATCGCCCTCATCGTGGGTTTCAGGCTTTTCTTTAAAAGCTTAAAAGAAATTTACAGAAACATTCTGCTTGGCAGGAAAATCGACAGAAGCGACCGTCCCGCGGAACGCTGGGCAACGATGGGAAAAGTGGCGCTCGGCCAAAGCAAAATGACCAAGCGGCCCATTGCCGGCATTCTGCACATCATTGTGTATGTAGGATTTGTTATTATTAATCTCGAGTTGCTTGAGATTATCATTGATGGCGTTTTCGGTACACACCGCTTTCTTGCAGGCATTTTCGGAAATTCTTTCTATAACGCTTTCACAGCGACTCTTGAGATTTTAGCGCTGCTTGTAGTTTTGGCAGTAGTTGTATTCTTTATCCGCAGAAACTTTTACGGTGTAAAAAGACTTACGATGAAGGAGCTGTTCGGTTGGCCAAAACAGGACGCCAACTGGATCCTGATTATTGAATTTGCACTGATGGCTGCATTCTTCACGATGAACGCGGCAGATTGGTCACTGCAGCAGAAAGGAGCTGGCGAAGCGCTCGGGTATTATCCGGTCTCGTCAGCGGTCTTAGGTCCGCTATTCGGTAATTTCAGTGAAGGCGCATTGGTTATTCTTGAGAGGGGTGCATGGTGGTTTCACTTTATAGGTATTCTTTTCTTTATGAATTACCTTTATTATTCAAAACACCTTCACATTATATTCGCATTCCCGAATACATGGTTTGCAAACCTCGAAAAGAAAGGAAAGTTCAATAATTTAGCTTCAGTTACACAGGAAATAAAACTGATGATGGATCCCAATGCGGACCCATATGCTGCAGCGCCTGAAGCCGATCCCAATGCAGTTCCCGAAAAGTTTGGTGCTGATGATATCTTCGACCTGAACCAGGTTCAGTTACTCAACGCATATTCATGTACCGAATGTGGAAGATGCACGGCCGTTTGCCCCGCAAACATTACCGGCAAGAAACTGTCTCCACGAAAAATCATGATGGACACCCGCGACCGGCTTGAAGAAGTCGGCAAGAACATCAACAAAAACGGGAAATTCGTAGATGACGGCAAGAAACTGATTGATGATCACATCCAAAGAGAAGAAATTTGGGCCTGTACAACTTGTAATGCGTGCGTAGAAGCCTGCCCGGTGCTTATCGACCCGCTTTCAATTATTATGGAAATGCGCCGCTTTTTGGTGATGGAGCAGTCGGCAGCACCCCAGGAACTGAATCTGATGATGACGAACGTAGAGAACAACGCCGCTCCGTGGCAATATAACCAGGCCGACCGTCTGAAATGGGCCTCTGAGTAATGTAATGATTTGATTATTCTTAAATTAAGAACGCGTCATCAGATCAACTAATTAGCAAATTAAATAATGGATTTCACATTAAAGACAATGGCAGAGTATGCTGCCGAAGGCAAATCTCCCGAAGTATTGTTTTGGGTAGGCTGCGCAGGCAGTTTTGATGACCGCGCGAAAAAGATCACACGCGCTTTCTGCAAAATTTTAAATAAGATTAATGTAGAATTTGCGGTGTTAGGCCCAGAGGAAAGCTGTACAGGCGATCCCGCGAAACGTGCCGGTAACGAATTTGTCTTTCAGATGATGGCTTTAACCAACATTGAAGTCCTTAACGCTTACGACGTAAAAAAGATTGTTACTGCGTGCCCGCATTGCTTTAACACCTTAAAAAACGAATACCCAAATTTGGGTGGAAACTATGAAGTGATTCATCATACCCAATTCCTAAAGCAACTGATGGAAGAAGGACGCCTGAAAATTGAAGGCGGATCATTCAAAGGGCGAAAAATTACTTTTCACGACCCATGTTATCTGGGCCGCGGAAACGGTGAATATGAAGCGCCAAGAATGCTTCTTGAAAAACTGGATGCCGAATTGGTAGAGATGAAACGCTGCAAAACAAACGGACTGTGTTGTGGAGCCGGCGGCGCGCAGATGTTTAAAGAACCTGAGAAAGGTGCTAAAGATATCAATGTTGAAAGAACCGAGGAAGCACTTTCGGTTAAACCCAACGTGATTGCTACGGGTTGCCCATTCTGCATGACGATGATGACGGATGGCGTGAAGCATTTTGATAACACCACCGTGGAAGTGAAGGATATTGCCGAATTACTGGCCGAAGCCGACGATCTGTAATGAGAAAAAAAGTAAATTATTTTTTAATAGTAGCAGGTGCACTGCTGTTTCTACTGAACCTTTGGTCCGCGGATTTCCGAACTGAAGAAATTAATTTTTGGAGTGCCGGTGCAAGTATCCTGATGGTTGTTTTAGGCTTTGTAGAATTAAGAAAATACAACAATGAAAATTGAAGAATCCAATAAAGTAGAAACCAACGATTACCGAGTAATTATTTATCCTGCTTCACGGCCTTTTACCGCCAAGGAGAGTATGGTGATTACCAAAAAACTGTACGATTTTCTTGCGGGCTGGGCTGCGCACGGTAAACCGCTTTCGTCCTCATTTAAAATTGAAAGAAACCAGTTCATCGTGGTTTGTGTTGATGAAGAAAAAGAAGCTGCATCAGGTTGTTCCATCGATGCGTTGGGCGGCGTAATGCGCGAAATTGATCAGGAATATCAGCTCGGACTATTCGACCGTATGAAAGCAACTTTTGTTGAAAACGGCGAAACTAAAACAATGAAGCTTCAGGATTTCCGTAACGCCTTGAAATCCGGCGAAATTTCAACAGATATTGAGGTTTTCGACTTCTCAAAGAATACCTACCTCGCTTTTTTAAGTGATTTCCTCTTGCCGCTTAAACGAAGCTGGGCCGGAATTTACGTAAATTAGGCCTGCTGAAGCCAGAATAATAACAACTGCCCTTTCAGAGTTTTCAGCTTTGAAAGGGTTTTTCAATTTATTGCTCTATTTTTGATGTGCGATATGCCAAAAATTTTATTCCTCACCACTGCCCACCGTTATGATGACGACAGAATCTTTCACCATCAGGCGAAAGAGCTTTTCAGGCAGGGTTTTAAGGGGAAGATTTGTAGCCTTTCTTCTGATTATCAGGGTGAACTGGACGGGATTTCAATCGAAGCCTATGATATCCTCGCGCAGTCTTCAGGTGCGAAATCGGAAACCTTCAGAAAGATCCTTCAGGATTTCAGTCCAGATGCCATCATTGCCTCGGAGCCGCTCGCTGTAATTGCCGCTAAAGATTTTACGCGACAGAACAAATGCCCACTGATCTATGATATTACAGAGTGGTATCCGTCAACAAGAATGCTGAAGCCGTATCGTTTTCCTGCGAATATTTTTCACTTGCTCAGATTTGTCATAATCCAGATTTATGGTGGATTTCTCGCCACGCATTTCATATTTGGAGAAAAGACCAAAAGATTTCCGCTTGCGCAGCTTTTCCCGTTTAAACCTAATATTCTGCTGCCTTACTTTCCGGACGAACGGTATATTTTCCCGGCGGTAAATAAACTCAGACATAATGCGATAACGCTTTGCTATACAGGAAGTTTCACAAAGGAAAAGGGAATTGAAAACTTTTTTAACGCCGCTGAAGTTCTGAGAAGTGCACGACCTGAGGTTGAAATTTCGCTGTTGCTGATTGGCTCTACCCCTAAAAGTGAAAGTTCAGATTATTTTTCTCAGCTTTTAGCGCAGTACAGTTTCGAGAATATTACAATAAAAGAACCCTCAAATTTTGAAGATTTCACGAAGTCTTTTTCAGAAGCCGATATCTGTTTTGATTTGCGGCCCGATAATTACGAGAACAACCGCTGTCTTCCAATTAAGTTATTTTATTACGCCGCGGCTGGCAAGCCGGTCATTTATACCGACCTTAATGCAATTCGGGAACATGTTGACATTTCGAAATTCGGACATCTGGTAAACCCGACGGACTCATCTCACATCGCAAACCTTATTTCTGAGTATATCGACGATCCTAAAAGGTACAATCAACATGCCGGAAATGCGCTCAATTCCTACAGAAAGCATTATAATTGGAGCAATATCAATGACTTATTTGTAAATTTCATTAAGAAAGCCTTGTGCCAAAGATGAAACCAAAAAGTGTTTTACAGAGTTTCCTGGCCCGGTTCGTAATTCTGGGGCTGAACTTCGGGCTGCTTATTTTCACCACTAATATGTGGGGTACTGAAGGTAAAGGTGTAATAGCCCTCGTAATTGCAGATTTGGCGATTGTGGGTTTTTTCAGCAATATTTTCACCGGAAGCAGTGTATCGTATTACTCGTCGAAATTTCAGTCTGAACAGGTAATTTCCAGGGCTTATGTGTGGTCTGTGGTTTCGGGAATTCTGTTCCCTGTTGCGCTTTCGCTGTTACATCCTATCGATTATCTGTATTATTTAATCGTGCTGTCGGTTGCTTTTTCTCTGCTTACAACTAATATCAATCTGTTTATCGGCAGGCAGGAAATCGGGAAATTCAATCTGTATTCGGTTCTGCAGCAGGCCGTGCACTTTGCGTCGATACTTGCACTGATCTATATTTTCAAAATGGAATCGGTCGAGGTGTATTTCATCTCGCTGAGTGCCTGTTATGTCATACTTTTCATTACGAGTTCTTATTATCTTCTCAAAGGTTTCAGGATATTTAATGTTTCATATTCAAGAAACGTGTTCCGGAATCTTTTCGGTTATGGCTGGAAATCTCAGCTGAGTGCCTTTCTGCAGTTCCTAAATAACCGCGCGTCATTTTATTTTCTCGAATATTTCCGGGGCATCGCGAGTGTGGGTGTTTTTTCAGTCGGTGTCGCATTTTCGGAAGCGATCTGGACGGTTAGCAAAAGCCTTTCGGTGATCCTTTATTCCGATTTGGTAAGCCGTGACAACCAGCACGATGCTATTGAGAAAACCAAAGTTTCACTGCGTGTGAGCTTTCTGATCAGCCTGTTTTTTATTGCGGTTATTTTAATGATTCCGGGCTCGTGGTATGCGGCAGTCTTGGGGCAGGACTTTGTAGGCATCAGGAAAATTACCTTGTTGCTGTCTCCCGGGATTCTGGCCATCGCGGTGAGTAATATTGTCGGGCATTATTTTGCGGGCGTGAATAAACTGCGGATCCTTAATATTAAATCACTCGTGGGGCTTTTTTTTACCATCGTTGCGTCCACGGTGGTTATTCCGCGGTGGGGAATTTACGGTGCCTGCATCATCACGACGGTTTCTTATTTTCTGTCGTCCGGCCTGCTTTTCTGGAGGTTTTATCAGATCACCGAATTCCGTTTCAGCGATTTTCTTTTAACAAAGGTTGAATTGAAATTGCTTTTAAATAAGATGCGCGCGTTAATCATTCCACTTAAAAAATAAATATTTTGAACAGAAAATATATCTTTGTCCCTATGAAAAACGTGTTTTTTCTTTTAGTTATTTTAGGTTTCGGGCTTTTTTCGTGCAGAAATGATGACGAAGTGGTGCAGGATATCGATCAGGTCGTTCAGATCTACATCGATTCTGCCGGCCAGGACATGCTGAACACCAATATCGAAGGTGGTTACACGGACATCAGGATGAATGACGTGAACGGATTTACCGATTCCGCACCCGTAACTTTCAGTTTCAAAAAAGATAAGGATACACTTAATTATATCGAATATATTGCCGGAGCCAGGCGGATCGGCGTAGATTCTTCAGCTGCTTTCAAAACCTATGAATCTACTGTCGCTCTTATTTTAAACAAAAGAACCAGCGATTCCACGAACGTTGTTATTAATGATACCATCAGGCTTGAGTATAACGCAACACCCGAACTGTTTCAGATTTCGAAGGTCTGGTATAACAATGTTCTTAAATTCACTAAAGTGGAAGGCGCGCCAAATGTGGTGAAGGTTCAGAAATAATCATTCGGTTTTTTCCCGCCCAAAATCGTAAATTTGTCGAAACCAATTCGAATTCAGGTATAAATACTGCCTGAACTCTCAATCTCAAATCTATTCTTTAAATGTTACAGGTTAATTTTTTGCGCGAAGAACGCGAGCGTGTTTTAGAAGGTTTAAATAAACGGAATTTCCGGCAGATTTCTTTGGTTGACGAAGCCATTGAAACTGATGACGAAAGAAAGAAATTTCAGACCGAACTTGACCAGAATTTGTCGGAGATGAATAAAATTTCGAAAGAAATCGGCATCCTGATGAAAGAAGGCAGGAAAGACGAGGCCGAGACCGCGAAATCTAAAACCGCTGCATTTAAAGAAAATGTTCAGAATCTCCAGCAGCAGCTGAAAGATGCCGAAGCAAAGCTTCTTGAAATTCTATACCAGATTCCGAATATCCCAAACACAAAAGTTGTTGCCGGTACCGCTGCCGAGGATAACGAAATTGTTTACCAGTCGCATGATGTGGAAGGTTTGGGCGAAGGCGCAATTCCACACTGGGAACTCGCCAAAAAGTATAATTTAATAGATTTTGAACTCGGGGTGAAAGTTGCAGGTGCCGGTTTTCCGGTGTATTTTGGCAAAGGCGCGCGATTACAGCGGTCTTTGGTGCAATACTTTTTAGATAAAAATACCGATGCCGGTTATCTTGAGGTTAATCCGCCACATGTTGTAAACGAAGCTTCGGGTTACGGTACCGGGCAGCTGCCGGATAAAGAGGGACAGATGTATTACGCTCCCGAAGATAAACTGTACCTGATCCCGACAGCAGAAGTTCCGGTTACAAACCTTTACCGTGATGTTTTGTTGGAAGAGCGCGAACTGCCGATTAAAAACACCGCTTTTTCGCAGTGCTACCGCCGCGAAGCCGGAAGTTATGGCGCGCATGTTCGGGGCCTCAACAGGCTTCATCAATTCGAAAAGGTAGAAATAGTAAGGCTTGAAAAACCCGAAAATTCGTACGCTGCGCTCGATGAGATGGTAGAACACGTGAAGACTCTTCTTACGGAACTGGAATTACCGTTCCGCATCTTGCGTCTTTGCGGTGGCGATATGGGTTTCACGTCGTCGATGACTTACGATTTTGAAGTGTGGAGTGCCGCACAGGAAAAATGGCTCGAAGTTTCTTCAGTTTCAAATTTTGAGACTTTCCAGGCAAACAGATTGAAATGCAGGTTCAGAACCGATGGAAAGACTCAGTTAGTCCACACCCTGAATGGTTCAGCACTTGCGCTGCCGAGAATTATGGCGGCTCTTTTAGAAAATAACCAAACGGCGGACGGCATTAAGATTCCGGCAAAAATTGCGGAATACACCAAGTTCGACTTGATTAGCTAAACTCATTAACTTATAAAAGAAATGCCACTGGAAAACCGGTGGCATTTTTATTTTATTCTGTAGTGATAATAACGTTTTTGTCTTTGTGAGTGAGGGTTTTTCCATCGTCGAGCAACTCTTTTGTGCGGACATTGATCTGAATGGTTTTATTATCAATCTGTTTCACGAAATCATGTTGTCCGGTAATCGATGTGATGGGTTTCTGAAATTTCATCGTACTCGTGAAATTCATATTAAACATCTTCATCATTCCGAGTAGCCCCTGCGCCATTTGGCGGCCGTAGACTTCAACGGAGTCACTTTTGGTTTTGGGCTGAGTAATTGGCCCATCTTTGCTGTTTTTGCTCATTTCGGACAGGAACTCGGTCGTATTGAATTTGTCGGTGTCGATAGTTAAAGTTTTGCCGTCCCATTTTGCTACATTCTGCAGCGGAAGGTTCTTGAGCTGTTTGTTCTGCGCGAATAAACTTGCGATTTCGGACGGTAGAAGTTTGTCGTATTTTAAAGACAACCCGTACACTTCACCTTTGGCTTTATTAAGTTTCAAAAACATCTTTTTCAAAACTTTCACAGAGTCTCCGTTGAGCGTAACCTTTCCGTCTTTTTGAATATCGTAAAGGCTTTTCCAGTCTGTCGAAAGATTTGCGAAGGTTTTAGACTGTGCTAAACTTCCCGGTTGGTTACCCATCATGCTGAGCATCCCAAGCGCACTTTGGTCCATTAGGATGTTCGCTTCCATGCTTGTTGCGGCGTCTTTATAATAAGTAGTTTCTGTATTTACTGAGCAGGATTGCAGCGCAAAAATACCGGTTGCGAGCATCCACAGTTTTAATTTTGTCATTTTAATTAAAATTTAGAAAACTGTAGATTCAAAAGTTGTACCTAACTGAGAGAAGGAGAATGTAGCGAGACGTAACCCTAAGCAGCAAATCCGCTACAGAATTTTCCCTAATGACAGGTTTCGTGGTTCCCGTGGTTATGCTCTTCCGAATTGTTATGGATCACGTGCAGCGCTTCTTTTTTAGGAGACAGGTACGGAATGCCCATTTCGAGGCCGCGCACCACAAAAAGCCCGCCCAGGATAAGCATCATTACCGGTACAAATTTCAATATTTTAATTCTGAAGGCGGTAGTCATCAGATTTCCGACAAGTACGATTGCAAACATGAACGGCAGCGTCCCAAGTCCGAAAAGTGCCATGAAGCCCGCGCTCTGCCACACGCCACCTGCTGCGAGACTTGCTGTGAGGGCCATGTAAACCATTCCGCAAGGGAGGAAGCCGTTGAGGATTCCAGTTGTGAAGCGGGAGCGGTAATCTGCTTTTTGCAGCAGTTTCCCGAGGTTTTTTTTCACTTTAAACAGAAACGAGGACATAAACGGTATTTTGGATGCGAAATCTTTTCCACCAAATGAAAACAGCGCCATTAAAATAAGTAAAATTCCGACTGTTACCGTTAGATACTGCTGAAAACCTGCCATTTGAAAGCCCTGTCCTACAATTCCTAAAACCGCGCCAAGAAACGCGTAGGTTGCAATTCGGCCAAACTGATACGTGAGGTTCTGCAGATAGTAGTTCGTCGCCTGTTTTCTTGTTAATCCCAATGAAAGCGCGATTGGTCCGCACATACCGATACAGTGGAATCCCGAGGCGAATCCCAAAGCCAATGCCGCGAATATGAGTGTTACTTCCATAATACGTCGTAATCTACCTGATACGGTTTCTTATCTTTTTGCCATTTTAGTTTTAATGTGTACGATCCGGCAAGTATTACGTTACGCGGAATTGTAAACTTTTTCTGGCTGTTAAGTGTAATTTCCTTGTGTACATCGAGGTTTGAATCGTCAGTACGGAACAGGTCAAACTCTGCCTTCATATTTTCAGGCGCAACGCTTTGCGGGAAGGTAATGGTGATACCCTGACTGTTTTGCGCGTACACAGGCTTTTCGGCAAGCAGGTCTGCATTATTCTTGGCGTCGATCACGTCCTGGTAGGCCAGTTCGTCCTGGTAATAGTTTTCTGAAATGAGTTCAGAATTCTGCATGCCGCGTGAAAAAACAAAAATCAGGAATAATATAAATATGATAAATGATCCCAGGGCTACCGCTACGCCGTGGCCCCAGCTGAAATTTTTGAACATAATAATTAGAATTGTAGTTTGAAAGGTCCTTCGAAGTAAGTTTCAAATGAATCGAGGAGTTCTCCGCTTTGGTCATAGACACCAATCGTTACGTTCTGTTTGGAGAGTTTGATTTCATTTTCAGGGAAACTTATATTCACCGTCCCTTTCGTCATCGCGTCTTTTTTAAGTAAGATTTTGTTGTTAGAACTTAAAGTAATCTGTCCGTGGGCCGGCTCGATTATTTTAATGGTTACCAACTGGTCTTTGCTTGATTTATTAAGAAATGTATAATTGTACGTGTTATTAATTTTGCCGTCGCGCACAAAGAATGAAGATCCGGCGGGTTTAATAAATTTAGCTTCCATTGATCCACGGTTGGTAAGCAGGAAACCGAGGAACGCCACCATCAGCAGCAGTACCACTGAATACGCCTTCATCTTTCCGGTAAATTTAAAGGATGTTTCCTTCTCTATTTCATCTTCGGTGGCATAGCGGATCAGGCCGAGTGGCAGACCTACTTTTGCCATCACTTCGTCGCATGCATCGATACATGCGGTACAGTTCACACATTCGAGCTGCTGGCCGTCACGTATATCAATTCCGGTTGGACAGACAACCACGCACTGGTTGCAGTCGATACAGTCACCTTTTCCTTCGGCTCTTCGGTCTTCGCCTTTCCTCCATTTTGAGCGGTTTTCACCTCTTTTGAAATCATAGTACACATTGATGGTCTGTTTATCGATCAATACGCCCTGCAGTCTGCCGTACGGACAAACCAGCGTACAAACCTGCTCTCTGAACCACGCGAATGTGAAGTAGAAAGCTGCGGTGAACAGAATCATAACGAGAAAACTCGTAAAATTAGTGAGCGGGCCTTCTTTCACCATGTCGAAAACTCCTTCATAACCCACTATGTACATGAACATCCAGTGCGTGATGATCAGAGATATGATGATAAAGATGAACCATTTAAGGGAACGCTTCCAGATTTTTTCTGCGTTCCATTCCTGCCGGTCGAGTTTCATCTGCTTATTCCGGTCGCCTTCAATCATATAATCAATCTTCCTGAAGATCATTTCAAGGAAAATCGTCTGAGGACAGATCCAGCCGCAGAAGATGCGCCCGAATACCACTGTGAACAGAATAATGAAAACAATGGAGGTGATGGCACCGAGTGCCAGAATAAAGAAATCCTGCAGATAGAAAGACTGGCCACCAATGAAGAACTGGCGGTCGACGAAGTTGAGCAGAAGAAACGGATTGCCGTTTATACGAATAAAAGGCAAAGCGAAAAATATAGCGAGAAGGATCCATGCAACCACCGTGCGGTAGTTTGTATAACGGCCCTTTGGTTTGCGTGGATAAACCCATTTGCGCTTGCCGGACTGATCCATGGTACCCACAGAATCTCTGAAAGTTTCAGCGTCGACCACCTGGCCCTGTCCGCCTCTGAAATTTTGGTCTTCGATCATTTTGTTGTACTCATTTTAAAAAACAAAAACATAATCCGCTATCGTGTTGATAAATAACGCATTATGTTTAAGATTATATTGTTGTAGAGAAACCTGTTATTTTTCCCAGACTGCAGGGTCTCCCTGCGGTGCCGCCCCGCCAGCGGCCGGGGTAACCGGAGGTTGCTCCTGGTTAATATGATAAACATAAGCTGCTACATTCTGTATATCGAACCCGGAAAGGACATTGTTTTTTCCGAATGCCTGCATGGTCGGGTTGTTCTGGCTTCCGTTTTCAACCATGTGAAATACATTTTTAAATAATGTTTTTTCAGGCTGGTTGATCCAGTTGTTGTCGGTAAGGTTCGGGCCGATGCCTCCTTTTCCGCCATCACCATGACAAGATACACAGTTTGTTTTAAATACTTCTTCACCAGCCGCGATGTTATCTGGAGAATAAGCCGCATTTTCTATCGTAGGCGGAGGTGTATTCTTCATATATTCATCAATGCTTACGATTTGTGCCTGATATTCTTCCTCATATTCCGGCAACGGGTGCGCAAAATCGGTAAAAGAATACGCCAGCAGATAAACCACGCAGTATGCTACCCCGAAGTAGAACAGGCCCAGCCACCATTTAGGCAACTGATTGTCGAGCTCCATAATTCCGTCGAAACCATGATCGATAAGGATATCCTTTTCTTCAGTAGCTGACTGCTTTTTGAAAGCACTGTCATAAAGCGCCTTGTAATAAGGTACTTTCTTGGACTCGATATACGCAAGTTTTTCTTCCTCGGTAAGCGTTTTGAACTTGGTGTTTTCTACCAAATCGCCGATCGAGTGCTGTATCATCGCGATAATAGCCGCAATAATTACCGTTCCCCAAAAATAGGGAGAAAGAAAGAAAGCGGAACTTTGGATGAACATATAGCAAACCACCATTATTAGGGCAACTATAATAAGAATGGTTATATAAACCGGTGTTCTCTGTTTCATGGTATATAATTAAAAATTACAGATTTTTATCGTCAATATCATCATCTAAAGGTGCATTAGCTTCCTCATCGTAGTATTTCTTCGGACGCGAGAAGACATAATATACAATTCCGAGGAATAAAGCCAGGAACAATAACAGCGCCAACGTTTGGAACAAACTGGTGTTTCCGGAATTCGAAAGAATATCTTTTACGTTTTGAGGTATCATTTTTCCTTTAGATTGTTTGAAATTAAATTACTGCGTGCTTGCGGTTTTTATTTCAGTGGTCTTGATGTCTGTTCCTAACCTTTGCAGGTAAGCGATCAGTGCAACAATTTCTTTCTTTTCCAATGGTGTAAAGTTTTCGCCTTCAGCAGCTTTTTTGTCTGCATACGCTTTCTTCACATCGGCAGCTTCAGAATAGATCTGGCTCACGATAAGTGCCGCCTGATTGTCTGCCCACTGATCCGCAGAATCGATCTGAGCCTTTGTATAAGGAACGTCGAACGCGTTTTTCATCAATTCTACCTTTGCAACCATTTTGCTTCGGTCCAGATCGTTTGAAATTAACCATGGATATCTTGGCATAATAGAGCCGGCAGATGTAACTCTTGGGTTCAGCATGTGCTTATAATGCCATGAACTTGGGTTTTTACCACCCTGTCTGTGCAAATCCGGTCCGGTTCTTTTAGATCCCCAAAGGAATGGTCTGTCGTAAACAAATTCACCAGCTTTGGAATACTGTCCGTTTTTACCGTTGAATCTAACAACCTCGTCACGGAAAGGACGAATCATTTGCGAGTGACATGCATTACAGCCCTCACGGATATAAAGGTCCCGACCTTCAAGTTCGAGTGGAGAGTATGGTTTCACGGCCGATATCGTAGGAACGTTATCTTTAATGGCCAGCGTTGGTACTATTTCTACCAGACCACCAATTGCAACTGCTACAAACGACAGGATACCCATAATCAGCGGAGTTCTCTCCAACCAAAGGTGGTAGCCTTCGCCTTCTTTTCTCTTTTTACCTACATTTCCTAAAGCCGGAGCTTCAGCAGGTACTTCTTTTTGGAATGAACCCTGTCTCACTGTAGCGACAACATTCACCGCCATCAATATAGCTCCTGAAATATAAAGCAAACCGCCTACGAAACGCATTTGATAATAAGGAATAATCGCGGTAACGGTATCCAGAAAGTTTTTATAAACTAAAGTTCCGTCCGGATTAAACTGTTTCCACATCAATCCCTGTGTGAAACCTGCAACGTATAAAGGTACAGCGTAGAACACAATTCCTAAAGTACCGAGCCAGAAATGCCAGTTGGCAAGCTTAACCGACCATAGTTTGGTTCTCCACATAATCGGGAGAAGATAGTAGATCATACCGAATGTCATAAAACCATTCCAGCCTAATGCACCGATATGAACGTGACCGATAACCCAGTCTGTATAGTGACCGATCTTATTTAAAGTTTTTGTCGCTAAAAGCGGACCTTCGAATGTTGCCATACCATAGCAGGTAATCGCAACTACGAAGAATTTCAGTACCGGATTCTCACGAACTTTGTCCCACGCACCTCTTAAAGTAAGAAGTCCGTTAAGCATACCACCCCATGAAGGTGCGATAAGCATAATGGAAAAACCGGTCGCGAGCGCCTGTGCCCAACCCGGAACAGCGGTATACTGCAAGTGGTGAGGACCAGCCCAGATGTAAACGAAAATCAGTGACCAAAAGTGAATGATTGAAAGTTTATAGGAGAATACAGGTCTGTTCGCAGCTTTTGGCAGGAAGTAATACATCAAACCAAGAATTGGAGTCGTAAGTACGAATGCTACAGCGTTGTGGCCATACCACCACTGTACCAAGGCGTCTTTTACACCAGCATAGGCAGAGTAAGATTTCCAGCCTACAAATGATAACGGAACTTCTAGGTTATTGAAGATGTGAAGCATTGCAATCGCAACCCAGGTACCGATGTAGAACCAAATAGCTACATAAAGGTGACGGACTCTTCTTTTAATAATGGTACCGAACATATTGATCCCGAAGATCACCCAGATTACAGTAATCAGGATATCGATAGGCCATTCGTGCTCTGCGTATTCTTTGGATGTGTTAATCCCCATTAAGAAGGTAATCACTACAGAAACGATCATCAGCTGCCATCCCCAGAAGTGTATCCACGATAAGGTATCGCTGTACATACGGGTTTTCAGCAGCCTTTGGAGTGAATAGTAGGCCCCGGCAAAAAAGCCGTTACACACAAATGCGAAAATCACGGCGCTGGTGTGCAGCATCCGGATACGGCCAAAGCCAAACGCACCCTGTGAATTGATAAGACCCTGAAGATTTCCGCTCTGCAAACTCACGATGGTTGCATCGTCTGTTCCAAAGAAGAATTCCGGAAGTTCCGGATAGAAAAGCATCAGTGCGGCGATGAGCCCAAGCAAAAACCCTACGAGGCCGAAAACAACGGTTGCATAGAGAAACGCCCGAACAATATTATTGTCATAACTAAACTTTTGTGTTTCCATTTTATTATTCACTTTCTTCTGTTTTTTTGTTTGTTAAGTCGGCGGTTTCACCTGTCTTTTCCGCGTCATCTTTTATGATTTCGGAGTCGAGCAAAATGCGGACTGCCGGTGATTCGTCATCCTCGAACTGTCCTTTTCTGGCACTCACTATAAAGATGATTAAGAAAATCGCAGCTACTGAAACGCTGCAAAGAATCATTAAATATAAAATATCCATATTCCCTGCAAATTTAGGTAAAAACCGCTTCAAAAATAATTAAAAATTATGATATTCCCACGCCTCATTAAAGCGCATTTAACATAAAATATATACCGACGTTTTAGCTGTGTCTTAAGTGTTTGATTATTAAATTATTACAACACCCGAAACGCTTATTCTGTCCTAATTTGTAATGAGTTTAAAATACTTCGTGCTGCGCCACCATGTAGCCACGGATGTGAATATCACTACACTTATTGAACTCAACGGCATAATGATCGCAGCAAATAGCGGCGACATATTGCCGGTTACAGCGAAACTCAGCCCGATAATGTTATAAAAAAAGCTGATCGCGAACGTCATTTTCACAATGGTCATCGCATCTTTTGCATAAAGCAGATAATCATTCAGCAGCGGAAGTTTTTCACCCGCCATAATTACATCCGAAGACGGTGTAAAGGCGTGTGTATCGTCGGCCACAGCAATCCCGATATCGCTCTGCTTCAGCGCTCCAGCATCATTCAGACCGTCACCGATCATCGCTACCTTTTCTCCGTTTTGCTGCAGGGTAAGAATGTAGTTGAGTTTATCTTCTGGATTTTGGTTAAACGCCATACCCCGCGAATCGGGAATAATATCCTTTAGCTGTTGCTGCTCAGACGAATTGTCTCCGCTCAGAATGTGAACCGCGTACTGTTTTAGGTGGCGGAAAAGTCCTGCAAGGTTCTTGCGGTATTCATTTTTAAATATGAATTTTCCGAGTAATTCGCCATTTTTACTGATAAATACGGCCGTTTCGAGGTTTTTCGACTCTGCTCCGACCAACTTAGCCGAACCGATTTTGTACACATTTCCACGTACTTCAGCTTCGTAACCTTTACCCGCAACTTCGACGAAATTCGTCACCGGAAAGTATTCATCATCAACGCTGATGAAGTCATACAGCGATTTCGAAAGCGGATGATTTGAGTTTTTAAGTAAAGTTTTAATGTTTTTTAAGTCCTGCTCGCCAATTTCCTCACCTTCAAAAGTGATGTTTGCCTCACTGCTGTGCGTAATGGTGCCGGTTTTATCGAAAACAAGCGTGTTGATCTTTGCAAGTTTTTCAATCGTGAGCGTATCTTTCACATAAAATTTGTTCCTGCCCAGAATCCGCATCACATGACCGAATGTGAACGGTGCCGACAGCGCCAGCGCACATGGGCACGCGATAATTAATATGGCAGCCACTACCTGAAACATTTTCTCGAAATCTATCGTTGACCAATAAATGCCCGCAATAAGGGTTATTCCGAGGATGATGAACGTGAAATATTTTGAAATCGTATTCGTAAGGGTATCGAGACCGGTTTCATGTTTCTTGAAAGCTTCTTTGTTCCAAAGCTGTGTTAGATAACTTTGATTTACGGTTTTAATAACTTCCAGCTCGAGGGCTGATCCTACCTGTTTTCCTCCAGCGAAGATTCTGTCGCCGGGTTTTTTGGGTACCGAAGCGCTTTCTCCGGTGATGAAACTGTTATCGATATTGCCCTCACCACTTATTAAGATGGCGTCTACCGGAATAATTTCCTGGTTCCGGACCATAATTCTGTGGCCAACTTCCAGATCTGAAAGTAAAATATTCTCACGTTTGCCGTTGAAATCTATTTTGGTTACCGCAATCGGGTAAAAAGATTTGTAATCGCGGTCGTAGGAGAGTGCGCTGTAGGTTCTTTTCTGGAACAGTTTGCCGAGAAGCATGAAAAACAAAAGACCGCAAAGCGTGTCAAAATAGCCCGGTCCATAATCGGTTAGAATTTCGTAAATACTTCTACCGTAAAGCATTATGATTCCTAAAACAATCGGTACATCAATGTTTACCACTTTGTTTTTAAGTCCGTACCATGCTGATTGAAAATATCCTGAAGCAGAATAAAATACAACCGGCGTAGCTAAAGTAAAAGTGATGAAGCGGAACAAATGCTTGTATTTTTCCATCCAGAAATCGGTGGTTCCCATAAGCTGTTCCGCATATTCGGGATAACTGAAGAACATTCCGTTGCCAAATGCAAAGCCCGCCACCGCAAGTTTTAGAAGCAGCGAACGGTCGTAGGTTTCTTCTTTCCTTTCGGCAGATTCCAGCGTGATCACGGGTTTGTAGCCTAGATTTGTAAGGAATTTGGCAAGTTCGCTCAGCTTAAGTTCCTCGCTGTTAAATGAAATCTGCACGGTTTTCCGCGTAAAGTTCACCTGAGAATAATGGATATTGCTGTTGAGTGTATGAAGGCTTTCGAGCAGCCAGATGCAGGAAGAACAGTGGATCACCGGAATTTTGAAGTTGACCAGCGTGGTGGTGCCTTCTGAGAAATCAGTAACCTTATCGAATATTTCCGGGGTATCGAG
The DNA here is from genome assembly GCA_000023725.1 of Flavobacteriaceae bacterium 3519-10. NCBI lineage: Bacteria > Pseudomonadati > Bacteroidota > Flavobacteriia > Flavobacteriales > Flavobacteriaceae > Flavobacteriaceae bacterium 3519-10. Next base: position 142,533 of record CP001673.1, read on the forward strand.
GTAATCAAACTGTGAGTTTTGTGCACCGTCCGGCCGGATACCTGAGCGCTTATTAAGTTCGTAGAAGGTTCCTAAATCGTTTGCGTTTAAGATTTCAAAAACCGATTTGCATCCTGCGCAGCAGAAAACTTTGTCATCGAACGGAATCCGCTCTTTAATGATATTTTGGCCGCAATGGAAACAGTTTTCAGACATTATACAGGAAAAATTGCTTGCAAAATTATGACATTTAAACTTGTGCCGGGTCTTTAATTGTCCTATTTTTGCTGATAAATGTCATAATCTATGTCGCTGGAGAAACAAAAGCTTATTGAAGAAAATCTTAAAAAAGTATTTAATGACGAATCTTTTAAGGAAATGCTATCTGAGGAAGATTTTGCCCACTATATTTCGGTAAAACAGCAGCTGAAATTCCGAAAAGGAGAAACGATCTTTGAGGACGGTGGAACGCCAAACGGCGTTTATTTTTTGAATAAAGGAACCGCCAAACTCTCAAAACAGGGCGTATATGGAAAGGAGCATATTTTACGCTTCATTGCTGAAGGAGACCTTATCGGGTACCGTTCGTTGCTGTGTGGAGAGCAGTTTCAGGCAAGAGCCGAAGCGATGACTGACGTGGAAGCCATATTTTTGCCGTCTGATGTCTTCCTGCATTTGCTCGAAGTAGGCCCACGCCTCTCGTTTGTGATGTTGCAGAAGATCGCTTTCGAACTCGGAGAATCCTCCAATACGGTAACTGTACTTGCACAGAAAACAGTCCGCGAAAGATTAGCGGAAATCCTGCTTTTACTTGAGCAGAAACTCGGCACAGATCCTGAAGGCTTCATTAAGATTACCCTCACGCGCGAAGAAATTGCGAACCTTGTAGGCACCGCTACTGAAAGTGCAATCAGGCTGATTTCCGAATTTAAACAGGACGGTCTTATCGAGGCGGACGGACGCAGCCTTAAAATACTGAACCGCGAAAAACTTATCAAACTGGGACACGTTACTTTATAAGTTTAAGTATTGACAGCCAGGTAAATATACGTTTGCTTTAACGTGATGAAGCGCTTTCAATAATCTAATAACAACCAAATTGCCATGTCTGTACATTCAGAAATAAAAAAAATTACCACCGAGACTTTGCGGAAAATGAAATTCGACAAAGAGAAAATCACAATGCTTACGGCATATGATTTCACAACTGCAAAAATGGTGGATGCAGGCGGAGTAGACAGTATCCTAATCGGCGATTCGGCAGCCAATGTGATGGCGGGTTTCGAGACGACGCTTCCTATCACGCTTGATCAGATGATTTATCATACCCAATGTGTGGTACGCGGTGTGGAACGGGCGCTTGTCGTGGCTGATTTACCATTTGGGTCTTATCAGAGTAATTCTGAAAAAGCACTCGAATCAGCGGTGAGAATGATGAAGGAAGGTGGTGCCCACGCAATTAAAGTTGAAGGCGGTATCGAAATTGAAAAATCAATTAAAAAAATCATCAACGCGGGGATTCCCGTTATGGGCCATCTCGGACTTACGCCGCAGTCGATTTATCAGTTCGGCACGTATAAAGTACGCGCAAAAGAAGACGCCGAAGCTGAAAAATTATTGAAAGATGCCAAGCTGCTGGAAGAGCTCGGATGTTTTGCGGTAGTCCTGGAAAAAATTCCTGCCGATCTGGCAAAGCTGGTTTCTGAAAGTATTTCAATTCCTACAATCGGCATTGGCGCGGGCCCCGATTGCGACGGGCAGGTGCTCGTTTACCACGATATGGTAGGCATGAACAAAGGCTTTTCGCCAAAATTTTTAAGAAGATATCTCGATTTATACACCGAAATTACCGGCGCCGTTTCGCAATATGTGAAAGACGTAAAATCTGCTGATTTCCCCAACCAAAACGAAAGTTACTAAATGAATACCAATACACAGACTATCCAGGGCGTTTTATCCATCGCCGCACTTCTTTGCCTCGTTGTAGGCTTTTTCGACCTTTTCTCGCCGGAGATCAATGACCTGATGTACAACAAACTTTTCTACATCTTAATTGGAGCAAGTTTCTATTTTCAGGCACCCACATTAACCAATAAAAACCTGCTATACCCAATGTACGCCGCGGCTGCACTTTGTATCATCGGCGCGTTTCTGCCTGCCGATTCACAATTTGCGGTCATCAAAACAATTGGACTTTTTGCAGGGGTGATTCTCTCGATTTTCAACAGACCAAGAGCTGTTAGAAGAGATCAGTAATCGCCTGATTTCAGAATATTTTCAAAATAATTTGCAAGCAACTCCCGCTCTTCTTTAGTTAGATTAGCGGTTGGATGCTTCGTTATATAGGCCGGAAGCGGCATTTCGTACTGTCGGACGGACCGTACGGTATTTTCGAGCATGCTTTTTTTCAGATATTCATTGTAATTTCCCCATTCTGAGAGGTTCAGATGTTCGCGGCCTTCGCTGATATGGTTTTTTATAGACCACGAAACCGGCGCTACATACGCATAATCCGGATAAACAGTTTCGTTCGAATGACAGTCGTAGCAAGCTTTTATTAAAATATTTCTGACAGCTGGCGGCGTTTTGAATACATTCACAAAATTCACTTTCGCATCTACGGGCTTGTTCACCCTGTCTATCGGGATAAACTGCATTACAGCAATCACAATCAGTGACCAAAAGCTAATTTTTTTAAATATTTTCATTTACGGCTTTTCGGTAAGTTCTGCAGGTGTCTGATCTTCGGGTTGCGAAGTGCCAGGCGTTTCAGGTGTTGTGGTGTTAAGATTCCAGGTTTCCCTTATTTCCCAGAGTGGCCGCACTTCAATGGTTTTATCGAGCACAAAAACGTCTTCGGCGAATTCTTCTGAAGCTAAATCTGCGGAATCCCAGATGCCGTTTTCATTATTATCAACCAAAATCCTCAGTCTGTACTTTGCAGGTTTTAGTGAATTAAATGTGATTATTTCACTTTTCCCAAATCTTGAATAAAGTATTTTTCCGTTTTCGCTGAGCAGCTGGAACCAGAAGTTCTGCGTCGGGGCATTTTCTAAAGTAACTGCAAGGGAACCGAAATTTTCGGTTTTATCAGATTCAAAATCAAACCGGTAAGACTTGATAATGGCTTCGTAATAAGACGAAACGGTTTCTTTGGGAACGGTGAGAGAGTATTTTTTACCTTCTTTAAATGCGGACTGTATCTGGATCTGAAACGGATTTGCGTCCGATATTTTTGCGGTGAATTCCTGTGAAACGCTGTCTGAAACCAGGCTCCATTTTTCAGGCTGAATTCTGTCGATAAAGTAGTTTGAAGTGATTATGAAATCATCGTTCGGTGCGAGGAGATTCCCTTTCGCGTTCGAAACCGTCATCTCATTTTTGGCATTATGACGGTAAAAAAGTGAAACTGTATCCTGTTTGATGCCGTCATCATAGCTGAATCTCAGATTCTCGCTTGCTGTGGTTCCTACATTAAGTTTCAACGCATCAAACCAAATGTGTACGGAATCAGATTTTGGCCTGTGCGTGATTTTATAATCCTGAATTTTTTCATTGAGTGACAGCACTTTCACGGTTTGCGGGTTGCCTTCGAACGTCATTAAGATGCCACCAGGTGTTTCTTTCATTTCAGTATATTTCACCGCTTTTCGTGATGGATAGAGATTAATGTTCAGGCCCGAAATGCTTTTATCGAGAACAAGGGAATCTTTCAAAAACCCGACTCTTTCGTTGCCTGGATCATACACGGAATTCGAATTGCTGTCTTCAAAGGCTAGGATGCGGTAGTTTCCGGGCGACAGATAATTAAGTTCAAAATAACCGTCAGGATCTGCCTTGGTAATGTAGTACGGTTTCTGCCGGTAATCCATCGAATCTTTGTGGCGGTAAAGACCCACCACTAAATTTGCATCTTCTTTCGCGTTTTCGTCCGCAATCACACTTTTCACTTCGCCGCTGATATAAAGATCATCGATCTTTTCGCCGGTTGAAAAAGCAAAATTGAAGTACTGAAGAGCGTTTCCTTCGTTATTGTCCTGAATTGCGTTGCCGAAATTGAAATTATAAGTGGTATTCGCCTGCAGCGTGTCGTCCCATTTGATGAGAAGATATTTATTGGCCATTCCCGAAGGAATTATTTTGGTCATTTTAGCAAGTGGTGGCGAAATGATGAGCTGCTTGTTTATTTCTTTAAGCGTAATGTATTCGTCGAAATCGATCCGTAATTCGCGGATGTCGCGCGGAACATTAACCCTCGAAGTATCGATATTGGTACCGATCACATTAGGCGGAATGGTGTCCCTGTCGCCTCCCACAGGCGATCCCACACGGGCACACGAAAACAGCACGAAGTTGAGCAGAAAAAGAAAAATAATTTTCTTCATTTAAAAATTTTGAACAAATTTAAGGAATTATTCAGTGTAGGTATCGCTGCCGTGGGTAGGATCCGGTGCCACGCCGTTTTTTGCCGTGTCGCTTCCCTGTATAATTTTCTGAAGCTTCTCTGTCTCCGCCGGGAAATCTTCAAACAGCCCCGAAAGTGCGAGCGAGGAGTAAACCCGTCGCGAATATTTATTTCCAATTGCGATAATTGTCACATTTGATTTAAGCAGATGCGCGAATACTGAATTGGTGCCGTGCCACCAGCCATTGTGGTAAGTAAGTTTTTCGCCGTTACCGTAAATTTTCATCCGGAAACCGATGCCGTAATTATTTATTCCGGGCCGCTCATTGCTGTAAGGCTCAAAGATCATATTGTGTAGATCTTCACGCAGGAAATTCTCCGCGAACATTGCTTTGGAGAAATTCAGAAGATCCCGCGGAGTTGTATACACGTTTTTATCGCCATAAATTGCATCAAGCTTGTCATAAGGATAAACGGCCGGCCCACGCTGAAAAAACGATTTTGCGGCAGTGGCAGTATCTTTTTCCTGAAAAATATAGGTGTTTTTCATTTTTAACGGTCGGAAAATAATCTGCTGCATCGCCTCCGGAAACGGTGTGGCGGTTACTTTTTCGATGATGAGTGCGAGCAGTGCGTAGTTCGTGTTGCAATACATAAAACCGGTGTCGGTTTGCCGTGAAAGCTCAGGCTTGTAACGCACAAGCATATTCAGCACATCCTGATTTGTGAGGAATTTCTTCGACAGTTCAGCCGGCTCAGGCTCGATCTTTTCAATAAAATATTCATACTTTGGCAAGCCGCTGCGCTGGGTGAGCAGAGAAAAAACAGTAACTTTTGGATACGGAAATTTCGGGAAGAATTTTGTAACAGGATCTGCGAGTTCTATTTTGCGCGCTTCGACGAGCTTCATCGCGGCCATCGCCGTAACCGATTTGGAAATTGAGGCCACGTGCAGTGCAACGGTATCGTTCACCGGCATCTGTTTGTTGCCCTGGCCGTAGCCAAGATAGCTTTCGTATAGAATTTCGTCTCCCTTGGCCACCAGAAATCCGCCCCACAAATCGCCCTTCATCCATACCTTCTGATAATATTGGTCGATTACGGATACGATTGAATCTTTGTTTTTAAGCCGGTTGTCTCTGCCTTTAAAAATTTCGTCGAGTTCTATCTCCCCAAAGTTGGGCAGCGTGGAAACGGGGTTTTGATCTTGTGCTGTTTCTTTCTTGCATGAGAGTAGTAAGAAACTTAAAATCATCAGGAATATGATCCTCCGGAATGCTGTCATTAAAAAATATTTGATCTGAAAAAGTGCCGCAATATAAGAGGATTTTGGCAGAAACGGCTAAGGCGCCAGTCATAAAGATTTGTTAACGCACCGGAAATGCGGCGATAATTTTATCAACAATAACCTGCGCAAGTTTTTCTTTGCTTTGGGTGGTCCAGCCGGCGATATGCGGCGTAATGATCACTTTCTCGCACGACAGCAGATACTTTAAATCCTGGTTTTCGGTCTCAATTTTTTCGAATGAAGCCTTCTCATATTCAAGCACATCCAAACAGGCACCTTTTATCTTTCCTGATTTTAAATATGTAATGAGGTCTGCCGTAAGTACATTTTTTCCGCGGGCCGTGTTGATGAAATAAAAATCCTTCTTCATTGACGAAATAAATTCTTCGTTGATGAAATGGCGCGTCTGCGGAGCTTCAGGCAGATGTAAACTCAAGACATCCGCTTCATTCTGTAAAGTATGGAGTGAAACCTGCTCAGCAAATTCATCAGAAAGATTGGGCAGGATGTCGTAGAAAATCACTTTAACACCGAAGCCCGAGAGCCTTTTAGCGACGGCTCTGCCCATATTTCCGTACCCGATAATTCCAAATGTTTTGCCCAAAAGTTCGTCACCGCGGTTTTCTTCGCGACGCCAAATGCCGTTCTTCACCTCGTGTGACGAGATTAAAAGCCTGTGCATAAGAATGAGTAGCATACCCAAGACATGTTCAGCCACTGCATCGCGGTTTCCTTCCGGCGAACTGATCACACGGATGTTGTTCCGTTCCGCGAACTCTACATCTATATTTTCGAGACCCGCGCCTACGCGTGCGATGAATTTGAGATTTTTTGCGTGTTCGATGAACCTACGGTCAATCGGGATCCGGCTGCGCAGAATAATGCCGTCGTAATTTTCAATTTTATTTAATATTTCGTCATAGCTGGAACTGAAATCTTCATCAATCCTAAAACCGCGCGCAGCGAGTTGCTGCACAATGAGCGGATGATTTTTATCGAGCTGAAGGATTTTCATCAACGGATATTAAAGAATTAAACTGCTGAAAATAGTTTTTTAAGTTCTACAGAATCAGCTGCTTTCATCCGGCCTGAGAAGATTAGTGAAAGTTCCTTGCGACGCAAGGCCGCGTCAAATCTTAGAATTTCTTCCTCAGTTTCGGGCTCCATCTGAGGGATAGGTATCGGACGGTTGAACTCGTCTACAGCCACAAAAGTGTAAATACCTTCGTTTGTGTGTGTTTTTGTCTGGTTAATCGGGTCATCCAGCCATACATCGACGTAAATCTCCATTGAGGTTGAAAAAGCGCGTGAGACTTTGGATTCCAGAACTACAATTCCGCCTTCGGGAATTGGAAAATTAAATGATACGTGGTTTACTGAGGCCGTTACAACGCGTCTTTCGCAATGCCGTGCAGCAGAAATCGATGCGCAACGGTCCATTTTTGCGAGCAATTCGCCCCCAAACAGGTTGCGCAGCGAGTTGGTTTCGTTTGGCAACACAATGTTAGTCATCACCGTTAATGATTCTGACGCTGTTTTTATTTTTCCCATTAAATTGTTTACTTGTTTTTAAAAATAGGTGCGGCACCGCCTGATACAGAAACTGAGTCGGTTTTGGTTGAATCTGCCGCTTTTCTCGCCAATGTGGAGTCTGTAGATATTGCTTTTACAGATGCTGTTGGACGCGGCTGTTCTTCCAATGGTTTTGCAAAAGACTTTTTCCCGAAAATTTCTTCGGGCTGCGAAATTCCAAGGTAGGAGATTGCCGCAACCGCAATAATCAGCGCTGTGAGCCAAAACCATGAGGTAGAAACCCGATACGGTTTTCCATTTCCGCTATTCTGTTGGCTGCGTTTGCTGATGTCCGCAAGGTTTATTTCTTCAAGTCCGTAAAAATCTGGCGTTGCGTTGTTTAGCCTCGCCCCGCTGAAATGGATCTTGCTGTCATTCAGTGAAAAAGTTCCGATGCCTTCTACGGTCAGCGTGCCTTCCTTTTCGAGTGTTGAGTTCCAGAAAACCACATGTTTTTTTATTTCTGCCTCAGCTTCATCAATACTGATATTTCTTTGTGAAGCCAGAAACGAGGCGAAATCAAGGTCGGTGGTATCAGTAGTGTTTTTGAACGCGACTTCTTTTCCGGGTGGCAGGATGCTTTTGCGGTCTGTCTCCACCAGTGCATTGATATTCTTTAAATATAAAATGCCAAAACCTGCAACCGATACTTCAGCGTGATTTTTTAGAAATTCAAGAATAAGTGAAGGAAAACTCATAGGCCGCAAATTTATGACATTTGAGCGATTTATTCAAAACAAAAAAAGACCGCCCGAAAGCAGTCTTAACCTGTTAATATGATGCATGTTACTTTGCAAATTTCACCACTTCGGTTTCGGTGCCGCGGGTAATTTTAACCAGGTATAAACCGGCCTTTTCCACATTTAAATCTATCGCGTCGCCGTTTGCTGCGGATGTGAAAGATTTAACAAGCTTGCCTGACATTTCGAAGATAGTTAGCGCGATGTTTCCTTGATGTGAAGTGTACAGTTTCCCGTTGCTCACGAAAGATTTTTTGGCCCTGGCCGTATTGTCTGTGCCTAATACCACAAGCGTTGTAGGCGTGAATCCAAAATCTGAGGCCAGTAAATCTCCGGATTGTTGCGTGGCTCCATTTTGCTGGTTTTTGAACACGAAACCCAAGTTGCTCACAGTGGTTCCCGCAGCAAAAACTTTATTGCCGTTTGTGAATACTTTGGTGTTGAGATCGATAGTTCCCACATAAGCGGAAGCTGTTGCATCCCAGTTCATGGTGACATTGGAGTTGCCCCACGAATCGTCGTACATTGTGCCAGTGCTGTTGTCGCCGGCACTGCTCCAGACATGTATCCAAAAGGTAGGAACCTCAAAACCGGGTCCGTAGATCGAATAATCGTTCGATGCGCCGTACGTTAATTTCACAACTCCGGGAGCTGTTACCTGCACCGCCAGCTGGGCAGAAACAGTGATGATGGCGAAAAATGCCATGGCTAAAGCATAAAGTTTTTTCATAAAATGTAATTTAAATTGTTCAACCAAATTTACTGTAAAAAACTACATCGTAATATCACACCCGAACTTTTTTAGCATGCGCTCTATCACTTAAAGTGAACACTCATACCGAACATAAAATTTGTACCGGCCTGCGAGAAATAGACAGGTCCGTCGTAAACATAGCCGTTGTTCACATACTTTCTGTTAAAGATATTATTGAGCAAAAATTTAAAATCGATGGCAGTTCTGTTCAGTTTTAATGTATATTTTGCATTGAAGTCGCTTAAAAAGTAATCCGGCAGTGTTAATTCATCACTGTTTGTATTGTTTAGAAACTGTTTCCCAACGTATTGATTTTGAATTCCTAAGGTGATATTTTGTGTTGGCGAAAAATTCACGAGAAGGTTTGCGATTGCAGACGGGGAAAAGGAGATCGGCGTGTTACCAAGTTCTTCGATGCCATTTGATGTTTCATTTCTGAAACTGATATTCTCGTTTTTACTCAACGTAAGATTTCCCGCAATATTCCACTGTGCGGAAAGCTTTGCAGCCGCTCCAACTTCCAGACCCATCCGGTAGCTTTTGCCTGAGTTCACGCGGATAAACTCACCAATGTTATTAATCTGTCCATTCAGCACGAGTTGGTTTACGTAACTCATATAATATAGGTTCGCATTGAATGATATTTTATCATAACTTTTTTCGATTCCCGCCTCGAAATCATACAGTTTTTCGGCTTCTGTATCCGGATTCGCGAAAAGGTCGTCCCGGTTGGGTTCGCGTTGCGCAACGGCAGCCGAGATAAAGACTTTTCCTGAAGGAATCTTATAATTAATGCCTGCCTTCGGGTTAAAGAAATTCCAGTTTTTATTGAGATCCACACCTTCATCATCGCCCTGAAGCAGGATACGGGTGTCATAACTGATGTTTCTTAATTGTAGATCGCCGAAAAATTCGAATCGGTTTACCGTGAAAATCGCTTTTGCAAAACCCGAAACTTCGCTTTTTATTGAACGGTTCCTGTAATATTCATGCTCAGATATTTGCGGCAACGCAACACCCGAGACATTACCATAATGTAAACCGTAATACTGGTTGGCGACCAATCCAAAGTTCAGATCGAGGTCACCAAGTTGGCCATACAGCGTGGAAACGGCGCCGTAAAAATCGTTGTCCAGCCATTTTTTTCTGATAAAATCTGCGTATTTACGGCCGCCGACATCGGGCAGGTTATATCTCGCAAAGGGATCGCCCTGCTTGTAATTTTCATAATATCCCTTTCCTTTGGTGTAATGCAGCGTGGTTTCCAACGTCCAGTGATCATTCAGACTCTGATCCCACAGCAACTGATAATGATTCTGGCGGTAGTTGTCGGTTTCATTATCATAAAAACCAACAATGTTTTCCCAGTTTTCATCGTAAATCGCGCCCGAAATGTTAAATTTAGGATTGGTTTCCCAGGTGGCTTTGTCAATTCCGTTCCAGGCCTGATAGGTTTTTTCTTTACCGCCAAAAGCCATCAACCTCAGCCTTGTGTTGTTTTCTTCAAAAAGTGCGGTGAAGCTGTACGAATTAAGATCCGCAAAAGCCCTGTCGATATAGCCATCCGAATGAATCGTGGTGTAGCGGGTCATCGTGGAGAGGCGGTTTTTCCAGAACTTTCCCGAGCCTATTTCCGCAGAGTATTTATAGGTGTTGAACGATCCGTAGCTGTTATCCGATTTCACATAGAAATCCGCATCAGGATCCTTTGAAATTACATTTACGCTCGCACCGAAAGCCGAAACGCCATTCGTAGAAGTGCCCACGCCGCGCTGGATTACAATTTGCGAAGCTGAACTGGCCAGATCCGGGACATTTACAAAAAAAGTTCCTTGGGACTCCGAATCGTTGTAGGGGATGCCGTTCATCATCACATTAATACCGTTTCCACCCACACCGCGGATCCGGAAACCTGTGTAGCCAACGCCGTTTCCGGCATCTGAAGTGGACATTACGGATGTTTGATTCTTGAGCAAAACCGGTAAGTCCTGCCCCAGATTCTTGTAATCGAGGTCTTTCTGGACGTTGATGATTTCTTTTGTTACCGGTAATCTTTTTGTGAAATTCACACTTTCGATAGTGTGAGTTTTTAAAGTGTCAGATACGTTCTGACCTGCATAGACTGAGCTTGCGAAAAGCCCTAAAACAACAAATCCTTTCATTCTTTTAATTTTTAAGATTAATTGAATAAAAGGGGTGATTATAGTGGATGATGACTCGTAGCAGCAAAAGCTATCGGCCGTCATCCGGCAAATTTATCCCTAAACAGCATTACCTGTTCGAGGTTCTTTGGGTATAATCTCAGCTTTTTACAGCACCCCTTTAATTTCTGATTGCGAAACTACGATATTTTAATTAATATCCTGCATTTTGGCGGTCAACATAATAGTAATTGATTCCATCTTTGGTCACCTCGAAAAGACGGGCGAGTATCCAGCTGTAATTTCTTTTAATGTCGCTGTATTCAAACGGGATGATGATATTATTGTTGATATCAATAACGCCAAACCGGTTGTTTTTAGAAGCGACGATCATGGGGTTATGCAGGTCTTCGCCTTCCATAATGTGCAGATAATCGTACTGGGGATAAATCGTAAACTGGCGGTAATCTCCTGGATGTTCGAAGCGCGCATCCTCGATGATTCCGTATCGGTCGTTCATTATGTAGGCGTGGAAAAGCTGGCTTTTAAATTCGCGCGGGCATTTTCCGAGATCGCTGTCTTTGAACAGATAAACGCGTTTTCCGGCCTGATTAATGCGGAAATCTTTGCCGTTCAGCCGTACTGAAGCATATTTTGCGGTACCGAATTTCTTCGCTTTTGCATTCGGTGAAGAAAGCAGGTTGCAGTCTTCCGCGAAAAACCCTACGTTGCTGTATTCATGTGGAATGACCACTTTTCCCAACTGATTGATGTAACCATATTTTCCGCCTGCTTTTTGTGGAATTAAAGCAGGTATTTCTTCATTGATTTTGTCCGAATCCGCTTTTACAGCGGCATCAACTGTCTTTTGAATTGTCGTTTTTACGGGTACCTTACTTGCCGACCCGTTTTTCTGTGCGGAGAAAAGGAACGGATAGCATATCAGAACTAATTTTAAGGCAAACTTCATCTACTTTTATCTTCAGGATCAGCGTCAAAAATAAGACTTTAAAAATTTCTCACAACGAAAAATAAAATCACCGTTGCCAGCACCACGAATATCGCCTGTTGCCCAAACAGAACTTCTCGGGTTTTGGGGAAGTGGTTTCTTACTTTTTCATGATTAAATAGCAAACCTACCAACACGTATGGAACTGAAGCTACTAGCAACGCATTATGCGAAAAAGCTTCTTTGAAATTGAAATGGAGCAGCGCATGCACAGCCCGCTGCGATCCGCAACCAGGACACTGGTAGCCGGTGAAATACAGAAACGGACATTTTGGAAAAAGCTGCGACTCAGCTGGGTTATAAAAATAGTAGACCGTGCCCACTATTAAAATAATGAGAACCGCTAAAAACCATATTAAATTACGCTTAAAAATCTCCTTCTGCTGCTGCGCCTACCAATGCTAAGCCGCCAAAAAACAAAATATAAAGAAGCACGCCAAGAACGCCCACAATGGCCGAAACAAGAACCATCGTTTTTGCTGTTTGCGCCGCACGCTGCGCGCCGTCCGTATCGCCCTGCGCATATTTACCCTCCACACTTGCAGCATTTATAATGCCGACAATACCAAGCGGCAGGCAGCAGAAAAGCGTCACGAGTATCGATTCTACGAGCCAGTTTTTGGGTGGAAACCCTGTAGGACCAGAACTGAAGCCCGGATTTTCGTTTTTAAATTCCATTGGTTATTTTTTTTAAAAGTAATAAAAAATAGATTGCGGGCATCGTCTTTATAATAATTCTAAATCAATATCCTGTTTTTAGAGTTAAAAAATTTCGTAATTTTGGTTTTCCTTAATTTAAATACGAGTAATATGATATTTGACTTTGATATGATCCAGGCCGTATACGCGCGTTATCCTGAAAGAATTGCGAAAGCACGCGAAACGGTAGGCAAACCGCTCACCTTGTCGGAGAAGATTCTCTACACGCATCTTTGGGCTGGTAATGCAACGGAGGCGCACGAACGTGGCAATTCTTACGTAGACTTCGCACCGGACCGTGTTGCCATGCAGGATGCAACCGCTCAGATGGCACTTCTGCAGTTTATGCAGGCCGGGAAGCCACAGGTTGCAGTTCCGTCCACAGCGCATGCAGATCACCTTATTCAGGCGAGAGTTGGTGCGGAAGCAGATTTGCAGGAAGGTATCAATAAAAATTCTGAAGTTTTCAACTTCTTAAGTTCAGTTTGCGACAAATACGGAATTGGTTTCTGGAAGCCGGGCGCAGGTATTATTCACCAGGTTGTATTAGAAAATTATGCATTCCCGGGCGGAATGATGATTGGTACTGATTCGCACACCGTGAATGCCGGAGGTCTTGGTATGGTAGCCATCGGAGTTGGTGGCGCAGACGCCGTGGATGTGATGGCAGGCATGGCTTGGGAACTTAAAATGCCTAAACTAATTGGCGTAAAATTAACAGGAAGACTCAACGGATGGACGTCCGCAAAAGATATTATCCTTAAAGTTGCAGGCATCCTCACCGTAAAAGGCGGAACTGGATGTATTATTGAATATTTCGGCGATGGTGCTGAAAGCCTTTCCGCAACAGGAAAAGGAACGATCTGTAACATGGGTGCGGAAGTTGGGGCTACTACTTCAACATTTGGATATGATGATTCAATGAGAAGGTATTTGGCCGCCACCGGAAGACAGGCAGTTGTAGATGAAGCAGATAAAATTGCAGAGCATTTAACAGGAGATGCTGAAGTGTATGCAAACCCGGAACTATATTTTGATCAGGTTATTGAAATTAATCTTGATGAACTAGCGCCACACCTTAACGGGCCTTTTACACCCGATTTGGCAACACCTGTTTCTGAATTCAGAGCGAAAGCAGAAGCTAACGGCTGGCCACTTGATGTGGAATGGGCACTTATCGGTTCTTGTACCAATTCATCTTACGAAGATCTTTCGCGCGCTGCTTCAATTGTAGAAGATGCCGTAGCAAAAGGAGTTAAACCAAAAGCTATTTTAGGGATCAATCCCGGATCCGAGCAGGTGAAGTTCACCGCAGAAAGAGACGGATTTTTAGATTCATTCCGCAAGTTTGAATCTGCAAGAATCTTTACCAACGCTTGTGGCCCTTGCATCGGGCAGTGGGATCGTGAGGGTGCTGATAAAGGCGAGAAAAACTCGATTATCCACTCATTTAACCGAAATTTTGCAAAAAGAGCGGACGGTAATCCAAATACGCATGCTTTTGTAGCATCACCTGAAATGGTTGCGGCGATTGCGATTTCCGGAAGACTCGATTTCAACCCTATTACAGATACTTTATTAAACCAAAACGGAGAACAGATCCGCCTGAATGAACCGAACGGTTTCGAACTTCCGGCGAAAGGTTTTGCGGTAGATGATAACGGCTATCAGGCTCCTTCAGCGGATGGCACGCAGGTTCGTGTGGATGTGAGTCCTACTTCCGACAGACTTCAGCTGCTTGAACCATTCGAACCTTGGAACGGAAAAAATATTACCGGCGCGAAACTTCTAATTAAAGCTTTCGGCAAGTGTACAACCGACCATATTTCGATGGCAGGCCCATGGTTAAAATACCGAGGCCATCTTGATAACATCTCCAATAACATGCTGATCGGCGCAATAAACGCTTACAACATGGAGACCAATAAAGTGAAAAACGGTTTGTCCGGCGACTATGATGAGGTGCCGAATGTGGCCAGAGCCTACAAGGCTGCCGGTATCCCGACCATTGTAGTGGGCGATCACAATTACGGTGAAGGTTCTTCGCGCGAGCATGCAGCGATGGAGCCTCGACACCTTGGCGTACGTGCGGTTTTGGTAAAGTCTTTTGCCAGAATTCATGAAACTAACCTGAAGAAACAGGGAATGCTGGGTCTTACCTTTGCTAATGCTGATGACTACGATAAAATCTTCGAAGACGACACCATTAATTTCCTCGATCTCGAGCAGTTTGCACCAGGCCGTCCATTGCAGTTAGAATTTCTACATGCGGACGGAACTAAGGATGTAATCGTTGCAAATCACACATACAATGCACAGCAGGTGGGCTGGTTCCGTGCAGGTTCTGCGCTTAACCTTATTGCTGAAGAAGCTAAGAGAACAGCTTAACACTATTCTAATAATAGAAAAACCGCTCGAGAAATTGAGCGGTTTTTTTTATTGATTTAATCTAAGTCCTTTTTGCCAGTCTAATTTTCGCATGCGGCCCAAACAGCATCATGTGCCGGCAGCGGTGCTACAATTTCTGTGTTTTTTAATGAGACAGGATGAATGAATTCTAATTTTCGTGCATGAAGATGGATGCCTCCATCCGGATTAGATCGCGACGCGCCATATTTTAAATCACCTTTTATCGGCACGCCGATCTTTGAAAGCTGAGCACGGATCTGATGGTGGCGCCCGGTTTCAAGGTCTATTTCCAACAGTTGAAAATTGTCCAGCGTCTTTATAACAGTGTAATTGAGTACAGATTCTTTAGCGTTTTCGGTAGGTTTAATGAAAACCGTCGACTTATTTGTCTTTTCATTTTTCTGAAGATAATGCAGAAGCCTCGCTGAATGCGGGATGACCTCTTTCGGAACAACAGCCCAATAGGTCTTCTTAATTTCGCGGTTCTTTACCATCTGTGTAAGCCTCGTGAGTGCTTTAGAGGTCTTGGCATAAATTACAAGTCCGGATGTTGGCCTGTCTATGCGGTGCACCAACCCAAGG
The DNA here is from genome assembly GCA_000023725.1 of Flavobacteriaceae bacterium 3519-10. Classification (NCBI taxonomy): domain Bacteria; kingdom Pseudomonadati; phylum Bacteroidota; class Flavobacteriia; order Flavobacteriales; family Flavobacteriaceae; species Flavobacteriaceae bacterium 3519-10. The sequence goes on from CP001673.1 coordinate 158,111, forward strand.
AAGACGTTTCCTGCTTTGTTATCTCTTTTTTTGATGAAGTCTTTGATGAGGTCGAGCAGCGAGGCGTCGCCGGTTTTGTCGCCCTGAACCAGTTGGCCGGCTTTTTTATTGATAACCAGAAGATGGTTGTCTTCGAAAACTATCTGAGATTCTATGGTGTTTTTTTGAGATTCCTGCATGGTAAAAATTCAGAATTCAAAATTAAGGATAAAATGAGGGAAATGTTTACCGGCGCAGGTATTTAGCCAGGAAAACCTTTTGCGATTCGAAGGCGAGGTCGTTCAGGTTAATATCGCTTAGTTTAAGCCAAACCGTTTCCGAGATCTCAGTAATCTCTAACTCAGGCACCACTTTTTCTTCGACTTCATATTCAAAAAACAGATCTAAAGTGTTGTAAGTAATGCTTTTATAGAGGTATGTATTGGGTAAGCTTGCGAGATATCTTAGATTAGAAATATCGACGTTCATCTGCATTTCTTCCGAAAGTTCACGTACGCAGGTTTCCTCAGCGCTTTCTTTTGGATCTACGAAGCCGCCCGGCAGATCCAGTTTGTCCTTTTTAGGCTCCTGATTGCGTCGCGTGAGCAGAATTTCGTCGCCGCATTTAATAATAACCGCAACGGCTCCGGCAACATTGTGGTAAAGCACGTAATCGCAATCGGGGCAATCCCATTTTTTTTCGCCGTCCCAGCGCAGGCTTTCGTGGCCGCATTTGGGACAGAATTTGAGATTTTCCATTACACTTTGTTGCGTGGATGAAAATTGAGGATCACGTCGCGAAGTTCTTCATTTTTTAAATGCGTGTAAATCTCGGTCGTCGTAATGCTTGAGTGGCCGAGCATTTCCTGAATATACCGCAGGTCAGCACCGTTTTGCAACAGGTGTGTGGCGAACGAATGCCGAAATGTATGGGGCGAGATCTTCTTATTGATGCCGGCCTTTTCGGTTAACTCTTTAATGATTATAAATACGATCACGCGCGACATAGCAGATCCGCGGCTGTTAAGAAAGAGCACATCCTCGCACTTTTTGTTTATTTTATATTTAGACCTTATCTCCTGAATATATTCTTTGATGAGTTTTGCGGTGTAAGTCGCCAACGGTACAAACCGCGATTTGTCGCCCTTACCGTCTACTTTAAGGTATAATTCTTTGAAATTGATGTTAGAAATTTTTAGATCGATCAGTTCGGAAACCCGAAGACCGCAACCGTATAAAACTTCAATCATGCACTGGTTCCTGCGGCCTAAATCAGTAGAAATATTAATGGCTTTAATGATGCGTTCCACATCCTCGAAACTAAGCGTATCCGGCAGGTAAAGCCCGAGTTTAGGGCTTTCGAGCAGTGTTGTAGGGTTATCTTCGCGGGCTTCATCTTCAGCCAGATATTTAAAAAAGGCTTTTATTGAAGAAATCCACCGGGCCTGGGAGCGTTCACTGAACTTCTGTTTAGAGAGCTGAAACAGATATTCCTGGATGTTTTCGTAGGAAATTTCTAGTGGTCCTGTACCGTCGAGATGAAACTCAGCGTAATCGCTCAATTTGCGGATGTCCCTCAGATATGCATCGAGGGTGTTATCTGAAAAGTTTCTCTCATACTTAAGAAAACTCTCAAAATCTTTGATTTTTTCGGTCCAGGTCATCATTGTTATGTGTTAAGTTATACTAGTTGCTCTTTAGAAATCTTCAGGATTTCAATTCCATGATCTTGCAGGAATGTAATTCCCGCGTTATCGGAGTAATCATCCATATAAACCACTTTTTTTATGCCTGCCTGCACCGCGAGTTTGCTGCAATCCCTGCACGGCGACAAAGTTAAATAAAGCGTGGCGTCTTTAGCTGACTGTGTGGAGCCTGCAAGTTTCAGGATGGCGTTGGCTTCGGCATGAAGTACGTACCAATGCGTTTTTCCTTCGGAATCTTCGCAACAGTTCTCAAAGCCTGAAGGTGTTCCGTTGTAGCCGTCGGAAATAATCATCCGGTCTTTAACGATGAGCGCGCCGACTTTCCGCCGTTCGCAGTGCGATAGTTTCGCCCATTCCATCGCCATTTTTAGGTACGCGAAATCGAATTTTGTTGGTTCCAAATATGAGTTTCTGTTAAAAATTAGGTTTTCTTTTTTCTAAGAACGCGCTGACGCCTTCTTTCTTGTCATTCATCTCAAACAACTCACCGAATGATTTCATTTCGGTTTCAAATCCCGACGTACTGTCCGACAGGTTTACAGCACTTATTGCTTTCTCAATAGCCATCGGCGAATTGCGTGCGATAGTGCGTGCGAGGTCTTTAGACTGTGATAAAAGTTCATCAGAACTAACAACATCGTTTACGAGGCCGATTTCTTTCGCGCGTGCGGCCGGAATCATCTTTGCCGAAAAAATAATCTCATTTGCGAGACCTTTCCCAACTAATTTTGGCAGACGCTGCGTTCCTCCGTAGCCCGGAATCAGTCCTAAAGTTACTTCGGGCAAACCAAGTTTTGCATTTTCGGATGCGTAGCGGATGTGGCAGGCCATCGCCAACTCTAAACCCCCGCCAAGTGCGAAACCATTTACCGCCGCGATCACCGGTTTACTTAAATTTTCGATCTTATCGAATAGAATTTGCTGGCCGTTTCGCGAAAGATTCTCTGCATCTGCAGCACCAAAATCAGAAAATTCCTTAATATCCGCGCCTGCAACGAAAGATTTTTCTCCGCTTCCCGTCAATATAATCACCCTTATTTCCGGGTTTTTATTTAAATTTTCAAACGAATCACTAAGTTCCGCGATGGTTTTCGAATTCAGCGCATTAAGGCTTTCAGGGCGGTTGATGGTGATAATTGCTATCCGTTCCTCGGTTTCTACTATAATATTGTCGTAAATCATCAGAAATAATAAATTTTATTTAGAAAAATGCCTAAGTTATAGATTAAATTCACAATCTGCAAATCACACCTATCGTAGGTGATGAATGAAGAAGCGCAGAATGGAGAGTTCAGTTTATGTTTCTTGTAATAAATCGCCTAAACGCGATAGGTGACGGGTTAATAAGGCGCGCATAGTTTTTATATATTTACCATTAGCTCCACGCTCACTATGAAATCAGTTTCCGGCCGTGAACGAGTGGCTCATCATGTTTGCGTCGATATTTACCTGTAATCCTGTTGCGATCTTCATCCCAAGCTCGATATTTGCGCGGAAAAAATGACAAAGCTGGCGGTTTATTACTACGTGTTTTGTGGGTCCCGAAATGTCGCGCATCGCTTCAACAATGTTCTGTATCATCGTTTCGCGCTGCTCAGCATTAAGTGCTTTTGTGTAAAACAGGCCGGGCTGAGTGTAATGGTCGTCTTCATTTTCATAAATGTTAGTAAGATTGGCAGTAGCAGCGTTCCGCACTTCATCTTCAAAATGCTGAACACTGTTTTTGGCAGAACTTTGGTTTACAGCCAATTCTTTTGCGTTGATGCCTACACGGTGTCGCTGCGCGTCGGTGTACGAGAACAGCCTGGCCTGAAGCAGCCTGTCCGGGGAAAAGCCTATGCCCGGGATAATGTTGGCAGGTGAAAAAGCTGCCTGTTCTACGTGCGTAAAATAATCTTTTGGAATTTCATTCAGCTCCAGTTCGCCTACTTCAATAAGAGGAAATTCGTCATGTAGCCATACTTTGGTAACATCAAATGGGTTCCACCGCGAATTCTTAACCTGTTCCTGAGTCATCACCTGGATGTATAGCGACCATTTCGGGAAGTTTTTTGTTTCGATGGCTTTCACTAAATCTTCATGCGCAAAATCGGATTTTACAATATTTTCCGATTTGAGGTTTTTAATGCCCTGTTTTGCTTTGAAATGGAATTTAACCCAAAATCTTTCGTTCCGGGCATTAATCATCGAAAATGTATGAGTGCCGAAACCATGCATATGACGGTAGCCTGAAGGTGTACCCCGGTCTGACATCAGCATCAGAAGTTGGTGAAGCGTTTCGGGATGCAGGCTGTAAAAATCCCACATCGCTGTAGCACTTTTCATATTAGTATGGAAATCGCGGCCTTGAGAACGCATCAATCCGGGAAAATTTGTAGCATCTTTTACAAAGAAAACGGGCATGTTGTTACCGGCAAGATCCCAGTTGCCTTCTTCAGTGTAAAATTTTAAGGCGAAACCACGTACATCGCGATCGCTGTCGCATGTGCCTTTCTCTGCATGCATTGCTGAAAATCTCACAAACACCCTGCACTGATTGCCGACTTCTGCAAATATTTTTGCTTTGCTGTACTTCGTAATGTCCTGAGTGACGATAAATGTTCCGTAAGCACCTGTGCCTTTCACGTTCGTAACCCGTTCCGGGATCTTTCTGCGTACCGCTTCCGCTATATTTTCGTTCACCATAAAACCCGCGCTGTTGGTGGCCTGCACAGCGTTCGGTTCGTGATTAAGTTTGTGTGAAGCATCCATCATCTTTGGTTTGTGTGCAAATTTACAGAATCGCCGGTAAACGGAGGTTGGCTTTTAACCGAAATGAATAAAAGACCGTACATTTGCAATAGATAAAAGTAATCGGATGAACATTCAGCAATTGGAATATCTTATCGCAGTAGATAAATTCAGGCATTTTGGCAAAGCAGCACAATCCTGCTTTATTACGCAACCTACGCTCAGTGCGATGATACAAAAGCTTGAAGATGAGCTGGCAGTAAAGATTTTTGACCGTACAACGCATCCCATCCGCACCACTGACGTAGGCGTGCACATCATCGAAGACGCAAAGCGTGTTATAGATGCCGTGAATGAATTGCGTAACAAGGCGAGCCTGCTGAACAACGTTCTTGCCGGCAAACTGAATTTAGGCATAATACCTACAATTTCCAGTTACATCTTACCTTCTGAAATCTTCGATTTTCTAAAGGAACATCCTAAGATTGAGCTCAACGTAAAAGAGATGACGACGGATAACATCATTAAGTCCTTGAAATCGGGGGAGCTTGATGCCGGAATTATTTCAACGCCATATGATGCTGCAAGTGAATTCTATCAGGATTTTCTGTTTAATGAGGAGTTGATGGTATATTCGTCGGACACCGGCAAAAAAGATTCGTTTGTGTTACCCGAGGAAATCGACAGTAACAAAGTGTGGCTGCTGGAGGAAGGTAACTGCCTGCGCACACAGTTCGAAAACATCTGCATGCTCAAAGAAAATTCACTGAAACCCAAAAATCTTGATTTCCTTGCATCGAATATCAATACGCTGATCCAGATGGTAGACCGCGTTGGTGGAATTACCATTTTACCCGAATTGGCGGTACCACAGCTTTCCGTAGACCAAAAAGAGAAAGTGGTGCGGTTTCGCAAGCCTTTTCCGTTCCGCGAGATCAGTCTTATTTATTATAAACCTACTTATAAGCAGAAAATCCTCGATGAAATGGCGCTTTCTGTAAAAAAATCACTCGCCGAAAAACTCAGTTATAACCAGAACCCCGAAGATTTCGTGAGCGTTAAACCGCAGTGATTTAAAAAGGATTATAATTTTGTGGTTAATTAAATACGCTTTAAATTTGCAGACCCAACCTTCATGAGGAAAAATTTGAACTGATTGCAACCTCCATAAAAAATGCTAAAACAGAATTTCTATTTTAGTTTCTTTTGTAATCGCTTCTTTTTTCTTTAATTTTTAAATTAAAAAACAAAAGAAATATGTCTTATTTATTTACGTCCGAATCTGTTTCAGAAGGGCATCCCGATAAAATTGCTGACCAGATTTCCGACGCTCTTATTGATCATTTTCTGGCTTACGATCCCACGTCTAAAGTTGCGTGCGAAACCTTGGTAACGACCGGGCAGGTAGTTTTAGCAGGCGAAGTGAAATCCAAAGCATACCTGGATGTTCAGGATATCGCACGCAAAGTAATTAACGATATTGGTTACACAAAAGGCGAATATATGTTCAACGGAGATTCGTGCGGTGTAATTTCAGCCATTCATGAGCAGTCGCCGGATATCAATCAGGGTGTGGACAGAGTAGAGGGGAATGCAGATTTCGAGACGAAAGCCAATGCGCAGGGGGCAGGTGATCAGGGGATGATGTTTGGTTATGCGACCAACGAAACCGAGAATTACATGCCGCTGGCACTCGATCTGGCTCACACCATCCTTCGCGAACTTTCGTCATTAAGAAGAGAGGGCAATGCCATTCCTTATTTACGACCTGACGCAAAATCACAGGTTACCATTGAATATTCGGACGATCATAAACCGATCAGAATTGATTCGATTGTTGTTTCTACCCAGCATGATGAGTTCGGAAGCGAGGAAGCTATGCTTGCGAAAATTAAAAAAGATATTATCGAAATTCTGATCCCGAAAGTAAAAGCGGCGCAGAAAATTGAAATTCAGGAGCTTTTTAACGACGACATCAAATATCACATCAACCCAACCGGAAAATTTGTGATTGGCGGTCCACACGGCGATACAGGATTAACCGGACGTAAAATTATTGTTGATACCTACGGCGGAAAAGGTGCACACGGAGGTGGCGCTTTTTCAGGGAAAGATCCCTCGAAAGTTGACAGAAGTGCAGCGTACGCCGTGCGTCACATTGCCAAAAACCTTGTAGCCGCCGGTGTTGCAGATGAAGTGTTGGTGCAGGTTTCCTACGCGATAGGTGTGGCAGAGCCTTGCGGACTGTTTGTGAGTACTTACGGAACTTCAAAAGTTGATCTGCCGGATGGCGAGATTGCTGAAAGACTCAAAAAGATATTCGATCTGAGGCCGTATGCTATTGAGCATAACCTGAAGCTGAGGAACCCGATTTATCTTGAAACCGCATCTTACGGACACATGGGCCGCGAGCATTATGTAGCCAGCAAGACCTTCAACAAAGGGAAAAGCAATGAGATGACCATTGATAACCTTGAGTTTTTCACCTGGGAAAAGCTGGATAAAGTAGAAGAAATCAAAACAGAGTTTGGCTTATAAGCCTGAAAAATATAAGCTGCTTTAACGGAAAACGTTAAGGCAGTTTTTTTTAACTTTACGCACCGACAGAAGTCTTATTTATGAAGAAAATTATTGCTTTTTCAGCTTTTTTAATCATGTTCGCTACTCACTTTATGCAGGCGCAGATGGCGGTGCACCGTGCACTGCACGTGGGTTATGTGTACCAGAACCAAAGTTTCGGCGAGGTGGGTGGCCGCCTGCTTTTTCTAAGCAGTGACGATGTAGTGTACAGGCTGGGTGCGTCGGCACTGATGGGATCGGCTAACGGCGAGTTTGCAATAATGCCCAAAGTGCAGGGAGATATCTTGCTGAATTTCGAACGTAATGTAGATTTTTATCACGCCTATTATTTTCTTGCGGGTGCAGAACTCACTACAAAATACATCGCTCCTAAAATTGGTGCTACACTCTTCGGACTGGTGGATCTTACGGGTGGATATGCGTTTTCGCTCGATAAAAAGGGGATTAACGGAAAGGAACTGAAAGGCCTGAATATCAATGTTACACTCAATATACCGCTGGTAATGTTACAGGATCTTACCCGATAATAATTTTTTATTAAATAATTCAAAATCAGATAACAGCTTATTAAACTTTTTCCTTATTTTTACCACCCAATTCAAACCCAACGCTATCGACTAAAAAACTCTACTTCTTACTACCGAAATTTCAGTATTCCCGATTTTTTCAATCGGCATCTGTTTAAGGTATTTTAATATAGAAGCAAGTTTATGAAAACACATAGTGATAGCTGGTTGATCTCTGAGTATCGCAGCGGCAACGAAAAGACTTTGGCCGTACTTATCGAGAGACACCAAAAAGATCTTTTTTCATTTATTTTTTACAAATTGATGGATGAAGATTTAGCCAACGATATCTTTCAGGATACCTTCATGAAGATTATTGTCACCCTAAAGGAAGGACGGTATAATGAAGAGGGCAAATTTATTCTTTGGGCCAAACGCATTGCGCATAACCTGATCATCGATCATTTCCGCCTTAAGTCCAAACACATCAAAGTTTCCGAAACCTCTTACGATAACGACGAGTTTTCAATATTCGATCTTATTTCGGGTAACGAAGAAAATATTGAAGAACAGCTCGTAAGCCGCCAGATCCAGGAGGACCTTATGAAAATGCTGGTTTATCTGCCGGCAAATCAGCAGGAAGTAATCCGGCTGAGGTTTTTTGATGGTCTTAGTTTTAAGGAAATCGCAGATCAGACGGATAGCAGTATCAATACCACACTCGGAAGGGTGCGTTACGCACTGATCAATCTGCGTAAAATCATGGATGAACACAACATTATTTTAACCAGGTAATAATATTTCAAAAGTTCTGTCGTTTTTAGGGTACAACATTCGCCTATGAAAAAAAATGACACTTTAAATGAAAAACTTTTGAAACCAAAAAAAGCGACAATCGATTTTCTGCTCAGCTATTCCAAAAGCATGCATGTGCTGAAAACAAAGAGTAAAAACCAGATTGTTGCCAAGAACTAATCTTGTAATTCCTTAAATTTGTGCTCTATGAAAATAAAGCACATTTTTTTTGACCTCGACAATACGATTTGGGACCACCGCCGAAATGCGTATTTAACGCTTAAGGACATCTACAGCCGCGAAAACGTAAAAGACAGATATAACGTAGGCTTCGAGGAATTCCATAAAGAATACTTTACCATCAACGAAAGGCTCTGGGCACAGATCCGCGATGGCGAAATAGATAAAGAACATCTACGCAAACACCGTTTTCACGATTCGTTTCTGTTTTTCGGGATTGATGATTACGCGCTTGCACAGCTTTTTGAAAGGAATTTCCTCGACGAAATATTAAATTACAATGATCTGGTGGAAGGTGCTTTCGATCTGCTTGAATATTTAGCCGAAAAAAATTACAGACTACACATTCTCTCCAACGGTTTTGAAGAAGTTACCTACCGCAAATGCGAACTTTCGGGCATTAAAAATTACTTCGAGACCATCACAAGCGCGGATGAGATCAATATCCGAAAACCTCACCCCGAAATTTACGAGCACGCCCTCAAAAAAGCCGGCGCAACCATTGAAGAATCGGTGATGATTGGTGACGACTGGATTGCCGACGTAGAAGGCGGAAAATCTTATGGTTTAAAAGTGATTTTCTTCGATGTTTTCAACGATAATTTTGAAGCAGAAGATGTGCTGGTGATTAAGAAGCTGGCAGAACTTAAAAATATACTCTAACAAAAAAACCTTTCAGCGATGAAAGGTTTTTTTTTATGTGTAATGATTTAAACTCCAAGACTTTCCCTCACTTTAGACAGGGTTTTTGCGGCAATTTCGCGCGTTTTTGTGGCGCCGGCCTGCAGCTTTTCTTCAAGCTCCGGTAAATTATTCATGTAATAGCTGAACAGTTCGCGTTCCCGTGCAAATTTTGTCAGGATTAAGTTAAGAAGTTCTGTCTTGGCATGTCCGTAGCCAAAATTTCCCGCAAGATATTTTTCGCGCAAAAATTCAGCTTCTTCGGCCGTTGCAATCAGTTTAAAGATCGCGAAAACTTTATCAGTCTCAGGATCCTTAGGTTCCTCAAGTGATTTTGAATCTGTTTCGATGCCCATCACCTGCTTTTTAAGCTCCTTTTCGGGCAGGAAGATATTGATGATGTTGCCACGTGATTTCGACATTTTTTGGCCGTCCGTACCGGGAACATATTTGGTTTCTTCCTGAAGTTCCGCGGTTGGTAAAACAAATACTTCACCCATCTGATGATTGAATCTTGAACCCATATCCCGCGCCATTTCTAGGTGCTGCAACTGGTCTTTCCCCACCGGAACCACCTCCGCATCGTAAAGCAGAATATCGGCTCCCATAAGCACAGGATAAGTGAAAAGCCCCGCGTTTACATCCTCCAGACGGTCGGCTTTATCTTTGAACGAATGTGCCAGCGTAAGCCTTTGATAAGGAAAGAAACACGAAAGATACCACGAAAGTTCGCAGACCTCAGGAATGTCGCTTTGTCTGTAGAAAAAGGTTTTATCTGTATCGAGACCACATGCGAGCCATGCGGCAGCAATTTCATACGTGTTCTGCCTGAGTTCTCCAGCATTTTTAATCTGCGTTAATGAGTGCAGATTGGCGATGAAGAGAAAAGATTCGTTATCAGATTTTTTCGACAGTTCGATAGCCGGAATGATCGCGCCGAGAAGATTCCCGAGGTGCGGCGTACCTGTAGCCTGTATTCCAGTGAGGATTCGTGACATTTTTTTAAAGTTTTGTTACGCTTTAATTTTATGAGTTTATGATTTAGAAATCAAGTCCTTCGGGAAAAGCTTTTTTCCTGAAGATCAGCAGCAAAAGCCCGCCTACAGTAATTGCAGAATCTGCAACATTAAAGATATACTTGAAGAATTCAATATGCTTTCCGCCGATCAGCGGCCAGCTTTCCGGCACCCACCAGTCTACCAGCGGGAAATGCAGCATATCTACCACGCAGCCTTTCATGAAATGCGAGTATCCTTCTCCAAACGGAACCACTTTGGAGATGCCGCCGTAGTCGATCCAGCGGCCTACACTGTCGTCGTAAACCGTGCCGCTGTCGAAGATCAGTCCGTAGAACATCCCGTCGATTAGGTTACCGATGGCTCCTGCAAAGATCATCGCCATTGGGATGAACAGATAATTGCTGTGGATGCCCTCCTTAAGCCACTTCCGGAACAGATAAACCATTCCGCCGATGAGGAAGATCCGCAAAATAACCAATGCATATTTACCGAGCAGGCCACCGAAATGAAAGCCATAGGCCATCCCGGGATTTTCAACAAACGTAAGCTTGAAGCCCGGCATCACATCCACGCTTTCGCCCAGATGAAATGTTGTTTTAATGTAAAATTTAGAAACTTGATCGATTACCAGTATGATGAGTGTGATCAGAGCAATCTTCTTCATTATTGGTCAGTCTTAGGTTTGTCTTTATAATTTCGGGCAGGTTTTGCAGGCTTTTCCGGCCTTTTCGACTCTTGCTGAGAGGCGGTTTTAGCGTTTCTGGTGTGAAATTTTTCATACCGGATTCCCATCTCCTTCATCACGCTTTTCAGTGCGTTCAGTTCCATCTGGTTTTTTGGGTGTACTATCAGTGCTTCCATTATTATTTATTTTTTAGAGAGTTCGTCGAGGCGTTTTCTGTCTTTTTCGGAGAGGTCTGCGAGGCCGTTTTTACCCATCTTGCTCAGAAGCCTGTCGATTTCGAGTTCGCGGGCTCTTTTGTCTTCATTAAACCGGTCGTCGATCGACTGGTACTTTTGTTCTCCCCCGAAAACCTTCCTGCGCAAACTGTTGCGGAAATAATAGATAATTACTCCGGCGGCCGCTATAATTAAGATGGCTTCCACTATCAGTTTTTGTTTTTTTTAAATTCAAATAGGTTTATAATGCACTGGCTTTCGCAGACACTATAAACCTAAAATGTGAAGGTTGAGGAAAACCGGGGCTTATCGCTGCAGATTCTTGGCTTCAATACTTAATGTTGCGTGCGGCACGGCTCTTAAGCGGTCTTTACCAATCAGCTTCCCTGTAACACGGCAAATGCCGTAAGTTTTGTTCTGGATGCGGATCAACGCATTTTTCAGGTCGCGCACAAATTTTTCCTGGCGCCCGGCGAGGATCGCATTTTGCTCTTTGCTGAGCGTTTCTGCACCTTCTTCAAATGCTTTGAAGGTAGGCGAAGTGTCATCAGTACCGTTATTCTGGTCGTTGATGAAGCTTTCCCGGATCAGCATTAAATCGCGCTCGGCTTTTTCTATTTTTTGTTGAATAAGTTCTTTGAACTCCATCAAATCGGCATCGCTATACCTTTGTCGTCCTTCTGTCATGTCGTTTTTGTGTTTAAGTTTGTGAATTCCTAAATAAATAAAAAATTTCGAAATCGTTAGTAATAATTAAAGAATGTCAAACTTTTTTTACTAATAATTTAAATTTTACTTCATCAATTTCTATTTCGTCGAAATTTGCAAGTGAATTTACAATTTCTATTTTATCTGACAATACTTCCTGCGAAATATATTGCTCATTGAGCATCAGTTCTGCTTCGAACGGCGAGTCTTTTTCAATTTCAATCGCAATTCTGTCGGTAAGGTCGAAATCTTTATCTTTTCTTAAGTTTTGCACCCTGTTAATAAATTCGCGTGCAATTCCTTCAGATTTCAGCTCTTCAGTAATCGTAAGATCCAAGGCCACCGTAAGTTTTCCTTCACTCGCAACCGTCCAGCCCGGAATGTCTTTGGTGAAGATTTCAACATCATCTGTTGAGATTTCGTAACCCTGAATATCCATTTTACCTTCTTTCTCCAGAGCGGAAATCTGGTCAGCGGTTAGGCCGGAAATCGCGGCGCCAACGGTCTTCATGTCTTTTCCAAGTCTGGAGCCGAGGGTTTTAAAGTTGGGTTTAATCTGCTTCACGATGAGGTGCGACGCTTCATCTGCGTTAATCAGCACAAGTTCTTTTACGTTCACTTCCTGTTTGATCAGATCTGAAACCGCCATAATCTGTGCTTCGGTTTTAGCATCCAGAACCGGAACCATTACTTTCTGAAGTGGCTGCCGAACCTTTATATTTTCCTTTTTTCTTAAGGAGAAAACCATCGACGTAACCTGTTGTGCGAGATGTGTTTTTTCAACTAAATCACTGTCAATCAGAGTTTCATCTGCTTTCGGGAAATCCGTTAAATGCACAGAGTCCGCGCCATCTTTTCCGGTTATTTTGTTCAAATCCTGATAAAGCTGGTCCATGAAGAACGGCGCAATGGGCGCTGCAATTTTGGCAACCGTCACGAGGCAGGTGTATAAGGTCTGATAGGCGGAAATCTTATCATCCGAGTAATCGCCTTTCCAGAAACGTCTTCGGCAAAGTCTTACATACCAGTTACTTAGGTTGTCGTTCACGAAATTATTAATCGCGCGCGCTACTTTCGTGGGCTCGTAATCGTTGTAATATTCTGTAACATCTTTAACCAAAAGATTAAGTTCCGATAAAATCCAACGGTCAATTTCCGGACGGTTTTCAATTTCTCTTTCTGAATATTTAAAGCCATCCACATTCGCGTACAGCGCAAAGAACGAATACGTGTTGTATAAAGTTCCGAAGAATTTACGGCGTACTTCGTCGATTCCTTCCACATCGAATTTGAGGTTTTCCCACGGATTCGCGTTCGCAATCATATACCAGCGCGTTGCGTCGGGGCCGTATTTTTCTAATGTCGTAAAAGGATCAACCGCATTGCCGAGTCGTTTAGACATCTTCTGGCCGTTTTTGTCGAGAACCAATCCGTTCGACATCACATTTTTATAAGCAACCGAGTCGAAAACTGCTGTACCGATCGCATGCAAAGTGTAGAACCAGCCACGCGTTTGATCAACCCCTTCAGCAATAAAATCTGCCGGAAAGGCTTTGTTCTGATCGATAAGTTCTTTATTTTCAAAAGGATAGTGCAGCTGCGCGTAAGGCATCGAACCAGAATCGAACCATACATCGATAAGATCGGTTTCGCGATTCATTGCTTTTCCTGAAGCCGAAACAAGAATTATTTCGTCTACAATATTTTTATGCAAATCAATTTTTGCGTAATTCTCCTCGGACATGTTTCCGGTTTCGAATCCTTCGAAAGGATTTTCCGTCATGAAACCTGCGTCAATTGATTTCTGGATTTCGGTCATCAATTCCTCCACAGAACCAATGATGATTTCTTCTTTTAAATCTTCGGTACGCCAGATCGGCAGCGGGATTCCCCAGTATCTTGAGCGGGAGAGATTCCAGTCGTTTACGTTTTCAAGCCAGTTTGCAAATCTTCCTTCACCGGTAGATTTCGGCTTCCAGTTGATGGTATCATTGAGTTCTACGAGACGGTTTTTCACCGCTGTCATTTTCACAAACCAAGAGTCCAACGGATAATATAGAACGGGTTTGTCGGTTCTCCAGCAATGCGGATAACTGTGGACGTATTTTTCTACTTTAAAAGCTTTGTTGTCAGTCTTTAAAAGGATTGCAAGTTCCACATCCCATGATTTTTCAGGCGCAGTTCCGTCGTCGTAATATTCGTTTTTAATATATTTTGCAGCAAAAAGTTCCGGCGTATTTCCTCCGGAGATAAATTTTCCCTGAAGATCCACCAAAGGCACCAGATTACCGTTTTCATCTTTTACCAACATAGGCGAAATGCCGTTTTCTCTTGCCACACGCGCGTCATCCGCTCCGAAAGTCGGCGCGATATGTACGATTCCCGTTCCGTCTTCGGTCGTCACAAAATCTCCGATAATTACTTTAAACGCATTTTCAGGATTTTCAGCGGGTAAAAACCACGGCAACAGCTGCTCATATTCAGTTCCGGCCAGATCGGCGCCAGTAAATTCAGCAATGATCTGATAAGGAATAACTTTGGTTTCGGAATTGTAATTCCCGAAATCTTCGTCGGTACCTTCGGCGTATTTCTTCCCGAAATTTTTCTGAAGCAGAACTTTTGCCAATATCACTGTAACCGGCTCAAAGGTGTATTGATTGAATGTTTTCACCAATACATATTCAATGTCTTTTCCTACAGCAAGTGCGGTGTTCGAAGGCAATGTCCATGGTGTGGTTGTCCAGGCTAAAATATGAATGGGCTGTTCTTTGGGTTGATCGAATTCTTCCCAATGAAGCGCTCCTCCACAACTTGCTCCTGCAATTTCTGCTGTATCGATGGTATTCTCACTCTGAACTGCTGAAATTTTCTCCGCAATCTTTTGGGACCGTTTTTTAACCTTAAACTGGGCCACAACGGTCGTATCAGAAACATCGCGGTAGGTTCCGGGCTGGTTGAGTTCGTGCGAACTTAGGCCTGTTCCGGCTTTTGGCGAATAGGGCTGAATGGTGTATCCTTTGTAAAGTAAATTTTTGTCGTAAAGCTGCTTCAGAAGCCACCAAACGGTCTCCATGTACTTCGGCTCGTACGTAATATAAGGATCATCAAGATCAACCCAATACCCGATTTTTTCGGTCAGGTCGTTCCAGACATCGGTGTAGCGCATCACTGCATTTCTACACGCCTGATTATAATCTTCAACCGAAATTTTAGTCCCGATATCTTCTTTAGTGATGCCCAGTTCTTTTTCCACGCCCAGTTCTATCGGTAAACCGTGGGTGTCCCAACCTGCTTTACGGAAGACCTGCTTCCCGTTTTGCGTCTGGTAGCGGCAAAAAATATCCTTTAAAGCTCTGGCCATCACGTGGTGGATGCCGGGCATTCCGTTTGCAGAAGGCGGACCTTCGTAGAAAACGTATTCCGGTTTTCCAGCCCTCAGATCAACCGATTTTTTAAAGGTTTCATCCGACTTCCAGAAAGCGCTAACCTGCGCTGCAACAGCGGATAGGTCGAGGTTTTTATATTCGTTAAACTTGTTCATTGCCAGTCATTTCAAATAGAATGATGCTCATTAATTAAGTTTGCGAATATAGCAAATTTTTAGGGATAAATTGTATCGGTTTCTGTGCTCTTATGAGGGTTGAGGAATGGATATATGAACCTTGGTTCCCGCGGGCGATCCGTTGTTATACACGTCTTCGTATTCCACCGCAAATCGGTCTGCGCCGAAATAGTTTTTCAGCATGTCGCGCGCGATATCCGTGCCTACTGATTTCGCAGGATTTTCTGTAGCGGTTTTTAGTCTTCCTGCCTCTTCGCGGCCAATGCCATTGTCTGTGATACAGATCTTTACCTGGCCGGACTGTAGTGAAATATTAATGTTGATTTTCTTATCGGGCACTGATGAAACCCCGTGGAGAATTGCGTTTTCAATGTACGGCTGCAGAACCATTGGCGGGAGTTTTACCTGATCTACATTAATGCGCTGATCGATCTGAATGCTGAAATCGATTGGCTCATGAAAACGGAGATTTTCAATATCTACATAGAGTTGCAGGGTATGAAGTTCTTCTGCGAGTGTGAAATCCTTCATTTTCGAGGCGGTAAGGATCGTGCGCATAATTTTGGAAAACTTGGTGAGATAGTTCAGCGCGTTCTGGCTGTCGTTTTCTAAAATACAGTATCTGATGGAATTTAATGCGTTAAAGATGAAGTGTGGATTCATTTGGCTCTGAAGTACAGATAGTTTCAAATCCGAAATCTCCTGAAGATATTTAAATTTTTCGTTTTCGGCCGTGAGGCGTTTTTCATTTTCGATGTTCACCTGATCTTTTAGCATTTCGTTTTTCTTCAGCTGAATTACAAGACCCTTCTGGTAACTCACTTTATTAATGAAGGTAATCTTCTGCCTATGTCCAAGCGCTAACGAAAACGCAAGATTTTCTATCAGCAGACCACCAAAATAAATAAAGTCGCCCATTTTTCTGGTGATATTGATGAAAGGCAGTTCGCGGATAAAATGGATTCCTATTACAGAGCAGACGAAAAGTACAAGCCCTCCAAAAATTATATAATATTTGAGGTTATTTTTTAATTTCGTCAGAAGGTAAAAACAAAGCGCCGTATGAACTGTTATTAAAAGAGTGAATAAATTTTTGAAAATGTAAAGATGGTTAGTGCCGAAATATATTTGAGTTACAAAGGCTAAAATGCCCATGATCAGAAGTGCACCCGCAGGATATACCATTATTCTGTACCATGCTGGTTTATGCAATTTTATGTTTAAAAATTCGGCAAAGAAAAAGAAATAAATGCAGTTGAAAACGATGGTAAACAGAATCTTTGTATGGTCGTTAAAGCCCAGCAACGGCGAAAACGTGGCAACGATCCCGCCCTCCACCAGAGGGATGTAAGCCAGAAAAGAAAAAAAACAGTACGCACTGTAGAGAAGATAGGATCTTTCTCTGTTTTGAAAGTACATTGCGAGATGAAAAAGCGACAGAAGAATTAGACCGCCGAGGACCAGATAAAGGATGCCACCGTATGTGTCGTGTTCGATCATCGTCTGGAATAGATTTTTCATCAATAAAATTGTGTTTTTTTCAAAAGTACTGAAATTCACCCGTACAATTCGAACAGAAACACGAAAAGTAAGATGCTTACCTTTATCAAATAGGGCCAATCTATGCAGAAGTATTTATTGTTGAGATTTTTCGCCGCAGCACCGCCTCTGAATACGCATTAAAAAAAAACTTCTACTTTTGCAAAAATTTAGTGAATGTCTAAAAATCTTGTCATCGTAGAATCGCCGGCCAAGGCAAAAACCATCCAGAAGTATCTGGGCAAGGATTTCGAAGTGAAATCCAGTTTCGGACATATCCGGGATCTGCCCAAGAAAGGGATGGGGATAGACCTGGCCACCTTCACACCGGATTACGAAGTTTCCGCCGACAAAAAAAAGCTCGTGACCGAACTTAAAGCCGCCGTGAAGAAAGCCGATATTATATGGCTGGCATCCGATGAAGACCGTGAAGGTGAAGCTATTGCGTGGCATCTTGCGCAGGAGCTAAAACTGAACAAAGACAATACACGACGCATCGTTTTTCATGAAATTACCAAAAATGCCATTTTAAAGGCGATTGAAAATCCAAGGAAAATCGATCAGAATCTGGTAAACGCGCAGCAGGCAAGAAGAATTTTAGACCGTATCGTAGGTTTCGAAATGTCGCCTGTGTTGTGGAAAAAAGTAAAGACCGGCCTTTCAGCGGGCCGCGTACAGTCGGTTGCAGTTCGGCTTGTTGTGGAACGTGAACTTGAAATCAGGATGTTCCAGCCAAAGTCTTCTTTTAAAGTAGAAGGCGTGTTCTTCAACACCAACAAGCAGGATATCTCCGCAAAACTGAAGAAAGATTTTGCTAAAGAACAGGAAGCGGAAGCGTTTCTGCAACAGGCGCAGGATGTAGAATTCAAAGTTTTGAATGTTGAAACCAAGCCTGGAACCAGAACGGCATCAGCGCCGTTTACCACCTCTACCTTACAGCAGGAAGCGAGTAACCGCCTCGGATACGGTGTTACAGCCACGATGCGTGTCGCGCAGCGGCTTTACGAGGAGGGTTTCATCACCTATATGAGAACAGACTCGGTAAATCTTTCGCAGGAAGCGATTACCGGCGCGCAGGCTCAGATTATTGCAGAGTTCGGTGAAGAATATTCTAAACCGAGAAATTATACCACAAAATCTTCGTCTGCACAGGAAGCTCACGAAGCCATACGTCCAACCGATTTCGGAACCAAAAATGTACCTGATGCACAGCTTAACAAACTGTATCAGCTGATCTATAAAAGAACTTTAGCCTCGCAGATGACAAATGCGAAGATTGAGAAAACGGTGATCGAAATTGGCAATCCCAAGCTTCCGCAGCACTTTGAGGCACAGGGTGAAGTGATTGTTTTTGATGGTTTCCTGAAGGTTTACGGCATCACAAAAGCTGAAGATGATGAAGAAGAAAACAATGAAAAGTTATTGCCAAAAGTTTCTGTTGGTGAAACTTTAGACTTTAAAAAAATTGACGCAACTGAAAAGTTCACGCGTCCGCCCGCACGATACACTGAAGCAGGACTCGTTAAAAAACTCGAAGAACTGGGCATCGGAAGGCCGTCAACCTACGCGCCAACCATCCAGACGATTCAGAACCGTGAATATGTAGATAAAAGAGAGGTCTTGCCACAGGAACGCGAAATCATCAGGATGACGCTGGGCAGGGAAGGTCTCAAAAAAGAAGTGGTTAATGAGAAATTCGGCGGCGACAAGAACAAGTTTCTGCCCACAGATATTGGCGAAGTCGTGAATGATTTCCTCACCCAAAATTTCGCCGAAATCCTCGATTATGGTTTCACCGCAAAAGTGGAACAGGATTTTGATGAAATTGCGAGCGGTGACGAAAAATGGAAAGACGTATTGCAGGGCTTTTACAAAGATTTTCACCCGAAAATTGAGCATGTTGAAGAAAATGCAGACCGCGCAAATGGCGAACGGATTCTAGGTAAAGACCCGAAATCCGGTAAAAATGTGCTGACGCGTATCGGCAGATTCGGGCCGATGGTGCAGATTGGCGAACAGGACGACGAAGAACAGCCGATTTTTGCGAGTCTCATGCCGTCCCAAAACATCGCAACAATCACGCTGGAAGAGGCGCTCGAGCTTTTTAAAGTACCGTTCGATCTTCAGGAGTATCAAGGGAAACCTGTGATGGTGGGCGTTGGCAGATTTGGACCTTATGTAAAATGGGGTGATGCCTTCATTAGTATTCCGCGTGGCGAGGAAGCACTTTCGATCACACAGGAAAGAGCAGAAGAAATTATCAATGAAAAGCAGATTGCCGACGCGCCAATTGCGACTTATAAAGGCGAACCTGTTACGAAAGGCACGGGCCGTTTTGGGCCGTTCATTAAATATCAGTCTCTATTTATTAATGTTCCGAAGCGTTATGATTTTGATAACCTTTCGCAGGACGATATCAATGAATTGATCGAGGCAAAACTTACTAAAGAAGCCAACCGCTACATCCAGCAATGGGAAAGCGAGAAAATTTCGATTGAAAATGGGCGTTGGGGGCCGTTTGTAAAGTTCGGAAAAGCGATGTTTAAGATTCCTAAAAATAAGAAGGATGAAAAATTCACGCCTGAAGAACTCGCAGAAATACCTTTGGAAGAAGTAAAAAAATGGATTACTGCACAAGATAAAAATGCCTTCAAGGAAAAGCCAAAGAAAGCTGCAGCTAAAAAGGCTCCAGCAAAGAAAGCTCCCGCAAAAAAAACTGTAAATAAGAAATAGTTTAGAGTTGAATTCTAATAAAGCGCCTCATTTTCATGAGGCGTTTTTTGTTGCTTTAAATTGAAAAAACGCAGTTGATTTTTTTTTGTTGCTGATTCAAATTAATTATTACTTTTATTCAAAGTCTTAAAACTCAGCATAATTTGTTAAACAGGTGTTTAAGTTGAATGTGGAAATATTATGCTTAGCGTACATTGCTGAAAAAAGAATTTATTTTTCGAATGAATATTTTCCACATTATTTAATTTGAATATGAATATTATTTTTATTTAAAAAAATAGATTTATTTTAATGTTGATCGGCTTTACGTTTATAATTAGGTTGTTACGTTATCATGTTACATATTGATCGACGTCGTTGTTTTAAAAAATATTATTTAAAAAAAGGTGATTTAACTGATTTTATATTAAATATAATTTTATATTTGTCGCCACACAGATGAATAAAAATTTCCGGACCTTTTTTAAAACACACAAACGATGTAAAAAGAATTTTTAAACAAACAGCTTAAAAATTTTTTTCACAAATGACAAAACTTCATCTGTTCGCATTTTGCCTATTGGCAAATGCTGTTTATTCGCAGACAGCGAATTATGCCAAGGCACCCAACAGTTATATTTTCGATTTAGAACAGGCGCATTCGCAGAATTACGGCGGAATACTGATTCCCGTAAAAAAGGCGTACGAAATGTGGTCGAAGTATGAATACCTAAAAACTGATGGTTCTTCTACGCCAATCCCCGCTGGGATTCAATCCGCATCTGTCTATTGGCAGGATGTACCGCGATTGGTTAAAAATGTAAATATAGTACCTGGCGCTGATGCTTCGGGTTCAAGTATAAAAGTTGAAATCGATAAAGGTCGCGGCAAAGGAAATGCCGTGATTGCTTTTAAAGTTGATGGCGTTATCTATTGGAGCTGGCATGTTTGGATAACCGACAATCCGGCTAACGGTGTGGCATACGGCCATGGTACCGAAACTGATATTGATGGAAACCCTGTGATCATCGAATATATGGACCGTAACTTAGGTGCTGTAGGCAGCGGGCTTGTAGATCATCAATGGCAGAAAACCGGCGGACTGATGTATGAATGGGGTCGCAAGGATCCTTTCCCGTCTTTGGTTTACAAAGATTCCGATTTTTATGAAATAACCGGTGAGGTCGGTGTGATGCGTCATCCACAGATTGATAAAATCAATACGGTTCCGGTGGTCGTTAGGCCATACAGCGAAATCGAAAAGAACATAAAATATTCTGTAAATAATCCGATTAATTATATCATTAACACAGATTCCGGTGGAAACTGGTTTTCCAGCAGCCGATATAAAGTGGCGGGCGCAAGTCCTTCATATGTGACTTGGGATTTGTGGTCTGACAATGCAAAAGGTGGAAACAGCAATGGAAACAGTTCAAATACTGCGCTCAGCAGGGAGAGCCGCTCTTATGAATTGAAATCTGAACTCGATCCGTGCCCTAACGGCTGGCGAATTCCGTCTTATTACGGCCGCGAAACTCAAAACAACAATTTATCCTTTTTCGGTAAGAAAGCTGACTGGAATAACGCAGATTCAAATGCCGCACAAAGACAGCTTTTTCCCGATGCTCCGAACCCGCATTTGAACGGCGTTAAGGTGTATCCCGGTATCGGCATGGATTTCACTCAGGCAGAAAACGGCAACAGAAATATTGGTCAAATTCCACTTCCCGGAGCGTATGTTTACTATCCGAATTCTGTGTCACCGAATGCGCCTGTCGGTGTAATGTTTCAGGACAACGGTGCGAACGGCGGCTTGTGGAGTTCTACTTTCGCTTACGACGGCGCGCGGTTATTTTCGATTATTTCCGATCCGAACCGCACCAGCACCAGCGTCGGTCTGCACGCCATTTATAACAACCAGACCAACCCTACACGTACAGGAAATGCGGTACGTTGCATAAAAGATCCGAATCTTGCCAAAATAGGCGATTTTGCCACGCAATATTTCGCATCCCAAAAAGAAAATTATACGCTCGGCCTGGACAATCCTAATTCGTATGTGGTTGTAAATCAGGAGCAACTCGAGATTCCAGTGAATAAGGCCTTTTCGGTTCACAACCAGCTGCTGTCTGATCAGGAAATGCTTCCTTCGGACAAACTGGTAGCAAGTATCGTCTGGACTTCAAATATAGATCTGATTAAAAATTTAAGCATAAACCTGAACAGTTCAGATCCCCGAAACTCCACAATCGCCGTGTCATTAGATAAAAACATCACCGGCAACGCCGTAGTAGCTTTACATAACGGAAACAAGAGCAATCCTGTGATGTGGAGCTGGCATATTTGGGCAACGGCTGAAAATCCTGCTGAATATCCGGTTACTTACACTACCGAAGCTCCCGCAGTAGTCGGACACCATTTCATAAATCCTACCGCAAGCAAAATGCCGCCGATGACCACCGTTTTCATGGATCGTAATTTGGGTGCATTGAACAGCAACGTAAACACCGGCTTAGCAAACGGACTGCATTACCAATGGGGCCGTAAAGATCCTATCCCGCCGCTTAGTCAGGTTAACAGCAACAAGGTTTTTGTGGGAGTTCCCGCATCACCGGAGCTGATTTCAACAGCACCTATCCGCGCCGATACTTATTTTAAAGAACTCACAGAAACCACATACGACGAGGGCTTTACGTCTCCGTATGCGGTGTATGGATCTGCAAATTCTGATCAAAGCAGAAAGATCCGCGAAAACATAAAGTATTCGGTTGAAAACCCGCTGCGTTTTATGTACAGAAACGGTCTGGGTGCAGAGTTCGACGGTGGTAATCATTATGGTAACGATCTTACAAAGGTGAAAGACTGGGTTTCGGACGACAGAGCGCAGGCCGCTGACCGATGGGGCCACGCCGACAAAAAATCACCGTTCGATCCGTGTCCGGAAGGCTGGCGCGTACCGGATGTTTCGTTCACTAATCTTTATACAGGTTCTAAAGGAACTTCGCCGTGGTACAACGGTTATCATGTGGATGCGTACGGAAAACCGGGTGTTATCCAGGACCAGTGGCACAGCATTACCCAGTTTTACGGTGGTGAAGCGATCGGCACCGCAGGCTGGAAATTTGAAAATTCAACTTACTATCATGGGCAGATTCCGCGGGACGGCATCCGTGGTGAAGTAGGCGAATTTAAAATGAAAACTAACAGGACAGGATTATGGACTGCTTCGATGGCGGATTTGAATACCGGTTTTGCACTCGCAATGCTTATTCAGAACGATAAAATGCAGACCGGCACCGGCGTTTACCCTCAGGCCGGGATGAGTGTGCGCTGTGCGAAAGATGAAAAAAGACTGCTCGGAAGCACTGCAGAATTAAATAAACCCGCGGCACCGCGTCCTATTGTTGTACCTCCGAAGGTAGCGAACGCTGCGGCAAGCGAAACTCAACTCTCTCCAAATCCGTTCACCGACCGGTTTTCTATCTCCAATGCCCAGGCTTCAACTTATGAAATCTTCGATTTTGGTGGAAAACTTGTACAGAAAGGAATTGTGGAAAGTGGCAGCGTGTCAGCACCTCAACTGCCTACAGGTCTCTATATTATTAAGATCACGATGAAAGACGGATCTACTTCAACTAAAAAAATCATTAAGAAATAATAATTGTTAAGTTTGTGAAGAGCCGCCTCAGCCGAAAGTGTTGAGGCGGTTTTTTTATGCTTTCCGCAGCATTGTAAAAGTTTTTGGTAACGTCTGAAGTAATCTTTTTGTCTATTTTTGCTTTTGCTTCAAGAGCCATTAACACTTAAATAAAACCGTCATATTGTATGAATGTTGAAGATATACTGATTCCCGCGAAAGCAATAAGATCTGAAAAATGGCAGCTCGGCAACCTGATTTCGGGTGAGCTTCAGCCAAACGGTATCGTGCTGATCTTCTGCTCCGATTATCGCGGCATTAATAGCGGAAGCGCCGAAATAATGGATTACAGAACGGTACGTAAGGAACTTTACAAGCTTTCGAAACTGGATTTTGAAGTTCCGGTTTGCGATCTGGGCGACCTGATTTCCGGTAAATCTCATCAGGACACCCATTATATTTTACAGGAATTACTGTTGATGTGTCATCGTAATAATGCCATTCCTATCGTGGTGGGCGGCAGTAACGATCTGGCTTTTTCGCTTTTTTCAGCTTTAAACCTGCATCAGAAAAACCTTACGTACACACAGATATCCAACGTTATTTCTCTAATAAATGATGGCGGCGAAATTACCGAACAGAACTTCCTTTCAAAAATAATAAGCGGCCGGAATTTTACTTTAAAAAACTACCATCACCTCGGCTATCAAAAACACCTCAACGAACTCGATTCCGTAAAGCTGATGAAGGAAGTTGATTTTGAAGTCATCAGACTCGCAGAAATGATGAATTCCACTGAAAACACCGAGCCCTATTTCCGGCGTGCCGATTTGGTGACGCTTAACTGCGATGCTGTTGAAAGTTTGGGCGACGGATTTTCGGTTAATCCGCAGGTGAACGGCCTTAACCGTCGCGAAATTTGCGCTTATATGAAAGAAACCGGCCTCAGCCAAAACCTGAAATCTGCCGGAATATTTAATTTTAATGCCGACTCCGATACATTTTTTAATCATCAGTTGCTGGCACAGATGATTTGGCACCTCATCGAAGGAATTAATATTCAGCGCTCGCATCCTAAAGAGCGACAGTTCGAGAAGTTTTGGGTAATGATTGATGATGCGGAAATTGCTTTTCAGCGCGACATTTTCACGGGTTTATGGTATTTCGGCGATGATGATAAAGCCGAGAATCTTATTCCGTGTTCGAGACGCGAATATGATGCGGCAAAACGTGGTGAACTGCACCGAAGATTTTCTAAAACCTAAGCTGAGCCGGGCTTACAAGGGCCGGATTAATTACGGAACCTAAAAACACAGATGAAAAAAACTTTACCGAAACTCCTTACAAATCCGTTTCTGCTGATTCTCGTCACCGTGTTGATGAAGATTCCGCTGTTTTTTACGCGGCATATGCAGGAAGATTCGTTCATCACGTGGCGTGTTGCGCGCAACTTACTCGATTTTGGGGTGATTGGTTTCAATGGCAGCGAGCCGATTTCGGCTTCCACCACGCATCTGTATGTGTTGGTGTCGGCAGCTTTTCAAATGCTGTTTGGTGCAGGTTTTATTTATCCGCTGCTTATTTTCAGTTGCATTCTGTTTGCGGTCGGTACGCATTGGCTTGCTAAAATCTTATTTGGGAACGAACCTCAAAAACAGGGCGTTTTTGTTTTGCTTATAAATATGATTCCGCCCGCGTTCACCGCTTCGTGCCTCGGTATGGAGTATGGAATTCTGTTCTTCCTCTATTGTGGGTTGCTGTACTTCGGAATTTTTAAAAACAGAAACTGGGCGTACCTGATTTTCCCAATCTTGCTGCTCTGGACAAGGCTCGATGCGGTTCTGTTTCTGGGCGTTTTCTTCGTTGCCGATTTTATCATCAGAAAGAAATTCAACTACAGGTTTTTTCTGGGTGGAATTTTGGGGCTTGTAAGTGTACTTTTATTTAATTTCCTGTATTTCGGAGATGTTGTAAATCATACCATCACCGCAAAAAAAATTGCCTACAAAAATTTAGTTACCGATAACAGCTGGCAATATATCCTTTATCAATGGGCATATTATGGCGGCCTGATTAAGAAATATTCGCTGTTCACACTTGGTACTTTTATTGGTTTTATCGTTTTTCTTGTTTTTTGTTTAAATAAAATCCTCAGAAACAGAACAGAAATTCAGTTTGAAACCAAAGTTCTTTTGCTTTCGATGGTGGGCTTTGCATTACTTAAGATAACCGTTTTTGCATTTTTTAAAGCTTATTTCGACTGGTATTATTGGTTGCCACGCGTTTTTCTGTTTGTGGTAGTGCTCTATTATTTCCTGCAGTTTTTTAATTTGAAGAATAAGATACTCAGGTTTTCACTCGTTTTTTTGTTCATCTCGTTATATCTTTTTCAGGGACTGCAGTCGTATGCAATTGGTTATATGGAAGACCGTCAGCGGCACCGCATCGCAAATGATCTTTCTGCTGAAAAGTCAGGTCTCAATACTTCTATTTTACTAGAACCGGCCGGGATTATCCCTTTTTACACAGGTCTTTACACCTACGATGAGGTGGGGCTTGTTAACAAAAAAGTTACTGCAGAGATGCTGAAAGACGAGAAATTCTGGTGGATCAACACCGTCAGGAAATATAAACCAAACTATATTCTGACTGTAGGCCAAAGACCCATTGCTGAAGACAGCTTTTATAACCTAAAAGCCGATGACCGCGCCTTTTTTAATGCAAAATACCAGCTGATGAAAACCTATTCAATCGCTGAAATTCATCAGAATGCGCCTGCACTGCTGCGCTGGATTTATAAAATCAGGCCGATCGGCAAGGATTATCATCTTTACAGAAAAATTTAAACAAATGGTGAAAGTTTCGGTGATTGTTCCGGTTTATCAGGGGGAAAAAGAGCTCAGCAAATGTCTGGCTTCTTTGGTGAACCAGACTTTAGACGATATTGAGATCATTGTAGTAAATGATGGCAGCACCGATGGTTCGGGTGAAATAATAACCGAATTTTCACAAAGATTTCCGTCAAAAATAAGAGCTTTCACCAAAGAAAATGGCGGTTTAAGCGACGCCAGGAATTTCGGTTTAGACCGCGCAACGGGTCAATACATCGGTTTTGTGGATGCCGACGATGAGGTTTCTGCAAATACGTTTGCCGAAATGTACGAACTGGCAGAAAAGCACGCCGCAGAAATGGTGATCTGCAATATTCAGAAAGTGGATGAGGCTGGAAAAATTACGCAAAAACTCACTCAAATCCCAAATATGCCCGAGCGCATCGTTCTTGAAGACCATTTTTCGGTGTTCGCTGATATTTCTTATTTCGCGTGTAACAAGATTTTCAGGAAAGATATATTGCACAACAAAAGGTTTAAAAAAGGAATTCACTACGAAGATATCCAGCTCATTCCTCAGCTTTTACTCGAATGTAGGGTAATTGCCCAGACTCAGAATTATCATTATCAGTATTTCGAAAGGCGCGGATCCATTACAAAAACACATACAGAAAAAGGGCTCGACATCCTGCGCGCCGTTGCCGACGTAGAAAATGCATTTGCCACGTCGCAATATTCACATCAAAAAGCCGGGCTCCGAAACTTCCAGATTCTGGAAGGGATTTACAGTTTTCTGGCCTATCTCGCATTTGTGAAAGATGAGAAGATCTCCCGAAAACTGTCTGATGAACTTAAAAAATTCAGGCAACAACGTGGCATCGGTTGGTTAGAAATCATACGTTATCAACGGTTTGGAAAGAATTATCTCTTATATTTACCTACGAGAAAAAAAATTTATTATTTGCTGTATTTCATGGGGCAGGAAGCGCTGCTGCGGAAACTGGCTAAAAACACAAGTCGCTAAATGCCTATTTTACACCCTGTTTTCGTCACCATTTTTCTGTTTCTTGCGTTTGCGAGCTATACCGAAATTTTCAGGTTAGAAAAAAAGCAGCGTGTATTTGTGTGGGTGGCGGCAATTCTGATCATTATTGCTGTCGGTTTGAGGCTTGAGGTGGGTGCCGATTATCCGGTGTACAGGATGCTGTTTTCGGGATTTGCAATTTATACGACTTATGGCGATGTGCTCGACAAGGCGCTTTTCCGTCCTAACACTGAAGAAATTGAATGGATCTTCGTGCTGATCAACAAGCTCGTATTCGATTTTGGTTTACCCTTCTATATCGTAACGCTCATTATGGCGGTCATCGCGGTAACGCTGAAATTCACTACGATTTACCAAAATGTGGCTTTTCCTTCACTTGCCATTTTATTTTATTTCATGCCGATCATGTTTTTCGAAGATTCCGGTCAGATGCGGCAGGGCCTCGGAATTGCGGTGTGCGTGGCCTCCTTTAAATTTATCAAAGAACGGAATTTGCCGATGTTCCTGCTGTGTATGTACATCGCGCTCGGTTTCCACAAAACTTCAATTGTTTTTCTGCCCGCGTATTGGCTGGTGAAAATCCCGATGAACAGCAAACGGATTTTTTGGGTCCTAATTATTGCTTTAATATGTTCACCCTTAGAGATTTACCGTTTGGGTGGAGATTTCTTCAGTACATTGGTGCCACCTGATGTTTCGGGCGCGTACACCGGCTATATGGACGATAAATACTATGGTACGCAGGTTGAAACCGGCTTGAATGACGTGGTGAAGTTTTTATTTATTGTAATTTTAATCCGCTGGGACAGAAAAGGTTGCGAAGAAGTGCTGTGGTACGAGTATATGCGAAACCTAGCGGTATTCGGTCTGGCTTTATTTTATTTTTTCAGGTCTAACGAGATTTTTGCGGTGCGTCTTCCGGGGGCTTACATGTTTTTTCTGACGATGTTTTGCCTCACAAACCTCGTTTATGCGGTGCAGGGGCGGGCACGGCAGTTCCTGTATTTTGGTTTCATGGCTTATTTCATTGCCATGTTTTTTTATTTTGGTAGCGGTAACGGACACCGGGGCGGTTTCACGTCCGACCGATACAAAAATGTAATTTGGTAAACACAATGGATGAAATTAAAAATATACTCAACGATGCCGGCATCCCGCAATTCTACCTCAAGCTAGGCTTCGGAATGCTCTTTTCTTTCCTGCTCACTTTCTTTTCAGTGCCAACAATTGTTAAGATTTCGCGGCGGAAAAACCTTATGGACGAGCCTGGCGTACGAAGCTCGCATTTAAGAAAAATACCCAATCTTGGCGGCATCGCGATGTTTTATTCTATCGCGGTGTGCGCATCGGTCTTTGCTTTTGAACTTTTTGATATTTACAAATTTCTGTTTGCATCGCTCGTAATCCTGCTTTACATCGGCGTTATGGACGATATTGTGATTATGCGTGCTTACAAGAAACTTCTCGCGCAGATCATTGTCACGGCTTTGATGGTGATTGGCTCTGATGTGCGGCTGCGAAGTTTTTTCGGACTGTTTGGTGTGTACGAGCTCAATTATTTCTTCAGCTGTGCGATCAGTATTTTTACATTTATTGTGCTGATCAACGCGTTTAACCTGATTGACGGTATCGATGGTTTAGCCGGTGGATATTCCATTTTATGCAGCGCAATGTTCGGCATCAGTTACTTCCGTTTAGGCGAATACAATTATCCGCTGGTGGTGCTTTCGGGAGTGATCATTGCATCGGTCGCGGGCTTTCTGTATTATAATCTCACCGGCTTCCGAAATATGAAAATCTTCATGGGTGATACCGGTTCGATGATTTTAGGTTTTCTGTTGGCATTTACTGCAATCTGTTTTATTGATATTTTTATCGATAAGGAGTTGGCGGGTGTGCCGCGGTACTATCTTCAGTCAGCTCCCGCCGTTGCGATGGCGATTTTAATTCTGCCGATTGTAGACACGCTCAATGTGTTTATAATCAGGATCTATGAAGGCAGATCGCCTTTTATAGCAGACAGAAACCACATCCATCATGCGCTTTTAAACCTCGGACTTTCGCACCGGAAAAGCACTTTTTACATTTTGATGTATTATCTGGGCGTCGTTGCTGTGGCCTATTACTTCAGACATATCAATATAAATATATTGCTGGCAGTTATAATTGCATTGGGTTTTGTGGGAGCTTATCTGCCGAAAGCCATATTGTTAATAAGAAAACAAACCAATTAATTGTTAGTTTTGTAAATAACACAAGTAAAATGATGAAACACTATATTTTTTTATTCTTTATCTCCTTTTTATTGAATTCCTGCATTTCCACGAAGGATGTGCGCTACATGCAGCCCAACGAAACCCTTGTCATAAACGGCGAAGGCCTGGTGCCTTACAACATCCCGGTGTACCGCGTTACAAAGAATGATATGCTGAATCTTAATATTGTTACGACGCCAAAAGGAGATGCTGCACAGTTTTACTCAGCTCTTAATGCTTCTGTGGGCGGCGGCAATACTGCTAACAATGCCGTTACTACAGCGGGACCGGCGGCAGGTACGGGCCAGGGCGGAAATTCAACATTTTATTTTAATGGTCTGAAGGTAGATTCCAAAGGCGACATCAACATCATGGGAATCGGTTATGTAAAAGCTGAAGGCCGCACCCTCGAGGACATTACCCAGGAAATACAGCTTCGCGTAAATGAAAACTTCCTAGACGGAAAATCGGAAGTGCGCCTGAACACTGACGGAATCACGTACTATATCTTAGGCGATGTGGAAACCACCGAAATGAGCGGCGAGAAAAAGGCACACAAAAATACACTCACCATCACCGAAGCGCTCGCCATTAATGGCGGCCTAAACCGAACGGTCGACAGAACCAATATTACCATCCACAGGAAACTTCCGGAGGGCATAAAAATCGCCAAAATTGATCTTACCCGCGAAGATGTGATGAATTCCCCGTATTACTGGGTGCAGAACGGCGACGAAATCTTCCTCAACACACGCTCGAAAAACCTCAACGGCTTAGGTAAGGATCCTATACAAACCCTTACCACAGGTGTATCTGTACTTACCACCGCACTTTCTATTTATCTAATCTTAACACGGCTTTAAGATGATTCCAGAAAAAGAAAACAAGGGTAAAACGGCAGACAAATCGGCTGTATTCGCACTATTCGATGTAGAGCATTTTATCCGCCGTGTGCTGCAGAACTGGTATTGGTTTGTGCTGATGGCCGCGCTCGGTTACTCCGTGTCCTGGGTTTACAGTAAATATTACGCACAGCGGATCTACGCTTCAAGCCTTTCACTCAGTATTTCGAACAATACAGCAAGCTATTTCACGCCTAATCAATCAATTAATTTTATTTGGGGCCAGAATGGGAATCAGGATGGAATCTATTTAAAAAAGATGTTGTTGTCGCGTTCTCACAACGAGTATCTCGTAAAACAGCTTGATCTTTTCATCAATTATTCAACAAAAGGACTTATTAAGCAGACCTATCTGGATAAGTACGATTCTCCCGTTTTTCTTGAGGTCGATAAAGCACATCTTCAGCAGGTGGATTATCCGATTACCTTAATCCCGAAAGGGGGAAGCCGGTACGAGGTGGTTTTGCCGGATGAAGGTGAAACCACGTCGCTGTATTCTTATCAAACCGAGAATTTCCAGAATGTGCGGCCATACACACGTCCGGCCAATAAAATCATTTCGGTTAACGAATGGTATGTCACACCAAATCTGAAGTTCAAACTGGTTAAAAACCCTCAGCACACCCCTATTATACTCGAAAATATCATCCTTACACTTTCCACGGTAAACAACACGGTAAACCATCTGGTTTCAACGATTGGGGTTGAGTTTGATAAGGAGATCAACACCATTATGATCATCAGCAAAAGTGGATATAACCTCAACGGCACCGTAAATTTCCTAAATACTTCGGTTGCCGAACTCGAGAAAAAACGTTTGGTAGACCGTAATACCGTCGACAAAAACACCGAAGATTATCTTTATGAGAATCTTTCCAAAATAAGGTCGAAATTAGATTCGAGCGCAAATGTTCTGAACCGAATGAAGGTAACAGAAGGGCTTTACGACATCACAGACCGGGATGAAAAAGCGCTGAAGACGATAAAAGAACTCGAGGCAAAAAAAGCAGACCTCATTACCAAAGTCAATTCGCTTAACAACATCCGTGCGTCGTTGTCCTCGCAGAATCTGGACCGGATGATCAGCCTGAACGCGGCGGGGGTTGAAGACGGCCTTTTCAGCGCGAGCGTTTCAGAACTTAAAGCCCTGCATCTCAAAAAGCGCGAATTTGCGTTGATCTACACGCCCAACTCCGAACCGATGCGTGAGATTAACCGTCTGATTAACGAAGCGCGCAGCAATTCTACAGGATCCATCAGCAATTATTATAACACCTACTCCAACGAAATTGCGAAAATCAACCGTGATATTGCTGTAGAAAGTACCGGTTTGGTATCATATCCCGAGAAAGAGCGCCGTTATCTGGACGCCGAACGCGGTTATAATATGATTGAAGCCACGTACAACAGCCTTCTGGCCAAACAGAACGAAACGCAGATACGTGTGGCAACAAACAAATCTGACTTAACCGTCATCGACCCGGCAAAAAATCTCGGTCAGGGGCCGATTGCGCCCGATGTGCAACGGACGAAATACACCATTATCGGCGGCCTTCTGTTGCTTCCGCTGCTTATTTTAGGTCTGTCTGAGGTGTTGGATAACAGAATCAGAAATATTAAAGAATTACTTCAGGCCACAAGAATTCCGTTGCTGGGTGTCATCGGGAAAAATAACCATGATAACAATCTCACTGTTTTGGAGCAGCCCAGGTCTTCGATTTCCGAAGCATTCCGTGGAATTCGCGCCAATCTCCGGTTTCTGCATAAGGAAGATAAACAGTCAAAAGTTATTCTGCTCACTTCCTCTGTGGGTGGTGAGGGTAAGACGTATATTTCGATAAATATTGCTTCGGTGCTGGGTTTAAGTGGAAAAAGAACCATTTTGCTGGGGATGGATTTAAGGAAACCGAAAATCTTCGGGGATTTTAAGATTGATAATAAATTCGGTATATCAAATTACTTAACGGGCGAGGTTGAGATGGACAGGATTATCAACCAGACCAAAATACCAAACCTGCATGTGGCAACGGCGGGCCCGATCCCACCAAATCCTTCCGAACTGCTGATGAGCGACCGGAATATACAGTTCATTGAAGAGCTGAAAAACCACTACGATTTTATCATTATCGATTCTCCGCCTGTAGGTCTTGTTGCGGATCCGTTTGAGCTGATGAAGCATGCGGATGCCAGTATCTACGTGGTTCGGCATGAGTATACCGAAAAATATATGCTTAAGATGATCACCGAAAAATACCACAACCACGAAGTGAAGAATCTAGGTTTAATCTACAATGATTATCAGGCGAAACAAGGTTACGGCTATGGGTACGGTTACGGCTATGGATATGGCTACGGCTATTTCGATGAGGACAAGAATTACCGCGAGCCTACCCTCATCAGGATCCGGAATAAAATCACTGCTATTTTGGGGAGGAAGTAGTGTTTCAAAATTCCCATCCTCAAAGCATTTACTTCGTGCTTATCATAAAAGCCTACTTTTGCCGTTTTCAGGGGAGTAAATTATGCTTTTTTGTTGCTATTTAACTAAACATTAAGAATTTGCTTCACCTAAAAATATCCTATATTTGCAAAATTATTTATGAAAATTGATCTTCAAACGTTCGGGAGGAAGAAACTTATTTTTTCCTTTTTTGCTGTCATAATGATGTCGGTACTCTACAGGGGGCAGCGGCACGAAGTTGGGGTACAGCTTGGCATGAGCAATTTAGTTGGTGACATTGGGCGCACCGGTTATGTATTGCAGAAGCCCTTTGGCGACTTTGCTAAGTACGGTCTGCCGTTTTATGGTGGGGCATTGTACCGGATGAATTTCAATCCATATCAAACCCTTCGTTTAAATATTGGTTACAGC
This sequence comes from Flavobacteriaceae bacterium 3519-10, assembly GCA_000023725.1. Classification (NCBI taxonomy): domain Bacteria; kingdom Pseudomonadati; phylum Bacteroidota; class Flavobacteriia; order Flavobacteriales; family Flavobacteriaceae; species Flavobacteriaceae bacterium 3519-10. The sequence continues at coordinate 191,310 of CP001673.1, forward strand.
CATATTCAGTTTTCTGATGGTCATGCCAAGGAGAAATACCGTAATATGCGGAAGCTGTGGGGCACCAATTCTATCGTTGAAGCAGATGTAATCTTCGAGTACAATTTCTTGCCCGTGAATGATGAGCAGAAAAGCATGCTGAGTCCGTACCTATTTGGAGGTATCGGAGCCATGTTTGCCAACACACCTCAGATCGCACTCGAACATGATTTCCGCAGAGTTGGGGGAACAGCACAAACGCCCACAAGCAGCGAAGATTTTGAAACCCGGCAGGGCCAGTACCAGTCGGTCAGTCAGATCAGTATGGCTATCCCGTTTGGGGTTGGTCTTAAATATAAATTTAATTACAACTGGGCGCTTTTCGGCGAATTCCTGTTCAGACCTACATTTTCCGATTCTATTGATTACAGTGTGATCGATGAGAATAATGTTCAGGTTAGCTATAATAAAGATTTACTGGCATCCGGAAGCACCACGAAATCGCTGTTGCAGGAAACGCCTTATCGCGAGGTTGCCGAAGCGCGTGTTGCTGATTTTATGCAGAACCGCGCTATAGGAAACATTAATTCGAAAGACTGGGTTAATTCCATAACCTTAGGCGTAAGTTATTCATTTGGAAGGCCGCCATGCTATTGTGGAGAATAAAATGCAGACATTTAAAGATAAAATAGCCCCCGATCATCTTCCCCAACACGTGGCCATCATTATGGACGGTAATGGAAGATGGGCAAAATCCAGGGGTCAGAAAAGGACATTCGGACACAAGCATGCGATAAAAGCAGTGCGTGAAGCTGTGAACGCCTGCAACGAAATTCATATCCCTTATCTTACGCTTTATACCTTCTCCTCGGAGAACTGGAATCGGCCTGAAGATGAGGTAGATACGCTGATGGGTCTGATCTCGGAAACGCTGATACTGGAAGCGGAAGAGATTTTTACCAAAGGCTTGCGTATGCACATCATCGGCGATATAGAAAAACTGCCTCAGCTGGTGCGCGAGCAGATGCAGCACCTGGTAGATATCACCAAAGATAACAAACAGGGAAACCTGATTTTAGCATTAAGTTACGGCTCGCACAGCGAAATGCTGAACGCTGTAAAACAAATCAGTACGAAAGTAAAAAACGGCGAACTGAGCGAAGAACAAATCACGGAGAAGGTGTTTGAAGATCATTTGTATACCAAAGATTTTCCGCCGGTAGATTTACTCATCCGAACGAGTGGCGAAGTAAGGATCAGCAATTTCCTGCTTTGGCAGATCGCCTACGCCGAGCTGCAGTTTTTGGATATTCTTTGGCCGGATTTCGGGCGTGAAGATTTCTTTAAGTGCATCAGTGATTATCAGCATAAAGAACGAAGATTCGGCAAAACAAGCGAACAGCTTGAAGAAAATATATAAAAGAAAGTTAGCAAGACAAAAAATGAAGTTTAAATTCTTACCCATCATCATGTTTGTGGCTTCGGCACATTTCTATGGTCAAATTACTCCCGAGCAAACTCCGCAAGACAATAACCCGGTGTACGCTCAGAACGAAGCGGGGACTTACATCCTGAAAGACATTGTGGTAGATGGCGTAAAAAAATATACACCCGCACAGATTCTGAGATTTACGGGTCTCAACAAGAACGAAAGTGTGGAAATTCCGGGTCAGAAGATCAGCAATGCCATTAAAAAACTTTGGGAGACTCAATCTTTTTCGGAAGTAGAGGTTTTCATCCAAAGTATTGAAGGCGAGCAGATTGTGCTTAGATTTAATCTTCAGGATCTTAAAGATTTAGGTGAAGTGAAATTCACCGGAAAAGGAATAAACAAGTCGAAAAGCGAGAAGCTTGCGAAAGACAATAACCTGAAGCCGGGCACCAAGATCACGCAGAATTTAATTTCTACGTTACAGACCAACATTCCGCAGGAATATGTGAAAAAAGGTTTCGCCGATGCGAAAGTCAGCATTCAGGAGAAAGTAAACGCGCAGGATCCTGAACTCGTAGACTGGACTATTGAAGTAGACCGTGGCCGTAAAGTGAAGATCAGCCACATTGAGTTTGAAGGGAACGAAAGCGTTTCCGATAAAAAACTCAGAAATAAAGCCTTCAAAGACACCAAACAGAAAAGATTTGGCATTAAAGGCATCTTGAAGCCTTCCAAATTCATTGAAGAAAAATACGAAGAAGACAAAAATAACCTTGTGAATTATTACCGTTCGCTGGGTTTCCGCGATGCCAAAATCGTCTCCGATTCGGTATGGAGAAATCCTAAAAACGATTTCGAGATCAATGTAAAACTCAACGAAGGAAAAAAATACTACATCGGTGACATCAATTTCCTCGGTAATGCAGCTTTTTCAACCGACTACCTGCAGAAAGTACTTGGCTACAAAACCGGCGATATCTATGATGCGGTGGGATTTAACAAAAAAGTGGGCGAAGACGGCGGAAAAGAAGACGATTCCGACATCAAGTCGATCTATATGAACAATGGTTTCCTGTTTTCGAACGTAACTCCAATCGAGAAATCGGTGGAAGGTGATTCGATCAACCTTGAAATCCGCATCAACGAAGGCGAAAAAGCAAGCTGGAACCGCGTAACCTGGAGTGGAAATACCACCACACACGATCACGTTGTATTGCGCTCGTTAAGAACCAAACCCGGAAGTCTGTTTGCGAAAAGCGACATTAAAAGAACCTATTTCGATCTGGCTGGAATGCAGTTTTTCGATCCACAGCAGGTTGGGCAGCAACTTTCGCCAAACCCTCAGGACAACACTGTAGATATCCACTGGACACTGGTAGAAAAAGGTTCGTCACAGGTTCAGCTTCAAGCTGGGTACGGTGGTGGCTCATTTATCGGAACTCTGGGACTTACCTTCAATAACTTTTCGTTAAGAAACTTTCTGAAGTTTAAAGATTTCAAGCCAGTGCCTCAGGGCGACGGGCAAACGCTTTCAATTCAGGCGCAGGCCGGGCAGTATTTCCAGAATTACGGAATCTCTTTCACAGAGCCATGGTTGTTCGGTACAAAACCTACAGCGCTTTCAGTGAGTGTTAACCAATCTTTGGTACGATACAGCGATCAGTTTGGTGAAACCCAAAAACTTAATATTTTCTCGGCGAGCGCGGGCTTGAACCGACTCTTGAGATGGCCTGACGATTATTTCTCGCTTTATACGGGTATTCAGTTTCAGAGTTACGACTTCGAGAATTATCCATTCCAGTTCGGAAACGAAACCGAGTATAACGGTTCTGCAAAAAACTTCAGTTTTAATATCGGTCTGAGCCGTAATTCTGCAGGTCTTGATCCTATTTTCCCAACCCAGGGTTCAAATGTGGAAGCTTCGGTAAAGTTTACGCCGCCGTATTCACTCTTCAGCGACAAAGATTATTCTTCGATGACAAATGTTGAGAAATACAAGTGGCTCGAATTCTATAAAATTAAGATTAAAGCCGATGTTTACAACACGGTTGTGGGTAAACTTGTATTACGAAGTACCGCCGAAATGGGCTTTCTTAACGGCTATAACTCAGAACTTGGCGCACCGCCATTCGAAAGATTTTATGTGGGAGGAACAGGTCTTTTTGGCGGAAGATATGACGGACGCGAACTTGTGCCGCTCAGAGGTTACGAAAACGCTTCTTCAACCGGCGGAACTATCGAGGACGTAACGCCATACGGTGGGGCAACAATTTACAACAGATTTGCGTTAGAAGTACGTTACCCGATCTCTATGAACCAAACTGCAAAGATCTACGCACTTACTTTCCTTGAAGGCGGTAACGCGTGGAACTCTTTCGGAAACTACAATCCGTTTCAACTGAAACGTTCGGCTGGTGTAGGTGTTAGAGTGTATATGGGCGCTTTTGGGCTTATCGGATTTGATTTTGCGTATGGTTTCGACAAAACAATCCTCGGTACTGAACCTGCAGGTTGGAAAACACACTTCCTGATGAATCAATCTTTATAATGTTATGAAATATGAAACACATTAGATTAATCGCCGCACTTCTGATCATATTTTCAGGTACACTCAGTGCCCAGAAGATCGGAGTGGTGGATACCGACTATATCCTGAGCAAGCTGCCACAGTACAAAGATGCGCAGGACCGGTTGAATGCACAGATCACCAACTGGCAGACCGAAATACAGACCCTGCAGTCGGAGTTTGATAAGAAGAGAACGCTGCTCGAGAATGAACGCGTGCTTCTGATTGGCGACCAGCTGAAATTGCGCGAAAAAGAAGTCGACGATCTGGATAAGAAAATCAAAACGATGATCAACAACCGCTTCGGTACCCTCGGAGAAATTAATAATGCCAGATCGAATTTAACCAAGCCTTTTCAGGACCAGATATGGAACGCAATCCGCACTGTGTCAGACAAAAATGCATTGGGCATAGTTCTTGATAAAAGCAACAACATCAGTGTGATTTTCCTCGAGAAAAGGTATGATTATACAGATAAAGTCTTAGATTTGCTTTTGAAAAATTCCGGATCTAATAAAAACAGTGGAGCAGAAACTAATCCGCGTAACCAAACTGAAGGACGGAACGAAAAAATAAGACAAATGAATGACCGTGCGACTACAACACCGTCGCAGCAGAGAAAAGCAATCAAATAAATTTTAAAACAACAAACAATCTATTTATCCTCAATTATGAAAAAATTAAGTGTATTATTTGCAGCAGTAATGATGTTGGTAACCGTAGGAAATGCAAACGCTCAAAAAATTGCATCTATCGATTACGAATCAGTATTAGCGGCAATGCCCGAAACTAAAAAAATGACCGCAGATTTAGATACTTTCAGCAAAACTAAAGGTGACGAACTGAACAAGCAGGCAGAAGCATTCCAGAAAGAAGTACAGCAGTACCAGGCCGAAGGCGCAAAAATGACCGAAGCACAAAGAACTGCAAAAGAAGGCGAACTTCAGAAAAGACAGCAGAATCTTCAGCAGCTTCAGCAAACTGCGCAGCAGGATCTTGCACAGAGAAGAGATGCAGCCGTAAAGCCAATCATCGACAAACTGAACAACGCGGTAACTAAAGTTGCTAAGGCTAACAGCTTCGATTTCATTATCGATTCTACAGCGCTTATCTACAAAGGTGGTGCAGATGCAACTCCATTAGTTAAGAAAGAATTAGGACTTTAATAATTTCCTTTTATAACCTAAACCATCCCGAGTTTTCAGGATGGTTTTTTTAATTTTGTACCATGCAAAAAGAACTCTCATCCGTAGCAAAAATACGCTTCAGCGACTGTGATCCGATCGGCCATCTCAATAATGTAAAGTACCTTGAATACATGCTGAACGCTCGCGAAGATCATGTAGAACACGGCTACGGTTTTACTTACGAAGAATATACACGCCGCACAGGCTGCACCTGGATTACGATACAGAACGAAATTGCCTACCTGAAAGAAGTTCGGTACAACGCCAAGGTAATCATCACCAGCAAGACGATTGAAATAAGCGACCGTATTTCAAAGGTTGAAATACTGATGATGAGTGAAGACGGCAAAACGGTCCACAGTATTCTGTGGCTTACCGTTATTTATTTCGATATGAAAACACGTCAGTCTGCCGTGCATCCGCCCGAAACTAAAGAGTTGTTCACGAGGTTTCTGATGGATCTTGAGGAAAAAGATTTCCAAAGCCGGGTCGGTACTTTCCGTCGGGCTAACAAAGTTGCTGCTAAAGCCGGATAACGGAGGTAAACTATTCTGTCAAATATTAAAAATTACATGAAAAAAATACTCGTCGTTGGCGGTAATGGCCAACTCGGCAACTGCTTCAGGAAGATCGAACCCGACTTCGAAAATCAGTTTGAATTTAATTTTACAGATTCAGAAACACTCGATATTACCGACAGCAGTGCAGTTGAAGAATACTTTGCGGAACACAGGCCACATTTCTGCATCAATGCTGCCGCATATACTGCTGTTGATCAGGCCGAAAATGAACCCGAAAAAGTCTTTGCCGTAAATGCTGAAGCTGTTGGAAACCTTGCCGAAGCGTGTGCCGAATATAAAACGGTTTTGATTCATATCTCAACCGATTACGTTTTCAGTGGCGATACCCAGATTTCGTATTCAGAAGATGGTTTCACTGATCCGCAGGGCGTTTACGGAGCCTCAAAACTTAAGGGCGAAGAGCTCGCGCTCGAAAATAATCCAAAAACAATTGTGATCCGCACATCGTGGCTCTATTCGGAATTCAATAAGAATTTCGTTAAAACCATGCTGAATCTTTTTGCGCAGAAAGACGAACTTGGGATTGTAAACGACCAATTTGGGCAACCTACCAACGCAAACGATCTGGCCGATGCGGTGATGCGCATCATCCTCACAGAAGCAAAAACCTTCGGAATTTTTCACTTTTCGAACTATCCGGAAACAACTTGGTTTAGTTTTACGCAGAAAATCGCCGAACTGTCAAATTCAAATATTAAACTGAACCCAATTACGACCGATCAGTTTCCAACGCCCGCAAAACGCCCAAAACGCAGCACGATGTCATTGGATAAAATTGAATCCACGTACCGAATCGAGCTTCAGCACTGGGAAAACTCACTCGAAAAATGCATCGAAATCTTACAGAAATGAAAAACGCAATGTGGATCGTACTTCTATTCTGCGGACAGGTTCTAACCGCGCAGAACATCCTTTTAAATAAAGTCGAGAAAACGCATACCAACCAGGATAAAGTTCTCTATAAAATAGATCCCGAAGCTGCCGCTGCTGAATATTTGGGCGAAATCGAAGTGCAGGGCTTCTCGGATAATGATGTGGAAGTATTTGGAAAAATTTACGCAAAAGCAAAGCAAATCGGTGCCAACGCATTCGCGGTGAAACCTTTTGAATCCGTTGAAGGTGGTGCGCAGCCCTTCGATCCCGCGCATTATCGTCTAAGCCTTTCCTATCTTCCTTTTGCAGATTTCCCCCCGGAAAATAATGCCGTTTATCTGATCGCTTCGCCGCACAATCGCCAGTCGGTCGCGTTTAACAAAGAAACCATCGTGTTTGAGCCGCGCACTTTCATCCGGCGAGAACTGCTGCCCGGCACGGTGTACACGGTTTCTACCAAGAAATTCCTGGGTTCCTCCATTCGTCTTTCCGCGCAGGAAAACCAACCCGTTCAGTACTTTCAGTTTTCGGCTTTTTCGGTGAATTCCAATCCATACGGAACCGCTGGCATTAACCTGAAATCAGGCGACATTACAAGGTTAGAGCAATCTTACGCGCAGTTTCTTACCGCGATTTACAGGCAACTTGAATAGTTTTAGGAGCAACCAGGTTTTCGTTTCTGCCACCATTTTACCAGCTTTCCGTTACAATCTTTTTTGCGGCGGCCGCAGACCGCCGCAAAAAAGGATTTTCACTGCAATCCGGGCTATAATTTCAGACATTTTGTTCTTACGAGGCATGTGTCTTCACTAAAAAAAGCAAATTAGTATCTTTACCAAATGCAAAAAGCAGATATATTAGCCATTGGCGCCCATCCCGATGACGTGGAACTGGGATGTGGCGGAACCTTAACCAAACTCATCGCCGAAGGTAAGACGGTTGCCATCGTAGACCTCACGCAGGGCGAGCTCGGCACGCGCGGCACAAATTTCACACGGGCAGAAGAAGCTGCAAAAGCTTCCGAAATACTTGGAATTTCAGCCCGCGAGAACCTCAAAATGAAAGACGGTTTCCTTGTAAACTCCGAGGAGAACCAAATGCAGATTGTGAAAATGATCCGCAAATATCAGCCTGAGATTGTGTTTTCAAATGCAGTTGAAGACCGCCATCCCGACCATGCGAAAGCACATAAACTCGTTTCTGACGCCTGTTTTCTTGCGGGACTGGTTAAGATTGAAACTACGAACAATGGTGAAAACCAGATACCTTGGCGTCCGAAGCAAATTTTCAGCTACATTCAGTGGAAAAACATCACACCCGATTTTGTGGTGGATATTTCGGGTTTTATGAACACTAAGATTGAAGCGTGTCTTGCGTACAAAACGCAGTTTTACGATCCCGATTCCACTGAACCAATGACGCCGATCGCAACCAAAGATTTCCTCGAAAGCCTGACATACAGGGCGCAGGACCTTGGTCGACTGTCAGGCGTGGAGTATGCCGAAGGCTTCACGACTGAGAAATTAATCGCCTTCAAAAATTTCGACGGAATAATTTTGTAATTTCTCGAAAAGCCCTATATTTGCAGACCTAAATGGTGATTGTAGCTCAGTTGGTTAGAGCGCCGGATTGTGGTTCCGGAGGTCGGGGGTTCGAGACCCCTCATTCACCCTAAATTTAAAACGCATTCACTTATGTTGGATGCGTTTTTTTATTTGCGTTTATTTAAAGTTATAACCTTCAAATTTAGTTGTTACAGGTATTTAAAGCGTGGTTAGGCAAAAAAAAATCGCATCCGGAGATGCGATTTTTGTGTTTTAAAATTCTTCGTCAGAGTCGACGGTGAATGAGCGTGCTTTGAAGTCTTTGTCGTGCCGTTCAGAAATAACATCTTCACCTTTTTGTTTGATGATGAAGTCTGTAGATTCATTAAACATCTCTTCAAAACTCTTGAAATCTTCTTTATAAAGATATATCTTGTGTTTCTCATAACTGGGTTCGCCACTTTCGGAGAAATGTTTTTTGCTCTCGGTTATGGTAAGGTAATAATCTCCTGCTTTGGTTTCGCGTACGTCAAAGAAATAGGTTCTTCGCCCTGCCTTCAATACCTTAGTGAAAATTTCGTTTTCGTGGCGGTCCTTGTAATCATTCATTTGTTGCTGTTTTTAGTGTAGTAGTACAGACAAATATAAAAGAATTCTTTTAATTGCAAAATTAAAATTTAACATTTGTTAAGAAAACGGAATTATACGTGACAAATTCGCATTTACAAGGCTCGATCGGTTTCTATTGCGGTGAGATTCAGTATTTTATCTGCACGCTTCGCACTGCTCTCGCGGTGGGTAATAATGATCGACGTACTTTTTTGAATTTCATTTTCGATATTCTGAAGAATGTTTTCTTCCGTCTCGGTGTCTAAAGCAGAAAGCGCATCATCAAAAATAAGGATGGAAGGATCTTTAATCAAGGCTCTGGCAATGCAGATTCGCTGTTTTTGTCCACCCGAAAGCATAACTCCGCGCTCGCCAACCAGCGTCTTATATTGTTCTTTAAATTCAACAATATTCTTGTGCACATCAGCTTTTTTGGCATATTCGGTAACCTTTTCGAGTGTTGGGTTATCAATTGAGAAGCCGATATTATGTTCGATCGTGTCGGAAAACAAAAAGCTTTCCTGCGGAATATAGCCAATGTATTTGCGGTAGTTCTGGAGGTTGTGATCTTTAAGATTTTTGCCGTCCACGAGGATTTCACCTTCAGTCGGATCAATCAATCTGCAAAGAAGCAGTGCAATCGTGGATTTGCCACTGCCGGTTTTACCCATTATCGCAAGAGATTTTCCTGCCTCAATCGAGAAGCTTAAATTGTCGAGGGCTTTTATCCCGGTGTTCGGGTACACGTAAGACACATTCCTGAACTCGATGTTACCTTCAATAGGATAAATATCGTGATTTGTGTTGATGATGTCGGTCTTCATGTCGAGAAACTCATTTATTCTCGCCATCGAAGCGTCCGCGCGCTGGTTTACAGAGGTTACCCAGCCAACCATCGAAAAAGGCCAGATCAAGATATTGATGTACAGAAAGAAATCCGCAATCTTTCCCACGCTCAGCTCATTGTTAAGGTATTTTTGTCCGCCTACCAAAAGGATGATGACGTTCAGGATGCCGATCACAAATAAGATAATGGTGAAAAAATATGCCTCGGTTTTAGCCAGATCAAGCGCTTTGTCCTGATAGTCCTTTACTTTGGTGCCATAATTTTTTTCGATATATTTTTCCTTCGCAAAAAATTTCACCACACGGATCCCTGAAAAACTGTCCTGTACAAATGTGGAAATCGCCGACTGGCTTTTCTGCATGATTTTCGATTTCTGGTTGATAATCGAACTTACCTTATAGATTACAAAAGACAGAATGGGCAGCGGTACAAGCGACCAAATCGTCATCGAAACATCGGTTTTGAGCATGTAAACACTCGTGATGATCAGCAAAATAAGCAAATTCACTACGTACATCACGCCCGGCCCAAGATACATCCTAACGGCAACCACGTCCTCGCTGAGGCGGTTCATAAGGTCTCCGGTGGTTGTTTTCTTAAAATCGGTAAGTGAAAGGTCCTGATAGTGTGAGTAGATTTTATTCTTCAGTTCGTACTCAATTCTTCGCGAAGCCACAATAATGGTCTGGCGCATCATAAAGGTGAAAAACCCTGTGAGGATAGACGAAACCACGATGATCCCTACATAGATAAGAACTTGCCGATTGAATCCCAGATTGGTGGTGTTGGCAATTTCATCAACAGACCTTCCCACGAACTGCACTTTATAGATGCTGAAAAAATTGCTCGCAATGATGAACAGAAATCCCCAAAACAGTAAAATCCGGTGTTTGTAAAAATATGGGTTCAGTGTTTTTAGTGCATTCATAAAGAGGTGTTCTTGAGCTTGTTTTTCGCCGGCGCCATGATCTGCAAAAGTAATAAAATGAAATTTGATGCATGTTAAACAAGCCCATACAATCGCCAAAGCACCGGCGCGTTTGCAAAAAAATGTTATCTTTGCACGCATAAAAAGTTCTTTGAAATGTTAGGAAGAAGACAAATTCGTGAAAAAGTTGTAGGGACTGTATATTCATACTACCAAAACCCATTAAAATCTGATGTTTTAGAGAAAAATATGTTCTCACAGATCGAGAAAATTTACCATTTGTACATTTATCAGTTGAATTTTTTGGTCGCTTTAAAGGCACTTGCTGAAAAACAGATCGAAATTGGTAAGAAAAAGTACATCAAAACCGATGATAATACCAATCCTAATCAGAAATTCATCAACAATCAGGTGCTTTTAAAGCTGGAAGAAAATACCGAAAGGCTTTCTTTTACATCAAAACACCAGCATCTGAAGTGGGATTTACATGATGAACTTTTGGTGAAAACTTTCCAGCGAATGACGGCAGGCAAGCGGTATCAGGATTTTATGAAAGAGGAAGGCTATTCATTTGACGCTGACCAGAAATTCATCGGAAAATTATTTTTGAGATATATCGCTGAGAATGAAGATTTTCATGAGCATCTTGAAGAAAAGGAGATAAGCTGGTCAGACGATTTCCACATCTCTAATTCAATGATTCAGAAAACAATTGGTTTTTTAAAGGAAGACGAGCCCAGCCACACTTTGATAAAGATGATTAAAGATGAAGATGACCGTGAATTCGCAAGACGACTTCTTAAAGACACCCTTAATCATTGGGAAGAGTCTGAGAAAAAACTCGTAGGACGTCTCGAAAACTGGGATATTGAACGGGTTTCACTCGTCGACAAAATAATTTTGGTGACGGCAATTACGGAACTCGATTATTTCCCGCTGACGCCAGCACGTGTTGTGATTAACGAGTATATTGAGATTTCCAAAGTGTTTTCAACCGACCGTTCAAATATTTTCATCAACGGAATTTTAGATAAGTATACCAAAGATTTTAATAGAAATTAATATGAAAAATTTAGTAAAATTACTGCCGGTTGTCGCGGTATTAAGTTTAGCAAGCTGTAAAAAAGATCAGTCCGCAGATCAGTTAGTTACTACTGAAGAAGCAGTGGTAGTAGATCAGCCAACTGCTGATGCAACGGTGCCAACTGTAGATGGCGCTACAGCACAGGCGGTGAGCGGCCCGCTTACAACACTTGCCTTGTCAGAATCTGCTTTTGCATTCGGAAAAGTGAAGAAAGGTGAGCAGGTAGAACACGTTTACGAAGTAACCAATACCGGAACTAACCCACTGATTATTTCTCAGGTAAAACCTGGATGCGGCTGCACAGTACCCGATTATACCAAAGATCCAATTCTTCCCGGACAGAAAGGGAAAATTACCCTTAAGTTTGATTCCGGACAGTTCGACGGCCTTGTAAACAAGCAGGCAGAAGTATTCGCGAACGTAGAAAAAGCACCGGTAATTATCGGTTTCTCTGCTGATGTTCAGCCTAACTAAAAATTTAAATTAAGAAAAAATGATCAGTATATTTTTACAGGCGGCCGCACCAGAAAGTACGATGATGCCCACAATGATTATGATGGGACTGATGTTCGTCGGATTTTACTTTCTGATGATTCGCCCACAGATGAAAAAAGCAAAGCAGGAAAAAGGTTTTCAGGCAGCCCTGAAAGTTGGCAGCCGTGTAGTTACAACCTCCGGAATGCACGGCAGAATTGCACAGATTATGGAAGATGGAGTAGTAATCGAAACACTTTCGGGTAAACTGAAGTTCGAGAAAGCAGCTATTTCACGCGAGTTTACGCAACAACGTTTCCCGGACAGCGCACCAGATGACAAAAAATAATTGTCTGCTGTTTAAAAGTTTAAAAGCAATCCATGTTGGGTTGCTTTTTTTTGTTTAAATATGAGTATTCGCGTCGTTTTATTTAAATAAATCAACCGAATATGAGAATGAGTAAACTCGCTACAAAAATCCTGAAAATAGTAACCAACGGATACACCTGCGCATAACTTTGTACCGGAATGTCAGAATCTAAGTAGTTGGTACTGAACGCCAACGCCGCCGGATCAGTATAGCTTCCACTCATAATTCCCGCCAGTTGCAGATAATTGATCTTCATCATAAACCGGCCAATCACCACCATGAATAAAAGTGGGATGAATGTAATTGCAGAGCCGAACAACAGCCAGTTCCAGCCATTGTAGGCAATAAAATTATCATAGAAACCGTCTCCGGCGTGAATCCCCACTGCGGCAAAGAACAGGCAAATGCCGAAGTCTTTCATAAAATAAATCGCACCGTTGTTGATGTAGGAATGGATAAAGGAAATTCCGCCAAACCTCGATATAAGCAATGCTACGATTAGCGGGCCCGCGGCGAATCCAAGTTTTATCGGTACCGGCAGACTGGGGATGGCGATAGGAATGGAACCTAAAATGACGCCGAGCAGCAAACCGCCAAATAGCGAAAGAAAATCGGGCTCAAGCAGTTTTTTCTCTGAATTTCCGATGATTTTCTCCACTTCGGCAATCGCTTCTTTGGAGCCGATTACACGAAGTTTATCGCCGTAGAAGAGTTCGAGGGAAGGTCTCGGTAGTATTTCACGTCCTGCGCGGAACACCCTCGTCACCTTCAGATCGTAGTTGTTGTAAAGATCCAACTCTGAGAGTTTTTTGTGAATAGCCGAAGATTTCGTTACAAAGATGTTCCGGTTGTGAATGTCTGAATCAGATTCAATAAACAGATCCGTCGAAGGACGGCCGGCAAGCGCGATGAATTCATCAAGGTCCTTTTCCAAACCTACGAGCATCAGGACGTCGCGGTCGCGCAAATACATATCAGATGTGGGCGACTGTACTGCCGCGCTGCCACTGTGCTTAAGCCGTGAAACCACTATTTCCAGTCCTGATTCGCTAATGGCCTGATGAAGTGTTTTGCCAAAAAAAACAGGGTTGGTCACGCGCATTTTTTTGTGCACCAGCGGCAGTTCGCGGTTAATTTTAGACATGCGGAAATTGCGCATTTCTGTTTCCAGATCAATTTTTAAGATGAGTTTAGACAGAATAATAGTGCCGATAATACCGAAAACGCCCAATGGATAGGTGATGGCATAACCTATTGTGGGATCGTTGAATGCACGGTCGGGGAAGGTAGCCTGCATTTCTTCGATGGTATTTTTCGCGGCTCCAAGTCCAGGCGTGTTGGTCACCGAACCACTCATGATTCCGACCAGATCTTCGATGTTTAAACCTGTAACTTTAAACAGCACAACCGTAATCAAACCACCGAAAAGTACCGTGGCTACAGCCAGCAGATTAAATTTAAGACCTTCATTCCGGAATGACGAAAAGAATGAAGGACCTACCTGGAGCCCAATGCCGTACACGAAAAGTATTAAGCCGAATTCGCGGATGAAATCTAGGATACCGGCGTCAATACGGTAGCCGAAATGTCCCAGCAGCAGACCCGTGAACATCACCGCCGAAACACCAAATGTAATCTTGCCAAGTTTAAGCCGGCCGAAAAATATCCCGCTACCTACGGCGAGCATGATCACGACGATAGATTGTGTAACCGTAGGGTTTTCTACGGGTAAAAGAAGTGTCTGAAGCCAATCGAACATTGCGCTGAATTTTATACAAACTTAACGTTAAGTATCGGATTGGCGAAGCCACGCATGGGGACATATATCACGATTCAGAAAAAATCTTTAAGTATTGTTACGAAGCAGCTGAAAACCGATCGCACAGTCGAGGCACCGTTTAGGCTGGCAATAATTTTTGTAGTGATAGATAAAAGCCTGGCTTTGCAGCGCCGTATTAATCGGGACTTTTAATTTTTTCCAGCCGTCGATCACTGAGTTTTTTTCAGGGGGAAGGTTGCGGTAGAATCCGATGATCTGATCGTTAATGCTGTCATCAGCGTTTTTATGATAGGTATATTTCAAAGGCAGCACAGCATTGATCAGAACCAGAGTGATGAATTCTTCGGTAAGATATTTTTCGCCTTCGGTTGAAGAGGTTTTTCTGAAATTAAACCGTTTATCCCAATATTCACTGGCTTTTACATTTTCGAAAACCGCCGAAATTTCACGGATGTTTTTCGCGTACATTAACTTGGAGAAGAGATTCTGGTTCAGATGATACAGCGAGGCAAGCTGCGAAAGCCGGATCGTCGGGAAACCGGGCGGCCGCAACTTTGAAAATTTCGGAATGACGCGAGTCGGCTTCAGTTGATATTTCGCCACTAAGAATTCGAATTCGCGCTTCCAGACTTGCATCTGCGCATCTTCAGGCTTTTCGAGCCAGCCACACATCCCGAAAAACAGGGCTTCGAGTTGGGTTACGTTCTGCCGGATTTTATTTAAAACAGAAAAGTCGATGTTTTCTGCTAACTGCCGGAAAATTTGCGCATTAGCCTTTAATCCGAATGCGTAGGCCAGGTTCTGAAACAATACGGCTTCGTAATCGTTTTTACAGATTTTTAAGGCTGCTTCGGTTTCCACCGATTTCTCGCTGAGCTTTTTAAACAGGGTTTCTTCAGCAAAATGCAGAGGAATTTTTTCTGCATCGAATATATTTTCGCTCGGTATAAATGTGCGCTGAACCAGCAATGATTCATATTTCGAGAGGATATTTCCGTCGATATAATCTTTAAGTTCAAGCGTTGGGATCTGCCTGCCGTTAAGTTCGTCAATCTCCGTATCGTGGAAATAGACGGCGTGGAGTATTAAATTGTCAAATTCGGGGTTGCCAGTGTGGCGGTGGAAAATGTAATCAGAAGATTTTACGTGAAGTTCAATGTGTCCGGCCAGTACGAGGCCTTTAAATTTAATTTTACCATAAAGGAAATCAGGTCCCGAATCGAAATTCCATTTGCCAAAATCGAGGATTTCAAGGCTGTTTCCGTTCACATCTTTAAAATCAAAACTGTTGAAAATCTTGAAATTCCAAAGATACTGAAGGAGTTTCTCGTTCATTGTGAGTCAGGATTTTAATGCCATCACTGGAACGAAGGTATTAAATTTCTGAAAGTTAACGTAAGATTTGTTCTTAAATGTGCGGTTCTTCTTTACGCTTCGAAATCCTCTAAAGTTTTTTTGTACATCGTTTCGTAAACCGGAAGTATATTTACAAGATCGAACTTAATCGCCTGTTCCTTAGCATTCTCTTTCATTTCAACCAACAGTTGTTCGTCGCTGAGTAATTTTATCGTGTAATTGCTCATGGCTTCTACGTTCCCGATTTCTGCCAAAAAGCCTGTCACGCCCTGAATATTAACTTCCGGAATTCCGCCCGCGTTCGAACTGATCACCGGTGTGTGTGCTGCCATAGCTTCAAGTGCGGCCAAACCGAAACTTTCCTGTTCCGAGGGAAGCAGAAACACATCAGATAACTGCAGGATCTTGTACAGGTCGTTCACCTTTCCCAATAGTCGGATTTCGCTGATCAGCGTTGGGTTTTCTTCAAGAAACTGACTGATCTTTTCCATATCCGGCCCTTCACCGATAATGATCAGTTTGGATTTTATGGTGCGGTTTACGTTTTTAAAAATTTCTAAAACTTCGCCAATGCGTTTTACGGGTCTCAGGTTCGAAACATGAATAAGGATTTTTTCATCATCGGTTGCAAACTGTCTGCGCGTACAGTCTGTTGCCTGGTTAAATTCAGAATTATCAATAAAATTGGTGATGACCTGGATTTCTTTCTTGATATGAAAAAGTTTAAGGGTATCTTTTTTTAAACTTTCAGAAACAGAAGTAATCGTATCAGACTGATTTATAGAGAATTCCACTGCATGTCGGTAACTTGGATGCTGGCCGACAAGTGTGATGTCGGTCCCGTGAAGCGTCGTCACCAGCGGCACATCTTTGCCTTCTTCTTTCAGCATCTGTTTGGCCGTGAAGGCGGCGTAGGCGTATGGAATTGCATAATGCGCATGCAGCAGATCCAGCTTATAAAGGTTTACAACACGGTAAATCATTGAAGATAACGCGATGTCGTAAGGCTGATACTGAAACAGAGGATAGGTCTGAACATTCACTTTATGAAAAAAGATGTTAGGATTCGTTATGTCGAGCCGCGCGGGCAGATTAGAGCTTATAAAATGCACCTCGTAACCCTTCTTGGCGAGTGCCATACCGAGTTCTGTAGCTACAATGCCGCTTCCACCGTAGGTTGGATAGCATAGGATTCCGATTTTCATATTGTTTTTTGTTCTGATTTGTTGGTTCGGGATTACTCAATCAGAGTTTTATTCCCTTTTTTAATTTCTGTCGCCGATGTGGCTTTGAGGTTGATTCCCATTCCCGGTTTAAGATTTTCATGTACAAGAACCGGTAAGCGGCCGGAGATTTCGGTTGAACCTGTTAGCGCTTTAGCGGTAGCTTTCATTGAATCACCGTTATTTTCGTACGCGACCAGAACAGCTGGAATTTTTGAGATATCGATATCCTTTAAGGCATACGCTGATGCGAAAACATTCAGAATTACCTGATGCTTCTTACTTAATTCTGAGAGCGTTTTTTTACTTTCATCCGAGATTTTATACGGTTTGTAGGCAGTGGAATTATCTTTGTGAAACCCGACAATCACTTTCGAGTTTGCAGGAATAGTGGATATCTCTGAAGCTTTTTTC
The DNA here is from genome assembly GCA_000023725.1 of Flavobacteriaceae bacterium 3519-10. Classification (NCBI taxonomy): domain Bacteria; kingdom Pseudomonadati; phylum Bacteroidota; class Flavobacteriia; order Flavobacteriales; family Flavobacteriaceae; species Flavobacteriaceae bacterium 3519-10. The sequence continues at coordinate 208,557 of CP001673.1, forward strand.
ACGACAACCGATGCGTTTAGATTCAGATGGTCAGCAAAATCCTGATAGGGTGCTTCCTCCAGCGGCACATAATAATAGGTTTCATCGCAGCTCAGCGGCAGAAGTTTTTTGTCGTTTTTTAATAATGTCAGCGCATTAGCGTAAAGGTTTTGAACCAGTTTCTGATGACTTTCATTATTCAGATCGTAATTAACGTTTTCGGGGTTTCGGGGTTTATATTTTTCGAGTCCGAGAAAATATTTAGTCAGCAGTATTTTTTTTACACTTTCTTCAACCCTGTTCTGGCTGATTTCTCCTTTGTCAATAGCGAGCTGAATCAGCCGTTTTCCTTCTTCCACACCCTCGGAAAAGAGCATGATGTCATTTCCGGCTTTGAAAGCCAACGCATCCAGTTCGCCTGGTTTATACCGTTTGGCAACTGCGCCCATATTTAATGCGTCAGTGATGATCAGGCCTTTGTAACCGTATTTTTCTTTTAAAAGTCCGGTAATGATGTTTTTTGAGATCGACGCGGGCACTCCTTTTTCTTTTTCAAGCGCTGGAATATAGAGATGCGCCACCATTACGCCACCAATACCTTTGTCCATCAGCGCTTTGAAAGGTGCGAGTTCTACGGCTTCGAGTCTTTTAAGCGGGTGCGAAACCACAGGCAAGTCGAGATGCGAATCTGTGTCGGTGTCTCCATGGCCCGGGAAATGTTTGATGGCCGCGAGGACGTTATTTTGCTGTAAGCCATTGGAATATGCCATCGCAGAACCTACCACATTGCTCACTTCGGAGCCGAAGCTCCGGTTGCCGATAATCGGGTTTTGAGGATTGGTATTCACATCCACCACCGGCGCGAAATCCCAGTTGACACCCATTCGTTGGCAGTCTTCAGCAATTTTTGCTGCCATTTCTGTAATCAGGTTTTTATCCTGAATGGCACCTAATGTCATCGCCCACGGAAATTTGTACGCTGCAGCAATACGCTGGTAAACGCCCCATTCGGCATCCATCCCGATCATCATCGGTACTTTCGATTTCTGCTGAAACTCGTTAACCAGATTAATTTCGCGAGCAGCATCATCCTGCATCAGAATTAATCCGCCAATCTGTTCTTTTACCACTGTTTTACGGACATTATCAATGAAATCTTCGCCTTTATTGGTGTAAAGCGCTACAATGAACAATTGTCCGAGTTTCTCATTTTGCGAGAGTGAATGATAGGTTTGATCGACCCACTGATCTGCTTTTTTTAAATCTGCTTTGCTCAGATTGGCTGGGCGGTATTGGGCTGTAAATTCAGCACAAACAAAAAACAGTAAAAAAGTTGCTGCGAGGCCGGAAAAATATTTCATTATTAAAAATATGGTGACGAACAAAAATACAATATTTAAAGATTAAATTTTAGTGTTAATGGCATACATCTTGAGTTCATCCGAGTATAATCAATAAAAATTTTACTATGAAAAAGTATTTCAGCATATTGCTCCTTGCAATTTTTGCCTTTGTAGCCTTCAGTTGCGACGACCGTGACGACAGTGTACTTGTGGATGATAACGACACGTATCCTGTGATGGCCGATATTACCGGAAACTTTAACGCCGGAAACTCTTACACGATCAATCAGGGGATTGACATTGCCAGCTCCGATGTGGTTCTGGTCTACAGAAATATTAATTCCGGAAACTCCGGTACGCCGGCCTGGCAGCAGATTCCTAAGACCGAATTTTTAAGCAACGGCAGAGAGTTGGATTACAACTTTTTGTTCGATTCTCAGAATGTAGAAATCTATACTGAAGCAAATTTCGATCAGGCAACCTTCACTTCTGCTGAAGCCACTTCTTATCTGAACAATCAGCGTTTCAGAATTGTTTTAATACCAGCTTCGCAACAGAAAAACGCTAATGTAAATTATAGCGATTACGAAAGTGTTATTAAATTCTATAATATTCCGGACCGTCCGTAATTCAACATTTTGAATTAAAATATTCACCCGCCTCATTTGGCGGTTTTTTTTGTGCATTTTACCTGATTTAAAATACATTCCTGAATAAAAAGGTGCGGAAAATTCGGGGTTTGTACATAATTTCTTACATTTAAAATTCGAAATAAAACAAGAATTATGAGTGTTCACATCGCTGCCAAAAAAGGCGAAATAGCAAAAACAGTTTTACAGCCGGGCGATCCGCTGCGCGCAAAATACATTGCCGAGAACTTCCTCGAAAACATACGGCTTGTAAGTCAGACGAGGAATATCTTTTATTACACCGGCCTTTATAAAGGTAAGGAAATTTCGGTTGGAGCAAGTGGAATGGGCGTGCCCAGCATCGGCATCTATTCTTACGAGCTTTACACAGAGTATGATGTAGAAACCATAATCCGGATCGGTACCTGCGGCGCCTACACGCCTGAACTTAAAATCTTCGACGTGCTGAATGTTGAAAACGCTGCCAGCGAATCAACATATGCCAAATTTGCATGGGAAATCGAGGAGGAGATACTTTCGAGTCAGGGAAATACGTTTGCCGTAATTAATGACACTGCGCGTAACCTTTCGAGAGAACTCAAGACTACAAATATCCATACGAGTGATATTTTTTACCGCAAAAATCCAGGTACTCCTTTAATTGCTGAGAAATATAACTGTACAGCGGTTGAAATGGAAGCTTTTGCACTGTTCGCAAATGCACAATATCTTGGTAAAAATGCTGCAACGCTTCTTACCGTTTCAGACATTATCCCTACAGGCGAATTTATTTCAGCCGATCAAAGGGAAACAGCGCTCACCCCGATGATTGAGCTCGCTTTAGAAACAGCGATAAATCTTTAAATAACAAACCTTTTATAAAAAAAATAACGCTTTGAAATCTTCAAAGCGTTATGTCTTTTATGTCGTTTTCGTCGTCGAGAAAATGTCCGAAAAAATCTTTCTTCACCTTCAGATAGCTCGCGCTGTCGGTTGTAGATGAGATTTGTAATGGTATCCGGCTATTAAGATGGATATTGCTGTTTTCCACCACTTTAATCTTTTCAGGGTTATTCGTGAGAAGATTTACATCTTTTACCTCCAGAATATTCAGGATTTCAACCGCGACAGCAAAGTTGCGGTCATCTGCCGGCAGACCAAGCTCTAGGTTCGCTTCTACAGTGTCGAAACCTTTCTCCTGCAAAGAGTATGCTTTTAATTTGTTGATGATACCGATGTTTCTGCCTTCCTGACGGAGGTAGATGATAATGCCGCCGTTTTCGTGCATGTATTTCATGGCTGCGTCAAGCTGCTGGCCGCACTCGCATTTTTTTGAATGGAACACTTCACCAGTGATACATTCCGAATGAAAACGTACGTTAACGGGTTGGCAAAAGTCGGTATTTTCTGCAACTATTGCCAGGTGGGGCATCCAGTTGTTATCGGTTTCTGAAAGCGCAATTATCCGGAACGAACCAAATTCGGTAGGGACATTGGCTTCCGCCTGGATTTTAAGCATTGAAAAATTAGTTTTTGAAAGACGAAGATAAGGAATCTTGGGGCAGATTGCTCTGAAGATGATTCATATTAATTTTGAGACGTACCAGATAACGGTTAAGTACTTCGTCCTCATCAGCGTTGAGGTATTTTCGCAGTTTCTGGAGTTTCTTGTATGAACGCTCAAACCGCGCATAAGATTTTTCGGTTTCAATCACATTATAGCTTTTCAGCGCGTCCACGTAATCGCGAAGATGAGACTTTATAAGCTTTACTTCTGTATTGACGGCATCATTCCTGAATTTTGGAAACGACGCGATGAGATTGGTGATTTCTGAGGAATATACAATGAGATTTTTGCGGTCGCTTAATGGCGTGTAAGCCTTATCGAAACTACCGCCCAGAGAATTTTCACCTAATGGTGAGAGATTTATTTTTTCGGCGGAACAGGAAAAAACAAAAAGCAGTAAAATGTAATAACATTTAAGCCTGGCCATTTTTTACGTTTTGATACAATACCGGATTAAGACTTTCATCATTGTACATCTTCATTTGTTTATAAACCCTCATCTTAACCTGGCCATTTTCAATATCAAAAAGTAACTGGTCAATAGCGACAGAGAGATCTTTTTTCTGCTCTAATAAAACATTCAGTTTATTTGAACAGTTCTTTCTGTGCTCTTCACTTGCTGATGCACGATGCGCTTCAAGCGACATGTGATATACTTTCAGCGATAATATCGAAAGGCGGTCTACTGCCCACGCCGGGGTTTCGCTGTTAATCTTTGCGTCCTCGTTCGGGGTAATATTATTGTATTTCTGAATAAACCAGCTGTCTATAAATTCCACTAAATCAGTTCGTTGCTGATTTGAAGAATCTATTCTTCGCTTAATCTTCAGGGCTTCGGCGGGTTCAATATTGGCATCACGAATGATATCTTCGAGGTGCCACTGCACAGTATCAATCCAGTTCTTTGTATACAAAAGCCATTCCAAACTGCCGTTTACGAAAGGATTCTGCATTGCAGTATCCACATTGTCCTCAGTATGAAAATCCGTAATAGATTGGTTAAAGATATCCCAGGCCTGATCTGAAAACCCCATATAATGTGCAGTTAAATTGTCGGGTTTGAGTTGCTTTTTGGCTCTTCCGGCTTTTTATCTTCTTCTTTCACGGCGTCTTTAAACTCCTTGATTCCGGAACCCAAACCGCGCATCATTTCCGGAATTTTGCGGCCCCCAAAAAGGATGAGCAGCACAACTGCTACGATGAGGAGGTGTTGCCAAGAAAGAGCGAGTATGGTAAGTGTTTCCATTTTCTGTAAATTTTTACAAAGTTAGTTATAATTTTTAATTGACCCAACCCAGCGGGTCTACGGGGCTGGTGCCGTGCCAGATCTGGAAATCAAGCGTATAGGTGCCATCGAAATCTGCACCCACGGCTCCAATTGATGTTCCCGCGGATACTTGTTGATTCGCAGAAACCATCGCTCCGGAAAGGTTTGCATAAATCGTAAAATAATCGCCGTGTTTCACGAAAACCATCTTCGAGCCGTCGCCTGATGCAACCACGCGCGAAACCGTTCCCGGAGCCACACATTTTGCTACGGTTCCTTTGCTTACGGCGATTTTAATCCCATTGTTTTCTTCGATAATATTTTTGAAAACCGGATGCGGCTGTCGTCCGAAGCGGTGTGTGATCGTTCCGTACGCCGGCATTCCCATTTTTCCACGGTTTGCTGAAAAGTTGTTGCCTACTGCGCTGCTCACGCCATAATTGGTCATCGCTTTCGTTTCGGCAGCTTTTTTCTGGTCTTCGTTTTTCTTCGCGAGTGAAGCTTCGGCAGCCCGCGCGTCTGCGGCTTTATCTGCGGCGGCTCTTGCGTTTGCAGCCGCTACAGCAGCATCTTTGGCAGCTGCGGCACGCCGTGCTTCCGCTTTTTCTGCATCGGCGGCTTTGTTCGCATCTTCGGTTTTCTTCGCATCCGCTGCAGCGGCGATCCGGGATCTGCTTTCCTCTTCTGCCGCTTTTTTATCAGAGATTTCTTTTAAGCGTTTCGCTTCTTCATCTGCGCGCTTTTTCTCCAGGGCGAGTGCTTCCATGCGCGCTTTATTTTCAGCCTCGATACGGGCTTTTTCGCGTTCGGCAGCAATTTTTGCTAAACGGATCTTCTCAGCTTCTGCTTTCTTTCTGGCTTCTTCCTGCGCTTTTGCAATCCGTATTTCTTCAGCAATAATCGAACGGATCTGACCTTCGAGCTGTTTGGATTCGGTTTGTTTCTGCTTTAATTCGGCCGTAAGTTGGGCTTCGTTTTTCTTGAAATCCTGTAACAGATTTTCTTTCTGCTTTTTTTCGACCGCAATGGTCTGCAGGTCTTTCTGCTGGTTCGAAAGAATGGTTTCCTTGTCCTTTACAGATTTCTGCTTGGCGTTGATATTCGCTACAAGTTTCCGCGCTGCCTCGGAGATTTCTGCCGCTTTTTTGTCCTGATAATCTGAATAATCTTTAAGGTACTGGATGCGGCGCAAAGCTTCACCAAGATTTTTGGAAGAAAGGATAAAAGTTACTTTGTTCTGTACGCCTTTGTTCTTGTAGGCTTTTACCAGAACTTCAGCATAATTTTTCCTTAAAACTGCCAGTTCGCGGTTTTGGCGGTTAATCTCCAGCTGACGCAGATAAATATCGTCTTCGATGAGACGTTTTTCTTTCTGGGTGTTGGTGTAGACCTTTTCGCGGAGTTGAATTTTCTTCTGAACGTCGTTAAGGTAAGCTACCGAAAGTTTCGACTGTTGCTGAGTTTTTGCTAAATTGGCGTTGATGGATGCGATCTGTTTCTTTAATTCTGCATTTTGCTTTTGTAATTGCTCCTTTTTCTGCGAAAATAAAATCCCGAACAAAAAAAGTCCTATAAAAAAGCTTATTTTCCTAATCATCTGATCTCAGTTTTCGTATAGTTATTGGGAACCGAATACGGTGTGTCCATCTTCGAACTCTCAAATTTCGTGTTTTCGAGCATAATCTGGCTTGACTTTGTTCCTTTTATATTTATTTTAACATTTTTTGGCAAACGCATATTTTCGAAAGTTACCCAATTACTGTAGGTCACTTCCAAACGCTCGGCGGATTTTGCATTATTCAATACAACCGTCGTCAAATCAAGCTGCGGCGAATACTGCAGCGAAACTGCATACTCCGAAACACTGCCATTATTGGTGAATTTGAGGTTTTTTGATGACGTTAAAACTGAACCCTGCGCATTCTGAGTCAGCGTAAAATCTTTTTCATTAACCGGTATGAACGTCTTGCCAATCAGAAGATTCTGAAGCGAATTGAAGTCGATAAAATTCACATTGAGCATCCGGTTGAGGTAAGAAAAATCTGATTCTATGTACGTTTTATTCCACTTTTCATAGCCCTGAATTCCTGACGGCGTTGCAATTCCGCGACCGACATTTAAAAAAACCGCTATCATGTTCATCCACACCTTCTGCCCGTTTTCAATATAGATCGTAGCGTCCAAAGTAGGGATAAAGCTGCCTGTTTCCACATCAACGCGGGAGTTGATCTTCACCTGCTGAAAATCAGCTTTCTTTGTGATTGCTTTATAGAAGGCGGTGCTGCCCGCTGTATTTACTGCCGGACCTGCAGGTGTCGCCGTAGTAGCGGAGTTTGTTTTGCACGAACTCAGTCCCAATGAAATCGCAATCAGTACAATATATTTTTTCATAGAATTTCTGTTTTCCCGTTGTTTTGATGTTTTATAACGGCAGATTTTAACTAATGTTTTAAACCGTATGCTTTACCGGATGAAATCAGCTTTTTGAAAGAAAGTCGAGTACCGAATAATCACCCAGAGAAATTTCCCGTGCCACACCAAAATACTGGGCTGAATTGCCGATCATCGAGTTGCTTAGGTTTCCGTGATCAATCAGCGTATTTTCCTGGATCAGAGAGTGATCGATATTCGAGTTGATTACAATGGTATTATTACCAACGGATACGCACGGGCCGATTTTGGAGTTCGAAATCTGCACATTTTCGCCTATAAAACACGGCGGAATAATAAGACAGTTTTCAATTTTTGCAGACGCAGGGAAATTTGCAACGTTGTCTTTCTCGTAGTTCAGCACTTTACCGTTTGTTTCCACGGTTGCGTTTTTGTTTCCGCAATCCATCCAGTCGTCCACCTTGCCGAGTGAGAATTTCGCTCCTTTCTGGCGGAGGTTTTCGAGAGCTGTAGTTAATTGATATTCGCCACCCTGCTTGATGTCGTTGGACATAATGTAATTTATTTCGTCCATCAGTTTCTCGGCAGAATTAAAATAATAAATTCCGATAATCGCCAGATCTGAAACAAATGTTGCTGGTTTTTCAACGAAATCGGTGATGAAACCGTAATCATCCAACTTCACGACGCCAAATGCCGACGGATCGTCTACTTTTTTCACCCAGATTACGCCATCTGAATTTTTATCAAGAATGAAATCAGCTTTAAAAAGAGTATCGGCAAAAGCCACCACTACATCGCCCTGCATTGAATTTTCAGCACATTTTATCGCGTGCGCAGTACCAAGCGGTTCATCCTGCGTATATACGGTTCCTTTTGCGCCTAAACTTTCGGCAATCTGGATCAGCGAAGCTTCAACTTCAGAGCCGAAATCGCCGATAATAAAGGCAATTTCATCAATTTTCTCGCCAGCCACTTTTGCAATATCTTCTACAAGACGCTGCACTATTGGTTTTCCTGCGATTGGAATTAATGGTTTTGGAACTGTTAATGTGTGAGGTCTAAGCCGGGATCCTCTGCCCGCCATCGGTACGATTATTTTCATGTTTATGTTTAAATGTTATTGCCTGTGGCAATGTTTATATTCTTTAAATTTAATTTTGAGTACTACCGAAACCTCCGGCACCACGCTGTGTTACCTGCAATTCTACGGTCTCTTCCCAAGTTGCGGTTTCGTGTCTGGCGATTACCATCTGGGCAATTCTGTCGCCGTCTTTAACGGTAAAGGTATCTTTGGATAGATTAATCAGAATCACCCCAATTTCACCGCGATAATCTGCGTCTATAGTGCCGGGGGCGTTCAGCACAGTGATTCCGTTCTTAATGGCAAGCCCGCTTCTTGGCCTTACCTGAGCCTCGAAACCTGCGGGCAATTCGAGAAATAATCCGGTGGGGATCAGTTTCCGTTCGAGCGAAGCTAATGAAATCTCTTCTTCGATGTTTGCGTACAGATCCATTCCTGCGGAAAGTTCAGTCTGGTATTTCGGCAGCGGATGCCGCGATCTGTTGATTACTTTTATCTTCATTTATCTCCTTATTTTATCGAGTAGACTTTGTGGTATCAGCCTTTGAACTTTAATTAAAACAGCCGCTAAAACTATAAATATAATGTTGCCGAGCCAAATATCGTATTTAAAATGCTGATAAAAAACCATCGAAAGAATAATAGTGATCAGGATGATGACGATGTTACCGTAGAGATTGTATGGAATCGGATGGCTGATTTGTCCCCAAATGTAGGAAACCGTCACCATTACAAAGTAGGAAGCCAGCGTTGCCCACGCACACGCCCAGTAGCCGTATTCGGGTATAAACCAGAAGTTAACCCCAATTGTGACGGCTGCGCCAATAACTGAGATGTAAGCGCCGATAAGTGTTTTGTCTGAAAGCTTATACCAAACCGACAGGTTTAGATAAATTCCTAAAAACAGACTTGCAAAAAATAGCACGGGTAAAATAGAAATCCCTTCATAATAAGCTGAATTATTGAGGTAGAATTTCGAAATCCAGTCGAGGTTGATGCACAGAAAAAGCACAATCAGGCAGTTGGCGGCGATGAAAACATCCATCAGTTTTGCATAGGTTTTCCCGGCATTTTCACTTTTTGAATGGCTGAAAAAGAATGGCTCAATTCCCAAAACGTAGGCCTGTCGAAAGAGCACAACGAAGGTAACCAACTTGGCTACAGCGCCGTAAACGCCCAGTTCATAACGTGCGATATCTTCAGGAAGCAGAAACTTCAGAAACTGACGGTCGAGTGTTTCGTTAATAATTCCGGCTAAGCCAGCGATCGTGATCGGCCACGAATATTTCATCATTTTCCTCCAAAGTTCCCACGAGAAATATTTCAGTTTTGCGATGAAGATATCTTTAAACAAAAGGATAAACGTAACCGCGCTCGCAACTAAATTGGCCACAAACACGTAGCCGATGCCGAACGAAGCATTGTATCGGTAACCCATAATTCCGTCCGGCAGACGGGGCAGAATCTGCAGAAAGAACACCACCAGCGCAAAGTTGATGATGCCGTTTGTGATCTTTACAGAGGCATAGCGCAATGGCTTTTCGTTCTTGCGCAGCATCACGAAAGGCATCGCTGAAAAAGCGTCGAGAGAAAGTATAACGACCAGGATCGTAAGAAGGTTAACTTCGGTAGGAGTTTTAAAAGCCACTGCAAGGTCATTTCTGAATAACAGCGACAGCACTAAAAACAGCAATGTAGCCACCGCAACACTGAAGAAAGCGGTAGAAATAAGTTTCTTATCGTTTTTTTCTTCGAGTGAGAAACGAAAAAACGTAGTTTCCATTCCGTGGGTTAACAGCACCGCAATAACGCCGGCGACCGAATAGAAATCAGCGAATGGCGCGTAGGCTTGCGGCCCGAAAGCATCGGTGATATAAGGGTTGATAATGAACGGAAACAGGCGGATCACTACGGTTGTAAGTCCGTAAAGCGCAGTCTGTCCCAGCAGTTTCTTGTACAATGTCCTTTAATTTGGTGCAAATGTATTGTTTTAATTAAAATCTAGGAAATCCGCCTCTGGTGTCAAACAACGAGGTTTCAGACCCAATTGCCAATGCAAATCCTTAAATTTACGGTTGATTAACCTGAAAACCTGCGAATGAAAATCTTAATTAAAAACGCCAGAATCGTCAACGAAAATCAAATTACTGAAGGTGACCTGCTCATTGAAAACGGTTTTATTTCTAAAATTCAAAAAACTATTGATGATGAGGAAGTGGATCAGCTTATTGATGCTAACGGAAAATACCTGCTGCCCGGCATCATTGATGAGCAGGTGCATTTCCGCGAACCCGGATTAACGCATAAAGGTGATATTGAGAGCGAGTCCCGCGCAGCGGTTGCCGGCGGAATTACCAGTTTTATCGAGCAGCCCAACACGGTGCCTAATGCAGTGACTCAGGAATTATTAGAAGAAAAATACAGCATCGCAGCCCAGAAATCATTTGCCAACTACTCCTTTATGATGGGCGGAACCAACGATAATCTCGATGAAATATTAAAGACAAATCCACGAAATGTTGCGGGAATTAAACTTTTTCTGGGCTCCTCAACCGGAAATATGCTCGTTGATAATCCGGAAACTTTAGAAAATATCTTCAGCAGGACTAAAATGCTTATCGCCGTACATTGCGAGGATGAAGCAACGATCAGAGCCAACACCGAAAAATACAGAAGCGAATTTGGCGATGATATTCCGATGAAATTTCATCATCTGATCCGAAGTGAAGATGCGTGCTATATTTCATCTTCGAAAGCGGTGGAACTTGCTGAAAAAACCGGGGCGAGGCTTCATGTTTTTCATGTGTCTACGGCCAAAGAGACGGCTCTTTTCCGCAATGATATTCCGTTAAAATATAAAAAAATCACCGCAGAAGTTTGCATTCACCATCTTACATTCACCGATGCCGATTACGAAACAAAAGGCACTTTAATCAAATGGAATCCCGCCGTAAAAACGCAGCAAGACAAAGACGGCTTGTGGAAAGCGCTTTTGGATGACCGGATCGACGTTATCGCGACCGATCATGCGCCGCATACGTGGGAAGAGAAGCAGAATGTGTACACGAAGGCACCTTCGGGAGGGCCGCTGGTTCAGCATGCTTTGCCGGTTATGATCGAGCATTTTAAAAACGGAAAGATTTCACTTGAGAAAATCGTGGAGAAAATGTGCCACAACCCGGCGATACTTTTCCAGATCGAGAAGCGGGGCTTTATCCGCGAAAGTTACAAGGCAGATCTGGTTTTGGTGGATTTGGACGACAGCGAAACTGTTTCAAAAGAAAATATTCTGTACAAATGCGGCTGGAGCCCATTGGAAGGAACCGAACTGCACTCAAAAGTCACCCATACTTTCGTTAACGGAAACCTGGTTTACGAAAATGGTGAGGTAAAATCTGGAAAGTTTGGCGAAAGACTTCTTTTTGAAAGGTAGCCTTATTAAGAACTTTATTAAATTTAAGGTCAGGAATTTTACTGCTTCAGGTACTTCAGCAAAGTTTTCCTGAAAAAATAAATGCTGCTTTTGCAACAAAAGCATAAACCAATCGTCTAATACAGTATTAACAACAATATATTATGATCAGAAAAAAGTTTTTAATGCTTTTTGCTGTTGGGATTCTCTTCACCGCTCAGGCGCAGGATTACCAGTGGAAGGAAGCTAAGAGTGGTGGTTACACGTATAAATATGTGACCAACGATCCTACGCAGGCCAGATTCTATACCCTGCAGAACGGACTCACCGTAATTCTGAGCCCGACTAAGAAAGACCCCCGAATCCAGGCATACATTGCCACAAAAGCGGGCAGTAAAACAGATCCTGCTACCAACACAGGTCTTGCACACTACCTGGAGCATATGCTTTTCAAAGGAACCGATAAGTACGGTTCCCTGGACTGGGCCAAAGAAAAAGCTGAACTCGACAAAATTGACGCGCTTTACGAGCAGTACAACAAGTCTAAGGACGAAGTTAAACGTAAAGCCATCTACAAGAAAATTGACTCCGTTTCAGGTGTGGCGGCAAAATATGCCATCGCCAATGAGTACGACAAGATGATGACCGCAATGGGCGCCCAGGGCACCAACGCGTGGACGAATTTTGAGGAAACCGTTTATACCGATGATGTTCCGTCCAGCTCACTGGACCGTTACCTTGCTGTTCAGGCAGAAAGGTTCAGAAATCCTGTGCTTAGGATTTTCCATACCGAACTGGAAGCCGTGTATGAAGAGAAAAACAGGACTTTGGATACCGACAGCAGAAAGGTTTTCGAAACGCTTTTCGCCACATTGTTCAAGAACCATAATTACGGTAAGCAAACCACAATCGGAACCGTGGAGCATTTAAAGAATCCTTCCCTTGTGGAGATCCGCAAATACTTCAACAATTATTACGTTCCTAATAACATGGGAGTTATCCTTTCAGGTGATTTCAATCCTGATGATGCCATTGCGAAAATAGACCGGGCTTTCTCTTATATGAAGAACAAGCCCGTACCGAAATATACCTTCCAGCCGGAGCAGGCCATGACGGCTCCTATCATTAAGGAAATTGTAGGTCCTGATGCCGAAAACCTTACAATAGGATACCGTTTGCCAGGGAACAAGGATAAAGATGTTTTGCTTGCAGATTTGGTGGGATCTATCCTGACCAACGGAAAAGCCGGACTTTTGGATCTTAACCTTGTTAAGAAGCAGAAACTTCTTCGTGCAAGTGCATTTACTTACACACTGCAGGATCACGGAATCCTTTATCTTTCCGCAGCGCCAACTACAGGTCAGACTTTGGAAGAGGTACAGACTCTTGTGCTCAGCGAAATCGAAAACCTGAAAAAAGGAAATTTCGATGTTGATCTGATTCCTTCTATTGTAAATAACATCAAGAAAGAGAAAATCCAGAGTCTGGAACGTTACGGCGACCGCGCGTCTATGCTGCAAAGTGCCTTCAACGCAGAACTGGACTGGAAAGATCAGGTTGCGTATGTAGATGATATCTCCAAGATCAAAAAAGAGGATGTTGTAGCATTCGCCAATAAATATTTCGGAAATAATTATGTGGCCATCCTTAAGAAAAAAGGGGAGAACAAGAACCCTCAGAAAATCGAGAAGCCGTCCATCACGCCTGTTGAAACGAACCCCGATAAGCAGTCGGCCTTTGTGAAAATGGTGAACGAAATGCCGTCTACACCATCTGAACCGGTATTTTTAGATTTTAACAAAGATATTCAGAAATCAAAACTTGGAAAAGCTGAGGTGCTTTACGTGCCGAATACTGAAAACCAGCTTTTCAGACTGAGATACCGTTACAAAGTAGGAACACTTAATGATCCTAAGCAGTCACTGGCTTCTCAGTACCTTCAGTTCCTTGGGACGGATAAGAAATCTTCAGAAGAAATTTCCAAGGAGTTCTACAAGATCGCTTCCAGCTTCAATGTTTCTACAGGTGAGGAATATACAATGGTGACCATTGAAGGTCTGCAGGAGAATTTTGATAAAGCGGTGAAGCTATATGAAGACCTTGTAATGAACGCGAAACCGGACGAAACCGCACTTGCGGCGCTGAAAGCACGTATCGCGAAGTCCAGAAAAGATGCGAAAGCCAATAAAGGCGCCATCCTGCAGGGGCTTACCAGCTACGCGATGTACGGTCCTAAGAATAAATTCAATAACACACTTTCTGATGCCGAAATCAACGCGGTTACTGCACAAGAACTTGTGGACAGGATGAAAAATCTGAACAACTACGAGCAGACTGTTATCTATTACGGTCCGGAACCGATTAAAAATCTGACGGCAAAACTGGGAACCATGCACAAAGTTCCGGCTACGTTTGCATCTGCAGGCCCGCTGAAGACTTTCAAACAGCTTCCGCAGACCAGGACGCAGGTGCTGTTCACCGATTACGATATGGTGCAGGCCGAAACCAGATGGATCCGCAATACCGAAAACTATGATGCAGCCAAAACCCCAATGGTAATGGTGTTCAACAACTATTTCGGTGGCGGTATGGGTTCTGTAATCTTCCAGACCATCCGTGAGAGTAAGGCATTGGCCTACAGTACTTACGGTTTGTATGTGCAGCCTCAGAAAAAAGACGATCAGTATTATATGATGAGTTATGTGGGCAGCCAGGCCGATAAGTTTGGTGATGCCGTTGGTGCCATGAACGAACTGCTGACAACAATGCCTCAGCTTCCGGTAAACCTGGATCTGGCTAAAAACTCAGTAAAGAAGGACATCCAGACTGAAAGAGTTATGCAGGACGATATCATCTTCAGATATCTGGCCGCGCAGCAGCTTGGTTTGAAAGATGATATCCGTAAGCAGCTGTACACCAATGTGGATAAGATCACCATGAACGATCTTAAAAACTTTCATACGACCAATATTTCAGGCAAACCTTACACGTATGCGTTGGTAGCTTCTGAAAAGAACATGAGAATGGACGATCTTAAAAAGATTGGCGAAGTGAAGAAAATCACCCTGGAAGAACTTTTCGGATACTAAACCTTACAGAATATTGCTTATAGAAACTGCTCCGGATAGGAGCAGTTTTTTTGTGTCATTGCGAGGAGGCACTACGACGAAGCAATCCCAAAGTTTTTATTTGGGCGCCTCTCGATAGCTATCCGGACCGCCCGAGTTTACCCTGAGCCTGTTGAAGGATTCCCGCTTCTGCCGCGGACTCAGGTCGGGGCGCGGGGAATGGGTGGGAGAAAGATCGTTTTTTTTAAATGAAAGTACAGGCGGAGAGTGAGGAGACATTAGGTAGGGGACGTTAAATTTTATTTTATTTGACTACACCAATCGTTGAAATGCACCACTATTCGATCAATGTCGTTTTCGTCAGGAACTAGTCCATTGTGTGCTATAATGTTTCGAAGCCTTTCCAACTCTTCTAAACGTAATTCTATAAACTTTATATCAGGAATTTGTGATATAAAATGATGTTCATTTTTTCGGATAATTTTAATCAAATCTCCCCAATCAAGATAATAAAGAGGACTTTGTGTTCCTCTGGGGCTAATCCATTTTTGTTTTTCTTCTTTATTTTTTCGGTCTAAATATTTGTTTTCAAGCTCCTTGTTTTTAGTGTCATCCCACCAATCAAGGCCTATTTTTTTCGTCAAAGTTTGCTCGATGACTTTCCTAACCGAATTCTCCCAACAATAAAGTATGATATATAATTGAGACATTTTTTTGGCTCCCTCAAGTGCAGATTGGTCAAATAAAGGTGTCTTATTAAGATCAACTCTTACATTAATCTGAATTTCCTTTTCTAATAAATACCCGTACTCCATATTAAGTTTTTTTAATTCTCCTAGTGTGAGTTTATATTTATTAGTCTTAGGAATGGGCGTTGTTCTTTTATCTTTTGACAAATCTCTTTTAAGATATGTCCTATTATATAGAGGTAAATGTGCTTTTTCAAACAGGCTATTTATTTCATTGGGCGATAATCCGTCCGAACCCTCAAAAGCAATCGCATAATATAATAAAAGTATTACAGCGTCAATCTTAGATTTTTTGTCATCTATATTAGATTTAGCGCAAAATTCTTGTAAATCAATCATTTTTAATCTCTTCTTTCTTTTTTCTCCTTCTTGGTGTTGATCCTAGTTTCCATTTATCATCTAATGTCTCATTAAATATTTCATCTATGTATTCTTTAGCTTTTTCTCTTCCCGGTGCTTTTAATTCGATTTCGTCTTCGTGCACTCCAATGAGATTCGTGTTTGTCAACCATCTACGGAAATTACCGTCGTAAAGACTTGCATCTTTAATAATAAAATTTAATTTTTCGCGAGAAATTTTAGCATTACCTTTTACTAATTCGTAGTGCAGATAAATTATTGCCAATCGTATGCTGTAATCTCTTTTTGATCCTGCTTTAAGTCTGGTTTCTAGTAGAGTTATTTTACCCCCGTTATCGTTAAAAATTTCAAATACTCTATCTTTTGAAGGGGTTATGGGTACTTCCGCATACTCTGTATCAATAGCTTCACTTGCTCCTTCTTCATTATATTCTAAATTATTTACTGCAGTTTTTAAAAAGTTTTTAGTTTGCATACCAGCGCTTTTCTTATTTGCTAACAATAAACCAAACGCTTCACCTATACCCTGTCCAACTTCATTAGAAAAATTTGCTTCAAATGTCCTTGTTTTTTTAGTCTCACGAAATTTGATTGTATTTCCATTCGAAGATTCTACTTTCTTATCCTCTCCACATATAATACAGATATCACTATCTGCTTCCATTATTTCATAACATTTCAGACATTTTATTTGTTTTTTACATTTAGGGCAGAAATTGGCTCTGTCCGAAATATCTTCCTTACAATAAATACAATTCATAATCTGTTGTTTTTAAAATTTAGACTAATTTTTGATAAGCACTAAATAATAGATTATAGATAATCCATGTGCACTTATCGTCCATTTCCTCCCGCTAATCTACTCAAAAAACCCACCCAGGCAAACACTTCCCGCCAAATATTTTTACGGAATAACCCGAATATGCCAAATATCATTCATTACACTTAAAATATTCACCTGAAACTTTACCAATTCAGCAATATATTTTTTAATTTTGATAGAGCCCAAAGTAGAAGAAGCGCATCCCGAGGCGGCTTATTTCAGCGCACAGACGGGGCGCTGTTGTTGAATTTCGATAAACCTCCTGCACGACGAAGCAAGCCAAAGTAAAACGTGAGTTTTGAAATATGGCATTGCCGCGCTGCACTCCGTTCCGATCGCAATGACTTTGTGTCTTTGTGGTTTTAAGCCGAAAGCCATAAGCCAATCTGTGTGCGCTGCATCGCAATCCCCAACGCACCGCTTTATATTTTCATTAACTTTAAGGCTCAAACTTAAACTCAACCTAACCTATGAAATACACAGAACCTATGCTGCGCGAAGATGCGCTTAAAGATAAAGTCGCGATCGTAACCGGCGGTGGAAGCGGTCTCGGCAAAGCCATGACCAAATATTTTTTGCAGCTCGGTGCGAAAGTGGTCATCACATCCCGAAACCTTGAGAAACTTCAGGCAACCGCCAAAGAACTCGAGGACGAAACCGGCGGGAAAGTGTTGTGCGTACAGTGTGACGTAAGAAACTGGGACGAGGTGGAAGCGATGAAGGACGCGGCTGTGAAAGAATTCGGGCAGATCGATATACTGCTTAACAATGCCGCGGGTAACTTCATTTCTCCTACAGAAAGGCTTACGCATTCGGCATTCGATTCTATTCTGGATATTGTTTTGAAAGGAACCAAAAACTGTACGCTTTCTGTCGGGAAATACTGGATCGACAATAAGATCTCCGGAACTGTTCTGAATATCGTGACCACCTACGCGTGGACCGGTTCGGCCTATGTGGTGCCGTCTGCGTGCGCAAAAGCGGGCGTACTGGCGATGACCAGAAGTCTCGCGGTAGAATGGGCGAAATACGGAATCCGTTTCAATGCGATCGCGCCTGGACCTTTCCCGACCAAAGGTGCGTGGGACCGTCTGTTACCGGGCGACCTTCAGGAAAAATTCGATATGCGCAAAAAAGTACCGCTCAGAAGAGTGGGCGAACATCAGGAGCTTGCCAACCTCGCGGCGTATCTCGTCTCCGATTATTCAGCCTACATGAACGGCGAAGTAGTGACGATCGACGGCGGAGAATGGCTTCAGGGCGCAGGCGAGTTCAATATGCTTGAAGAAATTCCACAAGAAATGTGGGATATGCTCGAAGCGATGATCAAGGCGAAGAAAAGCAATTAATGCGGTACTGCACCGCTTATTGATCCTGTCTAAATCCGTTCTTTTTTTGGAAATAAACCAAGGGCATGGCCCTGTTTTAAGTGCCATACTTTTTTTATGAACCAGGAACAGATGCAAAGTTTGGCGACCTTCGCATGGATATTACCAGGGGAAAGGTGGGCGTATCTATGGGGAGGCCTGCGGGGAGTATGCCCGTATGTCCGGTCCGACTACGGTCTGATCTTTGGGAGTCCCTTTTGTCAGGAGGACGACAGAGAATTAATGACGCAAAATAAAGGGTTTTGTACAAACACCGGCAAGGAAGGCTGCAACCGAAGCGATCTATACTTCAAATTTAGTGAATTGTTTTTATATTTTGCATTAATTCTAATATTTTGTAGATTAGCATCAGTCCTATCTATCTGAATATCATGGCAAAAGTACATCCGATTATTAAGGTTGAGGGTAAAATTGGAGACCGTATTTATTACACGCTCAACGGCAAACCCGTAGCACGCAGGATTGCCAAGAAACGGAGAGGGCCCAAGACCAAAGGCGAGCAGAAAAAAGCGCTGTTTGCTTCAGAGTTCGGCAAGGCATCTGCGGCCGGAAGGGTGCTGCGTGAGGCTCTCGGCGAAATTTACACCCGTCTTAATGACCGATATCTTTATCAACGGATCAATAAAATCATGGCACTGCTGCGGTCTGCCGATGTTTCGGAGCCGGGATTCCGTACGGTGGCCGGTGGCCTCGCGACTGATGAGGGGCAGAAGCTGCTGGCGGACTTCGACTTTCATCAAAAGGCCGTCGTCTTTCCGCGTATACTGACTGCGAACACTGTACCCGGAAAGCTGCAGCTTCATTTTTCAGATGACACGACAAAGCCGGTCACCGTACTCGAACTTCAGATCAATTTTGACAACCGGGCCTACAGAAGTCATGAACATGCGTTTCCTAAAGGCGTTCAGGCGGGCCCCGTTACTCTTAAAAAGCGTTTCCGCCGGAAGAAGGGGTTTACGGATCTCGTGTTTATTTCGGGGCCCGGTTTTCTGCAGGCGGTGGGGTTAGGAGGTAGGGGTAAAGGTAAAGGCTGAGGTAAAGGTAAAGGTAAAGGTTGAGGCTAAGGTTGAGGTAAAGTGTGAGGGTTTTTGAGATGATTCAGTAAGCAGAAGATTTTTTTCTTTTCGTCCTGATGAAGATGCAGGCCCGGCTTTTTATCTTTCCGGTGCATACTCAGATAACCGATAAGATCAAAAGAGAGTTTATGCAGCTGGTCTTCAAGTTGACTGGCTCGCGGATCAGCATAGAGTACCAGATCCCACAACACTTTCACATCACTGATCTCCGACAAATACCCTGCGCTGTCGTATAAACGGTTGATCAGGATCTGTACAAAATATTCATTCAGCTCACTGGCGATAATAGATACCATGGCCGCTTTTTCATTGCGCTCAACGCCCTTCAGGTGTCTTTTATAGATATTTTTCTCCCTGCGATGATAGATAAAAGCGTCATCACAGCGGTAAGCGTCGTCGTCGTCCCAGTGAATCTTTGCATGGAAATCATTGGTATAGATTTTATGGTCCCCGTTCATTAGCGATTTTAGGAAATGCTGCGACTGATACACGTTTTCCTGTATCCACAGTCGGGTATGGTAGATAATGGTAAATTCCATATCACGTGGCAGTTCTTTATTTATCTTTTCAGCTATGCGCTTTTCTTCTTTTCGGTTTTCATTGGAAACAAGCGCGAGCAGGTAGTAATGATGATGCTGCGATTTTTCTTTGATGGCAGTGATTTCATGAAAGAAATAAACTTCCTCCAGGTAAGCTGTCTGCAATAAGGGATGCAGCGCTTTTCTAATGGTTGGGTCTTTCATAAACGGATGAGATACCGTCGGTTTCAGCGGCGTGTTTTTGGGCTGCTTTGCCTTCATATTTTGCAGCACAATTTTCTTCATTTCTTCCTTGATCTTCCGAAGGTGATCCTGATATTCATCCATGTATTCCACGATGTCCTCATTCTCAATCTGACGCAAAATATAATAGTGGTTGTTGTGCTTCACAAAAAACTGTTTGACTTCAGGAATAAGAGCTTCGATCTGACGCAGCCTTTCTGCCAGGGCGAAATCTTCAAACGGCTTTCCAAACCGGATATATTCGAGAAATTCCACATCATGCTGTATGTTTTTCAAATAAAACAGAGTAGCCCCAACCTGTTCATCGACGATCAGTTCCTCGGTATATTTCATCAGAAGTTGCTCCTCTTTAAGATATCTCGCCTTTAGAGAGACAAGATCGGAATCCACGATGTTGAACCTCCCGTAATCCTTTTCGTGTCCATAGATCTGATCTTCTTTCCGTGCATACCTGGAAAAGAACAGATACCGGTCTTCGCACTGTTGTACCATATCACTATCGTCCAGCATAGAAATCAGAAGACCGTCCTGCTCAAAGGTATCGCCGATGAAAAGGTAATCAAATGTCCGCTGCAGTAGCAGTCTGTCTTTACATAGAACGGTGAGCAGGGCTGCTTTCTGATGCTCCGGTCGGTACAGCCACATAGCGGTAATATTCTCCTTTCCGGTTTCGGCCGTCAGTAATTCATATACATGTTCCGGCAGCTTGTTCTCTTTGATTTGATTAATAAAATTTTCCATCATAACAGGGTTTAAGATAATTCATTGTTAAGGTGTTCATAGAGGCGGCTGCAGCACGATACGGCTTCCTGAAAGGAAATAGTGGAGATATCCACTTCAGGCTCATCGATATTCGGGAAGTTGTGCACCGGCGTTCCTATAAAGGCCAGCACTTCCTGCATCGGGCGGTTCATCCGGATTTTTTGCGGAAGTTCCGGCGCGAACCACGTGATGAGTTCCCACAGATAATTCAGATTGAGGGTATTGGGCAGGTAATGCGCGTAGTGATACAGCGTTCCGAGAAACAGCTGCTGAAAAATACTGCGCAGATACAGCACCTGGCCCTCCGTAAATTCACTTTCCGGAAATCCCACGCTTGTCCACTGCACGTCAATGATCTCTTTCCGTTCTGCCCAATAGCGCCTTACCAGACCGTCGCGCTCCTGTTCCACTTTCGCAGGGAAGCTCAGCTCTTTTTGGCTTCGGTCAATAAGATATTCGCTGCTGAGGTAGCGGTCGATAAAACCGTAAAACAGCCCGTAATGCTTTTTGATCCAGTCCGTTTTATGCAACAGGATGCAGATCTGCAGTTCCGGAAAGTGTGTCGCCATGAGCTGCTGCACGAAGTGAAGCTGGGTAATCTTTAAAGAAGACCCCAGCATGATCAACAGGTAGCGACGGGGTTGGCCCTCGGATGCTTTCTGCGGAACCCAATAGATGTATTGCGTTTTATACTGTTGCTTAATGATTTCGGCGATGGCAGCAGGCAGGTCGCGTTCTGGCTTTTCCGCCGCGACGGGTTTCTGCAGATACACTTCGGCATACTGGTTCCATGACAGGGTTTGCCGGAATTTTCCGTAAAACAGATGCGCCAGGTTCGTTGAGAAAATTCCCCTCAGGATTTGCACATAGTCCAGATGCTCTTGCCGCTGTGTTTCATTCATTACCGTCGTAGATCTGTCCAGGATTCTTTTGATGGCATGCCCCTCAATTTGCGCGAGCGGTTGCTTCAGTTCCGGCACATGTTGCTGCATAAAATCCAGAACAGCGGCACCTTTATAAAAGGAATGCAGGTTCTTCGGCAGAAATATTTTCCGGAATCCTGACAGCAGTTCCTCATAAACAGCCTTCAGTCCGGCCTGTAATACGTCTTCACTTCGGGTGTCCGAATTAGGAGCGATAAACTGCGAGTAATACGCTGCGCATTGGTTCTCAATACCGCTTTGCCACGCTCTGAACTGTTTCTCGTTCCTGCTTTGTTTCAGCGAATAATCATTTTGAAACCTGCTGTTCCAGCTTTTTTCGGTGCGGGCATAGATGAGGTGTCGGGGATGGCAGTTCAGCACGATGTAGGAGAAATGCAGATCGGGTTCCGGGGCATGGCTTGAATGTGCGTTGACGGCGATGATCAGGCCGGGCTTTTCAATGCTGTTCCGCACCCAGTCGTGCTGCTGTAGTTCTTGCAGCTGCCTGCTATCAGTGTTCTTGCCGATGATCACGGTGAGGGTGGGCAGACTGCAAAGATGTTCCCGGGAGAAGAAAATGAGTTCTGCGTCATTCTCCATAATAAGAAGGTTCAGCTGTTGTTTCACTTTGGGTGGTAGATTCTGCCGGCTGATGGTGTTCAGGTGTGCTTTCATAATCACTGTGTTTGGTGGTTGATGAAACAAAGGAAGGCGGGATGTGCGGGATAAAATATTCTGTGGGCGGGTAAAATATCTGAGAGGGATGAGGTTTGGGCATCTGTATTTTAGGACTTTAGTTGGGGAGATAGGGGTGCATCGGGTAGCGGGGGATAACTTTGCCAAAGTTTCAAACTTTGGCAAAGTTCTGTACTGGATATGCAGTTAGGCCATCAGATCACAGGCCGCATGACCGGTATGCAAATCTTCGATACCTCAGTAACATTCCGCGTGTGACCGGGGATCTTTGGCAATAAATAGTATATTTATAGCAACGAAACCGGTATTTTATGCGGAGATCCAAGACGCCGCTAACCCCAGAAGTAGAGTTCATGACAGCCAAACAAAAAGAACGCATTCAGCTTAAGATTGCAAAAATCAGGAAGGAACTTGCCGCCGATAAGAAAAGGTGGGGAGGTTATTACGACGACAGCCGCGGACTGCGGTATCTGCCCCCGGAGCTTTACCTCAGGATACAGGATTATTCCGGCGCTCTCCGTTATTTTAACTGGTTCAGTAAAAATTTTCCAGACGATTCCGGCTATCCTGTTTTTTTATTCGAATGGGTCATTACGCTCTTTAAAACAGGCAGACTGAAAGAGGCAAAAGCCAAAACGCTGCAGACCGATCTTGCGAATTCCTGGATTATGCCCGCTTTTCTGCAAATCAGGTACAGCCGTCCGCCCGCTAAAATATTTTCAGGCTGGCAGACGCCGGAGGTTGCTGAAGAAATGAGCTATTCAAATGATGACGCTGAGTTGGCAGATTTTGCAGCATGGCTCCGTGATTTCGTAAGCAGTGCGGAATTTACCGGACTCCGCGGCAAGCTTCTATAAGCTACCTGAGGTTGTAGGTGTAAATTCCCGTTATGTAAAAAAAAACCAAGATAACAGAGGTGCACAACTTAACCCAACCAGAAAGAAGTAGAATCAGCTGATAATTAAAGCCTGAGATCTTTCTCAGGCTTCGTTTATCTATCCTGAATCAACTTCTCCAACTTCTCAATCATATCCTTTTGTTGTTCTAACATACGTTCGTATAATTCAACCATCTTATCTATTGGATTAAATGTTGGAGAATTATTAATAACGCTGGCAAATTGTGGATTAGAATGATCATGATTATTAAATGTATTTGCAATTACATTTATCGCAGCTTCCTCATCAAAATTCTGAAACGCCTCCACGGGAATTTTCAATACTTCAGAAATCTTTTTCAACAAAGGATCTTCAATCACATCCTTTTGCTCAAGCAATGAAATTTTCTTCTGGTTCCACTCGTCACCCAAGTCAAAAGCTAATGCCTCCTGCTTAATGCCGAGCATTTCTCTGAAGCGTTTCACGTTGCGTCCCTGATGTATTTTCTGTTCCATGGTTTCAAGTTTCTGAAAGCCGTAAAGATACGGTGTTGTATTAAAAGTAAAGTTAAATATTACCCGCTAATAATCCTAATACCGAGCGTAAAATATTCTTTAACGGAATAGAGTATCCCGTGCAAAATGAGGTATTTAGCCTAAAATTTAAAGCAATGAAAAACAGAAAAATTTCTTTAGAGTCAGGCTATTGGACCGCTGACGGCATCACCAGTCCGGTTGAACTGATCGATGCTTTTTTTGATTTTGCACATCTTGATTCATACCGGAAAGTATTGTCTGAGATGGTGTCGCTAATGTACAAAAAAGAAATACTGAGAAAAGAGTATCCCGGTCAGCTATTTATCTTTTATCTGGCTTTCCGCTCATTTCTCCGCGCCTGCTACAGGCTGCAGTCTAAAGCACACCAATGGAAAGTTAAAGCTGATGAAACTCCGCCCGAGCATTCGAAACTGTGCCTTGGCTCATTAACAGGAGAGGAGTATCAAAATCCGTTCGCTGTATTTGAAAAAGCATTTACCGAGAAAACCTTAGAAGAATATGATTTTTTTCTCTGCGAAACTGTGCACCTTTCATTATGTCCCTGCCCCGATGCTTCGGGCGAGGATATGATGACCCCGTACCTTAATATGACCAATATGTTAGATGCAGCACAGCTTATGCGCGAAAGAGGGGTTGAGAAAATTGAGAAAAATCTTTAATGTCACCGAAAGTGTCCGATGCCTCACATGATCAGGGATGCTTATCTATTGAAGGAAAATGATAATGATTATCAGCATAATGATAAGCTAATCACCTCCCGTTATTGTAATTAGGCGCCTGCTTACTTACAGTCGACACTATTTCACTCACTTACATAACGCACTTTTTTGTCTTTTGATTTTCGACGAGGGAACGGTATCTCTTCAATACTTTGTCGGTTTCGCAATTTTTTACTTCGGTGTTTTTTATATTTTCAGGCTGCGGGTTGGCAGATGCTGCAGACCGTACGGTATATTCTTTTTCAAAACACTGCAGGGGCTTACCGTTCACCATATAATATCTAAATTCTTTACTATTATCTCTGGTTTCGGGCTTTTCCGGGGTTCCGCCGTCGAAAGTCCAACCCGTTTCTTTTTTAAAGATAAAAAACACATTCCCGTCTTTTATAAAATAATTTTCAACAGCGGAAAAATGGCTGTATTCACTGTAGGTATGCCGGATGCTCCTGAGCTGTCTGTTTTCATAGTAATAAACGACATTCCCCTGGCGTTCGCCGGCACAGGAATATAAAAAAGAAGCAGAATCCAGTTTTTTTTCCTGCAGCAACCGGTTCACAAGATTATATTCTGTTTTAATATCTTCCACCGACTTTAACTCCAGATTCGCAACGGTGTTATGTGATTGCCCGGAAATCAGCTGGCTGTCCGCTGAGACGTTCCGGCTTTCGGCTGGACCGGGATCTTTATGACAGGAGAGAAAAAGGATTAGGCCTGAAATTAAAAACAGTTTTTTCATTATATAATTTTAGACACCTGATAAGCAAAGCAACCTCACTCAGCGGGCGCAGAATTAAATTATTGCGTCTAATACGCCTACTCCCCCTTCACAATTTCCGTACCGAAGGTTCCGAGGGAAAGTATGCAAACACATGATGGCTCGAAAATATAAAGAGTGGCAACCTATGGGCACTAAATACAGTTTGCCCTCTTTATACGTTGTTTCCGTTGCGATGATAATCGAAGAATAACGGGCGTGGGCACGCCTGTATTTCCGGAAGAACAGAACACAGGAGGATCTTTACTTCCTGAAAAATGAACTCTTTGCAGAAGTTGGTGATAATCACGCTAAAATAATGCCTTAAACCAAAATAACCACCTGAAAATCAGATGGTTATTTTTTTAAATAAGTAGACCCACAGGGATTCGAACCCCAACTGGCGGTACCAAAAACCGAAGTGCTACCGTTACACCATGGGTCTGTTTTATTTTGGTGGTGCAAATCTAGAAAATTTTTTCTTCAGACGCAAAACATTTACCTCAATAATTTTATAAAAATTTTAGAATTCAGTTTTTTTTGGATTTTAATGCGATAGAATTCCGTATTTTTGAGCAAACAAATATTTACAGATGAGCAGTAACGACGATAAGAAAAAAGCACTGGCACTGGTGCTCGATAAATTAGATAAAACCTACGGTAAAGGGACCGTAATGACTTTGGGAGACGCTTCTGTGGATGATTCCATTGAGGTAATCCCATCAGGTTCGCTTGGCTTAGATTTAGCCCTGGGCGTAGGCGGTTATCCGCGTGGACGGGTGATTGAAATCTACGGACCTGAATCTTCAGGTAAAACAACTTTAACCCTTCACGCGATTGCAGAAGCGCAAAAAGCCGGTGGAATCGCCGCTTTCATTGATGCTGAGCACGCATTCGACCGACATTACGCATCCAAACTCGGGATTAATCTGGATGATTTAATCATCTCCCAGCCCGATAACGGCGAGCAGGCACTCGAAATCGCGGATAATTTAATCCGTTCGGGAGCCATTGATATCGTGGTGATTGACTCGGTTGCGGCGCTTACGCCAAAAGCTGAGATCGAAGGTGAGATGGGCGATTCGAAAATGGGGCTTCACGCAAGGCTGATGTCACAGGCTTTAAGAAAACTTACAGGAACCATTTCCAAAACGAAATGTACCGTCATTTTCATTAATCAGCTTAGAGAAAAAATCGGTGTAATGTTCGGAAATCCGGAAACTACCACAGGCGGTAACGCGCTTAAGTTTTACGCCTCCGTAAGAATCGATATCCGAAAAGCCAGCGCACCAATTAAAACAGGTGACGAAGCAGTAGGAAGCCGCGTGAAAGTGAAAATCGTTAAAAATAAAGTTGCACCTCCGTTTAAAATGGCCGAATTCGACATTATGTACGGTGAAGGTGTTTCGAAAGTGGGTGAAATTCTTGATATGGCCGTTGAAACCGGTGTGGTGAAAAAAAGCGGATCGTGGTTCAGCTATGAGGAAACAAAACTTGGTCAGGGCCGTGACGCGGTAAGAGATATGCTGAAAGACAATCCGGAACTTTCGGAAGAACTTGAAGCAAAAATCAAGGAGTTTATTAAAAACAAATAGTTCGTTTTAAGAACATCAAAGGCAGCTTCGGCTGTCTTTTTTTATGCCTCCGCGCGAGTGCCAAATTGTCATTATTTCGGGCATGGTACTCTCTTTGAGAAACGTATTCAAAATAAATTAACAGTTATGACAAAAGGAAATATCAATGTTTCTGTGGAAAATATTTTTCCGCTGATTAAAAAGTTTCTTTACAGCGACCATGAAATTTTCCTGAGGGAATTAATTTCAAACGCCACCGACGCCACTTTAAAGCTGAAGCACCTTACCAACATCGGTGAGGCAAACGTGGATTACGGAACGCCGCAAATTGAAGTGAAAATAGACAAAGAGGGCAAGAAACTTCACATCAGCGATCAGGGAATCGGAATGACCACTGAAGAGGTAGAAAAATACATCAATCAGGTTGCTTTTTCAGGTGCTGAAGAGTTTCTCGAAAAATACAAAGACAGCGCAAAAGATGCAGGAATTATCGGCCATTTCGGTCTTGGATTCTATTCTGCGTTTATGGTTGCCGAAAAAGTGGAGATTTTAACCAAATCTTATAAGGATGAACCCGCAGTGCGTTGGATCTGCGACGGCAGCCCTGAATATTCGATCGAAGAAACTACCGATAAGTCTGACCGCGGAACCGAAATCATTCTTCATATCGCCGAAGATTCTACCGAGTTTCTGGAAGAATCGAGAATTCGCGAATTACTGATGAAGTATAACAGGTTTATGCCTGTTCCGATTAAATTCGGCACCAAAACTGAAACTTTGCCTTTGCCTGAAGATGCTGCTGAAGATGCAAAACCTGATACCCAGGATGTTGACAATATCATCAACAATCCAACACCGGCCTGGACGAAGACGCCCGCAGAACTTAAAGACGAAGATTACAGCAATTTCTACCGCGAACTTTATCCGATGCAGTTCGAGGATCCGTTGTTCCACATTCACCTTAACGTAGATTATCCGTTCAACCTTACCGGAATTCTGTTTTTCCCGAAACTGGCGAATAATTTAAATATTGAAAAAGACAAAATCCAGCTTTACCAAAACCAGGTATACGTAACCGATGAGGTGAAAGGAATTGTGCCGGATTTCCTCATGTTGTTACGCGGCGTGATCGATTCACCGGATATTCCGCTTAACGTTTCGCGTTCTTATCTGCAGACTGACGGTGCCGTGAAGAAAATTTCTTCTTATATCACTAAAAAAGTCGGTGATAAGATGGCATCGCTGATCAACGAGAACCGTGAGGACTTCGAAAAGAAGTGGAATGACATCAAGATTGTGATCGAATACGGAATGATTTCCGAAGATAAATTCTACGATAAGTCTGATAAATTCGCGCTTTATCCAACCGTTGACGGGCAATATTTATTGTGGAATGAGCTTGAAGAGAAAATTAAGGCTAACCAAACCGACAAAGACGGCAATTTGGTGATCCTATATGCGAGCAATGAACACGATCAGCACAGCTACGTTCAGGCTGCTAAAGATAAAGGTTATGAAGTGTTGCTTCTAGATTCCCCAATCGTGCCGCATTTAATTCAGAAACTTGAAGGTTCAAAAGAGAAAATTCAGTTTGCGCGCGTAGATGCCGATCACGTAAATAACCTGATTAAAAAAGATGAGCCGGTTATTTCTAAACTGAACGAAACCGAGAAAGAAACTTTAAAGAAAACTGTTGAAGAAGGAATTTCGGATACCAAATTCACTGTTCAGCTGGAGGATTTAGACAGCAGCGATGCGCCATTCATCATCACTCAGCCCGAGTTTATGCGCAGGATGAAAGATATGCAGGCCACAGGCGGCGGCGGAATGTTCGCAATGGGCGGTTTCCCGGAAATGTATAACCTTGTGGTGAACACCAACAGTGAACTGGCAGGAAAAATTCTAAACAATGAAAACGCAGACGAGAAAACCACTCAGATTAAGCATGCGCTGGATTTGGCAAAATTATCGCAGAATCTTCTGAAAGGGAAGGAGCTAACGGATTTTATCCAGAGAAGTTACCAGAGCCTGACAAAGTAACTATTAAGCGATGTTAGGTTACAAAGCCTTAATATTGTCCTTGAATTCCAAACCGGCTGAAAAATTCAGCCGGTTTTTTTAGTCTGATTTCTGCGTTTAGATCTCATTTAAAGGATCCCAGAATACGTTTTTGTAGTTCTGGATTTTGTTTCCCTGAACTTCGATTCCTTCAGCAAATAATTTCCTGCTGAAATCTTCAACACAGCTTGCTGTGATATGGCCGCATGCATTGCAGACACGGTGCGCCGGAAAATCCTCATCATAATTGCGCAGCGCGTTTCCAACATGACGCGCGTGGTTTGGGTAGCCCACAGCTTTTGCGATTGCACCATAAGTGGTCACACGGCCTTCGGGAATCATTCTGATGAGTTCGAATACCGGCTTTTTAAACATTTCATCCATCGTCTAAAATTAAGATTTTATAAATTCTTATCTTTGCTCAAAGCAAAAAATATGAACAAACCGATTACAGAATTTATCGAAAAATATTACCTTCATTTTAATTCAGCTGCTCTGGTAGACGCCTCCAAAGGATATGTGGCGCACCTGAAAGACGGTGGGAAAATGATGATTACACTGGCTGGAGCGATGTCTACAGCCGAAATCGGAAAGATTTTAGCCGAAATGATCCGTCAGGATAAAGTGGATATTATTTCGTGTACCGGTGCGAATCTGGAAGAAGATTTAATGAATTTAGTTGCGCATTCCCATTACGAAAGAGTGCCGCATTACCGCGATTTAACCGCACAGGATGAGTGGGCTTTGCTTGAAAGAGGCCTGAACCGTGTGACCGATACCTGTATTCCGGAGGAAGAAGCCTTCCGAAGACTGCAGAAACATATCGTAGAAATCTGGAAAGACGCTGAAGCCAAAGGTGAGCGCTATTTCCCACATGAATATATGTACAAAATGCTTCTCTCAGGGGTTTTGGAGCAGTATTATGAAATTCCGAAAGAGAATTCATGGATGTTGGCTGCGGCTGAAAAGAACCTTCCGATCGTGGTTCCGGGCTGGGAAGATTCCACGATGGGAAATATTTTCTCGAGCTACTGTATCAAAGGTGAGCTTAAAGCTTCAACGATGAAATCAGGTATTGAATATATGATGTATCTGGCTGATTGGTATCCAAAGAATTCAGGCGGAAAAGGCGTAGGCTTCTTTCAGGTAGGCGGCGGAATCGCAGGTGATTTCCCAATTTGCGTGGTGCCGATGCTGTATCAGGATATGGAAATGACGGATATTCCGTTCTGGAGCTATTTCTGCCAGATTTCAGATTCTACGACTTCTTACGGATCTTATTCCGGAGCCGTTCCGAACGAAAAAATCACTTGGGGGAAACTCGATATCACTACACCTAAGTTTATCGTTGAAAGTGATGCTACCATTTGTGCACCTTTAATGTTCTCCTATATCCTCGAGAATTCTTAAAATACAGTTTTTATAATTAAAAAAGTACAACCTCAATTGAAGTTGTACTTTTTTGTTTACTAGCTTGAAATGTTAGTTTAGTTCTGCGACCAAGGCTCTACCTTGAGGATTTCAATCTTCCTTTCGCCGCCTTCAAAAGGCCATTCAATTACGTCGCCTACTTTATAACCTACCGTTGCGAGCGCCATTTCGGAAAGTATTGAGTGTTTGTTTCGTTTTGGCTTAGCCTCCGCAATCCCTACAAAAATGTACTCCTGTTCTTTGTTCTGGGTATGATCTTTAATTCTTACTTTACGGTCCACAGTTACCACATCTTCAGGAAGTTCTTTCCTTCTGACCTGTTTTGCCCCTCTGAGCTCTGCAAGGATACGGCTTTCTTCCTCAGCGGTAACTTTTTTTCTGCGTACGTGATCTTTTATTGCATCGTAAATTCCTGTTGTTAAAATGATTTGTTCTGACATTATTTTTTAGTATTGAATTGAGCCTCAATATGTTTTATATACAATCCAACGCCGCCAGCATGAAAATGCAGGTGCGGAAAAACAAATTGAATAATTAGTGAGAATGGGTAGAAATCCCCGCCTTGGACCGGGCGGGCCTAATTGATAAACTCTTTAGAACTTTTCAGAAATGAATCGGTATGCAAATAAAGCAATGACTGCAGTATCGCCGCCTGGCGATCATTTTCCGGTAAAAGAAGAATGTGAGTCATTTTGTTGTATTTGTAATTATGTTTGCAAACATAGCCAATAACCTGTTAGAAAACAAGCCTTTAGCATAGTTTAACAATTATAACATCAAAACCTGAACTTTCTGTTTTCTTTTTTCTCAGAAATCTGTTTTTTAGCTGTAATTCTCTTCTCGATCTGCCGTTTCGAAGGTTTTGTAGCCGTTCTGGGTTTAGGTTTGATCAGAGATTTGTTTACGATATCCAGGATTTTTTCGGTCGCGATTTTTTTGTTCTGAAGTTGGGTGCGGCTTTCGGAAACGGTCAGCTGTAAAATTCCGTCGAGATTAATACGGTTTTTGAGTTTTTCGGTGATGAGTGCAATTTCGCTTTGATAAAAAAATTCTGTTTGTGCCGGCTTCCACATAACGGTCACCGTAGTTTCCACCTTATTCACGTTCTGCCCGCCCGCGCCACTGCTGCGCGAAGTTTTGAAGCTGAGTTCTTTGGTGAAATCTCTCATTTTAGCTTAAAATTTGGGAATTATAAAAGTTCAATAAGGGCACGACGGCTAATCTTTCCGTTTGGAAGACGCGGAAATTCATTCAAATAAAAAATTTCTCGTGGCCTGTGATTCTTAGAAAATGCTGTTTCAACCGCATCAAGCGCCGTATTAAGCGCGTTAGAAAGCTGCGTTGAACGTGCCCCCTCAACTCCCAACACGAGTTTCTGTCCTAAACGGTCGTCTTTCAAACCCGCAAAGATTACTTCGGTTTTCAGGTGCTTTTTCACCAGTTCTTCTAGTTCTTCGGGATGGATTTTAAGGCCGCCTGAATTGATTATATTATCCAGACGTCCAATAAACCTGAACTGTGTGGCGTTTTTTATTTCGACAAGGTCGTTAGTCTGCAACCGGTCCGGATTCAATTTTGGTGCAAAAACCGAGAGACAACTGCGTTCATCCTGGCTAATCTGCACGTCGCCAAGAACCGTAAAAAATTCTTCACTTTTTGGATAGATCTGCTTAAGAGCAATGTGAGAAAGTGTCTCCGACATTCCATACGTTTCGTAAACCCGGGATTGTGTATTTGAATGCTTAAGAGCGTCAGTGATATTTACTTTTAAATGTTCCGCTACCTGCGCTCCGCCGATAATCAGGTTCCCGATGAGATGAATTTTGTCTAAAGAATTCTGGACCTGCAGGGGTGTCATCGCGCAAAAATCTATGAATTCCGTAATGTTTTGAAGCGGTTGGCTGGTGGGTGTGGACACCGTAAGTTTCATATTTCGCTCTGCGGCACGTACAACCATCATTTTTCCCGAAATATATTCAACCGGCAGACACAGCAGGGCTGAAGATTCCGGCGATAAATTAAGGAAGTCGCACGTCATGTTTGCGGAATGCCTCATGCGTTCTTTTCGGATGGCGAATACTTTTGGGGTGCCAGTGGAACCCGAGGTCTGCACTGGAACTGTTTCGCGCACGGAGTGCCATTCTTCCAAAAAAGAAACCACTTTTTCCTCAAATTCAGTTTGAGGAAGAAGTGAAGGATCAATATTTTCAGAAAAACTGAGGGTCATTACATGCGGTCAACAGTTTCTATGCCGAGCATTTTCAGTCCTTTTTTGATAATTTTCGCCGTTAAATCCGACAGCTCAAGTCTGAACTGACGCATATTTTGGTCCTCCTGAATCAGAATCGGATTGTTCTGATAGAACGAGTTATACGATTTTACAAGATCATATATATAGTTGGCGAGCAGTGCGGGCGAAAGTGTGTCCGCGGCTTTGGAGATCACATCCTTGAAAGCAGCGATATTCATGATCAAATCTTTTTCAGAGTCGCTCATTTCGTATTCCGTTACTTTTCGGTCCTGATAGTCGGCTTTTGCGAGCAGTGACTGAATTCTTGCGTATGTGTACTGAATGAAGGGCCCGGTATTTCCGTTGAACTCCACGCTGTCTTTCGGGTTGAAAAGCATTTTTTTGCGCGGATCTACCTTCAGCATGAAATATTTTAGCGCGCCGATACCTACGGTTTCGTATGATTTTTCTTTTTCCTCAATCGTAAGGTTTTCTAATTTACCCAGATCTTCTGCTTTTTCTTTGGCAGTTTCATACATTTCCTGCATCAGGTCGTCTGCGTCAACAACGGTGCCTTCACGGGATTTCATTTTCCCTTCTGGCAGCTCCACCATTCCGTAAGAAAGATGATATAGGTTTTCTGCCCAGCTGTACCCGAGTTTTTTAAGGATTTTGAACAACACATTAAAGTGATAATCCTGCTCGTTACCCACTGTATAAATGAGTTTCTGGATGTCGTTGTCTTTAAAACGCTGTACCGCAGTGCCCAGATCCTGTGTCATGTACACCGAAGTGCCGTCTGAACGCAGCAGCAGTTTTTCGTCAATTCCCTCATCCCGCAAGTCACACCATACAGAACCGTCCTCTCGTCTGTACAGAGCGCCCGTAAGGAGTCCCTGCTGAATAATGTCCTTTCCTAAAATGTAGGTATCGCTTTCGTACTGAACCTGATCAAAATCAACGCCCAGTCTTTTGTACGTTTGGTCGAATCCTGCGTAAACCCAGGTATTCATTTCCTTCCACAGTTCTCTTACCTTCTCATCATTTTTTTCCCAACTCAGAAGCATCTGTTGTGCCTCTTTGATGATCGGTGCTTCTTTTTTTGCTTCGTCTTCTGATTTCCCCTGCGCGACGAGTTCTGCTATTTCCTTTTTATAGGTTTTGTCGAATTCCACGTAATAGTTGCCGACGAGTTTATCGCCTTTAAGCGAAGTGGAAGCGGGTGTACTCCCTTCGCCATATCTCTGCCAGGCAAGCATCGACTTACAGATATGGATTCCGCGGTCGTTGATGATCTGGGTTTTCACCACATTGTAACCGTCTGCCTTTAAAATTTCGGCAACCGAATATCCCAAAAGGTTATTGCGGATGTGGCCAAGATGCAGTGGTTTATTGGTGTTTGGTGAAGAATATTCGATCATTACGGTCTGGTTTTTTGCATCCACCTGATCGAGGTTTTGTTTGGCCGAATAGAAATTGTTGATGAAGAACGCATTTCTGATTTTAAGGTTCAGAAAGCCGTTAACCACGTTGAAACTTTCGACAAAATCCGCCTGCGTGAACAGCGCGTCCCCAAGTTCGGTGGCCACGTGATCGGGCGTTTTCTTCACTATTTTAACGAGCGGAAAGGTTACTACGCTGAAATCTCCTTCGAAACCGCTTTTATTTTGCTGTACTTCGAGCGAGAGATTGTGTTTATGGTTAAGGTCATCGATCTGAAAGACATTCTGGATGACTTCGGCAATTTTAAGCTCAATAATATTCTTGATGTTCATAGTGATCATTTATCGAAAACAAATATACGGAAATAAAAAAACCACTCCGAGGAGTGGTTTAGATATAAATTACACTAAATGAACTTAGTTTTTATCCCAAATAAGTTTGGTGGTCAATTTATCTCCGCCCGATCCTAGCGCTGCTGAAGCGCTTGCATAATTTTCAGGGTTTAGAGTTTTGATTACCGTAGGATAATATAGTCTAGCAGGAATGTCGGTGAGACCTGTAACAAGCGGAGTAAACGTGTAAGTTGTTTCCCCTGTATCTGGAATCGGAACAAGCAATGAGGCTGTTTCGCCTGGTAACACGAGGATGCTTGTGTCTGGATATCCTGTTCTTCTATATTCTGCCCAAGCTTCGTATGGCTGCATAAATAGTGCAACATACTTTTGAGTTAGAACTGTGGCCGCAGTGGCTGCGGGAAGAGTTGCAACAAATGTATTAGCCGCAGCTTCAGTGACACCCCATTTAAGCATTGAGGCTTTAACTCCGTTTTGATAGTTAGTCTGGCTCCAACCGTTAGCTTCACTAAGAAGGAACTCCACTTCTGAGTATTCCATAAATAGTTCGGTGTAGTCTTGTCTGTATACATACTTACTGAAAAAGTTATTTCCTACCACAGCTTGTGATGCCTGAAAATCTTCAGGTAAACCGTATGGCATACCAACATATTTTGTTAGATCTGTTGATTCTACGTAGGTGCCGTTAAGAATAGTAGCTTTGGAAGTGCCTTGTGGCGTGGCATATTTAAATAATCTTGGATCCACGCCAAATGCTCCTGTATTACCTTTCAGTAGATCGATAAACGTTTTTGAAACAGAAAAATCGGATCTGGTTCTAAAATCATTATACATCGGTGAAGGATTAGTGAGGTTATTTTCATATTTAACTCCCACGTTATCTGCATTGGATGTCATAACACCTTGGGCTATTGCGTCGGCAATGTGTGCTTCTGCTCCAGGTACTACACCTTTTACTCTAGTTGCGACCCGTAAACGTAAAGAGTTAGCAAACTTTTTCAGCTTGCCCGCATTACCTTGAAATAGAACATCAGCAGGTGCAAAAACAGGTTCAGAACCCTCGATCATTTCCGATGCTTCTTTTAATTCCTTAAGAATGTCGCCATAAACTTTAACTTGAGAAACAAATTTTGGTTTAAGGAATTCATTTACATTCAATGCTTGGAAATCTGGATCATCGTTTCCATACGAATAGTAAGGAATATCGCCAAAAGAATCAGCTAAATTTAAAAACACATACGAAAGCATAACTCTCGATGCAGCTATTTGGTTTGCATTTGATCCATATGCACTTGATGCAGCAGCCGTTTCCGGATCAGTGTTCATGTCGATTACCTTTTTGTAATTTGATGCTGCGGTGTAAAGTTGAGTCCAAAGCGCATCACCACTGGTTAAGCGATATGCATATTTATCTTCATCATTATAGGCTGTTTGTGCCGAATACTGCATCCACGGAAGCGTAACACGTGCCGATTCGAATGAATTTCTAGTTCCATCTGCTACTACTCTGTTAGCATAATTGAATACACCGTAAGTAAGAGGTGATTCGGGGTTATTTGGATTTTCGTTAAGCTCGTTAAAATCCTGCCTACAACTTACAATTGCACTTGATGTAAACAGCGCTGCGGTAAGTATAAAAGCTATTTTTTTTATATTTTTCATTTTGTATTAAAATTTAAAGTTTACATTAACTCCATATTGTCTTGTAGAAGGTAATGAACCTCCTTCAAGTCCTTGAATATTTCCTGAACCGTAAGAAGTATTTTCCGGGTCCATACCTTTCCACGCAAGATTCCACGCAAGTAGATTTCTTCCGAATGCTGAGATTCTAACTCCATCAAGAAAACCGGCTACTAGTGATTTCGGTAGGTCATAGCTGAGAGTAACGTCGCGTAATTTAATATAGCTTGCATCAAAAACATTTAGTGCATCTACACCAGCATAATGCATACCACCGAATTCATTTGCAGAAATATTAATATTGTTTACAGTGCCATTTTCTAAGACACCTTCTAATACTGTACCGGCCTCTCTATTTCCACCAAATCCAGTTTCTTCTAGCATACCGCTATACATACCCCACATATGTGAAGTAGAGAAGTATTTCCCTCCCTGCTGCATGTCGAATAAGAACGATAAGCTAAGGTCTTTGTATCGTAACGAGTTTCGAAGACCCATATTGTATTCTGGCAATGTAGATCCTAAATTTTTAATTGCGGTTGGAATATAAATACCGTCTTCGCCAATCACTTTATTACCGTTGCTGTCATACGTGAAATCTGTTCCGTAAATTGCTCCATAAGACTCCCCTTCAACCGCTAACAATCTTGCCTGAAATGGCGCGTTAGTTAGTTGGTAAGTAGATACTCCTTCATAGAGTTTCACAATTTTGTTCTCATTCTTAGCGAAGTTCCAGTTTAAAGACCAAGTGAAATCTTCTGTTTTAATCGGTGTTACGAAAACCATTGCTTCAATTCCTTTGTTGGTAATTTCGCCCGCATTAATTAGATTATTACGGAATCCAGTTGCTGGATCAACACTTAGCGGAAGGATTGCATCAGTAATTGAAACATCATAATACGTCACATCAAAACCTAAGCGGTTTTTTAGGAAGTTCATTTCTAGACCGATCTCTTTTGTTTCTTTTAACTCGGCTTTTAAGTCAGGATTGTTGTTTTGCGTGAACAATCCATATCTAGGAATATTATTAAAATTAGTAAACTGAACAGAATAATTAGCAAGTTGGTAAGGGTCTGTATCACTCGCCACACTTGCCCATCCTGCACGAAGTTTACCGAATGATAACCAGTTAGCGTCAAGTACATTAGAGAACACAAAGCTACCAGTTATACTAGGGTAAAATTTGTCTTCTTTCGTTGTAGAGAACCAGTCGTTTCTACCAGTTGCCTCAATAAATACAGTTTCTTTAAATCCTAATGATACAGATGCAAATGCACTGTTTACTCTTTTCTCGTAGTCAGAGTTAGTCGCCAATGGATCATTGATACTGTTTTTCAGGTTGTAGAAATTAGGAATAACCAAACCTCCTCTTGTTGCTCCATTTAAATCGCTACGTTTAACGTTTCTTCGGTTAGCTCCAACAAAAGCCTGTAATGACCATGAATCAGATATTTCCGGGTTCCAATGTACTCTACCTTCGTAGTTAAATTCGGTAAAGTTCCGCTTGAATACTGAAAATCCTGATACAGCCTGAGATCCGATAGCTACTCTGTTGTCATTATCTTGACTGTAAATATCAGCATATACTTTACCAGTTGCATACAAGTTTGGTAAAATGTTATAGGTCATGCCCGCAAAACCATAAAATCTGTTTCTTCTATCATTGCTGACATTTTCGTTAATCGTCCAATATGGGTTGTCAGAGTAGTAAGGTACACCATCATCCCATGCTGTCCGGTTCCAGCTACGCTGCATTCCGTTTGACAACTTGTAATCTTTCATTTTTGAAAAATCAAGTTGTCTTTGACCCCACTGATAAAATTTCTGCGCTACCGAGTTATCGCCATAACCTTGTTCCGGTCTATTAAATCCGTGTGTTTGCACAAAATTAATTCCGGTTTCAACTTTAAGCTTCTCACTTAGTTCGCTGTTGGCATTGATGCTGAAGTTATGTCGATCGATTTTACTAGTCGGTACTATCCCTGTAATAGCTGTGTTTGTATACGAAAGACGAATGTTGCTTTTCTCAAATGATTTTGAAACAGCAATATTGTTAGATAGGGTAATTCCAGTATCAAAAAATGAGTCAACGTCATGTTGAGGTGCAACCCAAGCCACTTGCTTCATATAGTCATTTGGGAATTCCGCTTGATCAAAAGCATACCATGGCAAATACATTAAGTTGGGATTATATCTCGGACCCCAAGACTCATCCATTTTGTACTCGTTCAAGTTATAGGTTTGACCATTAATTACTTGTGTCGGCAATGTAAGGGAAGACCCTCCTCCATAATAATTTTGCAATTTTGGACGAATGTAGATTTCTTCAAATGCTATTCCGGTACTAAACTCAACAGAAGCTTTTCCTCTTTTAGCCTGTTTGGTAGTATAAATGATTACACCATTGGACGCTCTGGAGCCATAAAGTGCAGCTGCTGGACCACCTTTTAATACAGTAACAGATTCAACATCATCCGGGTTGATGTCAAATGAAGCATCGCCGTAATCTCTACCTCCCGCACCTCTCTGGGTGTTAGTATCATTCACATTGCTATTATCCAGAGGCACTCCATCCACTACAATTAATGGTCTATTTTCCCCAATAATGGAACTTACACCTCGCATTACAATTCTGGTGGATCCACCCATTGACGAAGGAGAGGTTACTTGGACGCCGGCTACGTTTCCAGATAATGCACTCAAAGCATTACTTTGGCCTGCTTCCGAAAGTGTTTCACCTGACACTTGTTGAGCTGCATAACCAATTGATTTTTTGTCTCTCTTAATACCCAAGGCAGTTACTACCACGCCTTCGATATCCTGCGTTCTTGCTGTGTCAACCTGTGCATTTACCAAAGCAAATGATGAGGTCAAAACTACTGCTAAAACGCTTGTTGTTAGTTTCTTCATATCAAATTAAATTTTTCATTGTCACAAAAGTGCAAAACTTTTGTACAATGACCAAATGTTTTGTTAAATAATTCTTAATAATTTATTAATTGGCACCATAGCTCATATTTATAATAACATATACCCAGCATATGTGAATTTATCATAATTTGGTATCGATTTATGATAATTATCATGCGAACGTAATTAAAGTGGTTAAGTATGATTGTTTTTAGCTAACTTTTTTTATCGAGTCTGCAATGTAAACGGGTGTTTAATTACGTTGATATGTTAAAATTTGCCTTTTAGAATAGTGCGTGGGCGATTTGAATTTTGTACTTCCTTTGGTTTGCAGTGAGTTAGCGGTGGCGCCAGTTATCTGCTTTGTGAGGCTGAATCCCGTTAATTAATATTTGTATTTTTGCAGTGGCTCAAATAACTATAAAAACTTCTGATTCTAACATGGAATTGAAAAAGAAATGGTCAGCAAATTATATCGAAGCAGGCTGCGACGAGGTTGGACGCGGATGTCTGTGTGGTCCTGTGGTCGCCGCTGCCGTAATTTTAGATGAGAAATTTGTCCAGAATCTTGTGGACGACTCCAAAAAACTAAACTTTAAGACCCGGATATACCTTGATGCCTATATTAAAGACAACGTAAAAGAATATGCGGTGGCTGAATTGCCGCCTTCACATATTGACGAGCATAACATCCTTAACGCCAGTATCCATGCGATGCACCGCGCGCTCGATCAACTGCAGACACGCCCTGAGCTTATTCTGGTTGACGGAAACCGCTTTCATCCTTACAATTTTATCCCGCATCAGTGTATTATTAAAGGTGATGCCAGCATACTTTCAATCGCGTGCGCGTCTATTCTTGCTAAGAATTACCGCGACCAGCTGATGATTAAGCTTCATGACGAATTTCCACATTATGGCTGGAAAACCAACATGGGTTACGCAACCAAAGAACACCGTGAAGCGCTGAACCGATATGGCCCGACCGAACATCACCGCCGGTCTTTCCGGCTAGACTACAGTGATCAGGCTTTAGAGGATCTGATATTGGCGGAAGACTAAATCTACATACCTGCTCAAATTTAATCCACACCCGGAATAGTTTCCGGCTAAGCATAAAAAAAACGGAAACCAGGTTCCGTTTTTTTTATATATAATAAGGAGTGCCTTATTTTTTTCTGCCAGCCTGATGTTGCTGTGCTTTTTGCTGTTCCTGCGCTTTTTCCATCATTTCACGCATTCTTTTCTGGAATTTGCCTTCTTTCTTTGGCTCCTTCTGTTTGTTGGCCTGGATGGTTGCATGAATTTTCTTTTCATCCAAAATCCAATACTTAATCACCAGGATAATCAGGATGTTAATCGCATTCGATACGAAATAGTACCATGAAAGTCCGGAAGCGCCTGTATTTAAGAAGAATAGGAAAGTAATCGGGAAGATGTACATCAGCACTTTCATATTCGGCATTCCTTCCTGTTGCGGCTGCTGAATGTTACCGGATGTCATCACGGTATAAATCAGGATCACAACAGTACACGCAATTGCGAAAATACTCAGGTGCTCACCTAAAAACGGGATATTGAACGGCAGTTTTATTACATCATCATACGCGGTAAGGTCTTTTGCGAACCAGAAGCTTTTGCCACGAAGGTCAATCATGTTCGGGAAGAAGCGGAACAGTGCATAGAAAATCGGGATCTGAAGCAATGCCGGTAAACATCCAGCCATTTGATTTACGCCGGCTTTCCGGTAAACAGCCATTGTTTCCTGCTGCTTTTTCATCGGGTCCGCGTCTTTATATTTGGCGTTCACCTCATCAATCTCAGGACGGATCACGCGCATCATCGCACTCAATTTATGTTGCTTGAACATTACCGGAGACAGAATGATCTTCACAATAATCGTCATAAGGAAGATTACCCAACCTGCTGCAATGCCCCAACTTGAGATCAGATTATACATCGGGATGAAAAACCATCGGTTCATCGTGCCAATGAACGACCAGCCTAAAGGAAGAAGTTCATCGAAATTTTTGTCGTAAGACTTAAGCAAAGGCAGATCAAGCGGCATAAAATACCATTTGAAGTTCTGGTTAAGCTCGTTTCCGGCTAAATCTACCTGCCCGTTAAAGTTGAATGTTTTAAGAAATTCACCTTCATCAATCATTTCCTGCGAACCTACTGAGTTTTTAAAGCCGGTTTGTGGTTCGATTACGGCAGAGAAAAACTGCTGTTTAATCGCAAGCCAGTTCAGTGTTTCATCAGGTTCCTCCATTGAGGTACGGCCGTCATAATCGAAACTGCTGTAATTATCGAATGAATAGTTAAATTCGGTATGCGTTTGCTCTTGCGAACGGCCTTTTTCCATTTCGCGGGCGTTAAAATCCCACACGAAAGTAGCCTTCTGATCTGAAACCAACTGGCTTAAGCCCTGTGTTTTAACATTGAAATCCACCGTATATTTATCGAGCAGTGTATAAATAAATTGAATTACCGCACCATTTACGTTGGCCTGCATCGTCACCGTATTACCGTTTTGAGTTGGCGTAAATACCAAATCTTTGGTGTTGAATGTTTTGCCGGTTTTGTCTTTAAACTGAAAACCGTACGTGGAATTATTCTTATCGAAAAGTAAAAGTTCCTTATCGTTAGCGTCGGTTTTTCGGTTATACGCTTTGTATTCATTCAGCTGAACGGTAGAAATCTGCCCGCCAAGGCTTGAAACCGATAAAGTAAGTTCTTTGTTTTTGAGCTGAACCTGCTGAATTGAAGTCGTTTTCAGGCTGTCGTTCAGGTTGGTTATAACTGCGGGTTTGGTGGCAGGGGCAGTGGCTGCGGACGCTGTTTGTGCCGGATTTTGGGCATTAATAAGTTGCTGTTCCGTCGCTTGCTTGTTTTGAAAGTAGAACATGGCACCAATTAAAATCAGTGAGAACAGTGCGAAACTGATCAGTTGATTTTTATCTAAACCGTTATTTTGCTGCATTTT
This sequence comes from Flavobacteriaceae bacterium 3519-10, assembly GCA_000023725.1. Taxonomy (NCBI): domain Bacteria; kingdom Pseudomonadati; phylum Bacteroidota; class Flavobacteriia; order Flavobacteriales; family Flavobacteriaceae; species Flavobacteriaceae bacterium 3519-10. Next base: position 250,429 of record CP001673.1, read on the forward strand.
CTTTTATTGAATGTTGTTTTAGAAAGGCGTAATTTACTGTAAACCTTTGCTTCTTAATTTTGGCTGACAAAAATACTCATTTTTTTGGCAACGGCTATATTTTTGTCACAGGCTTTTGTGCCACAGGCTTTAGGAAACTTTGGCCTCCTTATTTTTAATGGATGCTTTGATCAGCGCTTTAAATAAAGGATGTGGTGTTGCAACCGTACTTTTATACTCGGGATGGTACTGCACACCGACGTAAAAAGGATGATCCCGGAGTTCCAGCGTCTCCACGAGGCCGGTTTCAGGGTTAGTTCCGGTAGGCATCAGGCCGCTCTTCTCGAATTCATCTTTATATTCAGAATTGAATTCGTAGCGGTGACGGTGGCGCTCCGAAATAACCTTACTTCCATAGATTTCGTGTAGTTTTGAGTTTGGTTTTAATGAACATTTCCAGGCGCCCAAACGCATTGTTCCGCCTTTATCTACTACATTTTTCTGCTCTTCCATCAGCGAAATCACGGGTTCAGGGGTGCCGGTATCGAATTCTACAGAATTTGCTTTTTTGTAACCGAGTACATCCCTTGCATATTCGATCGTCATAATCTGCATTCCAAGACAAATTCCGAGCAGAGGCATTTTGTTTTCGCGTGCAAACTTCGCGGCAGCAATCTTTCCTTCGATGCCACGGTCGCCAAAACCTGGCGCGATTAGCATCCCGTCAATTCCTGCAAAAGTTTCAGCTGTGTTTTCCTCAGTGAGGTCTCCGCTGTAAACCCACCGGATGCGCACTTCGGTTTCCATATCCGCGCCGGCGTGAATGAATGCTTCAGCAATGGATTTATACGAGTCCTGCAATGAAACATATTTTCCTACAAGGGCAATTTCAATTGATCTTTTCGGGTTTTGATATCGTTTCAGGAAGTTTTTCCAGTCTTTAAGGTCGGCATCTTTATCATTTTTAAGGTCGAGTGCCTTTAAAACCACATCATCGAAATCCTGTTTCTGAAGGTAGATCGGAACTTCGTAAATAGTTTCCAAATCCTTACATTCAATAACATTCTCTAATGCAACGTTGCAGAACTGCGCAAGTTTCGCGCGCTGCTCTTTCGGGATTTTATGCTCCGTACGGCACACCAATACATCTGCCTGGATGCCGCTTTCCATAAGTTGCCGCACCGAATGCTGGGAAGGTTTTGTCTTAAGTTCGCCGCTCGCCGCCAGATAGGGAAGCAGCGTCAGATGGATGACCATTGAGTTGTTAGCCCCAAGTTCCCATTTGAGCTGGCGCACCGACTCAATATAGGGAAGCGACTCAATATCGCCCACGGTTCCGCCTATTTCGGTGATGATGATATCGTAGTTCTGTTTGCCTAAGATTTTTATTCTGCGCTTGATCTCGTTCGTGATATGCGGAATTACCTGCACGGTTTTACCCAAAAAATCGCCTTTCCGTTCTTTTTCGATGACGGTTTGGTAGATTTTTCCGGTCGTGACGTTGTTGTTCTGCGAGGTTGGCGAATCCAGGAATCTTTCGTAATGTCCAAGGTCCAGATCGGTTTCGGCGCCGTCTTCGGTCACATAGCATTCGCCGTGTTCGTAAGGATTTAGGGTGCCGGGATCTATATTTATGTAGGGATCGAGTTTCTGGATGGATACGGTGAAGCCGCGTGATTTAAGCAAAAGCCCCAGCGACGCCGAGACAATTCCTTTTCCTAAAGATGAAGTAACACCGCCGGTGACGAAGATGTATTTCGTGTTCTTTTTGCTCATTAGATTAGGTTTGTGCAAAGTTAGGGGAATTTGGAGGACAGGGCAAATAAAATATCTTTCAAGGTGCGCTGCGGATCACAGATTCCGGTTATGCATTGTTGAAGTACAGGTGATATCTGTCATATGTTAAGGGTTTAACAACACACGGGATGCCGCATCTAATCTGCAGAAAACAAGTTCAGAAACAATTAAATATTAAAAAAATGAAAAACTCTTTCAAATCCCTGCTGGTTATGTTTGCAGTAGCAATGTTCGGTTTCGTAAATGCACAGAACATCACCGGAAAATCAACAAAAGTAAGCGTAGACGGTACTTCACCGATGCATGACTGGACGATGACAGCATCTGCAGCCAACTTTAGTGGAAAAGTAAACGGCAACACCATTACCAATGTGAAATTCAGTATGCCCGTAAAAAACCTTAAAAGCACCAAGGGCAAAATGATGGATAATAAAGCATATGACGCGCTGAATGCAGACAAAAACCCGAATATCAGTTTCAGTGCAGCGACGTTAAACATGGGTAAATCTAATTTGGCGGGCAAACTAACCATTGCCGGAGTAACGAAAGACATCAGTTTTCCTGTGACAGTGACTAAAAACGGAGCGTCTTACCACATCATTGGAAGCGAAAACATAAAACTGTCTGATTTTGGGCTTGCAAGACCCGGTTTCATGGGCGTAAAAACTGGTGACGCGATGAAAGTTACCGTGCATATTACTGCGAACTAACGCAAATGCTCATCTAGCAAATGCTCATCTATATATTAACGGAGCCGCTTTTTAAGCGGCTTTTTTGTGTTTACTATTTTAAGGTTATCTGCAAGTAATCAGGTGTTCGCAAAGGCAAGCTTTTTGATAAATAAAAAATTTTTAAAATAATAATCATAAAACATCGGGTGCGCGTGAACGCGTAGATTCCGGATGTTTTAATCCAAATTTTATATACGAAGATGAAAAAAATGGACAGTAAAGTTTGGGCGCTGGTTATATTTTCGGGTGCGTTTGCTGTTATTTATAAGTTCTCGCTGTGGTACGCGGCAGGGCTCGGTAATGTTTCCTCATTTGTTTTCAGCTTCGAAAAAAACATACCTTTTATTCCGTGGACCATCATTCCGTATCTCTCGAGCGGTGTTTTTTTCTGTGTAATTTTTTTCATTATCCGCTCGGAGGAAAGACTGAGAGTTTTTCTTAAGCGCGTATTGCTGATGACGGCTTTGGCAGGTATTGGGTTTATTGCGATGCCCTTGCAGTATTCGTACCCGAGGCCCGAAGTGAGCAACCCGATTTTAAATTCATTATTTTGGCTTTTGGATGGTTTCGACGATCCTTATAACCAATCGCCTTCGCTACACGTAGCATTTGCTTTTGCGTTTTGGACGGTTTTTCGCAAATTAAAAGCAAAGTGGAAGCCTTTCGCCGCGGTTTGGCTGATTCTTGTCGCGCTTTCTACGCTCACGACTTACCAGCATCACCTTATCGATGTTTTTGCTGGCAGTATGCTGGCACACTTCACTTTTATTGTGTTTCCGTCTCAGCAGCGCAGTTTCGGTTTCCGGAATTTGCATGCCGCGAATTTATGTTTCTTCGCAGGTTGGAGCACGGTTACTGCTTCGTTTTTACTCGCCGAATTTTACGGCAGCGAGTGGCTGAACTTTAATATTGTCGCCCTCATTATGTTTGCCGTCGGATACTTTTATCAGCGGGATATGATCGGTTTTGTAAGGCGTGAAGCGGTTCGGATCTCAGTATTTAAAAATTTATTTTAGCCATTATACAAAATGCCGGTTGTTCTAGCCCCGGTTGCAGTGGCATCCCACGCGTCGCCTGGCAAGGTGACGTTTGGATAGAACGGAAAACGGGCAGAGTCTTCGGAAACAATAGTGTGGAGTTGCTCCTTAATATCCGCACTAAAATCAGGATGTTTGAATTATTTTCAGGAAATTCGCAGTATGGCAAAAGTGAAAACTGCATATTTCTGTCAGAGCTGCGGCACCCAATATCCGCAATGGCTCGGGCAATGCAAAAACTGTGGGGAATGGAATACGCTGGTGGAGGAAATTATTGAAAAATCCCCTGTTAAAAGCGGATCCGACCGCAACAAACAGCACATCATTAATATCATTGAAGTTGAAACCCACGAGGAACCGCGGATTGCGACGCCCTCTGAGGAACTGAACCGCGTTTTAGGCGGCGGTATCGTTTTAGGCTCTGTTACGCTAATCGGCGGCGAACCCGGAATCGGAAAATCAACGCTTCTTTTGCAGCTCGCACTTAAGATGAAGAAGAAAGTGCTTTATGTGTCCGGCGAAGAAAGTGCCTCGCAGATTAAGATGCGCGCCGACAGGCTTACCGAACTTCAGAACCCCAACTGTTTTCTTTTTACCGAAACTTCTGTGGAGAAAATCCTGCACGAAGCCAAAAAACTGAAGCCTGATTTTGTCGTAATAGACTCCATCCAAACTTTGCAGAGCCAGCTGATCGAAAGTTCACCCGGCACCGTTTCGCAAATCCGCGAATGCTCAAACGAGATCATCAAATACGCCAAAGACAGCAATACGCCGGTGTTTCTGGTAGGTCACATCACCAAAGACGGGCAGATTGCCGGCCCGAAAGTTTTGGAACATATGGTCGATGTTGTTTTGAATTTCGACGGCGACCGGAATCATCTTTTCCGATTGTTGCGCGCCAGTAAAAACCGTTTTGGTTCTACGGCGGAAATCGGGATTTATGAGATGGTTTCGCAGGGTTTGAAGGAGATAAAAAACCCTTCTGAAATACTGATTACCAAGAAATTTGAGGAGCTTTCAGGTAATTCCGTAGCGGTGACTTTAGAAGGAAACCGCCCGATGCTTATTGAAATTCAGGCGCTGGTGAGTTCTGCAGTGTACGGCACACCGCAGCGCAGCTGTACAGGCTTTGATTCGAAGCGGCTGAACATGCTTCTGGCGGTTTTAGAAAAAAGAGCTGGCTTCCAGTTAGGCTCTAAAGATGTCTTTCTGAATATCACCGGTGGCATAAAAACCGATGATCCGGCACTTGACCTCGCTGTTGTAGCGTCTGTTCTGTCGTCGAATGAAGATATTGCGATACCCGAGCATTACTGTTTTGCGGGAGAAATCGGCCTAAGCGGTGAGATTCGGCCGGTGTCGCAGATCGAGCAGCGCATTTCCGAAGCAGATAAGCTCGGATATGAGCGTATTTTCGTCTCGAACCTGAATAAAATTCCGAAAAAGAAATTTGGAATTACGATCGTGGAGGTGAGTAAGATTGAGGATTTTCACGAGAAACTTTTTTAGGCTATGAATTTCCTTGCCCACTCTTTTCTAACATTTACCGATGAGCAGATTGTCGGGCAATTCCTCGAAGATTTTATCCGGAATAAAGACCGTTTTTCGTATCCTGCCAAAATTGGCGAGGGTATCACGCTGCACCGCGAAATCGATACATTTACCGACGCCCATCCCGAGATCCGCGAGGCTAAGAAAATATTCAGTCCGCTTGTGAGGTTATATTCGGGAGCGTTTGTGGATGTTTCTTTTGATTATTTCCTGGCAAGATCGATCGGGTATAAAGAACTTTTTGCACATTCGCAGAGAGTTTACCGCGTTCTGAGGAAACATCAGGATATTTTCCCGCCTAACTTTCTAAGGATGCTTGATGGAATGGAGAAAGACAACTGGCTCTATCATTATAAAGATGAATCGGGAATAGGATTTTCTTTCCGCAACGTATTACACAAAGCAAAATACCTCGATAAGAATCTTGCAGTTTTTGAAGTTTTTTTAAGCAACAAAACCGCGCTTGAGCAGCATTACAATAATTTCTTCCCCGATTTGCTTTCTCACGCAAAGACGGTGAATGCAGGTTTCATACATTAGAAATTGCGGTACAGATACCTGTCGGGATATGTCAGACGGTCACTTTCACGCTTGCCACCGACAATGATGTGGATGATATTCATTTGGTCATCAAATAAATTATAAAGAAAACTTACGGCTGCCTCCACTTTCTTGGGTGCGGATATTTTTTCAGATTCAAGGTAAATATTTACCGCTTCACTGTCTTCTTCGTAGCCTAAATAGTTGATTTTTATAAATTTACCGTCGGCTTTAATTTTAAGATAATCTTCGCAGTATTTTAGAAGTAGGCGATCGATTTCCTGTTTGTATTTCTGATCATGGAAGCGAACCGGTTTTCCGTATTTGTCCTTTAAAGCGTTTTCAAGATCATCTAAGAAAAACCTGGTCGAAACCTCAAATGTTTTCGATGTGGAATTGTACTTCATTTCTACGGAACCCACGTGGTAGGGATGTATGTCGCTTTCGCGAAAATCTGCGGCAGATATCGCTATAACTGTAAATAAGAGTAAAAATGCGGTAAAAAATTTGTTCATTTTAATAATTCGAAAATTTTTTGTGGTTTCTGTCGCAGCAATAACGACAAGTTCTTCAAGCTGTAACTTTAACAAAGTTAAAATATATTTTGTATTATCGTGTTTCAATAAAATGAACGGAAATGCAGGACTTTATATTCTATCTGAAACTGGGCTGGGAACATATTATTTCGCTGGATGCGCTTGATCATCAGCTGTTTGTACTGGTTCTTGTGGCGGTATTTGGATTGAAGGACTGGAAGAAAATTCTGTGGCTCGTCACTGCATTTACAATCGGACATTCTATTACGCTCGCGATGAGCGTGCTCGATTTTGTTCGTGTGCCCGGCAAATGGGTTGAATTTTTAATTCCGCTCACCATTTTTATCACCGCTGTGGATAATATTCTGATGCGCAACCGCCAAAAAAGCCTCATGCAGATGAACTACTATCTGGCCTTATTTTTCGGTTTGATTCATGGGATGGGTTTTGCGAACACCGCGCGGATGATGATGGCGGAAGAGCAGCATATTTTCGTGCCGCTTTTAGGCTTTAATATAGGGCTTGAACTTGGGCAGATTATTGTTGTTGGGCTGATTCTTGCGGTGCAGTATATTATTGTGAATCTGTTTAAGGCAAATAGAAAAGACTGGATTATGTTCGTTTCGGCGGGAGTTTTTGCACTTTCGCTGCAGATGGCACTGGAACGGATTCCGGCTTAAGCGGCAAAAATCGTGATGCGCTGCATGTTTTTAAGTAACGTTATCGTATTTTTGAAGACTACTGATATAAATGACCTGTTTGTATGAAATTTAAATCCATTGTTGTTGCATTAATGATTTCTGTGGGAATCACTGCACAAAACCATCAGAACAATTCGATAAGTAATCATGGAAACAAATTTGAGCAGCTGGGTACAATTCTGCCCACGCCAAATGTTTACCGAACTGCTTCCGGCGCGCCCGGCCACAATTACTGGCAAAACCGTGCTGATTATGAGATTACCGCTTATCTGGATGAAGAAAAAAGAAATCTCCGCGGTTCTGAAACCATTACTTACTATAATAATTCGCCCGATGACCTTGATTATCTGTGGCTTCAGCTTGATGAAAACCAGCAGTCTTCCGTTAAAAATGCGGGGTACGACGACAGGTCATTAATTCCGAAGCAAACTACAGTCGACCGGTTAAGCACAACCAATCTTCCGAAAGACGATAACGGCTATGGCGTAAATCTCGAAAAAGTAACAGATGCCGCCGGAAAACCACTGAAATACGTGGTGAACAAAACCATGATGCGTATTGATCTGCCTAAAGTGCTGAAAAAAGGCGAAAAATATATTTTTAAAATCGATTGGAATTACAATATTCCAAACCGTTTATCAATGGGCGGCCGGGGCGGCTATGAACATTTCCCCGAAGACGGCAACGATCTGTACACGATCACGCAGTGGTTCCCCAGAATGTGTGTTTACAGCGATTTCAAAGGCTGGCAGAATAACCAGTTTACGGGTCGCGGCGAATTTGCACTCGCGTTTGGCGATTATAAAGTAACGATGAATGTGCCGGCCGACCATATCGTGGCCTCAACTGGTGTTGGCAAAAATTTCGATCAGGTACTTAGTCCGGCGCAGCTTTCTCGCTGGAAGCAGGCGCAGACCGCAACCGAACCTATAGAAATCGTGACATTAGATGAAGCTAAAAAAGCAGAAAAAAGCAAATCAAAACAAAGGAAAACCTGGATATTTGAAGCTGAAAATGTAAGGGATTTTGCCTGGACTTCTTCACGGAAATTCGTCTGGGACGGCATGAAAGTTACCATTCCGGAAAATAACAATCAGGTGATGGCAATGAGTCTTTATCCGAAAGAAGCTTATAATCTTTACCGGAAATTTTCTACCAGGGCAGTTGCACACACCATCAAAACCTATTCAGAATTTACAGTTCCGTATCCGTATCCTGTTGCACAGTCGATTGAAGCGGCAAATGGGATGGAATATCCGATGATATGCTTTAATTATGGACGTACGGAGAAAGACGGCACCTATTCTGAAGGCATTAAAAACGGCATGATTGGCGTAATTATTCACGAAGTGGGACACAATTTCTTCCCGATGATCATCAATTCTGATGAGAGACAGTGGTCGTGGATGGATGAAGGTTTAAATACTTTTATTGAATATTTAACCGAAGAAAAGTGGGACAATAAATTCCCCTCCCGAAGAGGGCCTGCGCACGCGATCGTGGATTATATGAAGTTGCCAAAAGAGCAGTTGGAACCCATCATGACCAATTCCGAAAACATCATCCATTTTGGTCCGAATGCATATGCAAAGCCGGCTACAGGGCTGAATATTCTGCGCGAAACCGTTATGGGGCGCGAGCTTTTTGATGAAGCATTTAAAACCTACTCGAAAAGATGGGCTTTTAAACACCCTGAACCTGCAGATTTCTTCAGAACGATGAACGATGCGAGCGGCGAAAACCTCGATTGGTTCTGGCGTGGCTGGTTCTACGGCATCGATCCGGTGGATATCTCGATTGACAAAGTAACGGTGGCAACGCCTGACCTTGATGTCGCTCCCAAAACACGCGAAATAAAATATACTGTTGAGGAGCCTTTGCTTAATGATTTTGAAGATATTACCAAAGTAAGGAACCGCGAAGATAAAAACATCACTTTTTATACCGATAAAGACAAGGAAACACAGGATTTCTATTGGCGTTACGCGCGCGGAAAAGAGAAAGTAGATACCCAAAAAGAACAAACGATGAAGGTGGATAACCTCGTGAAGATTCCGGCCGGAGAAAAAGCAAAACTTCAGAATATCACCGCTTACCAAATCGATTTTTCTAACAAAGGTGGTATGGTGATGCCGATTATTCTTGAATTCACTTTCGAAGACGGCACTAAACTGCACGACAAATCATCGGCGCAGATTTGGCGTAAAGATGAAAACAAGGTTTCTAAAACCTATTATTTCGATAAGAAACTTAAATCAATACAGCTGGATCCGATGCGTGAAACTGCCGATATCGATACCTCCAACAACTTCTGGGGCGAAATAGCGGAACCTTCATCGAAGTTTGAAGTGTTTAAACAGAAAAACGGCGACAATGCGCGCGGTGCCGCACCCGGCAATATTAATCCGATGCAGGCCGCGGGTAAAAAGAATTAAAACTAAAAAAAGTCATTCAGTATTATCTGTTTGACTTTTTTTCTGCCAAAATTTCAGTCGCTTCAGTTCAAAGTCTGCCAAAATTCTGTTTAAAGAGTGTCCAAATGCAATGGCAAAGTTTTGGAGAAAGAATGGGCAAGCGAAAATTAACTAAAAATAAAAATATTATGTCAGTAAATTTCAAACCGTTAGCAGACCGTGTGCTCGTTGAGCCAAATGCTGCAGAAACCACCACCGCGTCCGGAATCATCATTCCTGATACAGCCAAAGAAAAGCCGCAGGAAGGAACTGTAATTGCCGTAGGTCCGGGTAAAAAAGATGAGCCAACCACCGTTGCTGTCGGAGATAAAGTTCTTTACGGTAAATATTCAGGTTCCGAACTGAAACTTGATGGCAAGGATTATCTGATTGTGAAGGAGTCTGATATTTTAGGGATCATAGGATAAATTGGTAGTAAGCGCGATGTAACATCTACGAAGCGCTTTAAAGAAAATATTTAACACAGTGCATTTTTGTACTTCATACTTTTAATACATAAAGAAAATGGCAAAAGAAATAAAATTCGACGTAGAATCGAGAGATGCCCTGAAGAGAGGCGTTGACGCATTAGCAAATGCAGTGAAAGTTACTTTAGGTCCAAAAGGCCGCAACGTGGTAATCGAAAAATCATTCGGTGCGCCGCACGTAACCAAAGACGGGGTAACCGTAGCAAAAGAAATCGAGCTTGAGGACCGTGTAGAAAACATGGGTGCTCAGATGGTAAAGGAAGTTGCTTCTAAAACCAACGACATCGCAGGTGACGGTACTACTACCGCAACCGTTTTGGCTCAGGCAATCGTTCGCGAAGGTCTTAAGAACGTAGCAGCCGGTGCAAACCCAATGGATCTGAAAAGAGGAATCGACAAAGCTGTAACAGCAGTGGTTCAAAACCTGAAATCAATCTCTCAGGAAGTAGGCGATTCTTCAGAAAAAATCAGACAGATTGCTTCAATTTCTGCAAACAACGACGATACCATCGGTGCACTGATCGCTGAAGCGTTCGGAAAAGTTGGTAAAGAAGGCGTAATTACTGTAGAAGAGGCAAAAGGAACCGATACTACGGTTGACGTGGTAGAAGGTATGCAGTTCGACAGAGGCTTCCAGTCTCCATATTTCGTGACCAATCCTGAAAAGATGATCACTGAGCTTGAAAATCCATATATCCTCTTGGTAGAGAAAAAAATCTCTTCAATGAAAGAATTGCTTCCGGTTCTTGAGCCAGTTGCTCAGGCAGGAAAATCTTTGTTAATTATTTCTGAAGAGGTTGATGGCGAAGCGCTGGCAACTTTGGTAGTGAACAAATTAAGAGGTTCTTTAAAAATCGCTGCCGTAAAAGCTCCGGGCTTTGGCGACAGAAGAAAAGCAATGCTCGAAGACATCGCGATTCTTACAGGCGGACAGGTTATTTCTGAAGAAAGAGGCTTCACAATGGAGAACGCAACTTTAGAAATGTTGGGAACTGCAGAGAAAATCGTGATCGATAAAGACAATACTACCATCGTAAACGGTGCAGGCGACGAGGCTCAGATCAAAGGCCGCGTAAACCAGATCAAAGCGCAGATGGAATCTACAACATCCGATTACGACAGAGAAAAACTTCAGGAAAGACTGGCTAAATTAGCCGGCGGTGTAGCCGTACTTTACGTTGGTGCTGCTTCCGAAGTAGAAATGAAAGAGAAAAAAGACCGTGTTGATGATGCATTGCACGCAACAAGAGCGGCTGTAGAAGAAGGAATTGTTCCCGGAGGTGGCGTTGCTTTGGTAAGATCAATCGCTGTATTGCAAAACCTTGAAGGTGCAAACTTCGACGAATCTACCGGTATCAAAATCGTAAAAAGAGCAATTGAGGAGCCTTTGAGACAAATCGTAGCCAACGCAGGTGGCGAAGGATCCGTAATCGTAGCGAAAGTTGCAGACGGCGACGCCGATTTCGGTTTCAACGCGAAAACTGACGAATATGTAAACATGTACGAAGCGGGAATCATCGATCCTACGAAAGTAGTGCGTGTAGCGCTGGAAAACGCAGCTTCAGTATCCGGAATGCTTTTAACTACCGAGTGTGTAATCACCGAGGTTAAAAAAGACGAGCCCGCAATGCCAATGGGCGGCGGGATGCCGGGAATGATGTAAAACATCCTACAAACCTTCAAGGTTTATCAAATATCAAAACCGTTCAGATTTTTTCTAAGCGGTTTTTTTTGGGCGGACATTTCGCGCTTTTTCACTGCAATCTTTTGGCGGCACTGGCGTGCCGCCAAAAGGATTTACGTTGCAATCGCGGCCGCAGAGCGTAATTGTGTACAAAGTTGTTGGAAAAAATAAATATCTCGCAGTCATATTCGCCAATCACTTAATTTATTTATATTTGGAGCCCACACAAATAATAATTATCCATTAATCAGATCTTGCTAAAGCCGCAGTGAGCCCATAAAAAGTTTACGAATCTCCAACACCGGTACAACATTTCTTTTTATCCCATTTCCCGGCATTTCACATATTTACAAAACATATTATTAATGATAAAAATCTACACTCTTTGTTTCGCCTTTCTTTCCATCATTTTATCTGCACAGGATTACGGCGTTGCATCCATCCCCGAAAATCTTCTAGAAAACTCAAAAGCCATCATTCGCGAAAGCTCAAAAGACCATATTCTTAAAGCGGTAAACGAGATGGAAATAAAAAGCACCAGAGCGGTAACCGTGCTCAACGCTTCGGGAGAAGAGTTCGGCGTAGTAGGCATTGCGTACAGTCCGACCCATAAAGTAAGCAATATAAAAGTTGAGCTTTATGACGACACCGGTAAAATGGTGCGCACTTTCAGCAGAAAAGACTTTTCAGATTACACCCATAACCCCAGCGCGGGGCTTTATGTAGATGACAGAATTTTGGTATTAAGACCTGTTTATACCAAATATCCGTATACCGTAAAAGCTTCATACGAAGTAAACACTTCCGATACTGCTTTCCTTAATTTCACGCCGGTCTCTTCTTATCACCTCGCGGTGCAGAAAAGTTCTTTTACGATGCTGAATAAATCAGGAATTAAAATCCGGACGAAAATCAGCGATAAGCCCCTGGCAAAAGTAAATCACAGCGAAGATGGAGGTTTATGGCAGTATTCATACGAAAATATACCGGCTGTCCTTCGCGAGGATCTGGCACCCAGTATCGATTATCTGGTACCTGAAGTTGAATTTTCACCCGAGAAATTTTCGCTGGCAGGCAGACAGGGCGACATGACGACCTGGGATTCGTTCGGGAAATGGTATTATCATCAGTTGATGTCACCGGTTTCGGAACTCACCCCTCAGATTAAAGCTGAAGTCGCTGCGTTGAATTTAACCGGATCCACAGAGGAAAAAGTAAAGAAGATTTACCACTATATGCAGGATAAAACCCGCTACGTATTTATTGCGATGGGCATTGGCGGCTGGCAACCGATGCCCGCCTCAGAAGTAAGCGCAAAAGGCTATGGCGATTGTAAAGCGCTGACTAATTACATGCGTACTTTGCTTTTGGCAGCCGGAATTCCGTCCTATTATGCCATAATATATGCTGATGATTCTGTAATCAGTTTTGATAAAGACTTCCCCAAATTTTCAGGCAACCACGCAATTCTGATGGTTCCCACAGAAAAAGAAACTATTTGGCTCGAAAATACCTCGCAAAAAGTCGCCTACAATCACCTTTTCTATTCTTCGCACAACAGAAATGCACTCGCCGTAAAAGAAAACGGCATTGAGATTGTGAACACGCCCATTTATCAACCCGAACAGAGCAAAGAAAAAATGTTCGCTACCATTGCTCTTCAGGCAGACGGCAGCATTGCTTCGGAGGCGAAATTCGAATTTTCAGGTGGGCAGTACGATTCTAATCTACCACTTATCGGCCTTAAAGATGATGAGGTTCAGGAGACTATGAAAAGCCGTCACTACAACCTTAAAATTGATAAAATTGGCGTTCAGAACCTCCGCAACGACCGTGAGAACGGCAAGATTGGCTACGACCTGAAACTCAGCGCAAACGGATTTGCAAAAAAACTCGGGGACGACCTGTTTTTCCCGGTGATGCCTTATTATCAATCAATGACTTTATCTGGGAATGACGAAAGAAAGCACCCTTTTGAGAACAGTTTTCCGTTTCAGGATGATTATGAGATTGAGTACAGCCTGCCGGCGGGCTACAGGTTTACTGATATCCCTGCACCTTCAACGGTTACCACTGAATTTGGCACGTATTCAATCAACTTTAAAGTCAATGAAAACAAACTTCGTGTGCACCGCATTCTTACCATCCACAAAGGACTTTATCCAAAAGAAAAATATAAGGAATATCTGGCTTTCAGAAAAAAAACAGCAAGCAACGACAATACTAAGATCTTAATAACGAAACTATAATGAAAAAAACTTTACTGGCTTTTTCCCTGTTAGTTACAGGGTTTATCTTCGCGCAACATAAATTTTTAGATGTGCCCGCACTGTCGGATGAAGACCTCAAAAGCGACAAATCAGCTAAATTCGGCGATGTTCCTGCCGAAATTATTTACCGCTCCGTGCACTTCCGTGTAGACTATGATGGGCAGATGTACCAGAACGTCGTGAGCCGCATTAAAATATACAATAAAGACAACGCTTCCGATTATCTGGACCGTGAAATCTCCCTGTATGATAACAACAACGGTTCGCGTGAAACATTAAGTGCACTTAAAGCTTTCACCTACAACTACGAAAACGGTAAGTCGGTCGCCACCAAGGTTTCGAAGGACGAAAAATACAAATCGCGCGAAGACAAAAATTATAATATCACCAAGTTTGCGTTTCCGAACGTTAAGAATGGCTCGGTGATCGAATATTCATATACTATCCTAACGCCGTTCCTCAGTTCTACACCACGGATTCTTATCGAAGACGACATACCGTCGCGCTACGTGGAGTTTGTTCTGGATGTGCCTAAGCCGCTGGGTTACAACATCAATTATAAAGGTGAGCTGCATCCACAGCACCGCCTGGTACAGGAGAAACAGCTGTATGGCAACCTGTATCAGACTTATCGCTTCGCGTACGAAAATGTAGAGGGTTATAAGGAAGAGCAGTACGTAATGAATAACAATAACTACAAGACGGGCATCAAGGCAGAACTTAATTCCACAATGATTAATAATGTCTTTAAGTCTTACGCTACGAGTTGGGAGGACATCCGTAAACGTCTTTATGAACACGGTGATTTTGGTGGCCAGCTGAGCAAGGAAAGCATGGTGAAGAACCTGATGCCGGCGCAAACCAAAGATTTACCGCTGATCAGCAGAGCCGACGCCATCCTCAAATATGTGCAGGATACCTATACCTGGAATGACGAAGATGACGTGGTAACCGACAAAGGTGTTCGAAACCTTATTTCTACAAAAGTCGGCAACAGTGCCGAAATCAACCTGTTGCTTACGATGTTGCTCCGCAATGCGGGTATTGATGCGGATCCCGTGGTACTTTCCACTGTTTCGCGCGGTGCGCTGCTTGCCTATCTGCCGTCAATTGCGCAGCTGAATTATGTGGTGGCATCATTTGCAGACCAGGGACGAATTTATCTTTTGGATGGCGCGCAGAAATACAGTGAAATAAACATGATTGCTCCAAAAGCACTGAACTATTACGGTTTGGTGATGGGTAAAAAAGATGTTAAGCAAATTAATATGTTCTATCCCGAAGTAAGCAAAACATTTCTTACCGTAGATGCGAAACTCAATCCTGACGGCACCTTCGAAGGTCAGTTTGCCGACCGCGATACCAAACTGTATGCGATGGTTGTGAATGAGCGCTATACCGATGATAAAGACAAATTTGCCAAATCTTACAAAGACCAGTACCGTTTCAGCCTCGCGAACATGAAGCATGGCATGCAGCAAAACAAAGATTTCGAGACGAGCTTCGATTTCACTTCAGATACGTTCTCGGATGCCATTGGTAACAAGATCGTATTCAATCCACTGCTGTTCTTATACGCGCAGAACCACGATTTCAAGCAACCCGGCGCAAGAAAGGCACCGCTTGAATTCTATTCTCCAAATGATAAAATCAAGAAAGTAACCATCACGCTTCCCGATAATTACGTATTTGAGAACGTGCCGAAATCTAAAAAGTTCCGCACAGACGATAATGCTTTGCAGTACACCTATTTGGTGACGCAAACCGGAAACCAGCTTACCGTGGAAACCATTACGCAGATTGACGATTCAGTGTTTCCAAAAGAATACTATCCTGCTTTCACCCAAATCTTCGATAACATCACCAAAATGGAAGCCCAGGTGGTGACTGCTGTTAAGAAGTAATACAAACCTTCAAGGTTTATCAAATATCAAAACCGTTCAGATTTTTTTCTGGGCGGTTTTTTTTGTAGCCGAGAACCTGCTCTCCGCTGTATCTTTTTGCACCTCGTGCCTCGTCACAAAAAGGATGTCGCTGCGATCAGGGCTATGGGTTTGAGGATTCCAAATTCAACTTTGTCAAAAATTTTAATTAACTCACCGAAAATATATAATTTTAGTTGGGTAAAACTCCAGATAACCACTCAACCACTCTTTGAAAAACACAGAAGATGAGAAAAATAACTGCCGCCATCAACATGACGCTCGACGGATACTGCGATCATACTGCGATATCTCCCGGTGCCGAAATACATCAGCATTACACCGAACTGCTGCGCAATGCCGACACGATTCTCTACGGCAGAATTACCTACCAGTTGATGGAATTCTGGAAAACTCTGGCCGAAAAACCCTCCGGCGTACAATCCATGGATGATTTTGCTGAGGTAATGAGCAGCATCACAAAAATTGTTTTCTCCCACACACTGAAAAATGTAGATTGGGACAGCGCACAACATGCTACCCAAAGCCTTGAAAGCGAGGTGCGGAAGCTAACGCAGCAGCCGGGCAAGGACATTCTGGTTGGTAGCCGCAGCCTTATCATGCAGCTCATTCAATTGAATTTGCTCGATGAACTACAGCTGATGGTGCATCCCGTGATCGCCGGAAGCGGCCTCCCTTTATTTGAACAGATCAGTAAGAGTACAAATCTTGAGCTTGCTGATACGAAAAGGCTTGGCGACGCTGTGATACTTTATTATACCTTTCCGCTGAGGCATGAAGTTTAATAATGTTGAAGCAGTTTACACATAAACAATCGCCGTCTCTCTTACTTTCATGCCCAGTTTTTCGAGTACCGACTGATATTCATCAACCTGCTGCTGGTGTTTTTCTTTAACACCGCCGGTTTTAAAGTCGATGATGATGTAGCCGTCGCCTGTATCGATCAGCCTGTCGGGGCGGTAGATTTTAGATTCACCGCCGGCCGAGATCATAATATCTTTTTCGTTGATGACGCGCTGGTTGGGCGCAAAATATTGGGCATATCTCCCGTCGTTAATAATGGTGAGAAGTCGCTCGGAAATGTACTGTTTCTCCGTCTGCGTGATGATTCCGTCCAATAAGTAATTCTCCAGCGTCTTTTCTACGTCATCTTTTGAATTGATTTTCGCGAGAATTTCGTGCGTGAAAATCCCCGTCCGCACTTTCTCCACGCGGTTCTGGTAGCTTTTCGAGGGCGTTGCGATCTGTATGGCTGCGGGGTTCGGCACTTTTTCGTTTTTAAATCGTACCGCTTGTGTCACCGCAGTTTCCGCTTTGTCGCTTTCTTTTTTCTTTAAGATTTCGGGCGAAACCTCGTAAAGATCGAATGAGGACAGGGGTTCAAGGTGCTCATTCAACGGAATGTTTGGCTCCAGAAACTCATAAATTTCGAGGTTGTTCGTAGTCTTGTTGGGTTTCTCAATGTAAAGGAAAATCTGCTCAGCCGCTCGCGTTGTCGCCACATATTGCAGGCAGAAGCGGTCGATTTTATTCTGGTAATTATTCTCTTGATTGAATTTTGCCATGTCTTCATCGTACACTTCAAGCTCTTTTCCGAAACTCGGCACATTCACGGCTGCGAGCCCCGCATGGTCTTTAATATCGAGCCAGTTGCTGAATTTGCCATCTTTATGCGAATTCGCCATCGGTAGAAAAACCACCGGAAACTCAAGTCCTTTCGCTTTATGTATCGTCATCAGCTTCACGGCATCCAGATTATCGGACGCCTGAATGGTTGCCTCCTGCGCCTCTTCATCCCAGAATCTGAGGAAATCTTTGAGGTTGGCGCCGGCATTCTGACTGAAAGCGTAAAGCATCTCAAGGTAATTGAAAAGGAAATCGGTTTCTTTTCCGGCCACCGAAAATTCCTGCAGAAAATGCTCCACAAAGTTGTAGAGGTTGAGTTGAAGCAAGGTTTCATTCCTCAACCTGATGCCATATCTGTTTTCGATAAAATCCTGGATTTCGGGTTTGGTTTTAAAGGCGAGCATTTCCATCATGTCCGCGCTGAAATCTTCAATCGTGATTCGCCCTAATATATTCAGATAATAAAGCATTTTCACCGGAAACTGAAAATTCTTCGGATTCTGTTCCCAACGAAGAAATTCGGTGAGAGCAAGTAAAGTTGAAGACAAATTAAGCGTAAGACCCGATTCTGAGATGGTTTTAATGAATTCTTCCTTGCCGTTATAATTAATTTTAAGGTTACCCAGTAAATTAGAAAAACTGAAAATATCGAAATTACCGCGACACAGAATCGTGATGTCGGCGAACCTGAAACCGTTATCCACGCAAGCCTGAAGGTCTTCGCACATCTTTTCAGCAACGTCTTCGTAGTAAATGGCTTTGGTTGAGTTTTCAATTAAGTTTATGCGCACGCGGCCGCTGCTCTCAGATTTTGGCGTCTGCTGCGAGCCTTTCCCGAAAATATCACAATGCGCCTCCTGCGTATGGGCGGAAAGGAACTGATAGAGCTGGTTATTGAAATCGACGATGTTTTTTGCGCTGCGCCAGTTATCGCCCAGATTTTCGAGGTCGGCCAGCACCAGAGATTTTTCCTGTTTGTTGATGATGTCGAGCATGAGTTGCGAATCTCCGCCTCGAAACCTGTAAATACTCTGTTTCGGATCGCCTACAAGCGTAAAACTCATTTCGTCGGACGACACCGCGTGGTCTCTTAGCGGAATGAAATTCTGCCACTGCAGAAATGATGTATCCTGAAATTCATCGAAAAAGTAATGCGAAAACTGCGTTCCTACCTTTTCGTAAATGAATGATGATGGCTCTTCGCGAAGATTTTCGTGGATCAGGATATTGAATTTCGAAAGTAAAACAACATCGTTTTTTTCTTCTATTTCGGCGAGCTTGTCCTGGATGTCTTTATTTACTTTTAAAGGCAGCAGCGCATGAAGGATTTTTTCTTCGCGCTGAGTTTCGATATAATTTTTAATGATTTTGCTGCGGCTTTCAATAAGAAAATCCAGGATTTCAAGTATTTCGGACTGCCGGTTTTTAGATTTTGAAGAGGCGCCGCTTTGAAAATTGGTAAGCGCAGTTTCTTCATTCGAGGGAAACGGAAAATCAGCTCTTTCTTTTTTATAGAATCTGGCGGCTTCGATAATAAATTTGGCAATACTGTTCTTACTTCCGCCGGAAAAATCCGCGATTTCAAGGTTTTTTTCGTTTAAAAGATTAATGCAGGTTTCGGTTATTTTTAATGAATCCTCTTTTAATGATTTAATGTTGTCGCGCAGCCGTTGTTTGGCCTCGCCATAGACTTTCCAGTCGAATTCTTTGTTTTGGCTGAGTCGGAAATAATGTTTGTCCTGTACAAATTCTTTAGCCGAATCATAGAGTGTTTTGTTAAGATTAACCCTTTCGTTATTGTCGAGGCTGTAGTTCACGAAATCCATAAAAGCATCGGATACATCATTTTCTGCGCCGATATCTGCGAGCATTTTTTCCACGGCTTCCACAAGATAAGGCTCGGCGTTGATCTCTAAATTGAAATTCTGTGCAAGCCCTAATTCATACGAAAAGCTGCGCACCAGGCGCGAATTAAACTTATCAATGGTCCCGATATTCAGAGTGGAGTAGTTATGAAGCACGTAATCGAGGATTTTTCTTGAACGTTTGTGCAGCGTTTCAAGCGACAGTTCGATGCCCTGAACCTTCATTTTTTGCTGAATGTTTTTCAGATCCTGGTTATTTGCATATTCGGCCGACGAAAACTCACGCAACCATTTTATGATACGCTGTTTCATTTCATTTGCAGCCTTATTGGTGAAAGTAAGTGCGAGAATATTGCGTATTTTATCGGGCTGCGAAGGATGCTTAAGGCAGATGACCAGAAGGTTCTGTACCAGCGCGTACGTTTTGCCGGAACCTGCTGAGGCGTTGATCACCCGATAGTTTTTTTGTACCATTGAATTGTATATTGACTTTAAAAGTAACAAAAAAATTTGGCGAACCGAAATAAAATCTTACTTTTGCAGACCAAAATGAGATGTAAACTATGTTAATTATCCCCGTAAAAGATGGCGAAGCTATCGACAGAGCACTTAAGAAATACAAAAGAAAATTTGACAAAACCGGAACTATCCGTGCGCTTAGAAGCCGTCAACAATTTAATAAGCCATCTGTTGTAAACAGACAGTCGAAGTTGAAAGCTGCTTACAAGCAGAAAAACGCAAGCCGCGAGGAGCAAGCGTAAGAACAATTTTCTTTCACGAAAATACAATAATCACTTTTCAGATAGTTATATTTGAAAAGTGATTTTTTGTTTGTACAATAATGGTTGACCGGTTTCTGGAATACATTGCCGTTGAAAAACGCTACTCGCCACATACCTTAACGAGCTACCGCCGGGATCTTGAAGATTTTTCGGTGTTCCTGCTTCGTACAGAGGCGCACCACAATTATGTGGAAGTTGACAAAAAGATCATCCGCAACTTCATGGCCGCTCTTGGCGAAAAGGCGATTGCAAAACGATCGATCAACAGAAAGCTGTCTACCCTGCGCAGTTTTTATCTTTTTCTGCTTAAAATCGGTGAGGTAAAAACATCGCCCTTAGCCAATATCCAGACTTTAAAGTTTTACGCTGAGAAACAGGTTCCGTTTTCGCCGGACGAGATGAACGATCTTCAGAAGGAAGAGTTTCAGCCCCTTAAAACTAATTTTCTTAAAGAATTAATTATCGAGACCCTGTACCAGACCGGTATGCGCCGCGCCGAACTCACCGGGCTTTTGCTTGATCATGTCGATTTAGGTAAAAAAGAACTTAAAATTACAGGCAAGGGAAATAAGCAGAGAATTGTTCCGGTTTCCGATGATTTATGTGCACAGTTGGAACAGTATTTGGAATTCAGAAAGCCGCTGAAGGAGTACCAAATGTATTTTTTCGTAAGCGCGAAAGGCAAGAAACTAAATGATAAGTTTGTTTATTCAGCCGTTAATACCTATCTTAGTCTGGTAACTTCGAAAAAGAAAAAGAGTCCCCATATCTTAAGGCACAGTTTTGCAACACACGTGCTGGAGGAGGGTGCAGAGATTTCGAAGGTGAAGCTGCTGATGGGCCACAAATCGCTTGCGAGTACACAGGTTTATACCGGCACCAACATCGAGCAATTAAAAAAAGTGTTTAACAATGCCCATCCGAGGGCAATACAAAAAGAAGATTTATGAAAATTTCAGTACAGTCAATAGGATTGACACCACACGCGCCGCTTGAAGAACATATCGAGAAGAAACTGAGCAAACTTGAAACGTATTACGATAAAATCGTGGAATGCACTGTCTTTCTGAAGGTTGAAAACAAATCTGATAAAGAAAACAAAACTGCAGAGATTATTCTGGCCGTTCCGGGGGACGATATTGTGGTAAAAAAGACTACTTCAAGCTTCGAAGAAAGCCTGGACCAATGTGCTGAAGTTGCTAAGAGACTGTTAATCAAGAAAAAAGAATTAGCGTAAGAAAAAAAGTAAATTTTTTTAGCAAATAACTTGTAGATTTAAAAAAAACTCACTTATATTTGCACTCGCAAAAAGAGATAAGTAGTTCTTTAAAATCTTTGCCTCCGTAGCTCAGCTGGCTAGAGCAGCTGATTTGTAATCAGCAGGTCGTGGGTTCGAGTCCCTCTGGAGGCTCATTTTATAAAATTGGGGAGATTCCAGAGTGGCCAAATGGATCAGACTGTAACTCTGCTGTCTTACGACTTCGCAGGTTCGAATCCTGCTCTCCCCACATTTTATAACGTTTGTAGTGCAGAATGTATTTTCTGTTAATTGCAGACCGTTTGCCAACCATGTGTTTTATACACATTATGCGGAAGTAGCTCAGTTGGTAGAGCGTCAGCCTTCCAAGCTGAATGTCGCGAGTTCGACCCTCGTCTTCCGCTCTAAGAATCACAACCAACGCGGCTTGTGATTTTTTTTTAGATTATTGCCGACATAGCTCAGGGGTAGAGCGCTTCCTTGGTAAGGAAGAGGTCGTGAGTTCAAATCTCATTGTTGGCTCTAAGTAAATCTCCCGGACGGGGGATTTTTTTTTGCTGATGACCGATGTGTGCGTTGAGGTTTGTTTGCGGCGCGCGATACCGGTAAAGCGGTGAGTGCTAAAGGCTTAATTTTAGCCCGCGGGAGCTTCTGTTTTGTCAGTAAAATAATTTTAGTAAATTTGCGCACTGGGATTCACCGGCATTTGGCGACGTAAACGATTAAATTTCAATATAGAAAATTTTAGCGAAAAAGATTTTCAATATTTAAAATTTCACTATATTTGCGCACCGAAAATTTAAATAAAATAATTAAATAAATAATTACATCATGGCAAAGGAAACGTTTAATCGTAACAAACCACACTTGAACATTGGTACCATCGGTCACGTAGACCATGGTAAAACTACACTTACTGCAGCAATCAGTAAAGTATTATCCGACAAAGGATACGGTACTGCAAGAGATTTCTCTTCTATCGACTCTGCGCCGGAAGAAAAAGAAAGAGGTATCACAATCAATACTTCACATATTGAGTACGAAACTGAAACAAGACACTACGCTCACGTAGACTGCCCAGGTCACGCGGATTATGTTAAGAACATGGTTACGGGTGCTGCACAGATGGACGGAGCTATCCTTGTAGTAGCTGCTACTGACGGACCAATGCCACAAACAAGAGAGCATATCCTTCTTTGTAAGCAGGTAAACGTACCTAACGTACTTGTATTCATGAATAAAGTGGATATGGTAGATGATCCGGAATTGTTAGAATTAGTAGAACTTGAAGTAAGAGATCTTCTTTCTTCTTACGACTATGATGGTGATAATGCTCCGGTAATCCAAGGTTCAGCTCTTGGTGCTCTTAACGGAGAGCCAAAATGGGTTGCTACTGTAGAAGAACTTATGGCAGCTGTAGATTCTTGGATCGAGCTTCCGGTAAGAGATCAGGATAAGCCATTCCTTATGCCAATTGAAGACGTATTCTCTATTACAGGTAGAGGTACTGTAGCAACTGGTAGAATCGAGGCTGGTGTAATCAACTCAGGAGAAGGTGTTGATATCGTAGGTATGGGTGATGAGAAATTAACATCAACTGTAACTGGGGTAGAGATGTTCCGTAAAATCCTTGACAGAGGAGAAGCTGGTGATAACGTAGGTCTATTGTTGAGAGGTATTGAAAAAACCGACATCAAGAGAGGTATGGTAATCGCTAAAGCAGGATCTGTGAAGCCACACAAGAAATTCAACGCAGAGGTATATATCCTTTCTAAAGAAGAAGGAGGCCGTCACACTCCATTCCACAACAAATACCGTCCACAGTTCTATGTAAGAACTACAGACGTTACAGGTGAGATCTTCTTACCAGAAGGAGTAGAGATGGTAATGCCAGGAGATAACATCTCGATCGTTGTAGAATTGCTTCAGCCAATCGCTCTTAACGTAGGTCTTAGATTTGCGATCAGAGAAGGAGGTAGAACAGTTGGTGCAGGTCAGGTAACTGAAATCTTAGATTAATTTTTATACATAATTAAAAGTTCCGTAGGGAGACTTACGGAACTTTTTTTAATCTACGGGCATCGTCCAATGGTAGGATACCGGTCTCCAAAACCGTTGATCAGGGTTCGAATCCTTGTGCCCGTGCAAATAACAGATAATGAGTTTAGTTGATTTTATTAAAGGTTCCTATATCGAATTCAAAGATAAAGTAGAGTGGCCGAAATGGCCCGATCTGCAGTCTTCTACCATCGTGGTGACGATTGCTACCGTAATCTTAGCCTTATTTGTGTTCGGTGTAGATTCATTATTCAGCAAAGCTATCGCTAATATGATTTCTTTGTTTATCGGTATATTCAATTAAAATTTATTTCCAATAAAAAATGAGTGACTTGAAATGGTACGTGCTGAAATCAATCAGTGGCCAGGAAAATAAAGTGAAAACTTACATTGAGAACGAAATGAAACATCATGGTTTCGAAGCTTTCGTTACTCAGGTAGTCATTCCTATGGAAAAAGTGATCCAGCTTAAAAACGGAAAAAAGGTACCTAAAGAGAAGCCTTATTATCCCGGATATTTAATGGTGGAGGCTAATTTAGTCGGAGAGATTCCGCACATCATCAAAAATATTCCCGGTGTAATTTCATTTTTGAGTTTAACCAAGGGCGGCGACCCTGTACCGATGAGAAAATCTGAGGTGAACAGGATGTTGGGCCGTATGGATGAACTTTCCGAATTTGCAGTGGAAACCAGTATTCCTTTCGTAGTTGGAGAGAACGTAAAAGTAATCGACGGGCCATTTAACGGCTTCAACGGTACGATCGAGAAACTTCATGAAGATAAGAAGAAAGTGGAAGTTTCAGTAATGATTTTCGGAAGAAAAACACCAATGGAATTAAGCTACATGCAGGTAGAAAAAGTATAGGAAACACCAAAAGATATCAAAGGCCGCTCATCAGAGTGGCCTTTTTATTTTTCATTTAGTGTAACGAGCGACAAATTGTCCTTAAAAATCAACATCTTACACTTGCACAATCAAAATATATTCTTAATTTTGCAGTCCGAAATGCAGAGTTGTCAGGTGAGACGGCAATTTTGCACATTTATAAATGCTTCCACATTCATAAATTTCTTAATTCTTAAAAACAAAAAATGGCTAAAAAAGTCTTTAAAATGGTTAAGCTTCAGGTGAAGGGTGGCGCTGCTAACCCATCTCCACCAGTAGGCCCGGCATTGGGTTCTGCAGGTGTGAACATCATGGAGTTCTGTAAACAATTTAACGGAAGAACGCAAGATAAGCCAGGACAAGTTTTACCTGTAGTAATTACAGTATACGAAGACAAATCTTTTGAATTCGTTATTAAAACTCCTCCTGCTGCAATCCAATTAATGGAAGCTGCAAAAATTAAATCTGGATCCGGGGAACCGAACAGAGCAAAGGTTGGTAGCGTAAGCTGGGCGCAGGTTCAGAAGATCGCTGAAGATAAAATGACAGACCTTAACTGCTTTACGCTTGACGGCGCGCTTACAATGATCGCAGGAACTGCAAGATCTATGGGATTGAGAGTAACAGGAACTAAACCCACTAACGCTTAATACGAATAGAAATGGCAAAATTGACGAAAAAGCAAAAAGAGGCTGTAAGCAAGATCGAAAAAAACAAGATTTATAACCTAGAAGAAGCTTCGGCTTTGGTAAAGGAAGTAAACTTCGCAAAATTCGATGCTTCTGTAGATATCGCTGTTAGATTGGGTGTAGATCCAAGAAAAGCAAACCAAATGGTAAGAGGTGTTGTATCTCTTCCACACGGTACAGGTAAAGACATCAAAGTTCTTGCCCTCGTAACTCCTGAGAAAGAAGCGGAAGCTACTGCAGCAGGTGCAGATTACGTAGGATTAGACGAGTACTTACAGAAAATAAAAGAAGGCTGGACAGATGTTGACGTTATCGTTACAATGCCGGCTGTTATGGGTAAACTGGGTCCGTTGGGTAGAATATTAGGTCCAAGAGGTCTGATGCCAAACCCAAAATCCGGTACTGTAACAATGGATATCGGTAAAGCGGTAGCAGAAGTGAAAGCTGGTAAAATCGACTTTAAAGTTGATAAATACGGTATCATCCACGCTGGTATTGGTAAAGTGTCTTTCGACGCAGCCAAGATCAAAGAAAACGCACAGGAGCTTGTTCAGACTTTAATTAAACTGAAGCCTACTGCATCCAAAGGTGTTTATGTGAAAAGTATTTACTTGTCTTCTACCATGAGTCCAGGTATTGCAATTGATACTAAATCTGTAAACTAAAATCTGTAAGACAATGACAAAAGAAGATAAAGTATTAGTAATACAAGAATTAAAGGATCTGTTGCAGGACGCGAAAGTTGTCTATGTAGCGAACCTTGAAGGGATGAATGCTGCTGCGACTTCAGATTTCAGAAGACAGGCATTCAAACAGAATATTTCTCTTAAGGTTGTGAAAAATACCCTTTTGCAGAAAGCGATGGAGCAGATTGAAGGAGTAGATTACTCTGAAATGTTCGAAAGCTTCAAAGGAAATTCTGCACTGATGATTTCTGAAACAGCAAATGCTCCGGCAAAACTGATCCAGAACTTCAGAAAAAAAGCTGAGATCCCTGCATTGAAGTCTGCTTACTTACAGGAAACTGTATATGTAGGTGACGAAAACCTCGGTACGCTTGCAAACATCAAGTCGAGAGAAGAAATGATCGGAGAAATCATCGGATTACTTCAGTCTCCAATCCAAAGAGTGGTATCTGCGCTTCAAAACAAAGAAGAAGCTACAGGAAAAGCTGAAGAAGCGGCTCCGGCAGAAGAAACTCCAGCTGCAGAGGCTGCTCCGGAAGCAAGCGCTGAAGCTACAGAAGCACCAAGTGCTGAGTAATAAGAACTCAAAAAAAAATCAAAATAAATCGTTCAACAATTAAAACATTATTAAAATGTCAGATTTAAAAAACTTAGCGGAAACGCTTGTTAACCTAACAGTTAAAGACGTAAATGAATTAGCAACTATCCTTAAGGATGAGTACGGAATCGAGCCAGCTGCTGCTGCTGTAGTTATGTCTGCAGGTGGTGGTGCTGAAGCTGCTGAAGAAAAAACTGAATTCGACGTAATTCTTAAAGCTGCAGGTGGATCTAAGCTTGCTGTAGTTAAATTGGTAAAAGATTTAACAGGTGCAGGTCTTAAAGAAGCTAAAGATATGGTAGACAGCGCTCCAGCTCCAATCAAAACTGGTATCTCTAAAGACGAAGCAGAAGCTTTGAAAAAACAATTAGAAGAAGCTGGTGCAGAAGTAGAAGTGAAGTAATTCATTCCTTTTCCAAATATAAAACCTCACTTTTTGTGGGGTTTTTTTTATGCCGTGAAGTTTCGCGGGAATATTTTTTTAACAAAATTTATAATCCTGTATTTCCCAGCGAGTTGTGTAACACGTTTATATTGAGTATATTTGCACTCCTTTTGGCGCTAAATATTGTACATAAATCCGTAAATTATTCTTAATCAGCTCTTTCCGTTTCCGGAACAGAGATTTTTTCGTGTATAGGTATTTTGTATTTTAATAAGCGTCCGAAGTTCAAAAGATATTTTGCACTACTCCGTGAAAAGATATACCGGCGTTGCAGTTAGAAAGAACGAGAAAGAGCCAAGGCAAAGGGCAAAAGACTCAAGTATTTGTAGCGCCAAAAACAAACACTTCATCTTTTTACTTGTTACCTTTTACTTGTTTCTTCGAGCTTTCTGATATTTTTTAAAACAAAATATTTTTTAACCCTCATTCTTTAAAATTTTTATGAGTAAATCTAAAGCAGTCGCTAAAACTCAGGGAACCGAAAGGATCAATTTTTCCGCCGCAAAGGGGAAGATTGAAACTCCTGATTTTTTGGACATTCAGATCCAATCTTTCAAAGATTTCTTCCAGCTGGATACCCTGCCGGAGCAGAGAGCAAACGAAGCCCTCTACAAAACCTTTGAAGAAAATTTCCCGATTACAGATTCGCGGAACCAGTTTGTGCTGGAATTTCTCGATTATCTGGTGGATTCCCCGCGCTACTCGATCGACGAGTGTGTGGAAAGAGGACTGACGTATTCAGTTCCCCTCAAAGCCCGACTTAAACTGTACTGTACTGACCCTGAACATGAAGATTTTCAGACCGTGGTGCAGGATGTATATTTAGGTCCGGTTCCTTATATGACGCCTTCAGGATCATTTATCATTAATGGTGCAGAGCGTGTTATCGTAACTCAGTTACATAGATCTCCGGGTGTGTTTTTCGGTCAAACCTATCACGCAAACGGAACTAAACTGTATTATTCCAGAATTATCCCTTTCAAAGGATCGTGGATGGAATTTACAACCGACATCAATAACGTAATGTACGCTTACATCGACCGTAAGAAGAAATTACCGTTAACTACATTATTAAGAGCAATCGGGTTCGAATCCGATAAAGATATCCTTCAGATTTTTGATCTTGCGGAAGAAGTGAAAGTTTCTAAAGCAGCATTGAAAAAAGTAGAAGGAAGAACTTTGGCAGCGAGAGTTTTGAACACATGGTTCGAAGATTTCGTTGATGAAGACACAGGTGAAGTAGTTTCTATCGAAAGAAACGAAATTATCCTCGACAGAGAAACCGTTCTTGAAAAAGAACATTTAGATCTGATTCTTGACGCAGGCGTGAAATCTATTTTGATTCACAAAGAAAATTCAAACGAATTCTCTATCATCCAGAATACATTACAGAAAGATCCAACCAACTCCGAAAAAGAAGCGGTTGAGTATATTTACCGTCAGTTACGTAACGCAGATCCGCCAGATGAGGAAACTGCAAGAGGAATTATTGAGAAATTATTCTTCTCCGAGCAGCGTTATTCATTAGGTGAAGTAGGCCGTTACCGTCTGAACAAGAAATTAGGATTAAATATCCCTGCTAAAACAGAGGTTTTAACCAAAGAAGATATCATCTCGATCGTAAGACATTTGATCGAATTGGTGAATTCTAAAGCTGAGGTTGATGATATTGATCACTTGTCAAACAGACGTATCAAGACTGTTGGCGAGCAGCTTTCAGGACAGTTCGGTGTAGGTCTTTCAAGAATTGCAAGAACTATCCGTGAGCGTATGAACGTTAGAGATAACGAAATCTTTACGCCAATTGACCTTGTTAATGCCAAGACTTTAACATCAGTAATTAACTCATTCTTTGGTACCAACCAGCTTTCTCAGTTCATGGACCAAACCAACCCGCTATCAGAAATTACGCACAAGCGTCGTCTTTCTGCCTTGGGACCTGGTGGTTTATCAAGAGAAAGAGCAGGTTTCGAGGTACGTGACGTTCACCATACTCACTATGGCCGAATCTGTCCGATCGAAACTCCTGAGGGACCAAACATTGGTTTGATTTCATCTTTAGGGCTTTATGCCAAAATCAACAGCCTTGGTTTCATTGAAACGCCTTACCGTAAAGTAACGAACGGAAAAGTTGACCTTAAAACGACTGCAGTTTTCTTAAACGCAGAAGACGAGGAAGATAAAGTTATTGCACAGGCGAACGTTGAAATGAAGGAAGATGGTACCATCTCTACCGACAGAGTAATCGCCCGTTTGGATGGTGACTATCCGGTTGTAGAACCACAGCAGGTTGATCTGATCGATGTTGCACCTAACCAGATTTCGGGTATTTCCGCTTCATTAATTCCATTCCTGGAGCATGATGATGCGAACCGTGCGCTGATGGGATCCAACATGATGCGTCAGGCAGTTCCGTTGTTGAAACCTGAAGCACCAATCGTAGGTACAGGACTTGAGCAGCAGGTTGCAAGAGATTCAAGAATCTTGATCAACGCTGAAGGCAATGGTACTGTAGAATATGTTGATGCAGACAAGATCACAATTAAATATGAAAGAACAGAAGACGATGATTTAGTATCATTCGAATCTGCTACCAAGACGTATAAATTAACCAAATTCCGCAAAACCAACCAAAGTACAACGATCACTTTGAGACCAAACGTAAGAGTAGGCGACAAAGTTCAGAAAGGTCAGGTACTTTGCGACGGTTATGCAACAGAAAATGGTGAACTGGCATTGGGTAGAAACCTTGTGGTAGCCTTCATGCCATGGAAAGGGTACAACTTTGAGGATGCGATCGTAATCAACGAAAAAGTTGTGCGCGAAGACTGGTTTACTTCCATCCACGTTGATGAGTATTCGCTTGAAGTTCGTGATACCAAATTAGGTATGGAAGAACTGACAGCAGATATCCCTAACGTTTCTGAAGAGGCTACAAAAGACCTTGACGAAAACGGTATGATCAGAATTGGAGCCGACGTAAAACCTGGCGACATTATGATTGGTAAGATTACTCCAAAAGGAGAATCAGATCCAACTCCTGAAGAGAAACTTCTTCGTGCGATCTTCGGTGATAAAGCCGGCGACGTGAAGGATGCTTCTTTAAAGGCAGATTCTTCGTTAAGAGGTGTTGTAATCAATAAAAAACTCTTCTCAAGAAACATCAAAGACAAAAAGAAAAGAACCGAAGAGAAACTTAAACTTGAGGAAATCGAAAACACGTATAAAGCGAAATTCGATCAGTTAAGAAACACACTTCTCGAAAAACTCGGTACGCTTGTTAACGGTAAAACTTCTCAGGGTGTGAACAACGACCTTGATGAGGAAATCATCGGAAAAGGCGTGAAGTTTACAACGAAATTACTTCAGAGTGTTGAAGATTACGTGAACGTAAGCGGAGCTGACTGGACTGTTGATGCCGATAAAAACGAACTGATCAAGCAGTTGATCCACAACTATAAGATTAAGTTCAACGATATTCAGGGTGTTAAAAACCGTGAGAAATTCGCAATTTCAATCGGTGATGAACTTCCTGCAGGTATCATTAAACTGGCTAAAGTATATGTTGCTAAGAAACGTAAACTTAATGTTGGTGATAAGATGGCGGGACGTCACGGTAACAAAGGTATTGTATCAAGAATCGTTCGCGAGGAAGATATGCCTTTCCTTGAAGACGGAACACCGGTAGATATCGTACTGAACCCGCTGGGTGTACCTTCGCGTATGAACATCGGTCAGATTTACGAAACTGTACTTGGATGGGCTGGTCAGAAATTAGGTTTGAAGTTTGCGACGCCGATCTTCGATGGTGCAAATATCGACCAGATTACAGGCTATACCGAGCAGGCAGGTCTTCCGGAATTCGGATCGACTTATCTTTATGATGGTGGTACCGGCGAAAGATTCTCACAACCGGCAACAGTTGGGGTAATTTATATGCTGAAACTGGGTCACATGGTTGATGACAAAATGCACGCACGTTCAATTGGGCCATATTCATTGATCACGCAGCAGCCACTTGGTGGTAAAGCGCAGTTCGGTGGACAGCGTTTCGGTGAGATGGAGGTTTGGGCGCTTGAGGCATTTGGTGCTTCTAACATCCTTAGAGAAATCCTTACCGTGAAATCCGATGACGTAATTGGTAGAGCGAAAACTTACGAAGCCATCGCGAAAGGCGAAGCAATGCCCGAACCGGGTATTCCTGAATCTTTCAACGTGTTGCTTCACGAGCTACAGGGCCTTGGCCTTGACGTAAGACTAGAGGAATAATTTTAAATTTTAAATTATAATGTTGAATGGCAACGTTCAAAAATTAATCTAAAATCTGAAATCTAAAATTTAAAATCTAACAATGTCAAATAAAAATAAAACAAGTAATTTCACAAAGATTACGATCGGTCTGGCTTCTCCCGAAATCATTTTACAGGATTCAAGGGGTGAGGTTTTAAAGCCGGAAACCATTAACTATAGAACCCACAAACCGGAAAGAGACGGCTTGTTCTGCGAGAAAATCTTCGGTCCTGTGAAGGATTACGAATGTGCTTGTGGAAAATACAAGAGAATCCGGTACAAAGGAATCGTTTGCGACCGTTGTGGGGTGGAAGTTACCGAGAAAAAAGTGCGTAGAGAGCGTATCGGCCACATCGGTCTGGTAGTTCCTGTGGCTCACATCTGGTATTTCCGTTCGTTACCGAACAAAATCGGTTACCTTTTAGGCTTGCCATCCAAAAAACTGGATATGATTATCTATTACGAAAGATATGTCGTGATCCAGCCGGGTATTGCCAAGAGAGCCGACGGTTCTGATTTTGATGATAAAGAGTTTTTAACCGAAGAAGAATATCTGGATATCCTGGAGACGCTTCCGCAGGAAAACCAATATCTTGATGATTCAGATCCAAATAAATTTGTTGCTAAAATGGGTGCAGAAGCAGTTGAAGAATTGCTCAGAAGAATCGATTTGGATACTTTATCCTTCGATCTGCGTCACAAAGCACACAACGAATCTTCAAAACAGAGAAGAACCGAAGCATTAAAAAGACTGAATGTTGTTGAAGCAATCCGCGGTGCCAACACCAGAATGATTAACCGTCCGGAATGGATGATTATGCGTGTCCTTCCGGTTATACCACCAGAACTGAGACCATTGGTTCCATTGGATGGAGGTAGATTCGCGACTTCGGATCTTAATGATCTTTACCGTCGTGTAATCATCAGAAACAACCGTCTGAAGAGACTTTTAGAGATCAAAGCTCCGGAAGTTATCTTGAGAAACGAGAAGCGTATGCTTCAGGAATCGGTAGATTCATTATTCGATAATACAAGGAAATCTTCTGCAGTAAAATCTGAATCTAACAGACCGTTGAAATCACTTTCAGATTCATTGAAAGGTAAACAAGGTCGTTTCCGTCAGAACTTACTTGGGAAGCGTGTGGATTATTCTGCTCGTTCCGTAATCGTCGTAGGTCCAAACTTACAATTGCACGAGTGCGGTATCCCGAAAGATATGGCGGCTGAGCTTTACAAACCGTTTATCATCAGAAAACTGATCGAAAGAGGTATTGTAAAAACCGTAAAATCTGCAAAAAGAATCATCGACAGAAAAGAACCTGTTGTTTATGATATCCTGGAAGGCGTAATGAAAGGTCACCCTGTACTTTTGAACAGAGCACCTACGCTTCACAGACTTGGTATCCAGGCGTTCCAGCCAAAAATGATCGAAGGAAAAGCGATTCAGCTTCACCCATTGGTTACAACGGCATTCAACGCGGATTTCGATGGTGACCAGATGGCGGTACACTTACCGTTAGGCCCAGAGGCTATCCTGGAAGCTCAGCTTTTGATGTTAGGTTCTCAGAATATCCTTAACCCTGCGAACGGATCACCAATTACGGTACCTTCTCAGGACATGGTATTGGGTCTTTATTTCATGACCAAGCAGCTGGATTCTACTGATACAATGAAAGTGAAAGGTGAAGGTCTTGCCTTCTATTCACCGGAAGAAGTAGAAATCGCTTACGCTGAAGGTCAGGTTTCTCTTAATGCCAAAATCAGATGTAGAGTTCCGGTACAGGAAGAAGGCGAAATCGTTGTTCGACTTACCGAAACTACAGTTGGTAGAGTATTGTTCAACCAGATCGTACCGAAAAAATCGGGTTACGTGAATGAACTGCTTACCAAGAAATCTCTGAGAAACGTTATTGGTAGAGTTTTAGCGGATACAGATTTCCCTACGACAGTGAAGTTCCTTGATGATATGAAAGACTTAGGTTATTCAAACGCATTCAAAGGAGGTCTTTCATTTAGTTTGGGAGATATCGTAATTCCGGTTGAAAAGAAAACCATGATCGCGCAGGCGGTAGAAAATGTAGATGAAATTAAGGCCAACTATAACATGGGTCTTATTACCGATACAGAGCGTTACAACCAGGTAATTGACGTTTGGACCAACACCAACGCAGGATTAACCGAGATGATTATGACCAGAATGAAAACCGACCAGGGCGGGTTCAATTCAGTTTATATGATGCTTGATTCCGGTGCAAGGGGTTCAAAAGAGCAGATCCGTCAGCTTTCAGGGATGCGTGGATTGATGGCGAAGCCTCAAAAAGCGGGTTCTACAGGCGCGGAAATTATCGAAAACCCAATTGTAGCGAACTTTAAAGAAGGACTTTCGATCCTCGAGTACTTTATCTCCACCCACGGTGCGCGTAAAGGTCTTGCGGATACCGCACTTAAAACTGCTGATGCTGGTTACTTGACCAGAAGATTAGTAGATGTTGCACAGGATGTGATCATTACTGAAAACGACTGTGGTACTTTAAGAGGTACAGAAGTAACTCCATTGAAGAAAAACGACGAGATCGTAGAGAGACTTTCGGAAAGAATTTTGGGTAGAGTTTCTCTGCACAACGTTTACGATCCGGAAACCGACGAAGTAATCGCAAATGCCGACGAGCTGATTAACGAAGCTTTAGCTAAGAAAATCGAAGCGGCAGGACTTGAATTCGTTGAAGTACGTTCGCCACTTACTTGTGAAACCAAGAAAGGGATCTGTGCGAAATGTTACGGACGAAACCTTGCAACAGGTAAACCTATTCACATGGGTGAAGCTGTTGGTGTTATCGCTGCACAGTCCATCGGTGAGCCGGGAACTCAACTTACGCTAAGAACCTTCCACCAGGGTGGTACCGCGGGTAACATTTCAGAAAATCCAGCTATTGTTGCACGTCGCGACGGTATCGTGGAAATGGACGAAGTAAGAACCGTAACGTCAGAAAACGAAGAAGGCAAAAAAGCTGAAATCCTCGTTTCACGTTCAACGGAATTCCGTTTGGTTGCAGACAATGCAGCACGTACGCCGTTGATGGTAGCTAACGTACCTTATGGTTCTGAGCTATTGGTGAAACCAGGCGATAAAGTGAAAAAAGGCGATACCATTGCGAAATGGGATCCGTATAACGCGGTAATTATTGCTGAATCTGCCGGTAAGGTAGAGTATGAAGACATCATCCAGGGTATATCATTCGCGCTGGAAATTGATGAGCAGACAGGTTTCGAAGAGAAAGTAATTTCTGAGTCGAGAAACAAAAAAGCCGTACCTACGCTGAAAGTTGTTGACCCGAAAGGTGTTGAGCAGAAAGCATATAACCTTCCGGTTGGTGCCCACTTGATGGTAAACGACGGTGAAAAAATTAAGGCTGGTAAAGTCCTGATCAAGATCCCGAGAAAATCCGCAAAATCAGGGGATATCACGGGTGGTCTTCCGCGTGTAACCGAGCTTTTCGAAGCAAGAAATCCTTCAAACCCGGCTGTAGTAACCGAGATCGACGGGGTAGTTTCTTACGGAAAAATCAAGCGTGGTAACCGTGAATTGATCGTTGAAGCCAAAACCGGAGAAATCTCTAAATATTTGGTGAAACTTTCAAACCAGATCCTCGTTCAGGAAAATGACTTCGTGATTGCCGGTTCGCCGCTTTCTGACGGGTCAATTACACCGGACGATATCCTGAAAATTAAAGGCCCAACCGCCGTTCAGGAATATTTGGTGAATGAAATTCAGGAAGTTTACCGTCTTCAGGGGGTAAAAATTGATGATAAGCACTTCGAAATTATCGTAAGACAGATGATGACGAAAGTATCTATCGTTGATGGTGGCGACACCCAGTTCCTAGAAGGTGCTCTTGAGCATAAATTCGATTTCTTAGAGGAAAACAACCGTGTATTTGGTCTTAAAGTAGTAACAGAAGCCGGAGATTCTAAAGCATTCTTGCCAGGTCAGATGATTACTACCAAAGAACTCAGAGACGAAAATTCTAAACTTAAACGTGAAGATTTAGCCTTGGTAGAAGTACGCGAAGCGTTACCTGCAACCGCAACACCGGTTCTTCAGGGTATCACCAGAGCGGCGCTTCAAACCAAATCGTTTATGTCGGCAGCTTCCTTCCAGGAAACGACCAAAGTACTGAACGAAGCGGCAGTTTCCGGAAAAGTAGATTACCTCACAGGCCTTAAAGAAAACGTAATTGTAGGGCACAGAATCCCTGCAGGAACGGGTCTTAAAGACTATCAGAACGTAATCGTGGGTTCAAAGAAAGAATTCGAAGACCTAAACTAAATAATTATAGATTTTGGATTATAGATTTTAGATGATTCTATTTCTATAGTCCAAAATCCTTTTTTAAATGTTCGCCTTTGCTAAGTGAAAACGCCTTTGCGTTCGTAATTTTCTCAAATGAAATGTAAACTCTTTTGCGAACTGAACATTTATAATCTAAAATTTATAATTTAAAATATTCAAAAAAACATGGACAACAACCAGAACCAAAACCAAAATCAGGATCCTAACAACATCAACATCAACCTTAACGAAATGATCGCTGCAGGTGTTTACTGCAACCTTGCGTTGGTAAACCACTCACCTTCAGAATTCGTTGTAGATTTCATCCAGCTGATGCCGGGTGTTCAGCAGGCGAACGTGCGTTCAAGAGTAATCTTAGCGCCGCTTCACGCAAAAAGAGTGCTTACTGCACTTCAGCAGAACATCACTAACTACGAGCAGCAATTCGGCGAAATCAAAGAAATTGAGCCTTTCGTATTAGGACAGAACAACGTTCAGGCATAAGCCCAACGTTACCCTATAGAAATCCCGGTTCAGTGATGAGCCGGGATTTTTTGTATTTGGAGCCGGGAACCTGCTCTCCGCTGTATCTTTTTTGGTAGCTTCGGTGCCTCAGCCACCAAAAAAGGATGCCGCTGCGATCAGGGCTAGGGTTTGGTTTTACAAAAACACCACCCTTACAGCCAATTTTAGTGATTCCGACTCTTCTTATAGCCGCAGACCTCACATAAAAGCGTCATTGTGACCAGCAACTTCTTGTTCACCCGTCATTGCGAGCGGAACGCAGTGCAGCGAAGTAATCCCACGTTTCCCACGATTTCCATGCCCCAACAACATTAAAAAGATATTAGCGCAGGGCGAATGTGCTCAAACTAAACTTCGTCAATGTTCAAAACCTTTACATGGCTCAGACCTTTTAAACGGCTCATAGCACAAAATTGACCGACTCCCGGCACCCACATTTTATGATTCCGTAGGAATCGCATCTGCGTAGAAAAAGCCTTTCTCGCATCGCGTTCCGTAGGAACGCTATCTACTGTATCTTTTAAAAATAGCGTTCCTACGGAACGCACTGCATAATAACCACATTGACCCTCTTATTGGCAGCGCAAATACTTGGATTCCAATAGGCTATTTACTTGCAAAAATTAATTTTGTATCGATTAAAAAGGGATCTCAAAAAGATGAATTTTAGTAAGAACTGCACACAACAGCCCCATTAAGAAATTACTGGTTTTGAGGTAAATAGTGCGTC
Source organism: Flavobacteriaceae bacterium 3519-10 (assembly GCA_000023725.1). Lineage (NCBI taxonomy): Bacteria > Pseudomonadati > Bacteroidota > Flavobacteriia > Flavobacteriales > Flavobacteriaceae > Flavobacteriaceae bacterium 3519-10. Next base: position 286,908 of record CP001673.1, read on the forward strand.
TTTATTTTCTAAGTTTGTTCACGGTGCTGGAGAATACCCTGCTCCTAATTCCGCAACTTCTCAAAGCGGCGAAACGTTATCTGCACTGCTAAAAAAGTTACACCTATGAAAACTATATGCAATATATTAAAATATCTTTCACTGGTGCTTTTGATTTTCTTTCTCCTGAAATTGACAAAACATTTTGGTGATTACAAACGAACTGTGTATGATTCTATACTTATTCCCATTACTGTTCTTTTAATTTTAATCAATATTTTGATCCTGTTTAAAGTTCAAAAGAGGACCAAAAATTACAGAATAATTAAAATTGTTTTTTTAGCTGGGTCTTTGGGTGTGGTAATCCATGTAATTACAAATCATTTTACACAAAAAAGGGAAATATTGACCGGGTATATGATAAATTCGAAGGCAGATTTGGTACTCTTTAAAAATCAGACTTTTCAAATTACTGAATATTCGCCACACATTTTTCAGTACTGGAATGGAAAATATACAATTACGAATGACACTCTGATTTTAACCAATATTGATTTTGAAAAAATACCGTACTTGAGACTGTCGCAGAAGTACACTTATGATAAAGTAAGTGGGAATTATATCGGAAGTGAAAGTATTTTGTTAAAAAAGAATAATCATCAAAGATAACAACCATTCTAGCTGTTTGCGGCAGCTACGCCTAATCTCACCTACCAAAAACCCCGCCTCTCACGAGCCGGGATTACTTTTTCCTTTTTCCTTTTACCTTGGTTCTTCTATAGCTGCACCATCTCCGTCACCTCCACATCATAGCCGCCTACCAAAGGTTTCTGGTTCACGTTCTGCGTAATCACGCGGAATTTGGTGATGCCCAGATTCTTCAGAATCTGAGTTCCGATGCCGTAATCGTGAAAGTTTGAGGCTAAGGTCGGTCGTTTTTCCTGCCCGTCCTGAAAATCGATAAACTGCTGAAGCTTTCTTAATGTATTCTCGGCGGTCGATACGTTATTGATGAAAATCAGCGCGCCTTTGCCTTCCTCATTGATCATGTTGGTTACTTTTTCGAGTAAGGGTTTTTCACCCGCTGTCAACCGACTCAGCACGTCGAAATAAGCATTTGAAGCCTGCACACGAACCAAAACCGGCTCATCCACAACCCACGTTCCTTTCGTCAACGCAAAGTGAATCTGATCCGTACTTGTTTCCTTGAAGGCGAAAAAGTCGAAATCCCCATAATGGGTTTTCACTTTTCTCTCCTCAATTCTTTCGATCAAATCACCTTTCTTAAGCTGATAATGAATTAAATCTTCAATTGAAATTATTTTTAAATCGTGCTTCTTTGCCAATTCTACAAGTTCCGGAAGCCTCGACATCGAGCCGTCTTCGTTCATGATTTCGCAGATCACGCCACCTTCTTTCAGTCCGGCAAGTTTGGTGAGATCAATCGCAGCTTCCGTGTGGCCGGCTCTTTTCAAAACACCACCTTTTTTCGCCCGCAAAGGGAAAATGTGTCCCGGACGCATAAAATCAGCCGGTTTGGTGTTTTCATCCATCAGGGCTAAAATCGTTTTGCTCCGGTCGCTGGCCGAGATTCCTGTAGAAACGCCTTCACCAAGAAGATCCACGGATACCGTAAAAGCGGTTTCTTTAGGGTCGCTGCTGCGCGTCACCATTATATCAAGGCCAAGTTCATCACAACGTTTTTCGGGCAGGGGCGTACAGATCAAACCTCTTCCGTAAAGCGTCATAAAATTGATGATTTCGGGCGTTGTAAGTTCGGCCGCGGAAAGGAAATCGCCTTCGTTTTCGCGGTTTTCGTCATCCACGACGATGATGATTTTGCCGTCTTTCAGGTCTTGTATCGCTTCGGGAATCGTATTAAGTTGTATATCCGACATGTTGCTTTTTTTGAATGGTGCAAAGATACTTAGATTTAAATATTCACCAACCTTTATTTGGGCGTCTTCATCCGTCTTCCGCTCTCGCTTTTTTGCTCCGCTTCGCGTCACAAAAAGAGCTCCGCTCAAGCCGGGACGCGGGAGCCCGCTCTTAACTCCGAAACTCCTCATTTAGAAAATCCGGAAACTGTTAGCGCAGAAAATCTGCGGCTTTTCTGATGATTCCGTAAGATTTCAACCTCGCTTCGTGATCATAAATAGCCGACGTAATCATTATTTCATCCACTTTAAAGGTGTCCTGGAATTCTTTAAGCTGTTGGGCCACAGAAGATTCACTGCCGATAAAACTGTGACGCAGCATCTTCGTGACGTGCGCTTTCTCCATCGGATTCCACAGCGCATCCATATCTTCTACGGGCGGCGAGTACGGTTTTCTGTCGTTTCGTATAATGTTGATAAACATCTGGTACAGCGTACTGGAAAGTTTTTTTGCTTCGTCGTCGGTTTCGCCTGCGATTCCGTTCGCGCATGCGATGATATAAGGTTCCGGAAATTCTTCGCTGGGTTTATAGTTTTCGCGGTAAATTTCAAATGCGCTACCCATCATGTCGGGCGCAAAATGTCCGGCAAAAGCGTACGGAAGGCCATATTCGGCGGCGAGCCAGGCGCTGTCGGTGCTTGATCCGAGAACATAAATCGGAATATCGCAGCCTTCCCCGGGGATTGCGCGCACCAGGCTTGTTGCATTTTCAACAGAGAAATACTGCTGCAGTTCACGGATCTGGCGTGGAAACTGTTCATTGATGATCATTGGGTTTCTGCCGAGCGCTTTGGCTGTCAGGCCGTCGGTTCCGGGCGCTCTTCCGACACCCAGATCAATTCTGTTCGGAAATAAACTTTCTAAAGTCCCAAACTGCTCGGCGATAACCAGTGAACTGTGGTTGGGCAACATCACGCCGCCCGATCCTACCCGGATTTTCTGTGTGCCGTTGGCGATAAAACCGATCAGCACGGAAGTTGCAGAACTAGCAATACTTGCCATATTGTGATGCTCGGCGAGCCAGAATCTTCTGTAATCTAAAGTTTCAACGTGCCGCGCCAGGTCAAGGCTGTCATTAAAAGTATCGTTGATTGTTTTATGTTGTTTTACCGGAGCCAGATCCAGTACTGATAATTCAAAATTCTTCATCTAACAATTATTTATAATCTTAGTACAAAAATACGGACTTTAAAGGCGTTACCCCAGTTTGGGCGATGCATAAAATAAATGACCGCGATAAGGCATTTTTTGTAATTTTCAAGCCTTATTTCAGAACTAATCCGCCCGTTTAGCACAATTTTTAATTTGCTAAAATTTTTTTAAGTTCAAATTCAAATAATTCCTATATTTGCAAACCCAATGGTTCTTTGGCCGAGTGGCTAGGCAATGGTCTGCAACACCATCTACAGCGGTTCGAATCCGCTAGGAACCTCTAAGAAGCAAGTATCTGTTTTTCAGGTACTTGCTCTTTTATTTTTAATGATATTTACACGTTAACGTTTCTTTAACACGGGCTTGGTTCCGTTTTTGGCATATAGCTTGAAAGAGTAAACACTAAATTTTTATAATTATGAAAAATATAGTAACAGCAGGGTTCATGTCCATTCTATTGATGGCTGCCTGTACAAAAGACAACACCGTTGCCGAGAAATCGCTGGATCAACAGAAAATGGAGTTCCAGGCTCGCCAACTTGAAATAGAAAAACAAAAGCTGGCCATCGAAAAAGAAAAAATGGCTTACGAAACCCAGAAAAAAGCTGACAGTATCGAAGAGGAGAGAAAAGCTAAGCAGGCTCGAGCAGCTGCTTCGCCACAGGTAATCCGCGAAACTAAAACAGTTTACGTTAATAATACCCCTCAAAGTTCGTCCAACTCGGGTTCCAATACAGGATATGCGGGTACATCTCAGGGAACAACTCAGAAACAGGGGATGAGTCAGGCAGCCAAAGGTACCATCATCGGTGCAGTTGGTGGAGCCGCAGCGGGTGCACTTATCAATAAGAAAAACCGTGGCGCGGGTGCCGTTGTAGGCGGTGTCATTGGTGGAGCTACAGGCTACACAATCGGTAGAGCCGGAGACAGAAAATCCGGACGTGTCCAACCAAGAAACTAGGATTACATATATATAACCCAAAAGATTGCTTATTTTTAAGCAATCTTTTTTTATGCTGTACCTGCTGTTTTCGCTTATAATGCTGCTCGCGGTCTTCGCGGGTTTTGGCGGTGCAGCGCAGAAATTTTCAGGCAAATCCGTTCATGGCCTTTCAGGAACTCTCTTAGCGGGGATTTTTTCAGTATCAATAATCTGCACGCTTTCAGCCTTTATTTTTCCGTTAAATATTTACTTTGAAACCACACTATTAATAGTCGGTCTTGCAGCATTTTTCTATTTTAAAATCTATGAAGATTTCAGAAGATTCTTTAAAGGTTTACCGTACCTCTTCTATGTATTGGTTTTTGTGGTGCTCTTTTTCGGCAGCGGTTTCCCGTTTATATTAGATCATTTTGGTTATTATGTGCCAACCATCAGGTGGATTTCGGAAATCGGCCTAGTTCAGGGGATTTCAAACCTTGATCTGCTGCTCGGGCAGATGTCGGTCTGGCATATTCTTCAGGCAGCGTTTTCTCAGTTCACCGACCCCTTTTTACGGCTGAATTCGCTCGCTTTAATCATTTATCTGATTTATATTTTCGAGAAAAAATCGTGGATCCATCTGGTTTTCGTACCAGTTCTGTTTCTATTTGTTCAGTCGCCGTCGCCGGATTTGCCTGCAATTGCACTCTCGCTGATCATTTTAAATGAATTATTGCGCGGCCATAGAAGTTACGGTTGGCTGTTTGCGCTTTCGGCGTTTGTTTTTGCGCTGAAACCAACGCTGGTTTGGCTACCTTTATTTACTTTTATTTACATTGTTTGGATCGCAAAAAAAAATGTAAAAGTGCTAACTCCGGGAATTGCCGTGGTGCTGATATTTGTGTTCAAAAACATCTGGACGTTCGGCTTTCCGGTGTTTCCTGTAGCTGTTTTAGATTTGGGACTGCCCTGGAAACCGAACATGCAACTGCTTCTTAACTCCTCGGCAGTCGCGATTGAACGAACATTCGATATGCAGTTTTCAGCAAACGAGATCCATAATTTTTCTTTAACTGAATATGTTTACAATTGGTTTTTCCTGCCCGGAATTAAAGGAAAAATTAACCTGCTTTTCATTTTCTCGCTGCTTATTTTCCTGGTATTTTCAATTAAAAAAAACTCAAAAACGATTTGGCTACTGTTCGGTGCCGTTTTAGTTAAAAGTGTACTGGTGCTGATGTTTTCGGCGCAATACCGTTTTTTTCTTGATGTGTTTTTTGTGATTTTTTTCATCGTAGGATATGAAGTTTTCACCAAAAAATTATCGCTTGCTATATTTGCTGTGATGTCCGTTGTGGTCGGAACTTTTATTTCTTACCCGGAGTTTATAAGAACAGTTTTTCCGAGTTTTAGGTTAGGGAGCGTGGTCATGGGTTTCAGAAGCGCTCAGCTCATTGAGCCTGCCCATTATAAACTTGAAAAATTTAAAACCTATCAGGTTGGCAACTTAAAATTCAATGTGGTGGATGGTTATCCCTACAGTTTTGATACGCCACTGCCGGCCATTTTACCAGCGTTCATACAGGAAGATTTAGATGCCGGAATCTTTCCACAGCTGAAAGGCACAACTTTAAAAGAAGGATTCGTTTGGCGCAGGATTACTGAGCAGGAAAAAATTCAACTGCAACACATCATTGATGAATTCAACAGCAAACAATAAAGCAACCATCCATCATCAATCAACTCACCTTTGCCCCAAATTATTCCTTAACTTTGTAATATGTTCGGATTAGGGAATTTTCTTACGCTTTCTACTTTTGGCGAAAGCCACGGCGCTGCTTACGGCGGTACACTTTCTAATTTTCCCGCTGGTCTAGCGGTAGATTTTGAAGCCATCCAGAAACAGCTTGACCGCCGGAAACCCGGTCAGTCGGCTCTTGTGACGCAGCGGAAAGAGAGTGATAGTGTAAAATTTCTTTCGGGTATTTTTGAAGGTAAAACCACGGGCACGCCGATTGGTTTTATCATTGAAAATGAAAACCAGAAATCTAAAGATTACGATCATATTGCAGAAGCCTATCGCCCAAGCCATGCAGATTTCACTTATGACCAAAAATTCGGAATCCGTGATTATCGCGGTGGCGGAAAATCGTCGGCGCGCGAAACTGTAAACTGGGTGGTGGCAGGCAGCCTTGCTCGGCAGATTTTACCTCAAAATGTGGAAATTCAGGCGTACGTTTCTTCTGTCGGCGAAATATTCTGCGAAAAACCTTATCAGGCGCTGGATCTGTCGAAAACCGATTCGAACGAAGTGCGCTGCCCAGACGAAGAAACCGCTGAGAAAATGATTTCTAAAATCAAGGAGATCAAGAAAGAAGGCAATACCATCGGCGGAACTATCATGTGTGTTATTAAAAATTTGCCTGTCGGCATCGGTGAGCCTGTTTTCGGTAAGTTGCAGGCCGAACTTGCCAAAGCGATGATGAATATCAATGCGGCGAAAGGTTTCGAATACGGAAGCGGATTCTGTGGAGCAAAAATGACCGGAAAAGATCACAACGATCTGTTCAACGAAGATTTTTCTACCCAAACCAATCTGTCAGGCGGCATCCAGGGTGGCATTTCAAACGGGATGGATATTTATTTTCGGGTAGCGTTTAAACCGGTCGCTACAATTCTGCGTCCTCAGCAAAGCGTAGACAGTGACGGAAATGCTGTGACCGTTGAAGGAAAAGGGCGTCACGACGCATGCGTATTGCCCCGCGCCGTACCAATTGTGGAGAATCTTGCTGCTTTTGTGCTGGCCGATTTGTTTTTAATCAATCAGATGAGGAAACTTTAGTATAACGACGACTTCGACTAAATTTTAGACGTCTCAAAAAATAATTTTTTATGAAAAAATACTGGCAACTAGCCTTGACTTTTGACGAGTATATGCAGGAATCGAAAAGACGTGTGACTGATACCCCGCGGACCGACGAATATTTTGAATATTATGAACTCGGGCTTCACCGAATGGAGCGAACGCTCAAAACCTTCAAAATTGATGAGCAAATGCTTGAAACTCTTAAATCAAAAGATTTTGTGGGTAGGATTCTGATTATTTCTGAGCCGTGGTGCGGTGATGCGAGTGCAACTGTGCCTGCAGTGGCTACGTTTTTCGAGGCGGCCGGAATCGATGTCAAAGTTTTTCTGAGAGATTCCGATACGTCATTAATCGACCAGTATCTTACAAACGGAACACAGTCTATCCCGAAAATTTTAATTCTGGATCAGGATTTAAGTGTAAAAAACGTTTGGGGGCCGCGCCCAGAGTTCGGAAATCAGCTGCTCGCAAAATTCAAGGAAAATGAAGCCTCTTATCCGCGTGAAGAGTTTTACAACGATTTGCAGGTGTATTATGCAAAAAACCGTGGCCGCGATGCCATTAACGAAATCATAAATTTAATTTAAAATGACCTTCATTAAGAAAAATATATTCTCCATTATTGCCATTGCATTTGTGGCGGTGCTCTATCTGTTTCCATCCGTGAAACTTAAGATCAAAGACCTGTTTTTTCCTGTGGCTGCGATAGAAAATGCGGTCACGCTGCAGGATTCTGATTATGATCTGCAGCTTAAAGGTATTAATGTGGCCAGTACCAACCTTAAAAATCTGAAAGGGGATAAGCTTGTTTTCCTCAATTTCTGGGGAACCTGGTGCCCGCCGTGCCGTGAAGAGTGGCCAACGATTGAAAAGCTTTACCAGGCGCGTAAGGATAAAATAGATTTTGTGCTGATTGCGATGCAGGACGAAGAGGAAAAAGTGGTGAAATTTATGAAAGAGAATAACTACACGGCGCCGGTGTATATCGCGCAAAGCCCTATCTCGAAAAACATCCTGCCTAAAGCGTTTCCTACCACTTTTCTGCTTACAAAAGACGGCCGCATTTTGCTGAAAGAAGATTCCTCAAAAGACTGGAATAGCAAGTCGGTGAACGATTTTATAGATAATGTCACCAAGTAATTTAACATAACTTTAGTAAATCACGGTATAGATATTGCGAAGCCTTAGCCGGTTTAACAACAACATGAATAATGAAATTATCTAAAATTGCTTTAGCTAGAGAGGCTTTCAGACACAAAGGATTTATCGGAAAAATACCGGTAATTACAAGAATGGTGAAATCGGTAATGTCTAAAAACGGGTACCGTCCCAATTATAAAAACGTAGTTTTACCAGGATTGGTACTGGTTTATCTTATATCCCCAATTGACATTCTTCCGGATTGGATCCCGCTTATCGGTGTATTGGACGACCTGGCACTGCTCGCTTTCGCGATACCGATGCTGATTAAAGAGGCCGAAAAATTTGTGGCGTGGGAAGCGACTTCAAAAGGTGATCCTCACATCAGCGATGCCGAGGTAATCGGGTAACCAACGTAAAAAACAATACTTAGCCGCACAATTTTGTGCGGTTTTTTTCTGCCCGAAAGTGAAGTAACGTAATCATCTCAAATTTCAAAAATTATGGTGAAATTTGCATCGTGAAAAATCTTATTTCAACTGTAGGCACCACCGGAATCGGTAAAACAAAACTTGCAATTGCCCTTGCAAAACATTTCGGAACGGAAATCGTCTCGTGCGATTCGCGGCAGTTTTTCCGTGAGATGAATATTGGGACCGCGCGGCCAACAGATTCGGAGCTGGCGGAGGTTCCGCATCATTTTATCGGAAATCTTTCGGTGGAGGATTACTATTCAGTGGGGCAGTTTGAAAAAGAAGCCTTAAAAAAAATTGATGAGTTATTCCTACAGAATAAGGTAGCGGTGATGGTTGGAGGCAGCATGATGTATGAGAAAGCTGTGATCGAAGGACTTAATGAACTACCTGAAGCCGACGAAAACAATCAGAAAAAACTCGACGATATTATTGCGGCTGAAGGCATCACCGCATTGCAGAAAATTCTGCTGGACCTAGATCCTGAATATTACGGAACCGTTGACCAGAATAATTCGCGACGGCTGCTGCGTGCTATCGATATTATCTGGCAAACCGGGAAATCCTATACCGAGAACATCGCATCGCAGGTTTCAGACAGGGATTTTAACGTGATACGCATCGGAATCCAGGCGCCGCGCGAAACAGTATATGAACGCATAAACCAGCGCGTGGACCGCATGATCGATGAGGGTTTGCTTGAAGAAGTCCGTGGTTTAATTCCATACCGGAATCTTGTGTCGCTGCAAACGGTGGGCTATTCGGAATTATTTAAATATTTCGACGGCGATTGGACTTTGGATTTTGCCGTGGAGGAAATCAAGAAAAACTCGCGCAGGTTTGCAAAACGCCAGCTAACGTGGTATCGCAAGGAAACCAATATCCATTGGGTACGTTTTGAAAATGCCGTAGAAGAATCCTTATCTTTGCTCAAGAATTTAAACATTAAACCATAGAAAAATGGCACAGACAGCTTCAAATATGCTCGAACTCGGAACTAAAGCTCCTTTCTTTGAGCTTCCGAACCCTTCAAACAGCAACGAAATTCAGTCTCTTGAAAACCTAAAAGGCGAAAAGGGAACATTGGTAATTTTCATGTGCAACCACTGCCCGTTTGTGCAGCATGTTATTGATATATTGGCGGAATTATACGAAGACTATCAGGACAAAGGCATTGAGTTTATCGCGATCAACTCCAACGATGCTGAAAAATATCCGGCAGACGCGCCGGATAAAATGGCTGAGTTTCAGGTCGAAAGGAAATTCGATTTTCCTTATCTTTTTGATGAAAGCCAGGCGATTGCAAAAGCCTATAACGCGGCATGTACACCCGATTTTTTCTTCTTTGATGACAAACTGGACCTAATTTACCGCGGGCAGATGGACGATTCGAGACCCGGAAACAATAAAGAAGTTACCGGCGAAGATCTGATTGTGGCATTCGAAAATCTTCTCGCAGACGCACCACAGGAAGAAACCCAACTTCCAAGTATCGGTTGCGGGATTAAATGGAAAGCTTAAGCCAATAGCCCGGTAAAAAGTCTCAAGTAAAAAGATAAATTGCAAAAAAAGAAAGAGCCGGGAAAACCTGGCTCTTTTTACTTTTACCTGAGTCTTAGAAAAAAGGATTATGATTGCGCTCGAACCCAATGGTGGTGGGATTTCCGTGTCCGCTGTAGACCTTGGTTTCATCTGCGAGGACGAAAAGTTGGGTTCTCACACTTTCGAGCAGTTGCCCAGCGTTTCCTTTATATAAATCGCTTCTGCCAATGCTTCCTTCAAACAGCACGTCGCCCGAAATCACTAGTTTCTGCGCTTCTGAATAATAGGCGATGCTGCCCGGCGAATGCCCCGGTACAAACAGGATTTTCAATTCATCCTCATCCAAAAGCAGTCGGTTATTTTCATTAATATATTCTGTTTTCCCTTCGAACGGTTTAAAAAAGAACCCGAACTGTTTGGCTGACAGCGGATTCCGGTCAAGGATTTCCTGTTCAAATTCATGCAGGATTACAGGAACATTAAAGGTGTCGTACGCCCACTGCAGACCTAAAACGTGATCGATATGCGCATGTGTCAGCAATGTGTTTTTAATGTTAAGATTTTCGTCCGCTATAAATTTTGCAAGAGTTTGAGTTTCGGCATCGCTGAAGTTTCCGGGATCGATGAGGTATGCATTATTCGATTCATTATAAACAACATACGTGTTCTCGGAAAAAGGGTTAAAGGCAAACTGTTTTATGTGGAGCATATTCTTTAGAATTTTACTTCAAAAATACGGTTTTTGCCTACAAAGGCACGTGGTTTGGCAACAATTCGGATTGTTTTCCGTTATCTTTGAACATATGAAAATTAAAATTCTATTCTTTTTCCTATATAGCGCAATCGCCTTCGGGCAGGACATCCGCAGCATTCAGTTGTTCAATCCGCAGACGAATGACGAAACGCCGGTAATTGGCTTCAGCGAAGTTTTGATTCTGAGGTTCGACGATCTCTCCAATTCAAGCGCAGTGTACCGGTACACCATCAGACACATGGACCGCTACTGGAAAGATGACGGTCTTTTCTTTACTGAAATTGCGACCGGGAGTCTTAACGGACAGATCGATCAGATGCAGTATTCGTTCAACACTTTACAGCCTTACACCCATTATACATTAACGTTTCCAAACGATAAAATGCGGCCGAAAATCTCCGGTAATTTTGAGTTGATTGTGTATAAAGATTCGCAAAGCAATCCGCTGTTTACCAGACGGTTTTCGATGATGGAAGACGGTGCGATCGTAGGTGTAAACCTTAACAGAACGACCGATGCCCGCCGGCCGGAAGTGAATCAGCGTGTGGAAGTGCAGGCGCTGGGCAACAGTTCTGCGCTGATGCAGAACACCAATTCCGTTAGTCTTACCGTCGTTCAGAACAACAACTGGAATGTAGCGGTGTACGACAAACGGCCGAGTTCCACATTGGGGAATAAACTGCTTTTCCAGCAGATGGATCTGTCTTTTCCGGGGAATAATGAATTTTATTATTTCGACAACAAGAATCTGAGCTATGCTTTCGACATGGTGGCAGGCGCTGAAACAGTCGAAAACGTCAACTATACCTATCTGCATCCTGTATGGGCATTTCCGCTCAACTATCAGTACCAGCCGGACGTGAGCGGTGCGTATTATTTCCGCCGCAACGATCTGGGTATCGAGCGTGATGCCGATCGCGAAGCCGATTATTCCTGGGTACATTTTGCATTGGATTCTGAACGGACCGAGCAGGATATTCATGTCCTTGGAGGATTCAACGACTTTGTGGCAACCCCCGAAAACAAAATGGTTTACGACGAAAATTTAAAGAAGTATATCGCTAAAATTTACCTTAAACAGGGTTTCTACAATTATATTCTGGCCACAAAAAACACGGACGGCAGTTTGAATTTTGGTAAGGTGAACGGTAATTTCTGGCAGACCGAAAACCTTTATCAGGCTTACCTCTATTACAAACCGTTTGGCAGAAACTACGACGGGCTGTTAGGGTACGGCGAATTCCGGACGCCGGTGAGATAGATTTTATCGGATTAATTGATCTGGATGTCTTGAGTTGTGGAAGATTGCAACGACCAGTATTTTCTTGTCGGAATGTGTGTAGTGAATGGTAAACGGAAATCCCTTAACGGTTGTTACTCTGATTTGTAAATATTTGATTTCAGCGGCTTCTGGATTACTTTGCAAAAAATTCGATTTGCTTTTTACGGCATTCGAAAATTTTTTCCCCAATCCTTTTTGGCGTTTCTCGTAGAATTTTACAGCATGCCTAAATTCAGATTGAGCTTCAGCCGAAATCAGCACCTGCATTTAAAAATCTTTTTCCAGTTCCCGTAAGACTTCATCAATTTCTACGGCGCTGTCAGGGTTTTGCTCATAATTTTCTAGCCTTTCAGCGACGATGGTCTGCTGCCACCCGGGAATATCTTTTCCGCTCGCGTTTTCGGATAGCGCTTCTACATAACCCCAAACTCTCTCCAGAGCATGTTCGGGCAAAGCTTTTAGCTTATCAGTAATTTGTTCAATGGTAATGTTCATTAATCAAAGTTATACAATTGATTTTAAACCAAATAAAACTCTCCAAGTTTTTCCTCGCAAAGGGTTTTCACCACATCAATCCACCGGTCTTCGTCGTTCAGGCACGGGATATAGTGGAAGTTTTCGCCGCCAGCATGTAAAAATTCACCTTTGCCTTCAACTGAAATTTCCTCGAGCGTTTCAAGGCAATCAGACACAAAGGCCGGGCAAACAATTGCAAGGTTTTTCACTCCTTTTTTAGGTAGATTTTCTAAAGTTTCATCCGTGTACGGCTCCATCCATTTATCTTTTCCGAGACGCGACTGGAACGTAACCAACGTTTTTTCACGCGGAATATTGAGCTTTTCAATAACCTTTTCGGTGGTTTTAAAACACTGGTGACGGTAACAAAACTGGTGGCTCGGATTGCTTTCGCGTGAGCAGCAGTCGTTCAGGTTACAGGTATTGGTAGGATCGGTTTTATAAATATGTCTTTCGGGCACGCCGTGATATGAAAACTGCAGCGCATCATAATTTTCGGGAAGTTTTTCGCGAATGCTTTCTGCTAAGCAGTTGATGTAGATTTCGCGGTTATAAAAGGGTTGAACGTAATTAATTTTAATACCGGGAAAGTGCTTTTTACGCACTTCTTCAGCCTTGTCAATCACGGTTTCGGTGGTGCTCATTGCGTACTGTGGATATAGCGGAAAAAGCACAATTTCCGTAACGCCCTGTTCTGTGAGATTGCGGATGCCGGTTTCGATGCTTGGCTCTGCGTAACGCATCCCGATTTCTACCGGGATGTCAATGAGCTTTTGCAGCTTTTGCTGAATCTGTTTTGTGATCACGATCAGCGGCGAACCTTCGTCAGTCCAAACTGTTTTATAGGCTTCAGCCGATTTTGCAGGCCGTGTTCTAAGTATTACGCCCTGCACCAAAAGTGAGCGGAAAAACCATCTGTAATCAATCACTTTTTCGTCCATCAGGAACTCGTCCAGATATTCTTTTACGTCTTCAACACTTGTAGATCTGGGCGATCCGAGATTGACTAATAAAATTCCTTTCATAAATTATAAGTAATGAGTGATGGGTAATGAGTAATTGCCTGTTGCTCATTAACTGTTACTGATGATCTATCCATTTACCGCTTCAACATTTTCCACCAGTTCAGGAACAAACTGCTTCAGGATATTTTCAATGCCGCCTTTCAAAGTCGCCGTAGAACTAGGGCAACCTGAACACGCACCCTGAAGCAGCATCTTTGCCGTTTTAGAGGCTTCATCGTATTCAATCAGCGATATTTTTCCGCCATCACCGGCCACTGCGGGCGCTACATATTCATCGAGGATATCCGATATTTTCTGCTCGTTTGCGGTATAATCACGCTGGATGCTGCTTTCTACCGGCGTTTCGTGTTTTTGTGTGGCGATGTTCGAAATGGCGCCGCCATTCTGAAGATAGTTCGCGATAAAATCACGCATCGTAATCATCACCTCATGCCATTCAACCGACACATTTTTGGTTACCGCGACAAAATTTCCGGAAATAAATATTTCCTTGGCAAAACCGAATTCATCAAAAATAGCTTTTGCCAAAGGTACTTCCCCAGCTTCTGCCGGCGACTTTACTTCTACAAAGCCATCCAGCAATTCCGTACTCGAGACGAATTTCATCACCATTGGGTTAGGTGTCATCTCCGAATAAATGAGGTGCTTCTCGCTTTTTTTCTGAAGATAAATCCGCGGGTTTGCTATCAATTCGTCTTCAATTACATTTTTTAAACTGTCGGCTACAAATTCCCATTCAACCGTATCCTGCTTTGCTACAGCGATAAAGTTAGCCGTAATAAAAATACGGTCAACAAACGGAAAATTCAGGAGTTTTTGGGCCAACGGTATTTCAGAAATATCCGACTGCCGGTCGAGTTCCAGCGAGCCGGGCAGCAGGTTGTAGTCGGCTACAAATTTTAGTACTTTGGGGTTCTCGGTAGCTTCTATCAGGATTTGTCTCATTTTATTTCATTAAATTTGAACTGCAAAAATAAGGATAACAAACCAGATTGCCGTGTGCAGCCGTTAGACGTTCTCAATCATTATTATTTTTTCTGGAGAACTTCAAAAATTACTATTTACTAAATTATCACATCAACAGTTTAACATGGCAATAATCAGAACACTTTTAGGTAAAACTCCACAAATCGGCGCCGGTTCGTTTTTAGCAGAAACCGCCACAGTAATCGGCGATGTAACGATGGGCGACAACTGCAGCATCTGGTATAACGCGGTGATTAGAGGTGACGTGAACTTCATAAAAATCGGCAGCAAAGTGAATGTGCAGGACAATGTGATGTTGCACTGTACTTTCGAAAAATTTCCGCTGATTATCGGCGATAATGTTTCGATTGGCCATAATGCAATTGTGCACGGCTGTACAATTAAAGACAACGTGCTGATCGGCATGGGAGCAATAGTTATGGACGATTGCACGGTTGAAAGCAATTCAATTGTTGGTGCGGGATCTGTGGTTACGCAAGGCACTCACATTAAATCCGGTGAGGTTTGGGGCGGAATTCCTGCACGTAAAATCAAGGATATTTCGTCGGAACTCCTCGAAGGCGAGGTGAACAGAATTGCAAATAATTATGTAAAATATTCCGGTTGGTATAAAGAGTAAGTTCTACTGAACTTCACCCATTTCAGAACTTGCATTGATCAGAACGGCTTTGCCGTCTACGCACTGTATGCCTGAAGGTGGCATCACCATTCTGCAGTCGGACATGAGCTGATATTTTGTATTGAATGCAGCCTGCGCACGCGTGAAATCATCAATTTTTGCTAAAATCTCGTCTTCCATTGCTTTCGGATAGGCGATATACGAACTTGGGCCGCCACAGGGTTTGGAGCCAATCGCGGCAAAGGCCCATTGCGAAGCATCAGAACAGGTCTGGGTTCCGATCGAGCTTTCAATATCCTGAATCATAGCACTTAGCATTTCGCGCTCCTTATTCTGAGCCACATTATTTTCGGGTTTCAAAGAAATATCTTTTGGCAGATTCGCGGTATCGGCTGCATTTTTAGATTTACATGAAGAAAGTGAAACTACAGCTGCGAGGATTATAACGAGGTTTTTCATTCAGATTATTTTAAGGTGCTATGCAAAAATATGACCTTTTCTGTGCTTTAGATTTATTTTTGAGTTTAAATATGGCCGCAACGAAAGGTTTCAGCACTGAATTTCTTTAAATTTGGACAATGAACGAATCGCTGTTTAATTTAGCCGAACATACACACCGAAGTATATTCCTCACCGGAAAGGCCGGCACCGGAAAGACCACTTTTCTGAACGATTTTGTACGTAAAACGCACAAGAAATATATCGTTGTGGCACCAACCGGCATTGCGGCGATCAACGCCGGCGGCGTTACGATTCACTCGATGTTTGGCCTGCCGCTGCGCACATTTCTTCCCACCACTGAGAGGATTAACAGCGAATCTGCGAACAATATTGCGGATCTGATGCATCATTTTCGCTACCGGAAAGACAAACAGAAGTTATTGCGCGAAATAGAAATCATCATCATTGATGAAGTTTCGATGCTGCGCGCGGATGTTCTGGATATGATGGATTTTGCGCTTCGGCACGTGAGGCGAAACCAGCAGAAATTCGGCGGCGTACAGATGCTTTTTATCGGCGATCTTTATCAGCTGCCGCCTGTAGTGCGCGATGAACACGTCCTCAAACAGTATTATGCTTCGCCATTTTTCTTCGACAGCTATGCATTAAAAGAATTGCCGCTGATCACGCTGGAACTTACTACCGTTTACCGCCAGAAAGACGAAAAATTCCTCGAAATCTTAAATGAAATCCGCGACGGCGAAATCCGCGATATCGATTTTGATACTTTAAACGAAAGATATATTCCCGATTTTGAGCCCAAAGACGAACCTTATGTCTATCTGACGTCTCACAACCGGATGGCAGACGAAATCAATCAGAAAAAACTGGCTGCACTACCCGGAAAAGCTCATTTTTATAAGGCTGAAATTATCGGAAATTTTAATGAAAATCAATATCCAAATGACGAAATATTAGAATTGAAGGTGGGTGCGCAAATTATGTTTTTGCGGAATGATGCAAGCGGAGAAAAAAGGTATTTTAACGGAAAGCTTGCCGAAATTGTGAAACTCGACGAAAAGGAAATCTCTGTCATCATCGACGGTGAAGAAGAGGTTTACAAGCTGAAAAAGGAAACCTGGGAACAGAAAAAATATTCGTTAGGCGAAGATAAAAGCGTTCAGGAAGAAGTTTTGGGCAGTTTCAACCAGTACCCAATCCGCCTGGCGTGGGCGGTAACCATTCATAAATCACAGGGACTGACCTTCGACCGGTTGATTATCGACGCCGGGAAATCATTTGCCTCGGGGCAGGTGTATGTTGCGCTGTCGCGCTGCCGCACGCTAGAGGGCATTGTTTTAAAATCGAAAATTACTCCGGAGGTCATCTATTCGGACAAGCGCGTTTCCAAATTCCAGGACGACACCCACGCAAACGAAAAGATCGACGAAATATTAAATGCAGAAAAATACGATTACAGCATACAGAAAATTGTGAGCCGCCTTGACTGCCAATGGATTCTGCCTGCAATGGAAGCCTGGTATAAAACCGCGAAAGTAAGTTCGGTGATCGATAAAGATAAAGTTCGGTTTCTGTATCAGGCCATTAAACCGGAGATCGAAAATTTTAACGCTGTGTTCGTGAAATTTGATAAAATTGTTCACCAAAAAACGCAGAAATTCGTTGCCGGCACCGAAACCTGGGAGGAGATCGAGAGCAAGGCCAAAGGCGCCGTTAATTTTTTCTTTAAAAATGTAAATGCAAAAGTCTTCCGGCCGCTGAAAGATTTTTACGCTGAAAGCAAAGGTGTAAAAGGTTTGAAACAGTATAACGAAGACTTCAGGGTTTTTCTGGATGATCTTGAGGATTATCTGAATGATTTAAAGTCTGTCCACCTGCTCGAAACTGCACTTTTCGACCGTCAGAATGAAGAGGTAGTCACCGCCAAAGTTGCGAAGATTCCTTCCCATATCCTTACTTTTCAGTTGTTTGAGGAGGGAAAGACGATACCCGAAATTGCGCGCGACCGCGGACTTGTGACCGAAACTATTTTCGGGCATCTCGCCAAGTTTGCAGAACGCGGACTTTTGGACCTCACGAGGATTTTCGATAAAGAAAAGATTAAAACTTTTGAAAAAGAATTCAAAAAAAACAGCAGCAGAGAAACCCTCAGCGAATGGAAACAGGTTCTGCCCAATGATTTTGAATTCAACGAGATCCGTTTGCTGCTGAACCATTTCAATTATAAGGCGGCAAAAAAAGACTGATTCGGAACTTTTTTATTTTGCGGCAGCCTTCCTGTTCTGAAATTTCTTGATCAGCGTATAAAAAATTAAAAATCCTAAGACGTACACCATCAGCCTCGAGATTAGATCGCCCGCCCGCGAGTAAAACGTCATGTGTTCGTACAGATTTACCTTTGCAAACAGCGCAGTTTTATCGCCGTACAGCGTGTCTGCCAGCACCTCACCACGCGCGTCGATATGTGCTGAGATGCCGCTGTTGGCTGAGCGTGCGATCTCGCGGCGGTTTTCAATTGCGCGGAGTTTTGCGTACGACATCAGTTGCTTGTGGCCCTGCGTAACGCCCCACCACGAGTCGTTGGTCATGATAGCAAAGAAATTAGCGCCTTTTTTCACATAGTCAGTTACAAACTCACCGTAAATGCTTTCGTAGCAAATGATTGGAGCCATTTTTCCGCTGTTGAACGGATTGGCGAAGACTTTCCGCTCCTCATCAATCGCGAGTGAGGCGACGGTGCCGCCCAGGTTCAGCATTGCATCACCGAGAACGGGTTGCAGAAAATTGATGTATGGGAAGATTTCCACGCCCGGAACGAGTTTTCCTTTGTGGTAAACCTCTACTTTTTGGTTTGGAATGATCTGTACGGCAGAGTTGTAGCTGTCGACGAATATTCCGGATGAAGTTTGGTAGGCGGTTTTAGATTTAAGTTCGGCATTCGGATAGAACTGATGCGAAGAAATGCCCGTGGCGAAAACCGACTTTGGGTGCCGTGTAAGGAAATCCTTCACCGAATTTAATAACATACTTTGCTCAAAACTGCTTTCTGAAATCGAGCCGAAACCCGGAATTGAAGTTTCAGGGCCAACAAAGTAGTCGATTTGTCCTTTTGAATTCTGTTCCGCTAAAGTCAGCAGATCGTTAAGAATCGTAAGGCTGTCTTTCGAGTATTTTTCGGTGTAAGGATCGAGTTCCGGCTGCAGCATCAGCACGTTTACTGAACCCGTTGGTTTTAGATAAAAATTATTGTATTTCACTACCGAAATAAGCATCGGTAATAAAATACCAAGCAATATAATTGAGGAATTGAGGATCAGAGATTTACGTTTTCTACCCGCTTCGTAGATCCTTAATGTATAAAAAGCGTACACATTCACGAGTAAAATCCAGAAACTGCCGCCAGTTGCACCGAATGTATCATACCATTGGATAATTTTAGGATAATCGGCGAACACGTTGCCAAGGTTCAGCCATGGCCAAGTCAGTTCCCAGCTCATGTGGAATTTCTCGAAGCACATCCATATCGCTACGAAAAATGCCAGTCCGAAGTAGGTGCCCTGCGCATTTTTATACCAGTGATACAGCTGAAAAACAAGCGCGTAAAAAAGTGAGTTGAAAATCACCGGTAAAACTACGGCAGCTAAAGAATTGGTACCGTCGGGGTTTTTCGAGCCGTACAGCCAGCCGGTGGTGACGATGTTCCAGATCATAAAACACAGGTACGAGAGCCCGAAAACAGCCCAGCCTTTGTTTTTAAGATTTGAAAATTTCGAAATGTCGTGTTCCATCATCAGTAATGGAACAAGTGCGAAGAAGATAAAAAATGGGATTCCGTAGGTCGGCCACGAAATGCTGAGCAGCATGGCAGAAATTAACGAAAGTATGATGTATTTCATTGAAGCAGGTTTGTAAAGATTCCGGATCATGTTGTTGGAATCTTACTGCAAATTTAATGAAAATATCACTGAACGAAAACCTGGGGCACATCCTGGTTTAAACTGTGAAATCCTGCTCAAATTCTACGCTTACGCCGTGCATTTCGCCCGGCATCGGCGGATTGGTTTTGGTGATTTTTATTTTGATGAATTTAATTTGTGGGAATTTTTCTTTGATTTTTCCCATAATCCGCCCGGCAACATGTTCCATCAGTTTTGAAGGTGTTTTAAATTCTTCATGAATGATTGCGTTGATTTCAGCGTAATTAACCGTATCGTTGAGGTCGTCGGTTTCGGTGGCTTTCCACAGATCGGCATGTACCTCAAGATTCACGAGGTAATAAGTGCCGATGATTTTCTCTTCGGGCAGAACACCGTGATAAGCGTAGATCTTAACGTTTTCGAGGAGGATTTTGGACAACATTTATCTTTATTTAATCATCTTACTCATTTCCAGCATCGCTTCAATAGGTTTCAGCGCGCGCAAACGAAGTTCTTCGTCCATGATGATTTCCGGAAGTTCGTATTTCATGCACAGGTAGAGTTTTTCCATTGTGTTCCGCTTCATGTAAAAACATTCAGAACAGTTGCAGCTTTCATCGAAAACCAGCGCAGGAATAAGTTGTTTGTGCGGTGCACGTTTCCGCATTTCGTGCAGGATGCCTTCTTCAGTGGCCACGATGAAGATCTGAGCCTCATCTTTCTCAACGTAATTCAGCAATGCTGAGGTAGAACCCACGAAATGCGCAAGATCCAGAACAGCAGATTCGCTTTCGGGATGCGCGATCAGTTTTGCGCCCGGAACTGCCGCAAGTTGCTGCGCGATTCTCTCCATTGAGAAAGCTTCGTGCACGATGCAGGTTCCGTCCCACAAAATCATGTCGCGACCGGTTTTTTTGGCCAGATAGGCACCGAGGTTTTTGTCGGGTGCAAAGATAATCGGTCGGTCGGTCGGCAATGAACTGATAATCGTTTCTGCGTTTGAACTCGTTACGATAATATCAGATTCGGCTTTTGTTTCAGCATTACAGTTGATATAAGTTGCAATAAGAGCGTTCGGATGTTTTGCACGCATAGCGCGCAGGCCTTCGCCACTGCAACCGTCCGCCAGCGAGCATCCCGCCTGGGTATCCGGAAGAACTACTTTTTTAGTTGGGTTGAGGATTTTCGCGGCTTCTGCCATGAAGTGTACACCACAGAACGCGATCATGTCGGCATCGGTATCTTTCGCCTGACGCGCAAGCTGAAGCGAATCTCCGAGGAAATCAGCGATATCCTGAATGGCGGGCGGCTGGTAATAGTGCGCCAAAATCACTGCGTT
Source organism: Flavobacteriaceae bacterium 3519-10 (assembly GCA_000023725.1). Classification (NCBI taxonomy): domain Bacteria; kingdom Pseudomonadati; phylum Bacteroidota; class Flavobacteriia; order Flavobacteriales; family Flavobacteriaceae; species Flavobacteriaceae bacterium 3519-10. Next base: position 307,821 of record CP001673.1, read on the forward strand.
TTTTTCTTTTTTAAGGTCAAGAATGGCCTGCACCAACTCTTCGCCCTGCGGAATAAAAAGGTCGTCTATCTTTAAAAATCCTCTTACCGGAAGATTCGATTTTGCTTTATCTAGGGTTTCTGTACTCATTTCTACATTTTATACAAGGGTAAAATTAGTGATTTCGGGGCAAACTTTTAAGAAATATCAATTCCAGAATGCATCAGCAGTCCCGCAAGATTGCGCTCGGAGAATTTCGCTTTCTTCATATAGTTCTTTTCTGGAACGAGGCTGAAGTTAAATGCATCGCGGAAATCTGCCTTTTCAAGTCGCGTCTGATCAAAAATACTGCCTGCAAGATCGGAATTGGCAAAACTGCTTTCCGAAAGATTCGCCTGTGTGAAATCTGTGCCATGCAGAATACAGTTGTTAAACTGCGTTTTGCGGATGTCTTTCCGGTAAAAAACCGCGTGCGACAGATTCGAATTTTTAAAGCTGAGCTTCAGACCAAAGTCGTTTGCAGGTTCAAAATTAACACCTACCATCTTACAGTTGATGAATTTCACTTCGCGGAAAGCGGTGGCTTCTACGGTAACCAGACTTAAATCGCAGTCGATAAATTCGCAGTTCAGAAAGGTTATTTCCGAAAGGCTGCCTGCATATAAAACGCAGTTATCAAAAATACATTCTTCATATTCTGCCTTTTGAAGAGGGTTTTGGGTAAAATCTATTTTCGCGAATGTCTGGTCAGAAATACTCGTCATGAGCGGATGAATTGCTTAATGATCTGTTCCGTTTCTTTTTTGGCCTCGTCCAGATCTGTATTAACTACTGTTACGTCAAACTGATTTACGTAAGTCATTTCTTCGGCGGCTTTTTCCACGCGCGTGGCAATTGTATCAGCATCATCGGTAGCACGGGAAATTAAGCGACGCTCGAGTTCTTCGATGGAGGGCGGCATTATAAAGATTGAAAGCGCCTGATCTGCAAAATATTTTTTAAGGGAAATCCCACCTTTTACGTCTACATCGAAAATCACAACCTTGCCGCTACTCCAGATTTTATCCACTTCAGATTTGAGGGTTCCGTAATATTTGTCCTCGTAAACCTCCTCAAATTCTACGAATGCGTCTTCGGCAATTTTCGCCCTGAATTGATCCGGAGTTATAAAATGATAATCGATGCCATCCACTTCGCTGCCGCGCGGGCTTCGTGTAGTGCATGAAACCGAAAAACTCAGTTCGGGAAAAACCTCCAGACAGTGTTTTACCAAGGTAGTTTTGCCACTTCCGGAAGGTGCTGAAAATATTAGGACTTTATTCATTGCGGGATGATGGGTGATGGATAATCGTACTTCCTTTTAACTTTTACCTTTTGCCTTGGCTCTTTTTACAGGACATTCAGCGTCTGTTCCTTAATTTTTTCCAGATCGTCTTTCATCATCACAACCAGTTTCTGTATTTCAGCGTGGTTAGCTTTGGAGCCCAGCGTGTTGATCTCGCGGCCGATCTCCTGGGAGATAAAACCGAGTTTCTTACCGTTATAATCTTCGTTTTTCATCACTTCCGAATAATATTTCAGATGCTGGGTGAGGCGTACTTTCTCTTCAGCAATGTCGAGTTTTTCGGTATAGTAAGCCATTTCCTGATAAAAACGGGTTTCATCCAGCTGACCGAATTCCTGCAGGGTATTGAGGTAGCGTTCTTTCACTGCTTCAAGTCTTACGCCTTCGTACGGAACAACCATCGAGAGGTAAGTTTCGATGTTGTGGATGTTTCGTTTCAGTTCTTCAAACAGAATGTCGCCTTCAGTTTTACGGAAGTTGTCAAATTTGGCAAGCGCTTCCTTCACAAGTCCGGTGATGAAGAGCCATTCTTTTTCTTCGAGCTCGTCCTGTTTTGCGGAGATCGCGTCGGGCATTCTTACGGCCATTTTTAGGTATTCGAATTCAGGTCCATCAGCCGCTATTTTCTTAAGTTCTGCGATGTAGGCATTCACCAGGTCGTGGTTTACGTTTACATCTGCCGCATCATTAAGATTCTCGACATTGATGTAGCAATCCACTTTTCCACGCAGGATGCCGTCATTGAGGATTTTTCTAAGGTCAAATTCCTTTTCTTTGTACCGCACCGGCATTTTAATGTTGAGGTCCAGCGATTTGCTGTTGAGGGATTTAAGGTCGATTGTGATTTTCGTGCCTTCGTAAACACCTTCGCTTCGTCCGAAGCCGGTCATGGATAGAATCATGGATTTGCTTTAATGCACAAAGGTAAAGATTTTAGCGCTTTTTTCGGTTACAAAACCTTAAAGCCCCGTGAACGGAAGAAATTCGGAAAAGATTATTTTATATATTTGCACATCTATAAATAAAGAGTAAGACCTATGCTTAAATCGCTGTTCCACTGGAAAGTCCTCGTAAATATTCTGTTGGCCGCCGTTGTATTCACCGGGCTGGTCTGGCTGACTTTCCGATGGTTAGAGCTTCACACCAATCACGGCAAAGAAATTCCGGTGCCCAATGTGATGAACAAGTCGGTTCATGATGCAATAAAAATCCTTGACGATTCGGGCCTCGATTATGAAGTTGACAGTTTTAAATTCGACCCTAAATTCCGCCCTTTTCAGGTGCTCCAAATTTATCCCTCGCCAGGCTCACGTGTGAAAGATGGCCGTACGATCATACTTAAAGTAAATCCACGAACCTATGCACAGGTTTCTGTTCCTGATGTTTTAGACCGTTACAAGGGATTGGCTTTCAGGCAACTGGAGCAGGTTGGGCTAAAAGTTGGCGATACTATTTTTGAACCGAGCATTCAGCGCGATGCCGTGTTGAGGATGACTTATAACGGAACAACGCTGAAACCCGGCGCCTTGCTTCCGAGATTTTCGACCATCGGACTCGTTATCGGGGCAGGACCTAAAAGAAACATTTCGGTGCCTAATTTAGTGGGTCTCACCGTGCAGGAAGCCAAAGCTGTTATCGCTCAGAATCTTTTTGAAGTGGGTCTCGTTGAAAGTGAGGACGGTGCTCAGGATGAGTCGGATATTGTTTATTATCAGGATCCGGCGCCGTATGATGTGCGTGATCAGGGGATGCAGATCGATATCTGGGCAAGTAAGAAAACGCCTGCAGAAATGGGCGCGAAAATTTCACAGCTCAACTCTATTTACAGGATTAAACTTGAAGATGTAGAGCCGCTGCCACGTTTTGATGATGCGCCCGTCTACCGCGAGCCTTCGCCGCAACCCGTAGAGCCGAAACGTGAAATTCCGCGGACAGAAGCTCCTAAAGCAGAAACTCCGAAAACTCAACCATCGGCAACGCCTAAAACTACACCGGACGTGAAACCGAAAGCACCTGCTACGAATACATCCACCAAAACAACGCCTGCAAAAACGGACGAAAAACCGAAAGCCAGAAAGGTGGTTGTAGAATAAGATTAAACCTAAAATAAAACATAAAGCTTCAGCCGTAAGTTGAAGCTTTTTTCAGCGAAATGACCGAAGACCACGACGAATTTTTAGATGAGGATTTACTCCTTCCCGATACTGCAGATGAGGAATCAGCCGAACTTTTCGAGCACCTCAGCATCACCGTTGACCGCGGTCAGCAGCCGTTGAGGATCGATAAATTCCTGCATATTTTCAGGCAGAACTCCACGCGGAACAAAATTTCGCAATCCTGCCGCGCCGGGAATGTGGTGGTGAACGGAACTGCTGTTAAGCAAAACTACCGCGTAAAACCGGGCGACCGTATTTCGGTGCTGCTGAGCCGTCCGCCGCGTGAAAATGTAATCATTCCACAAGATATTCCACTGAATATCGTTTATGAAGATGATGACCTTGTGGTGGTGGATAAAGATCCCGGCATGGTGGTGCATCCCGGGCATGGCAACTGGGACGGAACGCTGATCAACGCGCTGGCTTTCCATTTCGAAAAAAATGGCGTAAAATCGGATCTTGACCGTGTTGGTTTGGTGCACCGTATTGATAAAGATACTTCCGGACTGTTAGTGATTGCGAAGAATGAATACGCATTAAGTTATCTTGCGAAACAGTTTTTCGACCGCAAGACGAAACGCCTGTACTGGGCATTTGTATGGGGAAATCTTGACCAGGAAAACGGGACGATCACCGGAAACATCGGCCGGCACCTTAAAAACAGAATGCAGATGGCGGTTTTCGAGGACGGAAGTTTAGGCAAACACGCGGTGACGCATTATAAAGTGGTTGAAAGGTTTAAATATATGACCTGGGTTGAGTGTAAACTCGAAACCGGAAGAACGCACCAGATCCGCGCGCACTTCAAACACATCGGGCACACCCTGTTTAATGATGAACGCTACGAAGGAAACCAGATACTGAAGGGAGTGAATATGCCAAAATATAAACAGTTCATCAAAAATGTGTTCGAAATATTGCCGCGCCACGCGCTTCATGCACACACGCTGGGCTTCATCCATCCGACCAAAAAAGAGGAAATGTATTTCGAAAGTCCGATGCCCGCGGACATGTTGGGCGCGGTGGAAAAATGGAGGCGATACCTCGAACAATAGTTGAATTAAAAGTTGCTATATTTGCAAAAAATTTCATTTGATCCACATTATGAGGAAATTAGGAGCCTTATTATTTATATTTATTTTCATAAATCAGTATAAAAGCCAGGAGACACTGCCTTTTTACCAGCAGTACCTGATGGAGGGAGACCTTCTCTTTAACCCAGCACAATACGGCAAAACCGACGATGTGGTACTGAATCTGAACTATCAGAAACAGTTTTCAAACTTCGATCAGTCGCCTAATGTGCAGTCTATCGCGCTGCATGCGAATGTATTCGACAGGGTAGGTGCGGGGCTTACTTTCTTCCGCGACCAGAACGGCCCGGTTTCATCGAACGGAATCACCGGCGGCGGGTCGTATTTCATCCCGATCGATGACGACGGTGAGCGTCTGAGTCAGTTTTCATTCGGAACCTCGGTGAGCTTGTATAATATGAACATCGACCTGGCGATGCTGAATCCGGAAGATCCGGGCGATCCAACGCTTTCTGAAGACAACAACAGTATTTTTCTTGCCTACGCCAACTTCGGTATGGCCGTTACGTACCGTAATTTTTTCGCTGGCGTATCGATAAATGACATTGCAATTACTAACGATATCCCAATTGTTAACGGCATCGAGCCCGAGCCCACTAAATATATCTTCAACGCCGGTTATGATTATTATCTGACCGAAGGATTTTACGTAAGTCCATCAGTGATGATGAACCTCAACACCAACTCCGCGCGGATTATCGACATGAACCTGTTGGCAACCGTTGGTGATGAGTACAATTCTTTTTCGGGTGGGGTGAGTTTCCGTACCGCTAAAAATAAGTTTGGCAGCCAGAATCTTGGTATTTCACCCATCATAAAAGCGACCGTAAACGATTTCTTTTTTGGCGCCACTTACAATTTCGGACTTTCAGATATCCAGCAATATGCCGGCAGCAGCTTTATGCTGAGCGTCGGGTATAACCTTGAGAACTTTATCAATACAAGAGGATTTAGGTATTGATGATGGATGATGGATGCTGGGAGACGGATGATTATGCGAACCGAGTTTTATTAATGGATAATTGCCGGCTCTGAACTTACCATTGAGCGGGCTTCGCACTTCACGCTTTTTACTTTTGCCTTTTGCCTTTTTCCTTTTTCCTTGTGTCTTCCCGATGATCTACCTCCACATTCCCTTCTGCAAACAGAAATGCAGCTACTGCAACTTTCATTTCTCTACTTCGCTTAAGCATAAGGACGAAATGATGGCGGCCATGAAAAAAGAAATTTTTCTGCGCAAAGATGAACTTGATTCTAAAATTTTAAAATCGCTTTACTTTGGAGGCGGAACTCCGTCTATACTGGGTGCGGATGAACTGAAATCGGTGATTGATGAGGTTCTGAAGTTTTTTGAATTCGATTCTGACATTGAAATCACGCTCGAAGCCAATCCCGATGATCTTGACGCTACATTTCTTAAGGGGATATCCCAAACCCCCATTAACAGGTTGTCTATCGGTACTCAGAGTTTCTTCAATGACGATTTGAAGATGATGAACCGGGCGCACAACGCTTCCGAAGCTGAAGGCTCAATTAAACGCGCACAGGATTTTGGCTTCGAAAACATCAGCATTGATCTGATCTACGGCTCGCCGACCTCCGACTTTGAGATCTGGAAACAAAACCTGAATATGGCCCTCGCGCTCGAAGTTCCGCATATCTCGGCTTACGCATTAACGGTGGAGCCCAAAACCGCTTTAAACCAATGGATTCAGCAAAACAAAATACAGGCGCCCAAAGAAGCGGAGCAGACGGAGGAGTTTTATTATATGTCGGATTTCCTTAAAAACCACGGTTTCGATCATTATGAAATATCCAATTTCGGCAAGCCGGGTTTTCATTCGCAACACAACTCAGCCTATTGGAAATCACATGAATATCTCGGCCTCGGACCTTCAGCGCATTCCTACAATGGCGGCAATGAGCGGAGTTGGAATATCGCCAATAATCAGCTGTATATCAATTCTTTAAATCAAAACAAACTGCCGAAAGAGACTGAGGTTCTATCTGAAAGTGAGCAATTTAATGAGATGATGATGATTGGGTTGCGCACTTTAACCGGCGTCGATCTGGCAGATTTGAATAACAGGTTTGGTGATGATGTGCGCCAGCATTTGGAAAAGGAAACGAAGCAAAGAATCGCAGACGGAATTTTAACCGTTGAAAATAATCACCTCAGAATTCCCGAAAAACACTGGTTCCTCGCCGACGGAATCGCATCTGATGTATTTATGGTGGATTAGGATGTGACGTGAGCTGTTTCGTGGCATTTGTCATGTTAAATGTGAATATCTCGTTACCCAATACCCAATACCCAATGCCCATTACCCAATGCCCAAAAATCCTTACTTTTGCACAAACTTCTTCCCTTGAAAAAGATAAAACAGGATTTCAGCCATCTTTCACCGGATCAGCCAATCGGTATCTTCGATTCCGGCGTAGGCGGTCTCACCGTTGCAAAGGAAATTAAACGACTGCTGCCCAACGAAAATCTGATTTATTTCGGCGATACCAAGCACCTGCCTTACGGAGAAAAATCGCGCGATGCCATTGTGGGATATTCCACCAAAATCACCCGGTTTCTGCTTGAAAAAAACTGTAAGGCGATTGTAATTGCGTGCAATTCGGCCACCGCAAATGCCCTTAAAGAAGTACTTGATGAAGTGGCAGACCGCGTTCCGGTAATCGACGTCATTAATCCAGTTGCTGAAAAAGTTGCGTACGAAATCCACAATAATGTGGGTGTAATCGCGACCAAAGCCACGGTGAACTCAGGTCTTTACCGCAAATCAATCCGCAAGCACAATAAATTCATTAAAGTAGATGAACTGGCAACACCGCTGCTGGTTCCTGCGATCGAGGAAGGATTTAAAAACCATCCGATCACGCACTCGATTGTATATAATTATTTGAGCAACAATAAGTTAAAGAATATTGAAACTTTGATTTTAGGCTGTACGCATTATCCGTTGCTAATCGATGAGATCCGCCAGTATTACGGCAACCGCGTGCGCGTGATCGATTCTCCGGGCATCGTGGCCAATCAGCTCAGGATCATTCTTGATAAACACCAGCTGCTCAACGCAAAGAATTCAAATACTGCATACCAATTTTACCTTTCGGACCTCACGAAGAACTTCGAAAAGATTTCTAAGAAGTTTTTTGGCAACAGCATCCAACTCGATCTTAAGGTACTTTAAAGTTTTCCAAACCGCTATCAGAAAATGATTGCTCTGACTCGAAAATCAGAGCGTTCATCCGCTTTTGTAAATTATTTTACTCTTCTGTGGGCTCTTCAGTTTCTTCGGGAGTGTTCGGTTTGAAGAATGAAAAACTCACGTTGCCGTACTTGCGGGTATCCAAAAGATTCGGGTGTTCCACTTTCATCCGGCTTTGGTGCTCTAGGATGAAAAGACCGCCTGGTTTTAGGTAAGGATTGTTCAGCACAAGCGAAATCAGTTCGTCGTACTTGGGTTGGTCCGTATCGAACGGCGGGTCTGCCATTACGATATCGTATGATTTGCGGTTGCGGTTTTTCTTCAGATATTCGTACACATCGCCGCGCTGCACATTTACCTGTGGCGCCATTTCAAGTTCCACCGCGGTACTGCTGATGAAACCTGCATGCCTGGCATTCATTTCAATTGAAGTCACGTCCTGGCATCCGCGTGAGGCGAATTCGAGCGAGACCGAACCGATGCCCGCAAACAGATCGAGTACAGATCCTGCCGACACGTCGATGTTAAACCGGTTTTCGATGATGCTGAAAAGTGCCTCCTTGGCAAAATCCGTGGTTGGGCGCACATCGAAATTTTTCGGTGCTGATATTCTTTTGGATTTCCATCGTCCGGAGATGATTCTGTACATTTTTAGGAAATTTTAAATGTTAAATTTTGGATTTTAAATTTTTTAAAATATCCAATGAGTTAGTAAATGTTCTTATACGAAAGGCTATGTTCCCGCCAAAATAAAGTTTTTGCGGGGAACGTTATCGAATACGATTTTTAGGTTTTTTACGAATTTTCGCAGTTCGGAGATGAATGTTTCATTTTGAGTGGTTTCGCCGTACACCATAAAGGTAGTTTCAGCGATGCCAAACTCAATTTTGCTCAGGGTGAACATAATGAAATAGAGAAAATCCACTTCCGAATTCATGTCCAGATTGTTGTAGAGGATCACTTTTTTCCGGTCAAGTGCAATGAATTCGCACTGATTATGATACAGGTTGATGTGGATTTCTTTCTGGTTTTTTGCCTGAATACTGCTCAAAAACTTGGCGCCCGAAAAATTAAAATTAACAGGTGTATCAAGCGCTTTTATCGCATGGTAAAATGCGTTTGGAAGCGCATAATAAAACTGCACACCGTATTTTTTATCTACAGACAGCATCAGTTCCTCTTCTTCGCGGGAGATTGGGGCGTTAAGGGCGATCAGATCGTAACCCAGGCTGTGTTCGGAAAATCCTTCCGGCATCAGTGTGAAATGGTTCAGCGCTGAAATTACCGAAATCTGCGTATAAGTGCTTTTCTGTAAAATACGCTGAAGATGTTCAGCGATAAAGGTTGTCGCATCATTTTCGTCAGCGAAAAAGGCGTGTTCTTCCGTAACCGTTTTGTTTTTCAGAATCTGGTACTGCAAACCGTCTTTGGTGAACAGCAGCGAAAGTTTTTGCATAGTTTATAGGTCGTGCGCAAATTTAATAAAAAAAAAGGGAGGAAGGGTGCGGGGCAAGAGCCAAGGCCAAGGCAAGTTAAAGGTTAAAAGGACACGTAGTGAGAACATGGGTGTTTTAACCACGGAGGGCACAGAGGTGGCACGGGGAACACGGGGGTGTTTGGTGTCCCCTTCCGATAGCTATCGGGAGTGATGGTGATTGGTGAGGGATGACAGGTTAAGGATCCAGAAAGTCAGGTCTATTTTTTGGCGTCGGGGAGCAGCTTAAAGGAGGTGGCTACGAATTTACCTTCTTTTATCTTGCCTGTAACTTCCGCTTTTCTGATCGCGTTGCAGAATCCGGCACTCGAATGGGCATCGCCGTGATCATCGATATCGGTTCCATCCACAAAATAGGCTTTGCCGTCAAGCCGTACCGCGAGGTCGCAGCCTTTTTTGTCTTTCATTTTAAACTGGCACTGTCCGCACGATGCTTCTACAACATGCACCTTGCGCGCGGTCTGTTGCGCGTGGACGCTGATGCCGAATATAAACAGGAAGAGTACGATAAACTTTTTCATGATGAATTATTTAACGGTAAAGCTAGCGGTTTTATACCCAGTCGAATGTGATTGTAATCATAAGTAATGGGTGATGAGCAATGAGTAATAATTAATTCCCATCATTCAACATCTAACCCCTCACCTGAGCGTCACCAACACACTTCCTCTTTGATGATAGAAAAAGTCGTGGTCATCAAATTCGAGGTTGGTCTGGCTGTGAAGGTAGTCGTACACCATTTTCTGCAGCACGCCATCACCGATGCCGTGGATGATCTCAAGTTTTTTGAGTCGGTTTGTTCGGCAGAAACTGATGGTTTCCACGAGTTTTTCCTTTTGGATGAACAGTCTTTCAAAAGCATCATAATCCGAAGCATTTTTTACGAGATTTTCGAAATGCAGGTCGAGCACCAAATGTTTTTTAGTGTGTTTTTTCGATTGAGGCTTTGCAATTTCAGGCTTAAAAACGGTGGGCGAATGATCATACAACTCGGGGTTCTGCAGGACGAGCTTATTTTCTTCAAACTGATGCGTGAAACCGTGCGCGTCTTTAACAACGACAACGCCGCCCTTCACCGAGGTTACCGTACCTTTAAGATCATCATCTACCGCCGAAACCTTATCTCCGATTTTCATTTGTCGCACCCCTATTATTATGCTGCAAAAGTAACCAAATTCTGGTCGTACCTATCAACCGTCAACCATCATCAATCACCCAACGCCTAACGCCCATCCACCATAGTGCACGCTGCGCTTCCTCTGTGCCCTCTGTGGTTAAACATTCACCCGTTCACCCGTTCACCCAATCACCAAAATCACCCCACACCCCGCATTCGCTTTCTACCTAAAAATTTAGTAAATTTACATTCCTGATGAAACTAAAACTTTAACATCAATTAAATTGCTGAATATCATCAGATTGCCACATTTTCAAATCATATAATTAAATAGAATGGACCCAATTTTCGACCTCATTGAGCAGGAAAGACAAAGACAGACCCACGGCATCGAACTCATCGCCTCAGAGAATTTTGTTTCAGATCACGTGATGAAAGCCATGGGCAGCGTGCTCACCAATAAATATGCAGAAGGCTATCCGGGCAGACGCTACTATGGCGGCTGCGAAGTGGTGGATGAAGTTGAAACCCTCGCAATTAACCGTGCGAAAGAACTTTTCGGGGCTGCGTACGCCAATGTTCAGCCTCACTCCGGCTCGCAGGCCAATGCCGCTGTTTATCTGGCGGTTCTCAAACCCGGTGATAAGATCTTAGGGCTCGACCTTTCAATGGGCGGACATTTAACACACGGATCTGCTGTGAATTTTTCAGGGATCCAATATGAGGCTAATTTCTTCGGGGTTGACCGTGAAAGCGGACTTATCGATTATGACGCGATGCGCCAAAAAGCACTCGAGGTAAAACCTAAAATGCTGATTGCAGGCTATTCTGCCTATTCTCGCGACATTGATTTCAAAAAGTTCCGCGAAGTGGCTGATGAAGTCGGCGCAACACTTTGGGCAGACATTGCGCATCCGGCCGGACTCATCGCCAAAGGTTTGTTGAGTTCACCATTCGAACACTGCCACGTTGTAACCACTACCACCCATAAAACCCTGCGTGGTCCACGCGGTGGACTGATTATGATGGGTAAAGATTTCGAGAACACCTACGGACACAAAACGCCAAAAGGCGAAACCAAAATGATGAGTGCCGTGCTCGACAGTGCTGTTTTCCCGGGAATTCAGGGAGGGCCGCTCGAACATGTGATCGCTGCTAAAGCCGTTGCGTTCGCTGAAGCCATCGATCCTAAATTTGAAACCTACGCTAAACAGGTGATCGCCAATGCACGCGCCCTCGCAAAAGCCATGATTACGAACGGCTTCGACATTGTAAGCGGCGGAACCGACAATCATTTGATGCTCGTCGACCTTAGAAACAAGAACGTCAACGGCAAAGAGACCGAAAAAGCGCTTGTAAAAGCCGACATCACCTGCAACAAAAACATGGTGCCGTTTGATGATAAATCCGCTTTCACCACCTCCGGAATCCGTTTGGGTACCGCCGCCATCACCACGCGTGGTCTTAAGGAAAACGATATGGAAACCATCGCCGGCCTCATCAATGATGTGGTGATGAATCTACATGATGAATCCGTGATCGCAGGTGTGCGTAAGAAGGTGAATGAGTTGATGGCAGGTAAGGAGTTGTTCCAATATTAAGAAGAGCCGAGAGCCAAGTAAAAAGAGCCAAGTAAAAAGTAAAATGGCAAAAGTGTACGGAAGTACGATTGCTAATGCCCTAAATAGTGCAATATTCAGTCATAATTTTGGCTGGATATTTTTTTTACTGATAATTACTGCTGGTGCATTTCTTTTAATCATGCATCAAAATCTAAAATCTCACGTGGAACACAAATCCTATACTTTTTACGAAATCAAACAGAAAATGGCTGCGTACTGCACTTACCAGGACCGCTGTCATCAGGAAGTGGAGCAGAAGATGCGGGACTTTCTGCTGATTCCCGAAGTTCGTTCTAATAAAATTAGTGATTTCACGCGAGTCAAAACGACTTCGGAGATTTTTGCGTAAAGAAAAATTATAATTTCTTTATCCCGATTAATCTAAATGAGAAGCGCATAAAAACTTCCAGTGTTTGAGTGGCGGCAATAGATTTCATTCTGCAAACAATCTTGCTGTCCGCCCGAGTTTGGAAGTTTTCTTAAGAAATTTTAATYTTTTAGCAAAAAGATCCAAGTCTTGAACTTTTGGTTCTTTTGGTTCAAGCCAAAAGAACAAAATGAAATGATCAAAAAAGATCCAAGTCTTGATTTTTTCGTTCTTTTGCATCAAGGCAACAGAACTACTTCAAGATGGATCAGAAAAAATCCTACATTTTCCTCGAGATCAAACAGAGATTCGACGCGTACTGCACTCCGCTGTCATCATGAAGTGGAAATGAAGCGCTGGACTTCGGCTCCGCTCAGCTACCGCTTATATATACAAGTTTTGTGTATAGCTAAAGCCGACTTCGGAGATTTTTGCGTTTAAAAATTATAAATAAATTGCGTTAAAAAATTTCCACTGTTTGAGTGGCGGCAGTAATCTCCAATCGTAGCGACCATTTGCTAACCGCCCGAGTTTTGGGAATTTTAGCAAATTATTTATAATTTTAGCAAAAAGATCCAAGTCTTGAACTTTTGGTTCTTTTGGTTCAAGCCAAAAGAACTATATAAAATACATGTAACTTTCACACCCTGATGGATCAGAAAAAATCCTACACTTTCCTCGAAATCAAACAGAAGCTGGCTGCGTACTGCAGTTATCAGGACCGCTGCCACCAGGAAGTGGAGCAGAAGGTGCGGGACTTTCTGCTGATTCCCGAAGTTCGTTCTAATAAAATTAGTGATTTCACGCGAGTCAAAACGACTTCGGAGATTTTTGCGTAAAGAAAAATTATAATTTCTTTATCCCGATTAATCTAAATGAGAAGCGCATAAAAACTTCCAGTGTTTGAGTGGCGGCAATAGATTTCATTCTGCAAACAATCTTGCTGTCCGCCCGAGTTTGGAAGTTTTCTTAAGAAATTTTAATTTTTTAGCAAAAAGATCCAAGTCTTGAACTTTTGGTTCTTTTGGTTTAAGCCAAAAGAACAAAATGAAATGATCAAAAAAGATCCAAGTCTTGATTTTTTCGTTCTTTTGCATCAAGGCAACAGGACTACTTCAAGATGGATCAAAAAAAATCCTACACTTTCCTCGAAATCAAACAGAAAATGGCGGCTTACTGCAGTTATCAGGACCGCTGTCATCAGGAAGTGGAGCAGAAGATGCGCGATTTTCGGCTGATTCCGGAAGCCAAAGATGAGATCCTTCTGTATCTGATGAAGGAGAATTTCCTGAATGAAGAACGCTTCACGCGCAGCTACATCCGCGGTAAATTCTACATCAAATCCTGGGGCCGGAACAAAATCCGCAACCATCTCAAGTTTAAGGGCGTGCCTGAAAAGCTGATTAACAACTGTTTTGACGAAATCGATGATGCGGATTATGAAAAAACGCTGCATAAAATCTATGAGAACTATTATGCGCGCCAAACCGGGAAAGAATACCAGAAAAAATCCAAAACCGTAAAATATTTGCTCGGCCGCGGATTTGAGTACGAGGAGATTCTGGACGTGCAGGCCAAAATTGACGGTGTTTAAGCTGAAAATCTCTTCTTTATTACACCGAAAAAAACCGGGTTTTTGATGAGATGGCGACAATAATCTGCATTAAAAAGACGCTCGCCCTGCTGATTGGTTCATTTATTTTTTGTCATTAGTTCCCGATCTAATTTGACCACGATAACAAATTCAGCCACCGAAACAGGTTAAAATTGCCGGAAATTCCGGTGCTGTTTTCATGAACTATCCATGAACTATCCATGAAGTATCCATGAAGTATCCGTGAAGTATCTATGAAGTATCTATGAAGCAGGTGGAGGTGGTGCTGAGTGACGGATGTGGGGTAACGCGTCCCGAAAAAACGGTACAGAAGGGTTAATAAGTGCTGATTTAGCTTTTTAACTGTTAATCCTGGCACTGATGAATATGAATATGCTCCGGGAATTAACCCTGAACAGGGTTCCCGAATAATATCAAAAGCGGTCTTAATCACTGGGATGATGAAAATCATAGGTGGACGTAAGCTCCTCTGCGTGCGGTATGGGATCGTTTACTTTTTTGGTAACAATAAGTTAATTCAGGATCTGTTGCGGAACTCATAAACAAAATGTACTTTTGGAGCAAAGTATTTATATGATGAAAAATTTCTTCTCTGCCTCCTCATTTGCTCACTTGCCCTTTCGCGGCCCACATTCTTAGACAGCTGCAGTGCTGAATCTTATTTCAAATTTAACGTTATAACCCCACCGCAAGCCCGTAGTGCCAGTGCTCTGCCGGGGTATGCCGTGAATATACTCTATTTAAAATTTTTACTAAACAATACTAATTATGAACAAAAAACGACATTTTATGATGAAGACTGCGCTTGCGCTTTTTATGGTGCTCTGCTCCGTGTGGGGGTGGGGACAAGCCGCCCTGCCACTTTCTAGAACCACGTGGACAGGTGCCGAACCAACAGGCTGGACCCAAAATCAGACAACTGACCGGACCTCTAGTGGTGCTTGTTCTGGTAGTAATGCCTTGATCTTTGGTACTAATGGTGCATGGGCGCAAGTATATTTTAGTTCCACGCCAGATAAACTTAATTTTTCTTTAAAAAAACAAAGTACAAGTGGTCAGTCTAAGGTTGTGGCAGAACAGTCTTCTGACGGTGCAGCGTGGACTATAATAGGAGAATATGGCACGGCAACCGGTTCAACTGCCATTACGGATTGTGGAAATATACAGGTATCACTTTTATCAACTACAAGATATATAAGATGGACTTACACTAAGGCAACCGGTAATATCGATATGGATGATGTGTCTATTTCGGCTGGAGCAGAAGCAGTATGTAATGAAGGAGCACTCACCGCAGGAACAACGACTGCAACCACCACGCAAGTCGCTCCCGGCGGTTCGTCTTCCTTATCATTAACAGGAGCTTCTACAGGGACAGGGCTTTCTTACCAATGGCAAAGTTCACCTGATGGCTCTTCATGGTCCAATATTAGCAATGCACCGAACGCAACTTATAATGCTACTAATATTACTGCTTCTACCTATTACAGAGCAGCGTTGACCTGTGGAAGTACTACAGTTTATTCAACATCCGTTTATATTGATGTTTCATATTGCCCTGCCGGTGCAACGAATACTGCGTATGAAAAAATAGCGAATTTTAGTTTTATTAATATAAATAATCCGTCCACTTCTACAGCAGGTTATGAGAATTTCACAGCAATAAATACGGATGCTTCTGTAGGATCTCATCCATTCTCTATTGCCATTTCTGATGTAGATGCGAGCGATCAAATTTTGATTTGGATAGATTTAGATCAAAATAACACTTTTGACAATAGCGAACTTGTTCATCAAGGAAGCATTTTAGATGGCTCGAATTCTACTGTAAGCGGCACTATCACAATTCCAAGTTCTGCTACACAAGGCAGTACACGATTAAGGATAAGATTGCATTATACATCTTCACCCGGTAGTAATAATACATCCTGTGGAGATTCATCCTACGGTCAGGTAGAAGATTACACTATTAACATTCTACCTTCTTCACCAACCATTATTGTTGACGGCAGTTCCTTGGCTGCTTTTACTTATACTGAAGGTAACGGTCCTTCTGGAGAGCAAAGCTTCGGTGTTACAGGAAATAATTTAACCAATAATATTACAGCAACGGCACCCAACAACTGGGTAGTTTCTGCAACCGCAGGTTCAGGATATAATACAACTGCAACACTTCCTGCAGCAGGAGGAACTGTGTATATAAGACTGGCAGCTGGACTGGCGGTAAATCCTTCTTATACAGGAAATATTGTACTCACCAGTACCGGAGCGACTTCGGCAACTTTTGCGGTTTCCGGCTCGGTAACAGCGCCAATTACAGCACAATCTAACGATACCAACTTTGGAACCGTTACCGTTACAGGGAATGTAATCACCGCTACACCGTCAGCAGAATATACTTATGCAGATCCCGCTTATACCATTTTAAGTGGAGACGCAGCAGTAACACAAAATGGAAATGAGTTTACCGTTACGGCCAGTTCAGCGACTACTGTACAGATTAATTTTGCGGCAAAGCCAACTTACACCTTGTCGTTACTGAATGACGGCGTAGTGTATTCCGATGCAACCTACCCATATGTTACGTATGAAGGGAATACTGTAGTACTGCCAACTTTAGCTAATTGCGGAACATCTACTTTTGCTGGATGGGATACCAACAGTGCTACAAGTTCTGTCCCTACGTATGCAGGTGGTGCAAACTATACTACAACCGCAAGCAACGTTACGCTGTTCGCTGTATATAGCGAAACAGTAGGAGCTCCGGAACAATGGACAAAAGTATCAGCTCTAGGTGATATTGTCGCGGGAACTTATGTGATATTGAATGGAGACTATTATTTGCCTAATACAAATACTACTGCAGCAGCTCCACCAGCACAGATAACTCTTGGCTCAAAAGGGGTAAACGTTTCGGGTAATATTTTAACGGGTACAATCACTAGTGATATGCGGTGGATTTTCACTGGTACAAACACGTCAATGGCTGTCGTTTCAGCTGCCAACTCTGCTGATAAACTTTATAATATTAATAATAATAATGGAGTAAGAGTTCATACGACAGATGCTTCGTGGGTGTTTGAAACTCATGCTACGACAACACCTGCTTATTCAGGATTTGCAATGAAGCATAATAACCGATATTGCGCAGTTTACAGCGGTGGAGAAGATTGGAGAAGTTATCAAACAAAGAATGCTGCTAATTATGGAACTAATGGAGGAGTGCTAGATATTTTCAAAAAGAGCGGAGGATCCACAACAATATATACGACTTCTCCTAACTGTGCTCCAGCGATCATTACCTGGAACGGCTCTGCGTGGTCCAATACAACCGGTCCGGACGCGTCCACACAGGCTGTTATCGATGCGGACTATGCAGGACCTGAGTTTGCAGCGCAGTCGCTTATTGTCAACGCTGGTGCAACGCTTACCGTATCTAACTATGTTACTACGGGTGACGTCACCAACAACGGACACATTATCGTTGCCGACGGGGCCAACTTTGTGCAGACCGGTACATTCACTCCGGGTACAGATTCGTCATTTAAGGTGAGAAAAAGTACTAAAGCGGTAAAACGCCTTGCGTATGTTAACTGGAGCAGCCCGATGAACAATTCAGCGCAGACGCTTAAGCAATTCTCTTACGGCAAAAAGACAGACGGAACCAACCAGTCAGGAACAGGAACTGTTGACAACCGTTTCTTTACGTACAACAATAATGCGTTTGTAAGTATTTTACCAGGTTCGACATTCAATCCGGCAGGGGCAGGATTCCTGATCAGAACACCGAATGATTTCACCACAACAGGGCAGGTTTTCAACGGACAGTTTGAAGGGACTACACCAAACAGTGGAACCATCAGTTACGACCACAGCGGTATCGGCGGCGACTATGTGATGCTGGGCAACCCGTATCCAAGTGCTATTTCGCTGGATGATTTCCTTACCGCCAACCCCGGAACCACAGAGACTGTATATATCTGGAACAGTCAGGCCGAAATGGATGCAAACAATCAGTACACAGGCACTAACTACAATACGTATGCTCCAGGAACAGGTTCGGTACCGGTAGGCTCGATTGATGGATATATTCCGGTAGGTCAGGCTTTCTTCGTGGAGCGCGCGACCATCCCAACCACAACACCGTTTGTGTTTACAAATGCACTTCGCCAAACCACCCAAGACGGCGTCTTCACCAGAGGAGCCACCGCCGATAAATTCTGGCTTGAACTTACCAGCCCGTCAGGCTCAAAACCACAGATGCTGATCGGTTTTAATGCAGCAGCTAGGGCATGGTTTGATGCAGGATTTGATGCCGCATTAATCGGTTCGAATGCAGATGCACTTTATTCAACAGTGGACAGCCGTAAACTCGTCATCGATGCGCACTCAAGTTTCACTGCGGACGACAGCTTTGCACTCAATGCCGACATTAGCGCTGCAGGTTCGTACACCATCGGCGTTTTGAAAACTGAAGGGGTATTTGCGAACGGGCAGCAGATCTGGCTTAAAGACCAGGTAACCGGGTCGGTGACTTTGATCTCTGAGCAGCCTTACACCTTCACTGCGGAGGCGGGTACAGTTGCGGACCGATTCACACTTCAGTTCAAACCGGGCGGAGCGCTTGCTACCGACGGCGCTGTTAAAGCAGGTATCACCATTTTCAGCAGCGGATCAGAGATTCATGCCAGAGCGGCAGAGCACATTTCTTCGGTTGAAGTGTATGAAATGAGCGGTAAACTGATCGCGAATTCCAAGACTTCACAAAAAGAGATCACCATGCATGTTCCTTACAAAGGAGTGGTTCTTGTGAAAGTGGTTCTTCAGAACGGAACTGTACAGACTAAAAAATTAATGCTTAAATAATACAACATGAAAAAATTGATCACAATAATAGGTGTATTGGCATTCACGGGCATCGCACAGGCACAGTCGGAAAGCTGGTTTTATAATTCCGAAGGGGAATATAAGGCGCAGGTAGAGGCCCGCGATCCGGGTGATGCTCCCGGAGGTGACGACCCGCTGCCCGCGCCAATAGACGACTATATCCCTATGCTGCTTATCGCAGGTCTTGGGATGGCTGCGTTTTATGCAAGAAAAAGAACGTCCACACCGCACCGTCTGTAAACCCAGCGGACTTTTAAACTGAGCTTCTCCGAAAGGGGGAGCTTTTTTTTGTGAGCACTGATTTGCCGAACTTAAAACATCCATTCAGGAGAGCAAAGTAAAAAGTATTGAGCAAAGTAAAAAGTGCTTTTGCTACGCAAAAGAAATTCTTCACGGGTTCAGATTGACAAAAGGGCTGGGGAAAAAGGGAAAAGAGCCAATGAAAAGAGCCAAGTAAAAAGGGCAAAGTAAAAAGAGCCAAGTAAAAAGTATAGAGCTCAAGGTGCACATCGAGGATCTTTCGCTTCACCACGTATCCAACGCCCAACACCCATCACCCAAACCTACCACGGGAACGCCCCGTCACCTACGCCCTCCATAGTGCTCTCCGTGAAAACTTTGTGCCCTCCGTGGTTAACGGCCCGCTTCGCATAACCGATCTAAAATCGCCTATTGCACATGGCTCTTGATCCATCCCTCCGCCGCATACAAAAATACCCCGCCATCGAAAATCATTACTTTTTTGCGGTCTCATAAATCGGGCGCAGGAATATGCATCCACTAAACACGGCATCCAAACAAGAATTTCGAAAAGCGTTCGCAGGATATGTTGGTGCCTCCCCGCGAACCTGTTCCGGATTGCTTTGGAAGGTCACCTTTTTTGGCAACGTGTCCCGAAGGAGACCCGAACAAGACTCAAACAGTTTCGTGAGGACAATGTCAGAAATGAGTTTTGTTTCTATTTAATGAGACTTGCATACTTAAAAAAATGAAAAATCGATGTGTAATGCATATTATTTGGAGCGTCAGGTTTAAGTCCGTACACCAAGGAGGTCTTCCGAGGTGAGTCAGCGTTCAGCGGGTAGCATTGCCTTATCTATGGGGAATACTGCCCTTTAGCTGGGGGTATACTGCGCTTTGGTACGGTGCAACGATACTTCAACCTCTGTAATCGGCTTGCTGATCGTGGTGGGGAAGGATTTATTTGGGGGAAAACCTGCGTGTCGTGTGCAGGGAAGTTGTTTCACTTTAAGCATGCAAATGTAAGTATGAAGATACGAAAATGTTTTAATTAGGGTGAGGAGTATCTATAAGAGTAAGATAAAAGGCAGAAAGGTGATTTTTAACCACAGAGGGCACAGGCGAGGCACAAAGAGGCAGGGGGTTATTCGCGATAGGTGATGGAAGGCGCTACAAAACACCGCTCAACCAATCCATTTTTTTATCTACCTTTGCGGCTATTAATTTTTTTGATGAAAAAACACACTTCTCTTCTAAGTTTGCTCCTGTTTTTACTGGCGATAACGTCATGCAAGCCAAAGGAAAACATGATTTATATGGAATCGGACCGTTCAGCGACGGAAGAACAGGTAAGACAGGCGGTCTATGAAGGCTCACACTTACAGTCAGGCGATTTTCTCGATATTAAGGTGACGGCCTATGACGAATTTGCCGTACGCCCCTTTAACCTGCATTCGATGAACCAACTGACGAATCCGAGTGAAAGCGGCGGCGCCCAGTCGGCCCAGGCCGCTCCTCAAGGCTATCTGGTCGATAATGAGGGGTATATCATTTTCCCGGTACTCGGGAAAATTTCCGTGCGTGGCTTAACATTAGCACAGTTGAGGCAGGAACTTGAAAACAGGCTCACTGAATATCTCTCAGACCCCCTGGTGTCGATCCGTCAGCTTAATTTTAATATCACCGTTCTTGGAGAAGTTAAAAGACCCGGGCAATATACGACTCCGAACGACAAGGTAACCCTATTGCAGGCCCTTGGAATGGCGGGTGACATGACCGATTATGGCGACCGTACGAAAGTCAAGCTGGTGCGCCATGAAAATGGTACAGACAAGACCGTTATCATCGATTTTACTGATAAAAACATTACCTCCTCGCCGTACTACTATATGCAGCAAAATGACGTACTCTATATAGAACCTGATATTGTCAGGAGAAGGTCTGCGAATGTGGATCCGAACCGTGCCCTGGTCTTCCAGATCGGCGGCTTAGCTCTCGGGATTATATCAATACTGCTTACATTTAGACGATAAATTATGGATTTCAAAGAAAAAACGGCGGTAACTAAAGATAACGGGCAAATCAAAAGACAGATACGGCGCTACCTGCGCTGGTGGCCCCTTTTTGTTCTCGTAGTGCTCCTTTCGGTTATTATAGCCTGGATATACATGCGCTATACTACACCACAATATATGAGCAAGGCCTCTGTGTATGTACGGCTCAGCTCCGGACCTTCCGGTGGGGCGCAGGATCTTCAGAGTATGATGCTACCGTCGGGACTCACAACAAATGAGGTAGATAATGAACTGTCGGTGATACGGTCAAAACCTCTGCTCTATAATGTCGTAAAAGCCCTTCGGCTTGAAGTGAAAACCATCAGTGAAGGTAATATAAAAGAAGAAGAACTGTATGAAAGCAGTCCAGTCTTTGGAGAAATCACTTTCTTAAAGAACGCCCGAAAATTCCGGAGTCACACCTATATAATTTCTCCTGACGGAGACCGTGCATTTGTACTTCACGGTGATAATAATGAGATTAAAGGAGTTTACGGACGACCGGTGGTTACTGATTATGGCAGCTTTACGCTCATGCGGAACCTATCACGAAAATTTAAGCAACCTCTAAAACTGACCGTCACCAATCCGCGGATTGTGGCTGACCAACTGGAAGCTTCAATTTCAGTTGTAATCCCACAAAAAAAATCTTCGATCATGGAGCTGTCCCGGGTAGGGGTCAACCCCTTAAGGTCTGAGGACATCCTTAATGAACTGATCCGACAATATAATACGGACGCAATTAAAGACAAAAATGCGGAAGCCATGGCTACTGCCTCTTTTATTGACGACAGGCTTGAGCTCATCACCCAGGAACTTGGCGGCATTGAAAGCCAAAAGGAAAATTTTAAATCGGCCAATAAAATAGCTGACCTCCAAACTCAGGCTGAGCTAAATCTTCAGAATGCAAGCGAACATACAAAGAAGCTAATGGAGATCGGTACGCAACTCGAGATGGTGGATTCTGTGCTACGAATTGCAAATTCCTCAGCGAATGACCAGTTGTTGCCCACAAATGTCGGAATGCCTTCGGGGCTTGACGGAGTGATTGAAGAATACAACCAGTTGGTATTAACACGTAACCGTACTTTGAGACAGGCTACACCATCCAATCCCGCAGTGCAGCAGTTCAACCGCGATATCGCTTCGATGCGCGAACTCATCCGTGATAATTTAAGGAAATCACGTACGAGTCTGCAAATATCAATTAGCCAAGTTCAAAATGAAATCAATAAATCCGGTACCAGTCTAAGTAAATTCCCGCAGCAGGAAAGGGTGTTCCGTAGTATAGAAAGACAGCAGAATCTAAAGGAATCCCTATTTCTTTTCCTGCTGCAGAAAAGGGAGGAAACATCGATTGCCTTATCTGTAAGCACTCCAAAAGGTAAGATTGTGAATCCAGCTTATACGGTAACCGAGCCGGTTTCGCCCAAAAAGAATATTGTCTATCTGGCTGCAGTCCTGCTCGGACTGGTTTTACCCGGGGCATTTCTATATACAAAGTTTGCACTCGATACCTATGTCCACAGCCGCCGTCAGATCCGTGAGGCACTGCCCGATGTGCCCGTGGTCGGTGAAATTCCGAATGCTGGCGAGGAGGGAGCAACCGTGGTGAAAACAAACGATTTCTCTTCATTTGCTGAATCTTTCCGAATAATGCTCACGAATATGAAATTCGTGCTCAAGGAACCCCAGTCTGGTCAGGCTTCGGTCGTCTTGGTGTCGTCTTCGGTAAAGGGTGAAGGAAAGACCACTGTCAGTGTAAATACTGCTTTAACGCTCGCGCAGAACCGTAAAGTTCTTTTGATCGGCGCCGATATCCGGAATCCGCAATTTAAAAGATTTATGAAGCTTTCAAGTCACGGTCTGTCAGATTTTTTAGCTGTACCGGATGCAGAAATTAAGCCGATTATTGAACCATCGGGCCTTAATCCAAATCTTGATGTAATTCCGAGTGGAAGCATCGCACCGAACCCAACCGAACTCTTGGCGAGTAAGAAATTTGAAGAGATGCTTGAGCAACTGAAACCCCATTACGATTATATCGTGATCGACACTGCACCGATGCTCATGGTGAGTGACACCTTTAATTTACTCGGTTATATGGATATGCTGTTGTATGTAATGCGGGCTGAGCATACGGATAAAGATATGTTTGAATTTGCGGCGCAGCTGATGAACGAAAATGCCAAAGGCAAGTTTGCGATCGTTTTAAATGATGTAAGAAATATTCACCTTAGTTACGGTAACAAATACGGCTACGGTTATTATACCGACGGCCCGAAAAAGAAAAGATGGTATAAGTTCTTCGATTAAATGAAAAATATATTAATAACAGGGGGTGCAGGGTTTATTGGCAGTAATCTGTGTGACCACTTTATAGCGAAAGGATATAAAGTAACCTGCCTCGACAGTTTCATCACAGGACATCGGCGCAACCTCATCCAATTGATGGAGCATCCTGACTTTACACTGATTGAAGGAGATATCCGTGAGATTGAGACATGTAGAAAAGCTTGTGAAGGCATGGATTACGTGCTGCATCAGGCCGCTCTGGGCTCGGTGCCAAGATCCATTAATGATCCGATCACGAGCAACGATGTTAATGTTGGGGGATTCCTCAATATGCTTGTGGCCGCCAGGGATGCCAAGGTAAAACGTTTTGTCTATGCGGCATCATCGTCGACATACGGCGATTCCGCGAGCCTGCCAAAGGTTGAGGATGTAATCGGTAAGCCGCTTTCACCTTACGCTGTAACAAAATATGTAAATGAACTTTATGCCGACGTCTTTTCGAAGACGTATGGCATCGAATGTATTGGGCTGCGTTACTTCAATGTTTTTGGACGCAGGCAGGACCCTAATGGTGCATATGCCGCCGTTATACCCAAGTTTGTCATCCAGCTGATGAAGCACCAGTCGCCCACGATTAACGGAGCAGGTGATTACTCGCGCGACTTCACGTACATCGACAATGTAATCCAGATGAATGAACGCGCGATGCTGACTGATAATCACGATGCGGTCAATACCGTCTACAATACAGCGGTGGGCGACCGTACTACGATCAGAGAAATGGCTGACCTGTTAAAAGAATATCTGTCCGCATATGACCCGGAAATCGGTAACATCGAAATTCTTCATGGGCCTGTCCGGACGGGCGATGTGCCACATTCAAAAGCCAGCATAGAGAAGGCTATGAACCTGTTAAACTATTCCCCAAGCCATGTATTTAAGCATGGTCTTAAGGAGGCGGTCGACTGGTACTGGGAGTACTTACCACGATAGTCAGAATTGGCGAAAATTAACTTATGGTCACTGCGATATGCTGGACGCAGAGAGGAATGTCAATTTCAAAGCGAACGCAATAACTTTTAACCTCAACCGAAATCTCCTCAATTATGAATCATAAAATAGCAATAATCGGTCTTGGCTATGTGGGGCTTCCCTTAGCCCGACTTTTCGCCACCAAATTTCCGGTGGTAGGTTTCGATATCAACGCCACCAGAGTGGCGGAGCTTAATGCGGGCCACGATGATACGCTTGAAGTCTCCGATGAACTGTTGCAGTCCGCGCTGGTATCTGAAAACCCGTTTGTCATAGGCAGCTCTCTGCAGCACGGGGAATTCCAGAAAAACGCGGGCGACTCACAGTACGTCCTTTTGGAAGAGGAACACCGCATCGTAAAATCTACGGAGGCTGATTCCACTGAAACCCTAACAGCGGATACTGTGAGCCCCGCGATACAATCTCAAACCGCAGGTTTGTACTGCTCGACCGACATCGCCGACATCGCTGGTGCGAACATCTACATCATCACAGTACCTACTCCTGTAGATAAAAATAACCGTCCTGTACTAACTCCACTGATCAAGGCCAGTGAAACTGTAGGCAAGGTCTTGAAAAAAGGAGATATCGTTATTTACGAATCAACGGTCTATCCTGGAGCGACCGAAGAAGACTGCATACCCGTTGTTGAAAAGACCAGTGGTTTAACGTATAACGTCGATTTTTACGCGGGTTATTCACCAGAACGCATTAATCCTGGCGACAAAGAGCATACGGTAGAGAAAATTCTGAAAGTGACTTCGGGCTCTACACCAGAAATTGGTCAGATTGTCAACAATATTTATAAAGCGGTGATTACCGCCGGCACGCATTTAGCACCCGCCATTAAAGTAGCAGAAGCTGCTAAGGTTATTGAAAATTCCCAGCGCGATATCAATATTGCGTTTGTAAATGAGCTTGCAAAGATCTTTAATCTCATGAATATTAATACGCATGACGTATTAGAAGCCGCCGGTACCAAATGGAATTTCCTGCCGTTTAAGCCAGGCCTCGTTGGGGGACACTGTATTGGAGTGGATCCCTACTATCTTGCACAAAAGGCACAAGAGTACGGTTATCATCCCGAAATTATTCTTGCGGGTCGAAGACTCAATGATTCAATGGGCGATTATGTTGCCTCCCAAGTGATTAAAACCATGATCAAGAAAGGAATCAAGGTAAACAGTGCTGAAATCCTTATGTTGGGCATCACCTTTAAAGAAAACTGCCCGGATGTACGGAATACTAAAATTGTGGATGTAATAGCGGCATTGAAAGATTATTCGGTCAATGTCACGGTTTATGACCCCTGGGCTAATCCTGCAGAAGTGATGCACGAGTATGGATTACGGTGCAATACAATCCTCGATAATGACCCTAAGTTTGACGCGATCGTTCTTGGCGTCGCCCACGAGGAGTTTCTTACCCTGGACCTTAGTCTCCATCTTAAACCTGAGGGGATCGTATATGATGTGAAAGGCGTTTTAACCGAAAGTGACTGCAAACTGTAAGCTAATGAAAATAACAGTTGTAGGAACAGGGTATGTAGGTTTGGCCAACGCCGTTCTGCTCGCACAGCAGAACGATGTGGTGGCGCTGGACATTATCCCGGAAAAAGTGGCAATGATCAATGAAAGGAAGTCGCCACTGGAGGACGCTGAAATCTCAGAATATCTCGCGAACCGGCAACTCAGGTTACGGGCCACTACTGACCCCGCAGACGCCTATAGTGATGCCACCTATGTCATCGTTGCCACTCCGACCGATTACGACCCGAAAACCAACTATTTTGATACCCGCAGTGTTGAAGCTGTAGTTCGTCAGGTGCAACATTATAATCCACAGGCTGTGGTTATCATTAAATCCACCGTTCCAGTAGGTTTTACTGCTGATCTCAGCACACAGCTTAATTTTTCAAATATTATTTTTTCACCCGAGTTTCTGCGCGAAGGTAAAGCGTTATATGACAACCTGTATCCCTCACGGATAATTATCGGTGAACAGAGCGACAGAGCAGTCCGGTTCGCGGCTCTTTTGCAGCAGGGCGCTATAAAGCAGGATATAGATGTGCTTTATACCGATGCCACCGAAGCCGAAGCCATTAAATTGTTTTCAAACACCTATCTGGCTCTTCGGGTAGCTTACTTTAATGAGCTGGATACCTATGCGCAGACGCATGAGCTCAACAGCCGGCAGATCATCGAAGGCGTAA
This sequence comes from Flavobacteriaceae bacterium 3519-10, assembly GCA_000023725.1. Classification (NCBI taxonomy): domain Bacteria; kingdom Pseudomonadati; phylum Bacteroidota; class Flavobacteriia; order Flavobacteriales; family Flavobacteriaceae; species Flavobacteriaceae bacterium 3519-10. The sequence continues at coordinate 334,549 of CP001673.1, forward strand.
GCCTGGACCCGCGGATCGGTTCACACTATAACAATCCCTCGTTCGGTTACGGCGGCTACTGCCTGCCTAAGGATACCAAACAACTGCTGGCCAATTATGACGCCGTTCCCAATAATATCATAAAGGCCATCGTTGATGCGAACCGTACCCGGAAAGACTTTATCGCAGATTCGATCCTGGCGAAAAATCCTGAAAAAGTTGGCGTATTCCGGTTAATTATGAAAGCGGGTTCTGACAATTTCCGCGCTTCTGCAATGCAGGGGGTCATGAAACGGATAAAGGCGAAAGGTATTGAAGTTATTGTTTATGAGCCTGTTCTTCAGGAAGAGCAGTTTTTCGGCTCGCGTGTGGAAAAAGACCTCGAACGTTTTAAAGAGGAATGCGATATCATTATTACGAACCGCCTTACAACGGAATTAGTTTCTGTCAAAAATAAAGTATATACGCGCGATTTGTTTGGTAACGATTAATTTCATCCATTATTAATCCATTTCCAATCGCCACGCAGTTACATGGTTTCGGGAAAAGTCTCTAAGTAAAAGCAATTTATGTTGCTGCATTCTAAATGGTTGTTCGGAAGCGGACAAACTGCTGTTATTAATATTAAGTAATTTTATATGCGTGGTTTTTCAAATTCACTGAACACCAAATATCTACGAAAGATCTCTGATCTTAAGAACGAGTCCGTAAGTGGGGGAATGTGGAGTATGTTAGGGCAGGTTATCAACTTTTCCGTCCAAATTTTGGGTACAATGGTCTTAGCACGAGTGCTTTTTCCGGAAGATTATGGTCTGATCGCGGTAGTTGGTACGTTCACTGGTTTTGTGGCAGTTTTTAGAGATATGGGCTTGACAACGGCAACAATCCAAGCCGATAACTTAGATGACTCTTTGTTTAGTAATATATTTTTTATAAACTTGTTTGTAGGTCTATTACTAACGATTATTTTTGCATCTACTGCTCCTCTGGTACAGTGGTTTTATAATGATGACAGATTATTACTCGTTACAATAGTATCTGCTTTTCAGTTTTTTCTTGGCTCACTCTCAGCACAATTACTTGCGTTATTGAAACGATCTATGAATTTTAAAATAATCTTCATAACTCAGTTGATATCAAGTGTATCTGGTGTAGTTTTTAGTGTTTTTGCAGCCTACTTGGGTTTTGGATATTGGGCGCTCGTAATTGGACCGTTATTCTCTAGCTGGTTTTTGTTTATTTATTTGTTTTTTCTCTTTCGATGGATACCAAATAAACCGGTTTGGGACCCACGAATTAAAAGTATACTACATTTTGGCAAACACATCACAACGTTTGAGGTGGTAAATTATTTATCCAGAAATTTAGACAATATTTTAATAGCGAAATTTTTTGGGATAGCTAGTTTAGGTATTTATAATAAGGCGTACACTTTATTAATGATGCCCATAAATCAGATCAGAAGCCCATTGATGAATGTTGCACTTCCAGCTTTAAGTACATTAAAAAACGAAAATTTGAAGTTTTCAAATTACTATTTAAATTTTATATCCGTTCTTACCGTCCTATCAAATATAATCATATTATTATTAATAATTAATTCTAAGGAAGTTGTACACATAGTTTTAGGACCAAATTGGTCAGAATCTGCAAAAATATTTGCAATTTTGGGTATTGCAGCTTTGGTGCAGCCCATTTATGGAACTTTTAGCTTAGTTTTAATATCACTTGGTAAATCAAAAAAATATAGTACTTGGGGTACATACAATGCAATGATTATAGTACCATCCTTTATCATTGGAATTAATTTTAATTTAGAAATTTTCGCCGTTTGCTATGTTGTCGCAAATTTCATTACCTTCTTTTTTTCTGCATTTTATGTTTTTCTCGATTCCCCAGTACCAGTGTGGGCGTTTTTCAAAAGAACCGTTCCCATCATTGCTATTTTTTCCTTATTTGCCGTCATAACTTATTTCACGGCTCATGTCGATGGAAATATTATACTGTCTTTCTTCCTAAAATCAATTTTATTTACTACTTTATCAGTGGCGTATTTAGTATTGTTTTATAAGGAAAAAAATATCTTGATAGGAGTCATAAAAACATTTAAGCGATGATAAACCGAATTGTTGATAAGTTAGCATTTATATTTGTGTATTTTGAAATCCACTACATATCTAAAGCACGAGAACGGTATAATAAAAGGTATTTACTAGTAAAATCAAATATAAAAGACAATGTTATATTACATGGCAGAGGAACTATACATTATCCCGATAAATTGACGATTGGGTCACATTCTCGGATAGGAGATAATTACTTTATCATGGCTGCTGGTGGCGTTACGATAGGTGAAAATACACAAATTAGTAGAAATGTATGTATTTATTCGGGCAACCACGACTATGAAAGTTCAACTCATATACCATATGACGATAGGCAGATACTTAAGCCAGTCACTATAGGTAATTCGGTCTGGATTGGCATGAATGTCAACATCACACCTGGTGTAAATATTGGCGATGGGGCTATAATCGGAATGGGTAGTACAATCTCGAAAGATGTACCAGAAGGAGCTATCGTGGTAAATAGTGCCCAGCGAATTATTGCAGTTAGGGATATAGACAAGTTTATGCGACTAAGTGAGCAAAAGAGATTTTTTGGAAAGGACTTTCCAACTCTATAAGTCGTTTCTATTTTTTCCAAGACCTTAAATTATTGCTGTCACAGTAAATTATAAATTATTATTATGCATATAGTGTATTTAACCGAGCAAATAGATCAAGTTGGCGGTATCGAGCGTAGCCTTACCACACGCGCTAACTATCTTGCAGAAGTTTTTAATTACCAGATAACTATTGTTTGTACGTCACGAAAGTCTGGCAAACCAGCCTTTAAAATTAATGACTCCATCAACGTCTTATTTTTAGAAAAGTTAACAAGTAGAAAAACAGTTTACGGACGGATTTTGCTAAGGTTCATTCAAACTAAAAAAATCATCACTGAGTTAAAGCCCGATGTCGTTATAAGTGTAAAGTACACGTTACATAACTTGTTTTTTACATTATACCCGTCTCGAATTAGATTCATATCTGAGTTGAGAGAGCCGTTTGGGCAAGCAAACCAACACGTAACTTCATCTTTAAAATCATTTATAAGTAAAAAAATAAGAAATTTTGTTCTCAAACGACAGGATGTCGTAATCGTTCTCACAGAAGAAGATAAAAGGAACTGGGGATATAAAAATATAAGAGTAGTTCCTAACCCCCATACGATCCAGACCGACGTTGTTAGTGATTTATCAAAGAAGCAGGTTTTGGCCTTAGGTCGTTTACATAAAGTGAAGGGCTTTGATAAGTTGCTCGAGGTATGGAAGATTGTTAATACTGCACACCCTGACTGGATATTAAAGATCGGAGGCGCTGGAGAAGAATACGAAAATTTATTAGCTAAGATCCGATTTTTGGGCTTAAATGACAGCGTAATTTTGAACAATCAATTTCTACCCGTCGTGTCCGAATTTCTTAATTCATCAATCTTCGTCTTGTCTTCCCGGTTCGAAGCTTTCGGAAACGTCCTTGTAGAAGCAAAAATTTGTGGGGTGCCATCAATTGCATTTAATGTGCCTTCTGGACCAAAAGAAATAATTGTCGATGGGGAGGACGGTTTTCTAGTCGATTATCTTAGTATTAATGAGATGGCAAATAAAATTATATATTTAATAGATAATCCAAGTGTGAGGGTAAGAATGGGCAGACGAGCTAAAATTAATTCCGAAAGCTTCAGTGTTGATGCGATTCTTGCTTTGTATAATAAGACTATCATGCAACATGTTTAATATTTTTTAGTTACGCAATATAATAAATTTGAAAGAAATGCCGCCTACGCCTATCATACCACTAATTTCCGTTCTCATACCGACATTTAACGATGATATATTTATTGCTAATTGTTTGGATTGTGTGATTTCGCAGACAATGGCTGATATCGAAATAATTTGTATTGATGATGGGTCTACTGACAGTACGCCTGAGATCCTAAGAGAATACGCACTGAAAGACGATCGTATAAGATATATAATTAAGCCGGTAAATCAAGGAGTAAGTGATGCCAGAAATGATGCTTTACGTCTGGCTAACGGGAAATATTTCCTGTATGTTGACGGAGACGATTTGATGGATGAAAACCTGCTTAAGAAAGCCTATCTATTAGCTGTGAGTACCGACAGTGATATAGTGATGTGGGACTATTTAACATTTAATAACTACAGTGAAATTTCAGAAAAAAAGAATAAAAATTCAGATCTGAAACCTGAAGATTCTAATGATAAAGTTGCTCTCCTTCAAAGGCCTGCCTTTTCGTGGATGAAATTGGTTAAAACGGCTACGGCAAGAAGCTTGGGTATCTCTTTTCCAAAGGGACTTATTAGAGAGGACATCCCAGTGCATTGGCATTTACTTACTTCTGTCGATAAAATCGCGATTATCCCAGAGAAGCTAAGCTATTACCGGCAAAATCCATCGTCACTTACCCATAAGAATGACCGAACGGTTTTAGATATAGCCGCAATCATGGATATCGTTAAAGCTTACCTAATTTCCAACAATTTATATAATATTTATAAAAATGAATTTTTGCGGCAGCAAATCAACCTTCTACATGGAATGTATGATAACATAAACGAGGAATTTAAAGCGGACGCATTAATATTAATAAAAGACAGATTTAGTCAAGAGCAGTTGCTATTTATCAAACAAAACAATGTAGTTCGAAAACAAGCTAAATACTTTTATTTAGGTTTAGCGGCTAATCGCTTTTATAAAGTTATATATTGGGGGTGGGTGGCTCTTCGTGGTATTTATCGAAATCTTACTTCTTACATAATAGTTTAATGCGTGTTCCGTGTTTAAGTCGCCAGTAACAGTAGAACTTGAGTAAAGTTCCTTTTCAAATTCGATATCTCTTTCTGCAAGTTCCAATCGAAAAAAAATAAAAGTTATATAAAATGATTAGTTAAAGAGCTTGACTTGGTTAACAAAACGCAATTCTCGATGTCCTTAAAAAAACAAGCCATATCCGGAATGCTCTGGACCTTTGCACAACAGTTCAGCGTGCAGGGTATATCCTTTGTGGTATCTATTATCCTTGCGCGTCTGCTGTTGCCGGCTGAATTCGGTTTGATTGCGATGATCAGTGTTTTTGTAGGTCTTGCAAATGCCCTAATAAGCAGTGGTATGACGCAGTCGCTGGTACGCACTGAGATTTTGGATGACGATGATTTCTCTACGGTATTCTACTTTAATTTAGGGGTGAGTATTTTAATGTATGCACTTATTTATGCGCTGGCGCCCTTCATTGCTGATTTTTACCGGCAGGAACTTCTTGTTAATATCCTCCGCGTGTATTCTATTGTTTTTGTAATTGATGCTCTCGCGGCAATTCAGGTTACAAGGCTTACTAAAGTCCTTAATTTTAAAACCCAGATGAAGGTCGCGGTACCATCACTTATTCTTTCAGGTATGGTGGGGGTTGGCATGGCTTTTTATGGCTTTGGTGTCTGGAGTTTGGTGGGTGCCGCCCTTACAAAGTCGTTTTTCAATACGGTGCAATACTGGCTGTGGTCGTCATGGCGGCCTGTTTTCCGTTTTAAGATGGAGAAATTCCGGCAACATTTTAACTATGGGATCAAAATCCTGCTTGCCGGCATTTTAGAAATAATTTTTTCAAATGGTATAACCATAATAATAGGGCGTTTTTTCCTTCCGGCACAGGTCGGATTCTACCAGCGTGCTGATACTTTAAAGCAATTACCTGTTGTGAACATCACGTATATGGTGGACAAAGTTGCCTTCCCACTTTTTGCAAGTATCCAGCATGATGATGTCCGATTGAAGAATGCCTACAAAAAGATTATGCAGATGGTTATTTATCTGATTGCACCTGTCATGCTGATTTTGGCAGCGGTAGCTGAACCGCTTTTCCGTTTTTTATTCACTGAAAAATGGCTTCCATCTGTACCGTATTTTCAAATTTTATGCCTTAATGGTTTGCTTTTTCCTATTCACTCTTATAATCTTACTATCTTAAAGGTAAAAGGAAGAAGCGATCTTTTTCTAAAACTTGAAATTGTAAAAAAAATTATTATCGCTGTCGTTATTCTTTTATCAATACAATATGGAATATACGGACTGCTGTACGGTAGTGTAATATCTTCAGTACTCTGCTTTTTTGTAAATACGCATTACAGCGGCAAATTTTTGGATTACCCGGGTTTTTCGCAATTAGCAGACGTCCTGCCTTTACTGCTCTTAGGCGCCGCTGCTGCCGCGGTGGCTTTTGGTGCAGATTTTTTTCTGAAGACAATAGAAGCCGCCGATATAATACGCCTGCTCATAAGTGGTTTTGCAGGAATCCTGTTTTATGCCGTAATTTCGCATCTGTTTAAAATATCTTCCTTTTCTGAACTTAAATTAATTATATTAAGAAAATGATTCCTGTAACCAAACCTTTTTTACCCCCGCAGCAGATCTATCAGTCTTATCTTGAAGGGATCTGGAAACGGCAGTGGCTCACCAATATGGGACCCCTTTCCAGTGATCTGGAAATGAAGTTAAAGGATCATCTAAAAGTCAACCATCTGCTGTTTGTGACCAACGGTACAGTAGCGTTACAACTTGCAATAAAGGCCCTCGAACTAAAGGGCGAGATTATTACGACCCCGTTCTCATTTGTAGCCACCACCAGCTCCATTGTGTGGGAAGGCTGCACCCCTATATTCGTGGATATTGATGAACAGAGCCTGAATATCGATCCCGAAAAAATAGAAGCGGCCATTACCGAAAACACATCTGCGATCCTGGCTACCCATGTGTATGGAAATCCCTGCGATGTAGAAAGGATTGAGGAAATCGCTGTAAAACATAATCTGAAAGTTATTTATGATGCGGCACATGCATTCGGGGTTGAGATAAACGGGAAGTCCATTTTCGAATACGGTGATGTCTCAACGTGCAGTCTGCATGCCACCAAACTCTACCATTCCGTGGAAGGCGGGTTGATCGTTACGAAGGACAGCTCCCTGCTTAGAAAGCTGGCACTTATGCGGAACTTTGGTTTTAGCGGGCCGGAAAGTTTTTCTGAACTCGGTATTAACGGGAAAAACTCAGAATTTCATGCGGCCATGGGTCTTGTCAACTTGAATTATATGGAACTAATCCATAATAAAAGAAAGGAACTATGTGAAAGATATGATTTTAGATTACGCAACCTAAAAGCTATAAGGCCACATTGGCATGGCAGTTCTAGGAATAACTACGCATATTATCCTGTTATTTTTGAAAGTGGAGAACTATTGCTGAAATGTGTTGAATTTTTAAAAATAAATGAGATATTTACAAGGAGATATTTTTATCCTTCTTTAGCGCAGTCATTGCCATACGTATCTCCACAAGAATTACCGATTACTGCGGCGATATCGGATAAGGTTCTATGTTTGCCTCTTTTTGTAGATTTGACCCTAGAAGAGGTTGATTTGATCAGTCGTTTGATTTTACGAATGCAAAATAACTAAAAATTACATATGATAATCGTCGGAGCTAAAGGCTTTGCCAAAGAGCTATTGGAAATCCAACATCAGACTAATAAATTACACAACTTGTGTTTTTATGATGATTGGAATGAGGAGGGCCCAGAAATGCTTCATGGCACCTTTCCCGTATTAAAAAAGGAAAGAGCAGCTAAAGCGTATTTCCAAAATATTGACCGTTACTTTGCATTGGGAATTGGCAATCCTAATTTAAGGTTTGCGCTCTTCGAGAAGTTTATTGCATTAGGCGGTTTATGCCAGTCTACCATCAGCACAATGGCTGAAATTGGGCACTATGGAGTTACGATTGGTGCTGGTTGCAATATTTTAAGTGGCGTTAAAATCAGTAATGATGTACGTATTGGTATAGGAACTATGATCTATTATAATTCTGTGGTCACACACGACGCATACATCGGAAATTTTTGTGAAATATCTCCCAATGTTACCCTGTTGGGGAGGTGCAGTATTGGTGATTTTGTACAAATTGGAACTGGTGCGATTATTTTCCCCGATGTTGTAATTGGTAACAATACAGTGATTGCGGCGGGTGCGGTGGTGCGCACAAGTATGCCCGCTAGTGTATTGGTTGCTGGAGTCCCCGCGGTCATAAAAAAGCAATTGATACAAACGGTGTAGATATACAAGAATATGAGGATTTTTAATGGCGTTTAGGGAAAATTTGAGTTGATTCTCACTTATGGTTTCCATACTTTCACAAACCAAGGTAAAGCGTCCAAGTAAGTTTCGTCATTATTTAATGAATAGTTATTTGAATAATCTAAGAAGCATAATCTTTATAAAAATTAATAATTTGAAACCATCAGTCCTCATAATTTCGGATTTTCCCCAATGGGCCTATCATGGTATCCAGCATTTTATAGCAGAATCTCTGAACTCTGAATACGATTTTTACTACGATTTTCTAATATTTAATTCAAAAAGAAGATCCAAAAATCCAAAAACCATATTATCAAATTATTTCCTGAAAAAAAAATACACCAAGTTAAAAAACGATCGTCATTATGATATTGTTTTATATCTAGCTTTTTATTTTGATGAACAAATGAAAATAAATTTTACGGCGACTAAAACAATCAAAGGAATTTATACAGATGGCTTTCCCCCTTCAAATTCTACCTACGAGGGAGATGTGACGGGGTTCATGAAGCGTTTTTTTAGCAATACCGATGCGATGGTTTGTGGATCGCAGAATATAAGAGGTTTTTATGAGCCAGTTTTCTCTAAAGTATATTTTGCAAATGGTGTAATTGATGATAAACTCTTTTCCCGCAAGAGCGCCCGCTCAAAAGATAAATTTGTGATTGGATGGACAGGTAATCCCAATAGAGAATTTAAGGGATATTATTCCCATATACTGCCAGCCATCGAAATTCTGAAAAAGAAATATGAGGATATCGAATTTGTTTCGCGGTTTTCAGGTCCGCTGGTAACATTGCCGCAATTTTACGAACAGCTTCACCTTGTGATAATCGCGTCCGAAGCAGATGCTGGGCCGGCGCTTTTTGGAGAAGCGTCCCTAATGGAGGTACCTTGTGTCACTACAAAAATTGGGTGGCCTGCGGAAGTGATACAGGATGGCCTGAGCGGTTTTTTTGTTGAAAGAGAGGTGCGGGATATAGTTTCAAAAGTTGAAGTGCTCTATAACAACCGTTCATTACTGGAAAGTATGGCAGTCAGAATACGGGTTGATTACCAGAATCATTTTAATAAAGACCAAATGATAGACAATTGGCGCACTTTATTTAATAACGTGTTAACCTAATCCGCTTTAATGCTACTATCAATAACGCTGGCTACGTATAACGTCGAACTATACCTCCGGGAAAGCCTAGACAGTATTGTAAATCAAACGCTGCCTGAATTCGAACTAATCTGCTTAGATGATGCCTCCAGCGACGGTACGGTTGAGATCCTGCAGGAATATGCACAGAGAGACAGTCGTATCCGGCTTATCCTGAAGAAAAAAAATGAAGGTTTGGCCGTGGCGCGCAATACTTGTCTGACCGAAGCAAAAGGTAAGTATATTACTTTTCTGGATGGTGACGACTTCTATGACCCGACGCTTTTCCAAAAGGCTGTTGCTCTCGCAGAAAAGGATGCAGCGGATTTGGTGATGTGGGATTATGTGACTTTCTGGAACAAAGCGGATGTTGAAGCTCTCAGAATTAAAAGATCGGATCTTAATGCGGTGGATCCGACCGACAAAAAAGCACTGCTTAAGCGTCCTTCTTTTATTTGGATCAAGTTGGTTAGAGTTGAAAAATGGCGACAGCTTAATATTCATTTCCCCCCAGGCTACACGAGGCAGGATATTCCAGTGCACTGGCATCTTATTACCGCGCTTGACAAAGTAAGTTTACTGCCCGAACGGCTAAGTTTTTACCGTCAGCAAGCAGACGCCACCACTGCCAAGAAAGATGGTAAACTATTTCATTTGGTTCACATTATGGATATTGTGGAAAAATATTTAAGGGAAAACTCGTTGTATAATACTTATCGTGAAACTTTCCTTGAGCAGCGGCTAAATTTCTTTGCAGGGATGTATGACAATATTAAACCGGAACTGAAAGGTGAAGCATTACAGTTGATTCAGGACCGGATGTCACCAGAGATATGGAAATTCCTTAAAAGTAAAAATAACCTAAGGCTGCATACACGGTATTTCTTTGCTGCACTGCTTGGCAGTTTCGTAGCGAGAGCACAACTGGCATTGTGGCACTTGTCTCGAACTATATACAGAAAATTAAAAACATGACTATTAGGAATTATCTTGTAGGTTTAAAAAATACAAATGCATTTTTGTATTACGTATGGTCCAGAAACCAGCAGCGCAAAGGGGTTTTGGATCTCAAATATGTTTCCGATGTGGCTGCAGTGACCCGCTTGTACAAAAGGTACGCCGGCAAATCGCCAGATTTGATTAATCCGCAAACTTTCAGCGAAAAGATGCAGTGGCTTAAACTGAATTATCATCATGATCTAATGACCGTTTGTGCAGATAAATATGAAGTTAGAGATTATATTAAAGAAAAGGGATATGGGCATATTTTGTCAGAAATTATCGGTGTTTACACACGGGTTGATGATATTCCGTTCACTTCGCTACCCAAGCAGTTTGTTGTAAAAGCTACGCATGGCAGCGGGTGGAATTTAATCTGTAAAGATAAGACCCGGGTCAACTGGTACTGGTGGAAGAAAACCTTCGGGATCTGGCTAAACAGTAATATATTCTGGCCGGGTAGAGAATGGCCGTATAAAAACATGCCTGCAAGAATTTTAGTAGAGAAATTCTTAACCGATAAAAGTGGGCAACTGATGGACTATAAGTTTTTCTGTTTTAACGGGAAGGTTCATTTTGTACAAGCCAATAAAGGACGCGATACTGCCAATCATGCACAAAATTTTTACGACCTGGAGTGGAACATTTTACCTTTCGGAAAGGACTTAGAGCCCCGACCGGATATCGATATTGAACCACCAACAAAACTTCGGGAGATGGCAGAAATTGCCGAGGATCTTGCGCAGCCTTTTCCATTTGTAAGGATGGATTTCTACGAGGTGGAGGAGAAAATTATATTTGGAGAAATGACTTTTTACCCGAAGAGCGGACTGCCTGACTTTACGCCCATCGAATATGACCGCATTTTTGGAGAACTTCTTAAGATCAAGTCCACATGATAAAAGTGCTTCACGTTACAGGTGTAATGAACAGAGGTGGTGCCGAAGTGATGCTAATGGACCTTTACCGGAATATTCCGTCCGATGTTCATTTTGATTTTCTGGTCAATTACAGAAAAAAAGGGGGTCTGCCAAAAGGTGATTTCGATGATGAAATTAAGAAAAGAGGAGGCGATATATCCTTTATTCCTTCGCAATGGGATTTGGGTCCTCTCGGTTACATCCGGGAATTCCGAAGAATTATTCAGGAAAATAAAATTCCTGATATTGTCCATATCCATATGAATTCGAAATCCGGAGTTATTGCGTGGGCAGCTAAAAAAGCGGGAGTTAAAAGGGTAATAGTGCACAGCCATGCCAATTTAAAATTCAGGGGTTCCCTGCCTTCGCGGGTTTTCGCGCACACCGAATTTTTCTTTCAGAAGATTTTGATTAGAAAATTTGGCGATTATTACTGGGGATGTTCAGCAGAAGCCAACCGCAGCCTTTTTGCAAATATCACGCTGTCGCCTGACAACTCTGCAATTATAAACAATGCCGTAGACCTGGCGTCATTCAGTGAGGTAAGCATTGAGGCAGTGACTGAATCACGAAATTCTTACGGTAATACCGGTTCTTTAATTATTGGTAATGTAGGCAGGATTGTACGTCACAAGAACGTGCTTTTTATCATCGAATTGCTAAACGAATTACAAAAGCAAGGAGGCAACTTCGTGTTTGTATTTGCCGGCAGGGCGGATCAGCAGTCTTATCTGGATGAGATCTTTGCCAAAACTGCTGAGTATGGCTTAAAAGACCGTGTGAAATATCTCGGCTTGTGCGAGGATGTACCACATCTGATGAAAACATTTGATGTTTTTGTGGGACCTGCGTTAAAAGAGGGTTTTGGTATGGTCGCTGTGGAAGCACAGGCGGCAGGAATTCCCACCATTCTGTATACCGGTTTTCCTAAATCCGTAGATATGCAGTTGGGCCTGGCGACCTTTATCGATTCTTTCAACATCAATGAATGGGTTGAAGCTTTGACAGCCGCATTAAAGAATAAAACCCCCACCGCCGCGACGGTAAATACCAAAATAAAATCATTAGGATTCGACAGCGCTGTAAATGCTGATCGTATTGCCATGATGTATAAAAAAATCGCACTTTAAAATAAATGCGGAGAATTTTGAATCAAAGTTTAATTCGGAAGAGATCAAAATTTATCAGATAATGAACAACTCTATCATATTATGTGGCGATTTATGCCCTACGGACGATACCGAAGCTTTCTTTAAAGCCGAAGATCAGCATGCACTTTTCAGTGATTGTCTCCCGCTGTTTAAAAGTGCCGGTTTGACTGCGGGAAACCTCGAGTTTGTGCTGACAGACGATCCTCAACCGATTATGAAGAGCGGCCCGATTCTTTACGGTCCTACGACGCATATCAATGTGTTGAAAAAGGCCGGAATAGATATCTTTAGCCTTGCCAACAACCACATTAAAGACTGTGGCGAGGCAGGGGTTAAAAGTACGATTGCGACAAGTGCGGATGCCCACATAGAGACATTCGGCGCAGCGCATAACCTGCAGGCAGCCAAAAAACCATTTATAGGTGAAGTGGGCGGAAAGAAAATAGGATTTCTGGCATTCGCCGAGCAGGAGTTCAATACCGCTGGCGCAGACGAATACGGTTCCAGTTTTTTTGACCCTTTTGAAGATCTGGACCTTATAGAAAAAACCAGGAAGAGTGTGGATTATCTGATTGTTATTTATCACGGTGGCATAGAATATTATGAATATCCAAGCCCAATGCTTCAGAAAAAATGCCGGCGCTTTGTGGATAAGGGCGCGGATCTCGTAACGTGCCAGCACAGCCACTGTATTGGTACCATTGAAAATTATAATAGTAAAGATATTGTATACGGACAGGGGAATACCCTTTTTGGCTACCGTGATGGGAATGATTCATGGAATGAAGGAATTATTATTCAACTGAATTTAGATGGAAAAGATTTAAAGATTGACTATCTTGGCGTAAAAGCCCGGAAGGAAGGCGGTATCCGACTGATGAACGACCGTGAAAATGAGACTTTAACAGAAAAGCTTGAAAAACGTTCCCGGCAAATCAAGGATGCAGGATTTATACAGCAATCTTGGCAAGCCTTCTGTAAAAGGAAGGAAAGCTTATATTTGCCCCAATATCTGGCCCTAAACCGGTACTTTATCCATCTGAACCGATGGACCCGGAACCGATTTATTTCTCTTTTTTACGGGAGAAAATATTTGAGGTCGAGCCATAATATCATGAGATGTGAAGCGCATAATGAGGTTATACAGACACTCCTTCAGCTTAAAACAAAAGACTAAATGTTTATTTATTTTATTATTTTAGGACTCGTTCTGTTGCTCCTATGGGGACAAAACAGTAGTGAGAACTCATCCATTCTTAACTTACCGGCTCTGTTGGCTGTGGGAATTCTGATTGCGTTTGCGGGATTAAGAAATGTTAATGTCGGAACAGATACGGGTAACTATGTCGGAATCTACTACGGATACCAGGATATATTGGCATCGGGTCAGGTCATAACCAGCAATATGGAGAAAGGTTATATTGCCTTAATGTATGTTGCTACGGGAATATCGACGGATTATTGGGCCGTACTGCTGTTAACTGCCATCATCTGTGTGGGTACGTACATGTACGTGATCTTTAAGGTTTCCGAGAATGTTGCGTTATCTGTATTTATTTATGTGGTACTGGGGACATACCTGGTATTCTTTAATGCTGCGCGACAAGGTCTCGCGATTTCCATTTGCGCAATTTCCGTAATATTTCTATTGCAAAGAAAAATTTGGCACTACATAATAGTGATTATCATTGCGTCTTTTTTTCACCGCACAGCGCTAATTCTGCTGCCGTTTTATTTTATTCTGAGGCTGCCTTTCAGCTATCGTAACACGGGAATCTTTGTTGTAGCCGGTGCGGCCTCATTTTATTTCCTTAGTACGATTCTCTCTCTTTTTGACTCGGATACTGAAATGCGCTACGGGCAATATGAGGAGCGGGGTGCGACGGGAGGGCAATTACTATCCTTATTTTATATCTTATCTTCAGCTTTGTTGATTTATGCGAGAAAGTTCATCGCGGCGGATAAAATACGGCTTTACGATGTTTTTTTAAATTACAGTATTTTCACTGCCATCATTTATTTTGTAGTTATTGCCACAGGTAGTGATGTAAATTTTATGCGCTTAACTAATTATTTCGCAGTTGGATACGTTTTTGGTTATCCACTTATATTGAAAAGCCTCAATAATATAACTGGCGCTCTTGTGAAACCGCTTTTTATTGTCGCCCATCTTCTTTTTTTTGCTGTCTATTTATCCAGGATGGCTAACCTAACGCCTTATTATCCTAATTTAAACCTGTTTTAATGTCTGTAACTGTTGCTATTCCTTTTTTTAACGCCGAAAAATATTTGGCAGATTCTATTAAATCGGTCTTTGCGCAGACCTTCGAGGACTGGGAACTCCTCCTTATCGATGATGGATCCACAGACAATTCTTTATCTATCGCAAAGTCCGTCAACGATCCCCGTGTGCGTGTACTTTCAGACGGACTGAACAAAAAACTTGCATGCCGCCTGAATGAAGTGACACGAATCGCAAAATATGACCTTATAGCGCGCATGGACGCAGACGATTTGATGAGTCCAAACCGACTAAAGACGCAGATAGACATTTTAAACACTAATCCGGATTATGATCTTGTTACAACGGGTGTGTATTCGGTAATGAACGATTTAACATTAGTTGGAAAGAGAGGGTCTTCTTTTAAAGATGCAACTTTTGATGAAATTATCAGCCGGAAGAAGGGGGTGACACATGCTGCACTTATGGCGCGTAAAAATTGGTATGAGAGAAACAAATACGATGAGACCTTAACGATTGCGCAGGATTTGGATCTGTGGGTCCGCAGTAGTTTTAATAATGACCTGAAGATAATTTCTGTTGATGAGCCGCTTTACATATACAGGGAGGAGGGTAACGTTACCTCAGCAAAAATTCTGCGGGCCTACAAAAACGAAAGAAGACTGATTAAAAAATATGTAGGGCTGCTTAATCCCATTTATATTAAGTCCATGATGAAAACGCTGGCCGTGACAATGATGGATATATTCTCGATAAAAAGAGACATGCAAGCTAAAAGAAACATTGAGGTCGGTCCTCAAGAACGGTATAATTATGAACAAAATGTTCAACGTGTGAAGTCAATCAGATTACCGCTCCAATGAAAAAAAAATTTTTTCTGTTAACTACAGTTCCGATTTCCCTTCGCTTTTTTAAAGGTCAGATAGCCGCGATTAATAATCTGTATGAGGTTACACTGATAAGTTCCCCTGATGGTTCACTGGAAGAAATTGCACTGGAAGAAAAGGTATATCATAAAGGAATTGAGATGAAGCGGGACATTTCTGTTTTTAGTGACCTCTATAGTTTTTTTAAACTACTCCTGTATTTTTATAGAGAAGCACCGCATATCATCCACTGTAATACGCCCAAGGCATCATTGCTGGGTTTAATTGCCGGTTTTATCGTGCGGGTACCTACCAGGATTTATTATATTCATGGACTCAGATATGAAGGAGCAACGGGCCTGAAACAAATAATGCTTAAAAGTATGGAAAGACTTTCATGTTTTTGTGCTACCCATATAGTGGCCGTAAGCGAAGGCGTAAAAACTACTGCAGCAGCTGATTTAACACAGAAACATATTTCTATAATTCACAACGGCAGTGCCAATGGAATGATGATAGACAGTTTTACTGAAAGTACATACGATCTTACGTCCATCAAAGAAGAGTTAAAGTTAGGCAAACATGATTTTGTTTTTGGATTCGTTGGAAGACTTGTTGCCGACAAAGGAATCAATGAATTGGTTGCAGCATTTGCCCGTCTGTCTATAAAGTACCCTACAGCAAAACTACTTCTTGTGGGTTATTACGAAGATGCACTAGACCCCCTACAGCAGATTACCAAAGAAACGATAAAAAATAATCCGAATATTTTGGAGTGCGGATTTCAACGTGATGTAAAAAAATACATTTCTGTGATGGATATTTTTGTTTCACCCTCTTACAGAGAAGGATTTGGTCTTACCTTACTTGAAGCCAACTTAATGGGCAAGCCCGTAATAGCCACCAGAATTACCGGGTATTCTGAGATTGTTGTAGAAGGCGTAAATGGATTTCTCATAAATAAAAAGGATGTAAGTCAGTTACAAAGCAGGATGGATTACGTTTTTAATCATCGTGAAGAAATTGAACTGATGCGCGAAAACTGCTTAAATATAGTCAGATCAAAATATAACCATGACGATGTTAAAAAAAGCGCTATAAAATTTTACCGTCAGTTCTCAAGCAGCTAAAACAATATATTGCGAGGGCTCTTCTTCAATACTTATTACCCTTGTAAAATTCCTCAATCGAGCGGGGGCGGCCAGCAATTAAAGGCTATAGTCTCAATAACGGGACGTTCGCGCAAATACGCAGGATCGGTACTGCGCTTTTCAAAAACTTGACTGACCTCCAGCAAAATAACTATGTCACTTTACGAAGACCGATATTACGCACGGAACTTAGGTGTTTTCGCAGCTGTATCAAACAAATTCTACAATCCGGCAATTGTTACCAAGTGCCATATTGCTTTATCCTTGCAGATAATGTCGGTTATTTGAGTAGATCAAACAGCTGTGAAAGTGTTATTGTTTCCCGATAATCTTTGATAACAGGGTTCAAGGTCTGACGCTTAACTGTAACACCTTTGTAATGGTTAAGGCATTCGGTGTGCTGAATTTAAAGATACCGCTATCTGGTCTTGTCCCGCGATACGGAATGCAGGCATCCCTCCCAATTGTCTCAAATTACTACCAAGGGATGTGTTCGTCCTATCTTTTCACTGCAGAAATTGATTTGTACTGCCTACTAATTATTTCTGAGTAGTTATGACTATGTATCACTACTGGCAGATATTCTATTATCACACTTGCATAATGTGAAAATTTAATATTACATTTGCAATAACACTAACGAAAAAAAATTTATTATGCAAAGAGCACTAATTATAGAGCAGCTTAAGGGGATTCTTAAACCCTATACTCCAAATCCTGAGACTCTTCAGGGATTTTCAGAAAATTCTAATTTCATTAACGACCTTCAAATCAATTCAGCCAATATGGTTGACGTTTTCCTTGATGCCGAAGATGTCTTTAATATTGTGTTGGATAATGAATCACTGGAGCAAATTTCCAGCGTGAAAGACGCCATTGATACTATTGAGAAAAAACTACAAGGCAGTGAACAACCTCTCGGGGTATCATGACCGGCGCTAAACACCTGGAGGGTCAGTGGGCTCTGATCCTTGGTGGCAGTAGCGGCTTAGGGCTGGCCACTGCTAAGAAACTCGCTGCCGAAGGCATGAATATATGCATTATTCACCGCGATTCGAGGCAGGCGATGGCCGAAATTCAGCAGGACTTCGACAAAATAAGAAAGAAAGGCAACCCGTTTCTTTCGTTCAATGTGGACGCTAGCAATTCTGAGAAAATCGGGTCGGTAGTTAATGACATACGTGCTGAAGTCGGACAGGGCAGTGTTTACTGTATTGTTCACAGCATCGCCAAAGGAAATCTAAAGTCAATGGTCGATTCACAAGAAGGGGAATTACAAAAAAATGATTTCCTCATTACTGTGGATGCGATGAGCGTAAGTCTTTACGAATGGGTGAAGTCTGTGTTTTCCGCGGGATTGTTTGCGAAGGACGCCAGGGTTCTTTCCTTTACGAGTATGGGCAACTCCAGGGCTTACAGAGGTTATGCAGCCGTTTCCGCTGCCAAGGCTGCACTCGAAGCCATTACCAGAAATATTGCACTCGAATTCGCACCGTACGGTATCCGTGCCAACTGTATCCAGGCAGGGCTTACCGATACGAAATCGCAGAGGATGATTCCTGGTGCCGCCGAGATGAAAGAGCAGTCCATACGGCGGAATCCTTTTAAACGAATCACGACTCCTGAGGATGTAGCGGATGCGGTCTATTTGTTATGCCAGCCTGAAGCGGCCTGGATTACCGGCGCGGTGATTCCGGTGGATGGCGGTGAATCCATCATTTGATTTTTTATGAGTATCACAGCCAATATATTACAGCAACTGCCCTTTTCCGAACCTTATCTGTTTGTTGACGAACTGCATTATGTAAATGATGAAGGTGCCAGCGGAAGTTACACTTTCCGCAGGGACCTGCCTTTTTATCAGGGCCATTTTAAGGACGCGCCCGTGACACCCGGGGCCATCCTGATTGAAGTAATGGCGCAAATTGGTGGAAGTAGTCTCGGGATTTACTTAAGTTCCCAGGAGAACGGCGGACAAAACCCGCCACAGCTCTGTTTGGCAAGTTCTTACGAAGCTTCGTTCTTTTTGCCTGTTTATCCGGGGGAGCGCGTAACAGTTGTCTCGGAAAAAGTGTATTTCCGTTTCAATAAATTGAAATTTAAGGTACAAATGGTAAATTCCTCAGGCAGCATCATATGCAGAGGGGTTTTTACCGGAATGCTAAAAGCAAGGTAAATGAAAAAAAGAGTAGTAATCACCGGCTTAGGGGTGGTTTCCCCGAACGGAATAGGGAAGTCGGACTTTAACAAAGCGATTAAGGAAGGCCGCTCAGGTATCCGGCACTTAAAGGAATTGGAAGAGCTGAAATTTGAGAGTCAAATTGGTGGTCTGCCTCCTGTTACGGAGGCCCATATCGCAAAGTATTTCACCGAACTGGAACTGCGAAAATTTAACTCAGACGCAATTCTCTACGGGGTTATTGCCGGGATGCAGGCCTGGGCTGATGCCGGATTAGACCTGAATGCCGGTTCAGAACCGGATTGGGATTCAGGTGCAATCATGGGTATTGGGTCTATGGCCGCCAATAAGATGCGCGAAGGAACGATGGCCGTGGACGGTCTGAAAGTGAAAAAACTGGGAAGTAATTTTGTTATACAAACCATGCCCAGTGGTGTGAGTGCTTATCTGGCAGGTAAGTTGGGCTTGGGCAATCAGGTAACCACCAATTCCTCCGCTTGTGCCACAGGCACTGAGAGTATCCTTATGGCTTATGAAAGGATAGCGAATGGTAAGGCGCTTAGAATGATAGCTGGCGGCACCAATGAGGGAGGCCAGTATGCGTGGGCCGGATTTGAGGCGATGCGCGTAGCAACTTATAAGCACAACCACGAACCAGAAAGAGGATCAAGACCGATGAGTGCAGATGCGTCAGGGCTGGTAATGGGTGCCGGCGCCGGCGCTCTTCTGCTCGAGTCCCTCGATAGCGCAATGGCCCGGGGTGCCTATATTTACGGCGAACTTCTGGGCGGACAAATGAATACAGGTGGGCAGAGAGGCGATGGCAGCATGACACTGCCCAATAGCGTAGGTGTGCAGCGCTGTATTAAGGAAGCACTTGCTAATGCGGGTGTTGAGGGCCATGAGGTAGATGCAATTAATGGTCATCTAACTTCCACCGGAAAATGTTCGCTTGAGATACAGAACTGGTCTGATGCATTAAACAGGTCTGGCAGAGACTTTCCTTACGTTACAGCCTTGAAATCCATGATCGGACATACGCTTGGCGCTGCGGGTGGAATTGAAAGCGTAGCCGCGGTAATGCAGCTTGATGAGGGTTTTCTGGTGCCCAATCTGAACTGTGAGATACTTGATCCGGCTATTGCCAAGATCGTTCACGAGGACAGTATTCCCAGAGCGTTTCTTAAAAAAGACCTGAATATCATTGCAAAATCAAGTTTTGGTTTTGGGGACGTAAATGCAGTAATTATCTTTAAAAAATACGGGGATCCATGTTCGGAAATGATGTTGTAGACCTGAACGCCGCGGAACTCCAAAGTAATTGGGAAAGAAGGGGTTTTTTAGAGAAAATCTATTCACGGAGTGAACAGGATCTTATTCGCTCGTCCCCCCACCCCGGTATACAGGTTTGGGTTTTATGGTCGATGAAGGAAGCGGTGTATAAAGCCTGGAGCCGCTTGTATTTACAGAAGGAGTACGCGCCTTCGAAAATACACTGTGAGTTACTGCGTGGGGAAGGATCCAAAGTCTCCGGTACAGTCCATTATCACAACAGCACATTTTACACCCGTACACAGGTTGGTAAGGATTTTATACATACCACTGCTCAACTGGGCAATAATCATAATAAACTGAAGAGCTTGTTGGTGAGAGATTACCCCGCCGATTACGAAGTGTATCTGAGGGATATTCATTTTATGCCGGAGACTACGGTGATCATTAAAGACGAATTGGGGATACCCAGTTTGTATGATCGTGCAAAGCGTTCCACTCATCCGGTTTCAATTAGTCACCATGGCATTTTTCTTGGTATCATACAGCGCGAAATATAAATTGATAAAAAATATATGGCATACCTTTCTCAAGACGAAATAAACAAAATTGGATTTGCTCAGGTTGGACATGATGTATTCATTTCCGACAAGGCTTCATTTCATAATCCAGCCAAAATCTCTATAGGTTCCTTTGTCAGAATTGACGATTTCTGTCTATTATCAGCAGGCGAAGACGGAATAGAGATTGGCAATTACGTGCATATATCATGTTATGCGTGTTTAATAGGAAAAGGCCTGATCAAACTTCATGATTATGTACTCATTAGTATCAAGGCCACCATCCTCTCCAGTAACAGTGACTTCTCCGGTCAGTTTGCACCTGCATTAAAGGAGTTTGATACTCTTGATAAACCTTACGCAACTGTTTTCTCTGAAGCGGTTACGTTCGAAACACACACCGGTCTGGGGGCACATTCTGTAGTGTTGCCCGGGGTTACTGTAGGCGAAGGAACTGCTGTAGGCGCAATGTCGGTTGTCTATCAAAGTTTAAATCCATGGGGTATCTATCTTGGTAATCCGGCGCGCTTTGCTACGAAAAGAAGTAAACGGGTGTACAAGATTCTCGAAGACCTGAAGGAATCTCAGGCAGATATATAGATCTGTATTAAATGGTCTGCGGTAAAATAAACCGGCTGTAAATTTCAGCTGTAGAAACCATAGTGGGTAAAGTCCTTCAGAAGGAATGTTAACAAGGATTCAGTAGGATCAGCAATACCAAAAAATTTACGAAACCGGCGGTCTGCATGCTTTGTGGCTACGCTGGTTTTTCTGTAAATTTGCAGTATGTATAAATTATTCTGGAAACGCCTGATCGATTTCACCGCCGCTCTTGTTGGTCTGATTATCCTGAGCCCTGTATTTCTGTTAATTACCCTGTGTCTTGCTATCGCGAACAGCGGCAAACCGTTTTTCTTTCAGAAAAGACCGGGAATTAAAGAAAAGATTTTCAGCATTATTAAGTTCAAAACGATGAATGACCGTAGGGACAGCAAGGGTGATTTACTGTCCGATTACAAGCGGCTGACCCGCATCGGGAGTTTTGTGCGTAAGACCTCCCTCGATGAAATCCCGCAACTGATCAATGTGCTGAAAGGGGAAATGTCGCTGATCGGGCCGCGACCCTTGCTGCCTGAATATTTACCCCTATACACTTCCATCCAAAAACGCCGCCACGAAGTGAGACCCGGCATTACCGGCTGGGCGCAGGTGAATGGGCGCAATGCAATAAGCTGGGAAGATAAGTTTACATTCGATGTTTGGTATGTGGACAACCTCAGCCTCAGCCTTGACCTTAAAATTCTTTTGATGACCGTAAAAAAAGTATTCAAATCCGAAGGAATTAACGCCGCAGGCCAAGCCACGACAGAACATTTTAAAGGAAGTTCAATATGATAGTATACGGAGCAAGCGGGCATGCAAAAGTTATCGTGGATATCCTGTTGGGGATCGGCATTAAGGTCGATAAGATTGTGGATGCCGACCCAGCAGCAGATGAGATTTTCGGAATTCGTGTTGAAAAGGTGTCGTCTGAAACTGTTTTCAATGCCGATACCCAAGCTGTAATCGCGATTGGAAGTAACCGTATCCGTAAAGAGATTGCCCTGCGTCATCCATTCCTCTATACAGAAGCCATCCATCCACGGAGCTGTGTCTCTCCATATGTCATAATCGGTGAAGGTACTGTAGTGATGGCGAATGTTTCGGTTAATCCCGACGTTGTTATTGGCAAACACTGCATTATCAATACCGGAGCGGTAGTGGAGCACGACTGTATACTTGAAGATTATGTGCACATCTCACCAAATGCTGCACTTGCGGGAAATGTCACGGTGGGCGAAGGAAGCCATGTAGGTGCCGGGGTATCGGTAATCCCCGGTATCCGAATCGGGAAATGGGCCACCATTGGTGCCGGCGCTGTTGTAATCCGTGATGTGCCGGACGGCGCTACTGTAGTAGGAAATCCGGGGCGGATTATTAAAACCGACACCTCCGACGAAAATGCGGATTAGCTTACTCGCTGTATTCAGTAACATTCGATAAGTATCAGAACCACTATCACCCGGAGCAAAGCGAAGCCTCCCCGCGAATCCACCCTTTATAAATTACAGAGTCCATAAAAAAATACTTCATCTATTGAGATTATTTAATTATTTTTGCGCATACTAACTGCCTCGCACAGGTACACACAAATTAGATGAAGAAATATTTAACGCTGCTCACCATTTTCGTTCTGATCACAGCCAGCTCCCAAAATTTTAAGTACGGCCTTACCGGAAACTTCCACCGCGGCTCTGTAGCCGGCGTACACGACTATTCGATCGGAAAATATGGCGGCGGCTTGGGCCTCTTTGCACAGTGGTCACTGGTTGAAAATGATGTATTTGATTCTGCTTGGCTTTATATTACGCCGCAGATCGAGTACAATATGCAGGGCGAACATGCTGAAGCAGACCGCGATCTGTTCGGCCTTCAGAAATATCATTATGATTATATCGCGATGCAGGTTTATCTCAAGTGGTTTTTCCATCAGGGCAATATGAAACGCGACGTCTTCCTTTTCGCAGGTCCGCGGGTCGAGTATATGGTAAGACAGGATACCGAGGTTGATCCGGCTTATAACGAAGCTTATTACCAGTATAACCTTGATGATGAGGTCGAAAAATTCGGCTACGGCGTGTCGATGGGCATCGGTCTTAAGGTTTCGCAGCACCTTGAAGGCTTTCTGCGGTTCGATCGCGGCTTCAGCAAGGTGTACACCAATAATGTGAACAACAATACTTACAACCGGATGATCGCCGTAGGTCTTAATTACTATTTTGATGAAAACTGGTGGTAAATGCCTGAGTCTGCGCGTGTAAATTATTTTCTACCTTTGGAATTCAAAAATTATTAATGAAAATCTACTTTCCGGTATTTATTATATTCACTGTACTGCTGTTATCTGCGTGTAAGCCCAAGAAAAATATTGTTTACCTATCGAACAACAATTTTGAGCAGGAAATATCGCAGGCGCGCTATTCCGGCCTGCATATCCAGGAAGGCGACAAACTTCAGATTCAGGTGTCTTCATTTGATGAGCTCGCGGTGCGCCCGTTCAACCGAAGTTCAATGAGTACGACTGCAAGTGCGGCGGACGGAACTTCAGCTTCAGGATCAGCGGGCGGCAGTGAATATGTCGTAAGTTCAGATGGACAGATCATCTTCCCGGTTCTGGGTGTGGTCTACTGCAAAGGCATGACCAAGCAGCAGCTTAAAGACGATCTTGAAAACCGTCTGAAACGATATCTTACAGACCCGATGGTGACGGTGACCCTCACGAACTTCAGTATTTTTGTGTTAGGTGAAGTGAACGGCCCCGGCCTTAAAACAAGTCCGACCGAAAAACTCAATATCTTCCAGGCCATCGCGCTGGCCGGCGATTTAAGCTACGACGCGAACCGTACAAATGTGAAAGTGATCCGCACCTCAGAAACAACCGGCAAGGATGAGGTAATTCAGCTCGACCTTTCGGAAGCCTCGGTCGTGAATTCCCCTTACTATTATCTGCAGCAAAACGACATTCTCTATGTAGAACCCGACCGCAACAAGCAGGTATCGGTGAACAATGATTCTGCAGCCGACAGGTGGATCCGTTACGGCGGGGTAGCGCTGGGCCTTGTAACACTCATCATCACGCTAACCCGATAATTGCGCATATGGAACTCCTTGAAAATGCGGCACCGGTACAGCGGGCGAAACCTCTCAATATTAAAAAAGAAATCGCAAAATACCTGCGGAAATGGCCGTGGTTCCTGCTCAGCATCGCGATTTTCTATACGGCAGCTAAAATTTATCTGCGCTATGCAGAACCCCTGTATTATTCGAAAACGTCACTTAAACTTCAGGAATCCAAAGGCAAAAGCACTGCGCTGAGTGACCTTAAGAATCTGGGCATGGGCGTGAGCGGCGACAACGAACTGCAGGGTGAAACCACGGTAATTGTTTCAAAACCGATTCTAGCGGCAGTCACTAAAAATCTTAATCTTGCCGTGAGTTTTTATAGCATTGGAAAGATCAAGGAGGTCGAACTCTACCGCGATTCACCGGTGACCGGAAAGATCATCAGCCTTAACGAGCCCGACAGTTTCGGAGCGCTTGAAAAAACGATGACGCCGGTGGGACAGAATTCATACAAACTTTCGGGAATAAGCAGCGTGTTCCGATTCGGTACTCCGGCAAAACTGTCTTTCGGTACCGTGCAGATCGACGCAAAACCCGGCGCCACTTTATCGGCACCACTCAAAGTTGTATTTAGAAATCCAACCCATGTTGCGGGTGCGCTTGAAGGACGCATCAACGTCTCGCTGCCCGAGAATAAAGGGCTGCTGATGGAGCTTGCGCTGGTTGGCCCGGTTCCGAAGAAATCCGAAGATATTCTCAATGAAGTGTCGCGGCAGTATATCATCGACGGCATTAATGATAAGAACGAAGAGGCGCAGAACAGTCAGGATTTCATCAATGAAAGACTCGAAATCATTACTGAAGACCTGTCGGGCATTGAAGGCCAGAAAGAAAGCTTCAAACGCAGCAACCAGATCGTGGATCTCGAATCTCAGGCGAGCATGGCCTTAAGCAAAGCCGATGAAAACACGAAGCAGGTGGTGACTAACTCGATGCAGCTTGACCTTGTGAATTCAGTGTTATCCGCGGCAGGCACCGGTGATCAGCTGCTGCCGTCCGGACTTGGCTTAAACTCAACCGCTGAAACCACCATTTCGGAATACAACAGCCTGATTCTTACCCGAAACCGCGTACTCAAGCAGGCGACACCCGAAAACCCGACCGTCATTGAGATTAACAAGCAGTTAGCAGCACTTAAAAATTTAATCCGCAAAAACCTGACAGAAACCCGGGAAACTTTGCAGTTGCAGATCGGTCAGGCAAACGCAGAACTCAATGTTGCCAAAGGCAATATCAGTAAATACCCAACACAGGAAAAAATGTTCCGCAGCATCGACAGGCAGCAGACTTTGAAGGAACAGCTGTATCTCTACTTATTGCAGAAACGCGAAGAAAACGCAATCACGCTGGCGGTTACTGCGCCCAAAGCCAAGATCGTAAACCCTGCGTTTACAACAGGCATCGTTGAACCCAAATATACCCAGATCCTGTATGGCTCGGTTGCGGTAGGTTTTCTGCTGCCGCTGTTGCTGTTTGTGGGTTTAAATGTGCTGGATACCAAAGTTCATACGAAGGAACATATTCTGGCTCATGCGCCAGACGCAGCGGTAATCGCCGAAATTCCGCTGAATCCGGCCGAGAACGCGATGGTGCATCCAAACGATTTTTCGGTATTCGCCGAGTCGTTCCGCATTTTAGGTTCAAATCTAAAATTTCTGCTGCGTGCTGGGGAGACTACAGGTGGTGGGGTAGTTCTGGTCACTTCCTCAATTAAAGGCGAAGGAAAGACAACGGTCTCGGTAAACACCGCGCTCACTTTGGCGGGTAAGAAACGCGTCATCCTTGTAGGTGCGGACATCCGTAACCCGCAGCTGCACCGTTTTGTTGATGGCAAAAATGTTGGACTGACCGATTACCTCGTTTCGGAAGAAACCTCGGCCACGTCATATATACGTTCATCAGGTCTGAGCCCAAATCTCGATGTGCTGTTCAGCGGACAGATTGCACCGAACCCCAATGACCTGCTCGATATGCAGAAATTCAATGACCTGATTACGACGCTCAAAGCACAGTACGATTATGTAGTCCTCGATTCAGCGCCGGTCATGCTGGTCAGCGATACGCTGCACCTTGTAGAGAATGCCGATGTGGTGCTCTATATCGTAAAATCCGGGTTCACCGAAAAAGACATGGTGAATTTCGCCACGGGCTTTCGCCAGGAAAACCAGATTAAAAACATGGCCTTTGTGCTTAACAGTGTAAAACCTGAAAACACCCGGTATGGAGATAAATACGGCTACGGATATTATTCATATACAACCGATGAAAAACCGAAATGGTGGAAAAGGTTTGTGTAGAGAAGGCAGGATTTTACAGGTGAACGGGTGAATCATGAATAGTAACAGTTGTCTCCTTGAATCTTTGAGCCCTTAAACCTTTGGAAATGATGAGAACAATCACCATCCAACGTCCATCTTCCATCTTCCATCCTCCATCACCCGTCTTCCATCACCCATCACCCCACACCCCTCACCCATCCCTAAACATCAATGAACAAAGAAAGCCACCCCACCTACTACATCCACTCCAAACAGTCCGTTTTCTCGCTGAACCTAAAAGAAGTCTGGGATTACCGGGACCTCTTGCTGATGCTGGTAAAACGTGACTTCATTACCTTCTACAAACAGACCATCCTCGGGCCGCTGTGGTTCATCGTGCAGCCTTTGCTCACGACCGCCATTTATGTCGTGCTGTTCGGCAATATCGCCAAACTCTCGACCGACGGTATGCCCCAGATCCTGTTTTACCTATCCGGGATTACGGTGTGGAACTACTTTTCCGAAAGTTTAACCAAGACATCGACAGTGTTCACCGCAAATGCCGGCATGTTCGGCAAAGTTTATTTTCCGCGCCTGATTATGCCGCTGTCGATCGTGGCTTCATCACTGATGAAGTTTGCGGTGCAGTTTGCGATATTTATCGTTTTCCTGCTGTATTACGTGATCTTCACCGATGCGGTGCAGCCCAACGCCTGGATGCTGCTGACGCCAGTGCTGATCCTGCTGATGGCGATGTTCGCACTTGGCATGGGGATGATCTTTTCTTCGCTGACCACCAAATATAAAGACTTAAGTTTCCTGCTATCGTTCGGCATCCAGCTGTTTATGTACATTACGCCGGTGGTTTATCCGGTTTCGGCGCTGCCCGAAAAATACCGGTTCCTGCTTTATTTCAATCCGCTATCACCGATCTTTGAATGTTTCCGCTACGCGTTTCTGGGTTCGGGCAGTTTCGACCTGTTCAATCTTTTATGGAGTGCACTGTTTATTGTGATCATCCTCGTCGCCGGAACGGTGATCTTTAATAAGGTCGAGAAGAGTTTTATGGATACGGTGTGATGATGGGTGATGGGTGATGGATGATGGATGATGGGCGATGGGCAATGGATGCTTTTGCTTTGCAAAAGAGGTCCTTTCGCTACGCTCAAGATGACAAGGCTAAGGGTGATGGGTGATGTTGGGCGTCCTTGCGAGGCGGAGGCACGACGCCGAAGCAATCCCAAAATTCAAATGCGAGATTTCGTCGTTATTCGGCTGCACTGCATTCCCCCGCAAGGATGGAGTGTGCCTTCATCATTACAGTTCAAATTCCGGGGAATGCATAATTAGGATTTTAAGCGGATAATATTTAACTTTACGTTTCATCAATGCCCGTATCACTACATCAAATTTATCAACATGGAACAGAAAATTCATCAGGGACGCAACGTTAAACGTTTCCGGGAAATGCTTGGAATTAAGCAGGAAGCGTTGGCTTTTGATCTGGGCGAAGACTGGAACCAAAAGAAAATTTCATTGCTGGAGCAAAAGGAGGTGGTTGAAGATCCGTTGCTGAGGAAAATAGCCGATGTTCTGAAAATACCGGTGGAGGCTTTTCAGAATTTTGATGAGGAACAGGCGGTGAATATTATCGCGAATACCTTTCATGAGGGGGCGATAGCAAATAATTCCGGCTACATCCACTGTACTTTTAATCCGCTAGATAAACTCGTTCAACTTCATGAGGAAAAAATTATCCTTTATGAAAGAATGCTGAAGGAGAAGGATGAGATGATGACCCGGCTGGAAAAGGTGATTCAAAACAAATGAAATTTTATCAACGTAAGGGGAAAGCTTCGCATTGAATAGCTTCTACCATAGTTACAGATTACCTGATAAATACTCTTATAACATTATCCATAAAGGATAATACCCGATAAACCATACGCTACATTTTTCGAAGGTCGGTATTATAAATCTGCGTGTCCTTACATGACCTACATAAATTTGCTGAAAGGCCCGAGTAGTTCTAATAAAACCTTAATTTTGTGCGTTTTAACGCTGTTCAATTAAATAAAGACAGGTGGTTTAAATACCAGTATTCCATTAAAAAAAATTATGAACACCAATATCGCGATACGCGCAGAAAACATCTCCAAACAGTACCGCCTTGGCGAGGGTAGATTGTTTTGCTGATTAATATGTATATGACTTAGGAGATTTTCACGTTAAGAAAAATTAAAGTTTCTTGCGAAATAAATCTTCTAACTTTTCTCGTCATAAAAATCCCCATTGTTTGAGTGGCGGCAATAAATCGAATTAAAGAAAATCCCTTAATTATCCGCCCGAGTTTTGGGGATTATCTTAGAAGAAATATTAATTTTTTAGTAAAAAGTTCGAAGTCTTGATCTTTTCTTACTTTTACTCATTATTGTTTATTTTTAATTGGAATTCGTGATATGCTTCGCAGTTGCATCAAGGCAAAAGTAAATTACAAAAGTGAACAGTAATATTACAATAAAGCCTTAGCCATCCTAAAAAAACACCAATAATTACTTAAATTTGAGCCTTTAAAGGACAACCTTGTCTGAAACACAAATGAAGAATGAAAATTTAACGCTGATGATATGAACTGCAACATTGCGATAAAGGCGGTAGACATCTCCAAACAATACCGCCTCGGCGAGGTCGGCACCGGCACCATCACTCACGATCTTAACCGGGCTTGGGCGCGCCTCCGCGGCAAAGAAGACCCTTTTCTCAAAATCGGCGAAAGCAACGACCGCGCTACCAAAGGCGAAAGCGACTATGTCTGGTCATTAAAAGACATCAATTTCGAAATTGAGAAAGGCGATGCCGTAGGCATTATCGGGCGCAATGGGGCCGGGAAATCTACCCTCTTAAAATTGCTAAGCCGCGTGACCAAACCTACGACCGGACATTTTGAAGTACAGGGCAGGATTGCTTCATTACTCGAAGTGGGAACGGGCTTCAATCCCGAAATGACGGGTCGCGAGAATATATTTCTGAACGGCGCTATTTTAGGTATGCGCCGCCACGAGATCAAAAGAAAATTTGATGAAATCGTAGATTTTGCGGGTGTGGAGCGGTACATTGACACACCGGTCAAACGCTACTCTTCGGGAATGTATGTAAGGCTGGCCTTTGCGGTGGCCGCGCATCTTGAATCGGAGATCCTGATCGTTGATGAGGTGCTGGCTGTGGGCGACGCCGAGTTCCAGAAAAAATGTCTGGGCAAGATGGGCGATGTGAGTAAGGGCGAGGGCAGGACGGTGCTGTTTGTGAGCCATAATATGGCGGCGGTAAAAAATCTATGTAATCATGGAATTTTATTAGAGAATGGCAATATTGATTGTATTGGAAATATAGACAAAGTTGTGAACAATTATCTTTATCTAAGTAAAAACGATGCAAAATCAAACTTTTATGCGAAAGATAATCAAGTTTTAAAATCGGTAGAAATTATAACTGATTTTGCCAATATAAAAATAGGAGAATCGCTAAGAATTAAATTTGATTTAAACTGTATTTCCCCTACCACACAAATTCATTTAGGAATTCATGATCTTGAAAACCTAAAAATATCACACTTAACGACTGAATATTTTGCAGATTTAAAACTTAGGCAGAACTCCATAACATGTGTTTTACCTAAATTAAATCTTACAGAAGGAGACTATTATATAAACGTCTTAATTAAGGACAAATCGGTTAATGAAAGATACGAAAATTGTTTACAATTTCATGTCTCATCTGGTTCATATTACGTTGATAAAATACCGGTTGTAAGGCAATATTCTAGTATTTTAATGGATCATTTTTGGTGCGACAAATAAAAAATTCCAGGATTTTTTCAGCATTATCTTAACTTCCAGAATGTCCAAATAGTATTGGCATTTCCTAATTAATGATTGAGGCGGTGAAAGATACGTGTAACATTTATATTATGAAAAACAGTGGAGTACGCACATTTTTAATTAAAATTATAAGACTGAATTTAAAAACTTTGTTGATTAATTGGTTTACTAAGGGTAACAGAAAAAATAACTTAATAATTGTGAAATCAAAATTTACTTCTTTTATTCATCATAATGCTGAAATTAATCTCAATAAAGGTAACTTAATTTTAAATGACACTATGCGAGTTAGCGAACCTTTTGTTGGTATGCTGGAAATGCAAAATAATTCCACTATTAACGTTCAAGGGGAGTTTATTGTAAATTCAGGAATGCATATTATAGTACTTGACAACGCAAAACTTAATTTAGGAAGTGGTTACATTAATCGCAATGTTAAAATAAGATGCAGTAATGAGATAACAATAGGGAAAAATGTCGCGATTTCTGAAAATGTAACTATTTGGGATTCCGATGGTCATGCAATTATAGGACGAGAAAATGATATGACAAAACCAGTTTTTATAGGTAATCATGTTTGGATAGGGAATAACGTCACTATTTTGAAAGGTGTTCAGATTGGGGATAATTCTGTAATTGCTGCTGGATCCGTTGTAATCAAAGATATTCCTGCAAATTGTTTAGCAGGAGGAACACCCGCAAAAATTTTAAAACAAGATATAAATTGGCAATAAAGGATTTGGCTTGTTTGATTGAATATTATTAAATGAAAGGAAAGAGAAATAATTTTGTGGAAAATATTGCTAATCTTGAAATCATTCCTTCTAAGGTAGGTTTTTTTCCAGCGGACGGTTGTTAGGAAAAACAATACAATTACTAATTTATACACAAGTAAAATGGCATATCTAAATCGTTATAAACTCAAAGTCATCTATCAAATATTAAGGTATTATTTGAAGTGCAAAGGGAAACGTATACTTTTGATACCTCCTACATCCTTAAATGGAAGTTTTGGTGATGAATTAATGTGTTTAGGTTACATTCAGAACAATAATGATAATCAAATTGATATTTATACTGATATTGACAGAAAGGACTTATTTGGAAAATTCGAAAATGTAAGTTTTGTTCCAGATTCAAAACTTATTGATTGGAGTAGATATCAGGAGATTTGCTTATTAGGTGCTGATATTATGACGGGGTCATATGGGAAATGGCAGACTCTTCGAATGATTAAAAAGCTTGCTATTGCAAATAAGTTAGGAATTACAACGAAAATTCTTGGCTTCAGTTTAAAGATAAATAATGACAGTGAGATCATGGACTCTTTAAAAAGTCTTTCTGCCAAGACAGATCTTTTCATTAGGGATATAGATTCCTTTGAAAGAGCGAGAAATCTTCGCTTTTCAAATATTAGTCAGGTTGCCGATTTAGCTTTTTTAACGAATATTGATGATAAGCCAGACGAGGGTTATAAAGATTATGTAACTAGGTATAAGAATAATTTTAAAATTGCAATTTGTCCAAATGCATTACATGCGAGCGATATTGGAAAAGATCTTTATATAGAGCAATTTGCTTCATTTCTTGAAAAGATATACCAACCTAATCTCTCCTTTATTTTTTTATTTCATGATTTGAGGGAACATTGTGGTGAATTATCAGATCGTGATTTATCTTTCGAAATTTATAATATTCTCCAAACGAAAATATCGGCCTGTTTTTTCGGCAGAGCGTCCAATGCAATAGAATTGAAAAAATATTTGTTTGATGTTGACATGACGATTGCTGCAAGAATGCATTTTGGAATTTCAGGTTTATCCCTCGGAAAACCGATGTTTGGGATTTCATATGAAGATAAGTTTGCGGGTCTGCACCGTCTATTCGGTTTAGATCCCAACAAGACAATTACGGCGGATTATAGGTGTTTGTTAGATGATATTGAGAAATGCAAGGATTTTATCGCTAATATCAGTACTTATCAAACTCAAATACACAAATGCTTGCCAAATGTGAAAGAACTTTCTTTTAAGAATTTTACCTAATGAAAATTCTTTTTGCTTATAATATCACAGACCAAGACAATGACTTTGTATCAATCCATATTGAAATTCTCCACCAATTAGGGTACGACGTGACGGCATCGCTAGATGAATTCTGGCAGCCGACAAAATCATACGGTTTGGTGGTGATCAACTGGCCTGAAGTCTTTTTTGGATGGAAGATGAATATTACAGATGATGAGGTGGCAAAACTGAACAGTGCGTTACTCAGATGGAATGCGATAGAAACTCAACTACTTACTTTCTTCCATGATGAATATTCTCATTTCGGGAGAAGCGCCAATCTGAATTTGCTCTTTGACCTCTGCTACCGCAGGTCGGATTTCCTGATTCACCTCGGTGGCTACTCGAAAAACAAATATACCGCTCTGTATACTGACGCGCAACATTACATTATTTACCATCCGCTTTATACAGATTTTCAGACCGATCGGGACAAGAATATTTCCCGGCAAAAACTGGGTGTTTCGCAGGATACTTATCTAGTATTTGTCCCGGGCGGTATAAGAAAAACCGAAGAGATAGATTACTGTCTGGAAGTTTACCGGAGACTTCCGGTTAAAAACAGGCAGTTGATTTTTCAGAAGACGAATTTTCTGGCTCGGCCACGAGCTTTGAAAAATTTTACAGATCTTAAAGTGTGGGTATATTATCTTCTTCACACCAAAAGATTTAAGCTACGGGAAAATATATCTTTTCTGCAGGGATTTATGGACAAAGACCTGCTAGCGGCCTACTTTGCGGCCTCAGATGTTGTCATCATTCCGAGAACCGATATTTTAAATTCAGGAAACATTCTTTTGGCTGCGCAATTCGGCAAGCCGATGATCGGTTCCGGCTCCGGTAATATGGGCGAGCTGCTGAGGCTGCTGGGCCAACAATGCCTGCCACCTAATTTCATGCATGATCAAAACATCACAATACCGGAAAATAATCCAGTTGAAATTAAGCAGGCTGTTGTACGCTATGCGAATAATGAGGTGATTAAAAAACAGTGGCAGCAAATACTCAAACCATGAAATTCTCTGTAATCATCCCTGTATATAATGTTGAA
The DNA here is from genome assembly GCA_000023725.1 of Flavobacteriaceae bacterium 3519-10. Lineage (NCBI taxonomy): Bacteria > Pseudomonadati > Bacteroidota > Flavobacteriia > Flavobacteriales > Flavobacteriaceae > Flavobacteriaceae bacterium 3519-10. The sequence continues at coordinate 368,233 of CP001673.1, forward strand.
CCTTACCTGGAGGAATGTCTCGACAGCCTTTTGGCGCAAACGTATCACGATTACGAAGTCCTGCTGATTAATGATGGTTCCACGGATGCGAGTGGCAAAATCTGCGACCGCTATTCAGAAAAAGACAGCCGGATCACCGTATTTCACCAGCCAAACAAAGGCGTGAGTGCTGCCAGAAATCTCGGTCTGGAACATGCGGCGGGGGAGTGGATCTGCTTTATAGACAGTGATGATGTAGTGGAATCGCAATATTTAGCAGCCTTTGCAGAAAACATTTCAGCGGATTCGGATCTGGTTATTCAGGGAATCAAAAGAATTGGAAAAGTTAATGATGTTTTCTGCTTGTTTACACAGCTTGAGAAAATCAGCCGAGAAACCTTTTTTGATCATTACCTTATATGGCCGCATTATTTTTCTCCCTGCAATAAGACTTATAGAAGAAATATAATCGCAGAACATAACCTTAGGTTTGACGAATCTATTCATTTCGCAGAGGATACAATCTTTAACTTAGACTATGCCGGGTATGCCAAAGGAATGTTTACTTTGCTTCCAAATCTGCATTATATCTACAGATTTAATTTTGACGGCTTAGCGACCAGGCAGATAGGATTTCATAAACGCGCCTATCTGTTTGAATATGTCAAGGATAAACTAAGCAGGTTCACCCCTAAAAGAGATGAATTGTACTGGTACGCAACGCCTGCCCTTAAAATGCTGTATGTCGATAGAACTGTGGGCAATACATACTCACCTTTAAAAATATTTGTGAAGAATCATAAAAGGGAGGTATTGGATATTTTTGATGGCGGGATGTTTTCGATGAAGTGTATTACATTTTTAATCAGGCACGACTGTTATTTTTTACTTGATATAATCTTTAAACTCCTTTACCGGAATGGAAAATAAATTATAAGTCTATTGTTGAAGATGAATCTTACGGTTATCATACCCATTTACAACGCGGAAAAACATTTGGAAAAATGCATTAATTCCGTATTGAATCAAGCTTGCGGCGATTTCGAACTGCTGCTGATTAACGATGGCTCCACCGACCAAAGTGGCAAGATATGTGAGCGTTTTGCTGCAAAAGATCAGAGAATAAAAATTTTCCGTCAGCGCAATTCAGGCGTCAGTGCCGCGCGCAACCTCGGCATTGAAAACGCTGCCGGAAAATGGATTACTTTTATTGACGCGGACGATTATATTTCGGCGAACTATTTCAAAGTTTTAGAATCAGAAACTGATGTGGATATTATCCTGCAGGGACTTACTTATGTTGAAGATAGCAACGTTATCAAGCATATTGCATATCAAGCTGAAAAACTGGTTCTAGAGGAGTTCATGTGGAAATACACAGTTTATCCATACTTTTCCTCATCATGGTCAAAATTTTTTAAGCTTGAAATTCTAAAGCAGCAGAAAATCAGTTTTAATGAACGTCTGACGTTTGGGGAAGACACGCTTTTCAATTTAAATTATCTCAGGTTCTGCAAATTAATTATGACGTCCGATTTCTCGGGTTATTGCTACAGGGTCTTAAATAGTGGACTTGCCAATTCAGCCTATAGTTATCAGCATGATTTAAGTCTGTACAGAGCGTTTGAGGATTTACGATCCAAATATAGAAACAGGGCTTTTTTCGAAGAATCAATAAAAATTCCTTTGTCGAGACTTTCCAAAGCGATTTATTATGATAAAACGATACAGACTGCTGAGCGCAGAAAAATTTTAAAGGAAATTGTGGAAGCACATTACGATATAGTATTGCGTATTTACACAGATCCAAAAGTTAAAGTGTTTTTCGTAACCGCCTATTACACTGGTTTCTACCTTGTTCTTGATTTTGTATTATCGAATTTAGCACGTAAATCCAAATAAGCTATTATGTGGAAAATTCTTATTTTAAATAATGACTTAGAACTCGGTGGCATCCAGAAAAGCCTTATCGAATTCGTTACTTATTTGGTACATTCAAATGAATTTAGCGTTGACCTGATGTTGTGGCAAAAAAACGGACCACTTCAGAAAATGCTGCCCGCGGAAGTGAATATTATTTTTAAGAATTACCCTGCAACCGCCAATGACATTTTAACTGCGAAAAAGCCATTACAGAAGTTAACCTTATTATACCCGTTTTTTAAATCATTGTACTGCAACAGGATTCTGGGAAAACCATGGATATTTTACCCAAAAGTCCCGACACATTATGATATTGCGGTTTCATTCACGCACAATGGATTTCCCCGTTTCTTCAGCATTGACAGGGTTTCGGCAAATCAAAAGTTTCTGTGGTTTCATCACGGTTCTTATCACGGCAGTGTCAGGGAAAAGGATTTAGATAATCAATATTATAGGCAATTCGACAGAATAGTAACAGTATCGGAAGCAAACAAGTCAATGCTATCATCGGTTTTTCCGGACCTTCGGCAGAGGTTGGCGGTTGTGCCTAATATTATTAATTTTGGTGAAATTATTCTGAAGGCAAACGAAACTATCAGTGACATGCCTCAAAATCCTAACGAATACAGATTCGTTACCGTAAGCCGTTTTTCGCCAGAAAAGGGCCTTGATCTTGCGCTTGAGATCGCTTCTCTACTTAACCAAAAAGGGTTGACTTTCAGATGGTATTTCGTTGGCGATGGTCCACAATATTCTGAAATACAGCAGTTGGCACAGGACAAAGGAGTTGCGGAGGAGTGCGTTTTCGTAGGTAGTAAGGAAAATCCTTATGCCTATATTAAGAACGCGGATTTATACATACAGTCCTCCTACGTGGAGGCACATCCAATTACAATCAACGAAGCTTTGACTCTGAAGAAGATGATTGTCAGCACAGATATAGCAAGCATCAGAGAAATATTGAACAATGGAAAATTAGGGATGTTGTGTAAACCGGAAGCGGAGATATTCGCAGACGCGATTTTCGAATTGCTCAAAAATGAACTGAAGCAGAGAAATCTGAAGAATGCTGTCGAGGAATATAACTTTACTAATGAAGCTGCGTACGAAGCGATAAATAATGTACTGAACATACGTATCCAAGAAAAATAAACAAATGAAAATTTCAGTTATCGTACCGGTTTACAACGTTCAGGACTATGTAAAGCAATGTATCAATTCAATTATTGCACAGACTTATCATGATCTCGAAATCATTCTGGTGGATGACGGCTCTACGGATAATTCATTCCAAATATGTAAGGACGCAGCAGGAAAAGATTCGCGTATCATAACGGTAAGTCAAAAAAATGCGGGCGTTTCAGCTGCACGAAACAACGGGATTAAAATGTCCACCGGCGACTACATCACATTTGTGGACAGCGACGACTGGTTGCACCACGACCTCTACCTCAGTATGACTGAGATTCTTAATAGATATCCCCGGACCGATGTAGTGATGTGTGATTTTGCCACGGTAAAAAATAATACTGCGCAACAAATTACCTCACAGCTCCGCGAAGGTTTATATATTAAAAAAGATATTATCAGCGGGATTTATCCTACCCTTCTCGTTACCGAAGATTTTGGCAGACTGCCGATAGTTTCCGCCTGCACATGTATTTTCAAGAGAAGCTTCATGCTGAAGAATAGTATTCAGTTTGATGAAGGTCTGCGCTATTCGGAGGATTATCTCTTTATGGCAGACGTGATGACCCATTGTGATTCGTACTATTACCTTAAAAATTTCTTCGCTTATAACTACAGGCAGTATGAAGAGTCGCGTTCAAAAAAATACCAATCCGAATGGTGGCTGACCTTAATATCTTTAAATGATAAATTTAAAAACCTCCTTTTAGGTACTACAGAATACGATTTTACGCGGCAGTTAAAGTTACAGCTGATTCATTCTGCACTGTTTGTCAGCAGCTCACTAAATAATCAGAACCTGGGCTACAAAGAAAAAATTAAACTTCTGAATACCGTATTTGGCGAGCCGTCATTAAAATCTGCATTTTCTGAGCTGAACTTTAGCGGGCAATCCCTCTCTTTGCGGATCGTCCTTTTTCTGATGAAACATAGAATGCCGCTGGCCTATCTATTCTATATGGAGGCGGTTTCAAAGATTAAAAAGTAGCAGATTCAAAAATAAAAGAATAGATTGCCGTCTATTATACAGATCAAAACTCACCTCCTTCTATGAAACTCCTCTACATTACCAACGGCATTACCGGCGCGGGCGGACTCGAAAGAGTACTGTCTGTGAAAACCTCAATGCTCGCGGAGGATTTTGGTTATACAGTACATATTCTCAGTCTGAATGAAGGTGGAGTAAAGCCATTTTTTACCTTTTCAGATAAAGTGGTTTTGCATTCCGCAGAACTGCCAGGAAATCCAGTGTACTATTTTTTTAAATATAAAACAGGAATTCAAAAAACGGTTTCTAAGGTGCAGCCCGAAATTATTTGTGTCTGTGATGATGGGCTCAAAGGTTTCTTTCTGCCCTATATGATCAGGACTGAAGCAAAGTGGATTTACGAAAGCCACGCTTCTGTAAACTTAGGAGACAGGGGAAGAGGTGTCTCAGTAGGGGTTAAATTTCAGCACTCGCTCAAGCAGGTATTGGGAAAAGCTTTTTCTAAGATCGTGCTGCTCACAGAAAGCAATAAGAAAGAATGGGCTCTGGATAACCTCGTAATTATTCCAAATCCTTTGCCTTTTCAAATCTCTGGAGTTTCAAGTCTGCAGTCAAAGAAAGTGATTGCTGTGGGCAGTTTCGGTTATAATAAGGGCTATGATTTGCTGCTTAAGATCTGGCAAAATGTTGAAACCGGTTTTCCCGACTGGGAGCTGGATGTTTATGGTAAAGGCACGTATGAAAACTTATTGCCTGATGCCGACAAACTCGGACTGCAAAGGATTAATTTCCATCAGCCTGCCGCTGATATTGCAACAAAGTACCTCGAATCATCCATCTTTGTTTTGCCTTCACGTTCGGAGGGTTTCGGCATGGTCATCATCGAAGCCACGAGTTGCGGTCTTCCGGTGGTAAGTTTCAACTGTCCGCACGGTCCTGGCGATATAATTACCGATGGTAAAGACGGGTTCCTCATTGAAAACGGCAACAACATACAGTTTGCGCAAAAACTACAGCTACTGATGGCCAATGCGGATCTGCGGCTGGAGTTGGGCAGCGCCGGTAAAAAATCATCTGAAAAATATTTACCCCAGAAAATTGTGCGCCAATGGGATGATCTTTTTAGCTCCTTAGTTCAATCAAACAACTGAAACTTTGAAAATCCTTTATCTTACCGACCAGCTTTATCTTCACGGCGGCATCGAAAAAGTGCTTTCGCAGAAAGCCAATTATTTCGCGGACGTATCCGGTGATGAAGTTACGCTTGTCACTTACCAGCAAAAAGACCGGAAACCCGTGTACAGGCCAAGCGAAGAAATACGCTTGCTTGATCTGAATATAAATTACGAAACCGCCAAAAGCTATTTCCATCCCGTAAACCTTCAGAAAGTTCCTGCTCATATTGCAGCACTTAAGCGAGTTTTTAGGGATCTGAAGCCGGATGTAATTGTAAGCAGCAGTTTCGGGCCGGATTTCTATTTTCTGCCCTACATCAACGGGAATATTCCGGTGATTAAAGAGTTTCATTCGAGCCGGGCTCTGCACAGCAGGCCTAGGTCGGTAAAAGAGCGAATTCTCAGCGCACTTGCCCGAAATGCCGAAAAAAAATATACAGGACTCGTGGTTCTAAATCCTGATGAGGCCCAGTATTATCATTCCGGCGCGGTTTCAGTCATCCCTAATCCGGCAGAGATTACTGATGATAGAGGACCTTTGATCCATAAAAAGATTCTTGCCGCCGGACGGATTTCTCCTGTTAAAAATTTTGGTGATTTAATTCAGGCTTTTGCGCAATTAAGTGCTGATTTCCCTGACTGGCAGCTACATTTTTGGGGCGAAGATTATATTGGAACACAGGCAAAACTTCAGTCGCAGATAGACTGTTTAGCTTTGGCTGACCGCATTTGCTTTATGGGCGTTACGGATAATTTGAAAGCCCGAATGCAGAAGTACAGCATCTACGCGATGACTTCCGAAACCGAATGTTTCCCTATGGTTTTATTGGAATCACTTTCTGCGGGTCTGCCGGTCGTGAGTTATGATTCGCTGACGGGTCCGCGCCATATCATAAAAGACGGTGAAGACGGTTTTATTGCTCCTCATAAAAATTTGGATATTTTTACCGAAAAATTACGGCTGCTTATGCGCGACGAAAATTTAAGACAACAAATGGGTTCAAAAGGGCGCATCAATGTGCAACGGTTTAGTATTGATAAAGTGATGCAGCAATGGAAAGATCTTTTTAATAGTGTTACCTAAGCCACCATGATCTTCAACTCCTTTGCCTATCTGTTTTTTTTGCCTGTTGTTTTTATTCTGTATTGGTTTTTTACCAGAAAAAGTATTAAGCTTCAGAATATTTTACTGCTGCTTTCCAGTTATGTTTTTTATGCAACCTGGAACTGGAAATTCTTATTCCTTCTCATTTTCTCTACGCTTCTTGATTATTATACAGGGATTAAAATGTCGAAGGCTAAAAACAGGATGTCGAAAAAGTTTTGGTTTTGGTTAAGTATTGGTGTAAACTTAGGCTTTCTGGGTGTTTTTAAGTATTACAATTTTTTCATTACCTCTTTTGCTGAAGCGCTGGATAAGATAGGATTTCAAGCAAACCTTTCCACACTGCAAATTATTCTGCCAGTTGGTATTTCCTTTTATACTTTCCATGGTCTCTCCTATGTCATTGATATTTATAGGGATAAAATTGAACCTGAAAGAAATTTCCTGGATTATGCTGTCTTTGTATGCTTTTTCCCGCTTCTGGTAGCCGGGCCTATTGAAAGGGCAACGCATTTGCTGCCTCAGATCCAAACTAAAAGAACTTTTGACTATTCAAAAGCGGTGGATGGTTTGCGGCAAATTTTATGGGGTTTATTTATGAAAATCGTGGTGGCGGACAATTGTGCGCCTGTTGTTAATGAGGTGTTCAGTAATCAAAGTAGTTACAACGCGCCTTCATTGATTATTGGTGCGGTTTTCTTTGCGTTTCAAATTTATGGCGACTTTGCGGGCTACTCCAATATTGCGCTTGGCAGTGCGAAATTATTTGGTATTGATTTGCTTAAGAACTTTTCCTTCCCATATTTTTCAAGGGATATTGCAGAGTTTTGGCGGCGCTGGCACATCTCGCTTTCAAGCTGGTTCAAGGATTACTTGTACATTCCTCTTGGTGGAAGTAAAGGTGGAAAATGGATGCAGATAAGAAATACACTTATTATTTTTGTCGTTAGTGGGTTTTGGCATGGAGCAAACTGGACCTTCATCATATGGGGCTTCCTTAATGCGCTTTACATCATGCCATTGGTCGTATTTAATTTGAACCGCAAAAATACCGATACGGTCGCGGAAAATAGATTGCTACCCAGTTTTAAAGAATCTTCACAGATAATCTTCACATTTATAATTACAACTATTGCGTGGGTCTTTTTCAGGTCCGAAACGGTTAACGGAGCCTGTGATTATCTAGGCAGAATTTTCAATGTACATAATTATGCCTATCCGCAAACTGCTCTGAGACCTTTTGTATTTATCTTTTTGTTGATAGTCGTTGAATGGCTCCAAAGGAAAAGACAACATGGCTTAGAGTTAGATCACTGTAGAAACGTGGTAATACGCTGGTTTATTTATGCAGTATTGCTGCTAATAATTCTAGTTTTCGGTGCAAATTCTGATTCATTTATATATTTTCAATTCTGATGAAAAAGTTTTTACTTAAGACATTTTTATTTTTTCTTTTGACAGTATTTGGACTGTCGATAATATTGGTGAACTATGGCGGATATGTGGACTATTTTTATGAAAAGTTTACTGTCTCAAAGCAAACCTCAATGATATTAGGGGATTCGCGGAGTCTACAAGGTATTCAACCGCGAATAGTGGATCAGCATTTAAATGATTCGGGCTTTGAACTGCCAATGTTTAATTACAGTTTTACGATAGCGCAAATCAATTATGGCAAACCCTATACAGAAAGTATAATTAAAAAACTTCAACCTTCGAAGAAAGGATTATTTATTGTGAGTGTTCATCCATGGCTTTTTACAGAGCGTGAAGGTGATGATTTAGAGAATCATGTTTATTCTGAGACCACCAAACCGCCTTACAATATGGCTTTTGTAAATGTAAATCCTAATTTCGAATATTTAATCAGGAACTTTCAATATTTCCATTTTGGAACTATTATACGAAAAACGGTTAGATTGCATAAAGATGGTTGGCTTGAAGAAAGTAATTTACCAAAAGATACTGTTGATTTAAATCATTGGAAAAATGTTCAAAATAAAATGTATAAAGACTTTAGCATAAGATGGGAAGAAAGCCCTAAGCGCGTAGAGGACTTCACAGAGATGATTAAATTTTTACAACAAAATGGTCGGGTGGTTTTAGTTCGAATGCCTGTCGATTCCACTATATTAAATATCGAGAATAGGTTTTGGAGTAATTTTGATGAGGAAATGAATAGATTGGGAGATGAACATAATATCACCTACTTCAACTTTTCGAAAAGTGATAAATTTCGTACCTATGATGGCAATCATATCGATAAATATGGTGGGATTGCTTTTACGAAGGAATTGTGTGACTCAATAAAATTAAGAAAAAAGTAAATTGTTCGACTGGATTCCCTTAAACAGCTATACCCCGATATACCATCATATGATGTTGTTCATCATGCTGATTACGCTGCTGCATGCCTATCAAAACGATCTTTTTGATATGCGGACCCGGTATTTTTCTACCGGAATGGGTATTGCCCTGTTAATATTTATCGTTTTGTATTTAGGAACCCGTCCTGTAAGTTATGTGTTCGGTGACATGGGAACTTATGGGAAGTTTTATAATATGGTTGCCTCCGGACAGGAGCCTATCATTAAGAACGATTATTTTTTCAACTATTTCCTGTTAGCATGCTCTAAGGTTATGAGCGACCGCACTTTCTTTTTTGTGTGCGCGATTTTGTATGTATTGCCATGCTATCTTTTTTCGAGAAAGTACTGCGGTTCATACTGGTATTTTGTGCTTTTTATTTTCACTGCGTCGCTCATGTTCTGGCCTTTTGGAACCAACGGTATCCGCAATGGTCTGGCCACTTCCCTATTTATCTGGGCTTTGTGTTTTTATAATACGAAATATTTGATGTATGCGCTGATGGCCCTCGCATTTGGAATTCACAACTCGATGATCATTCCGATTGCGGGTTTTGCCGTGGCCGGTGTATATAAAAATCCAAAGCTGTATTACTACATCTGGCTGGCTGCCATACCACTCTCGCTGATCGGTGGCGGCTTCTGGGAAGGTCTGTTTGGTGGAATCGGTCTCGGTGGCGACACACGCGCGGAAGATTACCTGACCAAAGGCAATGTGAACAATGATGAGTTTGCGTACACCGGCTTCCGCTGGGACTTCCTGTTTTATTCATCCTTCGCTGCATTTGCAGGCTGGTATTTTATATTTAAAAAGAAAATAACTGATACATTCTACATCCATTTGTGGGGAACATACATGATTGCGAACGCATTTTGGATCTTGGTCATACGCGCCAATTTCTCAAACCGTTTTGCGTATCTTTCGTGGTTCCTGATGGCGCCGGTGATCGCTTACCCATTATTAAGGTATAAAATATTTCCGAATCAGTACCGTGTGATTGGAGCTGTAATAGCTGTTTATTATTTATTCACTTACGTAATGTTTTTAAGAGGATAATCATGAACAAACTTACTGTCTTCACCCCAACCTATAACCGTGCGCATCTATTGCCTCGTGTCTACGAAAGTTTGAAAAACCAGACTTCTAATAATTTTATCTGGATGGTAATTGACGACGGATCAAGCGATGGAACAGATGAACTCGTGCGACAGTGGCAGCGCGAAGCAACGTTCGAGATCCAGTATCTGTATAAGCCTAACGAAGGCATGCATTCCGCTCATAATGTCGCCTACGCAAATATTACAACCCCTTTTAATGTCTGCATCGACTCGGACGATTATATGCCGCCTAATGCGGTCGAAATCATCTGTTTAGCCGCATGCGAAATTGCAGATGACGATGATTTTTGTGGACTAATAGGGTTGGATGCTGATTTCAACAACGCCTTGATCGGCACGAAAATACCGAAAGAATTACAAAAAGTAAAACTAAACGAACTCTACCAGCTTCATCGTGTAAAAGGTGACAAAAAACTTGTGTATAAAACGGAACATATAAAAAAGATTCCGCCCTATCCGATGTTTGCGGGCGAAAAGTTTGTACCGCTTGACTATAAATACCTGCTCCTCGATCAGAACTACTACCTTAAACCATTGAACGAAGTTCTGGTCATTGTAGAATATCAGGACGACGGTTCGACCAGAAACATGCTTAGACAGTACCGACGTCACCCAAAAGGATTCGCCTTTTCGCGAATTTCAAGGGTCGATTTTGGCATCACGTGGAAAGAAAAAGCAAAAAATGCGGTACACCTCGTATCTTCGTCACTGTTTGTGAACGATATGTCGCTGTGGTTGAAAACCAAACATACAGCACTTGTATTATGTGCGATACCAGCTGGGGTCGTTCTCAATCTGTACATCCGCCTTAAAACCCAGAAAAAGCCGTGAAAATCCTGCACATCATCAATTCCCTTGCGACCGGCGGTGCCGAAAAACTGATTGTCGAGACCCTGCCCCTGTACCATCAAAAAGGCATTAAAGCCGATGTGCTTCTGCTGAACGGTACTGAATATCCGCTTTATAAGGAGCTTGCGCAACAGAACTCCTGTCGTATTTACAGTTTGGGAAAGACTTCGGTCTATAACCCGCTGCTCATCTTTAAAATTTTCCCCTTTCTGAAAAGCTACAAGATTATTCACGTACATCTTTTTCCGGCTCAGTATTTTGCGATAGCAGCAAAGTGGCTTTCCTTTTCGAGAATACCGTTCATTTTTACTGAACACAGTACTTTCAACCGCAGATTTATTAATAATAAATATAAGTTTGCTGACCAGATCATTTATAACAATTACCGTAGAATCGTATGCATTACCAACAACGTAAAAGACGCGGTTATAAAGCATACATCAATCACAGAAAACAAAACGGCGGTTATTGAAAACGGGGTCAATCTCGAGAAAATAACTCGAGCTCAGCCGCATCCGCGTGCTTCGCTCAATCCCCAATTATCCGATCAAGATTTTATTTTGCTGCAGGTCTCGTCATTTCAACATCCAAAGGATCAGCCAACGGTAATCCGGGCGTTACAGTATTTACCTGATTACGTTAAATTTGTGTTGGTGGGAGATGGCATCCTTCGAAAGGACTGTGAGCTATTAGTTGAACACGTTAAGCTTCAAAACCGTGTATTTTTTTTGGGCGTAAGAAATGATGTGCCGTCGCTTTTAAAAAATGCTGATGTTATTGTGCTTTCTTCAAAATACGAGGGACTTTCACTTTCGAGCATCGAAGGCATGGCATCCGGTAAACCGTTTGTGGCAAGCGACGTTCCCGGGCTCGCAGAAATAGTCGGGGGTGCCGGCATCCTTTTTCCACAGGGTGACGATGCCGTTCTTGCCCAGGAAATCTTAAAGCTTATGAACGATCGTAATCATTATAACACCGTGGCTGAGCGGTGTATGGTAAGGGCTTCGCAATACGATATTCATAAGATGGTTGAGAGACATATTGAACTGTATCGTTCACTGGTATAGTTTGTTCCAATCGTGATGGAAGAGAGGATTGTCTAATGTACATTCTACTGCATGCAGCATCCTGTCGTCCAACACCCTTTTCATCAGCGAATCCCCGAAAAAAGCGCTGACGCTTCCCGCAATTCCGCCCGGCATTTTACTGTGGATGTTGATCAAAGTCAAAAACAGAAATAAAAGCAGCTCAAAGAACTCTAGTCCCCTCATCATCCCTCATCCACTCTTCATCGATCATCCGTCTCCCGTTACCCTTCCTTCACTCATTCACCTCTTCACCTGTGCCTGAATGACTTTGAAAAATCGTTATCTAACTGTCTGTAATATAATGATTTTCATTAGGGCTGTATGGTCTGCATTGAGGAATTTATAATTTTTATGCCTATAAACAGGATTAAATTATATATTTGTACAGGTTTTAGCCTGATCACTGCCTTTAGGGCAATGGTTTCAGCTGATACCCAACACAAATGAACCCCGAAAATGAAACTATTTCGCATTGCTACAGTGCCGATCTCACTCAATATATTATTGAGCGGTCAGCTCAGATTTCTAAACACCCATTTCGATGTAACGGCGGTCTCCGGATCGGGAAAAGATCTGGACCGGGTAGCCGAAAGGGAGGGTGTTAACACACATTCTGTACGCATCGAACGTAAGATATCAATTCTTCACGATATTGTTTCGCTGATCAGGCTTTATTTGCTATTCCGCAGAGAAAAACCCACCGTCATCCATTCAATTACCCCAAAAGCTGGTCTCCTTTCTATGATCGCAGGTAAGTGGGCAGGCGTACCCGTACGCATGCATACATTTACCGGACTCATATTCCCTTACCGCACAGGTATTCTGCGTTTTGTACTGGTCCTCATGGACCGGCTGCTGTGCTCGTGTGCCACGAATATTTATCCTGAAGGAAACGGGGTGAAAGAGGATCTGCTTAAATACCGCATCACCGCAAAGCCGCTTAAAGTAGTGGCTGACGGCAACGTAAACGGTGTAGATACCGGCTTTTTCTGTCCGCGTGCAGTTCCTCAGCATGAGCGAAACAAATTACGCAGACAACTTGGCATATCGCCAAACGATTTTGTATTTATTTTTGTGGGACGGCTTGTAAAAGATAAAGGAATTAATGAACTTATCACGGCTTTCGAACATCTCAAAAAAACCTATCCGGAGCCCGGCCAAAACATCAGCATTAAAGGCAAAACCCGTATTAAGCTGCTGCTGGTAGGACCTATGGAACCCAAAGAGAGTAAACTGTCAAGGAGCACGCTTCACGAAATAAAGACGAACCCTTCGATTATTTCAGTCGGGTATCAGGACGATGTACGGTCGTATTACGCGGCCAGCGACGCGTTGGTATTTCCGAGTTACCGCGAAGGCTTCCCTAACGTGGTGCTTCAGGCCGGAGCCATGAGCCTGCCGGCAATTGTGACGGACATCAGCGGCTGCAATGAGATTATTAAGGATGGGGTAAACGGATACTGCATTCCGTCCAGGAATGCGGAAGCACTCGGAAACGTTATGCTGAAGCTCATTAACGACCCAAAGCATTTCAGTGAGATGAAACATGTAACACGTTTGATAATCAGGAGTAAATATCAGCAGGCCACGGTGTGGAAAGCACTGCTTTCTGAATATTACAGCAATCTTGAAACCCTGGAGGAAAGCAGTGTCTCACCGGAAGTTATTGGCGTACAAACACAACTTATTTCAGAACCTACTGCTGACTACTAGCCAGTTTACGTTTTTGGTTTTATTTTCCCGGTCACAAGCCGAGGGCTAACTATACTGCAATAGCCACGCCCACAAGTTCTCCGAATCATTCACTCTTTCAAGCAAGGTTGCCGCGGTAATGCCGCTTCACTACATCCCCACAATATTTGCACTGCATCAGTCTATACACCGTACCTAACAGCCCCATAACGACCGTCGTTATTGGATTCGGTACCATAATACGGTTTTTGCTGCCCGGGTTCCGGAATTCTCCAGTAATTTGGTTGTCCGGGGAATTTTTCCCAAAATTTAATTCTACTACCTATACGTTTTACTTAGCCGCCAAAATGCCGTGGATCGCGGAATTTTCAGCATTCTCACTATCATTGATGTTTTGTTTGCTAACGTGTTCTGTCTCAGTGTATACCGGCTGTATTATTAAAAGTGACTAGCCGCCTCCAACTAGTTAGTTTATGGCATTCTGTTTGTTGGGATTTCACCCTAACCACAAAATTATTTGTTATGAAGAAATTCTTTACTCTCGTTGGATGCGTTTCAGCGCTGGCATTCAGTAATGCCCAAATTGTAATAAATGAGGTTTATACCGGCGGCGGGGTTTTGGGTGCCGCCATCACAAGTGACTTCATTGAGTTAAAAAATATCGGAGCTGCATCTGCTACACTCAGCGGAGCTACCATCCAGTACGGTTCTGCTGCTGGTCCGTTTACCCAGTATAACGAACTGCCGACCATTACATTGGGTCCGGGCCAGACGTATCTTATTCAGCAGGCGTCGGGTGGCCTTGGAATTCTTAATCTGCTGAATCCGAATCTTATCGTTGATGTTGTACTGAATTTCGACGGAACGGGCCCGCTGTTAGGCGTCGGCATCAACCTCGGACTTACTTCCGGGAAAGTAGCGCTTGCGAGCAACAGCGCGCAGGTAACCGGTCCTACCGCCTCTAATGTGCTCGACTTTGTTGGATACGGTATTTCCAATCAGTTTGAAGGATCAGGCGCAGCACCTTCGCCAACGATCCTGAACTCCATTAGCCGAACTGCGGGCGATACCAACGATAACGATGTTGATTTTACGATATCACTGCCTACGCCGCAAAGCGGGGGCGTACTTGCGACTGGTGAAGGCAGTACCGGCGCGAAAAATACCCTGATCAGGAATTCACGCGTAAATAACGGTGTTATTGTGTTCGCAGCCGACGCGGAGCAGGTGAAGATATATTCGTTCACCGGTCAGCTGCTCAGATCTGTAACCGCGAAAGCAGGAGGGGCGCTTAATGTAGCAGATCTGCCGAACGGAAATTATATTATTTCAGGCAGCGTAAACTACCAGCCGGTTTCACAGAAATTTGTAAAGCTTTAACTGACTGTTACTTTAATGTGAAAAGAGACTCGTCGCTGAGTCTCTTTTTTTTACGATTGTTGTGAAGTTACGGATACAGTCTATCCGACGTGTTTTAAAACGTTATCCGTTTGTATTCACCAAATACTGAATTGGCTTAAAACTTCCACCATTGCTGTCTTCGGCTGAACACGCCGTCAGACAAACCAGCAGATCCATCTGCGCTTCAAACTGTATATAGTCGCCGGCTTTGGATGTGGGCGGCAACACGGAGATTTTACCCTGCGCATCAAACTGCACATTCATAAAAATATTGAAGGCCGTCGGGATATCGTCCTGGAGGATGCCCATCGGGGCGAGGTTCTTAGCGAGATTTTCGAGGCAGCTCGGATGGTACCCGGTGTGGCTGTACATGATTTCAAAAGTTTCTTTGCTGCACGGCGCGAGCAGGAAGTCGTTGCGGCCATTGGTATCGGCGATGATCTTCATCATTTTGCGCGAGCGGTTGCTCCAGAGATAATTTCCCGCGGTAATCAGGATCGATTCTTCAAAATCGAGCGTTTTTCCCGAGGAAATTTTCTCGTCATGATCGTGGCGGTTGAATAAAACCATATCGCTGACCTGCTGCCCCAGCGGATCCCGCACGGTGAGGATGTCACCTTTATTCACGAGGAACGCTTTGCCGGTCTGCCTTTCAATAGTAGTAAATTCCGGATTCATTTAGTTATGTTTATGGTGGAACGGACATTTCCAGTTGCTTTCAACGTTGCGCCCACTGTATTGGCGGCTTTCAGAATCGTCTCCGAAATCCTTCAGAACCGGATTGATGCTGCCCTGAAGTTTTTCGTCGTTCTTTCTGATCATATCGCGCACATTCTGGTAAGTCCCGATTTCCCTGAGTTTTTCAAACTGCTGATGCAGGTTAAATACTAATGTTGTGTAAGGCGCCTGTCGGGCCATTCTTGAACTTTGAGTATGAAGTCCGATTACATAAAATGCTTTTCCGAGCAGACTGAAACTGAATTCGGCATCGTCCGGATTCCGGCTTACGCTCTCATCCCACGGCATTTCGTCAGCCTCATGGAGTTGCTGTAACGTAGCCCAAAGCGCGTTTTCAAATGAAATCTCATCAGTAAATTTATTATTGGGGAAGACGGCAACAAAAGACCGGAAGTTCATGGAGTCGCGGCCTGCGTCCTGCAGATAGGTTTCTAAATCCGCTAAAAGTTCTTTGATCTGCGTTTCACCCTGCATATCAGCGTACGCATGTAGGTCATAATTCTTCATTTTGAAGACAGATTTGGCCATGATGCACGGATGGCCGCCGTCGACGACAAAAGATTGGATGTCGCGGTCTATTGTATTTAAATCGAAAGTTGAAGGTGTAGATGTTTCCATAAATTGTATTTTAAAGGAGCAGGCAACCGCCAAAACCTGTGCGGAATACCTTGGCGGCCTGAGCCCTTTTAAATACAACTATGATACCAGCAGAAAAATCCGGATCTAACCCTTTTTTAAAGGTCAGAAAATCAATTGTTTAGTTTAAATGTACTGTTGTAAAACTTTACGAAAGCGTCTTGCGCAGTTCAGTCAGAAACCCAGGGAAACGGTCAGGAGTTGTTCTGTTTTCAAATCCTGGGATAAACTTATTTTCGGTCAACAGCTGTTCTGTCGTTTTACCTTCGCGGATGGCTTTACGTATAAAACCGTTCGAAGCTTCGAGGAAGTTTGCCATTTCCTTAAGATCTTTTTTGGTGCCGGTCGTCAGTTCCGGCTTGTTGGCGTGCCCGAAAATAAATACAGTGTCATCATCGAAAGTCGACTGCGCTTTTTCAAGGACTTTAATCCAGCTCCGCGAATCCGAACCGTCGGCTGTGCGGTAAACCGGAATCATATTGATGAACATCAAGTCGCCCATATGCACCACGTTATCGTTCTCAAAATGGTACATCGCGTCGCCGAATGTATGCCCGTTCCCGAAATGATGAGCCGTGATTTTTTCTCGTCCTATATTTATTTCGTAAGTATCGTCGAAAAGTAGGGTCGGGAAACGCTGTTCCGCGACTTTATTGCTTTTTTCCGCGGCGAGGCGCTGAAGTTCAGGAACGCGGGAATGCGCTACAACTTTGGTATTCGGATCTTTAAATGCAACGTTCCCTGAAGTATGGTCGCCGTGATGGTGGGTGTTGCAGAGATAAAGCACCGGTTTTCCTTTCGCGGAGATTACGTTTAACAGGGGCTGAACCGAATCCGCAAACTGCGAATCAATAATTACAAATCCGTCTTTGGTTTCGAGGACGCCAATTGTGCCGCCTTTATTGGTATATCGTGAAACGTTGCCGCGAACGCCTTTGAGGTCACCACCCGCGGGCTGTATCATTGGCGGGAAAAGCATCCGTTGCGTCGTGCAGCTGAGGATGGTTGGCATCAGCGCGAGGCCAAGACCTGCCGAAAAGGTGGTGGCGAGAAATTCTTTACGGATCATAGGATCGATTTGGTATTTTAAAACTACAAAATTATAATGACAGTAGATATTGGCAAATCTGATAATAAATCTATTTTTGCCAAAAAATTTATCTATGAAGAAATTTCTATTGTCGGCAGTTGTACTTTCAGCTTCATTTTTATGTGCACAAAAATTCGAAGCCGGAATTAAAGTAGGCTATGTGAATTCTACCCTTACTTATACTTTAATGGGAGAAAAGCAGGAAGTTGATCCCAAGCACAGCGTTTACATGTCGATTCCGGTGGAGTACCACCTGCACAAAAACATTTCTTTATTTGCCGAACTGGCAGGGGCCGGCTTAGGCGGAGAAAACCTTGTTTTGCCGAATGGCCAGAGAACCCGGCTGCATCTTACCACGATTTATTTTCCGGTCGGTGTTAAGCTTTATCCTGTTGAACGCTTTGCACTTGTAGGCGCTTACAACTTCGGTTTGATTACCAATGCGCTTGGGGAGCAGAACGGTGAAGATGTCGATTTTGAAGATCTTAAGAACGGTAACAGTTCGTTCTCGTTCGGTGCCGAATATAAGTTCCGCAGTGGTGTGGCGGCAGAAGTGAAATATAACATCGGTACAAGCAACATCGCGAAAACCATCCCGGGAATGGAAATGAAAAATAATTTTCTGCAGATTGGTGTCGGGTATTATTTCGACGATAACAAACAGTAAATCATCAGGCCGGAACTCAGTTCCGGTTTTTTTATGCTGAACAGCGGATTTAAATATAATACCGCCGGATTGATATTAATTTAAAACCAGCTATTTTTGCAGCGTGCAGACAGAGAAAATAATATTAGGCATCGATCCCGGAACCACCATTATGGGTTTCGGCCTTATTTCTGTGGTGAAAGGAAAGATGGAGATGCTCTCAATCCACGAGCTCATTTTAAAAAAATACCCCAATCACGAGACCAAACTCAAAGTTATTTTCGACAGAACCCTCGCGCTGATCGACGAATTCCATCCCGATGAGGTCGCCCTCGAAGCCCCGTTCTTCGGCAAGAACGTCCAAAGTATGCTGAAACTGGGTCGTGCACAGGGCGTTGCGATGGCGGCGGCGCTGCACCGTGACATCCCGATTACCGAATATTCGCCTAAAAAGATCAAAATGGCCATCACCGGCAACGGAAATGCGAGCAAAGAACAGGTTGCGGGCATGTTGCAGAGCCTGCTGAACCTCAAAGAATTTCCGACCAAATACCTCGATGCGTCCGATGGGCTGGCGGTTGCGGTCTGCCATCATTTCAACTCCGGGGCGCTGGTTTCCGACAAAAATTATTCGGGCTGGGACAGTTTCCTCAAACAGAATCCCGACCGCCTCAAGTAAAATTTTGCTGAGGAGCCCGAAGATTCCGCTTTCTACCACCATACTACCGGCTTTCCACTGTATCCCGCAGCCGCTTGCGCGTCCTCGGGGATGCCGTTTCAATCCGGGCTAAAAGATCGTTTTGTTTCTCTTTCAACGGATCAGGAGATCAAACCAACAAATATTTCCCCTTGCTGAGTGAAACGCCTCGCGTCCCTTTCCATACAACCTAAAACAAATCTCTTACGTGCCTGGGTTAAAAACATATCCTTTTATATCTCGAACCCTCAACTTGGTTAAACCTAATACTATTTGTAACATTGCCGCGTTTTTATGGACAAATTATTTATAACAACCGCTCTGTTCAACCACAACTATGTAACACAGCTTTCAACTTCGTGCCCTTTGTGTAAGACCTAGTGCCCTTTGTGGTTAAAATAAACAGCATGATAACCGGTTATTAAAAAATGAAGAAAAATGAAAAACGTCCCTTCCAACATACCACCCGTCAACCACCGAATGAACTGGTTCCAGAAGTTCCTGCTGATTTGTTCGGGTGGTAACATCCACATCCTCAGAAAAACACCCTCCGAATGGAACAAGTTCGCCGGCATCGGCGGAATCGTGCTTTTTACGGCAATTTTTGCGACACTTTCAGCCGGATACGCGATGTACACGGTCTTCGATGATATCTGGATATCGGTGGCTTTCGCTGTGGTGTGGGGATTGATGATTTTTAATCTCGACCGCTATATCGTATCGTCAATCAAGAAAACCGGGACCTGGTGGAACCAACTGTTAATGTCGGTACCGCGACTCGTCCTGGCAGCGTTTTTAGGAATAATCATTTCGAAACCGCTCGAACTTAAAATCTTCGAAAAGGAAGTCAACAAGCAGCTCAACACCATCATCCAACGCAATAAAACGCAACTTCAGGCTGAGATGAACGGAAGGATTCTTCAGCAGTCGGGTCCATTTGAAACCGAAAAAAAACAGATCTCGACCAAAATTGCAGATTATCAGCGGTCATACGATTCCGCCGCGGTGGAACTTGAAAAGGAAATTCTGGGTAAACAGAGCGGGCTAACTTCGGGTAAAGTCGGTTTCGGCACCAATGCAAAACGTAAAGCCGAACTCAAAGAACAGCGCCGCCAGGATCTTGAGAACTATCAGAAAACGATTGCACCGCGCCTCGACTATTTAGACAAAGAAATCTCAAAAGTCTATACCAACATCGAAACCGAACGCAATAAGACCGAAACCTTTGAAGACAGATTCAATGGTTTTGCAGCACGTTTGCAGGCGCTGGACGAATTGGGTAAAAACACAGCGATCATTGGCGTTGCGGCCGCTTTCATTATGGGACTTTTCATCTGTCTGGAGATTTCGCCGGTTTTGGTGAAACTGATTTCATCCGTTGGGCCTTACGATTACCTGCTCGAAAAGACCGAGAACGATTTTCGACTGTATTCAAAAGAAAAAATTGAGAAAGGCAATGCAGGTACCGACTGGCGTATTGATGATTTCAAAAATCAACTCACCCAAAATAAAAATCAGCCCCCGGAATAATCCAGAGGCTGATCTTACATTTAAAATTTTACTTTCTTACTTCAAAGCATTAACCGCTTTCGCGATGGCTTCTGCTTTTATGGTTCCTTCGGCCTGGCTTACCATTTCGCCGTTCTTATCGAACACGCTGATGATATTTGAATGTGAAAATACAATCGGAGTGATTTCTTTGTATTTTACTGCCAGTACGTTGGCAAGCTCACGCGTAGATTCCAGATCGCCGCGAAGAAAAGTATAAGGTTCACGATCGATGTTTTCTTTCTGCGCAAACTTCTTCAGAACAGCGGGCGTATCGTTCTCAGGATCGATTGAAACAAGAACAAGGGAAGTGTTTTTCAGCACGTTTTTGTCAATTTTCGATTCAACTCTTTTCATATCTGCAACCAAAAGTGGGCATGCCGTTTGGCAACTCGTGAAGATCATCACCACAACCAGATTTTTGCCTTTCAGATCTTTAAGCTGAAGTTCTTTTGCATCCTGATTCTGCCATTTAGAGTCGAGCAGGAATATTGAATTGCCGTGCTCTTCGTCTTTTACCGGCTTTGTGTCGTTTTCTTTACATGAAAAAATCATCACCAAAGAAAAAAATATCAGCATTAAATTTTTCATTTTGAAGTAGTTTTTAAATCTCTGGCACATCTGAAGCCCAGATTAGCAACCGTAAAATTAGCTTTAAGACTCGCCCGGAACGCGTACCGCATGTACGACGCGTAATTGAGCGCATCTGTGGAAGTGGTTGCCGCTGCCGCACAGAAAAGACCTTTGTCATCAAAAGTTCCGCTGCGGGTGTCGCTGGTCGTCATGATTGAATTAAAATCATCCGTCCATTCCCAAACCAGATCAAACATGTTGTAAACGCCCCAGTAATTGGGTTCTGAAAGTTTGGTTTTACGCGTTTGACGATCTTTTTCGTTGTACAGATTAATCAGTTTCGAAGAATATTCGGGTTTATCGCGTCCGTTAGCAGATTCTTCGTCTGCCATCGCCACATATTCCCATTCGTCGATTGTCGGAAGTCTTTTTCCGGCACTTTCTGCGTAAGCTTTCGCCGCAAACCAAGATACGAATGTTACCGCCGCGTCCGGATCTGCACCTTTCGGCAACGTTTCATCGTCCTGCCAATTCTGCAGATAGGTTTCGTCAGCAAATATGGCTTTCGCCTTGCTGCGTTTCCACTGCGGATTTTTCTTTACAAAATCGAGGTATTCTGCGTTGGTCACGGGTCTTTCGTCAAGCAGAAAGTCTTTCACTTCTACGAGCGAGCTGTCTTCACCATAAAAAGGCTGGTATTCACCGCCTTTTATGACCACCATTTTCACGGTGGGATTAATTTTCGCTTCCTTTTCAGGCGAGGCAAAAACTGTGGATATGGGCTCGGCCGCTTCGCCGCAACTTTGAAAAATTAAAAAGAAACCGCCGAGAAATAAAATTGTCTTTAAGAATACTTGCACAGCAGTTTCTTTTTAATTAAATGATTTACTGAACTTTATGGAAAACTTTTTGGTTCTCTTCACCGGTAACTTTCAGTTTGCCGATTGCACCTTTATTGAATGCTCTGAAGATTGAGTGATCCACGATTACATATTCGCCGGGAACTTCCACTTTGAATTCCACAATTGCGGCACCGCCTGCAGGAATCAATGTAGTTTGTACGTTCTCGTTAATTTTGCTGCCGCCTTCCATATAAACACGGTCGAAAATCTCACCGATTACGTGGAATGAAGAGGCAAGGTTTGGTCCACCGTTTCCTACAAAGATTCTTACGGTTTCTCCTACTTTAGCTTCAAGCATTTTGTCGCCCATTAAAGCATTTTTCTTCCCGTTGAATACTACATAAGTTGGGTTTTCGTCAACACCTTTATCCTGATCGAATTCCTGAAGTCCTTTTTCGTCTGTTTTGCCTTTGGTGTAAAATTCACCCTGCATAATGTAATACTCACGGTCAACTTTAGGTAAACCACCTGCAGGCTCAACTAAGATAAGTCCGTACATACCGTTTGCGATGTGTAACGGAACCGGTGCCGCGGCACAGTGGTACACATAAAGTCCTGGGTTAAGTGCTTTGAAATTAAAAATTGCAGTCTTTCCGGGTGCAACGTTAGTCGCTTCTGCGCCACCACCAGGACCGTTCACGGCGTGAAGGTCAATATTGTGAGGCATTACACTGTTACTTGCATTTTTAAGGTGAAGTTCCACTTCATCACCCACTCTAACCCGGATAAAAGATCCCGGAACAGTACTGTTGAAAGTCCAGAATTTATAGGTAACGCCATCCGCAAGTACGCCTTCTTCTTCAGTAGATTCCAGGTGAACGATTACTTTTTTTGCTGCCCTGTCACCGATTGGCGCGGGAACCATGGGTGGATTGAGTTTTGTTTGAGTTTCAGTTTCGCCGCTTACTTTGATGTCCATTGCATTTTCGGTGGATGCGGAGCCTTCGGTTGAATTCTGTTTGCATGCCTGTAAGGTAAGTAGGGCGAGTGCAAAAGAAGTGAGAATCTGTTTCATAGGTCTATTTTTTTGTATAATATTTTAATGGGACAAATTTATCTCATTTAAATTTGATTATGGCTTTCTAAGATATGAATTTTATCAGAACTGATTTTTACGCGATTTTTAGCCTAACCTTTCAACAGAACGGAGCATCCACTGGATCAACGCGAGAGGGTAATGATCAGTGCTTCCGAGATATTTTTTTGTGAATAATATTTGGCTTCGCAAATATTGGATTTCAGCGTATAATTACCTTTCGCTATCTTAAAGTGGTTTTTAGCGTTCCGCGGAACCGGGAAATTATAGATGCGGCCGCCACTTACCTGTACAACACGTACAATTATATCGCAGGATGATGTATTCTCCAGAACAATCGCGGTGTAGGGATCAGCTGGCTCGTCATCATTCAGCAGATAGTTCAGCACGTCGGCAGTTTCCTGTGTTTTGTTAATCTGGTCTTTCGCTATAAGTTCGGCAAATTCCCCCGATTCATTTACCGAAGTGCCTGATCCTGTATTACCGGGCCGGTAAATTCCGCCGCCCGGAAGTGTACCGCACTGTACGGCTAAAAGCAGTACACAAAAAAGATAGAAAGGTGTAAATTTCTTCATTACAGACAAATTTAAACCAATAAATCCAATCATAAAAAAGGTTGCTGAGGACGAACCCCAGCAACCTTAATTATAAAAAAGTGTACGTGTTAGTTTTTAACAAATTTAAGTGTGACCGTATTACCCTGGGCATCTTTGCCTGACACGAGATACAGACCGGTCCGCAGATTCGCTACAGATACCTGATCACCGCTGAACTCAACAGCTGTCTTACCGCCGGCCGCGCTGTACACCTGCGCGTTATCCAGTTTCGCGGATAACTTCAATATGTCTGAAACAGGATTCTGAAGTACGCGTACGGTTGTTTTTGCAGCACTGTCAGCCACCGCTAACTGTTCCTGAGGGAGGTTGAAGCGGCTTACAAGCATATCCATTGAGTTGTCTATTTCATTCCACACGTACAGTTTTTTCTGCGTGGGGTGATAGAAACTGTAGCTCCAATATTCTCCGTCATAATTTTGCGTAAATGTGCCCTGATTACCAAAAGTAAGATCGAGTGTGCCGTTAGGATTGATTCTTACAATGTCTACCGCGGTGTTGCCGGTACCTGGATTGTAGGTTCTTGTAACAGACAGAATACTTCCGTTTTCCTGAACTTCAGACAGCACAAAGTACATACCCACAGGAACCGTGAATACTCCCGCGGAACCGAATGATGCCACAGGCTGCAGGGTTTGGTCGAGTTTAATTATTTTTTCCTGTCCGTCATAAACCTGGAGATAAAGGAAGCCATGCTTTAGTTTGTAATTGAAACTGGAGTTTACATCATAGTAGGTGAAAACTGAAGAATCTTCGTTGGGCATTTTAACCATTCGGTTTTCAACATAATCCTGAAAGAAAATACCTTGTGGGGTAACATATATTTGCCAGAATTCGAAATTCAAAGGCCGCACGCCATTCGTGCCGTATGAAGTATCTAGCGCACCGTTTGGCATCAGCCTGTGCAGGGCGTTGTTGCCTACTGCTAAGATTTTTCCGTTTGGCAACACCTCGAAACTTTCATAATAGTTGCCGCCGGTGGTTGCAGGGCTGTTAAAGGTGTTGTCCACCGTTCCGTTCGCATTGAAGCGCATTAGTTTTGAACTCGAGAAATCGGTGGTTCCATTATCGAACTCATAATAATACATCACGAGAAGTTTTCCGTCGGGAAGCACGCGTGCATTATAAAATTCCTCATAATAATTGGGGTCGGAAAACTGGTTGATCTCGTATTTTCCGTCGCCACTGAAACCCGTATCAAGCGTTCCGTCCGTGTTGAACCGTACCAGCAGTGCCGAGACATCGTTAGCGTAATAATTTCCGGGCAAGATGATTTTACCGTCTGCCGCAACTTCAGCATCATAAAAACTTCCGAGGTCATTATAAATGCGTGTTCCGCCATTACCAAATGTAGCATCTAAAGACTGCGCTGCACTTGGCACCGCGGCAGCTGCCAACAAACATGAAAAGAGTAATTTTTTAATCATAACTATTGTTTTTAATTCTCAAAAATAAGGTTTGAATTAATGATACGAAATCACCCAATTGTGCTATTTCCTATGTTCCGCGTAAAATACAGATCATTGGACTGCAGGATTCGAATACAAAAAATGGTGAAATATTTTCCATAGTACGCTGACTAATAACTAACTTCGGTCGACAAAAACTTTAAACCATGAAAAAACTTTATCATGCCGTGCTGGTCGCGTGGATGCCTTTCGTGGCTCCGCTGGCAGCGCAAGACAATTTTGTAGGGCAAATTATGTTTGTGCCTTACAACTTCTCGCCTCAGGGATGGCACAACTGCGACGGATCGCTGTTGTCTATCAGTGAGAATGAGGTGCTGTTCACATTAATAGGAACCACCTACGGCGGCGACGGCCAAACTACTTTTGCAGTGCCCGATATGCGCGGACGGGTTATGATTGATGACGGACAGGGTAATACGCTGAGTTCTTTCACTCTTGGGCAAATGAGCGGTACCGAAACCGTGCAGCTCACCCAGGCCCAAATGCCGGCGCATTCGCATACTGTAAATGCGGTCAGTGGAGCAGGCACCAGCGAGTCTCCTACATCGCACCTGCCCGCCAATACTGGCATTCTTGACAAAGAGTACAGCAACCAGCCATTAACTTCAACGATGAAAATGGGTATGCTTTCAGCGGCAGGCGGCAGCCAGCCCCATAACAACATCCAGCCGTATTTAACCATGAAATGCGTAATTGCATTGTACGGAATTTATCCACCTCAAAACTAAAAACCATGAAAAAATTTATCTTATCGCTAACTGTTCTGCTGTCAGTAACCAATTTGAAAGCGCAGGCAGAACCTTATTTGGGTCAGATTGCGTTTGTAGCGTTTACCTTCGCTCCGAAAGGATGGGCAGAGTGCAACGGCCAGCTATTGCCGATCAGCCAGAACACCGCGTTATTTTCACTTTTGGGTACTACCTATGGTGGCAACGGCCAGACAACCTTTGCATTACCCGATATGCGCGGACGCGTCTTGATACACAACGGCCAGGGCAACGGCCTTTCGAATTATGAGTTAGGGCAGACCGGAGGCACGGAAAATCATACGCTTACCATTGCCGAAATGCCGCAACATATCCATAACGTAAATGCGGTGTCGGCAGAAGGAAACCAGAATGTACCCACCGGAAATCTGCCCGCAAATACCAAAGCGTTGGATAAAGAATATGCTGACTCCACCGCAAATACAACCATGAACCTCGGCATGATAAGCCCGGCAGGCGGAAGCCAGCCTCATGAAAACCGGTAACCTTACCTGGCATTCAAATGTATTATCGCCCTTCAGGGTATATTCCCACCAAGAGATTAAGCCATGAAAAAAATTATGATCTCCGGCATATTGCTGATCGGCGGAATGGTTTCCGCGCAGACTGCAATTACATTCAACGGCTGCCATAACCTGTTTGAAGACCAGAATTTCCTCTTCAGCAACACCGGTACCGATAGTTTCAGCAAGAGGATCTACATCACCACACCGGTTGATGGCGACCAATCCTGTGGAGGAATTGGTACCTGCGAATTTAAAATTCAATGGAATAATGCACTGACGCGCTGGGAGTTCCTGGCCGACAGCGGAAACGGCGATTTTGTGGATCCCTTTCTTATCTACTACAATGCCACAGGAAACAGTGCGGCCACAAATCCGCCCGGCAATACATTCGGGACGTGGGTAGAAAATACGGACGTAACGGAAGGCGCATGTGGCGGAAACCTGAGTGCAGCAAATTCCGTATTTACAGGCGATCTGCACAGTTCGAGTCTCGCGACGGGTAGCGCCGAGCATCGGAAAGTACAGCTGTTTCCTAATCCTGTTACAGATTTTATCGGCATCTCAGGGGTTGAATCTGCCCAGAGTGTCCAGATTTTCAATGCGGCAGGGCAATTGGTCCAAACGGAAAAGTTCAGTGAAAGGATGAATGTAAGCACTCTGAAACCAGGTGTTTACATCTTAAGGATTGTTTCGCCACAATCTGATTTTACAGAACTTAAGTTTATTAAAAAGTAACATTGTCATTCAACATAAAACGGCTACAGATCAGTTCTGCAGCCGTTTTTATATGATTAAGTTTTATCGTTCTATAGCGAATAGTTGGGTGCTTCCTGCGTGATAATTACGTCGTGCGGATGCGATTCTTTAAGACCACTGCCAGTAATCATCACCATTTTTCCTTCACGCTGAAGGGTGTCGATATCTTTTGTGCCACAATATCCCATACCAGCGCGGATGCCGCCTGTGAGCTGAAAAACCACTTCTTCGAGTTTTCCTTTGTGCGGAACACGGCCTTCAATTCCTTCAGGAACAAATTTCTTGGCTTCGCTCTGGAAATATCTTTCTTTTCCACCGCGACGCATCGCTGAAAGTGAACCCATACCCTGATACGCCTTAAATTTTCGGCCCTGAAATATAATTTCTTCGCCCGGCGCCTCATCGGTTCCGGCTAAAAGTGAACCCAGCATCACTGCATTTGCACCTGAAGCCAAAGCTTTCACGATGTCTCCGGAAAGTTTAATTCCGCCATCTGCAATCACCGCGACATTCTTCGATTTGGCATATTCGAAAACATTGTAGATCGCTGACAGTTGAGGAACACCTACGCCTGCCACAACACGGGTCGTACAGATCGAACCCGGACCAACACCGACTTTTAGGATGTTTGCACCGGCTTCAATTAAATCTTTCGCGGCTTCCGCCGTAACGATATTTCCGCCAACGATGTCGAGTTCAGGGAAGTTTTTGCGGAGTTCAACAATTTTATCAAGTACGCCTTTTGAGTGTCCGTGCGCCGAATCTACCGCGATAATATCCACGCCGGCTTCTACTAATGCCGCAACACGGTCCATGGTATCTTCGCCAACGCCTACACCTGCGCCCACGATGAGGCGGCCATTTGCATCTTTGTTTGCATTCGGATATTCTAATTGATTGTCAATATCTTTTATCGTAATTAAACCGACGAGCTTGAATTCACTGTCCACAATCGGTAGTTTTTCCACCCGGTTTTTAAGGAGGATCTGCTTCGCCTGTTCGAGGTTGGTTGCTTTATCGGAGGTGATGAGTTTGTCTTTGGTCATCAGCTCTTCTACTTTTGCGCTGAGGTTTTCCTGATATTTTACATCGCGGTTGGTGATGATGCCGATGAGTTTGTTGTCAGCATCCACTACCGGAAGCCCAGAGATTTTAAAGTTGGCCATCATCTCTTTCGCCTCCATTAAAGTATGGTCTTTAGAAAGGGTGACAGGATCCGAGATCATTCCGTTTTCTGAACGTTTAACCCTATAAACCTGTGCAGCCTGCTCCTCAATCGGCATATTTTTATGGATGAAACCAATGCCACCGACCCGTGCCATAGCAATTGCCATTTCAGCTTCGGTAACCGTATCCATCGCAGCGGATACAATGGGTGCGTTGAGCGTAATTTTATCGGAAAGTCTGGATTTTAGGGATACCTGGTTAGGCAGAACTTCTGAGTAAGAAGGGATTAAGAGAACGTCATCGAAAGTAATGGCAGTTTCTACGATTTTGTTGTGGATAGACATCTTTACTTTCTGTGCAAAATTAAGGTATTTTTATTTATGGTGAAAGCCTTTGCAAATGTGAATCAAAATTTTATAGTTCGGATTCCGCCACAGCAAACCACGCGCTGCGCGCCCGAAATTGCCCGATTTTGTTTGTTTAAAAATTTTATCTTTGGATATCTTAAAAAACACATGATCTACTCACTAAAAGGAAACGTCCAGGAACTGAACCCTACTTCTGTAATTATCGATGTGAACGGTGTTGGCTACTATGTCGGCGTCAGTTTGCAGACTTCTGAAAAACTCGTTTTAGGCAAA
This sequence comes from Flavobacteriaceae bacterium 3519-10, assembly GCA_000023725.1. NCBI lineage: Bacteria > Pseudomonadati > Bacteroidota > Flavobacteriia > Flavobacteriales > Flavobacteriaceae > Flavobacteriaceae bacterium 3519-10. Next base: position 396,892 of record CP001673.1, read on the forward strand.
GAAACGTTTCTTAACATCCAACAGATTATCCGCGAAGACGCTCACCTGCTCTTTGGTTTTAACACAATTTCCGAAAAAGAACTGTTTAACCTGTTAATTTCTGTTAACGGCGTCGGACCCGTTTCTGCCCTCATTATGCTGTCTTCGCTCAGCCTTCAGGAGATCGCTTCGGCCATCCTCAGCGGCAATAGTTTGCTGTTGCAGAAAGTGAAGGGTATCGGCACCAAAACAGCCGAGCGCATCATCGTCGATCTGCGGGATAAAGTGCAGAAATTCAATATTTCCGAGGGAAATATTTCTAACTTTGTGAATAATAAAGTGAAGGACGAAGCGTTATCTGCATTAGAGGTTTTGGGCATCCCCAAAAAAATGAGTGAGAAGATTGCCGACCGTTTCCTTAAGACCAATGCCGACCTTTCCGTAGAAGATTTAGTGAAGCAAATTTTAAAAAATATTTAACATTTGGAGAAGAATAGTTTTTTTCAGCATAAATTTTTCGTTTTTATAATCCTTTGTTTTTGTTCTGCCCAGACTTTTGCGCAGGTTACCCCTTCGGACAGCTCGTCCGTGCGACAGGATTTTTCGCTGCCAAACCCCATCAGGTACGATGCTTTTTACGATGTTTCGAGTGGGATGTATGTGCTGTATCCCAAAATCGGCAATATGGTGGTGGGCAATCCGGTTTCGATGACCTCCGAAGAGTATTATCAGTACATGCTCAACAATCAGCTGAGCGAATATTACAGAGAAAAATCTTCAGTTAATAATCTGGGTTACCGGAAAGATCAGTCGGATGCGATTCAGAAAGGTCTGCTGCCAAGCGTTAACGTTAAAAATAAGATCTTCGAATCGATCTTTGGCGGTAATAAAATTGAACTTATTCCACAGGGTTTTGCCTCGTTCGACATTGGTGGTCTGTACCAGAAGATCGACAATCCCTTGATTCTGCCGCAGAACCGAACCAATTTTGCAATCGATATCCAGCAGAGAATCCAGCTTGGGTTATTGGGGAAAGTAGGCGAAAATCTTCAGTTAAAAGCCAATTACGATACGCAGAGTGGTTTCGCGTTCGAAAACAGAATGAATCTCGTGTGGCAGGCTAAAGGAACGTGGAGAGACCTGCAGTCTAAAGGCCTTAATGATAAAACCACTGGCGGCGAAGATAAAATCATCAAAAGGGTAGAGTTTGGTAACGTAAATATGCCGCTTTCTACAAGTTTAATCCGTGGTTCAGAATCTCTTTTCGGGTTGAAAACCGAATTTCAGCTCGGGAAAACCTACGGAACCGTGGTGTTTTCTCAGCAACAGGGCGAAGCGCGGAACATCATCGCTCAGGGCGGTGGTGTGATGAATACTTTTAAACTCAACGCGATTGATTATGAAGATAATCAGCACTATTATTTAGGGCATTATTTTCTTAACAGTTACGACAATGCACTGCTGAATTACCCGCAGATTAACTCAAGAATAAGCATTACCAGAATTGAAGCCTGGGTGCTCGATCAGGGTTCAGGAAATCTTCAGGACCAGAAAGGTATTCTGGGTATCCGCGATTTGGGTGAAGGTATTTCGGGCTACCCGGACAATTCGCAAAACGGACTTTATCAGGGCATCGTGAATTTGGGTGCAGGAATCCGTGATGTGAACACCGCATACAACGCGATCAACGGACAGTCTTTCCCGAATGCAAACGGTTCCCCGGAAACCTATACGGACGGCGAGCAGTTTATCTTCAACCGCAAAGCCAGAAAACTTAACGCCAACGAATTTAAATATCATCCACAGCTCGGTTATATGTCTTTAAATCAAAGACTTAATGATAATCAGTTGTTGGCAGTGGCCTATTCATATACCTTGAATGGCGACAATAAAGTGTATAAAGTCGGTGAGTTTTCGGAGGAGAGCCCGGTGCTGATTACCAAACTTTTAAAATCGAATACCAAAACCACCACCACCACACCGATGTGGGATCTGATGATGAAGAATATCTATTCGCTTAATTCGAATGATATCAATCAGGATGGCTTTTTATTGAATGTTTATCTGCGCGATGCCCAAAATGGGAAAGTAAATTACCTGCCGGGAACACCGGTTCAGGATGTTAATTTGCTTAAACTTTTCAATTGGGACCGGCTGAATATGAATAACGACCTTCAGCAGAACGGCACCACTACCGGCGACGGCATTTTCGATTTTGTGCCGGGTATCACTGTTGATCCCGAGAACGGAAAGGTCATTTTCACGAAAGCCAAACCGTTCGGCGCCTATCTGCAGAGCGTCCTTGGGAGCAGCGACCCGAAGTTTGTGTTTAATGAGCTTTATGATCAGTTCAAAAATGTAGCTTCCGAAAACAGGCTGGCTTTAAGTTATACCCTCGAAGGCCGCTTCAAAGGCTCGCAGGGAACGGGCATCTCGCTGGGCGCGATCAATGTTCCGCAGGGTTCTGTAAAAGTAACCGCGAATGGCGTGCAGCTTCAGGAAGGTATCGATTATACCGTAGATTATATGCTCGGATCGGTGAATATCATCAATGAAACCGTAAAACAGTCGGGTCAGGCGATCAATATTTCACTGGAAAATCAACTGTCTTTCAATACACAGCGTAAAAGATTTTTAGGTTTGAACCTCGAAAGGAAGTTCAATGAACATCTCACCGTGGGTACCACTGTTGTGAATTATGCCGAAACACCGCTCACGCAAAAAGTGAATTTCGGACAGGAAGCTGTGAACAATACCATGGCAGGTTTTAATATTCTGTACAACAACCAACTGCCTTTCCTTACAAGACTTACCGATAAGATTCCGTTTGTGAACACCGAAGCGCCTTCAAACCTAAGCTTTACCGCAGAAGGAGCCTATCTGATTCCGGGCCAGAATAAAGGTATTGGCGACCAGTCTTATATTGATGATTTTGAGCAGACTACATCCAAAATTTCACTCAAAGAACCTGCGATGTGGAGCCTAGCTTCGAAACCTGAAAGAAACCCTGAACCCTACTTCCAGAACGCGACTTTAAATGACAATCTCGCGCACGGAAACGGCCGCGGACTTTTGACCTGGTATAATATCGATCCACGATTTTACGGAATCGGCGGCAGTGCGCCGGGCGGTATAAACGCGCAGGCGGTATCTAATCACGCTTCGCGAAGAGTACAGACGCAGGAACTTTATAATTCGCGAGATTTTGTGGCGGGCGAACAGCTTTACACTAATACTTTCGACATCACGTATTTCCCGAATGAGAGAGGACCTTATAACGTAAACCCGAACAACGAAACCACCCAGGAGCGTTGGGGCGGACTGATGCGCCCGATTTCGGTGTCGAACTTCATCAATTCTAATATTGAATATGTTGAATTCTGGATGATGGATCCGTATGCAGACGGTAATAATTTAGGTTCAAATCCGAAACTGTTGCTACAGTTAGGTAATGTATCCGAAGATGTGCTGAAAGACGGAAAATTGCAGTACGAAAACGGTTTGCCTACGCCAACGGTTCCGGCCAATACCACGACGACAAATTGGGGTGCACAGCCAAATCAGTTCCCGATTCTGTATGCATTTTCTACCGAGAACGAAGAAAGAGCCGCGCAGGATTTAGGGTATGACGGCCTTGACGCGTTTGGCGAACAGGCGAGATTCAATACCAATTTCATTAATCCTGTAACCAACACGCCCGATCCGGCATCCGATGATTTTCTATTTTATCTTTCCGATAAATTTCAGGGTCCGCAGGCATCTTCGTTAACGGAGCGCTACAAATATTTCCGTAACCCGGAAGGCAACTCCCAAAGCAACAGCCTTGAAGTGGCGACACAAACGCCGGATGCAGAAGACGTAAACCGCGATTATAACCTCGATCAGAGCGAAAATTACACTCAGTATACCATCAATCTCGACAGAGGAAGCCTCGCTAAAGGCCAGAAATTTATCGTTGATGAAAAAGAAGTGGATGTGAAATTCCAGAACGGGCAGACCGGGAAGAACAAATGGTACCTTTTCCGTGTGCCGGTTACTCAGTTTGATGATGAGCCAAATTCGGGCGGGGTGCGCGATCTTTCAATCCTTAATAACGTGCGTTTCGCAAGGATGCTGTTAACCGGTTTCGATCAAGCTGCTACCGTGCGTTTCGGAACTTTAGATCTCGTAAGAAGCGACTGGAGAAAATATACCAAAGACATCGCTGCATTAGGCAACGATTCTGAAGGCGTAAACCAGGTCGACAACAAAAACCTTGACGTCGGAAGTGTAAATCTTGAAGAGAACGGACTCAACCAACCACCTTACGTATTGCCTCCGGGAATCGACCGACAAATCCTCAGCGGAAACGCCGGTGCGCAGAGACAGAACGAAGCTTCCCTGTATATGAAAGCAGCACCGATGGAGCCGAAAACTTCACGCGGTGTGTTCAAAAACGTAGCACTGGATATGCGCCGTTACAAAAAACTCGAGTTATTCGTGCACGCAGAAGATGCGCGCGATGTCGCCAACAGCAGTCTTGATGCTGATGCGAAGTTCTTCATCCGTTTCGGCAGCGATGCGAGTGATAACTACTATGAATATGAAGCTTCATTAAAATATACACCCAAAAACGCGACTTCGCCGATGGAAATCTGGCCTTCCGAAAATAATGTGGATCTGATGATTCAGAATTTCGTGGATGCCAAACTACGACGCGATGGTAACGACCAGATCCAGATTGATGAGAGAACGGAAGATATGGAGTTTGGAACCTTAGATCCGGATAAGAAGATCTTCATCAAAGGCCGCCCAAGTTTAGGGAATGTAACTACAATCATGCTCGGTATGCGGAATAACGCCGCAGCAGAATCTAAAGAAATCGTACTCTGGGTGAACGAGATCCGTCTTTCTGAAATAGAAAACAAAGGAGGATATGCGGGTAATGCGAGCCTGAATTTCAACCTTGGAGATTTTGCGCTCGTAAATGCAAATGCGTCGTATTCTACGATTGGTTTTGGCGGAATTACCGAAAAGCCGGCAGAAAGAGCGCAATCTACCTTCTCGGCGTACAGCGTGAACACCACGGTAAATGTTGACAAATTCATCCCGGAAAAAGTAGGTATGAAAATTCCGGTGAACTTCTCCTACACGCAAACCATCGAAGACCCGAAATATAACCCGATTGACAATGATGTCACCTTCGAGCAGGCTCCAAACAAGGAAGAGCTGAAAACCGTTGCGCGTACTTACACGCAGCAAAGGAGCATCGGCGTCGTGAACATGCGGAAAGAGCGCATGAACCCGAACAAGAAGCCAAAATTCTATGATGTAGAAAACCTTTCGCTTACCACGGTTTACAACGACGATTATTTCCGCGATGTTTATACCAAGAAGAATTACCGCCAGTATCTCCGTGGGTATGTAGATTACAATTACAGCTTCAAGCCGTGGGTTTTGCGGCCATTCAACAAAATAGTGAGTGATACCGCCAAATCTTATAAATATCTGCGGTTTATTAAAGAGGTAAACTTCAATCCGATCCCCACAAGACTTTCTTTCCGAACAGAAATTGACCGGAATTACAATGAACTCGAATTCCGTAATATCGAAGCTATACTTAACGGAACTACAGGGCAGGACTTCGATGTTATTAAGAACCGTAATTTTTATTTCGGCTGGCAGTACGGTTTAGGTTTTAATTTTACAAAATCGCTAAAACTCGAGATCAACTCCGCGATGCGGACTTTGAATGATCATCTGAGCGTGGCGGATATGAATTCTAAATCCATATTCTCCGATCCACTCAGAGCGGGCAGACCGGTGTTGTATAACCACCGCGTGCAGCTGAACTACCGTTTCCCGTTTGAGTATCTTCCTTACCTCGATTTCATCAATGCTGAACTCGGTTATGGATTTACCTATAACTGGAACGCAAGAAGTACGGTGATGACAGGCTTCACGAATCCCGAAACCGGAGTTACCGAAAGTTTAGGAAGTATCGGCCAGAATACGAGTAATATTGTCGCCACTTCCACTGTAGATGTGCCTAAATTTTTCAGTAAGTTCAAATACTTCCAGAACATCAATACCACGATGCAGAAGCGCAAACAGGAAGTCGACTCGCTGAACAATGCGTACAACCTTGCGTGGCAGAAGAAAAACAGCAAACGAAACTTTAAGTCGTACAAGTTTAAAAATAAGCTCAGCCCGATGCAGAGTGTTGCATACGCGCTCACTTCAATTAAAACACTTGATATTTCCTACAACGAAAACAACGGGACTGTGCTTCCGGGTCTCCTGTCGGCGCCGAACTGGTATGGTTACGGGCAGACTTTGGGTGGTCCGACTTATGGTTTCTTATTAGGTTCTCAGGCTGATATCCGCAGAACGGTGATCGAACGTGGCTGGATTTCAGATTCGCCTTACATGAACGATCCTTACACGCAGATTAAAAACCAGAACTTCCTCGCCAATGTGCAGATTATGCCGGTGAATGAGTTCAGAATCGACGTAAATTTCCTTAAAAATTACAACAGCATCTTCACACAGGGCGGTTATAACGTAGACGCAGATTCCAATGCCGCTAACGGCTTCCAGTTCTCGTTCGGAACCGATTTGATCACGTATTCCCGTACAGCCTGGACCTTCCGCACGGCCTTCACTGACGGTAAAAGTATCTACGATACAATGTACCAGAACGCGCGGCAGATTTATCAGAATTCAGGTGCAGTGTTTAATGAGGAAGAGTTTGCCAACGGAAAAGGATTGGGCGATGCGTATGTTTTAATTCCGGCTTTCCAGGCGGCAGTTGAAGGTAAATCGGTCAACGGTGAACTTACAGATCCTAAAAAATCCGGTTTTCCGCTTCCAAACTGGCGGGTAACTTATTCGGGACTTAAAAATATTCCGCTGGTAAACACTCAGTTTTCGAAATTCGATATTCTTCACGGCTATACGTCCACGTACACCGCTTCCGGAATCCAGTCGAGTGTAGATTACTATAATGTTCAGAATAATGCGGATGCGCCGCAGACCGATGCTTTCGGAAACGGCTTTAATCCTTATACCTTCTCGCAGGTGGGTTATGTCGAAGCGTTCGCTCCGCTGATCGGTGCGGATGTTACGATGCGAAACAATATGCAGTTCCGCGCACAGTATAACCGTGATCGCATGTTTATGCTTGGCCTCGTGAACCACACGCTGACGGAGGATGTCGGCAAAGAGTACATTGTCGGATTCGGGTATATCCTGAAGGATTTGAAGATGAAAATAAACTTTAAAGGCAAAGCCCGAAACATAAAAAGTGACCTCAACATCCGCGGCGATTTCTCGCTTAGAGACAGCCAGACGCGCATCACCAACATCCTGCAGAACGATTCTCAGGTAACCGGAGGCCAGCAGATGATGAGTTTAAAGCTTTCTGCAGATTACAACATGTCGCAGAATTTCAACTTAAGATTCTTCTACGACCAACTGCTCACGAAATATAAAATATCTACCGCGTTTCCGCTGTCGACGATACGGGCGGGCATTTCAGCCACATTTACCTTCACCGGTGCAGGTGGATTTTAAAATTGAAACTCAGGACTCGGCTCCTGAGTTTTTTATTTAATTACAGTCATCAGCAACTGAATTAAAACATGGATTTTACACGAAAGTTATTTTGTGATGAGTCTGCGTTGAGGTTTAAAAAGATTAAATCGTTAATTTTGTTTTTTTAAATAAGCTATGAATCAGGAAATCGATAACGACGACGATGTATTTACCGGGAAAGACCATACACCGCTGCGTGATGATGCTTTCGCGAAATCAACCGACGAAAAAATAGAAATCATTCAGCATCATTTTCATCAGATTATGGAGACCTTAGGCATGGATATGACGGATGATTCACTGAAAGATTCTCCAAAACGCGTCGCGAGGATGTACGTGAATGAAATTTTCGGCGGCCTTTTACCCGAAAATATGCCGCGGATTTCAACATTTTCGAATAAATACAAATACCGGCAGATGCTGGTTGAAAAAGACATCACGGTGTATTCGTTCTGCGAGCACCATTTTCTGCCGATTATTGGCCGCGCACATGTTGCCTATATCTCGAATGGCGAAGTGATCGGCCTTTCTAAAATAAACCGGATCGTCGATTATTATGCGCGACGTCCGCAGGTTCAGGAAAGACTCACGATGCAGATCGTGGACGCTTTGAAATCGGCCTTGGGTACAAAAGACGTGGCCTGCATTATTGATGCGAAACATCTGTGTGTGAATTGTCGTGGCATCAGGGATACGGCAAGTTCTACCATTACTGCAGAGCTTAGCGGAATTTTCAGAACAAATCCGATTACGAGACAGGAGTTTCTGCATTATGTGGGAAGCCACGCGAAACTCGATTAGTCTTACTTGAAATTTGAGATAAAGATTTAAAAAATAGACGTTGATTTAATGCCTTATTTTCAGCTCAAACCTCAAACTTAAGGCTCAACCTCAAACCTCAAACCTCAAACCCCGAACTATGTCCTTAAAAATATACAATTCCCTTTCCGGAGATAAAGAAATTTTCACTCCCATCCACGAAAACAACGTCGGGATGTATGTCTGCGGACCTACTGTTTACAGCAATGTACATTTGGGAAATGTACGTACTTTTATGTCATTCGATTTCGTGTACCGCGCGCTGACGCATCTTGGCTATAAAGTACGCTACGTACGGAATATTACCGATGCCGGCCATTTAACAGATGATGGCGATGTGGATAACGACCGTTTCGTGAAACAGTCGCGCCTCGAAAAACTGGAGCCGATGGAGATTGTACAGAAATATACGGTAGATTTCCACAAAGTGCTGGATGTATTCAATCTGTTGCCGCCTACCATAGAGCCTACAGCCACCGGGCATATTGTGGAGCAGATAGAACTGACGCAAAAACTCGTTGACAAAGGTTTCGCTTACGAAAGCAACGGGTCCGTATACTTCGATGTGCAGGAATATAACAGCCGCGGACTGAATTACGGTGAGCTTTCACGCAGAAATATTGAAGAACTCTTCGCCAATACACGCGATCTTGACGGGCAGAACGAAAAGAAAAACCCTCAGGATTTTGCATTGTGGAAAGCCGCCTCGCCTGCACACATCATGCGCTGGAACTCGCCTTGGGGCGAAGGATTTCCGGGTTGGCATTTAGAGTGTACGGCGATGTCAACTAAATACCTCGGTGAGAAATTCGATATTCATGGCGGGGGTATGGATCTTAAATTCCCGCATCATGAGTGCGAAGTCGCTCAGGGCAAGGCCTGCAACGGTACCGAGCCCGTTAATTACTGGTTACACGCCAATATGCTTACGATGAATGGCCAGCGGATGAGCAAATCTACCGGCAATTATATCCTGCCGATGGAGCTCGTGAGCGGAAGCAACAGTTTTTTTGAGAAAGCGTTCCATCCGGCTGTTGTGCGTTTTAATTTTCTTCAGGCGCATTACAGAAGTGTACTCGATATTTCGAATGAAGCGATGTTGGCCAGTGAAAAAGGTTTTCAGAGGCTGATGGATGCGATGAAAATTCTTTCTGATGTTCAATTAAAAACAGCTTCAAACTCTACATTTGATGTTGAGGCCTGGAAAAAGAAATGTTATGATGCGCTTACGGATGATTTTAATTCGCCGATATTGATTTCGCATCTGTTTGAAGCGGTGAATTTTATCTTCAGACTCAAAGACGGCAAAGAAACGGTCACTTCGACGGATTTAGAAAACCTTAAGCAACTTCTCAACGACTTTGTTTTTGATGTATTGGGACTGCAGAATGTAGAAGAAAATAATCATCAGAAGCTCGATCAGGCTTTGCAGGTGCTAATCGAACTCAGAAACCAGGCAAGAAAAGCTAAGAATTTCGACCTTTCAGATCAGATCCGCGACAGGCTTCTGGCTGAAGGCATTGAACTGAAGGATGGGCGCGACGGAACCACCTATGCTTTAAATTAAACCTAAGTTCGACAAATTAGTAAGCCTTTCGGATTATATTTCCGGAAGGTTTTTTTTATGTCTCAAAATGATCTTTACAACCTGTTGATTTACAGTGTCTAAGGTGCTTAAATTATTGCCCGATTATGGATAGAATCCACTGGATTTTTTTTAAATTGCAGGCTAAATTTTAGTCGTATGAAACTCTTTTTCAGCATTAACTTCAGAACTAAAGTAGGAGAAAACCTTCAGCTTTTGATCATTAAAAACCAAAACGTAGAAAAGAGCTGTCCGCTTACTTATTCGAAGGATGGAAACTGGGTAGCCGAAGTCGATTATTTTTCACGGGACATTACCTACAAATACAGGCTGACCGATGATTCCGGTACTATTCTCGATGAAGAATTTGCCGTTCACCGTCTGGACTTTCCTTATCAGTACGATGAGTTTATAATCCACGATACCTGGAACCTCAAGAATTTCCCTGAAAATTACCTCAATAATAAGATTCTCAAGAACAAATTAAGCGGTTTCAAACCCGAAAAAGTTTCAGTACTGAAGAAACACACGCATCTTTTCCGGCTTGAGGCCCCAATATATCAGAAAAATTGGCAGATCGTGATGCTCGGCGATCATGATGCGCTTGGCAACTGGGAGTATTTCAAGGCGGTACCTATGGCGCAGACCGATTTTGGGGTGTGGGAAGCGGCGCTTGAATTGCCGGCAAACCAAATCATTCACTACAAATACGGCTTGCGGAATTCCGATACTGGTGAGGTTTTCGATATAGAATATGGCGAAAACCGCTGGGCCACGCCGAACACCGAGAAGAATGTTCTGCAGATCAAGGCCGATCATTATTTCAGGTTTAAAGCGTTCGAAATGTACCACGCAGCAGGCGTCGCGGTTCCCGTATTCGCACTTAGAACCGAAAATGGTTTTGGTGTTGGTGAATTTAATGACCTTAAAAATCTCGCTGACTGGGCAAAGGAAACCAATCTTTCAGTGCTGCAGATTTTACCGATTAACGACACCACTGCAAATTACACCTGGACAGATTCTTATCCTTACGCAGCCATTTCGGTGTACGCGCTGCACCCGCAATATCTTTCACTTGAAAAACTGGATTTTGCAATTCCTGAGGATTTGCTGGAGCAGTTTAATATGGAGAAAACTGAACTTAACAGCCTAAGCCTTATCGATTACGAAAAGATGATTTCGGCGAAATGGAAATACATCACGGCCGTTTTTAATCTGAATAAAGACGAAATTTTAAAAGACAGGAATTTCCGCAAATTTTTAAAAGAAAACGATGAGTGGCTGTTGCCATATGCTGCATTCTGCGTTCAGCGTGATAAGTATAAAACGCCGGATTTCAACAGCTGGAAGACGCATAAAAAATATATTCCGGGTAAGATCGCACCTTTTTTCACCGCAAAAAGCAAAGATTTCTCCACAACCATGCTTCACGCCTGGGTGCAGTACCAGCTTCATGTTCAGCTAAAGGAAGCTATCGATTATACGCATGAACTAGGTATTTCGGTTAAAGGTGATTTACCGATCGGTATTTACCGGCATTCGGTTGAAGCCTGGACCGAACCCGACCTGTTCGGAATGGATTTTCAGGCAGGTGCTCCACCGGATCAGTTTACCGAATTGGGCCAAAACTGGGAATTCCCGACCTATAATTGGGAGGCGATGAAAGCAGACGGTTACCGCTGGTGGAAAAACCGTTTCAAAGCCCTTGAGCAGTATTTTGATGCGATGAGAATTGATCATATTTTGGGCTTCTTCAGGATCTGGCGGATGCCGGTAAGCGCCACACAGGGTCTTCTTGGGTATTTCTATCCCGCAGTTCCCGTAACAGCAGATGAATTCAGATCCAGAAATATTCCGTTTAATGAAGACCGTTACTGCAAACCTTTTATCAACGATCAGATTCTGTGGGATGAATTCGGTATGGAAAGAGACGCGATTCATAACCATTTTATGAATAATCACTTTAATGGAATTTATACCTTTAAAGAAGAATTCGACACTCAAAGAAAATTAACTGATTACTTTAAACAAAACCCATACGGTTGGGCGGAGGAAAAACTGATTTCACTTTGCGCGAACGTACTTTTCCTCATAGAAGAAAAAGACGGTGAAGGGGTATATCATCCACGGTTCAATGTCTCTAGAACCACTTCGTATCAATATCTGCCGGATTGGGAAAGAGCTGCTATCAACGATCTTTACAATGATTATTTCTTCAAACGCCAGGACGGTTTGTGGTACCAGAAAGCAATGGAGAAACTTCCTGTGATCCTTAACGCAACTGATATGTTGATTTGTGGTGAAGATTTAGGTTTTGTGCCCGAATCTGTACCCGTTGTAATGGACAGGCTTGCAATTACAGCGTTGAAAGTTCAGCGGATGCCATCTGATGATGTGGCCTGGTATAACCCAAAAGAAGCCGGCTATATGAACGTGGTGACTGCGAGTTCGCACGACAGTTCTACGCTGCGGCAGTGGTGGCATGAAGACCGGAACCTCACGCAACAGTATTTCCGTGATCAGCTTGGGCAGGCTGGGACCGCGCCACACAACCTGGAGCCGCAGCTCGCAGAGATGATAATGAAACAGCATCTGTACAACGACGCGATGCTGGCAATTTTCCCGATACAGGAATTTCTAGCCACCGATCCTGCGCTTACAAGGGCTGAAATGGACGAAGAAAGGATTAACCAACCCGCGGTTTTCCCGCATTACTGGAGATACAGGATGCACCTTAACCTTGAAAACCTTCTGGATAAGGGAGATTTCAACAATAAAATCGCCGGTTGGGTAGCAGATTCAAACAGAATGTAATTTTTTTCAATGAATATTCTAAAATTGAAATATTTTTTCTAATCAGGAATCGATTTTTAAATACATTGATAATCAGTGAAATAGCTGAAATACAAAGGAAGTTTGAACTTAGGTTTTAACTTCCTTTTTATATTTGAATCAAACTTACGGAAATTATTCGCAAATGCTTTATTGATAGAGGTTTACAGCGGTTTTGCAAATGTATTTGGCATGCTTTTCCTATTAAGCATCATGAACAAAAGAAGAAATATTAAAATGAAAAAAATACTTTTTGGACTTTCGGTGTTTTTTACCACATTGATGTCCGCCCAGATTTATCAGGATTATTATCCTACTTCAGACAACAGTGCCGGCTACTCGGATGTATATGACGACGAATTTTATTTTCCGGACGATTATTATTATGAGTATCCCGCAGATTATTACAGTAACGATCTGTACCGAAGCTATTATGACGATTACCGCCGAAGCATCTATGACGTAAACTGGAACCGTTTTTTCTCGGCTTACCAGCTCGCACCATGGCAGATTCAGCAGATTATGATGCTTAACGACCAGTTCCGATCCTACAGTGCGTGGAACTCTTATTACAGGTACAATCCGGACAGATGGTATTATGACAGGTTTTACTCGCTTGAAAGAATTTTAGGGCCACGGATCTTTGTTATTTTCCAGAACAACTATTATAACGGCTATAATCCGGTGGTGTATTACCAGAATTACAGAAGGCAGCATTATGTACCGCATGTTTACGTAGTTCCACGTTACAGAAATATCAATATCAACCGTTATCGTGTAGACCGTGTGAAGTATCACCAAACGAATCCACGACAGAATATTGGATTCCGCGACAATCCACGGACTGCCAATTCAAACGGAAATATTGCGCCACGGGCAGACGGTTTCCGGGAAGGTGCCCAGAAATCCGGTAGTACCCAAGGCTTCCGAAATGAGGGTGATGGTGTAGTTCGTTCCGCGCCGCGTGTACAAAACGGTGGATTGAGATCCCCTGAAGTGAAACCTCAGGCTGAATCGCCTAAAAGCAATAGTGGTTTACGGAACGACCGTTCGGAAATCCGAAATTCCGCACCCCAAAGACGGATAGAAAATAACTCCCCAAGTCCGCGTAATCAGACTCCGGGACTCAGAACTCCGGCCGCTTCGGCAAGAACGTCCGGACAGCGACTTACCTCGCGGTAATTTTAGGTTTTAGTTAAATGTTGATGTGTTTGAGAGCAGTTGCGAAAGTAGCTGCTCTTTTTTTATTCGTAGCAAATTCAACATTTTATAAAGTGTTCTGGTTCTAGGATTTTGTACAACCTTTAAAAATTAACAAACTTTATAGATGTTGAATTTTAACTAAAGATCAGCATAATTATCAAAACACCAGATTACCAATAATAAATTATATAAAATGAAAAAATTAGTATTAAGTGCGGCTTTCCTGATTGTAGGAACTTTCGCAATGGCACAGCAAACTCCAATGATGCAGAAAAAAGATCCTGCACAAATGGAACAGAAAAGAGCTGAAAAATTAAAAGCAATGCAAACTGAATATCAGCTTTCCGACGCTCAGGTTGCACAGATCAAAGCGCTTCAGGACCGTAAAATGGCTGAACGCAAACAAAACGCACCACAGGTACAGGCCGAAAGAAAAGCAAAAATGGAGGCGATGAAAGCCAAAAGAGAGCAGATGAATACCGAAATGCGACAAATCCTCACCCCTGCGCAGTACCAGAAATGGGAAGCTAAAAAGCAGGAACAGATGAAAAATAAGCAGGCGAACATGCGTCAGATGAAAAAGATGCCTGCGAAGAACTAAGCTCAGGTTTTAATTTTTTTAGTAAGCGGAAATTTTTGTATCCGCTTTTTTTGTGCGGCATTTTTTAATTAATTATATTTGAAAAAAGCTGAATTATGATAAGTCCAAAAATCACCCAATTAATAAACAGTCAGATTGCCAATGAGCAATACGCCGCACAATATTACCTGTCGATGTCCGCATGGTTTTATGCGAAAGATCTAGATGGAATTGCAAACTATTTTCGTGTACAAAGCAAGGAAGAAATGATGCATGCCGATAAGATGTTTGATTACCTCGTGGATGTAGGTGCAGAAATTGTTGTGGGGGAGATTGCAAAGCCGCCGCATGAGTTCGGGGATGCAAAAGAAATCTTCGAAAGAGCATTCGAACATGAAAAAATTGTTACAAAAAGCATCTTCAATATCCTGAAAAACGCCAACGATGAAGGCGATTTTGCCACCGTCTCTTTCCTGCAGTGGTTTGTAAACGAGCAGGTAGAGGAAGAAGCAAACGCGTCGCAGCTCGTAACCAAAATAAAAATGGTAAGTGAAAATCCTTCAGCCCTGTACCTTTTCGATCAGGAACTTGGGAAAAGAGTTTTTACGGAAGGAGCCGAGTAAATCCCGGACAAAGCAAATTATTAAAAAGCAGTAACCCTTAGGATTACTGCTTTTTCGTTTGTTTAAAGTATTCAATTCCACACGTCAGGAAGCTCTTGAAATCTTCTTTGCTCATATAACCCGAAACCGGAGTATTAATTACTTTGCCATCCGGAGACAGCAACACATAATGTGGCTGAGAATTGTTGTTGAAATTAATCTGTTGGAACAGGCTCCATTTATCACCAATCGTCTTGATTTTTTTCTTCTGGCCGTTGCCCATGTCCACTGAGGTTTGCTCACTTTCGGGCAGTGCCTCGCGGTCATCAACATACAGTGAAGCCAGAACGATGTCGTTTTGCAGAATCGGTAAAATATCGGGTTCGCTCCAGACGAATTCTTCCATTTTACGGCAGTTTTCGCAGCCGTAACCTGTAAAGTCCACGAGCAAAGGCTTGTTTTCTTTCTTCGCGATCTCGAGGGCTTCGAAATAATCATGCGAAGGATGCATGCCCAAAATTCCGTCTTCGGCTTTATGCAGATAACTAACATTAATCGGAGGCAGAATTCCGCTCAGATGCTGAAGTTTGGGGCGTTCTCCGGGTATTAAACCCTGAAGCAGATAGATGATGAAACCAATGCCAAGGAAACCGATAATCTTTCTTGTCAGTGAGATCGTTGGTTTTTTGTCATCATGCGGGAAGCGTATTTTGCCGAACAGATAAAGCACAAGTCCTAATGCGATTAAAATCCAAAGTGCGATGAAAAGTTCTCTTTTCAGGAAGAAAGTCTTGGAAACAAGATCAGCTTTCGAAAGGAATTTCAATGCCAGTCCGAGTTCAATAAATCCTAAAACAACCTTCACCGTGTTCATCCAACCGCCGGATTTTGGCAAACTTTGCAGCGCCTGTGGAAATAAAGCCAACAGTCCGAATACAATCGCCCAGCTCAACCCAAATCCTGCCAGCGCGAAAGTTAGCAGCATCGGAACGTTGGCCGAACCTGTAACTGCGCTTCCCAAAAGGCTTCCGAGGATCGGGCCGGTACATGAAAACGAAACAATTACCAGCGTAAGTGCCATAAAGAAAATACCAATAACGCCGCCCGCATCCTCCGCTTTGGATGATTTGTTGGCGATGGAACTTGGCAGCGTAATGTCGTAGTACCCGAAGAAACTTCCTGCAAAAAACAGAAATATCAGAAAGAACGTCACGTTCAGCCACACACTCGTTGAAATTTGGTTGAAGATATTTCCGGCAATACCGTCAATAATGTGAAACGGGATACTCAGCAATACAAAAATAAGCAGGATAAAAAATCCGTACATTATCGCGTCGCGCTTACCTTTTGATTTGTTGAATGAACCTTTGGTAAAAAATGATACCGTGAGCGGAATCATAGGAAACACACACGGCGTAAGCAATGCGATGAGTCCTCCAAAAAAGCCGAGAAGCAGGTACGTCCAGAAATTCTCGCTGTTAGATTGTGTTTCGAGGCCACAATCTGTTAATGGATTTGCGAAATCAATTGTAGAAACTTTGAGGCCTTCCTGTTTTTCCGCGGTTATCGAAGGTGCAACATTTAGTACAGTATCGCTTTCAGTCGCTACAGCAGAATCTGTTACTGCAGTCGTTTTTAAAACCTCTTCTTCCGGTTCAATTACAGAGGCGCCGGTTGCGGTGGGTGTAATTTTTTGCTCAAACTCCAAAGTGTTGGGTGCGAGACAGATACGGTCGTCGCAGGTCATGTATGTGATTTCAGCAACGACATTCGCAGGTACTGAACCGTTTTTGAGCTTGAATTTCTGTTTGAACTGCGCACGATTCTCATAATACACAATCTGCACGCCGAAAGCTTCTGAAAACTCGTCCTTTTTTTTGCCAACTTCCATCACACCGCCAATCAGTTGCAGGCCTTCTTTTGACCTCACAATCATTTCGGTTGGAATGCCGGAATCGGGCGGAAGATCTTTCGAGTAAATCTTCCAGTTGCTGTCAATGGTTGCTGTTAAAACCGCCTCATATTCGTTATTTGGCAGTGCATTGATGTTATATTTAAATTTAACCGGGTTTTTTATCTGGGCTGTAAACCCCTGAAACAAAAACAGGATACAGAATAAGAAGAAGGATTTGAATTTCATTATATATTTTATTGTAAACGTGGCAATTTCACCACTTTAAAAATGAACCGATATGATGTTTTTTGCATTGTGATCAGCCGCAAAGCGTCGGTCCTGGCGAATCGGAATTACACCTAAAATGTTGTCGTCCCCATCGCACATGAGCCACATTTTGCGCTGTGCAAAAATAGGGATTTTTTCATCCTTAAAAAACTTCGCCACTTTTTTGCTGCCTGCCATGCCCACCGGGAAAAAAACATCTCCTGCGAGCCTGTGCCTTAATTTAAGCGGAAACTGAAGCTGATCAGCGTCAAATTCCCATGAAAAATCGGGTTGGGGCAGGATTTCTGCCGGTAAAAAAGTCCGCAGCGATATTGAAGCGGGATTTTTCAGCGCATCAGAAGTAATTATTATTTTTTTTGGCTCAAATTCCTGACTGTCTATTGCATTTAAAATAAGGTGGTTACGGTCGACGGTCAGTATGTAATCAGCAGATTTAAAACACTTTCCTTTTTCTGCGGCGACAATTTTCTGGACCTCCGTCGCGCTGTCGAAACCCAATTTTCTTAAGATTTCGAATTTTACAAAGTCGCTTTGTTGTCCGAATTTTTCCCTGTCGATCAGGATGGAGTCATCGCTGTGCGAAATTATTTCATCTTCAACCGCGCTAATCTGCTCATGAATGAAATCTTTCGCCTGATCCAAATAATGAATGGTCCTCGAAAAATTGGGCAGAAATCCAGTGTTGGTTTCTAATAATCTGTGCGCAATCTCATTACGGATGAAATTCCTTAAATAGTCGTTTTTGCTGTTGCTTACGTCTTCGCCGAATTGAATTGAACGTTGCGCAGCAAAATCGTAGATGTCGTTTTTAGTGAAGTTTAGAAGCGGCCTCAGTATTCCGTTTTCGTTTGATGGAATCCCACTTAATCCATTTAGTCCCGAAGCGCGTGAAAGGTTAATGATAAACGTTTCAAGCTGGTCGTTCAGATGATGTGCAGTTACGATATACTGCAGATCGGACTGTATCTGAATCTTTCTGAAAAACCCGTAACGCAGTTCGCGGGCCCACAACTGTACTGAATTTGCGGGTTTTCCATCGTGATCGCCCACTTCGTAAACATGCAGTGTAAGATGATGTTTTGCACAGAATTCTTCAACAATTCTCTGATCAGCGTCGGAATCTACGCCACGCAACCTATAATTAACATGCGCCACTTCAAATTCCAGGTTTGAATGACTGAACAGGTAAAGCAACACCATTGAATCTACACCGCCACTTACTGCAAGAAGATAGCGCGCACTTTCAGGGTCGGGTTTAAGGTTCAGCAATTGAGCGTCGAAAGTGGCTTGTGTAAGCATGTTTTAAGGAATATTTGGCAAAGATAATTCTTCCGTTTAGAATGAATTTTCTATTTTTGGCTGAATTAAAAGAAATTCTTATGAGAACAGGAAAAATTTTTGCCATTGTGGTCATGGCTCTTACGATGACATCGTGTGTGAGTAGGAAACAGTTTGACGCCTTAAACGAAAACTATAACCAGTGCATTACCAATATCGGTGAAAGACAGCGCGAAATACAGGATCTGAAGTCTGTAAATTCAGGCTTAACCAGCGAAAATAATTTGCTGAAGAGCCAGAACGACGCCCTGAAATCTTCGCTCGACGCCTGCTTATCCAACACCGGAAAAGGCTCAGCCAACATCGACAAACTCATTGGCGAGATCAATTCTTCCAACAAGTACATTCAGCAGCTTATTTCTACAAACGCCAAAAACGACAGTCTGAACCTTGCACTTTCTAATAAACTGAAAAGATCTCTCGATAATATCGCGGATGACGACGTTCAGGTAAAAGTGCTGAAAGGAGTGGTGATGATCTCACTTTCAGATAAAATGCTCTACAAAACAGGAGATTACAACGTGATGCCGGCCGCACAGGAGGTTTTGGGTAAAGTGGCACAAGTAATTAACGATTATGACACGTATTCTGTATTGATCGAAGGTAACACAGATAATGTTCCTTTAAGCTCCGCAAACCTGCCTAAAGATAACTGGGATTTATCAGCGTTGCGTGCAACTTCAATGGCGAAGATCCTTCAGACTAAGTTCGGTGTGAATCCTGCCAGAATTACTGCAGGAGGACGAAGCGAATACAATCCTAAAACGACCAATGCTTCCGTTTCGGGCAGAGCGGAAAACAGACGTACCGAAATTATCATCATGCCTAAACTTGATGAATTCATGAAGTTGATGGATATTGCTCCGGTGAAAAACTAAGCAAATTATTTTCAAACAGTTCTATAGCGCTGTTAGAACTTCAGGTTCTAACAGCGCTTTTTAAATTAAAATATAATAACGATGAGCTTTTTCGAAGAAAACTGCCAGGAGATGGATCGCTATCTTGAAAACCACGCTTCTGCAGAACCGGATATTCTTAAGAGACTGAGGAGAGAAACCTATCAGAAAACTACACAGCCTCACATGATCTCGGGTTATCAGCAGGGCAGGTTGCTTACGATTATCTCGAAAATGCTGCAGCCGCGCAACATCCTCGAGATCGGTACTTTTACGGGTTACGCCACATTATGTCTAGCCGAAGGGCTTGCCACCGACGGGAAGATTACCACACTCGATATCAACGAAGAATTGGCCTATCTGCCGCGGAAGTATTTTGCAGAAAGCGAATTTTCGCAGCAGATCTATTTCAAACTCGAAGATGCAAAACAATATTTGGTTAAAACCGATGAGATTTTCGACCTCGTATTCATCGATGCTGACAAAGAAAATTACGTTGAATATTTCAAATTAATCGAACCGAAGTTGAAATCGGGTTCGGTCGTTATGTTTGATAATGTGTTGTGGTACGGCAAAGTGCTGGAAGACAGTCCGAAACAGAAATCCACTCAAAAAATTAAAGAACTCAACGATTTGGTAGCGGCTCATTACGATTTTGAAAATCTTATTTTACCTTTGCGCGACGGGGTAAATTTAATCCGGAAAAAATAGTTTCAGCGTATGGAAAAAGCGGTTTGCAGTGTTTCGGTAGCACCTTTGAGGGCAGAAAACAGCCATCGGTCGGAAATGGTTTCGCAGCTGCTGTACGGTGAAACCGTTGAAATTCTTGAAACGGCCGCAAACTTCACGAAGATCCGGATGGATTATGATCAGTATGAAGGTTGGGTAGATTCCAAACAGATTAAATCCGTTGACGCTACACACCGGAAAACTACTGTTCTTAAGCGTCCGTTTGATACAGCGTCTTTTCCGGAAGGCAATATTTTGTTGTCAATAGGCAGCGAATATGAAGTTTCTGATCTCATAGAAAGTTCAACTCCGTGTGAAAAGTTGATTGATACCGCATTATTATTCCTGAATGTTCCTTATCTGTGGAGTGGCAGAAGTTTTTTCGGCATTGATTGCAGCGGTTTTGTGCAGCTCGTGTATAAAGTTCACGGTTTCAAGTTGCCGCGGGACGCTTATCAGCAGGCCGAACATGGCACTGTGCTTGATTTTATTGAAGAAAGTGAACCCGGCGATCTGGCTTTCTTCGATGACAGTGAAGGCAAAATTGTGCATGTAGGTATCATGTTAGCCGATCAGCAGATCATCCATGCCTATGGAAAGGTACGCATCGATACGCTGGATTCTCTTGGATTATTCAATAAAGACCTTAACAGGCATACCCACAAACTGCGCTTCGTGAAAAGAATGCAGCGCGATTAAAAATAATAGTTGTGAAATATGTTTCTCTGATTTTACGCATTATTTCATTTATAATCCTGATCAGCGTCTGGGCTTATACCGCATTGAACTTTGAGCATTTGCCAGATCAGATTCCTGTTCATTACGATTTTTCGGGTTCACCCGACCGCTATGGTTCGCGCCACTCAATTTGGTTGCTGTTATCCATCAATACCGGCGTTTTTATCTTCCTGAATTATCTGTTCCGAAATACCGATTCGGGTTTGCTTAATATTCCGGATAATATTCGCCAGAATAAATCTTTAACTCAGCTGATTGTCTCTATTTTAATGATTTTGGTGGTTACGCTTTTCGCCGTAATTGCATTTGAAAGCATCCAGGCCGGCCTCGGAAAAGCTGAAGGGTTAAGTTCTGCGATCAGTTATCTGCTCGGATTTTGTTTGTTGCTTGTTGTGGCGATCTTAATTTATTCGGCAAGAATCGGGAAAAACCACGCCGGCTAACTTTTAAAGAAAATACTGTTGAAAACCATTTACAACATATTCGTCAGCCTGTTGATCTCCGCAATGAGGGTCGGTGCGCTTTTCAATTATAAACTGAAAAAAGGGCTGGCGGGCCGCAGGCAAAGCTGTGATGTAGTGAAATCTGTTTTTGCGCCCGATGACCGCGTGATCTGGATGCATGCCGCAAGCCTCGGCGAATATGAACAGGGTTTGCCGGTGCTGGAAAAACTCAAAGAAAAATTTCCCGATTACAAAATCCTGATTACATTTTTTTCGCCTTCAGGCTACGATAATGTAATCCATAAAAAACATATTGCCGATGCGGTTTGTTATCTGCCATTCGATACTGAACGGTGGATCAGTGATTTTACCGGTAATTTTAAAACAGAAATATTCATAACCGTTAAATATGAATTTTGGTACAATCTGATGGCAAGTTTAAAGCTGCAAGGAGCGAAAATCTACGTAATTTCTGCGCTTTTTTATGAAACTCAGATATTCTTTAAGGCCTATGGAAGTTGGTTTGCCGGCCAATTGAATAAGAATGTTGACTGGTTTTTTCACCAGACGCTGCATTCAACCGCGCTTGCAAAAGGAATTGGATTAAAGAATTCTTCCACTGCCGGCGATACGCGCTTCGACAGAGTTAAAAAGCTGCAGCAGCGCGATAATCATGTAGATTTCATTGATGAATTTAAGCAGAACAGCAAAACCCTTGTATTCGGAAGTTCGTGGGAATCTGAGGAAAGGCTTGCCGAGATCATCGTATCTAAAAACCGTGATGTAAAAATTATCATCGCGCCACACGATTTAAAAAGAGTGCCGAATCTAAGGCAGATTTTTCCGGCTTCCATCCTTTATTCTCAACTGAAAAGCGCTGAAATCGTGCAGCATTCGAATGCGCAGGTTTTGATCATCGACTGCATCGGACTGCTTTCCAAACTTTATTCCTATGCCGATATCGCGATAGTTGGCGGCGGTTTTCATACAAAAGGCCTGCACAACATCCTCGAAGCCGCTGTATTTGGCATTCCTGTATTTTTTGGTAATCTGTATCAAAAGAATCCTGAAGCGGACGGACTTATTGCTGCGCAAGGCGCCAAATGTTTCGAAGATGAATTTTTCGCTGCACCTTATTTGCTCGGGTTGTTGGTGAATGATGAACTCCGCCTGCAGATGGGCCGCAATGCCGCACAATATATCAGTTCTCAGCCGGACGCGACTAAGACGATTGTAAACAAAATTATTTCAGGAATCCCTGGCTCTTAATCTCTTTCTGTATCAGCGCTATATGTTCGGGTATTTCGCTCGGCGAAAGCCAGTTGAGATCGAGACCGTGAAGCAGTGCTAGTTTTTCAAATTCGTGGTTTTTCAGGATGAGATCATACAGCTTTTCGAAACCATCCTGAATTTCAAGAAAATAATCTTCATCCAGTTTCTGCGTCTGAATAAGTATTTTAAAGATTTTATTCAGCAGGTACATATAAAGCTTGTACCCATCGCGGAAGTGATCAGTTTTGCTTAATATTTCGGTGACGAGCATCAAATTTAAAGATACATCGCCGAGTTTATCTGTCGTTATTTTTACATGCTCGGTAATCTTCGCACTTATCTTACGGATGAGCACGAGGAAATATTTTGGATTTCGGAGGTGTTTTGCGGCAGCTGCAACTTCGTCCGAAATTAAAACCTCCATCTGCGCCCTTTTATCGTCTTCATTTTCCGGATCGATGAGTTCAAAATACAGTTTTTTCGAGAGAATTTTATCTTTTTTAAGCAGCCTGAAAATCAGTTTGTCTTTTTCTGTACCCGAAAATTCGCTCAGTGCTTTCTTAAATTCTTTGCTGTATTCCATCAGTTAAAAACTTTTGAGTATTTCATGAAGCCGTTCATAGCCCATATTGTTGTATAATAGAGTGATTTCAAGGTTGAAAATTTCATATAATCTTTATAAACGAGATATTGGTCTTTGATGATATTGGTCTTCCGGCGCGAAATTCCGGCGGAATGCATCCTGTATTTGGCGAGCGTTCTCGGTAATGGTTTTCCTGATCTTATCTTTTTTAATAAATTAAGCCACATCACGTGGTCTTCGCGCTTGCTGCCCACCGGAAAAAACTCAATCCCAACTCTTTGCGAATCGTATATTGAGCTTAATAAGGAAAGGCGGCAGGTTTTGAGAAGGTTTTCAAAATTTACTTCTTTATCCGCTTTGAAATCCTGAATCCTCGGGTGTAAATTTCCGTCGCAGCGCGCATAGCCCGAATAAACCAGTTCGGTATTCTCCGATTTCATAAAAGTCAGCATTTCCTCAAGGAAATTTGGTTCCCACCAGTCATCTGCGTCGAGAAAAGTAATGTATCTTCCTGAAGCTTTTGCCAACGATAAATTTCGCGCATAGCCCGCGCCGCCATTTTTTTCGGCGACGGTAAGGATGATCCGCGGGTCTGCATAGCTTTTAATAATCTCAATTGAGTGGTCGGTTGAACGGTCATCAGAAATCAACCATTCAAAATCGGTAAAGCTTTGGTTCAGAACGCTTTCGATGGTTTGGGGCAAAAATTCAGCGGAATTGTATACAGGCGTGATGATCGAGATTTGGGGCATGCATTTGTGTTTATACAAAGATATTAATATGGTACACTTTATAAGTATCTATGGCATAATACTTGAGAACGCAATAAACATAACAATTACATATATTAGTACTATGAAAACAAAAATCAATGGATTATTCAATGCAAAACAGTTGCAAGTAGTACTTAAACTGCCGTTTTTACTGCTATTACTTGCGTTTACACTGGTGGCCTGCAGAGACAACGAAAACGAAGACAGGCCTGAATCTGACTTGTTCGGTTTGTGGCAGCCTTACAAAATGACGCAGACTGCAACGCTGAGCACCAGTCCTTACAGTGTTTCAACCGAATATTCAATCTGTGAGCAAAAAGGACGTATTCTTTTCACGGACGATGGATTGGGTAATGCAAAAACCTACTCCGAAGCAAACGGGCCATGCATTTTGCAGGATGACAGCAACTTTACCTACACGTACGATGCACTTACCAACACTCTGGTAATTACGAGCGCCAATGGAACTTCCCAGACTGGTTCAATTAAAGAACTCTCGGAAAGTAATCTGGTTTACGAGTTGGTTGGATCGTACGACTTTCAGGGAGAACAGAATGTAACCGTTACAACAACAGTAACCGCGCGTAAAACAAAAGATTAAACCTCTAACGCTAAAACCGAATACGGCTCAGCATAAATCCTCACTTTCCGTAAGTGAGGATTTCTCGTGGTAAAATCTTATTTTTGCCTCTTACAATTGCTCCAGAAGCGGGCAAATTCGTCGTAAGGCGACTAACAAGCAATAATATTTTTTTTAAATGTTCTACGACCATCAATCGATCGAAAAAAAGTGGCAGAAATTCTGGAAAGAAAACCAGACTTTTAAAACTGAAGACAACACCCAAAAGCCTAAATATTACGTCCTCGATATGTTTCCGTATCCTTCGGGAGCCGGTCTGCACGTCGGGCATCCACTGGGCTACATTGCATCGGATATTTATGCAAGGTATAAAAGACATGAGGGTTACAACGTGCTTCATCCGGTAGGTTACGACAGCTTTGGGCTTCCGGCGGAGCAGTATGCCATTCAAACCGGCACACATCCCGCGATTACTACAGAACAGAACATCACAAGATATGAAGAACAGCTTCGGAAGATTGGTTTTTCGTTCGACTGGAGCCGCGAAGTAAGGACTTCCGATTCCTCTTATTATAAGTGGACACAATGGATTTTTATTGAACTTTTCAATTCGTGGTACAATAAAGCTGAAGATAAAGCTGAGCCCATTACAACTCTGATTGAATATTTTGCAAAAAATGGCTCCGCAGAATTGTCAGCTGCGCAGAATGATGAACTGAATTTTTCTGCAGAAGAATGGAATAATGCTTGCGAACTTGATCAGCAGGATATTCTTTTGAACTACCGCCTGGCTTTTCGCGCTGAAACTACCGTAAACTGGTGCCCGGGATTAGGAACAGTTCTGGCAAATGATGAAGTGAAAGACGGTAAATCCGAACGTGGCGGCTTCCCTGTATTTCAAAAGAAAATGATGCAGTGGAGTATGCGGATCACCGCTTATTCCGAAAGATTGCTGCAGGGATTACAGAATATCGACTGGCCACAGCCGCTGAAAGATGCTCAGGAATACTGGATCGGCAAATCGCAGGGTGCACAGGTCACTTTCGGTTTAGATAATGGTACTGAGCAGATTACTGTTTTCACAACGCGGCCTGACACGATCTTCGGCGCCACATTTATGGTTTTGGCTCCCGAAAATCCGTTAGTTGAGACGATAACTACTCCTAATCAAAAGGAGGAAGTTGAAAATTATATTCAGGAAACTTCCAAAAAAACAGAGCGCGACCGCATGGCCGACGTTAAAAACGTGAGTGGAGCTTTCACCGGAGCTTATGCGGTAAACCCGTTCACGCATGAGAAAATGCCGGTTTATATTTCAGATTATGTACTGATGGGTTACGGTACCGGTGCTGTAATGGCTGTTCCGGCGCATGACGAACGCGATCATCGTTTTGCAAAAAAGTTCGCTTTACCGATCTTAAATGTCATTAAAAACGATGAAGATATCAACGAAACTTCGTACGATTCGAAGAACTCGGTGTGTGTAAACTCTGGTTTTTTAGATGGTTTAAATTATACAGAAGCTAAAGCAAAGATTATCTCAGAAATTGAAAAGCTCGGTATTGGCCGTGGAACAACGAACTACCGCCAACGCGATGCTATTTTCTCGCGCCAAAGATATTGGGGCGAACCCGTTCCGGTGTATTATAAAGATGGGATGCCTTATCCGCTGCCGGTTTCAGCGCTTCCATTGGAACTTCCGGAAGTTGAAAAATATTTACCAACCGAAGACGGAGACCCACCATTAGGAAATGCAAAAAATTTCGGTTGGGACGAAAAGAACGAAAAGGTTGTTGCTACAGAACTGATTGATGAAAAGTCGGTTTTCGCGCTCGAATTATCAACAATGCCGGGCTGGGCCGGAAGTTCATGGTATTTTTTAAGATACATGGATCCGCATAACGATGAGGTTTTTGCACAAAAAGAGCTCACCGATTATTGGGGCCAGGTTGATTTATACATTGGCGGAAGCGAACACGCTACCGGACATTTATTGTATTCAAGATTCTGGAATATGTTCTTGAAAGACCGCGGTTACGTTCAACATGATGAACCTTTCAAAAAACTGATAAATCAGGGAATGATTTTGGGGATGAGCGCGTATGTTTTCAGAATTGAAGGTACCAACCAGTTTATTTCAAAGAATTTAATTCAGGACCATACCACTCAAAAAATTCATGTGGACGTTTCTTTATTAAAAGGAACTTCGGATGAACTGGATATCGAAAGATTCAAAAACTGGCGTTCCGAATATGCTGATGCCGAATTTATTCTTGAAGACGGAAAATATATCACGGAAAGAGAAGTGGAAAAAATGTCCAAGTCCAAATACAATGTCGTGAATCCCGATGACATCTGTGAAGAATACGGCGCGGACTGTCTTCGTTTATACGAGATGTTCTTAGGGCCACTTGAACAGTCGAAGCCATGGAACACGCAGGGCCTCAGTGGCGTTTATGGTTTTCTGAAGAAATTCTATAATCTGTATTTTAACGGAGACCAGTTCGAAGTTTCCGATGAAGAGCCGACAAAAGAGGAATATAAGATTCTGCATACGTTGATCAGAAAGGTGGTTTCGGATATTGCCAATTTCTCGTTCAATACTTCAGTTTCTTCTTTTATGATCGCGGTGAACGAGTACCAAAAGCTCAAAACCAACAAACGCCAAATTCTGGAGGCAATGGCGGTGATTGTTTCGCCATATGCGCCGCACCTGTGCGAAGAACTTTGGAGCAGGCTTGGGCACAACAGTACGGTTGAGTTAGAAAAGTTCCCGGAATTCGATGAAAAATATCTGGTAGAAGACGAATTTGAGTACCCTGTGAGTTTTAACGGAAAGATGAGATTTAAACTTTCACTGCCGGCAGATTATACGGTTTCAGAGATTGAAGAAAGTGTGATGAAAGACCAGCGTGTAATAAATCAGCTGGCCGGAAATAGTCCTAAAAAAATCATTATAGTACAGAAAAAAATCATTAATATTGTCTCATAAATTAAAAGGAAAAATAATTTTTTCTGTTGCAATCGCAAAAAAAGACCTTTAAATTACCTTAGTTTTCAATGGTTTTTTGGGAAATCCGTATAATAACTAAAATTCAATTCGAAAGTTATTAATTTCGCAACACTGCGGAGTGGTGGGAGTGAGGATTTATCGTCATTCAGAGCCTATTACATTTGCACGGTTAATTATTTTGACTTTATTTTACAGCTCGAAAAATTTAAAAATAACAATTATAATTTAGTTTAGTATGGAAATGAATGTTTCAAACAACGAGGAGCAAGTAGTTGCTAAAAAATTAGGAGGTTTAAATCCTGCATTAATATTACCGATTCTGATTCTTATCGGGTATTTAATCTATTATTTTGTTTTAGGAAATCCTGGAAACTTTAGAGAAGATGCAAGGCTTACGGGCGCATCAGTTGGTTTTTCCGGATTAGACACTAAAGAATTACATCCTGAAGGATTCATGGGAATTATTTACATGGGTGGTCCCATCGTACCAATCCTTATTTCCTTTATGATCATTGTACTTGTTTTCTCTATTGAGCGTGCAATGGTTCTTAGAAAAGCATCTGGAGCAGGTAACGTAGATAATTTCGTTTTATCAATCAGAAGATTACTTAATCAGAACAAAGTTGACGAAGCAATCGAAGAGTGCGACAGACAGCAGGGATCTGTAGGAAATGTAGTGAGAGAAGGTCTTACAACCTACAAAGCCTTAGCGCACGATACCACAATGAACAAAGAGCAGAAAATGGTTGCTCTGAACAAATCAATCGAAGAGGCTACTACTTTGGAAATGCCAATGCTTGAGAAAAACATGATGATTCTATCTACCTTAGGTACCGTTGCAACGCTTGTAGCTCTACTTGGGACGGTAATCGGGATGATCAAGGCGTTTAACGCGCTAGGTTCAGGCGGTGGAACACCGGATTCAGCAGCACTATCAATCGGTATTTCTGAGGCGTTGATTAATACTGCATTAGGTATTGGTACATCAGCAGTAGCGATTATCTTCTATAACTATTTTACTTCTAAAATTGACGGGTTAACATTCAAGATTGATGAGATCGCGATGTCTATCCAGCAGTCTTTTGCTGAATTTCACTAAGAAATCTGCAATTAATTGCCGGCCAGCCCTTTTAACTTCATTGCTGAAGGGCTGTCTAAAATGTGAAGTATAATAATAAAATAAAATATAATGGCGAGAGTCAAACCAAAAAGACATAATATAAGGGTGGATATGACGGCCATGACCGATGTATCATTTCTACTCCTTACGTTCTTTATCCTCACGGCTCAGTTTGCAAAACCTGACGTCGAGACGATAACCACGCCATCTTCTATATCTGAAAAACTACTTCCGGATGCGAGTTTAATGACTGTGCTTACTACAACAGACGGTAAATTTTACTTTACACCCGTAGAAAACGGTTCCGAAAGAATGCAGCTTTTAGATAAGATGGGCGAGAAATACGGAATGCAGTTTACCGATAAGGAAAAAGTGTCATTTACCAAAGTTCAGGCAATCGGTGTACCGATGAATCAGCTTAAAGGTTTCTTAAATTTATCGGATGAAGAGCAGAAAGCTTACAAGAGCCCAACTGGAATTCCGATGGACAGTACCAATAAACAGGTGATTGATTGGGTGCAGCAGAGTTTAGCCGTGAACCCGGATTACAAAATGGCGATCAAAGGAGATGTGCAGACAGAATACCCGAAAGTAAAAGCTTTATTTGAGGGATTAAGAGATATCGATTTCTTGAAATTCTGGTTAATAACGAGTCAGGAAACGGCACAATAATTAAGAAATGGCAGAAGTACAAGTAAAAGACAATAGCGGAAAAGGTGGCAAGGTACGGTCGAAAAAATCGGTACCACACGTCGACCTTACTCCGATGGTGGATTTAGCATTCCTTTTGATCACATTCTTTATGTTGGTTACAACTTTCAACAAACCGAATGTGATGGATTTAGGTCTTCCGGCAAAACCGAAAGATAATGTGAAACCTCCAGATACAGAAATTGACTTAACAAACTCAATTTCATTGATTATAGGAAAAGACAATAGAATTTTCTATCACCAGTTAACTGCAGCCGATCTCAATGATCAGACACTGCAGGAAACAACTTTCGATAGAAATGGGATTACGAAAGTAATTGAGCAGGCAAAAGCGCGGGCAAAGGATCAGGCCAAGTTTACGGTCATCATCAAACCTACCGACGATGCGATATATAAGAATTTTGTAGACATGTTGGACGAGATGGCCATCACCAAGAACGAAATCTACGGTATTACCGATGTGAAATCTTGGGAGCAGGCTGTTTATGACAAAAAAGTAGGAGGCTCAGCGGCCCCTGCAGCTCCGGCAGCCGATACAAACTAGGATTAATTATTTTTAATATTAAAGAAAGAATAATGGCAGAAGATACCACATACAAGAGTAATCTTACTTTGGATGAAATTGTATTTGAGAATAGAAATAAAGCCTACGGTGCCTATGACCTGCGTACAACTTACAGGTCGGTACTTACCAAAGCTTTTATTATTGGGACTGTGCTGTTCCTGGTGGGTGCAATTACTCCGTTTGTGATTATGAAGATCCAGGAGATGAACGCCAGAGAAGCTGTTGAAGTAGATGCAAATCTTATTGACATTCTTCCGGAGGAGGAACAGATTATAGAACAACCCAAAGATGAACCGCCACCACCACCGCCGCCACCAAAAGAAGAGCCAAAAATTGAGATTATTCAGAACGTGGTTCCGGAACCGGTGAAAGCGCCAAAAGTAGAAACTCCGCCGCCACCAATTTCTCGGCAGTTAGAAACCACTACGGGTGTTGTAGCACAGGAAGGGGTGAAAGCTCCGGCTTATACGCCACCGCCACCGCCACCAGGACCAAGTAAATCTACAACAGTTGAAGTGAAGCCTCAGGTTTCCGAAACTCAGGTTTATACCGAAGTGGAGCAGTTGGCAGAATTCCCGGGAGGTATTAACTCCTTTAGAAGTAAAGTAAACAGCAGTTTCGATACTTCAGTGATGGATGGTGATGAAGGTACTGTGAAGACAGAAGTAACTTTCGTAGTAGAAAGAGACGGTAGTATAACCGATGTGAAAGCTAGCGGATCCAACAGAGATTTCAACGCGGAAGCAATTCGTACGGTAAAATCCATTAAAAACAAATGGGCCCCTGCAAAAATTAACGGGCAGGCAGTGCGATACAGATTTAGAATGCCTCTTACGATGCAGTTCGAGTAATCTTAAGAAAGTTTAACACTATAAAAGAGAGGCCACTGGTCTCTCTTTTTTATTTTTTTGTATTTTTGTGAATGATCTTTAATTGGCTATCAATAATAACTGGTATTTTTTACATCGTATTAGGGATTGTAGTTATTATTTATAAATTTTTTATTATCTATTTAGAACCTCTTATTGCCTATTCTTTGGGTGCGCTTTTAGTCCTTTACGGGCTGTTTCGTATTGGTAGGGCAGTGTACAGGATAAGACAGGACGGGGATGAGGATTAAATTCATATTGTTTTTTACGCTTTTGGTGTTTCTTGCTTCCTGCAAGAAAAGCGACCACGTGGTGGATGACCCACAGCAGGGCCATATTGCGATCGCCGCAGATGAATCTTTTAAATCGGTTGCCGAAGCACTTACTGATCGTTACATGGCTTTAAACCCCGGAACAAAGATTGATCTTATTATAAAAAAGGAAGATCTTGCGTTCCTGGATCTGCTCGAAAATAAAGTTAGGGTGATCATAATGTCACGTGACCTGACCGATCGCGAGAAAAAAGCTTATAAAGACAAGGTAGATATGGACCTTCTGCCCGCAAAGTTTGCCGCGGATGCCGTGGTATTTATTACGGCTAAGGATTCACAGCGAAATGGTGTTTCAGTGGAGGAACTCAAGAAGGAATTAAATTCCGATACTAAAAATATTATTTTTGACGGAACCAACTCCAGTAACCTCAATTTTGTCGCTCAGAAACTGGGTAAAAAACCAGGCGATCTCAAATTTTCGATTATTAGTGGAAACACAAACATCATTAAGGCGATCGCAGCTCAACCTGAAAAGATTGGTGTGGTGAGTCTGAACACAATTAGCCGTGCCTATGATAAGGAATCGCAGGAACTGAGAAACTCTGTAAAGATATTGCCGGTGGTTTCAGGCTCTTCTTCTATCAGCCCCGATATCACGAATCTCCGTAATATGACCTACCCGTTTGCACGAATACTGTATTTCATCACAAATGAAGGCTACTACGGATTGGGCAACGGACTGATAAGGTTTTCTTGCCAGCAACTCGGCCAGATTGTCGTACAGAAGGAGGGTCTTCAGCCCTATAACATCTTCCCTCGGGAGGTACAGATCCGGTAATTTTCACCAGTTAAGTTCCAAGGAAAGTTCATCCCAAATCAGTTTTGGTATGATAGTTGGGATTTAAGATCAGAAATGTATTTTTAAAGTTTAACAAATTAAAATCAAATATTATAATGAATGTATCAAAGAAAGTTGCGTTAGGTATTGCGACAGTATTCTTTTCTAATTTCGCTTTTGCGCAAACTCTTCAGGAGGGAATTGCAAGTGCAGATAGTCACAAATACGCAAAAGCTAAATCAGTTTTTAATGAGATGATTGTGAAATCGCCTAGCGCTGAAAATTATTTTTATTTAGGTAACTCATATCTTACGCAGTTCGAGCCGAATTTCGATTTAGCGCAGGAGAATTTCAATAAAGGTTTGGCAGCAGATAAGAAAAGCAACCTTAACCGTATCGGTTTAGCATCCGTTAAATTGGGGAAAGGTGATAAGTCTGCAGTTACAGAAATCCAGAATATCGTAAAAGATAGTCGTGATAAAGATCCGGAAGTTCTATACCGTGCAGCGGAAGCACTTACTTTATTTGGCGGTGCAGGTAATGCAGATCTTGCGATCGATTACTTAAACAGAGCTGTGGATAAATCTCAAAAAGGAGGTACGCCTGCTAATTATTATTACACCTTGGGTGATGCTTACCGGCTGAAATTAACCAATAGTCCGCAAGTTGCAGGTTCTGCAATGACGGCATATGATAAAGCGTTGCCTGTAGCAAAAAACAAAGCATCAGTTTATACACGTATTGGTACTTTGTGGATGCAGGCTCAGCAGTGGCAAAAGGCGAAAGAAAGTATCGACAGAGCTATTGCAGCTGATCCTACGTATGCTCCGGCTTACAAAGCCAAAGCCGCGTACAGTATCAAATATCAGCAGAACGCGCTGGCTACTCAGGATTTGTTAAATTATGCGAAGTATGCAGATGAAGATCCGGATACTCAGTTGGAGATTTCTAAACTCTTCTTCACTAATGAAGACTACGCAAACTCTAAAACTTATTTAGATAAAGTGTTTGATAAGGTGAATGATCCTATTAAATTTAAATTGCGTGCATACTTATTATATGCAGATGGTGATTATCCAGGTGCAAAAGCGAGCATGGACCAGTTTATCTCAAAAGCTGAGAAGACCAGAGTTCAGCCTGCCGACCAGGGATTATTAGGTCTTGTTTCAGCCGGACTAGCGGAGAAAGAAACCGATGCAGCTAAAAAAGCGAGTTTAATGGCCGATGCACAGCAAAAAATTGCCCTAGCCAAGAATGCCAAAGACGAAACCATGAACTGGGATCTCGAATTGGTAAAAATTAAAGGTGGCGGCGGAGTAACACAGGCTGCAGTAGAAGCTGGCCCGACGAATCCGCAAATTGAGCAGTTGAAGAAAGAGGTTGCTGAGAAACCACAGGATACTGATGCACTATTCCGATTGGCAAATGCATATCAGGAAGCGGAGAACTGGAACGGGGCTATCTTGACCTGGCAGAAGATGAGTGGTTTGCTGCCGGATTGGGCTCCTGCATATTATAGTCAGGGCTATGCATATCAGCAGGCCGGTAATAGTGAGCTGGCAAAAATCGCTTACGAGAAATTTATCTCTACAGTGAAGCCTGCGGACAGGGAAGCTAATAAGGAAATATTGTCTTACGCATATTTTGCGGTGGCCTATTTGGTAAAAGACAGTGATCCTGTGAAAGCTAAGAACTACGCATCACAGTCAGTCCAGCTCAATCCGGGTTATCAGGACGCTGTGAATCTGAACAACAGTCTTCAATAAATATTGTAACAAATAATAGTATTATAACCACCCCGCCTTCTGGCGGGGTTTTTTCGTTTATGTCGGATGGTAGTTTTAATGTTCTAAACTTACAGCGTCATCATTACAGTTCAAAAATTAATCACCACCACGCTCGAAGTACTGTCCGAGAGTTATCCTAATTCTCATTTTGGAACCTCGGGAATGGGCGGGAGGACTTAGAATGGTAAGCGGTAATAATGGGCTTGAAATTTTTCACTCAAAGAATCAGTGAGTTGAGTGTTTTGTAAGAAAATAAACGGGTGTAAGTTTGGATTTTGGTGGAATGTGCCTATCTTTGCAATCCCAAATCGAGAGAACGAGGGAGCGCAGCAGAAAGCTATTTATATATTGAAAACGTTGAGTAATAATGGTTTAGAAATTTCTAAAAATTTATTGCAAAAACATTAGGTCATTTAGAAAATAGTTTTTAGTTTTGCAATCCCAATTCGAAAGAAGAAAGGAGCGAAGTAAAACAGTATTGACAGGGTATATTAGGAAGGAAGTTTAAGAGAAAAACTTTTTTAAAATTTCTTCACAAAATATTTTGTCAGATAAAAAATCGTTGTATCTTTGCAATCCCAAATCGAGAGAAGCGGGAAGCGAAGTAGAGAGATTTGAGATTGAGTTTAATGAGAGATAAGGCTTACGAAAAAAAGTTTTAAGTTTCTTTCAGAAAAATTTGGTCATTTAGAAAATAGTTTATACTTTTGCACTCGCAATTCGGAACAAACGACAGAAAGAGTTTCCGGATGAACGCGAAAAGAAAAGAGATCATTGACATACAAATAACAACCAAAAATTAAGTAAGGAAAAACCAAAAAGCGTCAAAACTTTTGAGTGAGTCAGACAAACATACAATGGAGAGTTTGATCCTGGCTCAGGATGAACGCTAGCGGGAGGCCTAACACATGCAAGCCGAGCGGTATTTCTTCTTCGGAAGAGAGAGAGCGGCGTACGGGTGCGTAACACGTGTGCAACCTACCTTTATCTGGGGAATAGCCTTTCGAAAGGAAGATTAATACCCTATAATATATTGAATGGCATCATTTGATATTGAAAACTCCGGTGGATAGAGATGGGCACGCGCAAGATTAGATAGTTGGTGAGGTAACGGCTCACCAAGTCAATGATCTTTAGGGGTCCTGAGAGGGAGATCCCCCACACTGGTACTGAGACACGGACCAGACTCCTACGGGAGGCAGCAGTGAGGAATATTGGACAATGGGTGAAAGCCTGATCCAGCCATCCCGCGTGAAGGATGACGGTCCTATGGATTGTAAACTTCTTTTGTACAGGAATAAACCTACTCTCGTGAGAGTAGCTGAAGGTACTGTACGAATAAGCACCGGCTAACTCCGTGCCAGCAGCCGCGGTAATACGGAGGGTGCAAGCGTTATCCGGATTTATTGGGTTTAAAGGGTCCGTAGGCGGACCCGTAAGTCAGTGGTGAAATCTCATAGCTCAACTATGAAACTGCCATTGATACTGCGGGTCTTGAGTAAATTTGAAGTGGCTGGAATAAGTAGTGTAGCGGTGAAATGCATAGATATTACTTAGAACACCAATTGCGAAGGCAGGTCACTAAGATTTAACTGACGCTGAGGGACGAAAGCGTGGGTAGCGAACAGGATTAGATACCCTGGTAGTCCACGCCGTAAACGATGCTAACTCGTTTTTGGATCTTCGGATTCAGAGACCAAGCGAAAGTGATAAGTTAGCCACCTGGGGAGTACGATCGCAAGATTGAAACTCAAAGGAATTGACGGGGGCCCGCACAAGCGGTGGATTATGTGGTTTAATTCGATGATACGCGAGGAACCTTACCAAGACTTAAATGGGAAATGACAGGTTTAGAAATAGACCCTTCTTCGGACATTTTTCAAGGTGCTGCATGGTTGTCGTCAGCTCGTGCCGTGAGGTGTTAGGTTAAGTCCTGCAACGAGCGCAACCCCTGTCACTAGTTGCTAACATTAAGTTGAGGACTCTAGTGAGACTGCCTACGCAAGTAGAGAGGAAGGTGGGGATGACGTCAAATCATCACGGCCCTTACGTCTTGGGCCACACACGTAATACAATGGCCGGTACAGAGGGCAGCTACACAGCGATGTGATGCAAATCTCGAAAGCCGGTCTCAGTTCGGATTGGAGTCTGCAACTCGACTCTATGAAGCTGGAATCGCTAGTAATCGCGCATCAGCCATGGCGCGGTGAATACGTTCCCGGGCCTTGTACACACCGCCCGTCAAGCCATGGAAGTTTGGGGTACCTGAAGTCGGTGACCGTAAAAGGAGCTGCCTAGGGTAAAACAAGTAACTAGGGCTAAGTCGTAACAAGGTAGCCGTACCGGAAGGTGCGGCTGGAACATCTCATTTTAGAGCGTCTTTTAGACGTTAAACAAACAAAAGATACTTAAATGTATCAGAGCACTCACTCAAAAACTGATGCTTATGGTTTTTACTTACTTAAGGTTGCTATTTATAAAATATACCCACTAGAAATTAGTACAGGGAAGAGATACAAGAGCCAAGAGGCAAGAATCAAGACAAAAAGACGTCTTGTATCTAGCATCTTGAATCTAATAGTCTAAAAAGACAGTCTCGTAGCTCAGCTGGTTAGAGCGCTACACTGATAATGTAGAGGTCGGCAGTTCGAGCCTGCCCGAGACTACTAATTACAAGACAGGAGACAGAAAGACAGAAGATAGGAGACAAAAAAACTCTCAGATTTTAAATCTAAACATCTCAAGTCTGAAACTAGAGGGGAATTAGCTCAGCTGGCTAGAGCGCCTGCCTTGCACGCAGGAGGTCAAGGGTTCGACTCCCTTATTCTCCACATAAGTTACAGAAATGTAACGAGAACAGAAGATATTTACATTACAGATTGAAGAATTATGCCCTAAGGAGGCGAAACGGCTTAAGAAATTAAGAAGTTTGATAGGATCAGGACCTATATTATTCACGTATTACCACTTTAATTTAAAAGTGACGGAAAGAGCCAAAAACAATTTCTGTTTATTAAAGAAGTAATAAGAAAATTGATCATTGACATTAACGGTAAGAACATCACAAAGAGAAAACCGAGCACTTTCGAGTGCCGAGTTTACAAAAATATCATACAACACGGTTGTGTTGTATAAAAATACTGAACTAATTTAATATTAGGAAAGAAATCGTTAAGGGCGTATGGCGGATGCCTAGGCTTTCAGAGGCGAAGAAGGACGTGGTAAGCTGCGAAAAGCTGCGGGGATCGGCACACACGAATTGATCCGCAGATGTCCGAATGGGGCAACCCGGCTGGTTGAAGACCAGTCACTCTAAATTTATTTAGAGAGCAAACCAGGAGAACTGAAACATCTAAGTACCCTGAGGAAAAGAAATCGAAGAGATTCCGTAAGTAGCGGCGAGCGAAAGCGGATTAGCCCAAAAGTCTTTATATGTTTAATAGAATGTTCTGGAAAGAACAGCCATAGAGGGTGATAGCCCCGTACATGAAAGGCATACATAGATGATAAATGAGTAGGGCGGGACACGTGAAATCCTGTCTGAATATGGGGGGACCATCCTCCAAGGCTAAATACTCCTGAAAGACCGATAGTGAACAAGTACTGTGAAGGAAAGGTGAAAAGCACTTCGAATAGAAGGGTGAAAGAGAACCTGAAACCGTACGCCTACAAGCGGTCGGAGCCCACAAGTTGGGTGACGGCGTGCCTTTTGCATAATGAGCCTACGAGTTAATTTTACTAGCGAGCTTAAGTACTTCAGGTACGGAGGCGGAGCGAAAGCGAGTCTGAATAGGGCGCTTAGTTAGTAGGATTAGACGCGAAACCTTGTGATCTACCCATGGGCAGGTTGAAGCTTTGGTAACACAAAGTGGAGGACCGAACCGGTTGACGTTGAAAAGTCTTCGGATGACTTGTGGGTAGGGGTGAAAGGCCAATCAAACTGGGAGATAGCTCGTACTCCCCGAAATGCATTTAGGTGCAGCGTCGATGTTAAGTTTATTAGAGGTAGAGCTACTGATTGGATGCGGGGGAGTCAAATCCTACCAATTCCTGACAAACTCCGAATGCTAATAAATGTTCGTCGGCAGTGAGGGCATGGGTGCTAAGGTCCATGTCCGAGAGGGAAAGAACCCGGACCAACAGCTAAGGTCCCCAAATCTATACTAAG
Organism: Flavobacteriaceae bacterium 3519-10; assembly: GCA_000023725.1. NCBI lineage: Bacteria > Pseudomonadati > Bacteroidota > Flavobacteriia > Flavobacteriales > Flavobacteriaceae > Flavobacteriaceae bacterium 3519-10. The sequence continues at coordinate 434,944 of CP001673.1, forward strand.
TTGAAATAACGCGGTTGAACTGCATTGACAGCTAGGATGTTGGCTTGGAAGCAGCCATTCATTTAAAGAGTGCGTAACAGCTCACTAGTCGAGCGGTTCGGCATGGATAATAATCGGGCATAAGTATAGTACCGAAGCTATGGATTTATAACTTTTGAGTTATATCTGGTAGGGGAGCATTCTGTTTGCACAGAAGCCAGGTCGTGAGGCCTGGTGGAGCGTACAGAAAAGAAAATGTAGGCATAAGTAACGATAAAGCGGGCGAGAAACCCGCTCACCGAAAGACTAAGGTTTCCTCAGCCATGCTAATCAGCTGAGGGTTAGTCGGGACCTAACGCGAACCCGAAAGGGGAAGTGGATGGACATAGGGTTAATATTCCCTAACTTGCTCACATTAAAAAGGGGACGGATTTACGTACTTGCTGGAGACTGACGGAATAGTCAAGGCCTAGCCTTCGGGCGAAGCTGCTGCAGGGAAATAGATTCCAAGAAAAGCCGAAGTGAAGCAACCCGTACCAAAACCGACACAGGTAGTCGAGGAGAGAATCCTAAGGTGCTAGAGTGAATCATGGTTAAGGAACTAGGCAAAATAGTCTCGTAACTTCGGAAGAAGAGACGCCAGCAGCAATGCTGGCCGCAGTGAAGAGGCCCAGGCGACTGTTTATCAAAAACACAGGACTCTGCTAAATCGAAAGATGCTGTATAGGGTCTGACACCTGCCCGGTGCTGGAAGGTTAAGGAAGGTTGTTAGCAGCAATGCGAAGCAATTAACTGAAGCCCCAGTAAACGGCGGCCGTAACTATAACGGTCCTAAGGTAGCGAAATTCCTTGTCGGGTAAGTTCCGACCTGCACGAATGGTGTAACGATCTGGGCACTGTCTCAACCATGAGCTCTGTGAAATTGTAGTATCGGTGAAGATGCCGATTACCCGCAATGGGACGAAAAGACCCTGTGAACCTTTACTATAACTTCGTATTGACTTTGAATAAACAATGTGTAGGATAGGTGGGAGACTTTGAAGCTGGCACGCTAGTGTCGGTGGAGTCAACGTTGAAATACCACCCTTTGTTTATTTGGAGCCTAATCCGCCGTTCGGCGGAGACATTGCGTGGTGGGTAGTTTGACTGGGGTGGTCGCCTCCAAAAGAGTAACGGAGGCTTTCAAAGGTACCCTCAGCACGCTTGGTAACCGTGCGTAGAGTGTAATGGCATAAGGGTGCTTGACTGTGAGACCTACAAGTCGATCAGGTGCGAAAGCAGGACATAGTGATCCGGTGGTTCCGTATGGAAGGGCCATCGCTCATAGGATAAAAGGTACTCCGGGGATAACAGGCTAGTCTCCCCCAAGAGCTCACATCGACGGGGAGGTTCGGCACCTCGATGTCGGCTCGTCACATCCTGGGGCTGGAGAAGGTCCCAAGGGTTGGGCTGTTCGCCCATTAAAGTGGCACGCGAGCTGGGTTCAGAACGTCGTGAGACAGTTCGGTCTCTATCTATTGCGGGCGTTAGATGTTTGAGAGGGCTTGAATCTAGTACGAGAGGACCGATTTGAACAAACCTCTGGTGTATCAGTTGTACCGCCAGGTGCACCGCTGAGTAGCTACGTTTGGTATGGATAAGCACTGAAAGCATATAAGTGCGAAACCTGCCTCAAGATGAGACATCTTTTAAGGGTCGTTGGAGATGACAACGTTGATAGGCTATAGGTGTAAAGACAGTAATGTCATAGCCGAGTAGTACTAATTACCCGTAGATTTATAGCCTGATATAGGCGCACTCGGAAGTGCACTAAAGGTTTACTCTTTGTGAAAGTTTTTATCGATAAATAATCTAACAATTTATCAAAGTATCACTGTACCAATCTGATTGCTACACTGCTACGTTACCCTCATTGTTACATTACCCATATTTAGGGTGGTTTTAGCAGAGGGGCTCACCTGTTCCCATTCCGAACACAGAAGTTAAGCCCTCTAGCGCCGATGGTACTGCGAAAGCGGGAGAGTAGGTCGCCGCCAGTTTTTTTAAATCCTCAATCATTTATTTGATTGGGGATTTTTTGTTTTAAAGCGGTCGCGTTGCAGAGATATATGCCCAGTAAAGTTGCACAGAAGCAGCCCTACGCGGGCGGACATAATGCTCAACATATATGATTGAGCTCATCTTTTTTGACATTCTTGCGAGATTTTGTGCTAGTAATACATCAAAAAAAACTTCCAGCAATCTATGTGGAAGTTTTATTATTATAATCGGAACTTATATCTACTGAAATAATTATTTGAAACGCATTAAAGGAGGTGGATTATCATATTGCTGTTTCGTTTGTGGCAGATTCTTCTCAATTTTTTCTGCCAGTTCAACACCCCAAGTTTGTCCTATTTGCATACTTTCCTGTAGAATTGCCGGCATTTTAGTAATCATTTGCTTTCCGGTTGGGGTACGGTAAAACGCGATAAGATCTTCGATTTCCTGCTCGGAAAAGTGTTTGGTAGACACAGGAACCAGTTTCTGGACTAGATCTTCATAATTCACGAGGCTGGTTGCCCTATCCCAATATTCCCCAGAAATAGAGGGGTAGCTTTTTTTATAATGTTCAATCATATATTCATATGACGTTTTCATTGCCTGCGTAGTGCCCATGGTTTCCAGCAGTTCTGCAATTTTTATTTCCTTGGTGGTTTGGGCATTTGCGAACACTCCAAACGCCATAAAAGTAACTGCGATAATATTTTTTTTCATCTTTTAATTTACTTCAAATTTTCTTCCTCGAATTAATTCAGCAATGGCCAGCATATCCTCGCCGATCAACCTGTCATCCTCTAATTTTGCGACTTTGCTTCGAATTACACTATACGCATTTTCGACAAATACTGAACATTTAGCCGGACGTCTGAACTCCAGTCCTTGCGCAGCAAACATCAGTTCCACGGCCAGTATATTTTCTAAATTCCCCAAAACCTGATTGAATTTTCTCCCAGAAATACTGCCCATTGAAACATGATCTTCCTGCCCTAAACTGGTCGGTATCGAATCTGCCGAAGCCGGAAAGCACAGCGTTTTATTCTCTGTGACCAACGCTGCTGAAGTATATTGTGGAATCATAAATCCTGAATTCAGGCCTGAACTTTCGGTAAGCAACCTCGGTAACCCATATTTTCCTTCAAGAAGAAGATAGCTTCGTCTGTCGGAAATATTCCCGAGTTCCGCTGCGGCCAGTGTTGAATAGTCAAGTGGGAGCGCTAGTAGTTGCCCGTGAAAATTCCCTCCGGAAATCGATTCTTCAGCACTCAAGATAATCGGGTTATCGGTCACTGAATTAAGTTCGGTTTCAGTTAAATTTTTTAAATGTTCAAATGCATTTCTACTCGCGCCGTGAACCTGCGGCACACAGCGTATTGAATATGGGTCCTGAACCCGGTCGCACAATTCATGTTCGTGCAGATTTTCCGATTTTTCCAGAAATTTGCGCATCCGTGCGGCTACTTTGCGGCTTCCGTCAAACGGCCGGATTTCGTGCAACTCCGCTCTGAACGGACTTGCAGATCCACGGTAAGCTTCAAGGCTCATCGCTGCCGTGAGGTCTGCCAGATCCAGCAGATATTCAAATCGCTGAAGGCCTAAAACCGCGTGCGCCAGGATAAACTGCGTGCCGTTGATCAGTCCGAGACCCTCCTTCGGGCCTAATGTCAGGGGTTGCAAACCATGTTTTTCCAGAACACTGGCGGTATCAATGATTTCATCGTCCTGCCAAATTTTGCCTAATCCCAACAATGGTAATACTAGATGTGCCAACGGCGCGAGGTCGCCAGATGCGCCCACCGAGCCTTGTTCTGGTACTACAGGAATTATATCCTTATTTACCATGAGAATCATACGCTCGATCACCTGCAGAGAAACTCCCGAAAAACCTTTTGACAATGCGTGGATCTTCGCAATCATCATCACTTTAGACAGGTCTTTAGCAATTGGCTTTCCTACGCCTACCGCATGCGAAATAATGAGATTATACTGGAGCTGTGCCGTTTCCTCTTCTGAGATTTTAACGTCGCACAGTGGGCCGAAGCCAGTGTTGATGCCGTACACGGTGCGGTCCGAAGCCACGATCTCCCGGACGTTTCTTTGGGATTTTAAAATCCGCTCTGTGGCTTCATCGTTTAGCGTTGCAATTGAAGGATCAGCAACTATTTTGATAATATCCTCGATCGTGAGGATATCTGTTCCGTAAATCATAAATCTGTATTTGCCTTTAAAAATACGGAAAATGAGTGACCTGACCGCAGACGGAAACAAATTGACGCGTCTTACTGTTACCAAACTGTTAGGCGGCTTCGGTTATTTAATGGTTGTCTACTTAACAGTTTTTAATCCCAGATAACGGGCACATTTTCAAACACCACCGGGCTCGGATTAGAAATATTGTCCTTAGGGTAAATATAGAGTACCAGCGAACGGATGACGGGGAAATAGTAGTTGAGCTTTTTATAAATAATTGCACCACGATAAGGTACTTTTGGCAGTACATCAAAAGCGATAACTTTTCCGTTGGGTGCAAGGTTGATCAGTGTTGTCTGATGTTGGTTGCCCTGCATATCTACTAGAAGTGCACGTTCACATTGAAGTGTTTTGCGGGTGTCGCCAACATTATTGTAAGAAAAACCAATCACAAGACTGCCGTCTTTTCGTGATCCGGTCACCTGTGTAAGATCGAATCTGATGTTCTCAAATGTCGCACTTCTGATCGCACGCGTCGAATTAAGAACTGTTTTATAGTACTTAACCTGCAGGCTAAGGTCTCTAACTTCCTGTTCCTTTTGTAGAAGCTTCGCCGCCAGGTCCGAAGTCTGTCCACAAAGTAACTGTGCCAGCATAAGCGCTGGCAGTATTAATTTGGTTCTCATGGTTATTAGTTGTTTTTTTTACTTTTTATCTGCAAGCGATGCGTCTTAAAAAGTGGAACAAACATACCATTATACCCGCTAACTTTATATGTGAATTCACCCTACAGTATGTCACGGAATTAAGGGTTTTTTCTGAGTATCAACTATCGCCTGTAACCATTACTTGAGCATCAGAGTCTATGTTTTTCCTTATTTTTGTATTATGAATTCCAATCTCGAACTTCAGCTGAAAACCTTACCCTCAGAACCGGGCGTTTATCGGTATTACGATAAAAACGACCAACTTCTGTACGTAGGGAAGGCGAAGCATCTGAAGAAAAGAGTGTTGTCTTATTTTAATAAAAATCTTCCGGGTTACCGTACGCGGATTATGGTCGCGAAGATCCATCGGCTGGAGACCACCATCGTCCCTAGTGAATACGATGCTTTATTACTCGAAAATAATTTAATTAAGGAACATCAGCCATTCTATAACGTAATGCTGAAAGATGACAAATCCTATCCCTGGATTTGCATTAAAAACGAAGATTTCCCGCGGATATTCCTCACCCGGACCATGATAAAGGATGGCTCGGAGTATTATGGCCCCTATGCAAGGGTGCGTCCCGCCAAGGTTTTGCTCGATACGATCAAACATATCTATAAGTTAAGAACCTGCACGTTGAATCTTTCGCCGCCTAAAATCGCCGAAGGAAAATATAAAGTGTGTCTTGAGTTTCATATCAAAAACTGTCAGGGACCTTGTGAAATGCTCGAATCCAAGGAAGATTACGACCTCAAAATTGATGCGATACGCGGAATAATTAAAGGCGACTTTAAGAGGGCAAAAGAATATCTCGTCAATCAGATGATGAAATATGCTGAAAACCTGCAGTTTGAGGACGCCCATGTGGTGAAGGAAAGGCTGGATATGCTCGAAAATTATCAACACAAACACACGGTGGTAAACCCAAATATAGACGACGTGGATGTGTTTGGGATGACAAGCGACGAAACGGCTGCCTATGTGAATTACTTCAAGATCCAGAACGGCAATATCATCCAAAGTTTTACGACCGAGATAAAAAAGATTCTCGACGAAAGTGATGAAGACATTCTGGAAGAAGCCATGATTGAAATCCGTCAGAAATTCAATTCAGATTCCAAAGAAATTCTTTTGCCATTTCATCTTACGCTCGAGATTCCGAACGTTAAACTCATCGTTCCGAAGGTTGGGGATAAAAAAAGGATTGTGGAACTTTCGGAGAAAAACGCCAAAGAATACCGCATCGAAAAACTTAAAGCCGTACAGATTGTAGATCCCGAAAGGCATACCAACCGAATCATGGCAGAAATGCAGAAACTCTTGCGCATGCCTGTCGAGCCCCGTCATATCGAAGGTTTCGACAACTCAAATATTCAGGGAACAAATCCCGTTTCGGCCTGTGTTGTGTTTAAAAACGGTAAACCCAGCAAGGCTGATTACCGTATATTTCATCCCAAAACCGTTGAAGGGGCGAATGATTTTGCGACAATGGAGGAAGTGATACACCGGCGCTACCGCAGGCTTTTAGAAGAAAATTCGCCGTTGCCTCAACTGATTTTGATCGATGGTGGAAAGGGCCAGCTCTCGTCGGCTGTTAAAAGTTTAAAACTGCTGGGATTATACGGTAAAATCACGATCATAGGTATCGCCAAACGTTTGGAAGAGATATATTTTCCTGAGGATCCGATTCCACTTTACCTTGATAAGAAATCGGAAACGCTGAAGATTTTGCAGCGGGTGCGCGACGAATCTCACCGTTTTGGCGTGAAACATCACCGTACGCGCAGAAAAAATTCAACCATAAAATCTGAACTCGAAGAGATTCCGGGCATCGGTGAAAAAGCCGTTGATTTACTTCTAAGCAAACTGAAATCTGTAAAGCGCGTGAAAGAATCTTCGCGCGAAACCCTTGAGGAAATTTTAGGTAAAAGCCGCGGTGGTTTGGTTTGGGAATATTTTAATACGCCAGAATAACAGTCTCTTCAAATACTTCTTTCTTGTAACTTCCGTCCTGAGCCGCTATTTCAATTACAATGTTTCCATTTTCAAGATATCCTAAAGTCTGCGTACCATCCTGTAGTTGAACTCGGTACACCTCTTTTTTAGTAGACTCTTTAAAAATCGCATACGGCATCGAATTATTCGGACTAGCCAAAATAAACTGATTTTCTGAAATATGAATCCGGTTTAAATTTAATGTACCGTTACTGAAAGTTTGGGCTTTGCTTCCGGTTTTTACATTGCTTTTTTGGGTTTGGCTTAATGTTGATTTCACAGGTTCGGCTGCAATTGCTACGTTCTGTTTTGGAGTTACATTGTTAACTGCCAATTTCTCAGGATTTGAAGCAGGCAGATTTCTTAATGCTACATTTAAAGCATCTTTAAATCCGGGCTCATAATCTTTGATGCTTGATTTCCCTTCCAAGGATGCAATTATTTTCTGGTTACATTCTGTAAAATCGATGCGTAGTTTGTTTTTGAGGAAGCTGCTGCTGTTATGTAGATCTGCCTGGAGCACGCTACAGGGGTTGCTCTTTGCGGGTTCCGGCCACAAACTGCTTTCGCCGCATATCGGTACGTAGTTTTTTGCTTTTAGTTTTGAATTGAGCAGATCCTGTAGGCCGAATTTATTGCCTGCGAAATCTTTCGGCTGATCAGAAATGAAAATATAACTGTAATCGGAGATTTGCTGGGCAAAAGTGTTCATCATCGAAAACACGACCAACAGAGATAGGATACGTTTCATTTAAGCTGAATTTTAGTAAAGATATATTAATTCCGGAAATCGCCCATATCAAGCTTCAGAGAAAAGAAATTCGAAAAGAAATTTGAGCCTCCAACTCCCGAATTGGTGATCGCATAATCCAGCGTTAAGCCCTGATATTTAATGCCGATACCCGCGCTTGGCTGGAAAGAAACATTTCTTTTAAGGTCTTCAATGTCAGTAATCGTCTGAAACCGGTTTACACCCACGCGCACAAAAATCATGTCCTGAAATCTCAGTTCCGCGCCGGCATAGGGAGTTATGCTTGCAAAATCCGTTGAAATCAGCGCGGCGGTTTTTGCAAAGTCAATATTTAATCCTGCTTCGGGAGTCAGTTCAAGATCGCGGTTAATTTCAAAGTTCCTGCTCACGCCAAGATTCAGTTTTGGCATTGTAATTTCCAGTTTGTCGGCCGGTGCCGGATTAAACTCTTCGCCATTTACAACGGTTGAAAGTTCGTCCTGATTAATCGTCCAGAAATTAACGGTTGTTGTGGCATCGCGAAGCATCGCACCATAGTTCCAACCCGAATCGCTGTTGTAAAGCGCGCCCAAATCGAACCCGAAACCATATCCGCTCGCAAATTTGCCAACATTTCTGTAAACCAATTTGGCATTTACACCCACGGCCAGACGATGGTTGCCGCCCGGTCTGAATGCATACGAAATCAGCGCAGCGTAATCCGATTGTGAGAAGCTTGTGATTTTATCGTAATCAATATTTCCTTCCGAGTCGATAAGTTGGGTCGTGTTTAAGATGTTGTCGACACCAAGACGTACGAGTGAAATTGCGAAAACCCCGCCGTTGTTATCAAGCGGTTTGGCAAAGGCCAGATAATCGTATTTCGCGATCGATTCAAAATATTCAGCATGCATCGCTGCGCCCTGCCAGTCGCGATCTACACCGATCAGGCCAGCAGGATTCCACATCGGCGAATATACATCGTTCTGGCTCGAAAGTACCGCGCCACCCATTGCAAGGCCACGCGCGCCGGCCCCGATATTCAGAAATTCATTTGAATATTTACGCACAATCTGCGCTTCAGAGAAGATTCCCGAAAATATTAGAAGTGCAAGAAATATATTTTTCATCAAATGTCTAAATTGTTTGTTTTTGCGCTTTTCCGGGCCTTAATTACGCCGTTAATCACGATAGCGGATATCATAACGACTGACGCAATATAAAAGACCGGGCTCATCTGCTCGGATTCTCCAAAGATAAAGAAAGCCAGAATAATCCCGTAAACCGGCTCCAGATTAATGGTTAATATCAGCGTGAATGGCGAAATATACTTCATCAGACTCACAGATTCGAGCATCGGATACGCCGTAAAAACGCCTGCCAATAATATGACTAACGCCAAATCGCGGTAACTTATTTCAATTACGTCCCAAATTTGGCCGGTCAGCATGTAAAATAAGCTCAGAATTAAAAAGCCGGAGAAAATTTCGTAGAAAATAATATTGCCGGAACTGGTTTTCCCGTAGATTTTCCCGTTATAAACCTGAAATATCGTTCCGAAAAGTGCGGTAAGTACGCCAAAGAAAATCCCTTCCTTATACTGAAATTCGGTTTTAAATATCATCCCCATGCAGATTACGATAACAATCCCGATGATGACTTCCGAAATATCTATTTTTCTTTTAAAGATGATGGGCTCAAGAACAGAAGTGAACAACGTGGACAGTGACAGGCAACTTAATGCAATGGAAACATTAGAAACTTTTATCGAATAGAAGAAGCACAGCCAGTGGAAGCCCATAAAACCTCCAATCATCACGAGCTGCGCCAAAAGTTTTCGTGGTACCCTAAGGCTGCGCTTTTTAAAAACCCTGAAAAACAGAAACAGAATTGCCGATGCAAAAAACATACGGTAGAAAACCAGCACGTGCGCGTTGGCATGGATCAGTTTGCCCAAAATAGCTGTGAAGCCCCATAAAAAGACAATTACATGCAATCTGAATAAGGCCGAATTTTTATACACCGCTGATTTTTTTTGAGTTGTGCAAATCTACAAATCACTTTCCGAATTTTGCTGATATTTTACTTGGTGGCCGCTGCACAAAACACAAAAACCCCAAAAATCTGTGAGAATTTTTGGGGCTTTCAAATAATAAACTATTAAAAAAATAAACTAGGAACCGAACTTTAAATAAAATTCACGAAACTATTTTAGGATTTCTGATTATGAAACGTAATCTGCGCCTCAATATTTTGCAGTTATTTATTTTTTTATGTTAAATATTTCTTAATAAAAATCTGATTGTCAGATGATTTGCTGTGCGCGCCGATCCGATGCCGGAAATTTTCTTAAAATCTTTATCTTTAGCGCAAATATTGAGATAATGGATTTGGAATTCAACAAAAGAGAAGATCAGAATAAACTTAAGCTCGCTGAAATAAACCGCCTGCTGGCTCAGATAAAAAAGGGTGGTGGCGAACAGCGTCTTCAGAAGCAGCGCGACGAGGGCAAACTCACCGCCCGCGAAAGAATTGAATATCTTCTTGATAAAAATTCTGAATCGATCGAAATTGGCGCGTTTGCTGGTTTCGAAATGTACGAAGAGCATGGCGGCTGTCCCGGTGGTGGCGTCATTGTGGTGATGGGCTATGTTTCGGGGAAGCAATGTCTTGTGGTAGCGAACGATGCTTCTGTAAAAGCCGGTGCCTGGTTTCCGATCACCGCAAAGAAAAATCTGCGTGCCCAGGAAATCTCAATGGAAAACCGGCTGCCGATTATTTATCTCGTAGATTCGGCAGGCGTCTATCTACCGATGCAGGACGAAATTTTCCCCGATAAAGAACATTTCGGCAGAATCTTCAGAAACAATGCGAAGATGAGCGCGATGGGCATCATCCAGATCTCCGCGGTGATGGGCAGTTGCGTGGCCGGCGGTGCGTACCTCCCAATTATGAGTGACGAAGCGATGATCGTGGATAAGACGGGCTCTATTTTTCTTGCCGGAAGTTACCTGGTAAAAGCGGCTATTGGTGAAAATATCGATAACGAAACATTGGGCGGCGCGACCACACATTGCGAAATCTCTGGCGTTACCGACTATAAAGCCAAAGACGATCAGGATGCCTTGAACCGTATTAAAAATATCATGAAATCAATCGGTAGCTATGAAAAAGCGGGCTTTGACCGCATTGAAAGTTTCCCGCCGAAAGAAAAAATCGAGAATATTTTTGGTCACATGCCGGATTCCAGGGCTGATCAGTACGATACTTTCAACATCATTAAATGTTTAGTGGATCATTCAGAATTCGAAGAATATAAGCCCGATTACGGCAAAACTATAATCTGTGCAACCGCCAGAATCGATGGCTGGAGCGTTGGAATTGTTGCCAACCAGAGAAAACTCGTAAAGAACGGCAAAGGCGAAATGCAGTTTGGCGGCGTGATCTATTCCGATTCAGCGGATAAAGCCACGCGGTTTATCGCCAACTGCAATCAACGGAAAATCCCGCTTATTTTCCTTCAGGATGTCACCGGTTTTATGGTCGGTTCCAAGTCTGAGCATGGCGGAATTATTAAAGACGGGGCAAAAATGGTGAACGCTGTAGCCAATTCGGTGGTGCCGAAATTCACCGTAATCACCGGCAATTCTTACGGTGCAGGAAATTATGCAATGTGCGGAAAAGCCTACGACCCGAGACTTATTGTTGCCTGGCCGTGGAGCGATCTGGCGGTAATGGGTGGAAGCCAGGCTGCGAAAGTTCTGGCGCAAATTCAGGAATCGACCTTAAAAAAGCAGGGCAAAGAAATTACGCCGGAGGAACATCAGGAAATTCTTGACACCATCTCAAAAAGATATAAGAAGCAAACCGAACCAACCTACGCGGCGGCGAGGCTTTGGACCGATGCAATCATCAATCCGGTTGATACGCGCACGTGGATTTCGATGGGCATCGAAGCAGCGAATCACGCGCCGATTACTGAAAAGTTTAATTTGGGTGTAATTCAGGTTTAATTTAAAAAAAATAAGAAATGACCAACCGGGATTTTTTTAGGTTGATGATTAAGCTGTTTGGTTTATATCAGTTTTTAATTGTTGTTTTTACGGTTTTGCCATCGCAATTTAATGTGATGTTCAGTGATTTTTTTTCAAAATGGATTACCGTTTCCTCCTTTGCTTTATTGTCGATTTTAATTTTAGGAATATTTTATTTTCTGATTAAATCTCCAGATAAAATAATTGATTTTTTCAAATTGGATAAGGGTTTCGATAGTGAAAAGATCGCAATTAATAATCTCAGTTCGTCGGCTATACTTCAGATTGGATTAATTTTGATTGCAGGCTTTTTGATTGTTGATAATTTTGCCAGCTTTTTTTCTAAGCTCATTTATTATTTTAAAATGAATTTTTTGCCGGAAGATTTGCGGGGTTTACAAAATTCCGAAGATTTAATTTTTTCTGGTATTAACCTTATTCTCGGTTTTATACTGATCATTTTTAGAAAACAAATAGCAGAAAAATTTTCGTCCTAAACCAACACAACCACCATGAAAAAAAACCTTGTTTTCTTCGCCTTAATCGTGTTTACCTTTGGTTTTAGCCAATGCTACGTTGATGGCAGCCCAACAATTTACGTAGGTGAAACCCAAACTTACACCGTAAAGAATAATGTTGCGAAATGTGCGACCTGCTATAGTTGGTCCGCTACTGAAGGAAACATAAACATAAAGACATCGAAGACAGAAAACTTGGAAATCACAGGGCTGGCCGAAGGTACTTCGATGATTTTCCTCACGATGCAAACCGCGAAAGGCGAGGCGCGATGCAATAAGAATATCAGTATTTTGCCTGCCGTAATTCGCGAAAATCCTGATTGCGACGTATATTACAGCGGTTTCTCCGAGAAGAAAAGCGGCGACGGCCAGGTGACTTTTGTCCACAAAAAATCTGATGCCTACAGTTACCGCTGGACTGCTTTATTCGATGACGGAACAAGCGAAACTTCTACCGATGCATTCCCCACTTTTAAGTTTACCAAAAACAACCAGATCGGCAAAATTTCGGTGCAGATTTTAGCGGAACAGTGTATGCGGACTTACAGCAAAACCTACGAAAAAAACTTCTGGACTTACTTTTAATAAAGTTCAGGTATCGCTTAGCCTATTTTCACACTCGTCATACTCAGGCTTCCTCCGATAAGTTCATCATTGAAGAGCGACAGTTCTTCGGATTTTTCCTTCAGGCCTAATGAATAGATCAGCGGCAGATAATGGTCGGGCGTTGGAACCGCTGCATGCATAAAAATGCCCTGCTTTTCGTAATCGATCAGCTGCTTAAAATCGCCGTCGAGAAGCCAGTTGTTGCTTTTTTCACGCGCTTCATGTGCCCAGTCGTAGCCGTAACCCACCGTATTGATATTGCGGAAATCTACCATCCGAAGATTATGGATAATATTACCGCTCCCAATAATCAGCACGCCTTTTTCGCGGAGTTTCTGTAATCTCTTTGCAAGGTCGAAATGATACTGCGGCGGTTTTGTGTAATCAATGCTAAGCTGTATCACCGGAATATCCGCATTCGGATAAAGGTGTTTAATGACGCTCCATGCGCCGTGATCGAGACCCCAGTTGTGGTTCTCTTCGACAGGGCTTGGCGCCAGCAGTTCGGCAGTTAATTCTGCAAGATCGGGATTGCCCGGAGCAGGATAATCTACCGCAAAAAGTTCCTCAGGGAATCCATAAAAATCATGAATTGTGCGCGGCATTTCCATCGCTGTTACAAATGTTCCTTTGGTGAACCAGTGCGCAGAAACGCAGAGTATTGCAGTAGGTTTCGGAATTTCTTTTGAAACATCACGGAATCCCTGCACAAACTGGTTTTCTTCAATTGCATTCATCGGTGATCCATGCCCAAGGAAGAGCACGGGCATCTTTTGGGTGTTTTTAAACTGATGGGTTATATTTTCTAAGTCGTTCAGATTCATGTTTTTAAAATTTTAAATAAAAAAAGTTCACTAAAACCCTAAGGATTTTGGTGAACTCTTCAAAAATAAACTATGAAATTTATGCTTTCACAAACTGCAGTTCACCTGCTATTTTCACTTCGTCGGAAACCATTACGCCGCCGGTTTCAAGCGCAGCATTCCAGTTAAGTCCGAAATCTTTTCTGTTGATTTTTCCTTCAAACGAGAAACCGGCTTTGGTTTGTCCCCAAGGGTCAACATTGGTACCTCCGAAATCTACATCTAAAGTAATCGGTTTCGAAACTCCGTTGATTGTAAGTGTTCCTGAACCGTTTTCAGTTAAAGCGTCGCTTTCAAAAGTGATTTGCGGGTGAGCTTCAGTATTGAAGAATTCGGCACTTTTAAGGTGGTTGTCGCGGTCTGTATTGTTTGTGCTGATTGATGAAGCATCAACGGTTGCTTTTACCTTAACACTTTTAAAAGTGTCATCGGCAGTATCTAGCTCTACATTGAATTCTTTGAATTCGCCTTTTACGTTAGAAATCATCATGTGTCTTACTTTGAAAGTAATTTCACTGTGAGTTGGGTCTAAGTTCCATTTTGCTGACATAATATTTTGATTTGTTGGTTAGTATTTAAATTTCTTATGCAAAGATACAGTGCACTTTTCGGGCTGACATTGATGTACGTTAATAAATGCGGCTCGAGCTAAACGGTTGGTTTTTAAAGATACAAAGAAAATTTATGTCTGTTTGTAGGCGACTAAGCCCCTGAAGCTTTTGGTTAATCCGCACATAAATTGTAAATTTACTACCTAACAGCAGTGTAACAACACTGTAAAAGTATCGACTTAATAAAAATGAAATTATTTATGAAAAGAGTTACGATAAGCGCTTTAGCTTTTTCAGGTATTGTTTTGCTGCATTCATGTGGCACTGCAAATACTGCAGATCAGTCTGCAACGGAGAACCAAACGGTTGCCACAGAGACCAAAGCCGCACCGGCGGAGGAAGGGCTAAACCTTGATTATATGGACACCGCCGTGCGTCCTCAGGACGATTTCTTCAGTTACGTAAATGGCAACTGGGTGAAAACAGCGGAAATTCCTTCCGATAAAGCATCTTGGGGAAGTTTCAATGCGCTTCGCGAAGATGTTGATGTAGCTTCACTTGAGATTTTAAACAAGATTTTATCCGATCAGTTTTCGGCCGGCTCCGAAGGCCAAAAAATTCAGGCGCTGTACGGCACTTTCATGAACTGGGACAAACGGAATGCGGACGGCATTAACCCGATTAAAGCGGATCTTGCTAAAATCGATCAGCTCAAAACCATCGCAGACCTTCAGAAATATTTAATTGAAGCCACTAAAACCGGCGATAATCCTCTTTACGCGTGGAGAGTGGGCGCGGATCTGAAAAACTCCAAGATGAACGCCGTTTATTTTGGTGGACCAAGCTTAGGTTTAGGCCGCGATTACTACCAGAAAGAGAGCGAATCAAACACCGCGACGCTAGCAGAGTACAAAAACTACCTGGCTCAGCTGTACACCGTTTTAGGCTATAAAAACGCTGACCAAACTGCGCAACGTGTGGTAGCATTCGAGAAACAACTTGCGAAAGACCTTCTTAACAATGAGCAAAACCGTGACGCCAACTTGAGATACAATCCTAAGAATGTTTCTGAGCTACCTGCACTGGTAAAAAGCATCAATTTGCCAAACTATCTTTCGGCTGTTGGTGTAAATACAGATAAGGTGATCGTAAGCGAAATCAAATATCTCCAAAACATGGACAGCTGGATGAACGCCAGAACGCTTCCATTAATCAAAGAATATCTTAAAGCGCGTATGGTTGCGGGTAATGCCACAAACCTGAACCAGCAGCTGGACGACATCAACTTTAATTTTTATTCTAAATATCTGCAGGGCCAGAAAGAGCAGCGTTCAATGGACAAGCGCGGACTTGGTATTGTTAACGGTACTTTGGGCGAGGCTTTCGGAAAGCTTTATGTAGAGAAATATTTTCCTGCAGGCGCGAAAGAACAGATGGAAACTTACATCAGCTACATCAAAAAAGGTTTCGAACATCACATCGCAAACCTCGACTGGATGTCGCCGGAAACAAAAGTAAAGGCACAGGAAAAACTTTCGAAGTTCAGCGTGAAAATTGCGTATCCTGATACCTGGAAAGATTATTCGAAATTGCAGTTAGCTTCCGATGCAGACGGCGGATCTTACTATACCAACCTGCAGAAAGTTACCGAGTGGCAGTACGCCAAAAACCTCGATAAAGTAGGCAAACCGGTTGATAAAACCGAATGGGGAATGGCACCGCAGACTGTAAACGCGTATTACAGCGGTTCGAATAACGAGATCGTGTTCCCGGCAGCAATTCTTCAGCCGCCTTTCTTCAATTTTAAAGCAGATCCTGCGGTAAACTTTGGCGGAATCGGAGCTGTAATCGGGCATGAAATTTCTCACGGCTTCGACGATTCAGGATCAAGATTTGACGGTGACGGTAACCTCAATAACTGGTGGACCGATGCCGACAGAAAGAATTTCGACGGTAAAGTAGGTCAGCTGGCCGATCAATACAGCAAATACGAGCCTGTGAAAGGAAGTTTCATTAACGGGAAATTCACAAGTGGAGAAAACATCGGCGATTTAGGAGGTGTTGCAGTTGCGTACACGGCGCTGCAGATGTACCTTAAAGATCACGGAGATCCGGGATTGATCTCCGGTTTCAATCAGGATCAGCGCTTTTTCATGAGCTGGGCTACCGTTTGGAGAACCAAATCTACCGAGCAGTATATGGTCAACCAGGTGAAGACAGATCCGCACTCGCCGGGATATTTCCGCGCGTTCGGGCCGTTGGTCAATCAGGATTCCTTCTACAAGGCGTTTGACGTAAAACCTGGCGACAAACTTTATAAAGCACCGGAAGAAAGGGTAAAAATCTGGTAACATACAAATCACTCAGTTTTAGCTGGGTGATTTTTTTTTGGGCGTGTCCCTCGCAGCCGCAACGGCAGCCGCCCGGGTCGCTACGTCCGTTACAATCTTTATCTTTAGCGCGGCGGCGAAGCCGCCGCGCTAAAGATAAAGGATTTTCACTCCCATCGCTCACGCAGACGCCCGGGAACAACAGCACACATTTTGAAGAACCTCCAGCCATATCATTAATATTCAGGAAATTCTACAATGAAAATTCAAATTAAAAAAAACATCATCATCCGTAATGCCGAAACCCGCGATTTCCTCGCTGATGCTTACTTTAAGGACTCATCTAAAAAACTTCCGCTTGTGATTTTCGCGCACGGCTACAAAGGTTACAAAGATTGGGGCGCGTGGGATCTGATGGCGGAAAAATTCGCACAGGAAGGTTTTTTCTTTGTCAAATTCAACTTTTCGCATAATGGAACCACTTTGGACAAACCCACTAAATTTGCTGACCTTGAAGCCTTCGCCAACAACAATTTCACCAAAGAAATGTCGGATTATGACGCACTCATCAATCATTTCAGCAGTTCGTTGGAAGTCGATTCGAACAGAATTGCGGTGATCGGCCACAGCCGTGGCGCCGGAATTTCAGTAATCAAGTCATTCGAAGACGACCGAATAAAAGCTGTAGTATCACTTGCAGGCGTAAGTCACTTCGGCTACCGTTTCCCTTCCGGGGACCGGCTTCAGCATTGGCAAGATACGGGTGTGATGTACTCTGAAAATGCACGGACTAAACAGCAGATGCCGCACTACTATCAGTTTTTCGAAGATTATAAAGCCAACGAGCAGCGTTTTTCTGTTCAGCATGCGGCGCAACATTTGGAGAAACCGATGCTGATCATCCAGGGAACCGATGATGCCGCGGTGAAAGACAAGGAAGCTTTTTTACTTAACGAATGGTGTAAATCTTCGGAACTGTTTATCATGGAAGGTGCGAACCACACATTTGGTGCCACTGAACCTTGGTCTTCCGGACATTTGCCCGATGACCTGCAACGCGCCACAGATAAAATGACCGCTTTTCTGGACGGGGTTTTTAAATTAAATCAGAAGAATCCGGGCTAGGTTATTTAATAAATTTAGCAGTATTTTTGACGCATATTAAAATAGAAAACGAATGGACTTATTTGGCGCACTGGATTTCCCCAACTTTTACGACCCGCAGATCTGGGTGAGTTTGCTCACGCTTACGTTTCTGGAGATCGTGCTGGGCGTAGACAATATCATTTTTATCTCAATTATTTCCGATAAATTACCAAAAGAAAAGCAGAGGTTCGCAAGAAATCTCGGACTTGCGTTTGCAATGATTTTCAGGGTAGTGCTGTTACTTATGATCAACTGGATCATCGGCCTAAAGGAAGCTGTGATCACGCTTGGCTGGTTTAACGAACCCGGAACCGACCTTCCGCTTGCGCTGAGTTGGAAAGATATCATCCTTCTTGCCGGAGGTATTTTCCTTATTGCTAAAAGTACATTCGAGATTCATGGTAAAATGTCGGGTCATGATGATGCTCCGAAACCCAAATCAAGTGCTTCGAGCCTTATGACGATGGTAATTATTCAGATTATCGTGATCGATATGGTTTTCTCCTTAGATTCAATTTTAACCGCTATTGGCCTTGTAGACAACGTATTATTGATGATTATCGCGGTGGTAATCTCAATTGGAATTATGATGGCTTTTGCAGGACCAATTTCAGCAATCATCAACAGATATCCGAGTTTGCAGATGCTTGCGCTGTCTTTCTTAGTCGTGATCGGTGTGATGTTGGTAGCGGAAGGTATTCATCAGCATGTTAGCAAGAACATTATCTATTCGTGTCTTGCGTTCAGTTTGATCGTTGAGGTTCTGAACATCCGCTTCAGAAACAAACAAAAGAGTAATTATCTAAAACTTAATCCGGATCTGAATGAGGATTTAAGTATTACCCATAAAGACGAACAATAAAAAAAGGAGTGAAAATTTTCACTCCTTTTTTTATGAATTTAAGATTCGCCAGGCTTCATTAACATTATTTTGAAATAGAAACTCCTGCGCCTTGCGGTGAAGGTTTTCATCTGCAGTAAAATTGCCATTGGCAAGCGCTTCCACGTTCGCCAGCATTCCAAGGTGGTTACCTGTAAATACTTTTGAGAATTTAATGGCATCAGGCAATTGATCGAAGCCAATGCCTTTCGTAAGCAAAGGTTTCGGGACTTCGAAAAGGTTCTCTGCATTGTTTCTTGAATACCAGTTTCCGCCCAACCTCGCGACAAGATCCAGTTTTTTCTGATCCAAATTGCCGTCATCATTCAGGTATTCTTCACGAATGTGGATTTTAATCACTTCAGAGATCACTAAATTTCCGGCACCGCCTTCAGTCCCCAGTGGTTTAACTTCCAAAACTTTGCATTCTAAATTTACCGGGCACTCGCCGATGAGTTTTGGCTGAATTAAATCCGCATCACTCATCGTTAAACCCGCTTTCACAAACTCATTCACGCCGTGCTCATATTCGGTCGAAGCCAGCGAAATCTGCTGAACGATACTGTAATTTACAATGCCGATCACCACCTCGGGTACCTGCAGAACATTTTCTAAAGTGTGCTTCGTGGTATTGTCGCGCACTCTTCTCGAAGGGGAGAAAATAACAACCGGCGGATTGGAACTGAATAAATTAAAAAAACTGAACGGACTTAAATTTACATTTCCATCAGCATCCACCGTGGAAGCCAGCGCAATTGGACGTGGCGCTATGGCGGTTTGTAAAAGTGTCTGAAGTTGCAAATTACTTACGTCCCCAGGTAAAATCGTCTTCATTTTTATGTTTTATTTTGCCGGCAATATCGTTCCGCTAACCTCACCAAATCCTACTCGAATTCCGTCTTTTTCCGCGAAACCCCGCATGATTACCGTGTCGTGATCTTCGATGAATCTTCTTTCCTGGCCGTCATTCAGCTTTAATGGGTTTTGTCCGCGCCATGTGAGTTCGAGCATAGAGCCGAAAGATTTCGGGTCTGTACCTGAAATCGTGCCCGATGCATACATATCACCAACCTCAATGTTGCAGCCATTTACCGTGTGATGCGCGAGTTGCTGGGTCATGTTCCAGTACATAAATTTGTAATTGCTTTCCGAAACAAGACATTCAGTGCCTTTTTCCGGCTGAAGATAAACCTGGAGATTAATGTCGAAATTTTGCTCGCCTTCGAATTTTAAATAATCTAGAACTTCAGGCTGCTGTATCGGCGACGCAGTTCTGAAAGGCTCTAAAGCTTCCAGCGTTACCACCCACGAAGAGATTGAACTTCCGAAGTTTTTACCTAAAAACGGCCCGAGCGGCACATATTCCCAGCTTTGGATGTCGCGCGCAGACCAGTCGTTGAATAGGACCATCCCAAAAATAGCGTCTTCGGCTTCTGCTGTTGTGATGCTGTCGCCCATCTCGGTGTGTTTATTAACAATAAATGCCATTTCAAGTTCGAAATCGAGCTGTTTACACGGCCCGAAAACCGGAGAATCTGCATCCGCGGGCTTGGTTTGGCCTTTCGGACGGATAATATCGGTGCCCGAAACAACGATCGACGAGGCACGGCCATGGTAGCCTACCGGAAGATGTTTCCAGTTGGGCAATAGCGCGTTCGCCGGGTCGCGGAACATTTTTCCGACGTTGGTGGCGTGTTCGATGCTGCTGTAGAAATCGGTGTAATTGGGGATGTGCACCGGCATCATCATTTTTACTTTATCAAGATCGAAGAAACAGTCTTCCTTGGTTTTTTCGTCATTGGCGAGTTTTGAATCTTCGCTAAGCAGTTCCTGCAATTTCAGCCGTACCGCGTTGGTAACCGGTTTGCCAAGCTCAATAAATTCATTCAGCGTGTAAGCTTCAAATACATTTTCGTTGATGCCGCTGATCTCATCGAAATACCCGTAATCATAAAGTGTGGCAAGATCAATAACCAGATCACCGATGCGCGTGCAGCATGCGATATATTCCTGATCAAAAACCGCAACGCCAAACGGAATGTTATGTATTGAAAAGTCTGAATCCTGAGCGTAGTTTACAAATGATTTCATTGTTTTTTATTTTAAAGAAAAGGCTCAAAGAATAAAATGTTGCTTTAAACTTTGAACCTTATAATTAATAGATGTAAAATTATTTTTTATTGAGTGCGCCTTCCTCGATCCACCGGTCTTTTGTGTTGACATCAATTAGATAAAGAACCTTTTTCTGCTTGGTGAGCATGAGCGTTTTCGTTACAGGCATTGCGATTCTTTCACCTTCCAGTTTATCGGCGCGAAGAGAAATAATATTGTGCTGAGAACGGACTATATCGCCTGAAAATACATTTGAAGAGCTTTTTCCGGTCTGTTTATCATCAAACATTTCAACGTAAGTTGCCAAATTTCCCTTGATGACGATGAAGCTTCGCTCAGTGTGATCTTCAAAATCCTTAATCAAAACAAATTTTGAGTTGTCCAGATTCACATCTTTGAGGTTTTTATTGATTCCTCGGCGTTCCTCCAGTTCATCTAAAATTGCACTGATGGTACCGTATTGCGCTTTGAGGCCTAAACCTGAAAGAACAAATAGCAATATGAAAAGTGTTTTCCTCATGTGTTTTATTTTACCGTTAAATTGAATGCTAAAGATTACCTCTGCGTTCCTGTTCTTTTTCAAGCGCCTCAAAAAGTGCTTTGAAATTCCCTGCCCCGAAACTTTGCGCACCGTGCCTTTCGATAATTTCGAAGAACAGGGTAGGTCGGTCTTCAACCGGTTTTGTGAAAATCTGCAGCAGGTAGCCTTCCTCGTCACAATCAATTAAAATTCCTAAATCGGATAATTTTTTAATGTCTTCATCAATTGTTCCCACACGTTCAGGAACCATATCATAGTAAGAATTTGGTGGCGCCGGTAAAAACTCAATGCCTCTTGCCTTAAGTTCGGTTACCGTTCTGATGATGTCTTTTGTTGCGACCGCGATATGCTGCACGCCTTCGTCTTCATAAAAATCCAGATATTCTTCAACCTGAGATTTTCTTTTTCCTTCCGCGGGCTCGTTGATCGGGAATTTTGCGAAACCGTTTCCGTTGCTCATCACTTTACTCATCAGCGCAGAATATTCGGTGTTGATCTGCTTGTCGTCAAAACTCAGGATATTCACAAAACCCATCACATTTTCATACCATTCAACAGTCGGAATCATGCGGTTCCAGTCAACATTCCCCACGCAATGATCCACGTATAAAAGTCCAACTTCGGTAGGATTATAGTTGCTTACCCATTTTTGGTAGCCCGGCATGAAATCGCCGTGGTAATTTTTTCTTTCGACGAACATATGCACGGTTTCGCCGTAGGTGTAAATGCCGGACATGCGCACTTCGCCCTGCTCATCGGTGAGCGTTAAAGGTTCAAGATATGGTTTTGCGCCACGTTTGGTGGTTTCCTCAAAAGCAGAATAGGCATCGTCAACCCACAGTGCGAGCACTTTTACACCATCACCATGTTTTTTCTGATGCTCACAAATCGGGGAGTTTGAATTTAAACCTGATGTGAAAACGAGACGTATTTTACCTTGCTGAACCACATACGAAGCTCTGTCCCGAACTCCCGTTTCAGGACCCGAATACGCTACAGACTGAAAACCAAATGCAGTTTTGTAGAAGTGTGCGGCCTGCTTGGCATTTCCAACATAAAATTCGATATAATCGGTACCGTTGATGGGTAAGAAATTTTCGGCCTTAGCTATTTTTTCGGCGAAAGTGAGTGTAGACATAAGTGTAATTTTAGATATGCCAAATTACGAAAAATTTGGCGTTTTCGAAATTTTAGCTTTTCATCCCTGCTTCGTTGCCCGCCATGTTTCATAATTTAACTTCAGCGCTGAATCTTTAACAAATATTCCTGTAGTCTTTTATTTTTGCAGCGGGAAAAGGTTTCGGGCGTTATCTGGAGGTACGAAGCGATTACTTTGTCGGTAAGCCGAGCTTCCAAATCAGGATTTTCTTTCAAAAATAAATCTACCTTTTCCTGTGGTGAAAAAGAAGTTAAAAATTCCAACATTTTAATCTGAAAATTCTGAAAATCTTCTAATATTTTGGTGTACATCTTCTCGGCATTCGGGGAAACCTCAATGAAATCGCGGAATGCATTCCGGTCGATAACCAGCACTTCTGTTTTTTCCATCGCCTGGATGCTTGCCGGGCTTGCAATTTTTTCAAGGAAACTGATAAGGATTGTACAGAACTCATTTTCTGTCGCAATTAATCTTGTGAACTCCGATCCGTTTTTATTCACATGAAAAGTTCGGACTGAACCTTTTTTGATGAAATAAATCTTGTTACACACATCGCCGGCATTAAGTATGATTTCATTTTTCCCGAAAAGTTGCTGTTCAAAGTATTGTGCGATTAATTTTTCATCTTCCGGCGTGAAACTGAATTTAAGTTTGGCGAAATCGATAAGTGCCTGAAAAGTGTTTATCATTCTAATTATTAAACACTAAATATAAACATAACCCGTAAGTTTTTAAAATTCGATGATGATTCCACCAGTTGTAAAATTGATTTCCTGGATTTTAGTCAGACCTGTTTGCGGTGCAATTTTAATAGCTTTCTTAGTTTTTTGGATGAAGAAATATAAAACGGAACGGAAGTGATTCCCGATAATACTCCCAATAATGAAATGCCAATTCCAGTAAACTGCTGTCCCGATATCAGAAATTTATTATCGTCAGTGCCTGTAACAATTATTCCAGAAATAAATAGCGCTCCACCAGTGATCGCTAAAATGTTTGCGGTTTTTTTCTGCCGCTGTGATTTTTCCAAATATCGCTGTAAATCTGAATGATCTGTATTTTGACCGTACAAATTTTGGACTGTTAAAAGCACCAGAAATATTACGAAAGCTTTCATGATTTTTTTTTGTTAAATATGGCGCATTTGACCGTTGAAAAACATGATTCAAATCAAGATTTTAAGAAGACATCAAAAATCCCGAAGATTAATCGGGACTTTATTTATAAGATTACAGGCATTTAAAACGGTCGAAAGTAGCTTTTTCAAGCATTTCGCGGTCATCAGGATGCGAAATTTCGATGAGCGCTTTGGCTCTTTGTCTTAAACTTTTGCCGTACAGATAAGCGGTGCCGAACTCAGTTACTACATAGTGAATGTGCCCTCTGGTGGTTACAACACCCGCGCCCTGTTTTAAGAACGGAACGATTCTCGGCACGCCTTTTTTGGTTCGTGATGAAATCGCGATAATAGGTTTTCCGCCTTCAGAAAGTGCCGCACCACGCATGAAATCCATTTGTCCGCCGATTCCGCTGAACTGAAAAGTTCCGATGGAATCTGCACAAACCTGCCCCGTTAGATCGATTTCAATTGCAGAATTGATGGCGACCATGTTTTTGTTTTTCATGATGTTAATCGGGTAATTCACATGTTCCACATCCATGAATGCGAACGACGGATTGTCATCAATATAATCGTAAAGTTTTCTGGTTCCGAAAGCAAAACTTGTGATCGTGCGGTTAGAGTGGGTGCCTTTATATTTATTCGTAATAATGTCGTTTGCAACCAGATCCACAATTCCGTCGCTGATCATTTCGGTATGAATTCCGAGGTCTTTGTGGTTGTGAAGACATTTAAGCACCGCATCAGGTATGGTGCCTATTCCCATCTGAAGCGTCGCACGGTCGTCAATAAGGTGCGCGACGTTATTGCCAATCAGTAATTCTTCAGCCCCCACTTTTGCGCCATAATCTACCGTCAGCAGTTCCTCCTCGTGCCACACCATTTTATGGATCTTGCTGTAATGTATCATGCCGTCTCCATGTGTGCGTGGCATGCGTGGGTTTACCTGCGCAATGATGATTTTTGCCGTATCCACCGCGCTGCGGGCTACGTCAACGGAAGTTCCGAGCGTACAGTAGCCGTGCTGATCAGGTGGTGAAACCGTCACCATCGCCACATCGATCGGCAGAATTCCTTTTTTAAACAGCAGCGGAATTTCACTTAAAAAAACAGGAACGAAATCTCCCTGCTCTGAATTGATGGCCGAACGAACCGGCGTGGAAACGAACAGCGAATTGATATAAAAACTATCCTTGTATTGTGGTTTCGCAATTTCAACGTTGCCCTGCTGGGTAATTGAGACAAATTCCACCTCGCGCAGACGCGAAGCCTGACGCGCAAGCTCGTCAATGAAGCAATTCGGTGTACAGGCGCTGCCGTGTGAAAATATCCTGTCGCCGCTTTTAATAAGTGATACCGCTTCTTCAGCGCTTACATATTGAACCATATTACTGTTTTTCTGTTGATTGATCCCCAAAAATACTTAATTAGAACTGTATCTGAAGTGAGAGAAGTCATTTTTCCTTAAAATCTTTTGCAAAAAATCTTGTTGATTAATCAAATTTGTATTTACTTTGTATTACAAAGTTCTTTCTAACTTTAAAACAAGAATTATGATGAACACAACACAAAGAAATCTTGCAATTTACGGCCTGCCGGCAATGTTGCTGTCCCTGCCACTGATCGCGATGCAGTTTACGCGGGAGGTCAACTGGACGTTTTCCGATTTTGTAATCGGAGGTGTATTGCTTTTCGGCACTGCCGGAGTGATTGATCTTGTACTCAGGACTGTAAAAACGCGCAGAAACAGAATCATTCTGTGCGTAAGCGTGCTCGTGGTTTTATTCCTGGTTTGGGCTGAACTTGCCGTAGGTGTTTTTGGGACACCGTTTGCAGGAAGCTGACCCCAAGTGATGTAAAACACAAATGCCGGAGTAATCCGGCTTTTTGTTATTTAAGTATATTATTCCTGAGAGCGGTCTTCGAGATGGTTTTCATCGGTTTCAATCCAAGAAGTTTTGTAGGTTGGATCTTCCACTTTCAAAGCTTCCTCGGTTAATTTCAAAGGTCTGAAAGGATCTACCATCACCGCAAATTCTTCAGTGAATTTCTTGCCGATGCTGCGTTCCATCGCGCCGGGATGAGGTCCGTGGACGATACCGCCCGGATGCAAAGTGAAATCCATCAGATCAATATGGTTTCGGCTCATAAAATCACCTTCTGTGTAGAACAGAACTTCGTCTGAATCGATGTTGGAATGGTTATAAGGCGCGGGAATAGCCAGCGGATGATAATCGTACATTCTTGCCACAAAGGAACAGACTACGAAGTTGTGCGCTTCAAACGTCTGATGGATCGGCGGCGGCAGGTGAACGCGGCCTGTGATCGGTTCAAAGTTTTTAATATTGAATTTAAATGGATAGAAATAGCCGTCCCAACCAACCACATCAAACGGATGCGTGGCGTAGATGAAATCCCAGATTTGGTTTTCTTTTTTTACTTTAATTAAAAAATCGCCTTTTTCATCTTTGGGTGCAACGAAAGTAGGCGTGATGATATCTCTTTCATTAAAAGGCGAATGTTCGAGAAGCTGCCCAAACTCGTTTCGGTATCGTTTCGGTGTGTAAATAGGAGAGTGGCTTTCTACGATCAGAAAGACGTTGTTTTCGGTGAAGACCTCTAACTGATAAATGGTGCCGCGTGGGATAATCAGATAATCGCCGACTGAGAATTCGAGATTTCCAACGAAAGTCTTTAAGATGCCGCTTCCTTCATGCACGAAAAGCATTTCATCACACTCGGCGTTTTTGTAGAAATATTCGGTGGATCTGCGCGGCTTGGCGAGACCCATTTTAAGGTCGTTATTCAGCATCAGGATCTTGCGGCTGTCGAGAAAATCGTCTTCGGCAGCGACGTTCATCCCTTTAAACATCCTTGGCGTCACATTTTTTTCAACCGCAATTTTTGGGGTAACATCTTTCGGTTCGCTGATCGATTTTATTTGCGTCGGCCGGTGGATATGATAGAGCAACGATGAGATTCCGTGGAAACCTTCGGTGCCGAAAAGCTGTTCGTAGTAAAATTTACCTTCGTCGGACTTAAAAACGGTGTGCCTTTTCTGCGGAATTTTTCCTGAATGATGGTATCTCATTTCTCAACTTTTATTTAAAGTAAAATTAACGATTTATTTCGGTTTTAAGATTCACGGTGAAAGTGTGCGCCGCTAAAGGCTGCTTATCAAGGTTAGTCAGTTTTATGGTTTCCCGATTCTGCCAAGATGGGTGTGATGAAAACTGTCTTCATATTTCAAACCATAACCCAAAATCCTGTCGAACGCTGAATGTGAAAACAGGATGATCCCTGAGAGTTCAAGTTCAATAACACTGAAATATTTTCCGGCGACAAATACAAGAATTGCGACCCCCAAATGATGAAACAGGTTGTAGGCGAACGCACCCGCTTTGTTATTAACCAGGTAGCCCAGCATTGATACGTCCGGTGCAAAGAAAAGACCTGCAAACCACCACCACGAGAGGCCTGTTTGCGTGAATGCAAAGATACCGATCATTAAAAATGCAGCGGATTCCAGGGTTAAAAGAAGTTTCATAATTATTTGTTTTACAATAGGTGCGTTATTTTACGAATCCGTTACGGCAGCTCGATTTCTCTTAAAAATTAACCCAAAAAAACCGTATATTTGCGCACGAAATCTAACGATTAAATATTAACCGCACTCAATACGGAGTGCCAAAGACGAACAAATTTTTATGAATGTTCCACAAGCAATTATTGAAACAATTCAATTAAAGGATGGCAGAGAAATCACCATCGAAACAGGGAAGCTGGCAAAACAGGCCAACGGATCTGTAGTAGTAAGAATGGGCGGCACGATGCTTCTAGCAACCGTTGTAGCCAACAAAGATGCAAGCCCGGGCGTGGATTTCCTTCCACTGACGGTAGATTACAGAGAGAAATTCTATTCAGGAGGTAAAATCCCCGGAAACTTTTTCCGTAGAGAAGCCAGACCTTCGGATGAGGAAATCCTTACAATGAGATTGGTAGACCGCGTTTTGCGTCCGCTTTTCCCGGACGATTTCCACGCTGAAGTTCAGGTGATGATTTCCCTGATTTCCTATGATAAAGAATGTATGCCTGAAGCACTGGCTGGTTTAGCCGCTTCTGCAGCTATCGCAATTACCGACATCCCTTTCAACGGACCAATGTCTGAGGTTACTGTAGCGAGAATCGACGG
Organism: Flavobacteriaceae bacterium 3519-10; assembly: GCA_000023725.1. Taxonomy (NCBI): domain Bacteria; kingdom Pseudomonadati; phylum Bacteroidota; class Flavobacteriia; order Flavobacteriales; family Flavobacteriaceae; species Flavobacteriaceae bacterium 3519-10. The sequence continues at coordinate 462,641 of CP001673.1, forward strand.
GCAACTTGTTGTAAATCCAAGCAGGGAGAATCTGGATAAAGCAGACCTTAACATCCTTGTAGGTGCTACCAAAGACTCTATCGTAATGGTAGAAGGTGTGATGGACGAGATTACCGAAGAGGAAATGATCGAAGCCATTAAATTCGCACACGAAGAAATTAAAGTTCAGGTTGAAGCTCAGGAAAGACTTGCTGAAAGAGTAGGCAAATCTTTACCGAAAAGAGAATACACCCACGAAAACCACGACGAAGAAATTCGTGAAAAGGTTTGGAAAGATACTTTCGACAAAGTTTACGAAGTAGCCAAGACACCTTCTGCAAAAGAAGAAAGACACGATAACTTCAAGGCTGTTCTGGAGGAGTTCTTAGCTCAGTATTCAGAAGAAGAACTGGAAACAGTTAAGCCGTTCGCCAAGATCTATTTCCACGATGTGGAGAAAGAGGCAATGAGACAAATGATCCTGAACGAGAAAATCCGTCTGGATGGCCGTACGCCGGAAACTATCCGTCCGATCTGGTCAGAAGTGGATTACCTGCCGGGAGCTCACGGATCTGCAGTATTCACCAGAGGTGAAACTCAGTCTTTAACAGCTGTAACTTTAGGTTCAGTGAAAGATGCCAATATGGTAGATTCAGTGGCCATCAATTACGACGAGAAATTTTTCCTTCACTATAACTTCCCACCATTCTCAACAGGTGAGGCAAGACCTTTAAGAGGTACATCAAGAAGGGAAGTAGGACACGGAAACCTTGCACAGCGTGCGCTTTCCAGAATTATTCCGGCAGAAAACCCATATACGATCCGTATTGTTTCTGATATCCTTGAATCTAACGGTTCATCTTCAATGGCAACGGTTTGCGCCGGTACATTGGCTTTGATGGACGCGGGTGTACAGATCACGAAACCGGTTTCAGGTATTGCAATGGGATTGGTAACTGATCCTGAATCAGGTAAATTCACTGTACTTTCCGATATCTTAGGAGACGAAGATCACTTAGGTGATATGGACTTTAAAGTAACCGGAACGGCAGACGGAATCACGGCTTGCCAGATGGATATCAAGATCCAGGGACTTTCTATGGACATCATGGAAACGGCACTGAAACAAGCGAGAGAAGGCCGTCTTCATATCCTTGGTGAAATGCTGAAGACCTTGGATGCACCACGAGTTGATGTTAAACCACACGCTCCGAAAATGGAAGTACTCGAGATTCCTAAAGAATTCATCGGTGGCGTTATCGGACCTGGCGGAAAAATCATTCAGCAGATGCAGAAAGATTTCCAGACCGTTATCGCGATCGAAGAAATCGGTGAGATCGGTAGAATTGAAATCTCCGGCGTAAGCAGAGAGAATATCAACGCGACCATCGCAGCCATTAACGAAATTACTTTCGTGCCGACTGTAGGCGAAGTTTACAACGGTAGAGTAGTGAAAGTAATGGATTTCGGTGCGTTCGTAGCAATTGCGAAAGGCACTGAAGGTTTGCTTCACATCTCCGAAATCGAGTGGGCAAGACTTGACAAAGTTCCTTACAACGAAGGTGATATGGTGGAAGTGAAATTCATGGGTTATGATGACCGTAAGAAAATGAAGCTTTCAAGAAAAGTACTTCTCGAAAGACCTCCAAGAACCGAGCGTAAGGAAGGTGAAGGCGAAAACCGCGAAAACCGCGACAGCCGTCCGCCAAGAAACGACCGCAGAGATGGTGGCGACAGAAGAAGAGACGACAACTTCAACCGTGGCAATAACAGACCTGAACACAGTGGTCGCCAGACTGAAAAACCAGCAGGAGAAGACACCTTCAAGCCGCTGAACGAAAGTGAAAATACAGACGATGTGAAGCCGGAAGGTTTTTAATCTGAAGACACTATAATAATGAACCACCTCGATTTGAGGTGGTTTTTTTTGTACCCCGAATTGCATTCGGGGTGACGCATATTCGACTCCTTCGGAGTCGCGCGATGTGCACGCCGTATGCTGTGATGCGCTTACGCTGCGATACAGGTAGTCCGTACTCCCCCGTACTCCCCGACCGCGATTCGGGGTGATGCACATTCGACTCCTTCGGAGTCGCGCGATGTCCTCCCACGCCCACCACGCCGAACTCCGTAGAAGTTCACTTTCCTTAACCCCTCACAAGCGAAGCGCCGTGCGGGGATTACGAGCCTCGGGGCCACGCGCCCACGTCACACCACCCACACCGAACTCCGTAGGAGTTCAATTATCCACCCAAAACCATTTGATGTCGTCCTCAATTTCCGCATCCTTCCACAAGCGGTGAATTTCTTCCTGGAAACTTTCGTTTCTGTGGTGAGTCTGCTGATTTTTAATATAGTTGATCAACATATCTTTCTCTCGGATGGAGTACGTGAACGCACAATATTTAATGCCCCACCCGCGGAACTCCGGAAAAAGCCCGGATTGTTTCATCCATTTTGAGGAAGCGACTTTAATATCTTTCACCAGATCCGCCAGGGCGACGGAGGGATGCAGGTCAAAAAGGATGTGCACGTGTTCTTCCATCCCGTTAATTCGGTAGAGGACACAGTTTTTGTTTTTAAGAATACCCCAGATGTAGCGGTACAGTTCCGGCGCATGATCAAGCGGAATTGTTTTACCGCTGGATTTAGTGCGGAAGACGAGGTGATACAGAATTCGGGTGTAAGCCATGGCAAAAATTTCTGCTTATTGTGATGGAACAACCTTAAGGGACGCTATCGATACAAAACAACCTTGTCAAGGTTTTGAACCTTGACAAGGTTAAACGCCGTGATCAGCTGGCTGAGTTTCTGAAAGTCCGCCACATTGCGCGCGTGCCCTTACTTCTGATTGTTATGCCATCTTGTTGTGTTTTAGGTTGTTGAGAGGTAAATGTAGAAATTATTTCGGAATGGGTGAGGTTTTTTTATTGGGTGGTAAAAAATATCCGAAGTGGGGAGACTTCGGAGTTTGGGGTTTGTTGAAGGTGTTTTTTGTAGTGTGCGCAAAGTGGGGAGAGTTTGTCGAGCGGGCGTTTATGAGTTCTCTGTTTTTAAATTATTCACAAATTCGTGAAGGTCTTCATCATACTTTACAATCATTAATTTACAACCGTTCTGAACGCATTTTTTCTTTTTAATATTATCTCTATAAATTGTTTTTTTTAAGCCTTCATCTCCCCCAAAATATTTTACCGCTTCATAATGTTGTTTGCCATTATATTCAATAGCAAGGTTTAATTCTTTAATAAATATATCAATTCTTTGTCTGCCTAACCATTCAGGACTGTATTGGGATATAATTTCATAGTTTGGAAAAACCTTTTGTATTAAACTAAATAGTAAACTTTCATTATAGAGACTTCCCACAATATTATATCCTTTTTCTGATCTAATTTTATTCTCAATCAATCGTAAGTTATTTTTTAGTTTTTGGTAATACTCACGAATCAAATTTTTGCTAATATTAGTGGTTCCTAAACGTTCTTGAAAACATTGTGCTACATTGCCTTTTACTCCAGCAGTATACCACCTTTCCAATATTTTAATGCCTAAAATATCTGATTTAAATTCCGGATAAATATTTTCTAAAATTAATTGTTCTTCAAGAAAATCAATCTCAAAAAACTGTTTAACCTCTTCGCCATTTAAGGAATTTATAAAAATTGTAAAGTCTTCTGATTTCAGCATCTTAGTTGTACTATCTGAAATCTTAATCTTAAAATTTGGAGAAGTTATATAAGGAAGCGATAGGCTTATTGAATCGTTATTTAGAACATAATTTAATACATCATGCGTATTTATATTTAGATTATTGACTATTGTAATAACACTAAATTGAAATGCGTTGAGAAGTTTTAACTTTAATAATGTATTCAGAATATCATTTTCATTTGCTTTAGATCTCACAATTAGTTGAATTCTTTCAGTAGATGTAAACCATTTGTTTTGTGAAAATGTGTTGCAATAGGTTTTATCGAAAGCGACTAGGTCTTCAATTGATGTTAGAAAATCAAAGAATTTTAGATTGTAAAAACTATATTTCACTGAGGAATTGACATTATCTATAAAAATCTTGTCGCCATCTGGTATAAGGAGAATAAATACCCATCTATCGCCATCTATATTTTCAATTACTTTTGAACATGGGAAACAACTCGATTCACTTATTAAATAATTTTTATTCTGGTATGAAATCAATTGGAAAACTTCGCTTTTGCTATTTGTGAACCGTATAGGATTAGTAATTACATCTAGATCGTTAATCCCAAGCTGGTGATCATTCTCACTTGAATAAGAATTCAATTCCGTATGAATTGATCTTAAATCGATTTTGAGATGGTTATCATAGCACTCATTTATTAGCTGAATGGAAGATTTATTGAGATTCTTTACGGGGTTATTATGAAAGTTATAAGTCATCACGTAAAGGTCTTTTTAAATTGCCAAATAATTTTATGAATTACCCGATTCTGTTTTTATCAAACTGATCATTGTCATCTTCGTGGCCAACCAAATATAAATAAGTTTCGATAATTATGACTCACGAAAATTCGGTAAATAATTGGAACTTTGAACCACGAAAAATTAATAAAAACAATATGCTTTTAACCCAACTCCAAACCTCTCCCGAAACCATCGCTTTCCAAGACGTCATCGCCTACATCCACCAACATTACCATTTCACGCCCACAAAATTCACCAACGGAAATGCGGTGAATGAAGCGGGGCAAAATAACGGCTCGTGCAAGGTTTTCAGTTTTGCAAAACTTAAAGGGCTCAACGAAGAGGAAACTCTGGCGCTGTTCGGAGATTTCTACCGGACGGATGTGCTTCAAAATCCCGAAGGTGCAGACCACCAGAACATCCGCAACTTTATGCAATCCGGCTGGGACGGAATTGCTTTTGAAGGTGAGCCGCTGGCGGAGAAGGAGTAGCGGCCGGTAAATCTTTGGCTTAATTCTTGAAACTCCTTTCCACAAAATAAATATTATGAATCCAGTACTGTTAAGAAAAGTCCTGATGTGGGTAGCACCCCTTGCCATCGGTTACGTGATGAAAAAATACGAAGCGAAAAGAGCTAAGAAAACTCAGGATAAAGCATTGGCGCGAAACGCGCACGCATAAAATAAATTCTGTCTCAGTTATTGGGACGGAATTTTTTTTAAAGATCGAAGCTTGTCGCTTCGCGGTATTCTTTCAGCAGATTCTCAAAGACTTTTTCTACCGGCAGTATTTCGTCGATCAAAGCCGACACCTGCCCAATCTCGAGTTCGCCTTCTTCCAGATCGCCTTCGAACATGCCGCGTTTTGCGCGTGCGCGTCCGAGGGTTTGTTTTAGGGCTTCGGCATCACGGCCTGTTTCATAAAGTTTTTCAAGGTCGTGGAAGAACTTGTTCTTTACGAGTCTTACGGGCGCGAGTTCTTTAAGCGTGAGCTGAGTGTCACCTTCGTCGAGGGAGATTACCTTGTTTTTCCAGTCGGTGTGTGAGGATGCTTCCTCGGTGGCTGCGAAACGCGAACCGATCTGCACGCCGTCGGCACCGAGTATCATCGCGGCTTTCATCTGTGAACCGAGTGCGATTCCGCCTGCGGCGATAAGCGGTTTGGTGATGTGTTTCTTAACGTTCGGGATGAGGCAGAACGTGGTGGTTTCGTCGCGGCCGTTATGTCCGCCAGCTTCAAAACCTTCCGCAACAATGGCGTCTACACCCGCGTCTTCGCATTTCATTGCAAACTTGGTGGATGAAACTACGTGCGCTACTTTTAAGCCTTCTTTCTGAAGCATTTGGGTGTAGGTTTTCGGGTTGCCGGCTGAGGTGAAAACGATTTTCACGCCTTCTTCAAGAATAATTTTTATTACTTCATCCAGATTCGGGTAAAGCATCGGGACATTCACTCCGAAAGGTTTGTCGGTTGCGGATTTGCATTTGCGGATGTTTTCGCGAAGGATATCCGGGTACATGCTGCCGGCACCGATGAGTCCGAGACCGCCGCTATTTGAAACGGCTGAGGCCAGACGCCAGCCTGAATGCCAGATCATGCCGCCCTGAATAATGGGGTATTTTATTTCAAATAAGGAAGAGATCCTGTTTTGGTTTTCGCTGGATATTCTTTTGGCGATGCCGAAATCGATGAAGTTGCTCATGAGGTAAATTTAAGGAAAAAGTAAAAAGTAAAAAGTAAAAAGAGCCAAGTAAAAAGAGCCAGGTAAAAAGGAAAAAGAGCCAAGGGGAAGAGCGCAGGGAAAAGTAAAAATAGCCAAGGTCAGGAGCGCACGAGAATGACAAACTAGTTTTCTTTTTAGCCCCGATTGCAGTGGCATCCTTTTTTGGTGGCTGAGGCTCTCGAAGCTACCAATAAAGATAGAACGGAAAGCGGGACGGGGATCGCGGAGAAGCGAGAACTGCGTTGCTCCTAAAAACAAAAATCTCCGCCGGAGCAGAGATTTGTATTTAGTTGGCGGCGGTGGTTTTGCGCCAGTCGGTTTTGAAGGTGCAGGCCTTGTAACGGTCGTTGATTGAGATGAAGATGTTCGGGAGTTTTTCCTTCACCCATTTCTCTACCATTTCGTTTTTCTTCTTGTTGAGGGCCATTTGCTTAATGCGGTCGTAATCTGTTGTGATATCGAGACGGTGAGCGGCAATTACGTCGTCTACTTTAATCAGCGTCACCACTTTTCTGTCCTGTACGGTATCCTGAAATACATCGGTGATGTCGCCTTTGTTCAGTCCGGCAATCTGGTAAGAAACCACGGGCGGAAGGTTCAGTTTCTCAAGACGGTCCGAACCGTCCTGCGAGGTTAGGATTCCGGCGTTGAACTTCGTCTGCTTGTCATCCGAAAATCTGAAAGCTGCTTCTTTGAAGGTAAGTTTTCCTTCGTTGATCAGTGTTCTGATGCTGTCGAGTTCTTTTCTGGCGGATGCAATTTCGTCTGCGTTGGGTTCTGCTTTTAACAGAATGTGCCGCGCGTCGTACATTTTCCCGCTTTTCTTCACGAGCTGGATGAGGTGGTAGCCGAACTCAGATTCCACAGGTTCGGAGAGTTCGCCTTCCTGAAGGTTTAGTGCGGCAGCTTCGAAAGGTTTTACCATTTTTCCACGCGCTACGTTTTTGTAAAGTCCACCGGTGGCGGCTGAACCCGGATCTTCGGAATAAATACGTGCCTGGCTTTCGAATGATTCGCCGGCAGCGATATCGGCTTTGATCTTATTAAGTCTTGCAATAATTTCGTCTTTATGCGCGTCTGTAAGTTTCGGGTACATCGTAATCTGCGAAAGGCTTACTTCGTCTTTCACTTCGGGAAGCTGAAATTGGTAGGTGTTGAAGAAATCGGTTACTTCGTTTGGCGTAACGTCGGCTTTTTCAGTGATACGGCCGAATTTCATCTGTCCGTAATAATTATCGGTGTCGATTTTTTCAATCGCATTTTTCATCTCGTACGACGTACGGAATTTATAGGTGGAGAGCATTGTTTTTTCGTCGGGAAACTGACCAAGGATCTGCGCGTACTTTTGGTTTGCGGTTTCTTTGATGGATTCTGAACGGTTTTCAATCAACGTATCTCTTTTTGCTTCGTAAATCAGCAGTTTGTTGTTAATGATGCTTTCAACAAACTCGCATTTATCAGCCACAGCCGCACCCTGCTGCTGGGCATAGTTGGCCTGGTCTTCGATATCGGACTCCAGAATGATTTCGTTTCCTACCACTACGGCAATACCGTCTACGAGGTCGCCGGTTTTCAGCTGCGCATGGGTCTGTACACCGAAAAAGGTAAGAATAAAAGAGGTAAGAAGTGCGAATTTTATGTGTTTGCTCATTATCTGTTTTTTACAATCTGCAAAATTATCATTCTGCATGACATTAAGTGCATTTATTGTTATAATTATTTCTTAAAGTTCTTATCAAGGTCCGCGCTGAAAGCCGGTTGCACAGTTATTTGCGTTTTTGCTTTCTGCTGCGCGATGATCTCGCGGAGCTTTTCTTCTGTCACGGCATCTTTAAGCAGTTCGGCAGCTTCTTCCTGCGTCATCTGCATTGGCGGCAATATCTTTTCGATCGCGATTACAAGCGTGCGCTGCTCCATTTTTGTCTGATGTACGCCGGTTTTGAAAGGCACCTTGTATTTGGTGAAGACATCGGCATCTTCAGACATCTCGCCTTTCTCGAAATGAACGATGATTTGTTTCTTATCGTTCAGTTTGCCGTAATATTTTGCAGTGAGCGCTTCCCAATTTTTTGGGTTTTTAATATCTTTTACAATCTCTTTGGTTAAATTGTCATCTGCGATGATCGCTACACGGCCGTCTGCGCGGTTGCCCCACATGTATTTCGACTTGTTTTTGTTGTAATAATCGGTGAGCCATTCGGGATGTTTGGTAATTTCTTCGTTGATGTATTTTGAAAAAACATAATCTGAAAAAAGGCCTTTCCGGAATTCGGTGAGTTCTTTTTTGATGTCTTTCTGCTGAGCAAAATCTTCGCTGTAATAAGAAAGCAAATGGCCGGAATTCACGCTGCCTAAAGCTTCTGCCCAAAGTGCGGGCGTAAGTTTTTCGGCATCAGATTTTTTGTCGCCGATTAAAGTTTTAATGTCGCCCACGGTTACTTTACGATTTTTGTAGGCGTAAAGTGGCGTGTTGTCTTTTGCTGTCGCAAGTGTCTGATACGATTTTTTCATCTGCTGAAACTCAGGAAACTCTTTGTACGAAGGATCAGACTTTAAAAATGCGATCATTTTATCTTGAAGTTTTTCGCCATACAGCGACGCGTTCATATCTTTAAGGAAGAAATCGCGGTTTTTATCGTTAAGCGCATAGGGTTCAACATTATAGATATTAAACACGAAGTATTTATCCCCGAAAAGAATCGGTTCGGGCGTATAATATCCTGATTTCTGCCCTTTGAATGCTGCGTAAACTTCCGCAGGCAGGGTAGGCGAGCCCATTACTACACCGCCGTTATCTTTTTCGTGATCGTTTGCGCCATACAGTTTAGCAACCTGCTGGAAGGTTTTTCCGGCTTTAAGGTCGGTGTAGATCTTAGTTTTGGTGGCTTCTGAATTTTCATCTTTCGGATAGGAAATGGTTCCGAAAATCATATACCCGAGGCTTGGGCGCGAATTCAGCACTTTTGCGAAAGCAATATAGCCCGGTAAATCCATCAGGTTTGTGAAGGTGTTATTTGGCAATACTTTCAGCGCGTCATACAGCGCATTATCTGCGCTGCCGGGTTTAATGTGAACCGGATTCGGGCTGTTTTTGGTGTATTTCGTAAGCGCGTCTTCCATCTTCAGCTTGCCTGCAACTACATCAGCATAAATCTGCTTATAATTGTTCGCATCGCCTTCGGTTTTGGGCACCAGAAAGATCTGCACTTCTTTTTCGGTGAGGTTGTCTTTCATATACGCCTCCAACAAAGGATCGATGATGTGTTTAGGATAAAAGAACTGCTCACGCAGTTCGCCTTCTCTGACCATCATTTTTTCGCGGAATGCGGCCGCGGTGTCAGCTTTCTTTTCGGCAGCAAACTGCTGAAGAAGGATGAAATCTTCTGTGGATTGCAGGGTTTTAGTAATACCGTTATTTTGAAGGCCGTACTGGTACTCTCTTTTAAAGTCAGCCAGCGAAATACTGTCTTTGCCGATGATGAAATACTGCGCCTGAAGCGTGATGCTGAGGCTTAGCAGTACTGTAAGAACAAATAATTTTTTCATATGTTGTTAATCTTCAATAAAAAAGATCTGTTAAAAGTTGAATGATATTTAAACCTGAACTTCAAACGAAGTAAGGTCTTTGAACTCCTGAATTCTGGCGTTCATTTCGGTTTCTGTAACTTCCTGAAGTCTTTCGGTTCCGAATTTTTCTACAGTGAAAGATGCCATGGCGGAACCTACGATAATCGCAGATTTCATTGTTTCGAAACTGAAATCTTCTTTCTTGGCAAGATACGCTGCAAAACCGCCGGCGAAGGTATCTCCGGCACCGGTAGGGTCAAATACTTCTTCGAGCAAAAGTGCAGGGATTGCGAACACTTTTCCGTCGTGGAAAAGCAGTGCGCCATGTTCGCCCTTCTTAATGATGACGAACTCAGGACCCATCGCATGAATTGTTTTAGCTGCCTTAACCAAAGAATATTCTCCGGAAAGCTGTCTTGCTTCTTCGTCATTAATCGTGATGACGTCTGTCTTTGCAATCATCAGCATCAGCGTATCCAAAGCGGAATCCATCCAGAAATTCATCGTGTCCAGAATAACCAGTTTAGGTCTCTGATTCATTTTTTCGAGTACGGAAAGCTGTACGCCGGGATGAAGGTTACCCAAAACCAAAATCTCAGAATCCTGCATGGAATCGGGAATTTTAGGCTCAAAATTTTCAAGTACGTTTACTTCTGTGATCAGTGTATCGCGTGAGTTCAGGTCGTTGTGGTATTTTCCGCTCCAGAAAAAGGTTTTACCGTCCGGCACTACTTCAATTCCTTCGATATTTACGCCACGTCCGGTAAGCATATCCAGATCCGACTGCAGGAAATCGCTTCCTACAACCGAAACAATTCCGGATTCTACATTAAGGATTGAAGATGCAATACCGATATAGGTTGCGGCACCGCCTAAAATTTTATCTGTTTTCCCAAAAGGGGTTTCTATAGCATCAAATGCGACGGAACCAACGACTAAAAGCTTCATATATTTTTTATTTTCTCGAATTAGTTTAAATTTTTATTTGCTCAGCTTACCCATAAGACACCTGCACGGTATTTCTGAGATCAAGTTACTTCATCATTTCTTCCACTCGAATGTGTCGATCAGGTGAAGCAGGTCTTTTTTAATATAATCAATTGCCGGCGCCAGCGAATCGGGTTTGGGCCTGGTGTTAAAATATAAATTTGCGGTTACATAATGGCGGGTAGAATCTGTAACAAAAAACTGAAGGTTCGACGCTGTGGGGCCTTTCAGTTCATAAAAATTCCCGAAAATCCGACGTTCAGGATAGCTGAATGATTTCGTGTCGATCGCACTTGCCTTAATGGTATGCTCGTACACCATTTTTTCAGATTCTTTTACGTGTAGCGGAAAATCGTTATTTACCGGGAAATAAGTAATAAAAACCTTCGCCTTCATGCCCGGATAGGAGATGTAGTACCAGCAATTGTTTTTAGCGTTTTCAATATTCGCCAAAGTTGAATGTTCAAAACTGAAACCGCACGGCGAGGTGTATTTTTGGTAGACAGCCTCGGGATATTCTAACCGGAGTTCACCGCTGGGTTTAGGTTGCGCCTCTTCAGCACACGAAATAAGCCCTAATCCTAAGAAAGTGAAAACGAGTTTTTTAAGCATTGCGCAAAAGTACAAATTTGAAATGAGATTTTTCAGATGAACCTCGCCACAGTAAATGGCGGGCGGCAAAACGGTTTAAGGTAGATAAATTAGAGTTCAGGAATCTTCATTTTATGTGCATCAATCATTTAATTCCGAAGATTCCCAAACTCCATTTAAAACAGATCTGGGGGATTCTGCTTTCCCATTAGAGTGGTTTTCAGATGCCAGGTTAAATCGTGCGAGATAATTTTGAAGTGGTTTCGGAAAGGATTTATGGTGGGAATCTTCCAGCGTTATGATCTGCAGGTTTTCCTTCAGCGCAAATTCCAGAAACGCGTTTTCAGCTATTAACGTGACCTTATAGATATGTATGGTTAAATTTTTGTGCGTGAGTTGGTGCGAAACCGTCTTGTGATGGGTAATATCCTGTTTAAAATTTTCAGGAATCCGGATCGGGAATTCAAACAGTTTTTTCCAGATATGATCTTCGTTCCGCTGTCTGATGAGGAAGCGTTCGCCAAATTCAACAAAGTAATAGGTAAGTTCAAGGTCTGTCGGTTTGGTTTTTTTGGTCTTCACTGGAAATTTTGGAATCAGCCCAAGATTGAACGCAAGACAGTCGGCATTTAAAGGGCAAATCTCGCATTTCGGGTTACGAGGGCGACAAACTTCAGAGCCCAGATCCATCATCGCTTCATTGAAGTGGCCGGCTTTATTTTGGGGCATCATCCGCAGTGCGAGACCGGAAAAATAATTAAAGGCTTTCGAATTTGAAACATCAAAATCCTCGGCAAAAACCCGCGACAGCACACGGTAGAAATTGCCGTCCACCGCCGGAATATGCGCGCCAAAGCAAATACTCGCGATCGCGGCCGCGGTATATTTTCCTACACCGCGCAGTTTCAGGATGTCATCATAGTTTTTGGGGAATATTCCGCCATATTCATGTATAATCTGCATGGCGGCTTTATGCAAGTTCAACGCCCGCGAATAGTAGCCCAGGCCTTTCCAGTAAAGCAAAACTTCATCGGTTTCGGCATTGGCCAAAGTATGCACATCAGGAAAGCGCGCAATGAAATTCTGATAATGATTCAGCCCCTGCGCGATGCGGGTTTGCTGGAAGATGATTTCGCAGACCCAGATCCGGTAAGGATCGCCTGTTTTTCGGAAGGGTAAATCGCGCCCGTGCGTGTTGTACCATGCCAGTAGATTCTCACCAACGTGAAGAAAATCAGCATTTTGTTTTTTACTTGTCAAAAAATGTTGTTATATTTGCACACCAAAAATATAAATAAATAAAGGAAATGACAAAGGCAGAATTGGTGAGTACTATCTCGAATAAATTGGGCACTGAAAAGAATGAAACTCAGAAGGTTGTGGAAGCGTTCATGCAGGAAATCAGAACTTCAATGTATAATGGCGACAATGTTTATTTAAGAGGGTTTGGCTCATTCGTTATCAAGACCAGAGCAGCAAAAACGGGAAGAAATATTTCTAAAAATACAGCAATCGAAATCCCGGCTCACAATATTCCGGCTTTTAAGCCTTCTAAAACTTTTGTAGAGAAAGTGAAAACCAAAGTAGCGGTTAAATAATAAACAATACAATATAAGTTACAAATTAAAAATTTTTAAATTATGCCAAGCGGAAAGAAAAGAAAGAGACACAAGGTTGCCACTCACAAAAGAAAGAAAAGAAGAAGAGCGAACAGACACAAGAAAAAGTAATCAATTCGCGATCTACAATATAATAATATAGTTGGTGTTTTTATTTTTATAAAATTTCGCCGACTATATTTTTGTTTTAACGAAGCTAATTTGCGGCAAATTAAGAATAACAGGAGCACGTTGCTCTGTTTTTTGTTTTTAAGAAAACATGTTGCACGCAGATACAGACGACACGAATTTAAGTATTAAAAAAGTCATGGTTTTCTGAGCAAAACCCTGTGAAATGCAGGACCCGCTTGTAAAATCTTTTTAATTCCTTACTAATAGAATGAAGAAAGAATTAATTATATCCCATGAAGCTGAAAAGTCCAAAATTGCGCTGCTCGAAGACGGGCGGCTTTTTGAGCTCCACGAGCAGGAAGACAAAAGCGACTTCGTGGTGGGCGATCTGTTTATCGGAAAGGTAAAAAAACTCGCGCCGAACCTTAACGCAGCTTTCGTAAGCATTGGCTACGAAAAAGATGCGTTTCTGCACTACCAGGATCTTGGGCCCCAATACCTCACCTATAAAAAATTCCTAAAAGATACCGTTTCGAAAAAACAGCAGACTACCTCGCTCAAAAATTTCGAAATTCAGCCTGAAATCAACAAAAATGGCCTCATCGATAAGGTTTTGGCTAAGGATGACAGCGTTATACTGCAGATTACCAAAGAGCCGATTTCAACTAAAGGTCCCCGTATATCTACCCAAATTTCATTAACCGGAAGGTTCCTCGTGCTGATTCCGTTTGATAAAAGCGTTTCGATTTCGAAAAAAATTGAAAGTGCTGAAGAACGTGAACGCCTTCGTACATTGATCGAAAGCATCAAACCTGAAGGTTTCGGCGTGATCATCAGAACGGTAGCCGAAGGTAAAAAGGTTGCTGAACTGCACAACGACATGAACCAGCTCGTGCAGAAATGGGATACTGCTTTCAAAAACCTTCAGAAGAACAAAGTTCCAAGCCGGGTTTTAAGCGAAGAAGACAAAGCTTCTGCAATCCTACGCGACAATTTCAATTCAGATTTCGTATCGATTATTTGCGATGATGAGCAGATGGTGGACGATATGAAAGCATATATTGAAGTGATTGCGCCCGAACGTAAAAATATCGTTCAGTTTTACGACAAACCGGTTCCGTTGATGGAATATTATAATGTCGAGAAACAGCTCAAGCAAAGCTTCGGTAAACACGTAAACATTCCAAGTTCGAAAGGTGCGTATCTTGTCATCGAGCATACAGAGGCGCTTCACGTAATCGATGTGAACTCCGGCAACAACATTTCCTCCGGGAATTCAGCAAGCAGGGAACATGCCCTAACAGTTAATAAAATGGCAGCTACAGAGATCGCACGACAGCTCAGGCTACGCGACATGGGCGGAATCATCGTGGTTGATTTTATCGATATGATCAGTGCTGATCACCGACGTGAACTTTACGACCACCTTAAAAACGAGATGAGCCGCGATAAAGCGCGCCACAAGATTTTGCCGCCGAGCAAATTTGGGCTTATTCAGCTTACAAGACAGCGTACGCGCCCTGAAAATATCATCGAAACCAAAGAAGAAAATCCAAATGCAGCCGGAGAAATTCTTGCTCCGATTGTAGTGGTAGAACGGATGGAAGAGGTGATAAGAAACATTATTCAGACCGAAAAGGGGAAAATCTTCCTTCACGCGCATCCTTTTGTAGAAGCTTATCTTACCAAAGGTTTCATGAGCATCCAGATGAAATGGTATTTAAAATACAAAAAATGGGTGACCATCATCCCGCGTGATTCCTTTAAGTATCTTGAATACAAACTGATCAATGCCAAAAAAGAGGAATTGATGAGTTATTCTAATTAAGAGCCAAGAGCCAAGAGCCGAGAGCCAGGATTGAATGGCCAGGTGCCACTAAAATTACGCTGACGCCGAAAAAATTACAAACTCCCGATTATCCGGGAGTTTTTTTTGCTTAAATATTTCTCCTAACGCAACACGCATGATCTTAAACTTTAACTTTCCTTTAAAACAATTTCACGGATCGGTTTGTTAAATTTGGGCTATGGAAATGTTCGGAAGAGATTTGGTTAAAAAAATTCAGGATGCGGAATTGCCTGGTGAAAATGCCCACGGAATTTATTCGCCGCCTTACCGCCCAATTTTCTCGTATGAAGAAATCCTCGCAAGAAATCCGAAATTTGCTGCCGTAAATATCTTGCTTTACCTTAAAGATAATGAGTGGTATTTCCCGCTGATTGTAAGAAGTACGCACGAACGCGACCGACACAGTGGCCAGATCTCCCTGCCGGGCGGCAAGAAAGAAGATTTCGATCCGGATTTTGCTCAGACCGCAAAACGCGAAACTTCCGAAGAAGTAGGCATTGAGGAGCATTACATCAGGATTATCCGCGAAATGTCGCCGATGTATATTCCACCGAGCAATTTTTACGTGAAGACATTTGTGTCTTACACTAAAAAGAATCCGGTGTTTTTGCTGCAGGAATCTGAGGCTGTGGAACTGATTGAATTTCCGGTAGGTTCGCTGCTAAATCTCGACGATAAACCGCAGATGATGGTCTTGCCGAGTACACGTGGAGTAGAAGTGCCGGTGATTGATTTTAACGGCTATCTTATTTGGGGCGCCACATCAATGATTTTAAGTGAATTCAGCAATCTGATGAAAAAATTGTAAATTCGCAGCTATGTTTAACTGATAATGGCGAAGAAAAATATATTCACAGACGCGTTCGGCAACCTGTATTTCCTTAAAAGGTTAATCATCATCATATTGGGCGTTGTGTCGTACAGGAGGTTCAACGGTTTCAACAAACTGAAGATTACGGGTACCGAAAATTTACAGGACCTTCCGGGCTCCAACGTGCTTTTTGTTTCGAATCACCAGACTTATTTTGCAGATGTAGCGGCAATGTATCATGCATTCTGCGCGGTAAACAACGGGTATCTGAACACGATTAAAAACCCTGTTTATCTGCTGAATCCTAAAGTAGATTTTTATTATGTGGCGGCCGAAGAGACCATGAATAAAGGTCTGATGACTAAAATTTTCAAGCTTGCCGGTGCTGTTACGGTGAAAAGAACCTGGCGTGCCGAAGGATCGAACGTAAACCGCATGGTGGATCTTACAGAAGTTGAAAACATTATGAAAGCCCTCGACAACGGCTGGGTGATCACCTTTCCGCAAGGTACAACGTCCGCTTTTGCACAGGGAAGAAAGGGCACCGCGAAACTTGTAAAAAACCAAAGACCGATTGTAATTCCGATAAAAATAAACGGTTTCCGCCGCGCTTTCGATAAGAAAGGTCTGCGTGTGAAAGTGACGGGTGTGAAGCCTACCATGGAATTTAAAGCACCGCTGGACATAGACTACGACAAGGATGACGCTCAATGCATCCTGAATAAAATAATGGTCGCAATAGAACAGACAGAAGATTTCAACCTTCTGCATGATTACGACCTAGAGCTAAAAGCCCAAAAATCTGAGGAAACTTTATCCTAATATTTAATAAGCCTACATGAAAAGATTGATTGCATTATGTGTATTTCTGGCACTTGCCGCGTGTAATTCCCAGGAGAAATATTCAGATTTCGATTACAGCTATTCGCGCAGCGGCGGTTACGCACCCATCTATGAAAATCTTTGGATCAAAGGAGATTCTGCACACTATTCGTTAGAAGGTGAAGGGAAAAAAGTGAAGAAAGACTTTAAACTTACAGCGCAGGAACTGAAGCAAATCGACGATGCACTCGCGCGGAATAATTTCCGGATGATTCAGGAAGATTACAAAAAAGTGTACGACAGAGTTTCAACCGCAATTTACGTTAAAAAAGGCCCCGAATCCGGCCGTAAATCAGATGCTTCATTTATTATGGAGGCTGATAAAGCGCGATGGGATGATGTAGTGAGGGTATTTGAGAATATAATTGAAACTAAAGTTCCAACTGCTTCGAAATAATTTTCAGATGGTATCAACCGGAAACTTCCAGTCGGAAAACTTTAGGACCAGAGTGTTGATCTTGTCTTCATCTGTTGATCATTCGGTGTTCATTAAGCAGATATTCGATTTTCACGGCAAAAGCGTAGATTGGTCCGGCGCCGGTTCACACAGCGCGAAAAGTGATTTTACAGTTCTGCAGACGTCTGATGTTACTGAAGCGGTTCATTTTAAACCTACCATCGTACTTATTTCATCTGAAATTGCAGACACAGATTCGGCTCCCGTATTCAGCCATATCACGCCTGGCGGCGTGCTTGTTTATCCGCAGTCTTTCGAAGCTGTTGTGGAGCAGGCCAATGTGTATTTCCGAAAGTTGCCCTATTCTCCTACAGATTTGAACGAAAAAGGCGGCACGCAATATCTGCATACTGATATGGGCGATCTTCCGGTTTCGGGGCTTGAGGTTGGCGTTCTGGCCGATCTGGATGGCATTAAGCTCTTCTGTGCTCAGTTTGGTATTATGGAAGAGCAGTTTTATGAAGCGCTCGCGGAATTGGCGTAAAGACAGCTTTCATTTGATTAATGTGCAAAAAAAAAGCAACCGATAAAGGTTGCTTAATTTTTTTTGCCTGAAGATTATTTTCTCAAGCCTAATTCAGCGATGATCGCACGGTATCTTGCAATATCTTTCTTCTTTAGATAATCTAAAAGTGCTTTTCTTTTACCTACCAAAGCAACAAGAGAACGCTCAGTTGCGTAGTCTTTATGGTTAGCCTTAAGGTGCGAAGATAAATGGTTGATTCTGTACGTGAAAAGAGCCACTTGCCCTTCCGCGCTTCCGGTATCTGCGTCAGATTTTCCGTGTTTTGCGAAGATTTCTTTCTTCTTGTCAGTTGTTAAGTACATTCCAATATTGTTTAATGATTATTATGTAACGGGTGCAAAAGTACAACAAATCAAGGTATCTGGCAATCATTTATTTGCATTAAAAACAAGGCATTGTTTAATCCTGTTAAATTTTTCTTAAAATTTCGCTTGAAAACACATCAGCTGGCTGTATTTTTGTAGTGTCAATTACAAATGAAAAATTTCTGCTTTTTTGCCGTATGCGTAGGTGCCTTGGTCCTTCTGTCTGCGTGCCATTCAATGCAGGCCCAAAGCGGCTCGGCTTTAAAGTCTGTAAAAAATCAAACCGTAATTTACTTTAATCCCACGGTTTTCCCGGATATCGAGGAGATCAGGGAACCGACGTATTCTGCATTTTTCACCGCGGTTACAGAGCGTGTAGCGCGCAACCGGAACTACAAGATGATGAAGATTGACGACCTGCTGTCATACGATTCAGTCGATGCACCTTCTTTAAAGCAATACTGTGCACATAACAATGCAGCTTTCGCGGTAGTTCCTAAAGTTAAATATTTTAAAGTCGGCTTCGGAAAATATGTTTTTTCTAATCAGGTGGTCGTAAGTCTGAAACTGTATGACGCTCACGGGAGACTCGTTGCAGAAAGCGATTACGATACTTACAAAAAGAAAGCGCGTATGCTGGGATCAGCCGAAAATTCAATTAAAATAGGTACCGAAGGCGCTATGAAACTGTTAGGAAAAACACTTAGGCAGTCAAAAGTCAGTGCCATTTCGTTTTCTGAAAACAACTGAATCCTGTTCTGATCCTAATGCATTTCGGTGCTCTGAAGTTTTTTGGCTATTTTTGCAGCACAAAAAACACCTTTGGAGACACAGGAACTTATTTTCAATCCCGCAGATATTGCCGAAACGCTGAGCGAACTTCCCGTTAAAGAGCGGGTTTTGGCATTTCTGAAAGTTCCCAAACAGTATAAAGCTGAAGTTTTTTCGCATCTTGAACCCGATTTTCAGGAGGAAACCATCCGCAGCATCGGCAGCGAGGATGTTTCTGAGATTCTGAACGCGATGACGCCCGATGACCGTACCGCGCTGTTCGAGGATTTTCCGGATGAACTCATTAAATATTCCATCAATCATCTTAATCCGCAGGAAAGACGTATCGCGCTGAAACTTCTCGGCTACGATTCCGATTCCATCGCCCGGCTGATGACGCCTTACTACATCCAGATCCGAAAAGAATGGACGGTGAAAAGATGCCTGCAACAGATTAAAAAAGTGGGTAAAAAGATGGAAACCATGAATCATCTTTACGTGGTAGACGAAAGAAACCAGCTGATAGACGACATTGCGATTGGTTCGCTGTTGCTTGCCGAAGAAGACACGCTGATTTCCGATATCACCGACAACCATTTCGTCGCGATCACAACAACCACTTCAAAGGAAGATGCTGTGCAGTATTTCGAAAAGTACGACCGTACCGCACTTCCCATTGTTACCGAAGCGGGAGTTTTGGTCGGAATTGTAACGATTGACGATATCCTGGACCAGATTGAACAGCAGAATACCGAAGATATCCAGAAGTTCGGGGGTATGGAAGCGCTCGATGATCCGTACCGGCAGACGCACTGGTTCGAAATGATTAAAAAACGCGGGTTCTGGCTGATTTTATTATTCTTCTTTCAACTTCTCACGGCTTCCGCGATGGGTTATTTTGAAGATGAAATTCAAAAAGCAGTTGTTTTAACCTTATTTGTGCCGCTGATTATTTCGAGTGGCGGAAACACCGGGTCGCAGGCTGCAACACTCATTATCCGGGCAATGGCGCTACAGGAAATTACGGTGAAGGACTGGTGGATTGTCATCAAGAAAGAAGTAATCACCGGTCTGTTCTTAGGTGGGATTCTTGGCATCCTGGGTTTTGTAAGGATTTGGGTATGGCAGGTTCTCGGATGGTTCGATTATGGTGAATATTGGGCGTTCATCGGCCTTAGCGTGGGCCTTTCACTTACGATGATCGTGATGTGGGGTACGCTTTCGGGTTCAATGGTTCCGTTTGTGCTTAAACGTTTCAATCTCGATCCCGCGACATCATCCGCGCCTTTTGTAGCAACTTTGGTGGATGTTACGGGTCTGCTGATCTACTTTTCGCTGGCAGGTCTCCTGCTTACAGGTAAACTTCTTTAAACAATGATCTGATGAGAATCATTTCGCTGGTTCCGAGTATCACTGAAACTCTTTTCGATTTAGGGGCTGATGAAATTGTGGGCAGAACCAAGTTTTGTATTCATCCAAAAGATAAGGTCAGTGATGTTGAAATAATAGGTGGCACCAAGAATGTAAATATTCAGAAAATAATCAATCTCGAGCCTGATCTGATTATTGCAAACAAAGAAGAAAATGTAAAAGAACAGATTGTTGAACTTCAGCAATCTTTCAAAGTTTTGCTTACGGATATATCGACGCTTGAAGACAATTACTATCTTCTTAAAACGCTTGGGAATCTTTTGGGTAAGCAGGAAATTGCGCAGAAATACAACTCCAAAATCAATGAGATCTTCAACGGTTTGCAAATCTCGGAGAAGAAATCCTGTGTGTATCTGATTTGGAAAAATCCTTATATGACGGTGGGCGGAGACACTTTTATTCATGCCGTTCTCCAACAAGCGGGTTTCGAAAACATCTTTAAAG
Organism: Flavobacteriaceae bacterium 3519-10; assembly: GCA_000023725.1. Classification (NCBI taxonomy): domain Bacteria; kingdom Pseudomonadati; phylum Bacteroidota; class Flavobacteriia; order Flavobacteriales; family Flavobacteriaceae; species Flavobacteriaceae bacterium 3519-10. Next base: position 483,140 of record CP001673.1, read on the forward strand.
ATCAGCGCCGATATCCCGAGATTTCGGTGGAGCAGATGAAAGGCGCTGAGTATATTTTCCTGTCTTCAGAACCTTTTCCGTTTAAAGAAAAACATGTGGATGAACTTCAAAAACTATTGCCGGGCAGCAGGATTATTCTGGTCGACGGCGAGGCATTTTCCTGGTACGGAACGCATCTGGCGAAATGTGAAGACTATTTTAAAAAACTGGCAGGAAACATCACATAAAAAAAGGCTTCTCGCGAAGCCCTGTTTTTTTCTTAATTAAATTTTCGCCATCGCGGCTTTTATTTTCTGTTTCAAACCTTCGCTTGCTTCCACAAGTGGCAACCTCAGATAGTTTTGGATGATTCCCTTCTCTGCCAAAACGGTTTTAATGCCTGCCGGATTTCCTTCAGCGAAGATAAGTCTTGTGATTTCCACTAAACTGTTGTGGATCTTGTAAGCTTGATCCACTTTACGGTCTAGCGCAAGCTGAACCATCTCTGAAAATTCTTTGGGATAACCCTGCCCGATTACCGATATCACACCATTACCGCCAGCTAAAGTTACAGGAAGTGTAAATTCGTCGTCGCCGGAAACCAGGTTAAAGTGTGCAGGTTTAAGCCTTAAAATATCGAAATACTGTAAAATATTAGGTGCGGCTTCTTTAATCATGATGAGATTCGGAAATTCTTCAGCGAGTCTTAAAGTTGTTGAAGCTTCAATGTTTTGGCCGGTTCTGGATGGAACGTTATAAATAATTATCTTTTTTCCGGTTCCTGCCAACATTTTATAATGTTGGTAAAGACCTTCCTGATTGGGTCTGTTGTAATACGGCGACACAGAAAGAACCGCTTCGAAGGCTGAAAGATCAGTCTCCTCGATCTGTTTTTTCACTTCCATCGTATTGTTTCCGCCAATACCCAAAACCAACGGTACACGTTTGTTATTGGCTTTGATGATATGGTTGATCACTTCGCTTTTTTCCTGATCAGAAAGTGTGGCAGCCTCAGCCGTTGTTCCAAGCACTACCAGATAACTGGTGCCGTTTTCAATGTTGAAATCGACAAGCTTTGTGAGTGAATCAAAATCAACGCTAAGATCTTCGTTAAAAGGCGTTACCAACGCAACACCAACTCCTTTTAAAATGCTCATTTTTTTGTAATTATAGCTTCAAAAATACAAAATTTATTGCGAGAATTCCGTTAAAACGGCCACCGAATTATATTCATATCTTTATATTTGCAAAAACAGATATTTATCTCCATGAAACATAAATTCCTGCTGCTTGTTCCGGCCCTTTTGCTTATTTCAGCATGCAGAACGCCGCTTTCAATAGTGCAGACCGAGACGCAAAAGAACATTTCTATTAACGCAGATTTGCCGGAAGACCAGCGCCTCAAAAGCGTTATCGAACCTTATAAAAAGGAGGTCGAAGCCAAGATGAATACCAGGATTTCCCACACGTCGGTGGATCTTAACAAGCAGGGCGACAACAGTAATTTGGGTAATCTGCTTGCCGACTATACTTTCGAAGGCGCGGATAAATGGGCGAAAGATAATGGCATACCTGGCGGCGTGGATGCGGTGGTGATCAATATTGGCGGAATCCGCTCTACAATTGGCGCCGGAGATATTCTTACTAGGCATGTTTTTGAAGTGATGCCGTTCGAAAATGAAGTAATTATCGTCAAAATGAAAGGTTCGGATTTGAGTGGGCTTTTCGATTATTATCTTAAGACTCAAACAAACAATCCGGTTTCCCGGCTGTATATCGAAACCGATAATGGCAACCTTACAAAGCAGCTGATAAATGGAAAAGAAGTGGTGCCGACGCAGTTTTACTACATCGCAACTTCAGATTATCTGGCTTTAGGCGGCGATAATATGGCGTTTTTTGGTAAAGGAGAAATGATTTCTACCGGCATTAAACTCCGGGAACTTTTCCTCGAAAAATTTAAGGCAGATCCCGAAATCGTGCCGCCTGTGGATATCCGATTAAATTTTAAAAACAAAAAAAACAGAACCAATGGATAGAAAGAAATTTCTTAAAACAATTGGTGGCGGTTCGTTAGCACTCACTTTGGCACCGAACATTCTGCTGGCTGAAAACCTGAATCTGCTGAGCAGCAGCGATAAAAAACTTACGATACTTCATACCAACGACCAGCACAGCCGAATTGAACCTTTCGATTCAACCTACAGCAAAAACCCTAATCAGGGTGGTTTCGCGAGGCGTGCGGCATTGATACAAAAGATTAGGGAGCAGGATAAAAATGTGCTGCTTCTCGATTCGGGAGATGTTTTTCAGGGAACGCCTTATTTTAATTTCTATGGTGGCGAACTGGAATTTAAACTGATGTCGATGATGGGTTATGAAGCGTCTACGATGGGAAATCACGAGTTCGATAATGGTCTCGAAGGTTTTAAGAAAGCTTTGCCAAGTGCTAAGTTTCCGTTTATTTGCTCTAATTACGATTTCGAAAATACCGTTCTTGAAGGACAGACTGTACCGTATAAAATCATTAATAAAAATGGCATCCGTGTCGGGATTTTCGGCCTCGGCATTGAACTCGCCGGTCTCGTAGGCAAAAAGAGTTACGGTGAAACAAAATATCTGGATCCTGTTGAGATCGCCCAGCATTATTCGGATCTCCTCAGAAAAGAGAAAAAATGTGATCTGGTTGTTTGTCTTTCGCATCTTGGATACGATTTCCGCGATTATCCGACGAAAGTTTCAGATAAGATCCTCGCGGCCAAAACCGATGGCATCGACCTGATTTTGGGTGGACACACGCATACTTTTCTGCCGGAACCACAAAAAATGAAAAACGTATCAGATCAGACCGTTCTTGTGAATCAGGTGGGTTGGGCCGGACTTCTTTTGGGAAGAATTGACTTTTATTTTGACAAAAACAAAGCAGTTAAAAATATTTCGTGGCATAACCAAGTTATAGATGATACGATCTTGGTTTAAACCGCAAATAGGCCGGTGCCCTTAGATAAATACACAAGAATTTCTGATGAAAAAAACAGTACTGTTTATACTTTTTCTTTTTTCCCTGCAGCTTTCGGCTCAGGTTATTTCTTCCACACGCTGGACGGACCTTTTCTCTTACAACAACGTAATTGCAGTTCGCGAAGATGACGGAAAACTGATTGCAGCAACCGAAAACGGCATATTTTATTACACGCCTGCATCAGGCGAAGTAACGAAGCTTTCGAAAGCCAACGGGCTGCACGAAGTGAAGATTTCTGCGTTCGATTACAATCCTGAAACCAAGATCGGCTTAGTGGGATATCTGAACGGTTCAATGGACGTTATTACACCGGAAGGTATCACGTATGTGGTAGATATTCCGATAGCCACGGGCTACAATGGCAACAAAAAAATAAATCATATATCGATTACGGGAGATCTTGCAGTGGTTTCGGTTGGTTATGGCGTTTCAATTTTCAGGTTAGATAAGAAAGAATTTGCTGATTCTTCTTTCTTCGTCACCGGCGGCGGCGTTTACGAGGCCTGTCGCGAAGCCGTAATTAAAGATAATGTGGTGTATGCCGCAACTTCAACAGGGCTCAAATCTCATGAAATTAATACTACATTTACAATTTACTCTACTTGGACGCCTTTAGCAGCGGGAAATATGACGCAGGTTGCTGGCGGCAGTGTGGTGGCATTTTCGGATGCCGCTACGGTGCGTTTCGGTTCGGGAGCCACTTTTGCCGCGCTGCCACAAGGTTTTTCGGCGATTCAGGATGTTGTGGTGACGCCTGAAAACATCATCGTGACTGAATCTTCCGCGGTTTCTGTCTTCGGAATTTCGGGGAATTTTATCAGAAGCTACAATGCCGGCGAGGCACTTAATACAGGCACATATTCGAACTCTGTAATTTATGCAGGAACAAAGACGTCAGGTATTAAAAATGAAACCGGTAACTTGTTAAAGCCGGATGGCCCATACAACAATACATCGTATAAAATTTCATTGCTTAATGACAATATCTGGATCTCTACGGGTAACCGAACGAACAGGCTAAACGATGCAGCGCCGCACCCGATGAACCTGGGGTTTTACTATTTTACGGGGACCGAATGGATATATCCGAGCTTTTTTAAAACAAGCGGATTTGGATTTAATGTGCTGGATGCCGTGGCGAATCCGTCGGATATTACTGAAGTTTTTTTCACGAATTTCATTCCGCAGGCCAGTCAGGGCGTTTATAAAATGAAATTTAACAGCGCTAGCAAGGATTACGAATTTGTAAAAGTATACAAAACAGGGCTTGATGTGTATCACGGACGGCCGGTTGGGCTTGCGTTTGATGATAAAAACAACCTGTTCGGTACAGTTGCGTTTCTGGACACTGAAAACCCCGATGGAAACGCCGGATTGATGGCGTACGACCGCGGAAGCGACAGTTTTAAGTACAAGAGTCTCAAGATAACTGCAGCTACACAGAAACCCGTTATTGCAGATGGTTTTATCTGGACGCCACTGCCGCGCCTTAATGCACTGGCTGCTGTGGATTATAAGAATACGCTTTCATTCGCTGACGATGAAATTTCCATTGTTGCCCGGCAGAATGGCCTACCCTCCAATTCCGAAGGAACGCTTGGAATCGCCATCGATAAAACCGGAGACGCCTGGATTGGTACCGATAATGGGCTGCGCGTGCTCTCGTCGGCATCCTCCAACGTTAAAAATAATCCAACGGTAGAACCTATTATTATTGAAGAAAACGGTATTGGCGAGGAGCTGTTCAGGGACAGCAGTATTCTGCAGATTGAGGTAGATTCCGGAAACCAGAAATGGGTTTCGGTGAATGGCGGCGGAGTGTTTTATCTGAGTTCAACCGGCGAACAGACCATCAGGCATTTTACAAAAGAAAATTCGCCGTTGCCAAGCAACAGCGTCACCGATATAAAAGTAGACAATAAAAGTGGCAAAGTTTATTTCGCAACGCTGGATGGCGTGATGGTTTACCAAGGGGATGTCTTGGACGTTACCGAGAATTTCGGAGACGTTCTGGTCTATCCGAATCCGGTGGTTTATTCGCGCTACAAAGGCAATGTTCGAATCCGTGGTTTGGCCGAAAAAACCAATATCAGAATTACCGATGCAGCAGGAAACCTTGTACATCAGGCTGTTTCCAGAGGCGGCTACTATGAGTGGAATCTTAATAATCAGCGGGGCGTACGCGTGGCTTCAGGAATTTATTTTGTGCTGATGACCAATGCCGACGGTACCGATACTGCCACGGCAAAAATTGGCGTCGTTAATTGATGCAAAACCAAGTCTGCTTTCTTCTTTCGTACATTAAATATGGCGATAACGATGCTGTGCTGCACTGTTTTTCAAAGGACGCAGGTTACCAAAGTTTTTTTGCCAGAGGCATCTATTCCGCTAGAAACAAAAAGAAAGCCTACCTGTTTCCATTAAATCAAATCGGTATTACGGTGGTTCCGCGAAGAAATTCGGGTGGGATTCCGACTATTTCAAAAATTGAAATGGTTTCCCAGGATTACGATTTTGCAGACGTGAAAGTAAATACGGTATTACTGTTCGTAGCCGATTTTCTTAATCAGGTTCTTCGCGAAGAAACGCACCACAGCAACACATATTCGGAAATCGGGCGGTTTTTAAATGCTCTGTATTCGGGCGATTTGGGCGCTTACACGGCTTTTATATTTAAAATTTTGTCCTGTCAGGGTCTTTCGCCACTGCCCGGAGATGGTAATTATCTGGATCCGGAGTCGGGTACTTTTTCAGCATCACAAACGCATTCTTTTTTCACTGAAGAAATCTCGGCGGTGTGGAAGCAGCTTGCTTCAGCCGCGGATATCTATGATGTTGCGTTAAAAAGGCCGCTGCGACGTTCGTTTCTCGATTCGTTAATGCTGTATTATAAGTTTCACGTTACAGGTTTTTCCGAGCCTAATTCTTTGGAAATCATCCATCAGGTTTATGAATAAAAAATGCCGTGGCACTAACTACCACGGCATTTTTTTATTTGTTGAAAGATTATTTAATCTTCGGTTTGCATGTTTCTCGCGCGGCTTTTGTAAACCTGGAAATTAAAGATAAAACTTCTGTTGCGCAGCGAAATACCAACATAATTGAAATGCGGATCTCTCGCGAACGCAGCTCGTGAAGGCACGATGATTACCCCTTGAAGGTTGTAGTTTTCGAAATCAGGAAGGTCATAGGCCCCAAATTTCTGCAGTGCCTCACGAAACCCTTCGATTTCATAATAACTTCTTTCCTTGGCTACGGCTGCAGTGGCCTTTGTTAATACCGAAGTTTTAACGTAATAGTATGCAGGATCCAAATCCGGAACGCCCGCGCCTGCAATCGTATTTTTAAATCCAAACGGAGAGTAGTAACCTACTTTATTATCGGTGTTGCTGGCAACATATGTTGTAATATTACCCATCAGGCTGATGACATCCGTACCGCCGATAGGAGTTGCCGGATTCGGCTGGGCGCCAGGTCTTACGACATAAATAACTCCGGATGGCAAAGTTACAGGGTTGAGGTCTGACAGTTTTACATTCACCGTATCAGTAGCCACGAACTCTTTAATATTTCCTTTTGCATCCAGATAGTGTGTATCCAGATACTTGGCAGCAGCCTCATCATCATAGGAGTTTTGGGTTCCTATGCTCACTTCCTCCACCATGTTCGGGTTTTCGTCGTCTCTACAAGAAACTACCGACAGAGAAACTAAGGCTATATAGAGGAATATCTTTTTCATTTTTAATTAATATCGTTAAATTGCTAAAATTCTAGTCCAGCAAAAGTATAAATAAATTATGAGAATCGATAAATTTTTATGGTGCGTACGCTTTTACAAAACCCGCAGCATTGCGGCGGCAGAAATTAAAAAGAACAGGATTTCTGTAGGGAATAATGTGGCTAAATCGTCTAAAGAAGTAACGCTTGGAGATGTGATAAAGATTAGGAAAAACCAAATCGACTATCAGATCAAAGTGCTGCAGATCCCCAAAAGCAGGATGGGTCCTAAGCTCGTACCGCTTCACATTGAAGATAAAACCGATAAGGAACAGTATGAAATCCTCAAGCTCCGCAACCTGAATCAGGATTATTACCGCAACCGAGGGGAGGGCCGGCCTACAAAGAAAGACCGCCGAAGCATGGACGATTTCATTGACGGTGACGGAGGAAATAATGAGTCCGATATTGCCGACGACAGCAGCTGGGAATTATTCTTCAGCGATGTTGATGATCACTCAGAAGACTAAAGCCGCGCCCAGATTTCGTCTGCAACCTGTTCAGCATTTTTACCGTCGGTATCAATCGTGAACTTTGCTTTTCCGTAAAACGCGTTACGTTCAAAAAGATGCTTTGCGATGAACTCGGGCAGATCATCATCCTGAATATGTGCTATGAGCGGCCTTTTGTTTTTCTGTGGAATCAGCCTTGTTGCAAGTGTGTTGACCGAGGTTCTGAGGAAAAAACTTTCAGAATGTTGCGTAATAGTCTCCATATTATTGTAGAAACACGGCGTGCCACCGCCTACACTCAAAATTCCGCTTGTGTTTGACGCCAAAATCTGTTCTAAAGTTTCCTTTTCCTGCTTCCTGAAATAGATTTCTCCCTTTTGCGCAAAGATCTCGGGGATGGATAATTTATTTTTGAGTGAAATTTCTTTATCCAGATCAATTATTTTTAACTGTAGTTTCTGGCTCAAAACTTTGGCTACGTGAGATTTACCGCTGCCCATGTACCCGACGAGTGAAATTATCATGTTTCAATTTTCCACAAATTACCAAAAAAATTTTGAGATTTTAAAAAAAGACCTATCTTTGCACCACTTAAAAACGGAATAATTACTCATTAAAAACAGTAATTGCAGGTTAATAAATAAGTGACCGACTCGGTAGCTCAGCTGGTAGAGCAATACACTTTTAATGTATGGGTCCTGGGTTCGAATCCCAGCCGGGTCACAAAAAAAATTCCGTCTCGTTATTTCAAAAGACGAGACGGATTTTTTTGCCTGCGTGGTGAAATTGGTAGACACGCCATCTTGAGGGGGTGGTTTCCTACGGATGTGCTGGTTCGAGTCCAGTCGCAGGCACCATTCATCAGTAGTGATTAATAAGCAACATCAATATTGCTAATTACCCATCACTTATTTTAAAGACCGACTCGGTAGCTCAGCTGGTAGAGCAATACACTTTTAATGTATGGGTCCTGGGTTCGAATCCCAGCCGGGTCACTTTTACTCTTCGGAGTAATTTTTTTCATATTAATATTTTGTGATTTGGTGATCAAAAGTCTTCTCTTCGGGAAGACTTTTGACGTTTTAATATCTTTGTTTTAGTCTAAATGCAGGTTGTCAATCAGCCTGATTTCGCCCACATTCACTACGATAAAAGCACGGTAGTTGTGGTCTTTGTAGAAAAAATCGGTCTCCTTCAAAGTTTCTTCATCCGCAATTTCGAAATATTCAAGTTCCATCCCGTTTTCAGCCTCGAAAATCTGTTTTACACGGAGATTGATTTCGGGTATTGTGATGATCCTGAACCAGTCGTTCACTTTCTGTAACGTTTTATAAATAATCGTCGAAGCGGTTTTCTGCTCTTCACTCAGCCTTTGGTTTCTGGAACTCATCGCGAGCCCGTTCATTTCGCGGAAAATCGGAACGCCGTGGATGTGGATTCCTGATTCATTCAGTGCGACAAGTCTTTTGATGACAGCCAGCTGCTGATAATCTTTCTCACCAAAATAGGCATTGTTGGGTTTGATTTGCCGGAAAAGCTCTTCCACAACGGTTCCCACACCGTTAAAATGTCCGGGCCGGAACTTGCCTTCCATCTCATTTTCGATTCCGCCGAAATCGTAGCTTTTGCTTGTCAGACCGTCAGGGTAGATATCGGCAACTTCAGGAATATACACAGCATCTACTAATCCCGACTTTTCTAAAACCTGGATGTCGGTTTTCACATCGCGGGGATATTTTTCGAGGTCTGATGCATTATTAAACTGCGTGGGATTCACGAAAATGGATGATATCACGAGGTCGTTTTCCTTTCGGGCAGCCTTGTAAAGCGAGAGGTGCCCAGCATGTAGCGCGCCCATCGTAGGTGCAAAGCCGACTTTCTTGCCCATTTCCTTGTGTCTCTCAACAAAATCCTGTATTTCCTTGCTGCGTTTAAATATTTTCATTTGAGTATTTATCAGAACGTAAAAATAAGTATTTCCTTAAAAAAATCTCCATGCTCAGAGGAATTTTTAAAGTTTCGCCGTGATCGCCATCGATAATTCTTAAAGTATTGTTAATTAAAAAATATTAGCTTAAAATTTCGTAATTTTGCACGACAGAATTTTCTGCTCATTATATAGAAGAACGATAGAACTTATGCCGAACCAAAAAATATTGTACGTGACCACCGAAATGTTTCCATATCAGGAAGACAGCAACATCGGGGTAACGGTGAATAAAATGTCGCTGAAAATGCATCAACAGGGTAACGATGTAAGGGTTTTTATGCCGAGATTCGGACAGATCAGCGAGCGGAAATTTCAGCTGCATGAGGTGATACGCCTTTCCGGGATGAATATCATCATCAATGATCTGGACCAGCCACTCATCATCAAAGTAGCTTCACTGCCGGGCGAGAGACTTCAGGTTTATTTCATCGATAACGACGAGTATTTCAAAAGAAAACAGTTCTATGTTGACGACGAAGGACAACCTTTTGCCGATAACGACGAGCGCGCTATTTTCTTTGCGAGAGGGGTTATCGAAACCATTAAAAAACTCAACTGGGTACCGGATGTTATTCACCTTAACGGCTGGATGGCTTCTTTCATCCCATTGTATCTGAAGACTTTCTACAAGAACGATTCTTATTTCAAAGATTCTAAAATTGTGCTTTCTGTGTACAACGAAGAAGATTCCGAACTGGATCCGTCAGTTGAAAATAAACTTAAATTCGACAATATTACCTCCCTGAAAGCGTTTACTAAACCAAGTTTCAGACAGTTTGTGATCGAAAGTATGGATCTGGTGGATGTAGTGGTGAAGGGCGACGAGTTTCTTCAGGAATCACTGGAAGAGGCTTTTAACAATACCAAAACGCAAAAATCCGACGTTCTGGGCGCAGAATCAATCGAAACTTTATACTAAACAACTTTATTTTAATGATAAAAGACATCAAGAAATTACTGAATATTACTGCAACGCTGGTAATTGGAAGTTTAATTTTATGGAATTGTGAACCCGACGCTGATCAGCTCGGGTCGCAATTTTTTCAGGACGGAGCTGAGGGCACACAAACCCCTTACGATATTATTGCCTTCAATGTTAATAATGGAGACACGATCCGCACCGATGCGTCGAGACTGCAGAGTGCAACGCTAGGTGCCTTCCGCGAGTCCCAGTTCGGTTTGCAGAAATCTGCTTATGTATCGCAGGTACGTCTTTCGTCCTACAACCCTGATTTCGGAGCTAATGCTGTTATAGATTCTGCAGTGATGGTCATCAATCCGTCTTATGCTACAGATTCGATAAAAACAACCACTACTGAAGATTATATTTATCCGGACGGCGCCGTACCCGCGAAGAAAGTTGTAAATACTTTTCCGGTGCTGAAATATGGCAGAACAAAAGTGAATGAAAAGACCGTTTTTAACATTAAAGTACACGAAGTAACTGATTTCCTTTACGCGAATACAGATAAAGTGTACTCCAACAAAACAGCTGCCGTTGGTTCTGTGATTGGTTCTAAGGTATTTAATGGCGATATCAGTGCAATTAAGATTACTAAAGATACTGACAATTCCGATCTGTACATTCGTGAGGCAACACTTCGTATTCCTATGGATTCTGCCTTTTTCCAGAATAAAATTATTACAAAAGGAGGTTCCGGTGAACTCACCGATGCTGCATCATTCATTCGTTATTTCCGCGGTATTAAAATTTCTGTGGATGAAAATGATGGTTACCTATTCAACTTTGACCCGAATTCTGTAGTGATTAATCTTTATTATAAGAAAGATAGAGTGACGGACGGCGTTACCACGCGTGAGCAGGTTGTGTACCCACTTGATCTGGGCTCAGCCAACACGCACTTTAGCGAAATAACGTTTGACAGAGCAGGGACACCTTCGGCAGCTATCGCTACGCCACTTACCGCTCAGGATACGCTGCAGGGTCAGCCGAAAATATTTGCACAGGGAATGGGAGGCCCGGGCTTCGGTCTTAAAATTCCGGAAGCGACAATTGCGGCAATCAAAGATTTATACAACACCGAGAAAATCGGTATTATTTCGGCAAAACTCCGGGTATACACGGATACTGAAAGCTGGAGCAACAACTACAAAAAGCCAAATTATTTTGTGGTGAAGCAGAAAAACCTCAAAACGTATCTTGAAGATATGACGGCATTGGCCTACACATCAGCTTACAGCCTGGTTAAAGGCTACGATCTGGATAAAAATCCGGGTTATTACGATATCGGCGTAACGCAGACGTTTAAAAATATCATAGAAAAAGAAGTGCCCGCCAGAAGTTTCATCCTGAACGTAGGCACCTACACATCGGACGCTACCGGCAATCTGGCAGGTTTGCAGGATCCGACAATGGCACAGTATTACAACACCCGCGCATACACTCCTAACCGAGTGGTGCTTGTAGGCACCCAGCCCGGTAATGAAAAAAGCGCCAAGCTGATCCTGACTTACGGTAAAAAATAATTGAGAATTAAATAAAAATAGAATAGTATGTGTGGAATCGTAGGATATACAGGTTTTCAGGACGCTTATGAGGTGGTTATAAATGGCCTTAGAAGATTAGAATATAGAGGTTACGACAGTGCCGGTATTGTTTTGGACAGCGAAAGCCAGCCTTTTCAGGTTGCCAAAACCAAAGGGAAAGTGGACGATCTGGTAGCTATTTCAGAAGATCTGAGAGGAAAAGCCAACGTCGCAATGGGCCACACCAGATGGGCTACCCACGGCGTGCCGAGCGACCGCAACTCACATCCGCATGTATCAAATAACGCTAAGATCGCGCTCGTGCATAACGGAATCATTGAGAATTATGATACCATCAAGATTATGCTAACTGAGAAAGGTTTTATCTTTCATTCGGAAACCGACACTGAGATTCTGGTAAACCTGATCCAGTATTTCATGGATACCAACGCTGAATTAGATTTCCCCACTGCAGTTAGATTTGCATTGAACGAAGTGTATGGCGCCTACGCGATTACTGTGATGCACGACGATTTTCCGGGCGTATTAGTGGTAGCGCGTTTGGGTTCGCCACTTGCAATCGGCCTTGGAAACAAAGAATATTTTATCGCATCCGACGCAAGCCCTTTTGTTGCATTTACCAAAGAGGCGGTTTATCTGGAGGAAGGCCACATGGCAACAATTTCTCTTGAAAACGGTGTGGATATCCGTAATATCATAGACAATTTAAAGATTATACCTGAAGTTCAGGAACTTAAATTGAGTTTAGAGCAGATTGAAAAAGGCGGTTATGAGCATTTTATGCTTAAAGAAATCTTCGAGCAGCCAAAATCAATTCACGATACTTTAAGAGGAAGACTTTTGGTGGATGAAGGCATCATTAAGATGGCCGGAATCTGGGATCATCTTGACAGAATTAGTCAGGCGCAAAAAATTACAATTATCGCTTGTGGAACTTCCTGGCATGCAGGATTAATTGGTGAATATCTTATCGAAGAATTTGCAAGAATTCCTGTTGAGGTAGAATATGCCTCCGAATTCAGATACAGAAATCCGATTATTACTGAAAAAGATGTAGTAATCGCGATCTCCCAGTCTGGTGAAACCGCTGATACAATGGCGGCGATTAAACTGGCTAAAGAAAAAGGCGCCTTCATCTACGGCATCTGCAACGTTGTAGATTCATCTATTTCGAGGGTAACCGATGCGGGTTCATACACGCACGCAGGTCCGGAAATCGGTGTTGCGTCTACCAAAGCATTTACCGCACAGCTTACCATTCTATCGCTGATTGCATTAAAACTAGGCAAACATAACGGACATCTGAGCAATCAGGAGTTCATGAAGTTGATTACCGAGCTTGATGCGTTGCCTAAAAAGGTTCAGGAAGTTCTCGAAAGCACGCACGAAATCACTCAAGAGATCGCAAAACAGTTTATTGATGCGCAAAACTTCCTTTATTTAGGTCGTGGCTACAACTTCCCGGCAGCTCTTGAAGGTGCACTTAAGCTAAAAGAAATTTCATACATCCACGCTGAAGGTTATCCGGCAGCTGAAATGAAACACGGACCGATTGCATTGATCGATGAAAATATGCCGATCGTTATTATTGCTCCTAAACAGGGCCATTACGACAAAATTGTGAGCAATGTCCAGGAAATTAAGGCAAGAAAAGGGAAAATTATTGCTTTAGTTAACAAAGGTGACACTCAAGTTTCTTCGGTTGCAGATTATGTGATCGAGTTTCCTGAGACCAGCGAGTGTTTCTCACCAATCGTCGCTTCAGTACCATTGCAGTTGTTAGCCTACTATATCGCAGTTTATCGCGGTGCGAATGTAGACCAACCGAGAAATCTGGCAAAATCTGTTACGGTAGAATAAAAAACAGCTTAAACGAAATAAAATTTTCAATTTTACGTTTAGCAAAAAAATCTTCGTATTGAATGCGAAAAATTATATATTTACCGCTTAATTTTTAAAAATAGCATGAAAAGAATATTTCTTATAATATTATCAGCATCTGTTGTTATATCCTGTTCTAAAGGGGGCGGCGCCAGTGCAGGCAAACCCGGTATGAAAGGAGAATTGGTACCTAAAGGCAAAGCAAAATCCTTTGTTGCCGAACGTCCTTATGGCATGGTTGCTATTCCTGCAGGCTCGTATGTAATGGGTTTGGCCGATCAGGATTTCACCAACACTCCCGAAAAAGCTACACTAAAGACAGTGACTGTTTCTTCATTTTTCATGGATGAAACCGAAATTACAAATGCTGAATACCGCGTATTCATCAATTACGTGAGAGATTCGGTTGCCCGCTCGTTGCTGGCTGAAGCTGCTGGAGACGGTGGTTCTGATGGTGACGGAACTTCAATCGGAGATTTTGCTTATGCTTCTAAAAAAGCAGGTGAAGACAAAACTGCCTATCAGGAATTCATGGAGTCGCAAGGCGGCCGCGATGGTTACGACGAATCTAAGAAGTTAGACTGGTCTGTGCCGTTACAGTGGAGAACATCAGATTATCCTGATGCGCAATATGCTGAAATATTGGAATCGATGTATATTCCGCCTGCGGAAAGAATCAATAACGAAAGAATCATCGACAGCCGTAAACTTCTGTATGCTTACAACTGGGAGGATATTGAGTCTGCTGTTAAAGATAAATCACGCGGTGCTAAGTATCTGAAGAAAGAAAGTATTGCGGTATATCCGGACACTACTGTTTGGATCCGCGATTTCAATTATGCCTATAATGAGCCCTTATACGACGGGTATTTCTGGCACAGTGCTTACAAAAACTATCCGGTAGTTGGTGTAACCTGGGATCAGGCACGTGCTTACTGTAACTTTAAATCTAAGTTGAAATCCGATTATAACGAATCGCTTAAAAAGAAAAAGCAGAAACCGATGGCTTTCCGTCTTCCGACTGAAGCTGAGTGGGAATATGCTGCAAGAGGTGGCAGAGAAAACGCGACCTATCCTTGGGGTGGCCCTTATCTGCAGGATGACAGAGGTTGCTACTTAGCCAACTTCAAACCGAAAAGAGGTAATTATATCGAGGACGAGAAAAAAGGAACTTATACTTATACTGCTCCTGTAAAACAGTTCGAGAAAAACGGCTTTGGTCTTTTTGACATGGCAGGAAATGTAGCTGAATGGACCGAGTCTCCGTATAATAACGCAACCTATCAGTTTGCATCTACATTAAATCCGAACCTGTCTAACGTAGCGTATCGCGAAGTTAGAAAATCTGTGCGTGGAGGCTCTTGGAAAGACGTAGGATACCTGCTGATGAACGGCGCCCGTGATTACGAAAGGAAAGATTCTGCACGAAGCTTTATTGGTTTCAGAACTGTTCAGGATATTCCGGAAGGAACTGCCAAATTCAAAAAAAGAACAAACTAATCATCAGAAAACAAAAATTTAACAATCAATTTTAAAATTTACGGATATGTTTAAATCTAAAGAAGCTATATATAATTTCATCTATTCTTTTGGTGCTGCAATTGTAATTATCGGTGCACTATTCAAATTAACCCACTGGAGTATCGGCCCATTAACGGGCAACGTTACCCTTGCTATTGGTCTTATCACTGAGGCTATTATCTTTATCATTTTCGCTTTCGACGCCCCTAAATCTGAAGAGTCTTATGCATGGGAAAACGTATATCCAGAATTGCTCGACAGAGACGCAAATCCAAATCCTAAACATTCTACAGTTGGTTTTCAGGCTGCTGAGGTGAAAGAACTTGAAGTATCGCTTTCAGAAAAACTCGACAAAATGTTAGAAGATGCCAAACTTGACGTTACGCTTTTCGAAAGACTAAGAACAGGGATCGATAAGTTTTCTAATTCAGTTGATCAGATCAATCAAACCGTTGATGTTACCGGTTCTACACAGAAATACAACGATCAGTTAGTTCTTGCGGCAAGCCACTTAGAGAGCATGAACGCTTTATATGCACTTCAGTTGGAGCATGGCCAGTCTCAGGCAGAATACAGCAAAAAATATGTTGAGGATATGCAGAAGTCTGCAGCTCATTCTGAAAGATTTAACGAAGAATTATCCGGACTAACCACTAACTTAAACAACCTGAACAGAGTTTACGGCGGTATGCTTAGCGCGATGAAATCTTAGTTTTCCAACCATTTTATATTTAAAATCTATTAAACAAAATTTACTGAAGAATGGCACAAGGAAAACAGACCCCTCGTCAGAAGATGATCAACCTGATGTATCTGGTCTTCATTGCAATGCTTGCGATGCAGATCGATCAGGAGATTATACGGTCTTATAACGATACCAACCAGACGCTTACCGATACAAGGGATTTGGTAGAGCAGAAAAATGATAAGATTTTTGAAAAAACATTAGAAGCAAAGGCGGCTAATACACCCGAAACATATACGAAACCGCTCGCAGATTATCAGGGTTTGAAAACCAGAGCCAATGATCTGGTTTCGTTTATCGAAGGACTCAAAACGAAATTAAAGCAGGAAGCAGAATATGTTGATGGAATTGATGTTAGCGAAAATTTCGCCGCGCTGAACAATACAGAACCTTCCTCAAAAATGTTCTTCAACGGTGCCGATGAAAACAAGCCATCAAAATCGTCCGCTGACTTGAAAGCTAAAATGGCGGCACTACAAACATACATTGCACAGACTTTCGGAGGAAATTCCGACATGAAACATGTTGTGGATCGTGCTAAAACAACTTTAACCACAGAGTTAAAGAAAGAGCAGGCTATAAAAAATAAAAACTGGTTACAGTATAAATTCTATGGACAGCCACTTATCGCGGCGCTTTCAAACTTGGAAGTAATTCAGTCTGAAGCTAGAAACCTTCAGTCGGATGCGTTGATGACAATGCTTCAGGAAAAAGTGGATGCCGACATTAAGTTTGATGCTTACCAGGCAATTGTGTCAGCGCCAACCTCCGTTGTTCTTGGTGAAGCTGTTCAGGCGAAAGTAGCCATCGGAAACTATTCAAGCAATGTTCCGGGGTTATCAATGCCGGGCCTTTCTGAAAGCAATGGTCAGGGAATAGCAAGTTTAAATACGAGTTCACTTGGTGAGAAATCATTTAGCGGAAATATTTCTTTCACCGATGTGAAGGGGAATGTAATTTCGTTGCCTTACAATCATACCTACAATGTTGTCGCCGGCTCCAAAGAAGTCGCGTTCGAAAGTGGAGCTTTGCTGTCAGCTGATAAAATGCAGGTATTGTATAGAGGATTACCAAATCCAATTTCAGGATCAATTCTTGGTGCAAATAATGCGCAAACAACTTTATCTGCCTCTGGAGCTTCGGTTTCCAAAACTGGTGGAGGCACGTGGGTTGTAACACCAGGAGGTGGATCAAGCACCACACTTACAATTTCTGGTAAAGGACCAAAAGGAGAAACGATCTCCAAAGCCTTCACGTTCAGAATTAAAAACGTTCCGCCACCTGTAGGTGAAATTCAGGGCAAATCAGTGGTGTCGATGCCGGCAAGTTCAATCCCGAACCAAAGAGTAACGGCCGATATGCCTGATTTCGATTTCCCGGTGAGTTTTACAGTGAACAGTTTTATGTTCAAAGTGCCGGGTAGAGCAGCGATGCAGGTTTCAGGTAATTCCCTGAGCTCAGTTGCAGCTTTAACCAAGAACTTACGTGCAGGAGACATCGCTTATGTATTCAATATTAATGCAACAGCCACCGGATTGGGAGGCCAGGCACTGAAGCAGATTCCGCCGGTTGTAATAAACGTACAGTAATTACGTTGTTGATTTAATATCTTAGTCTTAAAATTTAAAAATGAAAAAGGTCATATTTTTATTTCTTTCTTTAGGTTTCCTGTCAGTACAGGCACAAACGAAAAGAAATTCAGCTAATACAACACCTCAAACAAACCAGACGGCAGAGCCGGAAGCTCCCGTGGTGGATACTTCCGGTGCTGCAATGGATCCTGCAGAAGGCGGCGTTGCGGCGGATGAACCCGTGAACTCAATGTCTATCCTTAATGCGAAATCACCGGAGTCTTTCAGGCAGTTTCGCGAGACAGGTATGATCAAGCAGGGTGATTCAATGGTTTCTGTTAAAAAAGAGCCGTTGAAATATGGCTTTATTGAAGATAAAGACATCCTGAAAAGTATGGTGGTGTGGGAAATCATCGATATGAATGATAAAATTAACCAACCGTTTTATCACAACGAGGACGGTTTGGTTTCACAGAATAAATCTTTGTACCAGCTGCTTTTCGACGCCATTAACGACGGGAGAATTACTGAGGTTTACGATGATGAGATGTTCCAGACAAGATTAAGTCCGGACGCTATTTCAGCTCGTATTAAAAATGAAGTAATGAGTGATGCCGGAATCGACAGAATTAACGAAGCCGGAACACTTACTGAAGACGAAAAAAGAGAATACACCAACGTTTACGAAACAAAAACTGAAAATGTTAAAGTTTTGAAAATCAAAGGGATGTGGTATATCGACCGCCGAGACAGCCAGATGAAATACCGTTTGCTTGGCATCGCGGCAATGGGTCAGGATCCGTCTACAATGGGCCAGTACGGACCAGACGGGCAGCCAATTGCGTCTAAGGATGAATTAATTGATTTGTTCTGGGTGTATTATCCGGATGCGCGCAACGTATTGGCGAATTCAGTGGTATTCAACAGCAAGAACCTTTCTTCCGATATCACTTTTGATGATATTCTTAATGCCAGACGTTTTTCTACGATTATTTATAAGTCGGATAACGGCCTTGGGAATGGTGTGATTAAAGATTACATCCCGCGTGATGCAGATGCTCAGCTTGAAGAAAGTGAGCGTATCAAAGCGCAGATCCTCGAGATGGAGAATGACATGTGGAATTACTAAACAACACGGAAATAATAATAAACCTGAGTATCTTTGCTCAGGTTTTTTTATACCCAAACTTATGGTAAATGTAGATTATATCGTTGTTGGCGGTGGCTACGCCGGCTTATTTTTCGCCCATCAGCTAATTAAAAATAAGAAAACGTTTGTGATCTTTACAGGTGACCGAAAAAGTGCCTCGAGAATCTCGGCGGGAATCGTTAATCCTGTTGTGTTAAAGAAATTCACGACGTTTTGGCTGGCAAAGGAACAGATCGAAGCGTTACATCGCACCCTCAACGAAATCTCGGGATATACCCGAGAAAATTATCTGATCCGCGAGAATATCCAGCGTATATTTCATGATGAAAACGAAAAGGACTTATGGCTCCAGAAGTCGGAAAGCGAAGAATTAAATCCGTATTTAAATCCGTATTTTAAACAGCTGGATGTAATTCTTAATCCATTCGGGACAGGAACTGTTGATCAGTCGGCAAGGCTCGATGTTAACGCTTTTTTTAAGGGTTTAAATGAGTATCTGAGCGCTCACGACCATGTACATGAAGAAGCATTCGATTATACGGCGCTACAAGATCATAATTATCGAAAATTCACATTCAAACATATCGTTTTCTGCGAAGGGATGGGCGTGAGGAAGAATCCTTTCTTTGCAGAGATCCCTGTAATTCCTAATAAAGGCCATCATCTGAAAGTCAGCCTTTCTGAACGCCTTCATCATCAGTTTACCTTGAAAAAGAAGCATTTTCTTTTTCCGTTAGATGAAAAGTTTCATTATTATGGTGGCACCTACGACCCGAACGAAAGGCCAGACGAAGTTGATGCGCATGCCACGCAACAGCTTCGGGACGGTCTGTCGGAATTTTATCCGCATGCTTTTGAGGTTGAGGAAGTGAATTTCGCTTTGCGTCCAACCGTTAAAGACCGGCGACCTATACTGGGGAGTCATCCGCGTCAGCCGAACTATTATGTATTTAACGGCCTCGGTGCGCGCGGAATTCTGAACGGCTGCTATTTTTCCGAAATCCTGTTTGAACATATCGAACACGGAAAACCGTTAATTCCCGAGGTAGATTTAAACAGATTCACGGTCAAGCATCTGTAGCCACATAAATTTATTGCTTTATAGAATCGGGCTGAGACTTCTACCTTTTAGTTTCAAGCGGATTAACGCTCTGAAAGGGTTGTATCGTCATGCGCTGAATATAAAGATTGACTTCAATCGTTACTTCGGTACGGTATTAGCATAGTATCGCCAATTTCAGAGGAATTTAAATTTAATTATTAGTAAAATAACATTGCATTTTTTGAATGCAAAATATTAGATTACTATTTATGTTATCAATCATGTAAAAATAAAAGCTTGTTATTGAAGTTAATGAATTACCTTTACCGAGTTAAAACAATTACGTTTTTACATACATCCAAAAAAGATAATGAATAAATTTTTACTACTGGCTGCTTCGGTTGCCTTTATGAGCTTCTCAGGCAAGGCTCACGCTCAGGCGCCAACTTTAGGTGCAGCGGCAAACTTTGCCCTTTTCACCACAGCAGGTGCTGTAACCAACACTGGGTTGTCTCATATCACCGGGGATGTGGGAACCAATAACGCGGCCAGCACCAATTTCGGAAATGTGGATGGCGTAATGCAGGATTCAAATGGAGCTACCAGCGCTGCGGCGGCTGACCTTCTAATCGCCTATAACCTGTTAAACGCTGCAATCCCGACTGCTACACTTGCACCACTCTTGGGCAACGGCACTACGCTTACAGCCGGAAATTATTTCATCGGTCAAGGTGCCAGTTTAAGCGGGACGCTTACACTTGACGGTGGCGGGAATTCCAATTCGGTTTTTATTTTTAAAATTCAGGGCGCTTTGTCCTCTGCAGCTAACACACAGGTTCTGCTTACAAACGGCGCACTGGCCTGCAACGTGTTCTGGAAAGTTGAAGGTCTTGTTGACCTGGCTACAAACACGGTTATGAAAGGAAATGTTGTTGCTAACAATGCAGCGATCGTTCTTCAGAGTGGGGTTTCGCTTGAAGGCCGTGCGCTTTCAACTACCGGTGCCATTACAGTTACAGGAGTTACCGTGCGTAAACCTATTCTTTGTGGCTCAGCGGTACTTACAGGTCCTGTTGCACCCAATTTAGGAACTGTGGTTTGTTATACTATTTTCTCCGGAAACGGAGCTTTAACAAATGCGGGAATTACCTATGTTACCGGAGATGTGGGAACTAATGTAGGCTTAACTACAGGTTTCCAGGCCGATAATGTTAATGGTACGATCCATTCGAATCCAGATACTTCAACCGCGCAGGCTGCTTTGGATCTTAACAATGCATATACCTACCTTAACACGCTTCCTACTGATATCGAATTGCTTTACCCAGCAGCCTTTGGACAGAATCTTGTGTTGACTCCGCATACTTATTTATTGAATGCAGCTACTGTATTGAATGGTAAAGTAACACTTGACGCACAGGGTAATGAGAATGCAGTGTTTGTAATTAAGATCAACGGAGCTTTATCCACTACGGTTAATGCGTCTGTAGAACTTATCAACGGTGCAATTGCAAAGAATGTTTTCTGGAAAGTTGACGGAGCAGTAGATCTTAATGATTACACCAAATTCAAAGGATCAGTTATCGGTAACAATGGTGCTGTGATTATAAATACCGGCGTAGAGATTGAAGGTCGTGTGCTGAGCACTAGCGGTGGAATTTCAACATTCGGCATCAACGCACAAATGACTCCGGGTTGCGAACTTTTGGGAACAGGATCTAATACAGTTGCAATACAGGCGGCGAAGTTTTATCCAAACCCGTTTTCATCAGTTTTAAATGTAACCATGGAAGATTTGAACGGGGGTTCAACGCTTACGATATATAATGCAGCAGGAAGCCAGGTTTTCAGCAAGGTTTTATCAACTAAGACGACATCGTTGTCAATGAAACTTCCGGCTGGAGTTTATTTCTACCAAATGATCGGTAAAAACGGAGCAAAGCAGGCAGGTAAACTGATTGCTAAGCCATAATATTTTTAGCTAGACTTAAGCCCTGCCACTGTGCAGGGCTTTTTTGTGAAAGTAATAAAACAAAAAAACCTGAATCGTTGAGATTTAGGTTTTTTTTATTGTAGAGAGGAAGGGATTCGAACCCTCGGTACAGTTACCCGTACACTAGCTTTCCAGGCTAGCTCCTTCAACCACTCGGACACCTCTCTGAATTGAAGACTGCAAAAATAGAGTTTTTCGTCCGAATAACAAAGGATTTTTTGTGGTCAGTACGTAAATTCGACAGGGGCCAGGATCGTCTTTTGCGTTACACAGAAACTTCCCCGCAAAGATTTTTAGCGAAATTCTCAGCAAACGAGCCGTCATAATTCGGATTGTCGAGAAGGTGCATCGCTTTGGTAATTGCGCTTTCCGCCGTCATGTCATGGCCACTTACAGCACCGATTTCATTAAAAATATTTGAATTCGAATACTTTCCGAAGCTTACTCCACCGGAGACGCACTGCGATACAACCACGATTTCGGTTCCTCGTTCGCGCAGAAGCTGTAGCGTCTGTTGTGTATGCCTGGTGTTGAAAATAGTTCCGGAGCCAAAAACCTGCAGGATCAGTACTTTCATTTTGGGAATCTCCTCGAAATGGTCAAGGTGCATGCCGGGGAATATGCGCCAGAAAAGTACGTCACGCGAAATATGGTCGTCAACTGAGAATTCTTCATCTTGCTTTGGTCGGTACAGGAAATCTTTTTCAATATTCAGATGGACGCCAGACTGTCCCAGCGTCGGGTAATTCGGACTTTGATACGCATCAAAATATTCCGCCGAATACTTCAGCGTGCGGTTTCCGCGCAACAGTTTGTACTCAAAATATACCGTGACTTCCTGAATTACGGCCTCGTCGTTTTCATATAAACTTGCATAGTAAAGGCTTGTCAAAAGGTTTTCTTTCGCGTCGGTACGCAGATCGCCGATTGGGAGTTGCGATCCGGTTAGAATAACGGGCTTGCGCAGATTCTTCAGCATAAAACTTAGGGCTGAAGCGGTGTAAGACATAGTGTCGGTTCCGTGAAGGATCAGGAAGCCGTCGTAATCCTCATAATTTTTACCGATATAATTGGCGATGATTTTCCACTCTTTTGGGCCCATATCCGACGAGTCGAGCGGTTTTTTAAAAGGATGAACCGTAATTTCGCACTCAATCAGATTCATTTCAGGCATTTTATCAAAAATATTTCCAAAATCGAATGCACGCAGGCTACCGGTGTCGTAATCTTTTTCCATCCCGATGGTTCCTCCGGTATAGATCAGCAGAACTTTTCTTTTCATAAACTCAAAAATACGGTATTTAAAGATATGGCAGATTATTTGGGCGCCTGTTTCCGTCTTCCACTCCCGCTTCCGCCGCGGCGGAGAGCTCCGTTCAAGCCGGGGCGCGGTGACGGCATTTAAACAAAGTATGTTAAATAAAAACAAATATCGTTTGTATTAACCGGGTATTCCGTGCTTTTTGGCGCTCGCTTCGCTCGCGCCACTTCCGCCGTGATCTCAGAACGTCAAGCTCTAACAGCGCTCGCGCCGCCCAACAAAAAACATTATTTTTGCCCAATGAACGATCAGCAAACCTTCGATTATCTCAAGCAGTTTCTAACCGACGAACGTCTCGCGAAAATAGAGCATTACGCGCCCGAAAGTTCCGGTTTTGTGCTCCCCGTGATGGAAGATATCTTTCAGTTTAGAAATGCTGCGGCGATTGTACGGTCAGTTGAAGCATGTGGATTTCATAAAATCGTTGCGATGGAAAGCGAGAACGAGTTCAACCCAAACCTGCGCGTAACCAAAGGCGCAGAAACGTGGGTAGAGGTGGAAAAAATGCCGCACAATCTCGAATCTTTGACGGAAATTAAAAACCGTGGGTATAAAATTCTTGCGGTTTCACCCGAGAAAAATGCAACAATGCTCCCGGATTATCAGCTAAAGGAGCCGGTAGCGTTGGTATTTGGCACCGAGAAAGAAGGCGTAACGGAAGAAATCCTCGATTTCGCTGATGAAACCGTCGCCATTCCGATGTATGGCTTTACCAGAAGTTTTAATGTTTCGGTTGCCGCCGCGATTTGTTTTTACGAATTAAAACAGAAATTAATCCGCTCCAATATTGATTATAAACTTTCTGAGGAAAAACTGTGGGAAATTAAAGTGCGTTGGGCAAAGAATTCAATTGCAAGCGGTGAACAGATTTTGGCCAAATACCGGTCTGACCAAAAAAGTTAATCCATCATTTTTTGATAATTCCACGCCGCCACAAAAATTCCTGCGGTTTCGGTCCTGAGCCTTTGATTTCCCAGCGAAACTGCCTTTATTCCTTTGTCAGCCAGCATGTTAATTTCCTTCTCCGAGAAATCGCCTTCCGGACCAATCAGAAAAGTGGTGTGCTTTTGCGGCTGAATATCTTTTAAATTAAACCGTTCGAGGCTCTCGTTACAGTGCGCGACAAAAGTGGTTTCGGGGTCAAGATTTTTAATAAAGTCCGAAAATTTCGTGATGTCGTTAACTTTAGGGAAATGGTATCTAAGGCTCTGTTTGGAAGCGGAAACACTTTGTTTTCTGAGCTTATCAATGTTTAGATTTTTCCTTTCTGTTTTTTCAGTTTGCAGGATTGTCACCTCCGACACCGCCATTTCGGTCGCTTTTTCGAGGAAAAATTCTATCCTGTCGATATTTTTGGTCGGCGCAATAGCAATGTGGAGCTGTGTTGAGAAATTTGGGAGATTTTGGTGCGTCTCGCTCACATTAAGCGAAACTTTTTTGCCTTCGGTAATCAGCTTGCCGGTCGCCAGATTTCCTTTTCCGTCCGTGACCGAAATTTCCTCGCCGTCGCGCATCCGCAGAACTTTCAAAATGTGCTGCTGCTCTTCCTCATTAATTTTTACTTCCGGAAAGATCTCGCCGTAAAAAAGCTTCATATCAAACAGGTTTTGTGGTAAAACTTTCCTCAATATCATATCGTGCAGTAGCTGATACCGAAAGGTCTGAAAATTCACCGCGGTCGAATTTCAATTTGGCAACCATCGCAATCATCGCGGCATTGTCGGTGGTATATTCAAATTTTGGGATGTAGATATTCCAGCCAAGTTTTTCCATATTTGCTCTCATGGCTTCCCGCAGCCCGGAATTTGCAGAAACACCGCCAGCAATTGCAACTTCGGAGATGTTCAGTTCTTTAGCTGCTTTTTCAAGTTTATCCATCAGGATTTCAACAATCGATTTCTGCACCGAGGCACACAAATCTGCAAGATTTTCTTTGATGAAACTGGGATTTTTCTTTACCTCTTTCTGAATAAAATACAGGACAGAAGTTTTAATTCCGCTAAAGGAGTAGTCGTAATTTTCGAGGCGCGGTTTATTGAATTTAAATGCATTGGCATCGCCAGTTTTTGCAAGCCGGTCCACAATAGGTCCGGCTGGATAATCAAGTCCGAAAATCTTTCCTATTTTATCAAAAGCTTCGCCGGCGGCATCATCAATAGTTTTGCCAATGATTTCCATATCAAAATAGTCTTTTACCAGCACGATCATCGTGTGGCCACCCGAAACGGTAAGACACAGAAACGGAAAAGCAGGCGATTTTTCGTTGGCATCATCAATGAAGTGGGCGAGGATGTGCGCCTGAAGATGGTTAACTTCAATCAGCGGAACATTGAGGCTCATTGAGAGCGATTTTGCGAAAGATGTTCCCACAAGCAGCGACCCCAGCAGTCCCGGCCCACGCGTAAATCCTACAGCCGAAATATCTTTTTGTTGTATATTTGCTTGGCTCAGGGCAGCATCCACTACCGGAATAATGTTCTGCTGATGAGCCCGTGATGCTAATTCGGGAACTACGCCGCCATATTCGTTGTGTATTTCCTGGTTGGCTGCGATATTTGAAAGAATTGTGTTCCCGCGGATGATGGCTGCCGAAGTGTCGTCGCACGACGATTCGATCCCTAATATTATTGATTCGCTCATAACAATGGCAAATTTAGAGAATAATAACGATAACGAACCTAAGAAATCAGTCGCGGAAAACATTGGAGACAGTGTGCAGAAAGGTGTAGAAAACCTTCAGCATACGGTGAAAGGTGCTACGCAGCTCGCCTCAGATGCAATTAAACATCCGGTGGACACCGCCGGCGAATTTGTAGATCAGGCCGCAAAAGACGTTACAAACTATAAGTGGTGGGCCAAACTGTTGCTCGTGCTGTTTTGGGTGACAATCTTCATTGTGGCCACTTTTTTCATCGTTGTTAGCTTGCCGGCTACGAAGAACTGGGCCGCACAGAAGGTGATTGCGAAGCTTAACAACGACATGAAAGCGCAGATGTCTTTCGAAAGTGTTGACGTAAATTATTTCGGCGATATTCATATCCATAAGGTGGGTATTAAAGATTACAAGAATTTTCAGTTCCTCAAGGCTGAGGAACTCTATGCAGATTCCGATTGGTTTTCAATCATAAGCAACTCGCGCAACATGCAGTTTCAGTCCTTGTCTTTAAAAGAGCTTGATCTGAAAGTTATTACCTACAAAGGTGACAGTATATCGAATTTTGTACGTTTTGTCGATTTGTTCAATACGCCGTCGCCAACCACACCAAGGGAGCCTTTTCAGCTGAAATCGCGGGTGTACGTAACCAATTCAAAAATATCAATTGTCAATCAGAATAGTGAAGGCGAGGCCGGAAGATGGCTTTCTGCTGAAAATGTGAATCTGGCGGTGCCTGAACTTCGTGTGAACGGTTCCGATGTGTTTGCGCAAATCAACAACCTTAGGTTTACAACTGAAAGATGGGGCAAGAAGCATTTTGTCGATACATTTTCAACCGATTTATCGCTGACAAAGAAATTTCTTTCGCTTAAAGATTTAACGCTGAATACCGACAACAGTCTTCTTCAGGGCGACCTTAAATTCAATTTGAATAATGGTTCTTGGGCAGATTTTGCCGACCGCGTCCGCTGGGATATGACGCTGCAGCCGGGCAGCCAGATCAGCGGGCACGACATCAGCTACTTTGTGACGAACTGGGATAACTATAAACCTGTGAATGTTTCAGGAAATATGTCGGGCCCGCTCAACCGCTTTTATCTTGATAATTTTTTGCTCAGAAACCCGGACGTGAACATTCGGACGGGCACAATGAAGGTTTCAAATATTCTTAAAGGCAACTTCCAGATCGAGACCAACACACTTTCAACGGATTTCACTTATAAGGAACTGAAGGACATGATGCCGACGTTCATTTCTTCAAAAATGAAAAATTTTGCGGATGATTTCGGGCGGCTGAAGTACAACGGTGCCGTGCGCGTAACGCCAAAGCAGGTGTACGTGCCAAATGCAAGGTTAATCACCGGTATCGGACAGGCAAAAATATCTAATTTCTACCTGGACGATTACAGCTCGAATATGCCCAAATACCGCGGTTATGCCGAAGTAAACGACCTTAACACGACCGTGATTACGAAAAGCCCCCAGGTGGGCCTCGTTTCCGGAAAGTTTAATGTTCAGGGGCAGAGTTTTGATGTGAACACAATGCGGATCAGGACGAGGTCTCAGATTTCGAGCATTGAGATCATGAATAAGGAAATAAACAACGTCTTTCTCGATGGCTTGCTCGACCGGCGGACTTACAAAGGCATCGTAAATGTAAACGACGAACAGGCGAAAGCTGATGTGAATGGTTTTATCGATTTCCGAACCGCGAAAATAGCTGCTGACGTTGCTGCAGACGTGAAATATTTAAATATCAATTACTTCACCGGCAGTTCCGGAAACCAGATCGTAAGTGGCTTTGTTGACGGTAAAGTATCAATGACGAATCTTAATGATCTGAATCTCGACGCTGATCTGCGCAATGTAAGTTTCGCTACCGCTACGCAGAACTTCAATATTCCGAACGCTAAAGTAAGAGCGTATTTCGAAAACGGAAACCGCGTTGTTTCGGTTGATGCGCCGGGCGCTGTAAACGGCCAGATTTCCGGAAAGTTTAATCTTGGCGACCTGCCGGGAATGATCCAGAACGGAATCAGCAAAATTCTTGTGGGGCCGCCTCCAAGGAAGCTTTACCGTGGCCAGAATTTCTCGATGGATTTCGATATAAAACAGGGTCTGGTGAATTATTTCGAACCCAATCTGTCTATTCCGAATGGCGCGTCGGTTAACGGCTCTTACGAAGGAACCGGCAACAACCTGATCCTGAACCTGGATGCACGTACGCTGAAGTATGTGATGACCAAAAAAGTTGAAATTACTGAAGCAGACCGTGCATTAGCCGCCGCTAACCCCGCCTATAAGATCACCGACCGCGACCGGATTTCCCGCGACAGCGCAATGGTAGACAGCGTGATGGTAAGGATCAACACCGCTAACCTCGACGAACAGATTTTTGCGCGGATCGCTAGAGTAGCATACAACCAGAATATTCTTAAAGATATTACCCTCAGCGGGCGTAATGAAAATAATCAGATGCTGCACGTGGCCGCACAGTTTAAACATGGAACGCCGGAAGATGAGGTGAAGCAAACCCTCCGCGAGTATGCTGTAAACCTCAACCAAACTTCAAATGCGGCCGGAGATTATGTTTTCAGGTTTGAGCCTACCGCAGTAAAATTCAATGATGTTGAATGGAATGTGGACACCAGTGAAATGCTCAATCACTCAATCACCTACCGCAAAAAGTCCGGAGATTTCCTGATCCAGAACCTGCGGCTGTATTCTGATTCTAGTGAGCTATTTCTAAGCGAAGCTTTATTTAAATCTGCTAAGGATTTTTCCGCCGCGGGCGAACTCAGAAATCTGGACATTGCTAAAGTTTTTGCCTTGCTGAACACCGATAACAGCATGGATATACAAGGGTTAGCGAACGGTACTTTCGACATAAAAATGAACCAGAGCAATCTGCAGCCACTTATAGATCTGAATGTTACCGATATCTTCATGAACGGAAAAGACATGGGAAATGTAGTGATTTCAGCCAAGCAAAGTTCAGTACCTAATGTTTTCGATGTGGAAGCGCGTGTAGTTTCGGCCGGAATTATTGGTGATAACAACTTATTTTTAACCGGAACCATCAATAATAATACATCCTCGCCAACTTTAGATCTTACGGCGAATCTTAACGAATTTGATCTTGCCTTCGCACAGGAATTTGTGAAAGGCGTTTTCGGAAATCTGCGCGGAAATGCGTCTGGCGACCTTAAGATTTCCGGTCCGCTAAGTGATATAGATTACAGTGGCGACATCGCGATGAAGGGGCTCGGCCTTAAACTTAACTTCACGGGTGTAGATTATTCCCTGGATGACACGGTGATTTCACTATCAAGAGGCCTTGCGATTCTGAATGATATTGGCGTGAAAGACGGTCGGGCAAACTCCCGGGGCACGATTTCAGGTGCAATTCAGTTTCAGACGCTTTCTTCGATGGGTGTCAACCTTGTGATGCGGGCAGATAACCTGTTGCTGCTGAATACGACGCAAAAAGACTATGATCTGTTCTGGGGCAGAGTCTACGGTTCAGGTACACTTTATGTGGATGGACCCGTTTCCGCACTCAACATTTCAACACCTGAAATGACCGCTTTAAGCAACAGTGTGTTTACATTTAATTCCAATTCCACTTCCAATGTTGAGGAATTTAAGATGTTGCGCTTTCTCAAACGTGATGAGGCAGGCGTAGTGACCACAGAAGACAAAAGAAGGTCAAGCGCTAATATGACGATTGATTTTACGATCTCTGTAGATCGCGGAACCACGGTGAACGTAATGGTTGGAGACGATATCGGCGACATCACGGTGCGCGGGAATTCAGAAAAACTGAGGTTCAGAATGGCCAGAACCGGTACGATTGCGATGAACGGAGATTACTTCGTAGATAACGGAACCTTCGTTTCTAAAGCAATCCTCAACAGAACCTTCCAGATTACCAAGGGCAGCAGCATCCGGTGGGACGGTGACGCGATGTCGCCGGAGCTTGATATAAACGCAACCTATCTGAGGACCGTGAACAACGCCGGGCCTTACCTCAATATGGGAAGTCTTCAACCGATAAACGTGTTGCTTTCGACTAAAATTACGCAGACGCTTAATAATCCGAAAGTTGAGTTAGGTGTTTCTGCCGAAGATGTTTCAAGCAGTTTACGCGAAACATTAGCCGAAAAGATGAGTAACGAGGATGAAAAAATCATTCAGTTTGGATCGGTGCTCGTGATGAACAGTTTTAATGTAGGAAACTCCGCATTCGATATTAATCTCGGTACAACGCTTGAAACTTCCGGTTATAATATGCTGTTCAAGCAGCTTGGTTCGGTGCTGAACCAGATCAGCAATGAGTTTCAGGTGGACCTGAATTATCTTCAGGGTGATACCAATTCTAATAGTGGCGACCGTGCGAATGCGAGTGTAAGTTTTGCACTTTCGCCGCGCGTAACCGTAAAAACAGGTTTGGGAATACCGATATCGAAATCTGAAAACACCAATGCTGACTATCTTTCAGGCGAAGGGATTATCGAATACGACTGGTCGAAGAACAATGATGGCACGCGTTTGTTGCGCGCGTACTCAAAACCTACAAATATTGGTCTTAACGGTGCAGCTGCAGGAAATGCAAGTGCCAACCAAAGTTACGGCGTCGGTGTGGTATACAGTAAAAGTTTTAATACAATCTTTAAACGTAAAAAAAGCAAAAAAAATAATGCGGATACTGCCGAAACTAAAAGTAATTCCACTAAAAATGATACTATTAAATAGAGATACTGAACCGAATGCCATGCATTGCGTTAAAACCTGTTAAAAAACAGTGAAATTTTTTATTATTAATATTTATTTGTATTTTTGCAAAATTATTCAGACATAATTATTAAATATACAAATTTTATATATGAACTATCAATTAGACGAAATAGATAAAAAAATCCTGGATTTTTTAGTGGAAAACACCAGAATGCCTTTTACCGAAATCGCAAAACAAATGGAAGTTTCAGCAGGAACCATCCACGTCCGCGTTAAAAAAATGGAAGATGCGGGAATTATTTTAGGATCCTCACTGAACATTGATTATGCCAAGTTAGATTACCACTTCACTGCTTTCATCGGTATTCTACTTACTAAATCGAACCGTACACAAGAAGTTCTGAAAGAATTAACTACCATTCCTAACGTTATCGAAGCCAGCGTAATCTCAGGAAAATACAATATCTTCTGTAAAGTGAGAGCTAAAAATACTGAAGACGCGAAGCGTATTATTTACCAGATCGACGATATTCAGGACGTTATGCGTACTGAAAGTATGATCTCGATGCAGGAATATATGTCAGACAAAAACCGATTGATCGACGCGGTTTCTATCTAAATTATTTTTCGCGAAACTTATTAAACTGAAACTTTTGGATGCAATCCAAAAGTTTCTTTATTTTTACCCTATGAATGACGAGTTTGCCAACGAAAGCCCGAAAAAGGACCTCGGTTTTATTTTATCGCTAGCCGGTCTAATGCTTTTTACGGTGATGGGCTTGGGAATAGATTACGACGAATATCTGCAAAGTGACGATCTTGGTATTCCCGGATTCTATTTCATCATTATTTTCGGTGTGGATTTGCTGATGATTATTGGCTTAATACTTATTTTTTTCTACAGAAAAATCGGGATTTATCTTTTTCCGACTGCGCTGATGACGCATTTCTTACTTCATAATTATTTCCTCACCACGTTTTTATACACTGATGTAACCAATCTGTTTTTGTTCATTTCAGTAGGTCTTTTAGCATTCATTCCTAAATGGCAATTCTTTAAATAATTGATCTGATGTTTTCAAAAGCGTGCGAATATGGCATCAAGGCCGCGATTTATATCGCACAGCAAAGCCAGCTGAACCGCACGGTTAACGTGAAGGATGTCGCATTGTCAATCGATGCACCGGTGGCTTTTACGGCTAAAATTCTGCAATTGCTTTGTCGTGAAGAAATCCTTCAGTCGGTTCGTGGGAAACAGGGCGGTTTTTTTTTCAGCGAAGAAAAGCAGAGGCAGTTCCGCATTTATGATCTTGTGACACGCATAGATGGCGACGGTCTTTTTACGCAATGCGGATTGGGATTGCAACGCTGTTCATCAGAAAATCCGTGTCCGGTACACAATGATTTTAAAATCGTTCGAGACAGGCTGTTCGAAATGACGAGTAAACATACTTTCTTCGATCTTGCTTTAAAAACCCAAAGTGGCCTCGCCTGGCTGAAAAATTAATCTCTATTTTTTATCTTTTTATTGAAGCTGAAATTTATCATATATTTAAACAGGATAAATTTGTCCGAATTAAAAAATATGTTTAGCTTTGTACTATAATTACAAACAAACATACAATGCTCACACAGGAAAAAACCATAGGCGATTTCGTAGCAGAAAATTTCAGAACTGCCGAAGTCTTTAAAAAATATCATATCGATTTCTGCTGCAAAGGCGGAAGAACTGTTGAAGAAGCGTGCGATAAGAAAAACGTAAACGCCGAAGATATCTACCGCGAACTAGAGGAAATTACGAAAGAAAAATCTTCAGATATCGATTTCAACTCATGGCCGCTGGATCTGCTGGCAGATTACGTTGAAAAAACCCATCACCGTTACGTAGAAGAAAAAACGGCGATGCTGATTCCTTATTTAAGCAAACTCTGCAAAGTGCATGGCGACCGTCATCCGGAACTGTTTGAGATCAACGAACTTTTCCTTGGAAGTGCGCAGGATCTGGCTGCTCATATGAAGAAAGAAGAACTAATTTTGTTTCCGTTCATCAAAAAGATGGTGGCGGCGAAAAGAAGCGGTGAAAAGATTGAGAAACCGCACTTCGGAACTGTAGAAAATCCGGTTGCGATGATGAAAGACGAGCATGAAGCTGAAGGTGACCGTTTCGTGAAGATTTCTGAGCTGACGAACGGGTATCAGTTCCCGGAGGACGCCTGCGGAACTTATCAGGTAACTTTCAAGATGCTTGAAGATTTCGAAAACGATCTTCACAAACATATCCACCTCGAAAACAATATCCTGTTCCCTAAAGCAATCGAGCTTGAAAAAATGTTCTAAATATTTATAATTGTTTAATTTGATAGGAAACCGTTTCTGCTTCGGCAGAGGCGGTTTTTTTTGTGTCACGCTAAAGTTTTTACGTGCTAGCTTGATCATCAGCTTCGTACGAAACTGTATTTCCCTGGATTTTTGCGGTTGTTGTATATGGATGTTCAGTGGCTTTAGCTTCAGACATTATGTGCAGCACCGTCCAGCCCTGTGCTTTAAGATAATCTGAAACCATTGCGCGATGGCAGCGCCACCAGACGGCTTCCGAACACATCATCGCGGTGGGATTTTGTAAAGCGTATGTTTTTAGCAGTTCTGCAGCATTTTTAAAGGTTTCAGTTTCCATATAATCTGCATAAGCCTGAAAAGATTTATTTCGCCAGGCAGTGTTTTTTGAGTTTGCTGCGGGCCTTCTGCGTCCGCCTAAATCTTCAATGTAAATATATTCAATCCCATTTTCTGCGAGCGATTTCTTAAGTTCTCCCTGATCAAAATGAGGGAATTTTCGTGAACCCGGCAACCGTCGGATGTCGGCGAGAACTTTAATATCAAAAGACCGCAGAAGTACAAGAAATTCTTCCAAACTTCGTGTTGAATGTCCGATGGTGTAGATGATGTTTTTCGGTGTAGCCATTGAAAAATGATTCAACTCAAAAATAAGCATATTTATCAGGAAACTTTTTTAACGGGATTTATTTGCAGTTCGGCATAAAAAAAACACGCCCGAAAGCGTGTTTTTAAATTCTGTGTACGATTATCTATCTCGCCATTATTCTTTTTACCGCTGCTTTAACCGCATCTGCATCAATTTCATATTTCTTCATCAGTTCTGCAGGCGTTGCAGATTCTCCGAAGGTATCATTAACCGCCACAAATTCCTGGAGGGTAGGTCTTTTTCTTGAAAGCATCCCTGCAACCGATTCGCCCAAACCACCAAGATAGTTGTGTTCTTCAGCGGTTATAATTTTACCTGTTTTTGCTACCGATTTAAGAATAATCTCTTCATCAAGCGGCTTGATTGTATGGATGTTGATTACTTCACATGAAATTCCTTCTTTTTCAAGCTCATCTGCCGCAACCAAAGATTCCCAAACCAAATGTCCGGTGGCCACAATCGTTACATCCGTACCTTCCTGAAGCATAATTCCTTTACCGATTTCAAACGGCATGTCTTCAGGAATGAAAACCGGCACCACAGGTCGCCCGAATCTCAGATAAACAGGACCTTCAAAATCGGCAATGGCCAATGTTGCAGCTTTAGTTTGGTTATAATCGCAGGTATTGATCACGGTCATTCCCGGAAGCATTTTCATCATTCCGATGTCTTCTAGAACCTGGTGTGTTGCGCCGTCTTCACCTAAGGTAAGACCAGCGTGCGAAGCGCAGATTTTCACGTTTTTGTTGGAATAGGCAATCGACTGGCGGATCTGGTCGTAAACTCTGGATGTAGAGAAGTTCGCAAACGTTCCGGTAAACGGAATTTTGCCGTTAATCGTAAGACCGGCAGCGATGCCCATCATGTTGGCTTCGGCAATACCTACCTGAATGAAACGTTCAGGAGCTTTTTCGATAAATTTTTCCATCTTAAGCGAACCGATGAGGTCAGCGCACAATGCCACAACATTGGGATTATTATCGGCTAATTCTGCGAGTCCGGCTCCGAAGCCT
This sequence comes from Flavobacteriaceae bacterium 3519-10, assembly GCA_000023725.1. Classification (NCBI taxonomy): domain Bacteria; kingdom Pseudomonadati; phylum Bacteroidota; class Flavobacteriia; order Flavobacteriales; family Flavobacteriaceae; species Flavobacteriaceae bacterium 3519-10. Next base: position 517,481 of record CP001673.1, read on the forward strand.
GACCGTGTATCTTTTTTTTCTGTATATGTAAATTTCATTTGGAATCTGGATTTGTTTGATTGAGTAATAGCTGGTTCGTACAGGTTTTAGTAGTCTGCAGGCGCTTCAAGATAGAGCTGCTTGATGCCAAGCGCAAGTTGCTCATCATTTGGCGCTTTTCCGTGCCACGAGTGTGAACCCATCATATAATCAATGCCGAAGCCCATCTCAGTATTCAGAATGATCACCACAGGTTTGCCGTTGCCGGTTTCAGCTTTAGCACGTTCCAGAATTGCAATAACGGTTTCGAGGTCGTTGCCGTTTTTTTCGTTAATTACTTTCCATCCGAAAGCTTCAAGTTTTGCGTGAAGATCACCAAGGCTCAAAACATCATCTACGTCACCGTCAATCTGGCGGTTGTTATAATCTATTGTAGCAATTAGATTGTCTACTTTATTATGAGCGGCAAACATTAAAGCTTCCCAAACCTGACCTTCCTGAAGTTCACCATCACCGTGAAGGGTGTAAACCAAAGCGTCATCACCATCCATCTTTTTTGCGAGAGCAGCACCAATTGCAACCGAGAGGCCCTGACCTAATGAGCCGGAAGCTACCCGAACGCCCGGAAGACCCTCATGTGTAGTCGGGTGGCCCTGAAGTCTGGAGTCGAGTTTCCTGAAAGTTTTAAGTTCCTCAACCGGGAAAAATCCGAATCTAGCGAGGGTAGAGTAGAACACGGGTGAAATATGCCCATTGGAAAGGAAAAAAAGATCCTCGCCACGACCTTCCATCGTGAAAGGAAATTTATAGTTCAGCACCTTCCCATAAAGAGCGGTAAAAAACTCGGTGCAACCCAGGCTGCCACCCGGATGGCCGGAATTCACCGCATGTACCATTCTAATAATGTCTCTTCGGATTTGCGTTGTAAGAGATTTCAACTCCTCAATACTTTTGCTCATTATGTATGATTTATTTTGCCCGCTAAAGTACAAATTTTTGGCGGGCGCTGAAAGCATTATCTTCAAACAGAAGGCCCCGAAAGCCACATTTAGCTCGGTTTTTCAGATAATTCTTTTAATTACAGAAAGTGTCTTTCCAACGTTGTAGCTATTGCAGGCAAAAGAAATCCGATGCATTATAACACCGGCAGCACTTCAATAATATTCCGCCTAAATTTCATAAATTTGCGCCCATCCTGTGATGATCATCAAGATCTGCACAGCTAAAACTTACCTATGACTTCACAACAGATACGCCAGCAGTTTTTAGATTATTTTCAAAGCAAAGGACACCTCATCGTACCTTCAGCACCGATTGTTCTTAAAGATGATCCTACGCTCATGTTTTCCAACTCCGGAATGACGCAGTTTAAGGATTACTTTCTGGGTTATAAAGATCCTAAAGCACCGCGCATTGCCGACACACAGAAATGTCTTCGGGTATCCGGAAAGCATAACGATCTGGATGATGTTGGCCGCGATACCTATCACCACACGATGTTTGAGATGTTGGGTAACTGGTCGTTTGGCGATTATTTTAAAGAAGAAGCCATCGGTTTTGCCTGGGAACTGCTTACTGAAGTGTATAAAATTCCAAAGGAAGATCTGTACGTAACCGTATTTGAAGGCGACAGTGTTGAAGATCTTGCGCGCGACCAGGACGCTTATAATTTCTGGAAAAAACATATTGATGAAGGCCGCATTATCAACGGCAACAAGAAAGATAATTTCTGGGAGATGGGCGAGAGCGGACCTTGTGGACCGTGCTCTGAAATCCACGTCGATCTGAGGACGGCCGAGGAAAAGGGAATGGTTTCCGCACTGGATCTGGTAAATAATGATCATCCGCAGGTGGTGGAAATCTGGAATCTCGTTTTTATGGAATTCAACCGGAAAGCCGACGGCAGTCTGGAGAAGCTTCCTGCACAGCATGTGGATACAGGAATGGGCTTCGAACGTCTATGCATGGCCTTGCAGGGAAAAACATCCAATTACGATACCGATGTATTTACACCGCTTATTCAAAAAGTTGAGGAAATTTCCGGACTCCGATATACCGGAATATTAACCGACGAGAAAGATATCGCCATCCGCGTGGTGGTAGATCATATCCGTGCTGTAGCCTTTGCAATTGCTGATGGGCAGTTGCCTTCAAACGGGGGCGCGGGTTATGTAATCCGCAGGATTTTGCGCCGTGCGATATCGTACGCTTACCGTTTTCTGGGAATGAAGGAAGCTTTTCTGTTCGAACTGGTTGGCGTTTTGCAAACCGAAATGGGCAGTTACTTTGCGGAACTTTCTCGCCAGCAGAAACTGGTGACAGAGGTTATTAAAGAAGAAGAAATTTCTTTCCTCAAAACAATTGAACTTGGATTAAAGCGAATTGACTTGGTTATTAACGATACCATTTCGAAAAACGAAAAAACACTTCCCGGTGCTGCGGTTTTCGAGTTATATGATACGTACGGATTTCCGGCAGACCTATCAAGAATTATTGCCGAAGAACAGCAGCTTACAATCGATGAAGCCGGTTTCAACGAAGAAATGGCCAAGCAAAAGCAGCGTTCTAAAAAATCCTCAGCACAGAAAGTGTATGACTGGGTGATTCTTGAGGAAAAAGAGCAGCAATTCGTAGGTTACGACGACACTGAAACCGAAACTTACATTACGCGTTACCGCAAAGTTGAAAATAAAGACGGCGAATATTACCAGATTGTACTTTCCAAATCCCCTTTCTATCCGGAAGGCGGCGGACAGGTAGGCGACCACGGAATTCTTGTGCCGAGCTATGCTAAAAATTTCAATATCGTAAGTCCACAGAAATTTTTAGATCAGCTTGCTTCTGAAAATAATTCCGACCGTCCATCAGAGGTGATTGAAGTTTTGGATACCCGCAAAGAAAATAACCTTATTATATCTTTGATCAAAGAAATGCCCAAAGATGCAGGTGCAGTTTTCTATGCAAAAGTGAACCGCGATGAGCGCCGCAATACACAGGCAAATCACTCGGTAACGCACCTTTTGCACGAAGCATTGCGTGAAGTTTTAGGAACGCATGTGGAGCAGAAAGGTTCTTTTGTAGGGCCGGAATATCTTCGTTTCGATTTCTCGCATTTCGCGAAACTGACGGATGAAGAACTAAAGTTGGTTGAAGAAAAGGTAAATACGAAAATAAAAGAGAACATCTCACTTGAAGAATTCCGCAATATCCCAATTTCCGAAGCGATGGAAAAAGGCGCGATGGCGCTGTTCGGCGAAAAGTACGGCGATAATGTGAGAATGATCCAGTTCGGAACATCGCGTGAACTTTGTGGCGGAACCCACGTAAGAAACACCGCTGAAATTGGCTTTTTCAAGATTCAGAGCGAAAGTTCCACGGCAGCAGGAATCCGCAGAATTGAAGCGATCGCAGGTGATCAGGCGACGGCTTATTTCAATAATCTCGAATCTCAGTTTAAAGAGATTTCAGCATTGTTAAAAACCAAAGATATAAGCAAAACAGTTGAGAAATTGCTCGAAGAAAATGCCGCTTTAAAAAGTGAGATCGAAGCATTTAAAAAAGAGAAAGCCAAAGCAGAAACCGGTAACTGGAAGAATGATTTCACCGAAAGCGCAGGCAAAAAACTGCTCGTGAAGAAGGTTTCGTTAGATTCTGCCAGCGTTAAAGACATTGTATTTCAGCTTAAAAAAGAAGTTGCGGGCAGCGTGATCATCATCATTTCCGATGCTGATGGCAAACCTATGATTACTGTTGGAGTGTCTGCCGATCTGGAAACACAATATCACGCCGGAAACATCGTAAAAGAGTTGGCTAAAGAAATTCAGGGCGGCGGCGGCGGAAATCCCGGTTTCGCGACTGCAGGCGGTAAAAATTTAGCCGGAATTGATGAGGCGTACAACAAAGCACTTTTGATTTAAGCCTTCAAAAAAAATGTATAAAAATCCCGGGAAGAAAACTCTTTCCGGGATTTTTTATAAAAGTGTGTATGAATGTGTAATGTTAATCTCTGTTGCCGTTACCTCTGGCTACCAATGCGATGATCACGATAAGAATCAGAGCACCAATTACCCAGACCAGCGGATTGCTCATCCAACCGTCGCCCATCGCGCCGCCTTTATCTACATCAACATCTACCTTGAGATCGGCAGCACCGTCCTGTGCTTTTACGAGTATTGTGGCGAAATTTGCAACCAGTGCAAGTGCAAAAAACTGTATCTTGGTGAGTAGGTTAGAACGTGTCATAATTTATTTTTTAATGTTTATACTTCTGCCATTCACAAAGTGTACCAAAGAGTTCTCGGGACCGTAATCCGTGCTGATGTTGGCGATTTTCCGAAGAGCTGAATGTATTTCGTGAGCTATAGAAATAATGCAGCCGTTATTTGCGGCGGCCTTTAATCACAAAAATCAGAATGGTAATCGCAACGAGAGCAAAAACTACAAGTAATATAGGGTTGCTAGGGAAGGTTTCGGCGCCTTGGTCCTGAGTTTCGCCTGCTTCAACCGAGAAATCTGCTGCTTTTTCCTGTGCGGTTACGAGTAAGGTGGCGAAATTAAGAACAAGCGCTGCGGCGAAGAATTTTATTTTGGTGAGTAGGTTAGAACGTGTCATTTTTTTTTATTCTTAATGTTACGTTCCCACATTCTAAAAGTGTACCAAGATAATTTCGTTGCTTTATTTAGATGAAATTATTTTTTAAAGTACGCATTCCATCAGATAATCATCCATCACAAAACCGTTCCCGATATCGGTAACGGCCTCGGTATAGACCCGAAAACCCTGCGATTCATAGACAGATTTCGCGGGATTGTTTTTATTTACATTCAGAATTATCTTAATGTCGCCACTTTCGGGAACTGTTTTTTTAAGAAATGTAAGCGCCGCTTTGCCGATGCCTTTTCCTTTCGCTGCCGGAACTAAATAAAGCCTGTGAAGTTTGGTGGTAGAGGCTTTGTAATGATTTTCGAAACCTATAAAACCGACCGCTTCATTTTCATTAAATAGTAGAAAATACTGGTAATTGGGATTACTGAACTGTAAAGTAATCTCGCTGGCTGAGTACATTTCCGCCAGCATATAATCGATTTGCTCTCCAGATAATATATCGCTGTACGCTGCACGCCACGATTCTTCTGCAAGCGTGCGGATGAGTTCGGTATCTGCTTCGGAAGCTTTTAGAAAACGGATGTCCATTTTAGAAGGTTATTGAAGTTCGAACAGTGTAATTTCAGGCGTAATTCCTACGCGACCCGGGAAACCGATTACACCAAAACCGCGGTTTACGTAAAGTAATTTTCCCTCGCTTTCGTATAAATCTGCCCATTTTTTATAACGGTACTGCACCGGCGACCACCGCACGTTCTTGAGGTCGAGACCAAACTGCATCCCGTGGGTGTGGCCCGAAAGGGTAAGGTGGATATTCGCAGGATGTTTCTTCACAATCTCATCAAAATGGGTGGGATCATGGCTCATCAGGATTTTTGCGGCGTCGCGCGGAATTCCGGCAGCGGCCTTGTTCAGGTCGCCGTATTGTGGAAAAGGCTTTAGACCCCAGTTTTCAACTCCCAACAGATATAGTTTTTCGCCACCACGTTCAATCACGCGGTGTTCATTCCGGAGTAATTCGAATCCGGCCTGCTTCTGAAGTTCGGTAAGCAGCGGAATGTTCCGGTCTTTGTCAGCCTTGGTGAGCCATTCTGCATAGTCGCCGTAATCATGGTTGCCAAGCACCGAAAATTTACCGTCTTTGGCATTTATTCCGGCAAACTTTTGAACAAAAGGCTTGAATTCCTGCGCGTAATTATTAACCATATCACCTGTGAAAAGAACCAAATCTGCATTTTGGGCCTTTATCAAATCAATCGCTGGCTGCAATTTTTCAGGATTTAAAAAGCTGCCCGCATGAACATCTGATATCTGTACGATTTTATAGCCTTTGAAGGCTGCCGGCAGTCCGGGGATCTTAATTTTTACCCGCCGCACGCTATGGCGGTATTTTCCAAAGACAATCCCATCAATTATCAGGGCAGAAAACACCCCGGCAATACCCAGTGCAGCCAGGCTCACAAATTTACGCCGCTCGGGGTAATAAGATTCGGGTCTCGCGAAGAATGTGAACAGATAGTTGAAAAAGCGTGTAATATCTTCGAGAAAAAGAAAAAAGATCACAAATAATTTCGGCAGCATAAAGATGAGAAAAACTGAAGCTACGATCTGGATGCGTTGTGCATCGCGGTCGCTGCGTCGAAAATTCAGCAGTTCGTAGATGAAAAAAGCGTAGGTAATAACAGTAATTACCCAATAGGCACTGCGCAGCCACGAATTTGTGGTGAGTGTTTTAAACGCCTGATATACATAGAATTCCAGAATAAAAGTAATTCCGGTAATAATGAGAAAATTTTTTTGCATCGTCTGTAAATTAAAAAAGCACAAACGGTATTGATTTGTGCTTCTGTTATTTTTAAGGCTGATTTTTACGGAAAGCGGTAAACCACTGCATTGATATTCATGCCTGCGCCAACGGATGCGAACAGGATAATTCCTTTTTCTTTGAAAGTATGACCTGCCATTTCGCCTTTTCTGATCATATCGAACATCGTTGGGATCGTTGCCACCGAAGAATTTCCGTACTGCTGAATCGTCATCGGCGCAATATCATGGTCATAATCGGTAATGCCGTATAATTTAAACAGCCGCGAAATCATCGCATAATCCATCTTGGCATTAGCCTGATGAATTAATATTTTATCAATGTCATCAATGCTGAGTCCGGCCTTGTCAATTGTTTCTTTTACGGCAATGGGAACGTTTTTCAGCGCGTACTCGTAAATTTTGCGTCCGTGCATGCGGATATAGAGCGGTCTGCGGTCTTCATCAAGTTTAAGTGAAGGCGCATTTTCGAGGTAATCGAGTTCTGCATGATTATCGCAAATCGTGGAATCGGCGATGATTCCTACATTTTCGTCGTCGGTTGCGGTTACTACCACAGCGCCGGCTCCATCAGCAAATATCATTTTGTTGCGGTCGAAAGCGTCAGTAACCCGGCTTAAGGTTTCTGAGCCTACCACGAGGATAAGCTTGGCTTTTTTCGATTTGATGAGTGTATCAGCCATGATCAGGGCTTCTACCCAGCCTGGACACCCGAAAATCATATCGTAATTAACGCATTTCCGGTTAAGGATACCCAGTTTGTTTTTTACGCGGGCTGACATCGAGGGCATAAAGTTGGTCATCCCGTTTCTGTCTACTTCGCCGAAATTACTCGCATAAATAATATAGTCGAGTTCCTCGGGATCGATGCCTGCATCTTCAATAGCTTTCTGTGCTGCGCGGTGACCAAGATCAGAGTTAAACTCATCATCTTCGAGATACCTGCGGTTTTCAATTTCGGTGATCTCTACAAATTTCTGGATGATTTCCTCCACCGGCTTGTCTATTTTGTCGCCTTCGTCGGTGTAAAATACCGAATCCTTAAAGTGTTCTCTCCCGATTACTTTTGTCGGTATATAGCTGCCGGAGCCTATTATAATTGTGTTGGGCATTTTTTAAATTGAAAAATTTAGGGCAAAGTTAAGGATTAATATTGTATCTCCCCGAAGCAAAATTATTATTAAATTTGCGGAGGTTTTTTAGATACTTTTTATGAAAATAAGCGCCCCGACCAAAGGTTTAATCATCGCAATACTCACGGTATTGTTTGCGTTCGGGATTTATTTTCTGTTCCTCGCAAAAAAAGATTATTATCTGGTAGATAACCCTACCGAAAACACCTATTATTTTAATCTCAATAACGGCGTCGAAAACACGATCACGGCCGGGCAGCAATTCCCGATAGATCTTCGCAAAGGACGAAACAGTGTTAAGGTTTTCGACGGAAAGAAAAAGCTGCTGTATGATTCAGTATTTGTGGTAAAGAAGGACCGCGGTCTGCTTAACATCGCCCACCAGGACTATTATATTAATGAGCAGTTTTATGGGTATGGCCTCAATAAAGACTCACTTATTATGGCGCGGAAATCCACTGTTATTGACAACAAAAACTATGTGAACGCACCTAAATTATTCAATAAATTGTACACCGAAGATTTTTATTATAATATTGATGAAGATTATGATAAAGTCATTAAAAATGTGCAGAAAGTGGAATCGCGTACCAAGATTTTCCGCAAAGTGGACTTTCTGAACTATTATAAAGAATACTATAAATTTTAAAATCTAAGATTTTGAGCCAGATCAAACCTTATAATACCGACGCCGGAAAAAAGCGCGAAGTAGAGGAAATGTTCGATAACATTGCTCCTAAATATGACCTGCTGAACCATGTGCTTTCGATGAAGATCGATATGTTATGGCGAAATACCTTGGTAAAATGGATGCTTCAGGATGCACCCAAAGTGGTGCTGGATGTGGCTACCGGAACCGGCGACTTGGCTGTTGCGGTGCAGAAAGGTACAGGCGCAAAAGTAGTGGGTCTCGACCTTTCGCAGCAGATGCTTAATGTAGGGATCGAAAAAATCCGGAAGCAGAATCTGCAGGAAGAAATCAGCATGCAGAAGGGCGATGCAGAAAACCTCCCGTTCGAAAGCAATAAATTCGATGCGGTATGCGTTGCATTTGGAGTGCGGAATTTCGAAAACCTTGAAAAAGGCCTTGCTGAACTGAGTAGGGTAGTGAAGGAAAATAAAAGTGTATATATTCTTGAGTTTTCTAAGGTAGAAGGGTTTTTAGGGCCGTTCTATATGTTCTACTTCAAAAATATTCTGCCGCTGATAGGCCGTCTGGTTTCAAAGGATAACAGAGCTTATACATACCTGCCGGATTCGGTGAATGCCTTTCCGTTCGGTGAAAAAATGAAAAATATTCTTTTGAATACAGGCTTCAGGAAGGTAGAGTACAAAAAACTGAGTTTAGGTATCGCAACGATTTATAAGGCAACCAAATAATATGTGGAAAAAAATATTCATAACGAACCTGTTCGCTGTGTTTTCATTAGCGAGCTTTTGCGATGCGCAGCTCTTCCGGACGAAAGACCGGCAGGATAACAGGGAAGAAGATGACGTTCGGAAATACAGTTACGGATTTTTTTTAACAGCCAATAATTTCGATTACAAACTCGTCCTCGATCCAAAGTTTGGGATGGAGGGACAGAAAAGTCTGGTGCAGACCAAATCTTCGTACAGTTTCGGCGCGGGCCTTATTGGTAAAGTGCGTCTCAACGAAAATTTCGACTTAAGATTTGAGCCGGGACTTCAGTTCGTGGAACGCGAAATTTATTTCGATACCCAGACGAATGACCAATACGCTGCCGGAACGAACTCAAATGCCCCGTTTACGCCGAGAACCCTTACAGAAGAAGATAAATTACGCAGTGTTAAATCTACGTATGTCGACCTTCCGTTGCTGATTGAAATTCATGGTGACCGCTGGTATAATTCGCGACCTTACGCTGCGGCAGGCGTGAACTGGATGCTTAATCTACAGTCGAACACCGATTCGCCCGATGATAATGCGCAGGGCATTTTCCGATCAACTTCAAGTAATTTTGCATGGTCTGCAGAGATCGGTATTCAGTTCTATTTCAGTAGGTTCAAATTAACGCCCGGCTTCCGTGGAACCTTTATGGTGAATGACGAAATGGTTCCCGATAACGCTGAAACACCCCCGTATTGGACCCCCGCCATCGTAAGTGCAAAAAGCCGCGCGCTGATGTTCGTACTTAAATTTGAGTAAACTTCCCCAACCAGCACCCAGAATTCGCATAATTGCCGTGCCCCAGCTGGGATCTGCCAAGTTATTGGCAAATAAATCGACATTCTAACCGAAAATTTCATATTTTTGCTAACAGTTAGAATAAATTGAAACCTGAAAATGCTGAAAGACTTAGAAAATAATTTTTCGGTTTTGGAGAAAAAAATTCTCAGTGTAAGCAAAAATTACCAGAGCCTCACCGAGAAATATTCGATATTGTTTGAAGAGCACGAAGCACTTAAAACAAAATACGATGAAGAGCGGAAGAAAAATCAGGTTTTAGCAGAAGAACAGAAAAATATAAAACTTTACTCAGCAATCAGCGGAAACCCAGATCATAACCGGCTGATGAAAAACCACATCAACCGGCTTATAAAAGAAGTAGATCACTGTATTGCCGAACTTCAGAATAGCGGTTTATAATGGAAGTAAGAAGAATTACCATCAACATTGCCGGGAGAAATTATCCCCTGAATGTGCCCGCTGCCGAAGAAGAAACCCTACGCAAAGTAGGTAAGCAGATCGAGGGGATGATAAAAGATTTTGAGCAGAACTTCGATGTGCGCGATAAGCAGGATGCTTTAGCCATGTGCGCCCTGAAATTGGGTACTAACGCGGAGGTTTCTGTACTAAGTAATGAAAAAAATATAATAGCGGCCAACGAGAGGTTAACGTACATTAACCAATTGCTGGAAGCAGTGGAAAAGTAGATTTTTCTTTTCCGCCACCCAACTGCCTACAATAGTTCTAACACATTAAAGGTAAACTCAACGCTAAACAATTACCGGACGAAAGTTCACTTAATGGCGCGCCGGCCTGCCCGGATTACAGAAAGTGAAAATCAGTTCAAATCGTGTTGATTAGGAGTTTACTCTATATCACTGAATTATTGTGGGCTTTTTTTATGGCTTAAAGTAAGCAACGTTGTAGGAATTTCCGAGCGTAAATATTAAAATATTGAACATTAAAACTAAACATATATGACAACAACCGTCGCAATTATTATCGGTATTGTATGCCTCATCGCGGGTGCAGCAATAGGAATGCTGTTTTCAAAGAGTTCGCTCAACACGAAAGCGAAGTTCATCCTGGATGACGCAAGGAAAAACGCCGAAAACCTACTTGATAAAGCCAATGTACAAGCCGAATCCATAAGAAAAGAAAAGCAGCTGCAGGCTAAAGAGAAGTTCCTCGAGCTGAAATCCCAGCACGATGCCGACATACAGTCCCGCGAGAAGAAAATGCAGGAAACTGAAAAACGCATTAAAGACAAAGAAAGTAAACTCAACGACGAGCTTAGCAAAGCCGGTAAACTCGAGAAAGAACTCGAACGTAAAATTGGTGATTATAACAAAAAGCACGAAATCATCGAGAAAAAGCAGCAGGAACTTGAGGTGGCTACTGCACAGAAAGTAGAAATGCTTGAAAAAATAGCAAATTATTCTGCAGAAGATGCCCGCAATGAATTGGTAGAAGCCATGAAATCAGAAGCCAAAACACGCGCCCAGGCGCACGTGCAGAGCATCATGGAGGAGGCGAGCCTTAACGCAAAACAGGAAGCCAAGAAAATTGTTATCCAGACGATCCAGAGAATCGGAACTGAGCAGGCGATCGAAAACTCGGTTTCAGTATTTAATATTGAATCTGATGAGGTTAAAGGCCGTATCATTGGTAGAGAAGGTAGAAATATACGTGCCCTCGAAGCTGCAACTGGCGTTGAAATTATTGTAGATGATACACCGGAAGCGATTCTGCTTTCATGTTTTGATCCTGTAAGAAGAGAAATCGCCAGACTTTCACTTCACAGATTGGTAACTGACGGAAGAATTCACCCTGCAAGAATTGAAGAAGTGGTGGAGAAAACAAAAAAACAAATCGAAGAAGAAATAATCGAAGTTGGTAAAAGAACTGTTATCGATCTTGGCGTGCACGGACTTCACCCGGAACTTGTAAAAATCGTAGGTCGCATGAAATTCCGCTCATCTTACGGGCAGAACCTTCTTCAGCACTCGCGCGAAGTAGCAAATATTGCTGCAACAATGGCTGCAGAATTAGGACTCAATGTAAAACTGGCGAAAAGAGCAGGCTTACTCCATGATATAGGTAAAGTTCCTGAGCAGGAATCTGAGCTTCCACACGCGCTTCTGGGGATGCAGTGGGCTGAAAGATACGGCGAGAATCCTGAGGTTATCAACGCAATTGGTGCTCACCATGATGAGGTTGAAATGACGTCACTTCTTTCACCAATCATTCAGGTGGCGGATGCAATTTCTGGCGCAAGACCGGGCGCAAGACGTCAGGTGCTTGAATCTTATATCCAAAGATTAAAAGATCTGGAAGCTGCAGCCTTAAGCTTTGATGGAGTTTCAAGCGCATATGCAATCCAGGCTGGCCGCGAACTCCGCGTAATGGTAGAAAGCAGCCGCGTAAACGACGACCAGTCTTCGCAGTTGTCTTACGATATTTCCGAAAAAATCCAGAACGAACTTACGTATCCGGGCCAGGTTCGGGTAACAGTTATACGTGAAACCCGATCTGTGAACATCGCACGATAAAATTCACTGCGTTTTAAGCAGCGTAACATATAAACTCCCTTCAATTTCGTCGGGAGTTTTATTTTATCCGCGACTCATTAAACTACCAAAATCAGATCTTTAGCTTTTTTTTGGCGGATGCTCGCTATAATTTAAACCAGATTTGACCTTTATTAACTAAAAAATGAATTTAAATACGTTTTTTATGAGCAAATTTTCTTATTTTTAAATAAAGATTTGAGTAAAACTTTTAAATTACTTTTATTAAGACTATTTTTGGAAAATGAAAAAAGTATTTTATTTAAAAACCTGCGATACCTGTCTGAAAATTCTTAAGAAATACAGTTTGAAAGATTGGGAGCTTCGGGAAATAAAAATAAATCCTGTTACCGAAGAGGAAATTGAGGAGATGTACAAACTGGCCGGCTCGTATGAGGCGCTTTTCAGCAAAAAATCGAACCAGATCAAGTTGCGCGAAATAGATCCTAAAAGCCTTGGTGAAGAAGATTATAAAGAATTAATCCTGGATCATTATACCTTCCTGAAACGTCCCGTTTTCATGACGGATAAAGAAATTTTTATCGGCAGCGAGAAAAAAACCGTTGAAGCGTTAAGAGGTTATTTCGCAGAACAGGGTTAAAATTCCCTACGGAATTTCGTCACTGCAATTAACAGAATCTGAAATAAAATGACATAATGACCTGAGCAACAGGCTTGTTAAGAAAAATTGTCCGCAAAATATTGCGGGCATTTTTTTTGTGGCTACTGCATTAAGATTTAAAAAGATGTTTAACCTTAAAAATTTTAATGCAATGTCTAACCTAATCAGAAGAAACAGTTTTTTCGACGACTTCATCACGAAAGATCTATTTGAACTCGCTACTCCTAAATTCGCAAAGTCTGAATTTACCTTGCCATCCGTGAATGTAAAGGAAGTGAATGATGGTTTTACAATTGAGGTCGCCGCACCGGGGATGAAAAAAGAGAATTTTAAGCTTAATCTGGAAAGAAACGTTCTTACCATTTCATCGGAAAACCAGGCTGAACAAGAAGAGAAAGACGAAAACGGGGCCTTCACCCGCCGCGAATTCAATTATAGCTCATTCACGCGATCATTTACACTACCTGAAATTGTAGATTCGGAAAAAATCGAGGCTTCCTACGAAGACGGAATTCTTAAGATCAATGTTCCGAAAAAAGAAGTTTCGATGCAGAATATTAAAACCATCGAAGTGAAATAAATCGTATTGAAATTTTCATACAACTAAACACAAAAGGCGACTGAAACCAATGTTTCAGTCGCCTTTTAATTTTAAATGATACCGTTAAATTGTACTGCTTTTTATAGGTATTTCTACACGAAAGGCAGTTTCACCACCTGCGCGGGAACATTCTTATTCCTGATTTTGATGAAAATCTCGCTGCCGACTTTGAGGTGCGATTTCGCGACGTAGCCTAAACCAATTCCGATGTTTTTCATTGGGCTCATGGTTCCGGAGGTTACGGTGCCAATTTCATTTCCTTCAGCATCAACCACAGCATAGCCATGCCGGGGGATCGCGCGTTCCTGCATTTCAAAACCTACAAGTTTGCGGGTTACGCCCTCTTCTTTCTGTTTCGCGAAAAATTCTTTGTCAACAAAATCTTTATCGAATTTGGTGATCCATCCAAGTCCGGCTTCAAGCGGCGAAGTGGTGTCATCAATGTCATTTCCATACAGGCAAAAGCCTTTTTCGAGGCGCAAAGTATCTCTCGCGGCAAGGCCACACGGCAAAAGACCGAATTTTTCGCCGGCAGCAGTCAGCGCTTCCCAAATCGCGACCGCATTTTCGTTCTTGAAATAAATTTCGAAACCACCACTTCCTGTGTAACCCGTATTCGAAATAATTACATCCGCTACGCTGGCCACACTGCCCTGGGTAAAATGATAGTAAGGAAGTTCGGCAAGATTCGTTTCGGTCAGTTTTTGAAGCGTTTCTGAAGCTTTTGGACCCTGCACCGCGATGAGCGAAAGTTCATCAGAAACATTCGTAAGTTTTGCCCCGAATTTTTCGTTGTATTTGGTGATGTGGTTCCAGTCTTTTTCGATGTTGGAAGCATTCACTACCACAAAATACTTTTCATCGCTCATTTTATAGATGATCAGATCGTCCACAATTCCGCCGTTACCGTTAGGAAGGCAGGTGTACTGGGCTTTTCCGGTTTCTAGGCTGTCCACGTTGTTGGTGGTAACGTATTGCAGCAGGTCTTTTGCAGTGGGCCCTTCAACCCAAAACTGACCCATGTGCGACACGTCGAAAATCCCTACTTTTTCACGCACCGCCATATGTTCTTCGGTTACGCCTGTATATTGCACAGGCATGTCGAAACCCGCAAAAGGTACTATTTTGGCGCCTAAGGCAACGTGTTTGTCAAATAAAGCCGTTCTGTTCATGTTCTTTTTTGTTTTAAAATTTTATTTAAGGAGCCCGAAGATTTCCGTTGTTGCGGAGACACTACCGGCTTTACGCTGCAATCTTTTTTGGTGGCTTCAGCAGCCTCAGCTACCAAAAAGGATTTCCGCTGCAATCCGGGCTATAACTTCAGGCGTTTTGTCTTTTAAAACCGGGTTCTGTGTTTATAAGTGGTGCTTATATTCGCCCAGAATTATTTTAAACCATTCGGTGAAATTTTCGGGATGTTCATTCATTTCATTATCAAGGTCTTCCATCGAGATGTAGCGTATTTCGGCAACTTCGTCTTTGTTCAGATTTACATCACCACTGAAACTGCCGGTAAAAACATGATCGAGTTCGTGCTCCCAAAGATCCTGCCCCACATCTGCTTTATAGATAAAATGAAATTTCTCTTGTAGTTCAGCATCAATCCCGAGCTCTTCACTCATGCGTCTGTTGGCACCTTCAAGATAAGATTCGTCTATTCTGGGATGCGAGCATACGGCGTTCGTCCATTGGTTTGGCGAATGGTATTTTCCGGCAGCCCTTTTCTGCAGCAGCATTTCGCCCGCTTCATTAAAAAGGAAAACCGAAAACGCCCGGTGAAGGATGCCCTCCTGATGCGCCTGCATTTTTTCCATCACGCCTAAAACTTCGTCCTGCTCAGAGACTAATACCACATGTTCTTCCATCTTCACAAAATTAAGGTTTATCTGCCGGATGCTGAAATATTTCGGTGAAATCTTGCCGGTAGAAAAATGTGCAATTGAAATTCTAAGTAACTTATAAAACTGTGAAAATGTTGTAATTTTGCCCCTTCAAAAAATATTGCAGATGGAATTAGAGTACAAAGATCACCTGAGCCCGATGCTGAAAGGCGACATCAAGAATTACCTGATTGATATCGACGGTACAATTACAGACGACGTGCCCAATGAGGAGCCCGAACGGATGGTAGATTGTGTTCCGTATCCCGATGCGCTGGAAACCATCAACAGGTGGTACGATCAGGGTCATATCATCTGCTTTTTTACATCGCGCACCGAAAACCTGAAGCAGATTACAATCGATTGGCTGGATAAGCACGGTTTCAAATATCACAGCGTGCTGTGCGGCAAACCGCGCGGCGGCAATTACCACTGGATCGACAATCACCTCGTGAAAGCTACACGTTACAAAGGCAAATTCACCGATATGGTTGAAAAACAGGTAACCATCGAAGTATTTAAAGATTAAAGAATGAAGATTTTAGCAAACGACGGTTTAGACCAGTCTGGCATTGACGCCCTGACAGAAAAAGGATTCGAAGTGATCACTACAAAAGTTCCTCAGGATTTTCTGAAAGAATTTATCAACGCATATAATATCAGGACTTTACTTGTCCGGAGTGCTACTAAGGTCCGCAGGGATTTAATTGATGCGTGTCCGTCCCTCGAGATCATTGGCCGCGGCGGCGTCGGTATGGATAATATTGATGTAGATTATGCGCGTTCCAAAAATATTCATGTGATCAACACGCCTGCAGCTTCGTCAGAATCTGTAGCAGAACTGGTTTTTGCGCATCTGTTCACCGGCGCGAGATTCCTGCAGGATGCCAATCGCAGGATGCCGCTGATAGGTGACACCGAATTTGCAAACCTCAAAAAAACCTATGAACGCGGCATTGAACTTCGCGGCAAAACAATTGGCATCATCGGCATGGGCCGCATTGGTCAGGAGGTAGCAAAAATAGCGTTAGGTTTAGGCATGAAGGTCATCGCTGCGGATAGCAATGTGGGCCGCACAAGCATAAAACTTACATTTTACAATAACCAGTTCATCAATGTCGATATCGAAACCGAGCCGCTGGAAGGTGTTCTGAAACATGCAGATTTCATCACCCTACATGTTCCGTCGCAGAAAGATGGCTATATGATCGGGGCGGAGCAATTTGCAATGATGAAAGACGGCGCAGCGATTATCAACTGTTCGCGCGGTGGTGTTATTGATGAAGATGCGCTGCTTTCTGCCTTAGATTCCGGCAAAGTGTCATTTGCAGGTCTGGATGTATTTATTAATGAACCTACACCATCAAAAGCGATCCTTACTCACTCCAAAATTTCGCTTACTCCGCACACAGGCGCGTCGACTCTGGAAGCGCAGGACCGTATTGGCCTGTCGCTCGCCAAGCAGATCTGCAGTATCCTTCAGGTACAGTAAATGTTTGAAATTAGATTTTAAAACAATCGGGACTTTTAAAGTTCCGATTGTTTTGCTTTAAGCAAATCGCGGATCTCGGTAAGAAGTTCCTGTTCTTTTGTAATAGTGGGAGCAGCCGCTTCAGCTGGGGTCACCACTTTGTTAGCAGCCTTAATCAGCCAAAATAGCACAAGTGCGATACACAGAAAGCTGATCACCGCTGAGAGAAAATTGCCATACGTTACGCCATGCCAGCTCAGCTGTGCGATATTTTTCGCGCCCACCGCATCCAGCGCCGGGTTGAGCAAAAGTGGAGTAATAACGTCTTCTACG
Organism: Flavobacteriaceae bacterium 3519-10; assembly: GCA_000023725.1. Lineage (NCBI taxonomy): Bacteria > Pseudomonadati > Bacteroidota > Flavobacteriia > Flavobacteriales > Flavobacteriaceae > Flavobacteriaceae bacterium 3519-10. The sequence continues at coordinate 534,688 of CP001673.1, forward strand.
AGGGAAGAAACAATCTTGCCAAATGCAGCACCTATAATTACACCCACGGCGAGATCGATTACGTTGCCTTTAAAGGCAAACGCCCGGAATTCCTGAAATAATTTCATACGGTTGGTTTTAGTTGAGGTAATAAATGTACATAAAATTCCGCTTCAAAACTTTGGTTGAAACCGAATAAACGTTTCCTGGATTTTTTTACCTTAATTTTATAGTAAACTAAAGTCCATGAAAATTTTCACAACCTCCCAAATCCGGCGGGCAGATTCCTGCACGATCAGTAACGGGCATATCACGGCACTCAAATTAATGGAAATAGCCGCTGAGGCCTGCGCAAAATGGCTTATTAACAACACGCCCGAAAGCGCTGTTTTTCAGATTTTCTGCGGCAAGGGGAATAACGGTGGCGACGGCCTTGCCATTGCGCGGTTGCTTCAACAGCAGGGTTTGAAAGTCAACGTTTTTTCGGATGATGCGGCTCCCGGATCCAGCGAATGTTTTCAGATCAATTATCAGCGGCTTGCTGAGCATCCTCAGATTGCAGTCTATCGGTATAATGAAGCGCCTTCTTTTGATTTCGATGCAAATTCCGTGGTGATCGACGCGCTTTTTGGGACGGGTTTAAAGCGCGAAATCACTGACGAATTCGCTTTCCTGATTGGTTTTATGAATACATTGCCGTTTCGCAAAATTGCAATTGATATACCTTCCGGGCTGTTTGCTGACACTGCGACAGGGGAAAATGCTCCCGTCATTCAGGCGGACGACACCTTAAGTTTTCAGTTTTGGAAAAAATCGTTTTTGCATCCCGAAACCGGCAAATATTGCGGGAACATTCATATTCTTGACATTAATTTGGATCCCGATTTTATTGCACAGGAACCAACTGACGAGTTTATAATAGATGACGTGCTGATTAAAAAGATATATAGGCCACGGCATACATTCTCACATAAAGGCGATTTCGGCAAAACTGCAATTGTTGGCGGAAGTTTTGGCAAGATGGGTGCAGCAGTGTTAGCCACCAAGGCTGCAACTGCGGCCGGCAGTGGAATTACGTTAACATTTGCGCCTCGCTGCGGCTACGAAATTCTTCAGACGTCATGCCCTGAAGCAATGTTTTCGGAGAACGGAACTGAACATGCAGAAAATTTTATTCTTGAGCCGGGGCCGACTGTTGGAATCGGTCCGGGTTTAGGCACGCATCCCGAAACGGAAAAAGCATTTCTGTCTTTTCTGAAGAGTTATGAACAGCCGTTAGTATTAGACGCGGACGCTTTAAACATACTTTCGATAAATACTGATCAGCTTAATACAATTCCATTAAAATCAATCATTACGCCGCATCCAAAGGAATTCGGGCGGTTGTTTGGCAGCACCGCAGATTCATTCGGGCGCTTAACACTTGCGAAGCAGAAAGCGCGGGAATTAGGTATTTATATTGTTTTAAAAGACCATCATACACAGGTAATCACGCCTGACGGCAGGGTTTTCTATAACATCAGCGGAAATCCGGGCATGGCCAAAGGGGGCAGCGGCGATGTGCTTCTTGGGATAATTACTTCACTTCTGTCGCAGCACTATTCCGCGGAAGAAGCTGCAGTGTTCGGTGTTTGGCTCCACGGTAAAGCCGGTGACTTCGCGGCAGACAAATTTTCGCAGGAAGCCATGCTTGCATCAGATTTAATTGCTGAACTCGGCAATGTATTTATGGAATTAAACGAAAGGAATTAAATTAAAAAACCCCGAAATATTTCGGGGCTTTTGTTTTAATCAGGTTTTCCGTTTTCTTCTTCGGTGATTATATTTTTCGTGGAATACCACATGATTACGAAACCTGCCAACATAAACGGAAGCGATAACACCTGGCCGGTATTAAGCCCCGCAAACTGGATGAATTCGTCGCCCTGAGGTTCCTTCAAAAATTCAACAAAGAACCTTACCGCCCACAGGATGATAAAAAACAGACCGAAAAGCCAGCCCTGCTGATATTTCTTTTTTGTGTAGCGATACAGAACCCAAAGAAGTATGAAAAGCAGAAAATAACCTGTTGCTTCAAAAAGCTGCGTAGGATAACGTGCTACTATCGCCCCGTATTCCGGGCTTTGCTGCGGGAACAGTACCGCGAATGGCGAGCCTTCCGGCGCGGGCTTTCCGATGATTTCTGAATTGAAAAAGTTTCCGATTCTTACAAAAGCACCGCCTAGCGCTACAACGATCCCGATTCTGTCATAAACCCAAAGCGGATTTTTCTTGATGATTTTAAAAGCGTAATAAAGCGTCGTGAAAATTAAAGCAATCGTAGCACCATGACTGGCAAGTCCCGCAAATCCTGTAAATTTAAATTCGGGAACAGTTTGAATCGGTAAAAAAACCGACCAGAAATCCTGTTTAAAAAGTTCAGGCTGATAAAAAATAACGTGGCCTAGCCGTGCGCCGAGAATTGTTCCTACCAGTGTCCAGGTGAAAAGTGGCTCCACATATTTTACGTTGACGTTATCGATCTTGTAGATTTTCGTCATGATGATATAGCCAAGTCCAAACGCCAGAATGAACATCAAACTGTAATAATGAAGAGTGATTGGGCCGAGGTGAATGCCGGTGGACGGATCCCAGGTAGTGTATAAAAGTGTGAGCATTGTTACTTATTCGTTTATTTTAATGTTTATGCATTGTTTTTGGCGGAACAGGATCATATCCTTCAGAACCCCACGGATGGCATCGCGCAATGCGTTTGGTGCCGAGCCACAAGCCTTTAACCGGGCCATGAACGCGGAGCGCTTCAACCATATAACTTGAACATGTGGGCTCAAAACGGCAGTTTTTGGGGAAAAGAGGGGAGATGAACCACTGATAAATCTTTATCAGCGCAACCAGCGGAAAAGTGATGATTTTGTTCAGCATTGCCTTGCAAAAATAGGTAAATAGTTTAATTTTGTTTAATGTTTGCAGGTAAACTTCCGCAAGCTCTCACCGTTTAAAACTACCATTTCTATTTTGATTTCCAATACTCCTCTTGCTGAGCAGATGCGCCCGAAAACCTTAGACGAAGTTCGGGGGCAGGAACACCTTACCGGCGAAAAAGGTACGGTGCGCAAGATGCTCGAAAACGATACGCTCAATTCGCTGATTTTTTGGGGACCGCCCGGAACCGGGAAAACCACGATCGCTGAAATAATTTCGGAACAGTCTGGGCGTAAGTTTTTTAAACTTTCTGCGGTTTCAAGCGGGGTGAAAGATGTGCGTGAAGTAATTGAAGAGGCGAAAAAGCAAAATCTGTTTTCAGGGAAGTCGCCAATTCTGTTTATCGATGAGATTCACCGTTTCAACAAATCCCAGCAGGATTCGCTGCTTCACGCCGTTGAAAAAGGTTGGATTGTCCTGATCGGCGCCACCACCGAAAATCCGAGTTTCGAGGTCGTTTCGGCATTGCTTTCGAGGTCACAGGTTTATGTTTTGAAATCTTTGAGTTATGAAAAACTTGAAGAACTTGCAGAGCTTTCGCTTAAAAATTATAATGCCAGCCATGGCACCGAGTTCAGAATTAAAGACAAAGAAGCCTTCATTCAATATTCGGGCGGCGACGCGCGAAAGCTGATCAATTCGGTTGAAAATGTGCTCAATAACTTTAAAAATTCAGATAAAAAAGAAATTTCCAACGCCGATGTTTTGGAAGTTCTTCAGGAAACCATGGCGCTGTACGACAAGAACGGCGAGCAGCATTACGACATTATTTCGGCATTTATCAAATCAATGCGCGGCTCGGATCCGAATGGCGCGGTCTATTGGCTCGCGCGAATGCTTGTGGGTGGCGAAGATGTGAAGTTCATCGCGCGACGCATGCTGATTCTGGCTGCTGAAGATATCGGCTTGGCCAATCCCAATGCGCTCGTCATCGCGAATAACTGTTTTCAGGCGGTAAATGTGATTGGGAATCCTGAGGCACGCATTATTTTAAGTGAAACCACGGTTTATTTGGCGGTTTCGCCTAAATCAAATTCAACATATCTTGCCATCAATGAAGCAATGGCTTTCGTAAAGAAAACCGGAAATCTCCCTGTTCCGCTACATCTCAGAAATGCGCCCACCAAACTGATGAAGGATTTGAACTACGGTAAAGATTACGATTATGCCCATTCGCACGAAGGAAATTTTGTGGATCTTGAATTTTTACCCGACGAAATTTCGGGCGAGAAATTTTATAATCCCGGAAATAATTCGACCGAAAATAAGATTAAGGAAGAACTTAACAGAAAATGGAAGGGTAAATATTAAACTGATATTGTTAGGTTTTTTTTAAGCTTCCAGCAAATATTCGTCGTAATGGCCAAGGAATTTTACTTTAGCACCAAGCAGTTCGAGTTCCTGAATTGCGTTTTGAGATAAAACCGGATGCCATTCGCTGGCCACATTTATAAAGAAAAAATATTTCCCTAAACCCGTTTTCAGCGTGCGGCTTTCAATTTTAGAAAGATTCATTTTTCGCCACGCAAAAACCGAACATACCTGATGCAGCGCGCCCGCACGATCGTCCGGAAGTGTAATGATCAGTGATGTTTTCTCCGATGTTTTCGAATATTTAAGTTTTAACTGATCGCGTTTGCGGGATATCACAATAAATTTTGTGTGGTTCTGTTCAAAATCCTGGATGTTCTGCTGAATGATTTTCAAACCGTATAATTTAGCCGCATACGCGTTGGCAATGGCCGCCCATTTTTCCGTCGGATTCTCTGATACAAGTTTTGCGGCCGCCGCTGTGGAGCTGTAATCCTGCGTTTCGGTGTTTTTATAATGGTCGAATCTGAAATGAAAAGTCTGCGCCAACGCCTGCGGATGAGAAATTACCTTCGTGAAATTTTCATTGTTGGGGTGAATCATTAAATGATGCGAAATAGGCATTATAGCTTCGGTTTCAATGTAAATATCTTCGAAATCATACAAATAATCGAGCGTCATAGAAACTGTTCCTTCAATTGAGTTTTCGAGTGGTACGACGGCTTTGTCCACCTCGCCGTTCTTTACGGCATTAAAACAATCGAGAATGTTGGATTGTGGGATTAAGTCGTCGTCGGGAAAAATCTGGGAAGTCGCAAGTTGCGTGAAACTGGCCTGCGGGCCAAGGAATGCTATTTTCATTTGGCAAAAATAGAAAGCCGCCCGATTAAAAGTGGCTTTATTTGTTTAAATTTTTAAAGGTTTATTCTGATTTGAAGATTTCCGAGCGTTCTGAAATTCCGTTATTGTTGAAGGCTTCGATCTGAAAGTAATAGGCATCGGTACGGTCGGCACCCGTGAAGAAATATTCGTTTTGTCCATAAACCATAATGCTGCCGTAGAGTTTGTCTGGCGTTTTCCCGAAATAGATAACGTAGCCATCGGCCTTCTCATTCTGCTGCCACTTCATCCAGATGCTTCTGCGCTCGCCGTATTTTTTAGGATCAGCGCGTAATGGAACGAAGTTTTGAACTTTCTCGGGTTTTTCGCCCCCGCCTTTTCCGAAAACACGAAATCCGCTTAATGCAAATTTGCCGGTCGGCATTTTTAGGTTTTCCATCTTTAGGTACCGCGCTTTCGCGGGCTTCTCAAGTTCAATATAATCGTGCGGAACGTCGGTTGTATTTTGGCTTTTGTCGATTAAAACTTTCCAGTTTTTGCCGTCATTTGAAATGTAAATCTTGTACTGATGCATCGTGCCAGTAGTTTTCCCCATAAATTCTACATCCTGATCGGCATAATTAACCTGGATTGCATTGATGGTAGAACCTTCGCCAAGATCGGTCTGAAACCATTCTCCGGAATTCCCGGTTTTGGCGGACCAATAGGTTTTGATGTCCTCGTCCACCGCGTAATTCGAATGATAGCCGCCCAACGTGGACGACACCTGGACGGGTTTATTATAATTCAGCAACATCCATCCGGTGAAAAGTCCTTTGGTGAAATCTTTACCCTGCGCAAATTCGGGGATTAATGTCGGGTAATCGCCGTACGCCGTGTTGCTGTACATTACATCATCTTTATCGAATCCGGCGGGCCAGATGCCAAGTCTCCGTTCGAAATTATTTTTGGTTGAGATAAAAATGGTTGAAACGTGCCAGTAATTCTTATAATTATCCTGAAATGTAGCTCCATGCCCGGCTCCGCGCGCGAATCCGCCGGGCTTGTAAGAAAACGGGTTGTGCTGCTGATATTCGTAACCTTCGAGTGGGTTTTTTGAAACATATACGCCATCGGCATATCCGCTGAATTCTGTAGCCGGCGCGCCGTACTGCATATAATATTTGCCGTTATGTTTTGTTACCCACGCGCCTTCCACAAAAGGCTGAAGGAAAACATTGTCATTGTATTCCCCGAATCGTTCCCAGCCATGATCTTCCGGTTTTAATCTTAAAATAGGTTTTACGTAACCCTCAGATTGCAGCGTATTCATCTTAACTTCAGTTCCCAATAGTGGCCATTCGTTGCTTGAACCCCAATAAAGAAAAAGTTTATTAGTGTCTTCATCATAATGAAACGCCGGATCCCAGGCACCAACTTTAAGCGTGTCAACCGCAATTTCCCATTCGTCTTTGGTGGGATTTGTAGATTTCCAGATCGGAAAATCGGATTCCCAGGTAGAACCGTAGACGTAGAGCGTGTCCTTCATAGCCCAGGCCGCTGGCGCATTAAGATCGTGAATGTATTTGTTATCGCGCAGAAATTTACGCTTCACGAATTTCCAGTTCAGCATATCGTCGCTGTGCCAGTAACCTTCCTGATTAGTAGAAAACAGAAAAAGCTTCTTCTGGAAATTCACAATTACCGGATCGGCAGTTGCGCGGTGTTTTCCCTGCTTTGAAAAAACTTCAAAAGGCGTGTAGCCATAATCGATGTTGATCGGGTTACAATAGGTTTTCTGCTGGGCTGAAACCCATGTAATAACCAATGAAAATACAAGCGTAAATAGTGTCCGTGCGTTCATAATTTTACTTTGAGGAAAAGTAAAGTTAAGGCAAAAGCTTAAAACAGACAGAGTGATATTCAAAAAAAATCCGTACAAAACTGCACGGATTTTTCTGATATGAAAAAAAAACTTGATTGTGTTCTCACTTAGATAATCGATCCTTCGCTGATGTTTCCGGTAGAAACGGATACTGCAGGCATTGCGTAGATATGCGATTTTGCGCGCAATGCAACGATTTTTTTAATATAATCGAGATCTTTTGCCTGATCGATCGACATGTCTTTGAATTCGTAGATCTTCACCGCAGCATTCTGTGCAAAAGTGTCTTTAACTTCCTGAAGTTCTGCATCGCTGTACACAGCAACGCTCGTAATTAATTTGTCGTCTTCAGTACTTTGAGCAGGTTTGTTTATTCCGAGCACTTTTTTCCAGAAAGCCTGTTTCTGTGCGGGGCTGCTGTTTCGGTTGGTTTTGTAGATAATGTAATCTTCATGTTTTACTCCCGAAAATTCAAGTTCAGCGGATAATTCTTTCGCCTGATTCTGGCTTTCAAAAAGGCCAACTACTGTATATTTCATCTTTAATATTTTGTTTGGTGTTAAATTCACTGCAAAGATACTGCGAAATGTATTTGTTTTTGTTAAAAATTAAAATATTAACATAAAATTGACAAAAATCATGTCCTATTTTTAATTAATGTGAAATAAGAATTGACGCGTCTGCTTTAAAGCCTGATCAGCAGATGAAATCTGTAATATTTTGATAAATTTGTCCTATGAATATTGTACTCGCATCCACGTCTACGCTTTTCGGCGGCAACTATCTTGAATATTTAAAGGATCAGATCACTGTTTTGTTTGAAGGTTGCGACGAAATTATTTTCGTCCCTTTCGCGCGGCCGGGCGGTATTTCGCATGAAGATTACACCCAAAAGGCTGGTGAGTTCTTTTCGAAGATCGGGATTAAATTGCGTGGTTTACATGAATTTGAGGATAAAAGCGCTGCTATAAACGCTGCACAGGGTTTCTTCACGGGAGGAGGAAATACTTTCCTGCTCGTTAAGATGCTTCATGATCTTGATCTGATGCGTACCTTAAAACAAAATGTTGAAAGCGGTAAACCTTATCTGGGATGCAGCGCCGGCTCTAACATTGGCGGACTTAATATGAAAACCACCAATGATATGCCGATTGTGTATCCGCCAAGTTTCGAATGCATGGGGTTGGTTCCTTTCAATATCAATCCGCATTATCTGGACCCGAATCCGGAGCTTAAACATAACGGGGAAACGCGCGAAACACGAATAAAGGAATTTCTGACGCAAAATGATACCAGGGTTGTAGGTCTTCGGGAAGGCAACTGGATTCGCAGAACCGGCGACACAATTACCGTTGAAGGCAGCGAAATGACAAGGATTTTCGTGAAAGACGCAGAACCATACGAACTGCCGCCCGGAAGTTTGCTTTAAAATTATTCCTTCCAGTTTTTTTCAATCAATTCCATCAGGAAATCCGGACATCTGATCACTTTTCCGGTTTTCGCATCGAGGAAGAAAAGCGTGGTTTTAGCTTCGGTGATTTTTAAATTAGAACTGTTATAAATTTCATATTCAAAATCAATTCTTACACCGGGAGTTTTTTTTATGAAGGTATGAATTTCGATCATTTCGTCGTACAAAGCCGGCCGCAGATACTTAATGCTGAACTCTGACACAGGGAGCCAAATTCCCTGATTTTCAATCTCATCATACGACATTCCGAGGCTCCGAAAAAGTTCCACACGGGCCACTTCGAGATAAGTTGCGTAGTTGCCATAATAGACGTATTTCATCGGGTCGGTTTCGGCGTAACGTACTCGTAATGAATGTGTTGTGTGTATCATAAGACATTTTAAATGAAGCATACAAATATATTTGTTAATAATCAATAGCGCAATAATTTTTTTTTGAGGTTTTAAAATGAGATATTTGTCTCCCCCTAAAATTTAATACCGCCAGTTAACCTTGGAGAACACAATGAACGAAAATTTACCACTTATTTGGGAACGATGTCTTCAGTTTATGAGGGACAACCTTAGCGCTGCCGAAGACCATACGGATCTTAAAAAATTAGAAAATTCGTTCGATTTACTCTTTGATAATGTGCGGCCGGTTTCGTTGGTGAGCAACAATCTTACTTTATTGGTTCCGAGCGATTTTTATAAGGAATATATTGAAGATAATTATCTTTCACTGCTTTCTGCAGCGTTGAAGAAAAATATCGGTAAAGGCGTAAAGCTTTGGTATCAGGTGATGGAGAACAAACCTGCAGGTCAGGAAGCACCCATCACGATGAACATGAAGGGCAAGAGCATTGCCACACCAAAAATGCAGGAAACACTTCCTCCGTCTTTCTCTTCAAACCTGATCAACCCTTTTGTGGTACCGGGAATGAAGAAAATCAATATCGACTCCAATCTTAAAGCCGATTTTTCATTTGATAATTACGTGGAAGGCGAAAGCAACAAATTTGCTTCCACGGTAGCAAGATCCATTGCGAAAAGGCCTGGTGCAACCGCGTTTAATCCGCTGTTTTTGTACGGAGGTTATGGTGTGGGGAAAACACACCTTGGGCACGCTGTAGGTTTGGAAGTTAAAAATTCTTATCCGGACAAGGTTGTTCTGTATCTGTCTTCAGAAAAGTTCATTCAACAGTTTGTTTCTGCCGCGAAAGCCCATAAACAAACGGAATTTGCGAATTTTTACCAGATGGTTGATGTATTAATTATTGACGACATTCAGTTCCTTTCCGGTAAAAAATCTACGCAGGACAGTTTCTTCCATATTTTCGATTATCTACACCAGAATGGCAAGCAGATTATCCTTACTTCCGATAAAGCGCCTGTTGACATTCTTGATATACAGGACAGGATTGTTTCGCGTTTCAAATGGGGACTTTCGGCCGAAATTAAGTCGCCGGATTTCGATACCAGAAGAAAGATCATCGTTGATAAATTAAGCCGCGACGGTATTGTGCTCACTGAAGATATGCTGGATTTCCTTGCATCTGAGGTTAAAACGAATGTCCGGGAACTTATCGGTGTTATCAATTCGGTAATTGCATATTCTACGGTTTACAAGTCTGAATTGAGTTTGGAACTTTTAAAGGAAACCATCAACAAAATTGCGGCTAACCAGAAGAAAGTCATCAACATTCCTTACATTCAGGAAGTTGTGTGTGAGTACTTCGGGATTGAAAGAGAGCAGCTTTTATCCAAGACAAGAAAAAGAGAAATCGCGCTGCCAAGACAATTGGCGATGTATTTCGCGAAAGAGTTCACCAATGCCACCTTCACGAAAATAGGTGAGGAAATGGGCGGAAAAGACCACTCAACGGTGATGTACGCGTGCGATACGATAAAAGATGTGTCGAAGATCGATAAAGAACTGAAAAAGTACGTGAAAGAACTCACCGAAAAAATTAAGCAATAGATTAATTATTTACCACAATATATTAAAAAAGGAGTTTGTTTAAATTCCTTTTTTTTATTTAATAATATTTTAAAATTCCCATCTATGAAAATACTCGTCGTCTGCCTTGGCAATATCTGCAGAAGCCCTTTCGCAGAAGGAATTCTAAAATCGGTTTTGCCTGAAGATTTCGAAGTGGATTCGGCCGGAACCATTTCGCTGCACGAAGGTGAGCATCCTGATAAACGCGCCGTTCAAACTGCCAAAAATCATGGAATTGATATTTCAAAACAAAGATCGCGCCCGATTACAATTGAGGATTTTGATGTTTTCGATAAGATTTTATGTATGGATTTGAGTATAATGGAGGATGTAGTTTCTATGGCTAAAACCGATGGGCAGCGTGCGAAGGTGTCGCTTTTTTTGCAGGAAGCGGGCATCGCGGGAAATAATTATGAGGTTTTTGATCCCTACTGGAGTGAAATGGATGGTTTCGAGGAAGTTTTTTTACTTTTGAAAGATGCTTCCGAAAAATTAAAGGCTAAATATTCGTGATGCTGCACACCTAATTCTTTATTTATATGTTGTTTTTAATCCCCGCCTACCTTTCAGAAAATTCATCGCAAAGCTATTTTGCGCCTGCGATTAAAGAATATATTCTGAAAACCGATTTTTTCTTCGTTGAAAACGAAAAAACTGGCCGGAAGGTCATTAAATTTTTCGCGCCCGAGAAAAAGCAGGCAGACCTTAAACTTTTTTTGCTTGATAAATATTCGCAGACTTCGGATGTAAAAGAGGCATTGGCGCTCATGAAGAACGGACAGGATTTCGGACTTCTTTCGGAGGCTGGCCTGCCGTGCATTGCGGATCCCGGAAATCTTGTAGTAAAATGGGCACACGAGCATTCGGTGAAAGTAGTTCCGGTGAACGGACCTTCATCCATTATTTTAGCCTTAATTTCAAGCGGATTCAATGGTCAGGAATTTACATTCCACGGTTATTTACCGATCGATAAGTCGGAGAAGAAAGCCAGGATTCATGCGCTCGAAAACGAAGTGCAGAAGACCGGCTATTCTCAGATTTTCATGGAGACGCCCTACCGCAATAATCCGCTGTTTGAGGATTTATGCCGGTTTCTTTCACCGAATACCAAACTTTGTATTGCGGCTAACATTAATGATCCAGCGGACGAATTTATCCGCTCTTTAACGGTGAGAGAGTGGGCTAATAACAAACCCGAACTCCACAAAATTCCGGCAATATTTATTTTAGGAAAATAAAGTTTAACTTCCATTAACAGCAGCTTTGCATCATTATTGAATGTATCGTAGGAAATAAACTTATTATGTCAGATAAAAAATTAGCAGGACTTTGGTTAGATGGTAATAAAGCAGTGGTTGTGAAAAACCACGATGCACAGAATGCATTTAAATTTTTCCTCTGCTCTCCCGTCAAAGCAACGGTGCAGCACGGCAACTCTAACGAAAACACCGGTAACAACGCCGAACAGACCAACAAAATAAAATTTTTCAAAGAAATTGCGCATCTTCTCACCAACTCGGAGGAAGTGTACATCACCGGACCCGGCCAGATTCAGGAAGAACTGAAATCTTATCTTCATGATACGCCTCAGTTCAAAAATCTTAAACTCACACTTGATACTGCCCAACAAATGAGCGACGAGCAGGTTTTGGAAGCGGTGAAAAGCCATTTCGGAGAGTAAAGAAATTCAGCATAAAAAAGCCGTTTCAAATTATGAAACGGCTTTTTTTATTTAAGGTTTGGTTGTAAAAAAAATCAATAGGGTTTTGTTATCCTATTTCAATTCCGTTTTCTACGGTTTCTTCCGGCGTTACGAACGCTAATTTTCCGTCAGGTTTCGTTGTGAGTAAAAGCATTCCCTGAGATTCAATTCCACGGATTTTTCTTGGTGCGAGATTTAATAAAATCATCACCTGTTTGCCGATACACTCTTCCGGTGTGAAGCTTTCCGCGATTCCCGAAACTACAGTTCTTACGTCAACGCCTGTATCCACGCTAAATTTTAACAGTTTATCGGCTTTTTCCACTTTTTCAGCGGTAAGAATTGTTGCCGTTCTTAAATCTATTTTGGTAAAATCATCAAACTGAATCTCGTCTTTCATGGGTTTGGCGTTTGGATTTGTTTTTTTGTTGGAATTTTTGGTGTTTTCTAATTTCTGAATCTGGAAATCGATGGTTTCGTCCTCGATTTTAGAGAATAATAACTCTGCGGTATTAATCTGATGGCCGGTTTTAATTAAAATCTGCTGATTTGCAATCTCTTTCCAGCTGAGTTGTGAAACGTTGAACATTTTCAGTAATTTATCTGAACTGAAAGGTAAAAACGGTTCGCAGATCTGCGCCAAACCAACTGCGATCTGCGCGCCGATGAACAGCGAGTTAGCGGCTTTTTCGGGGTTGTCTTTAATGGTTTTCCAGGGTTCTTCGGTTTGCAGAAACTGGTTTCCGAAACGTGCCAGATTCATCATTGAGCTCAGCGCATTGCGGAACTCGTACCTTTCGAGATAGCTTTCAATCTCGCTGGCTGCTTTTGATATTTCGTGTAATTCCGGTGCCTGTTCATTGCCCTGAGGAACAATTCCGTCATAATATTTATGGATCAGAACGGCAACTCTGTTGATAAAGTTCCCGAAAATTCCCACCAATTCTGAGTTATTCTTCGTCTGGAAATCTTTCCATGTGAAATTATTGTCTTTGGTTTCGGGCGCGGAAGAAAGTAGCGCATAGCGCAGAACGTCCTGCTGTCCCGGGAATTCTTCCACATATTCATGTGCCCAAACCGCCCAGTTTCTGGAGGTGGAAATTTTATCGTTTTCAAGATTCAGAAATTCGAAAGCCGGAACGTTGGTCGGCATCTTATAGTCTCCATGCGCTTTCATCATTGCCGGGAAAATAATGCAGTGAAACACGATATTATCTTTTCCGATGAAATGCACAAGATCCGAATTTTCGTTCTGCCAGTAATCTTTCCAGTCTTTACCGTTTTTTTCTGCCCATTCCTGAGTGAATGAAATATAACCGATGGGTGCATCAAACCATACGTAAAGCACTTTTCCTTCTGCATCAGGAAGCGGTACCGGCACGCCCCAGTTGAGGTCGCGCGTCATCGCCCGTGATTTGAGTCCGTCGGTAAGCCACGATTTTACCTGGCCGTACACATTGGGTTTCCAGTCGTTTTTATGACCTTCGATAATCCATTCATTAAGGAAGTTTTCGTACTCGTTTAATGGCAGATACCAGTTTTTGGTTTCTTTAAGGATGGGAACATTACCGCTCAGCATCGATTTAGGGTTGATGAGTTCGGATGGCGAGAGGGTAGAACCGCATTTTTCACACTGATCACCGTAAGCATTGTCGTTGCTGCAATTTGGGCAGGTGCCGACGATGTAGCGGTCTGCGAGAAATTCTCCGGCCTGTTCATCAAAATACTGTTCGGAAACTTCTTCTGCGAATTTACCTTTGTTGAAAAGTGTCGCGAAGAAATCCTGGCTTACTTCATAATGTTTTTTTGAAGTGGTGCGCGAATATTCGTCAAAAGAAATTCCAAGGTCAGCGAAAGATTTCTTGATGATTTCGTGGTATTTATCGACGATGTCCTGTGGGGTTACACCTTCTTTTTTAGCTCTTATGGTGATCGGTATTCCGTGCTCGTCTGAGCCACAAATAAATGCAACGTCGCGCCCAAGTCTGCGCTGAAAACGCGCATAAACATCTGCAGGAATATATACTCCGGCCAAATGGCCAATATGTACCGGGCCGTTGGCGTAGGGCAGCGCCGCAGTAATCATCTTTCTTTCTGACATTATCTTGTTCTGTATTTCTGCAAATATAGGATTTTATGCATTTTAATTTGATGTTGAAGGCATTTGAATATTGCAATATTTTGTCGCCGATTGTTGGGAATTTCGCAATCACACCGATATTAAAGTTAAACAACCGTTTGACTTTTTGTTAAAATCATAAAGTCTCAAATCGAGAAAATAAAGATTTAAAATGTTGATTATGTGCTGGTTAATAAAATACGCTCCTTTTAATGTATGATTAAAGTCACCAATAATTAACATTTTTAGCATTTTGTTAATAATCATAGTATTTTTGGTAAATTGCATCACTTCAAACACGAAGCACAATAGATTTGAATATTAATCCTTAAATTTTATTTTTGTGAGAAACTATACGAAAGTTTTGAAAATTGCTCCGGCTTTTTTGTTGGCAGGTTCAATACTACAGGCACAGACAACCGATACTGTTAGAACTGCCGAGATTGAGCAGGTCGTACTTATCGGGTACGGTACACAGAAGAAAGAAGACCTTACCGGTTCTATTTCATCACTTACCGCGAAAGACTTCAACGTGGGCTCCACATCGGCAGACCAGCTGATTCAGGGTAAAGCTGCAGGTGTAACCATCACCGGTAACGGCGGAAACCCGGGCGCAGGATCTACGATCAGAATTAGAGGGGGCGCATCGCTGACCGCAAGTAATGATCCTTTGATTGTTATTGATGGTATCCCGATGGACTACTCAGGAATTTCTGGTGCGGCAAACGCTTTAGCACTAATTAACCCGAACGACATTGAATCTTTCAGTATCCTTAAAGATGCATCTTCAGCAGCGATTTATGGTAACAGAGCTTCAAACGGGGTAATTCTTATTACTACCAAAAAAGGTTCATCAGGACGGCTCAAGGTAGATTTCTCCACAATGGCATCGGTCTCCACCCGAATGGGCGACCAGAAAGTGCTTGGTGCAGATGCATTCCGCGAGTATGTGCGGGCCAATGCAACCCAGCAAAAGTATATTGATATGTTAGGAACCGCCAATACAAACTGGCAGGATAAGATTTATCAGGATGCGTGGGGTACAGATAATAACGTGGCGATTTCCGGAGGTATCAAAGGACTTCCTTACCGTTTGTCTTTAGGATATAACGAGCAGAACGGTTTGGTGAAAACTAACGAATTCAGAAGAACTTCGGTAGGTTTAAATTTAACTCCAAAACTTTTCGACAGACATCTTTCGATCAATGCGAACCTTAAAGGGTCAATGACCGAAAACCGCTTCAACGCTGGTATTATCGGGGCGACTCAACTTATGGATCCTACCAAGCCAGTGTACGATTATTCAGCACAGGGCAGTCAGGTAGGTAATTTCTACGAATGGTTCTTACCGAATGGTGAACTTAACGTGAATGCTACCGCTAACCCATTGGCATCACTTGAAGCAAGAAGAGACGTTTCCACCGTTTTACGTGGTATTGCAAGTTTACAGTTAGATTATAAACTGCATTTTCTCCCTGACCTTCATTTTAATGTGAACGCAGGATATGATTATCAGGAAGGCACAGGCGCCGTAACCGAATATTCAGGTTACCGTTCAACCTTCTTCAATTTAGGTACACGCAGAGATTACAAGCAGGAAAAGACCAACCAACTTCTTGAGACTTTCTTCAATTATGTAAAGACTATAGAAGCTGTAAATACTAAAGTTGATTTAGTGGCGGGTTACTCTTATCAGAAATTTAATAATCAGCTTCCGGGTGCATTCACTTATAATGGCGATCCAAGCTACGACGCAACCGAGCCTTCCAGAGATTTCGAAGAGAACCTTGTCTTGCTGAGTTTCTACGGTAGAGGTATCTTCACCATTGCTGATAAATATATTTTGAACGGATCCGTGCGTAGAGACGGTTCTTCAAGATTTTACAATGGAGTAGATTTAACCAATAACTGGGGAACTTTCTACGCTGCTTCAGGAGCCTGGAAAATTATTGATGAAGATTTCCTTAAAGATTCAACCGTGTTTTCTGACCTTAAACTGCGTGCAGGTTGGGGTGAAACCGGCCAGCAGGAAGTTGGAGGCTATTACAACTCGTTCGCTTCCTATAACGTGTCTGATGCTACTGCTCAGTACGGTTTCGGCGATCAGTTTTATCTGATGTTCAGACCAACACAGTATAACGATAAATTAACCTGGGAAACTACCGAAACAATCAATGCAGGTCTTGATTTTGGTATCTTAAACAACAGAATTACCGGTTCGGTAGATTGGTTCAAGAAGTATACAAGCCAATTACAGGCAAGAGTTTCTGTTCCTGCAGGTGAATTCAGCAACACCAATATCAAGAACATCGGTCAGATGGAAACAGATGGTGTTGAATTTCAGCTCAACGTTAACCCTGTGAAAACAGAGGATTTCAACTGGGATTTCAGCTTTAATGCTGCGCACTACAATCCTAAAATTACGCAGTTGGATGATGTGGCCGACGGTTATATCATTCCAACAGGTGGTATTTCGGGAGGTATTGGTAACACAGTGCAGGCTCATATGGAACATCAGACGCCTTACAGCTTCCTTGTTTATCAGCAGGTTTACGACAGCGCCGGCAAACCAATGGAAGGCGTTTATGTAGACAGAAACGGTGACGGCGCAATAACCGAATCTGATAAGTATCTGTATAAATCTACCACGCCGGATGCTACTTTTGGTTTCTCAACCAGACTTAATTACAAAAACTGGGATTTCTCCACTTCACTTCGTGCAGTTTTAGGTAATTACGTGTACAACAACTTCGCTTCACAGTCGAATGTTCAAAGTATCGCAACGAACGATTATCTGCAGAACATTTCGAGCGTTGCAGCAAGTTATGGTTTCAAAAACGTTCAGTACTGGAGTGATATTTTCGTTGAAGATGCTTCGTTCTTAAGAATGGACAACCTTTCATTAGGATACAACTTCGGAGATATTTTCGGTACCAGCAGTAATCTTAGGGTTTATGGTATGGCGCAGAATGTATTTGTAATCACAGATTATTCAGGTGTGGATCCGGAAATCTTTGGAAATATCGATAATGGGTTTTATCAACGACCTAAAGTGTATTCATTAGGTTTAAACTTTCAATTTTAATAATTTACGAAAATGAAAAATTTCAGAATAACAAGAAATACCATTGCAGCAGCATTGCTGGGACTTACACTTACTGTGTCCTCCTGCGTTGATGATCTGCGACAGGAGCCTGTGACGGAGATCACGGCTGCGAGTTTATATAAGGATTTTGGCAATTATAAAAACCTGTTGGCAAAACTTTACGGAGGTTTGGCAGTGGGAGGCCAGTCCGGAGGTGACGGTAACGGAGATATCGCAGGAATCGACGGCGGTTTCTCAATCTACACGCGTCTGCTTTACACCATGCAGGTTGTAACAACCGACGAGGCTGTAATTGGCTGGAATGACGGTTCGCTGCACGAATTCCACAAAATGATCTGGACTCCTGCAAACGAATTCAGCAACGCGATGTATTACAGACTGTACACAGAAATCGCTTACTGCAACGAGTTTATCAAGAATACAACCGATGAGAAGTTGGGTGAAAACGGAATTACAGGTGAAAATCTAAACGAAGCCAAGGCAATGCGTGCCGAAGCTAAATTCCTTAGAGCACAGGCTTATTATCATCTTTTAGATTTATACGGAAACGTACCTTTTGTTGACGAAACTACTTTCGGAACCGTTCCTAAGCAAATTAAACGTGCGGAATTATTCACGTACGTAGAAGATCAGCTTAAAGAATCTGAAGCAGAACTGAAAGCTCCAAAAGCTAACGAGTACGGCAGATTGGATAAAGCTGCAGCCTGGAGTTTAATGGCGAGGTTATATCTTAACGCGAAAGTGTACAACGGAACTGAAAGATATGCGGATGTAATTGCAAACTGCGAAAAAGTAATCGGTGCAGGATATACCATTAATCCTTCTTACGCGAACCTTTTCCTTGCGGATAACCACGTGAACAACCCTGAAAATATCTTCTCAGTGGTTTATGACGGACAGAGAACGCAGACCAATGGTGGAACCACTTTCCTTGTTCACGCTGCAATCGGCGGAACGATGAATGCTGCAGATTTCGGTGTTAACGGCGGTTGGGGCGGTCTGCGTACAACGAAAGCGTTTGTTAATAAATTCGAAGCGAGCGATAAAAGAGGCCGTTTCCATACGGATGGGCAGACTTTAGAAATTAATGATCTGGGTAACTTTAATGATGGTTACGCTTTCATCAAATATAAAAACCTGAAAAGCAACGGCACACCGGGGATCCACGACAACTGGGTGGAAACAGATTTGCCGCTTTACAGACTTGCAGATATCTACCTGATGTATGCTGAAGCTACCCTTAGAGGTGGTGGCGGCAACACAGCAACCGCTATCGGTTATGTTAACGCACTGCGTACCAGAGCAAATGCTTCAACGATCTCTACCATAAACCTTGATTTTATCTTGGACGAAAGAGCGCGTGAGCTTTCCTGGGAACTTACCCGCCGTACAGACCTTATCCGTTTCGGCAAGTTCACCTCTTCAGCTTACCTGTGGCCTTGGAAGGGCAATGCAAAAGACGGAATTGCAGTTGCAGAATACCGTAACCTGTTCCCAATCCCTACTAACGATTTGGTTGTAAACCCGAATCTTGTACAAAACCCAGGATACTAATTATTTAATTTAACAGAAAATGAAAAATAATATTTTTAAACACTTATTCCTGGCGATGGCTGTGATGGTAGGTCTTGCTTCGTGCGAAGACCGCGACATCATCACCATTAATCCAGAAGCGCCGGCAATACTGATGGATTTATCTACTGAAAGTTTAGTTTTAGATTCTAACTTTCCAGCCAATCCAGCGCTGACCGTAACCTGGGATCCGGCAACTTTCGACGTTCCTGTTGAAACCAAATACCGTGTAGAGATCAGTGCTACCGAGAAGTTTGACGTTGCAGAAGTTTTAGCTTCCACTACACGTTCTCAGACTTACGTGTCGTTCACGACTGCAGAAATGAACACAGCCGCTAAAAAAATCGGTTTTGT
Source organism: Flavobacteriaceae bacterium 3519-10 (assembly GCA_000023725.1). Classification (NCBI taxonomy): domain Bacteria; kingdom Pseudomonadati; phylum Bacteroidota; class Flavobacteriia; order Flavobacteriales; family Flavobacteriaceae; species Flavobacteriaceae bacterium 3519-10. The sequence goes on from CP001673.1 coordinate 553,968, forward strand.
GCCAGGTACATCACAGAAAATGTTCCTTAGGGTGATTTCGTTCATCGGAACTGATGCTTTAATGGATGTTTCGAATGTTACGAGCCTTATGATCACACCTTATGCAGCAGCACCAATCTACAATTATACCGACCTGTTTCTTGTAGGAGATGCTACCGCAGCCGGCTGGGATAACCTTGTGACTAACGGAAACCTGCTTCCATTACTGAAAAGCACCGAAGCGGGTACATACAGTTTCACAGGATTCTTTAAAGCTGGCGGTTTCAAAATGATTGCAGTGAAAGGATCATGGGATGCACAGTATGGTTTAGGTTCTGCAAGCGGAATGCTTAGTTCAGATGGCGGTTCGGGCAACATCCCTGTAGCTGCTGACGGCTACTATACGCTTACAATTGATACAGCCGGACTTACTTACACGCTGGCTCCTGCAACGGTTCCTGCTGCTACGTATGCCAACGTATCTATCATCGGGAATGTAAACGGAAACTGGGATACAGATACACAGTTGACACAGTCTACATTTGATCCACATGTATGGACAGCTTTCTCGGTTAGTTTAAATGCGGGTGAGTTCAAATTCAGAGCGAACAACGCATGGGACGTAAGCTGGGGAACAAATGCTGAATTCTTCGGAACTGCCGTTGCCGGTGGTGCAAACATTCCTTTGAGTGCCGAATGGGTTTACGATATCTATTTTAACGATGCTACCGGAGCTTATACGCTTATCCCGGTGAGGTAACCGGTTAGAATTCTAAAATTTTAATTAAATCTTATGAAAAATATTTTTAAAGTTTTAATGGTGTTTTTGCTGCCATTATTATTAGTGACCTCGTGTAGAACGGATGCCGACAGAGACTGGACAAGTCCTGAAGGCTCATTTACACTGCATGATACTGCCCTGGGTGCCACCGTATTGTATCCCTCGATGGAAAGTAACCCATACATCCTGACCTGGGATGCGCCGGCGGGAGCTACGAGCTATTCAGTAGTAGTGTCCTCTACAGAGGATTTCGCTGCAAAAGCAGTAGTGGGAACTTCGGATAAAACCACGTTGAGAACAACAATAGGTGAACTCAACATGGCAATGCTGCAGGCGGGTATCAACCCATATTCTCCTCAGACGGTCTATTTAAGAGTAGAAAGCGGAAGCGCGGTATCAAACACGATATCATTCACCGTAACTCCTTACCCTGTTGCCGTTCCGGTAATTACAAAACCTACTGCAGGACAGACGATTGTTCTTGATGCTGCGAATCCGCTTGCAACGGCGGCTACAGTAACCTGGACAGATTATACCTACGGTGTAAATGTGTCTTACAATGTAGAAATTGCAAAGAAAGGTTCAACCGATTTTGTATCTACAGGAACAGTAACCGATGCTAAGGAGCTGGTATGGACAAACTTCGCACTGAACAACGCGGTGCTGAGCGCAGGCTTGCCTGTGGGTGTGTCGTCTGAGGTTGACGTGCGGGTAACTGCATCCACAACGTCGGTAGGTGGCGTTATCACCAAGACTTCAGATATCGTAACCTTCAAAGTAACTCCTTTCCAGCCTGCGTTTGTAGATTTTTATCTTGTAGGTGGCGGAACGGCAGTTGGCTGGAACGGTACAGGAGCACAGAAACTGTACAGAACCGAAGAGATTTCTGAGATTTATACATATCTCGAAAGCAATGGTGAATTCAGATTCTTAGGCCAACAGGACTGGAGTCCGATCAATTACAGTTTGAATGCAGACGGAATCAACGATTCTTATAAATATTTCAACACATGGTCTGCTAACCTTGAACCAGCAGGCAGCGAAAATATGAAGTTCACAGGCAACTCCGGACTGTACAAAATTACAATTGACCAGAATTCAAGAAGCATCACGGTAACGCCTTCATCTGTTCCTACTTTGCCTGCACAGGTTTATTTGGTAGGTTCAATTCAGGGATGGGATGCCGGCAATGCAATTGCGATGACGCAGACAGGCGACGGAGTTTTCGAACACATCATTGCAATTCCTGATGGATCTGAATTCAAATTCTTGGGTCAGCAGGATTGGTCTGGCGTAGAGTGGGGGAACATCCATACGGGCGGAAACTCAGGTTATTTAGGACCAAATGGAGATAACAATAACATCCAGTTCAGCGGTGGAAACAATATGTATAAAGTTACTGTTAACGTTAAGTTAGGTACCTATACACTTACTCCACAGTAAATCAGGTTGTAAAACCGAATTCTTATAAAACTGTTGCTTTTTAGCAGCAGTTTTTTATGCTTTGAAGGCGTATTGGCAGCCCTAAATCTTGGTGAACACGCGTATTTTATCTAAATTTAATGATTAGAAAAAGATCTTTTATGAAAAATATTAAAATCTCCGCGCTTTTTCTCTTAATGGGAAGTTTTGCGTTGAATGCACAGTCTTTAAAATCGCCCGACGGGAAGTTCGAAATGGTATTTCAGCTTAAAGAAGGTGTACCATTCTATAACTTAAAATACGCCGGGAAAACCGTTGTAGAAGATTCCCGGTTAGGCCTGAAGCTGCTGCGTGACGGTGATATTCAGTTCGCTTCCGAAATAGAAAACAAAGACCAGAAAGGCAAGAATCTCGATAACGGTTTCACCAAAACTGCCGAAAAATTCGATACCAAAAAAGAATCGTGGGATCCGATTATGGGCGAGAAAAAATCGTACATTAATCATTATAACGAACTCGCTGTAACGTTAAATCAGGACGCAAACGATCGTCATATCATCGTTAAATTCAGGTTATTTAATGAGGGTCTTGGATTCAGATATGAGTTTCCTGAGCAGAAAAACCTGAATTATTTCATCATCAAAGAAGAAGATTCCGAAATCGATTTACCGACCGACATGAAAGCCTGGTGGCTCGCGGGAGATTACGATTCTCAGGAATACCAGACGCAAACCACCAACCTTTCTGAAATTCCGGCGCGCTGGCCGACTTCGTACGACGGAAATGCCTCGCAGACTCTCATTAAAAATGGCGTGCAGACCCCTTTGATGCTTAAAAAAGAAGGGAAAGATCAGCTTTACGTAAATATTTCTGAGGCAGCTGTGATCAATTATCCTGCCTCCAATTTAGAACTTGATGCTGCGAATTTTAAATTCAAAACACATTTAACACCGGATGCGCAGGGCGCGAAAGGATATATCCAGACTCCCGCTGTTTCGCCATGGAGAACCATTATTGTGTCGCCGAAAGCAGAAGAGGTTTTGGCTTCGAAAATGATCTTTAATCTTAATGAACCGACTCAGTACAAAGACACTTCTTACATTAAACCAACCAAATATATGGGTGTTTGGTGGGAAATGATCATCGGAAAATCGAACTGGTCGTATTCAACAGCCAATAATGTGCACATCGGAAAAACCGATTTTTCTAAACTTACGCCGAACGGAAAACACGCGGCTAACAACACAAAAGTTAAGGAATATATTGATTTCGCGTCTGCAAACGGTTTCGATGCGTTATTGATTGAAGGCTGGAATACAGGCTGGGAAGACTGGTTTGGCCACAGCAAAGAATTTGTTTTCGATTTCATCACGCCATATCCTGATTTCGATATCAAAATGCTGAACGAGTATGCGCATTCAAAAGGCATGAAGCTTATGATGCATCACGAAACTTCCGGGTCAGCCACCAACTACGAAAGATGGGCAGATAAAGCTTTTCAGCTGATGAACAAATACGATTATCCCGCGGTAAAAACCGGTTATGTGGGCAATATCATTCCGCGTGGCGAACACCATTATTCGCAGTGGACGATCAATCATTATTTACGGATTGCCGAAAAAGCAAACGAATATAAAATTATGGTCAACTCGCACGAATCTGTGCGCCCAACAGGTTTAAGCAGAACTTATCCGAACTGGATCGCTGCAGAAGCTGCCCGTGGAACTGAATTCGAAGCGTTTGGTGGCAACAATCCTGATCATCAGACCATTCTTCCGTTCACCAGATTTATGGGCGGACCTATGGATTACACACCAGGTATCTTCCAAACCAAACTCGATTATTATTTCCCTGGCGATACACGTTTTGTGAAAACTACGTTGGCTAAGCAGCTTGCGCTTTATGTGGTGATGTATTCGCCGCTGCAAATGGCTGCGGATTTGCCTGAAAATTACGCGAGACACATGGATGCCTTCCAATTTATCAAAGATGTGGCGCTGGATTGGGACGATACCGTAATACTTTCTGCGGAACCCGGCGATTACATCCATACCGCCAGAAAAACCAAAGGTAAAGATGAGTGGTTCGTTGGTGGAATTACGGACGAAAATTCAAGAAACTATACCGTGGATTTCTCATTCCTTCCGAAAGGCAAAAAGTACGAGGCGACAGTTTATGCTGATGGCGACAATGCCGATTATATCAACAATCCTCAATCGTACAAAATCTATAAGAAAACGGTTACAAACAAATCGAAAATGCCGATGAAACTGGTTAGAAGCGGTGGTTACGCGATTTCTGTGCAGCCTATGAAGTAGTTTTTAGGGCTTTTTGACATTCTCGGAAAGCCCTTATTCTTTTTTATTTGAAGCTTTATCCCGCTGTCCGCTGTATCTTTTTTGGTCTCGTCTGATCGACGAGACCAAAAAAGGATGCCGCTTCCATCGGGGCTAGTTACAAAATGGTGAAAATTGGCGCTCGCTTCGCTCGCGCCCCCTAAATTAACCTTGTCAAGGTTTAAAACCTTGACAAGGTTCTTTCTAAAAATAATTATTATGAAAAGACTGTCCTTATTTTTTCTGTTCATTTCCGTCTTTGGTTTTGCACAGATCCAGAAAGTTGAACCCGCCTTTTGGTGGAAAGGAATGAAAAATCCTGAACTGCAGATTTTAGTCTACGGCAAAAACATCTCAAAATATTCAGTAGAATTATCCGATAATATTCAGGTAAAAGACCTCACAAAAACCGAAAACCCGAATTACGTCTTTATCACCGTAAATACCGATGAAATCAGCACTTCTGCATTTAAAATTAACTTTAAGGAAAAGAACAGAACACGCTATTCCTACACTTACGAACTCAGAAATAGAAAACCGGGTTCAGCCGAAAGAAATTCATTCACTTCAAAAGATGTGATGTATCTCATCATGCCGGACCGCTTTGCGAACGGCGATCCATCCAACGATTCCCAACCCGATCTCACCGATAAACTCAACCGTAACGCACCAAACGGCAGGCATGGCGGCGATCTTCGCGGAATAATCAACAATCTGGACTATCTTCAGAATCTGGGCGTTACCGCACTTTGGCTCACGCCCGCTAACGAAGACAACGAGAAACAAACCTCTTACCACGGTTACGCGCAGACCGATTTGTACAAAATCGACGGCCGTTACGGCACCAATGAAGAATATCTGGAGCTGTCGCGCGAACTGCAGAAGCGCGGTATGATGCTTATTCAGGATTATGTGACGAATCATTGGGGAATTTCGCATTGGCTGATTCAGGATTTACCAACTCAGGATTGGATTCATCAGTTCCCGGACGGTGACGGAAAATATGGTTTCAAACGTTCAAATTACCGCATCACATCGCAGTTCGATAAAAATGCAGCCAAAACCGATAAAGATGAGGCACTGAACGGCTGGTTTGATACCACGATGCCGGATCTGAATCAGCAGAATCCGCTGGTTTTAAAATATTTAACGCAAAACGCAATCTGGTGGATTGAGTATGCCGAATTAGGCGGCTTGCGCGTAGACACTTATCCGTATAATGACAAAGAAGGTATGGCAAAATGGGCAAAAGCCATCACCAACGAATATCCCAAATTTAATATTGTCGGCGAGGCGTGGATGAGTTCTCCGGCGCAGGTTTCTTACTGGCAGAAAGATTCAAAAATAGCTGAAATTGATCATTATAATTCCAATTTACCGTCGGTAATGGATTTTCCGCTGTATACCGATTTACCGTCCGCATTTAAAGAAGAAGAATCGTGGGACAAAGGGATGATTAAGCTCTACAACAGCTTTGGCAACGATTTTCTGTATCCGGACATCGACAATATTCTGGTGTTTTTCGAAAATCATGATACCGAAAGGCTGAACGAAATGTTTAACGCCGATCCACGCTACTACAAAATGGCGATGACTTTAATCTCAACCGTTCGCGGGATTCCGCAGATCTATTACGGCTCTGAAATCGGGATGCGCGGCGAAAAATCGAAAGGTGATGCTGATATCCGGAGAGATTTTCCGGGCGGCTGGAAAGGCGATGCGCAGAACGCTTTCAATCCGCAAACACAAACCGCGGAACAGAAAGAATTTTTTGATTTTACACAGAAACTGCTGAACTGGCGTAAAGGCAAAACCGTAATCCACACCGGAAAAACAACGCATTATATGCCGAAAGATGGCGTTTACGTATATTTCAGGCATAACGACAATGAGAAGGTGATGGTGGTGATTAACAAGAACGAAAAAGATCAGTCTTTTGATCTGAAGCGTTTCGCACAATCACTTAATGGGGTTACAGCAGGCACAGACATTATTTCTGGCAAACAATTTCAGGTAAGCACTGAAAATAAATTGACGGTTTCGGCAAAATCTTCGTTAATTTTAGAGTTGAAATAATACTGTCTCACTTAAAATTCCGTGATTATGAAAAATCTGAATTTGCTCGCAATAGTCGTGATGATTTTCGGCTTCTCGCTTTCAGCAAAAGCTCAGAACAAAGGCTTCTACGAAAGCGTCCAGAAGAAAAACGTAAGCAAAGTTCTGGATGATCTAAATATGTACGCGGCTAAAACCGACTTCAAAAATTATTTTGACCTTTTTGCGGAAGAATCAACTTTCATCGGTACTGACGCCACTGAAGTCTGGAATAAACAGGACTTTATGGTTTGGGCCAAACCCTATTTCGATAAAGGCCAGGCCTGGAATTTCACGTCCCTCAAAAGAACCATCACTTTCAGCAAGGACGGAACTTACGCATGGTTCGATGAAATGTTGGATACACAGATGAAAATCTGTCGTGGCTCAGGCGTTCTCGAAAAGGTTGGCGGGAAATGGAAGATCAAACAATACGTACTTTCAATGACGGTTCCCAACGACGTTTCCAACGAAGTGATCGGAATAAAAACCCCGATTGAAGATAAATTATTGCAGACTTTGAAAAATTAAATAAATTAAAACTTAGAGCACTTTAAAATTATGGCAAAAAGAATAAAACCTGATCTCAGTATTGCTCAGATCATCAACATGAGCATGGGATTTCTGGGTATCCAGATGGCTTTCGGGCTGCAGAACGGAAACGCGAGCCGGATTTTGGCTAACCTCGGTGCCGACGTGCATCAGCTTTCGTGGTTCTGGCTTGTAGCGCCTATCACGGGGCTGATTGTGCAGCCAATCATCGGCCACATGGGCGATAACACGTGGAGTCCGCTTGGCCGCAGAAAACCTTATTTTCTTATTGGTGCTGTTCTTTGTGCAATCGGTTTGGTGCTTCTGCCTAATGCCGCTTCCGTTACCCATCTGATTGCAGCCAATGTACTGTTGCTCGCCGTAATCTTCCTCGCCATGATGGATTTTTCGGTGAATATTGCAATGGAACCTTTCCGTGCTTTGGTAGGCGATATGCTTCCAAAACATCAGGGAACGCTGGGCTTTTCCATACAGACCATATTGATCGGTGTTGGTGCGGTAATCGGTTCCGAAATGCCGAACTGGCTTACAAAAATGGGCGTTTCTAATGTTGCGCCCGAAGGTTATGTTGCCGATAATGTAATCTTTGCATTCTATGTTGGAGCAGGCGTATTAATTACCTCAATATTATACACCATATTCACAACCCGGGAATATTCACCAAAGGAATTTGCGGAATTTGATGGTCGTGAAGAGGCCACTGAAGAGAAATCTAAGTTCTCAGACATGTTCAGGGATTTTGCCAAAATTCCGCCACTGATGAAGAAGTTGGGTGCGGTACAGTTCTTTTCGTGGTTTGCATTATTTACAATGTGGGTGTTTACAACCAGTGCGCTGGCAACTCACCATTTCGGGCTTTCGCCGGACGATACCAAATCCGCCGAGTTTAACAGGGCGGGAGATTTAACCGGACACTTATTCGGGCTTTATAATTTATTTGCAATTCCGTTCGCATTTTTGCTGACACCTATTGCAAAAGCCATAGGTAAGAAGCAGACGCATGCCCTGGCCTTATTTTCAGGCGGATTGGGACTCATATCAATGTTTTTCATTAAAGACACCTCCATGCTCTGGATCTCGATGATCGGACTTGGTTTTGCGTGGGCAAGTATTCTCGCAATGCCTTACGCAATGCTTATTGATGCAATACCACTTCGGAAAATGGGTGTCTATATGGGCATTTTTAACTTTTTCATCGTGATGCCACAGATTGTTAACGGTATCTTCGGAGGACCCATCGTGAAAAATCTTTTCGGAAATATGGCGATCGATTACGTGGTAGTCGGCGGTGTATGTCTGATTATTGCAGCTGCTGTGACGATGTTTTTAATTAAAGGCGAAGGCAAAGAAGCTGACAAAGAACTTGATGAAGAAATCCGACAGGTTCATTTTTAACAGCAAATTCATATTCATCTATAAAAGCGGGCTTGTCCCGTTTTTTTAGCTTAATGCGGCTTTGCACTTCTTAACGTAAATCAATATGTAAAGACAGCCTTTGCCGTAAATTTGCTGTATTAACTCACCAAATACAGATAAAATGAAAACAGTATATCACAAAGCAGACACCCGTGGATACGCCGATCATGGCTGGCTCAAATCTCACCATACCTTCAGTTTCGCAAATTATTACAATCCCGAAAGAATGAATTTCGGTGCGCTGAGGGTTTTGAATGATGATCAGGTTGCATCAGGAATGGGTTTTGGGAAACATCCACACCGCGACATGGAAATTATTTCAATCCCGCTTGAAGGCGATTTGGAACATCAGGACTCAATGGGAACCTCGGCGGTAATCCGGAAAGGGGAAATTCAGGTGATGAGTGCCGGAACCGGTGTTCAGCACAGCGAATTCAACAGAAATAAAGACCAACTCGTAAAATTTCTTCAGATTTGGGTGGTTCCGAATAAGATGAATGTGACGCCACGATACGACCAGATCAGCATTAAAGAAAACGAAAAGATCAATGATTTTCAGCAGATTCTGTCACCAAATGCAGATGACGAAGGGGTGTGGATCCATCAGGATGCGTGGTTTAATCTGGCAAAGTTTGAAAAAGGTAATGCCAAAGAATATGCAATTCACCAGGCTGGAAACGGCGTCTATGCTTTCGTTCTTAAAGGTTCAGCAAAAATCGATGAGCAGATTTTAGAAACAAGAGACGGTTTTGGAATTTGGGAAACCGAGACTTTGACGCTTGAAGCGCTTGAAGATTCAGAAATATTATTGATGGAAGTGCCGATGGAATTTTAATCAAATGCTTTAATAGCGTTTGAATTGAAAATCTTCAAAACAGCAAAGCGGACATTTGTCCGCTTTTTTTGTTATTTAAAACTTAAAGTTCTGTTATTTCTTAAATATCGATAACGCCTTGATGCCAAGTTTAAAAACGGGAATCGCAATCAGTCCGCCAATAATTCCGGCTAAAGATTCGCGCAGCAGCGAGTTTGCATTCGGCAGAAAATGATGATGAATCCACTCGATATTATGCACGAAAATGCCGCCAGCCACCAGGATTAGGGCAATTGTCCCAACAACCCCGAGACCTTTGATTACCCAAGGCAAAGCATTCACGAGAAACGTACCCGCTGAAACCAAGAAACCACTTTCTGTTTTCGATCTTTTAATAATTTTATATCCGGCGTCGTCCATCCGTACAATTAAAGCGACGATGCCATAAACCCCGACCGTCGCGATAATAGCCACGATAGAAACCGTTACAATTTCTACAAGCAAAGGATCGAACTGCGATTTCAGCGCTTCGTAACCTGCTTTGGCTGATGCGAGCGCGATAATTACAATCTCCAGCGATAAGATGAAATCGGTGGTAACGGCCGACTTTATTTTGGATTTTTCGAGTTCTTCGCCATTCGTCGTCGTCTGTTCCGCTTCCTGTATCACTTCATGGCCTTTCTTTTGGCGGTGAAATATAAATTCAATGATCTTTTCAATACCTTCATACGCCAGGTAGAATCCCCCGAAAATTAAAATAATCGTTATCGCAGGTTCATAGAGCCACTGAAGCAAAAATACCACTGGTACAATGATGAGTTTGTTGATGAACGAACCCTTCATGATTTTCATCAAAACAGGAATTTCCCGCGACTCCAGAAAACCCGTGGCTTTCTCCGCATTAACAGCCAGGTCATCGCCTAAAATCCCTGCAGTTTTTTGGGTTGCGAGTTTCGCCGTAACAGCAACATCATCCATCAGCGCTGCAATATCATCCAAAATTGCGAAAAAACCTGAAGCCATATATTTTATTGTTTAAGCGGTAAAAATAGGTATTTCACCTCAAATACATTAAGATCAGTTTTCAAATAATAAAAAAATTCAGGGTCTACCGTTTTCAGATTTGGTTTAAAAATCTTAATTTCGCAAAACAAACTTTTTAAACAGTGATGCTGCATATTTTACATTCGCCAAAAGAACGGTTCCAAACCTTTGGATGTGTAATTTACGCTCAAAAATAAAGTAAAACGCCGACGGTCAGAATGACTGTCGGCGTTTTTTATTAAATGAATTCAGATAAAACCCATCCCACCCAATGAGCAATACCTATCAGTCTGCAGGCGTAAATAAAGAAGAAGGCTACAAAACAGTAGATAAAATAAAATCAGCCGTTGCGGAAACGCACAATAAGAATGTACTGAACAACCTCGGAAGCTTTGGCGCTTTTTACGAAATCGCGGGCTACAAAAACCCTGTGCTCGTTTCAGGTACAGACGGCGTAGGCACCAAACTTAAAGTGGCACTCGATTCAAAAAACTATAGCTCAATCGGTATCGACTGTTTCGCGATGTGTGCAAATGATATCCTTTGCCACGGCGCCAAACCGCTTTTTTTCCTGGATTATCTTGCCTGCGGCAAACTGGATTCCGACATTGCGGCTGAAATCGTGATGGGCATGGTGAAAGCCTGCAAAGACAATAACTGCGCACTCATCGGCGGCGAAACGGCGGAAATGCCGGGGATGTACAAGCCCGGTGATTACGATGTGGCCGGTTTCTGTGTCGGGATTGTTGAAAAGGACCAGATTATCGATGGTTCACAAATCCGTGTGGGCGACAGAATCATTGCGTTGCCAAGTTCGGGTTTCCACAGCAACGGTTTCTCACTCGTAAGAAAGGTTTTCGAAGATTTTGATGAAGTATTTGAAGGTAAACCCTTACATGAAACCCTCCTGATCCCCACCAAACTGTATTACACTGAAGTGCATAAACTGCTCGATGAGGTTGAAGTAGCCGGCATCGCGCATATCACGGGCGGTGGAATCATCGAAAACATACCGAGAATTATTCCTGAAGGTTTATGTGCGCAGATTGAAACTTCTAAAATTAAGATCCCTTCCATCATGCTTGAACTTGAAAAACGCGGAAATATTGAGCGCCACGAAATGTTCGGCACCTTCAACATGGGCGTCGGAATGGTGATAGTAGTCGACGCCAAACACGCTGAAAAAGTTTTGGATCTTCTTGATTCGGCTTACGAAATTGGTGAAATCACGCAGGCAGAAAGTAAAATAGAGCTGATTTAACATAGTTGAAGCATTTAAGTTAAATGAGTGTCGCAAAGAAGAAAATTACTGTTTTAGTTTCGGGTTCGGGTACCAATCTGCAGCGAATCATCGACTGTGTGCAAAGTGACGAGATACGCAATACTGAAATCAGCGCCGTTATTGCAGACCGAGAATGTCTTGCGCTTGAAAGAGCAGCAAAACACGGAATTAAAAATGTAAGGCTGCAGCGCGGCCCGGATTTCTCATCGCAACTCAATAAAGTTATTCCTGCTGATACCGATTTAATTGTCCTGGCAGGTTTTCTTTCGATTTTGGATAAACATTTCTGCGAAAACTTCAGTGGTAAAATCATTAATATTCATCCCGCGCTTTTACCGAAATTTGGTGGCAAAGGCATGTGGGGCAAACATGTGCACACGGCTGTCTTAAGTGCTGGAGAAAAAGAAAGCGGCGCCTCGGTTCATTATGTGACGGCGGGAATTGATGAAGGTGGCGTCATTTTGCAACAATCCTTTCCGGTTTCAGAAAAGGAAACGCCGGACACGCTGGCTGAAAAAGTGCACGCAATCGAGCACGAAATTCTGCCAAAAGCGATCGATCAACTTCTGAATAAAAGTGACCAGATTGCATTTATCACCGATTTGCATCTGCATGAAAAGAACGTTTCAAAAAAAGGGGTGGACGCAGTTGCGAATTGGAAAACGGTTTTGCAAGACGTAAAAGCAAGAGGTATATCCCGCATCATTCTGGGCGGCGATTTAGGCGAAAAAGAAGCGCTTAAAATCATTTTCGATGATATCAAAGATTTCGATTTTCGGCTGATCCTCGGCAATCACGACAAAATATCGGACTTCAGAACATTTTTTGCCGAAACGGTGGGGAAGCAGGAACTGTATTATTCAGCCCAAATTTCGGGTAATGACTGTATTTTCCTCGATACCTCTTCGTACAAGCTGAGCCAAGAACAGCGCAGTTATCTTAAGAACTGGCTTGGATCTACCGAAAATCCTGTGGTTTTTATTCATCATCCGGTGTTGGATGACGGAAGCTGGATGGATAAAGAACATCCATTAAAAAACAAAACCCAGGTTGAAGAAATCCTCCGCCAAAGCGGCAAAAATGTAACGCTGATATCGGGTCATTATCATCACTTTTACAAGGTAACTTCCGATAAAATCCGGCAGGTTATTTCGCCCGCGGTGTCGTATCAGATTTTGAACAGTAAATCCTATCAGGCTGATACAAAATCTTTTGGTTATCTGATTCTCGGTTTTTCAGAGCAGGAAGTCAGCATCGAAGCCGTAAATTTTTCGGTATAAGACGGAAGTATTTAATTATCACATTAAAACAAATAAAAACAGCGCCGGCTTATCCGGCATAAAAGAAAACAGTATGAGCAAAAAGCGAGCATTGATCAGTGTTTCCGACAAAACTAATCTTATTGAGTTTGCAGAATTTTTAGAGCAGAACAATTACGAACTAGTGTCCACCGGAGGTACTTTTAAACATCTCAAAAATGCCGGCCTCAACCCAATTCAGATTGATGAGGTAACGGGTTTTCCGGAAATGCTGGACGGACGTGTAAAAACTCTTCACCCAAAAGTACATGGTGGCCTGCTCGCCGTCCGCGACAGTGAGGAACATATGAACACTGCCTCAGAACACGGGATCGGTCTCATTGATATGGTCATCGTGAACCTGTATCCGTTCTTCGAAAATGCAAATTCTGATATATCGCTTGACGAAAAGGTTGAATTCATCGATATCGGCGGACCTTCGATGTTACGCTCCGGTGCAAAAAATTTTAAATCGGTTACCGTCATTACAGACGTTGCCGATTATGCCGTGATTAAAAAAGAAATCGAAGAAACCGGAAATTCTACCTCGGAGACACGTAAACTGCTCGCTGGAAAAGTTTTTAACCTCACCGCTGCGTACGATGCTGCAATTTCTCAAATGTTGCTCACAACCGATTATCCGCAGTACCTGAACGCCTCCTACAAAAAGGTTTCAGATCTGCGTTACGGCGAAAACCCGCATCAGACGGCCGCGTATTATGTTTCGACCACAGAATCGGGCTCGATGAAGGATTTTGAAATTCTTGGCGGTAAGGAACTTTCTTTTAATAACCTTCGCGATATGGATCTTTGCTGGAAGGTGGTGAATGAATTTAAAGGCGAAATGGCCTGCTGCGCAGTGAAACATTCCACGCCGTGTGGTGTCGCTGTCGGAACTTTGGCTTTAGAAACTTACCGGAAAACATTTGAATGTGATCCTGTTTCGGTGTTTGGTGGTATTATCGGGATGAATTTCACGGTAGATGCCGAAACTGCTGAAGAACTCAATAAAACTTTCCTCGAAATTGTAATGGCGCCGGATTTCGATGCCGACGCGTTGGAAATTCTCGGTAAAAAGAAAAATTTAAGGATCATAAAAATTAAAAATGCCGTTTCTGATGACCAGACATGGGTGAAAATTGATGGCGGAATGCTGGTTCAGGACAACGACAACAAGTTCTCCGAAAACATTGAAACCGTTACCGATTGCAAGCCAACGGACGTTCAGATAAAAGCACTTTTATTTGCACAGCGCGTTGTGAAATACGTAAAATCGAATGCGATTGTGGTTTCAAACGGCGATCAGGCGCTGGGTATCGGCGGCGGACAGGTTAACCGGATCTGGGCAACACAGCACGCCATTGAACGTGCAAAGGAAAAATTTTCGGGTGATCTGGTTATGGCATCTGATGCCTTTTTCCCTTTCCGGGATGTGGTGGATTTCTGCGCAGCAGAAGGCATTACGGCGATTATTCAGCCGGGTGGCAGCATGCGCGATAACGACAGTATTGAAGCTGCAAACGAACATGGTATCCCGATGATGTTTACAGGGATGCGCCATTTTTATCATTAAACAGCCACAAAAATTACCAGTTCCCTGGTGTTATTAAACACCGGAATAAAACTGACGTACTTAAACTTTCACTCCACTAAATTTGAAATTCGTCCTCAAATTAGTAATTTTGAAGAATTCAAATTTAAGCTAAACAAAAAATGAAAATATTAATCGTAGGAAACGGCGGACGCGAATCTGCCCTCGCCCTGAAACTGAAAGCCGACAGCCGGATCTCTAAAATGTATTTTGCTAAAGGCACGGTAACAACAGCGAAGCTTGGCCAGAATATTTACGAAGACAGCGTGGAAGCGTTGCGCGATTTTGCAATAAAAGAGCGCATTGATCTTACGATTGTAGGTCCCGAAGCTCCTTTAGTTGAAGGTATCGTAGACGAATTCCAGAAACATAATCTTAAGATTTTCGGTCCCGAAAAGCGCGCTGCAGAACTCGAAGGAAGCAAAGCTTTTTCGAAGAAATTCATGCAGAGCAACAACATTAAAACCGCAAAAGCAGTAATCTGCGATTCGTATCAGGAAGCTATAGATTACGTTAGAAAGCAGCAGTTTCCGGTCGTAATTAAAGCCAGCGGACTCGCAGGCGGAAAAGGCGTTGTAATTGCCGCAGATTTAGCAGAAGCTGAATCTACGATCCATAAATTTATGATCCAGCGGATCTACGGCGATGCCGGCATTCAGCTCGTGATCGAAGAATATCTGAAAGGTTTTGAAGCCTCAATTATCGCGTTTTCAAACGGTACAAAAATTTTCCCGTGCATTGCGGCTAAAGATTACAAAAAAGCTGGTAACGCCGATAAAGGACCAAACACCGGCGGTATGGGAAGTGTGGCGCCAAGCCCCGAGTTTACTGTAGAACATCAGCAAGATTTCGAAACTAACATTCTAAACCCAACGCTTGTCGGCCTCAATGCGGCAAATATCAGGTTCAAAGGATTTATATTTTTCGGCTTGATGGTAACCGAGAAAGGAACTTACCTGCTCGAATACAACATGCGCATGGGCGATCCGGAAACCCAGGTGATCCTTCCGCTCATGGAAAACAGCCTGTTCGATGTAATCAGCGACTGTCTTGAAGGGCGCGATGTCACCTTAAAGTTTAAAGATCAAAAAGCGGTTTGCCTCGTGATGTGTTCAGGCGGTTACCCTGGTAAAATTGAAACGGGTTTCGAGATCAGAAATCTGGAGAAAGTAAAAGACAGCGATGTGCTCTTCGCTGCGGCGCGCACGGTGGGCGACAAGATTGTTACCTCCGGCGGCAGGGTGTTAAGCGTAGTTGCAACGGCAGATACGTTCGCCGATGCACGTAAGAAAGTGTACGAAGACGCAAAAACAATCAGTTTCGATTACGAGTTTTATCGCGAAGACATCGGCAAATTCTAAAAATAAGGGCGTGATCATTCACGCTTTTTTTTCTTGCGGTTGTGGCAAAAGCTGGCGGTTCCTGAGCGTTGTTTGCGACGGTTTTTAGCAGCTGTTTCCCGCTTTCCACTGCAATCTTTTTCTTTTCCGAAAGAAAAGAAAAAGGATTTACGTTACAATCGGGGCTAGTTACCACTTCCGCAGGGTCAGAAGCAAAATAATAAAAAAGCGGTGCCTTTTAAGAAAATGCACCAATAAATAAAAACATAACAAAATGCAGCACGGCATCATCATTCTCGATTTTGGATCCCAGTATAACCAGCTCATCGCACGCAGAATCCGCGAACTCGGCGTGTACTCAGAAGTTTTGCCTTTCGATACTTCGCTGGATGAAATCCTCTCCAGAAAACCTTCGGGAATCATTCTTTCAGGCGGGCCAAGCTCCGTAAATATTGAAAACGCGAGACTTGTTGACAGGCAACTGTTTGAAAATAACATTCCTGTCCTCGGGATCTGCTACGGAATGCAGCTCATCACGCACCTGCTGGGTGGCAAAGTGAAAAAAGGCGACAAAGGCGAGTATGGAAAAGCCAAACTCGAGATTCTGAAAGGAAACGCGCTTCTGTCGGGCATCAGCCGCTATTCTACTGTTTGGATGAGCCATTTCGATGAGGTGCAGGAGTTACCCGCAGGATTCGTTACAAATGCAGTTTCGGATGTTATTTCGGCAATTTCAAATGAAGCTCAGAAGATTTACGGCGTTCAGTTTCACCCAGAAGTTTCGCACACCGAAGAAGGAGCACGCATGATCGAGAATTTCGTGTTCGGAATCTCTAATGCGCCCAAAAACTGGAAACTCACAAATTATATCGATAAGACTGTAGCCGAAATTAAAGAAAAAGTAGGGCAGCATAAAGTTATTTTAGGCCTTTCTGGTGGAGTAGATTCGTCCGTGGCGGCGGTTTTGATTCACCGTGCTATTGGTGATCAGCTGCAGTGCATTTTCGTTGATACCGGACTTCTACGAAAAGAAGAAGCCGAAAAAGTAATGAAGAATTACGGCGAACACTTCAAACTTAAAATCAAACTCATCGATGCAAAAGACAGGTTTCTGTCTAAGCTGAAAGGTATCTCAGATCCCGAAGAAAAGCGGAAAATAATCGGAAACGAATTTGTGGTGGTTTTCGATGAAGAATCTCATAAAATTGAAGGCGCAAAATTCCTGGCTCAGGGCACAATTTATCCGGATGTTATCGAAAGCCAGTCGGTTAAAGGTCCATCCGCGGTGATAAAATCTCACCATAATGTGGGCGGCCTTCCGGCAGAAATGGATTTCGAACTTCTCGAGCCACTGCGCGAACTCTTCAAAGATGAGGTGAGGAAAGTAGGCGAGGAGCTTGGTATTCCGCATCATTTAGTGCACAGACATCCGTTTCCGGGCCCTGGACTAGGCATAAGAATCCTGGGCGAAGTTGATAACGAAAAAGTACAGATTCTTCAGCATGCAGACGATATCTTTATTGAAGAACTTTACAAAAACAAACTTTACGAAACAGTGTCCCAGGCTTTCGTGGTTTTACTTCCGGTGAAATCTGTAGGAGTGATGGGCGACGAACGGACTTACGAATATACTGCGGTGGTGCGTTCAGCGAACACGACCGACTTCATGACGGCTACATTCAGCAGGTTTCCGTGGGAATTTCTGGAGACCGTTTCTAACCGGATCATCAATGAAGTGCGCGGTATCAACCGTGTGGCGTATGACATCTCGAGCAAACCGCCCGCTACGATTGAGTGGGAATAGAATTTTTTGAATGCCTCTTTTGAGGCATTTTTTATTGCGTTTTAATACCTAAATTCTGTAGCCGAACCCGGTAATAGGGCTGGTCAAACTTTAAAGTGTCAGGATATTGATAATGCTGAACCGTATTTTTTTTGAAAATAAATTTCATCATAAACGGAACCTGCTCGTAAGAATTCCCGAGTAACACTGCAGCTGAATCACCTCTCCAGTACGCTTCCTCCACGGTATAGGACGGACCGAAGAAAGCAATCTGTACAGCGGTTTTCTTTTTCATGTCGACCAAAGCGACCTGTTGATCTGGGTTGAAACTGGCATTTCCATCTTTCGCAACACTCCAGTGGTAGCTGTCGAAATCGAGATAATTCGTTCTGCTTTCATTGAATACAAAAAAAGGTCTGTAAATTTCGTTGAAACCTTTGGTATTCATCACCACGACATTGCTTGGATTATAGGCGAGCTGCGATGTACCGGTAAGGATGAAATTTTTCTCCGCAAAAGTTGGGTTTTCGTTTTGGTAGTATTCGAGCCATGAAGCCAATGCTGAATCTTGTTTTTTGATGGGCTGTTTTACGTCGTGTTGGGTGGCTTTGTCCTGTGGCAGCGGCATGCGTGTTTCCTTCTTGTCTGTGCAGGAAATGATCAGTAACAGCAGGGGAATTTGCAGGCTTTTCACACAACCAAATTACGAATAAAATTAATCGTACCAAAAACCATATCTTTGCAAAATGGAGAAAATCACCTTTGCGGATTTCGAATTGCCCGAGAAAATACTTGATGTCCTGGCCGATTCCAATTTATTTGAACCGACGCCTATTCAGGAAAAAACCATCAAGCCGATACTTTCGGGCCGCGATGTGATGGGTATTGCACAGACCGGAACCGGAAAAACCCTTGCATATTTGCTGCCGGTTCTAAAAACCTGGAAGTACAACAAAAACGGAAATCCAACCGTGCTTATCCTTGTGCCGACACGCGAGCTTGTAGTTCAGGTATCCGAAATCGTAAAAAATCTTACGCAACACCTCACGGCCAGAGTGCTCGGCATCTATGGAGGGGTAAATATTAAAACGCAGAAACTTCTTTTTAATGATGGCTGCGACATTCTGGTGGGCACGCCGGGACGGATCATGGACCTGGCTATCGACAATGCGATCTCGCTGAAAGAAGTGCAGAAATTAATTGTGGATGAATTCGACGAGATGCTGAACCTTGGATTTAAGATGCAACTGACGACGATTTTCACGATGATGAAGGAAAAAAGACAGAACATCCTTTTTTCGGCTACGATGACGGAAGCTGTAGATGCCGTGCTTTACGAATATTTCGCAGATCCGGTAGAGATTTCGCTTGCAAAATCGGGGACGCCGCTTGAAAAGATTACGCAGATTGGCTATAAAGTAGAGAACTTCCATACGAAAATCAACCTTCTCGAACATTTGCTTAAATCCGATACTGATTTTTCTAAAGTGTTGATTTTCTGTAACAACAAAAGGAATGCAGATTATCTGTTCACCAAGATCGATGAGATCTTTCCAGATCAGTTTGATGTGATTCACTCAAATAAATCGCAGAATTACCGCCTTAATGCGATGCGCAGCTTCGAAAACAAAGAAGTGAGAGGTTTGATTACAACCGACATCATGGCTCGCGGACTCGATATATCAGACATTACGCACGTTATTAATTTTGAAATCCCCGAAGTTCCGGAACAGTATATTCACCGGATTGGCCGAACCGGTCGTGCAGACAAAGATGGTATTGCCGTATCGTTTGTGACTAAAAAGGAAGAAACATCATTGCTTGATATCGAAATTCTGATGGATAAAGCGGTACTCATTAAAGATTTCCCTGCAGAAGTGAAAATCAATCCGCTTAAAATTGCTTCTGAAAAAGATGAAATTATCATGAAGAACGCACACACCGTAAAACTTGAAGAAGGCGGCGGTGCATTTCACGATAAAAAAGACAAGAACAAAAAGGAAAACTGGGGCGGACCAACCCGAAGAAATCCTCCGAAAACAAAACCCGCAAACCGCGCACAGGCTAAAGCAAAATCGAAGGCTAAGCGAAAAAAATAAGATCAAAACCTGCAACTGCTGCAGGTTTTTTTTTGAAATAGGTATTGCGGAAGATTCTTATGGAAAACGCGCTCCGTAATTGCGGTTAAAATCTATTTCCAGAACTCGTCTTCGAAAATGGGTTCTTTCAGTTCCTGGTGGGGAAGTGCTAACAGTTCCGCAAGCTGTTTGGGCGTAGCCTGCCGCTCAATTTCAGGAAAAATCTGCCGTTCCTCTTTACGGATATGAATTTCGAGCAGGTCGCGAAACGCCTGCACATCCTGCGGGGTTTTAAATTCCTGCCCGGCCATACCGCGCAAAATTCCGTGTTCGGTAAGCGCATCCGCAATAAACGGATGATCGTTGCCAAGCACCAGAAAAACAGTTTCTTCTTCTTCGGTAAAATGTGGATCGAGGTTGTGTTGAAAAAAAAGTTTGATGTACGCGGCCATTCTTTCCACCGCGATGTTTTTTTTGATGCCTTCCTTTAGTTTCCAGCATAGCAGAAGCCCAAAATGATGATCGCGGCTGAGCTGCACAAGTGCTTCGTGTCTTTTCATGTCTTGTCTATTTGATGTGAGGCGCCATTTTCGCAGCCCATATTTTGTATCCTTCAGGAGTCATATGCAGTTGATCTTCAAGGAAAAGTTCATTGCGCGGCTGGCCGTCCTTTCCTGCCATGGCTTTGGTTATGTCGATGTATTCAGCGTTCTGATTTCTCCGCATGAAATTCCTGATCAAAGAATTTGTTGCAGTGAATTTCGGCCAGAGGTGTTTGCGGCTCGGTGACATCTTTATCGAGATGTATGCTACCGGAACGTTGGGATGATATTTTCGTATGTCCGAATAGAAATGTTTAAAACGGTTCAATACATCGCGTGGCTTAAGATTTTCGTCCCCTGCGAAATCGTTCTCGCCGCAATATATCAGAATTTGCTTCGGATTGTACGGTTGCAAAAGTTCTGCAGAATAAAAATTAAGGTCATACAGACTCGAGCCTCCAAAACCTCTGTTGATAAACGTTGTACCCGGAAAGTAATTTGCTATGTCTTTCCACATGGTAAACGAAGAACTGCCGATCAGCAGCACACCATTGCTTTCGGGAAGTTTTTCGGCATCAGCTTTTTTAAACTGTTGAATTTCATTCCAAAAAGCCGGTTTGGTCTGTGCTGTAGCTGTGGACCAAAAAAATAGGAGTACTAGAAATGCAGTTAACTTTTTCATATAAGTGTTTAAAGATTAAATTTAAGCAAAAAAAACTCCTCAGCCTGGTGGCAGAGGAGAAAATTATATGATTTCAACCTGTTACTGTGTAGTCTGTGCAGTGACAAATATCCTTGCCATGTCATTATTTATATTGCTGCAGTTTGTGGTATTACCGCCGTAGACAATGTGTGTATATCCGCTGGTATCTTTAGGCAAATTTCTGCCGTAAACCTTGACAGTATGGGTGCCTACCGGTAAATTGTTAATCACACCGGACAGATTAAACTTTCGCCAGCTACAAACAAATTCAGAAGTGGTCGTATAATATTTGCTTGCCATTTTAAGCTGCCCATTTACAAAAATCCCGATAGCAAACTGAAATTTCTGATCTGTGGCCGTGATGTTATCAATCTGCGCCATTCCTTCAGCGACAATGTAGGTGGTGTTTGTAAGTTTTGTAATCGTCATGTTGCTTGTAGCGTTCAGGTCTGTCCATCCCGTGGTACTGTCGTTTAAGTTAAACAGCGGTACAATTGCGGGAAAGCCGCTAATGGTGGTGCTTGCTGTTGATTTTCCCGTAAAGTTTTCGGTCTGTTTTATAATCGCGAGGCCATCGCTAACCTCAAAATTGCGGTTCCATTTGTTCGCTGCCCAAAAGTTGGATTTGTTACTGTTGGTGTTTTGTACAAGCAGCCCTTGTGTCGGCGTGGGCACCGTTACATTATCGGTTGCACTGGTAAGGTAAACCTGTGGCAGCAGCACACCTCTTTTATCATCAGCGACGTGCAGCGCAGAACTTGGATCCGGTGTCGCGGCCAGCGTAGCGTTGGTTGATATCAGCGTTTGGGCTTTTGCGCTCCCGAACAGCAACGTGCCTGTTATAAGTATGAGTATCTTGGTTTTCATAACTAAAAGACATAAGGTTGATTGATGAAAATTGTACTGCTAATGGCTGCTTCAAATGCACTCACGGTGTTGCAGGTGGCTGAAGGATTTGCTTTGCCATATGAGACGGTAAGTCCTGCGGTGTTAGGTGCTTCAATATTTCTAATTGCGAATTTTACTGTGTGCGTGCCTGTTGGTAAGTTGCTTGCAATTCCGTAAATCATGAACTGCCGGTATGCGCACGGTGAAGCAAACTCCAGGAACATCGGTTTCACATCAATTAATTTATCGTCTATGAAGAACCCTATTGTTGAGGTAATTCCATCTGAACTCGCGCTGCTGTTATTGGCCTGGTACATTCCGTTGATGCTCATCAGTGTCTGGCTGTTTGCGCGGTCTACATAAATACTTTTGGTGATGCCTGTTATCACTGTCCATTGTGTAGTATTAAGGGTTTCACCTAAACTATGCGCACTGTAACCTAAAAACTGGTTCGGGCTGCTACTGGTGAAATCATAGCCTGTAGTGGAGGTGGCGGAATAGTATTTTACCTGATTAAGCAGATTTGACTGGTTTAGATCGGAGAAAAAATAATCCCATCGCGTGCCGTTCCAGTAATAATACCCTTCACTACCTGTAAGCGCCGTATTCGTGTTATATACAATCAGCGATTCCTTAGGATTGGAAACGGTACTAACGTCCATTTTGCCTGCCAGCGAAACCTGGGGAAAGCTTACGCCTTTGTTGTTGGCGCGGATATCGAGAGCTGCCGACGGATGCGGGCTGCGCGTATTGATACCTACCTGCGCTGATATGCCTGCGCACGAGAAAAGCAGGAGAAGTAAATATTTATTTTTCATTTGAATGTGTTTTAAGGTCGTTCGGAAATCTGAATATTCATAATAGACTTGTCCATCAGCGGACTCAGGTTGCTGCATGACGCATGCTTGGCGCCGAAAGTAATGCTTTGGCTGCTTGTCTGATTTACCCGCAAGGTTTCGCGCAGTTCGATAAGATGATTACCGGTTGTATCCATCTCCACATTGAAATAGACGTTAAAATCATTATACAGGCAGTTTTTCTTACCTGTAATAATGAAGTTACGCACGCTTTTAAGTTTGGAATCTACAAAAAGGCCGATGGAATACGACATGAAGGTATTACCACCAGATACCGTATTTACCTGCGCAACACCGCTTCCCGAAATTGAAACCGTGTTCTGTAACGAATAGATCGAAATTGTTTTAGCGAGTCCGGGAATCAGCTGCCAATCATGTGCAGAAGGAGCTTCGCCGAGGGTGTAAGACACCCCTGAAATCGTTGACGCGTCATTAACGCCGGCCGTAGAAACGGCGCTTTCAGAACGAACGATTCCTAAATACTTGTAAATATTGGTGGTGTCCAGAATCGGGTTCCACTTGCTGTTTTGCCAGTAATAGAACCCTTTTCCGGTCATATTATTGGTGTTGTAAACGATAAGCGAATTTGCGGGCGCAGAAACTGGTGCGGCGCTGTGGAGATCCGGGATCGATACATTAGGGAGAAGAACTCCTTTGTTTGCCGAAACTATCCTCAGAATCTCGGAATCATCAAAAGTATTTACGTTGGTACCAACGCCCACTTGGGCACGGCATACCCCCATAGATACCAGGATCCCCAGTAGTAGAGTTTTTTTCATCAGGTGTGTTTTGTGTTGTCACAAATGTACAACCGATTAAAAGGTGCGGTAAGGTCAATTAACCCTTAAGTAGAGGGTTAAAACACCTTTTAAAGGTAAGCGTTTCGCGCAACTCGTTAATTTACAGGAAATTTGAAAACGCACATATAGCTAAGCAGCACAAAAAAAACGCTCTGGATGTGAATCCGGAGCGTTGATTATATCAGCTTAAATGTTGTGTCTTAATCTGCGTCTTAGTATCTGTAATACTCAGGTTTGAACGGCCCGTCCACTGTTACGCCGATGTATTTAGCCTGTTCCGGAGATAAAGTTTCAAGTTCCACACCTAATTTCTTAAGGTGTAAGGCAGCTACTTTTTCGTCAAGATGTTTTGGTAATGTGTACACCTCATTTTTATATGCAGCACCGTTTACCCACAGTTCAATCTGTGCAAGCGTCTGATTACTGAAAGAGTTGCTCATCACGAAGCTTGGGTGACCGGTTGCACAACCCAAATTCACGAGGCGGCCTTCTGCCAGAATGATAATTTCGTTACCATCGATGTTATACACATCCACCTGTGGCTTCACTTCGTATTTTGTATCGCTGTAGTTTTCGTTAAGCCATGCCATATCAAGTTCATTATCGAAATGCCCGATGTTGCAGACAACGGTTTTATCCTTCATTTGTTTGAAATGTTCGCCGCGTACAATATTATAATTTCCGGTTGTTGTGATAATGATATCAGCGTTTGCAACAACAGAATCCAGTTTTTTTACCTCGTATCCTTCCATTGCAGCCTGAAGCGCACAAATCGGGTCGATTTCGGTTACAGTAACGATAGAGCCAGCACCTCTGAATGATGCGGCAGTACCTTTACCTACGTCTCCGTAGCCACATACAACCACTCTTTTGCCTGCTAACATTAGATCAGTTGCTCTCCTGATTGCATCCACTGCAGATTCGCGGCATCCGTATTTATTATCGAATTTCGATTTTGTAACTGAGTCATTTACATTGATGGCCGGCATCACCAATGTTCCGTTAGCCATTCTTTCGTATAATCTGTGAACTCCGGTGGTGGTTTCTTCAGATAAACCTTTGATTCCTGCTGTAAGTTCAGGATATTTATCAAAAACCAGGTTCGTAAGATCGCCACCATCATCCAGAATAAGATTCAGTGGTTTTCTGTCTTCGCCGAAAAATACAGTTTGTTCGATACACCATTCAAACTCCTCTTCGTTCATGCCTTTCCACGCATAGACAGGAATACCGGCGGCCGCGATTGCTGCTGCTGCATGATCCTGCGTAGAGAAAATATTACATGAAGACCAGGTTACATCAGCTCCAAGCGCAACTAAAGTCTCGATAAGCACTGCTGTTTGGATCGTCATGTGAAGACAACCCGCAATTCTTGCACCTTTTAGCGGCTGAGAAGGGCCGTACTCTTCACGGATGGCCATCAGGCCTGGCATTTCTGCTTCTGCAAGCTTTATTTCTTTACGTCCCCAATCTGCTAAGGAGATATCTTTTACTTTATAAGGCAGGTATTGTGTGCTCGTTTCCATATTAAATGAATAATTTTTTGCAAATTTACGAACTAATTCCTGCCCCACAAAATATGCCGCTTTACCGTGATTTTTCCGATGATAATGCTACGATTCTAATGTGGAAATATGATGAAAATGAGGAACTTGACTCCGAGTTTTTGCTCGAAAAGGAAAACTACGATAAAATTAAAGATTATCATCCCACAAAACTTAAAGAACTGCTCCTTGTGAGGAAAATTCTTAAGTCGGTATTGCCTGAACATAAAATTCTGTACAACGGTCGAATGCCGTATCTGGAACCGAGGGATTATGAGATTTCGATCACACATTCATTCCCGTATGCTGCTTTGGCCATTTCAAAACATAAAGTAGGCATCGATATTGAGCCGTTTAACCCGAAGATTCTGAAGATTCAGCACAAATTTCTGAAAGATGAAGAAGCCGGTTTTATTGAAGAAAATAAAGAAACCGCTTACCTCACTGTCATTTGGTCGCTTAAAGAGAGTTTATACAAAATTCATCACTCCAAATACTGGTCGCTGAAGAAGCATTACGAGGTGAAACCCTTCAGCCTGGATTTTCCTTTCAATATTATGTGCAGAGTGCATGACGAGAAAGTGTCAGACCTTTTTAAGGCACGCGTAGAATTTTTTGAAAACTATTGTTTTACGGTGGTTGACTGAATTTCAGGTTCCAGATGCTCGGCGACTTTGCGCTGCTCCCTTGCCACGTCGTAAATTAATTCGAGGATTTCACGGAGGTTTTTAAGTTCGGTAAGATGCGTGATGCGGTTAGGGTCGCGACGGTCTGAAATCTCATTTTCACGAATTTCCTTTTTTCTTTTCTCAAGTAATTTATGAACTGAATCTTCAGGCTTAAGTTTACTTTCCCTAAGTATTTCCTGCCTTAGTTTTTTCTGTTCCAAGATTAAACTCGTGCGGAGCAACTCCGCAGAGATTTTAAGCGCCCAGCTCCGGAAATCGATTTCAGGATACTCACGCGCGGTTTTGGTGTATTGCGATAATGACGCGATATAGGCCGTCAGCAGGTGAGTGGTGTTTACAAACTGGTGGATCTGCTCCATCTGTTTCTGCTGGTTTTTCGGGTCGGAAATCATCCGCTGGAAATTATCCGAGAGGTTGGCAAGATCGATAACGGCGTCTTTCCGACGGAGTTTATAATCTTCAACGCCAATTTTTTGCGCTAAAAATATATCAATCACCGCCTTGAAATACCGCAGGTTGCTTTTCGACGATTTCTTCATCAGATCCAGGTTTTGCGTATGTTCCCAGACCGGAAAAACAAAATAAGAAACGCCAAATGCTACAAGTCCTGCAATGGCTGTATCAATGATGCGGTCTTTGAAGATCATATTGATATTTCCCGGATTAAGAAAATTAAAGGTGAGGAAAATATAGATCGTCATAAAAAGAACTGCCCAGAAATACTGTGCCTTTAGGAAACTGAAACACATTATCATACTCAGCATTAGCAGAGCGAACAGCACAGAATTACTGGTTACACTCAGCAGCAGGATATACGCAAGAACTGCCCCTACGATTGTTCCGTAAAGCCGCAGCAGGTTTCTGTGTTTTGTAGTTGCATAAGCCGGTTTTAAGATCGCGATAATCGTGATAAGGATCCAGTAGGAATGGCCGATGCCGAGGAAACTCAGCTTCGAAATGGTATAACCCACAAGCAGCGCGATTGTAACCCGAAGTGCGTGCCTGAAGTGTGACGATTTTAATGAAAAATTACTCGCCAGCACTTTATAATTGAGTTTCTGCTCACGAGGCAAAAATTTACCTAAATCCAAGCCTGTCGAAAGGCTTTTTGCGAGCTTCTTATCCTGCATGAAGATTTTGTAAATCGTGCCGATCTCATCACTTATTGACGTGATGCGCACCAAGATGATCCGCAGGATCATGAAGTTTTCAAGGTTTGAGGCACTCAGTTTACGGTTTCTGAGGTCGAAATATTCTTCATAAATCTTATCGAGCTCGGCATCAATATCTTTCAGCGGTCTGGCTTTGGCACCGCTTTGAAGTGCAATGCCGATGTTTGCAAGTTCCTCTGCCAGCAACCCAAGATAAGTGGAAATGGACTGAAGAAACCCCGAATCGCCAAAACTTTCCTGAATTTTGTTGTAATCGCTTTCCGAAGTCATCAGTTTCTCGTGAAGATCGATCGAGTTCAGAAACATCAGCATCAACAACCGGCTGGTTGTGGTAGATTCGTTGACGATTTTTCTGGTTTTGAAGACCGTCTCACGCGTTTCTTCCTGCAGATTCTTGATCTTTACCTGCTGCGCGATCACCTGCAGGTATAGTTCTTCAAAATTGGGATTCTCAAGGTAAAATTTAGATTTTATTTTCAGATAGTCGCCCAGTTCGAGGTAATTTTCGCCGATCATCTGTCCGGCAAGTTTGTAAGGCTGAATCTTGGAAACGGCCAGAAACACCGCCAAATAACACAGGGCGCCACCTAAAAATGTGATCATTATCTTGGAAAGTTCTCCGCTGGTCATGTTGCCGTCAGCAAAAATCGCCATCACCACTAAAGACAGTGAGCCTACCGCTGCAAGCCTTTGGCCGTACACCCCAATCATCGAAAAAAAGATGCCGAACAGAATGAGTTCAAGGTAAATAAGGACGGGAAAATGGTGAATTACGCTTGTAATCAACGCCACGAAAAAAAACAGGATAACAGCCAGTACCAAAGAGTTTCTCCGACGGATAAACGGGCCGGGCTGATCTGTGAGGCCAACAAAACTGGTCGCAAGCGGAAAAAGAAAATATTCCTGCAAGAGGCCGAAGTACGCTAATATAATACTTGGAATTACGATGGCCAAAGTAATGCGTACGGCAGAATAGATGTACTGGCTGGTCGCAAATTTCTTTAATTCCGTGGCGTAGTTCATTGTGCTAATTTAAGGGTAATTCCACAAAAAAACCCCGAAAATCGGGGCTTTTGCTATTTCAGATTTAAAAATCTAGTAATCAGAGTTTGACGATTCTTCACCGATATTCCAGGTGAGGCCAAACCTCAATGTATTGTCTAAAGCTGAATTTACTTTTGAGGTGTTGATGAGGTAAGACATATCCAGACCAAACGACTGGTATTTCAGTCCCACACCCACGGTAGCAAACTGCCTTGCGCCCTGCTCTTCACTCTCGTGGAAGTAGCCGCCGCGTACAGCGAATGCATTGTCGTATTCATATTCTACAGCACCGCTGAACATCATGCTTTTTTCGTTACTGAACGATTTCCCAATGCCTTCAATTACGCCAACATTCGGTACAGCGCCGGTATTGTCAGGTCCCGGAACCAGAAGTTTCGAAGCTTCGAAATTAACACCTACACGGTTGAGGTCATCAATAAACAAATCGTAGCCGGCACCTAATCTCGCCATTGTAGGAAGATAAGATCTGGATTCTTCATCTCCTGTATAATCTAATCGCGGACCTAAATTCTGTACTGAGAAACCACCTCTCGCGCGGCCTTCAAAATCGTTGATGCTGGTATGCCTTTCAGACTGGAAATAACCTGAAACATCTACTGCAAAAGTATTTGCAGGTTTCAGCGTGTTGTCAGAACCTAAACCACCGCCCAAATCTGACCGGATAAATCTACCGGTTACAGCCATGGAGTAGGTGTCGCTCAGTTTCAAACCATAGGCTACATCGAACGAAAATTCGTTGGGTTTAGAGATTCCCATATCCTGCGGCAAGTTATTCCGGAGTTCGGTGAGGGTAACTTCACCCATATTGAAGTAGTAAATACTGGCTGAAAGGGTAGATCTTTCTTCCTCGCCCAAAAACTGATGGTAGGTAGCGTAAAGTAAAAATACGTCGTTCGTAAGTTTACCCATGTAAGGCGTATAATTTACTCCCACCGCAGCGGTTGTTGTGCTGAAAGGATATTTTGCCGCGTTCCAGAACTGGGAAAAGGCATCTGTTGTGGTGGCTACACCCTGGTCTCCCATACCGCCTGATCTCGCGTCCGGCGAAATTCTTAAGAACGGCGCACCGGTAAGAACAATCTTACTTTGCGAATAAGCCATCATGCCCACTCCTAATCCTAACCCTAAAAATAGTTTTTTAGTCAATGTCATAAAGTTTTTTTTTAATCGTTAAATATCGTTATTTCAGTAATACCATTTTTTCAACTGCGGTTGCGCTTCCTTTACATTTGTCCTGATTCTGGCTGCGTGCGAAAATTTTAAAAATATAAGTTCCTTTACCCACTGCATCGCCAAAATCATCATTTCCGTCCCATTCTATTGCAGTTCTCGGCGTGCGATAACCCTGGTAGAAAGGTTCAGCCGTAACCGTGGTGCTTATTGTTTTCACCAGTTTGCCGGTAATTGTGTAAATCTGCACGTTCACATCCAACATATCATCGCAGTTATGCTCGAACTGAACATAGGTCCTGTTGGTAAACGGATTGGGCCAGTTCAAAGGCTTGTTGATTACTAACGCTTGGTCGGCTTCGTCTTTAACTACAAAGTTTAACGTGCCTGTGGTTGAATTATTGTTAATATCCCAAACTTTAAAAGTAAGCTGATGGGGACCCGGCGCTAAGTTACGGAAAGGGTAGCTAACATTGCCTTTCTGATAATCTGCAAGAGAGCTGCTCACACATCCGTTGCCGTCGCCGGAAAAATAGAAATCGTTAAGCACAGCGGTATCGATGATTTTTCCATCTAGAATTACAGTAATATCGTGTCCGATACCGGAACCTGTGGAGTTGATTCCTTTGTCGTCGGTTACGCAGGCGAGCAGCATCGGATTCTGATCGGTAATTCCGCCGTCCGCAAAATTGGTGTTGTTCATGAAAAGCTGAACCTGTGGCGGCTGATTGTCGTTTATGCCTTCGGGGTTTATTCCGCCAACTGTTTGAACCTGATTGTTAAATACATCAAAAACTTTATTATCTGCATACGCCAGGATTCTTCCGTTTCCGACTTCATAATTGATATCTTTCGGAACGTAAAACTCCACCATGAATACACCGTTTACGGCTTGTCCTGATGATTTTACAATCGGCCCGTTTTCTTCGGTATAACTTAAAACAGGATTGAGGTCCGCTGCATTATCATTATTGAGGGTCTTTTTATTGAGGCGTTTATCGAAAATATTGATAGCAACCCTTCCGTTAAAACCGGTATCTACGGTTCCGTCTGCTTTAGTAATGTGTCCTTTCACTTTTACAAAATCGAGTGCCCTCAACTGACCCTCAACCGGAGTTTCAACCTTGTCGATAATAAGCTGTCTTTTCGGCCTGCTGAGTTTAGTGGCGGGATCTCCAAGCAGGTTTACTTTTAAATGGTCTGCATGGGTGCCCTTTTCTATTTTTGCCTGTAAGAATGCCTCTCCTACAGGAACGAAATCGTCATTCGTAATTTCGAAAAGGTGTCTTGTAAGAATAGTTGTGAACTGTTCCCCGTAAGTAACGCCGATCGCGCGGCTTGAGGTAAGCATCATCGATGCACCGCCCTGTTTAGATTTTATTACCTGTTCACCTGCCGAAAACGTAGAAGGTTCATCCCAAAGCGTAAATTCACACGTAATGGTAGAAACTAAGGGGAAACGCGCATACACGTTATTGTAATTATTAAAATTCTGAATTTCTTCGACTGACAATACTCTTTCCTGCGCCCAACCGTTGATACCTCCATGCCCGAAATAGAATAGGTAAAGGCTGTTACCCATGTCGTTGGTGATCGCCTGGTTTACCTGAGGGTAACGCTGCCCACCTGCCGACGTCTGCGCCTGAAAAGCATCCAGATACAGTTTGCGCACATTATATTCTTTCCTTTCAGTTCCTGTTTCGAAAACATTCACCAATGATGAATTCATTGTATCATGAAACGGGGTACCTCCGTCGTAATCATCATCCACCACGAAATCAAGCTTCATCCGCCATTCGCCAAACGGCGATGGTTGCCCCGGAAGTGCATTGTTATACGCTAACGTTTTATCAATAAGTAGTTTTGCTTCAGAAATATTTGCTGCCGGAAGTCTGCCTACAGGGAAGTCAGGCAGGGTAGAAGCGACCGAAATGCTGGTTACCGGCTGCGGTTTGGTCATGGTATAATAATCATCGGTTACGAATGAAAGTTCGTAATCTCGGCTTTCTTCGCTCTGATATGATGGTACGATGTCTGAACCCGGATTATTTTTTCCTCTGAAATCATACGATGTATCGCCAAGGATAAAAAGATATTGCAGTTTTCCTGAAGTCGTGTTGAGTCGTGTCGTAAAATCACGGATCGCCGTAATGTCTTTGCTGCCGCTGCTGAATTCGTTGTAGATTTTGTTCACATCTACCACCGCCACATTAAATTTATCCTGATAGAAAGCGGCGAGACGCTGCGCCTGGCTCATCATTTCAGGAACTGTAATCATTAAATAACTGATGTTCTGCAGCGCGGACAGATCCTGGTTTTCGATTTTGCCCACAAATGAGGGCGCGAACGCATCAGCATTTTTAAACGCTATAAACTCGTTTCCGAAATTCTGGTTATTGGCTGCATACGCAAAAGTAAACTGGCCGCTGTTGCCTGATTTATTAATCTTTCTGGAAGCATTTGTTATATCCGAAACCTGCCAAACCTGCTCTACTGCAGCGGCGTTATCAATCCGGAAAGTGTATGTGTTTCCACTTTTTTCGGTTACGCTGTAGCTCCGGAAATTAAACTGAGTGTCGATGTATTTTAAATCTTCTTTATACTGAACCTCGGCATAATCAAAATAAAATTTACCGTTGGGATTCCCCGAAGTTGTGGGCTGATAAGTAAATGTAAGCTGTGTGCCCTGAAGATTGGTTGCGGAACCATGGCCCTGCGACGGATAATTGATCGGGTAAATTTCCTTAGCAAAGTCGGATGGTATAGCAGACTGACTTGGTGAAACGTTATTAAGACTAATGTCAATTCGGTTTCCGCTCGACTGGTAACCGATCACGCGCGAGCGGTACTTAATCACGTCGGTAGGCTGAATCGGAGATTTTGTGGTAAATGTAACGGTTTTGGTGTCATTGAAGGCGTCGCCAGTCCACATCCTGCCAACCTTCATCAGGTTAAATTTCTCCTCATTAATATATTGGTACTCGTCGTAGCGGGTAATAACATCTGAGGTCACTGCCAGGTCGGCATCCAGCACACGTTTGCCGGGACCCAGATCGAAATTGATAAAGTAATAGGCGAAATCCTCATAAACATTAACGAAATTTGAAGAAGCATCCTGTCTGGTTTCAATTCTTTTGATGTTGTCGGAGCTTTGCGTTCTGTAAACATTGAAACCGTTTGGCCCCTGCGCGTAAAAAAGTGCAAAATCCTGATCATTCCACGACCCGTCGTCTTCGCCAACGACCTGAATGGCGTTTTCCTGAAGCGCCGCGAACCGCTGATCCATATTATGTTCGGGCAACATCATACCTCCGTTGCCGTAAATCCTGAAGTTTTTGGGATTAACACTGCCGGGATTAATGCCGTTGTCCCGCAGAAACTGTGCGGTAATCTTGAAAATGCCGGTCTTGTCTACCTTTATTTTATAGAAAGTTCCGGATTTGAGCGGATTGTCAGTAGTCCCGAGTTTTGAGGTGCCAGCTGTTTTTCCCTGTAGAGCAGGTGAAGCAGCGGAAAGGCTGAAAGATGTAAGCCGGTAAAAATTTCCGTTGTCAGATCTTAAGGCTGCTACGCGTATATTATTTGTTTTCTCGCCGGTGTACGGATTGGTATAATTTCCTATTTCCGATTTCTCTGTTGTGGGAATGTTAATGGGGCTGACATCAAATAGATCCTTGGGCGTAATTTTTTCCCACACCATATTAGTAACCTGCATATCGGTGCCAGCATATTTTTGTGTGGAACGGAAAAAGACCGATCCTTCCTCGTACGCAAAACCTTCGTTTTTAATGGCGGGTACTGTAACTTTATACGTGCCGAAATCGATGGTTTCAGTGCCTTCCCACTCCAGGCGGAATGTTTGCGCGGAAGCAATAGAACTGATAAAAAAGAATAGAATTACCGTATATATGCGTATCATTTGGTTTTAAATTACAGGAATACAAATTAAACGAAAAATAATAAATAATATGATACAATAAATTTAATGAGCGGGCGTTTCTCAAAAAATCAATCTATTAATTTGATTTATTAGATTAATAGTATTTTCTTTGTATCCTGAAAATTATCTTTGTAAACTATGAATAAACTTAAGTTGTTCACGATATTAGCGTTTTGTTCTACACTTATTCTTATGAGCTGCGGAGGTGGCAATACCAAGAAAGGTGGCGGCACGAAGCGTTTCACCAGCAAAAGCGGCTGGAAACCCAATGACCAGAAAGGCTGGTTTTTCACGGGCAAGCAGCAGAAGCAAAAAGGCTGGCCGGGAATGGTGTATGTTGAAGGCGGTACCTTTACGATGGGACTTGTAAAAGACGACGTAATGCACGACTGGAACAACACGCCGCGACGTATGCAGGTGAGTTCATTCTTTATCGGCGAAACCGAAATAACAAACTACGAATACCGCGAATATGTAACATGGCTTAAATTCGTATTCCCACCTTCAGATCCAAGTTTTAAAGAAATATATAAAGGAGCGCTTCCCGATACTTTAGTCTGGAATAACGAACTGTCGCGAAACGATTTTGCTGAAACCTATTTCAGAAGACCTGAGTACGATTATTATCCGGTAGTAGGTGTGTCATGGCTGCAGGCTTCGCGTTACTGCGACTGGCTTACAGACAGAGCCAACGAAAAAGCGCTGATGGAACAGGGCGTGATTTCGAAAGATTTCTATACCAATGATGCCAACAACCAGGGTGCAAACTCCTTCAATTTAGACAAGTTTAAAGCAAACGATCCTGAATTGGAAGCCTATATCAACACGCAGCGTCTTCAGCAGCGTTCTGGTATTAAAACAAGTAATCAGAGAATCCTTGCAGCGAACAGAAATGCGGCAGCAGGTGTAGTAGAAAAATTCAGACTTCCAACCGAAGTGGAATGGGAGTTTGCTGCATTAGGAATGCAGAAAGAAAGAGAATATAACCTATACAAAAATAAGGAGCCACAAATTGAACAGTTGAAAGGGGCGAAAGGCCGCGACCGCGGAATGTACCTCGAGAACTTCAAGCAGGGACGTGGAGATTACTCCGGTGTTGCAGGCTGGAAGAATGACGGTTCACCTACAACTGCAGACGTTAAACAGTATCCTTCAAACAACCTCGGAATTTTCGGAATGTTTGGTAACGTAGCTGAATGGACTGCAGATATCTACCGTCCGATCATCGATCAGGAAGGCAGCGATTTCAATTACTACAGAGGAAACGTAGCACAGGAAGTGGTAAGGAATGAAGACGGAACCTACAAAAAAGTAGATGCTGCTAAGTACGACACTCTTGCGGACGGAAGATTGGTATACAAAGGTTTACCGGGCCAGTACGAAAGAGAAGTAGTTGCGGATCACAGAAATTTCCGTGACGGCGATTTTCAGTCGTCGCTTGATGCCGGTTACGGCCGTGCAGAAGACAGCACCACTGCAGGTTATAATATGTATAATTCTAAGCAGAAACGCTTTATCGTTGACGAAAGAGGTCGTGTCGTTTTACAAAAAGACCCTCTTGCAAGAACAACAAGAATTTCGAATGAAGTGCGTGTGATCAAAGGCGGCTCATGGTTGGATGGAGCTTATTGGCTTGATCCGGGCCAAAGAAGGTTCCGCGACGAGGCAAAAGCGTATGGCTGGGTTGGTTTCCGCGTTGCGCAGGATGCCAAATCTACTTCCAAAGGCAGAACCAAACGATAATCTGATCTAAAATAATTCTATAATCCTTCTGTTTTTCGCAGAAGGATTTTTATTTTTGACAAATATGAATGCAGCTACTTTCTATCCTTTGTTTCTCCAATCAGCTAACGCCACAATCGACAGCCGGACCCTAAAGAAAGACGATATCTTTTTTGCCTTTTCGGGCGACAGTTTCAATGCGGCAACTCTCGCTGAAGATGCGGCAGACAAAGGTGCGCTTGCAGTTATTGTGGAACAGAAAGCTTACGAAAATCCCGCTCGAGATATTTTCTATGTTCCTTCTACTTTAAATTTTCTGCAGGAACTCGCAACTCATCATCGCGATCAGCTGGATATCCCGGTAATTGCGCTCACCGGCAGTAACGGCAAAACAACCACGAAAGAAATCATCCACGCAGTGCTTGCGCAGAAATATAATGTGCAATATACTTCCGGCAACCTGAATAATCACATTGGTGTTCCGCTTACGCTGCTTTCAGTGAGGTCTCATCACAATATGGCGGTGATAGAGATGGGTGCGAATCATCAGAAAGAGATTGAAATGCTGTGCGAAATCGCCAAACCTACGTACGGTTATATCACCAATTTTGGCAAGGCTCACCTTGAGGGTTTTGGCGGTTTTGAAGGAGTAATTAAAGGAAAATCCGAGATGTACAGTTATCTTCGCGCGAATTCTCAGACTATTCTTGTTAATGAAAATGACGCAATCCAGGTAGAAAATACTGCGGGTTATTCACCGGTGATCACTTTCGGCAAACCGGATTCCGATTATTTATTTGAAGAAGTAAGCAATCAGAATTTTGTAGGTCTTCGTTTTGGTGATCAAACTGCGCACTCGCAGCTAACGGGAAGTTACAACTTCACAAATCTGTGCGCGGCGGCAAGTTTAGGACTGCATTTCGGAATCAGCTTCAGGGAGATTAAAACTGCGATCGAGAATTATGTGCCTACGAATATGCGTTCGCAAATTCTCGAAAAAAACGGCAAAACACTGGTACTGGATACCTACAACGCCAACCCGAGTTCAATGGAGGAATCATTAAAGAATTTCAACAGGTTTGAAGGCT
Organism: Flavobacteriaceae bacterium 3519-10; assembly: GCA_000023725.1. Classification (NCBI taxonomy): domain Bacteria; kingdom Pseudomonadati; phylum Bacteroidota; class Flavobacteriia; order Flavobacteriales; family Flavobacteriaceae; species Flavobacteriaceae bacterium 3519-10. Next base: position 589,958 of record CP001673.1, read on the forward strand.
CAAAAACGATCATTATCGGCGATATGCTGGAGCTTGGTAACGAATCGGAAGCGGAGCACCGCAGGATTTTGGATCTGGCCGGATCGCTCGCATTCGATGCGGTTGTGACTGTAGGCGAAAATTTCAGGAGAATAAACCCGGGATCGCAATCATATAAAAGCGCGCAGGAGTTGGCGGACGCATTGAAATTGAATCCTATAAATTCCCAAAATATATTGCTGAAAGGTTCGCGTGGAATTGCGCTGGAAAAAATACTGGATTTTATAGTTTAGTGCTGCGTCCAGTATTCGTTCAGGATCAGTTTGATGTTCTTGAAGGTTTCGGGTAATACTTCATTGGTGATCGCTTCTTCATTCTTCCACGAAACCTCCGAAATGCCTTCTTCCTGCTGTGGAACCGGTGTTTCGCTGCCTACATATTTGGCTCGGAACCAATAAGTTGTCTTGAGGATTTTATCGCCGTTTCTCTCCGTATAAAGATGGAAGGTGTTGTTTAGGAATTCTTCTAAAATAAGTTCCTTTAATCCCGTTTCCTCTTCTATTTCCCTGAGGGCGGCCTGTTCCAGCGATTCGCCTTTTTCAATCTTACCTTTGGGCAGATCCCATTTGCCCAGCCGGCGAATGAACAGAATTTCGTCTTTTTGGTTGGTCACTACACCTCCGGCGGCTTCTATGACCTTAAACATATGCGTAAAATCTTCCCACATTTCCTCAATGTTTTCGCCATAAACATTAATCTCAGGGCACGACGTGTTCTGTAAGAGATCTACCGCAATTTCAAGCGTCGCAAAACCCTCAAACCTCAGTTTTTTCTCGATGTCCTCGGGGTATTTACTTAAAGTTAATTTTTTTTCATTAACAAAAACTTTATACATTTGTAGCGCTTTAATTGTACAAAAATATAAAAATGAAATTAGAAGGACGCAAAATAGTTGTAAATAAGTCGGCAGATCAATTGGTTGAGATGCTAAAAAATCCTGAGGATTATAAAGCGCTGATGCCGGATTCGCTACAGAATTTCGAAGCGCGCGATAACGGTTTTAAGTTCAGTCTTAAAGGTATGCCGGAAATCGCTTTGAAGATCGAAAACGTGACTAACAGTGAGGTAGTGCTAAAATCCGCTTCATCCAGCCTTGATTTTGAACTGAAGGGAACAATGAACCCGGTCAGCGAAAACCAAACTGAAGTGCAGCTGCTTTTTGAAGGTAAATTTAATCCGTTCATCAAAATGATGGTTGAAAAACCATTACAGAATTTCATCAATTCGCTTTCGGATAATCTCGAAAAGATTTAAATACAGTTTTTAAAGATTCAAAGCCCTGAAATTGTATTTCGGGGCTTTTTTATGCGCTTGTGTAACCCGCAAATGCCTCTTCTAAGCTGCTGTATTTGCCTTTGAATTCTTCAATGGGTGAATCCTGCAGGATGTTGCCCTGGTGGATCAGGATAACGCGCGAGCAGAGCGCTTCCACTTCCTGCATGATGTGGGTGGACAGAATCACGGTTTTTTCACGACCGATTTCTCTTATTACGTTTCTAATTTCGATGATCTGGTTTGGGTCCAGACCGTTTGTGGGTTCATCCAGAATCAACAGGTCGGGCGAATGTAAAATAGCCTGTGCGAGGCCCACGCGCTGCCGGTAACCTTTCGAGAGCTGCGATATTTTCTTAGTCTTTTCGGGTGTAATCCCCACTAATTCAATAACTTCAGCAATCCTTGTTTTCGGAATTTGATGGATGTCTGCAACAAATTGCAGGTACTCTTTCACATACATTTCGGCGTATAACGGATTGTTTTCGGGCAGGAAACCCATGTTTTTTTTCGCTGCGATATCATTGAGTGTGATGTCCTCGCCATTAAATATAATCTGGCCTTCATCAATCTTCAGCGCACCTACTATGGATTTCATCAGCGTGGATTTTCCCGCACCGTTCGGGCCCAGAAGCCCGATGATTTCGCTTTTTCCGATTTCGACATTAATTTTGTTCAGGGCAGTTTGCGCACCAAATTTCTTGGTTAAATTGATTATTTGAAGAGACATCCGTGAATTTTATAAGATACAAATTTAAGTAATGAAAAGTATATTTCGTGTTTTAATCATGCCACGTTTGACATCATACCAAGTTTCCAATCATCGAATAATTCATTTTGTGGAGTCTGAAAGATGTTTGCGTAGTCTTTCATTGAGATTTTTGTGGGTGTGACCGATGTAAAAGCGCTCAAGAAATTTAGAATATAAAATGTAGCAGAAATACATTTTTTTGAAATTTATAACAAAAAAAAGACTGAGAATGATTTTCTCAGTCTTTTAAGTGTGCGCGCTAGGATCGAAAACGGCCGTCCCGATTAAAAATCGGGATGCACTATCCAGTTGCGTCAATCAGTTTTTTGATTTTAATGCTGCTTTTCCATGATCTCAAATTCCCTTTTGTAAGCCGCGCTTTTGTCCGAAAAAGTTTCTTAATAAATGATGATCCAGTCCTTTGCTCTGGAGGTAAAACCATGATGATGTGAAAGGTGTTTACGCAATCTTTCATCGAGATTTTCGCCGGTGTGACCGACATAATAACGATCAAGTGATTTAGAATATAAAATGTAGCAGAAATACATTTTTTTGAAATTTAAAAACAAAAAAAGACTGAGAAAAATCTCAGTCTTTAAAAGTGAGCGCGCCAGGATTCAAAAACGGCCGTCCCGATTAAGAATCGGGATGCACTATCCAGTTGCGTCAATTAGTTTTTTGAATTTAATGCTGCTTTTCCATGATTTTACCTCGAGTTCTCTTTTGTAAGCCGCACTTTTGTCCGAAAAAGTTTCTGAGTAAACGATGATCCAGTCCTTTGCTCTCGAGGTAAAGCCATGATGATGTGAAAGGTGTTTACGTAATCTTTCATCGAGATTTTCGCCGGTATGACCGATGTAATAACGATCAAGAGATTTAGAGTATAAAATGTAGCAGAAATACATTTGAACTGTCTTAAAACAAAAAAAGACCGAGAAAAATCTCAGTCTTTAAAAGTGAGCGCGCCAGGATTCGAACCTGGGACCGTCTGCTTAGAAGGCAGATGCTCTATCCAGCTGAGCTACGCACCCATTAATGTGTTTTTCTCGAACTTTCTGACCGTTCCGATTGAAATCGGAATGCTCTATCCAGCTGAGCTACGCACCCTAATAGGGTATTAAAATGTAAAAATTCCCGAAGGAATTTTTAAGAAAAAGTCGGGGCGGCAGGATTCGAACCTGCGACCTCCTGGTCCCAAACCAGGCGCGATGACCGGACTACGCTACGCCCCGAGTAATTTTTTCTGAAAGTTGCGGAGAGTAAGGGATTCGAACCCTTGGTACAGTTTCCCGTACGCTTGTTTAGCAAACAAGTCCTTTCGGCCACTCAGGCAACTCTCCAGTGCAATGTTTATAAGAGCTTCTGTTCTGTAATTGCGAGTGCAAATATAAAATAGTTTTCACCATTAACCAAAACTTTTTACCTTAATTTATTTTGTATTTTTGAAAGATAATTTGGATCAAAAATTTTAATATGCGTAAACCGTTATATGTCATAGGATTAAGCGTGCTGCTTGCATCATGCGCCTCTACAAAACCCGCGACAAAAAATACCACAAAGCCGAAACCGACTGCCGTAAAAGGTGTCGAAGCCCCCAAAACTCAGGCTCCGGTAGCTGCACGGACGCAGTTAAAGCAAGAGGGAGAATACGATTTCTTCAAGGTAAATATCGCTGACGTAACCAAAAACGACAATACAATCAGCTACGGATCGATCGTATCGGCGAATCCGCAGGGATATAGAGTGGTTAAGACTTTTTTTCCCGCTGTTGCGCAAAATTTCCGTCAGAAGTATATCATTCTTCATTATACAGCCCTCGACGATGATAAATCTGTGATGGTTCTTACCCAGCAAAGCGTAAGCTCGCACTATCTTGTGAATAACCTCGGCGATCGCGAGATTTATCAGTTAGTGGACGAAAATAAGCGGTCGTACCACGCCGGCATCAGTACGTGGCGGAATGACAGCATGCTCAATGATACTTCAATTGGGATTGAAATTGTAAATGCCGGTTACGTCACAGATTCCACTGGTGTGAAGATTTTCCCGGGATTTGATGAAGGCCAAGTGAAAAAAGTTGCGGCACTCGTTAAAGATATTGCGGGTCGGTACATGATTCCACCTACGAATATTTTGGCCCATTCCGATATTGCGCCGACGCGGAAGCAGGATCCAGGTCCGAAGTTTCCCTGGAAAAAACTTTACGATGAGTACCAGATCGGAATGTGGTATGATGAATCTGCGAAACAGAACTTCCTTAATCAGTTGACGCCGGAGCAGTTCTCGGCACAGGCAGCAGAATCCGATTTTATATACCGCTACCAGCTCGCGCTGAAGAATCTTGGGTACGGGCTCGAAGCTTCAGGTAGGATAGACGATTCTACAAAGAAAACGATAGAAGCTTTTCAGTATCATTTCCGGCCCGAAATTTACAACGGTGTGATGGACGCTGAAAGCTGGGCTATTCTTCAGGCTTTAAACCAAAAATATCCGTCAAAATAAGTGACACATCAGCTTATTTTCGTATAATTATAATGTAACCGGGCGATCACAAATCGCCCGTTTTTTTAAACCGTGGGAGCGGCTGTTTCAGACAAAATAATTACTAAACATATTTTTTCAATAATAATTTTATGGAAAATTTCAGACATGAAAGCGATCTGTTAGGCACACTGCAGGTTCCGGCAAATGCTTACTATGGGGTACAGACGCAGCGCGCTATCGATAATTTTAAAATTTCAGGGCAATACCTTTCGTCTTATCCGCATTTTATTGCCGCGTTAGGAATGGTGAAAAAGGCCGCTGCCAAAACCAATTACGAACTCGGTTTGTTGCAGGAGGAAATGTACCGGAATATTGCCGCTGCCTGCGATGAGCTTGTGGCGGGTGAACTACATGATCAGTTTCCGATCGATATGATTCAGGGGGGCGCCGGAACTTCGGTGAATATGAATGCAAATGAAGTAATTGCGAACCGCGTCCTCGAAAAATTAGGCAAAGAAAAAGGCGACTATCAGTTTTGTTCGCCCAATGATCAGATCAATTTATCGCAGTCTACAAACGATGCGTATCCCACTGCCATAAAACTCGCATTGCTTCACATGAACGCGGACCTCGTCGAAAAACTGCGCAAAATTATCGCTGCTTTCCGAGCAAAAGGTGCAGAAATGAACGACGTGATAAAAATGGGCCGTACGCAACTTCAGGATGCGGTGCCGATGACGCTGGGCCAGGAATTCGAAGCCTTCGCGGCAATACTCGAAGAAGATATTTCAAAACTCAACACCAACGCCAATCTTTTTGTAGAAATAAACATGGGTGCCACCGCAATCGGTACCGGCATCAATGCGCCGCTGGGTTACGCCAAGCTTTGCGCTAAAAACCTTGCCCAGATTTCGGGATATCCGGTGGTTTCGGCGCCGAATTTAGTGGAAGCAACTTCGGATACAGGCTCGTATGTGATCTATTCTTCAGCGCTGAAAAGGCTTGCAGTGAAATTATCGAAAATTTGTAATGATCTCCGTTTACTTTCATCAGGCCCGCGGGCTGGCTTTTTCGAGATTAATCTTCCGCCAATGCAGCCCGGATCATCCATCATGCCTGGAAAAGTGAATCCGGTGATTCCCGAGGTTGTGAATCAGGTTTGCTACAAAGTGATCGGAAATGACCTTACCGTAACTTTCGCGGCGGAAGCCGGGCAACTGCAGCTGAATGTGATGGAACCCGTACTTTCCCATTCGATTATGGAAAGCATCAATTTCCTCGGCAATGCGATGGATACATTAAGGGAAAAATGCATCACAGGAATTACCGCCAATAAAGAGGTTTGTCTTTACATGGTGAGACACAGCATCGGCATCGTAACTGCGCTGAACCCGTATATCGGCTATAAAAACTCCACCGAAATTGCAAAAGAGGCACTTGAAACGGGCAAAAGTGTTTATAATCTGGTACTCGAAAAAGGCATTCTGTCCCAGGAAAAACTGGATGAAATACTTAATCCTGCAAACATGCTCAAGCCGCATCATTTTTAAACAGTAAAGAAAAGATTCAGAACGAAAATTAAGAAGATTATTTGAACGCTATAAATTTAGGAGCACTTACAATGACAGAGCCACAGGCATTTGAAACAAAAAATATAACAGACCCACAGGGCTACACCTACGAAACGGTGCTTAACGATAAAAATGCTGTTCGGATTTACACCTTGAAGAACGGCCTTAAAGTGTATCTCGCGCAGAATTTTGATGCGCCGAAAATTCAAACCTATATTCCGGTAAGAACCGGCAGCAACAACGATCCGTCAGATAACACCGGCCTTGCACATTATCTTGAGCATATGATGTTCAAAGGGACATCTAAACTTGGTTCCGCAGACTGGCAAAAAGAAAAACCGCTTCTCGACGAGATATCAGCACTCTACGAGCAGCATAAAGCTGAAATCGATCCTCAGAAAAAGAATGAAATCTACCGGAAGATTGATGAAGTTTCGCAGGAAGCAAGCAAATATGCGATTGCGAATGAATATGACAAGGCCATTTCGTCGCTTGGCGCTTCGGGCACCAATGCCCACACATGGCTTGATGAGACGGTTTATAAAAACAATATTCCCAACAATGAACTCGAAAAATGGCTGAAAGTTGAGAAAGAAAGATTTTCGGAGTTGGTTTTAAGGCTTTTTCACACTGAACTCGAATCCGTTTATGAAGAATACAACCGTGCGCAGGATAACGACGCGCGCCTTGTGAACTATGAGCTGATGGATGCGCTGTTCCCAAAACATCCGAACGGCCAGCAAACCACAATCGGCAAGCCCGAACATCTGAAGAATCCTTCGATAGTTGCGATTCATAAATATTTCGACAGCTATTATGTGCCGAATAATTATGCGATAGTTTTGGTTGGAGATTTAGATTTCGACACAGCGATAAAACTTGTTGACCAGTATTTCGGTACTTTCGAATACAGAGAATTGCCGGTGAGGAAGATGGTTACCGAGGAACCCATGACCAAAATTGTGGAAAGAACTGTTAAAAGCCCGTCAGCACCACGTTTACAGCTTGCCTGGAGAACAGATTCTTATGGTACACACGATGCAAGGTTAGCCGAGATTGTGGCGAATTTACTCTCGAATTCGGGAGAATCGGGATTAATTGATATCAATATCAATCAAAGCCAGAAAGCATTGAGAGCGATGGCTTATGTATCACCTTTCAAAACCTACGGAAATTTCTCGATGGTGATTGTGCCTAAAAATGAGCAGACGCTTGATGAAGCTAGAAATTTACTGCTCGAGCAGATTGAGCTCATTAAAAAAGGTGAGTTTCAGGAGTGGTTGATCCCAGCGATCATCAATGATATGAAGATCCACCGCATGCAGGCAACCGAAACCGCGGATGGCCTCGCCACGGTGCTGTATGGCGCTTACATCAACAACCAGTCCTGGCAGCAGGAGCTGGAAGAAATCAATGAATTCAGTACAATTACAAAGGCGGACGTAGTGAAATTCGCCAATGATTTCTTTAAAGACAATTATGTAGCGATTAAGAAAGAAAAAGGCGTTAATGATAAATTGGTTCGTGTTGAAAATCCGGGGATTACGCCGATCAAACTCAACAAAGATGCACAGTCGCCGTTCCTTAAAGCAATTATGACCGAAAAATCAGCGGACATCAAACCCGAATTTGTAGATTTTGCGAAAGCCATTACAACCGCGAAAGTGGATACAAAAAAGGTGAGTTTTATAGAAAATAAATGTAATGATGTAGCGCAGACCTATTTTATATTCCCATTCGGCAATGATCACGATAAGGAACTTAGCCTTGCGGCGCAGGTTCTGCAATATCTGGGGACGGATAAACTTTCGGCAGAAGAACTCAAAAAAGAATTTTTCAGGCTCGGAATCAGTCATGATTTCCGAACTTCTTCCAATCAGATGATCATTTCGCTGAGCGGACTTGAAGAGAATATGCCTGAAGGCATCGCACTGCTTAAAAACTGGATGCAAAATGCAATACCAGATCAGAAAGTGTATGACGAGAATGTAAAAACGATTCTTGAAAGCCGCGAGATTGCAAAGAAAGATAAAGCCAGAATAATGGCTGCACTGAGCAATTATGCCAAATTCGGCAAGATTTCGAGGTTTTCGGATGTGGTTCCTGAGGCACGGTTAAAACAGATTAAGTCTGAAGAAATGACCGCAAAAATGCAGAACCTGCTAAGCATGCCCTACCAGATTTTCTTCTACGGGAATGATTTCAATACGTTTAAAAACTACGTGACGCCTTTCATTGAGACGGAAAACAGTAAAGTTCCGGCAAGAAAAATTTATCCCCAACCGGCAACTGAAGGGAAAGTTTACTTTACAGAATACGACATGGTGCAGACTGAAATGAGCAAAGTTGCCAAAGCCGGAAACGTGAATCCGAAGAATTTTGGCAAAATAAATGTTTTCAATGAATATTTTGGCCGTGGCCTGTCTTCGATTGTATTCCAGGAAATCCGCGAAAGCAAAAGTCTGGCTTACTCCGCGTACGTGTCTTATGCGAGCAATTCGGAAATTAACCGCCCGGATTACATCACAACCTACATCGGAACTCAGGCGAACAAACTTCCGCAGGCAGTAGCGGCAATGGACGAGTTAATGGCTGAGCTTCCACAGGTTCCGGCACAGTTCGAAAACGCGCGAAATGCCGCGCTGAAGCAAATCGCCGCAGGCAGAATAAACCGAACCAACATTTTCTTCAATCATCTCAACCTTCAGAAACTGGGGATCGACTACGACTTGCGGAAAGACATTTACGCCGAAATCGAAAAACTTACGATGGCCGATGTGACCAATTTTTACAATGAAGAGGTGAAACCGCTTAAGTATAACACCGCACTCATCGGGAAAAAAGAGAATCTCGATCTGGATGCGATCCAAAAAATGGGCGCATTTGAGGAGGTGACACTTGAGCAGATTTTTGGGTATTAATCTCACTGACAGTAATTTATGAAGTGAAACTTCGGTTTCACTTTTTTTTTGTGAAATAATTGTGGTGTAAATTTGTTATGCTATAAACTACACATTGCTTCCGGCACGCCACATATGTTTTCTTGCGCTGCTTATTGCCTCTCTGGCTTTTGGCCAGGTGAATATAACAATCAGTAACGACCGTTTCAGCGGAATTAATTCAGCCGTTATCTCACCTACACAACCTTTCATGAATCCCAATCCGTGGGATATTAACCTCGCTGCCGAACATGCTTTTTTGGAGAACGATTACCTGTATATTTCGAAGCAGAGTCTGTTGGGTCTTAAAAATGCTGAAATAGAATCCGCCCGCCCGAGGCAGAATATCAGCGGCGAAAATACCGCAAATGTGCTCGATTTTTACAATCGTGACTTTGGAAATTACCATTTGAGTTCGGAAGTTCTGGGCCCGTCATTCAGTGTAGCAGCCACGGTGATGGAGAAAAGTTTTGTAGTGGGCTTATTCACCCGTTTGCGAACACAGTCGGCTGCGCTGGACGTTGACAACTATTTGAAATTCAGCAACCAACGCCTTACAGAACCTGAACTATACACTTTGCAACCGTTAGAATTCAACGTGATGAATTGGGCCGAACTCGGATTTAATTTCTCAACTGAGTTATTTCCGTACTCAGATTATCAATGGATTATTGGTGGAAACATAAAATATGAAGTGGGGCTCGATGCTGCAATGGTGCGCAGCACTTCGCCGCTTCAATTGGTACGAACATCAGAAACCATAGACGGAACCACCAGCAAAACCATAACTGCCTACAATTTTAACCTGGAAACAAGTTTTGTAACAAATTATAATTTCGAGACCAGCAGCTACGAGCTGAAGCCACAGGGTAAAGGTCTTGGAATCGATTTTGGGATCGCGGTTTTGGACAACAGAGAGGAGATTGCAGATTACCGTTTCAAGGCGGCTATTAATATTTTGGATGTCGGGAAGATCAATTTTTCAGGTGAAAATCATCGGTTTAACGGACAGCAATTGGTTGTGGTGAATAATCCAAATATCGAAAATACACGCCTCGAAAGTCCTCAGAAAATAATGCGGCTGCTCAGTGAAGAAGTGTATGGTGATGAGAACGCTTCATTTCAAGGAACAGATTTCAGCATAGGTTTGCCCACAAGTGTTCATGTTAATTTCAGCTGGGGCCTTGGTTCAGACCGGTTTATACACACAGATTGGATTCAGCGCGTTCCGGTTTTCGAAAATTCACTCCGTCGAAGCAACCTTTTCAGTGCATCCTATTCTGTTCAAAAACCGGCTTTAGGTTATGGTGTCTCTGCGTCGCTGTACGAATACAGGGCTTTTCACGTAGGCGGTTACCTAAGGATCGGGCCTTTAATTTTGGGCAGCCAGAATGTTTTTCCCTTATTTATGAAGCAGAAAAAACTTCATTCCGCCGACTTTTATGTGGCGTTAAAGCTATATCCGTTCTGGGACACCGAGTTTAAAAGACATCGCAGAGCAGATTGTTATTGCGATTAAAAAAAGGGTTAAAAAACGCAGGATTTAGTTCAGTTTATTTCGCAAATTTGTATCACCAAACACGACGCAATATACAACCATGAAAACAGAAAAACTCCGGAAATTCCGGAGTTTTTTTCATTTATAACTGTTTAAATGTGTGACAGTTACTTCACAATTTTCATTTCATTTATAAGCCATTTAGCATCTGCGTATTTATCGATGATGAAAAGGATGTATTTGGTGTCAACCATAATATTACGGCTGAAACGCGGGTCGTAATTAATGTCGCTCATGGTTCCTTCCCACTGTCGGTCGAAGTTAAGACCAATCAGGTTTCCGTCAGCATCAAGAGCCGGGCTTCCGGAGTTTCCACCTGTTGTGTGGTTGGTAGCTGTAAAGTTTACAGGTACGTCGCCGGTTTTGTCTTTGTAAATTCCATAATCTTTGGCATTATACAGATCAACCAGTTTTTTAGGAACGTCGAACTCATAATCGCCCGGAACATATTTTTCCATAATTCCGGCAACATGCGTCTGATAACCGTAAGATACAGCATCGCGTGGGCTGGAGCCTTTCACCTGACCGTACGTTACACGAAGTGTAGAATTGGCGTCCGGAAAGAATTTACGGTCTTTATCGGTCTCCATTTGCTGCGCCATGTATTTTTTCTGCAATACATCGATCTGGTCCTGCAGCGAAGCAAACCTGGTCTCGGTAGTTGTGAGGTACGTTTCGCGCATTGACGATGCCAACTGGATGATAGGATCGGTTTTCAAGGTTTTGATAAGTTCCGCAGGATTTGCAAAAACTTTCTGAATATCTGCGGCTGCAGTAGCACCATTGAAAGCTTTTCTGCCCGTAATCACCGAATTTGCAGACCAGTTTTCCAATGTCGCTAAATTCTTTGTTTCATCGTTGAACTGGCTGAAGTTTGCAGGCAAAAACTGTTGTGGAGTCTTCGCCGCGTAAAGCGCGAGTAATTTGGCGGTTACTTTCGCATCCAGTTCTGCATCGTAATCTTTGTAGAAAGCTGCAAGCCTGTTTTTAAAGGCGGTCTGGCTCTTTTCATCTGCTTTACCGGCCTCGAAACTCTGCATGAAATTAAGGTAAAGATTCGCTAAGGTCAGCGTTTCGGCATTACGCACTACTTCTGAGTAATACGCGCGGTTCAGCGCGAACGGCGCCTGTTCGGTATACAGATTGTTCAGTCCGTCGATCGTTGGTTTAATCTGCGGATTTTTCGCAATCAGGCTTTGCTCATACTGTTTCTTTTTTCCAACAGCGTCCGATTTTTTAAGACCTTCAACCTCGCCGATCCATTTTTTCCAGTAATTGGCTACAGAGGCGTATTTTGAGGCATATTTAATGCGTGTTTCAGCATCAGCGCGCATTTTTTCATCCAAAGTTTTTAGAGCAACTTCGCGTACTGAAATCATCGCCGGATCAGTATCCGTCATTACTTTTTCCACTGCGATTGCAGGTAAATACTCGGTGGTTCTTCCCGGGAAACCGAACACAAATGTGAAATCGTTCTCCTTTTTGTCCTTAATCGAAACCGGTAAATAATGTTTTGGTTTGTAGGGTACGTTATCTTTTGAATACTCTGCCGGTTTGTTGTCTTTATCAGCGTAGATGCGGAACATAGCGAAATCTCCGGTGTGGCGTGGCCAAACCCAGTTATCGGTATCTGAACCGAATTTTCCGATGCTCTGTGGCGGTGCGCCCACCAAACGTACATCTTTGTAGGTATCAATCACGTAGGCGTAATATTTATTGCCGTAATACATTGGTTTGATCACGACTTTCTGCCACGGCTCAAGTTTGAAACCTGCTTTTACTGCTTCCGAATTTTTATCGATGATGGACTGAGCGGCTTTCGGATCGATGTTTTGTGTACCTGCCAAAACCTGTCCTGTAACTTCTTTGATGTCGGCAATAAAATCCACGGTAACGCCTGGGTTAGCCAGTTCTCCGGTCATATTTTTTGCCCAGAAACCATTGCTCAGATAATCGTTCTGTACGGTAGAATGTTTCTGAATCTGCCCGTATCCGCAATGGTGGTTGGTGAGCAGAAGACCTTGGGGCGAAATAATTTCCGCGGTACATCCGCCATTAAACTGCACTACGGCGTCTTTGATGCTTGGTTTGGAAGGATCGAAAATCTGTTTGGCTGAAATCTTCATTCCCAGATCTTTCATTTCTTTTTCGTTGAGTTCAGTGGGGATCCACATTCCGCCATATTGCTGGCCAAAAGCCATCACTGCCGGAAAAATTATCGCTGCGAGCAATATATTTTTACTTTTCATTTTTAAAAATTTGCCTAAAAATAGAGAAATTTAAGCAATTAAAAAAACCGCTGCAGTCGATCCGCTGCCCTACAACGCCGTATTTGCGTGGCATTACTTTTGAAGTTCAGAACAAAAATTAATAAACTATGCCGCTTAGCGAACAGCTTTTTTCGCTTCTAGTGCTCGCGATCCCGATTGCCTGTGTAGCCTGGACTGTAACGCACGAAGAAATTTTCAGGGAACCCCGCGAATATTGCGTTAAAAAATCGCAGGAAAGTGAAAAACTTTATCAACGTAAATTTTTCTACCTTTTTACCTGCGAATATTGTTTCAGCCATTACGTAACGGCCATTTTTCTGATCATCACAAATTACCAACTGCTTTTTGATGACTGGCGCGGTTACCTGATCTCTTTTTTTGCGCTCGTCTTCGTCGCAAATGTGTATATGAGTCTGTTCGCGTTCCTTCGTCAAAGTCTTAAAGTGGAAAAAATTGAAGCTAAACTGAAAGATAACGAGTGGCACGAGGTGAAGGAAGAAATTGAAGTTAAAAAACAATAGAGCCGCTGGTTAGCGCTTTAATGCTATCTTTAAACTATTAAAAAATAAATATTATGGACAAGAACGAAAGGCTGCAGAAATACGATTACGAAGAATATACCGTGGTTACAAATTTTGAAACCTACGACGATGTGATGGCTTATGCGCAGGAGCATAACGGCGAAGTGACCGAAGTGGGATTCACGGACGGGTCAGACAATCCGATGCCGAATACTGACGGAAACCTGATGGCCGAAGGCAGAACATTCAAAGTAGGCCTGGATAAAGAATACAAGGTGTATTATGCACAGGACGCGGAATTCCAGACGATGGCTGAAGATATGCTCGAAAAAATGAAGAAAAAAGAAAATGATGACTCGCCTGAAGACTGGCTCGCTGACCAGAATATCGCGCCCGGCGACCGTATCATCATCGTAAAAGACGGCGAAGTAAATACGGTAACGACCCGTGAAAGAATTAAATTCCTGATGCGCGGAAGCCTTTATGAACTCGCTGTGAAGGTGCCTAAAAACAACTAAAGATTCGTCATTCAGATAGATAAAGCCGATAGCAGTTGTTACCGGCTTATTTTCATTGCTTTTTCAGAAAGATCTTTTGGATCTTCGTCGGAATCGAAAAACAGCCATTCCATCGCACGCGGAAACTCCTGTGACCAGTAAAATTCCTGGTGTTTCCCCTCAGGATTGATGCTTACGCGGAAATCAAACTGCAGCGAATGTGATGTTTCCCAGGTTTCCATGGTTCTTTCGAATTCTGCAATCCGCTCCGTCATTTCTGATCCTTCATTTTCGCCTCCGTATAAATAAACTTTGATGCCATACGGTTTGCTGAAATTCATCTGTGGATAATTATTTTCGGGATTTATCCATAGCGACGGCGAGAAAATCATGAGTTTTGAATAAACTTCGGGATACAGAAAACCGCTGTAAATGCTGATCAGTGCGCCGAGGGAACTGCCGCCAATTCCGGTGAATTCCCTTTCGGGAAGCGTGCGGAAATGAGCATCAACATAAGGCTTCAGCGTATCTGCCAAAAAGCGGACGTATTTTTTTCCTTCGGCATTTTCGGTGATCGAATGGTCATCCAGCACATACTCTTTGATGCGGTCTTCGCGTGCGTTCTCAATGGCAATGATGATGAGGTCTCCACGGCCATATTCCGCAAGAATCGACATTTTTTTATCTATTTCCCAGTTTCCGAATGACGAGCCTTCATTGAAAAGGTTTTGGGCATCGTGCAGATACAGAACCGGGTAAGCGCTTGTTGATTCATGGTAATTATAAGGCAGCAAAGCCCATATTTTACGTGTTTTGTTAAGCTGAGGAATATAGAAATCTTCTGAAATAATTTCAACGATAGGCGAAAATTCTTCCTTGAAAGGCGCCCAGTTTGTCCGCCATCTTTCGGCGGTATCTGTCTTTTCCGCGGTAGATTTATCGGCCTTTCTGTTGCGCAGGATGTTGCCGTGTCGGTCTATTTCTCCGTTTTCCCAGCCGCCACGAGTAAATTTATATTCAATATGCTCCGGCAGAACTTCGTCATCAATGTCGATTGTATAAGTGTTGCGCCCCACTTCCCTCAGTTCGAATAACGGATCTCTTGGATTCCATTTGTTGAAGTTTCCGGTGATGTAGACCGGCCGGTCGTCCTCTTCATGAGATATTACTGTAAATTTCATCTGTATCTGCTCTGGTTTTTGAAGATTTAAAAGTAGTGAAATATTTAGTGCAGGAGCGGCAGAGTGCTGCACACGGCATCTTTTTTATTGTTATGTTTTATTTTTAAAGGGTTTTGTCTGAGGATTTATCGCTTAAATTTAAATATATTTGATGAACAGAGCCAAACCTCTTCAAAACTCCGTTTAATACCTGCGAAAATGCTGAAACTATGGAAAATGTTATTTCTCACTCCTTGTTTACGGACCACGATATTTATCTTTTTCGCGAAGGAAGCCATTATAAACTCTACGATAAATTCGGTGCGCACACCATTGAAGTTTCCGGTATTGCAGGCGTTTATTTTGCAGTATGGGCGCCCAACGCTAACGAAGTTTCGGTAATCGGTACTTTTAACGGTTGGCATTCAGAATCTCATAAACTTTTTCCCAGATGGGACGGGTCAGGGATTTGGGAAGGGTTTATTCCGGATCTTAAATGGGGCGATCTTTACAAATACGCGATCCGCACAAATAAAGACGTTCTTCTCGAAAAAGGAGATCCTTTTGCCCTGAGTTGGGAGCAGAACGTGCAGGCGGGTTCTGTAATTTCAACAACCTGGTTTGAATGGACAGACCAAAACTGGATGGCAGAACGCTGGAAAAACAACAGTTTCGAAGCACCGATATCAGTATACGAAATGCATCTGGGTTCCTGGATGCGAGGCACAGACGATCCCGATAAGTTTTTCAGCTACCGAGAGATCGCGGCGCGACTGGTTCCGTATCTGAAGGAAATGAATTTCACTCACGTGGAATTTATGCCCGTAATGGAATATCCGTATGATCCGAGTTGGGGTTATCAGGTGACCGGTTTTTTTGCCGGAACGTCGCGTTTTGGCTCACCACAGGACCTGATGTTTCTGATCAGCGAACTCCATCAGAATGGAATTGGTGTCATTCTCGATTGGGTGCCCTCGCATTTCCCGGGAGACGCAAATGGGCTGCATTTTTTCGACGGAACTTTTCTCTACGAACATGAAGATCCACGTAAAGGCTTCCATCCAGACTGGAAATCATATATCTTCAATTATGGCCGGCCTGAGGTGAAATCTTTTCTGATTTCGAATGCAATGTTCTGGCTTGACCGTTATCATGCCGACGGCCTTCGGGTAGATGCCGTAACTTCAATGCTTCACCTGGACTATTCGCGAAACGAGGGTGAGTGGGAACCGAACGTTGAAGGCGGCAACGTTAACTTAGAAGCCAAAAAATTTCTACAGGATTTTAATAAAGCGGTGTATAAAGAATTTCCGGATATCATTACCATTGCTGAAGAAAGTTCAGATTTCCCGATGCTCACCAAGCCTGTGCACGACGGCGGCATTGGTTTCGGAATGAAATGGATGATGGGCTGGATGCATGATACGCTGAAATACTTTAAAACAGATCCTCTCGGCCGCAAATTTGAGCATAACAAACTCACATTTGCGTCGATGTACATGTATAATGAGAATTACATGATGCCGCTTTCCCACGACGAAGTGGTTCATGGCAAAGCAAGTCTGATCTACAAAATGCCCGGCGACGAATGGCAGAAGTTTGCAAACCTGCGCGCGCTCTACACCTATATGTACACGCATCCGGGCGCAAAACTGCTGTTTATGGGCTGCGAATTCGCACAGACGCGCGAATGGAATTTCACGCAGTCTCTGGATTGGCATTTGCTCGGTTATGAGGTGCACAAAGGCATGCAGAGCTATGTGAAAGATTTAAATAAAATATACTCCGCAGAAAAGTCGCTGCACGAAAACCAGTTCAAACCCGAAGGATTCGAATGGGTTGAAGCGAATGACGACAATAATTCAATCTATATTTATCTAAGAAAAGGAAAAACTGAGGATGATGTTACGATGACGGTTCTTAATCTTACCCCGCGCGTATTCGATTATAAGATTGGTATAAACGAAGGCACACGCTGGGATGTAATTCTTAATTCCGATGAAAGAAAATACGGCGGAAGTGGCGTGGATGCTGAAATAGTGGATGAAGAGGACGATGAGTGGATGTACCGCCCGAATGCTGTAATATTAAGGTTGCCCCCACTCGCAGGTGTTGTTCTGCGACAGCAAAAATCTGCGGAGGTCGAGCCTTTAAACAAGGTTTCAAACAAAACATCAAAGAAAACCGCGGGAAATGGTAAGAAAGCCGGCGCCGGTAAAAAAACGAAAACTTCTGCGAAAAAGTAATTCTGCGCTGATAATCTGAATTGGTAATCTTTAAAACATCAAATGAAAATCTTTAATATTTCCTTGGAATGTTACCCGGTAGCGAAGGTTGGCGGACTGGCTGATGTTGTGGGCGCATTGCCGAAATATTTAAATAAAATCGATGGCGTTGAAAGCAGTGTGGTGATGCCATGGTACAACAAACCATTTATGCACCAGCATGAGTTTGAGGTTGTATTTGAAGGTCTTATCCATCAGAGTTACCACACTTTTCCGGTGAAGGTGATGAAGGAGAAATCCGGAGTTTTAGGGTTCGATCTGTATTGTGTGAAGATTCCGGGGCTTTTAGACCGCGACAATCCTTATGGTTACTGGGACGAGAGCCAACAGTTCCTCGCGTTTCAGCACGGCGTTCTGCATTGGCTCACCTCGATGAAGATCAGACCCGATATTCTGCACTGCCACGATTATCACACCGGTTTGGTTCCGTTTATGATTGAAAACTGTCCCGAATTTTCTTTTTTAAAAGGTGTAAAAACCGTTGGAACGATTCATAATGGCGAATATCAGGGCCAGATGAAATGGGAAATGGCTTCGTACCTTCCGTGGTATAACAGCGATCACTGGGGTTTGCTCGATTGGGATGGCTACATCAACCCGTTGGCTTGCATGATTAAATGCTGCCACCGCTTCAATGCGGTTTCCGAAGGTTACCTGCAGGAACTTTTTCATAGTTTCCGCGGTCTCGAGTCGCTCATGCAACAGGAACATGCAAAGGCTTTCGGCATCATCAACGGCATTGATACCGAGGTTTGGGATCCGGCGACAGACATTTTCCTTGATTTCAGGTTCAATACAGAAAGTGCTGCAGCGGGCAAGTGGGAAAACAAGAAATCTTTATGTGAGGAGTACGGCCTGAACCCCGATCTGCCTTTATTTGGTTTTATAGGGCGATTTGCGGGCGAAAAAGGCGCCGATCTGCTTCCCGAAATTGTTTCAGAAAGTATTCAGCAGACCCACGGCGCGCTGAATATCATCATCCTCGGTTCCGGCGACAAACATATTGAGCATCAACTTGGCGAACTTAATAAAACCTTCTCTAATTTTGCACTCGAGTTGGGTTACAGGGAGCCGCTCTCACATAAAATTTATGCAGGGACAGATTTTCTGCTGATGCCTTCGCGGGTAGAGCCCTGCGGCCTCAATCAGATGTACGCGATGCGATACGGAACGGTCCCGATTGTGCGGTACACAGGTGGTTTGCGCGATACAGTCGCAGATATTTCGACGGGCGGAAACGGACTGAATTTCGGTACTGCCACTGCAGAAGACACCGTGCATGCCATGCATCGTGCGCTTCATATTTACCACGACCGGGGTTTGATGAAGTCTCTGATCCGCTCAAATATGGCTAACGATTTTTCGTGGGAAAACTCCGCCGGCAAATATATGCACATTTACTCATCGTAATCACGGCTTTTTTCTTCTGAGATCCCCGAAAACGCCCGGATGGTACTGTTCTTGCAAATGCAGGGGAAATCTGTAAATATAATGTTCGGAAAGAAATTAATGATGTCGCGTTTATTTAAAATTACTCTCATTCTTGTGGCGTTGGTCGCCGTTGTCCAATGTAAAAAAGAAAATACGCAGATTGTGGAAGAACCGGTTGTTCCAAAAGATTCTGCAATTCAGGCTGAAAATCCAAAACCTGAAATCAGCTATAAACCTTTTGTATTTCCCGAAGATAATAAGGATTCTGCCATGGCAGTGTTCAACAAGCAGTATTCAGAAGAAGAACAGTACACGATACTTGCACTCAACCGCCTGGATTCTAAAAACAAATGGCGAGCAGATACGCTCGCGGTTCCGGATCAGTTCGATCATACACTCATGTCTTATTCGCCGTTTCCAGATAACCTGCAGATTTTAGCAGATGTGAATAAATTCGTACTGTTTTCCTATCCGATTCAGGCGTACGCACTGTATGAAAAGGGAAGACTCGTCAAATGGGGTCCTACAAGTATGGGCAAAAAATCGGCACAGACAAAACAGGGTCTGATGTTCGGAAACTGGAAAAAAGAACTTGCCATTTCAACGGTTGACAGTGAATGGAAGCTTCCTTATAATTTCAACGTACACAACACATTGGGCATTGGTTGGCACCAATATGATTTGCCCGGTTTCCCGGCGTCGCATTCGTGTTTGAGGCTGCTGATGGACGACGCCAAATTTCTTTATAAATGGGCGGATCAGTGGGTTTTAGATGAAAAGGGTACAAGCCGAATAGCCACGGGAACATCCGTAATTGTATTTGGGGAATATAACTGGGGCGGCAAAAAGCCCTGGAAGAACCTGCTTGACGATCCTGCAGCTAACGATGTGTCTGTTACTGTGCTCCACGCGGTAATTGAACCGCACCTCGCTGAAATTATGGAAGAGCAGGCCAACCGCGAAGAAGTGCTGGCACAGAAATCTGCAGTTAAAATCGCAAAACCAGCCGCTTAGTCATGTTCTAATTTCGCGATGGATTCCTCAGCAAACTCGCGCAGTTTCTGCATTTCTTTTTTTGCTTTTTGTTGTCCGAACAGTGATGCTGCATAAGTGAGAACCAGCAGGAAAACGGTGATGAGCGAGGCGCTGAGTGCCCAGGGAAAGTCGTTGCTGTTAATCTGTTTTTCGACGAACCAAATGGTGATAAAAACCATCCACAAAATCCCCAGAATAAAGTAAAGAAACATGAAAAAAGTCCAGACCGCAGAACTGGGCCCGAATATTCCGCGGATTACGGTTTGATTGCGTTCAGGATCTGTTTCGGTGCGCAGTGCAAGGTTGGGTTTCCAGTAGTTGTCTTCTGACGTTTTCACTTTGATGGTGGCAGTCTCGGCGTTGATGTTGCCCGAAAAGGCATCCGAATTTTCCTCCAGGAATTTTTTCAGATGCGCTGCATATTGCTCGCCGCTGACCTTGGTAAATATTTTAAAGCGCGGCCTGGAGCGGATACTGTCTAGGACGGTCTGTTCAATTTTCATCTTGATAGGGAATAGGATCCATTAAAATAATCTCAATATTCTTAAGTGCGCCGTTGCGTTCGATCTCTAAATTTACGCGGGTGCCGTCTTCTGCTTTCATCATTTCGTTGATGCGCTGCAATGTAAGATCCCCCACTTTTTTGCGGTTAATTCGGATCAGGCGGTCATTTTTCTGTATTCCGGCGAGGTCGCATGGCGAATCTTTACGGCATCCTGCAACCGAATATTTCGGTTTTAAGACAAAATTATAGCGAAATCCCTCGCTCACATCATACACATTAATGCCTTCGCTGTTAGGGCTTGTTTTACGTGTTTCCACTTTTACGATGTCGTTTTCCCACGTCATACCGTCATGCTGAATATCGAGGCCGCTTTTATTAATTAAAAAGAGGTCTTTATAGTGCCGGTTCTTTCTCAAAAAAATCCTGTTATTGGGATAATCAAATATCACCGTGAAGCGCCGCAGTATTTCGCTGCCCACGGAACCTTTGCGCTCCGGAACCAGTTTAAGATTCTGAATTGAATATTCATCCGGCATTGCGGTAAGTGGTTTTTCGAATACAAAATCTCCGATATATAAACGGTGAATCCTGCTTCTTTTACCGAAAATATCGCCATTGAAACCCTGTCCCAGATAATCGTAGATATTGGGGCGGTTATAAACGAAATCTTTGATGAGTTTCGGAAAAAGCCAAACCGGATCACTGTTTCCGAGGTCGAGCAGCATTTTCGAATCGGTTTTCTTATCTTTCTGTTCAACACCCGCGATGAGGTAAGGCTTGTTCGCTTCAATAGTGATGGGCAGTTCCGTAAAGCGTTTACGCTGTCTGATAAAACCGTTAGGATCGCTTAAAACCGTTATTTTTTTAGAGATATAATCAATTTTTACAGGGTAGTTCTTAAAAAACTGGTATCCGATAATGCCGTTCACCGGGATGCCCACATGTGCAGAAAAATTAATGCTTTCATCTAAAATAATAAAAACGGTGTGTGCGGAATCAACAAAATCTTCACCTACCGCAACCCTGTTATTGTCGGAACGCAGCCCTTCGATGTTTTTGCTTTCGCCTAAACCTGCAAATTTCACCTTTTCGATGTCATTAAAATTTACTTCTTTGTTATCTAAACTGAACAGAATAGTTTCATTCACGCCCGAATCCAGCAGAAACGTAAGGTTCACACCGTTAATGTTTAATGGGATGAATATCAGGTTGTTAATAAGACGGAAAGGGATCACTGTTTTACTTTTGCCCGAAATCTTGAAGCCCTGCTGCGAAAAACACAAGGCGCTGAAAAGCAAACATATGGTGATCATAAATTTCATTATCTGAAGATACAATTTTTTGCAATCCGGTTTATTTTTTTTGAGTAAAATCGGGCGTCCGGAAGATTTAAAAACATAATTTTGTGTAATGCAAAACCAGGAAAAGACCGAGAAATTCAGGCAAATCGTCGAAAACAAGTTTCAGATTTACAATTCACTGTTCATGAGTTTGCCTTATGATAAAATGACCAACATCGGCATGCTGCTGCCTTTTCTGTACGAAGAAAGCAAAGCCGGTTACGAAAACGGCAAAAACCCCGTAGAAATTGTAGAGGAGTTTTTCAGTAAACACACCGGCCTCGAATCTGAAGGGCAAAAAACCGAACTGCTGTTCAAAATCATCCAGTACATCGAGCGGCAGGTCGTGCTTTTCGACAGTATTGAAGACGCTGCTTTCGCCGAACTGCATCCTGCCGGCGAAACAGGAACCCTGCTTCAGCTATACGACCGCTCGCTGCAGCAACATCAGCTTGAGGCGACGCGTGCTAAGATGAAAGATTTCGCGGTAAGAGTTGTCTTTACGGCGCACCCAACGCAATTTTACCCGAGTTCTGTACAGAGAATCCTGCACGATTTGCGTTCGGCCATCATGAAAGATTCGGTTACTGAAATCGATATGCTTTTGCAGCAGCTCGGCAAAACTCCTTTTCTAAACCGTGAAAAACCTACGCCGCTCGACGAAGCCATGAGCATCATTTTTTACCTGCGCTATGTGTATTATGATTCTTTGGGCGAACTGTACGCGAAGATTAAAAATTCATTTGGAGACGGTGATTTTGTTCCACCTCACGATATTTTCCAGCTTGGTTTCTGGCCTGGCGGCGACCGGGACGGAAATCCGTTTGTTACTGCTGAAACAACCCTGCAGGTGGCGAAGGAACTGAACTCCTCAGTCCTCAAATCCTATTACGAACACCTTAAAAAGCTAAGACGGCGCTTAAGTTTCAGAGGTGTTTCGGAAGTACTCGATATGCTTAGTGATGCGCTTTATGACGCAATCTTCAAAGATCAGCACATTACTTCCGATGAAATTTTAAACAGAATACACGAAGCCCAGCAGATTCTTAACGGGAAGCATAACGGCCTCTTCGGCGATCTTTTGGATGATTTTGAAGACCGTGTGAAGATTTTCGGAACTCATTTCGCTACTTTGGATATCCGCCAGGACAGCCGAGTGCATCAGAATGTCATCGATGAAATTGTGATGAAGAAGTCCGATTTGCAATCCGAAAATATTATGAATGAGGATAAACTAAAATGGCTTCTTGAAACCGATGTAATCTTAAATCCTGAGGATTTTGAGGGCATAACGCAGGACACGCTCAGAAATATCTGTAATATTAAAGACATCCAGAAAATAAACGGCGCGCGCGGCATGAGCCGGTATATCATCTCGAATTCCGACGGGATTAAAGATGTTTTGAACGTTTTCGGACTTTTCAGGCTCTGCGGTTATAAGGAGGATGATATCAATATCGATATTGTGCCGCTTTTCGAAACGATGGAAGGTTTGGATGCCGGCGAAGGTGTGATGAGGGAGCTTTATGAACTTCCGGTTTACAGGAAGCATCTCGAAAGGCGCGGAAATGCGCAGACCATTATGCTCGGCTTTTCAGACGGCACCAAAGACGGCGGTTATCTTAAAGCCAACTGGGAAATTTATGAAACCAAAGAGCAACTCACTAAAGTTTCTGATGAAAACAATATTAAAGTAATCTTCTTCGACGGGCGTGGTGGTCCGCCTGCGAGAGGCGGTGGAAAGACGCATGATTTCTATGCCTCACAGGGAAAAACCATCGCGAACAATAAAATTGAAATTACTATTCAGGGCCAGACCATTACAAGTGTTTTCGGAAACAAGGACCAAGCGAAGTATAATTTTGAGCAACTTTTAACGGCCGGAATTGAAAACGACGTTTTTAAAAATTCAAAAAAAGATTTAACAGAAAACGAAAGAAATCTTATCCGGGAACTCGCTGAAATAAGCTTTAAAAAATATTCAGATCTGAAGGCGCATCCGATGTTCGTGCCGTACCTGCAGGAAATGAGCACACTTCAATATTACGGCAAAACCAATATCGGCAGCCGGCCGAGCAAAAGAGCCGGAAACGATGAGCTGAAGTTCGAAGATCTGCGCGCCATTCCTTTTGTTGGATCGTGGAGCCAGCTGAAGCAGAATGTTCCGGGATTTTTCGGGTTCGGCTTTGCGCTGCATCAACTGAAGATGCAAGGTAGATTTGATGAAATAAGAGCGCTGTATAAAGGATCTGATTTCTTTAAAACGCTTGTGTTGAACTCGATGATGAGCATGAATAAATCTTACTTTCCGCTGACCTACTACATGAAGAATAATCTCAGGTTTGGTGGTTTCTGGAGTATTCTATTTGAAGAATACGAGCTTTCGAAAGCGCTGATGCTCGAACTTACGGGTTTTAAGATGCTGATGGAGGAAGAGCCGCTTTCAAGAAAATCGGTAAAGATCCGCGAGAAAATTGTGCTGCCGCTTTTAAGTATTCAGCAATATGCGCTGATGAAAATTCAGAAAGGAGAGGGCAACCGCGAGGCCTATGAAAAACTTGTGATGCGATCGCTGTTCGGAAATATTAATGCGAGCAGGAACTCGGCGTAAATTTTGAGCGGACCAAGTGTCTGTATGTCAGACGGTAAAAAAATTACCCTAGATAATTTGTAACTTTGAACTTAGATGAAATCATTATGAGTACAGCAGATTTAAAATTAGATTTAATTTCTAAAATCACGGCACTAAACGACGCGGCTATTATCCGTACACTTCAAAAAACTTTGGATTTTGAACTGGATAAAGACGTATTGCTATTGAATGACGCACAGAAAGAAAGAATTTCTAAAGCCCATAATGACGAGGTAATTAGTGATGAACAGGGTAATACAGATTTAGCACAATGGCTTCAAGACAAATAAAGTGGACGGTTAAAAGCTAATCTTGAACGAAGAGATATCCTTAGTTATTGGATTGACAGAAATAAATCCAAAGCATACAGTTTACGTCTGAACGAGATGTTCACTCAAGCCTTGAACGGTCTGGCCGAGAATCCGTTAACCGGCCGAAGAACAGATTATGATAACGTTCGTGTGAAAATTGTGCGCGACTATCTTCTGTTATATGAGTATGATAACATCCAGATAAAGGTAGTATCAATTTGGGATGTACGCAGAGACGAAAAGAATATTGTCATTTAGATTTTGTCATTTAATGTAAAAATGAAAGCCGCCAATACCCGTATTTACCGCATGTCTTTCGCCAGCGTATATCCGCACTACATCGCAAAAGCAGAAAAGAAAGGCCGCACAAAAGCTGAGGTTGATGAAATTATTTTCTGGCTCACGGGTTACGATCATGATGGCCTTCAAACAATAATTGAAGACCAAACAAATTTCGAAGATTTCTTTAATCAGGCGCCTAAACTCAATCCCGGAGTTTCTAAAATCACCGGCGTTATCTGCGGTTATCGTGTCGAAAATATTGAAGATCCGCTGATGCAGAAAATCCGGTATCTCGACAAACTCGTTGATGAACTGGCGAAAGGAAAAACCATGGACAAAATTTTAAGAAAAATTTAAAAAGGCCATAATTAACGATTTGTAATACCCAAGTAATCAGTGTGTTGTTGTGTTTAATTTGAAATTTCGTATATTAAGCTCGCTTAAATCAGCTGCAAGATTCAGGTTTCTGCAAAAAATTACGTATCAAAAAAAACAGGACATATGAAAATAGGACTACTGGGGTTTGGAAAGACAGGAAAGGCCGTCGCTGCCGTGATTTTACAGAACAAAGAGTTTTCGCTCGAATGGGTGTACAGAAAGCGTCCGCTGCTAGAAGGTCGGAATGTACCCGAATTTCTGGGTGTTGAATCTGATCACCCCGGCCGTGTGTATTCTGCTGCCACCATCGAAATGCCCGATCTGCTTGATCAGCATCCGGTGGATATTATCATCGATTTTTCATCCGAAACCGGAATTTACATTTATGGCGAAACCGCCGCCGAACGCGGCATCAAGATCATCAGCGCAGTTTCGCATTACGGAGATGAAGAGAAATCACTGTTAAAAAAATTAGGAGAAAAAACAGTCGTGTTCTGGAGTCCCAATATTACATTGGGCGTAAATTATCTGCTGTTCGCTGCACAGTTCCTTAAAAAAATAGCGCCGTGGGTAGATATTGAAATTAATGAGGAACACTTTAAGGAAAAGATCGGTACATCCGGAACCGCGGTGAAACTTGCCAAAGCCCTGGAGCTGCCGGAAGAACACATCAATTCTGTAAGAGCCGGCGGTATCGTTGGTAAGCATGAAGTGATTTTCGGGTTTCCGTTCCAGACAGTGCGCCTGATCCACGAATCTATCTCACGTGAAGCATTTGGCAACGGTGTAGTGTTTGTGGCGCAAAATCTTAAAAATAAGGACGCCGGTCTCTACAAGTTTGAGGATATTCTGCTTCCGTATTTTTCACAACAGTAAACGTGAGTAACGACTTTACATGCTGCATAAGCTGAAATTCATTAAAAAAGACCTCGCATGAAGGTCTTTTTTTTTATTTAATTCTTAATCAGTTTTTCAATATACTCGTTGTCTGCGGTTTTTATTTTAACAAAGTAGATTCCTTTGCCGAAATTTCGGAGATTATACGTTTTACCCTGTGGCAGGGACTGTACTTTGCGCCCCAGCGTGTCGTATATTTCTACCAACTCTATTTTTTCCGTTGTATCAATGGCAAAATCTGCGGTCACCGGATTAGGATAAATCCGGATTTTTGATTTTCTATTTGCTTCTGCAGCGGCCAATTGCGCATCGCTTAATGTGGCTGCAAAATTCAGGATGCCGTAGCCCATTTGCGGCGTTGTGCTTGGGAAGAGCGACGCATTTTCACGCAGCAAACTCTTCAGCGTTTCCAATGGTTTCTCTGGAACTGCCTGCAACAGACATGCAACTCCGCCAGCCGCAAGTGGTGTTGCGAAAGAGGTTCCGCTGCTGGTCGTCGCGCCGTTATTGTAACCCATCGCGGTACCGGTGCCGCGTGCGCTGGCATCGGGCTTCGAGACGCCTGCCGCATTGGGTCCATACGATGAAAACGATGAACTTGCGCCGGTGGCCGTTACGCCGCCAATGGAGAAAACTTTGGCATTGTCGCCAGGTGTAACGATGTATTGCCAGGCGTTCTGCGCTTCGTTTCCTGCAGCTGCAAGCACAATAATACCTTTTTCAGCTGCTATTTGCGCCGTCCTGGCGATAAAGGAGGTCTGGCCATCCATATCGGAATACAGTAAATTATATCGCGGATCATCAAAATCGTAATAACCTAAAGATGTGGTGATTACGTCAACCCCTTTTCTGTCGGCCTCTTCTGCAGCTTCAGTCCAGTAGATCATCTCTTCGGGTATTTCGTTATAGGCATCTTCGGTCGCATAAAGATAAAAATCTGCATCTGGCGCCGAACCTACATATTGATTCTGAATGTAACCCGCAATTACGCCCAGACAGTAAGAACCATGGTTGTTCAGCGCTGTGCTGTAAACGTCAGCGGTTTTATTGATGAAATTATAGCCACCCTTGATCTGGCCATTGTTCCGGATTCTGGCATAAGCAGATCCGGTGTTTACAGTTGGGAATCCAGTGTCGATCACCGCAATTGTTACGCCGGTTCCCGTATATCCCGCAACGTGAAGCGGCCGGAGATTGATCTGATTGATCTGAGAAAGTCCGATTCCGTAATTAAAGTTGATTTTTCCGGTTGTGTTGTTGAATTCTTCAAACTTATCCCTTTTTGTTACGGTACTTTTACCGCCGTCAGGATGTTTAATGAAACGTTCAACCGACTGTACATAAGTCTGCGCTTGAAGCGTGGCGATCTGAGCGGCTGTTGCGTTTACCGCCACGCCGTTCATCCATTTAGAATAATCAGTCACCGTAAAACCGAGATTGCGCACATTCTGGATATACGATGCCTCCAGGGGTACATCCTGATCGTTCAGCGCAATGCCTAACCGCATGCGTCTGTCGAGCGATTTCTGCGAAAGTTCGGTGAGCGGATTAGCATAAAATGCCGCTTTATTAGGCTTGTCTTTAAAGAATACGAAGACAAGTTCGGTCTGCGCATCCGTCATTACAAAAGACAGAAATATAAAAACCAATAGTAATTTTTTCATTGTTTTTTGAATTATTAATGTGTTACAAAATTAGGAAAAACAGTAATTATAATTTATTTTTAGATCTATAATGTTCGGGTTTATTTAACTTTAATTTTAAATCGTTTTGGTTTTACTATTTCACGGAAATTCGTTTTAGTAAAAATTTAAGATTAAAATAGGCGCCTGCAACCGGCGGTTTTGGTTAATCTGAACAGTATTCAGTCTTTAAAATTTTCGCCAGGCCGTTTAATTTCTTAAATTTGGAATAAATATTTTTTATGAAAAAAATACAGATGGTTGACCTCCAAAGTCAGTATTACAAGATAAAAGCCGACGTAGATAACGCAATGCTGGGTGTGATGAACTCCGCCGCATTCATCAATGGTCCTGAAGTAAAATCATTCCAATCCGAACTCGAACAATATCTCGACGTAAAACATGTAATTCCATGTGCTAACGGTACCGACGCGCTGCAAATCGCGCTGATGGCACTCGGACTTGAAGAAGGCGATGAGGTAATTACTGCAGACTTTACGTTTGCCGCAACCGTGGAAGTTATTCACCTTTTAAAACTTAAATCAGTTCTTGTCGATGTAGATTATGATACGTTTACAATCGATACCGATAAACTCAAAGCCGCCATAACACCTAAAACCAAAGTAATTATTCCGGTTCATTTATTCGGACAGTGCGCGAATATGGAAGAAATTCTGAAAATTGCAAGGCAACACAATCTTCATGTGATCGAAGATAACGCGCAGGCGATCGGGGCAGAATTCACATTCGAAGATGGCACGACAAAAAAATCCGGCACGATGGGTACGATCGGAACTACTTCCTTTTTCCCCTCGAAAAATCTTGGATGCTACGGCGATGGTGGCGCTATCTTCACCAATGACGATGCGCTGGCTCATAAAATGACCGGAATCGTTAATCATGGGATGTATGAGCGCTACTATCATGACGAAGTGGGAGTGAACTCGCGTTTAGACAGCCTCCAGGCGACCGTTTTACGTAAAAAACTACCATTGCTCGATACCTACAATGATGCGCGTCGCAAAGCCGCAGATTATTACGATGAGGTGTTTGCTGAACACCCGAATATTTTAACGCCATCCAGAGCCGAAAATTCAACCCATGTTTTTCATCAGTATACTTTAAGAATCCTTAACGGTAAGCGGAATGAACTGCAGCAGTTTTTAACCGAGAAAGAAATTCCGGCCATGATCTATTATCCGGTCGCCTTAAGAAAACAGAAAGCGTATTTTCAGGACAGCGATGATAAAGACTTTGAGAAGACCGACAGATTGTTGAACGAAGTAATTTCGCTGCCGATGCATACCGAACTGGATGATGAACAACTGAAATACATCACCGATGCGGTTTTGGAATTTATGAGTTAGTTTAACGAAAACCACTTTGTCAAAGTTGAAATCTTTGACAAAGTTTAAAAGATGAAAATCAGAGAAGACATATTGGAACCCGACTTTTTCTATCATATTTATAACCGGGGAAATAATTCTAAAATTGTCTTTTTAAACAATGAGAACATGGCTTTTTTTCTAAAGAAAACTGCAAAATATTTATTACCTTACTTCGACATTTACGCTTATTGTTTGATGCCTAATCATTTTCATTTTATTCTGAGGGCGAAATCCATATTACCAGAGTCCGAAATAATTTTTGATAAAGCGCACGGACTTCACAGTGAAGAATCGCTTTATAGTAAGGCTTTAAGTCGACTGATTAGTAGTTATACCCAAGCATTTAATAAAGTATATCAGAGAAGTGGATCATTGTTTGAGTCGCCTTTTAAGAGGATCCGAATTGATTCTGAGGACTATCTCCGGAACTTGATTATTTATATTCATCAAAATCCTGAGAATTTTCGGAACTACAAATTTTCTTCCTACAGAACGATTGTTTCAAATTCTCAAACTGCAATTCATAGAGAGGAAGTTATCGCCTTATTTGAAGACAGATCAAATTTTATTTTTTGTCATCAAAATCCAGTTGACAACAGCCAATTTAATATATAACCCTTAAAAAACTTTGTCAAAGATTTTAACTTTGACAAAGTACAAAACCAAACTATGACAATACTCGTAACAGGCGGCCTCGGCTACATTGGTTCGCACACCGTTGTGGAACTTTTAAAGAATAATTTTCAGGTCATCATTGTTGATGATATGTCGAATTCGGAAAAATTTATTTTAGATAATATTGAAAAAGTTGCCGGAAAAAGACCGGTGTTTTTTCCATTTGATCTGAAGAGGAAAGAACTGCTTTCTCAGGTTTTTGATGCGTATGAAATCGACGGCTGCATTAATTTTGCCGCGTTTAAAGCAGTAGGCGAAAGCCAGGAAAAACCTCTGGATTACTACGAAAACAATCTGTTCTCTTTGATCAATATCCTGCAGGAGTTCAAAACCCGGAATATCTCAAACTTTATTTTCAGTTCGTCATGCACCGTTTACGGACAGGCAGATCAGCAGCCAATTGATGAGAATACCCCCCTCAAAACGCCGGAGTCATCGTACGGTAAAACCAAGCAGATGGGCGAGGAGATCCTGAAGGATTTTGCCACCGTACATCAGCGGAAAATCTCTTTGCTGCGCTATTTTAATCCTATCGGAGCGCATCCGACAGCCTTGCTGGGCGAACTGCCGATTGGTGTTCCGAACAATTTAGTTCCTTACGTCACTCAAACTGCATCCGGAATTCGTGAAAAACTCAACATTTGGGGAAATGATTACCCAACCGAAGACGGCACCGCGATCCGTGATTATATTTATGTGGTAGATTTAGCCAAAGCCCATGTAAAAGCGTTGCAGAAACTCATTGCGTCGGATGAAGAAACCGTAATCGACATCTTCAACCTCGGGACCGGCAGAGGTTCATCAGTTCTTGAAGTTGTGGAAGCGTACGAACGTGCAAACAATGTGGCGGTTCCATACCAAATCTGCGAAAGAAGGGCAGGAGACATCACTATTGCTTACGCCAACGCAGATAAAGCGGAACGCGAATTGGGCTGGAAGGCCGAAACTTCGCTTGAAGAAGCTTTGCGCACGACCTGGGAATGGCAGAAGTATTTGGAGAGTAGGGGATAGAGAGGATGCTGGAAGCTGGAAGCTGGATGTCGGAAGTCGGCGGGGCACCGGAATTTCGAGAAATAATGCGGTTAATTTGATACAAAAATTCCTGAAACTTACGTTTCAGGAATTTTTTTTATTTGAGGTCACACATTTTACATTGGACCTTGCGGCTCGTCATCGCCTGAAGAATTACTGTTAATATCTTTCTTACGTTTTGGCTGGTCGATTTTTTCGCCCTGCTTGAAGCGGTAAGTTAGCGAGAGATTGAATGATCTTGGATTCCAGCGCATGAGTGATTCTCTTTCGAAGGTGCTTCCAAAGCTTGTCATCTCGCGGCCACGGGTACCTAAGATATCCTGAATGTTGAAGGCTACAGTTCCGTTTCCGTTCCAGATGGTTTTGTTGGCTCCGAAATTAAGTACATACATCGGTTTGGTAATACTCGAAGCGGTTTCCTGACCACCTCTATAGAAGCCCTGAACCTGCATGCTTAAGGTTTTGTCGATTTTAAAACTGTTGGTTAATCTAAATCTGGTAGAAAATCCTGACCCTTCAAAAGAAAGTGGATCGATCATTGTCGCTGCATCGAAATATTCACCTTCGGATTTGTACCCAAACAGGTCGGCACTTGCCATAATTTTCCACCATGGCAGTAGATCAGCTGTTGCATTTAAATCTAAACCATACTGGTAATCATTCCCAATATTGAAAGGTCTGCTAATTAAAACAGTGGATCCCGGATTTTCGCTCATCACTACAAAACGTGTCTCATCAGTTGTTGCACGATAGTAAAGTGTCGGATTTATAGTGAATTTACGTTTTTGAATGGCATAACCCAACTCGAATGAGTCAATATATTCCGGATTTAAATCTACATTTCCACGGAAAAGGTTCTGCCGGTTGGCCAGTGAGGTAGGATACGGAATCATAAACCATGAACGCGGGCGGTTTATCCTGCGAGAATAATTCAATAAAAGCTGATTACTGGTGTCACCTAAATCATAACTCAGAAACACACTTGGGAAAAAACCGGTGTAATTTTTTTCTGTATTGGATATATTGCCGTCCAGACTTCTGTAATCGATGTCGATAGCGGAATTCTCGGCGCGAAGCCCGATTTGGTAACCCAACTTATCAATCTTGCTTTTAAACTGGGCGTAGGCTGCGTTAATGGTTTCTTTATAAACCGTATTTCCGCTGTATTCATCCACAGTTGTGTAAGCTGGGAAAGACTCTTCCGTTTCGCGGTTCAAAAAGTCGTAATCGTTGTTATTGTGGTCTATTCGGTAACCGGCTTCGATTTTAGAAACTTCACCAACAGGCAATTCATAATCGATCTTTCCAATAACCGTTTTATTAATCGTTTTATTATCACCCGTGGAACCGTAAGTAAAAACTGAATCGTCAAATTCGCGGGAATTTTCGAACGATTCATTGTCGCTTTTCTGCAAACTCAAAGACAGGAAGAGGTTGTGACCCTGGTCATTAAACTTATGATCCAGACCCAAATCGCCTTGTAAAGAAAGGTTATTGCCGTTTCCTAAAGCGGAAGTCTGCGTATAGGACTCTAAATTTCTAGCGGCATTGTACGTTAAATTATCTACAGTATTATTGTTTTCGCTCTTATATGCCCGTATCATCCCAGACATGTTGAATGAGGTTTTGTCTGAAAGATCTACGTTAAAACCTGCATTGGCATTGTAGTTATCGTTCTGGCTTTTATTTAACGAATTCTGCTCCAAATAAGATGTTGTAGCTCCGGTTGCGGGATCAAAATATCGCGTGTCGTTGTCGCTTCTGCCTTCACTTTCGCGGTATCCGCCGCCACCGTTTAAGAACCATGTCCAGCTGCCTTTTTTCCAGCTGAGGTTGGTGTTAAGGTTGGTGCTTGGCAACCAGCCTAAACTTCCGGTCACGCTGCCATTAAAACCCATCCCTTTGGTTTTCTTTAGGATGATATTTAAAATCCCGGCTGTTCCGCTGGCTTCAAACTTAGATGAAGGATTGGTAATTACTTCAATTCTTTCGATTTGGTCAGCAGGAATTGACTGTAACGCGTTCGCACCGCTGTCGATTCCCAATAGGGCGGAAGGTTTGCCGTTAATTAAAAATCTAACATTTGAATTTCCACGCATTGAAACTGTTCCGTCGGTTTCCACCGATACTGAAGGTACGTTGGTAAGAACATCCTGAAGATTTCCGCCTTTGCTGATGATGTCTGTGGAAGGGTCGTACACTTTCTTGTCGAGTTCTACACGGTAAGGCTTTACGGCAGCAGCTGTAATAACAACACCTTGAATATCCTGCGTCTTGCCGCTGGTTGCAGATCCTTCTGCTTCTACGGTGAATACGCCGAGATTTCCGCCCGCGCTGATCTGTTTGTTTATTGTGGATTTTTTGTAGTCGATTGCCTCAATGGTTACATCGTAATTTCCGGGAACCAAACTGAGGCTGTAAGCGCCTTTTTCATCGGTAAGAGCTGCATCGCTGAAAAGTTTGTTGGCTTTGTTGCTGAAACTAACCGAAGCGTAGGGAACTGCCGCATTCTGTCTGTCCGCAATTACGCCCGAAACATTTACTTTTTGCTGTGCGAAGGCCAAACTGGCGGCGCCAAGCACAAAGGTTAATCCCAAAG
Source organism: Flavobacteriaceae bacterium 3519-10 (assembly GCA_000023725.1). Lineage (NCBI taxonomy): Bacteria > Pseudomonadati > Bacteroidota > Flavobacteriia > Flavobacteriales > Flavobacteriaceae > Flavobacteriaceae bacterium 3519-10. The sequence goes on from CP001673.1 coordinate 623,492, forward strand.
TCCGTTTCCTGATCATTGATGAAATCTCAATCTTGTCTGTCATATTATAAGTTTACTTTTTATACTGATGCTTTTAAAGCTTAATAGTTAAATAAATGATTGTTTAAATTTTTGTTAAAATCGCGATGCAGCCGATGTTTTGGAATAAACCGGACAGAAAATTAACGGATGTTTTTGGAATTTAACCACTCCTGATAATCTTTTGCGTTTTTCGCATGCTCGGTGTCGCTGGCTGTAAACCGGTGAAAGCCAAATCTTTCAGGGTCCGCTGCCATGAAGATGTAACTGTTCTTTTCTGCATTCAGCACTGCATCCACCGAATTTTTGTCGGTAATGCAAATCGGTCCCGGAGGAATTCCGGCGTTCGCATACGTGTTATAGGGCGAAGGATGCCTGAGATGTTTGTAGAAAACCCTTTTTATCGGCGTCGTGAAATTCGATTCTTTATTGATGGCATAAATAACCGTTGGATCGCTCTGCAGTTTCATGCCTTTGCGATAGCGGTTGAGGTAAAGTCCCGCAATTGTTTTCTGCTCATCGGGTTTACCGCCGGATTCTTTGTAAACAATCGATGCAAGTGCATAAATCTGATCTCTTGTGAGGCCGCTGGCTTTCTCTTTTGCGAGGCGATCTGCGGTCCAGAAATCGGTGTAGATGCCTTCGAATCTTTTGAAAAATTCGTCGGGCGTAACCGTCCAGAAAAAATCATAAGTGTCGATAAAAAAGTATTTTTTTAAGTCTTCGGCGTTGTTATAGCCTTTAGATGCGGCAATTTTGTCTAAATCTTTCGCGAATCTCAGTGAGTCGAGTTCCGTTTTTTTGGTTACACGCCCAATCATCTGATAAACATCTCCAAAATCGCCGATCCTGAACGTATTTGCGGTTTGGTTACCGGCTTTGATCATGTTTACAAGATCCGTGTTATTTGTTCCGCTTTTAATCTGGTAGCGACCGGCGTGGAAAAACTTCGGTAGACTTTTGCTTTCTGCCACTTCAATGAACTGTTCTTTGTTCTTCAGGAAAGGCGAGATAGAATCAAGAATCGAATTGAAGTTGGCTGAATGTGGAATGAGTATGAAAGCTTCTTTCGCCACATTATTGCCGTAATATTTTTTATAAAATTGGTAGCCGAAAACGCCCGCGATCAAAACGATCAACAATGCCACCCCGGCTAAAATCTTAATTTCCTTTTTCATCTGTTACTAAAAATTATCTTATAGGTTTATTTCGCCTGTGAAAACCTGTTCTGCAGGCCCTTCCAGCCAAATATCGGTGAAGCTTCCTGCGTTTTGCTTTGCATATATCTTTAGATTTCCGCCCAAAACTTTCACTTCCACTTCATTCCGGTTGCCGTTTTTAAGAAAATCCAGCGCCGCTGCAGTTGCTCCGGTTCCGCAGCTGAAAGTTTCGTCTTCCACGCCGCGTTCATAGGTGCGGACGAAAATCTGACTGTCCGATATCTTTTCGGCAAAATTCACATTAATTCCTTCGTTTCTGTAAGTCGCAGAATTTCTTATTTTGTTACCGTTTGCGCGTACATCAAGGTTGCCAAGATCCGCAACCCACTGCACAAAGTGTGGTGACCCGGTGTTTAGTACGGAGCATTCGCCATCTTTTTCAATCGACTGTACGTCGATCATTTTGAGCTTTACGGTTCCATTGGTAATCTCTGCTTCGTGCAAACCGTCGATCGCCATAAAGGTGGTATTAACATCGAAAATATCGAGAAATTTTGCAAATGCTACGATGCATCTTCCGCCGTTGCCGCACATTGTGCTTTCGTTTCCGTCCGAATTATAGTACACCATACGAAAATCTGCCGCTGCATCTTCCTCCAATAAAATCAGTCCGTCGCCGCCGATGCCAAAGCGCCGGTCGCAGAGCCGGGAAACGAGATTTTTATCTTTCGAAAACAGCAGATTCCGGTTATCGATCATTACAAAATCATTGCCTGTTCCGTGGTATTTATAAAATGTCATGAGGTGTTTATTTTCGGGGTGCAAAATTACGCTTAATTTGGCCGCAATTCATAACAAAAGGGAAGAACTGCTTCTTCCCTTTTTATTAAAGTTTATCGGGATCCGCGTGTGCCGTCCCTGTTTGTCTGCGGCTCTGCCCTTAGGCCGCCAGGTGCCGGTGCACTGGGTGCGGCCTGTGGTGTTGTGTTGCGGAAACTTCTTTCATTTGAAGTTCGTGGCGCGGCTGCAGCCGGCGTGCGGTTGGTGTTGGTGTTTCTCAGGCTTTGGTTCTGTTGGCGCGCAGGCGTGTTGGCTGCCGGTGTTCTGAAACCTCTCACCGAGGAATTCTGCGTCCGTACCGAACTGTTTGCTGATGAATTTACGGCCGACCCGTTGTTTCTGAACCTCGCCGTATTGCTGTTTCCACCGTTTGCGGCATTGCTCTGTTTCACGATGTAAATGCGGGTGTTGTTTCTGCCCACATAGTACGGGATACCGTTGTCATAATAGTAATTCATGTCGTTACGGTAATAATAGCCGTCGTTGCCATAATACCCGCCACCGCCATAATATGAACTCGGTGCGTAATAAACGCCTGAATTATAATAGGGATCGTAATATCCGCTGTTTGCTGCCTGCCCGTCCTGGTACGCAATGCAGGAAGATAAACTGCCTACTGCCAGAAGAGCTGCGATGTTTTTTATTATATTTTTCATTTTTATATTATTAAAATTATTTTAAACTTTTCTTCCATTCTATATATCCCAGAATGGCCATACCTGTAAAAACCAAATACTGTACCGAAGTAATTCCCAGGCCTTTATACAACATCATGGGGATACAGATCAGGTCGCCGACGATCCAGAAGATCCAGTTTTCGACCCGCCTTTTTGCCATGAGCCACATACCGACAAGGAAGATGGCGGTGGTAAGAACGTCCAGCCAGTTCGCCCAGTCCAGATGGTCTAATCCTAAGATTACTTTTTCGGCAGAAAGTTGGGTGTCGAGTAAAGGTTTGTAATAATAAACCGCGGTAACCAGCAGCAAACTCACCACAAAAAGCACGATGCAGACGATCCACTCTTTTCGGGTGGTGCGCGAAACCGATACATGGATGTTGTCTTCGGCATGTTTTGCCCACAGAAACCAGCCGTAAATGCTCATCACGGTATAGTAAAAATTAATCAGCATATCGCCAAGCAGGCCAAATTTAAACAGAATATAGACGTAGAGGGCCGTGGAAATGATTCCGGTGGGGTACACCCAGATATTTTTTTTGATTGAGAAATAAACTGAAAGTACACCAAAGAACGTCGCAGTAAACTCAAGGATGATCTGGTAAGTTTCGTAGGCTTCGTAGGGTTTAACAAAGAGGTCGTGAAGATTCATGTATCCAAAGATAAAAATTTTAGGCACGTGGCGGATTAACACTTTTAATATGAAAATCAGAATATTAAGGCAGAATGTTTATTTTTTATAAAATAAAACCGCGTCGCGATAGTTAATCATTGGCAAAATTTTATATTTTTGGAAATCTTAAAATATAAAAAATGTCGAATCTCTGGAGAACGAAACCCCTGAATCAGCTGTTGGCAGAAGCCGACGAAACTGAGCATGGTCTTAAAAAAACTTTATCTTCTACGTCGCTTATCGCGCTCGGAATAGGAGCTATTATTGGCGCCGGGCTTTTCTCGATCACCGGAATGGCCGCCGCAAACTACGCGGGTCCCGGAATTATGATTTCATTTATCATCGCGGCACTTGGCTGTGCATTTGCAGGATTGTGTTATGCTGAATTTGCTTCCATGATCCCTGTGGCCGGCAGTGCCTATACTTATTCCTACGCTACAATGGGCGAATTTATCGCCTGGATTATCGGTTGGGATTTGGTTCTTGAATATGCAGTAGGTGCAGCAACTGTGGCATCGAGCTGGAGTGGGTATCTCGGTAGGTTTTTCTATTCATTTGGGGTGGCACTGCCCGAACAGCTGATGACTACGCCGTTCGACATCACCTCTACAGGGGCATCGGGGCTTATCAATCTTCCGGCAATCTTTATCGTACTCATCATGTCATTGGTCCTGATCAAAGGGACCAGCGAGTCGGCCTGGGTAAACAGCGCGATTGTTATCCTGAAAGTGGGTATCGTTCTTCTGTTTATCATTGTCGGTTTTAAATATGTTAAACCTGAAAACTTAACACCGCTGATCCCGGAAAATACAGGGAAGTTCGGTGAGTATGGCTGGACGGGCATCATCCGCGCGGCGGCGGTCGTCTTTTTTGCCTACATCGGCTTCGATGCGGTTTCTACGGCAGCGCAGGAAACCAAAAATCCGAAAAAATCCATGCCTATAGGAATTATGGGTTCACTTCTGATCTGTACCGTTCTTTACATCATCTTCGCATACGTAATGGTGGGTGTGGTGCATTACAAAGATTTTACAGCAGGTGGAGGTTCAGATCACCTTGCTCCTGTAGCCATTGCAATTGATGCGATGGGCGAAGTGGTGAACGGCACGATGGTTCCGGCCTATCCGTGGCTCAACACTACTATTATCCTTGCTATTTTATTAGGATATGCCTCAGTAATCCTCGTGATGCTGATGGGCCAGAGCCGTGTTTTCTATGCGATGAGTAAGGACGGGCTTTTACCTAAAGTATTCAGCGAAATTCATCCAAAATATAGAACTCCCTATAAATCTAACCTGTTTTTCCTTGTGTTCGTAAGTTTATTTGCGGCATTCATACCGGGAAGAGTAGTGGGTGAAATGACGAGTATCGGAACGCTTTTCGCCTTTATCCTCGTGTGTGTGGGGGTATTGGTTCTGAGAAAAACGCAGCCGAATGCGCCGCGTGCTTTCAGAACGCCGCTTGTGCCGTTAATTCCGGTATTGGGAATATTAGTATGTTTCGGTATGATGGCGTTTCTGCCACTTGATACGTGGATCCGATTGGTTTGCTGGATGATGATCGGGCTCGATCTGTATCTGTACAGCGGGATCAAAAACTCTCACCTCGGGAAATTAAACAACACCACCAACGACCCGAAAAACTTCACCATTACGGCGATTTCAGGAGCTGTACTTACTGCCATCCTGGCGGTACTTGCATTCCTGCATCATCAGAATGCGGAGACTGACGACAGCGGACTGATTATCTTCTCGGTGGTCATGGCGGTTATTCACGCCGTGCTGTACGGTTACTATTTCTTTAAGTATAAAAAATAGGTTTAATCAACTCATATATTCCCGTCATGATCTGGCGGGAATTTTTTATTTTTAGGGCAGCTGTATCCGTCTTCCACTCCCGCTTCCGCCGCGGCGGAGAGCTCCGTTCAAGCCGGGCTGCAATCCCGCTCAACTTTCAAAAGTGTATTATGAAAAATATATTTCTGTTCTGTTTCAGCGTACTCACAGGCATTCTGTATGCCCAAAAGCCCGAAATACAGACCTTGTTAAAAGACAACATTTCGATCCGCGCCATTCAGATATGGGACGGGAAAGTATGGTATGCCGGCACCGATTCTAAATTCGGGTATGTGAGCCTGAAGGATACGGCAGATCAGAAACAGGTGAGCCTTTCTGAAAAGAAGTTACAGTTCCGTACCCTGGCGCAGGATGAGCAAGCTTTTTACGCCATCAATATTGAGAGTCCGGCATATTTTTTCAGGATTGATAAAAGGACGTTGAAGGCTGAGATCGTCAATGGTGACGATTCAAAAAACGCCTTTTATGACGCATTGTATTTTCACAAACATACATTTTACACTTTCAGTGATCCGGAAGCTGATCTGGAATTAAAATTTGCGGAGTTTAAGATGGATAACGGAACTTTCTACGCCAAATATTACTCAGATTATCTGTTGAATTCCGGTGAGGCCGCATTTGCCGCGAGCAATACCAATATCGCTGCAGCTAAAAACTATGTCTGGTTGGCTACCGGAGGGATGTCTTCAAGAATTTTCAGATTAAATACGAAGAACAAAGATATAGAGATCTTCAGTACGCCTTTCATCCAGGGAACTTCGTCGCAGGGCATTTATTCGATTGATTTTTACAGTAAGAAATTTGGTATCGCAGTGGGTGGCGATTACACGAAGCAGGCTGAAAATTTCAACAATATTGCGACCACAAACGACGGTGGCAAAACCTGGCAGATCCAGGCTTCAGGAAAAAACGCGGGTTATAAAACCTGCGTTAAATTCCGTCCCGGATCGAAGGGTAAAGAGATCATCGCCGTTGGTGACCAATACATTGAGTTCTCCGGCGATTACGGCCAAACGTGGACCATTATTTCCGAAGAAAAAGGCCTATATGTCTGTGAATGGATCGACCGCGACACCGTGATTCTGGCCGGCAAAAACAGAATCGTTCAGATGAAACTGAATGAGCGCGGTTTTCTTAAATAATTACTTCTTTTTTTTAACCATTGAGACCTGCCCACAAATAAGTTGCAGCAAACTGCTTTGTGGCCTCGAGCTTATTTTGAGTTTTAAATTTCAGGCAACCTATAATCAGGAGCCAGCCGGCAGAGGAACCGGCAGGAAAGGCCCATTGCTGTGCGGGCGCGGGCGAACTTCCATTTATTTCGATTTCGAGCTCCGACTGCACATTTACGGGAACGGATGCGCTGTTCAGATCCGCCGTGAGCGCGAGCAGAGTAAGCAGGGCAGAAGTGCTGTTTTTAGGCGGTACGATCTGCTCTTTCCATTTAAGTTGGGGCAGGAGAACCTTTATTTCATTTCCGGGCTGAATGTCGAATTCGGGAAAGAAATTGGTGCAGGTCTGCCATTCCGTTTTCGGATTAAAACTGAAGCCGGTAAGCGCCTGCGGATTGCCGAAAGTGGGGTTGGTTATGGCTGTACTGCCGTTATCTGCTGTCAGTGTTTTCCTGATACGTGCGCGGTGGCGTGCGGCGAAATACTGCAGTGCGGGGATGCCCATTGCATGCAACACCCGGAGCCGGAAAATTTTTTCGCGGCTGCTGACCAGTCCGAATTCTTTGGCTGAATCTTTGGTGCGCTGCGACTGTTTTACGATATCGGGTTTAGCGCGAACAAACACGCGGTCGCCGTCATTTACAAAAACAATATTGCCTATTGCCCCGCTCAGGTTGCCGTTTTTCTTTATATTTGCCATAGCATTTCAGCGATGTGGGTTATACTTTAAAAACCTTTGCTGAAGATCTGCTACGTCCTGACCTTCAACGGGTTCCGTCCGATAAAGATACAACATTAAAGCATTGTTACAGCATTGAATCTCCAATAATCTATTGGAGATTCATTGCACCTATATTGGACCCATATTGCAGATATGTGCACTATGGGTAGGACAGAACAGCGGGTTGACATGGGTGATACAGCGGTGATGTAAAAGGTTGCCGGGGAAGAATTGGCCGCAAGAAGTATGTCCGTCCGGTTCATACCCGATAGTAAGTATAATTGAAAATTACTGCATCTGTCTGCCCTCCTACTATGCCTGAGCATCCTGTGACATGAAGCCACGTTGATTAAGCATTCTGCCCAACTTTATCAGTGTTCCCGGTGTTATGACAGGAAGGTCCTACTATCATGCAACCTGTCTGCAAGTATTACAGCGTATCGAGAGGGCTCTTAATCTGCGCTTTCGCTATATCGGTAACGTGGGTGTAGATCTGAGTGGTTTTGATGGAGTTGTGCCCCAGCAGTTCCTGTATAAAGCGGATGTCGGTGCCCGTTTCCAGCAGATGAGTGGCAAAGCTGTGGCGGAGACCATGGATTCCTAATTTCCTGTGGATGCCCGCCTTTTCCACTGCTTTTTTAAAAACGGCCTGCGCTGAGCGTACGGAATACTGACCGCCATGCTGGCCTTCAAAAAGAAAGGTTTTCGGCCGGTATGCCAGATAGTATGCGCGAAGTTCTGGAAGCAGACTTTCGGGCAGAACGGTGATGCGGTCTTTTTTGCCTTTTGCCTGTTCGATGCGCACGCGTTTTCCAGCACCATCGATATCCGTCAGTTTCAATGCTACCACTTCGCTTACACGCAGCCCCATGCCGTAACATACTTTCAGAATCATCAAATGTTTAGGATTTTCTACGGACAATATTATTTTTTTTATTTCGGCTTTGCTCAGCATTTTTGGCAGCTGCTGCTTTTTTTTAGGCCGCGGGATGTCGAAAAACATTTTGTGGCGGTGCAGCACCTGTTCGAAGTAGAATTTTACTGCATTGATCCGGCTGTGGATTTCGCTTTCGGAGAGTTTCAGGTTTTCGTGGCAGTACAGAAAATAGGCGCGGAGGCGTTCTGGTGACAGTTCGTTGACGGGATGACCTTTCAGCACATAGAGCAGTTGGGCAAATTCGATGCTATAGGTGCGCAGGGTACTTTGGCTATAACCCTTCAGGACGAGATGTTCCTGAAAACGTTTGAATTCGGGCAAATTGATGAGGTTAATTTTTGCGAGTACGGCTTTGCCGGTTATTTCTTCGGGGAGGCCGAAAAGTTCGCGGTAGTGTCTACGGTCTGCCACATACCATTTTTTCTGTGTAGCGGACCACCGGGCTTTGGTTTGTGCCCGGAGGTGGGCGATAAGCTCGTGATCCTTTTCGAATGCTATCCAGATCACGCTGGAGCCATGATGGCTACCCGGCGAAAATCGGTATCTTTTATCGGTGAAATCCATAGGTGAGGCTTCGTTTTTGGGATATGTTAAAAAAAGATTATCTGGTACGGCGGACGCAGAATATGGTGGTAATAATATGTTTTACGCAATTCAAAAGTACATATAAAGCGTTAGAAAGCAATAGATTAGAAGTGTTTTTATTTTTGGATGAGAAACAATCGGTATTTCGGATAATATACATATATTTACGCGTTAGCCGCAAGCACTCCAAAAATGCCGCATAAAAACTTACCATGGGAAATCTAGTTCATTTAATAATTAGGAATTACAATCAGTTCTTGAAAGATTCAGACCCGAAATTGAGATTCGTTGGTGATAATTTATCTTCTAATAATTTGGAGGATATAGTAAATGACTTTTATCAATCGAATTGGGAGATATTTGTTGAATCAGCTATTTGCATTCCAGGTAAAGAGTATCTTCAAATTTATGGAGAAGGCGCTGATTGCAACGATAATAGCAGTCGTGTTTCATTCCCTGATAAATTTGCAACGCATCGAATAATATGTATATCTAAAAACGGACAAAAAATAATAGATCTATTTTCAAATGTGGTTGTCGAACTTGAACATTATACCTTTAATTCTTTCGCCAATATTCCGGATGCTGAAGGTGTAAATTCGAGATTCAATGGCATTTTATTGGAACATAATGTTAAAGATGAATACATCCTTATAGATTTAGATAAAGTTGATTTTGAAAAAGCTACTATTTTACCATAAATATCATGTGCCAGCGGCTAACAATGGCTATAAAAAATTGCTGGTTTTCAACGCTTTAAGACAATACTCAGGTATTTGAAAGTTTGCGATGTTTTATTATCTTTCCGGTTCGATGCCGCAACTTCTCATAGCCGAAACCGTTAGCTGCTATCTGACAAAATGACTTTATTACAATTTAAGAAATATTTAGATCAAGAGTATCTGTTCAATAAAGTTCTTGATTATATACTTGCGGTTTTGATTCTAAGCTGCGGACTGTTTCTTATTTATGAATCTTTGCTAACTGATTGGTCAAATCAGCTGAGTTTGGGACTATTTATATCTACTTTACTTCTGGCAACATATTGTGTTTATTTTGGTATAGTTGGTTTCTTTAGAATTCCAAACGTGACACAAATTCACTCAATAATAAATAATGATGGAAGAGAAAATAATAGAAAAAGAGTTTATGATCTCGCAAAGAAGTTTAATTTGTTTACTTATCCATACGAAATAAGAGATAATATTATAATGTTCGATACAAAGAAGATTTTATTTGGAAACAAAGAATTGTTCTTCTATTATAACGATAAGGGAATTTATTTTAACGTACAGCACAAAAATTATAGAGATCCAAAATATGGATATTATTATTCTACCAAGAAATTAACAAACAGAATTATATCGGAATTGAAAGACAGCAGCAGCTAACAAGCTATTTCTATTAGCGGGGTTGAAGTTTACATTTATAAAGATTTTCGCTAATTGATCATTTTGGTATATTTACAAAGACCTGTTATAAAAAGCCCCGCCAACAGAAATACCCAAACGTTGGCAGTAATTTTACTGAAGCGAATTTTGCATTATTTAAAACCATTTAATATGAAATTAAAATATTTCTCGTTTCTTCTAATTCTCTTTACTTTGGAAAGTTGCTCAATCCCAACTGGAATCTATATTCAAAACTTAACATCGAAATGTATAACATTAAAAGTGAAATTTAAAAAGCCTTTTAAGGAATTTTATATCGGAGATGGAGTAAAATTTTTCAATTTGAGTGAAATCACAACAGTGAAGAATTGGAGTAATAAAAAGAATGCTACAAAATTAAATTTCGTAGAAATTGACGATAAAACTTTTGTAATACATTTACCACCAAATTCAACGACGGTAATTGAAAGAACTCATAACTTTAATTTTAATCTTGAGAAAATAGAGTTTAACGGAGACGAAAGAGAGATAGAGGATTTGCTAATAAATTCTACAAAGAAAAGAGACAATTATATATACCAAATTAAGAATTAAAAACTACTGCCAACACGGTATTTCTATTAGCGGGGTCGGAAGTTTCTATCATCAAGATTTTTGTTAATTGTTCTATTTGTTATATTTACAAAGACCTGTTATCATAATCCCCGCCAACAGAAATACCCAAACCGTTAGCTGCAACCAATTGAAACCAACGTGACAAAAAATTTACCATATAAAGTATCTTTATGCTAACAGTTGGATATTTCTGTTGGCGGGGATTATGATAACTTGTTTTTGTAAATATCATAAAAAAACAACTAGCGAAAATCTTGATGATGTAGACTTCAACTCCGCTAATAGAAATATCTTGTTAGCTGCAGCCAAAATTAGAGATAAACTCTATCATCTTCTTTGGAAGCTATCTTTTTCTTTATTTTTTGAAATTCCTTATTGTTTTCAAGTATTTTATACGCTTTTGATTCAAACCTGAGATAGGGAATGTGGGTCTCTCTTACTTTTAACGAATCTGCAAAGCCAGAAATACTAACTGTTGATTTATCTATCGCAAAATATTTAATACGTATTGAAGTTCCAATATCTGGATGAATACTTATTCCATCATTATTATAAATTACTAAATCCCCATTTAATTTCTTCAGGTTATTATCAAAGAATAATTTAGCAAATTCTATTTTTTCCTTTTTAGAAAACTTAATAGAATCCATCATTTTAAAATAATCACTTTCAATTTTACCATTTTTTAGATTAATATCAAAGTCACTATTTGAAAGTGTGACATCATAATTTTTAAAATCATCTAAATACTCTTCATTACTTTTTTCACAATGTGTAAAAAGCATAAATAATATAAACCAATATTAAGAATGACTGAACAGACAACACATATTGACGTAGGACAAAGTAAAATTTTAAACCTTGACGCTGACGACCAAGGAAATTTCATTGCGTTTACTGACACGAAAACGGTCATAACAAACGAGCATAACTTAAAAATCGACATCGAAATTCGCTTCCCAATTATTCGCAGACTAAATAATGAAACATTTTTAATCGCAGACAGTAGGACGGACAATAGTGTTAATGGATATATTTACAATTTCGGTGGACAACTAGTAAAATCATTTTTAGTTGGAGATGGAATAGAAAATATAGTTGTCCATCGAGACAAAATTGTAATTACTTATTTTGACGAAGGTGTTTTAGGCGATGACGGACCAAACAACGACGGACTTGCTGTCTTTAATTTTTCAGGTGGACAAATTTTCGGATTTAATTCAAGTAAAATTTATGGTAATATACTTGACTGCTATTGCATTTGTATGCATGGAGCAAACGAAATTTTGTTTTACGCATATACTGACCTAAAAGTATTTGAACTTAATCTTGACACTTTTAAAGTTGAAAGTTTTGAAACACCAAATGACTTTTTGGGAACATCAGCAATTTCAAGTACCGCTGACAAAATTATTTTTCATTCAAGCTATGACGATAAAAGAAGTTTTTTTTTGTGGGACAGAAATAAAAGTGAGGTAATAAAGTTTGGAGACTATTCGCCACGATTGACAGGAATAAAAAATGGCAAATTTTTAATTTATGGCGACAGTGGATACACAATTGTTAGTCCGACAGAATAAAAATACTGGTGCTAACAGGGGTTTTGCAATGGTGGGGCGAAACTGCAAAGTTCAACGGTATTTCTTCGATTGAACTTTTGTACAAAATTGAAGATTTGTGCTTCGATTGCCCCACCATCGCAAAGCCCCGAAACGTTATCTGCAATACTTTTACAACTATACGTATGAATATTAAAACTATTTTTTTCTATTTGCTGATTGGAACAATTTTAAGTTGCAAAGGTCAGAAGTCGGACAAATCAATTAAAATTGTTGATAAAAACACTGGTTTTCAAATGAATTTGCCAAAAGGATTTGAAGAACTAACAGAAAATGAGTCAAGTAAAATTTTATCTGATGGTAAGAAAAACATTGACCAAATTTATGATACAGATGTGGAAATCAGTGATATAAAACCAAAACTTTTCAAATTCGATGATAATAATTATTTCTTAATTAATATTCGAGAATATGATCCAAAAATTGATGGAGATTATTCAAAAGCAGTAAATGAATCAAACGGCTTATTATATCGAACATATATTAGAAGTTTTGAAAATGCTAAAGTTGATTCGTTAAATGAACAAAAAAGGATTGATAATATTAATTTTACAAAATATTCATTGTTTGTAAATATCCCACCTAAAACTAAAATGAAAGTTATAAATTATACTAGTTTTGTGAAAAATAGAGATTTAACAATTGCTTTAGTTTTTAAAGACGAAAATTTGGGAAGTGAAGTAATAAATGCTATTGAGACTGCAAAATTTAAAAAATAGTACTGCAGATAACATAGGTTTTGCAAAAGCGGGGTGAATTTCTCTTGCGTTGAAGTTTTTATCATATTTTGTCGCAAAAAACCATTTTATTCCGCTAATTTTTGTATTTTATCAAAAGAAAATGGTTTTTTGCTAAGATTTGTGTTTATAGAAAGTTTCGTCTTTCTTTTCCCCGCCTTCGCAAAGCCTTTTTCCGTTACCTGCAATTTTAAAGAACCGAACGCAAAAGATGAAAAATCTGATTAAGACGACTTCAATAATTTCTTATTTGCTAATCATTCTGGCTGGACAAATGATTGGACTTCCATTTATTCTATAGCTAATCTTTACAATGTTTGACTTTGGAAATGTTGACCAAGTTTTTGCAATTCTTGGAATTTTAGGAATTATTTTAAATCTAACTAAATGGAAAACCAATACAGCTGTGATCATTCTAAGTTTCATACTTATGTTATCGCCCATAGTTAGCAGATTAGTTCAAATTCCTATCGAAATGTTCAACTATTAACATTTCAAATTCCTTTGATAATAACGTATTTATCATACATAATAATTAACGCAAAAGAAAAAAACTGCAGGTAACAAAGTATTTCTACAAGCGGGTAGGAAGTTTTCATCAAAGATTTTAGCGGTTAATTAAGTTTTCAGCAAGTACAAGTTTTCGTATTTTTATCCCGCCTGCAGAAATACCCGGCCGTTATAGGGCATAGTATGACGACACAGACGACTGACATAAAACGAGAATTTAAGACACCTTTGGGGGTAGTTCGTTGCGGACTTATCTGTAACCGACAAGACAATGCTATTGAGACAAAGAAATATGAAAATGGTAGTTCGGAAATCTTTAATACTGACGGACACAAAATTGAAATCGTTTCATTTAAAATAAGAGTTCCACTTTATAATGGCGACACCCTGACTGACAGTTTCGGCTGGATTTTTAGGATTGAAAAAACGGCTGACGTTGACGAAAAGATTGAAACTTATTGTTTGCTTGACAAAATAAATGACGAAGTAACTTATGACACAGCGACTGGAGAGCACTTAGACGCAATACAAGCAGACAGTAATGAGTGGACTTTGCACATTGGGACTGAAGATGGAGAAGTTTTAAATTCAAGAGCTGAAAATGACGACTGGTTTCCGCCAAGACTAAAACACAAAGTGGACTTCTATCAGTCAATAACAGAAATGAAACAAAACGGATTTGTGACAAAAATTCCCGACCTAAAAAATGGAGAGAAAATTCACATTCAATACTTGACGGCATACGACAAAAAAGACGAACAAAAAGTAAACACTTGGCTTGCGGTGGACGAGTTTAAAGGAAAATTAGAAAACTGGATTGGAATATGGTGACAAGAACTACGCCCTATAACAGCACCTACCCAAAAGGCGGGGTTTCGTGTTCCAAAGACAGTTTTGTGATTAATCAAACATTAGTTTTTCAAATCAAGTTTTGTGGTAAAAGTCCCGCCCTTCGGGTAGCTGCAAAACGTTACCAGCAATATTAAAACGACACCCTACAATAAATAAACAGAATAAATGAGAAAAACGCTTTTTATCTTTTTTGCAGGTTTGACACTTCAAGCAAATGCACAAAACATATTCCCTGTAAAACTCGAAAATTGTAAGACAGAAAAGTTTTGCCTTGACTGTGGAGACACAAAAGCAGGTTATGACCAAAATGAGTTTACAAAATTACAAGAAAAACTAAACAACGAATTGAACTTACAAGGAATAAAAGGTGCTGTAAAATTTCAGGTTCTTGTTGACGCAAAAGGTCGAGCTTGTGTATTAAGTCATACTGACAAATCAAACAATCCTATTTCCTTGAAAATTATTGAAGAACTTAACAAGTTCAAGAAATGGATACCAGCAATAACAAGTGGAAAGCATGAAGAAAAATCCTCAATCAATTTAATTTTTGCAATAAGTGACAACAAAATTTCGGGACAGATTGAACGGGTTGATATGAATGCTTTCAAAAAATCTTTTGATAAACCTAACAGTCCTGAGATTTACAATAAAACATACGAATACAAAAACGAAAATCTAAAGAATTACAAAATAACCGTTTGGAACTCGAATAATTCAAATCTTCCAAACAATACGAACGACAATATTACAATCGACAAAAACGGACTTGTTTGGTTGACTGTTGATGAAGGACTAGTAACTTTTGACGGGAAAGAATTTAAGAATGCTGAACAAAATATTACTGACAAAGGAAAATTCTTTTCTTATTATGCATTAGCAACGGACAACAACAATGTTAAATGGGTTTATGGAACTAAAAATATTTACAGTTTCGACAATGCTAAATGGAAAAAGTATGACTCAACGGAAATCGGAATAGATGGAGCGTATGAAATTGTTAATAATGAAAGAACAGGAGAAGTGTTTTTCTGCTCTGACGAAGGCGTGACAATTTACAAAGACGGGAAATGGACAAACCTAAATAACAGCAAATTCAAAGACCTGCCTTCAAACAGAGTAACATTTGCAAAGAGAGATTCAAAAAATAGAATTTGGATTGGAACCTTTAGCGGCACAGCTATGATTGACGAAAATAATCAAGTAACAAACTTTGAAAACACAAATACGGTTTTGAAAGGAAAATGTATTACTTCAATGGATGAAGACGAAAATGGTAATCTTTTTTTCACGCTTTACGAGTTTGACAGAAAGGAAAAAGGAAAAGTAAACAATAACGAAGGAATTGCAATTCGTTATACAGATGGGACTTTTAAACAGTTTACGACCGAAAATTCTGGAATGCCTTTCAACCATACAAACTGCGTGCTTTATGACAAATCAGAAAAAGTTCTTTGGATTTCTACTGACAGAGCAGGCTTAGTAAGATACGACTTAAAAAATGGTTGGGAGAATTATCATAATGAAAATTCTGACATTCCAACTTCTTATATTTCGACAATGACTTTTGACGATAAAGGAAATTTGTATTTAGCGACACGACAAGGATTGGTGAAAATTGAAAGAAAACAATAAATACTGCTGGTAACAAGGTATTGCCAAAAGCGGGACTGAACGGCTTCGATTGGACACTTGTACAAGGTTCAACATTCGTTCTTCGATTGACCTTTTGTTATAAAATTCCCCGCCTTCGGCAATACCCAAACCGTTACCAGCAATCCTATGAAAAACAACAGGTTTAAAATACTTTCTACGATTTTGATTCTATGTATATTTTATAGTTGTAATAAAGAAAAAGAATTCACAAAAATTATTTACAATTATTACGGAGGGTTTGACGGCCCTGTTTATCATCTTTTGATAAATAACAACAAGAATTTCACTTTAAATAGAGAATTAATCTATAAGGATGGAACAACAATATTTGATTTTGATTATGATTCTACAAAAATTGGATATTTTAAAGGAAAAATATCGGAAGAACAGATGCTCGAGGTTAAGTATGCTCTTTCCAAAATTTCAAAAAAAGATTATCAATATAATAATACTGAATCAGTAACTGATATTCCACACTTAGACTTGACAATATTTACTGAAAATGATACCATTATTTTTGAAACTTTGAATGCAACAGAACATTTTGAAAATGACATTTTGAAAGGTCTAAATAAAATTTGTGAAACGAATAAGGTTGTTAGAATTAAACCAGTTATTATTAAATAATAAAACGTCTGCAGGTAACACGGTATTTCTACAAGCGGGTTTGAAGGTTTCAGCGAAGGTTTCAGCGAGTAATTCAGTTTTTAGCAAGTAGAAAGTTTTCGTATTTTTATCCCGCCTGCAGAAATACCCAACCGTTGTACGACATTTTATGCATACCGTTATCCTAACAATTATTTTAATCATTATTCCAGTTTTCATTTTTGGACAAACTGAAGACATAGACTCTAGAAAATATCATCCTGCAAAAGAAATTTTTGAAATTAAGTACGAAAAAGTACACTACCCTAAATTTTTAAAATCTCAAATTAGAACTATTGGAAACAAAGTGATTTTAGGAGAAATGAAATTTCTGGAATTTAACGAAGAGAGTGATGAAAAAACTAAAATAATTTTAAAAAGCGGTTTACTAGATCCTTATTTGATTAATGGAACCTATCATTTAAAAATTGGATGGATCGACGAACTTACTTTACTTAATCCGAATAGTCAAACCAAAAGATTCAAATTTTGGGTTTTTTATACTGTCCACAATAATCCGTTATTGAACAGCGTAAACCCGCACGAATATTATATTGAATTTTATAATGCCAAAGCAACTGAAAACACAACGTTTATTAACTTTATGGAAAATGCACACTTGACTTTGATAAAGTACGGAGGTATAATCCTATAAAAACGTCGTACAACACGCTATTTCTATTAGCGGGGTTGAAGTTTACATCATGATGATATCGCTAGTTGTTCATGTTGTTATATTTACAAAGACCAGTTATCATAATCCCCGCCAACAGAAATACCCAACCGTTACCTGCAAGCATAGACAACACAATCACGAAAGAAAAACAATGAGAGACGACTTTACTCTAGAGACAAAAATTCAGCTTGCAAAAAGAGTAAGCTATCATTGTTCATTTCCTGGTTGTGGTTCATTGACGGTTGGACCCAGTGACGAAAGTGAAAAATCTACAAGTAGTGTTGGAACAGCTTGCCACATTTCTGCTGCTTCTGAAGGAAAAGGTGCAAGAAGATATGATGCTAATTTATCTCCAGAGGAGCGGAAGCATATTTCAAACGGTATTTGGATGTGCGACAAACACGGAAAATTAATTGATACTGACGAAACAAGATTTTCAACGGAATTATTAAAGACTTGGAAAGAACTTGCAGAAAATGTTGCCAGCTTTATGGTGCAAAAGGGTTATGACTACCAGACGGCTCTTAAACTACTTGAAGGAAAAAAATTGGCTAACAATGATGTTACAATAGAGCAAACAGGAACTGAAAATGAAAAAATCGGGAATTTAATAACCGACAGTTGCATATCAATTGTATGGGGCAAACAAATCTCCGATGCAATTCGAGATTATCTTATTGAACATTTCCGAAATTCTTTTGGACACGGAAATGCAACCTCATTTGAGATTATAATAAACGAAAACAAAATAACCATTTCGGACAACGGCACAGAATTCAATCCGCAACAGTTAATAGAAAATGAAGAAAAGACTGGCGGAACAATTGCAATTAAAAATTTACTTCTCCAACATTCAGACAAATTGATTTTTACTACACAGAGAAATGGGGATAGTAACAGGACAATAATTACAATCTTAGACAATGCGGATGCTATCTTTTCAATCACACCTTGCAGTGTTCAATTGACATTTGAAGAATTTCACTACGGCAACTCGACAATTACAATTTCAAAGGACTGTAATGAGTTTTATATAGTTCTTCCACCATATTTTGCACTCAGCGATGTGAGGTTTATGCCTAAAAAATTTCCGCAGTTTGACAGGACAGGCAAATCTTTAGTTTTTATAGTAGAACATATTTCTGACGGTGTGCAGACACTGTTGCGTGAGAATTATCCAGAGTGCAGAATAATAGGAATAAAATGACAACACTGACTGACGATAGAATGCCAGCAAGTAACAGCACCTACCCAAAAGTGGCGGTTCAGTGGTTAAATCAAGCTTTGTGCTACTATCAAAGTTTGTGCTTGGTTGACAGTGAAGTGCTTCGAAATCGCCACCTTCGGGTAGCTGCAAAACGTTAGCAGAAATGTTAAATGACAACGTTTAAAATATTTACCGCATCTGAAAAATTTGTTTGGACAAGAAAAAGAATTCTATTTGGAATCTTTTTACTTTCCTCTGCATTATTAATGTTTAAAGTTTATGTAATCAGGGATTCAGATTTTTTTAATGACAGTTTAGCACAAGTTTTTGGATTTATTTCTGTGGTTGCAATAATATTAGGACTACTAAACTCTTTTTTTCCTGAAGAGCTAAAAGGAAAATTGAATGGAGAACTAATTCTTGATTATTCAAAAATTAAAATAAATGACAAGGTTTATGAATTAAATGACATTCAGTCAATAAAAATCAATACTGGACCTTTTAACGGTCAATTAATATGGGGCTATAATGCATTTTCTGAAAAAGTTTCAAATGGAATTTATAATGATTTTACAATTAAACTAAAATCAGGCAAAGAAGAGAAATATTATTTTCAAATAGACCACAAACGAAAAATGCTAGAAGCGACTGGTGAATTAAAGAAATACGTTGACGAAGGTTTACTATCATACGAAAATTTTGTCGAAATAAATATATAAAAAACACTTCTGCTAACAAGGTATTTCTATTAGCGGGGGTGAAGTTTGCATCATAAAGATTTTCGCTTGTTGTTCATTTAGTTATATTTATAAAAACCAGTTATAATAATCCCCGCCAACAGAAATACCCAACCGTTGGTGGCAATATTGACAGACCAAACAGAACGAAATAACTTTAAAGCAAATGACTAAAAAATTAACAATATTAATTATGGGACTATTTTCACTTTTCGGGTGTGGACAAAAAAACAGTTTAACAAATACTGAAAAAGAACTTCTAAACAAGTTGACTTTCAATACCGAATTATTGACAGAATTAAAAAGTCTGACTAAAACCGAATTAATACAACTTCCTGCTATTGACCAAGAAACAGGCGATGTACTTAATGACAAATTTTTTAATGGAATTTTTACCGAAACAACAGAAGAAAAAGCAATTGAGTATGTGAAAAAATTAAAAACTAAATTTAGAGAAAAAGGCTATCTTATTTTTGTATTTGAAGGCGAAGATGACAAAAAAAATATAGCAGTTATTAAAGGAACTGACGATTTAGACATTTTGCGTTATAGACGAACTGATGGAATAAATCACGATTTAGAAAACGAAGATATTGTTAAGAAAATTTCGGAATGGAAATCAAAATATGGACTAATTGTAATTGGGTGTAGTAGAGACTGGCTTCAAGTTGAGTTTGACAAACTTCCAAATGACATAGACGCTTTTGCAAATGAAGTTTATGAATTTTGCCCAGATTCCGTTGACCAAGGAGTTGGGTCAATTGACAAGTTAAAAGAAGCCATTAAAGAGATGAACGGAATTTGGTTATGGTGGGACTAAAAAATACTGCCACCAACAAGGGTTTTGCGTCAGGCGGGCTGAAGTGCAAAATTCAACAGTAGTTTTTCAATTAAACTTTAGTAATAAAATCAACATTTGTGCTTCGAAATCCCGCCCGAACGCAAAGCCCCAAAACGTTACCTGCAATTTTAAAAAATGACCGTTAAATATTAAAAGATGAATTTAGACAATCAATTACTCTATATATATCTTGGCGGAATTACTCATATTACTTTATGGCTTTTTTATAAAAAACTGAAAAATACCCCAACATACTTGGTTTTATTAATTCTTACAATTTTCATTGCAATGTTTGGATTTTTTAATTTGGATAGAGAATCATTAAAAATGAAAAATGGGAATGCTGCAGAGTGGACTTTTTTTCCTCTACTTTTTATGATTTATTATTTGATTCTAAGACAAATATTTTTAAGAATCTATGGAAATGAACCGCTTATGACAGGTTATATGCAATCCAGTTGGGAACAAGGAGAATATCGGAAACTACATATAGGTGATGCATTTTTTACGATTCTGACATTAATATTACCTTTTTTGACAACACTAATGTTCAACTAAATCAAAAAAAACTGCAGGTAACAAGCTATTTCTATTAGCGGCGTTGAAGTTTACATCATAGAGATTTTCGCTAGTTGTTCTTTTTATTATATTTACAAACACCAGTTATAATAATCCCCGCCAACAGAAATACCCAAACGTTACCTGCAACTTTAAAAAATCGCTCGAATGAAACCAAATCCAGTTTTAATAATTTTTGCAGTTATTTATAGCATAATTACTGGAGTTTTTATTCTTAATATATACAATGACCAAAGTTCATCTTTAGGATACGTATTAATATACTTTCCTATTTTTTGGATAATTTCAGGTATAATTCTCTTTCTTCTATTCAAACAAAAAATTGTAAATTTCCTTGGAATTACTGACAAGATTCTTTTCTTTTTTTCAACACCTTTAGCTTTAATATTTTTTTATTTTGTGTATGTACAATTGACAGATGCAAAATATATTATTGGTTCCCGTGAATATGATAAAGGAAATCACCGCTATAAAGAAGTTACTTATGACTATGAAGTAGCTGGACAAAATCAAAGAACGGAATTTTACATTTTAAATGATGGATGGACAAAAGATAGTATTTGGACTTTCTATAATAAAGATGGTAGTATAAAAAAAACTGAAGATTACCGGAAAAAATGAAATTATAGAGAAAGCTGCAGGTAACTCGGTATTTCTACAAGCGGGTATGAAGTTTTCAATTGAAGATTTTAGCGGTTAATGAAGTTTTTAGCAAGTAGAATGTTTTCGTATTTTTAGCCCGCCTGCAGAAATACCCAACCGTTATGTGCAACCTTAAAAGACGACAATGCCGACAATAGAAATAGCATCTATCAACTCAATAGGACTTGGGCTTAACCAAGCGGACTTTGACGTTGCTATTGTCGAAGAAAACAAACTTGAAAGTCATCGTGGATTGTTTTACGACTTACTTCGACAACAAAACGGTATAATAGTTCACATTGGTAATCCTGACTGCAAAGACGATGAAAACGCTGGTTATTTTGCAGGAGCAATTGTTGACTGGAGTTTTGAGCCAGGCGACATAATTATTCCTGAATATGACGAAAATGACCCGATATACAATAGTGGAGCGAACCAGCAATTTAGGTTTAAGTTTTTAGAACAATTCAAACAAGACATAGACAAGTTGCTAAAAATTGCACTTGACAATTCGCCAATTAAAAAAGTGTGTTTTCTAACGGACTATCAATTTGGACCTGAAAACGGTACGACAGAAATAATTTATACAATCACAGACTTTTGGACACAACACGACAATGAAGGACTTGGATTAAATACCTTGTATGAAATGTATGGACAATAGAAAGGCAGCACATAACACGGGTTTTGCGTCAGGCGGGTGACGTGCAAACTTGGAGCTTTGTGCTTCTATTCAAGTTTAGTGCTGGCAGACAGTTTTGTGCTCCGAAACCCGCCCGAACGCAAAGCCCGAAAACGTTATGTGCAACCGTATGAAAACAATTCCGATAACAATTTTATTTGCATTTATCACAATTCTGTTAGGTTGTTCCAAGGAAAGTAAAACCATTAAAGAAGACGATGAAAAAATCCTAATTAATGCAAAAGAAATTCTTGAAAACAAAAATCTTGCTGGCTTAATTACTAAACTTGAAAACACAGAATTGACGGAAGAAACCGATATTAACAAAATTCCAAAGGTTATATTAAACTTCCTAAATGCAATATTAGAAGATAAACCTATAGCAAATCCACACGAAAATTGGAATCCTACTGACGTTATTCTCGACAAAAAACTGCCAAGAAGAAAATTACAGTATTTTGGCAGTGGAAAAAATATAGCGTTAATGAATTATTTTAAGGGAGGAATAGGAAAATCAACCATAATTCTGATTTTTGAATTCAATGAGAAAAAAGTTACAAACTTTTGGTGTGGAAGCGTTTTAGTTGATTTAAATAATAAAGAAACTACCTTAAAATATCTCAAAGCAAATATTAATAAAGAAAGGGGTTTAAATACGAACATATTAAGTTATTGAGAGCCACGGCTGCACATAACAAAGTATTTCTATTAGCGGGGTTGAAGTTTACATCATAAAGATTTTCGCTAGTTGTTCATTTTGTTATATTTACAAAAACCAATTATAATAATCCCCGCCAACAGAAATACCCGGCCGTTAGCTGTAATGCGACAAAAATCTCGTCAAGTAACATGTAATTGAAAATTTATTATTCTCTGAAAAAATTAGGAATGAATTAAAAATTTCAAAACGTTCCTAACGATTTGTTAGCATTAAAAACTCAAAATACTTGAACTCATTTATGAATGAAAATTTACAAATAATTTTAATTATTCTTTCTTCCATACTTCTAATTAGTTGGTCAATTTTTGACGGTCTAAAATTAGGTCGAAAAATCAAACGCAAAAAAGCAGGTGATAAAAAAGATGAAATCAAAGCACTTAGAAATTACGGGAGCGAAAATATGCTAATAAGCTCATTAGAAATTATCGGTAGTTTTTTGAAGAAAATATTTTAAAAAGCACTACAGCTAACAGTGTATTTGCAAAAAACGGGCTTGACGGTTTCTTTCGGAATCTAGTTAATAAAATATGCAAAAATGCTTTTCATCTTTCTATTTTTACTAATTTAGAAAGCTGAAAAAGCATTTTGCTCCGGGTGATTTACCTTTCCACTTTTGGTTTGCAGTAGCCCGTTCTTCGCAAATACTTTTTCGTTGTCCGCCATTTTAAAAACATCGCATGAATAGAATATTAGGAATTTTAATTACTTTTTTGTTCATGTGCTGTAGTAAAAGTCCGAAGGACATTTATGAGTTAAGACCTGACAAAAGTTTTTACTTTTTAAAAAAAGAAAATGGTGATTCCATAAAAACATTCGCCGAACCATTTTTGTTAGATTACTCAAAGCCTAAGTTTCTTAAAATTTCACGGTATAATTCTAATTCGAAGAAATTTGAATTAGAGATGACTTTATTAAATGTAAAAGGTGAATACTATAACTACTATAACCTTCAAAATAAAGATAGTATTGATGAAGGCTCATTTGTCTTTTTGACAAAAGAAGCCAAAGTTCTTGAAAATATCATTGACACCAATCCACTGAATTACTGGAAAAAAGGAACCGAAATATTTAAAGCAGAGTCAAACGGAGTCTATTCCAGACAATTGTATTTTACAAGTCCGAAAAATTATATTCTAGATTTTGGTAAATATTATTACGATGAAGATTACAAAATTTTAAAAATAGTGGAAACTATTGGCAGAGATAAGATAACATATGAATAACAAAACGGCGTACAACACGGTATTTCTATTAGCGGGGTTGAAATTTACATCATAAAGATTTTCGCTAGTTGTTCATTTTGTTATATTTACAAAAACCAATTATAATAATCCCCGCCAACAGAAATACCCAACCGTTAGCGGTCAGGCTAAAAGACGACACCGAAACAGAAACGAATGGAATTTATAAAACGACTTTTCAAAACAAACAAAAAACCAAGTGACAGTTGGACAATGTTTAGCACTTCAAAATCAGAAGTGAGAGAATTGCTCGTTTCTACTGGACAATTGACAATTGGTGACGACTTTTTAAAAATTGAAAACTATCCATTTGAACCTTCTATCGCATACAGACAAACTATCTTCAAGACAAATCAAATTGACGACATAGACTTTAAATCATATCCACCGACATTTAGAGTTGGTAACGAACTAATTTATTTAATGTCCGAAATAAAAGTTGAACTTGAAGAGTTTGCTAAAAAGAATAATATCAAGACAATTGAAAGACCAATGATTTGGGGTTGGATACTTGAACCATTTTTAGACACAGAATTTACAACCGAAACAGACCAAAGACTAACAAAATTATTAGAAAGTTATGGTTTGACAACTGACCAGGTTAAATCGTTGCGGACAGAAGTAGAAACTCAAATGTTGAAATATAACTTTGATACAATGCTTTGGGAATGGGGTGGTTTTGACGCTTTGGCCGTTCTAAAAGCAATGCGGACAAAATACAAAAAGGAAGAGTTTGGCGTTTTCTACAGACGAGTTATGGAAATAGCGTTACTAACCAAAAAAACTGGCGAATGAAAGAAGCCCGAACCGCTAACAGCCGTTTTGCAAAAGCGGGGGTTTCGTGCTTCTATGACAGTGAAGTGCTAAATTCAATCTTTGTGCATCTAATGAACTTTAGTGCTGAAAAACCCCGCCTTCGCAAAGCGGCCAAACGTTATAGGGCATTTTAAAAAACGACAATGACAGATACAAAGTCAGAATATAGAGACCAACTTTTAAGGACAATTCAAATACAGAATGACCTACTAAATGACTTTGATTTATTTGACCCTAGGACGAAAGAAGCAATAATCAATCTCGGAATTTATTGGACTGAAAGACTTAAAAGCGAACATTTCACATTGACTCAATTAAAATCCATTACAAATGACATACTGACAATGTGGAAAGAGACTATTGGAATTGCCACAGAAATGTTTTGGAGCGAACTGAAAAAGAACAACATTGACTTTGAACGAAAAGATGAACTTAACTTCGCCCTACAAAAAGGACGATTCAGAAGAGTGGACATTGGAATGGGGGCAAAAATTGACTTGGACGAAAAGACCAGACTTGAAATCTTGAAAAATTGTTTAAAGAAAAAAGAAATTCCACAATCCCAATACCTCAAATTTGGAGAGTGTATGGCGTATATGAGCAATTGTGGACTTTGGGACAAATATTTCGCCAAGACAGAAGTAAAAGAACTTTATGATATTTGGGGTATAAAATACGACTCAGAAAACTAACAGACAGAAAAAAACGCCCTATAACAGGCGTTTGGCTCAATGGCGGGTGTCGTGGTTAATTGAACATTCTACCTCGCATCAACTTTTGTGGTGTATTGACAGTTTTGAGCTCCGAAATCCGCCACTGCGCCAAGCGCCAAACCGTTAGCAGAAATGATCCGAAACATACATAAATACAATATGAAATTAAAAATATACTTTATATTATTTCTAATTTTTCCCTTGCAGAATATTTACTCTCAATCAAATGAGATAAAAATATACAATGAACTATTTAAATGGACTTTTTCAATTCCTGACTATTTTGAAAATGTCAGTCCAAATGAATCTGAGAAAAACCAACTTTTAGGTAAAAAAATATTGGAACAAAAAATTGGTAAAGAACTGGTAAATAAGTCAATTAAAATTTACGGTTTCAAAAGTGGAAATTACAATCAACTGGTTGTAAATTATCAGCCAATTAAATCAAAGAAAAATTTTACTGAATCTTTTAAGCAGATGTCAGAAGTTCTGTACGAAACTTTGAAGATGGAATTACCAAATTCAGTAATCACTCATTCCTATTCAACAGAAGTAATAAGTAACATTAAATTTGAGGTTTTTGATGTAAATATTACTGGCGACAATAAAAATATGAATATGAAATGTTTCAGCGCAATCATTAATGGTAAAATACTAAATGTACAAATTGTAGATCAAGATAAAGAAAAAGGTCAAGCATTAATATCTGCATTTAGAAAATCAACATTTAAACTTTAATCACTTCTGCTAACAGCGGTTTTGCAATAGTGCGAAATTTTTACAAGTGTGAAGATTTTAGATATTTCAAAGTTTAGTTATAATAGAAAGATTTGTCATATTAAGCCGCACCATCGCAAAGCCGCAAACCGTTATAGGGCATTTTAAAAGACGACACTATGCAGACAAGAAAACATACAGCTTGGAAGAAAAACCGAAAGTTTGGTGACGTTTGGGGTGGACGGACTTTTCCAAAACTTGCGGACAAAATTTTTAACCGACAACATAATTTATCTGCACCAAAAAATGATGAAACAACGCCAATTTATATTATTGACAATCCTTCAAGAGACTTCTATTTCCCCATAACTGTTGACGAAATAAAATCGACACTTGAGAAGTTACCGAAAGACCACACCGACCATTTAACGCATATTTGGTTGCAGAAAATTAAAAAGACAGATTATGTAAACGGAGATACTTTTCAAGGTTCATTTATTTGTGGTAGTAAAGTGTATTTAATTGTTTTGCATCCATTCCCGACTGACAACAAAATGAGACTTGGGAAAAGCAAACCGTTAAAAAAGACTTTAAACTACTACAAAAACTACACGACAGACTTAAAAGAAGATAAAGACAGTTGGTATTTACAATGGACAGAGGAATTGATTAAAAAATATTTTTTAGAAAGTTTATTGCTTCACGAAATTGGACATTCCATCGACAGTTTTTATAAACGATATTGGAGTAAAGCAATAAAAGTGAAAAGTGAAAATTTTGCCGACAATTATGTAGCTGTCTGGGCAGACAAAGTACGAGAAACATATGAACCGAAAGAGAAAAACGCCCTATAACACGGGTTTTGCATCAGGCGGGCTGACGTGCAAACTTGGAGCTTTGTGCATCTAACGAACTTTAGTAATAAATTGAAACTTTGTGCTCCGAAACCCGCCCGAACGCAAAGCCCGAAAACGTTAGTGGCAACTCTAAAAGACAGACAGTGAAACTATTCAACTTCATAAAAAGACAATCTAAAACGGACTTCTCACCTGAGCAGACTATAAGACGTTTGGTTGACTATATGCCAGACTTTTACAAGACACAAAGACAGTTTATTAATTGCGTTGAATTTTTAGAGAACAGAGAATGGGAACTTGCACTAGACAGTTTAATTGAACTTGCTGACGAAACAGAACACTATTTTTCTGAAGACTTTTGGCTTGGACTGGCAGACTCTGCCGACAAAATGAACTTAACAGACAAAGCAAATTATTGTAGAAAACAAATCAAGCGAAACGTAGAAGACATAAAATCAAAGACACCATTTGGTTGGACAACAATAAAATTTGACGACACGCATTTTCAACATCACATTTCGGAGAAACTTAAAGAAGAATGGGCGACCGAAAGACGGGAAAAAGATAAGGTTCAAGAATTGTTAACGAAAGAAGGAGTGCATTTAAAATCACACGGGCGAAGTGGATTTTTATACATTACCGAAAATGGGAAAATTGCCGAAGTTGAATTTGAATTAGGAATGAATGGACTTATCCTTTATTTCAACAGTTTGACAAATTGGTCATTACCGACAAAGCAAACACTAACGGCTGACGAGAAACAGAAAATTAAAATTGATATTAATAACTGGTCGACAAAGACAAAAAATGCAATCGAATTTGACGACTGAAAGAAGAGCAGCCACTAACAGCAGCTACAAGAAATTGGCGGTTCAGTGGTTAAATAAAGCTTTGTGCTTCGTAGCAAGTTCAGTGCTGGCAGACAGTTTTGTGCTCCGAAATCGCCAACTTCTTGTAGCTGCAAACCGTTAGCGGTAATATTATGAAGCGACATAGATACATATTGACATTAATTTTAGTTCTGACTTTTGGGACTGTATTTGCACATCAAGATTTTTGGATGACAAAGGATTTCGGCAATGTAAAAGTTCGAATTAAAACAGGCTTTGAATATGAAGAAATAAACAAAGTATTCATAATTGGAAAATTAGCTGAACAATTTTCAAAACAATTAAAATATACTGACAAAATCTTTCTTGACTTTAACCATCATTATACGGGAAATTGCGAACCTGATTATTTTATTTCATACGACAAAGGCAAAATACAGAACTCTTGGAATGGTGCTCAAAAAGAAATAGATTTTTTAAAAGAAAAATCTATAGTTGTTAGACAAGTTTCAAGAAGATTTGATGCTGAAACAACTTTGAAACTTTTAGAGTACTCAATCCAAAATGTAGAACAAATCAAATCTTTACAAAAAGAAATAGATTACAACAAAAATTATTGCCAATGGATTATCAATTCTATTGACACCACACAAATTAATACAATTTTATTAGAGCCAGTAAGCAATCAAATAAAAATTGCTTTAAAATCAAAAATTGAAAAACCTGAAAAGGAATTCAAATACGGACTTTCATATTTTTTTAAGGACAATAAAAATTCAATTTTTTCAAGAGAATACAACAAGGACGATAAAACATTATTAACACTTGACAACATATATGATATTAAAAAAATCGGGAGTTCTTCAATGATAATTTTCGACACTGATAGTAGTTTTTATTACGTAAATCAATATCAAAATGTTGTATCAAAACGACATCATATTAGTAACAGTTACGACTATTATCGACCGTATAAAGTAGAAAATATTGATGGAGATAAAATTTCTATAAACTTTTCCTATTACTCGAAAGAAGAAGGAAGGCAACTGAAAAGTCGGACATTGCTTTATTTAATAGAAAAAGATGAACTAATACAAGACTTGGATAAACTAATTGAAAAAAGGTAAAAAGAAATACTACCGCTAACAAGGGCTTTGCAATAGTGGGGCGAAACTGCAAAGTTCAAAGGGAGTTCTTCA
This sequence comes from Flavobacteriaceae bacterium 3519-10, assembly GCA_000023725.1. Lineage (NCBI taxonomy): Bacteria > Pseudomonadati > Bacteroidota > Flavobacteriia > Flavobacteriales > Flavobacteriaceae > Flavobacteriaceae bacterium 3519-10. Next base: position 652,611 of record CP001673.1, read on the forward strand.
GTTCAACTCTTGTACAAAATTGAAGATTTGTGCTTCGATTTCCCCACCATCGCAAAGCCCCGAAACGTTAGCTGTGATTTTATAACGACCTACCGCAATCAAAATGAAGACAGTATCAGAAACTAAGTTTGACAAAATAATTAAGAACGGATTTCACGAAGTATTGAAACCATTGGGATTTAAGAAAAAGGAAAATAATTTTTATTTGAAACTTGATAGAATCGGACAAATCATTAATGTTCAGAAAAGTGTTTGGGGAAATAAAAACAATATAGATTTTACTATAAACACAGGAATATTTGTACCAGAGTATTGGCTTGCATTTTATGATTTTATAAATAAAGGACTTCCAGACTATCCAACCGAACCAGAATGTTTGATTAGAAAAAGAATTGGAACTATAAGAAATCAACACGACACTTGGTATCATATCAAAGAGACTACAGACGAAGAACAACTAATTGTAGAAATGAGAAAAAATTTGACAGAATTTATTTTGCCATATTTTGACCGACTAAATAGTACTGAAAAAATGCTTCAGGAGTTGGAGAAAGCAGATATGATGATGACACCTCTAGGAAAACTAATTGTTTATGGAGAGCTTAATCAATTTGACAAAGCTAAACGTGAGTATGAAATATTGCTGAATAATAAAACAAATCCTCATTTTTTAATGACAGTAAAAGAATATGGACAGAAATATAAACTTGATAAATAAAAAACCACAGCTAACAAGGTATTGCCAAAAGCGGGGCTGAACGTATTCGATTGGACATTTGTGCAAGGTTCAGCATTCGTTCTTCGATTGAACTTTTGTGCTACAAATCCCCGCCTTCGGCAATACCCAAAACGTTATAAGTAACTTTAACCGAAGCTGTCCAAAAGATAATTCTGCTAAAAAGCTGTATAAATTTCTTTCTGCTTCGGTAAGCTACTTTTCTTCATCAGTTATAATATAAGTGTTTTTAAAAACTATAAAAGCCTTGTAACCATTAATAGTTGTTCTTTCACCAAATGTTTTTCCTAACCATTCCACTATAAAAAATGGTAGTATTTTATAAATATTTCGTATCATAAAATAATATTATTAGGGGGTTTTGGCAATTCCATCCAATGAGAAATATATAGTATTTCATCTAAATTTTTAGAGTTTAAATACCAATCATCATCTTCTAAATATCCAACATTTATCTCAAATCCTAAAATATCGTCATCATCTCTATATTTAGGCACACAATAAACCAATACAGACTTACCTGACTTTGGTTTTTCTATTTTAACATTTATCCAATCCATAATAAAAGCTACTTATAACAGCAATTACACGCTATTGCTACATTGTGATTAATTTAATTTTGGTTTTGTACCTTAAAGTTTCGTGTTAAACCGAAAGATAGTTTTGGTTTTTACGCAACAGACGTGTAGTTGCAATACGTTACCAGCAATACGCCTAAAAACGCAAAAAATGAAAAATAGAAAAATTAAATGAAAAAGATTCTCTTAATGCTTTTTGTGATTTTACAATTCAGTTGTAATAAAGTTTCACATAATAAATTAGGTATAGATAACGCAAAAAAAGAACTTGAAAGTGCATTAAAAGACACAACAAAAATAGCTATTCTTGATAATAATGAACTTTTAATTAAAGAAGAAAATACAGCTATAAAAGTAGCTGAACCAATATTATTTGAAATTTATGGAAGATCAAAAATTGAAGGTGAAAAACCATACGAAGCGTATTTGATAAAAAATTATTGGGTAATTAATGGAACTGTAGACAGATATTCTTTTGGTGGAGCTTTTTCAATTATTATTGACGCAAGAAACTCAAAAGTTATTAACGTAATCCATTATAAATAAAATAAGTACTGCTGGTAACAAGATATTTCTATTAGCGGGATTGAAGTTTACATCATAGAAATTTTCGCAAATTGTTCTTACCTTATTATTTACAAAAAGCAGTTATCATAATCCCCGCCAACAGAAATACCCAACCGTTGGCAGTAATTTTAGAAATGACCGGAAATGAAAGTAACAAGACAAAATTTAATAGAACTTTGCGACAGTTTTTTAGAAAATAAAATTGACAAAACTGCAATTCAAAATTTTGCTTGGACTGCAATTAGCGATGATGATTTCGAATGGGACGAAGACGAAATTATTTCAGACACAATTTTTGAGTGGGATAACGAAGACATTAATTTTGAAATTAACAGAACAAATGTTTCACTTTGGAAAAAACGTTTATTGACTGAAAAAGACGATTTGCTAATTCATAATAACTGGAATGTACACATTGAAGCACAAAAAGAAATTTGCGAAAAATGCAACTCAACTTGGAAACCAATCAATAAGAAATTAAATATCGGAGTTTCTACAAACCTTGAAAAAGACCCAATTAATGGACTAAGACATCCAGCCGAAAAAGGAACAACGGGTTGGTTTATATGGACAGGCGAATATTCCGAAGCAAACGATTTTTTCCAACCAATATGTGCAGAACATCTGCTACAACAAAGACCAGAAATAATTAAGTATTTAGGACTTGACGTTGGTTTCAGATTTTTAACTGACATTAAAGGTTATGAAGATATTTGGTATGACGAAAAACTTAAAAACATATAATAACGAATAAAAAAACTACTGCCAACAAGGGTTTTGCAATAGTGGGGCGAAACTGCAAAGTTCAACGGTAGTTCTTCAGTTCAACTGTTGTGCTAAATTGAAGATTTGTGCTTCGGTTTCCCGCCCGAACGCAAAGCCCCGAAACGTTACAGGCAATACTATCAAAAGCACGAATATGAAGTTTATCTTGTACATTTTCACAATTTTTTACGTGTTTGCAGGTTGTAGCGAAAAAAAGGAAATGAAATTATCAAATGAAAAGCAGTCAGGAATAGTTTCTGACGAATTCATTTATAGTTTTGTAAACGATGCTTTATCACAAAATGATATTTACAAATATTGTGAAAATATTATTGATATAAAGACTTTCATTGCAACAAATGGTGATAGTACTTTAATCTCTAAAATCGATACAATTTTTTCGCAAGAGGATAAAACATTTATCGGCGAGCAGTATTTACGAGGAAACAAGTTTGTTTGGAAGAATAAACTGAGAAATAAAAAAATTATTAAGGTTGACACAACTATAAATAATGAAGACTCAAGTAAAGAATATTGGAAAAACCTTTTACAGGAAAAAAAATGCTTCGGATATTTGGAATTACCTTTGTTCAATAAGGCCAAAAATATGGCAATAGTAACTATCAGTTACAATTGCGGAATGCTTTGCGCTGAAGGAGGAACTTATATATATAAACTTGACAAAAAAAATCAATGGAAATTGTATTTGACTTTAGAACACTGGATTAGCTAAAGTACTACCTGTAACAGTGTATTTCTATTAGCGGGGTTGAAGTTTACATCATAGAGATTTTTGCTAGTTGTTCTTTCTACTATATTTACAAAGAGCAACTATAATAATCCCCGCCAACAGAAATACCCAAACGTTAGCTGCAACCAATTGAAACCAACGTGACAAAAAATTTACCATATAAAGTATCTTTATGCTAACAGTTGGATATTTCTGTTGGCGGGGATTATGATAACTTGTTTTTGTAAATATCATAAAAAAACAACTAGCGAAAATCTTGATGATGTAGACTTCAACTCCGCTAATAGAAATATCTTGTTAGCTGCAGCCAAAATTAGAGATAAACTCTATCATCTTCTTTGGAAGCTATCTTTTTCTTTATTTTTTGAAATTCCTTATTGTTTTCAAGTATTTTATACGCTTTTGATTCAAACCTGAGATAGGGAATGTGGGTCTCTCTTACTTTTAACGAATCTGCAAAGCCAGAAATACTAACTGTTGATTTATCTATCGCAAAATATTTAATACGTATTGAAGTTCCAATATCTGGATGAATACTTATTCCATCATTATTATAAATTACTAAATCCCCATTTAATTTCTTCAGGTTATTATCAAAGAATAATTTAGCAAATTCTATTTTTTCCTTTTTAGAAAACTTAATAGAATCCATCATTTTAAAATAATCACTTTCAATTTTACCATTTTTTAGATTAATATCAAAGTCACTATTTGAAAGTGTGACATCATAATTTTTAAAATCATCTAAATACTCTTCATTACTTTTTTCACAATGTGTAAAAAGCATAAATAATATAAAACAATTTGAACAAAACAAGAAAATGGGAATATTTGACTTATTTAAGAAAGACAAAGAAAGTATAGATTGTAATACGATTAAAGATTCAACGGACTTATATCCGCAGAATTCCATTTCAGTTGTTATGGTTCAAACGGACTCTGGAAAACCAGCAACCGGGTGGGTCGACTTGGCTTATGTCGATTATAAATACAAAAAATGCTGTCCTTTTAATTTGCAATTCAATATTGAGATTTCTGACAATCAAGTAGAATCGGATGAATTAGACTTTGGAACCATAGAAGACTACTTTATAAATGAACTAAAAAAGGGTTGTATTACTCATCCTGTTGCAAGAGTTGCAACGGACTTTGGATTTATTATGGATATGTATGTGGACAATGCCGAATTTGCATCACAAAAACTTGCTGAAATGTATGAAGACCCAAATAAACTGGTTGAATTTGGATGCGGATTTAATAATGACCCGAAATGGAAAGAATATAATAGAATAACTAAACTAACGAAATAAAAACTGTTGCTAACAGCAGCTACCCAAAAGTGGCGGTTCAGTGGTTAAACCAAGCATTGTGCTTATATCAAAGTTTCTGCTTGGTTGAAAGTGAATCGCTTCGAAATCGCCACCTTCGGGTAGCTGCAAAACGTTACCACCAATGCTAAAAGACAGACAACGTATGAAAAGAATAAACCAAATCGTATTGACAATCTTAATGGTAAGTTTACTGACCAGTTGCGATTTTATTAAAAACTCCTTCACCTACAAAGACAAAACAAAAGATTTTGTAGAGACATTGATAAAAGAAGACTATACAAAATGTGTAGACCAAATGGCAATGACCCATGAAATGGCTGAGAATACCAACATTGACACAATGAAAATTGGATTAGCCAATTTCAGGCAACTAATAGTGAATAATTGGGGAACAGAATTGGAATACTCTTTTATGAAGTCTGAAAAGAAATTTTCAACTGTCGAAGCTGACAACACTCCTCCGAATACAACACTTGCTTTAATTGAGTTTAATAACAAAAAGGAGTTCGGTGTTCTTGAAGTTTTGTTTGATGACAAATCCCAAAAGATATTAAACATAAAAACACTTGATGTAAAAGCTCCAATTCCCACAATGACATATTTTTGGTTATTCGGGCTTCTCGCCATTTGCATTCCAATATTCAACATTTATGTTATCAGACAAATAAAGCGTAGCGACTTAAAAAAGAAGTGGCTAAAATACATTGCTGTTATTTTCTTGAACACTCCGGCAATAACTTATGCCGCTGTTAGCGGACTTTCATTTAAACTAATAAATCTTCAAATTCTTTTAGGAGTGAGTTTTGGTTATATGGGCTTTCTTAATTCTTACTGGACATTTGGAATTCCGCTTGGCGGACTGTATTGGTTTTGGAAACTTAGACAACAAAAAAATGAAGTAACAGAAACCGAATTAACGACTGACCAAAATATTAACACAGAACCTATAATTGACAATGATAAACCAACGACAGAATAGAAGCACTGGTGGTAACAGGCGTTTGGCAAAAAAGCGGGTTCTGTGCTTAAATGAAGATTTGTGCTTCGTATCAAGTTCAGTGCTGGCAAACAGTTTAGTGCTTCGAAATCCGCTTCTTCGCCAAGCGCCAAAACGTTACCAGCAATACGCCTAAAAACGCAAAAAATGAAAAATAGAAAAATTAAATGAAAAAGATTCTCTTAATGCTTTTTGTGATTTTACAATTCAGTTGTAATAAAGTTTCACATAATAAATTAGGTATAGATAACGCAAAAAAAGAACTTGAAAGTGCATTAAAAGACACAACAAAAATAGCTATTCTTGATAATAATGAACTTTTAATTAAAGAAGAAAATACAGCTATAAAAGTAGCTGAACCAATATTATTTGAAATTTATGGAAGATCAAAAATTGAAGGTGAAAAACCATACGAAGCGTATTTGATAAAAAATTATTGGGTAATTAATGGAACTGTAGACAGATATTCTTTTGGTGGAGCTTTTTCAATTATTATTGACGCAAGAAACTCAAAAGTTATTAACGTAATCCATTATAAATAAAATAAGTACTGCTGGTAACAAGATATTTCTACAAGCGGGTATGCTGCTTTCATCGAAGATTTTAGCGATCAATTAAGATTTTAGCAAGTAGAAAGTTTTCGTGTTTTTATCCCGCCTGCAGAAATACCCAACCGTTATCTGTAATCGCATAAAAAGCACGTTATCAAATGGAATTTAAAGAAAAAAATATTCAAACCATCATAGATTTAAGTTTAGGATATTTTATGATAACAACAGTTTCAGTAAATACCAAAATTTCAAAATCAGATCAAGCAAATATCATTTCAGAATTTTTAAAAACCAAATATTTTGTGTGGAATTACGAAAATGAACCTTATGGACAAAACGTAATAATAACAGACGAAAACGGAAAAATATCTGAATATTTCAACGAAAAATTTTTTGGATTTTACGAAACTAAAAAATTAGAGTATTCTGATTTTAAAGATATTGCATTTGAATCTTTTGAGAGTAATATTAAAAATAAAGTGTTGCAAGAGACAAATAATGACTTCTTAAATAATTGCTTGAAAATACTTAAAAATATAAATTCGAAATCTGATTTCTATATTTTAAACCCGCCTAAAAATAAAATTCCACAATTTGTAAAAGATTTTCCGATTTATACATTCTTTTATTCTTATTTAAATTTCGATGAAGAAAATTGTGAAATCAAACTTATTGAGTTTGGACTTGACTAATAATTGCGACTACAGATAACAGCGGTTTTGCAATAGTGCGGGATTTCCGCAAGTTTAAAGATTTTAGATATTTCGACGTTTAGTTTATAATAAAAAGATTTGGCATATTTAGCCGCACCATCGCAAAGCAGCAAACCGTTACCTGCTATGTTAAAAATAATCGTCAAAAATTGCTTTAAAATACAGTTACATAAAATATTGTATTAAAAAAATGAGTAAATGGATAAGGAATTAAATCAAATTAATTTTAGAAAACAGGATAAAATAATTCTTCTATTTTTCTTCCTTTTCATCTTTGGACTGATTACCTTACTTGGCATTTTTGGATATTTCAAAGATGATTATCGAAATCAAATTTTAAATGAACAATATTCAGGAAAAGTAATTGAATTGTTTCACGACAAATCTGACCACAACAATTACAAAGCAAAATTATCATCCGGCAAAATTATATACGTTTACTTTCCTCTTGAGACAAATTTCATTACATTAAATGTAAATGACAGTATTGTAAAACAGAAAAACTCAGTTTACATTTTACTTTTTAAAAATGGCAAATTTCAACAAACAATAAATTCATTAACAAAAGAAAAATAAAAACACAGCAGGTAACACGGTATTTCTACAAGCGGGTATGAAGTTTTCATCGAAGATTTTAGCGGTTAATTAAGTTTTTAGCAAGTAGAAAGATTTCGTATTTTTAGCCCGCCTGCAGAAATACCCAAAAAGTTACCAGCAATATCACAAACCACGTCTAAAATGAAAAGCCATCTCAAATTTTTAATTTTATTTATCTTTTTTTCTGCGATTTCTTTTGCACAAAACAATAAAGAAGTTGCTTTGAAAAAAGGCAGCGAAGCAATTAAACTGATGGACGCAGGAAAAATAGAAGAAAGTATAATACTTCTTCAAGAAAGTCAAAAATTAGACCCAGAGAACTTTGATTATCCTTACGAAACTGCTTATGCAAACTATCTAAAAAAAGATTATAAAACAGCAATCGAAATTTTACAAAAATTAGATAACTATAAAAATACAAACGCGCAACTTTATACACTTTGGGGAAATTCTTATGACAATCTCGGAAATCCAAAAAAAGCAATAGAAATTTATGACAACGGTATTAAGAAATTTCCAAACAAAGGTTTGCTATATTTAGAAAAAGGTGTCGTTTATGAGTTCGAAAAAGATTACAATAAAGCAATTGAAAATTATCAAAAAGGAATTTCTTTAGACCCAAAATACCCATCGAATTATTTCAGAATGGCAAATCTCTATTTAAATTCGGATGACAAAGTTCCTGGTTTAATATACGGAGAAATCTTCCTTAATCTTGAAAGAACAACAAATCGTACAAAAGAAATGAGCAAAAGTCTTTATGATGCATATAAAAATTCGATTGTTTTTATAAATGGAGAATGGAAAGAACTGAATCTATGTAAAAACCTTACGTTAGATTTAGAGCAATATGATAAAACCAAAAAACTTCCTTTATGCGTGATTTACGGGAAATGGTTTATTTACGGATTATTAAATTCTAATGTGAAAGAAATTAACTTAGATTCACTCTCTAAAATTAGACAAGAATTTATTAAGAATTATTTTGAAAAAGATAATAAAGATTATCCAAATATTCTTTTTGACTATCAAAAACAAATGGCAGATAATAATATTTTCGACGCATATAATCATTACATTTTCCAAATGGGAGCGCCAGAAGAGTTTGGTGAATGGTTGAAAACCAATCAAACTGAATATGATAAGTTCGTAGATTGGTATATAAAAAATGAAAATATAATTAAGCCGACTGCAAAAAATTACTTTCATGCGACAAACTGAAAATAGATACTGCTGGTAACAGAGTATTTCTATTAGCGGGGTTGAAGTTTACATCATAAAGATTTTTGCTAATTGTTCATTTTGTTACATTTACAAAGACCGGTTATCAGAATCCCCGCCAACAGAAATACCCAACCGTTGGCAGCAATTTCAGAAAAGCTCGTTTAGGATGAGATGGACCAGAATTAAAAAAGAACTTGAAAATAAACTTTCCCCGAATTTACAGGGACGGCTGAATTATCACATTACCGTTTATACAAAAGATTATTCTGCAAGTAAATCAGCAAATCGTGCTTGGATAACTTTCGACAAAAAGGAAATTGTAAATATATCTACCGAAGATTTCTTTAAATTTAATAGATATTTTTATAACAAATCAACTCCGACCTCCTGCGCCACTTCCGAAAGTGAAATAACAGAAAGAAGCGAAGGCAACATAATTGAAAAAGGTGAATTTTCAGCATATGATTTTACAGAATGTTCATATCACTTTTTAAATATGAATATCGAAGAAGCGCTGACACACGAAAGTCCCATAATAAATATGTTCGCGGTTTTGGACAAAAGAGTTGGAAAAAGAAGACTCTTAAAACTTACTGAAAAGGATTTGCATCCGCTAGTTATGAATTTTCTACAATTACGCATTGAAAACGAGGGTTTTGTAACAATACATTAAAGAAACTACTGCCAACACGGTATTTCTACAAGCGGGTAGGAAGTTTTCATCAAAGATTTTAGCGGTTAATTAAGTTTTGAGCAAGTAGAAAGATTTCGTATTTTATCCCGCCTGCAGAAATACCCAACCGTTATGCGAAAGCAATTCAGACTCCGCAAAAATGAAAACAATAGAAAAGATTTTACTGATTGTAATTTTAGAAATAATTATATTTTGGATTTTGGTTCGTTATTATTATCTGCCAAAATTATATTCAAATCCTGATGTGATTACGGCACAGAATCTTATTATTATTACAGTAATAATCAACGTGATTATCTTCGGAATTCTTTATTTCACAAAGAAAACAAAATTTAAGAATGCTTTCTTGGCGAATATCATTTTAGCACCGATTATTCTTCTCCTTGTTCTTAGCAAAGCGCACAAAACCTTTAGGCAGGAAAATTTTTCAAGTGGAAGTTTTCAATATAAGGGGTCAAAATTTTCAGTTTTTGTTGATAAGAAAAAAAATAACTTTACCATTTTTAAAACTGACATAAATACCAATGAAACTAATATTATTGCAGGTGACATAGAACTGCAAAATGATAAAATTCTTCTAAAAAGTAGAAATGAAGAATACCTAATTGAAAATGATACAATAAAAGGAATTGAAGGTAAAAATTTCAAACTAAAATAACATTTGCCTTCGCATAACACGGTATTTCTATTAGCGGGGTTGAAGTTTACAGCATAAAGATTTTCGCTTATTGTTCATTTGGTTATATTTACAAAGATTAGTTATAAAAATCCCCGCCAACAGAAATACCCAACCGTTAGCAGAAAGCGCAGAAAATTCGCGTAAATAAGATCTATGACACATCATCATGAAAACAGATAAAAAAGCCAAAAAAATATGTGAAGCAGATTGGCTTTACGACAATTTTAAGCCGATGAAAGTTCAAGTTTTTAAAATCAACTATGATTTTTTCTTTGATCAAGATGTGGGTTTTAATGATGAAGGCGAAACTCCAGAATTAAGTGAAAATGGCGAACAGTACGTGTTATTGAATAATGAGGCAACATTTGACTTTAGGGATTCATCACCTTGGCATACTTCAACTAGTTTAAACGAAATAAAAAAATACGCAGAAGAAACTCTAAAGCAAAAACTAGATTGGTATTAATAAAGTTATTTTCAAACACGTTAAATGAAAAAGTAGCGCCATCTGCTAACCGCCGCTAACCAAAATTGCCGAGTTTTCGGTAGCCGGAAGTTGCGATTTCACGAAGAAACATTATCTTGGCAGAAGAACTCAGTCCTCTTTCATCGGCAACTTCGGTTAGCGGCCAAACGTTAGCCGCAAGCACCAGAAAACCATGTAAACTAGCAAAATGGAAAATAGAGTAAATACAGTTATTAAAAATTTTGCGGACTTTTTAAATCTTTCAAATACTTCTTTAAAGCTTGTAAAAGATAATTTAGTTGCTGATAATTTCGCAGATATTCAAAATGACTTTTATCAGGTGAACTGGGAAATTTTAGTAGAATCGGCTGTTTGTATTCCTGGTGAAGAGTGGTTGCAAATTTATGGTGAAGGTGCAGATTGTAACTCAGGCAGTAGTCGCGTCACGTTTCCTGAAAAACTTCCGACACATAAAATAATTTGTAGATCTGAAGAAAATATAATTGATCTTTTAACCAACAAAATTGTGGATTTTGAGAATTACACATTTAATTCGTTTGCAGAGATACCAATAGATGAGAATCTTGTTACCAAATTTAATGCAATCCTACTTGAGCATAATTCAGAAAATGAATATATATTAATTAACATGAAGAAGAATATATATTTCTATAAGGTGAAAAAATAAACAAGCGTGCCAGCGGTTAACCTTACCTAACTGCCATGGCTGGTTTTGAGTATATTAATGTTTATATTTATCAGGAATAATTATCTTGGCAGACGATACTCAGTTATTAATTCCGCCACGAGCAGTTAGCCCTAGTCGTTGGTGGCAAGTGTAACGGACGACAAAAACAAATGAAATTAGATGGGAAAATACGAACTTGAAAAGAAAATATGGACTGAAACCGACTTTGAAAAAATGGGTTGGCACGACTGTCGTATTTATAAAATCAGGTTGACAGACAATCTTGAATTAGACATTGACTATATTTTACAATGGAATAAGCCAGACATTGAAGGATTACCATTTACTTTTTGGGCTGCACCTGCGACTTTGGTTTTTAAGAAAATTAGTAACATTCAATTTGAAATTGATACTGCTTTTGACGAAGCCGTTGAGATTGAAGATATTGAATTAAGCAAGTCAGACAACAAACTTCAATGGACAATTATTACTCAACAAGGCGACATTGAGTTTGAAGCAGACGGATTTACACAATGGATTAGGCAAGAGCCCTTTTTTCAATTCGGACAGACAATCTCATATATTGAGAGATGTGGATTTTCACTAGAACAAACGACTGACCAAGATAACCCGAATAGAATTAGACAAGACATTGTTGAACAACAAAAAAAGGATTTTGAGCATTACGAAAACGTCAAAAAAAGACAGTTAAAGAGAAAAGAGAAATCAGACCTTGAAGACCAAAGAGAAAACGGAAAAATTGACTTGAAAGACTATTTGACCAAGAAAAAGGAAATCAAGGAAATGCTTGACTATTATGATTATTGGTTAAAAAATACACGATTTGAAAATTGGTAACCAAATGGGACAGACAAGAACACCAGCCACCAACAGGCGTTTGGCTCAATGGCGGGTGACGTGGCTAATTGAACATTCTACCTCGCATCAACTTTTGTAGTATATTGACAGTTTAGTGCTCCGAATTCCGCCACTGCGCCAAGCGCCAAAACGTTATGCGTAAGCGTAGGACGACCGACAAACAAACCAAATAGAATATGCCATTAATACGTTGTTCCGAACAAAAAAGACTAACATTGGAAGAGTTCTACAAAGAATTCATACCTAATAAAATTGACACTTTTGCTGACGTTGGCACCCCGATGCTTAATGTGCTAAAACTCATCAATGACACTTTTAAAGAAACAACTATTTATGGACTAACATCGCATGCGACTTTGTTACTTCTTAACCGAGACAGTTCATTGAGTCCTTGGTTTGTTGCTTTGAATGGAGTCGAAACTTCACCAAATGGACAAAGGAACGAGTATTACATAGAATACTTAATGACGTCAGACAAACAACCTTGGCCAGACGCTAAAATTAAAGGTGCCACAACCTCTTTGGACGAGTTAAGAAAATATATAATCATTGCAATGAACGAAAGTAAAGGCTGGTCGGACAGTAACGAACTTGAAGAACTTTATAAAAGCATAAAACATGCTGGCTAAGAAACGCCATACGCATAACAGCACCTACCCAAATGGCGGGGTTTCGTGTTCCAAAGACAGTTTTGTGATTAATCAAACATTAGTTTTTCAAATCAAGTTTTGTGGTAAAAGTCCCGCCCTTCGGGTAGCTGCAAACCGTTAGCCGTCAGTTTACAGAACGACAACCCATAGACAAACAATGACAGTAGAATTAATACCCGTAATAGAAATTGGATATAACAATCAGGACGTTCCGACACCTGACAAATATCCATATTGGGATTATGCTGAATTATGGGATAAATACAATTCTGACAGTTACAAGAAAGCAGGTTTTAAAGACGAAATAAAACCATATTTAGCGGGTTCATCATTTTACAGACTTTCTGAAATCACAGACAATAATTTGACGAAGCTTGTAATTGACCATACTCAAGAAATGAGAGACGGGAAGTACGAACGTGAACAAGCAAGTGCATTATTTGGTGGTTATGTTCTTCGAATTGACGGACATGACAAATATTTTCCACAATGTTGTGGCGACCTTTCGGACATTCATTATTGGGAAAAACTCACAAATGGGAAAAACGGTTTTTATGCGGGACATCCACAACCACAAGTAAAAATTGACGCTGATAAAATTATACTTGATTTTTCAGTAAATGAGTATGACGAACACTTTGTGCCGACACCAAAAGACGTAGTAGTTTCACTTGACATTCTACCCCTAAAGACAGCAATTGAAATTGCAAAAAAAGAGCTAGAAACTTTTGAACTTAGAATTGAAAAAATAAATAGGGACAACAAGCTAAATATTGACAAAATTTGTGAACTCTTAATATGGAATGACGAAAACTATCTATAAAACAAAACCGAACGGCTAACAAGGGTTTTGCAATAGTGGGGCGAAACTGCAAAGTTCAACGGTATTTCTTCGATTGAACTTTTGTGCAAAATTGAAGATTTGTGCTTCGATTGCCCCACCATCGCAAAGCCCCGAAACGTTACACGAAAGCGCATACCCAAAGCCGAACAAAACTCTTATGAAAAGAATATATCTAATTTTTTTGTTAATAATAGCTCAAACAGTATTTTCACAAAAAGATAATAGAATTGAAAATATTGGTGAAGCCACCTCTCAATTATTAATAAAAGGAGACGATATTGACAATTTTAAGTATGCAATTAAAATACAAAGTTTGTATCCTAACGAAGATTTTTCAAAATTTAAAGATAGTCCAGCAGAAGTTATTTTAAACATGCTACATGGAGCAGAATTGGAGTTGCCAAAAGCATGGAATGAAGTAGTAAAAGAATCTGGCGAATACAAAATTGATAAAACTTCGAAATATGTTTTTACCTATAGTCATAAAATGGGAGTTGACAACTATATAGCAACTTCTGTCATAGAGAGTCAATCAAAATATTATGCATTTAGTTACAATTTATTGCAATGGGGAGAGGATATTTACATTTCTCGCTTTTACAAAAAAGTAATGGAATTTGAAACTGTTGAACAGATAGATTCAAATCCCTTCGTAATTATTCATGATGAAATGCAAAAGGAATTAAATGAAATCGATGAAAATCACTCTGAGGAAATTTTAATTGGTCCCCAAAATTAGCAAATCATTGCGCCTTCGTGTAACATGTTATTTCTATTAGCGGGGTTGAAGTCTACATCATAAAGGTTTTCGCTAATTGTTCATTTCGTTATATTTACAAAAACCAGTTATAAAAATCCCCGCCAACAGAAATACCCAACCGTTATCTGCCACGGCACCAAAAATTACACCTACATCACCGTCAGTTTTAGATGGTGATTTTTTGAATCCGTTTTACCTCGCACGGAAATGCCGCGGCAGATAACAGCGGTTTGGCAAAAAAGCGGGAGGAAGTTTTCCGTTTGGAAATTTTGTTTAGATTTGAAAGGCGGTTTTATTAAGAAGATTCTCGCAGCCCGCTTCTGCGCCAAGCCGCCGACCGTTGTGCGCTATTTTAATCCATCATACCGAAAGATGAACGAAATATTAGAAATTAACGGTACAATATTTTTAAAAATTAATTCTGATTCCATCGAGGAAAATCTAAGGTTTGCTGAAAAAAATAAAATCTTTAATTTTCTTATTTCAGCAAGAATTGGAAACTATAAACTGAATAATATTGACTTTGTAAAAGATTTTTCTCAGCTAGAAATGCTTTATATTTCAGTTTATGAAAATATAAATTATCAAGCTATTAAACACCTAAAAAATCTTAATACTTTAAGTATTGATGTGTTATCTAATGACACCCAGGAAATTGACTTTTCTAACTTATTAAATCTCCAAAAACTTGTTTTTACCTGGCGCCCAAAAGCTAAAAATATTCATAGTTTAAAACTATTAAAGGACTTAACAATAACAAAGTTTTCAAAAATTAATCTGGCATTACTCTCATCTTTAGAAAACTTAGAAGATTTAGGAATTTTTCAGTCTAAAATTGAGAATTTAGAAGGAGCAGAAAAATTACTTAATTTAAAAAAACTAACTATTGTTGATTGTAAAAAACTTGAAAACATTGATTCGCTTGGAAGTTTAGAAAATCTTCATCAAATCAAAATACATAATTGTGGGAATATTAAAAAGCCAGAAAATATTACGTTCATTAACAAAATAGAACTTCTCGAATCATCAAAATTTATATAAACATCGCACAACACGCTATTTCTATTAGCGGGGTTGAAGTTTACAACATAAAATTTTTCGCGAGTTGTTCTTTTAGTTATATTTTACAAAAACCAATTATCATAATCCCCGCCAACAGAAATCCCCAATCGTTAGCTGCAAGCATTCCCAAACTCACGCAAAAAATGAATATTGAAATTTTAACAATAACACCAATTTCTGGACAGTTTGTAGAATTCCATTTTGGAGAAAATTTCATTGAATCTTTATGGGTTGATTTTAATATTTCTGAAGAAAATCATTCGATAGGATGTTTTTCAAAAGATTACGAGAATGCAATAAATAAAGTCTTATACAATGAAAAAGACAAAACTTGTTGCGTAGTTGCTGGCGGTAAATGTTATTTGCTAAACTTTGAAAACAAAAACTTGATTTTTGAAACTGATGAATATCCAATTATCCAAAGTTTAGTTCAATCCTCTGAATATTACTTCTTAGGAAATTATTATAGTGTTTACATTTTAAACCAAAATGGATTAGTAAAGGAAATTGAACCTGATATAATGGTAGATGGAATTTATTTAGAGCATAAAGAAAGTGGATGAGGTTGCCGAGGTACATAAAACCCTGCGACAGGGCGTTCAAGTGACATTGCGGTAAACGCTTGTTTTTATGTTTAAATCCATCGGTGAAGTGTTGGGTCACTTGATTTTTCTCATCCCGCATGCCCGAATAAATTCCTTATTTTTGCAGGATGAATACTTCACTCATCGATAAATATAATATTCCCGGGCCTCGCTACACATCATATCCCACCGTTCCTTTTTGGGATGAAACTTCGTTTACGCCAGAATTATGGCAGCAGTCGGTTATAAAATCCTATAACGAAAGCAATGATGCTGAGGGAATTTCAATATACATTCATCTCCCTTTTTGCGAGCAGCTCTGCACTTTCTGCGCTTGTCATAAGCGGATTACGAAGCAACATTCAGTAGAAATTCCTTATCTCGAAAGTGTTCTGAAGGAGTGGGATTTATATTTGGATCTTCTTCAGGGTGAAGGAAGCATCGGTGGCAAACCCAAAATAAAGGAACTTCACTTAGGTGGCGGAACACCTACGTTTTTTTCGCCTGCAAACCTCAAAACTTTGCTTGAAGGTATTTTTTCGAAAGCTGATATCGCCGAAAATCCCGAATTTTCATTTGAAGGCCATCCCAACAACACCACGCGCGAACATTTGCAGACTCTATACGATCTAGGCTTCCGCCGCGCAAGTTTTGGCGTTCAGGATTATGACCCGCAGGTTCAGAAAGCCATCAACCGGATTCAGCCTTTTGAAAATGTTGAAAGAGTGACTAACTGGGCGCGCGAGATCGGTTATAAGGGCATTTCGCACGATCTGGTTTTCGGTTTGCCATTCCATACCTGGGAGAAAATGGAGTTTACCATCCGTAAAACGCTCGAGTTGAAACCTGACCGTCTGGCGTTTTATTCGTACGCACACGTGCCATGGATTAAAGGCGTCGGCCAGAGAGGTTTTGATGAAAATGACCTGCCAAGCGGTGAAGAAAAACGTAAACTTTACGAAAACGGAAAACGTTTACTCGAAGAACTCGGCTACATCGAGATCGGGATGGATCATTTCGCACTTCCGCACGACGATCTTTACCAATCAATGGTTTCAGGAGATATCCACCGGAATTTCATGGGCTATTCTTCAGGTAAAACCCAACTGATGATCGGACTTGGTATGAGCGCGATTTCAGATTCCTGGTATGCATTCGGGCAAAACGAAAAAACTGTTGAAGGCTACCAGAAAATGGTCGAGGAGGGGAGAATTCCGGTTGTTAAAGGCCATATTCTGAATGGCGAAGATTTAAATATCCGCCAGCATATTCTTAATTTAATGTGCCGCCTCGAAACATCGTGGGATCTTGGAACCAGTTTTCCGGAGATCGGCGATGCGCTTGAAGCATTAAAGGAAATGGAAAATGACGGACTCGTAACCCTTACGGACAATTCGATCACCATCACCGATAAAGGCCGCGCATTCACCAGAAACGTGGCGATGACGTTCGATTTACGCATGATGCGCAACAAACCCGAGACGCGAATTTTTTCAATGACGATATAATCCGGTCGGCTTATCTCGCGGAGATCTCACAGACGGAAATACTGTTAATTCTTTTACACGAATAAAAATCTGCATTAATCGGCGAAATCTGCGGGCTGATTTTTCGCGCACAGATCGCACAGATTTACACGGATATGCGTGCTGATAATACTTTTTACAGGAATAAATTTAAACGGATATATTCTCCTGCTTACATTTTATCAGATACTGCCTCCACGCTATTTTACGATCACAGTCTGCGAATATATTTTTAAGCCGTCAGATTTGATAGTTACATAATACACTCCCGCATTCAAACGTGTAATATCGATGCTTCCATCACCGTTTACGGCGACTTCAGAGACCTTTCTTCCTTCCGGATTTATAAATTCCGCACTGTTGTTTTTAGATTGTAAACCTTTAACATAGAGCGTGCCTGAGGCAGGATTAGGATATAACTGAATTTTAGCTGAAGCCTGATCATCCGTCGCTAAGCTTGAGGTTATCACTTTATACAGCGTTCCGTCGTTTACAGCCGCTACATACAACTCATTATTCATGTCTATGCCAAAAGTGGAGAAATTTTTACCATTAAAAGGGAGGGACCAGGTAATAGCGTTAGCGGAGTCCATGATACCGATCTGGGTAGAACAGTAATCTGCAAAAATATATTTTCCCTCAAACGCCGGATAGTTGTTGCCACGGTACACATATCCACCAGTAATCGAACATCTTCCGCCCGAGTGGTTATAAACTGCAAC
Source organism: Flavobacteriaceae bacterium 3519-10 (assembly GCA_000023725.1). Taxonomy (NCBI): domain Bacteria; kingdom Pseudomonadati; phylum Bacteroidota; class Flavobacteriia; order Flavobacteriales; family Flavobacteriaceae; species Flavobacteriaceae bacterium 3519-10. The sequence goes on from CP001673.1 coordinate 670,975, forward strand.
AGGGAAAGTCATTGTAGAGGCTGCCGCACATCCGGTGGAGTTGTAAACACTGTTTCCCTCGTAGCAGCGCCAGCCGTAGTTTACGCCAGCCGTAGAAATAGGCACGCGGTTAATTTCTTCGATCGCACCCTGGCCTACATCCGCGACCATCACATTTCCGGCTTGGGTATCAAATGAAAATTTCCAGGCGTTTCTCATTCCGTAAGACCATACTTCATCGGCACCGTCTACACCAATGAAAGGATTTCCGGGAGGTATCGTGTAAGTTCCCGTGGTGTTCACATCGATTCTGAGCATCTTCCCGAGCAGCGAATTTTTGTTCTGGCCGTTGTTATTCGGGTCTCCGCCACTTCCGCCGTCACCGGTCGAAATCCACAGATAGCCGTCTGGTGCAAAATGAATGCTTCCACCATTATGATTAGAAAAAGGCTTGGTGATATTCAGCAGGATTTTTTCCGTCGCTATATCCGCGACATCCGGATCTGTGCTGCCCACCGTATATCTTGCGATTGTGATATTGCCCGCAGTATTGTTGTAAAATACGTAAAAGTAACCGTTGGTGGCGTAGTTCGGGTGGAAGGCCAGGCCCAGCAGACCTCTTTCACCATTAAAGGTGATCTTTGAGCTGATGTTCAGGAAGTTGGCAGTATTCACTGAACCGTCCGGCTGCACGATTTTAATCAAGCCATTCTGCTGCACAACGAAAAGGCGGCTGTCGTTCGCATTGGTAATTTCTACCGGCGCCGTAAAGCCGGATGCAAAGCCGGCGAGCGATACATTCTGAGCCTCAAAAAGGCCTGCGCCAAGCAGCGCCAAGGATAAAAGTAGATTTTTCATAATAAAGTGTGTTTTAAGGTATTGTGAAGTTATGGAATTTCCGGATACACTTAAAATACTATTTGAAAAATTGAGTTTCGGCTTATTTTAATCGCTGCTTTTGAGGAGGTTACGGCCGTGCGGATGCCGTTAAAATAATTTGTTAAATATTCTTAATTCTGCTGAAAAACATTATATTTGCCGACTATAATTTTAATGTTGTAAAATACTCACAATGCAAGGAAAAGGACTGATTACGCTGGTTGCGGTTATTCTGGGACTTATTTGTCTTAATGAATTATTACCCACCTGGTATGCAAGTAAAATAGAAAAACAGGCCACTGAGCTTGCCGGAGGTAATCCGGAAAAGTATCAGAAAGAAATGGCGCGTCTATCTAAAGATACCCTTAATCTGGGTTTTACGAAGCTATACTACTCGAAGTCTAAGGAAAAGGAGATGAAGCTTGGCCTCGATCTGAAAGGCGGAATCAACGTGCTTCTCGAGATCAACCAAAGAGATCTGGTAAATAACCTTACGAACTATTCTACAAATCCTGTGCTTATTGAGGCACTCGACAGAACAGACCAACTGCAGAAAAATTCAACCAATCCGTACATCAAAGACTTTTTCACGATGTTCGATGTTGTGAACAAAGAGAAAAATGCAAATCTGAAGTTAGCCGATCCTGAAATCTTCGGTAATACCAATCTTTCAGAAATAAAATTCAACACACCTGATGAGCAGGTGAAGAATATTATAGAGAACAGAATAGAACTTTCTACAGGTACAGCTTACGAAGTGATCCGTACGCGTATCGATAAGATGGGTGTTACGCAGCCTAACGTGCAGCGTGTACCGAGAACCGGAAGAATTTCTGTCGAGATGCCGGGCGTGAAAGATATTGACCGTGTGAAGAAAATGCTTCAGACTTCTGCAAAACTTCAGTTTTGGGAAGTGCAGCAGGTTCAGGAAATCCTTCCTTATTTCGAGCAGCTTAACAGCGTGATCGGTGCAAAAGCTGATTCAATCGGGGTACCCGGAAATACAAATCTTGTGAGCCTTTTACAGCTGAACACACTCAAATCCAATGGTGTAGCGAACGTAAAACTTTCCGACACAGCTGCCGTAAACAAAATTCTCAAAAGCCAGACCGCAAAAGATCTAAGGCCGCAAAACATAAAATACACCCAGTTCATGTGGGGTTATAAGCCTGAACTGAGTGATCCTAACAATCTTGTACTTTACGCGGTTCGTGGAAATATCAACCAGAAAGCTCCGGTAGACGGTGCTGTGGAGTCTGCAAGAGTGAATTATGATGATCTTGGAAGAATTGTAGTGGACATGCAGATGGACTCTAAAGGTTCAAAAGACTGGAAAACACTTACAGGCAAGAACGTTAACAAGCCGGTTGCCGTTACTTTAGATGAAGTGGTGTACACCGCGCCGAATGTAGTGAACGAAATTCCGAACGGAAGAACACAGATCTCCGGAAGTTTCTCACAAGAAGAAGCACAGGATCTCGTGAATGTTTTGGGAGCAGGAAAACTGCCCGCAGGCGCAAAGATTGTACAGGCAGAAGTAGTAGGGCCATCATTAGGTGCTGAATCTGTGGACGCGGGGATGTATTCATTCATCATCGCATTCGTAATCATTATTTTATACATGCTGTTCTATTACGGTGGTGCAGGTGTTTATGCGGTAATCGCAATTTCGATCAACCTTTTCTACCTGATGGGAATCATGGATTCTGTGGATGCAACACTCACGCTTCCCGGTATCGCGGGTATCGTACTGTCAATGGCGATGTCGATTGATGCGAACGTAATTGTATATGAACGGACCAAAGAAGAACTCTTTGCCGGTAAAAATATCCGTGAGGCATATAATGAAGGTTTCAAATTCTCGCTTTCGGCGATTATCGATGGTAACATCACCTCGTTGCTGACAGCGGTAGTGCTCTATATTTTCGGTACAGGACCTATTCAGGGGTTTGCCGTAACCCTGGGAATCGGTATTATTCTTTCGATGTTTACGTGTGTACTTCTTACCAGGGTTCTTATTTTCAGCCGACTCGAGAAAGGTAAAGGTCTTTCTGTATGGACTAAATTCAGTAAGAATATCTTCAGAAATACATGGGTAGATTTTATCGGAAAAAGAAAATATGCATATATCTTCTCCGGAATCGTAACACTGATCTGTCTGGCTTCAATCTTCACACAAGGCTTTAAGTACGGTGTCGATTTCAAAGGTGGAAGAAGTTATGTGGTGCGTTTTGCAAATCCTGTAGTTGCCGATCAGGCCGCTGAAAGTTTAGAAAAGCAGTTCATCAACAGTGAAGGTCAGGTTAACGCGGTAGATGTAAAAACCTACGGAAGCAATAACCAGTTGAAGATCACCACAGATTACCGTGTAGATGAAGAAAGCCTCGAAGCTGATCAGGATGTAGAAAGTAAACTGTTCGCCGGGCTTAAGCAATATCTTCCGGCAGATGCAAAAATGTCTGAATTTAAAGATTCTGGTGCCAACAATTATGGGGTGATCAGCTCTGTGAAAGTCGGTCCTACCGTTGCAGATGATATCAAATCAGGCGGTGTAATCGCGATGTTTGTAGCGTTGGCAGGTATCTTCCTGTATATCCTGTTCCGTTTCAAGAGATGGCAGTTTTCCACAGGCGCTATTGCATCTCTTGTACACGATGCGATCGTAATCCTCGGTGTATATTCATTGCTTAAAAATGTGATGCCGTTCAATATGGAGATTAATCAGGATTTTATCGCCGCGATTCTTACGGTGCTTGGTTACTCCATTAATGATACCGTAATTATTTTCGACAGGATTCGTGAATATTTAGGTGAGAAAAAGTCGCTTACACTTGAAGGGCTTTTCAATGATTCAATCTCAAGTACATTGGGCAGAACTTTTAACACCGCTTTCATGACCTTCCTTGTAATTCTCGCAATCTTTATATTTGGAGGTGAGAACTTAAGAGGATTTATGTTTGCGCTGTTGATTGGGGTTGGCTTTGGTACCTATTCAACGTGGTTTATTGCCTCGGCAGTTTCTTATGATCTGCTTAAGAAGAAAGGCGTTGAAGGCACCAAGAAAAGCCTCATTGCAGAAAAACCTGTTGTGGCAGACACAGGAGAGTAATCTTACATATATAATATCTGAAGTCCTTCGCAAGAAGGACTTTTTTTTGATTTTGTTTAATTAATTATTTGCGCAACCACTATCTTTGCACTCTGCAATGAAAAAAAATCAAAAATCAGCGGCCGTCGGTTTCATTTTTATTACTCTTCTCATCGACATTACAGGTTGGGGAATCGTAATTCCGGTGGTACCTAAGCTCATACAGGAACTCATCCACAATTCAGATCTCAGTGTGGCCTCCAAATATGGCGGCTGGCTAAGCTTTGCATACGCGGCAATGCAGTTCATTTTTGCCTCAATCTTGGGCGGTTTAAGCGATAAATACGGACGCAGACCCATCATCCTGTTCTCGCTGCTCGGTTTTTCATTTAATTTCTTAATCCAGGCCCTTGCGCCCACGATATTCTGGCTTTTTGTAGGCCGTATTTTTTCGGGTGTCACCGGTGCGAGCATCACCACCGCCAGCGCATACATTGCCGATGTATCTACGGATGAAGACCGTGCCAAGAACTTCGGAATGATTGGCGCCGCATTTGGTCTCGGCTTCATCATCGGACCTGTAATTGGTGGTATTTTAGGACAATATGGTGCACGGGTCCCATTCTACGCGGCTTCCATACTGTGTTTAGTCAATTTTCTGTATGGCTGGTTTATCCTGCCGGAAAGTCTCGAAAAAGAGAACCGAAGGCCCTTCAACTGGCGGCGTGCAAACCCGGTCGGTTCGCTGCTTCAACTCAGGAAATATCCTAAGATTTTAGGCCTCATTGCCGCACTGGTTTTCGTTTATATCGCCTCGCATGCCGTGCAGACCAACTGGACCTTCTTCACCATGTATAAATTCAACTGGACCGAAACGCTCGTTGGGATTTCTCTTGGGGTTTCAGGCTTTATGGCAGCATTAGTCCAGGGATATCTCATCCGTTTCATTCAGCCCAAAATCGGCAACGAAAAAAGTATTTTTTACGGACTTACGCTGTACGCCATCGGCATGGTGCTGTTCGCGTTCGCAAACCAAAGTTGGATGATGTTCGCATTTCTGATCCCATACGGGTTGGGCGGAATTGCGGGCCCTGCGCTACAGTCGGTGATTTCTGCCGATGTGCCGAAAAACGAGCAGGGCGAACTGCAGGGCGCACTCGCCAGTCTGGTGAGTTTGACGGCTATTATCGGCCCGCCACTGATGACGAACACGTTCTATTATTTTACGCACGAGGAAGCACCTTTTATATTTCCGGGGGCTCCGTTTTTCCTCGGATTTTTGCTGATGGCGACGAGCGCGGTTATCGTATACCGTGTCTTTAAAAATAAACGCCTGAATTGATTGAGCTTTGATTAAAAACATAGAGATGGAAACCGGTTGCATAAACTTTTGTAATTTTACCAAATGGAATTAAGTATAGGCGAAATGCTTTTGATTGGAGTGGCTATCGTGGTACTTTTTGGTCCCGATAAGCTGCCGCAGATTGCGCGCGACCTCGGACAGGGTATGCGGAAGATGCGCGGCGCGATGGAAGACGTGAAAACCGAAATCCTCAAAGAAACCGACAATCCGATCTCTGAGATTAAAAAAGAAATCGACCGCGTGAAGCAGGCCGCAAAGGATTATAATCCGGTCGCCGATCTGGATAAAGAAGCTTACGCAAAACGCGACGAACCCAAGGTAAACGTCGCCGACAACGACCTGCACGAAGGTCCCGTAAGCCGATAATATGCACGAAGTAATTCAGGAAGACAAAGAGATTTTTCTTTATCTCAACAATCTCGGAAGCCAGCCTTTCGACCAGTTTTGGATTATGGTCTCGGAAACCTGGATCTGGGTGCCACTTTATGTGATTTTTCTGTATCTCCTTTATAAGAATTTCGGGCTGCGGAATGTAATATTCATCCTTATTTTCATTGCACTCGGCGTCACGGTTTCAGATCAGCTGGCCGGAATTTTCAAGACCGGAATTGCACGCCTGAGGCCTTGCCACGACCCATCCCTTGACCAACTCGTCCGTGAAGTGAAATGTGGCGGACAGTTTGGGTTTTATTCAAGCCATGCTTCCAACACCTTTTTCATCGCTACTTTAATGAGTTTGCTGCTGTATAGAAAACATCGTTTCCTGCCGTATTTTCTATTTTTCTGGGCCGCCGTTGTTTCATACAGCCGCATTTATCTGGGTGTACATTTTCCGATGGATATTATGATGGGCGCTGCGATGGGCTTCCTGCTGGGCGGCTTTTTTGCTACACTTTCACGCAAAGTGATCCGCGATGATATTCGCCATGTAAAATAAACTTGCTGTATTTTTTAGAAAAAATCAGAAGGTTATTTTAAAACCATCCGCGCCGGAAATAATCCGTTACCGCACCGAAGTTCAGAACCAGTGTGAAACGTATTCGCTGGGCGTAATCTTTAAATGAAGGTTCAAAACCAAGTGAACTCTGCACCGGGAAATAAACTTCGAGAAAATCGGGGATCACTTTTACCTTTACGCCGGAATCCCAAATGAATTCAGGACTTCGGTATTTGTTTTTGTACATACCCGCGTCTGCATATACATTAAACCAGCGCCAGACGTGCGAATCCACATTCACCGCACCGATCCATTGGTTCGCAGATCGCCCCACATAAGATTTGAAACCGCCTTCCGCCAGAATAAACTGCTGTGCCAGCAAACCGGAAGTTGCGCTCTGCCCCAAAAGTCCGTAGGAAAAAGAGTAGTTGGATACACGCGAGATGCCGTAATCAAATAGGTTGTTCTGTGTGCTGTTGCTGATGAAATAACCGCCGAAAAAGCGGAAGTTAATCTTCTGGTCGTCTGCAAACTCCCATCGGTAGGAGGCTTCAGCTGAAATCTTCTGAAAATCTTCCATCCACTGCAGATTGGCTCCGAAATATTTCTCATGAATGACCCGGCGGTCAGAATAACCGTAACCGATATTCCAGAGGTTATATTTTGCGTACTCTTTTCTCGCGATCATCGCTGGATTAAGGTCCTTTTCGAAATAATTGTAAGAAAAGGCGAGGCTGCGGCCAATATCGCTGCGTGGGTCTTTCGAAAAATTAATGGCTGCGCCCGCAGAGATTTTGCGGTACGTAAGGTCGTAATCATAATGAAAGTGCGACGCAGAAACGGCGAAATCCAGCGAGCGGTAAAAGCTTTCCGCCGGCTGAAAGGTGTAGCCCACAGCGCCCGAACCTGTAAGTTTTCCGGTACCTGAACTGAAATAAGGCGTTACGGAATAATTGAATTTACGCTGAAAAAATGAAGTGTTTTTAAAATTAAGGCCCACCAGAACTTTATCATACGCATTAAAAGTAACACGCGGATTAAGATAAATCTCGTTGTATTCGGGGTTGGGGATGTCCTTAAAAAATTTTAACCTGATTTTCTTAGTATTTGCGAACAGACCTTTGGTGTAAAGATAATTATCGCGGAAGTTGGTTTCAGGGAAGATATATTCGCTGTTCACCACTATTTTTGTGGCGTCAGACTGTGGGATCCGGTAACTTGTGTTTTTTCGGGAATCGTCGGTATCAAACCAAAACGCGTGCGTTGTGCCGTCATCAGAAGCAGTTTCTATTTTAAATGGAATTGGAAGTGGTGTGTTTTTCGAGATTTTAACTTCAAACTCGTCATCCTTTTTGCTGAATCTTTTTAACTTAAAATTTACTCTGTTTTTATGCTGAATGAAGGGTTCAAGAAAATCTGCGGAATAACCTGACGCTACCGAGAGCGCATCAGTAAACGCTTTTGAGTCGGGTTTTGAATGGGCATTCTTTGAAAAGAAATCCCGCAGAAACGCATCAAAATTTTCCTTGCCCATTTTTTCAGCTATAAATGAAAGCAGGCTGCCAGTTTCGAAATGGCTGATCGTCATCGCATTGAAATTGCTCAGGTTTTCAAACGGAATGTCAATCGCTTGATCCAGATTTTGCGTGAGGATGTACTGGTAGGCAAGTCCGTAACGCTCTGAAAGTTTAATTTTTGAGGCATGAAAAAACTTCAGCGGCTTCATTCCGAATATTTTTGCATTTTCAGGCAGGTCGCCTAGCAGTTTGCGTTCTTTGTAATATTGGTCGATATACTGTATTTCAAGGTAGGTTTTCACGCCGTTAATAATCCAGTGATCTTCACTTTTATTGAAAATTGAAGACTGTTCAACGATGTTTTTAGAGAGAACGCTGAAATAGTTCAGGTCGGCCTGTTCAAGATCGCTGAACAACTTATAGCGGAATTTCCAGAACTTGATGTCGTCAATACCGGTGAAGTTTTCATCCTGCCTGAACTTTTGTGAAATAAATATCTTAGCCGGCAAAAATCCGATTCTGTCTTTGATAAACCTCAGATGTTGAGGCAGGTAAAACTCAAGGTTTGTTTTTTCATCCTCGTTAATCTGATAACCGAAACCGACTGAGATTTTCTGGCCGTCGATCTCCGTTTCAATTGAAGGAAAGCGGCTTTCTGTGATCAGAAATTCAGGGTCGTCATTAAGTTTTCCCTCAAAACTGTTAGGTTGTATCTCCGGCAGATTGCTGTATGAATAGTATTGAGCCGGCAAATCGAGGTGTACTTTCCAGTAATTTGCGGCGCTTTGCTTTTCTTCGATGTCAATGAAATAGCGTTCGTTTGGCGTGTCGGTTTCAAAACCGTCCGGCACGATAAAGAAATATTTGAGTTGCCACGATTTTCCGTCGCTGCCATAACCGGTGAATTTTTGCAGCGGCAGATTAAGTTTATATTGTAATGAAATCGTGATTTTTTCGCCTTGCTTCAATGGTTTAGAAAGCGGGATGAAAAGGTTTTCCTTCGTAAGATCAGGGCGCTGAACTGAAGAATCACCGATTTTGATTTCGAGATCAGATGTACTGCCAAGTTCACCAGCTTTGGCGAAGTGCATTTCGGTTTTGCGGTCTTCTAGTTTGCGGTAAACAAGCGGGGTAGACTGGCTTTTGTAGGCCGCAATCCAATTGAGGAGTTTTATGTTTTGTAAAAGCGAGGCGGTTTTATTGGTGTAGATAATTTCCTGATTAACTGTAACCTGCCGCTGGTTTGGCGAGAATTTGGCGTTAATATAAATACTGTCCTGCTGCGCGTCGACAGCAACAAAATTCGTGATCAGCATTAAACCCCAGAGAAATCTTTTCATTTTAGTAACGCTCAAATATAATGATGTTTTTATAAACTTATATTAAATAATATTATTTCGGAATTATAGCTAATTTTGGACAAACATCCTCTATTGATCAAACTTCGACATATCGTTTTACTCTCACTGCTTACTATACAGGGTCTTCATTCGCAGGTCGTTGAAACTACTGAGCCGTTGGTAATCGATCCGGGTAAATCCAAAATCAACACCCGTTTTTCACCACCGAAAGGGTATGTTTGGGTAAAGCAGGCTAAGGGAAGTTTTAGCGAATATCTGGTGAATTTTCCGCTTCATCCACCCGGTTTTCCGATTCGCGATTATCGTGCCGTTCCGGTCGAAAATCAGGAAAATCATCTCGCAATTCTAAAAATTGATGTAGGTGATAAAGATTTGCAGCAGTGTGCCGATGCGTGGATGCGCCTTTACGCGGAATATCTGTGGTCGCAGAAGCGATTTGATGAAATCGGTTTTGAATTTACCAGCAAACAGTTTTTTTCGTGGAACGATTACCGACGCGGCATCCGCACCAGAGAAGTGAAAAAGCGTGTAACCTTTTATGAAACCGGAATTGCCGACGAATCTTACCTTGCGTTTCGGCAGTATCTGAATGTTATTTTCCGTTACGCGGGAACCATTTCGCTAGACCGTGAATCGGTGGCGGTGCGTTCAAACTCCGATATTAAGCCCGGCGATCTGATCATAAAACCCGGCAGCCCGGGGCATTCGGTGATTATTGTTGGCGTCGCGCGGAACAGTTTGGGCAAGCGCCTCTATCTTCTGGCGGAGAGTTTTATGCCCGCACAGGACGTTCATCTGCTTAAAAACCTCGGAAATCCGGAAATTTCACCATGGTATGAACTCGATGTTGATGCGCCGAAAACTGTTACGGCAAAGTACACCTTCAAGCCGACTTTAATTAAACGCTTTCACGCGATTAAATAAAAAAAAAGGAAATCCAGTTTCCTGAATTCCCATTGATATTTTAAGAATAAATGATCTTTCTTACTGAGCAGCAAGTTCGAAATCACCTTTAATACTTACTAAATCACTTAGCATTGCTTCAGGATACTTTGTTCCGAAGTCGAAATCGGATCTTTTGACCGATCCTGTAATCTGGTAACCGTAAGTTGTTTTTTTGCTGTTTGCATTCACAGTAGATCCGCGGTACAACAGGTTAAGTGTTACGGGCTTTGTAACGCCATGCATTGTAAGATTACCTTTCAATGTGTAGTAGTTATTTTTTACTTTGGTAAGTGAAGTGCTGGTGAAATCCATTGTTGGATATTTCTCAACATCAAAGAAATCGGCATTTTTAAGGTGCTTGTCTCTGGCTTCAATGTGCGTGTTCACAGAATTTACGTCTGCAGAAAATGTGAGTTTTGAATTCACGAAATTTTTCTCGTCTGCATTAATTGTTAGGGAAGCTTTGTCGAAACTTCCGGTAATGTCGTTAATCCCCAAGTGAACGATTGTAAACTGAATTCTTGAGTGTGCACCGTCGCTTTTAAGCGTTAACTGTGCGAAAGACAAAACGGAAAACATAGCTACCGCTAAGAGTGATAATAATTTTTTCATAATTAAAAATTGTAATGTTGATTAATTTATTGCAAATCTATCGCAATTAATGCAAACCTGCATTGATGTACATCAAGAAAGCGGCGCTAACGGTGGATTTTTTTACGTTCAGACGAATGGTTTTGGTTTCAGTACCCGATTGATAGTATTTCAAAAATGTTGGTTTTGTCACCTAACTGTAATGTTACTTTTTCGCCCACTTTGCTGTTTATCAGGGCTTTGGCTAAAGGCGTGGTGAAGGCTAACTTCCCTTTGGAAATGTTCGCTTCATCTACGCCCACGAGCTGAAACGTCTGCCTCAGGTTATTGTTCAGATTTTTAAATGTTACCGTCGCGCCAAAATGCACTTCGCCCTGCGAAAGCCGGGCCGTGTCAATTATTTTAGCTGAAGCCATGCGGCCGTTAAGCAACTGCAGCCTGGCATTGAGGTGATTGAATGCAATTCTGTACTCGCGTTCATGCGAAGGATCGAGTTTTTCCTGTTCCGAAATCAAATCGGCGCGTTCCTGTTGCAGCGCTTCCATACCCGCAGGTGTTACCCAATTTTCTGCCCAAATCGGTAAATCCGCTCTCGGCGGCACCAATGGAATCTCTTCCTGATCGTCTTCTTTTACAAATCCCCGACTCATTATTGTTCGTTTTAGTAATTTAAAACTGCAATTTTCAGTCCGAACCATCACTCTTAATCTTCACTCAGTCACAATTTCCGTCCGTATCGCAGCTTTCGCCACGGCTGATTATCTGAAGGCCTTTGTCGCCCGCAGAAAATTCTTCCCAGGATTTCGAGAGCACTTCAAGAAAATGCTCTGGTTGCTGCGCCCCAGAAACACCATATTTGTCATTAAACACGAAAAACGGAACCGCGTTGATGCCGAGTTGGCGTGCCATTAAACCGTCCTGCGCAACCGCATGTGCAAATTCATCGGATTTAAGCGCGTTTTGGGTTTGCTCTTCACTTAAACCTACAGATCTTGCAATATCATACAATGTTTGCTCATCATCAATATTTTGTCCTTTAATAAACTGTGCCGCGAAAAGCGCTTCTTCCATTTGGTTAGCTAAACCCTGCGTTTTGGCAAGCTGAATCAGAAGATGCCCTTTGAACGAGTTTGCAATTTTAGACTCGTCGAAATTGAATTCGATTCCTGCTTCTCTGCCCGCATTTTTAGCGTGTTCGTGCATGGCTTTGGCCTGTTCAACGGGGATGCGTTTGGCTTCTGAGAAATATTCATACGGATTTCTGTCGTGTTGAGTCTCGAGATTGGGATCGAGCTGAAAACTGTGCCAGATGATCTCAACATTTTCAGCTTCGGGAAACTGCGCGAGTGCTTTTTCGAACTTTTTCTTGCCTACATAACAGAATGGGCAGCGTATGTCGCTCCAGATATCTACTTTCATATCGTTGTTTTTTATTTCAAATTTACGGATGTTATCCTACACATTGCTTGATGTAAGTTAACAACGCGTATTGATGCTGCATTGAGCATTGCGGTTGATGATGCCACAAAATTCCGTATTTTTGCAGATTCCCAAAACCCAAATTTTGAGGAAGTTTTAAAAATGAAAGATTCAAAAGAATATATAGAAATTTATGGCGCGCGCGAGCATAACCTGAAGAATATTTCGGTTAAAATCCCGCGTAATGAACTGGTAGTGATCACCGGACTTTCAGGCAGCGGAAAATCTTCGCTCGCGTTTGATACCATCTTCGCTGAGGGACAGCGCAGATACATTGAGACTTTTTCGGCCTATGCCAGACAGTTTCTTGGCGGTCTTGAAAGACCTGATGTTGATAAGATCGACGGTCTGTCGCCTGTAATTGCAATTGAGCAGAAAACCACCAACAAAAACCCACGCTCAACGGTGGGAACGGTAACTGAACTTTACGATTATCTGCGTCTGCTTTTTGCGCGTGTGTCCGATGCCTACTCACTTAATTCCGGAAAAAAACTGGTGAGTTATACGGAAGAGCAGATTCTGGACGCAATAAAGACAAATTATACAGGCGAGAAACTATTGCTTTTGGCACCTGTAGTTACCTCCAGAAAAGGGCATTATCACGAACTTTTCGTGCAGATGGCTAAGAAAGGCTACAGCCAGGCAAGAATTGACGGCGAACTGCAGGACATCGAATACGATTTAAAACTCGACCGCTACAAAACGCACGACATCGACATCGTGATTGACCGCTGGATCATCGGGGAAAACGCGTCCGAAGGCCGCATGGAAAAATCTCTGCGCACCGCCATGCAGATGGGCGAAGGAACGATCGGCATACAGAAATTAGGCAGCACGGACATCGAATATTTTTCGAAGAACCTGATGGACGCCGAATCCGGGCACTCTCTCGCATTGCCTGAACCGAACACATTTTCATTTAATTCGCCAAAAGGCAGCTGCCCGCATTGCAAAGGCCTCGGCATTGTGCAGAAAGTGAATACCGGATATTTCGTAGCGAATCCCAAGCTGTCGGTAAATCAGGGTGGCCTGTTGCCGCTTGAAGACATGAAATCGAACAAATGGATTCTCGGCCAGATTAAAAATATCCTTGAAATTTTTGGACTGAATCTTTCCACACCATTCAAAGATATTCCCGAAGAAGCCATTGATTATATCTACAACGGCTGCCACCGGGAATTCAGCAAAGATTTAAAATACGCGGGCATTTCAAAAAAAATCAAGGTGAATTTTGACGGACTCGTGAACATCATCAATGAGATGATCGGTGATAAAGAAAGTTACGATGCGATCCTGCTCGAGCGGCATTTCACCACCGAAGAAACCTGCGCTGAATGTGGCGGCACACGTCTTCAGCCTTCAAGCCTAAGTTTTAAAATAGACGGAAAAAATATCGCGCAGATCAGTGCACTCTCACTACTTGATCTGATGGAGTGGCTGAATGACATTGAAGATAAATTCAGCACCAAAAACCAGATTATTGCGCACGAAATATTAAAGGAAATCAAAACACGGCTGCAGTTTCTGCTCGATGTGGGTCTCGATTATTTAAGTTTAAGCCGCAGCTCAAGAACGCTTTCCGGCGGTGAATCCCAGCGGATCAGGCTGGCTACGCAAATTGGTTCCCAACTCGTAAACGTACTTTATATTCTGGATGAGCCGTCTATCGGCCTGCATCAGCGCGATAACGAAAGACTCATAAAATCACTTAAAAATCTCCGCGATATCGGCAATTCTGTGATCGTAGTGGAACATGATAAAGACATGATTCTGGAAGCCGACGAAGTGTTGGATATCGGGCCGCGTGCCGGAAAATTTGGTGGCGAAATCTTATGGCAGGGAAAACCGGAGGATTTACTCAAAGCGGACACCGTAACGGCAGATTACATGACAGGCCGGCGCAAAATTGAAGTTCCAACGGAACGACGTGCAGGTAACGGAAAATCTCTTGTATTGAAAGGCGCCAGCGGTAACAACCTTAAAAATGTAAATATTGAAATTCCGCTGGGTAAACTTGTGGTGGTGACCGGGATTTCAGGTAGCGGTAAATCTTCGCTGATCAGCGGCACATTATATCCGATCCTAAACCGCCATTTCTACAGGGCACTGCAGGAGCCTTTGCCTTATAAAAAATTTGAGGGCATTGAAAATATCGACAAAATAGTTGACGTAGATCAGGCACCCATCGGGCGTACGCCAAGATCGAATCCCGCAACGTACACCGGAATGTTCACCGACATCCGTAATTTATTTGCTGAACTTCCGGAATCAAAAATCAGGGCGTATAAAGCCGGCAGATTTTCGTTTAATGTGAAAGGCGGACGCTGCGAAACCTGTCAGGGCGGCGGTTTGAAAGTAATTGAGATGAATTTTCTGCCGGATGTGTATGTACATTGCGAAACCTGCCACGGCAAGCGTTTTAACCGCGAAACCCTCGAAGTGCGGTATAAAGGAAAATCGATTTCAGACGTGCTCGAAATGACGATTGATGAAGCCACGGAGTTTTTTAAGCCGTTACCCAAAATTTTCGCGAAAGTTAAGACTCTTCAGGATGTCGGTTTAGGTTACATCACCTTGGGGCAGCAGTCAACGACGCTTTCGGGCGGTGAGGCGCAGCGGATAAAACTCGCCACCGAACTCGCCAAAAGACAAACCGGAAACACGCTTTATATACTGGATGAACCAACTACCGGGCTGCATTTCGAAGATGTGAAGGTTTTGATGGAAGCGATCAGTAAGCTGGTCGATCTGGGTAATTCGTTTATTATTATTGAACATAACCTTGATGTTATAAAACTTGCTGACCATATCATCGACGTTGGCATGGAAGGAGGCAACAAAGGCGGCGAAATTGTGGCCAAAGGAACTCCGGAAGAAGTCGCAAAATCCAGAAAATCGCTCACCGCCAGATTTCTTAAAAAAGAACTCGAGTAGAAGTGTTAAAATATAGCAGGAGCCGGACGTACAGTTCGGTTTTTTTGTATTTTTATTAAAATCTAATTTTAAATATCCCATGAAATTCAGAATACGCGAAATGAAACCCTCCGACGGTCCAAATGTGCTCACTATTTTCGGAGAAGGAATCGAAGGTGGAAATGCCACATTCGACCGCGATGTACCTAGCCTCGAAGCCTGGGACAGTAAGTTTTTTAAATGTTGCCGTTTTGTTGCCGAGGATCAGAACAATAATGTAGCAGGTTGGGCGGCTATTCAGCCCGTGAGCAAACGCGATTGTTTTACCGGCGTGGCCGAAGTGAGCATCTATATCAGCAATGCAGTTCAGGGCCAGGGTCTTGGTTTGGATTTGCTGCGGAAACTAGTAGAAGAAAGTGAAGCACACGGCTACTGGACTTTGCAGGCCGGAATTTTCCCTGAGAATGTTGCAAGTATTAAAATTCATGAAAAACTGGGTTTCCGTACTGTGGGCATCCGCCAAAGATTAGCGCAGATGAAAGGCGTTTGGCGTGATGTATTACTGATGGAAAGGCGCAGCGAAATTGTTGGTAACTGATTTTGATACACGTAGTGAAATAAAGGGTTTCCAGAGTTTGGCATTAAGATTGTCAGGTTGCAGGTAATCTAAATCTTTAAAAATGAAAAATTTACTTAAAATCATAGCTGTAGGTGGACTGGTTTTCACTTTAGCCTCTTGCGGAACCGCGAACGATGCGTACGGAAACAATTATCCTAATTATCCACAAGGTAACGGCGGAACCTACCGTACACCGGACGGAAATGTATATAGACAGGGCGAAGTTTACAGGGACAGAAACGGAAACGTTTACGAGAACGGCAGAGTAGTGCGCACCGGAGATGTCCGTAGCCAACCCGGAATTTTGGGAAGAAACGGTACGATCCTCTATCCGAACAGAGACGCGCGCAGACTGCCACCCGGACAGGCGAAAAAAATCTATGGCGGTTCAGCCAAAGATTACGCACCGGGACAGGTGAAGAAAAGAAACAGTTCTTACAACAACGGTACCTGGAGAAATGACGACATCAAGAAAGGTAAGAAAAACAACGACAGGAAGTTTACCGGTAAAAATGATAAGAACAGCAAAAATCTGAAAGGCAAGAATGGCAAGAAAGCCGGCATGCGAAACTAACATAAATAAAAAAGCGGGAATATTTTCCCGCTTTTTCTATATTAATTGATGTGTTTATCGGTCGATTGATCCCAAAACTTTCTGGGCAAACGCATTCAGTGCGTCTCTTTCCGGTTGGCCGTTCTTCACATTCTGATGCACTTCCAGCGCGCCACAGATGTTGGTAATAAGCTCGCCGGCTACATTCAGGTCTTCTTCCGTTGTTCCCCGGAACTCCGAAAACGCTTCAAGCACTTCTAGTGTTTTTTCGAGGTTTTCAGCGGTTTGGGTCTGATAAAACTGTCTGATGATCGGTAGTTTCATATTAATTCAGTTCGTTAAAAAGATTAATAAGACTCTCAGCCTGATTGCTTTGTACCTGATTTACCAGTTCACCGTTCTTAAAGATCGCGAAGGTTGGCAGGTTATCTACTTTGGCAAGTTTACGGCTTTCGGGAAATTTCTCTGCATCCACGTAAAGAAAAGGGATATCGTCGTTTTCAGAAGCCAATTTCTTAAATTTGGGCTTCATTATACGGCAGTTCCCACACCATGTAGCACCATACTGTACCACAACTTTTTCATTATCTGCAACCAGTTGCTGCAATGTATCGTCTGCTAATTCTGTGTACATTTTGTGTGTTTTTAAAGTTTAAAAATTTTAATTGAATTGCTTCAATTAGTTCTGAGAAGCTAAATACTCAGCAGTAGACTTTCTGTTAGCCTGCATTGCATCTTTACCTTCTTCCCAGTTTGCAGGGCAAACTTCGCCGTGTTTCTGCACGTGAGTGTAAGCGTCGATCAATCTTAAAAACTCTTTTACGTTTCTTCCTAAAGGCATATCATTCACGGCTTCGTGGAAGATCTTTCCGGTTTCGTCGATCAGGTAAGTAGCTCTGTAAGTTACGTTAGAACCTGTGAAGAACTCATTTCCTTCTTCATCGAACTCGAAATCCTGATCTACGATACCAAGTTGGTTTGCAAGCTGTCTGTGTGTATCTGCAAGAATCGGGTAAGTTACACCTTCGATCCCGCCATTATCTTTGGAAGTGTTGAGCCATGCAAAATGCACTTCGTTGGTGTCGCAAGAAGCGCCAATTACTTTAGTGTTTCTTTTTTCGAATTCGCCTAAAGCATCCTGAAAAGCGTGAAGTTCGGTCGGACAAACAAAAGTGAAATCTTTCGGATACCAGAATAAAAGAACTTTCTGCTGATTTTGGGTTGCTTCTTCAAAAATGTTGATCTTCAGATCATCACCCATTTCACTCATTGCGTCGATGGCAATATTTGGGAATTTTTTTCCTACTAATGACATATATATTGGTTTTAAAATTTCGTAGTGCAAATATAGCAAGTTTATATCAATTGGTTTTCGATTTATGATTTATAGTATCTATCACAGCGAATTTTCTGATTTACAATTTCAAACTGATATTTCTCAGATGCAGGATGTGCGTTTCATAGAAAATGGCCAGATTTTCGTACTTTCACATGATAAACTATTTTATGAAAAAAATTCTGGCCGTTTTATTCGTGCTTTTTGTTCTGATCCAGTTCTTTCCAATTGATCAGAAAAATCCTGAACCCACGCCCGGGATGGATTTCCTCACAATAAAAAACACTCCGGAAAAAACTGCAAATATCATCCGGAGCAGTTGCTACGACTGCCATAGCAACGAATCTACTTATCCATGGTACGCCAATGTTCAGCCGGTAGGATGGTTTCTCAAAAGTCATATCGACGAGGGCAGAAAGAAACTTAATTTTTCAACTTTCGCCACGTACGAACCGAAACGACAGGCACACAAGCTTTTTGAGGCCCGGGAATTGGTGGAGAACGGTGAGATGCCGTTAGATTCCTATACATTGGGGCACCCCGAAGCAGATTTATCTGAATCTCAGCGGCAGGAACTTATAAAATATTTTAATTTTGTGGAAAGCGATATCCGGTTGCTTAATGAACTTCCGGCCGAAAAATCTACCCAACCATGACAGATCCTACAAAATACTACCTTTTCTACGACGGCGACTGTGGTTTCTGTAACCACTGGGTGCAGTGGATCCTCCAAAACGACAGCAAACAACAGTTTATGTTTGCCTCGCTGCAGTCAGAATTCGGGCAAAATTTTCTTGATGAACGGAACTTGGACAAAAACCAGTTCAGCACCGTTTACCTGTGGAAACCTGGCAGTTTTTATCACACAAAATCGCGCGCTGCTTTCGAAATCGCTAAAGTATTGGGTGGAAAATTTACCCTGTTGAGTTATCTGCGCGTACTACCGTCCTCGATTACGGATTTTTTCTATGAAATCGTAGCCAAACACCGCCAGAAACTGGCTACACAGAAATGCTTCTTGCCAAGTCCGCAGGAGAGGAAAAGGTTTATAGAAAAGTAATAACCGCCTGTCTTAATGCTCATTTTGCTGTTCATCCGGCCATATAAAATGCTTAAGGCTGGCTGATTGGGCTAAAATATTACGTAAGCCCGCCGGCCACAATCTGCCAAACAAATTCTTATATTTGCAGCCATGGAATACAACACCTCTAGACCACAACTCCACATGCCGGAATACGGCAGAATTATACAGCAGCTCGTAGAGCGTTGCAAAGAACTGGAAACGAAAGAAGAACGTAATGAAATGGCGGTTGCCATTGTAGATTTTATGGGCCAGCGAAACCCGCAACTTCGCGACGAAGATAATTATAAGCACAAACTTTGGGACCATCTTTTTATCCTGTCGAATTACGATCTGGATGTTGATCCTCCGTACCCGTTCCCAACTGAGGAAGAACTGCAGGTGAAACCCAAGAGAATGGAATATCCCAAACTTCAGGGCGATTTTAAATTTTACGGTAAAAGCATCCTTCAGTTAATTGATAAAGCCATCGAACTGGAAGCGGGCGACGAAAAAGACGCCTTAATTGCAGTGATTGCGAATAACATGAAAAAATCCTACAATGTTTATAATAAAGAACATGTGCAGGATGAAGTGATTTTCCGTCACCTCAAGGATCTTTCGCAAAACCGTCTGGATCTTACAGGGCTTGATTCGCTGGACAGAAGCAAGATCTATTATGCCACCAACCGCAACAACAAAACCAACGGGAGAAACGGCCAGAACCCATCGCAAAACAGCCAAAACAAAAAACGTAATTTTCATCAAAACAAAAACCGGAAGTAGGATATGAGCGGAACATTCAGAATTAAAGGAGGGCAGCAGTTGAAAGGTGAAATTACACCACAGGGCGCGAAGAACGAAGCACTTCAGATTTTATGCGCAGTACTGCTCACCAACGAAGAGCTCAGAATTAAAAATATTCCGGACATCCACGATGTAAACAGGCTGATTGAAATCCTCGGCGATTTTGGCGTTAAAATCACCAAAAATGGCCACGGCGACTACACCTTTCAGGCGGACGCGGTGAATTTCGATTATATTAAATCCGCAGATTTCAAGGCTGACGGCTCCAAACTGCGCGGCTCAATTATGCTTCTCGGTCCCATGCTTGCAAGGTTTGGCGAAGCGTATATGCCGACTCCGGGAGGCGACAAAATTGGCCGGCGACGTTTGGATACCCACTTTCAGGGATTTGTAGAACTTGGTGCTGAATTTTTTTACGACGAGAACGAATACCTTTTTTCATTAAAGGCGAAAGAACTTCGCGGCAAATTCATCCTGCTCGAAGAAGCTTCTGTCACCGGAACTGCAAACATCGTGATGGCAGCGGTTTTGGCGAAAGGTACAACCAGTATTTATAACGCCGCCTGTGAACCTTACCTGCAGCAGCTGTGCAAAATGCTTAACCGCATGGGTGCTAAAATCACGGGCATTGGTTCTAATCTGTTGGTGATTGAAGGCGTAACAGAACTTCACGGCACCGAACATACAATGTTGCCTGATATGGTAGAAATCGGCTCGTGGATTGGCCTTGCGGCAATGACGAAATCTGAAATTACCATCAAAAATGTAAACTGGAACGAGCTTGGCGTAATTCCTAATACCTTCCGCAAGCTCGGGATTTATCTTGAGCAGCGCGGCGATGATATATATATTCCGGCGCAGGAAAACTATAAGATACAGAAGTTTATCGACGGCTCTATCCTCACGGTTTCAGATGCACCGTGGCCGGGTTTTACACCGGATTTGCTCTCGATCATTCTGGTAGTTGCCACCCAGGCTAAGGGCACTGTTTTAGTTCATCAGAAAATGTTCGAATCGCGGTTGTTTTTCGTCGATAAACTTATCGATATGGGCGCGCAGATCATCTTATGTGATCCGCACAGAGCCACAGTGGTGGGTTTAAATCATGAATCGCCGCTTCGCGGAACCACAATGATTTCACCCGACATCAGAGCCGGAAATGCTTTGCTGATCGCTGCGCTTTCCGCAGAAGGAAATTCAACGATACATAACATCGAACAGATCGACCGGGGCTATGAAAATATCGACGGACGCCTCCGGGCAATCGGCGCTAATATTGAGCGGGTTTAAAATTTAAAAGGCTGGGTTTTCTCAGCCTTTTTTTTGGTCTTAATTTTACGGTGTGCGCGTGCTGTTCGGCGTTGCAGCTTTCCTAAAATTAAAAAAACTATCTTTGCAAAAATTTTTGGGCTTCAAACGTTGAAGTAACCCATTAATAATTACATTATTAAACAAAATTTAATGAGCAATATCGTTGCAATCGTTGGGCGCCCCAACGTAGGAAAATCAACCCTTTTTAACCGTTTTCTCGAAAGAAGAGAAGCCATCGTAGATTCTACAGCTGGTGTTACCAGAGACCGCCACTACGGCAAATCTGACTGGAATGGTGTAGAATTCACCGTAATCGACACCGGCGGTTATGAGGTAAATACTGAAGACGTTTTCCAGGAAGAAATCACAAAACAGGTTCAGCTCGCAGTGGACGAGGCTACTTCGATTATTTTCATGCTGAATGTTCAGGATGGATTAACCGATACCGACCAGGATATTTATGAAATGCTTCGCCGGAGCAACAAACCGGTTTACGTAACCATCAACAAAGTAGATTCTGCTACCGACGAATTAGCCGCTACTGAATTTTATCAGTTGGGTATCGAAAAATATTTCACGCTTTCATCCGCAACAGGTTCCGGAACGGGAGAATTGTTGGATGCTATTGTAAATGAATTCCCTACAACAGAATATAAAGATCCGTTCGAAGGTTTGCCTAAGATTACAATTGCCGGCCGTCCAAACGTTGGGAAATCTACGCTGACGAACGCGTTACTCGATAAACAGCAAAATATTGTGACGGATGTTGCGGGAACCACAAGAGATTCCATCCAAACATTATACAACAAATTCGGACATGAGTTTGTTTTGGTAGATACAGCCGGGATGCGCCGCAAAGCAAAAGTGAAGGAAGATCTGGAATTCTATTCAGTGATGCGTTCAATCCGTTCGATTGAATACTCCGACGTTGTAATTATCATGGTGGATGCTACACTCGGTTGGGAATCTCAGGATATGAATATCTTCGGTCTTGCCCAAAAGAACAGAAAAGGTATCGTAATCGTAGTGAACAAATGGGATTTGGTTGAAGAAAAACACACCAATACCACACGCGATTTCGAAAATGAGATCAAGGAAAGAATTGGTCAGTTTACGGACATTCCGATTTTGTTTATTTCGGCTTTAACCAAACAGAGGATTCTGAAATCTGTTGAGGTTGCAATGGAAGTGTACGAAAACAGAGCGAAGAAAATCAAAACTTCAAAACTTAACGAAGTGATGTTGCCGGTATTCGAACACACGCCACCGCCTGCTATCAAAGGTAAATATGTGAAGATTAAATACTGCGTGCAGCTACCCACACCAAGTCCGCAATTTGTATTTTTCTGCAACCTGCCTCAATATGTAAAAGAGGCTTACAAGCGCTTTACCGAAAACCAACTCAGAAAACACTTCGGGTTTACCGGGGTTCCAATTGAAGTTTATTTCCGTCAGAAGTAAAAACTCAGCCTTTCAGATTTATCTGAAAGGCTTTTTAATGCCCTATATTTTTACGAACTTTATACCATAAAACCTCAAATTAAACTATGACCACCGTTTTATCAGATCAGTTTTCGCTTATCAATACCTGGATCAACGAACTTCGGAATGTCGAACTTCAGGGCGACCGCATGAGATTCCGTAGAAATATGGAGCGTATCGGCGAGATCGCGGCTTTCGAAATAAGCAAAGGACTCGAGCAGAAAGAAATTGAAATCACCACACCACTAGACAGGATTAAGGTAAAGGAAATTGCGGTTCAACCTGTGATTACCACGATTTTAAGAGCCGGTGTTCCTCTTTTTCAGGGAATTTTAAATTACCTCGACAAAGCTGATTGCGGCTTTGTTGCCGCGTACCGTAAACATGATGCCAACGATTATTTCTCGATCAAACAGGATTATCTTACCTGCCCTAATATCGACGGAAGGCCGCTGATTGTTGCTGATCCGATGTTGGCTACCGGTGCGAGTTTAATTGAAGCCATCAAAGACTTACTTAACCACGGAAAACCGTCGCAACTGCATATTGTTGCCGCAATAGCGTCGAGACAGGGCGTTGAAACGATTCAGAAAGAATATCCTGAGGCTAAGATCTGGGTTGGGGTGATTGACGAGAATCTTACTTCCAAAGGATATATTACGCCGGGCCTTGGCGACGCCGGAGATCTCAGTTATGGTGAGAAACTGCAGCGTTAAATCGTTGTCAGTCGATTGCCATTACAAGTACAGAAACCTGGTTGTTTCCCGCTTTGAGGATTTCCCACGCAACAGAACTCATCGTGTTTCCGGTGGTGAAAACGTCATCGATAATCAGGACATGTTTATTGTCGATTTTTTGAGTAACTGAAAACATATTTTCGGTTTCGGTGCGGTGTTTTTTATCTTTCAATGCCTGCGCTTTTTTATAGAAATTCCGTTTGATTAAATGATGATCATAAGGAATGCTGAAGTTTTCAGATAAAGTTTCGGTAAAAAGATGAAGCTGGTTGTAGCCCCTTTTCTTCAGTTTTTTCGGATGCAGCGGCACGGTAATCATCAAATCCGGCTTTGGGTAAATATCAACTCGATCGGTGGTCCATCCAGCAATTATTTTTCCGGCTTTTTCGCGCTGACCATATTTCAGCTGGTGCACAATCTTGCGGCTGAGGCTGTCTTCTTCGAATTTCATCAGCGCGAATGCGTATTGAACAGGAAAAAGCACCGCACACTCTTCCTTCAGTAAATTGTTTTCATCGAAATGGTGATGCGTGAAATGTATTTGATCGAAACAAAGTCCGCAAACCAGCTCGTCCGCACTGATAATCCGGTTGCATTCGAGGCATCGGTTGGGGAAGATAAGGTCGGTGAGCAGCATTGGTATCTTAGGTTTTGAGCACGAAAAATTAAGCAATTATTCGTTAAGGAATTCATTTCTAATGGCTTGAACAGATTTCAGCATGTTCTGATTAAGCATTTCTTTCTCAAGTCTTTCAGGTGGCGCCTGCCGCACTTCACAATCTAAAATACTGCAGGATTCGCACGTCACACCTACATTGATCGTTTTTATATTTTCGCTTTTCAGGAACCCTATTTTCTTTGCACTGCTTGAGTTCAGTAGAATTCCGAGGCAGTAACTGCGGTTCGTCCCATCTGAAAACGGATTTTTCTGCGACGTTGAAATCACCAGATAGGTGAGGCCGGTGTCCTTGTAATGCGAGAACTGTGATGCCGTGAGTGTTTCGTTTTCCGCGAGATTATAAAGGTTTTTCACCGCGATCCACCGGCGGCAGTAATGCTCGCTGGTTGCGTTGGCGTGCGGTGCCTGCTGCTGGTTTAAGTGCAGTTCTTTGAGAATCTGCACTTCATCTGAGTTTTTTTTCTTGGTGAAACACAGATAAAAAAGATCTTTTATGCCCAGATCCTGCGGTAAGATATTCGTCAGCCGGTAATAAAAAGTTTCCGGCGAATCCGTAAATTCAGCCGTAAGCTGCTCGAAGTATTCAGGTTCCCATCGGGGGAGCTGCAGAAAATCTGTTATTTTATGGGTTAAAATCCGGCGCGGAATCAGCAGGCAGCCCGCAAAATAAGATGCGTAATAGTTGTTCAGCAATTCTTCAAAACTCTTGAAATCAAGCCACGAATACGTGTGCGGCCGCGTCTGTAAATTCATCACCTGAAAACCAATTTCTTTTGCGAGAATAAATGTTTTCTGGTTTTCAGTTAAAAGCGTATTCAGCAAAAGCAGCTTTTTCTCGGGAATGTAGAGTGACCTTAGTTTGCCGCTGGCGCCGTAAAACACGAGGTTCTGTTCGCGGATGTCGTACTGAAACTGCTCCTGAAGCAGCTGCTGCAACCTGTGCGATCTTGGATTTAGCGAAAGCAGATTTTCACCCGCATATTGTAAGGCAGCTTCTTCAATCTGAGGAAAATAATTATCCTGTAGCTCCTGGAAACTCCGCAAAACTGCAAAATAGAAATTCTCCTTCCGCACATTATAGTTTTTCGAAATTTCTATGAGTGTATTCACAAACGCTTTTACTTTTTTTGGCGCATCGCTGATGATGCTTACCAGATTATTCCGGTTAATACCAAAAAGATCAAGCGGTATTTCTTTAAAAAAATCAGACTGTACGATTTCAAGAATCGGCGCCAGACTTTTATCAGATTTTGTTGAAACCAGATCATTATAAGTGCATCCCAACGCGGTTGCAAGCGGGATGATCTTGTCGTGTTTTGGATATTTTTTTCCGTTTTCAATTTCGTTGAGATACGATTTTGAGAGACCTGTCAGCGTAGCCAAATCTTGCAGTGAGAGATTTTTTATTTTGCGGTACTGCTTCATTTTCAGGCCGAAAACGAGTTTTATGTATGCGGGGTCGGAATTCATTATATGTTTTGAATCTGGTTGGAAGTGCAGTGGTCACGGGTTTGGTCGCTTAATGCAAAGCTATTGAAATTTAAATATTTTGAGCATAACGATTTGCAAAAATATTTAGCGAACGTTCGCTGATGGTGAATGTTTTTTATTTAGATTTGTAAAACCAAATTCAAAATTCACTTATGGAAACTTCAACCACATTCCGAATAACTGCAGCTAACAGGTACGAAGACATCTTCTCACCAGAACTTGTTGAGTTTCTTTCTGCCCTGCACACAAAGTTTAATTCAGGCAGAAAAAGGCTGCTGATCAGCCGGGCGATGAGGCAGGCTGATTTTGATCAGCACCGTTTGCCGTCTTTTATGTCTGAAACCGAAAAAATCAGGAAAGGCGAGTGGATCTGCGCACCGCTTCCCAAAGATCTGCAGGACCGCAGAGTTGAAATTACGGGCCCGGTTGAGAGAAAGATGATCATCAACGCGCTCAATTCCGGGGCATCAACCTTCATGGCCGATTTCGAGGACAGCAATTCACCCACCTGGAAAAACTGTATCGAAGGCCAGAAAAATCTTTCAGATGCTGTGTCGCGTACGCTTGATTTTGAAAATGAAGCCGGAAAGCGATATAAACTGAATCCAGTTACAGCGGTTCTCCTTGTCCGGCCCAGAGGATTACATCTTGAAGAAAAAAACATTATAATCGACGGAGAAACGGCTTCGGCGTCACTCGTCGATTTTGGAATCTACTTTTTCCTGAACGCCAAAAAGCTTCTTGAAAACGGTTCCGGGCCTTATTTTTACCTGCCAAAACTCGAACACTATCTTGAAGCACGCTGGTGGAATGAAGTCTTTATGTTTTCTCAGGATTACCTCGGCATACCGCAGGCAAGCATCAAAGCAACAGTTCTTGTTGAAACCATTACGGCTTCTTTTCAGCTTGACGAGATTTTATACGAGCTTAAGGAACACAGCGCAGGCCTTAACTGCGGGCGGTGGGATTACATTTTCTCCTACATCAAAAAATTCAGAAATCTTCCGGAATTCATTGTGCCCGACAGGGATCAGGTGACAATGCGTTCGCCGTTTATGAGTGCATACTCTAAACGCGTGATTCAGGTTTGCCACAAAAGAAATGTGCACGCGATGGGAGGGATGGCGGCGCAGATTCCGGTAAAAAATAATGAAGAGGCCAATGAAGCTGCTTATTCGAAGGTTCGTGCAGATAAGGAGCGGGAAGTGAAAAACGGTCACGACGGCACCTGGGTGGCACACCCCGGTCTGGTACCGGTTGCGAGGGAAATATTCGACAAACTGATGCCCGAGAAAAATCAGATCCATAAAAAATTCGAAGAATACCAAATCTCCGAAGCCGACCTGCTCGAGATTCCAAAAGGAACAGTTACCGAAACCGGCGTTAGAAAAAACATTAATGTCGGCATCCTTTATATTGAGTCCTGGCTGATGGGTGTAGGTGCGGCCGCACTTTATAATCTGATGGAAGATGCGGCAACTGCTGAGATATCGCGTACGCAGGTGTGGCAATGGCTTAATAACGAAGCGAGGCTGGATGACGGCCGAACCCTGCTGCCCGGAATGGTGTTGAAATGGCAGGAAGAAGAACTCGAAAAAATAAGGGAATATGTCGGTGCTGAACGTTTTGAAAACGGAAAATTCAAGCTCGCTGCAGAGATTTTTGACGAACTGGTGCTGAATGAAAATTTCGCGGAATTCCTGACCCTGAAAGCCTATAATTATATTTAAAATCATCAAAAAATCCAAAATACAATGAAAAA
The DNA here is from genome assembly GCA_000023725.1 of Flavobacteriaceae bacterium 3519-10. Taxonomy (NCBI): domain Bacteria; kingdom Pseudomonadati; phylum Bacteroidota; class Flavobacteriia; order Flavobacteriales; family Flavobacteriaceae; species Flavobacteriaceae bacterium 3519-10. Next base: position 697,864 of record CP001673.1, read on the forward strand.
CCAAGAGCAAATCCGGCAGATTGAAAAGGACTGGCTGGAAAATCCGAGATGGACTGGCGTACAAAGGCCGTATTCAGCAGAAGAAGTACTGAAATTGAGAGGTTCTTACCAACTCGATTACACCATCGCAAAACTGATGTCCGAAAAACTTTGGGAAAAACTAAACAGCCAGGATTTCGTTGCCGGCTTAGGCGCCCTTACCGGAAACCAGGCGGTACAGGAAGTGGACGCAGGCCTTGAAGCGATTTATCTTTCGGGCTGGCAGGTGGCGGCAGATGCTAATCTTTCCGGAGAAATGTATCCCGATCAAAGTCTTTATCCGGCCAACTCGGTGCCGAGCGTGGTTAAAAGAATCAATAATGCGTTACTTAGAGCCGATCAGATTCAGTCCGTTAACGGCATTGATGATTCAGACAGAAAAGAATATCTTGTTCCTATCGTTGCCGATGCAGAAGCAGGCTTTGGCGGAAACCTGAATGCCTACGAGCTGATGAAACAGATGATAGAAGCCGGAGCAGCCGGAGTTCATTTCGAAGATCAGTTGTCTTCGGCTAAAAAATGCGGACATCTGGGCGGCAAAGTTCTGGTCCCGACTCAGGAAGCCATCAACAAGCTCATTGCAGCTCGTTTGGCAGCCGATGTATGTGGGGTTCCGACGCTTGTAGTAGCCCGAACCGATGCTGACGCGGCAGATTTGTTGACTTCAGATATCGATACAAGAGACCATAAGTTTGTAACCGGAAAAAGAACTACCGAAGGTTTCTTTGAAGTGAAAAATGGCGTGGAACAGGGCATTGACAGAGGCCTGGCATACGCACCTTACGCAGATTTGATCTGGATGGAAACATCAAATCCTGATCTTGATTATGCAAGAAAATTCGCAGAAGGCATTCACGCGAAATTCCCGGGAAAAATGTTGGCTTACAACTGTTCACCTTCGTTCAATTGGGCAGCAAAACTGTCTGTTGAGGAAATGGCAACTTTCCGCGAAGATTTGGCGGCGATGGGTTATAAATTCCAGTTCATTACCCTTGCAGGCTTCCATGCGCTCAATACTTCGATGTTCGAATTGGCTTTGGCGTACAAAAAACGCGGCATGGCAGGCTACAGCGAGCTTCAGGAAAGGGAGTTCGCGCTGCAGAAAGAAGGTTTCCGCGCCGTGAAGCACCAGAATTTTGTAGGAACTTCTTATTTTGATGCACTGCAAACGGTAATAACTTCCGGCGATTCGTCTGTTGTGGCGATGAAAGATTCTACCGAAGCCGCGCAGTTCCATTAATAAAAGCAATAAAAAGGTAATTAATTATAGTTGTTTGAAGGTCCTTTCACGTATTGTGGGAGGATCATTTTTTGGCGTGTCTTCCGCCAGCACTTTGGCAACCGCTGAAGACCGCGCTTTCCGCTATATCTTTTTTTTGCAAAAAAAGGATGCCGCTGCAATCGCTCACGCGGTAACTTATTCATTGAAAAGTTTGTTTTAAAATTAATTAACGTTCACTACCCCAAAAATTTTCCGCCAATCCACCCATCTTAAGATTACAACGCAAAATCCTATCTTTGCAAAATGATTAGAATCACCAAGATATTCACTTTCGAAACTGCTCATGTCCTTTATAATTACGACGGTAAATGCAAAAACATGCATGGCCACTCCTACAAGTTATTTGTCACGGTAAAGGGAAATCCAATCAATGATTTAGATCATCCCAAAAATGGTATGGTGGTAGATTTTGGCGACATCAAAAAAATTGTAAAAGCTGAAATTATTGATGTTTGGGACCATGCGGTGCTCGTGAACGGTGCTTCTCCACAGCGGGATTTGGGAGAGGATTTGGAACATAAAGGTCATAAAGTGATATTCTGTAATTACCAGCCTACCTGCGAAAATATGCTGTACGAAATAGCAGCCAAAGTAAAAGGCCGCCTTCCTGAAGGAGTTTCACTTGCTTATCTTAAGCTTCATGAAACCGAAAATTCTTACGGCGAGTGGTTCGCTGAAGATCAAATTTAACCACAGCGACACTGCGACCGCACGGCGAACACGGCGAATTCTCCGTGAACACCGTGAGTGCCTCCGTTTCTCCGTGGTTGAAAATATAATAAATGTGTATTTGTGAATAAAATAGATCTCCATTCCGGCAAAAAAATATACTTTGCCTCCGACCAGCATTTTGGCGCGCCCAATGCCAAAGAGAGCAAGGTGCGCGAAGAGAAATTCATCCGCTGGCTTAACGAAATTAAGGCTGATGCTCAGGTGCTGTTTTTAATGGGCGACCTTTTCGATTTCTGGCACGAGTGGAACCACGTAATTCCCAAAGGTTACGTGCGAGTGTTGGGAAAGTTGGCCGAACTGAAAGACTCAGGGATCGAACTTTTTATGTTTGTCGGAAACCATGATCTTTGGATGAAGAATTATTTTGAAGACGAAATCGGATGCAAGGTTTTCTTTGATAAGCAATACTTCGAAATCAACGGTCAGAATTTTCTCCTTGCACACGGCGATGGACTGGGTCCGGGCGATAAAGGTTATAAGAGGATGAAGAAACTGTTCACCAATCCTTTGGCGCAGTGGGCTTTTAAATGGCTGCATCCCGACATCGCGATGAAGGTAGCGATCTACTTTTCAACAAAAAACAAAATGATCTCTGGCGAGGAGGACAAGGAATTCCTGGGTGAGGATAAGGAGTTTCTGATCATCTATTCAAAGGAGAAGTTGAGAACGGAAAAAATTGATTATTTCGTTTATGGGCATCGGCATCTGCCCATGGTTTTGGATTTAAAGGTGAATGAAAACAAAGCGAAATACGTGAATCTGGGCGATTGGATCTCATATTTTACATATGGAGTTTTCGAGGGTAGTGAATTTGAGTTGAATGTTTTTAACCACAGAGATACGGAGGTTATCACGGAGAACACTGAGGAATCAAATAAGTAACTTTGCAATGCACGAAAATGAAATTTCGCAGATGGTTTTCGATGCCGGTTTAAAGGTTCACAGGAATCTTGGGCCGGGATTACTGGAATCTGCCTATGAGGAATGTCTTTATTATGAATTATTGAAGACAGGGCTTTATATAGAAAAGCAAAAAGCAATGCCACTAATTTATGAGGACGTAAAGATGGATGTGGGATATCGGCTGGATTTTTTAATTGAAAGCAAGGTCGTTGTTGAAATCAAATCTGTAGAAACATTGAACGATGTTCATCTTGCGCAGGTTCTAACATATCTAAAACTAAGTAAATGTAAATTGGGCCTTCTGATTAATTTTAATGTTAATTTATTTAAAATAGGTTACCGCAGAATTTTAAATGGTGATGTGGCACTCTAGTTTATTCTTCCACCGTTAAACCTCCTTATCTATAATATTAAGCTACATTAAAGTCTCCGTGTCTTCCGTGATAACCTCCGTATCTCCGTGGTTAAAATATTATAATATAAAGTTGGATTAAATTCTCCGTGTTCTCCCTTAAATCTCCGTATCTCCGTGGTTAATAATATTTTCAACATAAAAACAGAATCCGAATTCCGGCAGGCCTGCCTGGAAACATTCCGCTATCAATATCAAAACATTGAGATCTACAGGAAGTTTGTCGGCTACTTAAACATTGATCCGCAAACGGTAGATGCTGTCGAAAAAATCCCCTTCCTGCCCATTGAAATGTTTAAAAATCATGTGGTCACAGACAGAAACTTGCCTGCAGAAAAGTATTTTCAGAGTTCAGGGACCACCCAGCTTAACCGCTCCAAACACTATATCGCTGATTTCAACCTTTACGAAGAGAGCATTTACCGCAGTTTCAGCACATTTATAGGCGCGCCGGAAGATTATGTTTTCCTGGGTCTTCTGCCCAATTACTCGGAAAATCCGCACTCATCACTGATTTATATGGTCGATTTCCTGATGAAGAAATCCGGCAAACCCCAAAACGGCTACTTCCTTTATAATCATGCGGAATTATTTGACCTTCTGTCACAGCTTTCTCTTCAAAACAAAAAAGTAATCCTTTTTGGGGTGTCATTCGCGCTGCTTGATTATTTAGATTTCTGTAAAACGCTATCACAAAACCACTCCAACACTCAAATACTCAACAACTCCAATACACTTACAGTAATAGAAACCGGCGGAATGAAAGGCCGAAAGGAAGAAATGACGAAGGACGAGTTGCTCAAAATTCTTCAAAAAGGATTCAGTACCGACAAGATCTATTCCGAATATTCAATGACCGAACTGCTGTCCCAGGCCTATTCAATGGGTGAAAATATCTACGAAACACCTTCATGGATGCGGATTTTAGTACGGAATACTGAAGATCCTTTTTCCTATGTGGAAGCGGGCAGGACCGGTGCCCTCAACATCATCGACCTGGCCAACCGGCATTCCTGCAGCTTTATCGCAACGCAGGATTTGGGCAAAATCCTGACGGATTCTGAGAAAGCTTCATCAACTTCGTTTCTTCGCAATAACAGATTTCAGGTGTTGGGCCGCATAGACCATTCGGACATCCGTGGCTGCAGCTTATTGATTACATAATTTTAAATTTGAGCATGCTTAAAATAGAGGAACTTACCTATAACTTTATTTCTCAGTTTTATGATTTTGAGAAAGATCTGGTGCTCACCAATCATTTTCATTCAGATTGGGAGGCCGATATCCTTGTGGTAAATTCCGAAGGTTTTAGCCACGAATTTGAGATTAAATATTCAAAAAGCGATTTCAAGAACGATTTCAAGAAGAATTATCAGAATGCCAAAACAAAAGAGAAGTTCCTGAAACACGACAAAATTTCCTGTGGCGATTATATCTGTAATCGGTTCAGTTTCCTGCTGCCTATGGGGCTGATTGATCCTAAAGACATCCCCGAACATTGTGGAATAATTGAATTCGATCATAACCCCGACAGTTGGCAAACCCGTTTTCATGAAGTCCGGAAACCGTCGCAGGTACATGATCAAAATTTTTGGAACCTTGTGGATAAAGACCTGATGCTTAAGATGATGGCTCGGAATTATTATTTTAAAAAACTTGAGTTTAAAGGTAAATGGGATGAGCTGATCCTGCCACCGAAGTTTCCGGGAGCTAAATAAGGCTGATTTACAGCACAATTCTGTTGGGTTTGCACTTAATTTGCTGTGGGAAGCACGATTCTAAATTTGCTACCTTTACATAAATACTGCTTAAAATGAATGCCAATAAATTGAAAATTATTTTGTGGTCGGTTGGGATTCTGCTCATGCTCTTCCTCGCGTTTTTTCTCTATCAGATGACGCAAAGCGAGTCGGTGAACTCTATGATGACATTATTGATGCTGCTGCTGGGGCTTATTTTGGGTGGCGTTATTGCTTTTCTTGCCTCGAAAAAATTAAAATCGGAGGCTCCCGTGATTACCGAAAGCTCACACACCATTGCAGAAAGCATGCGGAAAGTGTTTAAAGTGGTGTCTGCTGAAGGTCATTTTAATGAGATTTACAATTACGAGGAAACCACAAAACTGTTCAACTTTATACCTTCCAAGAAAAAAGCGCTTGTGATTGTTCAGGCAAAAGTATTGGTGGGATACGATTTTGAAAAATTTCAGTGGGAAGTAGATGAGCAAAACCGGAAAGTAAAACTCTTGAATTTTCCGCCGCCCGAAATTCTTTCCACCGAAACCGATTATAAATATTACAACATCGAAGAACAGTTTTTCAATCTGTTCAGTAAAGACGATCTCGCGAAAGTGCAGCAGAACGGCAAACGTCAGGTGATTGAAGCAGCTAAAAAATCTCACCTTCCCGGGGTTGCGGCCGAGCAGATGCGGACGCTGCTTACCGAACTTCTTGCAGGTAAAAACTTCATTCTCGAAAATCCTGCGAAGATTTCCGAAAGCAAAAACACGATTGATTACAAAGCGATGAACAGCGGTTCTTAAATTTTATGTGACATCAGATCTTTGTGTCATATCATAAATTTCGGTCGATTTTTCTCGCAGACATTTTTACTACTTTTACATCTTTAAAATAAATACCTAATGAAATATTTTTACACGCTGATCCTTGCGGTGCTGCTTCCGTATTTTGCGGTCGCGCAGCAGGTGGTTTCATACACTGTGAACCCCGCATCTTTTGACGAAACCGACGCTATTACGGTTACTTTTACGGTGAACGAAACGGCTTTTGGTGTAGCTTCCACACACTCACTTTACCTTTGGGCATGGTCTGTGGACTCTAATAATGCAAGTGCAGATGCACCTACCAACGGTACGTGGACTGCCTCCAACGCTGCCAATAAACTCACCTATGTGTCGAGTTCGGGAGGCACCGGAACGTATACTTTCACCATGAACACCGTAAAATCGTTTTACGGAAACAGACCTAATCCGCTTGCGAAGATTGGTTTTCTGGTAAAAACAGTAAACGGTTCGGCGCAGTCGCAGGACATTATTCTTAATGTGGGCAGGTTTCAGTTCAACCTTACAAATCCACTCTCCGGAAGCACAAATGTAGTCAGTTCAGGTGCGGTGATCAACATTACCGGAACCTCTTCTGCTGCTGCCAATTATACGGTTAAAGCCAATGGAAGCACAGTTTATACATCCGCTTCGGCGAGTACAAGCCTTAATTATGCGTACACCGTTACTCAGGACGCAAGCATTGAAGTAATTGCAACCAATCCTGTGGATGGCAGCAGCATAGCCAAATCTTTTACGGTTTCGCTGGCATTGCCGGTGGAATCAGCCGCGATTCCTGCTTACATGAAACAGGGCATCAATTACGACCCCGGTGATCCTACCAAAGTGGGCCTCGCAATTTATGCGCCGGGTAAACCGTATATGCATGTAATCGGGAGTTTTAACAATTGGACGGTGAGCGGTAATTACCTCATGAAACGCGATACTGCAAACCCGAATCTTTACTGGATTGAGATTACAGGTCTTACGCCGCAGCAGGTTTACACTTTTCAGTACAGAACTGCAGACGGTGTAAAAGTAGCGGATCCGTATTCTCCGCTCGTGCTGTCGCCGTATGATGATCCCTATATCAATCAGAATGCTGTGGTGTATCCAAATTTGCCGGTCTATCCTGCTGGACAGAATTTTGAAGTGTCGGTAATTCAGACGGGTAAGACACCGTATCCGTGGGTTGTGACCAATTTCGCGAAACCTGCAAAAGAAAATTTAATTGTTTATGAATTGCTCGTGCGCGATTTTACAACAGAGAAGACGTGGCAGTCGCTCATCGATAAGATTGCGTATCTGAAATCGCTTAAGATAAATGCGGTGGAGCTGATGCCGGTGATGGAATTTGAAGGAAATAATTCATGGGGTTACAATACTTCTTTCCACTACGCATTAGACAAAGCCTACGGTACGCCTGAAAAATTCAAAGAGTTTATCGATTTGTGTCACCAGAACGGAATTGCTGTAATTCTGGATATCGCCTTAAACCACGCTACGGGACGCAGCCCGCTGCAGAGAATGTGGATGACCGATCCGGATGGTGACGGTTTCGGAGATACAAGCGCAGATAATCCTTATTTCAATCAGGTGCCGAAGCATTCATATAATGTATTTAATGATTTTAACCATTCGAAAGCTGAAACTAAATATTACACCAACCGCGTTATCGAACACTGGATTAAAGAGTATAAGGTTGACGGTTTCCGTTGGGATTTAACCAAAGGATTCACGCAAAACTGTACGGCCGGAGACGATGCCTGCACAAATTCATACCAGCAGGACCGTGTAAATATCCTTCGCAGCTATGCCGATAACCAGTGGAGTCATGATCCTACTTCCTACATTATTTTCGAACATTTAGGAACCGATTCTGAAGAGGCGCAATGGGCAAATTACAGAATAGGAGAAGGTAAAGGCATTATGATGTGGGATAAACAAACCAATGCCTACAACCAGAACACGATGGGTTTTTCCGCAACAAGCAATTTCAACAGGGTTGATTTTGAAGCACACGGTTTCACCGATAGAAGAGCGGTAAGCTATGGTGAAAGTCATGATGAGGAGAGAATTATGTACAAAAACATAACTTTCGGAGCCACGTCACCGGAATACAGCACGCGCGACCTTAATAATGCGCTGCAGAGACAGAAGGCTTATGGCGCTGTTTTCCTTACGGTTCCGGGACCAAAAATGATATGGCAGTTTGCCGAGCTCGGTTTTGATAAAAGTATCTATACCTGCGAAGACGGTGTTACTGTAAACACTGAGGGCGATGCGCTTCCGGGCGACTGTAAACTCAGCCCGAAACCAACAGCGTTTGGACTTGGTTACGACACTGATGCTGCAAGAAAATCTGTTTACGACACGTGGGCTAAAATTCTTGAACTCAGGTTAAGCAATGATGTTTTCAACACCAAAACCTTCACGGTTGAATCCGGAAACCTGATGCCGAGAATCTTTATCTGGAAGGACGCCTCCGCCAGCGCGCTGAAAAACGTAGTAATCCTCGCGAACTTTACGCTTACGCCGCAAAATATTGTTCCTAATTTCCCTTATACCGGAAACTGGGTAAATCTTTTAGACAACACTTCCGTTGCGGTAGCAAACGCCACAGCGCCTATCACAATTGAACCGGGCGGGTTCAGAATATTCGGAAACGCCTCAGGACTCGCGACTGATGAGGTGGGTTCGGGTAAGAACGCGGTTACATTAACTCTGAACCAGAATCCTGTAAGTAATGGGGTAGCGAACATCCGTTATTCTAACGCTAAAAACGGTTCGCTTGCCATCTATGATTTAAGTGGAGCGCTGGTGAAAACGGTAAAAGTGTCGAAAGACAGCGGCGAAGAAGCAATTTCGGTTGCAGGATTAAAAACCGGAATGTATCTGATTCAGCTGAAATCTGATAAAGGTGTTGCGGTTACAAAAATGATCGTGAAATAATATTTTCCTGAATTTTTATTAAAACGGTTCGCAGAAAATGCGAACCGTTTTTTTTAATATCTAAAGTCCTTGGGCGTGTGTTTGATGTAATCTTCGAGCACCTGCACCTGGTCTTTATGACCACGGATGACGAGTTTCTGATATTTTTCAGGATCATCTAAACTGAAAATTCTTTGCGCAACTTTGTTGGCGGTAATGATGAATTTTGGGAAAGCCGCAGCAACGCCCGCTTTTGGGATCTGAAGTCTTTCGTTAATGTCTTCGTCCAACAGAAACCAGTTCATGCTCTGATGAAGTTTGAGAAGCATTTTTCGCTGAAACGGATATTTATAAATTGTGTTTTCAAGATTTTCTTCGAGTAAAGCCTGCGCCAGCTGCACGGAATCCTCATCACCTTTATCCTGCAAAGAACTCCATAAATAGAGCTGTTCAACAGCCTGCTGCTTATTTTCAGGCAAATACTCAACCGGAATCCCGAGAAGGTAACCGATATATTTCCAAAGGTGAAAAACACCGAGTTCTTCCTTTTCAGATATCTGAACACCCAGTTTTTTAAGTCCCATCATCAAAACGAGACTGAATCCGGTGTAGGTTGCCACCATATCCCAGAAATTAATGGGTTCACCCAAGTTCTCATAATCCCAGTCGGGACTTTCTTTTTTTATTTTTAATCGTGCATAGGAATGCATCAGTCGCGTTCTCACAATCAGTTGGTAGGCTTCGGAGTTCACCTCCAAAGCATTTTCGCGTGTTACACCCACCCAAAATTCCAGCGTGTCTTTCAGGCGTTTCACCGCGCCTTTTTTCAGAATTCCGGTAAAAATTAAAGGCTTATTAAGGTATGCATAATCATAGCCGCCCATCAGCGACAGGTCGCGGAGAATAATCAGCGAGTTGGTGCCACTTCGCATGCAAAGTCTGGCTCCTACATTGGCTAAATCTTTATCAAACCATTCCGGAACGTGCTGCATCTGCGTGAAAAGTTTTTTTAAACTGTCCGGTGCACCGTCATTTTCCGAAACATCTGATGTTGAACATGTATGGACTAACGCGCTCGCCTCAGGATATGGAAGTTTCAGATAGGTATCGGTTACGGCGTTGTCGCCTAAAATATCTACTTCGTGATAAAGACGGGCAAACTGATCGAATTTATTAATGTCAACCGATACGCCCGCCCAGTCGAGAAGTTCTTTACCGTTACCTTTCTCCCAGAAATTTCTGAAATGTTCTGCATCGTAAAATTGGGGTTTCGCTTTCATTATTAGTAAATTTTCGAAATTTTATAAGCCTCAACAAGTGCAACCTTTACGCCACTAAACCGTCTGGAGCAACCCGGATGTGTAATACGTTATGCCATCAATCGTAAAAGATTAGTTAATAGGTTTATCTTTGCGGGAAGTAAATTTAAAATATGTCTTTCGAATCCCTTGGCCTGTCGCATAACATTATAAAATCAGTTAGAAAATTAGGTTTCCTCAAGCCATTTCCGGTTCAGGAACAAACCATCCCCGTGATTTTATCCGGTAAGGATCTGATGGGTGTTGCACAGACAGGTTCGGGAAAGACAGCGTGTTTTGTAATGCCGATTCTGGATAAACTTCAGAATGAAGACATCAAAAAAGACCGTAATATCCAGGTTTTAGTGTTGGCTCCAACTCGTGAGCTGGTGATTCAGATCGATGAGGTTTTCCGTGTTTTTACCGAAAATTTAAAAAGAGAAATCCGCACCATGGCCGTCTACGGTGGGGTTTCAATCAATCCTCAAATGAAAGGAATGCTCGGCGTGGAAGTGTTGGTCGCGACTCCGGGCCGGCTTCTGGATTTAATTGATCATAAAGCCTTAAGTATTTCCCAGATCACTCATTTAGTGATCGATGAAGCCGATAAAATGTTCCAGCTGGGTTTTGAGGAGGAAATGAATACGCTTTTTGCGATGATGCCTCCGAAAAAGCAAACCGTATTATTCTCCGCTACGCTGAATGACAAAGTTGAAGAGATTAAACAAAGGCTCACGATCGAACCTGTTCTCGTAGAAATCAAGCAGGAAGAAGTTGATATCGATCAGATCACCCAGATCGCTTATCATGTAACCAATGAAAGCAAAGGCCCTTTTCTGCGTTATCTGATCAAGGAACAGGATATCAAACAGGCACTTGTATTTGCATCATCAACAAGATCAGCAGATCATCTCGCCGAAAAACTCAATAAAAACAAAATTCCTGCGACCGCAATTCACGGTCAAAAATCGCAGGGTTCGAGATCGGGAAATCTACAGGGTTTTAAAGAGGGCGAAACGCAGATTCTGGTCGCGACAGATCTTATTGGCCGCGGAATCCACATTGATGCGCTTGAGGTAGTGATAAATTATGAACTGCCGCGCTCGCCGCTGGATTATATTCACAGAATCGGACGAACCGGCCGCGCAAACGGGCACGGAACTGCAATAACACTTCTAACCGATGATGAACTGCAGCATTTCCGCGTAATCCAGAAAAAAATGGGAAAACGCGTCGAGCTGATCCGCACCGGCGATATAAACCTTCACGGTTACTAAATTAATTTCTGGCAGAAGCTTTTATTAGATAACGGCCATTTCTATAGCTTTGCTAATGAGTTCTTTGGTGTTCCGCACCCTCATTTTAGCGATGATATTGCGGCGGTGCGATTTTACGGTATGTTCCGAAACGCAGATGTTTTTTGCAATTTCGCTGCCCGAATATCCTCGCGCAATTAAGCTGAGGATCTCAGTTTCACGCTGCGTGAGTTTTACGAAATCTCCACCGATGACGTTCGGAGATTTGTTGTAATGCATCTGATGAAAATCGCGTCTTGGCTCCAGCCCCGAAACTAAAACCGTATATGGATTTTTCTGCGTGAGATGATGAATGTTGGTGTGGATGTTTACCGCCTGCAGAATCTGGCCACTTTCCGACTGTAGCGTGTGCAGCGCCTGATGATGAAAAAGCTCATAGCTGCCTGTAGCCGTTTTCATCCGGAAGCAGTAGCTTGTCTTCAATTGCGGGAAATGCTGGCGACCGATCGATTTTACTTTCTCATAAGACATCTTTTCAGCTTCGATGACGAACGGAATATCGTCAGGATGAATAAGGTTGATAATCTCTGCCAGGGTTTGAGGATATTCTTTGAGGCCATGCATCTCAAGGATGTTTTCGTGATGATGGGAAATTGTGCTTTCGGCAATGCTCAATACATAATAATAATACTTACCGACTGAGAAAAAATCAGCAAAAATCTTTTCGAGTGCGGGTGGAGCAACAGGTTTTATGTCAAAATTAAAAATTTCAGGATCGTTCTGCCAGACTTCGGTGAGGATGTGCTGGTTTGGTGGATTCGCAATTATTTTTTTCATCCTATAGTTTATTTGCACTAAAATAATAAAAGTAATGCGAATATACCACAAAAGGGGGATTGATATGTATCGAATATTATCACAACTTTGTATTAACTAATAACCATGGAGACTCATTATTAGAAAATGCGGGTCCAGACAATCTTATGATGAAAAAAAAACCTTCCGGTGATGGAAGGTTTTGTTATTTAAGATGATATCGTTATAAACTGGCTGAATGTACAAGCATATCCGCAAGTTTGTTGGAGTAACCCATTTCGTTATCGTACCATGAAACTACTTTCACGAAATTTGGAGATAACATAATTCCCGCATCCTTGTCGAATACCGAAGTTCTCTTCTCGCCCACGAAATCCTGAGAAACCACAGCGTCTTCAGTATACCCTAAAATTCCTTTAAGTTCACCTTCCGATGCCGCTTTCATTGCTGCACAGATTTCTTCGTATGAAGTAGATTTCTCTAATCTGACCGTTAAATCCACTACAGAAACATCTGCAGTTGGGACTCTGAATGACATACCGGTTAATTTACCGTTAAGGGCAGGAATTACTTTTCCTACTGCTTTTGCAGCTCCGGTAGAAGATGGGATGATGTTGTTCAATGCAGAACGCCCGCCTCTCCAGTCTTTCATAGAAGGCCCGTCAACAGTTTTCTGGGTTGCAGTAGTTGCGTGCACGGTCGTCATTAAACCTTCGATGATTCCGAAATTATCGTGAAGTACTTTTGCTAATGGAGCAAGACAGTTAGTCGTACAGCTCGCGTTAGAAAAAATAGTAACGTCATCTGTAAGATCCTTGTGGTTAACACCCATTACGAACATCGGCGTATCGTCTTTTGAAGGAGCAGAAAGGATTGCTTTTTTTGCACCCGCGTTGATATGTGCCTGTGCCGCCTCCTTGGTAAGGAATAAACCGGTTGATTCCACGATGTATTCTGCGCCTACTTCGTTCCATTTCAGGTTGTTAGGATCTTTTTCGGCGGTTACACGAATCTTTTTGCCATTCACGATAAGGTCGTTTCCTTCTACAGAAACTTCGCCCGCAAATGTGCCGTGTACCGAGTCATACTTAAGCATGTACGCCATATATTTGGCATCGATAAGATCGTTAATTCCCACCACTTCGATGTTTTCTCTCTCGGCCATCGCTCTGAAAACCAAGCGTCCAATCCTACCGAATCCGTTGATTCCTACTTTAATTGTTGACATAGTATTTTTGTTTATTAATGATTAAAATTTAAATTTATTAAAACTTCGTATTTCTTAAATAGCCAGTATTTCTGAGATTTTCAGAAGGCCGGCGTCTATTTCGTTATGTTTTTTAATAGCTTCCTCAATCGGTGTATAAACCAGGACATTCGATTTTAATCCGGCCATCACATTGGTTCTGCCTTCCATTAGACCCACTACGGCGCCGTAACCCAGTTGGCTTGCCAAAACCCTGTCAGCACAACTTGGCGAACCACCACGCTGAATGTGGCCTAATACTGCCACGCGGATATCGTAATCCGGGAAGCCTGCTTTTGTAGCCTTAGCCAGATCATAGATACTGCCGAGCTTTTCACCTTCAGCCACCACCACAATACTTGATGATTTTCCGGCTTTTTCGGCGCGCTCGAAAGTTTTAAAAAGGTCGTCGATGCTGTCTTTCTTTTCAGGAATTAAAATATCGATTGCTCCCGTTGCAAGACCACTGTTTAAGGCTATAAATCCTGCATCCCGGCCCATTACTTCCACAAAGAAAACGCGGTTGTGCGATGTTGCGGTATCACGGATTTTATCGATCGCTTCCATCGCCGTGTTGAGGGCGGTGTCGTAGCCGATCGTATTGTCGGTACCAAAAATGTCGTTATCGATGGTTCCCGGTACGCCAATTACCTTAATTCCAAATTCTTCATTGAAAATATTTGCGCCACGGAAAGTACCGTCGCCGCCGATACAAACCAGTGCATCAATACCGTGTTTCACACAGTTGTCATAGGCTTTCTGGCGACCGGCTTTAGTCTTGAATTCTTCGGAACGTGCTGATTTTAGGACGGTTCCGCCTTCAGTAATGATGTTTTTCACAGAGCGTGGGCCCATCCTGGTGAAATCGTCATGGATAAGGCCATTGTATCCCTCGCGCACGCCATAACATTCGATGTTATAATGATTTGCGGTGCGCACTACAGCCCGCAAAGCCGCATTCATACCTGGCGCATCGCCCCCGGAAGTGAAAACAGCAATCTTCTTTACAGCACTTTCTTTCATACTAAAATTTTACCCAGCGAATTTACGAAAAGTCCGCCAATTATCTAAGTAATTACCTTCCTAAGATATATGATTTATGCCGTTATGGCGGAAGTTCCCTAATATTTTTATCTTCAGTTTTAATTCATTATTTTCGCAAAATGTTAACGGGAAAAACATTGCGCAATTATTTTTCAGCTCTTATATTAGCTGTTTATCTTTTCGCGGCGCTTTTTTCTCAGAACTTCCATCACCATCAGTCGACGGTTTACCAAACCTCCGATGGCATTTCGGCCGGGAATGATTTTTCTAAATCTTACAGTGTCGCCGACGGCGCAGGCTGTCTTTGGTGTCATTTTCTTTATACCGGAAACTCCTGTCTTCCGGAAGAGTTTAGTTTTAACTTTGAGTCTTTTACTGGCTTTTCGGCGGAAATTTTCAGTTTTGACTTTGACTCAGTTTTCCTGTTATCGGGCGCCGTTTTTCTTCGCGGGCCGCCATTAGGCAATGTTTAAAAAATTTTTAAATATTGTTTAATTCTGCAGATAGCGGATGCTTAGTTCTATTGCGAGCAAGCTGACGTTTTTTTTCTGCTGTTCTAATTTTTTTTAATGAAACAACTCATAAAACTGGTGTTTTTCCTATTCGGAATTACACTCGTTTCCGCACAGCAAACTTTTTCTGTGTCGGGGACAGTTCTTGATTTTCACGACAAGAGCGCACTCTCCAATGCGCGTATCCGCTTGCAAAATTATAATGTAGTGAGCGATATTAACGGCCGTTTTGTTGTGAATAAAGTGAGTGCCGGAACGTATCTTCTCGAAGTTACCCATCCGGACTGCGAAACTTTTTCAAAGCAAATTAAAGTGGAAAGTGATATAGAGCTCACCATAAATCTTGAGCATCACTCAGGCGATATCGAAGCTGTAACCATCCACGGCAACCACCCCATTGCAGGTTCTGTGATGATCAGAACTCTTTCGCAGGAAGATATTTCGCGAAATTCCACCGATAATCTCGGAAATCTGCTGAAGAATATTTCGGGTTTAACGGCGCTTAAAACGGGAAATAATATCTCAAAACCCGTTATCCATGGACTTTACGGAACGCGTATTTCTGTTATTAACAACGGAGTAAAAATGGCCGAGCAGGAGTGGGGCGTGGAACATGCACCCAATGTTGATGTAAACCAGTTTGAGCACATCGATGTGGTGAAAGGTGCTTCAGCGCTTAAATACGGTAACGAAAGTGTAGGCGGCGTGGTAGTTCTGGAGCCCGCGGTAGTTCCGAAAAAAGATACGCTGATAGGAAGTGTAAGATTGTCGGGTATTTCGAATGGCAAAGGTGCTGAAGTTTCGGCCGAAGCCCTTAAATCCTGGGAAAACCAATGGTTCGTGAAGTCGGGAGGTTCTTACAAAAAACTTGGCGACCAGTATGTGCCGCATCACACGTTACAAAATACAGGTGCGGAAGTGAATTCTTTTAATTTTTCGTTCGGGAAACATTCTTTCTTACACGGTTTCGATGTCTCATATAGCGGTATCCAGCAGGAGTTCGGCATCTTTAAAGGTGCGCATCTGGGTGGGCCTGAAGATTTTTATAATGCCATTAATTTTGGGCAGCCTTATTTTCTGGATGACTTCAGTTATGATATTGCAAACCCAAGGCAGTCCGTTCGGCACCATATCGCTAAAATAGCGGCGTACAAACGGTTTTCAGGTTTGGGGAGATTGTCGTTTCAATACAGTTTTCAGCAAAACAGCCGTAAAGAATATGATATCAGAAAAGGGGATCTGAATGAAATTCCGTCGATGGATTTAACGCTTACAACGCACAAAGCAGAACTTTTTCATTTGTTGGAGCGCGGAAATTGGAGCCTTGAAAGCGGAATTTCAGGAAGTGCGCAAATTAATTTTCCCGATCCCGCTACCGAAGCTAGGCGTCTTATTCCTGATTATTACCGCTATGATGCGGGAATTTTTTCAGTATTTAAATACAGCTTTACAGATAAACTGAATGCCGAAGTGGGTGCGCGCTACGATTTCAGCAGGTACGATGCCTACAAATATTACGACAAATCTGCATGGCTGAATTACGCTGAAGAATTTCCTGAATTTGTAGTGCAGGAAAGCGGAAGCCGGATCTTAGCACGTCCAATTCTCGATAATCACAGCACTTCTGCGAATCTTGGTTTTAATTATATACCAACCCGACACTGGAATTTAAAACTTAATTTCTCAAGAACCGAAAGAGCACCGAATGCGGCTGAACTGTTTGCGGACGGACTCCATCATTCGGCTGCAATTATGGAGGAAGGTGATCTGCGCATCAAAAAAGAAGCAATTTACTCGGTAAATTTTTCCGCGACCGCGCAGGCGAAATGGCTCAGAGGGTTTACGCTCGAAGTTAATCCGTATTTCATGTATTCCGATTCGTTTATCAATCAGATTCCGACCGGCGTAAAATCAACAAACCGTGGCGTTTTTGTGGTATGGAGTTACCGCCAGATCGAGGCACGGATGATGGGCGTGGATGTAGATGCGCAACTTCAGATCACAGATAACCTAAAGTGGTTTTCATCTTTCAGCGCGCTTAAAGGCGGCGATTTATCAGGCAATGAACCCTTAATTCTGATGATGCCCGCGAACCTCAGAAATGCATTGGAGTGGAAATCCGGCAAAAAATCTAACTTTTATATAAGAGTTGAGAACGAGAATTCGTTTAAACAGAAGCGTTTTCCGATAAGAAATCAAACTGTGGATTTTATTGAGAACGGCGTTTTGGTGACCAGGGAGATCGATTACAGTTCTACGCCTGCTTCTTTTTCGGTTTTCAACGCGTCTGTGGGAGCTGACGTCTTTAAAAATGTAAATCTCAATTTCAAGGTAAACAACCTGCTGAACACCGATTATAAGGAGTATCTCAATCGGCTACGTTATTTCATGTCGGATCCGGGAAGAAATTTCGTAGCAACTGTTCAGTTCAAATTTTAATTAACAATCTTTTAAAAATTTATTCAAAATGAAAAATATACTTAAAATCAGTTTCATCGTTTTAGTGGCAACCTTACTGTTTTCATGCAGAAACAACGACGATATTCCACAGGATATCCATGAGCATGAAGAGATCGAAAAACTTGTGGTTACGGTCGCCAATGTCAATACGCCTGCAGACAAGCAGACCGTTAATTACATCGGAGGCGTTGCAGACGGAAAGTTTTTTCTGTTAGCAGGCGAAACCTATTCGGTTGCCCTCGATTTTCAGGTGCGCCACGACGATCATTACCACAGTGTTAACGACGAAATTATCGAAGAAAGAGACGAGCATTTTGTTACTTATGAATTTGCGGGTTCTGATATTGCAGTGCGCCGCGCTGCAGACGATGTTGTGCGTACTGACGGAAATAAAATTGGTCTTCGCACAGAATGGACCGTGAATTCGGTAACGGGACAGGGAAATGCAGCCATTAAACTGGTACACGGCTCCACGTCGGTGCAGCAAAATTTCCCGTCTGAGCTGAACCAGCAGGGCAAAACTACCGGCGGCGAGACCGATGTAAACGCCAATATCGGAATTAATTAACCGACGGGAAGTTTATAAGAATTTAGACATGAAAACACGTTTAAAAGCGTGTTTTTCTTTCGTTTTTAGCAAAGAACACCCATTTTAATCTAAAAATAATTAGTATTTTTGCAACCTAAAATTTTCAATACATAACAATGAACGTTACAGCGACCAACCACGATGAAGTAAGCGCGTTACTTACAGTTACATTAGATAAATCAGATTACAAGGAAAAAGTTGAAAAACAACTGATTAACTACGCTAAAAATGCGCAGGTTCCGGGTTTCAGAAAAGGAAAAGTGCCATTGAGCATGGTGAGAAAACAGTATGAATCAGGAATCGCTTTCGAAGAAATCAACAAACAGGTTTCTGAGGCGCTGAACGGTTACGTACAGGAAAAAGGTCTGCGATTGGTAGGACAGCCGGTTCCTCAGCCTGTAGATGATCTTAACTTAAGCTCAGAGCAGCTTTCAGTGGCTTTTGAAGTGGGTTACGAACCTGAATTTTCAATTGATCTTTCAAAATATGAAGCACCTCATTTTAAGGTAGAAGCTTCTGATAAGGAAATCGGGCAAAGCATCGAGAACATGCAGAAGCGTTTTGCTGAGCAGGTTCCGCAGGAAGCGATCGGCGACGATTCGCACATTGCACTTGAGATCAGCCAGGTTGTAGAAGAGAACGCTGAAGGAGCGCACAACCACCCGCCGAAAAGCATCGTAGTGAACGCTGATAAAAAAGCCGCTTTCGCATTGGTAAAAGACCTTAAGATGGATGGTTCTGTAAAAGTTTCAAAAGAAGAACTGCAGAATAATGAAGAACTTGCCACTGAACTAGGTTTCAACAAAGAAGAAACTGCACATCTACACCACGATCAGATCGAAGTGAAAGTGAAAGACTTTTATGGTTTGAATCTGGCAGAACTTAACCAGGAACTTTTCGACAAAGTTTATGGCGAAGGCAATATTACATCAGAAGAAGAACTTAAGGCTAAGGTAAAAACAGAACTCGACGAATATTTCCAGCAGAATGCAGATGTTCATTTCGTGAACAAAATTCTCGGACAGATCAACGAGAAAGAAGAAGTGAAGCTTCCCGAAGCTTTCCTGATCAAATGGCTCATGTTCAGCAATGAAAATGTAAAAGATGAAAATCAGGCCAAAGAAATTCTTGAAGCTGAAAGAAATCAGTTGAAATACCAGATTTTGGAAGGTAAACTGATGAATGACAATGAGATTAAACTGGAGTATTCTGATGTGCTTAATCAGGCTGAACAGTTGGTTCGCAACCAGTTGGCAATCTACGGAATCCACCATTTATCAGATGAAGAAATTCAGAAATATGCTGTTGAAATGCTGAAAGATCAGGAGCAGGTTCGTCAGATTTCGTCTGAAGTAGGTATGGCGAAACTGAAAGATGTAATTCTTGAAAAAGCCAAAAAAGTGGAGACTGCAATTTCTCACGATGAGTTTTTAGAAGAGGTAAAGAAGTAAATTAAAACTTCATAAAAATAGAAATCCGCCCAATTTACCGGGCGGATTTTTTAATGCTTAAAATTTTCGAAACTTAATAACTGAAGTAATCAAGACTTGGGTTTGTGGTAAGATATTCCTCAAGTTTTTCAATCTGCTTCGGACCGATCTGCAGGTCTAAAGTAATTAAAATATGCCCGTCTTTTTTCTCGATCGCGATTTCCGACAGATTAGTTGCGATGCTTTTTATTTCCTTTAAGATTGCGGGCTTCTGTGGAAAATTAGCCTCTAACATCTGGATCTTAACAATTTTATTGAAGCTTTGCGGCATAAAATGTTTGGTGATGTACGTGGCAGAATTAACGACGATAATAGCCGCTGTTAAAAACGTAAAGGCCATATACACTTCACCGAAACCGATGGACACTCCGATTGCGGCGGCGATCCAGATCACGCCGGCGGTTGTGAGGCCGTAAACCGTGAAACCTTCTTTAAAAATTACGCCTGCACCCAAAAATCCGATTCCGCTCACGACGTAAGAAGCTATTCGGGTGGGGTCACCTACTCCGGCCAGTTTGTAAGAGATAATTGAAAAGAGAGTCGATCCCAGACAAATGATGGTGATGGTTTTAAGGCCCGCAGATTTGTCTTTCATTTCGCGCTCGAACCCCAATATGAGGCCGGCCACCATTGAAATGACGGCTTTATAGATATCTAAAAGTTCAAAATGATCCGACATTTTTTATTTAAAGATAAATAATTTTCTACGAATTGAATTCGCGGTTCCATTCTTCGGCGGCATCACAGAGTGTATCGTAAAATTCTTCGCCGTATTTTCGGATTAACGGTGTCTTTAGGAATTTATAAACGGGTACCTGTAGCTCTTTTCCGAGTGTGCATGCGGGTGCGCAGATTTCCCATTCGTGATAATTCAGGGCCGTAAAGGTGGAATATTCGTTCACACGGATGGGGTAGAGGTGGCAGGAGATTGGCTTTTGCCAGTCGACAGCGCCGTCTTCGTACGCTTTTTCAATACCACATTTTGTGATGCCTTTTGCGTCAAAAATCACGTAGGCACATTCTTCACCGTTTACCATTGGTGTCACGTAATCGCCGTCGCTTGGGTCGATTGTCCAGGTACCTTGCTGTTCGAGGGCAGCTACGCCTTCAGGTCTGAGGTAAGGTTTTACCTGATCAAAAATCTTTTCGAGAATTACGGTTTCAGCTTTATCCAGAGGAGCGCCCACATCACCGGCAACACAGCATGCACCTTTGCATTTAGTGAGGTTACACACAAATTCTTCCGAAAAAATGTCTTCTGAGATCAGTTTATCTTTAATTTGAATCATTTCTATTTTTAAATATTTAAAGTGAAAAAATCTGCCAGCTTAAATACGAGCAGTGAAAAAATCAGCAGCCAGAAAGCGCTTTCCTGCATCCACGGTTTTGGCAGAAACTTCAGCATGCGGCTGAGGATGATTGAAACCGGGAACGTTAAAAGCAGCAGGTATTCGTAATTCTCGCCCATATAAAGAACGATGGTTATGAGTTGTGCGAGTGAAAAAACAAGTAAAAAAGTATATTTAAACTTGCTGATGGGGCTTTTGCGGTTGAAATTGCGGAAGTGATCCCAAACAGCATGAATCAGCAGCAAGGCAACCGGGAGCAACCACACCAGATCGTTCAGATAGGGTGAAGGGCTGAATTTTCCAAAAGGGAAATAGGCCGGGTTCCAGGCGTTATAACCCAGAAAGAATGCAACGCCAAAGTACGATGACGCCACCAGGAACATCCCGAAAATAAGACGAAAGAAATGCAGCCCGATTCTGTCTGATGTTCCGATGATATGAAAAATAACGAACAGCGACATTGGCCACGTGGTTGGCAGGAAAATAAAATTCAGCGCGAGGATGGCACCCACCAAAACGTATGAATGTTTGCGCACCGTCATATCGACGTTGGTGAGCAGCAAGATTATAATGGAGTTGGTGAAAAGCGAAACGGCAATGCCAATATCGAGGTCGCCCGGATACCACGCGAATACAAAAGCAGTATACAGAAAGAGTGGAAGATGCGTCTGATAATTCAGTGCGATGGCATTAAAACAGAAGTACCCAAGAGCAATGCCGCCGAAGGTGATGGCGGCCGAAAAAACGTCCAAAGTGCTGAAATCAAGAATGTTGAATGCAATTACGATTAAAAGAAGTACGCCAATGTAAACGGGGACGGAAAATATGTTGCTTTCTTTTGAAAGTAATCGGAACATTTTTATTAGTTTTGTGCAAAGTTAATTTAAAAAAGGAAAAAAAATGACGTCTTTCTTTCTGTTCTTAAGCGATGTTTTCAGGTGGACCTTTGGTATTTTCGATGCATTCGGATATATATTCAACTGGATTCTGTTTTTGGTAGGTTCTGCATTATTCACCTACTGGTGCTGGGTGCTGGTTTCCAGACTCGGGAATAACAGAGATAAAGAATACGTTTCACCCACCGAAGGCAAGCATCCGTATTACGATCCTGCCATTCATAAAAAGGACTAAATAATTGATTTGTAATCATAAATAATCCCGGAAATTCAATTGAATTTCCGGGATTTATATTTATTTGATTCCACGGTTTTACTGATGAATCGGGATCACCAGAACCGGAATTGTTGAGCGGCGCGTAAGTTCTTTTGTAAGGCTGCCGACGAAAACGTCATAAATGCCGCTGCGTCCGTGCGAACCCATCACAATGTATCCGGCGTTTTTTTCTTTGGCATATTCCAGGATGATGTCGCCTGCAACGCCCTGTTTCAGCAGATGTTCGCAATCGATGTTCTGCGCGGTGATGCGCTGCTCTATTTTGTTGAGTTGCTGCAGTTCTTCCTTTATCTCATTCTGTTCAACTTCAGGAAAATACTGGAAACCCATGTCGCCAATGGCGAAACCAATGTCGGCCGGAGCCACATGGATAAGACAAATTCTCCCGTTCATTTCGTGCGCAAATTTCACAGCGGCATCAATAAGTCTGTCCGTAGATTCGCCGAAATCTATCGGCAACACAATATTAATCATAGTCTAATTTTTTTCCTGATTAAAATTACGAAATTTTTCCCTTACATCGGCTTTGATTACTGAATCCTCAGGTCCAACAGTTTTTGGTCTTCAAGAAAACCCTGCAGAATATCGTTTTCCGCTACTTTCCCAACACCTTCCGGAGTTCCCGTAAAGATCAGATCGCCCGCTTTTAAAGTGAGATATTTTGATACAAACGCGATAATCTTCTCAGGCGAAAATATCATCATCGAGGTATTTCCATCCTGCACCTTTTCGGTGTTTTTAAGTAAAGAAAAATTAAGGTTTTTCATGTTGAAATCGGCTTTTTTATAAAAATCCGAAACTACTGCACTTCCGTCGAATCCTTTGGCAAGTTCCCACGGAAGGCCTTTTGCTTTAAGGTTACTTTGCAGATCGCGCGCGGTGAAATCGATCCCCAATCCGATTTCTTCATAGTAATTTGAAGCTTTTTCTTCCTGAATATATTTTCCGCCTTTTGAAATTTTTAAAACAACTTCAAGTTCGTAGTGGATGTCGTCTGAAAATTCAGGGATATAAAAATCCGATCCTTTTTTTAAAACTGCGGAATCCGGCTTCATGAAAATTACTGGATTGTCAGGGATTTCGTTGCCCAACTCGTGCGCGTGCGCTGCGTAGTTGCGGCCGATGCAGATTATTTTCATTTCGATGTATTAAATTAAAATTTGCTTCTAAGCTGAATTGACGTCAGAACTTTCTTCGTATAAAGCGGGAAATCAGCATTCTGGATCCAGCCGTAATAACCCAAATCTTTCTGGAAAACGTCTTTCACGCGCTGTCCTTTATACTTGCCGAAAGAAAAAACCTCCTGTTCATCGTCATCGAAACGGATCATTCCGGCCAAATCTGCGAATTTATGATGGTGCGAAAATTCGCTTAAACCTGCAATATCGTTAGGTAATTCGTTGTAATGAGCCACCTGCGCGTCCAGCACTTCGAAAGTTGCCAACACGTCGGCTTCAGCGGAATGTGCATTGACGAGTTCCTTTTTGCAGTAGAAATTATAAGCGGCCGACAGATTGCGTGGTTCCATTTTATGGTAAATCGTCTGCACGTCCACGAGTTTGAATTTAGTTAAATCGAAATCAATTCCCGCGCGCAGAAGCTCTTCAGCCAAAAGCGGCACGTCGAAACGGTTGGAATTGAAGCCGCCCAGGTCGGTACCCGTGATCATTTCCATTACTTTGGGTGCAATTTCTTTAAATTTTGGTGAATTTTTCACGTCGTCGTCAGAAATACCGTGAATCTCAGTGGATTCTTTCGGGATGTACATTTCGGGGTTTACGAGCCACGTTTTGCTTTCGCGCGAACCGTCCGGATTCACTTTAAGAATGCTTATTTCCACGATTCTATCTTTCGCGACATTCACGCCAGTGGTTTCCAGATCGAAGATACACAGCGGTTTATATAATTTTAAATTCATTTATTTAATTTGAAAATTCGGTCATTTGAAATAGCTTATTTAAGCTGCTTTTGGAATATCAGTGAAATGAAAACATAATAAAGAATCGCCAGCGGGATTCCGACGGTTTTAAAGATCACCAAAATTAAAATCGCGCCGATTAAAAGGGCAACTTTTGGGTAATTATCTTTAAGTTTCATTGATTTGAACTTAAGCGAAATCATTCTGATTGGTGAAATAAGCAGCCACGACGAAAAAGCGGTGAGCAAGAGTAGCAACAATGGATTCTCAAATAAAAAGCCGAATGCGCCGGTTTCCATAAAAGCGTAATAAAGACCAAAGATCAGGATGGTATTTGAAGGTGTATTTAATCCTTTAAAATAATAAGTCTGCTCGTCATCCAGGTTGAAGATGGCTAACCTCAGACATGAAAACAGCGTGATGAAAAGTCCGAGATATTTTATTTCAAAAGGTATTTCAACGCCGAAAAGCTGGTTGCCAAGCGGTTCGAGCGCTTTATACACCGTTATTCCGGGCAGTACGCCGAAGCTCACCATATCTGCCAGCGAATCCAATTGCACGCCGAGGTTTGAATTTGATTTCATTGCTCTCGCAATAAATCCATCGAAAAAATCGAGGATTAAAGAAAGTATAATGCAGATTGCCGTAACCTGATAGTCGCCCGTAATGAGATGAATGACACCGATGCTTCCTGAAAAAAGATTAGCCAGTGTAAAGGCGTTTGCAAGATTGTTTTTAATGAAATTCATAGTGAGGGCGTTAGGTAGCAAAACACAAAAATAGGTTTTTTATTGATGTTTTCCGCCGCACCGCAGCCAAACTAAATAGGCGCGAATACGGATTTAATGTAAATTTGCGGACTCGTTTGTTGAAAATTTGGAATGAAAGAATTTAGATTACAGGAAATTGCGGTACTCTTTTACAGGATATTTCTGGCGTTTGTATTTTACCAGATCGCCCGTTTTCTGTTCTGGATGTATAATAAAGATCTAATAAAAATCGATTCGGTTTCAGAATATCTGGGGATTGCCTACCACGGCACCGCCTTCGATACCACCGCGATTCTGTATGTTAATTCGCTGTTTATCCTGGCGAGTCTGCTGCCGCTTCTGATTAATACAAAAAGGAATTACCAGAAATTTTTGCTGTGGCTCTATTTCGTCCTCAACGGAATTGCCTACGCGATGAATTTTGGCGATTTTGTGTATTACAAATTCTCGCAGTCGCGGCTCACAATGGCCGCGATGAATGTAGCACAGAATGAGGATAATATCGGCAGGATCTTCCTCGTGTCGGTGGCTGAACATCCTTTTGTGATCATCTGGTTCGCGGCGCTGATGAGTTTATGGGTGTTTCTGTATAAAAAAGTAAAGATCAGCGAAAGGAAACCTCGTGTAAAGTGGATTTATTTTGTGTCTTCCGTAGTCACTTTATGCCTGGTAGCAACACTTGTTGTGGGGGGAATCCGCGGTGATTTCCGGCATTCTACAAGGCCGATCAATCTTGTGGACGCAAACCGGCATGTGAAGAACCCGCTTCAGGCAAATGTTGTGCTGAACAGTGTTTTTTCGTTTTTCAGGACGCTTACCACCAATAATTTTAAAGAAGTTCATTTCGTTGATGAACAGTTTATCAATCAGCACATTCAGCCTTATAAGATTTACGTCAGTAAAGAAACAGATCCAAAACCGAATGTTGTTATTTTTATCCTCGAGAGTTTTTCAAAAGAATATTCGGGAGCCTTTAACCGCGACACCAATATTAAAAATTTTAAGTCGTACACACCGTTTTTCGACAGTCTGGCGCAGCACAGTTTAATTGCCACGAATGCATATGCGAACGGGCGGCAGTCGATTCACGGTATGAGCTCGATCCTCGCGGGCATTCCGGCGCTGAAAGATGCTTTCACGGGTTCGCCATATGCAAACCAGAAAATACAGTCGATCGTATCAGTTTCGAACGAAATGGGTTATGATACCTCATTTTTCCACGGCGCGCCGAACGGTTCGATGGGATTTCTGGGCTTCGGGAATATTTTAGGATTCAAGCATTATTACGGAAAGACCGAGTATGGTGACGATGCAGATTTTGACGGCATGTGGGGGATTTGGGATGAACCTTTTTTCCAGTTTTTTGCGCAGACTTTAAATACCAAAAAGCAGCCTTTTATGGCCACAATGTTTTCGGTTTCGTCGCATCACCCGTTTAAAGTTCCTCAAAAATATGAAGGGAAATTCCCAAAGGGCACGGTAGAAATTCATGCACCCATCGGCTATACAGATTATTCGCTGAGGAAGTTTTTCGAAACCGCTAAACAGATGCCCTGGTTTCAGAATACAATATTTGTGATGGTGGCCGACCACACGAACCAGGTTGCTTATCCTGAATATGAAAAAGCCATGAACCGCGCGGCGATCCCAATTATGTTTTATTCGGCAAACCCCAAATACAATTTACGTGGGGAGATTACCGAGCCCACACAGCAGATGGATATTTATCCCACTTTAGCCGATCTGATGGGTTATAACAGGAAGATCAGAAGCTGGGGCCGAAGTTTGGTTTCAGAAAAGAAAGAAGATTATTTAATCGTGAATTCTTCGGGAGTGGAACATTTTATCATCGGCAACTATATTTATCTTTTTGACGGACAAAACGTTACCGGAATTTATGATAAGAACGATTTGGGATTCGAAAAAAATCTCATCGGCACCGTAAATTCACCGGAAATCCAGTTAGGAAAACTCAAAGCAAAGGCCTGGTACCAGGATTATATGGATCGCGTTATCAACCGCAAACTGAATTAAAAAGATTTGCTGTTTCCTGAAAAATAACAATAACTTTATATTTTCAGCATAACGTTAGGGATAAATTAATGATTTGTGGTTTAACTTTTTTTAATTACATTTATCAAAATAAAAATCAAACAATTTTATAAAATGAAAAAAATTATGTTCGCTTTTGTTGCTCTATTTTGCGCGACAATGTCTTATGCACAGATTGAAGGTAAGTGGAAAACAATTGACGATGAAACCGGCCAGGCTAAATCGATTGTAGAGATCTTTAAAAAATCTGATGGCAAATATTACGGAAAAGTAACGCAGTTACTTATTAAGCCTGCTGTTGCCACTTGTGTGGACTGTAAAGACGACCGTAAAGGAAAACCAATTTTAGGGATGGAAGTGGTTCGCGGAATGAAAAAAGAGGGTGCAACCTTCACCGGCGGAACTATTACTGATCCAAAAACAGGCAAAACTTACAAGTGTAACATCGAAAGAAACGGCGACAAACTTGATGTTCGCGGTTATGTTGGTTTCTCGCTGATCGGCAGAAGCCAGACCTGGCATAAAGTGAAATAATTTACCCTAATATATTTGGTTAAAGCAATTCTCAGGAGTTGCTTTTTTGTGTTTAAACGGCCCGAAGGTTTGCAAAAAAATCTTTACTTTTGTACTCTAATTTTTCAATGAATATGAAGGAATATACTTTTCGCGAAGTGATTGCACAGGCAATGAGCGAGGAAATGCGCAAGGACGAATCTATTTACCTGATGGGTGAGGAGGTGGCAGAATATAACGGTGCCTACAAAGCTTCGAAAGGAATGCTCGACGAGTTCGGACCCAAAAGAGTAATCGATACGCCGATCGCTGAACTTGGTTTCACCGGAATCGCCGTTGGATCTGCAATGAATGGTAACAGACCGATTGTGGAATACATGACATTCAACTTCGCGCTTGTGGGTATTGACCAGATCATCAATAACGCTGCTAAGATCCGCCAGATGAGCGGTGGACAGTGGAATTGCCCCATCGTTTTCCGTGGCCCTACAGCTTCTGCAGGTCAATTAGGTGCAACGCACTCTCAGGCTTTGGAAAACTGGTTTGCCAATACGCCGGGACTTAAAGTGGTGGTTCCCTCAAATCCATACGATGCAAAAGGTCTATTGAAAAGTGCAATCCAGGATAACGATCCGGTAATCTTCATGGAATCTGAGCAGATGTACGGTGATAAAATGGAAATTCCTGAGGATGAATACTATATCCCAATCGGAAAAGCCGACATCAAGAGAGAAGGTAAAGACATCACGCTGGTATCATTCGGAAAAATCATGAAACTTGCGATGCAGGCTGCTGAAGATATGGAGAAAGAAGGTGTTTCGGTTGAAGTGATTGATCTTCGCACCGTCCGCCCGCTTGATTATGATACCATTATCGAGTCTGTAAAGAAAACCAACCGACTTGTAATCTTAGAAGAAGCATGGCCGTTAGCGTCCATTTCCACTGAAATTTCATACATGGTACAGCAGAAAGCGTTTGATTATCTTGATGCTCCCATCAAAAGGATCACAACTCCGGACGCACCTGCACCATATTCCGCGGCACTTTTTGCCGAATGGTTCCCGAAACTGGAGACCGTGAAAGAAGAAATAAAGAAAGCAATGTACATTAAAGCATAAACCAAAACTCCCGAAAGGGAGTTTTTTTATGGGAAACGTTTAAGATTAATGATTAAAATTATTTTCCGAGTTACTTTTTAATCTACATTTGCGCATTAAAATTTTACTGAAAATGTCGGAATCCGTTCAGGGCAACTCTCATTTTGATACCAAGAAACTTACGGCCATGGGCGTATTGGTTTCCTTAGGAATTGTATTTGGAGACATCGGTACCTCGCCGCTGTATGTAATGAAAGCCATCGTAAATGCGCGAAGTGACGGCAGTTCAATGCCATTCGACGAGTATATAGAAGGCGCACTGTCGTGCATCATCTGGACACTTACCCTGCAGACAACGTTAAAATACGTAATCATTGCGCTCCGGGCCGATAACAAAGGTGAAGGTGGCATACTTTCGCTGTACTCGCTTGTTAAAAGACTCAAGAAAAAATGGCTGTATCTCATTGCAATTTTAGGTGCTGCCACGCTGGTGGCGGATAGTGTGATAACACCCTCGCTTACAGTGATGTCGGCAGTGGAAGGACTTAAAATTTACAGTCCGGAAACTCCGGTAGTCGCCATTACACTTGTTATTTTAGCGCTGGTGTTCTTTATACAGCAGTTCGGCACCTCTTCAATCGGCAAGCTTTTCGGTCCTGTGATGGTGGTGTGGTTCCTTGTTTTGGGGATTTGCGGTTCGCTGCATATTTTCGATAATTTAGAAATTCTTAAATCTTTCAACCCATATTACGCATACAATTTAATTACGCATTCGCCGAGTGCCATTGTAATTATGGGCGCTGTTTTTCTTTGTACTACAGGTGCCGAAGCGCTTTATTCCGATTTGGGCCACTGCGGCAAAAAAAATATCCGCGTGAGCTGGGTTTTCGTTAAATCAATGCTCATTCTTAATTATCTGGGCCAGGGCGCGTGGCTGCTTCATAACCATCATTTAGTGGCGCAGGGCATCAATCCGATATTCGGTATAATGCCGGTATGGACTATTCTGCCGGGGGTTATTCTGGCCACTGCTGCTGCTATTATCGCCAGCCAGTCGGTGATTACAGGTTCATTTACGATGTTTTCGGAGGCAATGTCGATTTCCTTCTGGCCAAACCAGCAAATTGATTATCCGTCGGGTGTTAAAGGTCAAATGTATATCCCGCGAATCAACTGGGGACTTATGGTGCTGTGCTTTATCGTCGTGATTTATTTTAAAGAATCTGAAGCGATGGAAGCCGCCTACGGACTTACGATTACCATCACCATGCTCATGACCACGTTGCTTCTGTTCTTTTGGCTGAGGAGAACTAAGGTCGTCAGTGTGTTTGCGTTCGGATTTCTGGTGATGTATCTCTTCATCGAACTCGGTTTTTTCTACGCTAATGTTATTAAATTCTTCGATGGTGGCTGGCTTACGATGGTACTTGGCGGTTTCATTGCGGTGTGTATGTATGCGTGGTACAACGGCCGGCTCATTAAAGCAAAATTCATCAAGTTCGTTAAGCTCGATAAATACGTTTCAATCATTAAAGAACTTAAACTGGACGAATCCATCCCGAAATATTCAACCAATCTCGCATTTTTAAGCCGCGCCAAAAGACCGGACGAAATAGAAGCCAAAATTATCTATTCGATTCTGCGTAAACAGCCAAAAAGAGCGGACCATTATTTTATTTTAAATATTTCAAACCAGGAAGATCCGTTCACCTTTAAATATACCATAGACGAAATTATGCCCGGCACGATTTATCGCATCAATTTCCTTCTAGGTTTTAAAATTGACCGCAGGATCAACGATTATTTTGATCAGGTTCTCGCAGATATGATGGATGAAGGCAGTATTCCGTCGCGCAGCAGCCATCCTTCGTTGCGTGCACATAACATTCCGCCCGATCTGAAGTACGTGGTCATCGATAATACCTACATCAACGATACTTTGCTTACGGTAAAGGAAAAGATGACGCTGAATATTTACAACTTTGTGAAGTATATCGGCAGCGACGACTTCAAGAGTTGGGGCGTATCTCCGCACAACGTGGTGGTGGAGTCGGCGCCAATTCTGGATCAGCAGGTTGTAACAAAGAAAATCGAACAGGTTTATTTCAATCATTACAATTCCTAAAGTGCCGTATCCGCAGTTTTCGGCATGATTCGCAGGTAATATTGCAAATTTTGAATTAGAAATAATTCGATAAATTTGCGGTATAATTTATTTGATGGAAGCGAAACAGAAAGAACTCAATTTAGTCACCATAAAGGAAGTTTTAAGGCAATATCTTCTTAAGAAAGGTTTTCGGAACACGCCCGAACGTTACACCATTCTGGAGGAAATCTATATGATGGATCACCATTTCAACGTGGATGATCTGTACCTGCTGATGATGCAGAAAAAATATCATGTTTCTAAGGCAACAATCTACAA
Organism: Flavobacteriaceae bacterium 3519-10; assembly: GCA_000023725.1. Classification (NCBI taxonomy): domain Bacteria; kingdom Pseudomonadati; phylum Bacteroidota; class Flavobacteriia; order Flavobacteriales; family Flavobacteriaceae; species Flavobacteriaceae bacterium 3519-10. The sequence continues at coordinate 728,731 of CP001673.1, forward strand.
CACCATCGAGATTTTTCTTGATGCAGGACTGATCCGCAAGCATCAGTTTGGCGAAAAAACACTCACATCTTCGTCGTACGAAAAGTCGTATTTCGATAAACAGCACGACCATCTTGTGATCTATAAAGAAGGTTCAGATAAAGAAATTCAGGAGATCATTGAGTTTTGCGATCCGCGGATCCAGGGCATTAAAGAGTCCATTGAGAGCGCTTTTGGGGTAAATATCGATTCACATTCACTTTATTTCTACGGGACCAAAAATAATTAATGAAACAACTTTTCGTTTTATTTCTGCTGGTTTGTGCAAATGTGTTTGGGCAGATCAACACGCGTCCGAATGATCCTTTGGTTAAAGATCCGTTCTTTAACGCTTCGCAATCCGCGCCGCCCGGCCAGAAAGTGAGACTCATCCATTCAGATTTCTTCCAGAAATCGCTCGACAGATACAATGGAAACCCATTTTTCTCGGGTAACGTTCAGTTCGAGCAGCAGGGTTCGGTACTTTTTGCAGATGAGGTTATTTTCTATGAGAAAGAAAACTTTGTAAAGGCCATTGGCAATGTAAAGCTGCAGAATGCCGACGGCTCCGTAATTACCGCCGGTGAAATGGAGTACGACGGCAACACCCAGAAAGGTATCGCTAAGAAAAATGTAATTCTAACCGACCCGCGACAGACCATCAAGACTGAAACACTCTATTACGACCGTATCGCGAATGTCGCTTACTTCAATACCGGCGGAACTATTTCCGATGCTACCAACGTGATGTACACGCGCTCGGCAACCTACGATCTCACCTCAAGAATGATCGATTTTACCGGAAATGTAAAAATCAACAACCCAGATTATACGGTAGAAGGCAGCAATATCAAGCAAAACCAAAATACCAACACAGCCGATTTTTTCGGGCCTACCACCATTACGAATAAACAGAATCCTTCAAACCTCATTTACACCGAGCGCGGTTCATATAACATGAATTCGAAAGAAGTGTATTTAAAGAAGAATTCGCGGATCAATTATAACGGCAAAATCCTCACCGGCGACGATATGTATTTCAATCAGATCACTGGTTTCGGGACGGCTAAAGGGAATGTCACGCTTCGCGATCCTGCCGAGAACCGCTATATGAAAGGCGGCTATGGCGAGATTTACGAAAAGAAAGACTCCGCGATGATGACCGAAAGACCCTATGCGGTGAAGATTCTCGAGAAAGATTCGATGTACTTTTCTGCACAGCGTATTTTAGCTTACCAGCAGACAGATGCCGCGGATCCTACGAAGAAAAAAAGTTTTCTGCGTGCTTTCCGGAAGTCGCGCATGTACAAATCGAACATACAGGTGCGGGCAGATTCTTTGAGTTTTAATGAAACCGACGGTATCATGCATCTTTTCGGCAAACCGATCGCCTGGAGTGGTGAAAAACAGGTGACCGGCGATAAGATAGAAGCTTATTTCGATACCGAAAATGAGTTTATTGATTCGCTGAAAGTCGTTGGCAACGCCTTCGCGATCAGCAAGGCAGATTCGCTTAACCTAAAAGACGAATTCAACCAGATTAAAGGCAAACTGATGACGGTTTACTATAAAGATAACAAGGTGAATTTGGCCAAAGTCATCGGCAACGCACAAGCCATAACTTACGCCGACGATCAGAACGAAAAGACCAAAGAAGTCGAAAGAATCGGAGTTGCACTTTCAACGTGTGGAACGATCGAAGCTGAGTTCGAAGAGAATAAAGTGCAGATTATTTCGTGCAATGTCGGTGCCAATACAGACGTCTATCCGATGAGTAAAATTTCGCGTGAGAAACGCTTTTTCCCAGATTTCAACTGGAATACGAAAGACCGCCTCAAACGTTGGGAAGACATCTTCCTCGATTCGCCGGGCTACGAAGAAACGCAGTACGAATCCGCGGACACACTGTATAACCAGGCGCAGAAAGCAATCGACGAAGCTAAAGCTAAGGAAGAAGCGAAGAAGCCGAAACGCGTACGGAAATAATTTTATTTGGGCGCCTTTTCCGTCCTCCGTTCCCGCTTTTTTTCTCGTCGTGCCTCCTCGCAAAAAGAGCTCCACTCAGGCCGGGGCGCGGGAGTTAACGCTAAACAATGTCATCCGCATGAACTTAAAGTTCTGGGGAACCCTTTAATAAATTATTTTTTGAGATATAATTAGATGCATTTTAAATTAAACGTTCTAAATAAATCCGATAGGTTTTGCTATTTGAAGATTTAACTGCTAATTTTTTATGATAAGAAAAAGTTTAATTATTCATATGCTCCTGATATTGTTTGTATCAGCGTCTGTGAGCGCGCAGAATTTAGAACAAAAGTATAGTAAGTTAATCAAGGAATCTACTTCCACAATTCAAAACAAAGAACTTTCTAAAAAATACCTTGTGTTGATTGATTATTCTATTTTCTCAGGGAAGAAACGTATGTTTATATACGATATACGTAAAAAGAAATTTGTAGATTCTTTCATGGTAATGCATGGGAACCCCAGAGGGAAAAGAACCGCAACAGTTAGATACAGCAATCAGCCCAAAAGCGCTTTATCATCTAAAGGCAGATATATTATAGACGCTAAATTAACTAGAAGTAATAATTTTATCGCAAAATATAATCTTAAAGGAATTGATGCCACAAACAGTAACGCTTTTCGCAGAAAAATTGTGATTCATTATTCAAAACATGTACCTTTAATTGAAACGTCCAAACCTATCGTAAATAGTAGGGGATGTCCGGCAATTTCCTGGTTATCTTTTATTAAACTGAACTCATATATCCAGGGTCCAACTTTACTTGTCGTTATCTAATTAAATTTTTCCGGTTTATCGAACACTTTATAATTTGTCTCTTATTAGTTGATTTACTGAGTGATTCCTGCATTCGAGCCCAACCGGGCCGTTCCGTAGGAACGGAATCTGTGTAGAAAACAGAATAAACTGGCGGCGTTCCGTAGGAACGCTATCTTTCTTAAATTTGCGCAAACTAAATAAATGCATTCAGATTTCTTTAAATACCAGGCACAAACTACGCAATTTGCCGCAGGCTTCGAAGTAGAAAAAGCCGAAGGAAGCTATATCTACGGCAAAGACGGCAGAAAATACCTTGATTTTGTAGCCGGAGTTTCCGCCAATACACTGGGCCATTCGCATCCTAAAATCGTGGAAGCCATAAAAACGCAGGCCGAAAAGTACCTGCACGTAATGGTTTACGGAGAATACGCGCAGGAAATGCCCGTTAAATTATGTAAACTCTTAGCTGAAGCAACGCCCGAGCCTCTCGAAGTAACTTATCTCGTCAACTCAGGTGCAGAAGCAATCGACGGCAGTTTAAAACTGGCAAAGCGATACACAGGCAGAGAAGAAATCATTTCCTTTAAAAATTCGTATCACGGAAATACGCACGGCGCCTTGTCGGTTTCGGGGAATGAATATCACAAGCGTGAATTCCGGCCTTTGCTTCCAATGGTGAGTTTTATTGAATTTAACTGGGTTCCTGACCTCGAAAAAATTACTGATAAAACTTCCTGTGTACTGCTTGAAACCATTCAGGGCGCTGCAGGATTTCTAGTTTCTGAAAACGGTTATCTGAAAAAACTGAAATCGCGGTGCGAAGAAGTGGGTGCTTTGTTGATTTTAGATGAAATTCAGCCGGGTTTTGGAAGAACAGGAAAGTTGTTTGCTTTCGAACATTATGGCATCGTGCCGGATATCCTCGTGATGGGAAAAGGCATGGGCGGCGGTGTTCCGGTCGGCGCATTTATGAGTTCGCGGAAGATTATGGAGACACTTTCGCATTCACCTAAGCTTGGCCACATCACCACTTTTGGAGGAAATCCGCTGATTGCCGCAGCAAGTTACGCGACGCTTAAAGAAGTTTTAGAAAGCGGTCTTATGAATGAGGTGGACGAAAAAGAAAAGCTCTTCCGTGAACTTCTGGTACATCCTAAAATAAAGAACATCAACGGCCGCGGACTGATGCTCGCCGTGAATCTTGGCAGTCCAGAATTCACTTTGAATGTAGCCAAACGCTCCATGGAAAAAGGCCTCGTGGTTTTCTGGCAGCTGTATAAAAACGAATATTTAAGAATTTCGCCACCGCTAACACTGTCGTTGGATGAGATCCACGAGGGTTGCCAGATCATCCTGCAGGTTCTTGATGAAACTGTCTGATTCCGTTCGGAAAAAAAAATTCTGAACTTATAGCCACGATCGCAGCGGCATCCTTTTTTGGTAGCTGAGGTTCTGGAAGCTTCCAAGAAAGATACAGCGGAGAGCGGGTATTAGGGTGGCAGAAAACGCTTTCTACGTTGCTCCTCAATTGCCGTATTTTTTACGCTGCTTTGTTGCATATATAAATAATTAATTTATATATTGCGGCACAATAAAAAACAGGGAGCGATATGGCGAAAACGAAGGTGCAATACGAATTTCCAATGCACTGTCAGTCGGAGATTTTATATGAGTATATGGCAAGTGCAGAGGGACTTTCTGAGTGGTTTGCTGATGAAGTTCTGGAGAAAGGCGACGATTTTTTCTTCAGCTGGAACAGCGGGCCGGCCGAAAAAGCCACGCTGATCCGTTACAAACCCGAAAGTTTTGTGCGTTTCCGATGGGAAGAGGATGAAGGGACCAAAAATTTCTTCGAAATGACGATCGCGATTGATGACATCACCGAAGACCTTTCACTAAATGTAACTGATTTCTGCGATCCCGGAGATGAAGATGAAAACCAGCTCTACTGGGAAAATCTGATCGAAAACCTTAAAATTAAACTGGGCGCCTCATAAGCGCTGCATTTTCCGATAAACTTGATGAACGATTTTTTCGTTCATTATTTTTTTAAATAAAACGTAAATTTTGGATCATTTTCAATTTCATTCCGGCGATTTTCAGCCGCACAACCGCGCTTTTCTGCATGGTGATGTGGTGAGAGTTTCGTTTTTCGTGCGCGAAGCAAAGCTCATAATGGCCGAAGAATCATACTTTTTTCTAATGGCATCGATGCGTAAGATGCGCATGAACATACCGCTGAGTTATACGCTTGAGTTTTTTGAGCAGCTGCTTTCTGCAAAGGTGCTGTCAAACGGTATCTCAGAGGCGGTAGTGACATTACACGTTTACCGCGGTTTCGGGCCCGCACTTGAAAAAGCAGAAGTTTCATTTTTTGCTGAAATAAAGCTGGGCGATGTGTTGCAAATCCGTGAAGCCATCGAGATGGATCTTGTGAAAGAAATTAACGTCAACACAAATCTTTTAAGCAATATCCGCGTGCATTGCCCCGAGAATATCTATGCAGAAATCTACGCCAGAGAGAACGATCTTGATGATGTGATTTTGCTTAATCCGAACAGAAGAATTGCGCGCAGCATTTACGGTAATCTCCTGTTTCTGCAGGATCATGTGATTAAAATCCCAAAACAGTCGGAAGGTGCTTATATTTCTCCACTCATGGAGAATTTGGTTACTTTTCTGCACAAAAAACAGCTTGCCGAAATTCAGGAGGTTGAGATGATCGCATTTGAATCCCAAAAAGCTGATGAAATTCTGATGCTGTCCGACGAAAAAGGAATCTTCCCGCTAAGAAAAATCAGGAACAAGACTTTTGATTTTGAGAGATTCAGCGGTTTTGTGGAGCAGTGGCGCAGCAGTTTCGCATAATTGGCAAACCCGATAAACAACCTTTAAAGAAAAGTCAGTTACCGGGTTTTAGTTTGTGTGAGTGTACCATAAAAACGGCGCTGTTGCGCTTAAATTATTTCGGTCTCTATTAAAGTTTTGTTAAAGTTCGGCAAGCCTGTTCAGCACTCAGTTCATCGAAAGATCTTCGGGCGCGTTGGCCCAAAGCAGAAATTCGCCGCCCAGATTCTGCATAATGTTTTTCCACAGGCTGTGGTCGGTGGGTAAGGTATAATCGAGGTTATAGACATCTACTACAGTCCAGAGTTTGCGTCGGATCTCGTTCTCAAGCTGACCGGGCGCCCAGCCGGAATAACCCGAAAACACTTTGATGTCTTCCGCCGAAAGCCGCCCTTCGATAATTGCAGCAACCACGTTTTCGATGTCTTCGGTAAGATAAAACCCATCATTGATCTCCGAAAAACTTTCAGTTACTTTTTCGCCTTTATTAATGAAGAAAATCTTGTCGTTTTCCACAGGGCCGCCTTCGTACACATCCACTCTAAAACCGAAGATATTGAGCAGCCGTGCGCTCATATTCTGGTTTTTTTTGTTAAGAATAAGTCCGAACGCGCCTTCAGCATTATGATCAATCACCAGGACGACCGAACGCGAAAAGATGTCGCCTGAAATATCGGGAGTGGAAATTATAATTTTACCTTTGTAGGAATAGTTCATCACTGATGGAGGTTTAAGGAGAACCTATAACCAAAAGTAATAAAAAATTAGATGGAAAACCTGCACGATAAGCGAAAAAATTACGAAAAATCGGAACTTCTGGAACATCAGATAAAGGAAAACCCGATGGAGCAGTTCAGAAACTGGTACCTCGAAGCGCAGGATAATCCGGGTATTTACGAGGCAAATGCGATGGCGGTTTCAACGCTAGAAGCCGACGGCTGTCCGCGCACCCGAATGGTTTTGCTTAAATCTTACACCTGGGAAGGTTTCGTCTTCTACACTAACTACGAGAGTAGGAAAGGCAGGGCGATTGAGACAAATCCGAAGGCGTGTCTGCATTTTTTCTGGCCCAATATGGAACGGCAGATCATCATAAAAGCAAACCTTGTAAAAATTGCCGCAAATCTGAGCGACGGTTACTTCGATTCCCGGCCCAAAGGCAGCCAGCTGGGCGCCGTAGTTTCTCCCCAAAGCCAGATCATCCCGGATCGCAATTATCTTGAAGATAAGCTGAAAGTTCTGGAGCGCGAATTCGATGGAAAAGAGGTTCCACGCCCTGATAACTGGGGTGGTTACATCGCAAAGCCTTATGAAATAGAGTTCTGGCAGGGCCGGCCCAACCGCCTGCACGACCGCATTCTGTATGAACTGCAGCCAGATTTCGACTGGAAAATCTCGCGGCTTGCGCCCTGACGTCAAAACGAAATAACATATTATAAAGCCACAAAAAAAACCTCACAATCTGTGAGGTTTAAATCTTGTGGGATAACCGATGGATTATTTTTTCTTTCCACCCATTACTGAACCAGCTAAATCAGCGCCTGCTTTGAACTTGGCAACAGTTTTTGCAGCGATTTTGATTGGTTTTTTAGTTGCAGGGTTAATACCTTGGCGTGCAGCTCTTTCAGCTACTGAAAAAGTACCAAATCCTACTAATGAAACCTTACCGTCTTTCTGCGATAAAGTTGCAGTAACATTCGAGATGAATGATTCCAAAGCTGCTTTTGCAGCTACTTTTGTAATGCCGGCATCGTTTGCCATTGCGTCGATCAGTTCAGACTTGTTCATAATAATATTATTAAGTTTGTTTTGTAATTAGGGCAAATATAAAACAATTTTCAAATTGCGCAAATTTTTTACACATATTTAAATAAAAATTGATTTAAAGCCCAAATTTAACGCAAACTCATTAATTCAGGATTTTGTAATTCATCGCAGTTTGCGCGCAACATAATCTTAACAAATCCTTTTGCTATCTATCATTTTTCACAATGCGATGTATGAGATTCTGTTTTGCGAATTACATAAAAACAGGTTCCTCATTTTATTTTTTTGCGGGTTGTATTAATGCAAGTTTTTTGGAATCCATTCTGATTAAAATAATTAAATTTGCGCCATGTTAATTGAAGTTTTTAAATCGAAGATTCACCGTGTACACGTCACCGAATCTGATCTTAACTATATTGGAAGTATTACGATTGATGAGGATCTCCTCGAAGCCTCGGGAATTATCGTAGGCGAACGTGTTTTCATCGTAAATGTGAACAATGGCGAACGTTTCGATACCTACGCGATTAAAGGAAAAAGAAAATCCGGCGAGGTCTGTCTCAACGGCCCGGCCGCGCGAAGGGTGCAGAAAGGCGACATCATCATCATTATTGCTTATGCACAGATGACGCCAGAGGAAGCGCAGCATTTCCAGCCTAAAATTATCTTTCCGGACGAGAAGACCAATCTTCTCACCTGAATTTCCTCCTAAAAAAATACAATCTTTTGACCGACAACAAAAAATCAAGTTCGCTTAAGAACCTTTTAACCATCGGTGTTTCGCTTGCCGTGGCCGTGCTTTTCATGTGGTATGCACTGAAGGGGATGGAGTTTGACAGGATCGCTGGCTATTTTGCAAAAGCCAATTATTTCTGGGTTTTTGTTGCTTCCGTTTTCGGAATCCTGGCGTATTGGTTCAGAGCCGTAAGGTGGAATCTCCTGCTTGAGCCACTTGGTCATTCAATTTCAAATTCCAATGCATTTTGGACGATTTCTTTTGGTTATTTAATGAACCTCACCATTCCGAGAAGTGGGGAGCTTGCACGCTCAACCGCTTTGTTTGGTGTAGAAAAAGTTCCTGTTAACAAGTCCTTCGGAACAATTATCCTCGAAAGGGTAGTGGATCTGGTTTGCATGGGCCTGTTTCTGGCGCTCACTTTATTGTTTAAATATGACGCAATTCTTGCTTTTTACCGATATGTAACCGAGCAGAAAGCAAACGCGGACGAGCAACCGAACAATTATCTGTATTACTTTATTGGCGCTGCTTTACTTATCTCAGTGCTGTTTTTTCTATTGAGGCAGAAACTTCAGCAAATGGCGCTTTATCAGAAAGCCGCAAATTTCGGTAAGGGTATTTTCCACGGATTGATGTCCATTTTCAAACTGAAGCAGAAAGGCAGGTTTATCTTGCTGTCTTTGGCGATTTGGGTTTGCTATTATCTGGCTGCTTATCTGGTATGTTTTGCGCTTCCCGAGACTTCAAATTTCACCTTTGCCGACGGTTTCTTCATTATCGTGGTAGGCACTCTTGGGATGATGATACCGGCTTCGGGCGGAATCGGTGCGTTTCATCTTGCACTGAAATTCGGCATTATGGCCCTCTTTCTCTCTACGGGTAAAGATCCTGAAGCGGGCGGTGAGGTTGGCCTTTCTTACGCTTTTATCTCGCACACGATGCAGCTTGTGATTATGATTGTGATGGGAATTATATCCATCCCAGTATTGGCGAGAGCCAGAAACCGTTCAATTCAAAAGTAGCATCCGCTGAATAATCTCAGATTTAATCATAAAAAAAAATCAGAATGAATTTGTTCATCTGATTTTTTTATTTTGAAACGATTTATCTTATCCGAAAGCCCGTTTCAACAAACTCTCCACTTTCGGCTCGCTGCCCCGGAAGTTTTTATAAAGCTTCATCGGATCCTGGGTTCCGCCCGCTGACAGCACTTTTTTGTATTTTGCTGCAACTTCAGGATTAAAGATTCCGTTCTCTTTAAAATACTGGAAAGCGTCGGCATCCAGCACTTCGGCCCATTTATAAGAGTAATATCCTGCCGAATATCCGCCCTGAAATATATGCGAAAAGCTTGTACTCATCGCTGTTTCGGGGTTTGCCGGATAAAGGTTTGCCGCAAGGGTTTCCTGGGTCTCAAACGTTTTGATGTCGCCCACTTTGTCGGCATCGGTGTGATAGGCAATATCAAGAAGTCCGAAACCTACCTGCCGCAAGGTCTGGTAACCTTCCATAAAATTTTTCGAGTCGGAAATCTTTTGTATTTTATGATCAGACAATACTTCGCCGGTTTTGTAATGTTTGGCAAATGTTTTAAGAAACTCCGGTTCGTAACAGAAGTTTTCGAGAAACTGAGACGGAAGTTCAACAAAGTCCCATTTCACCGACGTTCCCGAAAGATTGGGGTAAGTAGTATCTGCTAAAATTCCGTGCAGCGCATGCCCAAATTCATGAAAAAGCGTCGTGACTTCCTGGAAAGTAAGCAGACTTGGCGTGTCAGCGGTAGGTTTCGAAAAATTACACACCACCGAAATATGCGGTCTTGAATTTTCGCCGTTTTTCCTAAACTGATTTTTAAAACTCGTCATCCATGCACCCGCTCTTTTGCCTTTTCTTGGAAAATAATCCGCGTAAAGTAGCGCTTTGAACGCGCCATCCTCGAAAATTTCGTAGGTTTTTACATCGGCGTGGTATTTTGGGATGTCGGTGGTTTCCGCAAATTCTACACCGAAGAGCTTTTTGGCAAGACCAAAGACGGCCTCCTGCACTTTTTCAAGCTGAAAATAGGGTTTGAGTTCTTCGTCATCGATATCGAATTTTGCTTTGCGGAGTTTTTCTGCATAAAAGGCGTGATCATAACTTTGCATCTCCACAATTCCATCTGCCGCAGCCAGAACTTTCAGTTCTTCTATTTCGCGTTCTGCGTAAGGTTTTGCTTTTTCGAGCAATTCATTAAGAAACGATTTTACTTTTGCCGGCGTTTGCGCCATTCTTTCTTCCAGCACGTATTCGGCATAGCTTCCGTAGCCCAGCATCTTCGCCTTTTGCTGTTTGAGGCTTGTAATTTCTTTGATTAAATTCTGATTGTCGAATTCATTATTATTGAATGATTTTTTTCCGTTGGCAAGTGCAATTTCCCGTCGGAGTTCACGGTTTTCAGCGTAAGTCATCAGCGGGATAAAACTCGGATACTGCAGGGTGACTACAAAACCGTCGAGATTCCGCTCTTTTGCGTCCTCGCGGTACTGTTCAACAATAGCCTGCGGAATCCCGGCGAGATCAGCCTCTCCCGTGATATGCTTAAAGTAATTGTTGGTTTCCGCGAGCACATTTTGGCCAAACTGCAGCGATTTTTTTGAGATTTCGACACTGATGTTTTTAAATTTCTCCTTGTCGGATTCATTTAAAAGTGCGCCACTTCTCACAAAACCTTTGTAAGTTTCATTCAGCAACATTTGTTGTTCTTCAGTGAGGTCTAGCTTACCTTTATTTTCGTAAACCTGCTTTATTTTGCTGAACAGGGCTTCGTTTTGGGAAATCTTCGCAGAGAACTCAGTTAATAACGGTGAAACTTCCTGCGCGATTTTCTGGATTTCGTCGTTGGTTTCGGCAGAATTAAGATTAAAAAATATACTCGAAACTACATCCAGCTGTTCGCCCGAAAAAGCCAGCGCTTCAATTACATCTTCAAATGTAGGATCTTCGGGATTGTTTGCAATTTCCTCTATTTCCTGTTCAGATTTTGATATGAGTTCTTCAAAAGCGGGAAGAAAATGCGCTTCTTTTATTTCGTCGAAAGGAGCGGAGCTATGTTTGGTTGAAAATTTCTGTAATAAAGGATTGGTCATTCTTGAAAATTTTAAGGCCGCGCCATCGGTAACGTGACTGTTTGGATATAACGCAAATTTACTGAATTTTAAATTTTATATTTGTGTAAAACTACCACGCCATGAAAACCTTCTTTAAAATTCTGGCCGCCATTATCGCGGTTCTGGTGCTCGTTGTGTTGCTTGTCGGCAAGCAATATCATTTTGAAACATCCACGGTTATTAATGCGCCTGCGGAGAAAGTATGGCAGAACATGCATTCGATGAAGGCCTTCAATCAGTGGAACCCCTTTATGGAGTTAGATCCAAATATTAAAGTTAAGTATTCCGGAACATCGGGCAATGTTGGTGAGCAGTATTGCTGGGAAGGAAATTCGGAGGCCGGGAAAGGTTGCCATGTAATTACGGGCTTGATTTTAAACCGTAAACTGTCGACCAAAATGCTGTTTAAAGAGCCGTTTGAAAGCAATGCAACATCTGATCTGATCCTGAAACCTGAGGGAAACACCACGAAAGTTACGTGGACGATGGATACCGAACTCAGTTATCCCATGAATCTGATGTCGCTGTTTATGGATGGAGAAATGGAAAAATCTTTCGGCTCCGGTTTGCGGAAACTTAAAACACTTTCAGAAAAATAACATCGCTTATGTCTCATCATTTCCTTCTTATTCTTCATCTGCTAGGTTCAGCCGTTTGGGTTGGCGGCCATTTGGTGCTTGCCTTTGGTATTTTGCCTGAAGTAATAAAGAAAAAAGATCCTGAAATCCTGCTGAATTTCGAAAGAAAGTACGAAAAGATCGGTATTCCGGCTTTGGTCATCATGGTGGTTTCCGGCGTTTGGATGGCTTACCAGTTCGGAATCGGTATGTCGCGCTGGTTTCATTTCGCGGATCCTGTGGAATCTGTCGTGTCAATTAAGCTTCTTCTTCTTTTCTGCACTGTTTTATTTGCTTTGAGTGCCAATATTTTTGTTTTGCCTAAACTTTCACCTGCCAAACTGCCGCTGATGGCTTTTCATATTATATCCGTCACAGCGCTTGGCATCGCGATGTTGGTTTTGGGCAGTTTTGTGCGCTATGGCGGGATTCATCTTTAAAATTGGCGAGCGGTTCAGGCCGTTAAATAATGATAAATTTAAATCCGTCAGGAATAATTACCCTAAATTTGCCGCTCACTGAAAAACACGTTCAGTTCTATATTAATATTGAAAAATCATTGGATGAAAAACTTCACAGCAATCGCGCTGATTGCCATCGCTCTCGTTTCATGTAAGAAAGAAACCAAAACCATCACCAAAGTTGACCCCGAAACCGGAAAAACCATCACCGTGGAAGTTCCTGTAGAAGATTCTGCGCAGGCGGCAACCGCTGTGATGCAGGAGGCGGCGATCAAAGACTCCTTGGGCGTATACAGACAGTCTTTCAAACTGAAAGTGGGTAGTACTTATCCGCTGACGACTTACCAGAAAGATGTGCAGACAATGACGGCTCCTGACGGTAAAGCGCAGAGCGGCACCAGCGAAAGTACAGACGAAATGACTTTTACGGTGAATAAGTTCGAGAACGGAGTTTATGATATCACGATTAATCTTCTGGCTAAAAAAAATTCGCAGGCGGCTAACGGGAAAACCATTTCGGTAGATACCAAGCAGGCTGAACCTAAAGAAGAGCAGCTGAAGATGATGTATAAAGTAAACAAAGCGCTGGTAGGCAACAAACTGAGTCTCAAAATGAAAGAAAACGGCGAAGTAGTTTCGATTACAGGTTTTGACCCGATCTACACCAAAGTTACTGCCGCAGCCGGAAGCCTCATAAAAGATGCGAAGCAGAAAACGGCTTTCACACAAAGTTTCAAGGAATCTTTTAATGAAAGAATCCTTAAAGACCAGTTTACCAAAAACCTTCTGTTGATCCCTGCTAAAGGCGTTAAATTAGGCGAAAAATGGACGCAAAGTGAAAATGCAACCCCCGACGGAAAGGTGAAGCTTTCAACCACTTACACGCTGAAAAGCGTAGATAATGGAGTCGCCGTAATTACAGTTGCGGGCGGAATCCCGAAGAAAAGCGATAAGAAAACGCAGGAAGGCATCACACGGAGCATGAGTTCGGAACTTACACAAAACGGCACTGTAACGCTGGATCAAATGTCAGGCTGGATCAAAAACCAGACGATCGCGGTGAAAACCTCCCAGTCAGAAACCCTGTCGGATGGCAAACAGTCGCAGACGATGAAAAGCGTTTCCAATTCCACCGTAGTGGTTAATCCGGCTAAATAACTAAAAATCAGACCGCTTTATAATTCATTTCAAAGTATTAAAAATGAAGTATATTTTAGAAATAATTCTCACAATCATTATCGTATTTTTCCTTTGGAATATATTGAAGCGAATGTTTTTCGCGACGATATTTAAATTTCCTAAACCCAACCAGCCACAAGGCGACGTGCGCCAACAGAAAACCAGGAAAAATTTAGATTCAAAAATCAACTGGGACGCAGAAACGGTAGATTACGAAGAGATAAAAGAAGCAGACGATAAGAACAAATAACAGAAAACCCTTTTTAATTATTAATTTTAAAGGGTTTTTACTGATTAAATACACATGGCAAAAAACAGAAAACTCATCCTGATTATCGGCAGTCTTGTTGCCTTCGCAGTGCTCGCACTTTTATACGCCAATCCGGTTTTGCTCGGCAAGCAACTTTATCAGCACGACATTGTGCAGTACAAAGGTGGTGCAAAGGAACTTCTGGATTTCCGTGCGCAGAACGGAAAGGAAACCTATTGGAGCGACTCCATGTTCGGCGGCATGCCGACGTATCAGATGGGCGCGCAGTTTCGCGGCGATGTGATAAAGAAAGTGGATGATGTGCTTAACTTTTTGCCTAAACCGGCCAACTATATTTTTCTGCTTTTTTCAGGATTTTTTCTTCTCGGGTTGGTCGCTGTTCGAAACTGGAAATACGCGCTTTTAGGCGCCACTTTCTTCGGACTTTCAACCTATTTCTATATTGCGCTGGCAGCGGGACATAATGGAAAGATACACACCGTAGCCTATTTTGCGCCGCTCCTTGCAGGGATTTTACTCGTTTATATCCGGAAAAAATACGTAATTGGTTTTATTGTTACCGCCCTGTTCATGGGCTTGCAGATCGCCGCAAACCATCCGCAGATGACGTATTATCTGTTCATCGCGCTTGGGTTTCTGTTTTTATCTGAATTAGTGCGCGCTGTTCAGGGCAAGACCGACTGGAAACATTTCGGCATATCGTCGGCCGTTTTGGCTTTAGCGTTTGTACTCGGTGTCGGCATGAATTCTCAACGAATCATGGCCAATGCAGAATACGTTTCAGAAACCGTCCGCGGTAAGCAGATTTTGGATACAGACACGCATTCATCCGGCAAATCGGGGATGGATAAAGAAAGTATGCTGATGTGGAGCTACGGGAAAATGGAGACGCTGAACCTGTTTATTCCGAGACTGATGGGCGGATCCAGCAACGAAGAAGGTTCCGAGGAAATGATGGCCCGCGTGCAGGAAATGGTTCAGGCCAACGTCTCTTCTCAGGAAGAAATGGATCAGATCTCGAAAGGTTTCGGTTCGCTTACGTATTGGGGCGAGCAGCCCGGCACTTCCGGTCCGGCCTATCAGGGTGCTGTGGTCGTCTTTTTGGCAATCCTCGGGTTTTTCTTTGCCTGGAAAAAGTACAGATACTGGATTTTAGGTGCATCGATACTTACCATCCTGTTGGCGTGGGGAAGCAACTTCCTTATTATATCTGATTTTTTCATTGATTTTGTACCTTTTTACAATAAATTCAGGGCACCAAGCTCAATTTTAGTGGTGGTGGAACTGCTGTTTCCTTTAATTGCAATCGTAGGTCTTTACCGTTTCTTTAATTCTGATGAAAATACCGAAACCCGCGCTGAAAACATTTTAACTGACAACTATAAAAAGAAAATCCTTACCTACGTAAGCGCGGCAACTTTAGGTATCACGCTGATTCTGCTGATCTTCGGAAAGTCGGTTTTAGGTTTCCACACCGCGGTTGAAAAGACTTATCTTCCGCCGTATCTGCTTGATTTTCTTATTGATGAGCGATACAGCATGTTCAGAATTGATGCGATAAAAGCGTTGATGTATGTCGGCATCACAGCAGCTGTTTTATTTTTAGGCCTTAAGAAAAAACTTAGCCAGAATGTGGTGATTGTTGTGATTGGTTTAGTAAGCCTGTTCGATCTGTGGAGCGTAAATAAACGATATCTGAATAACGAAAACTTCATCGACAAAACCTTCACCGAGAACCCTTTCCAAACGGAAACTTCAGAACTGCTGATGCAGAAAGTTGGCGATAACAGCAGCCTTCAGGCATTGCTCGCAGGTGCAAACGTGAATAAAGTGCTCGAAACCATTGCTGAAAAAGACCAGACTCATTACCGTGTTTACAACCAGGTGCTCGGGACTTTCAGTGAGACCAATACGTCGTACTTCAAACCGTCAGTTGGTGGATATCATGCGGTAAAACTTCGTCGTTATGACGACCTGATCAACGAGTATTTCGGGAAAATGGATACCGCAAAAGTTCCGCGGATCCTGAATATGCTTAACACCAAATACATGATTTTCGGTGATACCGCCGAACCGCAGGTTGTGCCAAATCCGCAGGCCAACGGGAATGCGTGGTTTGTTTCGGATGTGAAATTTGTAAAATCAGCGAATGAAGAAATAAAGTTAATCGGCGAACTTGATACCAAGAAAATCGCGGTGGTGGCAGATGCCGACAAAGCCTATTTTAACGGAAAAACAATTGCACCGGATGCCGCTGCGGTGTTAAACCTGACAAAGTATCAGGCCAACGAACTTGAATTTAAAAGCCAGTCGAAAACCCCTCAGCTCGCGGTTTTCTCTGAAATTTATTATCCTAAAGGCTGGAAGATCTTCATTGACGAAAAAGAAGTTCCTTATATAAAAGCCAATTATCTGCTCAGGGCGGTGCACGTTCCGGCCGGCAACCATATGGTAAAAATGATTTTCGAGCCGGAAGTAATTCAAACTGGAAAAATAATTTCAATGATTGCGTTTGGTATTTTTATAATTCTGAGTGGGTTAGGGATATTTTTTCTATACCGCAAAAGAGATAAAAGTAGAATGGCTGTTGATTAGATGGTGAAAAAGATAAGAAAAGGTTTGCACTGCTGATTCACTAAGTTGGTAGTAGATTTTTGTTTCTTTTGCGGTAAATAGTATGGAAAATAAAAAGATCCTGATCATCACTTATTATTGGCCGCCAGCGGGAGGGCCAGGCGTACAGCGGTGGTTGAAATTTGTAAAATATCTGCCTGAATTCGGTTGGAAACCCACCATTTTCATCCCTGAAAACCCAAACTACCCGATTGTTGATGAAACGCTGAAAAGCGAAGTCGCTGACGATCTCGAAATCATCAGAAACAGGATTTGGGAACCTTATCAGATCGCCGAATTTTTCGGAAAAGAAAATAAGAAATTCAAAGCTGGACAGTTTGATGTGGGCACAAACCAAAGCTGGAAATCAAAACTGTCGGTGTGGGTGCGGGGCAATTTTTTTATTCCCGATGCCCGCGTATTTTGGGTGAAACCTTCAGCCAGATTATTAAAAGCTTATCTTAAAGAAAACCATTTTGATGCAATCGTCACAACCGGGCCGCCGCATTCGGTGCATCTGATTGGCCTGAAACTCAAAAAGGAATTTCCGGACCTGAAATGGATTGCGGATTTCCGTGATCCGTGGACAGAAATCTCCTACTATAAACATTTAAAACTTACGAAAAGTGCTGATTTAAAACACCGTACCCTCGAACAACAGGTCTTTAAAACAGCAGATATCACGCTCGCAACGAGTTTTTCGGATTCGGAAAATTTCGCGGAAAAGGGCGCTAACGCAGTTTGCATCACGAACGGATTTGATGAAGTTGAGTCAGTAACTTATGAGAAGAGCACAAAATTTACGCTTAGTTATGTCGGTGTTCTGGAGCAGCTGCGTAACCCTGATATTCTGTGGGAAGTTTTAAACGGAATTTTGTTCGAAAATCCAGCATTTTCAGATGATTTTGAATTTAAATGTGTCGGACGTATTGATGATAAAATCCTAAGAAAAATAAACAGTTCGCCACTTAAAAATTCACTTCGCAATCTGGGTTACCTTTCGCATGCCGAGGCGAACCGTGAAATGCGGAATTCAGATTTGCTGTTGATTACCAATTTCCCCGACGAAGCTTCAAAAGGTATTATTCCGGGTAAGATTTTTGAATACCTTGCCACCGGAAACCAGATTCTGTCTTTCGGGCCCAAAGACAGCGACGTGAAAATAATACTGGCTGAAACCAATGCCGGCCAACATTTTACCTACGACGATGCGGCAGCTTTGAAAGTGTTTATTCTGCAGCAATATGAGAACTGGAAATCCGGCAATCTGCAGCAGGAAACGCGTAATATCGATCGTTTTTCGAGAAAATATCTAACCGGGAAACTTACTGAAATTCTGGATAGGGAACCCGCGTGAGGGCGAAGCCGCCGCGCAACTTTAAAGATTGGGAGCCGCAGACCGGCGCACATAAAAAAAGAGCAAAATTAAAATTTTGCTCTTTTTTATGGGGGACACGCCCAAACTATTTTTACAGCCAACCCATCTCGGCCATCCATTCGTCATTATAAATCTTACCGACATACCGCGAACCGTGGTCATGCAGCAGAACTACAACTACGTCATCTTTGGTGAATTGATCTTTCATCTGCACCAACGCTGCAATAGCGCTGCCCGCCGAATATCCACAGAAAATACCTTCTTCTTTGGCCAGTTTTCTTGCGTAGATCGCGCCGTCTTTGTCGGTTACTTTTTCGAAATGATCGATCACCGTCATGTCGTAGTTTTCGGGAATGATGTCTTCGCCGATGCCTTCGGTGATATACGTGTAAGCGTGGTCGTAATGCAGTTCGCCGGTCTCATGGAATTCTTTGAGGATTGATCCGTAAGTATCTACACCGATTATTTTGATGTCCGGATTTCGCTCCTTAAAGAATTTTCCGCAGCCAGTTACGGTTCCGCCGGTTCCAGCGCCTGCAACGAAGTGCGTAAGTTTACCTTCAGTCTGCTCCCAAAGTTCGGGCGCCGTCTGTTCGTAGTGCGCCTCGCGGTTCGATAGGTTATCATACTGGTTCACGTACCAGCCGTTCTCGGTTTCGGCAGCCAGACGTTTGGAAACGGAGTAATACGAACGCGGATCGGTTGGTTTCACGTCCGTCGGACAAACAATCACTTCAGCACCAACAGCCCTCAGGATATCGCATTTTTCTTTAGACTGCTTAGAGTTTGTAACGAAGATGCATTTATATCCTTTAACGATCGCCGCGAGTGCAAGTCCCATTCCGGTGTTGCCGGATGTACCCTCGATAATGGTGCCTCCCGGCTTCAGTCGGCCGTCTTTTTCAGCGTCTTCCACCATTTTTACAGCCATACGGTCTTTCACAGAGTTGCCCGGATTAAAAGTTTCAATCTTTGCCAGCACGAGCGCCGGAAAATCTTCACCCAGCACTTTATTCAGTTTCACCAGCGGAGTATTTCCGATGGTTTCAAGTATATTTTGCGAATATTTCATATAAGTTTTATATTTTTTTGCAGCTACAAAAGTAGGCATTCTCACACATTTGGTACGCGCTTTACGCTGCAATCTTTTTTGGCGGCTTCGGCAGCCTCAGCCACCAAAAAAGGATTTACGCTGCAATCGCGGCTGAAAATTCAGGCGCTTTTGTTTCGCAACGTATTGGTTAT
This sequence comes from Flavobacteriaceae bacterium 3519-10, assembly GCA_000023725.1. NCBI lineage: Bacteria > Pseudomonadati > Bacteroidota > Flavobacteriia > Flavobacteriales > Flavobacteriaceae > Flavobacteriaceae bacterium 3519-10. The sequence goes on from CP001673.1 coordinate 747,797, forward strand.
GTATATTTTATTGAGCGTACCGGCGATATCTTGCTGATAAGGTAACTCGGCAAAATTAGCGCAAAGGCGGAAACCAACAGAATCCCGAGTGAAATGGCTAATATATGCACGAAGTTCAGGTCCACAGGTACCACGCTTATGTAATAGTTTTCAGGATTCAGCGTGATGATGCCGAAATATTTCTGAATCAGCAGAAAGCCCAGCCCGATAATATTTCCCAAAACAAGTCCGGGTATCATAATCATCAGTGTGTAATTGATGAATATGGTCCGGATTTGTCCGTTTGTAGCTCCTAAAGTCTTCAGAAGCCCAATGGAATTTGTTCTTTCGATGATCAGAATCAGCAGAACCATCACGATATTGATGATCACCACCACCAGCATAATGCCGATAATCAGTGCAATATTGGTATCAAAGATCGCAATGAAATCCATGATCTGCGGATATTCCTCAGTGGCTTTCACGGTGTAATTTTTATAGCCTGCGAGCTTGTCAATCACCGGTGCGTCATCGTCGATGTTGTTAATGTTTTTAAGAAAGACGTCGATGCCGCCTGTCTGTTTTTCTTTCATCCCCTGAATTCTGCGTGCATGGTTGATGTCGCCGATGATAAACAGGTCATCAATCATTTTGATGTCAGTTTTATAGATGCCTACCACTTCAAACTTTCGGTAAAGCGGGCTGCGGCTTTCTTTTGAAAAAACCGCCACGATGCTGTCTTTCACATTCAGATGCAGATCCTGCGCAATTTTTTGTGAAATGGCAATCCCGCTGTTGAAACCATCTTCTGAAATTGCAGGCGTAGTTCCCGAAATAAGAAATTTTTTGAAACGTTCGGCATCGAAATCCTTTCCAACACCTTTAAATATAATTCCGGCAAAGTTGTGCTCATTTCGCAGGATCCCGCTTACGGCGACGAAATTCTGTGTAGTTGCCACATCGGGCAGGGCTTTTATTTTGTCGAGCTGTAGCCCTTCAGTAGTGAGTACCGAAGAATTATAGGAGCTGTTGGACTGTTTTGATTTTATTGAAATATGGCCTGAAAAATCTGCCATCCTCTCTTTTATCGCCCGTTTGGAACCTACGCCGGTAGAAACTGTGAGCAGTGAAACAATGACGCCCAATGCCACGGAAAGCCGGCCAATAAAGACGATAACCCGCGAGAGATTATTTTTATTATCTTTGGAAAAAGCTATTTTTTTAGAAAAATATAATGGAAATTTCAAGCGATGATTTTAAAGTTCAAAATTAAAGATTTACTTCTGACTGTGCTAATTTATTTTGGTTTTAGCCAGCTGGGTTTCAGCCAGAATACAGATAAAACCTGTTTTAAAACCGGCGCGGACCGGCCCGAACTTTATCTTCCGTTGCTCGAAAACAAAACCGTGGCAGTGGTTACCAACCAGACCGGTTTAATGAAAGACCGAACTTTTCTTGTAGATTATCTCGTAAAAAATAAAGTTAAAATTAAAACCATTTTTGCGCCCGAACATGGTTTCCGCGGTGATGCAGATGCGGGCGAGCATGTGAAGAACGGCGTAGATACAAGAACCGGAATCCCAATTGTTTCATTGTACGGCGATAATAAAAAACCTAAACCTGAGCAGCTGAAGAATATCGACATTGTTCTTTTTGATATTCAGGATGTGGGTGTAAGATTTTACACTTACATTTCGACCTTAACCTACGTGATGGAAGCTGCGGCTGAAAACGGCGTTAAGGTAATTGTTCTCGACCGGCCAAATCCGCATGATGGCTACATTGACGGACCTGTTTTAAAAGATAAATGGAAAAGTTTTGTCGGGATGCACAATATTCCGGTGGTGTACGGCCTCACCATCGGCGAATACGGAAATATGGTGAACGGCGAGAAGTGGCTGAAAAATGGCCTTCAGCCAAAATATACGCTGATTCCGATGCAGAATTACCACAAAAAACAGCGCTACGGTGTACTCGACAAGCCCTCGCCGAACCTTCCGAATGATCAGGCGATCAATCTTTATCCAAGTTTATGTTTTTTCGAGGGTACGCAGGTTTCAGTGGGCCGCGGGACAGATTTGCCTTTCCAGATTTACGGCAGTCCGTGGACAAAAAATTTACCGTTCAAATTTACTCCGAAACCTACCTACGGCGCCAAAGATCCTTTTCTTAACGGTAAACTGTGCTATGGCGAAGATCTCTCAGCAACTCCGGCAGATTTAAGGCAACTTGATGTCAGCTGGCTGCTTAAGGCTTACAAAAATTACAAAAACCCAGTGCAGGATTTCTTTCTGAAAAATCTTTTCTTCGATAAACTGGCCGGAACCGACGAGCTTCGGAAACAGATAATCGCCGGAAAATCAGAAATGGAAATTAAAAATTCATGGAAAAATGATCTCGAAGATTTCCAGAAGATCAGAAGTAGGTATGTCTTGTACGAAGATTAAGTTACAGATAAAACAAAAAATCGCACTTATTATCGGGGCAATTTTTAAAGCACCCATCATCTAACATCCATCTCCATCATCCCTCACCCCGCACTCCTAAAAACTCGCCTTCACCTGCATTGAGCCAATGTGAATGGTGCGTTCCTCGGAACTTCTGCCTTCATAATTCACATTGAGCTGGATGAAGGAATTAACGGCCTGCTGAAGAAACACAGACCAAACCTGGTTTTTACCCGGCTTCAATCCGTCAAGCATCTGGTTGCCGACGATCGAGAAATTATTGCCGTTGAAATCGTTGTTTATAAACGAGAAATTGCCGCGTACAGAAGTTTTTTTACGTTCCCACTGAAGGCTTCCGGTGAAATCAAGCGTTTTTAAAAATTCCTCGCCATCCTGCCGTTTTTTCTGTCTGAATGCCGATGACAGCTCAGCCTGCAGCGCGTCGGTGAATTTGTAAGTCGCCTTCGGTTTGGTTTCGATATTATTCAGGATGTAATCTCTTGAGCTGAAAAGTTCCGACGCGTTTTCAATGTGATGCAGCGCATTTTCCCAATCGAGCCGGAAATCTTTACTGAACCAATAACCTACGTTCAATAGATGTGAATCCTGGTTACGTTCTTCATTGCTGAAATTTGCGTTAATTAAATTCTGGTTGGTGATGAAACGGTAATTTCCGTTCCAACCCGACTTGTCTGTAGGATTAAACTGCGCGGAGGCTAAAATATTCTGGTTTTTTAAAATCTGATCTTCATTCCGCTCAAAAGGATTCAAAACCAACACTTTTTCACGTTTGAAAAATGAGTTCTGGGAATTGAGTGACAGGTTGAAATTCCATCGCTTCAGGAACTGATTCTGTGAATTTAAAATCACAGACGGATTAACGAAAAGTGCGAGCTGTAGTTTGTTTTTGTTCGAAGGAAGATAATTTACGGTATTGGTGTAAATCCTAATGTATTGCGCCAGATCCGCATATTCGGCAATTTCGAATTCATCGAGCTGCTGTATGCCGTCGCCGTTGTAATCGGTCCATTTGTATGTTCCCTGGCCGTCGGTTACTTTTATATACTGAAATTCGCGTTGTGCTTCTTGGCCGTTGCCAAGTTCATAAAAAGCCTGCAGACGCATGCCGTTTCGGAAAAGTTGCTGGTTGTAGAGGAGGTTGCCGACTACAAAATCCTGATTAAAACTTGCCGTGGCATCCTGGTTCTGATAATAAAATTTACGGTAATGAATTAGTGCGTTAAGCGTAGCTTTCTCGGTTTTTATGAGTTGACTTTCGGCCATCAATCCTACAATGTGATTCATGTTTTCGAGCGTGTTGTTGCTTACAGAATCGTTATCGCGGAAGTAAAGTCGCGCAAGAAGCCGTGTTCTGGTGGAATCGCTGATTTTTTTCTGCACAAAAACTTCTTTCCAGCTGAAACTCGTCACATCAAGTTGTTGCGTATTGTTGAATTTCTTCACATTGTGCTCCATACTTCCGCCAATCGCCCAGCTTCCTTTAGCCGTGGCAACTTCAGAAATAATTCCGGCGCGAGCAAATTTGGTACCCTGGAAGGTTGCTTTGGTATCGAGGTAAGATAAATTTCCTTTTGTAGATAATTTGCCTTTAATCCACCCGAAATCGAGATCGTTTTTGATGCCTTTGTAGAAGTTCTGTTCATCAAGATAATTGAAGCGGTAATTGATGAACGACAGGTTTTCCCATTGGTTGAGGAAGCTGAAAATAAGTCGGTTCTGGGTTCTTTGGTTAAATTCCTCAGCTAAATTAAAATCGCGCGAGAATTCTACATTATTGATACGGTCGAGAATATGAAAGCGCGAACTGATGCGCTGATACTCGAAGCGAGGCGTACCTTTCCACTGTTTATGCGTGATTGTTTTATAGCCGAACACGCGCGCGGCGTAACCCGTGTTTTCGTCGGCGTCTTTGGACGAAAACAGGTTTACATCAAAATTACTTAGCGATACATCAGCACCCACTTTGCCTTCCCGAAGCAGATATTCTGCATTTGCCGAAAACACCTGCGTTTTCTGTGGTGACGGCAGCTTCCGTACAGCGCGGTAATCTCCCAGGCCTTGGCCAACGTACTCGAATACGCGTCCGTTATTTACGGTTTGCTTCAGCTGGTAATCACCCAAATTCTGTCCGAAATAGGTAAAAGCAACGGTATAAAGAGTTTGCGAAGCATCCGCCGAAAATTCATAATAATTACCGGACGGGCTTTCTATAATCCGGTACAGTATTTTATTTACGTCATACTCAGAAACCGTTCCCGAAGGCGCATACATAAGGTTTTGATTGTTTCCCGCATCGGCCAGGATCTGCTGGTCGTCTTCGCTTAGATTTAATGAAAGTGGCGCATTTTTGTTGTCGTTTTCCATAAACCAGCTGAGGCCGGTTTTAAGTCGCTCGCGTTCATGCCGCAGATTGCCGGTTACGAGAAACCTCGTGTAATTCCGGTTGGTATAATTATACGAGATGGTGATGAAATTTTGCTTCAGAATGGCCCGGAAACTCGTGAATGTGACTTCGCCCGTGTTATAATTGATGACATAATCCTGGTTTTCGCCACGCTTCATTAAAATTCCGTCGATATAAACCTGCTCGGAACCTGAAATGATCGTAATGAACTGCTCGCCATTCTTTCCGGTAAGCCGGTAAGGACCCTGGTTACCCTCAACACCCTGAAACCGTATCCTGTGAAATTCGCTTCTTGCAACACCCGCCGAAACGTCGACAAATGTTTTGTTTTCGCGTCCGAACTCCGTCTGAAACTGCAGGCCCATGCTGCGCCGCTGGTAGCGGCCAAAATAGGTGCTGTTATCTTCCAGATCCAAATGGCCGGCTTTAAGGATCGATTTATCCCTGATGTTGAGCTGCATATAAATTTTATCGAATTCTTCAAGTGTCTGCGTATAGCCGTCTGCCTGTATCGGTAGGTTATGATCTGAAATTGAAGCCAGCACGGAAACGTCTTTTGAAAGTTTCCCGGAGATTTGAAGGTCCATCGAGCTTTGCACGCTTTGGCCCTGATTGTTACCGAATGTGATGCCGCGGATAATGGAGCCTTTAGAATTGAGATCGCCCAAAACGGGATTTCTAGTGGACTTTACCAAAACGCCTTCATCCACAATGATTTTGTTCTGAGTTCGGATAAAATCAAGCGTATCCCGGGCGTAAAAGTCTTTTTCGATGATGGCTGTAAGGATCGAATCGCTCTTTAGCGTTTCGGTGTGGGCGTTTGGATTTTTCCAACTGAATATCTGGGCATTAAAACCTGTTAATGCTGAAAATAAAATGAAGAAGAAAAATAGTTTTTTAACCAATGTGCACCGGAACTGGGTGTAAAAATAACGAAAAGTAGTTCGAAAAATTGCAAGTACTATTAACAGTAAATTAACCTTAAAATTATGACATTAATAAAAAATGACGTATTTTCGCGTCACTAATTATTAATTCATTAAAATTTAAAAATGAAAAAATTCTATTCTTTATTCGCAGCTGTAGTTTTAGCCGTAATGGTTAGTGCCCAAGGCAGTGAAAACTTAGATTCAAGACCTACAACGGCAGGGACTAGTTACACAACAGTTAATTTCACAGGTGAAGATGCGACTTCTTGGGCTTTTGCTACTACAAGAATCGTTGATACCTCTGCAAATTATAACATTTCTGGCACCAGCGCACTTTTAAACAGCAATGGAACGGCTACTATAACGTTCGCAAACGGGTTAGGAACTTTGAACTTCCAGTACAGAAAAGCGTTTACGGGGGGCGCAGCAAGGACTGTTCAGGTGTCTGTTGATGGAGTAATTGTAAACACTAGTCCGGCGTTTGGTTCAGGTAGTGGTGCACAGGCAGATGTATACGATTATAGTTTGCTCATTAATAAATCTGGTTCTGTAGTAGTAGAAGTAAAGGTTTTGGGAGCTCAAACTACTTTGGATAATTTTTCATGGACAGCTTATGATTCAACATTAGCGGTAGGTGATGTAAACGCAACAAAAGCCAACCTTGTTAAAAACACTGTTGTTGCTAACACCATTCTATTTGCAGCAAAGGCGGATGTACAGATTTTGTCTATGAATGGACAGGTAGTAAAAACTGCTTCTGTAGACGAAAATACTGCAATGGATGTTTCTTCTTTAGCTAAAGGAATATATATCGTAGCAGGTACTGTAAACGGTAAAGCGGTTTCGCAAAAAATCATTAAAAAGTAATTTTAACTTACTGTTAATCTTTAATACTTCCTTTCTCAGGAAGTATTTTTTTTGTAATTTTGGGTCAATAATTTTAATAGTAATACAATGAAAAAAATCTTTACAATTTTAGGATTGGTTTCGGCTACAACAATAATGTTTGCCCAAACGAATTTAGTGCAGAACCCTGGTTTTGAAAGCGATTTAACTTCCTGGGCAGCTGGTACCGGAAGTGGTTATACTGCTCCTGCCATTTTAACGACGAATCCACATAGCGGTTTAAAATTAGCGGCTTACGAACTTCCTGCTGCTACTACAGGTTTTTATCAAAATGTTGCAATTGCGGGAAATACTCAGTATACACTTACATTTTGGTACAAAGCGTCTACTACTAGACCAGAAGGTACTACTCAAAATAATATTTTCAGATTATGGAGTGTTATGAAAGATACAACTGGAACTCCGGTTTATAATTCTGCAACTGCAAACGATGATCCATTAAGATCAAACAACGGATATTTACCAATCGCTCCAACTGCATGGACTCAGCATACAGTAGTATTTACTTCTCATCCTTCAGCTGCAAGTATAGATGTAGCTTTTAGATCTTATGGTAGTGGTTCTTCTTACGTTGATGATGTACAGTTGGTACAGGGACTTCTTGCAGTTACAGATGTATCTGCATTTGACAAATCAGTTAAAATGAACACTGTAGTAGGAAACGAACTTCGTTTGATCCTTCCTGGTAAAGCTACTGTAAACATTTATTCAGCAGACGGACGTTTGGTAAGCTCTAACAGAGTTGATAACGGACAGGCAATTAATACCTCTTCAATGACAAAAGGAAATTATATTGTAACTGTTGATAACGGATCTGCAAAAGTGAGCAGAAAAGTGATCAAGAACTAATTCTTGTCCTATTTTTATTAATGCCGCTTTTTAACAGAAGCGGCATTTTTGTTTCCACTTCCGCCTGTGCACCGCCTTGCTACGTGCAAAAAATATTATCTTTGCTTTTATGTCACACAACCAAGATAAAAGGCTATTTCTCATCGATGCCTACGCGATGATTTTCCGCGGATATTACGCGCTGATCCGGGCGCCGCGCATGACCAGCGATGGCCGCGACACTTCTGCAATTTTCGGGTTTACCAATTCTTTAATCGAACTGATCCGTCGCGAAAGACCCTCACATCTTGCGGTAGTATTCGATGTGGGACAGGCCAGCGTACGTACCGTTGATTTCGCCGAGTATAAGGCGAACCGTAATGAAACGCCGGAAGCTATTCAGCTTGCAATTCCTTACATTCACCGTATTCTGAAAGCAATGCACGTCCCTATTTTGGGCGTTGAAGGTTATGAAGCTGATGACGTAATCGGAACCATTGCCTGCAAAGCCGAAAAAGAAGGCTACACAACCTTCATGGTGACTCCTGATAAAGATTTTGCACAGCTCGTTACCGATAAAATCAAGATTTATAAACCGGGTCTTAAAGGTGCAGAATTCACCATTTTAGGTGTCGATGAAGTAAAGGAAAAATATGAGATCGAAGATCCTAAACAGGTCATTGATTTTCTCGCGATGATGGGCGATTCGGTGGATAATATTCCCGGACTTGATGGTGTCGGCGAAAAAACAGCAAAAAAATTCCTCAAAGAGTACGGAAATATTGAAAATCTGCTCGCGAACACGCACGAAATTAAAGGCAAACTCCGCGAAAAAGTGGAGGCAAGTGCAGAACGTGGCATTCTTTCTAAAAAACTCGCCACGATCATCTGTGATGCGCCTATCGAATTTCATCAGGAACAATATGACCTTGAAACTCCCGAGTGGGAAAAAGTGAAAGAAGTCTTCGACGAAATTGAGTTTAGGAGGCTTTACGAAAACCTTTACCGCGCATTCGCACCCGCTACGGAGCTAAGTCAGCCTGTCCAGCAGAAATCAGCTGCCAGCGCCAACCCATCATCAATGCAGCTGGACCTTTTTGCGAATTTCGAGGAGCTTGATCACGCCACGCGCACAAAATCTACTTTCGAAGACAACGACGTGCTGTATCAGTATATCGACACACCAAAAGCCCAGAAGATGCTGGCCTGGAACCTGATGTCGCAGAAAGCTGTCGCGTTCGACACTGAAACTACAACTTTAAACGAAATGGATGCGGAGCTTGTGGGATTGAGTTTTTCATACCGAAAAGGACTCGCATACTACATTCCTCTTTCTGAAGACAGATCGGAAGCCATTCAGACGCTCGAAATTTTCCGGGAATTCTTTGAAAAAGAAGATGTTTCCAAGGTTGCGCACAATCTTAAATTCGATTATAAAATCCTGCAGCAATACGGGTTCAGTCTCAAAGGACTTTTGTTTGATACGATGATCGCGCATTATCTGCTGAATCCGGACGGAAAACATGTGATCGATTATCTTTCTGAAATTTACCTCAATTATAAACCCGTCGCGCTCGAAAGTTTAATCGGTAAAAAAGGCAAAAATCAGTTGACTTTCCGATCACTCACGGTTGAAGAACAGACTAATTATGCTGCGGAAGACGCGGATATTACGTGGCAGCTCTATGAAGTTTTCGCGCCGCAACTCAAAAAAGAAAACCTTGAAGATCTCTTTTATAAGGTAGAAATGCCTTTATTGAGGGTTCTCGCAAAGATGGAACTGGAAGGTGTTGCATTAGACGAAAAATGGCTTGCGCAGGAAAGTATCGATCTCGAAAATGACCTTCGTGGTCTTGAAGCGAAGATTTTTGAACTGGCAGATGTAGAGTTTAACGTAAATTCTCCGCGTCAGTTAGGTGAAATTCTTTTTGAAAAACTTAAGCTTGATCCGAAAGCCAAAAAGACCAAAACCGGGCAATATGCAACCTCCGAGGATGTCTTGCAGAAACTTTCTGCCAAGCACGATATCATAAAATACATCCTCGAATACAGAACCTATCAGAAACTAAAATCCACTTACGTTGACGCACTGCCTTTGCAGATCGATAAAGACGACAACCGCGTACACACGAGTTTTTCGCAGACCACAGCGGCAACAGGTCGCCTGGCTTCTGTAAATCCTAATCTTCAGAACATCCCGATCCGAACGTTGCGTGGGCAGCAGATCCGCGGTGCGTTTGTAGCGGCAGAGGGTAAAAAAATAATTTCCGCGGATTATTCGCAGATCGAACTTCGGCTTATAGCTGAAATTTCGAATGAAGAAAACATGATTTTAGCCTTTCAGAATGGCGAAGATATTCACGTTTCCACAGCTGCGCGTTTATTTGATATCCCACTTGAAGAGGTTACGAAAACCCAGCGTGGACAGGCAAAAACCGTGAACTTCGGAATCATTTACGGTCAGGGAGCGTTTGCGCTTGCAGAACAGACCGGCCTTTCAAGAACTGAGGCTAAGCAAATGATTGAATCGTATTTCGAGAATTATCCGCGACTTAAAAAATACATGGGCGAGCAGGTGCAGAAAGCCCAGGAGCTCGGTTATGTGGAAACAATTCTTAACCGGAAAAGGCATTTAAAGGATATCAACTCAGCGAACTTTGTTGTGAAAGCGCACGCTGAAAGAAATGCCGTGAACGCGCCAATTCAAGGAAGTGCGGCAGATGTGATCAAGCTCGCGATGATTAAAATCGACCAGAAACTATCAGAATTAAATCTGAAAACCAAGATGCTGTTGCAGGTTCATGATGAATTGTTGTTCGAAGCGCCTCAGGAAGAAGTTGAAATGGTCATGAAGCTTATTAAAACCGAAATGGAATCTGCATTTGAGACAAAAGTTCCGTTGCTGGTGGAAGTCGGCGTTGGTGATAACTGGCTTGAAGCTCATTAATTTGAGGCACCAGTTCCCGCAAGACAGATTAATTTGAAAACCGGGCTTCAACGGAGCCACACTAATAACCAAAAAATTTATTCTCATGAAAGCAGTAGTATTTTACGAGCACGCGGATGCTCCGATGGAAAAATTTATGGAGGTTTTTCCAAAGCACGAAATTTTCGAAGCAGACTTTATTAAAAGTGGTAAAGTGCTTGGTAGCGGTGCTTTTTCAAATCCGGGTGAAGGCGTTATGGCCATTTTTGTAAATAAAGAAGCCGCCGAAGAGTTTGTAAAAGGCGATCCATTCGTACTCGCGGGTTTAGTAGCGAAAGTAACCGTACGCGAATGGGATGATGAACTGATGTAAATGATGAAATTCCTGATTATTATCCCGGCTCATAACGAAGAAGAAAACATCCTTTTCTGCCTTGAATCTTTACATAATCAAACCTTTAAAGATTATAATGTCGTTGTAGTGAATGACGGATCGACGGATCACACCCACGAACTGGTTGAAAAATTTGTGCTTAAAAATCCGGACTTTAAAATTCAGAATCTGGAAAAGTCTGAACATCAGCCTGGTGCAAAAGTGGTGCGAACTTTCAACAAAGGCCTCGAAACCGTGGATATTTCAGCGTTCGACATAATCTGTAAATTCGATGCAGATATTATTTTTCCGCCAGATTATCTTGAAAAAATCAATGCCGAATACATGCAAAATCCTAAGATCGGAATGGTCTCAGGAATCGTTAAAATAAAGAATTCAGCTTTTGAAGAAGAAAATGCCTTCAGCTTTCATAACGAAACGGACAGGTGGCAGTTTGAAAACATCTCTTCTAAAAATCACGTGCGCGGCCCAATAAAGTCTTACCGAAAGGATTGTTTTACCGATATGAACGGCTTGCGCCCGGTGCTCGGTTGGGATAATATTGATGTGATGTTGGCGCAGAAACACGGTTGGGAAGTGCAGACGATAAAAGATTTATGGGTTAAACATCTTCGGCCCACCGCCTACAAATACAAACAACAGAAAGCGGAAAAACTCGGCGAATATTTTTATAACATTGGTTTAAATTTGCCTCTGGCAATAGTTTCGTCGGCAAAATCTTCATTTAAAAACAAGTCCATATCGGAGTTTTTCATAACCATACTATCATTTTCGAAACAAAATTCAAAGCGACAACTGTCCCAAGAAGAGATTCATTTTATCCGTACACTTCGGTGGAATCAAATATTTAATAAAAAAATAAAACGATGAAAAATATTTTTAGAATTTTTGCACTCCTTTTTTCTACGGTTATTTGCGCGCAAAAAAGCGCAGACCTAATCATCCACAACGCAAAAATCTATACCGTTAACCAAAAGTTCACCACAGCAGAATCTATGGCGATTTCGGACGGAAAAATCGTGGCCATTGGAAGATCGAAAGATATTCTGAAAAAATATAAATCGGCAAACATTCAGAATCTGGACGGCAAAACTGTTTTTCCAGGGTTTATCGATGCACATTGTCATTTCACCGGTTACGCCACCGACCGTTGGAAATGCGAGTTGTGGGGTACAAAATCCTGGGAAGAGATCATTCAGAAAATGACGGTTTATGCGAAAACTGCACCTACAGAGTGGCTTTATGGCCGAAGTTGGGACCAGAACGACTGGCCAGTCAAAGAATTCCCGAATAAGGCGAAACTTGATGAACTTTTCCCTGACCGCCCGGTATATCTCAAAAGGGTGGACGGGCATGCTGCAATTGCCAACCAAAAAGCGTTAGACATTGCTGGAATTTCGCTGGATACGAAAGTGAGCGGCGGTACAGTAGAAGTTCAGAACGGGAAACTCACAGGAATCCTGATCGACAATGCGATGCTTTTGGTCGAGAAACACATCCCCGAAATCAGCGACGAAATGGCCATTCAATATTTTGGTGAACTGCAGAAAGAGTGCTTTTCGTACGGACTCACTTCGCTTCACGACTGTGGAATTTCTACTCATACGTTCTCGCTGCTCGAAAAAGCCCAGGACCGCGAACTGCTCAAGATGAAGATATTCGCATTGCTTTCTGACGAACCTTCAACCTATAACGAATGGATTAAAAAAGGCAGATTCACCAATGGAAACATCACATTTGGCGGGTATAAAGTGTATTCAGACGGCGCGTTGGGAAGTCGGGGTGCATGTCTTCTTCACGATTATTCCGATAAGAAAGACTGGAAAGGTTTTCTTTTAAGCGATCAGAAGTATTTTGAAAATCTTGCAAAAAAACTCAAAAACAGTGATCTGCAAATGTGTACGCACGCGATTGGCGATTCTGCTAACCGCACCATTCTGAAAATTTACGGTGATGTTTTAGGCATCAAAAACGAAAGGAGATGGCGCATTGAGCATGCCCAGATTGTCGATAAGAAAGATTTTGAGATGTTCGGCAAATATTCGGTTATTCCTTCTGTGCAGCCTACCCACGCAACTTCCGACATGTACTGGGCCGAGGAAAGGTTGGGGAAGGAAAGGCTGCAACATTCGTATGCTTATCAGGAATTACTGCAGCAAAACGGCTGGCTTCCGCTCGGGACCGATTTTCCGGTTGAGGAAATTAACCCGATCAAAACTTTTTACGCCGCTGTAGCGAGAAAAGACGCTAAAGATTTTCCGGCAAACGGTTTCCAGAAAGAGAATGCATTAACCCGTGAACAGGCCTTGCGCGGAATGACGATCTGGGCGGCAAAAGCCGCATTTCAGGAAAATGAAGTGGGGAGTCTTGAAGCAGGGAAATCTGCGGATTTTGTAGTGTTGAATCAGGATTTAATGGAAGTAGCAGAAGACAAAATTTTGCAAACTAAGGTGTTGGAAACATTTTCGAACGGTAAAAAAGTACATTAAGCATTGAAGAAAATCGCTTACATCGAGCTGGACACGCACGCAGAAATTGCGGTGAATTTTATGGATCTGATGCACGACTCCAGCGAGTTTTCGGTCGATTATTTTTTCAGTTCGAAAATTTTAAAACAAACGAATAACACAGGCAAAAATATATTTGAGGTAACGCATGCTACACTTTTTAATCAATTACAACAAACGGATTACGATCTTGTGATTATTGGAACCGTTCACCGCTATTTCGATATATTTTTTAAAGTGGCCGAAAAATTCAACAGCGCTGTCGTCGTTCATAATATCAACTTTACAAAGCTTTCGGGGTTTCAACTGTTTAAAAATGTTTTTAAAGCAGATTTTAAATACCGTCTAAAACTTTTGCTGAAAGAAGGCTTATTTTCTGCGCCAAATGTGTTTGCGGGAGCTAAGAATCTTATGGTGTTAGATGAAAGTTTAATTGAAAAAAACAAAGAATTAGAACTGAAATTTATGCCGGTTTTTTATTTTCATAAATACGAAAAACCACGAAAATCAATTATTACCATTGTGATTCCTGGCGCGGTATCTCAGCAAAGACGGGATTATTTGCATGTTTTAAAACAAATTGAAAGCTTTAAAAGAAACACGCATTTTCAGTTTGTTTTTTTAGGAAAAGCCCGGGGAAAAGAGCTTTCGTGGATAAAGGAGTTTGAGCAAAGCAAACTTAAAAACATCTCACTTAAGTATTTTACAGAAAAAGTTCCGCAAACCATTTTTGACCGGTGGATGCAGGCTGCGGACATTTTATGGTGTCCTATTCAAAGTGAAACCGAATTTTTCAGCAATAAAGAATTTTATGGAATCACCAAAATAAGCGGAAACGTTGGCGATGCAATTAAGTACGGGAAGCTCGCGATATTTCCGGAAAATTATCCGAATTCACATCCGTTCATAATTCCCGAACATACAAATATTGAAGAAGAAATTTACACCTATAACAAATGGATGGATTATGATTTAGAGCAAAATTTCGCCAAACAAAAAGTGCTGAAATCATTAGAAAAAACCCTTTCTGAACTTTTTTAAAACCTGAAAAGACTCTTCAGGAAATCGCGGTTTATATATTCTTCGAGCGGAAAAATCTTCAGGAAATGATTTCCCACAAAAAACATCAGCAATACAACGCCGGGCTTGTAAAAAAGATTGAAGATACTTCTTTCAAACTGCGGTAAAATAATTACCACCGTAATGCTTAGAGTACCGATAATCAGCGCGTAAACCATCTCGATGGACAACGGAAACACGCCGAATTTTATGTAATTAAACACGATTTTTGCAATATTGAACAGCGTTAAGGAAATCGCCGTCGCAATTGCGACTCCGAACAGTTCGAGTTCGGTATTTTTAAGAAAGTAAATGTTCAGCGAAACGGTTGTTACAGCCAGAAATAGCATCACCACGATGTTGAAGCGGTAATATTTGGATAAAGAAATAATATGCCCATTGAAGCCTGTGGCAAGATCGAACAGCATTGCAAATCCGAGCACCCAGATTACGGGCTCGGATTGCCTCAGGAGTTCTCCGTTTTTAATGAAATCGGTAAGAAACGGAAACCCTACCAGCACACACGAAAGCAGCACAAAACCGAGGAAAAATAGAACAAGCGACGATTTTTTATGAAGCCGGTCAAGCTCCTCCAGATTATTTTCTGCCAGATGTTTATTGATGATCGGCGCCGAAATGCTGTACAGACCCATCGCCGGAACCGTAATTAATGAAATGATAGAGTAGAGCGTGTTGTAAACCCCGTTGGGTTCAAAACCGAGAAATTCGCCGATCATCACACTGTCAATCCGCACCGCGATAAAGTTGCCGATATTGCCCAGAAAGCCGTAGAAGCTGTAATTCAGGACATCTTTCCAGAGGTTGTCTTTTTTTATGTATTCGGTCGAGAAATCAGGTTTAAGTTTTTCGAGACGGTTTGTATAGTAAATGTAGCCGAAAAGGCCCACGACAAACATTGCAACAAAGAAAATATAGGCAGCCTTCTCGGGGAAACCCAGGAAGAAGAAGATGCAGAATGCGCCAAGATTGGCGATTTTCGGCAACAGGTTTTCGAAGATGTTCGGAATTACAATCCGTTTAAAATTCGAAAGATATTTGTTGAAGATGGCACTGAAAGCCAACACAAGGATTAAAGGTAAAATGAGGCGTTTCATCTGCCACATTTCGGTCTTCTGAAGTTCGGGGAAGAGATAATTCACCGCAAAATAACCGACCACAAACAGCGTAAAATTCAGAGCGATACCGAGCAAAGACAATGACAGGAAATTCTGATGTTTGCCGTCTTCGCGGGTTTTGGTGTAAAATTTAACATTCGAAAATGAAAGCCCAAAAACCACAATTGGCAAAAGCATTTCAGCCGTAGGAAGTACATAGCGAAGCTTTCCGTAAAATTCCATGTCGTGCGGAAACACAAAAATCGCCGAAAACGTCCCGAGTAAAAATCCGAAATAACCGATGAGCGAATACTTGAATCCCTGCCGTGCGACAACACTCATACGTGGAATATTTTTATGCTGGTTCGAAGAAACATCTGCGGATTTATTTTTTCTTGAACATAAATTTTAAGGTTCTGCAAAAAAGCTTATCCTGTTTTTTGAAACCGGGCTTTTTAAACATTCGGAAAACAAAGATAATAAAATATGTTAAAGTAATGTTAAAATCGAAGCCAATCCGCAGCGCATTATGGATAAGAAAAGGTTTTCAGCTACCTTTAACCCTAGATAAATTACTATGAAAAAAATATTTCTGCTTGCGGGTTTTGCAATGCTCACTTCATGTGCAACACTTCAGAATAATTCTAAACCGAACTTCACATGGGAAGGTGCAAATATGTATTTTCTGCTTACCGACCGCTTTGCCAACGGCGATAAAAATAATGACGTAAATTTTGGACGCACAGAAAAAGCTGCAGTTTTGCGCGGTTTTGAAGGCGGCGATCTGCGGGGAATCATTCAGAAAATCGACGAAAATTATTTTACTGATTTAGGCATCAACGCGATTTGGATGACGCCGGTTGTGGAACAGATTCACGGGGCAACCGACGAAGGAACAGGCGATACCTATGGTTTTCACGGTTACTGGGCGAAAGACTGGACTGCACTAGACCCTAATTTCGGAACAAAGGCAGATTTAAAAGAACTGGTAGAGAAAGCGCACGCCAAAGGAATCAGAATCGTGCTCGATGCGGTGGTTAATCACACCGGACCGGTAACTGCCACAGATCCAGTTTATCCCGCTTCATGGGTGCGGACTTCGCCTCAATGCCAGTACAACAACTACCAGAATACCACCGCCTGCACACTTGTCGCCAATCTTCCGGACGTTATCACTGAGTCTGACGCTGCGGCAGAATTACCGCAGATGCTGGTAGACAAATGGAGAAGTGAAGGACGTTATGAAACTGAAATGAAATCGCTGGACGAGTTTTTTGCCCGAACAGGCTATCCGAAAGCGCCCAAATATTACATCATGAAGTGGCTTGCAGATTATGTGCAGGAGTTCGGCATCGACGGTTATCGCGTGGATACCGTAAAACACACCAACGAAGATGTATGGAAAGATTTCCAGCTGATTTGCCAGGAAGCTTTTGATATTTACAAAACCGAAAATCCAGCTAAGGTGCTTGATAATAACCTTTTCTTTATGGTTGGCGAAGTGTACGGCTACGGAATATCGCAGAAACAGGATTACAATTTTGGAGATAAAAAGGTGAATTATTATCAGAATGGTTTCAAATCTTTGATTAATTTCGATTTTAAAGGCGATGCCAACAAAACTTATGATGAGTTATTTTCAGATTATTCGAAACTGCTGCATTCAGATTTAAACGGGAAGACCGTGATGAATTATCTGACGTCGCACGATGACGGTTCACCTTTCGATAAAGACCGGAAAAGAACCTATGAATCTGCCACAAAACTTCTGCTTGCGCCCGGAATTTCACAGGTTTATTACGGCGACGAAACTGCAAGAGATCTAACAATTGAGGGAACTACGGGCGATGCGACTTTAAGAAGTAATATGAACTGGAGCGATGTGAAATATAATCCGGGGACAAAGAAACTGCTTGAACATTACCAGAAACTGGGTAAATTCCGTGCGAATCATCCTGCGGTTGGTGCTGGTGTTCATCAGGTAGTTTCGGCAGCGCCGTACTGGTTTACCAGAACTTATCAGAACGATGTGGTTTTGGTGGGACTGGATCTTAATTCTGGCTTAAAAACCGTTTCAGTAACGGGTATTTTTGAGGGTGGAACGAAAGTACGCGACGCTTATTCAGGGAAAACCAGCAAAGTAGAAAACGGCCGGATTTCGTTCGATACCGAATTTTCGATAGTTCTTGTTGAAAAGATTTAAGAGTAATGAAACAACTTTTTACTGTACTTTCTCTTTTTTTTGCGTTATCTGTATTCGGACAGAAAGTTCCGCAAATCAACAAAACTGAGTTTTCTAAAACATCTTTAGCGCAAAAAATTACTTCGCAAACCGGCACAAAACTTTCTGTTGGTGAAGTTTTAAAAAAGCACGAAGGCAAAATTCTCATCATCGATTTCTGGGCTAGTTGGTGCCAGGACTGTATTTTGGCGTTGCCCGCGACGAAAGAATTGAAAGAAAACAATCCGGAAGTTGAGTTTGTGTATTTCTCTCTCGACCGTTCGCATGAGCAATGGAACAGAGGTCTCGCGAAATACGGCATCGACGCAGAAGAGAATTATTGGTTCGATGAAGGCTGGAAAAACAGTTTTAACAACTTTATCGAGTTGAACTGGGTGCCAAGATTTATCGTTGTTGATCAGCGCGGTGCAATCGCTGATTATTACGCGGTAAGTCCCTCGGATCCGGAACTGCTGGAAACAATTAAAAAGCTGAAAAAATAAAATAAGTGATTATTTTAAACCTAATGGCCTGTTTAGAAAATCATTCAGCGGTTTCATGCTTTTAAAAATGAAGGCAAAATTCTGCGCTGCATTTTCATTCATCAACACTTCGTCAGAAACTGGGTGACTTACGTTGAAACTTTTAAGTTTTAGATATTCCGCCATTGGATCGTCTTTTTCGAATCCGTTTGGTACGCGCGTCAGTTTGTGTTCTACGCTTAACCCGCGGAAATTATTCCTGAACTCATCCTTTTCAAGAATTTCGATGAATTCCGTCTTATTCATCGAGATTTCTTTTCGTACTTCGCGTAACGCATCACGCTGAGGCTGGTACAGTCCGCCGGCTAAAAAAGATTTTCCGGGTTCTATATGAAGGTAGTATCCGGCGCTTCCGTTGCCTCTTTTAAAACCTAATCCGGCGCCAAAATTGGTTTTGTAAGGTGTTTTATCGAGCGAGAATCTGGTATCGCGGTAAATTCTGAACAACGTCTTCCTGGCGTCAAGTTTCAGAATTTCTTCATCAAACAGACCAATCTCATCAATCAAATCTTCCACGAATGCAGCTACATTTGTATTTGCTGCGATGTAACGTTCACGGTTATCGGCGAACCATTCGCGGTTGTTGTTATGCGCTAAATCCTTTAAAAACTGTAAGGTTGAAGAGTTGATAGTTACCGGCATTACAAAATATTTTTAAGTTCAAATGTAGAAAATATAAGCGGACCTTACATTCGTGAGGGCTGGTTTAACAAAAGTTTAATAAAACAATAGATTTTTTATCAATTCAAAAAACCCTATATTTGCAGAATATTTAAAATACTTAATGAATTTATTTACGGAAACCAATTTAAGCCCTGAAATCTTGAAGGCAATTGGCGAACTGGGCTTCGAAAGTCCCACAGAAATCCAAAAACAGACCATTCCATTTATCTCTACAGATATTCGCGATTTAATCGCACTAGCGCAGACTGGGACGGGCAAAACAGCAGCATTTTCGCTTCCGATTTTGGATATGATTGACGATGGTAGTCGCAAAATCCAATTTTTGGTGCTTTGTCCGACAAGAGAACTGTGTCTTCAGATTACGAAAGACATTAAAAATTATTCGAAATACATGAATAACATCAAAACCACAGCGGTTTATGGTGGAAGCAGTATTACGGATCAGATCCGCTCCCTTCGCGACAAACCACAGATTATCGTGGGAACGCCGGGCCGTGTGATCGACCTTATTAACAGAAAAGCACTCGACTTTTCAGAAATTCAGTGGCTCGTTTTAGACGAGGCAGATGAAATGCTTTCAATGGGTTTCAAAGATGATTTGGAAACTATTTTAAGAGAAACACCAGAAACCAAACACACTTATTTATTCTCAGCAACGATGAATAAAGAGGTTGAACGGATTTCTAAAAGTTATCTTACCGCGCCGCACCGTATTTCGGTAGGTTCTATCAATGAGGTTAAGAAAAACATCAAGCACGAATTTTATGTGGTAGGTTACCGTCATAAAAAAGAAGCTTTGAAGAGACTTATCGACGCAAACCCTAATCAATACTCAATTCTTTTCTGCCGTACCCGTATGGAAACGCAGGAAGTTGCTGACTTTTTGATGCAGAACGGTTATGCAGCAGATGCACTTCACGGTGATCTTTCGCAGGCGCAGCGTGACACGGTAATGAAAAAATTCCGTTTGAAGAATATTGACATTCTGGTTGCCACTGATGTAGCGGCGAGAGGTTTGGATGTAGATTCATTAACACACGTGATCCACTATTCTTTACCTGATGATCCTGAAGTTTTCGTTCACAGAAGCGGAAGAACAGGTAGAGCAGGGAAGGACGGAATCTCGATGTCTTTAATTAAGCCTGAAGAATCAAGAAAATTAAAGCAGATCAAAATGTCGACGAAAATTGACATTGTTGAGAAGAAAGTTCCGACCGGCGATGCGATTATCAAGGCGCAGGTTGGTGGTGTTTTCGAGAAATTATTTACCGAACACCTCGAGTTTTTCAATTTCGACGACGCGTTGATCCCGGATTTATCAGAATTTACAAAAGAGGAGCTTGTTCATAAGATGTTGCAACTGCAACTGAGAGAACTTGCAATGTTCTACAAGGACAAGAACGACCTTGCAGATCAGAAATTCAATGCTGACGACCGTGGTGGCGACAGCAGAAGAGACCGTGACAGAGATCGTGGCCGCGACCGTGAAAGAGGTGGTGACCGAGGTGAACGTCGTGAATTCAGCCGTGATGGCGGTAGAGAATCGAGAGACCGCAAGCCAAGAAGAAACAATACTGATATGGTGAGATTTTTCTTCAATCTTGGTAAGAAAGACCAGCTGAAGAAGATGGATATGCTCGAAATCATAAATAAATCTACAGCAAAATCCAAGAAACGACCAGACATTGGTGATATTGAAATCTTAGAGAAATTTTCATTCTTCGAGGTAGAGAAATCGTTCAAAGATGAGGTGATGAAAGGTATGCAGAGCCAGAAATTCAAAGGAAAAGAGATGAGAGCTGAAATAGCCGGATAATCTTTTTGCTCTTTATATATTTAAAAAAAAATCAGTTTTTGTTTCGGCAAAGCTGATTTTTTTTTGCTCAAATTCTTTTTTTCTAATGTGAATAAAACTTAATATAAAAAGCGGATTGTTTGAGACCTTTTTCGGAAATTTGCACGACAAAATTTAAACAAAAAAATTATGGGAATCGGTAATATCTTTAAAGCCTTCCAACCAAAAGACAAAGTGTTCTTTGTACTGTTCGAGAAAGTTGCGGAAACGCTTACAGAAATGTCGAAAGAGTTTCACGAAGGTCTGTTGGATTTTGATATCAACGATGATACAATGCTCACCAACATGAGCGATTATGAGCACAAGCTTGATGATCTTACGCACGAAATTTTTGTGCAGCTCGGCGAAAATTTCATCACTCCTTTCGACCGTGAAGATATCAGCCATCTTGCGAGTGCGCTGGACGATATTGCAGATTTCATGTACGCTTCCGCGAAGTATATTTACCTTTATAAGACACCGCTGGATCCTGCGTATTCAGAATTCTCACTGCTCATTTATAAATCCTGCCTTGAAATTCAGAGTGCAATGGGTAACCTTAAAGAATTTAAGAATGCCAAAGCCGTGAAGGAATCGTGCATCAAAATCAACAGCTTCGAGAATATCGCTGATGACGTGCTGAGCCAGGCTACCGTAAAACTTTTCGAAACCAACGATGCAATAAATATCATTAAAATAAAATCTGTTCTGGAATATCTGGAGACCGTGACGGACAAAGCAGAGGATGTTGCCAACATCATGGACAGCATTGTAATTAAGTACGCTTAACCGCGCTTTGACAAACCAAAAAGTTTAGAATGGAATTACCTGTATTATTGATTATTATCATTGTTTTAGCTTTAATCTTTGATTACATCAACGGATTTCATGATGCAGCAAACTCAATTGCTACCATTGTTTCCACTAAAGTTCTTACGCCGTTTCAGGCAGTGCTATGGGCCGCCGTCTGGAATTTTGCGGCTTTTTTCGTGGCCATGTATATTATTGGCGAGTTCAAAATCGGTAACACCATTGCCAAAACCGTAAATGAAGATTTTATTAACCTCGAAGTTATTTTTGCGGGTCTGGTTGCCGCAATTTCCTGGAATCTCCTTACGTGGTGGTTCGGTATACCTTCATCATCATCCCACACACTGATCGGTGGTTTTCTTGGCGCAGCGCTGATGCATGCTTTTGTGATGGATTATCATCATGTGGCACTTGCAAACCCGGATTTCAATATTTGGGAAAACGGCAAAGCAGCCATGCAGCAGGTCTTTACGCAGGATGTAGTGAAATATGAAAAAGTAATTCCTATTTTCCTGTTCATCTTTATGGCGCCGTTTATTGGGATGCTCGTTTCAATTATCATTACGCTGATCATTGTATATTTTGCAAAAAACAGCAACCCACGTAAAGCGGATAAACAGTTTAAGAAATGGCAGCTTGTTTCTTCCGCACTGTTCAGTCTGGGCCATGGTCTAAATGACGCACAGAAAGTAATGGGAATTATCGGCGCGGCCGTAATTTATTATCACGTAAGCATGATCGGCGGTACAGATGAGTACGCAATGATGGCTTCTGCAGACAGGTTTAAGCACTTTACTACCGATTATATCTGGGTGCCGTTTGTATCCTTCCTCGCGATTGGTTTGGGAACGATGAGTGGAGGCTGGAAAATTGTGAAAACAATGGGTACCAAGATCACCAAAGTTACTCCTCTTGAAGGCGTAAGCGCGGAATCGGCAGGTGCAATTACATTGTTTATTACGGATCACCTCGGGATCCCGGTTTCTACAACACACACCATCACCGGTGCAATCATCGGAGTTGGATTAACCAAAAGGGTTTCGGCTGTACGCTGGGGAATCACGGTAAGCCTTCTTTGGGCCTGGGTTCTTACGATACCTATTTCTGCAATTGTAGCCGGAATTACGTATCTCGTCGTAATTACAGTGAGATAAATTCATAACTTAAAAACACAAACCACCGCTCAAACGGTGGTTTTTTCGTGCCGTTTTTTCAATGAAAAAACTTTTTAAAATTGTAGTTTTGTCTAAACAAGAATTATATGCACTTTTTAGAGGAATATCAGGAAATCGTAACTAAGGCTGTCGAAAAATATACGTTCAAAGACAAGCCAACCGAACTGTATGATCCCATGAACTATATTATTTCGCACGGCGGCAAACGGCTGCGTCCAATTATGGTTCTGATGGCGAATGATATGTTTGGTGGGGATATTCAGAAGGCGATAAAGCCAGCACTTGCAATAGAGTTTTTCCATAATTTCACGCTGATTCATGATGATATCATGGACGAAGCGCCACTTCGCCGCAACAAGCCGACGATCCATACGCTTCATGGTCTGAATGCCGGAATTCTTTCAGGCGATGCACTTTTGCTGAAATCGTATAAGTTTTTTGAAGATCTTGAACCTGAACTTTTCAAAGCCTGTATCCGCGTGTTCACACACACCGGGCTATTGCTTTGCGAAGGCCAGCAATACGACATCAATTTCGAAACCTTAGGCGACGTTACTTTCAACGATTATATCCGAATGATTACGTATAAGACGGGAGTTCTAACCGCTTCGTCGTTTGAGATCGGTGCGTTGATTGCAGGTTCAGATTTTAAAGATGCAAAGGCGATTTTCAATTTTGGTAAAAACTTAGGGATTGCCTTCCAGATTATGGATGATTATCTTGATGTATTCGGTGATCAGGAGCAGTTTGGTAAAAAACACGCTGGGGATATCTACGAAAATAAAAAAACCGTGCTCTACCTTTTGGCCAAAGAACATGGCACCGAGGAAGAACAGAAAGAACTCGATTATTGGTACGCGAAAAAAACCGACAATGTAGACAAAGTATACAGCGTTGAAAAGATCTTCCGCCGAACAAAAGTGGATGAGAAAACGCTGCATCTGATCCAGAAATACAATGAGATCGCGCAGGGCTATCTGAACCGCATCAACGTGCCCGACGAAAAGAAAAAACCATTTGTGGAACTCGCTAATTACCTGCTAAGAAGGGAAAGTTAAAATGATGCATTGCTGCTCATAATTTTTTGATCAGATCCGGACATCGCTACTCCTACCTCAAAAAATCATCATGAAATTCCGCACTGAAGTTCATATTCCCGCTTCCGAAACTAAAATAGAAACCGAAGATCAAGTGTTTTCGGTTGGTTCCTGCTTTGCAACCGAGATGTCGGAACTGCTTGCAAAAGGCCAAATTCAGACTTTAAATAATCCTTTTGGAACTCTTTTTAACCCCTATTCGGTTAATTTTTCGCTGAAAAAACTGCACGGTTCGGCTTTTTATACCGAGGCAGATCTGATTAAATATAACGACGAAATTATTTCGCTTGATCATCACAGCCAGTTCAGTTCGCGTTTTCTGCATAAAACATTAGATGCAGTAAATGAAAAAATTGAGGAGGGCAACCGCTTTCTGCAGAACACGAAGTGGGTCATCATTACGTACGGAACCTCATTTATATATGAATTTCTGCCAAAGAACAAGCTCGTTGCAAACTGCCATAAAATTCCGGGGAAATTTTTCAAGAAAAGACTTTTGACGCATCTTGAACTTACGGATTCAATTTACGAAACGGTTACATCGCTTAAAGATATCTGTGAAGATAATGTGCAGATTCTGTTCACGGTTTCGCCGGTGCGTCACACAAAAGACGGTATGGCGGAAAATAACCTGAGCAAAGCGAAACTCATTTCAGCAATCCATGAGATTTTGCCGCAGTTTGAGAACTGCCACTATCTCCCGGTTTACGAGCTGATGATGGATGATCTGCGCGATTACCGTTTCTATAAAGAAGATTTAATTCACCCGAATACACAGGCTGTGCAGTATATCTGGGAAAAATTTTCACAAGCCTATTTCTCGCAAGAAACCATGGATTTTGTTGAAGAAAATTTTAAAATAGGTAAAGCATTGGAGCATGAACCCTCAGATGAAACAGACCCAAAATATCAGGAATTTCTGCAGAATTTAAATAAAAAGATAGAAGCTCAGCAGGCAAAAGTGAAACATAAAATATTTATTTGATGGACATTGACATTAAGGAATTTGAAGCTGACCAGCTTGAACTGCTCACGCAGCTGTCGCGCCAGACTTTTACCGAAACCTTTGCCGAACATACTTCTCCCGAAGATTTGAAGTTGTTTTTAAGTGATCATCTTACTTACGATCTGCTTGCTTCTGAAACATCAAACCCAAACTCAAAGTTCTATTTTATGACTGTTAACGGAAAGGTCGCCGGCTACATGAAACTCAATATAGATGATGCACAATGCGAAATGAGGGAGATAGAAGGTATGGAGGTGGAGCGTATTTATATTCTAAAAGAATTTCTGGGTAGAAGGCTCGGCCAGTTCTTGCTCGAAAAAGCATTCAGCAAAGGCCGGGAATGGGGTAAAACGTACGTTTGGCTTGGCGTATGGGAGCATAATATGCGCGCACTTGCTTTTTACAAAAAGAATGGGTTTGAAGTTTTTGATCAGCACGCTTTTCCCGTAGGTAATGATCCTCAGATCGATTTAATGATGAGACGGCCCCTTTAATATTTAATAATGATCGATACACATACACACCTATATTCAGAAGAATTCAGCAGCGACCGGGATGAAATGATTCAGAGGGCTGTGGCCGCAGGAGTCACGAAGTTTTATCTTCCCGCCATCGATTCTTCTACTCACGCAAACATGCTTGCGCTCGAAGATCAGTATCCAGATAAAGTTATTGCGATGATGGGGCTTCACCCGTGTTCAGTAAAAGCTGAAACTTGGAAAAAGGAACTCGCTCTGGTCGAAGATTATCTCAGCAAGAAAAATTTCGCTGCGATCGGTGAGATCGGGATTGATTTGTATTGGGACAAAACCACTTTGGATATTCAGATAAAAGCTTTTGAGCGCCAAATCGACTGGGCTATTGAAAGAGATTTACCGATCGTTATTCACACGCGAGAAAGTTTCGATGAAGTTTTCGCGGTTTTAGAAAGGAAGCAACATCCAAAATTACGCGGAATTTTCCATTGCTTTTCCGGCAATTTAGATCAGGCAAAACGAGCCATTGATCTTAATTTTATTTTAGGAATCGGTGGAGTAGTGACCTTTAAAAACGGTAAGATCGATCAGTTTCTGCATGAAATACCTTTAGAAAAAATAGTGCTCGAAACCGATTCGCCATATCTGGCGCCGGTTCCGCACCGCGGCAAAAGAAACGAAAGCGCTTACATCGGGTTGGTCGCGGGTAAACTCGTGGATATTTACGGGAAAAGTTTTGCTGAAATTGATAAAATTACGACGGAAAACGCGGAAAGGGTATTCAGCCCTAAAAATCTGTAAATATAATATCGATCTAAACATAAAAAAAACGGGCAAAAATGCCCGTTTACTTTTTTCAAGTTATCTATTCCTCGTAAAATTACTCTTGTTGTTCGGTTTTTTAGAACCGATGCTTTCTCTGCCTTGCGCTCTTGGCCGCGGCGTGAAAGGTTTATTGTTCGAGTCTCTTTTTTCTTCTTTTAAGTTGTCTGTATGGAAGGGATGGTCTTTCTCAACCGGAATTTTCTTACCGATCAGTTTTTCGGTGCTTTTAAGATTCACCAGATCCAGGCCGTCTACAAAAGAGATGGAGCTACCATCTGCACCAGCTCTGCCGGTTCTTCCGATCCTGTGAACATAGGTTTCAGACACATCAGAAAGTTCGAAATTTACGACATATTTCAGTTCATCAATATCAATTCCGCGCGCTGCAATATCCGTCGCAACAAGAATTCTTGTTTTGCCCGACTTGAAATTGTTCAGTGCGTTCTGTCTTTGGTTCTGCGATTTGTTACCATGGATGGCTTCCGCAGAAATTTTGTGCGACTGCAGCTTCCGCGCGATTTTGTCAGCACCGTGTTTTGTTCTTGAAAATACAAGCACAGAATCTGAAATATCGTTCATCAGGATATGTGTCAGCAGTTCGAGTTTGTTTTCTTTTTCCACAAAATACACTTTCTGCTTAATGGTGTCGGCAGTGGCTGAAACGGGTGCTACTTCTACTTTTACCGGATTGGTAAGCATTGAATTGGCCAGTTTGCTGATCTCATCAGGGAATGTTGCTGAAAAAAACAGCGTCTGGCGTTTTGGTGGAAGTAGTTTTATAATTCTCTTTACATCGTGCACAAAGCCCATATCGAGCATTCGGTCGGCTTCGTCAAGAACGAAAATTTCCAGATTTTTAAGAGAAATAATTCCCTGCGAAATAAAATCGAGCAACCTTCCGGGCGTAGCCACCAGGATGTCGACGCCTTTTTTTAAAGCAGCTTCCTGCCCACTTTGTTTTACACCGCCGAAAACAACGAGGTTTCTGAGGCGAAGGTGTCTTCCGTAAGCGTTGAAGCTTTCTTCAATCTGGATCGCCAACTCTCGGGTTGGTGTTAAGATCAAGGCTTTGATCTGGTTATTTCTGATGTTTTTTTCTGTTAAATTCTGCAGAATCGGTATGGCGAAAGCGGCTGTTTTTCCGGTTCCGGTCTGTGCCGTTCCTAAAAGGTCGCGGCCCTGCAGTATACTTGGGATCGCTTTTGCCTGAATTGGTGTAGGCTGCGTGTAACCTTCTTCCTGTAGCGCTTTCGCGATAGGATCGATAAGTTGTAAGTCGGTAAAATTCAAATGAAATGTTTTAAATTAAAATAAAATGAGCTTCGTCATTCTTTTTAGTAATGAAACGAGGGAATGAATTAAGAAAATCGCGTGAAATTTTCAGGGTTCCGCAGGTGGCGGATTCATCAAGAATGGCATCGTTCATAAAAAATCCTTCCGGCGAGGAAGGAGTTTTCGTGCTGCAAATATAGTGTAAATTTATTTAGTATGGTCTCGCGCTAATCGCTAACCTTCGTCCAGGTCTGCGTTTTGCGTAATCCTTCAATAAAATCGTAAAGTTCATCCAGTTTCTGTGTTCCGCGTTTGCCGTAATCTTCAATGTTTTTCTGCGTACCGTCCGCGAACGTAATTCTTAAATTCGAAGTGGGTAAATCGGTCACATTTTTGTTTCCGTAGTAATTGTTTAATGCTTTTGGGTTTAAAGAATCCAGCATTGTAAGCAGTTTGATGTAATCTGCTTCTTTAATTGTTGCTTTAAAAGTGCCTTCACGCGGTGCTGAAAATTCGTCTTTTGAACGGCCTTCGGTAAACGTAAATCTCTCCGCTTCGATAATTGCGTCCCGGTCAGGGTTGATGGTGATTTTAAAAATAGGGCAAAAGCCGAAACATGCACCGGCTTCATATTCAATCTGCGAATATTTCGGTGAAGCGGTTGTAGCACAGGACATCATTAATGCCAATGCGAATAGAGTGAACAGATATTTCATTTTTATAATTTGGTTGATGGTTTCAACTATTATTCCAAAAAAAAAAGATTTGAGGTATTTCAAATCTATTTTTAATTTCTACTGGTTTTTAACCATGTAACTTCTTCCAGATGGCGTCTTTCAGTTCCATCAGACCTTCTTGGGTGACTGAAGAGAAGAAAATGGGTTGTCGGTTTTCGGGGAATTTTTTTGATATTTCCTTTTTCAGTTCTTCATCCAGCATATCGGCTTTGGAAATGGATAGGATGAAATCTTTATCCAAAAGTTCAGGGTTGAATTCTTTAAGTTCGTTTTCAAGGATTTTAAATTCCTGAAAATAATCTTCCGCGTCAGCCGGAATTAAAAACAAAAGGATCGAGTTTCGCTCAATATGTCTGAGGAAACGGTGTCCGAGGCCTTTGCCTTCTGCTGCTCCTTCTATAATTCCCGGGATATCCGCCATCACAAATGATTTGTAATTCCGGTAATCTACAATTCCGAGGTTTGGAGTGAGTGTGGTAAAGGCGTAATCTGCAATTTTTGGTTTAGCCGCCGAAACCGCCGCCAAAAGTGTGGATTTACCTGCATTTGGAAAGCCTACAAGACCTACATCAGCTAAAAGTTTCAACTCAAAAGTCACAAAACCTTCTTCACCGGGAAGTCCCGGCTGCGCATAACGCGGAGTCTGGTTGGTAGAAGATTTAAAATGCTCGTTACCCAATCCGCCTTTTCCACCATGCATAATGATGATTTCCTGTCCGTCTTCAAGGATTTCGGCAATCACTTCGCCTTCTTCATTTTTTGCAATGGTACCAATCGGCACATTGATATAAACGTCGTCGCCATAGGCGCCGGTAAGTTGGTTTTTCTGGCCGTTGTGCCCGCGCTCCGCTTTTATGTGACGCGTAAAACGCAGCGGAAGAAGCGTCCATTCGTGGGCGTTTCCTTTCATAATCACGTGGCCACCACGGCCGCCATCGCCACCGTCGGGACCGCCTTTCGGAATATATTTTTCACGGCGAAGATGCGCAGAACCTGCACCGCCATGACCACTTTTACAGTGGATTTTTACGTAATCAACGAAATTCGACATAAAATAAATAATTTTAAACCTGAAGCTTTAGCTGTGTTGCTTCTTCAGATTTTACTTAAGTTTTTCAACTTCAGCAAAGAGTTTGGCAGAAATTTCATCAATTTCCCCAACGCCGTTTACTTCGACGTATTTGCCCTGCTGTTTGTACAGTTCCGCAACTTCTGCGGTTTTTGCGTAATATTCTTTGATGCGGTTTCGGATGATTTCTTCGTTAGAATCATCGGTTCTTCCGCTGGTCTGGCCTCTTTTCAAAAGTCTTTCAACCAGGATCTCATCATCTACAATAAGAGAAAGGCAGACTGAAATCTCAGTACCCAACTCAGTTTTCACAATTTCCTCAAGTGCTTCCGTCTGATTTACAGTTCGCGGATAGCCATCGAAAATAAAACCGTTTGTACCGGTTGTTTTCTTCACTTCATCAATCAGCATTTCCGTCGTCACTTCGTCCGGCACCAAATGTCCTTTGTCTATAAAAGATTTCGCCATCTTTCCGAGTGCGGTATCGTTTTTCATATTGAAGCGGAAAAGATCGCCTGTTGAAATCTGCTTTAAATTATATTTCTCGATTAAATGCTGTGCCTGTGTGCCTTTTCCACTGCCCGGAGGACCGAAGAGAACGATGTTTATCATTGTAACGATTTTGAAATTCTAAATGTGAGGTTGTTAATTATAGCTTTTCTATACAGTTATTCATTAATCCGGCCTTCTTCTAGCTGATAGAGGTCTTTAAGATTCCGGCCAAGTTCATCATAATCCAGCCCGTAGCCCAGTACAAATTTGTTCGGAATCTCCTTGCCGATATAATCTAACTTGAAATCTTTTTTATAAACATCCGGTTTTAAAAGGAATGAAGCCAGTTTAACCGATTTAGGACGCTGGGTTTCGGTGAAATATTTGAAAAGACTTTCAACAGTATTTCCGGTATCCACGATGTCTTCAACCAAAATGATGTGGCGGTCTCTGATGTCCTTCGTAAGCTCCATTTTCTGGTAAACAATACCTGTAGACTGCGTACCGGAGTAAGAACTCATCTGGATAAAAGCAATTTCGCATTTCCCCGGATAATGTTTAAGCAAATCTGAAAAAAACATAATTACACCATTAAGCACACCCACGAAAATGGGAGTCTCATCTTTGTAATCTTCATAAATTTTCAGTGCTGTTGCTTTTACGATTTCCTGAATTTCTGCGTCCCTAAGGTATGGGATAAAGGTTTTGTCGTGAATGTGTATAGACTCCATATATTTTAGCAAAGTGCAAATTTAGGGTTTTTTAAGGAACTTGATATTCTTTAATCGCTCAGCGCAAGCATTTACTGATTATTTATGATGATTTGGTCAGTGTTCAGTTTTTATTTTGCCCTAAAATTTTGCCTGCCATACATATAAAATCTATTTTTGTAGAAATCTAAAAAGAAGCAGAATATGTCAACTTATGTGGTTGTAGGCCTTCAGTATGGTGATGAAGGAAAAGGGAAAATCACTGACGTACTGTCGGCAAAGTCCGATTACGTGGTGCGCTTTCAGGGCGGCGACAATGCCGGACATACCGTGTACGCAGGTGAAGAGAAATTTGTACTCCATTTATTGCCCTCCGGCGTATTGCAGTGCAAAGGCAAATGCATCATCGCCAACGGAGTAGTGGTGAATCCTAAAGCTTTCCTCAAAGAAATAGGCCAGATTGAAGAAAAAGGCATGCGTACAGACCATGTTTTTATCAGCCGCAGAGCGCACGTCATCATGCCTTACCATATTTTGCTCGATACGTACCGCGAAGAAGAAACCGGCGGAACCTTCATCGGAACTACTAAAAAAGGAATCGGTCCGTGCTACGAAGATAAAATAGCAAGAGTTGGGATCAGGATGGTAGATTTGCTGAACCCAGATGTTTTAGCTGAAAAAATCAGGAAAAATCTAAAGATTAAGAATTCGCTTTTTGAAAAATATTTCGAAAAACCTACTTTGGAGTTCGACCAGATTTATAATGAATTTCTTGAGCTGGGTGAAAAACTTAAAGACCGGATCGTCGATACAGAAGTGGAGCTCAACGAAGCCATCCGCGACGGCAAGAATATTCTGTTCGAAGGTGCACAGGCCGCAATGCTTGATATTGATTTCGGGACTTATCCGTTCGTTACTTCATCGTCACCCACAACAGGCGGCGTTTGTTCAGGTGCCGGTGTGCCGCCAACGAGTCTGAAAAATTTAATCGGAGTTGCAAAAGCGTACACAACCCGCGTCGGCGAAGGACCGTTTCCAACAGAACTTAATGATGATTTGGGCGAAAAGATCCGCAAGATCGGTTTTGAATTTGGAGCCACCACCGGAAGGCCACGCAGAACGGGTTGGCTGGATCTGGTTTCGCTGAAGCATGCGACAATGATCAACGGGATCAATAATCTGGTGATCACGAAGCTTGATGTGCTTTCAGGTATTTCACCTTTAAAGATCGCCACAAAATATAAAACGGAAGACGGTAAAATAATCGATTATTTCACCTCTTCTACCACGAAGCTGTACAATTACGAACCGGTATATGAGGAGCTCGAAGGTTGGGAAGAAGATATTACCCACGCCCGGACTTACGACGAGCTGCCTCAAAACGCGAAAAAATACATCGAGTTTATCGAAAATTATCTTGGTATCAATGTTTATCTGGTTTCAGTAGGACCGGAAAGAAGCCAGAATATCATTCGGAAAGAACTTTTTTAAACCAAAAACTGCGGAACATCTTCCGCAGTTTTTTTTGATTTAAATTTCAGCTGTATTTTTCGTACGCTTTTTTCAGTTTTTCATCGTACTGATTCTTTTTGTAGCCTGCGCCGTTGTACTTGAGCGCCACTTTTGCCCAGTTTTTACTTCGGAGGTCTGCCATAATTTTATTTACTTCCAGAAATTTTCCGAATGCAAGCAGGTGTTCGCGTTCATGAAGATGCATGTGATCCACGAAGTTCTGAACCGACGGGTATCCCAGGCTTTTTGCGTGATAACCCATGATCTGGAAGCTTCCCCATGAGCATGCAGCCAGCGCCGCTTCTTTCACTTTCGGGTCGATGCTGATAGCGATTGCCTGGTTCAGCCGGTCGTACTCTTTGGCGCCGCCCACATAAAAAGATTTTGTCCATTTTGGATACAGCACATTCCGGTTCGTGGTGTTTAAAAGTTTCTCCGGATTAATCCCACTTTTCCTAAGCTGCTGCCAGAAACAGTGTCCTTCGAAAAGAATTTTGGGTTTGCCGTTGATCAGGAAACCTTTACCGCTGCTTTCAACTTCATTCACGGCTTTCACGGCCGCCAGTTCAAGGTTGAAGCTTTTAGCAAAATCTTTAAGGTCCTGCTCACTGAGAAACAGGTTGTTTGTTTTAAATATTTTTGAACTTTTGTCCATCAGAACCTGCCAGGTCTTCATACCGACAACACCGTCGACGACGAGCGCATTTTTCTTTTGAAAATCTTTCACCGCGGCATCAACCTCTGCGGTGAACGAATCTGAGATCTTAACAGGATAGCCAAGTTTGCTGAGCATCTCGCATAGCGTGTAAACCGCTGGGGCTTTTGCTTTTACTTTTAAAGTAATCATGTTTATGTGTTTTTAGTTTTTAAGAGGGGGTTTCATGCATTTTTCGCAGATCAATCCGATGAGAAAAAGTGATTTGAAGTTTATTTACTTTCTTTCTGGGTGAATTCGATGGTTTTCAGCAGCCCCATACTTTTCAGATTCGGATTTACTGCGTAGTATTTTTTGTAGGAAATGATAAGGATTCAAGTACTTATTCGGAAAAGAAAATTTTAAATCGAAACGCAATTATTCATTCAAAATTAAGGAAAGTATTCTTTCATTGTTGTTTTATGGTTAAATATTTCCATGTAATGATGCAAATAATGAAAGTTGTTTAAGTGTTTAAATAGCTATATTAAAAATCATATCACTATGATATAAATAGTATTTGTGTAAAATCGATGCAAATGCGGCTTATATTTTGATACATTTGTAAGCATATTACTGTTGTGGTATAATAATGATAGCTTGATATAAAATGTATTTTAATCCTAAATCCACTCAAAATGAAAAATCTATCCACATCATCTCAGGAATTCCGGTTTAACGAAATTTTATTTGAAAACCGAAACAAAAGTTACGGTGCCTACGTGCTCCGGAATGAAGAAGGAAAAACCATGCAAAAAGCTTTATTCATCGGTTTGTCCTTACTTGCTGCAGTAAGCATAGCTCCACTTTTGCTTAGTACGCTAGGCGCCGCAGAAGAAATACCGCAGCCCGTACCTCCGGAGCACGTGCTGAAGAACGTCGACAGACCTGAGGCGCTGCCCCCGGTTGCAACTCCGGTTATGCCGCCTAGAAGCCCCGAAACTACTGTGAGCATCGAAATGCCGACGCCTGCGGTTAATCCGCCGGTAGAGACGCCGCCCGCATCGTTAACGCAGATAAAAGATGCAAACATCGGTACAGAAAACGTGATTGGCGAACCTGCATCGCAGACTTATACGCCGCCGGTTTCCACGTCTGGCACAGCAGCGCCGACCCAGCCGGTTCCACCGGTTTCTGTTAACAACGATCCCGTGTCGGTTGTGGATGTAGAAGCGGGTTTTGTTGGTGGAATCAATACTTTCCGGACAAAGGTTGTACAGAATTTTGGTACTGATCAATTTGAAGACGCTGCAGGTCTTATGCAGACAACAGTCACTTTTATCGTTGAAAAGGACGGTACGATTTCAAATATTAAAGCAAACGGAAAAAATGCCCAGTTTAACGCGGAAGCGGAAAAAACCGTTAAGAAAGTAAAAGGCAAATGGTCTCCTGCGAAACTGCGCGGTGAGAATGTGAGAAGCTATTTTAAATTTCCGATTTCGATGCAGTTTGAGTAGGATCAGTCCCTAACTATTTAAATCTCCTTTATCCACAAAAATTCACCCTTTTGTGGATAATTTTTTTTAGACCTAAAGTTTTATTCCTCAATGCTTTAAATCAAATCTTCCAAACCTCAGGCATTTGAAAAGTCAGAAAAAAGTGTACTTTTGGAGATTAAAATCTAAAGAATGGCTAAAATAATTGGCGTTGCAAATCAGAAAGGCGGTGTTGGCAAAACTACCACTGCTGTCAACTTAGCAGCCGCCCTCGGAGTTTTGGAGAAGAAAATATTGCTGATTGATGCCGATCCACAGGCAAATGCCACGTCGGGTCTGGGTATCGACGAAGCCAATTTCTCTACCTATAATCTTTTGGAACACAGTGCAGATGCCAGAAAGTGTGTGCAGAAAACCGCTTCGCCCAATTTAGATATCATTCCTTCTCACATTGATCTTGTAGCAGCCGAAATAGAACTCGTAGACCGCGAAAACCGCGAATATATGCTGCGAAGTGCTTTAAAAGATATTCGCGAAGATTACGATTATATCATTATCGACTGTGCGCCAAGTTTAGGTCTGATCACCATTAACGCGCTTACAGCGGCAGATTCGGTGATCATTCCAATACAGTGCGAGTATTTCGCGCTCGAAGGTTTGGGTAAATTGCTTAATACCATCAAAAACGTTCAGAAAATCCACAATAAAGACCTCGATATCGAGGGTTTGCTGCTCACGATGTACGATTCGCGGCTTAGACTTTCGAACCAGGTCGTAGAAGAAGTGAATTCGCATTTTCCCGAGATGGTCTTCGAAACAATCATCAGCAGAAACGTACGTTTAAGTGAGGCGCCAAGTTTCGGCGAAAGCATCTTAAACTATGATGCCGAAAGTAAAGGCGCCATACAGTATCTTCAGTTGGCCGAAGAGGTGCTGCTGAAGAATGATCATTTAGTGAGTGCAAAAGCTTAAAAAACGTTTTCAGGACTGAAATAACAATTATGAGAGATAAGAAAAGAGCGATGGGGCGCGGTTTAGGCGCAATTTTAAGCGCAGAATCGAAAGCCAGCGTTAACTCGGCGACTGACGCGGGAGCAGACAGATTTGTTGGAAACATCGTGCAGGTTCCGCTCGAAGATATCTACCCAAATGCCTCGCAGCCTCGTACTTATTTTGACGAAAAAGGTCTGCAGGAACTGGCTCAGTCAATTAAAAATTTAGGTATTATCCAGCCGATTACTTTAAGGAAAGACGGCGGAAAATTCGAGATTATTTCCGGTGAAAGACGTTTTCGTGCGAGTAAAATGGCAGGATTGGAAACTGTTCCCGCCTACATCCGTCTGGTAAACGACCAGGAGCTGCTAGAAATGGCTTTGGTTGAAAACATTCAGCGCGAAGATTTAGACGCTATTGAAATTGCACTTACGTATCAGCGGCTTTTGGAGGAAATTGGGATGACGCAGGAAAATCTCAGCCAGAGAGTGGGAAAGGAGCGCAGCTCAATCACCAACTCAATCCGTCTGTTGAGGTTAAATCCTGAAGTTCAGGATGCGATCCGCAGTGGCGAGATTTCTGCCGGACACGGTCGTGCGATTATCAGCCTTGAAGGTTCGGAACTGCAGAACGAACTCTTCCAGAAAATCCTCACGAACAAATTGAGCGTAAGACAGGCTGAGGAAGAATCCGCAAGATTAAAAAATACCGCCAACACAGAGAAGAAACCTAAAGCTGCCCTTCCAAACCATTTCAGGAAAGCTGAAAAAAATCTTGCTGACATCCTTGATGTAAAAGTAGAGATCAAAGCTGCGGCTAATGGCAAAAAAGGGAAAATTGTGCTCGATTTTAAAAATGAACAGGAACTTGAAAATATTCTCTCACATTTTAAATAATGAGCAAACTAACCCTCCTCTTTATTTTTCTTTGTTCAGCTAAAATTTTCGCGCAGGTGAGCCCGAAAGACACAATACGTGTAGAAAATTATCCGACAGATTCGGTTTCGGCGACAAAATCTCCATCGGAAATTGAGGTGTATGCGGATATTCAGGAATTGAACGCAACTGCGGCGGAGATGAAATTTAACCCTACAAAAGCAGGTTTATATTCGGCAGTTTTACCTGGTTTAGGACAATATTATAACAGAAAATACTGGAAAATTCCAATTGTTTGGGGCGGAATCGGTACCGGAATCGGCATCACGCTTTGGAATCAGAAGCAGTACAACCGCTATCGCGAAGCCTTCGTGGCAGAACTGAATGG
This sequence comes from Flavobacteriaceae bacterium 3519-10, assembly GCA_000023725.1. NCBI lineage: Bacteria > Pseudomonadati > Bacteroidota > Flavobacteriia > Flavobacteriales > Flavobacteriaceae > Flavobacteriaceae bacterium 3519-10. Next base: position 784,160 of record CP001673.1, read on the forward strand.
ACAGACGCATGAGTTTTCGGATATACCGGGAATTACCGCGGAAGCTTTAGGCAGAACACAGGACCGCGCCAAGCGTCAGCGCGATTACGCAATCGCCGTCACAGGGTTGGTGTATATTTTAAACATTGTGGATGCGGTGGTGGATGCGCACCTTTATGAAGGCAGAAAAGATCCGGATTTGGCACTGAAACCGACAGTGATTTATGATGAATTCGCCAGACACAACTCAAAAGCCGGGTTAAGTTTAAGTTATAATTTTTAGAAGAAAAAGAATGAAGATAGCATTGGTAGGTTACGGAAAAATGGGCAGAATCATCGATGGGATAGCCACTTCCAGAGGTCATGAAATTGTTGCACGTTTAAATGAAAGTCCGACTCCTGAAAACCTGAATAACCCTGATGTCGTGATCGAATTTTCGAATCCCGAAGTTGCATTCACTAATATCAAAACCTGCCTCGAAAATAAAATTCCTGTTATTTGCGGAACGACCGGCTGGCTCGGCCAGAAACCCGAAATTGAAAGGATTACCGCGGAAAATTCAACTGCATTTTTATACGGTTCTAATTTCAGTCTTGGCGTAAATCTTTTTTTTGAACTGAACGAAAAGCTGGCTGCGCTGATGCAAAACTTGGGTGAGTATAATGTTCAGCTTGAAGAAATTCACCATACGCATAAAAAAGATGCACCCAGTGGAACCGCAATTTCGCTGGCAGAAGGCATTATTAACAATACTCAGAAGTTCGACGCGTGGAAGCTTGAAGAAACCAAAGGGAATCAACTGGGTATATTTGCTGTTCGCGAGGATGAAGTTCCAGGGACTCACAGCGTTTTTTATCGCAGCGAGGTTGATGAGATCGAAATCAAGCACACGGCCTTCAACCGAAACGGTTTTGCGCTTGGCGCTGTTGTGGCTGCTGAGTGGATTTTCGGCAAAACCGGAAACTTCACAATGAAAGATGTACTGCTTGATAAAATGACTAACGACTGATGAACTTAAATCAACAGCTGTAACATTCCTCAATTTCTTTAAACTAATCAGCCACGGGCGAAAGTCCTGAAAAAAGCATATTCCAATTATGAATTATTTTATTGTTTATACCCTTTACGTTGTAGTTCTGTCTGTCCTGATGGGACTTTCTACGTGGAAGCTGTTTAAGAAAATGCGTTACAATCCCATTTTTGCATTCGTTCCGTTTTATAACTATTATTTAATCCAGAAAGCGACAAACCACCCGAAATGGTGGGTGGCGATGGCCTATCTTCCTATCGTTGGTCCGATCATGATGACGGTTTTTCATCTGTTTTTAATGAGACATTTCGGTAAAACCAGTTTCTCGCAAAAGTTGCTTACTGTTATTCTTCCTTTTATTTACATGGCTTTCGTCAATTATTCAAAAGATGCAGACGTTGAGACCCATGACGAACTTTACATGACAGAAGAGGAGAAAAACGCGAAGAAAAAAGAATCTTTTGTGGGTTCCATCACTTTTGCGGTGGTTTTTGCGACCATTGTGCATGTTTTCGTAACCCAGCCTTTCGGAATTCCGACAGGTTCAATGGAAAGAACACTACTTGTGGGTGATTTCCTGTTTGTAAATAAGTGGACCTATGGCTTCAGGATGCCGATGCGCCCTGTGGCGATTCCGTTTTTGCAGGGAACCATTATGGATACAGGCGAAAAAGGCAATCCGAAAGATGATCCCAAATCATATCTCGAGGCAGTGAAATTACCGTATGAACGAATTCTGCAGTTCAAAAAACCGCAGAAAAACGATATCGTAGTCTTCAATTATCCGCGCGATTCTGTGCATACCGCAATTGACCGTATGGATCCTTATGTGAAGCGTTGTGTCGCGGTAGCGGGTGATGTTATTGAAATGCGTGGTGGACGCCTTTTCGTAAACGGAAAACCCGAAACCATTTTAGGCGACCAGCAGATGCAGCATAAATTCATCGCAGTAACCGGCAGTCAGCTTGATATTCCGGCTTTGTATAAACAGTACGGCTTTATGCCTGTGCAGGAAATGCAGACCGAATCTGGATTTGTGTACGATTTTCAGGGTTTAACAGATAAAACAGCGAAGGAAATTAAAGAACTTCCGCAAATCATCGAGCTTAAAGAGCATGTTTGGACAAAAGATTCAGGCGCCGTGTCGTACAAAATAAATGCTGCACGCGACGCTTTTACCAAAAACATAGATACCACGCAGAGCATATTCCCAATCAATAAAAAATGGAATCAGGACTGGTACGGCCCTCTTAAAATACCGAAAAAAGGCGACGTTGTTACTTTAAACCAGGAAACTTTGCCCGAATATCAGTGGATTATTTCGCAATACGAACATAATACACTCGAAAACAAAAACGGAAAAATCTTTGTAAACGGCCGCGAGACCACACAATACACCATCCAACAGGATTATTATATGATGATTGGTGACAATCGTGATGCTTCCCTGGACGCCCGCTTTTTCGGCTTTGTTCCCGAAGAAAACATTGTCGGAAGTCCGATGTTCACGTGGATGAGCGTGGAAGGATTGTTTGCTGACAAAGGTTCTTCTTATCAGCCAGACGGTAAAACAATCCGTTGGGACCGCATGTTCAAAGCCACAAACACAGGCGAAGCGCACAAAACCTCCTATTGGTGGGTTGCGGTTTTAATCCTCGTACTGTTTTTCGGTTGGGACTATATTGCCGGAATCTTTAAGAAAAAGCCGAAAGAAGATTAATTTTTTAAGGAGCTTTTTCCCGCTGTCCGCTATATCTTTTGCTCCGCTGCGCTTCGCAAAAGGATGCCGCTACCATCGGGGCTAGGGGAAACCGATGTAAATTAAAACACTTTATAATTCAAAAAAGAAAAATGAAAGTTCTTTTACCCGTATTTTACTTACCGCCGATCTCATGGTTTGCGGTTTTTCTTTTAGCTGATGACGTAGTTCTCGAGCAATCCGAGAATTTCCCGAAGCAGACCTACCGAAACCGCGCCACGATTTACGGTGCAAACGGACGGCTTTCGCTGATCGTGCCGATACATCATAACGGCAAACGGCGCATGAGCGAAATTGAAGTTTCCAAACGCGAAAAATGGCAGAAACTCCATTGGAAATCTATTAAGACAGCCTATCAAAGCTCACCTTATTTCGAGTTTTATGAAAATAAACTGGCAGAGATATTTACATTTGAGACCGACTCGCTGCTAGAGTTCAGTCTTAACGCCGTGGCAATACTTCAGAAAATTCTTAAAACAGATATTGATTATTCTTTAACAAATGAGTACGAAAGCACTCCAACGGAAGAAGATTTCCGCGGCAGGTTTTCGGCAAAGCAGCAGGCAGAGTTCGAAATGCCGGAATATTATCAGACTTTCTCTGATAAATTTGGCTTTGAGGCAGACCTTTCAGTAATTGACCTGATCTGTAACAAAGGCCCGGAATCTTTGACTTATTTAAACAATATCATCATAAAATAAATTTTTAATATGAAAAGAATTCTCATAGCCGCATATTTTCTTGCGGGTTTTGCCGCGTTCGCCCAAACAGATACAAAGGCGACAGATCCGATGCAGGATAAAGACCTGATGACCTGGTACCACAAAGATTTTGCTTCGGCTAATGTTTATGGCGTAAATACAGACAATGCGTACAAATACCTTGAATCTAAAGGATTGAAGGCCAAACCGGTTATTGTTGGAGTTTTAGACAGCGGTGTTGAAGTGGATCATCCGGGCCTCATAAAAAATATGTGGAAGAACCCGAATGAAGTTCCGAACAATGGTAAGGACGACGACGGTAACGGCTATATCGATGATATCCATGGCTGGAATTTTATCGGTGGCAAAAACGGCGATATCGATATCGACAACATGGAGGTAACGCGTGTTGTGAAAAAATACCAGTCGGTTTTCGAAGGACCGGATTCGGCATCAAATAAAGCGAATCAGGCAAAGATGCCCGAGGAATTTGCAATGTACATGAGATCAAAAGAGATCTTCACAAAAAAGAGTATTGAAGCGAGACAGAGCTTTGAAACGTACTCGATGATACAGAAAAACATTCCGTCAATGATCGCGCTGCTGAACGGGCAGAATTTAACTCCTGAAGCAGTTGCTGCTATAAAACCTACAACTCAGGAGCAGGCAATGGCATCGTCCATCCTTGCGCAGGTAGTTAGGGATCCATCGGTTCAGGGTAAGTCACCGGCTGAGGTTCAGAAGTTTTTAGAAGGGCAGATGAAGGAAGCAATCGATTATTATGGGCCGCAGGCTAACAAACAGTATAATCTGGATTTTGACCCACGCGCTGAAATAGTAGGTGATAACTACGACGACTATTCGCAGAAAAAATACGGTAACAACAATTATGAAGGTCCCGATGCCCAGCACGGAACGCATGTTGCGGGTATTATTGCGGGTGTACCGCACGGCACTGAGCCACAATACGGTGTAGGTTACAAAACCGCCAAAATAATGACGGTGCGTACAGTACCAAACGGCGACGAGCGTGATAAAGATGTCGCCAATTCCATACGCTACGCGGTGGATAACGGCGCGAAGATTCTTAATATGAGTTTCGGGAAACCGGTTTCTCCGGGTAGAAACGTGGTGTGGGATGCATTTAAATATGCTGAAGACAAAGGCGTTCTATTGGTGAAAGCGGCGGGAAATGAAAATGAGGATATTTCGGAGCACACGTATTATCCAAGTAATTTTAAAGACGCTAAAGATGAAAAAGCATTTATCAGCAACATGGTTGTAGTGGGCGCTTCAACCAATGATAATGAATTTCTGAGAGCCAATTTCTCTAATTACAACCAGAAAATGGTAGACGTTTTTGCGCCGGGCGACAAAATATATTCTACGGTGCCTGATGGTAAATATGAGTATCTGCAGGGAACTTCGATGGCTTCACCGGTTGTAGCCGGGGCAGCATCTGTGCTTTTAGCCTACATGCCGAATCTTACACCACAGCAGATTATCGATTCGTTGGTTAAAACATCGAACAAATCATCCGTTAACGCGATGATCGCTTCAAATACTAACAACCGGTTTGACCTGATTTCAAAGGCTGGCGGCGTGATTGATGTGCGTAAAGCCGCAGAATATGCGTTCACTAATTTTTACAAAGCCGGGGCAGCGTCTAAACCCGCTCCGAAAGCTAAGAAGAAAGCGGTTAAGAAGTAATAATTTTTTGAATATAGTTTTTATAAAGTCCGATTCCGTCGGACTTTTTTTTGGCCTTTTTTTAAAATGGCACAGTTTTGTGTACGTCAGTTGTAAATAATTTTATTACTATGAAAAATTTATTAGTGGCCGGAATCTTAGGCGCAGCGCTTACTGTTTCCTGCAGCACAGCAAAAACAGCCCAGGCCAACCGAGCCGAATTTCTTCAGCTGAAGGGCGACTGGGAAATTACAAGTGTAGATTACGACAAATCTTATAAAGTGAGGCCTTTTGATGAAGGTGCAGATGCGCAGTGTTTCGTAGGCAGTCACTGGAGACTGATCCCTAATAACTGGACCGGATCTTATACCTTAAATGGCGGTGGTGCTTGCCCAAGCGTTATTCAGCCTATCAAGTTCGAGGTTGTGAATGGTAGTGAATTTAAATTTAAAAAATTACTCGAAGGTTCGAAAGCTAAGGCTGTTGTAGAGGGCTATTCTCTGAACCTGACAAGCCAGACAGAAGATTCGTTCTCTTTAGAACAGAATGTGCCAAGCGCCGGAGAAAATGTACGCATCGTCTACAACTTCAGCAGAACCGGAATGAAATAACAATTAAAATTAAAAATTATGAAATTGATCAACAAGACAAATATAGCAGCACTTTTTTTATCAGCAGGTTTGCTCCTTACAAGCTGTGAGGCCGTGCAGAATGCGAACAACCAACAGAAAGGTACAGCAATCGGGACCGCGGCGGGCGCAGTGATTGGCGGTGTACTTGGTAACAATCTAGGTAAAGGCAGAAATGCTCCTGCAGGTGCGGTTTTAGGTGGCATCGTAGGTGGTGTAGCCGGTAACGTAATTGGCCGTAACATGGATAAGCAAGCAAAAGAGATTAAAGAAACGCTGCCGGGTGCTGAAGTGGAAAGAGTAGGCGAAGGTATTCGAGTAACGATGAAAGAAAACATGGTAAACTTCGGTTTCGATTCTTCTGAACTTACTTCTGCAGCGAAAACCAATCTTGATAAACTTGCGCAGGTACTGAAGAATAACATGGATACCAATATTAATATCTACGGACATACCGACAGCAAAGGAACCGACGCCTATAACCTGTCGCTTTCAGAAAGAAGGGCAGCCGCAGTGAGATCTTATTTAATCTCCCAGGGTGTAGCTTCAAGCAGAATGCTGACTATGGGAGTAGGCGAAAAAGAGCCTGTTGCGAGCAACGATACCGATGCGGGTCGTGCAGAAAACAGAAGGGTTGAATTTGCCATCACAGCTAACGAAGATATGATCAACGAAGCTGCTTCATCCAACTAATCTACACCAATCATATCATTATATTTAGGTCTGCTTCGGCGGGCCTTTTTTATTTTAAATTAACTATTTTTGTAGTTGATTGACTTCACGAATGACGAAATTTCTAAAACTACTTCGGGTGGAACAGTGGGTGAAAAATCTCTTTGTTTTTGTCCCGCTTTTTTTCTCCGGCAATATTACCAACCTCGATCTCTTGCTGAAAAGTATTTTTGCTTTCGGCATTTTTTCACTTGCAGCCAGCTGCGTCTACATCCTCAACGATTATTCGGACATTGAGTCTGACCGTAAACATCCCGAAAAGAAGAACAGGCCGTTAGCGAGTGGCGCCATTTCTAAACCCACAGCTATCGTGGTTTTTGTTTTATTACTGCTGTTTTTGGGGGTTTTCATTTTTCTCGGACAGGATTATTTCAGTCGGGATTTAAGTAGGTTTGCGGCGGTCATCGGCTTCTATTTTGTAATGAATCTGGCGTACACATTCAAGCTTAAACACGTCGCGATCGTCGATGTCAGCATCATCGCAATAGGATTTGTATTAAGGGTTTTGGCCGGAGGTTACGCTACCGGAATCTATATTTCTCAGTGGGCGATCCTGCTTACCTTCGTGTTGGCGTTAGTGTTGGCCATCGGAAAGCGTCGCGGCGAGCTTATCAATGCGCAGATTTCAGGCAAAACCAGGCGCGCGCTCGATGGCTACAATGTACAGTTTGCAGATATAGCGCTGTCGATCAGCTGCACATTGGCAATCGTGTGCTATCTGATGTTCACGCTTTCTCCCGAAGTGCAGCAAAAATTCCATTCGCGGGTATTTTACACCGTAATATTTGTGGTATTTGCCTTTTTAAGGTATTTGCAGCAAACCCTGGTTTACAACAAAACGGAATCTCCTACCAAAATAATTTATAAAGACCGCTACATCCAGGTGACGCTTGTGCTTTGGCTTGCGGCCTTTTTACTTCAAATTTATTTCAAATAATGAAGCCGAATTACATACAGAAGGTAGCAAACTGGGGTAATTTTCCGGTGGTGGAAAAAGAAATAAAATCTGAAGATTCCATTGAAAAAATTAAAGAATTCGTTAGGAATAACGATGAAATTATCGCGCGCGGTAACGGACGGTGCTACGGTGACGCTGCACTTTCAGAACATATTTTCTCAACAAAAAGACTGAACAAATTTATAAGCTTCGACCGTTTGAACGGCATCATCGAGTGTGAATCGGGAGTGCTGTTATCGGAAGTTCTGGAGGTTATAGTTCCGCAGGGATATTTCCTGTACGTAACGCCCGGAACCAAGTTCATCACCGTTGGCGGCGCAATTGCGTCAGATGTGCACGGTAAAAATCATCATGCGGAAGGTTGTTTTTCGGAATATGTTCTGGAATTTTCTTTGCTGATTGAATCCGGTGATGTAATCATCTGCTCGCGCACACAAAATACGGCCAAATTCTGGGCTACTATTGGCGGAATGGGGCTTACGGGTATAATTCTTCAGGCAAAATTTAAACTCAAGAATGTAGAGACTGCCTATATCCGTCAGGAATCCATCAAAGCGAAGAACTTGGATGAGATTTTTAAACTTTTTGACGAAAGTGAATCGTGGACCTATAATGTCGCGTGGATCGACTGCCTTCAGAAAGGCGAAAATATCGGCCGAAGCATCCTGATGCGCGGCGAACACGCCTTTAAACATCAACTCACAGCGAAATTAGCCGAAAAGCCATTAAGGCTTACAAAGAAATTCACGCCTACTGTGCCGTTTTTTCTGCCGGGGTTTTTACTTAATATTTATACGGTGAAATTGTTTAACTTTCTGTATTTCAATAGACAACGCAGAGCTTCCGTGCAGAATTATGTGGATTATGAAACGTTTTTTTATCCGCTCGACATTGTAAACGACTGGAATAAAATGTACGGAAAAAAAGGATTTATCCAGTATCAGCTGGTTCTTCCTAAAGAAAACGGAAAAGAAGGGATGCGCAAAATACTTGAGGCCATTGGCAGCAGCGGGAACGGTTCTTTTTTGGCTGTGCTGAAACTTTTGGGGAAGAATAATCCAGATGCCCACAACTCTTTTCCTATCGAGGGCTATACTTTGGCTCTCGACTTTAAAGTAAATTCAAGCCTTAAAAATCTGGTGCAGCGTTTAGATTCAATAGTGGAAGAATATGCCGGGCGCATTTATCTCACAAAAGACAGTATGAGCAAATCTTCGCTCACCGATTACCTTCAGCACGTGGAAAACCCAAAGTTTGTTTCGCTGCAACATAAAAGAATTATCAGTAATTCATAAATTCCACCTCACACATGATTATCCTCGGCAGCAATTCAGAAGTGGCGCAGGCCTTTGTAGAAAAGGTTTTAGATGAAGGCGAAAAGTTTTCAACCATTTTTCTGTTTACTTCAAACAGAGAAACTACCGAGAAATTTGCCAAACATATCGACGTTAAATATCTGCAGCAATCCGAAATTTTTGATCTTGACCTGATGAAAGAACTCGATTATGCATCTTTCGATCATTTAACCTCGAATCTTCTGTTTTGCGCGACCGGATTTCTTGGTGAAGGTACCAATGAAGGTCTTTATAATGCCAAAAACACTGAGAAAATCATCGAAATCAACTACGCTAAACTTGTTCAGGTGCTCACTTTCTTCGCCGAAAAAATGGAGCGGCAGCGTTCTGGCACCATGATCGTTTTATCATCCGTTGCTGGTGACCGCGGACGACAAAGCAATTTCATCTACGGAAGTGCTAAGGCGGGTCTCACAGCGTATCTGAGCGGATTAAGGAATTATCTTTTCAGCCGCAAAGTGCATGTGATGACGGTAAAACCCGGTTTCATGGCGACTAAAATGACGGAAGGTCTGCCACTGAATCCTAAGCTCACAGCGTCGCCCAAACAGGCTGCCGAAGCAATTTATAGCGCATACAAAAAGCAAAAAAACGTCGCGTATGTATTGCCCATTTGGAGTATTATCATGATGGTAATCCGAAATATACCTGAATTTATTTTTAAAAAAATGAACCTTTAAAAAATATTTTCAAGGATGAAAAAACTGTATCTATTTGATTTTGACGGAACTTTAACATACAAAGACACGATGTTTCTGTTTCTTAAATTTTATAATCCCGGCAAATTTTATGTTGAATTTGCGAAACATATACCGCTTTTTGTCCTGCTTAAACTCAAACTCACCGACGCTGAAAAGGTGAAGAAAAGTTTTATTTCGACAATTTTAAAGGGCGAACGCCAAACCCGAATTGAACAGAAAGCAAAGGAGTTTTTCGATAGGTTTCACAAGGATATCATTCGCGCAAACGCCCGGGATTTCATTAAAAATATCGACCGCAACCAGACCGAAAGCTACATCGTAACGGCGTCGCTGGACATCTGGGTGAAACCGTTTGCTGAACTGTTCGGAATGAAACTTTTGGCAACAAGAGCCGAATTCGAAAACGAAATTTTTACCGGAAACTTTATCGGAAAAAACTGCAACGGCGATGAAAAACGCTGCCGGATCGAGCAGGAATTTGCAGGAAGAAAGTTTGATAAGACCATCGCATTTGGCGATACCGCAGGCGACCGCGAGATGATGGCCTGGGCGGATGAAAGCCAGTTTGAATTTTTTCACTAATTTTATACCCCGAAACTACTACAGAAATGGACAAAATATATTTGGATAATGCAGCAACCACGCCTCTTTCCGAAGAAGTAATCGACGCGATGGTGCAGGTGATGAGGGTGAATTATGGCAATCCGTCGTCCACACACAGTTTTGGGCAGGACGCGAAAATCCTCATCGAAAATGTACGCCGCGACGTAGCGGAGTATCTCCACGTTTCGCCGTCGGAAATTATTTTTACGTCGTGCGGTACAGAATCCAATAACATGATTATTAAATCCTGCGTGGATCATTTGGGTATAGAACGCATCATCAGCTCCCCTATGGAGCATAAATGTGTTGCCGAAACCGTGATGGATATGAAAAAAAGACGCGGAGTGGAGGTGGAATTTCTGCGTCCCGACCGCAATGGTGATTTCGATTTAAAAGTGCTCGAGGATTTACTTAAAAGCTCAGATAAAAAAACGCTGGTGAGCCTGATGCACGCAAACAACGAAATAGGAAACCTGCTCGACATTAAGAAAGTGGCGCAGATTTGCAAAGAGTACAATGCATTATTCCATTCAGATACCGTGCAGACGATAGCGCATATGGAACTTGATTTTTCTGATATTCCGTTAGATTTCGCTTCATGCTCTGCACATAAATTCCACGGCCCAAAAGGAAGCGGGTTTGCCTTCATCAGAAAATCCTCAGGCCTGAAGGGAATTATCACGGGCGGGCCGCAGGAAAGAACATTGCGCGCAGGAACCGAAAATGTGTGCGGAATCGTAGGTTTAGGCAAGGCACTGGAGCTCTCAGTAGAAAATATGGACGATTACAGTTCGCATATCAAAGACGTTAAAAAATACGCAATTGAACGGCTTTCTGCTGAAATTGACGGCGTAAAATTCAATGGTAGGAGCGCAGAAGAAGACATAAGTTTATATACGGTATTAAGCGTTTTATTGCCATTTAAAGACCCGATGATCGGTCTGAAACTCGATATCAAAGGCATTGCAATTTCGCAGGGAAGCGCCTGTTCATCAGGTGCGTCTAAACCTTCGATGGTGATGATGATGTTACTGGATGAAGAGGAGATGCAGGGCTCAACGCCGTTACGGATTTCTTTTAGTCATCTTACGACCAAAGCCGAAATTGATACGCTTATTGACGCGTTGAAAGAAATTTCAGAAAGCTTCAAAATAGAAAGTACAAATACATCGCATAGATAAGCAATCGTCCAGATTCAATCTAAAATTTGTAATTTTGTTCACTAAGAATAATTTAAAATTAAAAAATATATAAAGATGGCAATAGAAATCACAGATCAATCGTTTCAGGATACGGTTCTTAACTCCGACAAACCAGTTTTGGTAGATTTTTGGGCAGTATGGTGCGGACCGTGCAGAATGTTAGGGCCCATTGTAGAGGAAATTTCAGCAGATTTTGAAGGCAGAGCTGTTGTAGGAAAAGTAGATGTAGATAACAATCAGCAGGTTTCTGTAGATTACGGCATCCGTAACATTCCTACTTTACTGATCTTCAAAAACGGTCAGGTAGTAGATAAAATCGTTGGTGTAGCGCCAAAAGAGACAATTGCAGAAAAATTATCGGCACATTTATAAAAAATAAGCCACTGACTATGAATGCTTTCTTGAAAAAGGAAGCATTTATTTTATTAAATGTTTTGTAGGTAGGCAGAAATGTGTATTTTTGCACTCACGAAAAAGAAAGACGTTCTTTATTAGTTTTATTGATCCGGTAGTTCAGCTGGTTAGAATGCCGCCCTGTCACGGCGGAGGTCGCGGGTTCGAGTCCCGTCCGGATCGCATAAAGTTTCAGTTACTTTTCAAAAAACTGATTCGTAATTCAACTGGTTAGAATGCCGCGCTGTCATCTCGTCAAGAGTGACGAGACTGGTTCGAGGCCAAGAGAGCAGAGAAAGTTTATCAGTTACTTTTGAAAAAATTGATCCGGTAGTTCAGCTGGTTAGAATGCCGCCCTGTCACGGCGGAGGTCGCGGGTTCGAGTCCCGTCCGGATCGCAAAAAATCTCCCACTTGTTGGGAGATTTTTTTGTTATGTACTACGTTTATATACTTTACTCCGCAAGACTTGATGTCTACTATAAAGGATTTTCGGCCGATGTTGAAAAACGCCTGGAGTATCATTTGCACGGGAAACATAAATTTACCTCTACTGCAAGGAACTGGAAGATTGTCTATACCGCTGCATTTGAAGGTAAGCGTGAAGCTGTAAAGGAAGAAAAGCGGCTGAAACGACTTAACCGGCAATCCCTTCAAAAACTCATAAGCGGTTAGATTGCCGCGCTGTCATCTCGTCACAAATGACGAGACGGGTTCGGGTACCGTCCGGATCGCAGGTAGATATTCAATCTATTTCTAAACCTCGTAAAGGTGAGAATTTCTACTTACTTTTTTCCGTCACATTAACACGAAAACTTATTTAAATTGTTGGAGTACAAGGATTTAATCGATTGAAATAAATGTTTTGGTCAGGTCAGTTAAACTCATTAGATTTGATTTTATCAACTTCCTCTGAATTATCTATCCCGAATGGCAGCATTTTTTAAATCTATTATCATGAAACGCCGAATCGTCGCCGCGGCGCTGTCTTTGGGTGCATTCGCGGCAGGAGCAATTCAGGTTCATGCGCAAAATTCTGAGCCGATTAGTACATCAGTGAATATTATCCTGGCAGATGTAATTGCGATGGACTTGGGAAGTGTGGCTTCAGAGAGCGTAGATTTTAATTATACGAATACAGCAGATTATAATTCTTCCAAAAACGTTACGGTTCCCAATAGCGTAGTCATCATTTCCTCGAAGAATTTTGATGTTAAAGTGAAGTCTGAGGGCGCCAGTTTCGTAAGTGGCTCAAACGCTATCCCAGTCGATGTTTTAAAAGTAAAAGCAGTATCTGGTGGCACCTTAATGGGAACTATGAATGAAGTTACATTGTCAACTGCTGACCAGGTTTTAGTGAGTAATGCAGCTTTGGGGTACAAACAGTCTTTAAATATTGCCTATTCTATTTCTGCGGAAAAAGCCTCAAACGTACTTTTGGGAAAACCTAAGGGAACTTATATTCAAAAAGTGATCTATACCGCGACCGCATTATAAACAGACATCAAAGTTTATTCAGCCCTCAACACTTTAAATGTTGAGGGCTTTTTCTATTTAAACCAAATGAATATACCGTGTAGTGATTTTACTACATGAACTTCCATTTTCCACTACAAAGAAGCTTTTGCAGCCGCCGTAGATTTGCAGTGTTCAAAAGAGGACAACTAAACAATCAGTAACAAATTAAATTAAAAATATCATGAAAAATTCATTCGCAATCGCAGCCTTAACTATCACAGCAATCGTATTAGGAACTGACAATGTTCAAGCTCAAACTGTTCCAGCTCTTACCGCATCAGCAACAACAACAGCAACCATTACTTTGAGCGATGTAATCTCAATCGACACCGGAAGTGCTGCAGCAGGTGGCACAGTTGGCTTTAATTATGCTTCTGCAGCGGATTATAATACGGCACAAACAGTTGCTCAAGCCTCTGCTTTGAAAGTGACTTCAACCAAGCAGTTTAGTGTAAATGTAAAAGCAGGTGGGGAGAGTTTTATAAATGGAACTAACTTAATCCCGGTTAATGTTTTAACAATTAAAGCTGCTGCAGCTCCCGGAATAATGGGCGGAAAAAAATCTGATGTTATTTTAACTGCAAATGACCAAACTTTAGTGGCAAACGCTCCACTTGGAAGCGCATTAGTACTGAATTTGGATTACACGATTCCTGCAGACAAATCTTCATCAGCTGATATTTTAGGTAAACCAGCCGGAACGTATACCCAAACTGTTATCTATACTGCTAGCACGCTATAATCAGAACCAACACAATGTTTTAGAAAGCCCTCGATACGTAAAAGTACTGAGGGCTTTTCTTTTACTCAAGTGAAATTTGTGTAGTGATTTTACTACATCAACTTCCAATTTGCACTACAAAGAAACTTTTGTAGCCGCTGTAAATTTGCAGTATCAAAAGAGAACAACTAAACAATCAGTAACAAATTAAATTAAAATATCATGAAAAAGTCATTCGCAATCACAGCTTTAACTATCGGAGCCATCGTATTAGGAACTGACAATGTTCAAGCTCAAACTCTTTCAGCAACAGCACAAACAACTGTAAATATTACCCTAAGCGACGTGATCTCTATCGATGCCGGAAGTGCTGCAATTGGTAATACTGTTGCATTTAACTATGCTACTGCAGCGGATTATAATTCGGAAAAAACAGTCAATAAAGCCAACTCTTTAATAGTAACTTCAACCAAGAACTTTACTGTAAAAGTAAAAGCAGGTGGCGCGAATTTCGTACACGGTACCACTGCAACCAACTTAATCCCCGTAGATGTTTTGACGATTAAAGCTTCTGCAGCTGCCGGAACAATGGGCGGAACGAAAAGCGCAGTTGTTTTATCTGCAGCTGATCAAACTTTAGTAACAAATGCTCCACTTGGAAGTGCCTTAACACTGAACCTGGATTATACGATTCCTGCAGCGCAGTCATCATCAGCTAAGATCCTCGGTAAACCGGCCGGAACTTATACACAAACGGTAACATATACTGCCACTGCGCTGTAATATAGTCAACTGACAAAAGCCCTCAGCATTTTAGGTGTTGAGGGTTTTCTGTTTAAAAATCCGTGTAGTTATTTTACTACATCCACTTCCAATTTGCACTACAAAGAAATTTAGTTGACCGCTGTACATTTGCAGTGTTCAAAGAGGACCTTTTATTTAGGTTTCAGTAGTTTTGGCAATCATTTATTTTAACAAAATTATCATGCGAAAGTTTATTCACCTTTTCACTTTCTTCCTTATCCTCACAGGTACTTCGTCACTTCTTGCACAAAGTATCTCTATGTCGCCTACGCGTCTGTTTTTTACCGGTAATCCCGGGGAAAAGGTAACCCAAACCGTTACGCTTCAGAACAGTTCGGATAAGGATTATGTTTTTAACCTCAACTACAAGGATTGGGTTAGAGAAGAAGACGGCAATAAAGTTTACCTTGATGCAGGCAGTTCAAAAATATCGAATGCCGCCTGGGTATCCACGCTCGAAAACTCAGTAACAGTTCCCGCGGGAGCCAAAAAGGAGATTACTGTAACCATGCAGATTCCGGCAAACGCGCCAAAGTCGGTTACCAACAGCATGTTATTTTTTACTCAGCTTCCTCAGCAGGCCGATCAGGCACGTGTTCAGAACGGAATTGGTATCATTACCTTATTTGAAGTGGGACTTCATATCTTTTATACGCCACCGGGAAACAGCGTAAAAAGTCTGGATATTACCAATATTGCAGAGGTTAGTACTGATAATTCAGCAGGCAGAAAAGTTGCCGTAAGCATTCAGAATGACGGAAACACAATTAACGATGCCACGGTGGAATTTGAACTGACCGACACTGACACCGGTAAGGAAATAAAACTACCTGCCATTTCAATTTCTATGCTGCCGAATACCAATCAGGTGGTTAAGTTTTCTTTGCCGGAGAATATTTCAGGAAACTTTCTGGGCGTAGCCATCATTAAAATGGCAGGCTCCAATGATTTACGTGTAGGCGAAAAAAACTTTACATTCTAAAATTACGTTTTGAGACCACTAAATGAGATACCAACTTCAGTGCTTAGAACAGCAGCCTTTTTTTTGGCCTTTGTTCTTCTGAACTTTTCTTTCGCCTTTGCGCAGGAAAAGAAGGTGGTGGAAATTCATTTTGAAAATGAGACCGTAACAGTGGAGAAAGGTTCCACTTTTACCAATTTTCTGGTTATTGAGAATAACAGTTCTGAAGAGATTACCATTCAGAATATAATACCTCAGGAGAAATATCCGGGTTTACTGTTATATCCAAAAATTGATTTTACTCTGGGTGCCGGTCAGTCCAAACGTCTTCCGGTAAAACTCATTGCCAATCTGGAATTCATGAAACTGAGATCCAATGAGATCAGGTTCAATATTTCTTATACTGCGTCAACGTACACCCAAACTGAAAGTGCTTCTTTCTTTGTTAAAAAAGACGAAAACAAAAACATCGCGGTTTACACGGCTTCTTACGAGAATTTCATCAATCCTGCCGAGCCACACTCTTCCATTCGGCTATATGTGGAAAATCAGGGTTACAGTAAACGGACCGTTAAAATCGATCTGCAATCCATTCCCGATGGCCTGGAAATGATACCTGCACAGCAAACGTTATCTCTGGAAGGTCTTGAAAAGCAGATGGTCGAAATCAAAATTGTGGTAAGGAAACAGAATACACTTTTCCCTGAATTCAACATCAATGCGGTAGCAACCGATCTTGCCGATAATGAAATCGTAGGCAGTAATACTGTTCATCTTGTAATTTTGTCAAACAACAGACAGATTGCACGCGGAAACGAAACCGTGAGCGGAAGTAATTTTGCCGAAGTGGGTTACAACGAAAACAGTTCAGGTTTCAATTATCTTCAGCTACGCGGAAACACAGCGTTTGCGGTAGCTCCAAATATGAGTGCACGGCTGAATCTGGGTGCAGATTATTTTCTTGAAGAAGGCCGTTATAACCTCTATGATACATGGCTGGAAGTTGAGAGGAAAAATACAGTCCTGCGCGTGGGAAACATTAACGGCAACGATTACGATTATGCCGTTTATGGCCGCGGTGGCAAAGTTTCAACCAGGCTCGGAACAACCGGTCAGGTGGAGATTTTAGCTGTGGAGAATAACTTTAACCTTTATGGTAATTACTTCCAGCAGGCAGAAGGCTCTAAAATGGCAGGTGCCAAGTATAGTTTTGGAAACGGTAAAACATTCAATGGTAAAGCTTCCTATATATTGGACCATGATCCGCGCTTTGGTGTAGACACACAGGTGGCCAATGCGGTATCCTCTTTTTTAATTAAAGAAAAACAAACTGTGCGCCTGGAGGCCGGCTTAAGCCACGAAAAAGGCCTAACCAACAAGGACGAAAATGCCGGAGCTTCTATGGGATTCAATTACAGTGGCACACTGGGAAAATGGGATATTCAGTCGGATAATTCATTTGCCACAAAAAGTTATGCAGGTCTTAAGCGTGGGTCATTTTTCTCAAACCAGCGTGTTGGTCTCCGGGTTACAGACTCGCAGCGCGCTTTTGTACAATATCAGAACTCGCAGGTGGACCCGGAATTTCTGAGCTTTCAGAGTGCACCTGTTCAAGCCGGAAATGCCGAAAATGTCCGCTATTACTTCAACAGTACCGAAGCTTTAGGAACAGGTTACCAGGTTTCTCTTAAGGATTGGAATTTCCTGATAGCTCCTAAGGTCGAAAGACAGAAAACAGCCAATTTTTACAATTCGCAGGAGCTCTTTTCTTACCGTTTGGAAACAAATATCGGTACTGCATTAGGTGCGCACGGATTAAATCTGACCGCAGAATATTCCTACTCGAAAGAGAACGAAAATCCCGATTGGTTCAACAGTCTTAAAACGACGTTATCTTACAGGTATAAATCCTTTTCACTGAACGGAACCGCGCAGTGGAACGCCACCAATGTCTTTGATCTGAATTCCTTTTACGATGTGGACCGTAATTTTGCCAATTACAACGTATATGCTTCCTGTAATTTTCAGATGCTTGGTAATGATCTTATTGGATCATTTTCGGCCGGCACCTCTTATTCTGAACTTTATAAAAACCTGAACAGCAATATAACCGGAAATCTGGAATATAAAATTTCACCTTCCTGGTCGTCTACAGGTTATTTTAATTTTTCGGGTTATAAATCCAATGCGGCTTTTGGAAGCAGCGGCAGTTATTACCAGTACCGTGTTGGAATCAAAAAATATTTTGCCTCAGCCACCGCTCCTGGAAATCATAAAGTTGCTTTCCAGTTGTTTGAGGATAAAAACTATAACGGGCTTCTGGAAGCAGGCGAACCGGTACTTGCCGGTGAAATTGTGAAACTGGACAGTTTTGTGGCAATGACAGATAAAAACGGAAAAGTGGTGTTCCAGAATGTGCCCCAAGGTACTTACACACTTAAGGTAAACGAGAGCGCCGGTGCCCGCCTTATGATGGATCCTGTAATGATGGTAAGCAGCAATATTAACCGTAAAGTAGGTTTGGTGAAAAACATCAGGCTGACTGGTAAACTGACAGAGATCAGGCAGGCTTACGATGTTTTGGAGACTGATGTAACAGGTATCGTGGTGTATGCAAAAAGCGAGGACGGCACGGTACATACCTCTGTTGTAAACCAGAATAATGAGTTTGAGTTCTTCCTGAAACACGGTAAATACGAAATCTATATTGAAAATGACAAATACAGCTATACGCAGCCTGTACAAACTGTTCAGGTAACCAAAGAAGGTTTTACAGATACCGTCCTTTTTGAATATAAGAAGAAAGACACCACCATAAAGGTGAAAAAGTTTTAATTTTAGAGATATGAAAGCAATCAGGGGTTTTATAATAGTGATCTTTACCATCTGCTGCGGGTCAACAGTGACGAAAGCGCAGGATGTGTACCTATCAATTCCTGAGGATAATATTTTTAACAGGTCTGAATTTACTTCATTGCCCACAACTGTAATGAACACAAGCAGAACAAACTGGGATTATGCTTTTTTTGGATTAGGTCCGGTAAGTCCTACATTTACCTCTACGTCAGGTGCAAATTTTATTCAGTCATCTTCCTCATTGACCTTACCCAATACTGTTCTTCTTTGGCAGCTGGAAAGTATGGGCGGTCAAATGCCATCTACTGGATATTTGGGTTATTTACCGGGGTTTCAGTCCTTTAGCACAGGGGCGGTAAGATGGTTTGAGCCGCCGTCATCGGTACTTGGCGGCGGATTTAACCGCGGAAATATTAATTTCACGTTCAAGATTCCTGCAGCTCAGTTTGCTGCGAACGCATTTCAGGCGGGTAATTACTCCATGAATATTACTCAGAATTATGATTTTACACCGCGTAATTTCAGAACTGTTTTAGTTATTCCGGCCTCCGTCCGATGGCTAACAGCCTCTCCCACAAAGTATATTGAAATATCTTCTCTGAATGACTACCGGATTACAGGCACGCGGGTTTTGGGAAATTTAGGTAATGCCGAAATCGGGCATACCGTTGATTTTAATCTATGGGCGAAAGCTGCTGCAAACAATATACAGTTCGTTTCCTCCAAAGGAACCCAGGGAACCAGAAATATAGCCACTATTAAATTGGGCAGCAATGGCTCAGCACTTACAACCAAAGCTTTATCGTCCACTTTTCAGAATTTTTCGGCGTCTAATTTCAGTGTAATACCCGGAAACAGAAACAGTTTCATTCCGGAACTTTATGTTTCTGCAGAAGATCTTAAAACCCACTTTTTTGAAGCCGGAACGTATACTTTTGAACTGAACTTTAGTGCCAGAAGTACAGATAACTCAATAAACAGCCTGCAAAATACCGCCGTTCAGTTAAAGGTGCTTCCACGGTCTGAGATCACCATCCCAAGTTCCGGACAAAATGTAAATTTCAACTTTAATACCGCTGCCCATTACGCCAATGGGCAGTCGCAGACGATTCAAAAACAAATCAAATTGTCCAACAATGAGAATTTCGAACTCTACGTAAAGTCAGACGAAAATTACTTTAAAAAAGGCGGCGTTCAGACCGCCATTAACTCCAATATTTTACAGATTGGGCTGGAGGGAAGTTCTGCAAACGTGCCCTTATCCAAAATCCCGCAAAAAATACTCACGAACGGAACCCCTGTATTGGACCGAGAACTGAATGTTAGATACACGATACCGCCCGCAGGTGCTCAAACTTTGGTAGGGAAGGAAAGCAGCACTTACTCTGTCAATGTCTACTACAGTTTTACAGCAATTTAAGTACACATCCTAACAATATCTTCTCCTTATGGACAACCTCAATACGAAATTCGCGGATCAAAACGCTACCGATAAATTACATACGTTCGAGAAAAAATATGCCGATGTTTTTGAGTTTTTGGTTTTTTCGGCCGCTAAAATGACCAACATGGATCATTGCAGTATGAGTATTACCGTAGAAGAGCAGGTTTATATTCTGGCTTCTACCGCGGCGTCCCTTACCAGGATTTATCCCGTCAATCCTCACTTTGGAATGAATGATGACGATTCTGTTTATCTACCTGAAAACTCGGATTTTAAATTCCGTAGAAGTTATCCCGTTTCGGGTCTTGATGACAATATGACCGGACATCTGAATTTATTTGCCAACCAGGTGCAAGACTTTGATGACGAAGTTCAGCAGATTATTGAAAAGGTTGTGAGGCAGGCTTCAAAATGGTTTTTTTATAAAGAACAGGAACAGCGGCTGAACAGTTATGATGAACTGTTCGAAACCTCAAATGACTTATTAGGTGTTTTTTCTTTGGACGGGAAATTCGTAAAATTAAATCCGGCTTTTTCGAAAATGCTTGGCTGGAGCGACGAACAGTTTATGAGCAGAGGTTTTATCGAATTTGTTCATCCGGAAGACAGGGAAAGTACTTTACAAGTAATAAATACATTGGCACAGGGTGAATCTTTAGTGAACTTCACCAACAGATACATCATAAAATCCGGAGCGGTGAGATGGATCGAATGGACCTGTACTCCTGAACTGCAATCCGGATTGGTGTACACCATCGGAAGAGACGTTACAGAATTTACCACAAAACAAAAATTACTCGAAAGAAATGAACAGAAATACCGTGATCCTTTCGAAAAAAACCAGGGAATAATCAGTATTCATGATGATGAAGGTTATCTTCTGGATGTAAATGAAGCAGGTCTGAATGCTTCTGGCTATTTAAGAGAAGAATTGAAGGACCTCAATCTTTACGATCTTATCATCCCGGAAAAACATCAAAATGTAAAAGCGTACCTGAGCCAGATCAAAACTTCGGGCCATGCCTCCGGTGAAATGACGGTCCGCAAGAAAAACGGTGAAAAAGCGGTTTGGCACTTTATGAGTGCGATAGACGAAGATGTAGACGGTAAGGTACAGGTAATTGCCAATGCTGTGGATATCACCGAAAGAAAAAAAATGGAGGATGAAATTGTAGCTGCAAAAGAGTTAGCTGAAAAAGCTTATGTGCTGAAATCTGAGTTCGTAGCCAACATGAGTCATGAAATCAGAACACCTTTAAATGGAATTATCGGCTTTACAGAACTCCTTCTGGAAACCAATCTGGACGATACCCAGAGGCAGTATCTCGACATTATCAACCAGTCCGGCGTGTCGTTGTACAGCATCATCAATGATATTTTGGATTTTTCAAAATTAGAAAAACATAAACTTAAGCTCAACCTCGATAAAGTAGAAATAGAAGAACTTGTTTCAGAAGCCTTCAATATTGTTGCGTACAGTAACACAAAAAAGCGGCTCGAAATGCTCATCGATATTGACGATAACATTCCGAGATATGTCTGGACTGATGAGATGCGCCTAAAGCAGGTTTTCGTCAACCTTCTGAGCAATGCTTTAAAGTTTACAGAAGAAGGGGAGATCGTATTATATGTGAAAGTGCTGGCTGATTTATCCGAAGGAAAAAAGAAATTCCGCTTCGGAGTGCGCGATACCGGTGTTGGAATTAACAAAGAAAAACAGGCGGTTATCTTCAGTGCATTTTCACAGGAAGACGGCAGTATTACTAAAAAATATGGCGGTACAGGGCTTGGCCTCACGATTTCGAATCAGATCTTAGAACTTGCAGGCAGTGTTCTGCAGTTAGAAAGCGAACAGGGAAAAGGCAGCGATTTTTTCTTTGATATAGAGTTCGATACCGAAGAAGAGGAATATGACCTGAGTTTAACCGATATCAAAAGGGTGCTGATTGTAGACGATAATGAAAATAACCGGAAAATCCTCAAGAGGATGCTCGAACGGAAGAACATCGAAGTAGTGGAATGCGACAGCGGCCTGAAAGCCTTGCTTTTAATAATGGATAAGTCCGAATTCGATGTGATTATTATGGATTATCACATGCCGATTATGGATGGTATAGAAACCATCAGAAAAATGAAGGATATTACGCCTGACCCTTCGCATGTTGCGCCGTATATCGTGCTGTACAGCTCGTCCGACGACGGAAACCTGCAGGATGCATGCGATGAGCTGGAGATAGAAAACAGGCTTGTGAAGCCAATTCGGATGAAGCAGATGTATCAGGTTCTGTCCACTTTAAAAAATTCTGAAAAGAAAAAACCGGAGCAGATAAAAAATGTCGCCAGTGAAGTAAGTAGGAATGAATTAAAAATCCTGATAGCGGAAGATAATGCGATTAATTTGCTTCTGACCAAAACCTACTTAAGCGATATTCTGCCGCACGCTTTAATCATCGATGCAAAAGATGGTAATGAAGCGATTGAACAGTACCGGAAGGAAAGTCCGGATCTTATTCTGATGGATATTCAGATGCCAAATCTCAATGGAATTGAAGCCACTAAGAAAATCAGAACCATCGAAAAGGATATTGAGATCCCGATCATCGCGCTCACCGCAGGGAGTCTTCCTGGTGAAAAAGAAAAGTGTTTGCAAGCCGGAATGTCCGATTTTCTCACCAAACCTTTACTCAAACAGACGCTTTCAGATATGATCAGAAAATGGTTTGGCAAAGAAATGGATAAGGGGAAAGCTTAAATTATGCATTAAATAATATTAAAGTATTTTTGCATTCCTACTTTTTTTATGAATGACCTTTCTAACGACCTGCAATCCAAGATCGAAAGCCTACAAAACGAAATCAGTTTTAAGAACGGACTGATCTCCATTTTGTCGCATGACTCCAAGTCGCTCTTCGGGAATTTCGTGTGGCTGATAGACGCCGTTGAACAAAAGACAATTTCTGAAGGGGATTTTTTTAAAATGTTGCCCCAAGTAAAAAGCGATGCGCAGAAAAACCTGCAAACCGTTCAGGACAGCACCACGTGGCTGAAAACTCAGTACGGCGAGTACAAGATTAAACCTGAGAAAATCATGGTGATGGATCTTTTTCACGATCTCGAAGAAAAATACGCTGCAGGTTTCAAACAGAAAAACCTTAATTTTTATTTTAAAGGTGATGCCGACGCTTTTGTTGAGACAGACCGAATTCTGATTGACTTTGTGCTTGATAAGATTCTTAATAATGCCGTGAAATACTCTTTGCCCGGACATGATATTTACTTTAATGTATGCGCAGAAGAGGCTCAGGTGATACTTTCTGTAACCGATTCCGGAACGGGTATGGACGAAAAATTTTTATCGAAGATCTATACGTATGAAAATCCGGTATTTCAGGGAACTGCCGGCGAAACAGGGGTAGGGCTGAGTTTGAAAATTGTTAGAAATTTCATATCCTTGATGCGGGGAAGCATCAGAATCGTTTCGTCTGAAAGCACAGGAACCAATGTTTCCCTTTTTTTACCTAAATTAAAAGAATGAAGGAGTTAAAAGAAAACGTTCGGATAATTGTTGCAGATGATCATGGTATTGTGCGGATGGGTTTGCTGCAGACAGTTAAACGCTTATTACCGGACGCCATAATTACTGAAGTAGAAGATTTTAAATCCCTGTACAAAGTAATCTCGAAAGAAGAACTGGATCTGGCTATCATGGACGTCAATATGCCTAACGGCACTGTTCAGGAAGCGATCGATTACATTAGAAATCACCAGCCAAAACTTAAAATCCTCATATTTTCTTCTCAGGACGAAGAATTATACGCGTTGCGCTATCTGAAAATGGGTGCCGGCGGTTATCTGAGCAAGCAGAGTTCTTCCAGCGTAATTGAAACCGCCCTTACATCCATGCTCACCACAGGCCGCTATGCAAGTGAAGCCGTGAAGGAAGCGATGTTTTTTGAATCTGTGAGTGGTAACACCAAAACTTCGCCTGTCGAAATACTCTCTGACCGTGAACTCCAGATTGCCAACAAACTCGCCGAAGGGCTTCCGCTCAAAGAAATTTCCAATCAGCTGAACCTTCATTCATCCACGATCAGCACGTACAAAAACCGGCTGTTTGAGAAGCTTAAAATAAAGTCCATTCCTGAACTTGTTGAGATCCTCAGGCTGTACAATCAGTAAACATTCTGATGTTTAAACATCGTGTTGTCTTAAGTCAGTCTTTTTTAGACAGTCTAACTGAACATCTTTCGGGTGTTTCACTCTTACTTTAGCTTTATTAAATCATAGTAACATTTACAGCTCTCTGGTGGATTCGGTGTTGTTTTTGATAGTGATGTGCTGATAACCTTTTGCCTCTGATGTTTGGTTAACACCTGAATAATCCTTAATATTGTTAGGCAGCTATCGGACTAAATAAACTAAAAAAAGAACTATGAAACCCAGTGTAATCTCAATTGTACTTGGCGGCGGCCGTGGCTCGCGTTTATTTCCCTTAACGTATTCACGCTCCAAACCCGCAGTTCCGATCGCCGGAAAATACCGTCTTGTAGACATTCCTATTTCCAACTGCCTGAATTCGGGGTATAACAGAATCCTGGTGCTCACGCAGTTTAATTCAGCTTCACTTAATTCACATATTAAAAATTCTTATCACTTTGATATTTTCAGCCGTGGCTTCGTTGATATTTTGGCAGCCGAGCAGAATGTTGAAAGCGACAAATGGTATCAGGGCACTGCTGATGCAGTGCGTCAGTCGATGAAGCACCTTACGAAATACGAGTATGATTATATCCTTATTTTGTCAGGCGATCAGCTTTATCAGATGGATTTCCGTGAACTGATTGAGTTTCATTGCCAGAACGAAAGTCAGATCACCATTGCGACGATACCTGTAAACGCTGCCGATGCACCGGGTTTTGGTATTTTGAAATCTGATGAGCAGGGCAATATCACTTCTTTCATTGAAAAACCGGCACCTGAACTTTTACAGGATTGGAAATCTGAGGTATCTGAAAAAAGCAAGTCTGAAGGAAAGGAATATTTAGCCTCGATGGGGATTTACGTATTCAGCAAAACCATACTTAAAAAGATGTTCGATGAGGATCCGGGCGACGATTTTGGAGGTGAACTGATTCCGAATGCGATTGGGTCTTATAAAATAATGAGTTTTCAGTATGACGGTTACTGGACTGACATCGGAACCATCCAATCCTTTTTCGATGCAAATCTGGAGCTTACACAGGATCTTCCGAAATTTAACCTTTTCAGCAACTCGCCAATCTACACGAGGGCCAGAATGTTGCCACCTTCAAAAATACTCGGGTCTTACGTAAGCAAGGTTATTTTTGGCGACGGATGCGTTGTGATGGCAGACAAAATAGAAAATTCAATTGTCGGTAACCGCAGCCGTGTGGATAAAGGCAGTACGCTGATCAATACCTACATGATGGGTGCAGATTATTACCAGAACACCGAAGAAATAGTCTCGAACGATGCACAGGGGCGCCCGAACCTTGGCGTGGGCAAATATTGCTATATAGAACGCGCTATTTTAGATAAAAACTGCAGCATCGGCGATAATGTCCGCATTTTGGGTGCTAAGCATCTTCCTGACGGCGATTTCCCGACGTACTCTATAAAAGACGGCGTGGTTGTGGTAAAAAAGAATGCCTTCATTCAGCCCGGCACTATCATACCCTAAAGATCACTTTTAAAAAGAATAAAACCACGGCAGTATTTCACTGCCGTTTTTTTGTATTTTTGCCTCCATGCGCTGGTTAAAATTTGGAAGTATTGCCGTCATCCTGCTGTTTATCGTATATGCAGTGTCTGCAGCATTTGTAGACGGAGGAAAAAGTTTTACCGTAAAAAAGAAAATTTCGTATCCTGTAGATCAGGTGTATCCGCAGTTCAGTAATCTTCAGAATTTCATATATTGGAATTCTTTCTTTTCAGAGAATAAAAATCTCAGTTACAGGTTCTTCAGTCCATACGAGGGGCAGGGCAGTTCAATGCGCTATCACGACCGTAAAAACAGCGATGTTTATGGCGACATGTTTGTGAGGTTTGCTAACAGAAACAGCACCCTTCGCTATCAGCTTTATGAGGGCGACAGCCCGAAACCGTACCTGATCGACCTTAAATTTAAACCGTTAAACAGCGCTACCGAAGTGATCTGGTCTATCAAAACGCCGGAGCAGCCGTGGTGGAAACCATCCAACAGACTGTCTGATGAGGACGAAGTTCTTGAAAATATCGACCGTAGCATGAACAGGCTGTTTGCAATTTTAGGAAATAAAGTACAGAAAGACAGGCAGCTCCAAAATATCAAGTTCGACAGTTTGATGATAGAAGAAGCTGAAGGTCAGTTACTTTTAGGCGTAAACGTGAGTGCTAAAAACGGTAAAGATGCACTCTTCAGAAACATCGTGCTGAACCATAACAAGACGCTCAACTTCATTAAGATTGATCTTGCTAAAAAGGAAGATGAGTATGGCGAACCTGTGCTTATTACTGATGCAGATAATTACAAAGACAAAGAGATTTCTTATTACTACGGAATACCCGTTTCAAGCAGGGTAGGCATTTCCGATAATAATTTCACTTTCCGCACCGTGAATGCCTCACGGAATTACGTAGTTTATTACCGCGGATCGTACGCCGGACGCATAAAAGCGATACAACAGATTCTGCAGCAGGCGAAGCGCGATACACTTAGGACAGGCGATTTGCAGCAGACGTTTCTGGACGAACCTTCGCAGGAAAACAACACCATGATCAAGTTATCGGTTCCGGTTTTCAGATGATGGTTTTCAAGCGCCTTTTTTAGACTTTTCTGCCCGATTTCTTCATATATTTTTGCTAAATTTGTCTTTTTGAATACAATAAAGAGTTAATCTGTATATAATGGACAAATTTTCATTTTTGAATGCTGCGCATTCGCAGCTGATAGAAGACTTATACCAACAATATTTAAAATATCCCGACTCCCTAGAACCTTCCTGGAAAGCGTTTTTCCAGGGATTTGATTTTGCGCTTGAGACCTATGAAGACGAAATTGCAGGTTCTTCACAGGCTCCGTCCGTTGTGCGGGCTGCCACTCAATCTGCAGCTAAAGGCGAAATTCCGGAGGACATCCAGAAGGAATTTAAAGTCCTGAATTTAATTGAAGGTTACCGCCAGCGCGGGCATCTTTTTACAAATACCAACCCGGTACGTGCTCGTAGAAATTATGAGCCGACGCTCGCAATCGAAAATTTCGGGCTTTCTCAGTCGGATTTGCAGACGAAATTTAATTCTGCAACGGAAACCGGATTAAGTGCTGCTGCATCACTTCAGGACATCATCAAGCATCTCGAAAAAATTTATTGCGAATCTGTGGGTGTGGAATACATGCACATCAATAACGTAGAAGAGAAAAAGTTTATCCGCAAGTGGCTTCAGGTAAATGAAAACCAGCCGCAACTCACCGCGTCTGAAAAGACCGATATTTTACAGAAGCTTAATCAGGCTGTAGCTTTCGAGAGTTATCTGCATACCAAATTTGTTGGGCAGAAAAGATTTTCACTTGAAGGTGGCGAATCTTTAATCCCAGCGCTCGATCAGTTAATTACACGCTCATCGCAATTGGGCGTAGATGAGGTTGTATTGGGGATGGCACACCGAGGCCGTCTGAACGTATTGACCAATATTTTCGGTAAATCCTACAAACAGATATTTTCTGAATTTGAGGGAAAAGAGTTTGAAGAAGATGTATTCTCAGGAGATGTGAAATATCACCTTGGTTCATCGAAGAAAATTAAAACGGCTTCAGGCGAAGAAGTGGCGATAAACCTTACGCCGAATCCTTCGCATCTTGAAACTGTTGCCGCATTGGTGGAAGGCATTTGCCGTGCAAAAGTAGACAACAAATATAAAGACTATAAAAAAGTACTTCCAATTGTAATTCACGGCGACGGTGCAATTGCCGGACAGGGAATTGTGTACGAAATCGCGCAGATGATGACGCTCGAAGGGTATAAAACTGGCGGAACAATCCATATCGTAATTAACAACCAGGTTTCATTCACAACTAATTATCTTGATGCGAGATCATCAACTTACTGTACCGATATTGCAAAAGTTACCGAATCTCCGGTGATGCACGTAAACGCGGACGATGTTGAAGCCGTTGTGTATGCGATGAAGTTCGCAGCAGATTTCCGTGCGAATTTTGGTAAAGACGTGTACATTGATCTTTTGGGATATAGAAAGTATGGCCATAACGAAGGTGATGAGCCCCGTTTTACACAACCAAACCTGTATAAACTGATTTCGAAGCATCCGAATCCAAGAGAAATTTATAAAGAACAACTGATCAAAGAAGGAATTGTTTCAGATGAAATCTTAAAAAAGATGGAAACTGAATTTAAAACACTTCTTGACGCAGATTTCGACGCTTCCAAAGAGATCGAACGCAACACCATGAACATCTTCATGGAGGACGACTGGAAAGATTACACGATGGGAGCCCGTGGCGTAATGCAGAATGAAGTTGAAACAGGCTTCGATCTTGATAAACTGAAGGAGTTGGCTTTAAAAATGTCGACTTTACCTGCTGATAAAAAATTCATCAACAAAACTACACGACTGTTCGACAACCGTAAGAAAATGATCGAAGGCAACTCTCTCGATTGGGCTTTGGGCGAATGGTTGGCGTATGCTACTTTGCTTACCGAAGGCAACAACGTACGTATTTCGGGTGAAGATGTAGAGCGCGGAACTTTCTCTCACCGTCATGCAGTTGTGAAAACTGAAGATACCGAAGAAGAATATATCCCACTAAGACATATCTCAGAAAGCCGTTTTGATATTTTCAATTCTCACCTTTCCGAGTACGGCGTACTTGGATTTGATTATGGCTATGCAATGGCCTCACCTAACACACTTACCATTTGGGAAGCACAGTTCGGCGATTTTGTAAACGGCGCACAAATTATTGTAGACCAATATTTAGCGGCCGCCGAGGAAAAATGGAAGATACAGAATGGTCTGGTCATGTTGTTACCTCACGGATACGAAGGACAGGGTGCGGAGCATTCTTCAGCAAGACTTGAAAGATTCCTTGGCCTGTGTGCGAACGAAAATATGGCCGTAGCAAACGTTACTACGCCTGCAAACTACTTCCACCTTCTCAGAAGACAGCAAAAATGGGCGTTCAGAAAACCGCTCGTGGTGATGACACCAAAATCGCTGTTGCGTCATCCGAAAGTGGTTTCTCCGCTTGAAGATTTTGCAAACGGAAGCTTTCAGCCAGTGATAGATGATCAGACTGCTGTTGCGGATAATGTAGATAAACTTGTTCTTTGCTCCGGTAAAATTTATTATGAATTGCTGGCAAAACAGGAAGAACGCAAATGCGATAACATCGCGTTGGTACGTATCGAACAGCTGTATCCGCTGCATAAAGAATCTATTGATGCCGTTCTGTCCAAATATGGCAGCAGAAAAAAGATCATCTGGGCACAGGAAGAACCCGAAAATATGGGTGCATGGGCATATATCCTGCGCAACTTACGCGATACCGGAATTCAGGTAATCGCTCCCGTATCAAGTGGATCACCGGCGCCGGGAAGCCATAAAATGTTCGAACGAAACCAAAACAACGTACTGAACCAGGTTTTCGACTGTAACGACGAACCCGCTACAAGACCTGTTACCGCATAATTAAAACTGTAAACAATTAAATAAAATAAACCCGATGTCAATATTAGAAATGAAAGTCCCGTCTCCGGGAGAATCGATTACAGAAGTTGAAATCGCATCTTGGCTGGTGAAGGACGGCGATTTTGTTGAAAAAGATCAGCCCATCGCAGAAGTAGATTCCGATAAGGCTACGCTCGAACTGCCCGCAGAAGAAAGCGGCATCATTACCCTTAAAGCAGAGGAAGGTGATGTGGTACAGGTAGGGCAGGTCGTATGTCTGATTGATAGGGATGGCGCAAAGCCTGAAGCTGCTGCTCCTGCTGAAGCACCAAAAACCCAGAATGCAGAAGCTCCACAGGCTGAACAGAAAGTAGTGGAAAAACCCGCAATTGTTCAGGAGAAGAAAGAAGAAAAACCCGCAACTTACGCTGCAGGAGCACCTTCTCCGGCTGCGAGAAAAATCCTTGATGAGAAAGGCGTAGACGCCGCTCAGGTTTCAGGCTCGGGTAAAGACGGACGAATTACCAAGCAGGACGCAGAAACTGCAGGCGTGCCGGCAATGGGCTCGGCAACCGGCAGCGGAGGTTCCAGAGCAATTTCTACTACCAAGCTTTCAATGCTCAGAAGAAAACTGGCTGTAAGACTGGTTTCTGTTAAAAACGAAACAGCAATGCTTACCACATTCAATGAGGTGGATATGTCTGAAATCTTCAGAATCAGAAAGCAGTATAAAGACGAATTTTCGCAGAAGCACGGCGTTGGCCTGGGCTTTATGTCGTTCTTTACAAAAGCGGTAACACGTGCGTTGCAGATGTACCCTGATGTGAACGCCTCAATTGACGGCGATTTCAAAAATAATTACGAGTTCTGCGACATTTCAATTGCCGTTTCAGGTCCGAAAGGATTGATGGTTCCGGTTCTTAGAAATGCAGAAAACATGTCTTTCCGCGGTGTGGAAGCTAATATCAAAAGTTTGGCTGATAAAGTGCGCGAAGGAAACATCAGCATCGACGAGATGACCGGCGGTACTTTTACGATCACCAACGGAGGTGTATTTGGATCAATGTTATCAACACCAATCATCAACCCGCCACAGTCGGCTATTCTTGGTATGCACAATATCATCCAGCGGCCTGTTGCAGTGGATGGTCAGGTGGTTATCCGTCCGATGATGTATGTTGCGATGTCTTATGATCACAGAGTTATCGACGGACGCGAGTCTGTAGGTTTCCTGGTTGCGGTGAAAGAAGCGATCGACAATCCGAAGGAATTCTTGATGGGAGGTGACGAGCGAAAAGCGCTTGAACTTTAGATCAAAGCAACAATAGATAAAAATATTAAATCCTGCCCCTAAAAGGCGGGATTTTTGTACTCGCAATCCTAAAAACTGTTATGTTCTCTATAACTACCTTCGATATCAAAGTTTCAGTTCATCCCGAATACGACAGTAAGAACAGTTTTCCCTCAGAAAACCGTTTTGTGTTCCGCTACCACATTACCATTGAGAATCTTGGCGATCATCCGATCCTTCTTCTTAAAAGAAAATGGCTGATCTACGACGTGGGCTTTGGTTTTACTGAAGTAGAGGGCGATGGCGTAATTGGCCTGACACCTGAAATTGCGCCCGGAGAGAGTTTTAAATATTTCTCGAATGTGGTGCTGAGGTCAGGCGTCGGCAATATGAGCGGTACTTATTTCTGTACGCATCAGCTTACCAAAGATTTCCTCGAAATCGAAATTCCCAAATTTAATCTTGTTGCTGAGGTTCTCAGTAATTAATAAGATTGTTCCCAACGTATTACAAACATTTCAGAGAATATGTAACGAAAGAGAATCGGCAAATGATACCGGTTCTAACTAAAAACTGCCTCACGAAAAGTGGGGCAGTTTTTTTATAGAATTTTTAAGTTTTTCTTCATCACGTCGTGCACTTCATCCGTTCGTGTGATCATTAATTTTTCAAACGCAAGCAGCGAAATCTTGGCACAGACTTCTGCGTCGTCTCCGGCTCGGTGGTGTTTGAAAGAGATCTGATGTTGTTCAGCCAGACTTTTAAGTCCGTATTTCGGCAGGTTCTTCCATGATTTTTTGGCAATCGAAATACTGCACAGATAATTGAGTTTCGGTTTGTAAAAGCCATAATAATCCAGGCAACTTCTTAAAACTCCCGCGTCAAAACCTGCATTGTGCGCAACCATTAAATTGCCGTACATCAAATTCTCGGCTTCGTGCCAAATCTCGTCAAATGTCGGTGAATCCTGCACGTCACGCGGCGTAATTCCGTGAACATCAATGTTTCTTGGATGAAAATAAGGGTAGTTTGGAGGTTTTATAAGCCAGGTCTGAGTTTTCACAATTTGCCCGTCTTCAACCACACAGATGCCCATTTCGCAGGCCGAATTGCGCTCGTGGGTTGCAGTTTCAAAATCGATGGCGCAGAAATCAATCATTTTACTTTCGGGTAATTAAGATTTTATCTACGCGCTGGCCGTCTTTATCAATAATTTCGAGTTCCAGGTCTTCAATTTGAATTTTATCCCCAACAGTGGTGGTTCCATGATGTTCGTTCAGGAAAAATCCTACAAGTGTAGTGTAGTGATCATTGTTTTCAAACTCATAATTCAGGTTGAAATATTTCAGGAACTCTACAATCGGTACCTGGCCGTCAGCCAGCCATGAACTTTCGTCGCGAACGGTGATGCGGTAATCGAAATCGCCTTCCTCAGACGCGTCACCCACCAAGGCTTCGAGTACATCATCCAGCGTTATGATTCCGACGGTGTTGCCGTACTCGTCAATTACGATACCGTAGTGGTTTCGCTCTCTTTTGAAGATTTCAAGTACTTTGTAAGCATAATTATTCTCATTGAGAAAAAGGGGTTGCTTTAGGTATTGATCAATCCTGAAATTATTGGGATCGTCCAGCGGGAATAAATCTTTAAGCAGTACAATTCCCAAAACCTGATCCAGATTATTCCCTTTGGTTACGGGGTAAGCTGCGTGCTTGTTATTTCTGATTTTATTGAGAATTTCGGGCAGCGTATCGTCCACGTCAAAAAACGACATGGCCGTGCGGTGCGTCAATAGCGTGTTTACTTTTCTGTCTCCGAGTTCAAATACCCGTTCCACGATATTCTGCTCGATCTCATCGATCTCGCCTTCCTGCGCGCTTTCTTTTATGATCGATTTTATTTCCTCTTCGGTAACGATGGTGTCCGAAGTCATCCGGATTCCCATCAGTTTAAGAAGGAGGTTATTTGAGGTGCTGAGTAACCATACAAATGGCGAGGTTACTTTTGAAAGGAGATCCATCGGTTTCGCAACAAGCGTGATGATCTGCTCCGGATACGTCATCGCAATCCTTTTTGGAAGCAGTTCGCCAAGCAGAATCGAAAGGTAGGTGATGAAGATAACGATGCCGATTGTGGCGATGGTTTTGGAATAAGGCGCGATCGTTGGTATGCCATTAAGCACGGATTGGAAGTCGTTTGTAAGGTTTTCGCCGGAATAAACACCAAGCAAAATGCCGATCAGCGTAATTCCGATCTGTACGGTTGATAGAAATTTAGTTGGATTTTCTGAGAGTTCCAGGGCTTTTTTAGCGCCACTATTGCCATTTCTGCCTGCGTTTTCGAGTTTGAATTTTCTGGAAGAAACCAGTGACATTTCAGACATTGAAAAAATTCCGTTCAGAAGTACGAGAAAGATGATAATTATAATTTCCATTAATAAATTGAAAGGTTGAACAAAGATAAATCTTTGAACCCGTTTTTCGTTTATTTGTGAGGTATAACAATGGGTCTTAAACCCTAAGTAAAATGAGCAAAAGTGCTTTTAATGCTGGATTTCTATTTGAGGAAATGTTTGAAAATAATCCATTTCTGTCCGTAATAGTGGTTGATCTGTTGCTTCTGTCGCCGCGCAACCGTCCCCGGAATCTGTTTGTAGAAACTGAAATGCGCCTGTGCCACCGCCCAAAAATGCGCAAAGCCCATCTTAAAGCCAAAATGTACAGCCGCCAAGCCATCAAGAATCAACCTGCAAAGCAATACCCAGACTATTGCTGAAACCGGAAGGTTTTTCACGAGCATCGAACAGTTATTTCGGATATTCAGAAAAGTTTTTCTCGGACTTTGCTTGTTTAGCGTGCCGCCGCCCACGTGATAAACGGTAGATTTTGAAGTGTAGAATATTTTTTTACCGGAATTTTTAAGCCTCCAGCACAGATCTATTTCTTCCTGATGTGCAAAAAACCGCTCGTCGAATCCGTTTTGCGCCCAATAATCATTCGCGCGGATAAATAAGCCACAGCCTGAAGCCCAGAAAATTTCGCTTTCGTCATCATATTGCCCGAAGTCTTGTTCAATCTGCTCAAACATCCGTCCGCGACAATATGGATAACCGAGGTTGTCGATAAATCCACCTGCAGCACCCGCAAATTCAAAATAATTACGGCGGTTATAATCGAGGATCTTAGGCTGTATCGCCGCGATATCAGGATTGCGCTCAAATAAACCCAAAACCGGTGTAAGCCAGTTTTCCGTTACTTCCACATCGGTGTTCAAAAGACAGAAAATGTCAGCTTCAATGTTTCTCAAGCCTTCGTTGTAACCTGCAGCAAACCCATGATTTTCTTTGTTTTCGATAATTCTTACCTCGGGGAAATTTGTCCGTACGAAATCAACCGAGCCGTCGGTTGACGCATTATCGATCACATAGATATCCGCCTCCGGTGAATGCAGCACCACGCCCGGCAAAAATTTCTGGAGCCAGTTTTTTCCGTTCCAGTTCAGTAAAGCAATTGCAGTTTTCAATTGTTAGCGCGGGTTTGGTGGTTGTCCATTACTTTTACAGCGTGTTGATATTTCCAGCGGCGGTGAGACCAAAGGTAATTTGAAGGATCTTTATTGATGGTGTTCTCGAGCAGTTTGTGGAACTTGCGCACCACTTCGTTTTCTTCAAATTTTTCGGCGTCAGGATCTATTCTGTAATAATTAATCTGATAAAATCCTCTTTTTACTTTTTTCATTTCGCAGAATACAAACGCTAGATCCATCCTCGTAGCAAGTTTATCGTAACCGATGAATGCCGGCGTGGTTTGGTTAAGGAACTCTAAACCGTACGAAACTTCAGAAATATGCGGCGTTTGGTCGGCCACAAACATATAGATTGAATTTCCGTCGTTTTGGTTACGGAAAATGTGCCTGATGACTTCTTTCGCTTCGAGGGCGTGGTTGCCAAATCTGTCGCGGATGCTTTTAATGCCTTTTTCCCAAAATGTGCTTTGTACTTTTCGGTACACCGGATAACTGTGGTCCTGCGGAACTATGGTGGCAAGGGCGCTGAACCATTCCCAGTTGAACACATGGCCGGCGAGCAGAATTACGTTTTTCTGTTCAGCTTTGGCATCATGAAATATTTTTTGATTTAAATGCTGTACGCGTACCCGCAGTTCGAGGTGCGAAATGGTGAAAGACTTAAGCGTTTCTACAATGTAATCTGCAAAATTACGGTAAAACGCTTTTTGAATTTTCCGAAGTTCACCAGCCGATTTCTTTGGAAAAGACAGGCGTAAGTTTTCAGCCACCACCGCTTTTCGGTATCCGATAATATAATAGGTAAGGAAAAAAATTAGGTCGGCAAAAATGTACAGAATCCACAGCGGTAACCGCGAAAACAGTACAATAATGTTAAATAGAAATTTCATATGCTGTGCGCAAATTTAGCAATTATTAACGTGACCGCTGGCCGTATTTTTTGTTATTTTGCACTGCAAATCTTAATATCAGACAATGAACAAATTTAAAATAAAGGGTATGACGATGGCGATGCTTCTTGTTTCAGCCGTGGCATTTTCCCAAACTGCAGCAACAAAGAATGCTGCGGAAACCAAAAATAGCGTAACCCCGGCGAGCAAAGTGGACCCCGCTGCCGCGCTGGAGGAGAAAAAACGGATTGCAGCTGAAGAAAAAGCTAAGCTTCCGAAGCCCTATGACGCAGAGGAAAATGCAGAACAGAAAATTTCGGAACTTGTGAAACAGGCAAAAGCCGAAAATAAAAACATCATTCTGCAGGCCGGTGGAAACTGGTGCATCTGGTGCCTGAGATTCAACCAGTTCGTGCAGACGACGCCGGAACTTAAGCAGATCGTGGATGATAACTATTTATATTATCACCTGAATTATTCGCCGGAGAATAAAAATGAAAAGGTATTTGCAAAATATGATAATCCGGGTGCGAAATTCGGTTATCCTGTTTTTGTGGTACTGAATCAGGACGGCAAAATGATCCATACACAGGACAGCGCTGTGCTGGAGGAAGGCAAAGGATACAGCATCGAAAAAGTGAAAGATTTCTTCCTTAAATGGACATCAAAATCTTAAAAAAAAAACAATCGCCCCGCAGCTTAGCGGGGCGGTTTTTATTTAGAGAAGTTTCTTTATCCAACTAAGTTTTTTCGCGGTGTATGGCGGATATTTCAGTTCAGGTTCGCCCCAGGTAGCGCGGTCTAACACCGATTTCTGATGTGAGAACGCCTCGAAACCGAACTTTCCGTGGTAATTCCCCATTCCAGAATGTCCCACGCCGCCAAAGGGCAGATTTTCATTGCTCAGATGCATCATCACATCGTTGATGCAGCCGCCACCAAACGAAATCCTAGACAGGAACTGCGCTTTTTCACCGT
Organism: Flavobacteriaceae bacterium 3519-10; assembly: GCA_000023725.1. Classification (NCBI taxonomy): domain Bacteria; kingdom Pseudomonadati; phylum Bacteroidota; class Flavobacteriia; order Flavobacteriales; family Flavobacteriaceae; species Flavobacteriaceae bacterium 3519-10. The sequence goes on from CP001673.1 coordinate 820,564, forward strand.
CGTTTTGTGTAAAAAGATACGCCGCTAAAGGTTTCGCTTTTTCCGAAATTTTATGCAGTGCCTCATTAAAGTTTTTAAAAGTAAGCACCGGAAGTATCGGGCCGAAAATTTCTTCCTGCATCACCACGTCTTCCCAGTTTACCGGATGCAGAATGGTGGGTTCAATATATCTTGTGTCTGCATTATGGTTTCCACCAAAATAGATAGTAGAAGAATCCAGAAGAGAGGCGAGGCGGCTAAAATTTCTGTCGTTGATGATCCGCGTGTAGTGTTCGGCCTCAGGTGTATATTTAAATTTCACAATCTGAGATTTAAGTGCATCCAGAAAGCTGTCCTTTACCTTTTCATCCACTAAAATATAATCCGGAGCCACGCACGTCTGGCCTGCATTGAGAAATTTTCCCCAAATAATTCTTCTCGATGCCACCTCAAAATCTGCGCTTGAGGTAACGATCACCGGGCTTTTTCCGCCTAGTTCAAGAATAATCGGTGTTAAATTTTTTGCCGCAGCTTCGTATACGATTTGGCCCACTTTGGTGCTTCCTGTAAAAAATATTTTGTCGAACCTGAGCTTCAGGATTTCTGTAGTTTCTTCCACGCCACCTTCTGCCACAAAAAGATATTCTTTCGGAAAGTTGGCGTTTATTATTTCAGCCATCAGTCTCATAGTGTTCTCGGCCACTTCGCTGGGTTTAAGAATACACGTGTTGCCCGCCGCTAACGCCGATATCATTGGTGATAACGAGAGTTGGTACGGGTAATTCCACGCCCCGATTACCAGTGTGCAGCCTAATGGTTCACTGTAAATCCGGCTCGTACCCAACTGGTTGGCAAGATTGGTTTTTACCCTTTTCGGTTTTGCTAACGCTGTTAAATTTTTCAGATAATAATCGATGTCGTTCAGAACAAACGATATTTCTGTGGTGAAGGTGTCGAATTTCGACTTTCCGAAATCTTTATAAATAGCATCGTAAAGCAGAGCTTCATTACTCTGAATTACGTCCCGAAGCTTCTCGAGATAGATTTTCCTGTATTTTACACTTTTGGTCTTTTGGGTTTCAAAAAAGGTACGTTGTGCGGCTAATATATCTTCAAAATTCATTTCAGTTTTCATTTAATGAGAGCAAATCTACTATAAAAATTAGAGACCCCGTTTCATTACGAAATAGTAGAAACTGTGGCAGGTCTGCGGTCCTATGTCCGTTAAAAACTGTGCCGCGTGGCCCATTTTAGAGCAAAATTATTTGAAACCACCCCAAAAACATTTTTTATTTCATTAAATTTGTGGGCCTATAAATCTTAAAGCCAAGGAATGAATTCGTACAAAAACCCTCTTGAAGAACGGTATTCGAGCGAAGAAATGCTCTATAATTTTTCGCCGAACAACAAGTTCAGAAATTGGCGCAAACTGTGGATCGCCCTTGCCGAAATCGAAAAAGATTTGGGCCTCGATATTTCCGATGAGCAGATCGCCGAGTTAAAAGCCAATGCAGAAAACATCGATTACGAAAAGGCTGCTGAGTACGAGAAGAAATTCCGACACGATGTGATGGCTCACGTTCATGCGTATGGCGACGACGCACCACTCGCAAAAGGAATTATCCATCTGGGTGCAACCTCGGCATTTGTTGGCGACAATACAGACCTTATCCAGATGCGCGACGGACTTTTGCTTCTACGCAAGCAACTGGTGAACGTGATAAAGAATCTCGCAGATTTTTCGTTAAAATATAAAGATCTTCCAACGCTTGGTTTTACGCATTATCAGCCGGCCCAGCTTACCACCGTGGGTAAACGCGCCACGCTGTGGCTTCAGTCGCTGATTCTTGATTTTGAAGAACTTGAGTTTTTTATTGAAACCCTGAGATTTCGCGGCGTAAAAGGTACAACAGGGACGGCGGCAAGTTTCCTGGAGCTGTTTGACGGCGATTATTCTAAAGTAAAACATCTTGATAAGGAACTTTCGCGACGTTTTGGTTTTGATAAAGTTTTTGGCGTTTCAGGGCAGACTTATGACCGGAAGATCGACGCAAAAGTTATGGCGTTGCTTTCAAATATCGCCCAATCAGCGCATAAATTCACAAACGATTTAAGGCTTCTGCAGAATTTAAAGGAAATTGAAGAACCCTTTGAGAAAAACCAGATCGGTTCTTCTGCAATGGCTTACAAACGCAACCCGATGCGTTCGGAACGGATTGGTTCACTTGCAAAATTTGTGATGTCGCTTTCATCAAGTTCAGCGATGGTGGCCGCGACTCAGTGGTTTGAAAGAACTTTAGACGATTCTGCCAACAAAAGATTAGCAATACCACAGTCTTTTTTGGCTGTAGACGCCATTCTTCTGATCTGGAATAATATTATGAACGGAATTGTGGTGTACGAAAACCGCATTCAGAAGCACATCATGGATGAACTTCCGTTTATGGCGACCGAATATATCATCATGGAAGAGGTGAAAGCCGGCGGTGACCGACAGGAAATTCATGAAACTATCCGTGTTCATTCCATTGAGGCCAGCAAAAAGGTGAAAATGGAGGGGAAAGAAAATGATCTGATTGAAAGAATCATGAACGACTCTTCTCTGAAGCTTGATAAGGCAAAATTCATGGAAATTCTTGACATGAAAAATTTTATTGGTTTTGCTCCCATTCAGACCGAAGAATTCATCCAGAACGAAGTGCAGCCGATTTTAGATAAATACAGCGACCTGATCGGCCTTGAGGCGGACCTTAAAGTATAAAACACGATGCAGCTTTTTTGGCTGCATTTTTTTGGTAAAGACAGTTTAAAAGGATTGAAAATCCGACTAATTATAAAGCAAAATGCAAAAAAGAATATTCGTAGAAAAGCGTGGGATTTTTGATGTAGAAAGCCCCGCAGTCTTTAATGAAATCAAAAATATCGTTCCCGGTATTAAGGATGTAAAAGTGTACAATATCTACGATGTTTTCGGGCTCGATAGTGAGGAGCTCGATCAGGTGATCGGAAATACATTTGTAGATCCCGTAACCGACGTGTTGCACAACGAAAATCCCGCAACAAATCTGTTTTTTGCAACCGAATTTCTACCCGGCCAATACGATCAGCGTGCCGATTCTGCCCAACAGTGTATCGCTTTGCTTACCGGAATTGAAAGTTCTACCGTAAGAAGCGGAAAACTTATAGACATCTCAGGCGTCTCTGAGGCTGACCTTCGTAAAATTAAAAATCATTTAATCAACAAAGTAGAAAGCCAGGAAAAAGACCTGTCAGTTCTTGAAATTCCAAAAGAAGAAGCCCCGGATTCCGTTATTGTTCACGAGGGTTTCATCAGCTTTTCAAAAGACGAACTCCAGGATTTTTACCACGATCACGGTTTCGCTTTGGGTCTCGATGATCTGGAATTTATCCAGAATTATTTTAAATCTGAACGGCGAAATCCTACCGAAACCGAGCTTAAAGTGCTCGATACCTATTGGAGCGACCATTGCCGACATACGACGTTTGAAACCGAATTGACGGATATTCAGTTTAATGGTGAATTTAAATCAACACTCGAACATATTTTTGACGATTACTTAGAGAAAAGAAAATTCCTCGGCCGTGAAGCAAAGCCAATCTCGCTGATGGATCTTGCAACCGTTTGCGCACGTTACTTCCATAAAACCGGTAATCTCGAAAATCTTGTTGTTTCTGATGAAATAAATGCTTGTACAGTTGAAATTGAAGCAGAATATGACGGAAAAAAAGAGCCGTGGTACCTTCTTTTTAAAAACGAAACCCACAATCACCCTACCGAAATAGAACCTTTTGGCGGCGCCTCAACGTGTTTGGGTGGTGCCATCCGCGATCCGCTCTCGGGCCGGGCGTTTGTATATCAGGCCATGCGACTCTCAGGCGCTGGAAATGTGTTGGAGCCGGTTTCAGAAACATTGCCGGGAAAACTACCCCAAAGAACCATTTCAAAGCAGGCGGCCAACGGTTATTCATCGTACGGAAACCAAATTGGACTTGCCACAACGTTAGTGAACGAAATCTACCATGAAGGTTATAAAGCCAAAAGAATGGAAGTCGGTTTTGTGGTCGGAGCCGTAAAGAAAGATTGGGTACGCCGCGAAAAGCCACTCGCCGGTGATTTGGTGATTTTGTTGGGTGGCGCCACCGGAAGAGACGGTGTGGGCGGGGCCAGCGGAAGTTCGAAGGTGCAGGACGAGACTTCAATACATACGTTATCTACTGAAGTTCAGAAAGGAAATGCAGTGGAAGAAAGAAAGATTCAGCGCCTGTTCCGTAATCCTGATGTTACCAGGCTCATCAAAAAATCGAATGATTTTGGCGCCGGAGGCGTTTCTGTGGCTATTGGCGAGATAGCGGATTCACTCGAAATCAACCTCGATATTCTCCCTTTAAAATATGGAGGTTTAAACGGAACTGAGCTTGCGATTTCTGAGTCGCAGGAAAGAATGGCAGTGGTGATTGAAGCACAGGATAAAGACAGATTTATAAAATATTGCGAAAACGAAAACATCAAAGCAGTTGAAGTTGCCCGCGTAACCGATTCTCGCCGGATGCAGATGTTCTGGCAGGGCAGTATGATCGTTGATATCAGCCGCGATTTTCTCGATACAAACGGCTGTACTAAAAGTCAGAATGCAGTGATTTCGCACCTGAATAAAATCGAAAAACAGACGATAAGCTTTAACGAACAAAACTTTCTGAAAGCACTTGCTGATAAAAATTCAGCCTCCCAAAAAGGGCTTGCGGAAATGTTTGACGCTTCCGTGGGCGGAACTACGGTTGCAATGCCGTTTGGTGGCAGATATCAACTGACAGAAATGGAAGGCAGCGTACAGACTTTACCAATACTTAATGCCGACAATGTGGAAACCGTGTCGTTTGCGAGCTGGGGCTTTGATGCGGCAGTTTCTTCGCAGAATTCGATGATCGGGGCTGCAAATGCTGTGGTGGAAAGCGTCGCGAAGATCGTTGCAATGGGCGGCGATTACACGAAGATCCGTTTGAGTTTTCAGGAATACTTCGAAAAGCTGGGTAACAATCCCGTAAAGTGGGGCAAACCGCTTGCTTCGCTTCTTGGAGCCTACGATGCGCAGATGAATTTCGGTCTGGCAGCAATCGGCGGCAAAGATTCAATGAGCGGAAGTTTTCAGGATATTGATGTACCTCCAACGTTGATTTCGTTTGCCTGTGCAGATGGTAAAAAGGCAAACGTGATTTCGCCGGAGTTTAAAGAAACCGGCAATAAACTTTATCTGTATAATCATATTCCGAAAGAGAATGGTTTGCCCGAATATAAAAACCTCACAGATATTTTCAGTTTTATTTTTGAAAATATTAAATCCGGAAACATCGTTTCAGTGAAGACAGTGAAAGCAGGCGGTGTAGCAGTTGCGTTGGCAAAGATGAGTTTTGGCAATCTCTTAGGAGCAAATGTTGAGGTTTCGGAATCGTTACTTTTGAGTGAGAATGTAGGTAGTTTTATTATCGAATGTAAGAATGAAATGAAAGTATCCTCACTTCAACTGATAGGTGAGGTTAAAAATTCAGAAATACTCAAAATCAATGGTTTAGATTTCAATATTAAAAATTTACTTGAAGCCAATACATTAACTTTTGAAAACCTCTTTCCAACGGTTGAAGGAAAGAAGAGTGTTCTTGAGATCGATGCAAAATATAACGGAACAAAGGCAGAGCAAATAAAAATTGTGAGTCATAAGCTGGCGAAGCCAAGAGTTTTCGCACCTATTTTTCCAGGTACAAACTGCGAGTACGAAACCCAGAATGCCTTCAGAAAAGAAGGTGCTGAAGTAATTGGTTTGCCTTTAATAAATCTTAATCATCAGCTGTTGAATGAAAGTCTCGACGCCTGGATTGCAGAAATTGAGCAGTCTCAGATTCTGGTTTTTTCAGGTGGATTTTCAGCGGGTGACGAACCGGACGGTTCTGCTAAGTTCATTGTAAACGTATTGAAAAATGCCAGGATGAAAGACGCAGTGCACCGCTTTTTAGAACGTGACGGGATGATTCTTGGTATTTGTAACGGCTTCCAGGCACTCGTAAAATCGGGGTTGTTGCCGTTCGGCGAAATCCGGGATTTGGACGAAAACTCGCCGACGCTGGCGCATAATTCCATCGGAAGACATATTTCACAGATGGCGGATGTGCGCGTAATCAGTGATCATTCGCCGTGGCTTAAAGGTATGAAAGATGAAGTGTATACAATTCCTTTGTCGCACGGCGAAGGCCGCTTTGTGGCGCCGGCAGGTGTAATTCAGGAGCTTTATCAGAATGGGCAGATTGCCACGCAATACGTTGGTGTGGATGGAAATATTGCGCACGGTATGCCGTTTAATCCGAACGGTTCTTTATTCGGGATTGAGGGGATTACGAGTAAGTGTGGCAAAATTTACGGTAGAATGGGCCACCCCGAAAGGTACGCGGATGGTTTGTTAAAGAATATTCCGACGGCCGCTTACCATAATATATTTAAAAATGGAGTTGAATATTTTAAGTAAAAAGAAAAGAATTATAAGCTTTTTTGCTTATAAATGCTCATTATAAGCCTTTTAGCTTATAAGTTAATATTATAAGCTATTTAGCTTATAATTTAAAAATATTAGCTAATTAACTTATATTCTTTATTTATAAGCACATTTGCTTATTTTTGTAACATGATTGCGATAATTACCGGTGATATAATAAATTCTCAGGATACCGATTCAGAAGTTTGGCTGCCCAAACTTCGTGATCTGCTGGGCAGCTGGTCTGCAAGTCCGGAAAACTGGGACGTGTACCGCGGGGACGAATTTCAGGTAAAGTGCAGCGTTGATCAGGTTTTCCAGAAGTCTTTAATGATTAAATCTTTAATTAAAAAAACCGAAAACCTCGATGTACGACTCGCAATCGGTATTGGCAATGAAGTTTTCCTTTCCGAAAAAATTACCGAGTCCAACGGCTCAGCGTATGTAAATTCGGGCCGGCTGCTGAATGACATTAAAACCGACGGCCGCACACTCGCCATCCGCACAGAAAACGAGAACGTAAACCGTGACCTCAATATTCTGTTCAGATGGGCTTCGATAGATTTCGACAGCTGGACAGTCGCCACCGCAGAGATCATTCACCGGTTGCTTACCAATGCCGAACTCACTCAGGATCAGTTGGCAAAAGATTTAAACATAAGCCAGTCATCAGTAAGTCAGCGGCTTAAGCGTGCAAATTATGACCTTATCCACGACACCAATCTGTTTTTCAGAAAAAAAATTGCAGAACTGTAAATGATTTTTATTCCACTCATATTGGCTCATTTATTCGGAGATTTCCTTCTCCAGCCAAATTATTGGGTGGCCGATAAAGAACGGAAAAAAACCCGCAGCATTTATCTGTATATCCATGTTCTTCTTCACGCCGCGCTCTCGTACATCGTTTTGTGGAATATCAAACTCTGGTGGATCGCCATGATCATCGGGGTTACCCATTTTATTATCGATTCTGCCAAACTGCATTTTCAGAACCACAAAACCAAACGCATCTGGTTTTTTACCGATCAGTTACTCCATATTTTAGTGATTGCCGCTTTGTCGGTCTTTTATTTTCCGTACTTACAATGGTCGGATATTTTTACTCCTGAAAACCTTAAAATAATCACCGCAATCGTTTTCCTCACGGTGCCTTCGTCGATTTTTATTAAAACTTTAATTTCAATCTGGACACCCATAACCGCGGAACAAAGCAGCTTCCAGACGGAGTCTTTGGTGAATGCAGGAAAATATATCGGAATTTTAGAGCGTTTGCTGGTTTTCGTCTTCATCCTCGTTAATCATTGGGAAGGCGTAGGCTTTATGATTGCCGCGAAATCTGTGTTCAGGTTCAGCGATTTGGCTGACGCAAAGCAGAGAAAACTCACCGAATACGTGCTGATAGGCACATTGTTGAGTTTCGGAATTGCCGTAGTGACAGCAATTTTAGTTAAAATTTAATTATTCATTCAGAAATTAATCAAATAAAATAGAAATGAAAAAAGGAGCAATGCTTTATGAAGGAAAAGCAAAACAGGTCTTCGAAACCGATCATCCCGATGAAGTGATTGTCCGTTTCAAAGACGATGCAACCGCTTTCAATGCGCAGAAAAGGGGAAGTGTAGATTTGAAAGGCGAGATGAACAACGCCATTACCACCCTTATTTTCGAATATTTGAATAAAAAGGGCATCCCCACGCATTTTATAAAGCAAATTGATGAACGCGAGCAGCTTGTAAAAAAAGTAAACATCATTCCACTGGAAATGGTGGTGAGAAATTACTCGGCGGGAAGCATGGCTCAACGATTAGGCGTGGCCGAAGGCATAAAATCTCCTGTTACGATCTTTGATATCTGCTATAAAAAAGACGAACTCGGCGATCCGCTGATCAACGATCATCACGCAGTTTTTCTGGGTGCAGCGACGTACGAAGAGCTTGATGAGATGTATGAACTCACTTCAGATATCAACGATATTCTTATTGAACTGTTCGACAGTATGAACATTATTCTGGTCGATTTCAAGATTGAACTGGGTAAAACTTCAAACGGAAAAATAATCCTGGCGGATGAAATTTCGCCCGATACATGCCGTTTATGGGACAAAGACACGATGAAAAAACTCGATAAAGACCGCTTCCGCCGGGATTTAGGCGGAGTAACTGAAGCCTATGTAGAGATTTATGAGCGTCTCAAAAAGGTTTTAGACAAATAATTTTTAGGAAAAACAAATAATGCACGACTTACAGATACAAAAGGATAACTATTTAAACCAATTTACGGAAAGGGTTTACGGACGCAATCTGCTTAAAACAGATGACGTCTTTGATGCTCCAACAGAAGAATGTGGCATTTTCGGAATTTATTCTGATGTAGATCTTGATACTTTTTCGTTGTCGCAGTTCGGTCTTTTTGCACTTCAGCACAGAGGGCAGGAGGCATGCGGAATTTCGGTGATGAAAAACGGCAAAATATTTAACATAAAAGATGAAGGTCTTGTGCTGGATGTATATAAAAACATTCGTGAACCTGAAACTTTCATGGGCAATTCGGCGATTGGCCATACCCGGTACACCACGGCGGGCGACAAGAAAAAGTATAATTTTCAGCCGTTTTTTGCTAAAAATGAGTACGACCAGATCATTCTTTCAATCGCGCACAACGGAAATTTAACCAATGCAGAGGAACTCAAAAGAGAACTTGAGGCCGAGGGCGTCGTATTTAAAGCAACTTCCGATTCTGAAGTGATTTTAAGACTGATCCAGAAAAATCTCGATTTAGGTTTAAGAGGCGCGATAAAAGCCACGATGGAAAAAATTGAAGGTGCCTATTCGGTTGTTGGAATGACGCGCAATAAATTTTTCGCTTTCCGCGATTTTCACGGCATCCGGCCTTTGGTTTTGGGCGCCATTGACGAAAAAACGTTCGTGGCAGCATCGGAATCTGTAGCCCTGGACGCTGTTGGAGCGCAGTATGTGCGGGATATTCTTCCTGGCGAAATTGTGTACACCAGCGAGAACGAAACGGGCTTAAAGTCTTTTCTGGTTCGCGAAAACTGCGAAAAAAGAATCTGCGCTTTCGAATATATTTATTTCGCGCGCCCCGATTCAATTCTCGAAAATATAAACGTTTATAAAATCCGCGAAAAGTCCGGCGAAAAAATTTGGGAACAGGCGCCTGTGGAAGCAGATGTTGTGATTGGTGTGCCCGATTCAGGTGTGCCCGCAGCAATTGGTTTTTCCAAAGCTTCAGGAATTCCGTTCCGGCCTGTTTTAATTAAAAACCGCTATATCGGCAGAAGTTTTATTGTGCCGACGCAGGATATGCGCGAACGTATTGTAAACTTGAAACTCAACCCGATCATTTCAGAAATCCGTGGGAAAAGAGTGGTGATCATCGACGATTCCATCGTGCGTGGCACAACTTCTAAACGCCTGGTAAAGATTATGAAAGATGCCGGTGTGAAAGAGATCCATTTCCGCAGCGTTTCGCCACCGATTATCGCGCCTTGCTATCTTGGAATCGACACACCGTCCAAAGACGATTTGATTTCGGCAAACATGAATGCTAACGAACTTCGCGATTATCTGGGTGTAGATTCGCTGGAATTTTTAAGTATGGATAATCTTAAAGTCATTCTTGGCAGCAGTAATCACTGTTTCGGTTGTTTTACAGAACAGTATCCGGTTCCGGCCGGCCCAAGTCCTGATTATACGGATGAATAAAAAAAAGGTTGAGAAAATATTCTCAACCTTTTTTATTTAATAGCTTAATTCTTAGAATTTATAAGCCAAACCAACCTGGAATACGTTGTTCTTTACAGAATCATCGCTACCGTTGTTGTCGCTGTTATAAATATCTGTGAATCCTGCAACATATCTGGCAGTAAGTCCGATTTGTGGCGTGAAATAATAACCTGCACCTAAACCAACACCGAAGTTAAACGTGTTTAACTGATCTTTGTAATCACCGCTTTCTGTAATGGTATTGTTATCAGTTTCGTTGGTGAACTTGTTTTTAGCGTTTACCATTAAACCAAATTCAGGACCTGCTTCCAAATAGAAAGATGGTGTAGCGTTATATTGGAACATTACCGGAAGAGTAACATAATCTAAATGTCTTGATCTTGCGTAGGTAGTTCCTGCAATAGTTTGGTCATATTTGTCACCCATTTGTGAGTAAAGCAATTCCGGCTGAATGCTGAAATTCTCTGCTAACGGAGCGTTCATGAACAAACCTGCGTTAAAACCGATCTTAGAACCTTGGTCGCTTAACTGCGAATCTGTAGATAATGAAGATACGTTCATCCCTGCTTTGATACCGAATTGCTGTGCGAATGTCAATGAACTCATTGCGATTGCTGCACCTACAAATAACTTTTTCATAATTTTTAAATTTTAATTAATTTTTCTGCTGATTTGATAATCTACGATTAACCTGTACTATAAATTCTGTTTAACAGCACATGGGCTAAAAAAAAATCAGAATCAGCGCGATTTAAATTTGTTTTACGGGAGGGAAGTCGCAAACCGTGTGCCAAAAATGAAAAATTGAATTAAAATTTAAACGTGTGTTTAATTTGGTTGTGCTGTATTACCTTGTTTTAAAGGTGTTTAACGCAGTATTAAATGTAGATTTTTAACATATAACTGCTATGCAAAGAATATTTTCAATGTCAGTTATCAGGTCAAATTTTGATAATACTGTAATGCCGAGATAACAATTTCGTCCGAAATCTTCTGGTCGAATACACCCGAACCAACGCCATCAATTAATGAAAAACTGATGTATCCGCCGGTATTTTTTTTATCATTCTGCATCAGTGAAATCAAGTTCTGCTCAGAAAAAGCCGAAATATCCAGCTTCGGGAAAAATTTTCTGATATTCGAAATAATATGATCTGCAGTTTCTTCTGTTATTAAATTCTGCAGGAAGGAAAGCCGGGTTTCGCAGATCATTCCGAGCGCAACGGCCTCCCCGTGCGCCACCGGCTCATTCATCTGTAAAAATAAGCTTTCGGCGGCGTGACCAATCGTGTGCCCGAAGTTGAGCGTTTTACGGATATGTTGCTCGCGAAAATCCTGTCCCACAACATTCTGTTTGATCCGCATTGAAGTTTCGAGATAGGGAGCGATGTTCTGGGGCGTTAAATCTGTGATTGAACTAAGGTCTTTCCAGTGTTTTTCGTCCGCAATCAGGCCGTGTTTCAACATTTCAGCGAAACCGCTTCGAAGTTCGGTAAACGGCAGCGTGCTGAGAAAATCAGGAAACACAAAAATTTGTTCGGCTTCGGCAAAAGTCCCGACAATATTCTTCAGGAACTGATGGTCAATACCCGTTTTCCCACCGATAGACGCATCGCACATCCCAAGCAGGGTCGTCGGCATATTGATGAATCTAATACCGCGTTTGTATGTTGACGCTACGAAACCGCCCAAATCGGTAATTACACCGCCGCCGAGATTCAGCAGAACCGCCTTTCGGTCGGCCTCGAATTCAGCCAGGATTTCCCACAGTTGCGTGGTGGTTTCAATGGTTTTTAAATCTTCGCCAGCTTCAATTTCAATGATTTCCAATGGAATTTCGGTCTCAAGATTACCCAAAAGGGTGGGCAGACACAATTCATGCGTGTTTTCGTCAACCAGAATAAAAAGTTTAGACGGCCTAAGGTGATCCAGAAACTGGCTGAACGGCGCGAAATCTTTTTCCAAAAACGTAATCATAACTGAAATTTGTCACAAAATTAAACTATAAATTCGTTTTCTCTATCCGTATACTATCATTAAATTTGCGTGCACTAAAAAGCTATTCATGAGCATTTTCAACAATACCCAAATCGCATTTGCCGATAAAACAGATAACCAACTCAGAAAAGGTTACTGGATGTTCAAACTCATCGAGCAGCCGGCCTTAACTAAGATTGGTACACGAATCCTGAATTTTATGGTTCACAATGATGTTCCGTTTGCAGGTAATTTAGTAAAAGCTACTTTATTCGAGCAGTTCTGCGGTGGCGAAACCCGTGAAGAAAGCATCAAGGCCGTAGAACAGATGTATCGTCGTGGTGTGGGAAGTATTTTCGATTATTCAATCGAGGGCAAAGAAGAAGAAAGCACTTTCGATGCGGTTTACAATGAGATCAAGGATATCGTGAAGTTCTCAGTGGGGAATCCCGCCCTTCCGTTTATTGTGTTTAAACCTACCGCGTTTGGCCGTATCGGTATCTATGAAAAAGTGGGTAAAAAAGAGCCACTTTCCGATGCCGAAAATGCGGAGTGGGCGCGCGTTGTGAACCGTTTTGATGAAGTTTGCAAACTTTGCTTTGAAAATGACAAAAAAGTAATGGTTGATGCTGAGGAATCGTGGATGCAGGACGCCACCGACTGGCTGGTGGAGGATATGATGGAAAAATACAACACCGAAAAGCCGATCGTTTGGAATACAATTCAAATGTACCGAACCGGCCGTCTCGAATATATGAAGCAAAACCTTCAGCGTGCGCAGGAAAAAGGATATTTCATCGGATACAAAATTGTGCGCGGAGCCTACATGGAAAAAGAAAGAGAGCGCGCTGTCGAAATGAATTATCCAGACCCAATTCAGCCTAACAAAGAAGCATCTGATAAGAATTACAATGACGCGATCGATTTTGTGATGGCCAACGTCAGCCGTGTTTCCGGATTTTTCGGTACTCATAATGAAATTTCGAGCGAACTCGTTATCGAGAAAATGAAAGCCAACGGTCTGCAAAACGACGACCCCAGAATATATTATGGTCAGTTATACGGAATGAGCGATAACATCACGTATATGCTTGCGGAAAAGAAATATAATGTTGCAAAATATCTGCCTTATGGCCCTGTGAAAGACGTGGTGCCGTATCTGACGAGACGTGCCGAAGAAAATACTTCCGTTGCCGGACAGACCGGCCGCGAACTGAGCCTGATCAGCCGCGAACTCCAACGACGAAAAAACAAATAACTCTTATTGTTGGGAAAATTTAGGTTGAATTTCAATGAAAGAAAACTGGTTTTTATATCGAACATTAAACAATTTATCAAATCAAGGATTCGAATTTTATTTGAATCCTTTTTTTTGAACTGAAGTTGACGGTCGGTATTCGTGATCATTTTACTTAAATTTGCCTACGCTCACAAGAGATTTCAATTATTAAGCACTTTGAATTTCGCACAGATCATTTTACCGCTCAATCTTAAAGGCACTTTTACTTACAAAGTTCCGGACGAAATCATGCCTGATATTGAAGTCGGTATGCGCGTGCTGGTTTCGTTCCGCGGAAATAAAATCTACACCGGCATCGTATTCGAAATTCATAAGGACGAACCCGAGGGTTTTGTGCCAAAAGAAATTATCAGTATCCTTGATGACTTCCCGATTTTACCTCCGGAGCAAATCCGTTTCTGGAACTGGATCTCAGAATATTACCTCTGCAACCCCGGCGAAATTTACCGTTTTGCGTTTCCGGCCTCATTAAAACTCGAAAGCGAAACCTACCTGAAACTCAAGCCTAACGTAACGGTGGAATTCGAGAATCTGGATGTGAACGAAATGTACCTCATCCAGGCACTTGAAGTGAGGCAGTTGATTAATGTGACCGAAATCGAAGCTTTCATCCCCAAAAAGGAGATTGTAAAAACGATAAAATCATTAATCGATTTACAATATATCGAGATCGACGAGAAAATTGCGGAGAAATACAAGGCGAAGGAAGTTGCGTTTCTCCGGATTAAAGACAAAGAATCGGTTAATAAGCGTTTAGCCGAGGTGCTTTTATCTTTGAAGCGTTCGCCAAAACAGCAGGAGCTTTTGCTGCTTATCCTCGAAAAAGAAACCGAACATCCCGAAGTCCCGATTAAAAAATCAGTGATTTTCGATGAAGGTAATTTTGCCCATACCCAGCTCAAGACGCTCATCGAAAAAGGTCTGGTAGAAGAATATCTGCTGCAGAAAGACCGCCTTGCAACCTATGAAGGCCAGATCGAAGGGTTAGAAGAACTCACCGAATCTCAGCAACGCGCAAAAACTGAGATCGACGACGCTTTCACCAACGATAAGAATGTGCTTCTGCACGGCGTTACGTCGTCCGGCAAAACGCATATTTATCTGGATAAAATTGAGGAAACAGTTTTGGCAGGAAGAAATGTCCTGTTTCTGCTCCCCGAAATTTCTCTGACCAAACAAATCGTGCAGCGTCTCGAGAGGAAATATGGCCGTCAGCTTGGCTTTTATCACCAGAAACTTACAGATTTTGAGCGAGTGGAAGTTTGGCGGAAAGTGCGCAATAATGAAATTAAGGTGTTAATCGGCACCCGGAATTCGTTATTTCTTCCGTTTCAGAATCTGCGTTTAATCGTGGTAGATGAAGAACATGATTCAGCTTATAAACCGCGCGAGGTTTCGCCTTTTTTTAATGCCAAAGATGCTGCGCAGGTTTTAGCTAAAATGTATGAGGGGCACTTGATTCTGGGTTCGGCCACGCCGTCGGTGGAATCGTATTATCTGGCGCAGAAAGAAAAGCTGCAGTATGTTTTTCTGGGCGAACGGTTTGGTGATGTGAAACTGCCGGAATTTGAACTTGTAAATTTCAAAGAAGAGCAGGACTCAAAAAAAATCATCGGGAATTTTTCTGTAAAACTGATCGACGATATTAAGTCAGAACTTGAACGTAATAAGCAGACCATGATTCTCCATAACCGCCGCGGCTACTCGAATGTGGTGGAATGCGAAAGTTGTGGCTATGTGAATTACTGCGCAAACTGCGATGTGGTGATGACTTTTCATAAATACTCGAATGAGATGAAATGCCATTATTGCGGACAGAAAGCTTCGAAACCGAAAGTCTGCCCGAAATGTCATTCAGAAAACCTAAACGAGCGTGGTGTAGGCGTTGAGCAGATTCACGAAGAAGTTTCGCGGCTGTTTCCGGATTCTGAAGTTGACAGAATGGATGTAGATTCGATGCGGAAAAAATTTGCGTACGAAAAGCTGTACGAAAAAATAGAGGAGAGCGAAACCGATATTGTAGTGGGAACTCAGATGATTTCAAAAGGCCTCGATTTCGATAATATTGAATTGGTCGCGATTCCCAAAGCAGATTCATTGCTTTATGTGCAGGATTTTCGGGCCGAGGAGCGTGCTTATCAACTGATTACGCAGGTTTCCGGGCGTGCGGGTCGTACTTCGGGCGAGGGCAAAGTAATCATACAGACCTATAACCCTTCGCATTCTGTGTTTCAGTTGATCAGAGATAATGATACTGCCAGTATTTATGCGCATTTTCTTGAAGAACGGAGAAAGTTTTTATATCCGCCTTTCGTGAAGCTGATTATGATTGAACTTAAGCACAGGCGTGATGAGAAAGCTTCGCGTTCGGCGCAGTTTCTGGGTTCGGTGCTGCGGAAATATCTGCCTGAAGAATGCATTCTTGGACCCGAAAAATCGCCGATTGCAAAGTTGAATTTAATGTATCAGTATCAGATTATGCTTAAGCTGCCGCGCGGCAAAAGGTATCTGGAATTTAAGGCGCTTGTTTTAAAAAGTCTTGAAGAAATGGATGAAATTACCGCCTACCAGAGCGTAAAAAAGCTGATTTTTGTTGACTTTTAACAAACTTTAACAGCTATGTCGGTCATTTTAAGACAGTTAATTCTTGCCTTGCGGTAATATTTAATAATTTTGAGCGTTTCTAAAAGGCTGTGCATCTGTTTCCGGTTATGAAACAGCCTCACAGATAATCAAATAACAAAATTAAATGATTAGACTCAAAAATATTTTTCTCGCCCAGGCACTTGCGTTTTCAGCAATTACATTCGGGCAGGGCACTTACGCCAGTTCAAATTACCCTCAATCTTTCGAAAACCGCCCAAGTTCGGTTGTAAAAGAAGTCAGCGCACCTGAAAAGCTGATGACTGCCAAGGAACTTTTGGATATCAATATTAATGCCATGGCTGGCGACCCGGTACTTCGTAATGCCAACTGGGGATTTGTAGTTTTCGATCCTAAAACAAAAAAAATCGTAAGCTCTTATAATGAAAACACTCCGCTTATTGCGGCTTCCACTACTAAACTATTAACAACCGATACCGCGATGAGCCTGCTGGGAAGTAACTTCCGCTGGCATACACAGCTCGAACATTCCGGCACTGTAGATGCGGACGGTGTGCTCCAGGGAAACCTTTACATCGTGGGCAGCGGAGATCCGTCACTAGGAACCAACAAAGCGGGAGCATCTTCTTATTCGGCGGTAGTTTCAGATTTTCTGTATGCGCTTTCTGAAAAAGGAATTAAAAAAGTGAATGGCGACATCATCATTCAGACCGGAATTTTCAAAGCCAATAAAATGCAGCGCCTACCAGAAAACATCGTGTGGCTCGAGAACGGCAGTTATTACCTGCCGGCCGGATCTACCTTCCAGATAAGCCCTCAGAATGAAAAATTGATTGCGAAATCATCAAACCCATTTAACGAAAACAAAAATTTTTATTATATCTCGCCTTACATTAAGCAAATGGTGTACGCAGATAAGTTTGAAGGCGCCGGACTGACGACCAAAGTTGCCGACCCACCAGCTTATCTTGCGAATACCATGCGGGCTTCAATGATAAAAAAAGGAGTTCACGTTTCCGGAAAAGTAATTACGAAAATCACCGATGTAGATCCTGAAATCCGTACAAAGGTCGCGGTTTATGCTTCCCCAACTTTGGGAGAAATTGTTCACTATATCAATCAGCGAAGTGATAATGCACTTGCCGAAGCCACTTTGCGTACCGTAGGTTTCCAGAAAGAAGGAGATCAAACACTTGAAAGCGGCAGGAGAGTGGTTACAGACCACCTGAAGTCGATTAATTTTGATACCAGCGGACTTAATTATATGGACGGAAGCGGACTCTCGCGCGGTAACGTGGTAACACCGATCTCACAAGCGAAATTCCTCACCGGTTTAATGGACGAAAAATATTTTAAGACCTATTTCGAATCTCTTCCTGTAGCGGGACAGTCCGGCACATTAAAGAACACTTTTACGGGTGAAGGCAACGGCCAGATATTCGCAAAAACCGGTACTTTAAACAAAGTGAAAACGCTCGCCGGATATCTTAAAACAAACACAGGCAAGACGCTGGTTTTCTCGTTGCTGATCAATAATTACGGCGGCTCTGTGGATCAGGTTAAAGTCCGGATGGAACAAATTCTGAAGCCCGCGCTTCAGCTGTAGACAAAACTAACAGAATTTAAAACCTTGCAATTTTTTTTTGCAGGGTTTTTTTTATCTTTAATGCCTAAATAATTCTAAATGAAAAAATTTTATGTAATCGCTATTTCGTTGATTATTCTTCAGGTTTTTGGGCAGAAAAATGAGGAAGCCGAACGAAAAAGCATGATAAGTAAGGAACTGCTTAAATACTCGAAAATGATCGATTACAATGTAAATCCCAATACATTGAACTACGATTTGCGGTATCAGCGGTTAGAATTGGATCTTGATCCGGCACAGCAGTTCGTGAGCGGCACGGTAACCAGCCACTTTGTACCCAACCAAAATATCTCAAGTATTTATTTTGATCTGTCGAATGCCCTTACCGTTTCTGAGGTAAAATATCACGGCGCAAACCTTCCGTTTACGCAGCTTGCAACGAAAGAAGTGAAAATAGATTTTCCGGCGAACATTGCGGCCGCAACCGTAGATTCACTTTCAATTAAATATTCGGGCGTACCAGATACCGGCGGAAGTGCCGGTGATGCATTTACCATATCCACGCAGGGCGGTGTTCCTGCATTATACACGCTTTCGGAACCGTATGGCGCCCAGGAATGGTTTCCGACGAAACAGAGTCTCAACGATAAGATTGAGAAAGTTGATATTAAAATCAACACACCTTCGCAATACAATGTTGCTTCAAACGGCAAACTGCTTTCAGAAAATATCATTGCGGGTGGTCGAAAACTTACCTTCTGGCAGCATAATTATCCCATTCCGGCTTATCTGATTGCGCTGGGAATTACCAACTATACTAAACTGAACGACACGGTAGGTAATCCGCCGTTTCCGTTTGTGAACTATCTGTATCCGTCCACTACCACAAACAGCGGCATCATGTCGAACATTGAATGGACCAAAACGGTGATGAACACTTTTGAGCAGTACTTCGGGCCTTATCCTTACCGCGCTGAAAAATACGGGCACATGCAGTTCGGCTGGGGCGGCGGTATGGAGCACGCCACCATGTCATCAATGGGTGCCTGGAGCCGTGGGATCATTGCACACGAGTTAGCGCACCAATGGTTTGGTGATAAAGTAACCTGTGGTGCCTGGAATGACATCTGGCTTAACGAAGGTTTTGCAACTTTCGGCGAGCATCTCGCGAATGAAAAACTGCTGATGACCAACGCACAGTTTATGAGTTATCTGGCCTCGGAGATGAGCTACATCACCGGTTCTGCAGGAGGAAGCGTTTATGTTTCAGACAGCAACCTTGGTAATACAGGCGCAATTTTCAGCGGAAGGTTATCGTATTCCAAAGGTGGATATGTGGTGCGGATGATTAAATGGATTCTGGGCGATGATGCCTTCTATGCCGCATTAAAAGATTATCATTCGCGGCCAGACCTTGCGTACAGCTATGCACGTACAGAAGATTTGAAAAACTCGCTGCTTCAGTCTACAGGAAAAGATTTCACAGAATTCTTCAACGACTGGGTTTACGGACAGGGACATCCTACCTACCAGATCCGCTGGAACCAGACGCCTGATCAAGTGGTGAGATTCCGTGTGAGCCAGACGCGCAGCCATTCATCGGTGAGTTTTTTCGAAATGCCACTGCCAATCAAAGTAAACGGGACAGGTGGACAGGTTGCTTATCTGGTTCTCAATCATACCTCGAACAACCAGAATTTTGCAAATCAGGTAACATTTCCGGTTGCTTCGGTTCAGTTCAATTATGAAAATCAGATTTTGCAGCGCAATTCTACCGTAACTTTCGATCCGTCCGTACTTGCCGTGGATGATGAAACGAAGAATGCGGTGAAAATATATCCTAATCCGGTAAAAGATCAACTTTCTGTATCAGGAATTAAAAACGGTGTGAAGTATGAAATTTTTAGTATCGACGGTAAATTGGTCCGATCCGGTACTTACGAGTCAGGACAGCCTCTTTACGTGAGCGCTCTGATGAAGGGAGTTTATTTCTTTACTATCGACAACCAGAAACTGAAATTTATAAAAGAGTAATTTTATTGAAGCCTGCAGAAATGCAGGCTTTTTTGTTTGTTGCGCGATATTAGATCATTATGGATAGAATGGGTGTTTTACCGTAAGCGTGATGGATAAGTGTTTTTTAATTTTACATATTTCAGTCGACAAACAAAAACTAAATTAATAGTAACATGGAAACTCTAAACAGACTTATGATGCTTGCGTTGGTTTTATTTAACGCGCTGCTTGTTGCGCAAAATTCCGATGAAGAAAAAGTGTTGCAGATAAATTCGGCCTATGATAAGGCTACACTAAGCGGTGACGTTTCTTATTTCGAAAGGGTGTTAGCTCCAAATTTTGTAGGTTATCACCCGGACGGCTCAGTAGGCACACGTGCAGAGGTTTTAGAAAAATTAAAAAATGAAAAAGCGAAACCAACTTACAGATTGCTCAGCATGACCAGTGACGACGTTAAAGTGAAAGTCTCAGGCGACCTTGCGTACGTTACAGGAAAATGGAAAGCTTCAACCAGCGGAATTGATTCAAATCCCATTCCTCATGAAGATACCGGATATTACGGGTCTGTATTCGAAAAGCAAAACGGTAACTGGTTGCTGGTCGCTGATCATTCTTCCGAAAAGGCGCATACCGCGGAAGAATTGGAACCTTCACTAAAAACTGCCAGCGAGAAATATGACGAAGCTATTAGAACGAAAAATGTAAACTTATTAGATCAATTACTATCCGCAGAATTTATTTCAATTAACGAAGAAGGCAAGATGAATAATAAAAGTGAGGAAATGGCGCAGTTAGGGACTTCAGATTTGGTAATTTCTTCGTTAACGACGAGTGATAAAAAGTTTAAAATTCATCGAAGCACCGCGCTGGAAACAGGAATCTTTGAGGTGAAAGGTTTATTCAAAAAGCAGGCGTTCGCAGAAAAAGGCCGCTATTCGTCAGTTTGGTTTTATAGTGGCGGAAAATGGTTGCTTGTAAGCGATCATAGCAGTATCATCAAATAAGATTATTAGTAATTAAAACTGCAAAACTTCTCTGATATCTCATATTTAGACCTATGATACAAACCCGAAAACAGTTCCTTAGTACTGCTTCGATCAGTATGTTTGGACTAATGATCGCCCCAAATCTTTTATCAAATGAAATTTCGGATGGCAAACCGGTCATCATGCACGCCGATGAAGGCGAAACATACTGGATCGGAATGAGAAATTCGCCGCTAACCATTAAAATTGCCAAAGATCACGGCAATAATACGTCGATGTCCCTGTGTACCGAATTAATTGCCCCGGCAGAAGACGTTCCTGTTCATA
Organism: Flavobacteriaceae bacterium 3519-10; assembly: GCA_000023725.1. NCBI lineage: Bacteria > Pseudomonadati > Bacteroidota > Flavobacteriia > Flavobacteriales > Flavobacteriaceae > Flavobacteriaceae bacterium 3519-10. The sequence goes on from CP001673.1 coordinate 841,620, forward strand.
AGCATTTAAACGAAGATGAATTGATTTTTATCCATACCGGCGAGGGAATGCTGACGGTTGGCGACGATGATATTCCTGTTCGCAAGGGAAGTGTAGCGCTTATCCCAAAAGGCATCTGGCATGGTCTAAAAAACATTGGTAGCGACCCGCTACTGATGGTTTTTAGTTATTCTCCGGCAGGTTTTGAAGGGTACTTCCGAGAGTTGGGTTCGCCCGCAGGCACACCGTGGCAGCCTAAAAGTAAAGAAGCGTTTGAGAAACTCGACAAAAAATGGGGAATCGTATATAGGTGAACCAATCTAAGGATTCATTTTAAATTAGCCTTCATCATCTGTTGATTTGAGGGCTTTTTCTTATTTTAGCAATTCTAAACCAACTACTATGATCTCCGAAAAATTTACAAATACACTACAGAACGAACTTACCAATATAAAAAACGATGGTCTTTTTAAAACCGAAAGAATCATTACGTCGCAACAGTCCGCGGAGATTGAAGCCAACGGCAAAAAGCTGCTGAATTTCTGTGCAAACAACTACCTCGGCCTTTCCAACCATCCGGAAGTGATGAAAGCATCACAGGACATGATCGAAAGTCATGGTTACGGGATGTCATCGGTTCGCTTTATTTGCGGAACTCAGGATATTCATAAAGAACTTGAAGCTAAAATTTCTACATTTCTAGGCATGGAAGACACCCTTCTGTACGCAGCATGTTTCGATGCGAACGGTGGCGTTTTCGAACCTTTATTTTCTGCGGAGGACGCTATCATTTCAGATGAACTCAATCATGCATCAATTATAGATGGTGTAAGATTATGTAAAGCGGCCAGATACCGCTACAAAAACAATAATATGGAAGATCTTGAAGCGCAGTTAAAAATTGCTACCGAAAAGAATCACCGTTTCAGAATTATTGTAACCGACGGCGTTTTCTCCATGGACGGAATTGTGGCTGATCTGAAAGGGCTGTGCGATTTAGCAGATAAATATGATTGTCTTGTGATGGTTGATGATTCGCACGCTACCGGATTTATCGGGAAAACAGGTCGTGGCACACACGAGGCGAATGATGTGATGGGCAGAGTTGATATTATTACTTCGACTTTGGGTAAAGCTTTAGGCGGCGCATTAGGTGGATTTACTTCCGGAAAAAAAGAAATTATCGATATGCTGAGACAGCGTTCACGGCCCTATTTATTTTCAAATTCCTTGGCTCCAGGAATCGTTGGCGCTGCGATGAAAGTGCTTGAAATGATTTCGGACGATACTGGTTTAAGAGATCAGGTAATGGAAAACGCCGAATATTTCCGCACCAAAATGCAGGCTTTAGGGTTCGACATTCCCGAAGGTGACGCAGCGATCGTTCCTGTCATGCTGTACGACGCGCCATTAGCCCAAAAAATGGCCGAAAAGCTGATGGATGAAGGCATTTATGTGATTGGTTTCTTTTATCCTGTTGTACCGAAAGGTAAAGCCAGAATTCGTGTACAGCTATCTGCAGCACACACAAAAGAGCATTTGGATAAGGCGATTGCAGCGTTCGAGAAAGTGGGGAAGGAATTGAACGTTATTTAATATATGTACTTGCCTTAATATTTCATGGATAAATTGTTGTCTTTATTATTGGGTGTTTTGTTTTTGCAGATTTCCTGTAATTCAAAATTAAATCAGTATCGCGAGGTTTCGGACTCACAGCGGCACCGACATGGGAAATGGATTGAAAAAGATAACGTGGCTGGTGGCGAGTTTCTAATGAAAGGTAAGTATAAGAATGGCGAGAAAGCCGGTATCTGGAGAACCTATTACAATGGAGATCTCTTCCAAAAAGACAGGATTAAAGACAGTATTATATTGACGAAGATTTATTTTCCGGATGGAAAAATTAAGGAACGGGGCCAATCGAAATTAATTATTACTAACGACTTAAGGCATTGGTTCTATTTCGGCGATTGGAAATATTATAATCAAAACGGAGAATTACAGTATATTAAAACCTATCATCCTAACAATCAGTTTGATAGCATTTCCTTTCTCAAATAACGTAGTAAACATGTTCACCAAACAGGAAGCACAACAACTCAGAACCGAATTCTGGATTGCCTTTGGTAAAAGTTTTCCGCGAAAGTGGTTGCTTTACGACACCAAAATCAAGGATTTTTCCTTTAAATTTTACGCGGATAACAAAAAAGCGGAGGTTTCGCTCGACATTGAAATGAAAGATGAGCTCTTCCGTAATGCTTATTACGAGAAGATCTGGTCTCTTGAGAATATGCTTGAAGAGGAAGTTGGCGCATTTCATAAAGATGAATTTTACACTTTAGAAAACGGTAAAGTAATCGCAAGAATTTGGGTCACCAAAGAAAACGTCTCTATCCTAAACAAAAACACGTGGCAGGAAATTTTCGAGTTTTTCGTTGAAAAAATGGATGGTTTCGAACGGTTTTATTATGAGTATGAAGACTTCATCAAAGATGTGTGATCTCCAGATTAATAATCTGCCGCGACCTGCCACAAAAAGTATTCTTCAGTAAAAACTCTGCGGCAAATTTATCCGAACTGTTTAAGCGTGCGAAGTGCCTGTACGTTCAGCAGTTTCACGGATTCGTTCTGGTATTCTATAAACCCTTCCCGGATAAACTCATTCATACATTTGCACACATTCTCGCGCGAGTATCCCACAAGTTCGCTGATTTCTTTTTGTTTTAAAGAATGCAGACAATTTTTCCCGTCGAAGTGCAAAAGAAAATCGGCGAGGGCACCATTAATTTTATGATCCTTATAGCTGATGATATTCTGTGTTAAAGAGATTGAGTTAGCAGTCGATTTATTATACACATCCACCAGAAATTTCGAGTTGGTGGAAACAAATTTCTTGAAGACATTTTTTTCGAACTGAATAATTTCGGAACCACCTATTCCAAATGCAGAAAAGAAGGCAGGATCATGGCTGTAAAGATACAGCAGACCGATAAAATCTCCCGCACCCAGCAGCTGAAAAAGCTTATTGTTGCTGTATTTCAGCTTCACCACACCGCTATAAATAAAATACACGGAGTTCAGTAAACTGCCTTGTTTAAGGAACATTTCTTCCTGTTCAAAATTCACTAACGAAGCATTGGAAGCAAGCACGGCTTTCTCGCGGTCGCTCAGATTGTCGAACATGGGATTTGCTAAATAGCTTTCGTGTAGAATCATTGCTTCAAGGTAGTGCAAATTTAATGAAATCCATTAGACAGAGCCAATCTGCGGCGTGAGATAAGTCACCTCAGAAAATATTCACACGTCCCTGTGGTAAATAGTACCAACGCCTGCAATATACTTCACAGGTTAAAATTTAATAACCTGAAAGTACCTGCCGACCTTTACACTAATAAAAAAACAGACAATGGACTACGCAATTTATTTACAACTATTAGTGGTTTTAGCCGCCATATTTATCGGCGCAAAAGTGGGCGGAATCGGTTTAGGAATTTTCGGGATGATCGGGATGGCAATTCTGGTCTTCGTATTTGGCCTTGCGCCCGGAGAAGCCCCTATCGAAGTAATGTTAATGATTGTTGCGGTGATCACTGCAGCTTCCGCTCTGCAAGCCGCAGGTGGTTTAGATTATCTTGTTCAAGTCGCCGAAAAAATACTGCGGAAAAATCCGGCAGCTATTACTTTTTTGGGTCCTTTAGTATGTTACGTATTTACATTTTTGGCGGGTACCGGGCATATCGCCTATTCACTGTTGCCGATCATCTCTGAGATCGCAACCGACAGCAAGGTGCGCCCCGAGCGCCCGATGAGTATTTCGGTTATTGCCTCTCAACAGGCTATTACCGCAAGCCCCATTTCTGCAGCTACAGCCGCTTTATTAAGCACAAGTTTACTTGGCGGACAGGGTATCGAGATGATTGATATTCTGATGGTTTGTGTACCTGCCACAATAATTGGTGTTTTGGTTGGTGCTCTTGCGGTGAATTTTATCGGGGTAGACCTAGAAAAAGATCCTATCTATCTTAAAAGACTTCAGGAAGGCTTAATTCAAACAAAAGAACATAAAGCCAGTGTAGCAGAAAACAGCAGCACACGACCACTGATCGCGGTAATTCTTTTTCTGGTGGGTGTTTTCTCTGTCGTGATATTCGGTTCGTTCTCCGACCTTCGACCATCTTTCCTTATTGACGGCGAAATGCTAAAAATCACGATGCCGCAGATCATCGAAATCGTGATGATGTCCGCAGCAGGTTTAATTCTGGTATTTGCAAAAGCCGACGTGACCAAAGCCGTAAACGGAAGTATCTTCATTGCAGGCATGCAGGCCGTGATTGCTATTTTCGGAATCGCGTGGCTGGGTGATACCTTCTTTAACGGGAACCTCGCTTTCTTTAAAGACAATATCCAAAGCATCGTTACCACGTATCCTTTCCTCTTCGCATTTGCTCTTTTTGTGATGTCCATCTTATTGTTCAGCCAGGCTGCAACGGTTCGTACGCTTTATCCGCTGGGATTGGCTTTAGGGATTCCTCCGCTTGCATTGCTGGCAATGTTTCCGGCAGTTAACGGGTATTTTTTCCTACCCAACTATCCAACCGTAGTCGCAGCAATTAATTTCGACAGAACAGGCACAACTAGAATTGGTAAGTACGTCATCAATCACTCGTTCCAGATTCCGGGTATGGTATCCACAATTGTAGCGATAGCAGTGGGATATCTCATCATCAGTTTTATGTAAACATTTAAAAATAACATCATGAAGAAATATATATCAGTCGCACTTGCCTCATTATTTTCTCTGGGCGTCTATGCACAGGACAGCAACACCAACATCGAGGCTGAAAGTAAGATCAGTTCCCTGGAAAGACATAATGACCAACTCAATATTTACTTTCATATACAGTCAAGTTTTGATGCGGTTTCAAAAGATGGTGGAGAAACAGAAATGGCATTTAAAGCAAGGCAGTTTCGGTTAGAAATTAAAGGGAATCTTACTGATAAATTATTTTACCGTTTCAGACAGCGGCTGAACAAGGATACAAATCCACAGTCTTTGGATAACCTCGGGAAAGCCACCGATTATATGTATGTAGGTTATAAAGCCACCGATAAAATTACCCTTATCACAGGGAAGCAACGTCAGGCCTGGGGCGGGTTTGAATTTGATCTTAATGCCATTAATGTACATGAATATGCGGATTTTATTGGCGCCATGGATAACAGTATGATGGGCGGAGCTATTATCTATACTCCGGTTAAAGATCAGGAATTTCAGTTTCAGATCACAAATAACAGAAACTCCTACTTAGAAGATATTTATGGTGATTTATCCGCGCAGGGAATTGAACAGTCGCAAAGTCCGCTTGCTTATATTGTCAACTGGAATGGCAGTTTCCTCAACAAAATGTTCCAAACCCGATGGGCGTACGGTATTCAGACGGAAGCCAAGGACAACTATTCCACAATGCTTACGATGGGTACAAAATTTAATCTGAAGCAGTTTCAGTTAACTTTCGATTTTATGAATGCTGACGAAAAACTGGACCGCCTTGGGATCGCTACCAAAGCTGGCGCTGAGTGGCTGGCCGCGAACAACCGGAAAATTTTTCAGAACGTTACCTACAATACGCTCATTTTAAAAGCAGAGTATCAGCCAAAACCCGAATGGAATATTTTCGCCAAAGGAATGTATGAAACCACTTCTGTAGAAGGCGTTGAAAACTATGATGACGACTTCCGCAAAGCCTACGGTTACATGGGTGGCGTTGAATATCTGCCTTTTAAAGATCAGGATTTACGGGTTTTTCTGGCCTACATCGGTAGAAAATATGTTTATACCGAAGCAATTCCGTCTCTGCACGATTATCACACCGATCGGGTTAGTTTAGGCGTGATGTATAGAATTAAAGCCTTCTAAAAACAGATAGCAAAAAAACAATAAAAATCTAATTTTTTAATATTTAAAACCAATTATAATGGAAAATTTTAGAATCGAATCCGATTTACTCGGTGAATTAAAAGTACCCATAGATGCCTATTACGGCGTACAAACCCAACGCGCAGTAGACAATTTCTACATTACCGGCAGAAAAATGGGAGAGTATCCTGAATTTGTAAAAGCGATCGGCTACGTAAAATTAGCCGCTGTACAAACAAACCACGCGTTGGGCCTGATCGACGACAAAATGCTGGACGTTATTTCCGAAGCCTGCCAGGACGTAATTGATGGTAAATTCCGCGATCAATTCCCGGTAGATATGATTCAGGGCGGTGCCGGAACTTCGGTGAATATGAATGCCAATGAGGTTTTAGCCAACCGCGCTTTAGAAATAATGGGTTTCGAAAAAGGAGATTACCAACATTGCTACCCAAATGATCATTTAAATCTTTCGCAATCAACAAATGATGTTTATCCAACCACCGTGAAACTTGCCATCATTATGATGAACCATAATTTGGTGGAACATCTACGCAAGCTCAATCATTCTTTCCGCGAAAAAGGAAAAGAATTTCATGATGTTATTAAAATGGGCCGAACCCAGCTCCAGGATGCGGTGCCAATGACTTTAGGTCAGGAGTTCGAAGCATTTGCCGCGAATCTTGATGAGGAAATTATTTTATTGAATAATATTTCAAACCTATTTTTAGAAATAAACATGGGTGGAACCGCGATCGGTACAGGTTTAAATGCGCCTGAAGGTTATCCGATACTGTGCGCGGAAAGATTGGCTGCTTTAACCGGCGAAGACTTTGTATCAGCCGCTAACCTCGTAGAAGCTACTCCCGATACCGGTTCGTTCCTAATTTATTCTTCTGTGCTAAAACGTACCGCCGTGAAACTTTCTAAAATCTGTAATGATCTTCGTCTGCTTTCTTCAGGCCCAAGAGCCGGATTAAACGAAATCAACTTACCGCCGATGCAGCCGGGTTCTTCTATCATGCCGGGAAAAGTAAATCCCGTGATTCCGGAAGTGGTTAATCAGGTTTGTTTTAAAGTGATTGGAAATGATTTAACGGTTACTTTAGCCGCCCAGGCAGGGCAATTACAGCTGAATGTAATGGAACCCGTGCTCAGCGAATGTATTATCGAGTCGATTATCTTCCTCGAAAGAGCGATGGATACACTGCGGACAAAATGTATCGACGGCATTACCGCCAACCGCGAAGTCTGCAAAAACATGGTGAAGAACAGTATCGGAATTGTTACCGCACTGAATCCTTATATCGGTTATAAAACCAGCACCAAAATTGCGCAGGAAGCGATGGAAACAGGCAAATCGGTATACGATCTGGTTCTCGAGCATAAAATTTTGTCACAGGAGAAACTGGATGAGATCCTTGATCCCAAAAACATGCTTAGTTCCCACGCTTTTGTGACGATCGTTTAAAGTTTTCAGATAGATAGTTGTTTAAGATTCCAGTAGCGCAGGTTACTGGAATTTTCTTTTTCTCAACCAAAAGAAAAGTGCGCCCAACGATCCGATAATAGCCAATGGAAGCAAAAGATTAATCCATTGCCACGAAGTTCTTTCGGCGTCGATGCGCTGCCGGTCGAGCAGGCGTGCTTCGATATTTCTGTTCCTCAGTTCCATTAAATTTGAATCATCCAGCAGAAAATCCAACGCATTTCTAAGAAACTGTTCGTTGCCGTAGAGTTGTTTTGTAAGTAAATCTTCGCCCAAAGGCAACGGATTTCCCTTATAAACCTGGTTGCGCCCAACATCACCGTCTGCAATGACGATCATTTTATTTTCGCCGCTGGACTGTTTAAAATTCGGAAATGCATTACGCTCACTTCGGGTGGTATAGGCTGAGGTAAATTTTCCTTGAAGGCTCACCGCGAAAATTTTTGGCGACGTGGGCCTGTCGAATTCGCTTAAAGAATCGCTCAGGACGATTTCATTTAATGCCACATAATTTGGTACCTGCTTTACATTTGTCCTGTCACTCGACTCAAAAAGCACTTTCGTTCGGATGTTTTTTCGTCCCAAAGTATCAATTGAAGTCGGAAATTCGAACTTTACGGGATTGATGTTTTTGGTTATGGGATTGGTTGTTTCCGCAATTCCAAGCGGAAAATACGGCCACAGAAAACTGCTGAACTGCGGATTACCGGCAACTTCACCTGAAACAATTCTGATCAGCGCAGATTTTTTCATGTCCTTCACCAACCCCGGATTTATTCTGAGCCCATAATTGAAGAAAAAATCGGTCAGATTGGTTTCCATCGGATACGCCATAATTTGTTTGGAGCGGAAAAGTGTGTCCATCTCCGCATTCACGGCATCAATCATCCATAAAGTTTTTCCGCCATTCATGATGTATTGGTCGAGAATTACTTTTTCGTTTTCGGTGAAGGCTTTGCGTGGTTTGGCAATCACCAGCGCGTCCATTTGCTTCAGTTTGGGCACATCGGCGAGTGAAAGTTCAACCTGGTTTTCCGGAATTACCGGTCCAGCGTTATAGCTTTCAAGCGCCATGTCCATAAATCCCTGGAACTGTTCAGGCCCTAATTCGTCTTGATTAATTAGAATTCCTACATTCTTTTTCTGGTCTTCGGTAATTGCTTTGATGTTTGACGCAAAATTGTACTCGAGGTTTTCGATTGACCTTGCAAGCTGCTCGGAAGCGTCAATCCCGCTTTGGTTGATGATCAGCGGAACCGCAGTGCCGTAGGTGTTGTAGGTAAGCGTGGCAAACGGGAACATCACGATTTCGGAGATCCTGCCGTCTTTCATATCGGGTAGGATAGAAGGCTGCATGCCCATCGCAGCGAGCGTGTCTTTCGACATTTTCGTTTTTATCGGATCGATGAATTTAAAATCGATTTTAGGGTTGATTTTCCGGAATTCCTGAAGTATAAATCTGGTTTCATTCTGAAGCTGTCTGAAGCTTGCGGGGAAATCGCCTTCGAGATAAACGTCAACGCTGAGTGGCTGATCAACCGATTCGAGGATTTTAACGGTAGATTCTGAAAGGGTGTATCTTTTTTCCTGCGTAAAATCGAACCGGTGCGAAAAAACACCGAAAACGCCCAGTAGCAGTAGTAAACCTGCAATCAGATATATTATATTTTTTCTTTTCATTTTTGAATTTAATATGAGAGGGGCTACTTTTTCTTTGCAACTGAGAGTTTAGCGAAGAAAAGACAAAGGGCGATGATCAAAATAAAATAGAAAACATCACGGGTATCAATTAAACCCCGTGTAAAAGCCATGAAATGTTGGTAAAATCCAAGGTTTGAGAGCCAGTAATCTGCGCCCCCAAGAAGTTTATAGCTCGCCAGCTGCTCGATACCAAAATACAAAATAAAACACATAAAAACCCCGAGTAGATAGGCCATAATCTGGTTTTGTGAAAGCGACGAAGCTAAAATCCCTACCGCGGAAAACGCTGCTGCTAGGATGATCAGGCCTAAATAACTCCCGAATGTCGCACCCAAATCAATGTTTCCCTGCGGAACTCCAAGCGCGTAAACTGTGTATAAGTAAACCAGCGATGGCAAAAGGCACAGAATACCCACCAGCCAAACGGCGAAGAATTTGCCCAGAATAATATCTGATATTTTTAAAGGCTGCGAGAAAAGCCAGTTGAGCGTACCCGACTGCTGTTCTTCGGCCAGGGTTTTCATCGAAACAGCCGGTATTACGAACATCAGCAACCACGGCACGAGTACGAAATAGCTTTGCAGGGTTGCAGTGCCAATGTCGAATATATTAGAATCGTTTTCGAAGAAAAACAAGAACAGGGTCCCAATTAAACTGAAAGCGGCAATAATGAGCCACGCACTCCAGTTCCCGAAATAATTCCAGAGTTCTTTTTTAAATATTGCTTTCATATACTATTTGGAAACAGAATATTTTTAAATAAAATAGAGCTTAAGCTTTTTTCTTTTTGCGGTTAACGAGTTTCACGGTGAGCATCACTGCAAACACAAAAATAATAAAACCACTGATCAGCTGCCACCAGTATTCAATAACCATCGACTTCAAAATAACGGTGAAAACCACCAGAAATAAGATGAATGTGGCAATCTCATTGGCCTGCCTCAGTTTTATATTCTCCACAGATAGCAGGTTTCCGTTTAAATTCTTGATCTGCAGTACTTTCTGCCAGCACCAGTAATGGTAAAATGTGAGCCCGAGCAGAAACGTTAGTTTCAAGTGAAACCACGGTGTCTTCATCAGACCGAAATTGAGAAAAATTAAGGTTAAACCGCTCAGAAGCATAATTACTCCAGCAGGTACGGTGATGATATTCCATAATCTGCGCGCCATGAAAACATACTGTTCGCGGAGAATGTTTTTTTTGTTTTCATCAAAAGCGTCGGTGTCTTTATAGTAAACAAAAATCCGCACGAGATAGAAGATCCCTGCGAAATAACTGACCATAAAAATGATATGAACTGCTTTTAGAACGGTGTAAAGCATCTGAAATATTTAGGTGCAAAGATAGTGGATTTTGCCTTTATTTGATCCTAATGAGTTTTTATGTTAAATATATCGTTTTAGGATAGTATTTGAAAAAAATTTACTTTTTTTGCATATCAATAATCTATATAGTATCAATTATGAAAAGAATTTTCCAATTGTGTTTCACTTTGGCATTTTTCTCTTTAGGGTTTTCGCAGGAATTGCGACCTATTGCCGAAAAAGTAAAGCAATCACAGTCTGCAAACAAAACGTTTGTGAAATACAGTTTATTTACTGTAGATAAGTCTGCCCAGACGCAAGCTAAATATCAGGCGGCGGCTGAAGGCATCACGGTGATGCAGCTTAGCAAAACCGAAATTCAGCGAATCAGTGCTGAAAGACCGGAAGCGCTGGAAATGAGTTTTCCGTTCGAAGGAAAAGACATTACCGTGCAACTTGTAAAAAATAACTTCCTTACCCATGACTTTAAAGTTAGTACGGATAAAGGCGCTGTAAACTATGCGCCAGGTGCCTATTATCATGGTATCGTGAAAGGGGATAACGAATCTCTGGTAGCGATTAGCTTCTTCAAAGACGACGTGATGGGGGTTACTTCAATTAAAAATGTCGGAAACATCATCATCGGTAAAGCGAAGAACTCAGACGATTTCGTTTCTTATAACGACGTTAAACTCAAAGGCGATAATCCTTTTACGTGTGCTGCAGATGAACTGATCGAGAACCAGAAAATGGCTGCTCCATCGTATGATCCTCAAACAATGACGGCTAAAAAGACCGATAACTGCGTAAGAATTTATTACGAAGCCGGTTTTGGACCTTACTCATTAAACGGATCAAGTGTACCGAACACTACAAACTGGGTTACCGGTATGCATAATAATGTTTCGACCTTGTACGCGAACGACGGAATTACGGTTGCGCTTAGCGAGATCATGGTTTGGACGACGACAGATCCATATTCTGGGACGCCGTCTGCGATCCTGAACCAGTTCCGCAATACAAGAACCACATTTAACGGTGATATCGCGCAGCTACTCAGAAATCCTGCAACTACGAGTATTGCATGGGTTAATGCACTTTGTACAACTTACAAATATTCGTACTCTGGGGTTACATTAAGCTATCAGCAGGTGCCAACTTATTCATGGAACATTGAAGCGATGACGCACGAAATTGGCCACAACTTAGGTTCGCCACACACGCATGCGTGCGCCTGGAACGGAAATGACACTGCAATCGACGGTTGTGGCCCTGCTTCAGGGAATGCCGAAGGCTGTGATGCACCGCTTCCTACCAACGGCGGAACAATTATGAGTTACTGCCACCTTGTGCCGAGTGTGGGAATAAATTTCGCCCTTGGTTTTGGCCCTCAGCCAGGCGCATTGATCAGAAATACAGTAAACTCAAAAGGATGTCTGGGAACCGACTGTGTAACTTCGTGTGCGCTTACGATTTCTGGGATGAACATTACCAATGTTACAGGAACTTCGGCTACCGCAACTATCGTAGATGCTACAGGAACCAGCTGGAAATACAGACTGTCTAAAATGGACGGTACTGTTGTAACTTCTGGCGTAACAACCAATAAAGTTCTTAATTTCTCAGGTCTTGAAGAAGGAACTTATTACACGATCGCCGTTGGAACCGAATGTTCAGGTCCACAGGCATATGCTTACGAGCAGCTTCTTCTTACCGATGCTGACTGGTGTGCAGGTGTGCCGTTCACAGATCCGGGCGGAGCAAACTCGAATTACGGCAATGTGCAGATTATTACAAAAACATTCTACCCAACAGCTAGCTGCGGCGGTACTGACCCAAAACTTAAACTTGTTTTCACAGAATTTTCTACCGAACAGGGATTTGATTTTATGAATGTCTATAACGGCCCTTCAACAGGCTCGCCAAGATTCGCAGGCGGCACCCAAATAAGTGGAAGTACCATCCCGGGTCCGTTTACTTCTACTCACGCAACAGGCGCAATCACGGTTAGATTTATTTCTGATGCCGGCGAAACTGCAAGCGGCTGGCTTGCACATTTCGAACAGGCTGTGTTAGGTACCAGCGATACAGCGCTGAACAGTGCGGTAAACGTTGCTCAAACTGCCACAAAAGGCATCTTCGCAATTATGTCGAAAGACAAAGTGCTTTCTTATTCTGTTTTTGATGCTTCAGGTAAACTGATCATTAAATCAGGTAAACTGAATTCAGGAGATCAGCAGGTAAATCTTTCTGCTCAGCCACGCGGAACGTATGTAGTGAGTGTTACTACCGACAAAGAAACCATTACGAAGAAAGTGATCAGATAATCTCTTCTTCATCCTATAAAAAATAGCCGGTTCGTGTGAACCGGCTATTTTATTTTAAATTTTTGATTGAATATCAACTTCCTCAAATCTACTTTCAGATTATAAAAACTCAATATAGATGCTTTCGCCAACCTTTAAACCAAACAGGGTTTTTGCACCGTTCTGGCTGTTACCTTTATAGATAGTGAGTTCCAGCAGGCCGGCGTCATTAAAAATGGCCGCAGATTTACCGTGGTATTCATGCTCAGCGCTCCAGTCGGTTACAAATTCGGTGTATTGGTTATAAATTTTTGAAAGGGCCAGGTTTCTGAATTTTAGGATGAAATGTTCGAAGCCGACGCTGCACTTTTCGAAGAACTTGCGGTTGATATTAGAGACTGCATTCCCGAAATTATCGATGTACATAATCTCACCAATGATCATCTTTTCATTTTCATTAAATACCGCGCGCTGAACCTGAAGCTCTTTCGGAGTTTTGAACTTTCTGCCAATCACTTCGGGTAGTCCGCCGTTTTGCAGATGCACGGCTGCGGGTGCAAAAATATCGGTAGAGGTAAATCTCACTTCATCATCAAACCTGTTGTTAAATGTTAATTCGTACACCGCATCGGGCTTGATATCAAAAAAAATCAGGCTTAAAAGTCCGTTGTCTGCGGCGATAAAGTAATGTCCGTCAGCTTCATACAGCACCGATTTTCGTGCTTTGGTGAAGAAACTGTCAACCGAGATGATATGAACAGTGCCTTTAGGAAAAAACGGATAGGCATTGCGCACAATATAGGCGGTTTGCAGAAGGTTATAGGCCTGGATCTCGTGAGAGATGTCTACGATGGTAGCGTTTTCGTTGAGACTCAGTATTTTACCTTTCACAGCGGGAACTCTGTGATCTACCAAACCGTAATCTGAAGTAAATGTGATAACTGACATCTGAAGAATTATGAGAACGGCAAATTTAGCTCAAAAAAAATTTCTGTAAGCTACGGTTGGAAAAGTAAACGCCGTATTTAAAATAAAATCAATAATTTTAATGCTACTAACGCACAAAAAAACAGCAAATAGATGTTTGAACTGAATTATGAAATAACCGGCATTGATGCCAAGACATTCTACGGAGTGAACAACCAGTACTTCAATGTACTGAAATCTACATTTCCCACCCTGAAAATCACAGGTCGCGATCACTTCGTGTTTGCCCAGGGAAACAATGAAACCCTTGATGTTCTGAAACTTAAACTCGATGATATTGTAAGTTTTATATCTAAATATAACAGCATCACATTGAAAGATGTAGAAAATATCCTCAACATTAAAGATGAAACCGAGAAACAGCTCGTCTTCGATCAGGATATTATCGTGAAAGGTGTCAACGGCAAAATTATTAAAGCCAAAACGACCAACCTCAAAATTCTTGTGAAGGAATGCGAAAAAAAGGACATGGTTTTTGCCATTGGTCCGGCCGGAACCGGAAAAACGTATACAAGTGTCGCGCTTGCGGTACGTGCACTTCGGGATAAGGAAGTAAAAAGAATAATTCTTACGAGGCCTGCAGTGGAGGCCGGCGAAAGCCTCGGTTTTTTACCGGGCGACCTGAAGGAAAAACTCGATCCGTATCTGCAGCCTTTGTACGATGCGCTGCGTGATATGATTCCACATGAAAAGCTCGAAGGTTTTATTGAGAAGAAGGTGATTGAAGTAGCGCCACTGGCTTTTATGCGTGGCCGAACGCTGGATGAAGCCTTCGTAATTCTGGATGAAGCTCAGAATACAACCCATTCTCAAATGAAAATGTTTCTCACCAGAATGGGGATGAATGCCAAATTCATCATCACAGGCGATCCGAGCCAGGTCGATCTTCCGTTGAGACAGAAATCGGGATTGAAAGAAGGCATGCGAATTCTGAAAGATGTGAAAGAAATCGGTTTCGTGCATCTCACCGAAGAAGATGTGGTGAGGCATCCTGTGGTAAGAAAAATCATCAATGCCTACGGAAAGGAAGAACAGCGGCAGCGTGAAGACTAGTTATCCACAAAATCAAATTTAACCAAAATCTAAAATTGACAATTGATATTCAGTATAATATCTTAGTTTTTAATTAAAATTGTTAATAACTTGTGGATTACGAAAAAGTTTTTAAATTTGTTTTAACTAATTTAAAATCAATAACCATGAAAAAATTAATTTTAGCAAGTGCATTTGCACTTCTTGGCATCACAAGTCTAAATGCCCAATCTAGCGGTTACCCTAAACTGGGTTTTCACTTAGGTCTTCCGGTAGGTGATGCCGGCGACTGGTACAGTTTTAATGTCGGCGTGGATGCGGCGTATCTTTGGACCGTTGCACCGAATTTCGACCTTGGTCTCGCAACTGGATATTCGCACTACCTTGTGAAATCAGATTATGACGATGTGATTGATGGTGCGGGATTGATCCCGATTGCTGCTACCGCTAAATACACGGTTGCGCCTAATTTCTTCCTGGGTGCAGATTTAGGCTACGGTCTGTTTACAAATGAAGGTGCAGATGGCGGTTTCTATTTCCAGCCAAAAATTGGGTACGAATCTGGAATGACCGAATTTTATCTGGCTTATAAAAGCGTAAGCAATAATGGCTCTATCGGTTCAATAAATGTCGGAATCAACTTTAAACTCTAAATTTTTATTTCCCCATAATAATGAAAAGTCCCGCTAATTTAGCGGGATTTCTCATGATTTTTATCATCTAGCCTGCTGTATCAAAACGGTGTACTTTTGCGGACTTAAAATTTAAATAAAATGAAAAAGTTAATGCTAGTTGGTGCCGTTGCACTTTTCGCTACGGCTAATGCACAAGAGTCTAATTCAACTGAAGGTTTCGCACAGGGAAGTACTTTCATTACAGGTGCTGTAGGTTACACTTCAGAGTCATTTATGGATGAAACTGTAAGCGGGTTTACTATTTCTCCAAGTGTTGGTTATTTTGTTTCTCCAAACATTGCAGTAGGTGCCAAATTGGGTTACACCAATACAAAAGAAGAAGAAGGTTCTTTCGAAGCTACTTCTGATATCTTTACTGCTGGTCTTTTCGGTAGATATTATTGGATGCCGCAATCTAAATTCTCCATCTTCGCAGAATTGGGTGCAGATTACAGAAACATTACTGCAGACAGCAATGTACCAAACTTTACCGAGTACAAAGCAAACGGTTTCGGTGTGCAGCTTGCTCCGGGTATGAACTATTTCTTAAACAGCAATTTCGCGCTTGAAGCTAAAACTGGTGTTCTTGGATACAGTTCAGACAAGCCAGATTACGATGGAGCTGAAGCTACCGAAAACTTCAATATTGGTTTGAACTTAAATGATATCACTTTAGGATTGGTTTACAAATTCTAATTCATTCATTTATAATACTGAATCCCGGATCGCAAGATCCGGGATTTTTTTTGCTTTGTGTTAGTTATTGATTTATATGTATTATGCCGGAATATAATGCCTATTTATGAATAAAGAACGTGTAAAAGTGTAAAATAGCATCTCTTTAGCCATTATTTAAGATTATTTTTCGTACTTTTAAAACACGTTACTTAATCTCAAACACATTTTGGTTATGAAAAACAAATTTATCCTTCTCTTGTGTTTTGTTGGGGCGATTGTATCTGCCCAGGTTGGAATTAACACAACCAGCCCTAATGCAACACTCGACGTAAATGGAAATGTGATGGTACGCACAGTGCCGCCAGCATCCGTTAGACCTTCGTATGATTTCATGGTTGTGAACCATGCAACACACGAAGTTCAGAAAATTTCAGGTAATCTGGTGGCTCCCAATGTGAACACCACAATGGCTAAGGCTGATGCCACTTCAGGTGTTTCACTCATAAACAGCAGCCTTTTTGCGGGATGGCAGAAAATAGACTTTACCGGTCCCATTGCAATTGATCCGGGTACCCATTTTAATTCTGCTACCGACCACTATATTGTTCCATCTTCGGGCGTGTACGTGGTGAATTATGAGTTCAGGTATGGTGACGGCATTTCGCTGAGCGTGGCAAATTTCAGCGGTACTCCTAAAATCGGCATCCTTCGGCACACGAGTACCGGTTATAATGTGCTCGACCAAAAGAATTTCAGCAGTGCAGGCATTCCGATGGTGGTTAATATTCTGATCAGCGAATCCAGTATCAATTCCATTTACCGCTTAACGGCTGGCGATATGCTCTCTTTTGAAGTGGATGATGGCGGTCTCGCGCTTGGATTGCTGAGCAGCAGCAGAGCGTCGTTCTCAGTCTATAAAATTTCGGATTAATCTGAAAATGAAAAGCTACAAAACAAAATCCCGAATCGCAAGATCCGGGATTTTTTTGGGATAGAGATACAAATGGAAACGCGCCAATTAAGACCGGCAATCTTCGACGTATTTAAAATAGTATTCTAATTATTCACTTTACTAGTGAATAATTAAATATGAGTCCTGGATTTGTTAATAACTGTTAAAATGACTATTTTTGTGACCTAAACAATTTAAAAAAATAATGAAAAAACTATTTTTGGTTGGTGCATTAGCACTTTTCTCCGCTGTAAATGCACAGCAAACAAAGTTTGGTATTAATGGCGGAATGTTGGCTGGTTTTGCAAATGCGAAAACACCTCTTGGCGATATGTCTGACAGCAGTGTCGGTTTTTATGCCGGATTTTTTGCAGAATTCAATGCAGGTAGTAACCTGAAAGTGCAGCCAGCTCTGAATTATTTAAATTTGGATGATGCAAGTGCGTTTCAGATTCCTGTGATGGTTAAGTATTATGTTTTACCGGCATTTAACCTTCAGGTTGGTCCTCAGTTTACGTTCGATTTAGAAGAAAATCCAATGCCTGATTACTATAATACATTAAATTTTGGTTTGGCATTAGGAACAGCCTACGACTTCTCTGAAAAATTATTTGCTGAAGCAAGATATTCTTTTCAGCTGAACAATCATCTTAAAAATGCGCCAAGCGGCACCTCAGTGCGGGCAAATTACTTAAATGTAGGTTTAGGATATAAATTCTAATCTTATGCAAGTCACAAACAAAATCCCGAATCGCAAGATCCGGGATTTTTTATTTTGAGTACAATCCGAATTTATTTTCCGAACGGGCTGCCACCCATTCCCGGAACTTTCGGCATTCCTTTGCTCATCATTTCCATCATCTGTTTTCCCTGAGGGCCCTGCATCATTTTCATCATTTTGCCCATCTGTTCAAACTGTTTCATCAGCGCATTCACATCTTCTATTTTGCGTCCCGCGCCGCGCGCAATGCGATTTTTACGCTGCGTATTAATAATCGAAGGTCTTCTTCTTTCATCCGGCGTCATCGAGTGGATGATCGCTTCAATATGTTTAAAGGCGTCATCCTGAATATCCACATCTTTAATGGCTTTTCCAACGCCCGGAATCATGCCCATCAAATCCTTCATGTTACCCATTTTCTTGATCTGATTGATTTGCTTTAAGAAGTCGTCGAAACCGAATTCGTTTTTGGCGATTTTCTTGTGAAGCTTTTTGGCTTCTTCCTCATCAAACTGCTCCTGAGCTCTTTCAACAAGCGAAACAACGTCACCCATTCCAAGAATTCGGTCGGCCATCCTTTCGGGATAGAAAACGTCAAGCGCTTCCATTTTTTCGCCGGTAGAGATAAATTTAATCGGTTTTTCAACAACGGAACGGATCGTTAAGGCAGCTCCACCACGCGTATCACCGTCTAATTTGGTAAGTACAACACCGTCGAAATTCAGTGCTTCATTAAAAGCTTTTGCCGTATTCACAGCATCCTGACCCGTCATCGAATCGACCACGAACAGGGTTTCATTTGGCTTAATAAAATAATGAACCGATTTTATTTCGTTCATCATTTGCTCATCAATCGCAAGGCGGCCTGCGGTATCCACAATTACAACATCGTGGTTGTTTTCTTTCGCAAACTTCACGGCGTTCTCCGCAATAGAGGAGGGATTTAAGGCGCCTTCTTCGGTATATACCGGAATTCCGGTTTGCTGTCCGAGTATTTTAAGCTGCTCAATCGCGGCCGGACGATAGACGTCGCATGCCACCAACAATGGTTTTTTGTTGCGTTTCTCCTTTAAATAATTGGCAAGTTTCCCCGAAAATGTGGTTTTACCCGATCCCTGTAGACCTGCAATAAGAATTACACTGGGTTTACCCGAAAGGTTGATACCTTCATGTGTTTTACCCATCAGATCTACCAGTTCGTCGTGAACAATCTTGGTCATAAGCTGACCCGGTGACAAGCTTGTGAGAACGTTTTGCCCTAAAGCTTTATCCTGAACTCTTTTGGTTAAATCTTTCGCAACTTTGTAGTTAACATCGGCATCCACCAGTGCACGGCGGATTTCCTTCACCGTTTCGGCAACGTTAATCTCAGTGATTTTTCCGCGGCCCGATATATTGTGGAGTGCTTTATCTAACTTATCCTGTAAACTGTTGAACATCGTTTTTTTATTTAAAGATTGGCAAAAATACGGAATTTAGCTGATATTTAAAATCTGAAATTTTAAAACCGGATGATAATCGTTAGATTTGCAAAAACTTAAGAATGCCGCGCACACCACAACATGAAGACGAAAAACCAGGCGATCCCCCAAAAGATTTTGGTCAGAGCAGCCTTCGGCAATACGGCCGATATTCTTCAATAGTTTTCCAGATGCTGGCAACCATGGGCCTTGGTTTTTGGGGTGGCAAAAAAAATCAATGATTATTTCGGGGTCGAGAGCAATCTGCTTACAATAGCGATCGGTTTTGCAGCGATGGGCCTCGCTTTCTACAGCCTAATTAAACAGTTAAACAAAATTCAGAAGAATGAAACTAAGCGCTAATAATTTGTATATCGTCCTCTATTTCGTGTTGTTTTTTGTGCATTTCGCGCTTTGGAAATATCTGAATGTCGGTTTCGAAGTTGTTTTTATCAGATACTATATTTTCCTCACACTGCTTTTCGTGCTCGCAATTACGGCGCTCACGGTGATCCGGAAGCAGGTTCCGCAGTATATCGGTTTTGGCTTTTTGGGCCTGGTGATGGTAAAGATGATGGCGCTTTTCATTGTGATGAATCAGCTTGAGTTAAGTACGGTGCCGAATTATAAGCTGCATTTTGCGATACCTTATTTGGTGTCTCTTGTTCTTGAAACCCTTTACGCAGTGAAACTTATTCAGATTGAAGAGCAGACGAGGGTTGAAAAAGATGAAAAAAATCAGTAACGCGGCTCTTTGAATTCTGATTATTTATCCTATTTTTGCAAAACTTTAAAAAGATATATTGTAATGCTTAAAAGAGTTATCCTTTTAGTTGGTTTTTTCGCTACATTTTCGGTCTCATTGGCGCAACACGCGACAGTGGCCGGAGAGGCACATGCCACTGAACATGTGTCCGATTCCGAAAAAGTGAAAGCGGAAAGCCAGGAGTTTATTCAGCACCACGTGAAGGACGCTCACAGCTTCGATATCATGGTAACCAAAGACGGACACCATATTGGGTTTCCGTTGCCGGTAATTTTCTATGATCAAGACAACGGGCTTCACACGATGATGAGTTCTGCCTTTAACCATGGTGAAAATACCGTGGAAAGCAAAGGGAGCCACTATAAACTTTTCCACGAAAAGATCTATAAAACAGATGCTTCCGGAACGATTCAGATGGATGATCACGGGCATGCAACAAATGCAAAAATGATCGATTTCTCGATTACCAAAAGTGTTTTTGCAATTTTGCTGGTATCCGTTCTGATGCTTCTTCTGTTTATTTCAATCGCAAGAAGCTATAAGAATTCTTTGGTGCCTTCAGGTGCAGGGAAAATCTTCGAGCCTTTAATTATTTTCATCCGCGACGATATCGCGAAGCCGAACATCGGTACGAACTACAAGAAATACATGGGCTTTTTGCTTACCGTATTTTTCTTCATCCTTTTTCTTAACGTATTGGGTCTGATGCCTTTCGGGATCAACGTTACCGGTAACATTGCCATCACGGCGGCTTTAGCGATCGTTACGTTTCTTATCGTTCAGTTCACCGCTAATAAAACATACTGGCAGCACATCTTCTGGATGCCGGGCTTGCCTTGGCCGATGAAAATTGTGATGATGCCGATTGAAATTATCGGGATGTTCATTAAACCTTTCGCGCTTTTGATACGTCTTTTCGCGAACATGACGGCAGGCCACATCGTTGTGATGTCGCTTATCGCAATGATTTATGTATTTAAAAACGTAATTGCGGGTATTGCATTCCCGTTCCTTACATTCGTTCTGTATCTGCTCGAAATTTTGGTTGCATTCTTACAGGCATATATCTTCACAATGCTTTCTGCGGTATATTTCGGTATGGCCAACGAAGAGCATCACCATGAGGAAGCTCACTAAGTAAGAGCAAAGGAAAAAGTAAAAAGTAAAAAGTAAAAAGGCTGATAGCCGGACAATCAAGAGAAACTAATTTTTTAAATTATATATTATGGAAATCCCTAAGTTAGTAGGAGCAGGTTTAGTAGTAATCGGAGCAGGTCTTGGTATCGGTAAAATCGGTGCTGCTGCTTTAGAAGGTATGGCTCGTCAGCCAGAGCAGGCAGGTAAACTGCAAACTGCGATGCTTATTGCTGCTGCACTTGTAGAAGGTCTTGCGTTCGCTGCATTGTTTGCAGTAAACTAAGAGCATTTAATAATTCACTTGCCGGGAACGGTTGGTTACGGCAGGTGAGTTTTATTTAAGAAAGAATTAGTACAAAAATTAAGAATAATATTTTATTATAACTCGTATGGGATTATTAGAAGACTTTTCATCAGGTTTGTTTATCATTCAGTCGGTAATCTTTCTGATCCTGCTTTTAGTTTTAAGAAAGCTTGCATGGAAACCGATTATGGATGCGGTGAATGAAAGAGAAGTGACCATTGTTGACTCTCTGAACCAAGCTAAACTTGCAAAGCAGGAAGTTCTGAATCTTAAAGCTGAGAACGAAATAATTATCCGCGAAGCCAAAGCAGAGCGCGATAACATCCTGAAAGAAGCACGTGAGATTAAAGAAAGAATTGTTGGCGAAGCTAAAGATATGGCTAAGGTTGAAGGCGATAAAATGATCGAGCAGGCCCGCCAGTCTATTCAGGCTGAAAAAGCGGCTGCAATGTCTGATATCAAAAACCAGATCGGTGTATTATCCGTAAACATCGCTGAGACGATCTTAAAGGAAAAGCTGAATACTGATGGCGCACAGAACGCGTTGGTAGAAAACATGCTGAACAAATCTAACCTGAACTAAGATGCTTACAAGTAAAGTAGCAAAAAGATACGCACAGGGTCTGCTGAACTTCACTAAGGAGTCCGGAAGTACCGACGCGGTTTTCACAGAGATGGGCGATATGGTGAAAACCATCCGTAATTCTAAAGAGTTGCAGAACTTTTTTGCTTCTCCTGTGATCGACAGCAAGAAGAAAATCAGCATTGCGCTCGAAATTTTCAAAGGTTTTTCCCCGGTAACACAAAGCCTTGTTCAGCTGATCATTAAGCAGGGACGCGAAAGCCAGATTCAGAACATCGCACAGGAGTTTGTTAACAAAGTGAACGAAATGAACGGGGTACAGCGCATTACGCTTACTTCGGCCACGCAGCTTACAGAAGGTAATATCGAGAGCGTACTGAAATCTACACCTCTCATTAACCACGACAACAAGTTCGACGTCAAAACGATTATTGACCCTGCGATTTTGGGTGGATATATTCTGAGAGTGGGCGATCAGCAGATCGATGCTTCAGTGAAGTCGAAACTCGGCAAGCTTAAAAAAGAATTTCAATTAAATTAAGACAAAAACAACCATAAAATGGCAGAAATAAATCCGGCAGAAGTATCTGCAATTCTTAAACAACAGTTGGCAAACTTCGACACACAGTCAAATGTAGAAGAAGTAGGTACTGTATTGACCATCGGAGACGGTATCGCATTAGTGTACGGCCTTGAAAATGTTCAGTATGGTGAACTGGTAAAATTCGACAGCGGTATTGAAGGAATTGTTTTGAATCTTGCTGAAGATAACGTAGGGGTAGCACTTCTTGGTGAATCTAAGATGGTGAAAGAAGGCGATACAGTGAACAGAACCAAAAGAATTTCATCCATTAAAGTGGGCGAAGGTATGCTTGGACGTGTTGTTGACACGTTGGGAAATCCAATCGACGGTAAAGGGCCAATCGGTGGCGAGCTTTATGAAATGCCACTCGAAAGAAAAGCACCTGGTGTAATTTTCCGTCAGCCGGTAACCGAGCCACTTCAGACGGGTATTGTAGCTATCGATTCAATGATTCCTGTAGGTCGAGGTCAGCGTGAATTGATCATTGGCGACAGACAGACAGGTAAAACCACTGTTGCGCTGGATACCATCCTGAACCAAAGAGAATTTTATGATGCAGGCCAGCCTGTATTCTGTATATATGTGGCAGTAGGGCAGAAAGCGTCTACTGTAGCGCAAATTGTAAAAACGTTAGAAGATAAAGGTGCGATGCCGTACACCGTAGTGGTAGCTGCGAATGCCTCAGATCCTTCTCCAATGCAGGTTTATGCGCCAATGGCCGGAGCTGCAATCGGTGAGTTTTTCCGTGATACGGGCAGACCGGCACTTATTATTTATGATGATCTGTCCAAGCAGGCGGTAGCTTACCGTGAACTTTCTCTTTTGCTTAGAAGACCACCGGGCCGTGAGGCTTATCCAGGTGATGTTTTCTACCTTCACTCCAGACTTTTGGAACGTTCTGCGAAAGTAATTGCTGATGATACCATCGCTGCGCAAATGAACGATTTACCGGATACTTTAAGACCAATTGTGAAAGGTGGTGGTTCACTTACCGCACTTCCAATCATCGAAACTCAGGCAGGTGACGTATCTGCATATATTCCGACCAACGTGATTTCAATTACCGACGGTCAGATTTTCCTTGAGTCCGATTTGTTTAACTCCGGGGTTCGTCCTGCAATTAACGTAGGTATTTCGGTATCGCGTGTAGGAGGTAACGCACAGATCAAATCGATGAAGAAGGTATCAGGAACATTAAAGCTTGATCAGGCACAGTATAAAGAACTGGAGGCGTTCGCAAAATTCGGTTCAGACCTTGATGCTTCTACGCAGGGTGTTATTTCTAAAGGTGAAAGAAACGTTGAGATTCTTAAGCAGCCTGTAAATTCACCACTTCCTGTAGATTCTCAGGTTGCGATGATTTATGCCGGAACAGAAAACCTGTTGAGAAACGTACCGGTTAAAAAAGTGAAAGAATTCCAGAAAGAATATGTAGCATTTCTTCGCTCAAAGCATCCTGATACAATGGCAGCCATTAAATCAGGTAAGATTGATGACGGCATTACTGGCATCCTGAAGCAGGCGGCAATTGAACTGGCTTCTAAATATAATTAATTAGATAATTTGAGAATCAGATAATTTGAAACTGCTCAGGCAAATTCCAGGTTATCTCATTCTCACATTTTCAAATTTTCAAATTAAATAATGGCAAATCTAAAGGAAATACGGGGTAGAATTACTTCAATCTCTTCCACAA
Source organism: Flavobacteriaceae bacterium 3519-10 (assembly GCA_000023725.1). Taxonomy (NCBI): domain Bacteria; kingdom Pseudomonadati; phylum Bacteroidota; class Flavobacteriia; order Flavobacteriales; family Flavobacteriaceae; species Flavobacteriaceae bacterium 3519-10. The sequence continues at coordinate 865,890 of CP001673.1, forward strand.
TGCAGATTACGAGTGCGATGAAAATGGTTTCTGCGGCTAAGCTGAAGAAAGCCACTGATGCAATCGTGATGCTGAGACCTTACTCAGAAAAACTGCAGGAAATCATCGAGAACGTGAGCAGTACTACCGATCTGGAGGGCATATCTACGTTTACCGAAGAAAGAGAGGTGAAAAAAGTGCTGTACATTGTAGTGACTTCTAATAAAGGTCTCGCCGGTGCATTCAACTCTTCCGTAATTAAAGAACTTAACAATACCATCAGCAATACAGGCTACGAAGTGGAGATTCTGGCAGTTGGTAAAAAAGTTTTTGATGCGGTGCGCCGTAACAGAAATGTGTACGATAACCAAAGCGCCATTTTCGACGGCATGAACTTTCAGGTAGTTTCAAACTTTATGGAGCACGTGATGAGAGATTATAGCGAAGGGAAGTTCGACAAGGTTTTCGTTATTTATAACAAATTCCTGAATGCCGCCACGCAGCAGGTGCAGACCGAGCAGGTTTTGCCAATTGCGATGGCTCCGAAAGAAGGAACGGCCAACACCGATTATCTGTTCGAGCCTAATGCCGCAGAAATTCTGAATGTTTTAATACCAAAATCAATTAAAACGCAGGTTTACAAAGCCATTCTCGATTCAATTGCATCCGAACACGGTGCGAGAATGACAGCCATGCACAAAGCGACAGATAACGCCGAAGCTTTAAGAAACGACCTCAAAATCTTCTACAACAAAGCCCGTCAGGCGGCGATTACGAATGAGATCCTCGAGATTGTTTCAGGTGCTGAAGCTCTCAAGAATTCATAAAAATTCAATAAATATATTTTTATAAAAGCATCGGTTCGTCCGGTGCTTTTGTATTATAGCTCCGTACAGCCGCGTGGTTGAATTCAGATTGGTTATTTATATTTTATATATCTTTGTACGAATTATTTTAAAAATTAAATGGACTCAGACGTCGTCAAGCTATTACTGGCTTTATTCTTAGTATTACTCAATGGTTTTTTCGTAGCCGCAGAATTTTCAATCGTTAAGGTTCGTTACTCCCAGATTCAACTCAAAGCCGCCGAAGGCAACGCAATGGCCAAGCAGGCTGAACACATCATAAAACATCTCGACGAGTACCTCTCTGCCACGCAGCTGGGTATTACGCTGGCCTCACTGGGCTTGGGTTTTGTCGGCGAAAGTGCGCTTCATCACATTATCGAGAATTTTTTCCACTACTTCAGTTGGGATGTTCCGCAGACCACCGTTTACACCGTTTCGTTGGTTTTAAGTTTCCTTTTAATTACGATCATGCATATTGTTTTTGGTGAACTGATTCCAAAATCGATCGCAATCCGTAAGGCCGAACCTACCACAATGGCGATTGCGATGCCGTTACGGGTTTTTTATGTGGTTTTCAAGCCGTTTATCTGGTCGATGAACCAAATGTCGAATGGAGTTTTAAGACTGATGAAAATTCATCCCGCTTCAGAACAGGAAATTCACTCAACCGAAGAACTGCAGCTACTTGTTAAGCAGTCGGCAGACAGTGGTGAGATTGAAGAAGAAAATTACGAGATCATTAAAAACGCGTTCGATTTTACCGATCATTCCGCCAAACAGATCATGGTGCCGAGGCAGAATATCGCGTCAATCGATATTGAAGACCCTATAGAAGAGATTATTGAGAAAATTATGGACAGCGGTTACTCGCGTATCCCTGTTTATAAAGGTTCAATTGATAATATTATCGGCATTTTCTACGCGAAAGAAATTATCCGTGAGTATATCCGACGTAAAACCGACATTACACATGAATCACTCAACGAGCTGATGCGTGAAGCTTTTTTCGTTGTGGGCAGCAAGAAGATTTCAGATTTGCTGAAAGTATTCCAGCAGAAAAAACAGCATTTAGCCGTGGTTATTGATGAATTTGGCGGTACCGAGGGAATTATAACATTAGAGGATATCCTTGAAGAACTGGTAGGCGAAATTCAGGATGAAGAAGATGATGAAGACAAGATTGTAGAGAGAATCGGCGAGAACGTTTACTGGGTGCAGGCAACGCAGAACCTGGATGAGATCAATGAACATTTACCAAAAATTTTCCCGCTTTCCGAAGATGGTGAATACAACACATTGGCCGGCTACATCTTGCATGAACTCGAGGATATTCCCGAAGAAAATCAGGAATTTGAAATGAATGATTATCACGTGAAGATCCTGAAGATGCAGAACAAAAGTGTAGATTTGGTAGAACTCATGTATGAAGAACCAAGCCTGCTGGGTGATATGGCCGACGAACTGACGGAACTTTAAAATGTTTTGTAAGAAATGTTAAACAGCATGATAAAAAATGTGCGCGATTATGAAAGTCCGCAGCGCGAATATGACGAAGAAGTGGCGCTTCTCGAGAAAGAAGACGAAGTGTATAAACTTGTTCTGTGGAATGATGATGTAAATACCTTTGATTTCGTTATTGAAGCACTCGTCGAGATATGCGGGCATACGCTCGAACAGGCCGAGCAATGTACTATTCTGGTGCATTACAAAGGTAAATGCACGGTAAAAACCGGCAGCCTGGAAATTCTTAAGCCCATGCACGAGAAATTATTAGCCCGAAGTTTAACTTCAGAAATAGTATGAACTAAGTTTCGGCAAAGCCGGAACTTTTATTTTTTAAACAGTATGAACTCCATTTTATTGATCATCATTGGCCTTACGGCTGTAATAAGTTTTATAGCATTCAGCAACCGCGAAATTTTCGAAAAGTATAAATTTAACGTCGGTGCAATCTTACAGAGGAAAGAATATGTCCGGTTGATCTCGGCGGGTTTCCTGCATGGCGACATGATGCATTTGCTGTTCAACATGATGACGCTCTACTTTTTTGGGCCCATTGTTTTGGAGGCGTTTGGGGCGCTTGGTTTTTTAGTGGTGTATCTCGGTTCAATAGTTTTCGGTAATGTGTTTTCGCTGTATCTTTATAAAAACCAGTCGTGGTATTCCGCTATTGGCGCGAGCGGTGGTGTTTCCGGAATTTTGTTTGCATCCATTGCGATGATCCCGGATTTAGGCATTTATTTCTTCTTCATTCCGATTGCGATTCCAGGATATATTTTCGGGTTTTTATATTTCGCGTATTCAGTGTATATGATGCTGAATCCGCGCGAAGGCGACAATATTGGCCATGCCGCGCATTTGGGCGGCGCATTTTTCGGATTGGTTTATGCGGTTGCACTGGAGCCGGAGCGGGCCGTTCAGCATTCGCTTTACCTTGCAGTGATGGCACTTCCACTGATGTACATGGCATATATGGTGTTCGTGAAAAAGAAAATCGGCTGATTTTTTTAGGAGCAACCCAAGCCTCTATCTTCCGAAAACCGTACCCGCTGTCCGCTGTATCCCCGTCTCCGCTGCCGCGTCGCCGGGGGATGCCGCTTCCATCGGGGCTATAAATCCAGCAATTTTGTTTTCGACAATTTTCGCGCGTTGTAAAGAGATTATCCAGTGCGAACAGAAATCTACAAACTGACTTTTTTGGCGCTCGCTTCGCTCGCGCCCACCTCGCCACTGGATTTTTCATCCATCAACGCCTGCAGTTGTTTTTGGTTCGTTTCGGCGCTCGCTTCGCTCGCGCCCGCCCTGCTTACTGGATTTAGCCGACAAACTCCTTTAGCTGTATTTGCTACTGTTTTTAGCGCTCGCTTCGCTCGCGCCCACCTCACACACTAAATTTTATCAGATTACCATCTGCGGAGGGTCTAGGTTTCTTTTTGGCGCTCGCTTCGCTCGCGCCCCTCAAAACCCTACTTCATTCCCACCACAAAACGATCGTTCCCGGACAAATCCTTCACCAAGCGTACTTCATGCAGAACCTCCGTAAACAGATCCCTCGTTTCACTCCCAAGTTTCTGGTTGATTTCAAGAAACAGCATTCCGCCGTCTGACAAATGCGTTTTGCAGTCGTTGGCAATTTTCTCGTAGAAAATGAGCGGGTTTTCGGCAGGCGCAAACAGCGCCATCAAAGGTTCAAAGTTTTTCACCGAGTCCGAAATTTCGTCATTTTCATCACGGCCGATATAGGGTGGATTCGAAATGATGATGTCGAAAATTCCATTAAGTTCACCTCCAAGATAATCCTGATGAATGAAGTTAATATTAACCTGATGAAAATCCGCATTTTTGCGCGCGACTTCGAGCGCCTTTTCAGAATAGTCGATGGCCGATAATTCAGCAGCGGGAAAATGTTTTTTAAGCACAACCGGAATAATTCCGCTACCGGTGCCGATATCCAGAATTTTCAATGACTGATTTTTCACCGTAAGCTTTGTGATTTCTGCAATTGCGAGTTCCAGTAGTTCTTCGGTTTCGGGCCGTGGAATCAGCACATTTTCGTTCACAAAAAAATTCAAACCGTAAAATTCGGTTTCGCCTAAAATTTGCTGAAAAGGCATTCCGGTTTTAAGCTGCTTTAGGATTTCGGTTAATTTTTGCAGTTGATTTTCATCCTGAGTTTCATTGCTGAATTTACGCTGTGCAAATCGGTCATATCCTAAAATCCTGTGTACGAAAACGGTGAAAAGTTCATTGCTTTCGGAATTGGAGTACAGTGGTGATAGTTCATGTTTAAAATTAATTCTGAAATCGTGCAGAGTCATATTCATTATTGTTGTAATTTTTAAATATAATTACTTTATTTTTAAAATCCGAAGCAAAACCCTTTTACGTCTAAAAAAGCCCATCATAACTGGAAAATGTGGCTTAATTTCTTGAAAAGGAGAATAATTTTACTATTTTTGGGACTCACTGTCCTTTGCATATGAAAAACCTTTTTATTGCCGCGTTGCTGTTGCTTTTTGCAGTTTCCTGCGGCACTTCAAAACCCGTAGCGGTTAAAAGAAGCGTACCCACAAAAACGGTCGCAAAATCAGCAAACTTAAAAACCCTCGAATCTAACTTTTCGGGGAAAGTAAATGCCGAAATTCAGGAGATTCTTCGTGATGCGCAGAAGTATCTGGGCGCTCCCTACAAATATGCGGGCAACACATCAGCAGGATTCGACTGTTCAGGGCTTGTGGCCAAGGTTTTCGACGAAAACGACACTAAGCTCCCGCGGCGCTCCGAAGACCAGTCCAACACGGGTAAGCAAATCAGCATTAAAGAAACCAAACCGGGCGACCTCGTGTTTTTTGCCACCGCGGGCGGCAGCCGTGTGTCACACGTGGGTATCGTGCACGATATTGGCCAGGGCGGCGAGGTGAAATTCATTCATGCCTCCACATCCAAGGGAGTGATCATTTCGTCGCTGAACGAAAAATATTGGAATCAGGCGTACCTTTTCGCGCGCAGAGTTTTGTAAATTTGGGCGCATAGAAATTTATCAATTTATCAACAATCATATATCAATTATGTTACAGCAAACCATCGAAAATATTTGGGATAACCGTGAACTTTTACAGAACGACGACAGCCAGGCATCGGTTCGTGAAGTGATCCGACTGCTTGATTTGGGCGAACTCCGCGTAGCGGAACCAACAGAAAACGGCTGGAAGGTGAATGAATGGGTGAAGAAAGCAGTGGTGATGTATTTTCCAATCCAGAAGATGGAGACTATTGAAGTGGGCCCGTTTGAATTCCATGACAAAATGCCTTTGAAAAGAAATTATGCTGAGAAAGGTGTGCGCGTGGTTCCACATGCAGTGGCACGGGAAGGCGCATATATCGCTCCGGGCGTGATTCTGATGCCGTCTTACGTAAACATCGGTGCCTATGTAGATTCCGGTACGATGGTGGACACCTGGGCGACCGTCGGAAGCTGCGCACAGATCGGTAAGAACGTGCATTTAAGTGGCGGAGTCGGCATTGGCGGTGTTTTGGAGCCTCTTCAGGCTGCACCTGTGATCATCGAAGACAATGTTTTTGTTGGTTCACGATGCATCGTGGTAGAAGGCGTTCACGTAGAAAAAGAAGCCGTTTTAGGTGCAAATGTTGTGCTTACGGGTTCCACCAAAATAATTGACGTTACCGGCGATGATCCGGTTGAAATCAAAGGTCGGGTACCCGCGCGTTCGGTTGTGATCCCGGGAAGCTACACCAAATATTTTCCGGCGGGGGAATATCAGGTTCCGTGTGCACTCATCATCGGGCAGAGAAAAGAATCTACCGATCTGAAGACCTCACTCAACGATGCTTTACGCGAAAACAACGTAGCGGTATAAACCTTTCCGATGGCGATTCCGAAGAATATATTCCAGACTTTTAAAACCAAAAAGCTGCCGCTGATCACGCGGTGGCACATCTGGAATATTAAAAGACAAAATCCTGAATATCAGTATTATCTCTACGATGATGATGATGTTCAGGAATTTTTTCGGAAGGAGTTTCCAGAAGAATACCTTAAAGCATATAAGCGGCTGACGATTGGCGCAGCAAAAGCCGACTTTTTCCGTTACGCGATACTTTACCGGAAAGGCGGAGTTTATCTGGATGTAGACAGCGGTATTTCGAAACCTTTGAGAAAACTCATCCGTCCGGATGATGTTGCGGTCCTCAGCCGCGAGCGACACGTGCATTTCTACTGCCAGTGGGCGCTTATTTTCGATAAAGAACATCCATTCCTCAAAAAAACGCTCGAAATGGTATTGGATAATATCCAGACGCACCGTTTTCCGCATAATGTGCATTCCACAACAGGTCCGGCGGTTTTTTCCGATGCTGTAAATGCCTGTATTGCAGAAGATCCCAATATTCCTTACCGTTTATTTGAAGGGATAGAATACCGCGGCTACCTTAAATTTAAATACAAACTGGGCAAGTTTTTTCTATACAGCAAAAAATCGGAGCACTGGAAGCGTAAACAGCTTACCCAGGATATTATTAAACCTGCCGACGAATGAAAATTGCATTTGACGGTAAACGGTTTTTTCAGAATAAATCGGGCTTAGGGAATTATTCGCGTGATCTTGTGCGAATATTGGCCACCGGTTTCCCGGAAAACGATTATCTGATTTTCAATAAAACTGAAACGTCAAATGGGGCTGCAATTCTTCAGTTACCAAATGTAAATTTTGTGCCTACCACAAAAGGGTATCTTACGAGACAGCTCAAGATGGGCATTGATGCACAAAATGCAGGCGCAGAAATATTCCACGGACTTTCAGGTGAGCTGCCTTTAAAATGGAACAGCAAACCCATAAAAAAAATCGTAACGATTCACGATCTGATTTTTTTACGTTACCCGAAATACTATCCCTTTATAGAACGCAAAATTCATCTGTGGAAATTCCGGAAGGCCGCAAGACAGGCTGATCTGATCATTGCCATTTCAGAACAGACCAAGCGCGATATTGTTGAGTTCTTGCATGTACCCGAAGATAAAATCCAGGTGGTTTATCAAGGTTGTCATCAGGCTTTTAAAGAAAATCAGGGTGAGCAGGTTTTAAATTCAGTCAAAGCAAAATACGGTCTTCCGGATAGATTTATTCTGAATGTGGGGACGATTGAAGAGCGGAAAAACCTTTTGAATATCGTGAAAGCGGTTAACGGAACAGAAATTCCGCTAGTCGTTATTGGCCGGAAAACCAAGTATTTCAATAAGATCCGAAAATTCCTGAAGAAAAATAAACTCGAAAATCAGGTGCATTTCCTCGAAAATGTTTCGATGGATGAACTGGCTGCCATTTACAAACTCGCCGATATTTTTGTGTATCCAAGCTTATTTGAAGGTTTCGGCATTCCAGTTATTGAAGCGTTATTTTCCGGCACACCGGTGATTACCAGTAATGTAAGTTGTCTGCCCGAAGCCGGCGGAGAAAATTCTGTGTTTATCGATCCGAATAATTTTAAGGACATCAGCGCGAAGATTAATTTTCTGTTGAATAACCGTTCTGAAAGAGACAGGAGGGCGGAGAAAGGATTACAGTTCGTGCAGAAATTCAGTGACGATACTATTTCAAAACAGTTGATGAGCCTGTATAAGGGAGTTCTTCAGTCCTGATTAAAACTAAACCACAAACCAAATGATTAAAATTCTATCGCTTACCTTTTTACTGTTTACTTCACTTGTGTTTGCTCAGAATCAAGCTCAGATGGCGTCTCAGGAAATTGCAGAAGCAAACTACAAAAGGCAGCTTTCGAACGCTGCGTTTGAAAAAGCGGTCGGTGAAATGAGGAACAGCGCGGACAAAAGTGCGGTGGAAGAGGCAAACCGCTTGAATGATGATTTTGAATTAAATTTCGCAGAAAAGAAAAAAATTGAAGGTAAGATTACCGCCATTTTACAAAAAATTGGTGCGCTTGAAGAGAAATTGAGTCGCGCAAAACCGGGTGCTGACACCAGCGCTTTAGTGCAGAAAATCGAAAGTTTAAATCTCGAATTGGAGAAACAGAAGAAAAAGTCAGCACAAAACGAAGCCGAATTAAAGACACTTCAGCAGTCGTACAGAAACCTCAAAAATCATAAACCTTAAAAGTTGTTTTTAATTGGTTTAATCTTTTCCTAAAAATATTCTTTTCGTTAACGAAGGTTTAATCTTTATATTATAAAATTTTACGCGCTGTTTATCAGGTTGTTATACGGTAATTTAATTTATTGTTTGCGTCTTCAAAAAATTATCGCATATCTTTGCTGCATCAAAAACAATGAAAAATCTAGTTTCGTTAATCCATCATCATCATCTCATCGAAAGACGAGTTGATTAATTATGGCCTGAAAAGAAAATAAAAATAATTATAAACCGTCTGAGCAATGACGGTTTTTTTGTGTTTACAAACTTCGGCATCTGTTCAGACAACTTACCCAAAACAGTATGAACACCCTCAAAATTGCCATCCAGAAAAGCGGAAGACTTAGCGAAAAATCCCTTGAACTCCTGCGCGACTGCGGTATTAAATTCCCAGATTTTAAAAGTAAATTAAAGAATACGGCCGATAATTTTCCACTCGAGATCCTGTTTCTGCGTGACGATGATATTCCCAAATATGTTGAAAACGGTATCGTTGATATTGGCATCATCGGAGAAAATGAAGTTAAGGAGCAACTCCGTAATGTTGCCTTGGTCCGCAGGCTTGGTTTTGCCAAATGCAGGCTTTCGCTGGCAATACCGCGTGAACAGATTTATAACGGTAACGGGTTTTTTAATGCAAAAAAAATCGCGACTTCGTATCCAAATATTGTTCGGTCTTATTTTGAAGACCGCGACGTAAAGCCTGAAATCGTTGAAATTTCCGGAAGTGTAGAAATTGCGCCAAGCATTGGGCTGGCGGATGCGGTAGCGGATCTTGTAAGTTCCGGAAGTACGCTGATGCACAACGGTTTGACGGAAGTGGAAGAGATTCTGAGAAGTGAGGCGGTGATCATTGGCAATCAGGCATTAACCGAGCAAACATCATCAATACTGGACTCATTTCTGTTCCGCATCCAGGCGGTGATGAACTCACGCGAAAACAAATACATCCTGCTCAACGCACCAGATGTGGCCATACCATCCATCACAAAGTTGCTTCCAGGCATGAAATCTCCTACCATCCTGCCACTTGCAGAAGCAGGCTGGAGTAGTATCCACTCGGTGGTGAAGGAAAGTGCATTCTGGGAAATCATCAATGAGCTGAAGAAATTGGGCGCTGAAGGCATCCTGGTAATTCCGATAGAAAAAATGGTCTTTTAAATTTTGTACTGATGAATACTATTTATAAATATCCACCCCGGGAAATCTGGAAAAACCTGATCAGCCGGAATGTTTTAAAGCAGGAAAACCTCAAAGCTGCGGTTCAGGAAATATTTGATCAGGTTGCTGAAAACGGCGATTGTGCGCTTAAACAGTTAACGCTGAAGTACGACCGCGCAGAACTTGAGACATTTTTGGTTTCGGAATCTGAAATTAACGCTGCCGAAGCGTTGGTTAGTGAAAAACTTAAAGCAGCAATTGCTACCGCCAAAGCTAATATTTATACATTTCACGCGGCGCAAAAGGAAGATTTTGGTAAGATTGAAACTATGCCCGGCGTTTCGTGCTGGCGCGTAAGCAGGGCGATTGCAAAAGTAGGGTTGTACATTCCGGGTGGAAGCGCACCTTTGTTTTCTACCGTGCTGATGCTTGCGGTTCCCGCCCAGATTGCAGGCTGCAGGGAAGTGATTTTGTGCACGCCTCCACGGGCGGATGGCAGCATTGATCCGGCTGTTCTGTTCACCGCAAAACTTTGTGGAATTTCAAAAATATATAAAGTGGGCGGCGCCCAGGCTATCGCAGCGATGAACTTCGGCACCGAAAGTATTCCAAAAGTTGATAAAATTTTTGGTCCGGGAAATCAATACGTAACCCAGGCAAAAATGCTGGCGACGGACTATAACATCGCGGTGGACTTACCTGCAGGACCAAGCGAAGTGCTCGTGATTGCCGACAGAACCGCAGTTCCCGCGTTTTGTGCTGCAGATTTGCTCGCACAAGCTGAACACGGAACGGATTCGCAGGTTATTTTTATTGCGGTGGACGAAGAAATTTTCACGCAGACTTTGAATGAAGTTAGTCTTCAGCTTGAAATGCTTCCCAGACGCGATATTGCGGCAGAGGCATTGGAGAATAGCCGTTTTATTTTATTGGATTCTGTGGAAAGCGCGCTCGAATTCAGTAACCTATACGCGCCCGAGCACCTGATTTTGTCGGTTGAGCGCGCTGAAGATTATTTAAATGATGTCGCAAGTGCGGGATCGGTATTTTTAGGTAATTACACGCCCGAATCGGTTGGCGATTACGCGAGCGGCACCAATCACACCTTGCCTACAAACGGTTTCGCAAGCAGCTACAGCGGTGTTTCGCTCGACAGTTTTGTGAAGAAAATTACCGTTCAGCAAATTACCGTTGACGGTTTACAGAATATAGGTCAGACAGTAGAGATCATGGCTGAGGCAGAAGGTCTAAGTGCTCACAAAAATGCGGTTTCAATTCGCTTAAAAATGATAAAGGATGGAATTTAACCTTGAAAAAATGCTCCGGCCGCATTTAAAAAGTGCGTTAGTCTATACGAACACACGTCCAACGGAATCCTCGGACGGTTTAATTTATCTCGACTCCAACGAAAGTCCTGTTGGGAAATACAACCGCTATCCCGATGGTGAGCAGAAGGCTCTGAAGGGAAAACTGGCAGCAATAAACGGGGTTTCGGCAGACAGACTTTTTATGGGCAACGGCAGCGACGAACTCATCGATTTGCTGATGCGAATTTTTTGCGAACCCGGATCCGACACCATTATGTGTCTTGATCCCAGTTTTTCGATGTATGAAGTATATGCGGATTTTAACAATCTGAAAATAGAAAAGCTCCGGCTAAACGGTTCTTTTCAGCTTGATAAGGAAGTTTTTGACCAATGTGTATCTGAAACTTCGGCCAAAATTTTATTTATATGTTCACCGAATAATCCAACCGGCAATTCAATTGAGGATCTGGCTTATTTCATTTCAAAGTTTGAAGGTTTGGTGGTTATTGATGAAGCTTATATTGAGTTTTCCCCGAATGATTCGGCTACCAAACTGCTCGTTCAATTTCCGAATCTTGTCGTGCTTAAAACCCTGTCGAAAGCGCACGGAATGGCTGGCTTGCGTCTCGGCGTCGGTTTCGCATCGCCGGAGATTGCGCGTTTGATCACCCGTTTAAAGCCACCATATAACATCAGTTCGGAAAGCCAGCGGATCGCAGCAGAAGAACTGGACGACGGTATGAAATTTAACAAGAATGTTGGGTTAATCCTGAGCGAGAAAGCGAAGCTGGTTGATGCCCTTGAACAAATACGCGCAGTGAAAAAAGTGTACGCATCGCATGCGAATTTTCTGTTGGTAGAGTTCGCTGATGCAGATGAAGTGTACCGCATTCTGATAAAAAATCAAATTCTTACAAGTCTGCGACATCCCGGCATTCCAAATTGCATCCGCATTACGGTGGGAAATCCAGAAGAAAATTTAAAACTGATCTCCATTCTAACAAAAATTTAAAATGAAAAAAGTACTTTTTATCGACCGCGACGGAACTTTAATCATAGAACCGCCCGAGGACTTTCAGATTGACTCTCTTGAGAAGCTGGAGTTCTATCCGAAAGTGATACAGAATTTGGCTAAAATCTATAATGAACTGGATTACGAACTTGTAATGGTTTCAAATCAGGACGGACGTGGAACGGCATCTTTTCCGGAAGATGATTTTATTAAACCTCACAACAAAATGCTAAAAACACTTGAAAATGAGGGCATACTGTTCAAAGATATTTTGATCGACAGCAGTTTTGAGGAAGACAATTCACCCAACCGAAAACCGCGCACAGGCATGCTTCAAAAGTATATTTATGGCGGATACGATCTTGAAAATTCATATGTGATCGGCGACCGCCAAACCGATCTGGAACTCGCGACAAATCTTGGCTGCAAGGCTATTTATTTGTCCGAAACTCCGGACGCGGTAGCGGAATTAAGCACTACCGACTGGTCTGATATATACAGTTTTTTAAAATCGAAACCGCGCAAAGGCGTGGTGCGGCGCACTACAAAAGAAACCGACGTTTTGGTTGAACTCAATCTAGATGGTTCGGGGAATTCTCAAATCCGTACCGGGCTTGCATTTTTTGATCACATGCTGGAGCAGATTGCACGGCACGGCAATTTTGATCTCAAGATTCTTGTGAATGGTGATCTTCAGGTTGATGAGCATCACACCATCGAAGACACAGCGCTTGTATTGGGAAGCTGTTTCAAGCAGGCTTTGGGCATAAAGAAAGGGATCGAAAGGTATGCTTTTCTTTTGCCGATGGACGATTGTCTGGCGCAGATTGCCATTGATTTCGGTGGCAGAAACTGGCTGGTATGGGACGTAGATTTCAAGCGTGAGCGGATCGGTGACGTGCCTACTGAAATGTTTTATCATTTCTTTAAATCGTTTACCGACACGGCCGATTGCAATCTGAACATCGAATGCCGCGGCGATAACGAACATCACATGGTTGAATCTGTGTTCAAGGCTTTTGCTAAAGTTTTAAGAGATGCCGTAAAGGTTGGAGGCCAGAATTTTTCAATACCAAGCACCAAAGGACAGTTATGATTGCAATTATAGATTATGCCGCGGGCAACGTGAGATCGGTGGAAAATGCGGTGCAGAAGCTTGGTTTTAATACGGTACTTACCGATGATGCTGAAACCATCCGCAAGGCAGAGAAAGTTATTTTCCCGGGCGTAGGCGAGGCTTCAACCGCCATGGAAAATTTAAAGAAAAAAGGTCTCGATGTTTTGATTCCTACCTTGGTGCAGCCATTTCTGGGAATTTGCCTTGGACAACAACTGCTGTGTGCACACTCGGAGGAAGGAAATACCGCTGGTTTGGGAATTTTTGACAGTTATGTTAAGAAGTTTCCGTCAGGATACACCGTTCCGCATATGGGTTGGAACAGCCTGAGCAAACGTCAAAGCCAACTTTTCAACGGAATAGGTGATGATGAAGATTTCTACTTTGTTCACAGTTATTATTGCACGTTGGGTACGGACACTTCATCGGTTTGCGATTATATCATCCCTTTCAGTGCGACACTGCAGAAAAATAATTTTTTCGGGACGCAGTTTCACCCTGAAAAATCCGGAGATGTGGGTTCAGCAGTGTTAAACAATTTTTTAAATATTCAATTATGAAAATTATACCTGCAATAGACATCATTGACGGGAAATGCGTGCGACTTTCAGAAGGAGATTACGGTACACAGAAAATCTATGGTGATCCTTTGGAGATGGCGCGGGCATTTGAAGAAAGCGGAATTCAGTATCTACACCTTGTAGACCTCGATGGTGCAAAAGCCGGAAAAGTAATCAACCTGAAAACCATTGCGGCCGTTTGCCAAACAGGACTTATCGTTGATTTCGGCGGCGGCTTAAAGTCGCGGTATGATCTCGAACTTGTACTGAATGCGGGCGTTTCGAAGATTACCCTGGGCAGCATTGCGGTAGAAAATCCGGCATTATGCCGTGAGTGGATTTCCGAATTCGGTGCCGAAAAATTCATCCTCGGAGCCGACTGTCTCAACCGGAAAATCAAAACCTCGGGCTGGCTTCAGGATTCGGATTTATATGTGATAGAATTGATCAGGTCTTTCGAGGATACCGGAATTCGCGAAGTAATCTGCACGGATATTTCGAAAGACGGGATGCTTGCAGGCCCTTCGGTTGAACTCTACGCCGATATTCTGGAGAATACTCAGATCGGTCTGATCGCGAGTGGCGGAATTTCATCTGTTGAAGATCTTTTGAATCTAAAAGAAATTGGTTGCAGCGGCGCAATTATCGGCAAAGCCATCTACGAAAATAGAATTTCGCTTAACGACCTAAAAGAATTTATTTAAATGTTAAAAAAACGAATAATACCGTGTCTCGACATCAAAGACGGAAAAACGGTAAAAGGGGTGCAGTTTGAAGGCCTGCGTTTTGCGGGAGACCCCATAGAACTTGCAAAAAAATATGTCGCTGACGGTGCTGATGAACTTGTATTTCTGGATATAACAGCGACGCTCGAAGGCAGAAAAACATTGGTGGAACTGGTTAGAAAGCTCAGCAAAGAAATCGATATACCCTTCACGATTGGAGGCGGAATATCCAGCGTTGAGGATGTCGAACTGCTTCTGCGCGCGGGCGCGGACAAGGTTTCAATTAATTCTGCAGCGGTGCGCCGTCCAAAACTTATCCGCGAATTAGCGCAGAACTTTGGCAGTCAGTGCGTTGTTGTGGCGGTCGACACGAAACAGACGCCCGATGATGATTTTGTTTTTGTGAATGGCGGCAAGATTCAAACCGAATTAAAGACACTCGAATGGATACGCCAACTTACCGATCTTGGCGCGGGCGAAATTTTACTCACTTCGATGGATTACGACGGCACCAAAAGCGGCTTCGACCTGCGTATGCTGAACACTGTCACCGAAATTTCACCATTGCCCGTGATCGCTTCTGGCGGCGCGGGATCATTGCAGCATTTTTCGAGTCTTTTTTTGGAAACTAGAGTAAGCGGTGCTCTCGCGGCCAGCGTTTTCCACTTCAATGAAATTAATATCAAAGACCTAAAGAGCAATCTTAAACTTAATAAAATACCTATCCGATGACACTCGATTTTGACAAAAGCAACAGCCTGATCCCGGCCATCATTCAGGATTCGCTTACGCAGCAGGTTTTGATGCTGGGATACATGAATAAAGAAGCATTTCAACTGACCAAAGAAGATGGGCGTGTTCATTTTTTCAGCAGAACTAAGAACCGGATTTGGCTTAAAGGCGAAACCTCAGGAAATTTTCTTTATGTAAAAAGTATGCAGGAAGACTGCGATTCGGACGCCATACTCATTCAGGCCCAACCGGCTGGAAATGTGTGTCATACCGGCAGTTTCAGCTGTTTTGGAACGAAAGCTTCGAAGGGATTTCTGTACGAATTAGAGCAGACCATTTCCCACAGGATTGACCAAAAGGTTGCAGGTTCATATACTTATGATCTCTATACACGCGGCATCAATAAGATGGCTCAGAAAGTAGGCGAGGAGGCGGTGGAGCTGGTCATTGAAGCGAAGGATAATAATGAGGATCTGTTTAAAAATGAAGCCGCCGATCTGTTGTATCATTTTTTAATTCTGCTGAAAGCCAAATCGGTTTCACTTGCGGATGTAGAAGAAGTTTTATTGGAACGGAACTCAAAATAAAATATGATTTACGCTCAACATTGATTTGCTGGAACGATTTTTATCTTGCAATAATAATTTTCGAGGTAGCGAGTTGCCCGTCAAAATTCAGTGACGCAAAATATAGGCCTGACGGAAGGTGCGAAACGTTGATTTTCTTTACATTTTTGTTTCGGAGCACAATTTTTCCACTTGTGTCCGCAAGTGATAACTCAAAACGGTCTTCGTTAGATTCAATATGTAAATAGTCGCTGGCAGGATTTGGGTAGACTCTGTAAGATGAAATTCCGCTGTCGGACGTTGATAATATCACAGAATCTGCAACGGCAAAATGCTGAACCGCGCCTAAAGCGCCTTTAGCAACATTAAAAACAAACACCGGATCCATATTTACGTAGGTATCGCCGGATGTATGCGGCGTATTGCTTTCATTATATTCGTAAAGCCCTGTGATCACTTCGCCGTTCGATTGAAAAGGCATATAATCGGACCCATAAGCGTATGAGAGATTAGTTTGCAGCGGCGAATAAAGCCCCACGCAGGCCATTAGCTGCTGAGTGGCCGCAGCTGAAGCCGCGTTGTTTGTGGCGGGCGAATTATTGGTGTCCTGTTCGCACGTTACCGTATTGTTCACTTCACCTGCAACGCCACCGACCTGATCGATATTAAGCACCAACTTAATTTTCATTTTCGGACTGGTGCTGTTTACCACGCTGCTCACATATTTCTGGCTTCCGAGCAAACCCTGTTCTTCGCCGGTGAAATTGATGAATTTCACTGAATATTCGGTGGGTACATATTTAAGAATTCTTGCCATCTCAAGCAAAATCGCGGTTCCGCTGCCGTTATCGTTTACGCCCGGCCCGCCGATGGTGTCGTAATGTCCGCAGACGATTACGAAGGTGTCGGGATACTTGGTGCCTGTTTTTGTAAGAATGAGGTTTTTGGTGGTATTTCCGTTGTATGTAAATGCGTTTTCAGAAAGCTGGTCTGCAGTGTAGCCAAAACTTAGATATTTGTTCTTGAGCCAGTTGAAGGTATTGTTGTTATTTGCGCTTCCGGTAGTTTTTACGCCAAAGGCTGCAAACTCCGTGAGGTAAGTATTGATATTGGTTTGCGCTATCTGGTTAACGCGGTTCTGGTACGCCTGTGTAAAGGTTTGAGCCGTAAAAAACAGCGAAAAAGTGAGCGAAGAAAGAAGTAAAAGCTTTTTCATTTTTTAATGGAAGTTGGGCAAAACTAATAAAAAAATCCCACACAAAATTTGCATGGGATTAATGATTGATAACAAAAATTTTACATTTATTTAACTTGATCTACAACTGCTTTGAAAGCTTCCGGATGATTCATTGCTAAATCCGCTAAAACCTTTCTGTTCAGTTCGATGTTGTTGCTTTTCAGAGCGCCCATAAACTGGGAGTAAGTCATTCCATGTTCTCTTGCACCTGCGTTGATACGCATGATCCAAAGGCTTCTGAAACTTCTTTTCTTCTCTTTTCTACCGCGGTAAGCATATTGCATTGCTTTTTGCACGGCGTTTTTGGCTACTGTCCAAACATTTTTTCTTCTACCGAAAAAACCTTTAGCCAGCTTCATTACTTTTTTTCTGCGGGCTCTAGAGGCTACCGCATTTACTGATCTTGGCATAATTAAATTTGTTTTTTTTGAAAAGGGCGTCTGCCGCGGCAGATCTTAGGGGCACCGTTTCAGGGTTAAATTTTTCTGAATTTTTTCAATTCTTATAAACCGGTTGATTTATAAAAACTATCTTAAAGCTAATTGACGTAGAACGCTTTTTTTGTCCACCTCTGCAACGTAAGAAGTCTGCGTAAGATTTCTCTTCTGCTTCGTTTCTTTCTTGGTCAGAATGTGGCTTTTGAAAGCACCTTTTCTTTTAATCTTCCCGGTTCCGGTAAGCTTAAAACGCTTCTTAGCACCTGATTTAGTTTTTAATTTTGGCATTTTGCTTAATTTTATCTGTTTGTTATCAATCTCGTGGTCATCTGAAGTGTTAGGCTTATGAAGGCATTACACATTTTTTCAGACTGCAAAAGTACAACAATAACTTGTAATGAGAAAGCAGAATTGCGGATTATGCCTAAGAATTTGGGCGTGTCGTGCGCCAGTTATGATTTAGGGCGCGGCCGAAGGCCGCGCCCTGAATCATAACTGGCTTCCGTCGGGCTCTACACTCATACTCCTTGGTGCAGCTCGCCTTCCGGCAAACCGCGCCTGCGGGGTAACCGCTGCGATCCCTCACGCGGAAATTGTTTAGTTGAGAACCATGTAATGTTGAATTTGATGTTATGTCTCTTCAGGAATTCATTACTTTAAAAACAGCAATCTCCATACTTTTTTTTTGCAATTGTAATTTTTTTTTGTAAAAAGCACAAGATAAATTTGCGTAGTAAAGGTCATGTGACTATATTTGTGGTCACATGACCAACTAAATAAATATAATGGAAATTCATCACGCAAGTCACCGAGGCTATTTAAAAATTGGAACTGAGGAAATTGGAATTGTCGAAATTCCCTGTGCGGTTCTCGAAAATAAAAAAAGAATTATTTCACAAACAGGTTTATTTGCAGCTTTTAATAGACCAAGAAAAGGAGAAAAAAGACAAGAGGGATTACCTTCAATCATCGGAGCCAAAAATCTTGTTGAATTTGTTAATGATGACGTTTTGGAAAGAATACAACCGATTCATTATTATCATTCTAATGGTTTAACAGCTGTCGGATATGATGCTGAGCTAATTCCGTTAGTATGTGAATTATATTTAGACGCAGAAGAAAAAGGAGTTATCATTTCATCTCAAGAAAAAATCGTAAAGCAGGCGAAGATAATAATTCGTTCCCTAGCAAAAGTTGGTATAAATGCTCTAATTGATGAAGCAACCGGTTATCAATATGATAGAGAGAAAGATGAATTACAAAAATTACTTTCGAAATATATTCAAGAAGATTACTTAAAATGGCAGTCAAGGTTTCCGAGAAAATTTTATCAAGAAGCTTTTCGGCTATTTCATTGGAAATATGATCCTTTCTCGTTAAAGAGGCCGGGGTATTTAGGTAAGTTCACGAACGAATTTGTGTATAACGAGTTACCTAAGGGTGCGCTTGAAAAATTAAGAGATTTAAATCCAAAAAATGGAAAAGGTAACAGAAGTAGACGTCATCATCAACATTTAACTGAGGAAATTGGAATTCCGCATCTGGATAAACATTTAATGAGATTAATAACGGTAATGGAGCTATCTGATAATATGACTGATTTTAAAACAAAATTTGGTAAAGTATTCAACAAACCTATTCAGACGCAAATAGATTTTGAAGAAATGTAAAAACTCAGGTAAAAGTTCGCCAAAAAAAAGAGACTCCAAAAGTCTCTTATATTTTGTAGATTTCAAAGCTTGACAAGGTTAGTTCTATCGACCTTTTCGAACCTGCCAAACCCACCACATTTCGTAATAACCGCCCATTTCAACCACAAAAAAAGAGACTCCAAAAAGTCTCTTTATTATTTTGCAGATTTCAAATCTTCAAATTATCTCATTTTCAAATTGAAACTTATTTCGCCGGTTTCTTCTGGCTCATTGAACCTTGTCAAGGTTCAAAACCTTGACAAGGTTAATCGACCGCTTCGACCCTTCCAAACCCACCACATTTCACAATCACCGCCGATTTTAACCACAAAAAAAGAGACTTTAAAAAGTCTCTTTTTTATTTTGAAAATTTCAAATCTTCAAATTATTTCATTTTCAGATTGAAAATTATTTCGCCGGTTTCTTCGGGCTCATCATCATAATCATTCTCTTACCTTCAAGTTTTGGCAACTGATCAACTTTTCCAACGTGCTCCAGTTCCTGGGCCAGTTTTAAAAGAAGGATTTCTCCCTGGTCTTTAAAGATGATTGAACGGCCTTTGAAGAAAACATAAGTCTTGAGCTTTGAACCTTCTTCAAGAAATTTCTCAGCATGTTTTTTCTTGAACTCGTAATCGTGATCATCGGTTTGTGGACCAAAACGGATCTCTTTTACCACAACTTTCACCTGCTTGGCTTTAAGTTCTTTGGTTTTTTTCTTCTGCTCGTAAAGGAATTTCTTATAATCAAGAATTCTGGAGATATAAGGCTCAGCCTTGTCCGAGATGACCACAAGGTCAAGCTCCTGATCTTTGGCAATTTCCAGTGCTTTGGAAAGTGGGTAGACGCCGGGTTCTACGTTATCGCCGACCAAACGTACTTCCTTTGCACGGATCTTTTCGTTAATCTGGTGCAAATCTTCCTGTACGCGTCTCTGTGGACCTCGGCCTCGGTAGTTAAATTTCTGTGCTATGGTGTTTAATTTTAATGTTAATTCTTAGATTTTCGACTGCTCTTTGAAGTAAGCGATGAAGTCTTCGACACTCATTGTGCCCAGATCACCTTCGCCTCTTCTGCGGACAGAAACCGTGCCATTTAATTCTTCGGTTTCGCCTACGACAAGCATGAACGGCAGTTTTTTAATTTCTGCATCGCGGATTTTACGCCCCGTCTTCTCGTTTCTGTCATCAATCAGGCCGCAAATATCGTGATTTTCCAGTAATTCTGAAACTTTTTTCGCATAATCAGCATATTTTTCGCTGATCGGTAAGATGGTGAACTGATCCGGTGCAAGCCACAGCGGGAAATCTCCGGCAGTGTTCTCCAGAAGGATGGCGATAAATCTTTCCATGGAGCCAAACGGCGCACGGTGAATCATCACAGGTCTGTGCTTTTCGTTATCGCTCCCGATGTACCAAAGATCGAATCTTTCAGGTAAGTTATAATCAACCTGAATGGTGCCAAGCTGCCAGCTTCTGCCAAGCGCATCTTTCACCATGAAATCGAGTTTAGGTCCATAGAAAGCGGCTTCACCATATTCAACAACGGTTTTGAGTCCTTTCTTCGCCGCCGCCTGGATTATTGCGTTTTCGGCTTTTTTCCAGTTTTCGTCGGAACCGATATATTTTTCTTTATTCTCGGGATCTCTAAGTGATATCTGTGTTACGAAATCTTCGAAGCCAAGTGATTTAAATACGTATAAAGTAAGGTCGATTACGTTTTCAAATTCAGTTAAAAGCTGATCCGGTGTACAGAAAAGATGCGCGTCGTCCTGCGTAAAGCCGCGAACTCTCGTCAAACCATGTAGTTCACCCGACTGTTCGTAGCGGTAAACGGTTCCGAATTCTGCAAAGCGTTTAGGTAAATCTTTGTAAGACCATTGTCCAACTTTATAAATCTCGCAGTGATGCGGGCAGTTCATCGGTTTCAGCATGAATTCTTCACCTTCATTAGGGGTTTTGATCGGCTGAAAGCTGTCAGCGCCGTATTTGTCCCAGTGCCCTGAAGTTACATACAGTTCCTTCGCACCAATATGTGGCGTCATCACAAATTCGTAGCCCGCTTTTTTCTGTGCTTCAGAAAGAAAGTTTTCGAGCTTTTTTCTTAAAGCTGCGCCTTTCGGTAACCAAAGCGGTAAACCTGCACCTACTTTTTCAGAGAATGCAAAAATGCCAAGCTCTTTTCCAAGTTTTCTGTGGTCGCGGCGCTTTGCTTCTTCAAGACGCTCAAGATATTCAGTTAAGTCTTTCTGTTTCGGGAATGAAATTCCATAAACGCGCGTAAGCTGTCTGTTTTTCTCGTCGCCGCGCCAGTAAGCTCCGGCTGCGTTTAATATTTTTACGGCCTTCACTATTCCGGTTGATGGAATGTGACCTCCACGACAAAGATCGGTGAAGTTATCGTGCGAGCAGAAAGTGATTTCGCCGTCGTTCAGGTTCGAAATAAGTTCCGTTTTGTAAGGATTGTCGGCGTATTCTTTAAGCGCATCCGCTTTCGATACAGGATATAGTTGAAAGGTTGAGTTTTTCTTCGCGTTTTCGAGCATTTTCTTCTCGATGTTTTCGAAGTCCTTTTCTGACAAAGTTTCGTCGCCGAAATCTACATCGTAATAAAAACCGTTTTCTATCGCGGGCCCGATCGTGAGTTTGGCCTCAGGATAGAACTCGATGATGGCCTGCGCCAAAAGGTGCGCTGAAGAATGCCAGAATGCTTTTTTACCAAGATCATCATTCCAGGTCAGGAGTTGAAGCGTAGAATCGGCGGTGATTGGCGAACTGATTTCGGTTTGTGTACCGTCAACAAGCGCAGAAATAACATTTCTGGCAAGGCCTTCGCTGATTGATTTTGCAACATCGAGCGGAGTAACGCCGCTTTCGAATTCTTTGATGCCTCCGTCGGGAAGAGTGATTTTTATCATTTTGGACTGAAAATTTTAAGTTGCGAAAATACGGCTTTTCCTGCAATTTTAATTTGAAATTCCGCTGATTTTTGCGAAAACCGTCTCTAAAATCTTTGAAACGGAAAAATAGCTGAACTCTTAGCCCTGATTGAAATGTAAATCCTTTTTTGTCAGGCGCGGCCGAAAGGCCGCGCCTGACAAAAAAGATTGCAATGGAAAGCAGGCGTGGTGGTGGCACAAGCGAACCCCTGCTAGCTCCTAAAAAAATATCCGGAACGAATTCCGGATATATTTCTTTTAAAAAGTGTCTTCGTTCCCTGCGGAATCCATTTCGTTACTCATGCCCCGCGTGCGGAAGTTGTAGGAGCGGTTTTCGGACGTCAGATACAGGTCGTTCCTGGCTTTGGTGATGATTCTTGCCCTTTCGTCTGCTGTTAAATTATTGTCGGGAGACGCGAATTCTTCGCCCATATAACGGTCGCGGGAAAAATCGTTGACGTTGATCGCGCCATTGTCGTTCATGATGTCGCGGGCTTTCTCTGCACGGTCGCTTGTGTTAGTGTACACAGTAATGATGTTGCTTTTTGTGCCTGCGTAGCTATATTTTTTCTTCTCATGATCGTCGTCGCCGAAAAGCCAGTTCCAAAAACCGGTGGTTTTTTCGTCTTCGTCGTATTCGGATCCTTCGGTGTATTCGCCCGTTGTGGTGTAGCGGGAAATTTGATAATCTTCTTTGCCAAAGCCCGCACTGTCTAGTTTTGATGAGGCTTTGTCGGCTGCTTCGTTGGTTGGGAACATGCCCACGACTGTGTATGACATACTGTAAATTTTTAAGGGGTTAAACCATAATTTGTGCAGTTACATCAAATATTGTGACAATTTATTCCGCGGTGTGTTGTTTCTTGCAGTCTTCCGCGTTCCGAATCGCGCAAAAAAAACGAAAAAATTAATTTTCGTTTTGGTCCTGGCTTTCGGTTTTGCCGTCTTTGTGAAGTTTTGAACTTTCCTTTATTTCCTTTTTGGCTTTTTCGCCTGAATGAATTTTTTCGGAAGAGGCGGGGATATTCGGCAGATCCTGATTTTGCTTTCTTACTTCTGCGGGCGGCCCTTTCTTGGTTTGTTTTTCAGGATTCATATCGTTTTTTTTTAAAGTTTTGTGGTATCAATCTGACCGGTTTGGTCTTCGATGGTATAGTTCAAAGCCCTTGCCAAAACGAAAAGCTGGTCGAGATTGTCAAAAAGCTGTTTACGACCCTCATTTCGCAGGCGCTGCTGATTCACCGTTTTGTATGCGTTCTCTTTGGCAGATTTTGTAACTTTCTGAAGGTCTTTCTGATCGAAACGGTCGAGGAACGAATCGTCCATCGACTGTATTTCCACACTTGGCCTGATCTTGATTTCGGCCGCAGGTAATTCTCTTATGATGAGTTTTTTATTTGCAGAATCAACCTCGAGTTTCATTTTGTTTAAATCGTAAGATACCTGCGCGTTGGTTTTGGTAAACGTAATCAGTTCTTTTTCTACGTTTGGCAGCATGCCGCCGAGCAGTTCAGACGTGATTCTCGTTTTTTGCATGCTCGAAAAATCCTGCTCCATCACAACCATTTTGTTCATCTTGCGGATTTGGTTGGTGATGATGTAGAAATCGTTCTGTACTTTGTCCTCCGTTTTTTTTGTTACTGCGTTCCACAATAGAAATACGAACAGCATCGCTGCGGCGCCGAGGATGAACAGGGCTATTTTGGGATATGTTTTCAATTATTTAAGCAGTTCTTTGATGTTGGAATTATCTTTCTTGAGGATCTCGAGCAAATCCCGCTCAATATAACCCGTTGAAGGGTTTTCGACGATCCGGCCCAGTTCTTTACCGTACTTCTGAACGATAATGGTAGGCACATTCTGAATGTTGTAGGTTCCTTCTTCGCCACCGGGTGCTTCTTTTTTACGGTTCACACCAATAATCGTCAGTTTGCTTTCGGGATGGTCCACGGCTTCGAGAATTTTCATGAGCCGCGGAACCTGTCTGTGGCTGTCTTCGCACCAAGTCCCTAATACAAGAACGATGTTATAGGAGCTCAACTTTTCTTTTTTAAGTTCGGCAACAGCGGTTTGATCAACTGTATATTCTTTGTGTTCAGAATTATACCAATCGCTGTACGGAGCCATGGAAAGCTGGCTTTTAGTCTGGGTGCCGAGTAGCATTTTCCCGTCGCTTTCTGTTTCTACTTCGCGGTTCACGACCACTTTTTGGGCCTGGCAGGATTGCATCGTAATGCTTAAAGAGGCTGCCAGCAGTATGATTTGGGTTAATTTTTTCATGTTCATGTTTAAATTTAAACAGCTTTGTCTGTAAGGATCATATGCAAATCTGCGGGTGAGTAATATTTGTTTTTTAAAACTTTATAATCAGATTTACGGTGAACATTAATCTTGCTGCCGCTTATTTCAGAGAATGCTTCTTCGCCTTTTTCCTTATAAAATGCAATTGTTTCATCCGCTTCCTCCTGAGTTGAACAGGCTTTCGACATGTTCGACCGCTGCACTTCATTGAATAACTCAACGAACTTATCACCAAGGCCAAACTCTAAAACAGCGCCGCTTAATACGTACTGGAGATCGCAAAGCGCGTCCGCAACTTCCACGATGTTATCATCAGCGATAGCTTCCCGTAGTTCATTGAGTTCTTCCTGAAGCAGTGTTAAACGCAATTCACACCGTTCCTTTGACGGAATTTGCGGGGTATCTAAAATAGGTGCGTTAAAAGTTCTGTGAAATTCCGCCACCTGGTTCAGCGAATCTATTTTCTCCATTAAATTCTTAATTTAAACAAAGATAGAAATATGATCTTAAAAAGAAAAAACCGCCGCAAAATGCTTCGCGACGGCTTATAAAAATGGTTGCGGCTGATTTACTCCTTAATAAAACGTTTTGAAGTTTTACCAACCTGAATAATATAGACGCCTTTAGTCAATTGATTTAAATTAATCTGCTGGCCAGAAATCGTTCCGCTGCCGATTAATTTTCCACTCATGTCGAATATTCTGTAATCGGACGAATCTGCATTCGCGACATTAAGAATATTGCCTCTCAATGGATTCGGATAGATCCTCATATCGGCGGACGGCGTCGGAACGCGGTCCATTTCTTTATTTGCAGAAACGATATTCAGTGTATAATCTTCTACCTGTCCGTAAGTGAAAGTTCCGCAAGGTGAGGACGGAATTGCGTTGTACTGCATCATCACACGCATTCTTGTTGAGCCTACTTTTGCGGTTGTTGGAATCCTGACAGTACCTGTTGCCGGACTTGTAGTTGTAGCGGATTTGGTCCAGACTTTCTCACCCGAATCGGTGAAAACGCCATTTCCATTATAATCGATATAAACCGCATAGGCTTCTTTATATTTGGTGGAAGTCCATGTTGGGGTAACCGAAATTTGGTACGAAGTTCCGCGTGTTACGTTTGTAGTTACGTTTGTGAAGTCTTCGTAACCCGCAGTTCCTGTTGAGGAATTGTTAATGGTGCCAAATTTCACATTTCCGATTCTTTCATCAGCAGTATTAGTGGCAGAAGCCGTGCAGTAAGTCACCGAGCTGCTCAGTGTGGTAACCGATACAGAGTTGCTGGCTGCCGAAATATTTCCTGCAGCATCTTTCGCTTTTACTGTGAATGAGTAGTTTGTAGAAGCCGCAAGACCCGTAATAGAGTAGGATGTTGACGATGTTGAACCGATCAGCGCCGAATTCTGATAAACGTCGTATCCTGTAACACCTACATTATCACTCGCACCGTTCCAGCTAAGATTTGTTGAAGACGATGTAGTTCCTGAAGTTGCTAAACTTGGAGCTGTTGGAGCAGTAGTATCATTTGCCGGAGCCAGTGTTGTAACTGAAACTGAATTACTCGCTATTGAACTGTTACCCGCCGCGTCCAATGCTTTCACCGTGAAAGCGTAGGTGGTAGATGCTGCCAAACCGCTTACGGTGTAGGTCGCTGCGGTTGTGTTTCCAAGAAGCGTGGAGCCTCTGTACACCTCGTAACCTGTAATGCCCACATTGTCGGTGGCCCCACTCCACGAAAGAGTGGTGGAATTTTGCGTAGTTCCGGTTGCTGAAAGTGTAGGAGCTGTCGGTGCCTGAGTATCCGAAGTTCCTGCTGTAACCGTAATGTTTCCTTTGTTAACATTAAAGAATACGTGGTTGCTGCCTTTCACCATCAGTCTGCCGTTTGTAGTTGCTGAATTGGGAAGGGTTACATTTTGGGAACCGTCGTTTGGTGTTCCGGCAAGTAGGGTTGTCCATGTGTTTCCGTTGTCCGTAGACCACAGGATATCTACGTTTGCCGCATTGATGTTATTCGCTGTTGTGCCTGCAACATTCCATGTCACAGGTTGTGAAGAACCACCGCTATAAGTCACGGCGGACGTTTGCGAAGTCACTGTGAATGGTCCGGCAGTACTGTTAACAGTAATCACAGCATCATCGGAATTATTACCAGAACCGCCCGGGCGGTTATCCCGAACTGTAAATCTGAAGTTCAGGTTACGTGCTACCGAAGAAAGTGCTTCCACAGTTACTTCCTGCCCCGCAGTTGTTGTTGCACCTGCCAAAACCGACTGCATTCTTGGGAAGTAACGCGTTGGTGATGTTGACGGAATCCAGCTGCGGAAGTTTACGCCTGTTGTTTTAGTGGCACTTGGTGCCGCAGATGTAGACTGATTATCCATTTGCTCCCAAATGTAAGTAAGTGCGTCGCCATTTGCATCGGTTGAAGTTCCCGTAAGCATATACGGTGTGCTTTTCGGGATGGTATAATCTGAACCTGCGCTTGCTGTCGGAATTGAATTTCCGGTAGGCGTGTTGACCGGGCAGGTTTTAGTTTTTATATTATTTGTAATCTGCTGGATGGTTACCGCATGGAAGAACGGATCTGAATGTGGCTGAACATCAACTGATGTAATGCCGGCATAACCCATTATAGTTGAACCAGATCCAGGCTCCATCTGAACGCCTGTTCCTTCATTAGATTGCGTGAAAGTGTGGTTTCCGCCAAACTGATGACCCATTTCGTGCGCAACATAATCGATATCGAAATTATCGCCGGCTGGGATATTGTCAGCCGGAGAGGTGATGCCTTTTCCTTTGGAACCATTCACGCAGACGCAGCCGATACAGCCGGCATTTCCGCCGCCACCAGATGCGCCGAACAGATGACCGATGTCATAATTCGCTTCACCAATCACGGACGTAAGAGTAGATTGAAGCTGATTGTTCCATTGAGACATTGAAGATGAATTTGAATAAGGATCTGTAGATGCATTCGTGTAAATTACGGCGTCGTTATTCGCGATTAATACCATCCGTACAGAAAAATCTTTTTCAAATACGCCGTTCACCCGCGTCATGGTATTGTTCATGGCTGCCAGTGCCTGCGCCTTGCTTCCGCCAAAGTAAACCGCATATTCTCCGGTACACGAAAGCGCGAGCCGGAAGGTCCGCAGAAAACCGTCATCTGCGTTCGGCCTTGCGGTAAGATCAGTTTGTGCACGAACCTCATCGATCGTCGTACATTCAAATTTGCTGAGATTATCTTTTTTATCAGCTCTTTTGTAGACCACATAAGTCGATGCATCTGTGGTGTAAGGTTCGATAAAAACCGCCGAGTTGTCTGCCTGAATTTCCATTGATGAAAGTCCGAGTGGCGAGACGCTGAAGTAAATTATTTTTGAAGGGTCTGCAAGGCTTTGGCCAACATACGACTTGATGTCCGGATACTTCGCCGCGAGCGCAGGTTCAAAATTCGAGTGTTCAGAAACCTTAAAATCCTCCATCATTCCTTCGGAAGAGGGGAAGGTAATGATCTTACCGGATTTTTCGTCGGCGGCGAGTTTTTTCGGGGCATTTTTTAATGCCGATTTTAACCCATCAATGTTTAGCTGAAAAAGTTTGGGTGCTTGTATAGACACTTTGTTGCCGAGAACTTCCGACTGTGCGGGACGCGCCGTTTGTGTCCATAAAGAACCGGTTTGGCCAAAGGTCAAACCGGCTACTGCCGCGAATGCGAACGATAATAGTTTTGTTTTCATTTAATACCAGGGATTTGAATTATGGTTTCGGTTAAGAAAAATCAAATGTATGTAAAAAATCAAATTAAAAAATGCGTTTAATTACGGAAAATGTATCGAATTATAAAAATAGATGAAGGTATCGGAATGTCTACTACAAAAAAACACCGCCAGGCGGTGTTTTTAGTATTTAAATCAAAAGACAAATTAACCTTTGGATATCTCGCGTCCGATTACCAGCTTCTGGATTTCGGAGGTTCCTTCGCCAATCGTGCAAAGTTTGGCGTCGCGGTAATATTTTTCAGCCGGGAAATCTTTGGTGTAACCATAGCCACCGAAAATCTGCACTGCGTTGTTTGCAATTCTTACACAGGCTTCAGAAGCGTAAAGTTTTGCCATCGCACCTTCTTTGGTCATTGGTTTTTTAGCATTTTTCAAGTTAGATGCCCGTTGAATCAGCAATTCTGAGGCATCGATCTCGGTCGCCATGTCGGCAAGCATAAAGTTTATCGCCTGGAACTGGTTGATCGGTTTCCCGAACTGATGTCTTTCAAGTGAATATTTCAGGGCAGCTTTGTAGGCTCCTCGGGCGATTCCTAAGCTTAAAGCTGCAATTGAAATGCGTCCTCCATCGAGGATTTTCATCGCCTGCTTGAAGCCTGAACCAACCTCTCCTAAACGGTTTGCATCTGGAACACGAATATTATCGAAGATAAGTTCTGCAGTTTCTGAGGCACGCATTCCTAATTTATTTTCTTTTCTGCCTGATGAGAATCCGGCCATGCCTTTTTCGAGTACAAATGCAGTCGAATTGTTTTTCGCCCCTTTGTCGCCTGTTCTTGTCATTACAACCGCGATGTCGCCGGAAATAGCATGTGTGATGAAGTTTTTAGCGCCATTTATAATCCAGTCGTCACCGTCTTTTACCGCTGTAGTGTTCATTCCTCCCGAATCAGAACCGGTGTTGTGTTCGGTTAACCCCCAGGCTCCAAGCGTTTTTCCTGAAGCAAGTTGCGGCAGCCATCTGTGCCTTTGTTCTTCGTTTCCGAATTCGTAGATATGATTGGTGCACAGTGAATTGTGTGCTGCCAGTGAAAGCCCGATGGAAGGATCTACCTGCGAGATTTCGTCGAGGATCGTAACGTATTCATGATAGCCTAATCCCGAGCCGCCGTACTCTTCGGGTATTACAATTCCCATAAAGCCCATTTCGCCTAACTTGTGAAAAAGTTCTACAGGGAAATGCTGACTTTCGTCCCACTCCATAATGTTCGGTCGAATGTTCTTTTCAGCAAAATCTTTCGCCGTTTCGGCTATCATATTTAAATTATCCATAGTCTCGAGACTCATATTTTTGTTTTGCTTCCAAAGGTAATTAAAATGCCGCAAGGGGAAATAATTTTTTTGCGAGTTCTGATCAACAAACTTTACGCGGTGAATCTACGGCATGGCATAAATGATTAAATTAGCACAACTTAATTATTACTGTATGAAAAGGTTTTTATTTCTGGCATTATTACTTCCCTTTTCAGGTTTCGCGCAGGCGCCAAGCGGCTATTACGACGGAACAGCTGCTCTCACGGGCTACGCGCTGAAAAGTAAACTTCACGAAATTATCTCAGAAAAAAATATTAACTGGCATTACGGTGACCTGCCGGCATTTTATAACCAAACGGATCTCGATCGGTACTATGATCACGGTGTGAATAACAGTACGATTTTACTCGACATCTACTCAGAAATTCCCGCCGGAGCGGACGCGTATGAATATACAAGTGCCAACCTGATCGGATCTGCATCAGCGGAAGGACTTGGCTGGAACAGGGAACATATGGTGCCTCAAAGTACTTTCAACAGCAGTTATCCAATGTACTCTGATCTGTTTTATGTGATTCCGACGGATGCGCGGATCAATCAGCTCCGCAGTAATTATCCTTATGGGAAGGCGGGCAGTTTAAATTATTATACGTTCAGAAACGGATCGAAAATCAGTAGAAACGGAACACCAAATTCAGGTTATACCGGGCGGGTCTACGAACCGGTTGACGAGTTTAAAGGAGATATCGCCAGAAGTCTGCTTTATTTTGCGGTGAGATACGAAGGAAAGCTCAGTTCTTTTAATTTTTATAACGGTACCTCCGCAGCCAATGATACCAGCCCTTTCGATGGTACTGAGGAAAAAGCATTCGAAAACTGGTACATCGCCATGCTGCTTCAGTGGCATCAGCTTGATCCGGTTTCTCCGCGCGAAACCGATCGGAATAACGTGGTATTCACTCTTCAGAAAAACCGTAATCCGTTTATTGACCATCCGGAATGGGTTACTGCCATCTGGTCTCAAACCGCAGATGCTGTGGCTCCGCAAGCGCCGACAAATCTTCAGCTACAACAGAACAGCGCCTATTTTGTTAATCTAAGTTGGGCAACGGCGCCTGAAACCGATGTGCTTGGATATAAAATTTTTCAGAACGGAGTATTGGTTGCAACCACACGCGATACCCAGGTCACGATTGATCATCTGCAGCCTGCTACAACGTACAATTTTACCGTGAAAGCTTATGACAACGGTTATCTCGAATCGTCTGACAGTAATATTTTGGAGGTCAGTACATTAGCCTCAGATGTTTTTGCCAAAGACCTTATGATTACCAAATATATTGAAGGTAGCGGACAGAACAATGCCATTGAAATTACCAATAAAACCGGCCATCCCGTGAACTTAAATAAGTACCGGCTCAGCATCCAGTTTTACAACGGAACTAACGCAAACTACTATTTCCCCGATCCTTACGAACTCGAAGGTACGGTGCAGAATAACGAACCTTTTGTGGTGTTAAATCCGTATTCGAACCTTTCATGTATTACAAATGATGAGGCAAGATTTGTAACGGCTGCGCCGCAGTTGACCTTTTCCGGCAGTCAATATTTGGAATTGCGCTATGCTTCGACAACCATCGATGCAATTGGGACCAGAAGTGCTGATAATTTTGCTGTTCTTGGCAATGTTTCGCTTTACCGGCTTAATTCTGTGAGTCAACCAAATTCATCATTTACACTGAATGAGTGGCAAACCTATCCTGTAAATTATTGCGAGAATATCGGTACTTTGGCCGCATCAGGCGTCGCTACGAACCAGCCGAAATATTCATTGTATCCTAATCCTTTGCACGGAAATACCTTATATGTTAGCGGACAGAATTTAGAAAAAGTGCTGAACATTGCGGTTTATGACCTGTCCGGAAAACGTATTATCGACCGCGTGAGTCCTTTTAAAAACACGAACGCCATAGATGTAGGAACCCTTAAATCCGGCGTATACATCCTCAAAATCGATGATCAAAGTTTGAAATTTATCAAAAATTAATTACTGCAAGGCTATAAATTAATGACGGAAGATTGTTTAATTGCCATCCTTGAGGTACATTCTCATCCGGGTTTCATATTCTGGTTTTACTTTTAAAAATTTCCAGATTTTTCGGTCATCCGGATTAGTAATTCTGTAGAAGATTATCTTGTCTGCTGAATATTTAAAGTATGGATGATTTTTGAGCCAATCTTCGGGCGCATCTGAAAGCGTGTAACGGGCTACTTTAGAATCATCGAGCCGTGCGGTTGAGACGAGTTTCTGTGCCATACTTTTATCGATATCATAGGTGTCTATAATCTGTTGTTTGTTCACAAAGCCGCCCAGTTTCTTGCGGAAACCCAACATCATTGCCGCGCTTTTTTCATCGAAACCGAACTCCAGCAGCTGTTTGTAGGTGATCTGATTTAGATCTACTTTCGAAAAATCTGTCTTTGGCTCATCGCCACTGCTGGACGTGAACGTTGTTTGTGAAGAATTCTTTTTAGGATCCGCCGAAACAAAGTTTTCAGGATTCAGAACAATGTAAGGTTTCATTTCGGCGAACTTTTCCGGCGAAATTACAAAGCATCTTTCGATGTCTTCTAATGTTTTGAAACTGCCTTTAAGATTGCGTTCGCGATAATTGATGATGACCTGCGCCTGCTTCTCCGAAAAGCCAAGAGCTCTCCAGCCCTCAAGATCTGTAAGGTTTGGGTCAAATTTTTGGTAATTGACACCGGTTTTTTCTTTGGCCGACCTACCGTTATATTGCGCGGATGCACTGGCCGGAGCCGATTCCGGCAGCAAGATATAAGGCTCCAGCTGTCGGTAATTTTCTTCGCTGATCATGTAGCATTCCTTGAATTTCTCTTTGCTGATGAAACTTCCGCCGAGATAATTTTTGTATTTTATAATTGAACTGGACTGTCTCGCCGAAAAACCCACTCTTTCAAAATCCTGGGCTGTAAAATGGTCAGGATTAAATTTGCCGGGAATATTAAGCGCGGTATTGGCCCGGTTTCGTGGTGTAAAATTATTATAGGATGTATTGTAATTGGCGAAGCGCTGATTTGATCCTGAATTCTGTTCGGGGAGTAGAATATGAGGTTCTAACTGCGCAAATTTTTCCTCCGAAATTGCGTAGCATTTCTTAAGCTGTTCCTTCGATTTGAATGATCCGCCTACAACCTGTTTATATTTCATGATTGTAGCCACCTGCCGCTCAGAAAATCCCAGATTTTTCCATTGGCTTTGTGTGAGTTCATTGGGGTCAAAATCCTGGATTTTTGTAAGCTCGGCGGAAATGTATTCAACCTTCTCATCGACAGCTGGAGGCGGCGTTTGAGGAGTTTTGGAGTTGAAATAATAAAGTCCGGAAAGCAGAATTGCGCCGGAAGTTGCAAAACCAAGAAAATAGTTCCTGGCTGCAGAGAGTTGGATGTGGGAGCGCATGGCGGTTTTAATGTTAAATTTAACCGCATTTGATGGTTGAATTTTAAGTTAAAAAACCCAATCGGGGAGCGTATAAAAACCTTATTTGTACTAAGGTTTTTCGACCAGTGAATCTTTAAGTTTTTCGAGTTCAGCTTTCACAAACTCAAGCCGGTTGATGATCGAAACAGTTTCTGAGATTTTGGAATTGGTGGTGAGCGCAATTCTGGCGCCGTCTAATGTGTAGCCCTTTTCTTTCACCAAATGATAGATGATCTGCAGATTTTTCAGGTCTTGCGGCGTAAAATATCGGTTCCCTTTTTTGTTTTTCTTGGGTTTGATGATCGGGAATTCCTGTTCCCAATATCTGATGAGTGACGCATTTACATTGAAAGCTTTGGCCACTTCACCAATCGAATAATACAGTTTGTCGGGCAGATTCAGTTTCATAGAAAGACAGAAAAAATGTGATTTAAAGGTAGGATTATTTTAATAAGCGACTTCCATCTTCACTTTTTTACCTTTGAGTTTTTCTGTAGCCAGCTTTTTCAGCAGACCCACGACTTTTTTGCGGTCTACAGCCACGTAAGAAGTAGTGTCTTTTACTTCTATTAACCCGATATCTTCTTTTGAAATTTCGCCTTTTTTAATCAGATAGCCTACAATGTCCACCTTGTTTACTTTATCTTTCTTTCCAGCACTGATGTAAACGGTTTGGAATGGTGTTTTCCCGGGGATTCTGTTATTCTCGGAAACGTTTTCTTCGGGTGTGTTGTTTTTAATGAAAGGAAAATTCTCATCTTCAGTCATAATCAGGTATGAATAGCCTTTCGCGTTCATCCTGGCGGTGCGGCCGTTTCGGTGAATAAAAGCGTCTTCTTTTGGAGGCAACTGGTAATGAACGATCGACTCCACTTCAGGAATATCCAATCCTCTCGAAGCCAAATCCGTCGTAATTAATATACGTGCAGAATCGTTTCTGAATTTAAGCAGTGCGCGCTCGCGCTCGTCCTGCTCCATACCGCCGTGAAAGGTCTCGCGGTCGATGCCTTTTTCTCTCAGAAGTTCCGAAATCCTGTCCACTGCATCCCGGTGATTACAGAAAATGAGCGTTCTTTTGTTTCCGATCTTACAGATTAACCTGAATAATGTATCTAATTTTTCCTCCGACGTGCTGATCACTTTACGTAGCTGAACGTCCGGTTTCGATTCGTGAACCTTTAAGAAATTGATTTCTTTATAATCTTTCAGACCCGTAAATTTTGGGATTTCCTGCATTGCAGTAGCAGACGTTAAAATCCGCTGAGAAAGCTGCTCCATCGAACCGATGATAAAATCCATATCTTCCTGAAAACCAAATTCGAGCGATTTGTCGAACTCATCCAGAACCAGCGTTGTGATGGAAGACGGATCGAAATTATTATGCTGAAGATGATAGGCAATTCTCCCGGGCGTACCGATGATCAGTGCGGGCGCCTGCGTAAGATTATTGATTTCGATCTTTTTGTCGTGTCCACCGTAACAAACTGAAACTTTAAAATCTGTTCCCATGGATTTGAAAACCTGTTCAATCTGCAGTGCGAGCTCTCTTGCAGGAACTAAAATCATTGCCTGGATCCCGGTGACATTTCTTTTTAAATTCCTAAGAACCGGAAACAGAAATGCGAGCGTTTTTCCCGAGCCGGTGGGGGAGAGCAGTATAATATCTTTTCCGTTTTCTGCGGCGGCATAGGTAGATTTCTGCATCTGGTTCATGTCCTGAATCTGCAGTCGGGCGTAAAGTGAGTCTAATTCCATGCTGCAAAGGTAAAAATAAAACTGCCTGCATTAGAAATTTGATGGTTTACCGTATATATAGTGTTGTGATTTGTTGTGATTACCAAATATTTGCGTATTTTTGCACCACTTTTTGTGGATAGATTTGGCGAAGCTAAAACATTAACAATTAACATCTTCCGTATTTTTCAGCAACCACATTAAGCCAGAGTTGAAAAAGAAGGAATACAAATTATTTATTTTATGTCAGAAACGACAGACAAAGCAGAGGTTCTTTTGAACCAAAACGTAGCACCGGAACAGTTTGATTGGGATTCTTTTGAATCAGGATTAGATGCTGATGCAAGAAAAGAGAAAAGCGATTTGGAGGAGATCTACAACGGATCCCTTAACAATCTTAGAGACAACGACGTACTTGTAGGAAGAGTTGTAAGACTTACCGATAAAGAAGCGATTGTTGACATCAACTTTAAATCTGAAGGTGTTATTTCTCTTAACGAATTCCGTTACAACCAAGGTCTTGCTGTAGGCGATGAAGTAGAGGTAATGGTAGACAGAAGGGAAGATAAATCCGGACAGCTGCAGCTTTCTCACAAAAAAGCACGTACACTTAAAGCTTGGGACAGAGTAAACGAACTTCACGAAACTGGAGAAATCGTTAACGGTTTCGTTAAATCCAGAACTAAAGGCGGTATGATCGTTGACGTTCACGGTATCGAAGCATTCTTACCAGGTTCTCAAATCGATGTGAAGCCTATTAAAGATTACGATCAGTTCGTAGGTAAAACAATGGAGTTCAAAGTTGTTAAAATCAACCCTGAGTTCAAAAACGTTGTTGTATCTCACAAAGCGCTTATCGAAGCAGATCTTGAAGGTCAGAAGAGAGAAATCATCGGTCAGTTAGAAAAAGGACAGGTTCTTGAAGGAACTGTTAAAAA
Source organism: Flavobacteriaceae bacterium 3519-10 (assembly GCA_000023725.1). Classification (NCBI taxonomy): domain Bacteria; kingdom Pseudomonadati; phylum Bacteroidota; class Flavobacteriia; order Flavobacteriales; family Flavobacteriaceae; species Flavobacteriaceae bacterium 3519-10. The sequence continues at coordinate 901,379 of CP001673.1, forward strand.
TATTACTTCTTACGGGGTATTCGTAGATCTAGGTGGTGTTGATGGATTGATCCACATTACCGACCTTTCTTGGTCTAGAGTAAACCACCCATCTGAAATTCTTTCAGACGGTGAAACTGTGAAAGTGGTAATTCTTGATTTCGACGACGAGAAAACAAGAATCCAGTTAGGTATGAAGCAATTGGAGGCTCATCCATGGGATGCGCTTTCTGCTGACATGAAGATTGGAGACAGAGTTAAAGGTAAAGTAGTGGTTCTTGCAGACTATGGCGCATTCGTAGAGGTTGCTCCAGGTGTTGAAGGTTTGATCCACGTTTCAGAAATGTCTTGGTCTACTCATTTGAGAAGCGCCGGAGATTTCGTTAAAGTTGGCGACGAGGTAGAAGCAGAAGTTCTTACACTAGACAGAGAAGACAGAAAAATCTCTTTAGGTATGAAGCAGCTTAGCCAGGATCCTTGGTCTAACATCGAATCTAAATATCCTGTACAATCTAAACATGTTGGAACGGTAAGAAACTTTACCAACTTCGGTGTGTTTGTAGAACTGGAAGAAGGAATTGATGGTTTGATCTACATCTCAGATCTTTCATGGACTAAGAAAATCAAGCACCCATCAGAATTCTGTGCGGTTGGCGATAAATTAGACGTAATTGTTCTTGAATTGGATACAGCAGCAAGAAGACTTTCTTTAGGTCACAAACAATTGCTTGAAAATCCTTGGGATAAATTCGAGTCTAAATATGCTGAAGGAACTGTACACGCAGGAAAAACTACTGAAGTTTTCGATAAAGGAGCTCAGGTTCAGTTCGAAGATGCTGAAGTAGAAGCTTTCTGCCCATCAAGACTATTAGAGAAGGAAGACGGATCTAAAATCAAGAAAGGCGAAGACGCTCAGTTCAAAGTAATCGAATTCAATAAAGAATTCAAGAGAGTAGTAGTATCTCATACTGCAACTTTCAGAGACGAAGAAAGAAAGAATGTTAAAGACAATTCTTCTTCAAGATCGCAGACATCATCTTCTTCTAACAACGAAGAAAAATCAACCCTTGGTGATTTAGATGTATTGGCAGAATTGAAAAAGAAAATGGAAGGTAACTAATTCCAGCTTTTTCCCTATAAATAACGCCTCCGCAACCGGAGGCGTTTTTTTATGAAATAAATTCAAAAGCTGTTGATATTTTTTATAAATTCGGTGCCTATTAACCAATTATATATGAAAAACAGAAATCTATCTTTGAAGATTGCGGCAGTATGTTTCATGTTTTCTTTCGGAAGTGCGTCTGCGCAAGACTTTCAGTCTATTATTCAGCAGCATATTTCGGCGAAGAACACATTCATGAAACCCGACCTCAATAATTTCGAAATCATCGCACAGGATTTTTCGAAATCAATGAATGCGGACGTTATCAAAGTTCAGCAGGCCTACAACGGAATTCCGGTTTATAATGCGGTTGCCACGGCAATGATTAAAGACCAGAAAATCAGTTATTTTAACGACAGTTTTGCTAAAAACTACGTGAATACTTCCAACACGAGTTCTGCGAAAGCAAGCAAAGCAGTATTCGAAGATGTTGCGCAGGCTTTAGGACTCAAAAACAGCGACATTTACCGTCTTATCAGCGTTAAAGATGCCGATTTGGATGTTCCGTTTGCCAAGACCCGACTTGTTTATCTCTTAACTCCTCAAAATGATTTGAGGCTCTGCCACGAATTTATATTTGAAGAAAAAGGCACTTCCAATTACTGGGATATCCTTGCGGATGCGACTACAGGCGAAATACTTAACAAAGAAAACCTAACGGTTTCGTGTACCTTTAAACATGATGCTTACCACCACGGTTATTCAGCGCACACCCCCGAAGGATTCACAAACGATTTCACACAATCCGGGAAAAGCGCTGAGGCCACAACTTTGGCACCGCTGGATGCGAGTTACCGCGTTTTCCCATTGCCGGTTGAAAGCCCAAGCCACGGTGGCCGTGCATTGGTTTCTAACCCATGGTTTACAGATGCTTCGCCCGAAGGCTGGCATACGATTCCCGGCGGCACTTATGCCGGAGTTTTTACAACGACGCGTGGGAACAACGTTATGGCTTATGACGACAAGAACAGCATGAATACAGCCGGAGCTTATGCCGAAGGCGGAGCAGGCAGGGTTTTCGATTTTCCGTTTGTTTTGAATGACACACCGGGGAATCTTAATGCTGCAACTACCAATTTATTTTATATCAACAATAAGATCCACGATATTTTCTACAGGTTAGGATTTACCGAAACTGCCAGAAACTTCCAGGCCTGGAATTTTGGCAAGGGCGGCAATCAGAACGATTATGTGCAGGCAGAATCGCAGGATGGCGGCGGAACCAATAACGCCAACTTTTCTACACCCGGCGACGGATCGCGCCCGCGTATGCAGATGTATCTGTGGGAACCGTCAGTGATCGAACGTGTATTCTATAATTCACCACCCGAAGCTGTTGGCAGAGAGGTGCAGAATTATATTTCAACCACTTTCGGCCCCGCACTGGACGCAACAGGCGTAACAGCAGACGTAAAACTGTCTCCTATACTAGATGCGTGTACTGCTTTGCCGGCAGAATCTCTTACAGGAAGAATCGGACTCATCGAAAGAGGAACCTGTGACTTTGTTGTAAAAGTGAAAAATGCACAGAATGCAGGTGCTGTAGCAGCGATTATTTACAGTTTGCCGACTTCCACGCCAACTGCAGGAATGGCGGGCGTTGACGCTACCATCACCATTCCGTCGGTATTGATTGAAAACTCCGAAGGTGTCTATATGAAAGGTCTTCTGCAAGCTTCAACTCCTGTGAATGTAACCCTTAAGTACGATCCGCTTATGCAGAAAACCCGTGACGGAAGTTTCGATAACGGAATTGTAATTCATGAATACGGCCACGGAATCTCGACAAGACTTGTCGGCTCACTGAGCTCAAGTGTTAACAAAGAGCAAATGGGAGAAGGCTGGTCAGATTTCTTCGCTTTGATGCTTACAAACAGGCCTGGCGATGACGCTTCTGTGCCAAGAGGCATCGGTACTTACGCCACTACAGAACCTATTTCGGGTGGTGGAATCCGTCCTGCGCAATATTCACCGGATTTTGGTATCAACAACTACGCTTACGGTGATACAAACGGTATGGAATACACCAATACTGCCGGAGTTCTGGTTCCTGATGTGCATTCAATTGGATTCGTTTGGGCTTCTATGCTTTGGGATCTGCATTGGAAATTTGTAGAGAAATACGGATATTCGTCCGATGTAATGTCTAATTCTACAAACGGAAGTACCAAAGTGCTTCAGTTGGTGGTAGACGCGCTGAAACTTACGCCGGCTAATCCTGGTTTCATTCAGGGTCGCGACGCGATTCTCGCAGCAGATGAAGCCACAAGCGGAAAAGCCGACAAGTGTATGATCTGGAGCGTTTTCGCAAGAAGAGGCCTTGGTGTTAATGCGTCTGCTGGTTTAGCTAACAATATCAACGATCAGGTTCAGGACTTTACGGAGCCACCACTGGATCCGGCATGTACCGGCTTAGCGACGAGTGAGACCAACGCTAACAACGCGCTGAGCATCTACCCGAACCCCGCTAAAAACGAGTTCTTCTTAAAATCTCCAAAAAGCATCGTAGGAAAGGTACATGTTGAGATTTTCGACGCTTCCGGAAAATTAGTTTCAAGCCAGAAGATTTCTTCTTCAGATGCTGTGAATACACAGGCGATTCCCAACGGCTTTTACTTAGTGAAAGTTACCGGTTTAGGGGTGAACTACTCATCCAAACTGATCATCAGAAAGTAATTTAATTAATACTTTTCTTCATAACCGTTCTGCAATTGCAGAGCGGTTTTTTTTATGTCTGCTTAATTTTTCCAAGCATAATTTAAAAATTTGATAACTTTATTTAACCAAAAACACAGACCATGAAAAAACTTTACATTTTTCTTCTCATTTTTTTCTCCAGCTTCGCTTTGTCTCAACCATACAGCTATTTGCTGCAAAACACAGACTGGACGATTATGAAAATTAACTGGTACGGTACCGATTATTATCCTCCGGAACCTTTTAAAGAATCTGGGAAAGTAATCTTCAATGGTGCAAACATGCCGTTTGAATCTCGCTTTTTTAATTATATCATGGGTGGCGTGACTTTCGGTCCTAATAATGCCAACTACTTCCATCTTCAAAACCTTTTCAGATCGTATGTAGATATTTGGGATCCGGGATTGGAACAGGTGCGACAGTTCGATGAGAAAGTGATCAGTTTTTATTATCCGTCACAACCTTCAGATCTATTCTATTTTGTATATAGTGAAGCGTCTTCTGGCAAAACGCTGGTCGTTACGAATCCTGCGGGCCATAAGTTGTACTATTCAAATTTACTTTTGAGCAGCAGCGGGTCAGTACTTAATAAACGTATTACGATGTATCCGAACCCTGCCAAAGATGCATTTTTCGTGAACTCTTCAGGTAAAATTGCTCAAATATTGAATGTTGAGATATTCGACGCTGCGGGAAATTTAGTAGCGAGCCAGAAGATCGCAACTACCGACGCAGTAAACACCCAAAACATTCCGAATGGCTTGTATATAGTGAAGGTTTCAGGTTCGGGCGTACATTATTCCGGTAAATTAGTGATTAGAAAGTAATCATTTACTCCTAACTTTATCACCGTTCTGTAATTTCAGAACGGTTTTTATATGATTTTTAATTTTAAGATTACTGTGGACGATGAGATTTCAAAGCGGTTTCGGGCATTGGGCGTGAATGATTTTCTGGCCGCTTCACAGTTTGTGAGGAATCTTCCTTACCGCCGGAATTCCGACAAAGATGATCCCTATTGCGTCCTGCGCAGTGGAGGCGGAACGTGCAGTACCAAACATGCTTTACTCAAAAGACTTGCTGAAGAAAATGGTATTTATGATGTACGCTTAATGCTCGGGATTTTTATGATGGACAGGCAGAATACGCCAAAGATCACCACAGTTTTAAACAAATATAAACTCAATGGAATGCCCGAGGCTCACAACTATTTAAGATGGAAAGATCACGTGCTGGATTTCACATTGAAGAATTCGTCGGCTGACGATTTTATTTCTCACCTCGAGAATGAAATAGAGATGCAACCGGATCAGATTACGGATTTCAAGATAAAATACCACCAGAATTTCCTGCGGCAGTATTTAGATAAAAACCCTGCGGTGCCTTACCAGCTTGAGGAGTTCTGGCGGATTCGTGAGGAGTGCATCGCGGCTTTGCAGCAATAAAAAAACCCATCAAATGAAATCTGATGGGTTTTTATTATGAATAAGTCTGAATTACTTTTTGTAAGCAGCGTCCTTAATTCTAGCTCTTTTACCTCTAAGGTTACGGAAGTAATAGATTCTTGCTCTGCGCACTCTACCTCTTCTGTCTACCTCAATTTTCTGAAGTGCAGGCAAATTGATTGGGAAAACTCTTTCTACACCCACATCACCACTCATTTTTCTGATGGTAAATGTCTTGGTAAGGCCGGTTCCTCTTAACTGAATCACGGTTCCTTTGAAGAACTGAGTTCTGGTTTTCGCGCCCTCTTTAATTTCGTAATACACAGTGATGGTGTCACCGGCTTTGAATTCAGGGAATTCTTTTTTCGTGATGTACTTGTCTTGTACGTACTTTACTAAATCCATTTTCGTAATAAAAATTTGTTTTGTCGAGCTAAGCAACATTCACGTCCTTCGTCAGAGGTTGATTAACAGGCTGCAAAAATAACACAATTATACGTCACAGCCAACACATTAAGCAAAATTATATCACATTTTTCAGTTCACTCATTCACTCATTCACTCATTTGGGCGTGTCCCTTCGTTCAGTCTTTCCGGTTGCACGGCCTTCGGCCGCGCAACCTCCATTCCTTCACTCGGGCCGGGCTGTCCGCTATATCTTTTATTGTTGGCGGCGGCGAAGCCGCCGCAAACAATAAAAGGATGCTGCTTCCATCCCTTACGCAGCTGCGCACTGAAACCCAGGCAATTACCCAAATTACTGAATTTCAAAAATAAATCCTAAATTTAGTAGCGAAAAATCAAAGATAAAATGATCGATAAGAGAGTGAAAAACGCCACTGAAGCCATCGAAGGAATTTCCGACGGCATGACCCTGATCATCGGCGGATTCGGCTTATGCGGAATACCTGAAAATTCAATCAGCGCACTGGTGGAAAGTAATGTGAAAGATTTAACCTGCATCTCCAACAATGCCGGAGTAGACGATTTTGGTTTGGGTTTGTTACTCCAGAAAAAACAGGTCAGAAAGATGATATCATCGTACGTCGGCGAAAACGCTGAATTCGAAAGACAGATGCTCTCAGGCGAACTCGAAGTAGAACTCACTCCACAAGGCACTTTAGCCGAAAAATGCCGCGCCGCGCAGCACGGAATCCCTGCATTTTATACACCCGCAGGATACGGAACCGAAGTTGCCGAAGGAAAAGAAATTAAAGATTTCGACGGCAAGCCTCACATTTTAGAACACGCCTATAAAGCCGATTTTTCAATTGTAAAAGCCTGGAAAGGCGATCACGCCGGGAATTTAATTTTCAAAGGAACCGCGCGCAACTTCAACGCACCGATGGCCGGCGCCGGCAAAATTACAATCGCCGAAGTAGAAGAACTTGTGGAACCCGGCCAACTCGATCCGAACGAAATCCATATACCGGGAATTATGGTACAAAGAATATTTCAGGGCGAAAAATTTGAAAAAAGAATAGAGCAGAGAACGGTGAGGAAGAGGGACAACACGCTATAATTTACTTAGAAATATATAAAACGGGCATTGCCCGTTTTTTTTGTTGCACGTTATCGATTTGTTGGTCATTCTATTTAAGTTTTGGGTAAAATTTAAAAGAAACAATCCTGTTGTTTTGTGGAGTTGTAAGCACTAATAAATAGTAATTCTTTTTACGTTCGATAATGTCATACTTATAAATATCACCTTTTCTGCTCGAACCTTTATGATGAAGATTATTACTTTCTATAAATTTTAACTGGAAAGATGTATTGGTAAGCCACTCAAGATCCAGTTTCGAATAAGTATTGTTGGGTAACAAATCTATCCATTGATTATTTTCGATCTTAACAGGAACTTCACTTCCGCTTTTTTTGATATAGTAAAAACTTTGCGTGTTTTTGAATTCATCTATCTGCTTGTCAGTTATTCTGCTTTTAGGAATATTCTTCAAATAAGTCCAGTTTCCGCGTTTAGGCTTATGAATTTTATCTAAGATTTTTATATAATCAGGACATTTTCTTTGTAAGCGCTGATCAATACTTATCGAAATAGAATCTCTTTTCGACAATTTTTTTGTTTCTAAATATTTGGTTAAATGCTTGTCAAATATTGTCGGCCCGATTTCTCTTTTATCCAGTTTTTTATAGGTTGGTAAATCTTCGCACATTCTGCTGATTAATGAATCCTCAATAGCTTCCTGACTGAATGTAAAGTTTGCTGAAAGTAAAAACAGCATCGTTAATTTAATTTTTATAGATGTTTTCATGGTTTAAAAACGGTAGATGTATGTTGATAAATTTTAATTTTCGGATAATCCGATTAGATTTTGCGCTATCTCTAAATCTCCTTTTCTACCATTTTCCTCTCCCCAATCTGCTGTCTCCACATCGCATAATACAAACCTTTCAGCTGTAGCAGATTCTCGTGAGAACCCGTTTCTATTACGTTTCCTTTTTCCAGAACATATATGCGGTCCGCGTGCATAATTGTGCTCAAACGGTGCGCAATCAGAACCGTAATCTGCTCTTTATCTTTTGAAACATCTTTGATCGTTGATGTTATCTCTTCTTCGGTAATGCTGTCCAAAGCCGAAGTGGCTTCATCAAATATCAGTAAATGCGGCTTTCTCAATAAGGCTCTGGCGATCGCGATTCGCTGTTTTTCGCCACCACTTAACTTAAAACCGCCTTCGCCGATCACGGTGTCAATGCCGTGCTCTGCTCTTTGGATCAAAGCAGTAGCACTTGATTTCTTTAAGGCCATTTGCAAATCCGCATCGGTCGCCTCAGGATTCACAAACAGCAGGTTTTCTTTAATGCTTCCGGCAAAAAGTTGTGTGTCCTGCGTCACAAAACCGATCTGATTTCGCAGTTCATCGAAATCAAATTCACTTCCGTTGATGTTATTGTAGTAAATCGAACCTTCATTCGGACGGTATAAACCAACAAGCAGCTTCACCAAAGTACTTTTGCCCGATCCGCTCGGCCCGACAAAAGCAATGGTTTCGCCGTTTTTCACTTCAAAAGAAATTGCATTCAAAGCTTTATAAGAAGCCGAACGGTGCTGAAAAGAAACATTCGTAAAGGCCAGTTTTTCAATTCCACCAATTTTTTTCGGAGTCTTTGGCTTTTCTTCGGGCGGTTTCTGCATCAGCGTATCGAAATTATGCAGCGAGGCTTGCGCTTCGCGGTAAGAAATAATGATGTTCCCGATTTCCTGCATAGGCCCGAAAATGAAAAATCCATAAAACATTAAAGACAAATATTGCCCCGGCGTCACGATGTTTTTAAAGATGAGAAACAGCAAAGTCAACGTGATGAGTTGCTGCAGGAAATTAACCATCGTCCCCTGAATAAAACTTAAAGAGCGGATGTTTTTCACCTTTTTAAGTTCAAGGCCTAATATTTTATACGTGTTGCTGTTGAGTCTTTTCACTTCCTGCCTGGTTAAGCCCAGACTTTTTACGATCTCGATATTCCGCAGACTTTCCGTAGTACTTCCGGCCAAAGTGTTGGTTTCTGCAACGATGGTTTTCTGGATGTGCTTAATCCGTTTACTCAGCAGATTTGTGATAAATGAGATGATGAAAATCCCCACCACATACACCGGCATTATCGACCAGTGCAGCTGCAGCGCGTAAATCGACACGAAAACAATGCTCACCAGAATCCCGAAAAAGATATTGATAAAATTAGTAATAAACTTCACCGAATCTTCGCGCACTTTCGTTAAAATCGATAACGTTTCGCCGCTCCTCTGGTCCTCAAATTCCTGATAGGGAAGCGCCATCGAGTGCTGCAGACCGTCGGTAAAAATATGGGCACCAAATTTTTGGGTGATCACATTCACCACATAATCCTGAAATGCCTTGGCAATTCGGCTTACCATCGCGGTCCCGATCAGTAATCCAAGAAAATAGAAAACGCCATGGTATAAATCGGTGCCATAAAGATATTGGTCGAGGTTTCGGGGCAGAAGTTTTTCTTTGTCGAAATGGTTCGGATGGGTAACCAGCATATCGAGGATGTTACCGGTAATCGCGGGTCCAAACAAAGAAAATACCTGGTTTACGGTCGCAAGAAGCAGCGATAAAATCAGCAGCCATTTGTGGGGTTTCAGATAACGGAGTAAAGTTTTCATGCTAAAAAATAATTGCGTGAATTTACTATAATAATTGCGATAGGCACATTAAATGGAAGCTGCGCGCGCAGTTTTATATTTAGCGAAATTTATATAAATTGCACAATAACATTCTACCATGCTTACAAAAGAACAGATCGCACAGCGAATTTCAAAGGAAGTAAAAGACCGCTACTATGTAAATCTCGGTATCGGGATCCCAACTTTAGTCGCAAACTACGTCCCTCAGGACATTGCTGTAGAGTTCCAGAGTGAAAACGGCGTACTCGGGATGGGCCCTTTTCCATTCGAAGGCGAAGAAGATCCTGATCTTATTAACGCCGGAAAACAAACCATCACCACGCTTGCGGGCGCCTCGTTTTTCGATTCAGCATTCAGTTTCGGTATGATCCGCAGCAAAAAAGTAGATCTCACCATCCTCGGTGCGATGGAAGTTTCCGAAAACGGCGACATCGCCAACTGGAAAATTCCGGGTAAAATGGTGAAAGGCATGGGCGGCGCGATGGATCTGGTGGCCTCCGCAGAGAATATTATCGTTGCGATGATGCACGTAAACAAAGCCGGCGAAAGCAAAATTCTAAAGAAATGCACGCTGCCTTTAACGGGCGTAGGTTGCGTGAAGAAAGTAGTTACAGAGCTGGCGGTGATGGATGTCACGCCAAACGGCTTTAAACTTCTGGAGCGCGCCCCGGGCGTTTCGGTTGAAGATATCATTAAAGCTACCGAAGCAGATTTGATTATCGAAGGTGAAATTCCCGAAATGCAGTTTTAAATAAACACAACTTAAATCCTTTTCAAACCGAAAAGGATTTTTTTATAAGGAGCAATCAATTTTCCGCTTTTTCCACAACACTACCCGCTGTCCACTGTATCCCCTCGTCACCTTGCCAGGCGACGAGGGGGATGCCGTTCCCATCGGGGCTATAATCAAAGATCTTTTTCTCCCACCATCTGTAGCCGCAGTAACTCCGCAATATTCTCTGAAATTTCATCGGTTTCTAAATATTATTACGGGTATTTTCAGTATTAGACGATAAAATAACTGTGTTTATTTGTGTGTAATGGATAAATTATCTAATTTTGCGCCCTAATTTAGATAAAGGTGGAGATTAATGATCAGTTTATAGTTATTGTTGCCGGTGAAGAGCAGTTAAAATTCGTGCCTGCCGTTTTAAAGGAAATCGAAGAATCCGCGAAAGAGCGCGGAACCGGAATCGCAAAACGTACAGCTTCTTATCTTGAAGAAAAAATCAACGAAGGGAAAGCGGTAATGGCATTTTCGCAGGAAGGCGAGTGGGCGGGCTTCTGTTATATCGAAACGTGGAGCAACAAAACCTATGTTGCCAACTCCGGCCTTATTGTCGCGCGGAAATTCCGGAACGCTGGTCTCGCGCGCAAAATCAAGGAGGTAATATTCGAATATTCAAGGACAAAATACCCCAACGCAAAACTTTTCGGCTTAACCACAGGGCTTGCTGTGATGAAAATCAACAGCAACCTTGGTTATAAACCGGTAACGTATTCTGAATTAACCCAGGATGACGTGTTCTGGAGCGGCTGTAAAAGCTGCGTGAATTATGAAATCCTGATGAGCAAAGAACGCAAAAACTGCCTGTGCACCGCGATGCTTTACAACCCGAATGAGGGTACCGTTCCACAAAATATAAACAAAACAGAATCTGAAAATAACCAGAAGTTGTTTTCAAAATTCAAAAAAATAAGAACAATGTTATGGAAAAAGTAGTTTTAGCCTACAGCGGCGGATTAGATACTTCTTTTTGTGCAGTTTACCTTTCGAAAGTTAAACAGCTTGAAGTACATGCAGTGATGGTAAATCTGGGCGGATTTTCTGAAGAGGAAATCAAAAAAACCGAAGAACGTGCTTATCAGTTGGGTGTAAAATCTTTCCACGTCATTGATGATGCGCAGAATTATTACGATAACTGTATTAAATATCTGATCTTCGGAAACGTCCTGAAAAACAATACCTATCCGCTTTCTGTAAGTTCAGAAAGGGTTTTTCAGGCAACCGCAATCGCGCATTACGCTAAAGAAATTGGCGCAAAAGCCATCGCTCACGGAAGTACGGGCGCCGGAAACGATCAGGTGAGATTCGACAGTATTTTCCAGATTCTTTTGCCTGAAGGGGAAATCATCACACCAATCCGTGACTTAAAACTTTCGAGAAATGAAGAAATTGAATTTTTGAAAGAAAACGGTTTCGAAATCAACTTTGAAAAATCGCAGTACTCGATCAACAAAGGCCTTTGGGGAACTTCAGTCGGCGGAAAAGAAACACTTACTTCTAATCTTTCACTTCCTGAAACGGCGTATCCAACGCAGATTTCAAAAACGGAACCTGAAGAAATGACTTTGACATTCGAAAAAGGAGAAATTACTGCGGTGAACGGTGAGAAGTATTTAAAACCGATTCAGGCCATCAAGAAAATCCAGGAAATAGCGCAGGCTTTCGGCATCGGCCGCGATACCCACGTTGGTGACACGATTATCGGGATCAAAGGCCGTGTGAGTTTTGAAGCTGCCGCGCCTCTGATTATTCTAAAAGCGCATCATCTGCTCGAAAAACACACTTTAACCAAAAGTCAGTTGCTGCTCAAAGACCAACTGAGTTTAACTTACGGAAATTATCTGCACGACGGTTTGGTACTCGATCCGGTGATGAAAGACATTGAAACGCTGTTCGAAAATTCCCAAAAAACGGTGAATGGAACCGTTAAAATTTTACTTAAACTTTATCATTTCAATCTTATTGGAGTTGAATCGCCAAACGACTTAATGTCTTCAGAATTTGGAACTTACGGCGAAATGAACAAAACCTGGACAGAATCTGATGTGAAAGGTTTCTCAAAAATATATTCGAATGCGCTGAGCATTTATCACCAGGTAAACAATACGAAATAACATGGAAAAAATAAAAGCAGGAATCGTTGGCGGAACAGGTTTTACGGCGGGTGAATTAATTAGAATCCTGTTGTACCATCCGGATGTAGAGGTTTCTTTCGTCACGAGCCAAAGTCTTCAGGGCTATCTGATTACCGATGTTCACAAAGATCTGTTTGGTGAAACGAACCTTAAATTTGAAAATCTGGCACAACCGGCCGACATTATTTTCCTTTGTCTTCCGCACGGTGAAAGTAAAAACTGGCTGATCGAAAACGAAAAACGAATTGCACCCGATACCAAAATTATCGACCTTGGAAACGATTTCCGTGTGGATGAAGAATGGAATGAAAAGAAATTCATCTACGGACTTTCAGAATTCAACAAAGAAAAAATTGCGAAGGCTTTGTACATCGCGAATCCGGGATGTTTTGCAACCGCGATTCAACTCGGAATTTTACCGCTGTTGAAAAAAGAAAACATCGAAAAAATTCATTGCGTTGGCATTACAGGTTCCACAGGAGCCGGAAAAGCTTTACACCAAACGCTGAATTTCAACTGGCGCAGCGATAATATTTCTCCGTACAAAACCTTTACGCATCAGCATATCGCGGAAATTGAGAAAAGTATTTCGCTGATTTCGGCCACCAAAACGGAGATTAATTTCGTGCCTTGGCGCGGCGATTTTACGCGTGGGATTTTTGTTACGTTAATGATGGAAAGTGATTTGACTCAGATTGAAATCGTTGAAATCTACCGTTACGCTTACAAATATTCGAAGTTCGTGTTCGTTTCTGCAAGCCCGATCGATCTGAAACAGGTCGTAAATACCAACAAAGCCGCAATCTATATTGAAAAAGCCGGGAAAAATCTGGCAGTGCATGTCGCGATTGATAATCTTCTGAAAGGCGCGTCCGGGCAGGCAATTCAGAATATGAACTTAATGTTTGGCTTTAACGAAAAAGCCGGACTTAACCTTAAACCTTCCGTTTTTTAAATCATGAAATTATTTGATGTATATCCGTTGATGCCCGTAAACATTGTAAAAGCCAAAAACTGTAAACTTTGGGACGAAAACGGCACCGAATATCTCGATTTTTACGGCGGACACGCAGTTATTTCGGTTGGGCACACGCATCCGCATTATGTGGAAAAAATTAAAAATCAACTCGATAATATTGGATTTTACTCCAATTCAGTGATCAATAAACTTCAGGAAGAACTGGCGGATAAACTTGGGAAAATTTCCGGTTACGAAGATTACAGTCTGTTTCTGTGCAACTCCGGTGCGGAAGCGAATGAAAATGCGCTAAAAATTGCGTCTTTCACATCAGGAAAAAAGAAATTTATCACGTTTAAAAACGCTTTTCACGGACGAACTTCTGCCGTAGTTGCGGCCACTGATGATCCTTCAATCGTGGCTCCAGTAAACGAAACCTGTAATTTTATTTTTTGTGAATGGAATAATGTTGAACAGTTTGAACAGCTGTTTTTTAAAAATCTTCCTGATTTGGCCGGAGTAATTATTGAAGGAATTCAGGGCATTGCGGGCATTCAGATTCCGTCTCAGAAATTGATGAATAAGATCTCGGAACTGTGTTCCAAAAACTCGGTTTACTTTATTTCCGATGAAATTCAGTCGGGTTACGCAAGAAGTGGAAAATTCTTTGCGCATCAGTATTTCGGAGTAAAACCCGATATTATTACCACAGCAAAAGGAATGGCAAACGGTTTTCCGATTGGTGGTGTTCTCGTTTCACCAAAGATTCCTGCAAAATATAAAATGCTTGGAACTACTTTTGGCGGAAATCACCTGGCTTGTGCGGCGGCCGTCGCGGTCCTGGAAATTATTCAAAATGAAAATCTTATTGAAGAATCCTTTCGAAAAGGCGAGTATTTAACTAAGAAATTAAATGAAATTCCGCAAATAAAGGAAATCCGCGGAAAAGGACTTTTAGTAGGAATCGATTTTGAAATTTCCGCTGCTCAGGTATCAAAAAGACTAAGGGAACAATTTAAAATTTTTGTTGGAAGTGCTTCAAATCCTTTAACCATGAGGCTTTTGCCGCCACTTACCATTTCGTACAATGAAATGGATTACTTTATTTCTTCTTTAAAATCTGTTTTAAATTCAATTTAAAAATGAAAAATTTCACCTCAGTACACGATATTTCTAATCCTGAAATCCTTGTTCAGGAAGCTTTGGAACTTAAAAAAGATCTTTACGGCTTCGACGATTTAGGAAAAAATAAAACGCTTGGATTAGTGTTTTTGAATCCAAGTTTAAGAACCAGAATGAGCAGCCAGAAAGCCGGAATGAATCTCGGTATGCAGGTTCAGGTCATCAACGCCGGACAGGATGCCTGGAATTGGGAATTTGCTGAAAACGCGGTGATGGACGGTTCTACGGTTGAACACATCAAAGATGCTGCAAAAGTTTTAAGCGAATATTGCGCTGTTATCGGCTTAAGATGTTTTCCCGATTTAAAAGACCGCGACGAAGATTATAGCGAGTTTGTGCTGAATTACTTCATTAAATACGCCACGGTTCCTGTGATTTCTCTGGAATCTGCGACGCGACATCCTTTGCAGAGTTTTGCGGATTTAATTACGATTCGCGAAAATTGGGACAAACCTCATAAACCGAAAGTTGTTTTGTCGTGGGCGCCGCACATCAAAGCGCTTCCGCAAGCCGTTGGAAACTCGTTTGCAGAATGGATGAACGCCGCTGATGTAGATTTCTCAATTGCAAATCCTGAAGGCTACGATTTGAGCAAAGATTTTACGGGCGATGCAAAAGTCTATCATAATCAGCAAGAAGCGTTGAAAGATGCCGATTTCGTGTATGTGAAAAACTGGTCGTCGTTTGATGAATACGGCGCGATGCCCGAAGTAAAAGGCAACTGGCTTTTGGGCGAGGAATTTTTAAAAACAAATCCAGAAACTAAATTCATGCATTGCCTTCCGGTCCGCAGAAATCTGGAAATGAGCGACGCGGTTTTAGATTCTGCTAACTCGTTGGTTTACCAGCAAGTCAATAACAGAACACTTTCCGCGCAATTGATCATCAAAAAAATCCTTGAAAATTCGCTGTAATGGAAGATTTATTCATCATAAAGATCGGCGGCGAAACCCTCAGCAGTAAAGATACCCTTCTAAACTGTTTGAACACGATCGCTGCATGTGGGAAAAAGGTGATTTTAGTCCACGGTGGTGGCAAAAAAGTAACCGAACTCGCGCAAAAACTGGAGATTCCCCAGCAAATGATCGAGGGCCGCAGAATAACTTCGGCGGATACGCTTGATCTTTGTACGATGGTGTACGCCGGACTGATCAGTAAGAATATGGTGGCGGGACTATCGGCTCAGAACGTAAAAGCAATCGGGCTTTCGGGTGCAGATCTGAACTGTATTGTTTCAAAAAAGAGAGAAAATGCCGGCGTGAATTATGGTTTTGTAGGCGATGTGGTGAAAGTGGATGAAACGGTTTTTGAAGGTTTTATCTCACAGAATATTATACCTGTCGTCAATTCAATCAGCATCAGCGAAAATGCGGAGCTTTTAAATACAAATGCCGACGTGATGGCGGCTGAAATTGCGAAAGCGATGGCTATAAATTATACAGTGCACCTGATTTACTGTTTTGAAAAAAATGGCGTTTTAAACGATATTACCGACGAAAATTCTGTGATTCCGGAGATTTCAAAAGCAGATTTTACGCAAATGAAGGAGACAAAACAGATTGCTGACGGGATGATTCCAAAGCTCCAAACGGCTTTCAGAGCGTTGTATCATGGCGTTGAAGAAGCCAGAATCATTAAAAGTGACGCGCTCCAAAGCTATTTCAAAAACGAAAATCCGGGAACAAAAATCAGTTTGCACTAATGGAGATCTTAAAGAACGACGCCCGGAATTTTCTGATCGAATTGATCGAAACGCCTTCTTTCAGCCGGGAGGAAGAAAATACTGCGCTGATTATTGAGAAGTATTTAAATCTTAAAAATATTCCGTTTCAGCGGAAAGGAAATAATATCTGGGCAAAAAACCTTCAGTTTGACGAAAATTTACCGACAGTTTTATTGAATACCCATCATGACACGGTAAAACCAAATTCGGCGTACACTCTTGATCCTTTCGAAGCCGTACAGAAAGAGGGAAAGATTTTCGGCTTGGGAAGCAATGATGCAGGCGCAAGTTTGGTGAGTTTATGGGCCGTTTTCACGCATTTTTACGCTGTAAAACTTAAATATAATTTGATCTACGCCACCACTGCAGAAGAAGAAATTTCCGGAGAGAATGGCGTAAAATCGATCCTCGAAGATTTAGGAAAGATTGATTTTGCAATTGTCGGTGAGCCCACGAAGATGGATTTGGCCATTGCGGAAAAAGGGTTGGTCGTTTTAAATTGTGTCGCAAAGGGAACTGCTTCGCATGCTGCGCATACTAATGAGGATAATTCCATTTATAAAGCGGTTCGCGATATTCAGAAAGTTCAGAATTTTGAATTTGATAAAGTTTCTGAAGTTCTCGGGAAAGTAAGAGCGACCGTAACGATTATAAACGCCGGTTCACAGCACAATGTGGTTCCG
Organism: Flavobacteriaceae bacterium 3519-10; assembly: GCA_000023725.1. NCBI lineage: Bacteria > Pseudomonadati > Bacteroidota > Flavobacteriia > Flavobacteriales > Flavobacteriaceae > Flavobacteriaceae bacterium 3519-10. The sequence goes on from CP001673.1 coordinate 918,295, forward strand.
GATCAGTGTCATTTTACAATTGATGTCCGCACAAATGAGCATTATTCCAATTCGGAAATTTTAGAAATTTTCACAAATGAACTGGAGTCGGAAATCCAACCAAGATCATTGGCTTTAAATTCTTCAAAAATCAATTTAGATCATCCTTTTGTGTTTGCTGCGCAGAAGGAAAACTGCAGTTTATACGGGTCTCCCACGGTTTCGGATCAGGCGCTGATGCCGTTCGATTCAGTGAAAATTGGTCCCGGAGATTCTACCCGTTCGCATACGGCGGATGAATTTATTTATCAGCATGAACTCGATGAAGGCATCGAAAAATACATTAAAATTCTCTCACATATCCTCTAAAGATGAAACATAATAAATTGTGGGCAAAAGATTCAGCGAATCAGAATCATTTGGAAATCATTGAAAAATTTACCGTTGGTAAAGACAAAGATTTCGACATTCTGCTTGCCCAGTACGATATCATCGGAACCAAAGCACACTGTACGATGCTTACTAAAATCGGATTTTTAACAGAAAACGAAAATATAAAAATCCAGAAAGAACTGGATGAAATGTATATTTTGGCGAAAGATCATCTGCTGACAATTAATGATGGAGTAGAGGATATTCACAGCCATATCGAATTCAATCTTACCCAAAAACTGGGCGATGCCGGAAAGAAAATTCACACAGGAAGATCAAGAAATGATCAGGTTTTGCTCGCGATTAAACTCTATCTGGCCGCGGAAATCAAGGAAATCGCACAGCTTTCAAAAAATTTATTTGAGCGTTTAATTAATCTGGCCGAAACACATAAAACAGCTTTAATGCCGGGTTATACTCATTTTCAGATTGGTATGCCGTCATCATTCGGCTTGTGGTTTAGTGCTTTCGCGGAATCTTTATCTGAAGATTTAGAAGTTTTAGCCTCCGCATTATCGGTTGTTCAGAAAAATCCGTTGGGTTCCGGCGCGGGATTCGGTTCTTCGTTTCCTTTGGACCGGGATTTTACAACGAAAGAACTGGGACTGGAAAAAATGAATATTAATTCCGTTTATGCGCAGATGACGCGCGGAAAATCGGAGAAAATCACGGCAATGGGAATGAGTACGGTGGCGGCCACATTAAGCAAACTCGCGTATGATATCTGCCTGTTCAGCAATCAGAACTACGGTTTCCTGAGTTTTCCGTCCGGACTTACCACTGGAAGCAGCATTATGCCTCACAAAAAAAATCCTGATGTTTTTGAACTGATTCGCGCAAAATCCGCCCGAATTCAGAGTCTTCCGAATGAACTTACACTGCTTACAAACAACCTTCCGTCCGGTTATCACAGAGATTTTCAGCTGACGAAGGAAATAATTTTCCCGGGAATTCAGGATTTAAAAGATTGCCTGCAGATTTTTGAATTTATGCTTAATAATATCCAGATTAAAGAAGATATTTTGAAGGATGAGAAATATGATTATCTTTTCAGCGTCGAAAAAATCAATGAACTGGTAATGAATGGGGCGACTTTCCGGGAAGCTTACCGCGAGGTCGGAAATTCCATTGAAGACGGTTCCTACAGTTACCGGAATGATGATTTAAAGCACACCCACAAAGGAAGTATTGGGGATTTGTGCCTCGATGAGATTTCTGCACAGTTTGCAGAAGTCTTCCAGAAATTTAAATAATGTATGAAAGCTTTAGACATTACAGACCATAAAATCCTCAATTTCTTACAGGAAGATTCAACGGTTTCGGTGAAAGACTTGGCGGAAAAAATCGGACTTTCCTTTACTGCCACCTATGAAAGGATAAAATCGCTCAAAAACAACGGCATCATCCGCAAAAATGTCGTGTTGATCGATCCGGAACTCGCCGGATTTGAACTGATGGCGTACTGTAATATCGTGCTGAAAGAGCAGTCGCACGACAAACTTCAGGAGTTTGAAGATAAAATAAAAGCGGAACCGCAGGTGATGGAGGTCGTGAGTCTGTCTGGCCAGTACGATTATATGATCAAGGTCGTCGCTAAAAACATTAAAGATTACAACAGTTTCATGACAACGGTGATTGCCAATATCCCGAATATCGGCCAGTATCACAGCAATATTGTACTTTCGGTGATAAAAAACGACACCAAGTTCACTTTCTAATTTCAGGATTTATTCCTGATTTTTTTATTTAAATTTGAGTCAATTTCTCTAAAAATCAAGCGATGAAAAACTATAAAATTCAGAAATCACCATTTGTAGTTCCGACTGACGATGGGAAATTAATCGAGGAAATCTGGGGGAATTCTACCGGGAATCCTGAGATTTCTATCGCACATATGGTGGCGCCCGCAAACTGGAGTGAACCTTTTCAAACGCCAGAATTTGACGAATTTACTTACATTATCAAAGGCAGAAAACAATTTGAAATTGACGGAGAAACTGTAGTTCTTGAGGCCGGCGAAAGTATCCGGATCAGCAAAGGCGCGCGGGTGCGCTACAGCAATCCGTTTGCAGAACCCTGCGAATATATCGCCATCTGTCTTCCGGCTTTTTCAATGGATTTGGTAAACCGTGAAGCGCATTAAAACTCAAGTCCCAACTGCCTGAGTTCCGCTTCAAGATCGGTGTCATCCATGATATGAACGGTGTGAAATCGCATCGATTGGGCCACCTCAATATTCTTCGGATTATCATCAATAAAAACCGATTCTTCGGCTTTCAAATTATATCTTTCAAGTAAAACCATCCATATCTTAGGATCTGGCTTGATGAGATTTTCATCTCCTGACACTACGATTTTACCTTTAAAAATCTCAAAGAAATTATAATTTTCCAACGCATACGGGAAGGTTTCTGAAGACCAGTTTGTGAGCCCAAACAGTTCATAATCAGAATGTTCCAGCTTTTTCAGGACGGCCACGTTTCGCGGCAAATCAGCTTTCAGCATCACCGTCCAGTTGTCATAATACGCGCGGATTTCTTTTTTCCACTCAGGATGCTTTTTAATTAAAAGCTGCGTGCCTTCTTCGGTGGTTCTTCCGCGGTCCTGCTCTGCATTCCATTCGTCGGTGGCGATGTTCCGGAGGAAAAATTCCATCCTTTCATCGTCATTAAAATAATCTTTGAAGAAATAGCGGGGATTCCAGTCCATAATCACACCGCCGAAATCGAAAACTATATTTTTTATGGCGTTTTGCTTCATCTGTTTTTATTTGATCACTGAGAGGTTTTGTTTTCCGAAAAATATGCTCGCTAGGGTAAATATCAACAGAATATGAAGATAGAAGGCGTATTGAATAAGCTCAGTATATTGAATTTTGAAACTGCTGAGTGAGATCAGGAGAAGAATTTGCGCACCGTACGGGATTAAACCCTGAATGTAACACGAGAAAATATCGAGCACAGAAGCACTTTGCTGCGGCCTCAAACCATATTTATCATTTATTTCCTTGGCAACTTTACCTGAAATGATTATTGAAATGGTATTGTTGGCTACACAAAGGTTGGTCACCGAAACAAGTCCGGCAATTCCAAACAGTGCAGTTTTTTTTGAACTGATGACTTTGCTGATGTTTTTTATTAAGAAAGAAATTCCGCCGGCTTTTTCTACCAAGGCTGCCAGGCCGCCTGTAAGCAGCGACAGCAGAAAAATTTCGGTCATGCTGGTAAAGCCTTCGTAGGTTTTCTTCGCAAAGCCGATAAAATCGAAACTTCCGAACCCAAAACCTAAAAGTCCGGCGAAAACCAGCCCCACAAATAACACGACGAAAACATTAAGCCCTGCCAGCGACAGTGCCACCACAAGAACATAGGGCAACACCAATACGAGATTGAATTCTTTAAACTCATGCACCGCGGCGGAAGTTTCCTGGTTGAAACCTATTGCAACCAAAAGCACGATTGCAACTAATGCTGCGGGCAAAGCTATTTTGGAATTAAACCTGAATTTATCTTTCATCTGGCAACCCAGACTCTGGGTAGCGGCAATGGTGGTGTCAGAAATCAGCGATAAATTGTCGCCAAACATTGCGCCCGAAAGCAGGCATGCACCGATGAGCCCTAATGGTGAATCGCTTTTTTCTGCAAGTGCAATCACAATCGGGCCTAAAGTGACAATGGATCCCACTGAAGTTCCGGAAGCAAATGACAGAAAAGAGGCAATCACAAAAACTCCTACAGGAAAGTAGGCCGGTGAAATATAGTTGAGACCAAGATTCACAATCGAATCCACACTGCCAGTAGCTGCGGTAACCGTTGCAAAAGCCCCGGCCAGCAGATAGATGATGCACATCGTGAGGATCTTGCCATCGCCGCAACCTTTGAGAAAAGTATCGACTTTCTGGTTTATTTTTCCTTTGAGTAAGACGAAGGCTGCTGTAATGCCGATTACTGCAGCGATGGGTGAGGGCATCGCGTAGAAGTCGTTATAATATATCCCAAAACCCAGGAAGACGCATACGAAGATGAGCAGCGGGAAAATGGCGACAAGCTGTGGATTAATTCTGTTCATGCCGCAAAATTAGTGTTCAAAAGGCAAAAACACGTACTGATTGTCGGTAAACTTCGCGTAGATATGGTGGTTGCCGTTACTCAGGATGATTTCCTCAGCCCCGATTACCGAATTATAGCGTGCGGTCTGTTCAAATGTTTTTTGGATGAGTTTAATCTCAGGCGCTTTGCACTCGACGAGTATTTTCGGGATTGTCTTTTCGGTGATCAGCAGATCGATGCGCTTTGTAGTTCCGTTCAGAACCAGTTTTTTTTCAAGAATTAACGAGGAAAGATTTCGTCCCTTTTTCAGGTGAAAATAATGCACCCAGTGTTGCCTTACCCACTCTTCAGGCGTGAGTTGAAGCCAGGTTCTGCGGACGATGTCATAAATAAAAATCTTATCTTTGTCGCTCCTGATTTTAAAGTCAAAAGTATCCTCAAAATTCAGTTTCGGAAGTTGCATTTATATGAAAGAGTTAGATTCAATCCTCAAAAATATTAAAAATAAGGAGTTGCTTCCTATTTATTTTTTTCATGGTGAGGAACCTTACTACATTGATGCCGCCGTGAAGTCGTTTGAAAACGACGTTCTGGATGAAGATGAAAAAGCCTTTAACCAAACTGTCGTGTACGGCAAGGATACCACTTTCAGCGATGTGCTTTCGCTGGCGCGTCAGTTCCCGATGATGGGTGACCGACAGGTGATTATCCTCAAAGAGGCACAGGAAATTAAAATCGTCGAAAAAGAACTTGAAGCGCTGAAAGTCTATGTACAGAATCCGGTACCGTCCACGTTGCTGGTGATCGCTTACAAATACAAGAAAATTGATGCGCGGAAAGCTTTCGCAAAGACGCTTTCGAAAAACAAAATGCTTTTCCTCAGCGAAAAGATGTATGATAACGAAGTGCCTAGATGGATTGACCAGCAGATCCGAAATTTAGGACTCAGGACAAAACCTAACATACCGGCTTTACTTTCAGAATATCTCGGGACGGATCTTTCAAGAATTTCTAATGAACTGCGAAAGCTTAAAATGATTCTTAACGATACTGATATTCTTGATGAAAAAATCATTGAAACCCATATCGGCATCAGCAAAGACTTTAATATTTTCGAACTTACAAAAGCACTTTCGAACAGGGATGAAGCGAAGGCCATGCGCGTGGCGCACTTTCTTGGCAAAAGCCCCAAGCAGAATCCGTTTGAAATGATGATGGGTTCGCTGTACAGTTTTTTTTCAAATCTTATTATTTATCATACGATGGCGGGGCAGAATCCCAAAGCCATTCAGGATGAGATGCGCCTCAACTATTATCAGGCTCAGGACATGGCTGCAGCCTCGAAGCATTACAGCCTTAAACACGCCACGCGGATTATCTCCATCCTGCGCGAATTCGATTTGAAACGTAAGGGGCTCGGCGCTGTAAACATGAACGAGAGTGAACTCATGACAGAAATGACTTATAAAATCCTGAACGTCGCAAAATTTAAGGTACAGATTTAGTACAGCGTGTCTGCACCGTCGTTTTCCTGGAATGTGGCGTTGATAAAGAGTTTAAATTCCGTTGTTTAAAACAGAACATATCAATTTGTGTGATAGAAATTTTTATCGCGAAAAGCCCGCTAAGCCAAATAAAATCACGATTTTTGCCCTCTTAACACTCAACCTCAACCTAATTTAATGGAACAGAATATCTTAGACTGTGTGATCGTAGGTTCCGGACCTTCCGGATATACCGCTGCAATTTATGCGGCTAGAGCCGACCTGAAACCTGAACTTTATACAGGCCTTGAGCCCGGCGGCCAGCTTACCACCACCACCGAAGTAGACAATTTTCCCGGTTATCCGGACGGTGTCACCGGCCCGGTGATGATGATGGATCTACAAAAACAGGCCGAACGTTTCGATACCAAAGTGTATTACGAGATGATTACCAAAGCCGAATTTGCAACTGAAGCGGGCGGAATCCACAAACTTTGGGCTGGCAACAAAGAGATTTTCGCGAAAACTGTGATTATTTCAACCGGCGCAACCGCAAAATATCTGGGTCTCGACGACGAGAAAAAATATGCAGGTGGAGGCGTTTCGGCCTGTGCAACTTGCGACGGTTTTTTCTATAAAGGTAAAGATGTAGTGGTAGTGGGCGCGGGCGACACGGCTGCCGAGGAAGCAACCTACCTTGCGAAACTCACCAACAAAGTAACGATGCTGGTCCGTAAGGATGCGTTCCGTGCGTCAAAAGCAATGGTACACCGCGTTAACAGTACCCCAAACATCGAAGTGAAATTCAATCATGAACTGATTGCGATTGAAGGTGAAAATGCGTTGGTTGAAAGGGCAGTTGTGATCAACAATCAAACACAGGAAACCAGCAAGATCGACGTACACGGAATTTTCATCGCGATCGGACATAAGCCGAACACAGATATTTTTGCGGGTCAGATCAATCTTGATGAGAACGGATACATTAAAACCATTCCGGGCTCCACACTGACTAACCTTCCGGGAGTATTTGCGGCCGGAGATGTTCAGGATCATATTTACCGTCAGGCAATTACGGCTGCGGGAAGTGGCTGCATGGCAGCGATGGACGCTGAAAAATATCTTGCAGAACTGAACTCATAAGCCGGAATTAAAAATTAGCATTCTCGGATAGAAAGGAATGAAAAATCTGGTGTACATATTTATCGGTGGAGGGCTGGGCAGCGTGCTGCGTTTCGCGGTGTCCACCTATAGCCAGAAGTTTTATACTTTCAAATCTTTTCCAATAGGGACTTTTGTGGTTAACATGCTCGGATGCCTTTTGATGGGCGTGCTTATTTCACTCCTTGCGCGTGCTGATAGCAGTGTAAAGTATCTATTGATTACCGGCTTTTGTGGTGGCTTCACCACCTTTTCTGCATTTTCGGCCGAAAACGCTTCGCTTTGGCAGAACGGCAACTATTTTATAGTGCTGTCCTACATTCTGCTGAGCGTCTTTATCGGTATTGGAGCAGTTTACACGGGCATGCAGATTGTAAAATTATAATTTTCACCTTGAATGTGAGGTTCTTAAATGATTTTTTAAAAAATAGTTTGGTCAGTATATAAAACGTTTTTATATTTGCACCACTGAAAACGGAAACGTTTTCAAAAGGAGGAATGGCAGAGCGGTCGATTGCGGCAGTCTTGAAAACTGTTGACTGTAACAGGTCCCGGGGTTCGAATCCCTGTTCCTCCGCTTACATTAAAAACCTACTGATTTTTCAGTAGGTTTTTTTTGTATTCAAGCTAAGAAACCGACTGGCTTTCTGTGCTGCTTCTGGTGTTCTGCCCTGTTGTGATTTTCTAAAACAGCGTGGGCGGCATCTTTGAGGCTTCGAGGTTTAGGGCAACTAATGCTGGATCATGCGTAGGGTAGGTGAACAGTTCGATCGGTTCATCATTCAGAAAACGGTTTGCCATCTCCGCATCTAAGCAAACCGGCATCCGCGACTTTGAATTGTGAATAACCGACATCAGCTTATTTGCGGCCGTTGTTACCACACCAAAACCGATCTCGTAGTTGTTCCAAACGTTATAGAAGCCCGCAATATAGAAGGTGTTTTCGCCTTTCAAATGCATCCGGTGCTTAATCTTGAGAGCCGTTTTTTTTCCGGGGTCGCTCACGTGCATCCAGTCGTAGAAGCCGGCCACCGGTATCACACAGCGGTTATGCTCGTACTCACGGTATAACGTACCGGCTTTTTCGGCGGTAAGGTTGATGCCCTGAGCCGGGCGGTCTTTTTGTATCTCCTTTATTAAACCCCATGTTCCGTGCGTTATTTTTCTTCCGTGGTGATCGAGCACGATGGGCAGTGCAGGCCTGTCGAAAGCATTCACTTCATTGGCGAAAAAATAGTTTCCTTCGGCGATTTCTGCTTCAAGCTGCTGCGAAACTTTCTCAATTGAAATTCCGTAATTATCTACACGGTTGCACATAAAGTTGTTTTAAGAATCAAATATATTAAATGTTAATTCATCATGCCTAATCTCACGATAGACGTCATTCTCCGGCTCTTCGAACGGCTTGATTTTTGTAAAAAAATCAGAGCTGCACTTGCAGAATTAAGTTTCTCCACGCTTTTCCGAAGGTAACGGAGGCTTTTATATTTTCAAAGTTTTTTTAATCTTAAATTTTCGCATCATGGCTCTGGAACAGTACCGCAATAAAAGATCTGAACATAAAACACCCGAACCATTTGGCGGCAAACCTTCAGGAAAGGAACTTAAATTTGTCGTACAGAAGCATCACGCTTCACATCTTCATTACGATTTCCGGCTCGAAATGGATGGGGTGCTCAAAAGTTGGGCGGTACCGAAAGGGCCGTCGCTCGATCCGAAGGTCAAACGTCTGGCGATGATGGTTGAGGATCATCCTTATGATTACCGCAACTTCGAGGGCTCGATTCCGAAGGGACAGTATGGAGGTGGAACCGTAATTGTGTGGGATGAAGGCACCTACGAACATGACGATGCATCCGAAAGTGTTAAGAAACAGGAAAAATCGCTGCTTGCAGATTTGAAGTCGGGTAAACTTAAGTTCCGGCTCAACGGGCATAAGCTCAAAGGCGAATTTGCACTTGTAAAAGCCTACGGACGCGGAGAAGATAGCTGGCTGCTCATGAAACTTAATGACGAATTTGCAACTGCTGAAGACATTACTTTAATGGATGAGTCCGTTATTTCAAATAAAACAATCGACGAAATGGCCGAAGCACCGGATAAAATTTATGGCCAGAAATCCGAGAAAAAAAAACCTGCAATTTCAAAAAAAGCTACTCCGAAAAAGTCCGCGAAAACAAAGAATGCACAAATCGCAGAAGTAATAGAAGAACCCACGGCAGATATCTCCAAAATTTTAAAGGCCGCACCTCAACAGAAATTTTACACCAGCGTTGAACCTATGCTCGCAACCCTCGTTGATCAGCCTTTCGACAGTGACGAATGGATTTACGAGGTGAAATGGGACGGTTACCGCGCTGTAGCGTTCATGAATGAAGGCGAAGTGGAAATGAAATCGCGCAACGATAAGAGTTTCAATGAAAAGTTCTATCCGATTTACGACGAGCTTAAAAAGATGAATATTAACGCAATCCTCGATGGTGAAGTAGTGGTACTGGGAACTGAGGGCAAGGCTAACTTTGGCGCGTTACAAAACTGGCGCAGCGAATCGGATGGCGACCTCGTTTTTTATGTGTTCGATCTCCTGTGGTATGAAGGCAAAGATCTGAAGTCACTACCACTCACAACCCGCAAGCAGATTCTGGATGAAATTCTGCCTAAAAGTGAAACCGTAATGAAAAGTGAAGTTTTCGAAACTTCAGGCATTGAGTTTCTCGAAGCCGCCAAAAAGATGGATCTCGAAGGCATCATGGCCAAACGAAAAGACAGTCGCTACCACATAAAAAACCGCACAAAAGACTGGCTCAAGATTAAAGCCAACAAACGCCAGGAAGTCGTGATCGGCGGTTATACGCTCAACGATGATTCACGGAAACTCTTCAGCAGCCTTCTGGTAGGCGTTTACGAGGGTACGAAATTAGTTTATACGGGCAAAGTTGGGACAGGTTTTAATGCAAAATGCCAGCGCGAGATGATGGATATGTTCGCCCCGCTTGTTACTGATAAACCTCCGTTCGATAAAGAACCCGACGTCAACAAACCTTCACGTTTCCGTCCGGATCCACCTCACGCCACAGTCACATGGCTTAAACCCAAACTTCTTTGCGAAGTGAGTTTTACTGAATTGACGACCGACGGCATCATGCGGCATCCGTCATTCCAGGGAATGCGCACCGATAAAAGCGCCAAAACCGTAACACTCGAGACCGAGCAGCCCGTTGCAGAAATTGTAAAAGACGACACCATGATTATATCCACCCGAAAAAAAGCCGACCGTAAGACGCTTCTTAATCCCAAGGATAAAAGCCAGGTAAAAAAAGTGAATGGGCATGAGCTTAAATTCACCAACCTCGACAAGATTTTCTGGCCCGACGAAAAGCTCACAAAGCGCGACCTCATCAACTATTATTATCAGGTTGCGCCTTATATTTTACCTTACCTCAAAGGCCGTCCACAGAGTATGAACCGGTATCCGGACGGTATTGAAGGTGAAAGTTTCTATTTTAAAGATGTTACAGGCAAGGCGCCGGACTGGGCAGAAACGCTTGGCTATGTGAGTGAATCAGACGGTCGCGAAAGACGCTATCTGGTCGGCAAAGATGAAGCAACGTTACTCTTTATGGCCAACCTAGGCTGCATTGAAATGAATCCGTGGAACAGCACCATTAAAAAACCCGATCATCCGACATTCTGCATTATCGATCTCGATCCTGACGAGAATACTTTCGATCAGGTCATCGAAACTGCTCAGGTTACAAAACAGTTACTCGACAGCATGGGAGCGCCTTCCTACTGCAAGACGAGCGGCTCCACCGGGCTGCATATTTATATTCCGCTCGGGAACAAATATACCTACGAGCAGTCGAAAGAATTTGCAAGGGCGTTGGTAACACTTGTCCATCAGGAACTGCCTGAAATTACAAGTATCGAGCGCATCATAAAGAAGCGTAAAGGCAAGATGTATCTTGATTTCCTCCAGAACCGTCCGCACGCCACCATTGCCGCTGCCTATTCGGTAAGGCCTAAACCGGGCGCTACGGTATCGATGCCGCTGCATTGGGATGAGGTGAAAAAAGGTCTTAAAATGAAAGATTTTACGATGCAGAATGCACTCGAACGCATCAAAAGTGAAGGCGATATCTTCAAACCGGTTCTCGGCAAAGGCATTGATCTCGAAAAAGTGCTGCGTAAATTTGAAGAGAGCAGAAAATGATACCGCAGATTTTAAACTTAAATATAAACTCAGAACAATTTAAGCTTTCATCCAAACTAAAAAAGGATCCTACGTGATCCTTTTTTTATGGCTGGCCTCCACCCATTCTTCGCGGGTACATTTAGGGCATTTACCCGCCGGCCCCGGCTGTTTCTCTTCAGTGTACGCACAGAAAATGCACGAATAGTAAGCGCTTTTGTCAATTTTCGTGACCGGATTCTGCAGTGAACCCAGCATAATAGAAAGTCCGGGTTTTATATTTTCATCAGAATAAAAAAATACACTCAGGCCACCAGAAGTCTCTGCGATAGCGGTTTCTACCTGACCCAACTGGGAAACGCCGCGCAGCCGGAGTTCAGCGAAAAATTCATCACTGCCAAGGTTTTCTTTTTTAAAACTGTCGAGTACAAACACGCCTTCCTCAATCAGACAGGCGGCTTTACCTTCAACGAGGTCCTCAAATTTTTTAGATTTGCCCAGAAAGTAGGTGAGGCCGGCATACAGCGCAACAATGATGATAAAGACGAGCAGTGAGAAAATAATACCGACTTCCTTATAAAACATCGGGTCGCCCGCCGCAGATCCGAGGCCGATAATCACTACCAGCTCGAACACCGAAAGTTGTTTTACACCTCTTTTCCCGAGAAACCTAAGCCCGAGGATAATGATAAGGAACATCACGACGGTGCGGATGGCCACTTCGGGTAAAAAAGACCAGTCTTCGGCTCCGTAAATTATGGCGGACCAGTCAATGGCAAGAATCGTTTTCATTTTCGCAATGGTTTCGCCACCTATAGCCAAAAGGGTGCCTACATGCTGACTCTGCCTCGCTACTGAACCTTTGAAGTATTACTGGCGTTGTTTTTTAAGAAATGAAATTAAAAATCTCCTGAAACGGAAATTCAGAAGACTTTTAAAACTGATAGAGGTTATCGTGCTAAAAGGTTTATTTTTTAATGAACTTCACGGTTTGTGGCTGCGTTTCTTTACCTGAAAATTCGATCAGGTAAGCGGCTGGCAGAAGTTCCGAGACCTGAATTTTTTCCGATTTCATATCTGAAGTTTTAATGAGTTTTCCGTCACGATTATAAATTCTTGCTTGGGTATATTTTGAAACATCACCACTGAACTGTATGGTTTCACGGGCGGGATTCGGGAATATTTTAATTTTGGCTCTAGCGGCCTGGCTTGCGGTGTTTAAAAACACATCACTTAGCACCTGTGCGCTCTCAGAGCTCTGGTTAATACCCAATAAAGGCACACTGATGTTTGCGCTGGTATAGGTGAGAAGCGGAAATTTGCGCGTATTGTTGTAATACGTGAACGTCGTGTTGGTGATCGTCCCAATCGGGAAAAGGAAAAATGTGTCCACACTCTGATGGAGGTTAAAACTTTGTACCGATTTGATGCGCAATACATTGCCGTACGTATTTGTGCCGACGATCAGTGTACCACTTGCATCTGCAGTGTTGGTGATGGTACCTCTGAACAGACCCGAGGCCAGTGATGAAGTGAAGGTTCCCTGCGCCTGGTCAGTCTCAGTGTATCCGAAACCGGCAGGGTAGGTAATCACCGTTCCGTTGTTGGCCAGGAAGTTCAGGGTAACGTCGGATGCCGTAAGTCCGGTTATTTCGAGTTTGGTGGCCGTCTGTCTGTACAGGATGGTGTTTCCGGCTGCAGTCATTTTAATGGTCGAACCGGGAAATGCGAGCAGTTCGGTGGCGGTAGGCGCCGCATAGCTGGTCGTTGTCAGGGTGCCCTGGGTAAGACTTCCGTTGGAGAATGTAACACCCGCGCCGGTGGCCGAATTATCTACCGTTCCGTTAACAGTGAAATAACCTGCACTTTCGCCGATAATGGGGTCGTGAAATGCTTTTGTGATGACGGTTTGCGCAGACAGCGCGCTACCGCATGCGATCAGGATAAATAGATTTTTTTTCATCGTAGTGTGTTTTAACAAAGATAGAAAAAAACTCAATTATATTCCGCAGTTGATTGATAATGAGCGCTTCATCCGAAATCATCATACGCTGCTACGCAGCATAAATTTCAGATTTGGAGCTTGATGTGTGGCCCGCACGTTGTTAAGAGAATATTACAGAATCATACTCAGCTGCACTCTTTTCCGCGCCTCATCCACTTCCGTCACTCTTACCTGAACATGCTGGTGGAGTTTCACCACTTCATTTACGTCCGATACAAAACCTTCTTTAAGTTGGGAGATGTGCACGAGTCCGCTTTCTTTAATACCAAGGTCCACAAAACAGCCAAATGCTGTAATGTTATTCACGATTCCGGGCAGAATCATTCCGGTTTTGAGGTCTTTAATGCTTTTAACGCCAGGATCAAACTCAAAGACTTTGGCGGCTTTGCGCGGATCGAGGCCGGGTTTTTCAAGTTCTTTAAGGATATCTTTGATGCCCAAAATCCCGATGGTTTCAGTGACATATTTTTCAGCATTGATTGCCGCGATTTTTTCTTTGTTTGCGATGAGGTCAACGGTTTTAAGTCCGAGGTCTTTGGCCATTTTCTCAACAGTCGGATAGGCTTCGGGATGAACGGCAGAATTATCCAGCGGATTTTTGCCGTTCGCAATCCTTACAAAAGCCGCTGCCTGCTGGAAGGCTTTTTCACCGAGTCTCGGCACTTTTTTGAGCTGTTTGCGGTCCTCAAATGCGCCGTTTTCGGTACGGAAATTCACGATGTTTTCTGCCATTTTCTCGCCAATGCCCGAAACATAACTCAGCAGGGATTTACTGGCCGTGTTGAGGTTAATGCCCACCGAATTCACACAGCTCATCACGGTGGAGTCGAGTTCGTTTTTCAACTGGGTCTGGTCTACGTCATGCTGATACTGTCCAACACCGATGGATTTCGCATCGATCTTCACGAGCTCGGCTAACGGATCAGAAAGCCGTCTCCCAATTGAAATGGCCCCGCGGACCGTGACATCAAACGAGGGGAATTCATCTCTTGCAATCTTGCTTGCGGAATATACTGAGGCGCCGGCTTCTGACACCACAAAAACCTGAGGCGGTTTATCGAACGCAATTTTTTTGATGAAAAATTCAGTTTCGCGGCTGGCGGTACCGTTTCCGATCGAGATCGCCTGAATGTTGTACGCATTCACCATCGACCTTATTTTCTTCATCGCCATTCCGGTTTCGTTTTGTGGCGCGTGCGGGTAAAGGGTTTCGTTGTGCAGCAGATCGCCTTTTTCGTCTAAGCACACTATTTTGCAGCCGCTGCGGTAGCCCGGATCTATCGCCAGAATCCTTTTTTCGCCCAACGGTGGTGCCAGAAGCAACTGTCTGAGATTGTCGGAAAAGATGGTGATGGCTTTTGCATCGGCTTTCTCTTTGGCTTCTTGCAGCGTTTCGTTGGAGATCGCGGGTTCGAGCAGCCTTTTGTAGCTGTCTTTAATGGCGAGTGAAATCTGCTCTGCGCATTCATTCCTTGATTTAATGACGGCCTGTTCGATGAGGTCAATGGCTTCGTCTTTATCAATTTCTATTTTGGTTTTCACAAAACCTTCGGTCTCGGCTCTTAGCATGGCAAGAAGGCGGTGCGACGGAATCCTGTTGAGGCTTTCTTCCCACTCAAAATACTGGGAGTATTTCTGTGCGGCTTCATCCTCTTTTTTGGCTTTTACCACTTTGGAGCTGATCATGGCCTTTCGTTGAAAGAGCCGTCTGAGGTTTTTCCTCACATAGCCATTTTCATTGATCCATTCAGCCATAATATCGCGTGCGCCCTGAAGCGCTTCCTCTTCGGCAGCAACGTCATCATTCAGATACTTCGCGGCCAAAGACTCTAGGTCATTTGCTTTCTGGCTCATGATGATCTTTGCTAGAGGCTCGAGGCCTTTTTCTTTCGCGGTGTCGGCTTTGGTTTTGCGGCGTTTTTTAAAGGGAAGGTAAAGGTCTTCGAGTTCCTGAAGGTCAAAACTGCTATCAATCCGCTGCTTAAGTTCCGGCGTGAGCGCGTCCTGTTCCGTAATGGATTTAAGAATGCTTTCCTTTCTTTTGCTGAGTTCCTCAAACTGAGTATTAAGTTTTGCAATCTGCTCAATCTGCACTTCATCCAGGTTTCCGGTGGCATCTTTGCGGTAGCGGGAAATAAACGGAATGGTGCAGTCTTCACCCAATAATTTAAGCGTTGCGTGAATACTTTTATCGGAAATTTGAAGGGATTGCTGGATAAAACCGGTCGCGGTCATAGAATATTTTTAAGACCGCTAAAATAGGGAGAATAATTGAGTGACCGGAGTGATTTGGCTGAAGTATGTAAGCGCAAAAGTGTGTTAGCGAGCCCGAATTAGATCTCGCTTAACGAAAATGGTGCGTTCTGGTATTCAGGGTTTCTTTCACTATTTTTTTAAACCTGGCTCTTTTACAACCTGATCTTATCAAAGATCTGCCGCGGTGAAGTGCGGTCGGAAATTGTGATGAGTTTTACGTTTTCGGGGAGCACGTTTTCTGTAAGGTTCTGCAGAAAGACGCTGGATTTTTCGCCAAAAAGACTCAAATCTACGATCACCGCGCGCAGGTTTGCCATCGTGCAGATATTAAATACACTTTGCGTTTCGGACGGTTTTACCACCTCAAATTTCTTTTGAGTAAGAAAATTGCTGATCGTGGATAGCGGGTGGATTTTATTGTCGAGGATAAGGATTTTACTTTTCATAAGTCATTTTCAGAGACTTATACAAGAATAGTGCAAAAATGAATCGGGGTTTAAAAAAGCGCGGGTTAAACAAACGGTGACCAAAGTGCGAACTCGCTTAATTCTGTAATGAATAATATTTTTCTGGCATTGCTGAAACGCCATTCTTCTGAATATCCGGTGATTGCGGGCGACTTTAGTCAGCATCTTTTACAAACATCACAAATTCGTTCTGTGTGGCCGACTCGCGCTGATGCAGATTTCCGTTAAGATTCTCAACACGCGACAGAATATTTTTTAATCCGTAACCTGTGGAGCTTTGTATTTTCCTGTAGAAATCATACTTTTTGCCGTTGTCTGTGTACGTAATGATGTTATGGTTTTTCGTAGTACTGAGTGTTATCTTAATATTCTTCGAGCCACCGTGTACGCAGCTGTTTGTGATAAATTCGCGCAGAATAAGAAGAACGTCGTAAGAAGACTGCTTAGAAAACTCAATAAACCCGAAGTGATGCAGTTCGTAAACAAACCCGTACCGCGTACTGCTTTTGCGCAGGAAATCTTCTACGGAGGCAATAAAACCGCTATTGTACAAAAGCGGAGGCATCAGGTTATAGGTAATCTGTCTTATCAGCTGTTTTGTATCCTTTAATTCCTCGTCAATCTCACTGATCACTCCCAAAACCTCAGGATCTTTAAGCCGGTTTTTTAACATGCCGAAGTAAATACTGATGGATACCAAATTTCCAATCACGGTGTCGTGCAGTTCTGATGAAATTCTGGCCCGTTCTTCTTTTTCTTTATTCAGGATAGCCCTCATCCGCAGGAAGGTCTCGCTTTTCTTCAATTTATACAGCCTGCGCTGGTAAAATAAGGCAAGCAGGATAACGGCAACAGCCAACAAAGCCATTGTTGCGGTTCCTAACCAGAAAAATAATTTTAAATCCGAATACTTTTCCAAACACCTGCTGTTAATAATATCCTTAATACAAGAGCGGCGACTATATTCAGCAACCAGTAATCGAGAAACGTCTGAGAACCTTCACTCTGAATAACATCACTGAGTAAAAATAAAAAAAATGTGACTGAATAGTAAATAAACAGACCTGTAACGTAATAAAAATCAGGCATATCCCAAAGATTGGGGACTTCCATTTTTTTGAATACATCCCTGAACCACTGGATCGTCATTACCATCACAAAAAGCGTGATGATTCCTGAAAAAATTGCCTGTACGTGGAAAAATGCATTAAGGCTTTTGGCGGAGGTAAAAACTGCCGGAACAGTCACCAGCGCAAACAAGGCCATAAATACGTAAAAGATGATTCTGTATTTCGGGACATTGAGCTTATAGAAATAATAGAAGATGATCAGGAACGCGAGGATATCATACGCCGTCCACCATGCCCTCACGTCGATCTTGAGGATGATGGTAAAGACCAGCTCGTAAAAGGAAGCCGCTGCCGTGAGGTAAATAAAAGGTTTTGCAGGCGTGTTTTTCCTGGTTTTACCTTTCAGCAAAACAAGTACGGCCAGTGGGATGAATCCTGTAAATAAGGTGATGTAAAGGAGTGTAAGCATCCGTTATAAGCCGGGTAATGCTGTGCATATGGGCGGACAGGCAGTTAATTTCTCTACGATAATACCCTCAGTAATATCGTTGCCTTCGGCGTCGACGCCGATTAAAACTTTGTTTGAAGTTTCTTCATCCTCACTGTATCCGTTGTAAATGCGGATACCCAGACAGCCCGGCTGTTCCAGGATTTTGCGCAGATTTTCCGCTCCTGCAAAGAAGGCTTTCTTTTCATGAGGATAACGCTTCTGAAAAGCATGGGTGTAGCGTCTGGCTTCCTCCAGACTGATTATTTCTCCCGACGTAGTGCTGAATTCCATAAAAAAGTAGTTTTGCGTAAAACTACACAGTTTTTTTGTAAAATCAGCAGTTGATTCTGTTATGCAAGACGAAACTCAAATTTATTTTGAAGAATATTTAAATAAACTGCATTAATTAGAAGCAGATAGGCTTGGGTCGGTAAGCTTAGGGTTTTTCTTTCTGCAGGAAATGGTCAAGCCGTAATCAATAAATTGCATAAATTTATCAACAATGCAGAAAAGGCATTTAATGGCACAAAAGCTATTAATTTAAATAACTTTTCAAGAGAATTTACAAAATAATGAATTACTATATATTATCAAAGGAAGTGGAACCGAAAATTGTTGGCGTAAAAGATGGAGGTGGTCAGCTGGGCGTGGACAGTCGTTTGGATACTATTTATAATGACTGGTATAATAATATTTTTTTTAAACTACCAAGGGAAGATAAACATAATGCCTGGAAACTAAAATTAAAACACGAGACGTATGCGCTTAAACCATTAGAAGGTCTTGTATTTAAAAAGGGAGCGAAAAAGACCGATTATGTGGGGGAAGGACTGTTAGGTTTGTATGTTAACGAGAAATTAAAAACTATTTTAGAATCTTCGCATCTTCCAAATCACAGGTTTATAAAAACTCCTTTTATAGAAGAAAAAACGGGTAAAATTATTGATGAATACTGGCGTTTTGTTCATGATTTAGAAACAGGAGAAGACACGATAGATTTTGAAAAGTCTGAATTTAATTTTAAGTATCACAAAAGGAATTTTGGAGAAGATTTTTACAGGGAAGTAAATTCGTATGAAGACTACATGAATGTTTTCTATGAAACGGGGACAGCACCAAGTGTTTCTAAATTAGTTTTAAATGAAAATTTTGATAAGGAATTAGATTTCTTTAAATTCCAGTTTCTAAGTTCAAATATGTATGTTTCTGAACGATTATTAAACAAAATGCAGGAAGCAGGAATTACAGGTTATTCAGTAATGACCCTAGAGAAAGATAAAATGCGGAGCGAAGTTTTAGGAGATGTCCACACAGAATTAATTTTTGAATAACATAAATATTAACCAGGTAGGGTCCTCGCCCTTGCGCAAACTCTCCCGACTTTAAGCCTTTCTGCTCCACACATCTATTCTAAGTTCCTCCGCAAAACACCGGCGCCCTTTGCAGCAGCCCTTCTTTCCGGAAATTACTTTATGGCAGGTTTAAAACGCATCATGACGGTGTCGCCCATCATAAGAACCAGTTTACCGTCCGCCTCGATCCTGTACTGATCAATTTGTGTCATGGTTTTACGGAATACGGTTTCCCCGTCTCCGCAATACATCATCGTGCTGAGTTCGGGTTCAGCAAATGAGATCATATTTCCGCGCAAAGTATATTTTGTCTGATAACCGTTGCATCCGCTGTTTCCGGTCACCATATTGGTTTCCTGTGCAAAACTGATCATTGGTTTCCGGTCGGGAAACAATCCCTCGAAAGTAATCCGTGGACCTGTAATATATTCAAGCTCCCAGGTTTTACCGGCGAGTTTGCTTTTGTCACCGGTCATGGTGGTTGAACACGATACTGTAAATACAGACACAATTAGAATTAAAAATAGTGTGAGCTTGTTCATAATAGAATGATTTATTTTAGCAGAACGGCACCGTAAAATTTTTATCGGGCCCGGTTCTGAAGTTAAGATACGATGCCTCGCAAAATCCGTGCTAAAGCCAGTTCGAAGCAAAACTAAAGCATTAAATACAGCATATGAACGTCATTCACTAACTTAGATCTGCGCTTGCGTTCTGTATATCCGACCTGCGCTGATCCTCAACCTCAACCTCAACCTTAACCTTAACCTCAATCTTAACCCGTAGAGCGCCGCAAGCTCAGATATTCGGTCTCTCCTAACCGGTCGTGGCCCTGCTTTTTCTGAACCATACAAAAAGAAAAGTGCCAAAGACAACTTCAATAATACCTCCCGATAGTGCGGAATAGAATGCGCCGGCCTGTGCCGTGAACAGCATCCAGGCAGCAGCAGCAAGCAGACCGCCCAAAAGCCAGTACACGCGCATACCGTACAGCGTCGCGAAAGTGAGGTAGCGGCCGCCAATGATCAGCAGCATTCCCTGGAAGAACCATTCGGGTCTTTGCATCGAGAGTCCGAAAGCCAGCGGGATACACATAATCATCCAGACCGTTCCTTCCATGGCTGATTTTCCGAGAGGGTTTCCGCTGCTGTGTTTGCCCGCAATCCCGAGCAGTTTCCCGATCAGCATCGAAAGCGGAAAGATCATCATGCCGCCGATGATCAAAGTCCAGATACCGGAATTAACACCGTAGAGTTTTACCGCGACAGCGGCGCAGAGCCAGACCAGCCCGGAACTGAAGACGCCCGAGGAGCCGTAGCCATAGCCGTTTCTCATGTCCTGCTGGGCAGTTTGTAGATTGTTTGTCATTAATTTCGAAGATTTATTCCGTAAGACGACTGCCAGGTCTTATTTACCACAGCAAATTTGACTTTCATGGAGTTTAATCAAAGATCATCATCTTTTGAAGTGAAAGCATAATAAAGCTCAAAACCTGAAATTCGGGACTCGAAAATAAGGTTTTGAGCGTCTGTGTAAATCGAGAAGTGGTGAGTTTAAAATTAAGATCAACTTCGTGCCCTGACTTAGTTGTTATAAGGCATCAGGGATTTTAGTTTTTTTCTGTCTTTTGTTGTTCCGGGCTTCTCCTCCTTATTTTTGTTCAACATATACTGTTGGCCCGCATACGTACCATCTCTTTTGCCCTCCGCATAACAGCTGCTCCCATCGCCCTTCAGTTGCCAGCAATTTGGGTTTGCGGGTATGTTTTTCGGATATTCGTTGGTGATTTTATAAAAATAATAGCGATAGATCGATTCATACCTGTTATCACCTTCCTGCGCGTACATGGTTGCAGATCCTGTAATCATCAACCCTAAAATCAGTAATTTTTTCATAATAATAATGTTTTTGAGAGCATATAGTAAATGTACTAAAAATATTTTTATGTTGTATTTTTAATGGTTTGCGCTAGAGATATCTTAAGGGATCAGGTTTTTAATACGTTTTACTTGCTGAAAATGTTTACCAAAATCCCAAGAAACAACAGCGCGATACCGCATATTCTGGTGACTTTCGCAAATTTCTGATAGTTGGTTTCATTGTTTCTTTTATCGTAATGATCTACAACGACCGAGATAAATTAGCCGCCCCGAAAATAAAAGCGCCATACACAATCGTACAGGCCGTACCGTGGAAATGAATGCCGCGCCCTCTTTTTCCGGGAACATAAATATCATCCAGATACCAACCGACCGATCCGTAAATAAGCAGCGCAGCGGCAAACAGAATGCATTTCAATCTTTCATCGTAGGAGATGTGATTGGGTGTGGGGGTTGGTTGTTTTGAATCTTGCATGTGACAATGCGTATGAAACATTTGGGGTGTTAGCAGATTATTTGCACTAGTTTTCTGAATTTAAAATAAGACTTTAGGAAGTGATGCATTCATTAACTGAAGCAGATAACATGCAAGTTTTTCATGATGCCCAGATATCTTCGCTTTTGCTGTTATATAATTGTATTTCTAATTTTTTTTAATTCCCGTGGCTATGGCAAGAAACTGTTGTATAAGATTGATCCCACGGTACCCAACGCAATTAACGTAAGGGCGACTATTCGGGTGACACTCGCAAATCGCTCATAGTAGATTTCATTGTTTCGTTGGTCATAGTATTTTACAACAACTGAAAGACCCGAGGCGGCGCCAATAAAAAGCCCGCAACAAATAAGTACGCAGGCCGTACCGGTGAAACGTAAGCCTTCTATATCACGGGTCGGAATGTATATCTCACCATTATACCATGCAATACTTCCGTAAATTATCAGTGCTGCGGCAAAAAGTATATATCCTGTTCTTTCACCTGGTGAGATGCGATTGGGTATGGGGTCTTTATGTTTTAGATCTTGCATGAGGTGATACTAATTAGGATGTAGACAAGCGTAAATATTGATGCTGCACGGCTATTTATTTGGATTCCTCGTCAAATTCCGAATCCCATACGAAGCCATTAACAAGCCAGCCTTTGCTGTTTTTATAGTAGGTAAATATTAATCTGATGGCCGTGTGTTCAAATTTCACAAGGTAAGTCTCCCGGAAACCCACATCCATAATATTTTGCTCCGAAACTTTTACAATAGATTCCGCTTTCCCGTAGCGCTCGGAAATCAGATTAATAGTCAGGATGCTTTGTGTCTTCAGGTTATTGATTTCGTTGACAGGCATCGGCCAGTGGGGACTGAGTACATTGAAAGCTTCCTCAATTTTATTATCCTTGAAATTTTGAGTGACATTCCTTGAAAGAACTTTGGTCGCGTCGATGTCTTTGAGTACGCTGTTCTGGCAATAAAAGTCGGTTAAACCAAAGAAGATCAATAAGGTGATCAAAGTTTTTCTTAGTAGAAACTTTATGTTTTTATTCTTTTTACAATATGATTTTTTAGAAGGCTCAAAGTCTGAAGTCTCTGTGACGCGGGGGTAATGCTGACCCTGTAATTATGGAATAAAATTCTTACTATCACAAAATTTATAAGCATAATCAAAGAGTTCAATAGGATTGATAGTGCGCTCCTTTGAGTCAATAGAGGGACTTTCTGTAATTTTTAATACATTGAAAATTTCAACATCTCTATCATAGTTATATTCAGTCTTATAGTGAATATAACATTCAAACGTTTGAACAAATATTGCATCGTTATTTTGCCCTTCGATATTTGCCTTATTTACAATTTTACCCTGAACATCGTATTCTATCAAGAATGGTAAACATAAATTTATTAGGTTGTCGGTAGCTCTTTTATTATCCATATACAATTTTGGATCTTTATGATCTGTGGAAATTTCTCTTGTATATTCTCTAGCAAGAATTTTAACTAATATTTCCTGTAGATTTCTATAGCCGCCAACGATCCGACTTAATAATGCAAATAGAACCAGTAGAGGAAATTTGTAGTAGTAAGTCTGATTTGAATTATAAGTTATTGTTTTTACAGGGATATCTATATTTTTATTTTCAAGAATCATCCTCAAATTAATAAGTTTATATTCTAGAAAATACATCATCAGGCTTTTAAGCGCGACGAATTCTTGATATCTCACTCCCTTCTTTTCGTGGAAATATATCTCGCCGTTGATTAGGTAGTTTGATAAAATATCCTCAATTCTTAATTTTATTATTTTTTTATTATCAAACTGAAACGGTGTAGATGAATAAAATTTATCAATATATCCCGTAAAATCGACATTTACGCCATATTTATGTTTGTAAATTCCCTCAATATTTTCGATGTCGCAAACAAATATAATTTTCTTAAAACCGAACTTGTTTAGGATATCATCCTTACCGAAATTGACACTGAAAATATTGAATAGCCTAAAGATATGTTCAGGATCTAACCTGTCAAGGTCGTCAATAATTAATACGGACTGCTTTTTTTCATTCTTAAGTTGTACTCTTGTAAGCAAAGTAGTTATCATCGAGGAATAGGCATCCATTTCATTTACGTTTCCGATCTTGCTCTCAATATTTGCGAGATAGGACTCCAGAAAATTTTCCTCATCATTAAAGCTATCCTTAAACTGCAAATATTGTTTTTTAACTTCATCGATCAAAATCTTAGCAGATTTCCCGACTTTTCCACTCTCTCCAATAAGTGACAATAATAAAGGAGTTAACTTAAATTCTTTAATAAACAGAGCTTGGAATGAAAGGACGTTTGAAAACTCCTGATTCTGTAAATCAATCTCCTGCTTATAATTAGCAAGCAATTGAAGAAGTAAATCAAATTTTATCAATTCAAATACATCTTCGTTTGGCGAAACGGAATAATTAACTGGATAAAGATTAAAGCAAAAATAACTATCGCTTCTATCTTCAAAATATTCATTTAAATAGGTTGATTTACCAGTTCCAAAAGGTGCTGAAAAGAGGATTCTATCATTCTGTTCGATTGAAATGTGATTATCGAAATCCGTAAAAAGAGGTGCATTATCTAGTTTTAGAGTCGTGTTATCCATAGTTATTACTCGATATTTTAATCACAATATAAATGATAAGATTCTTTAAGGCTATTTCCCTACATTCAACAACGTTCCACTCCCGCTCCCCAACACTGTCGTCGGCATTACGCCGTCCCATTTCAGCACGCGCTGGTATTCAACATAGGTTTGGGTAATTTCCTGCTGCTTCAGGCTGATCGCTTTGGCATCGGCCTGCGCTCGGATGACCACAGAAGCCGAATCTCCTTTCGCAAGCTGAATTTTTCTTTGTGCATCGGCCTGCGCAACACGCGCCTGCGCTTCCGCTTTAATAGCATCGGCATCAGCGGTCGCCTTGTCTTCAATCGACTGACGGATGGCTTTGGGTGGCTGAATATTGGTTTTTAACTGCGATACGAGAAACCATTTTCCGATGCGTTTGTTTACTTCGGACAGAATTTCGGCTTCGTAGGTTTCACGGTTGTTGAACAGGTAATCAATCGAGTGACGGTTCGCCACATCATTGATCGCACCAATGATGGCGTTGTTGAGCCAGCCTTCCTGAATAGCTTCGAGTCCGCCCTTTTTATACGTGGAGCGCAGGTTGGTAAACATATCCGCCGCGGTGGATTCTTTCACCGAATAGTTGAACGAAGGCTTGATCGGGCAGGGGAAACCGCCTTTGGCCACGATAATGGATTCGGGATATTCGATGTGGCGCTGGTCGAGCGGGATCTCCTGGATTTCCTGGGTGTATTTGTTGTAGAACACGACTCCCGAAACCTCTTCGGTATACGAAACACCGCGTTTGTCGCCAAGCAGGTTGATCAGCAAACCTTTGTGGCCCACGCTGATGACCTCATAGTTCATCGGCTGCACAAGTGCCGCAATGCAGGCAAGAAATATAAACGTGAGAGGTTTCCATTTGATGCCGTTCGGGATCTGCCTTCCGTTTTTGTCGGGCGCGGAATAAGTAAGGATGTCGAGTTTTTTGGTGATTACACCGATGATCACCGCAAGGGCGATGATTAAAAGAAGTAGAAATGTTAAAGACATGAATTAAGATTAAGTGTTATGGCTGAAAAGTAAGGTTATTCTGTAAATAATGCAAGGATATTTATGTATTTTATTGGTGTAATTATTAAAAAATGTTAAATAGCTATGTTATGCGTAAGGAACCGGTCGGGATGTCCAAACCTGAACGGTTGACAGTCGTTTTTCGTTCGTCTAGTTCATTTTCAAATTTTGCTGATTATCTAGTTTCGGCAAGTTCTAGTAGAAATCCTGCCTCAAAACTGAGCACTTATTCCAAAAAAAAATGCCCCAAAAAGCATTTAGCTCCTGGGGCATTTTATGTTGCTGTGGGTGTAAAGAGTTTATTTCTTCACCAGTTTGCGGGTAATGTTGTTGCCGTCCTGTAAGCGGATGGTCAGCATATAAACACCGGCTTTAAGTCTGCTAACATCGATTTTGTCTTTGCCTGCAAAGCTTGAAACCTGTTTGCCCGATAGGTCGGTAATTAAGACCTGTTGTATTCCGGCTGATCCGGATATATTGACAAAGTCGTGGGCTGGATTCGGATAAATATTAAGCTCCTGAGCAGCAGTGTTTCCGACGCTCATGGTTCCGTCAACCTTCAGCGTGTAATCTTCGGTCTCGCCATAGCTGTCTGATATATCGCAGGCTTTCCCAGCGGTTGCACCTGAAGCGCCCACTGTCGCGAGCCGTACTCTCATGCGGTATTCGCCGTTTGCCACTGTGCCCGGAATTGTGATGTTTTTATTCAGGATTCCCTGTGGGGTACTGCCGACAAAGATAAATTCATTCGCATCAAACAGGAAGTTTTTGTTGTAATCAATCCATACAGAAACCGACTGCTCAAACCATCCGTAGCCGATCTCCACTTCGAGGTCGTAGGTTCCGCCACGCTGAACTGTCGCCACTTTTGAGCTGTAATCTGCAAAACCGTTGTTGCTGCAGGTGCTTATGTTTTCCATACCTGCAAATTTAACGCGGTTGATTACTGCGCCGTCCGTACAGTCGAGCGTAGGTTCACAGTAAGAATCCCGTACAAGTTGGGTGCACTTCACGCGGCGTGCGGTAAACTCGAAGTCGTTTGAAGAGCAGTTGGCACCGCGGTGAGTATAAAAACGCACATTGCGGTCAGCATCGGCGGTCCAGGTTACGGTTGCGGTTCCGGCTGCGAGTACAGTAGCTGCGTCGGCTGACGAAATAGTGATGAAGGCAGGCAAACCTTCAATGGCATCTGCTGAAAACTCATAGGTAACGCCTGCGCTTACCTTAATCACCGAGTATTCTCCGGTAAATGCGTAGTCGATAATAAGTTCTGAATTTCCCGTGCAGTTGGGTGTGAAAACGCCGCCAGGATATTGGCCGTTAGGTGCTGATACACATCCGGAAACCTGCGCGTAAGAAGTGGAAGATACGGCTAAAAAGGATAATCCAAGTAAAAATGATCTCATAAAAATGGTTTTAATTCTTAGAATTATAGTAAGAATTGAAATTAAGACCAAATAATTTAGCTGGAAACTATTAGAAGCTCACCGTGAAATCACGATCACTTTTGCTGATTTCGAACGCACCAATAATTACAGCTCACCATCTACTGATTTCACATACGTTTGTAAATTCCGCTATCTGAGTGGTTCGCGTTTGTGCACAAACTTCTGTTTGAGCAGGATGCAGATAATCCCCACAATAATAATTGTAGTAACGTCGAGCAGAAAACGCTTGCTGAAATTCCCGAGGAATTCCCAGTTCTGCAGATAAAGCGATATCCCCATTGCCGCAGCTGCCGGAATGATGATCAGCGCGATAAGCGGGCCCGCAATTACATTGGTGCGGTAAGAAAGATACATGATGATACTCGCCGTCGCCGCTGCGAGCGACAGGATAATATCTTTAAGCCTCAGATGCAGCATCCCCGCGGTTGCCTGATTATGCGTGAAATCTTCCTCTTTTGCAAGTCCGAAATTTACAAGGACGGCAAACGTAAGCAGGGCCGCAGCAACCAACGTGAAGTAGCCGAGGAAGGTAGCCTTAAGCCCGGTCCACATGACGTCCCATTTTTTGAGTGCAATCCCAAGCGGGATCTTGGCGAGTGGCTCCATACCCGGAGCAATAATCGAAGCGGCCACAAATGCGATCACGAGATCATGCATTTCGGATATGAAACCTACTGAAGCAATAACACCGCCGATAAACATCAGGATCAGATAATTCGTCGTGGTACGGCCGTTGTGCCGAAGCCCGGTTTCCATTTCCTCCCAGATCGCCTCATCGACGTCATGGTTAATTTCTTTTTGCTTGGAATCATGAGTTAAACTCGCAACCTCCGCCGTAGCGATCGAGAATTCTTTGCCTTCTGTCTCTTTGCCGATCATTTTCAGCACGTCGTCGGTTCCGCGGTTGAGGACGTGGATGACCAAAGTGTCGCCAAGGGGTTTGAGGGAGGAGTCGGGGTGTACGCTGAGATGAATAACGTGTGGATTATCGAGTAAGGCCTTTGTGACTGCGGGTGTGCAGGTTTTGGGGATGGAAGCTTCAATCGTTCTGTGCATAATTTATTGTTTTTTGATGATCTCGGTTGAGTATTCCTGACGGTCAGAAAAACAGGTTAAAAACAAAAAACGCTCCGAAAAACGGAGCGCTGTAATTTTTTATGAGGATGGTGCCGCAGTAGCAGCAGCGTTTATCTCACTTTTTCAAGCAGGTAAACCTGAGATCCGGACATCGTGAGATTGCCTTCGAGCGTAAGATTTTTGTTGCTTACATCGATTACTGAAATATAATTCCGCGAGTTATATTCGATGTAGTTTTCTCTTTCGCCTGAAGCCGGATTTTTGCCGAATTCAAGGTCATATTTGGTCCATTCTTCTTTATCGGTGCTGCAGTGTACAGGCTTGAATTTGCTGCGGCGCGAATTAAACTCAATCTGTTCAAAACCTGTTTCACAGATTGTTTCAAATGAAGTTTCAGGATTTTGCTCCTTTTCATAATCGGCGAACGAACCTTTATAGATTCCGACAATTTTCCATTTGCCGTCGATCCTGTCTTTATCGATTTTGCCTTTAGCTTTGCTCACTGTCCAGCTGATGCCTTTCACCGTACCTTTCACGGTTTTGTAGGCGAGTTTTGAAACTCCTTTCACCGCACCCACAGCGGTGGAAACGATGCAGGCCTGAAGAACCAGCGAAACACAGACGATTGCGATTATTTTTTTCATATTGCTTTTTGTGCTAATTTAATGATTTTCAAACAGAGCTTCGCTACCGAATATATTTCGAATTTAAGTTCAAGCCTAAAAAAACCGCCAGAACGGTGTCAGGCGGTTTAAGATTTTGTTTAAAGCATGATTAGTGTCTTGCTTCGGTATCGTCGTTATACCACTTATCGTAAGTGTAACGCGCGTCGTCTTCATTTCTTGGCTTGTAGCCCATGTAAATTCCGCCTTCTTTAATTTGGTTCTCATACGTTCTTGCTTCGTCTTCAGATTCTCCGGCATTTGTAAGTGCGCCTACCAATCCACCTGTTGCTGCTCCTACACCTGCACCTGCTAATCCTGCTGCCAACGGGCCGGCAATTACAAGTCCAAGTCCCGGTAACAGAACGTTTGATCCGATTGCAGCCAGCGCTCCAACAACAGCGCCAATTCCGCCTCCGATCAGTGAACCGGTTCCAGCGTTATCAGAAACTTTATCGCCGAGTTCGGAATCATGGTCGCTGTTTTTAAAATGACGGTCGCGGGTTTGGTCAGACATCAGTACATTGATGTCGTCTTTGCTGTATCCTCTGCCGTGCAGATCGGTGTAAGCCTGATCAGCTTCTTCGCGGGTTCTGAAAACTCTCGATACATAATCGTTTCTAAACTGTGGTCTTGAATTCTGACTTTCCATAATAAAATTTTTAATGTTAATATTTGGTTTGTTGTCGCCAGTCATTCAATTAAAATGCCACGCGCAGGCATCTTAACAATGTTTAACAGAAAAAAAATTCGGTGAATCCTGGTGTTGGCGGAAAAGTTCTATGGCCAAATAATGAGCCGCGGAGCCAAAGTTATGTGTATTAAAATATTGATTGTGAGTATTTTATCTTCTGGTCTCAAAGAATCTGCGCATATAATCTGCGGCGCTGAGGATTGTTTCTTCCTTCTTGGCAAAACAGAAGCGGAGCAGTCCGGTATTTTGCGCGTCATGATAAAAGGCCGACACCGGTACGGCCGCAACTTTGGCGTTTTCGGTGAGCCAAACTGCATAAGCTTTGTCATTTAATGCGTCTTCATTTTCAAACTTCATCACCTGGAAATAGCCTGCCTCTGATTTTTTCGTGAAAGTCAGCGGCAAACCTTTGAAAGATTCAATAAAGAAATCTCTTTTATCCTGCATAAATTTTCGGTTCTGCTGCACATCAAAGATCTCGAGGTACTTGGCAAGCGCGTACTGGGCCGGAGCATTCACGCAGAAACTCACATACTGATGCACGCGGCCGTATGCACGTGAAAGTTCGTCGGATGCTAATACATATCCCACTTTCCAGCCGGTTACATGAAACATTTTGCCAAATGAGAAGATGCTGAAACACCGCTCCCGAAGCCCGGGATGATGAAAAGCACTGTAAAATGGCGTCT
Source organism: Flavobacteriaceae bacterium 3519-10 (assembly GCA_000023725.1). Classification (NCBI taxonomy): domain Bacteria; kingdom Pseudomonadati; phylum Bacteroidota; class Flavobacteriia; order Flavobacteriales; family Flavobacteriaceae; species Flavobacteriaceae bacterium 3519-10. The sequence goes on from CP001673.1 coordinate 947,853, forward strand.
TATCATAAGTGAGAATATCATACACTTCATCTGAAATAATCATGATATTACTGTCTTTTACAATATCTGAAAGTTGGTCCCAGTCTTCTTTTCTCCAGACCTTGCCGCTGGGGTTGTGCGGCGAATTCACGATGATGGCTCTGGTTTTTTCAGTTACTGCGTTTTTTAAGGCTTCGAAATCGACATCAAAATTCTCCTTCAAGGATACAAAACGTGGGACGCCGCCATTCATTTCAATCGACGGAACATACGAATCATAGGCGGGTTGGAGTACGATTACCTCGTCACCGAATTTGAGGATCGTGGCCAGCGCAATATAGATCGCATAGCTTGCGCCGGGCGCCACCGTAATGTTTTGCGTATCCACATTGAGGGGAATTTCGCGGTTGCGGTTGAACTCCACAAGGTTTTCTAGCAGCATTGGGAGACCGGCCATCGGCGCGTACTGGTTGAAATTGCGTTCGGTGCCTTCGGTCAGCAGTTTCATCAGCAGAGGATCCGTTCCGTAATCCGGAAATCCCTGCGAAAGATTCACCGCATCATGTTTCGCTGCCAGCGCAGACATTTCGGAAAATATCGACAGGTCCTGCCCTGAATGTTTTCTGCTTACCATACTCAAATTTATAATAATAGTTTTAATACCGCGATCCTAGATTTTTTTATATTTTTAAACTTTACAAAAATAAAATATGAAGAAATTACTGTTACCGCTGCTTTCGGCGGTTGTTTTAACGGGTTGTGCTACGGTAAACTACTCGTATGAAGGCAAAGCTTTCCAAAAATCTATACACACGATCACACAGGGAGACCTCAAGGAAGATCTTTATGTAGTTGCGTCGGATGATATGGAAGGCCGGCAGACGGGTAGCGAGGGCCAGAAAAAAGCCGGACGCTATATGATAGAGCAGTATCGCAAGATGGGTGTGTCATTTCCTGCGCCACTCAAATCCTTCTATCAGACGGTTCCTGCAAGTTTCATGAAGACAAAAACCCGCGGTGGCAGCCTACCCGAGTCGGAAAATATACTCGCCTATATTGAAGGTAGCGAAAAACCCGATGAGGTAATCGTTCTTTCAGCGCACTACGACCATGTGGGCATCAGCAACGGACAGATCTTTAACGGAGCCGACGATGACGGAAGCGGCACGGTGGCTTTACTCGAGATTGCGGAAGCTTTTCAAACTGCGAAGAAAGCAGGGCACGGACCCAAGCGTTCAATTCTGTTTCTGCACGTAACCGGTGAAGAACACGGCCTGATCGGTTCGGATTATTACTCCCAGAATCCGGTGTTTCCACTCGCAAATACCGTGGCTAACCTTAATATCGATATGATCGGGCGCTGCGACCCCGATAATTGTGGCAAAGACTACGTTTACGTGATCGGTTCGGAAATGCTGAGCACAGATTTAAAGAAAATAAATGTAGCCGCGAACGAAAAGACAGTGAAACTCGATCTCAATTATAAATATGATGATCCTGCAGATGCGCAGCGGCTGTATTACCGTTCCGATCATTATAATTTTGCAAAACACAATATTCCGGTGGCCTTTTTCTTTGACGGAATTCATGCAGATTACCACAAACCCACCGACGATGCGGATAAGATTGATTATTCCGCACTGCAGAAACGTACACAGCTTGTTTTCGCAACCGCCTGGGAACTCGCCAACCGTGCAGAGCGCATTGTGGTGGATGGCAAGAACAGCCGCTAATCAAGACCTCATAAAAACCTTCCGCCGCGTCTGTGGCGGAATTTTTTCTTTGTAAATTTGCAGCCCGGCCCCATAGTTCAACGGATAGAATAGAAGTTTCCTAAACTTTAGATCCAGGTTCGATTCCTGGTGGGGCTACTTTCTTCGCTAAATCTCACGTTGAAAACTTGCCACAAAAAATCCCCCGCTTTAAACAGAGGATTAACAGATAAATTACATCTCATTTTTTAGTTGAACAACAAGAAAAAAGAGAAGCCGACGGTGCTTCTCTTGAATTTTTATATCAATTTAATGGCATTACTGTGCAAAGCTAAAAGTATTGTTTTGTACATTTCCTTTTGAATTACAATGTAAATGTAGCAACTATTTCAATACGCAGTGTGAACCGAATGTTAAAATTCACACTTTACTCACATTTTTTTGTGGATAAACATTTGGCCTTTAAAAGATTACGGCAGTTTTTCGACCAGAAATTTCGCAGTATGCGACTTTTTACTCTTAACCAATTCTTCGGGCGTCCCGCTGAAAACCACTTCACCGCCATATTTACCGGCGTCTGGGCCGATGTCAATAATATAATCTGCGGATTTGATGATATCGGGCTGATGTTCAATTACAATCACTGAATGTCCGAGTTCAATCAACGCCTGCAGTGAGGTCAGCAGTTTGTTGATGTCGTGAAAATGCAGTCCGGTAGAAGGTTCATCGAAGATAAACAGTGTTTTGTCGGTGGTAACGCCTTTCACAAGGAAAGAGGCGAGTTTGATCCTCTGTGCTTCGCCGCCCGAAAGGGTAGAGGAGCTTTGGCCGAGTTGGAGGTAGCCAAGACCCACTTCCTGCAGCGGTTTCAGTTTGGTGAGGATTTTCTGCTCATTATTTTCGGCGAAAAATTCAAGCGATTCGTCCACCGTCATGTGGAGGATATCTGAAATGTTTTTTTCGTCGAATTTTATTTCGAGGATTTCATTTTTGAAACGCGCGCCTTTGCAGGTTTCGCATTCAAGTTCAATATCCGCCATAAACTGCATCGACACGTTGATGACGCCTTCGCCCTTACACTCATCGCACCTTCCGCCATCTACGTTGAACGAGAAATGTTTAGGTTTAAGATTCTGAATTTTCGCCAGTTTCTGTTTCGCGAACAGATCTCTGATATCGTCGTACGCTTTAAGATAAGTCACCGGGTTTGAACGTGAAGACTTCCCAATTGGGTTCTGGTCAATCAGTTCGATGTTTTTTATGAGCTTTTTCGGGAATTCCACCGAATCATAATCACCTTTTTTGCCGCCCATGCCGAGCTGAATCTGGATTTCGTTCGTAAGGATTTCTTTCATCAGTGTCGATTTGCCCGAACCCGAAACCCCCGAAATCACCACAAGGTTTTCAAGCGGAATATCAACGTCGATATTCTTCAGATTATTCTCGCGGGCACCTTTGATCTGGATGAACTCTTTCGCTTTCCTCCGCTTTTCAGGAACTTTTATCTCTAGTTTTCCGGTAAGGTATTCTGCCGTTAGCGAGGTTGAATTTTGTAATTCCTCAAAGTTTCCGGCAAAAACCAGTTCGCCGCCAAGATATCCGGCTTCAGGGCCAATGTCGATAATATAATCTGCCGCGCGCATCACGTCTTCGTCATGTTCCACCACAATCACGGTATTCCCGAGGTCGCGGAGATTTTTTAAGACGGTGATAAGATTTTCGGTATCGCGGGAATGCAGGCCGATTGACGGTTCATCTAAAATATAAATGGAGCCAACAAGCGAACTTCCGAGTGAGGTCGCAAGATTGATGCGCTGGCTTTCGCCGCCAGACAATGTGTTTGAAGTTCTGTTCAAAGTTAAATATCCAAGCCCGACTTTAAGTAAAAATTCAAGCCGCGAGGTTATTTCGTACAGCAGCCTTTTTGCAATTTCGGCGTCGTGACTGTTAAGTTCGAGAGCATTGATCAGTGGCAAAAGCTCATCCAGAGGCAACTCAATCATCTCTTGGATGTTGTGCCCATCAATTTTCACCAGTTTGGTTTCTTCACGCAGTCGCAACCCTTCGCAGGTTGGGCACAGCGTTTTGCCACGGTACCTCGAAAGCATTACGCGATACTGGATTTTGTAGAGATTTTCCTCCACCATTTTGAAAAAACTGTTTATGGAAGGGAAGCCGCGTGTACCGTCGCCTTTCCAAAGGAAGTTTTTCTGCTCTTTCGTAAGCTGATAATAAGGTTTGTGCACAGGAAACGTGGTCCCGACTTTTTTGATGAAAGATTTTTTCCATTCGCTCATGCTTTCGCCTTTCCAGCTGGCCACGGCATCTTCATAAACCGAAAGATTCTTATTCGAAATCACAAGATCCTCATCAATCCCGATTACTTTGCCATAACCCTCACATTCAGGGCAGGCGCCATACGGATTGTTGAAACTGAAGAAATGAACGTTCGGCTCCATGAATTCCATTCCGTCGAGCTCAAATTTATTTGAAAATTCGGTGATTTTTCCGGTTTCGGTGTTTTTTAATGAGCAGTAGCCGAGGCCTTCGTAAAAGGCCATCTGAATGGAATCGGCAAGCCGCTGCAGAAAACTTTCATCGTCGTCGTAGCGGAAACGGTCGATCACAAGAAAGATCACCATGTCTTTTTCGGGTATGAAGCCGAAACTTTCAAGATCTTCAATTCCGGCAACATTTCCGTTAACTTCTAGTCTGGTAAAACCCGAAACCTTCAGCGTATTAAGCAGGTCCTGAAATTTTTCAACCTCGAAATGCAGAGGGCTCCGAAGCAGAAAATCCTGATTGGCGTTCTGCTGGATATGTTCGATCACATCTGTTACTGAATCTTTCTTCACTTCATGTCCCGAAACGGGCGAATACGTGCGGCCAACACGTGCGAACAGAAGTTTCATGTAATCGTAAATCTCGGTTGAAGTACCCACTGTGGAGCGGGGATTGGACGAGATTACTTTCTGCTGTATTGCAATTGAAGGCGCAAGACCTTTGATGTCATCGATTTTCGGTTTTTCAAGTTTCCCCAGAAACTGGCGCGCGTACGAACTTAAACTCTCAACATATCTGCGCTGGCCTTCAGCATAAATCGTGTCGAATGCGAGCGACGATTTGCCGCTTCCCGAAACTCCTGTGATGACGATGAGTTTGTTTTTTGGAAGCAGTACGTCAATGTTTTTCAGGTTGTTAAGATGAGCGTTTTTAACGAAAATCTGTTTTTTTATATCTATATCTGGTGTTGTGGTCATGGGTAAAATTAAGAACCTACAAAAATACGGATTTTATGCCAAAAATTTCGAGGCATGTATTGTTTAATACGGATATATTCTGCAAATTTGTGCTAACAAAATGTAGTAATATCATGAAAAAGTTTTTGAATGATTTAATTACACATTTGATGAGAAAAAGATAATTGATGTTTAATCTTAAGTTGTAAAGAAGGTGCTGCCGAACACAAGGTTGCACCTTTTTTATTTTCTGTTATTTACTGTATTTTTGCGCCATGAAAAAAAGTTATTTCACGCTGTTTCTGTTTTTTATCTGGGCAGGATTTTCGGCGCAAAGCGAGCATATATCGAGCTTCAACACGGTTTCTGTTACTTATAAATTTCATCCCAAATTTTTTGCTTTGGCTGAAGGTCAGCTTCGTGGCATTGAAGACTTTGCGTACCCGGATTATTACGAAATCAAAGGTGGAATTGGCTATAATTTAACCAAGAATCACAAACCCTTTATCGGAATCGGACGTTTCGTTACGTATGCTGATAAAGTTTTGGATAAAGAAGAATTCCGCGTGTGGCTTCAGGATGTGATCGATTTGAAAGCCGGAAAATTTAAGCTTGAAAACAGGTTCAGAGCCGAAAAAAGCTGGTTTTATGAACCGCAGACCGCAGAAAATTCCGACCGTATCCGCCTGCGCTACCGACTTAATATTTCGGTTCCGCTGAATGCTGAATCCGTCAAGCCCGGAACGCTTTTCGCCAATGCATATGATGAAGTTTTCTTGGTGACTACCGAGAAACCGCTCCTTGCACGCAACAGGGTTTTCGGCGGATTTGGTTATCAGATCGACGAGAATTTCGGCATCGCCTCTGGTTACTTATGGCAGCGTGAATTTGCGTTGTCGGGCAACAGAAACCTGCATTTTCTCTACCTCGCGCTCAATGTTACGATCGACGGTTCCGACGAGAAAAACTACGAGTTCCCGGGCGCTGATTAATGTTGATAACTTTTGCTCAAAGCAGGTTTTAAATTTACACATTGTGTCGCTTTTTTGCTTCAAATCATTATATTTGTCAAAATATTTTTTTAATATGAAGCGTCTGCGTTTCATTTGACCTTTAAAAATAAATATATCCAAATGAAATTTATTGTTGCAAGTGGGGAATTACAGAAAGCATTGAATACGGTGAGCGGTGTGATTTCCAGTTCTCAATCAAGACCGATTCTCGAAAACTACCTCTTTGAAATTGACGAAAATAACCTCAAAATAACTGCCTCCGACGGCGAAACTACGCTGGTAACTTCCCTCGAAGTACGCTCAGACGACACTGGGAAATTCGCGGTTCCTGCGAAGATCTTCCAGGATTTTGTAAAAACCTACGGTGAGCAGCCGCTTACTTTATCGGTAAAAGATGCTGAAGACGGAAACGGCAGCCTGCTTGAAATTTTGGACGAAAAAGATAATTTTGCAGTCGCTTTAGACCATGCAGAAGATTACCCCGAACTTCCCGAATTCGATGCCTCACAAAGCGTAAAGATTTCTGCCGGCATATTGTGCGAAGCGCTTACCAACACACTTTTCGCAACAAGTAACGATTCACTTCGCCCTGTGATGACAGGCGTTCTGTTTCAGTTTAAAGAAGATGAAACCAATTTTGTTTCTACAGATTCGCACCGCCTGGTTGTTTATAAAAGAACCGACCTGATGAATGCAGAACCGATTGAATTCATCATGCCCAAAAAACCTTTGGCGATCTTCAAGAATATTTTAGCCAATTCCAGCGACGATGTAACAATTGAGTTCAACGAAAATATGGCCAAATTCACATTTGGTAACAACATCTGGATCTGCCGTCTTATTGATGGGAAATATCCGAACTATTCTGCGGTAATTCCAAAAGAAAATCCGAATGTACTTACGATCAACAGAAACCTGTTATTAAGTTCAATCCGCAGAGCTTCAATTATGTCGAACAAATCGACCAACCAGGTAAGGTTTAAACTTTCGGGCAATATCCTTCACCTTCACGCTGAGGATACCGAATATGCAAACAAAGCCGACATGCAGATCCCATGCGACTACAACGGCGAAGACATAAACATCGGTTTCAGCTCTAAATTTTTAACCGAAATGCTTTCTGTTTTAAGTTCAGACGATATCACAATGAAAATGTCGCAACCCAACAGACCCGGAATTATCGAGCCCGTGGACGGCCTTGAAACTGACGAAAACATTCTGATGCTTTCGATGCCGGTAATCGGAATGTAATTCTGCCAACCAATAGAACACCATTGAGATTCGAAATTATTCGGATCTCAATTTTTTTTTAAACTCCAAAAACACGATATTTGCAGCCTTGCAGGTTTCTTTTATAGCAATTGCTTTGCCTGTGTTTTCCAAATTTATTTAAACATGAAAATCTCAAATAACTGGCTTCAGGATTTTATTAAAACTGATCTAAAGGCAGACAAAACCGCTGAATATCTCACCGATATCGGTCTCGAAGTGGAAGGAATTGATAAGTATGAGTCGGTAAAAGGCAGCCTCGAAGGTATTGTTGTAGGCAAAGTACTTACCTGCTCGCAGCATCCGAATGCCGATAAGCTTAAGAAAACTACGGTTGATGTTGGTGGCGGCAAAATACTGAACATTGTTTGTGGCGCCCCAAATGTTGAGGCCGGACAAACGGTGCCTGTTGCGGTAGTCGGGACTCAGCTGTTTATGAAAGACGGCAGCCCTTTAGTGATAAAAGAAGCTAAAATAAGGGGTGAGGTTTCGCAGGGAATGATCTGTGCTGAAGACGAACTGGGCCTAAGCGACGATCATGGAGGCATCATGGTTTTAGACGAAAATAAATTTGAGGTCGGCAAAAATTTCGCTGATTATTTTGAGCTCACGAGTGATGAAGTTTTCGAGATTGGACTCACGCCGAACCGGACCGACGCAATGTCCCATTACGGCGTTGCACGTGATCTGAATGCTGTGCTCACTTCGAACCAGATTAAATCAACATTTGAAAAACTCGAATCCAAGACATTAAATATTACCGGAACTGCAGATTTTCAGCTTGAGGTTGAAGACGATGCATTATGTCCGCGGTATATCGGTGCCGTGATCGAAAATGTGAAGGTCGCCGATTCGCCGGACTGGCTCAAAGACCGGTTGAAAGCGATAGGTTTAAGCCCGATAAATAATATTGTAGACATCACCAATTATATACTTCATGGCTTCGGACAGCCGCTTCACGCTTTTGATGCCGATAAGATTGAGGGCAAAAAAGTGATTGTGGGAGTTAACGCGGAAGGAACTAAGTTCACGACTTTAGATAATATCGAACGCACTTTAAACGGTTCTGAAATTATGATAAAGGACGGTGCCGGAAAACCGATGTGTATTGGCGGAGTCTTGGGCGGGCAGACGTCTGGTGTAAGTACCGAAACGCAAACGGTCTTTCTAGAAAGCGCCTATTTTAACCCGGTTGCGGTGCGTAAAGCAGCTAAACATCATGGTTTGAATACCGACGCATCTTTCCGTTTCGAGCGCGGCGTAGATCCGAACAGTACACGAACTGCCATCACGCATGCGATTGCGATGATTGAGGAGGTAGCGGGCGGAAAACTAGCCGGCGCACTTTTAGAGCATTATCCTGAGAAGATTGAAAACAATTATGTGATCCTGCGCTTTTCGAAAGTTGAGCAGATTTTAGGGACTAAAATACACCGCGAAAAAATTAAAGAAATCCTGAAATTACTTGATATTCAGGTATTGAACGAAATTCAGAACGGTCTTGAAATCTCAGTTCCTGCGTACAGAGCCGATGTAACGCGCGAAATTGATGTAATAGAGGAAATCCTCAGAATCTACGGTTACAACAAGATAGATTCACCACAGAAAATTTCATTTACGCCGGCCAGACTTAATCCTGAAGATCAGGACGCGCTGGAAAATGCGTGGGCGCGGACTCTACAGAGCAACGGTTTCAACGAGGTGATGAACAATTCTTTAACTTCGGTAAAAGACGAAACCCACGCGGTGAAACTGTTGAATCCACTGAGCAGTGACCTACAGTTTATGCGGAAGTCTTTACTGGAAGGGCTTCTGGAAAATGCTGATTATAATATCAAAAGAAAAACAGCGGATATCAAGTTTTTCGAATTTGGTAAAGTATATCACAAAACAGATAAATACGTAGAGAGAAAACAGCTGGCGATGCTGGTTTCTGGCCGAAATAACGCGGAAAACTGGCTTCTGGCAAAATGTGCAACGGATTTCTGGTATTTGAAATCTTACGTAAAAACCCTTCTTGATAAACTGAATTTAAATATTGAAGAAAAATCGCTCGAGGACGCGCGCTTTTCTGATGCTTTGGAACTTGCTGCTGATGGTAAAACCATCGCAAGGTTGGGTAAAGTTTCAACAGAATTGCTTAAGGGCGCAGATCTTGATCAGGATTGTTTCTACGCTGAAATTGAGCTTGAAACCTGCCAGCAACTGCGTTCTACCGGAACTTTTAAATTCAATGATATTCCGAAATTCAATAAAATCAGAAGAGATTTGGCACTGTTAGTAGACAAAAATGTGACGTACGCAGAACTTTATCAGCAGGCACGAAAAAACCCGTCAAAATATTTAAAGAATATTAATCTTTTTGATGTTTACGAAGGCAAAAACCTTCCGGAAGGCAAGAAATCTTACGCGATGAGTTTTGAGTTGCTGAACGAAGATAAAACGCTGGAAGAAAAAGATATTTCGGAAGTGATGAATTCACTGATAAACGGCTTCAAGAAAGAATTTGCGGCGGAACTGCGTTCGTAATTATTACGGTATTTGTGAATGAATGGGATTCTGATTAATTAGCGAAAGCTCGTTCAGAACACCATGTTATCTAATTTTTTACTTAAATTTGAGCAAAGAAAAGACAATGAAAAATATATTTATAGCGGCATTTGCTGCGGCAGCCATGTTTTCATGTTCGTCACTGTCCACCTCCAGAGTTGGCAGTTCGCAGGCAAGTATCGCGAATACAAAATGGACGCTGGCGGATGATGTTTCGGGGAAAAAGCCAACCCTGAACATTGAATCTGGGCGGATTACCGGAAACGGCGGCTGTAACAGCTATTTCGGCGAACTCACGGTTGATCCCACTGCGGGAAACTTTTCAGCTAAGAATGTAGGCTCCACCAAGATGGCCTGCGATAATATGTCGGTTGAAAGCAATTTCTTCAGCATGCTGAACGAAGCGACCAAATATGTGGTAAGCGGTAATACGCTCGAACTGTACAAAGGAAACCTGTTGCTGTTGAAATTCAATAAGTTGTAAGTAGAAATACTTTAAAATAAGACCAAAAAAAAGGAACCTGATTATGGGTTCCTTTATTTTTTTTATTCGGCATCGTCTTCTTCCTCGTCATATTTTGCGAGTTCCTCGTCGCACCATTTGAATCCTGCTTCTACCACCTTGGTGGCTTCGTCGGCCATGGTTTCTTCGTCGTCACCCTGCAAATCATCCAGCCATTCCACTTCCTCTTCTTCCACATTCAGGATATATCTTGGATATTCCGTGTGAACAACAAAAAGGTCTTCCGGGAATTCTGAATTGTCGGCTAATAAAAACTTTGGTAATTTCATAATAAATTTATTTTACTGCTCAAAAATACTAAAATTTTATTGAAACCTATTCGTATCAATCTTTATTTTTTTTGAATAATTAGGGTTTATGAGACGTGTTTTTTTCATCAGAATCATCCAGACATTACCTTTCTGTATGGTATGTACAGCGCTGTATTTTCCCGATTGCATGAGTTTTTGAATGACCTCGTCACTCTCATTATAAACGTTTGAAAACAGGACATAATCTGGCTTTTCCGTATTATTAGCGTATCTCCTGTGGTCATCTGCAAGTGTAATATTATGTAAAGTGGCCGTATTTGGAAAAAAAGTTCTAATATTATCCGGTTCGATTTTTTGATTTTCTGTAAACCTTTGCATATCCCGCCATAACTCGTAATACGTCCAGTGCGCCGGCATCGCGTCCCAACCTTTTGCAATCCGAAGTGGGTAGATCCAAATATAGCCCAATAGAGTATACGGTAAAATGTAATAGACAAAGTAATGGTTTCGGCGTCCAGGTGTAAGGAACCAATAAATGATTGCAATAATCAGCGGAGTCGTAATCGGCAAAAGATATCGGTGCCCAATGTAGTTTTGATAGGGCACCGTCATTATAAAGAAAATAATAAATTGACCCGCTGCAATAAGTACAAGCGTTAAAAAATTATGATCTATTTTTTTCGTTTTGTAAATTTCCGAAATAATATATACTCCCAACAGAAGGTATATAATCTTTCCAAGGTCAAAAAGCCGCCAGCCAAACAGAAATATATTCTTCAGCATTTCCATTGGGCTTGCATATCGTCCGGCATTTTCCCAGCTCTTCGAAACGGTGTTGTGAACGATCCAACCTCGTGCTTCATAAAAACTGAGAAGAAATGCAAAAAACAGGATCGTTCCGGGGATAAAGACCAGGTATTCGCGCCATGAAAACTTTCGGGTAACAACTATTTGATACAGAAATATAAAAATAACAAAACCAATTCCGGTCATTGTTGATCGAAGGCTCACCAACATAAGCCCACAGAAAAATAAAATAATTCCGAGATTATTTCTCCTTAGGTATGAGTTGATAACTGCAAGAAAAAAGAAAATTTGGAAAACTTCAAATGTTAGCACCGTCATTTGCGTGAGCATCACACTTTCGCCTAAAACAGCAGCAAAAGCGAACCATCTGTCCCTCACATTAGAAAGGAAAAATCCGGTTAGGTGTAATAACTGATAGCAAACACCAAATACGAACGGAAGGATAAGGTAATGCGAGATTTCGACAGTTCTCCCAAATAACTTCCAGCCAAGCGCAAGATACAGGCCTGCAAATGGCTGATGTCCGGTCGTTATTGCGTCCGGGAGGTATAGGGTAGCAAAATTGGTGTCATAATAGTAATTCGCTGGTACCGCAAGCTGCACAATATTATCCCAAAAGAAGAAAAAATCGCGGCTGAACCAGATTAATATAAAAGATAAAATGGCAAGTACAGCAATTTCCGCTGTACCTATTTTACTTTGTGAAGTTTGTTCCATTTGCTGTTGCGTATCCTATTCTTACTTCGCAAACATTCTCGCCACTTTCTCAGCTTTCCGGCTTTCGGCATAATCATAGAAACCTTCGCCTGATTTTACGCCTAATTTTCCGGCTGTTACCATGTTTACGAGCAGTGGAGTGGGTGCGTATTTAGGGTTTTTGAAGCCGTCGTGCATCACATTCAGAATCGCCAGGCAAACATCAAGGCCGATAAAGTCAGCTAACTCCAATGGTCCCATCGGATGCGCCATTCCGAGTTTCATTACGGTATCGATCTCTTCAACACCTGCAACGCCGTTGTAAAGCGTTTCAATGGCTTCATTAATCATCGGCATCAGGATTCTGTTCGCTACAAAACCCGGATAATCATACACTTCGACCGGAGTTTTCCCCAACGTTTTGCTCATTTCAAATATCGAATCGAAAGTTTCTTTTGAAGTAGAATAGCCCTTAATGATCTCTACCAGCTTCATCACCGGCACCGGATTCATAAAATGCATACCGATTACTTGCTCAGGACGGTTGGTTACCGAGGCGATTTTAGTAATTGAAATGGATGAAGTGTTGGTTGCCAATATGCAGTTTTCAGGCGCCAACTCATCCATCTGTCTGAAGATTTTGAGCTTAAGATCAATATTTTCAGTAGCTGCTTCCACGATCAGATCTGCGTTTCGCGCGGCATCTTCTAATTTCGTAAAGGTTGAGATGTTGCTTAAAGTTGCATTTTTTTGCTCCTCGGTAAGGTTGCCTTTTGCCACAATGCGGTCGAGGTTTGTGCTGATGGTTTTCAGGCCTTTTGCCAATGCTTCATCAGATACATCAACTAAACTTACACTGAGACCTGTCTGTGCAAAGGTGTGTGCAATGCCGTTGCCCATTGTTCCGGCGCCAATAACTACAATGTTTTTCATGTTTATTTCTTTAATTTTTCTTTAATAATTTTTAGTGTAGGATTTACCTTTCTGTAAGATTTGCTCACCCGCAGAAGTTTGGAATTTAGTTCTGATAAAAACCCTTTTACCGTCGATCCTGTTGAGGAAGACCGCGAAATGCAGATGCGGACCGCTGGAAAATCCAGTATTTCCGCTGTAGCCGATGAGCTGGCCTTTTTCTACCCTATCGCCTTTTTTCACGGTGGTTCCTTTGTATTTCAGATGCGCATAATCGGCGAAAGTGCCGTCGCTGTGCATAATCAGGATTCGGTTGTTGTAATTTGCGCATGAAATAGAGGGGCAACTTTTGGTGTTATGATCAGTTACTTCAGTTACAATTCCATCGCGTGCAGCCATCACTGCATCGCCGGTTTGGAGGTTAAAATCAAGGGAAAACTCACCCGAATGCGAGAATTTTCCGTTATAACCCTGGTAGATTAATTGCGTTTTACCGGTTTCAAACGGCAGCGAGTACACGTAATTTACGTCGTAATTTTGCTGACGCGCATCACCAAAATTAAACGAGTTCGTAAAAGAAAACTGGTTTCCGGACTTCAGTTCGATTGGGCTTAATTTGGCAATCAGGAATTTCTTTGTTTTCGCGGGTACTACTACGATTTCGCCGTTCCGCAAGGTGTTGTCTAAATTGACAAGTTTGAATTTGTACTGAGCCGACATCGGCATTGGTTCATCATTATCTGCGTAGATAAAGATTTCGCGGTTTACCGTTTCGGTGTAAAAACGGATTTCCCATTTCTGCTGAGCCGAAACCAAAACGTGAAGAGCCAGAAAAAGAAATGAAAATACAAATTTCATCAAGAATTAATTTGCGCTAAAATAATCAAAAACTATTTTAGAAATGTCGGCGATCATTTTGGTATTTGTGGCCTCGCTTTCCATTGAATCTGAAACGAAAACGCTGATCGCATAATGCTTTCCGTTCGGCAACGTAACAATCCCGATGTCGTTTTCAGCAATAGTTAAGTCCTCACTGTTTTTTCCGGAAGAACCCGTTTTATGGGCAACAGGCAGACCGCGCGGCAACTGAGCGACGAGTTTGTTCTGTCCCGTGGTGGTTTCAAGCATTGTGTTCATCAGGAAATCGGTGGAAGGTTTTGAAACTGTTTTTTTATCGAAGAAATCTTTGAGCAATTTGTTTGCAGAATTTGTGGAAGTTACGTTCCAGTACAGAAATTCGTCGCCACGGTGCATTTGCGCTTCATCGGCTTTAATAGTGAAATCTTTCACGTCTTTACTGTCGATAAATTTCTGCACAGTTCCGGTGCCGCCAATGAGTCTCAACACGATATCGCAGCCGTTGTTATCGCTTTCTGCGACGGTGTATTTCAGCAGCAAGCTTAAGGGTATTTCAATATTACCATCTGGAAACCTATCGCGGATGGGGCTCCATGTATTTTCCGCAAGGTCAGATTTCTTAATGAAAATGTTTTGGTCTAAACTTAATTTTCCCTCATCAACCTCATTTAAAACCGCCAGCGCAATGTGGAATTTAAAGACGCTGAGCATCGGAAGTTTTTTGTTTCCGTTGATGTGGATGGTTTTATTATTTTCAAAATCATGCACAGAAACAGCGACGGTGGCATTTTTGTCCTTGATGATTTGCTGGATTTGTTTCTTCAGTACTGAATTTTGCGAAAAATTTAATGCAGAAATAAAGAGGAAAAATAAAGTAATTTTTTTCATATCCAATAGTTCATTTTCAAATCTAACTGATCAATCTCACAATTTCCAAAGCCACTTTCAGCGCTTCTGTACCGTCTTCGAGGCTCACTTCCACATTCTTATCTTCAGAGATCGCGCTGGCAAAACTTTCGAGTTCGTCGAGGATTGCATTGTTGGGTTGGATGTTGGGATATTCGAAAATAATCTGGTTCCGTTCGCCTTCGGCGTTTTCAATGATCATATCAAAATCAGTCGGATTTTCAGGTGCGTCTTTCATTCGTATTACTTCGGCTTTCTTTTCGAGAAAATCGACCGAAATATAAGCGTCTTTCTGGAAAAACCTCGATTTCCGCATCGATTTCATTGAAATTCGCGACGTCGTAAGGTTCGCCACACAACCGTTTTCAAACTCGATCCGTGCATTGCAGATGTCGGGAGATTTTGATACAACCGCAACTCCTGATGCATGGATGGCTTTTACTTTAGATTTTACAATGGAAAGTAGGATGTCGAGGTCATGTATCATCAGATCCAGTACCACAGACACGTCGGTTCCGCGCGGATTAAATTCTGCCAGACGGTGGATTTCGATAAACATCGGGTTCTGGATGAAATTTCGTGAGCCGATGAACGCCGGATTATATCTTTCAACATGGCCAACCTGTGATTTAATGCCGAATTCACGGCATTTAAACATAATTTCCTCAGCCTGCTGAAGTGTTTGCGTAACAGGTTTTTCGATGAAGAAATGTTTGCGGTGTGCAATCGCCTGCATCGCATAATCGTAATGATAAAGCGTGGGCGTCACAATATCCAGCATATCTATTTCAGCCAGCAGCGCTTCGAAACTCTCAAAATAAGTATAGCCGAATTCGGTTTCAAGTTTTTTTCCGTTTTCTTTATCGGCATCGTGAAAGCCGACGAGCTCGTATTTTTCGGATTGGTTCAGTAATTTTAAATGTATTTTGCCCAAATGTCCGGCACCCACTAACCCTGCTCTCAGCATCTTGAAATTATTTCTGTAAAGATATAAATTCAGCCCGAATTACAGCGGCTCACTTCGGCGGCGGCAAGCTGTGTTGTGCGGAAAATATTCGGAAATCCGGAATCTATTCAGTAGTTTTGTGCTATGCAGGATTCATTTTTACACAAGGGAAAACGTAAATTTTTGGTTGAGTATCTTCGGGATAAAGTAGGAATATCGGACGAAAAAGTTCTGAAAGCTATCAACGAAGTTCCGCGTCATCTTTTTCTTGAAAGTATTTTTGAAGATTACGCCTATGAAGACCGCGCCTTTCCGATTCTTGCCAAGCAGACGATATCTCACCCATCAACTGTTGCCGAGCAAACCGAACTTCTTGAACTGACTGAAAAGGAAAAAGTGCTTGAGATAGGCACCGGAAGCGGCTATCAAACAGCGGTTTTGGTAGCGATGAATACCTGGGTTTATACGGTTGAGCGCCAAAAAGAGCTTCACGATTTTGCTTTCCGCAAACTAGGTGAACTGCATCTTCGTCCAAAATTCCAGAGTTTCGGTGATGGTTTCGCAGGCTTGCCGACTTTCGCGCCTTTCGATAAAATTCTTGTAACCTGCGGTGCCGAAAAACTACCGACAGAGCTGCTTCACCAACTCAAGATAGGTGGAAAAATGGTGATTCCATTAGGCCGAACCGATGAGCAAATCCTCACTCGTTTCACAAAACGTTCCGAAAAAGAATTCGAAAAAGAGGAGTTTGGCGCCTATAAGTTTGTGCCGATGCTGAACAGTACCAGCCACTAAAAGCACCAGACGACCGTCAATGTTACGTGAATGTTAAACTTTTATGAACGCGGTATTTGCATCCGTCAAATTCGCTATTTCAATATATAGAATGTATTTTTGCAGCTATTTGAATTTTACTACAACTTCCACATGAAAAAACTTCAAAGTATCCTTATTTCTACACGCACGATGGCGGTTTTGCTGCTCGTCTATGCTGTCGCGATGGCCTACGCTACCTTTCTAGAGAACGATTACGGTACGCCAACGGCAAAAGCTTTAATCTATGAAGCGAAATGGTTCGAAGCAGTTATGGTGCTGCTCATCCTCAATTTTATCGGCAATATTTCAAGATACCGACTTTGGAAAAGAGAAAAATGGCCCGTTCTGGTCTTTCACCTTTCGTTTGTGCTGATCTTTATTGGTGGGGCCATCACGCGCTACATCAGCTACGAGGGCATTATGCATATTCGTGAAGGCGAAACATCCAATCAGGTAATTACCGATAAAAATTTCTTTAAAATACAGATTGAAGAAAAAGGCGACATCCTAAATTACGAAGACGTTCCGTATCTGATGTCACCATTGCATAAAAATTTTAGCGCGAGTTACGATTATCACGGAAAGCAGGTAAAAGTGAAAGCCGTAGATTTCATTCAGAGAAAGAAAGACAGTTTAGTTGCTGATAATTCGGGCACTGAATATCTTCACGTAGTTTCTACAGGGCAGTCAGGTCGCGAGAATATTTACATTAAATCAGGCGAATCCAAGTCGGTTAACGGCATGCTGGTCGCGTTCAACCGTGCTATTGAAGGAGCTGTGGAATTTACAAATTCTGGCGGGCAGCTTTTAATTAAAACCCCTGTTGAAGCCGAGTACATGACAATGGCAACTCAGGCCACCGGAACCACTAAAAAAGACGAATATCAGCCGCTTGTGCTCCGTAGTCTTTATACCGTGAACGATTTAAAACTGGTCGTTCCAGACGGCTTGAAAAAAGGAAAACTGATTGCCTATGAGGGCGACCGCCAGAAAGATAAGGAAGTTTCAGATCAACTTACGGTGGAATTGCAGGGGCCAAAAACAAAACTTCTTGTTGATTTACCGGTTGAGAAAGGAAATCCGAATGCGTTTAAACAGGTGTCACTCGATGGGATGAATATAATTGTAGGATTCGGACCAAAAGTATATACTACGCCATTCTCCTTAAAATTAGATGATTTCGTAATGGAAACTTACCCCGGAAGCTCCTCGCCAAGTGCGTATGAAAGCCATGTGCAGGTAATTGATAACGGTAAACAGACCCCTTATAAAATTTATATGAACAATGTACTGAATCACGGTGGTTACCGGTTTTTCCAGGCAAGTTTCGATCCGGACAGACAGGGTACTGTACTTTCTGTGAACCATGATTTTTGGGGAACACTCATTACTTACATCGGATATTTCTTCCTGTTCGGAGGCATGTTTGTGATCTTCTTCTGGAAGGGCACGCATTTCTGGAAGCTAAACAAAATGCTTAAAGACGTTAACAAAAAGAGAACAGCTACGGTTTTATTGCTGTTGTTGAGTTTAACTTTCAATGCACAGAAAATTGAAACGCATGGCACAAATGACGGTTCCGGCAAAGAGATGCATTCCGCTGATGACGGCCATGGCCACGGCGCTGCAGATTTGCTTACCGAAGAACCTGCACCGAAGAAAACCCAAAATTCACTTGCATTAAAAACGCCGAAATCAATCAGCCCGGATGTAATTATCTCACGCAATACCATCAATGCAGAACATGCTGAAAAATTTGGTTATCTGCTTGTTCAGAATACAGAAGGCCGAATTGTTCCGATCAACACACAGGCTCTGGATGTTCTCAGAAAGCTGTATAAAAGCGACAAATTCAAAGGGACTGAAGGTAAATTTCTTACCGCAAACCAATGGTTTCTGTCGATTAACACCGATACCGCGAGCTGGACGATGGTTCCAATGATCAAGATCGGTTCGGGTGGTGAAGCATTAAAAAAGAAAGCCAGAGCAAATGCTGAAGGTTACACTTCTTTGATGAACCTGTTTCCTGCAGACGCACAGGGAAATCTTCATTATGTTCTCGAAGAAGATTTTCAGGCCGCTTTCGCGAAAAAACCTGCGGATCAGTCCAAATATGATTTAGCAGTGATTGATTTGAATGACCGTGTTCAGGCATTCAACGAATTCTTCAGCGGCCAGTTTATGCGTATCGTGCCGGTGCAGAATGATCCCAATAATACATGGCACTCGTGGCTTGACCAAAGTTTCGAACCTGATATGGAGGCACAAAAGGTGATGGGCCCTTACTTCTCCGAAGTGCTGGCGGCACAGAAATCAGGAAACTGGAGCAAGGCCGATGCTGAGCTGGCAAAACTTTCTGAATATCAGCAAACCTGGGGCAAGAACGTAGTTCCTTCCAAATCGAAAGTGGACCTTGAGGTTTTGATGAACAAAGTGAACATCAACTTTCAGTTATTGATTTTCTACACGCTGATCGGCGGCTTACTTCTGGTTCTTGGTTTTATTGAGTTATTCAAGCCTAACAAAATCTTAAATAAAATAGTAAAAGGACTCATCCTTGTAGGGCTTATCGGCTATATATTCCAGTTCCTGGGATTGGTTGCGCGCTGGTATATTTCCGGGCACGCACCTTGGAGCAACGGCTACGAAGCGATTATCTTCATTTCGTGGGTAGGTATTACCGCAGGGCTTCTTCTTTACCGAAACTCCAACGCGCTGATTCCTGCCGCAGGATTTATGGTTGCGGTGATCATGATGGGCTTCGCACACGGCGGTTCAGCACTTGATCCGCAAATTACGCCGCTTGTTCCTGTACTTAAATCGTACTGGCTTATTATCCACGTGGCGATCATTGTATCCAGTTATGGTTTCTTCGGGCTTTCGATGGTTATCGCCATAATCGTCCTGATGTTTTATATTCTCAGTAACAAGCAAGCGTATAAAATACACAATGACACCACTGTAAAAGAACTTACCATTGTATCGGAAATGTCGCTTACCATTGGTCTTTATGCCCTTGTGGTCGGTACATTTTTAGGCGGAATATGGGCGAACGAGTCGTGGGGAAGATACTGGAGCTGGGATCCTAAAGAAACCTGGGCGTTTATTTCGGTGATGGTTTATGCATTCGTACTGCATATGCGTCTTGTACCCGGGCTTCGCGGCAGATGGCCGTATCATGTTGCGACACTGTTCGCAATCTGCACGATTGTGATGACGTATTTCGGTGTGAATTATTACCTGAGCGGGCTGCACTCGTACGCCGCGGGCGATCCGGTACCGGTACCAGCCTGGGTTTACATTGGTCTTGCCTTCATGTTTATACTATCAACGCTGTCTTATTTCCGATTGAAATCTCTGCAGAAATAAATAAAACTTAAACAATGTCCCGGAATTTATTCCGGGATTTTTTTGAGGTAAGTGCTGCATAATAATTCTGACCAAATAATCATTAGATTTGCACTGTTTTCTCAGCAATTACAAACAAAACCTTTAGCAAAGCTTGAGCACCTATCTAACCATACTTGGATTTAATTCCGCGATACCGACGGTAAATTCCGCGCCTACCGCGCAGTTTCTCGAAATGGAAGAACGCTGCTTCCTGATTGATTGCGGCGAAGGAACGCAGGTGCAGTTGCGGAAAGCGAAAGCGCGTTTTTCGAAGATCAGCCACATCTTTATTTCGCATCTTCACGGCGACCACTGTTTCGGTTTGCCCGGACTTATTGCGTCGTTCAGGTTATTGGGACGCGAAACTCCGCTTCATATTTATGGTCCGAAAGGCATCAAAGAAATGCTCGAAACTATTTTTAGGATTACCGAAACCCACAAAGGTTTCGAATTGGTTTACCATGAACTTGAAAGCAAACAGTCTGAGAAAATTTTTGAAGATAAAAGGGTGGAAGTATTCACAATTCCGTTAAAACACAGGGTTTACTGCAATGGTTATCTGTTTCGGGAGAAGCCAAAAGAGCGGCATCTTAATATGCAGGAAATATCGAAATATCCTGAAATTGAAACCTGCGATTACCAGAATATCAAACTGGGTAAAGATTTTGTGCTGAACGACGGCTATACTTTAAAGAACGCGACTTTAACTACAGATCCCTCAAAATCGGTTTCATACGCATTCTGCAGCGACACGCGTTATATCGAATCGATTGTGCCGATCATCGAAAATGTAGATGTACTGTACCACGAATCTACTTTTCTTCACGACTTAAAGGAAATGGCCGATTATACCGGGCATACGACGGCTCTCGAAGCCGCCAGAATCGCGCGTAAAGCCAATGTGGGGAAACTGATCCTAGGTCATTTTTCGAACCGTTACCATGATCTTACCGTGTTCACGGACGAAGCCCGCGAGGTTTTCCCGAATTCGTTTTTACCTAAAGCGCTTGAGCCGGTAAAAATCGGTTAAAACGCTCTCAAACTGTACGGCATGACATTCAACGAACTTAAAGATTTTCTCGATGAGAAAGCGGATTTCTACAATGCGCCGGCATTCATCGACAGCGATCCGATACAGATTCCACACCGGTTTTCACTGAAACAGGATATTGAAATTGCAGGTTTTTTAACGGCTACAATTTCATGGGGAAACCGGAAGTCGATTCTTAAGAGTGCTGAAAAGATGCTCGATTTTATGGAACACACTCCGTATGATTTCGTGTTGAATGTGTCGGAGAAAGAACTCAGAAACCTCGAAAATACAAGCATTCACCGCACATTTAACGGCGAAGATTTCGCAGAATTCCTCAGAAACCTCAAGCGGATTTATCAACAGACCGAAACACTCGAAAATCTTTTCGTCCTTAAAGACAACGAAACCAATTTCTTTCACGCACTGTATCGTTTTCGGGAGGAGTTTATCGGTGGAAGCTCACACCGAAGCCATAAACACGTAAGTTCTACGTATAAAAACTCGTCTGCAAAGCGGCTGATGATGTTTTTGCGCTGGATGGTGCGGCAGGATAATACAGGCGTAGATTTCGGTTTGTGGAAAAATATTGAGCAAAAGTACCTTTCTGTTCCGCTTGATGTTCATACCGGAAATATTTCACGGCGTCTGGAGCTGATCAAAAGAAAACAGAACGACTGGAAAACGGTGGAGGAAATGGATTCTGCACTTAGAAAATTGAATCCGGAAGATCCCGCCAAATACGACTTCGCGCTGTTTGGTCTGGGCGTTTCAAAGGATTTTTAAGTAAATTTGCACTAAATAAAAGACGATGGGCAGAAGCGAAGACAAAGAAAACAAAATACAGTTTCTCACCCGAGTGACCGATAATATCATGTGGTGGATGGGTTCCATTCCGTCGCTTATCGTACATTCAATCGTATTCCTCACCGCTTTTCTGCTTCCTATATTTGGGATTGTTTCGGTTGATAAAATGCTGCTGGTGCTCACTACGGTTTTGTCCTTAGAGGCCATTTATCTGGCAATCTTCATTCAGATGTCGGTAAACCGCAGTCAGGAACATATTGAAGATATCCGCGAAGATATTGAGGAAATTCAGGATGATATTGAGGAAATCAGTGAGGATATCGAAGAGATCAGCGAAGACATTGATGATATTCAGGAAGATATCGAGGATATCGCTGAAGAGGAAGATGAAGAAGACCACAGCGAACGTGCACGCACGGTGATGCTGAAAAGCAATGTTTCATCCAACAAAAACGATATCAAAGCACTTCGCGAAGTAATCGCTAAGCTTCAGACCGAACTCGAAATGGTGAAAAAAGAAGAAGGCCAAAACCCCAAACTCTAAGCGTTTTTCCATTCAATTGTGAAACTGATAAAATCCTGAACTGAAAGCTCTTCCGCACGTTTTTCGAGAAACGGGTGATTTTGCATCGCTTCCGGAATTTCAAGAACTTTAAGTGAGTTCGACAATTTTTTCCGTCTTTGTCCGAAACCAGCTTTCACAATTTTCTTAAACAGCACTTCATTGCCTGCAAGACCTTCTTTTGGGTTTCTGGTCAGCCTGATCACACCCGATTTTACCTTCGGCGGCGGATTAAATACATTTTCGTGAACAGTGAAAAGATAAGTAACATCGTACAGCGCCTGCACAAGGACAGAGAGGATTCCATAATCTTTGGTGCGCGGAACCGCGGCGGTGCGCTCGGCAACTTCTTTCTGGAACATGCCGACCATTTCGGGAACACGGTCGTAAAAATCAATGATTTTAAATAAAATCTGCGACGAGATGTTATAAGGGAAATTACCGATTACCGCTACCTGATCTCCGAAAGATTCTGCAATATCGATCTTCAGAAAGTCGTCCGAAAAATGCCGGGCTTCAAGTTTGGGGAAATGGTTCTTTAAATAGGCAACCGAATCGCGGTCGATTTCAGCAACAAAAACTTCAGTTTCTTTCTCTAAAAGATATTTGGTAAGCACGCCCATTCCGGGACCGACTTCAAGTACCTGTGTATATTGACTGTAACTTAAACTGTCGACGATTTTTTTGGCAATATTCTCGTCAATAAGGAAGTGTTGGCCAAGATGTTTTTTAGCTTTTACGCTCATAAATCTGTGTATTATTGAAGCAAAACCAGTGCACGGACTGAATAAACTCTACGTCGTGAAACCGGAAGTGCAACTTCGCAGGTTCTAATTTTTAACGGCGCCCGCGGCATTTAAGACAGGGCAATTCTTAATTTTTTTAACACCCTTTTTTCTTGCTTCAGCCGCAAATTACGGAAGATTTTCTCTATTTTAGCAGAAATTTTTTAATTAATGGCAAAGACAGCGGAAGATTTTAACAAGAGACGGCTTCGGTCCAGCAACATAACGGTCGTGGTAAGTATCGCACTCGTCTTGTTTCTGCTTGGGTTGATGGGGCTAATACTGATCAATGCTCAGAAATACTCAGATTATATCAAAGAGCAGTTGGTGGTGAATGCATATTTTGACGAAAATTTCGATGCTAAGGATTCAGCCAAAACGGTGAAAATGGAGGCTGAAACATTTAAGAAAATTCAGGCGCTCGGACCGGTAAAACGTGCGACTTACATCTCGCGCGAGATGGCCGCCGTCGAAGCTAAAAAAAGCATGGGTATCGAAAGCAGCGCGCTTTTCGAAGAAAACATCTTCCCATCTTCGGTTGAAGTTGCCCTAAAACCCGAGTTTGTTGATCCCGCCAAAATCGATGAAGCCATTAAGCAGATTAAATCGACGCCCGGAATCGTGGACGTAAAAAACAACAGCACGCTGATGGTGGAGGTTTACAATAACCTCAATAATATCCTCAAATGGATCCTTGGTTTTTCAGTATTATTTCTGATTCTCGCTGTGGTACTCATCAATAATTCAATACGTCTTAAAATATTCTCCAAACGCTTTATTATCAAAACGATGCAGCTAGTGGGTGCAAAACGGAGGTTCATCCTCAAACCGTTTATTAAAGAAGCAGTTATCCTGGGTGTAATAGGTGCATTGCTCGGATTGGCGGTGCTTTTCGGAGCCTGGTATTATTTCATTACCCAAATCGGGACCCCGTTTGTACAGGATAACAATCAACTTCTTATTCTGGTAATCTCAATCTTTTTACTTGGCGTTTTTATCACTGTTTTCAGTACTATTTTCGCGACCTGGCGTTTCCTTCGCTCGAACGTAGACGATTTATATTATTCTTAAAAAATGGCTAAAAAATATAAAAGCTTTTCAGCCGACACCATTGGCAAAAAAGACGCTGACGTTCCGCAAAAAAACAGTTTCTATTTCGGGCACGAAAACTACAAACTCATGCTGATCGGTCTTGCACTGATTGTGGTTGGTTTTCTTCTGATGATGGGCGCTGACGCCAACACAGTTGACGGAAAATACGACCCCAATTCCTGGAATGAAGGCATCTTTTCCATCCGCCGCATCCGCATTGCGCCGCTTCTGGTGGTAGCGGGTTTCGTGGTGGAAGTATATGCCATTCTTAAACGTAAAAAAGACTGATAGGGTCTTACCATAAACTACACGACTTTGTCAGCGCTTTGGCAAAGTTTTTTTTTAATCTCAGCATTTACAGATGGATTTATTTAAGGCAATTCTCATTGCAATCATCGAAGGATTAACAGAATTTCTGCCTGTTTCTTCAACTGCACACATGATTTTCACCAGCTCACTTTTCGGCATTCAGGAAGATGAGTTTGTGAAGATGTTTCAGGTTTCGATTCAGTTTGGGGCAATACTCGCGGTGGTTTTTTTGTACTGGAAAAAGTTTTTCGACTTCAAAAATCTCAGTTTCTATCTTAAACTTGCTGTAGCTGTTATACCGGCGCTGGTTTTAGGTAAACTTCTGGATGATAAGATCGAAGCGGTGCTCGGAGATCCCGTTCCCATTGCGATTGTGCTCATTCTGGGTGGTGTGGTAATGCTTTTTATCGATAAATTATTTAAAACACAGGTAATCGATGACGAGAAGGATGTTTCGTATAAAAGCGCAATTATCATTGGATTTTGGCAGTGTCTCGCGATGATGCCGGGCACGAGCCGCAGTGCAGCCTCCATTATCGGTGGTATGCAGCAGAAACTTACCCGCAAAGCCGCCGCCGAATTCTCATTTTTCCTAGCCGTTCCTACGATGTTGGCGGTGACCGTCTATTCCATTTTTGTGAAGGACTGGAATTATAAAGGCATTGAGCAGAAAGGCTTCGAAATGCTGTTGCAGGGCGATAACCTGATGCTTTTTTTGGTCGGGAATATCGTCGCGTTTGTGGTGGCGGTGCTTGCGATTAAATTCTTCATCGGCGTACTTACGAAATATGGTTTCAAACCTTGGGGCTGGTACCGGATTATCGTGGGGATCGTACTGCTGATTTATTTTACGCAGTTTGCATAGTATTTTTATGGCAGACATTTCCGCCTTCCGCTCCCAATCTTTTGCTCGTCGTTCCTCCTCGCAAAAGGATTTCCGCTCAAGTCGGGCTGCAACGCTCAAAAATTAATTCATTTCATTTAAATAATGACAGATCAGGATTTCTTAGAAGGACAAATAATTTTGCTCGACAAACCTTTGGACTGGACGAGTTTTCAGGCTGTTAATAAACTCAAATATAAACTCAAGCGCGAATTTAACCTTCCAAAAAAGTTCAAGATTGGCCACGCCGGCACGCTGGATCCACGCGCTACAGGTTTGTTGATTGTCTGTACCGGAAAATTCACGAAGATCATTCCGGGTATCCAGGACGCTCCAAAAGAGTATCAAACCGAAATAAAAATCGGTGTGCAGACCGAATCTTACGACACCGAAAAACCCGAAATACTGCCTCAGGATTTTTCTCACATAACTTCAGCGCAGATTAATGAAGTTTTAGAGAGTTTCGTAGGCGAAATTGATCAGACGCCGCCCGTTTTTTCAGCCATTAAGATTGATGGGAGCCGTGCCTACGACCTGGCGCGGAAAGGAAAGGACGTTGAAATGAAATCGAGGAAAACAACCGTACATTACATCAGCGAAGTGGAAGTAGAGCTCCCGATCATACGTTTTACAGTAGGTTGTTCAAAAGGAACGTACATTCGCAGTTTAGCGCACGATATCGGCCAGGATTTGGGCGTAGGTGCGTATCTCACCAATCTCAGACGCACAAAGATCGGGGAGTATTCAATAGACAGCGCGAGTGGAGACTATCTGAACGACGATTTCCGGTTTTCTGCAGAAGATTGAGTTTTATTTAACTAACTATTTAAATTTAAAGCTGTGCAAACCCGCATCAACAAATATCTTTCTGAAGTCGGTTTCTGCTCACGCAGGGAAGCTGACCGTATGCTCGAACAGGGACGCATCACCGTGAACGGAAATATTCCCGAAATGGGAACTAAAGTTTCTGGAGAAGACGAAATTTTAGTGGACGGAGTTTCGATCCGGAAAGTTGAGGAAGAACACGTTTACATCGCCCTCAATAAGCCTGTCGGAATCGTGTGTACCACCGACACCAAGCGCGAACGCGACAATATCGTGGAATTCGTAAATCACCCAAAAAGGATTTTCCCAATCGGACGTCTTGATAAACCCAGTGAAGGGCTGATTCTGCTGACCTCCGACGGCGATATCGTAAACAAGATTCTCCGCGCCAGAAACAATCACGAAAAGGAATATATCGTACGTGTTGATAAACCGATCAGTCCGCAGTTTCTGCACAAAATGCGGAACGGCGTACCCATTCTGGGCATCATCACCAATAAATGTGAAGTAGAACAGATTGATACATTATCCTTCCGGATCATCCTCACACAGGGACTTAACAGGCAGATCCGCCGCATGTGCGAATACCTCGGTTACGAAGTGAAAAAGCTTAAACGCATCCGTATCATGAACATCAAACTCGATCTGCCGATCGGTAAATGGCGTGATTTAAGTGCGCAGGAATTGGCAGAACTTAATGCGCTGCTTGGGGATTCAGAAAAAACGGTGGGCTAATATCCACCATTTTTTTTCTGTTAAATCTCCACATTCAACTTCTCGATCTTCTTGCGGTTTCCTACTACCCAAACGATGTCGTCGAGCTGAAGAATTTCTGAAGATTCGGGATTCAGGATGCGCTCGTTACCGCGTCGGATGGCAATCACAAGTCCGTCTGTTTTATCACGGATGCCCGACTCGCGGATGGTGAGCCCTTTTTTCACCGAATGGTGATTGATCAGGATTTTCCCGAGTTTGATGTGATCCGCATTTTCTTCTGGAACCGATTCTTCACTGTCGAACACCGGTCTGAACGTTTGGAACTGTTCATCGGTACCAATAATCCCGACTTTGTCATACGGCATCAACACTTCATTACGGTCAGGTGTATGGATGAGTTTCGCGCCACGCTTAATGTAGCCGATATTGATCCCGAATTGCTCGCGCCACTGTAATTCCACAAGCGGCTTTCCGACGTACTCCGCCAACGGTTTTACCTGATGTTCTACGATATGTACATCCCATGCCGCGAGATTGCTGATCACTTCTGTATTTCCGGTGAGTCTGGTCAAAGCGGCATCTTCAGAATTCGTAGATCTGTCATTAAGATTGGTGATAAATCTTTTTTCGAGTCGGTCATAAAACTTATTAAGCCTTTTCGAAAACATAAACATAAAGACGATTGCCACCGGAATTGTGATGAAGAATGAAATGGTCGTAGAGGCAAACCTGTCGAGGAAAAAGCCAAGGATCACGATGCCCAGAGCGATACGTGTAATTTCGATGATCAAAAGCGGCCCGCGGTTGTATTTGGTTTTAGTCCAGAGCTCTTTGTAGGCCACGGTTCCGGGCCTTTTCACCATCAGCGCCCACAGGAAAGGCAGGATAAACAGCACAGGAAGCGCGTTGCCGATGATATTTTTGATGTCGTTGCTGTCAAGATTTTCGTTGATAGCCGGGATGATGAAATTAGAGAACATCAGATAGATCGCAAGAATTATAATTCCGTTGATCAGCAGGATGCGCGCATAAAGTTTAAGGATGGTTTTCCATGTAGATTCAGCCTGAATGTTCTGTGTATTTGATGAATACTGGTTAATTTTCTTAATGTATTTGGGCGGAACCACCTTCACGAGCCAGTTATAGAAAGGCTCTGAAAGTTTAATTAAATACGGCGTTGTAAACGTCGTAATGGCTGAAACGCCGACCGCAACGGGGAACAAAAAGTCGGAGATTACGCCTAAAGAAAGGCCTAATGTCGCCACGATGAACGCAAATTCACCGATCTGCGCCATACTCATCCCGACCTGTATCGACTGTTTGAGAGGCTGACCCGAGAGCAGTGCGCCCAATGCTGAACTGAAGAGTTTTCCGAACAGCGTAAGCATCGTTACGATGAAAATAGGCCACGCGTACACCATCATCTCCTGATAATCGATCATCATACCTACCGACACGAAAAAAACGGCTGCAAACAGGTCTTTCACCGATTTCAGCGTGTGTTCTACCTTTTCTGCCACCGTGGTTTCGGCGATGATGGAGCCCATTACGAACGCGCCGAGTTCAGCGGAGAAACCAACATTCACTGCAATAAGAACCATTCCTAAACATAAACCGATAGAGACGATCAGCAGGATTTCGTCGTCAACCAAAGGCTTGATTTTCTTAAGTAAGGTCGGGATGAGGAAAATTCCAAGCAGGAACCATAAGATAAGGAAGAACAGCAGTTTTGCGACAGTAAACAGGATCTGCGTGCCTTCAAATTCTTTTGTAACGGCGATTGTCGAGAGCAAAACCATCAGCAAAATCACCACGATATCTTCTACCACGAGGACGCCGAAAACGGTCTTCGCGAAGTTTTTCGTCTTCACTCCCAACTCGTCAAACGCCCTGATAATAATGGTTGTGGACGAACTTGCGAGCATCCCGCCGAGGAACATACTGTCCATCACGCTCCAGCCGAGCCAGCGGCCGGTGTAGTAACCCGCGATCGTAATAAAAATAATCTCCACGAAAGCCGTGATGGAGGCAGAACCACCGACATTCATCAGTTTCTTGAAACTGAACTCAAGGCCCAGACTGAAAAGCAGGAATATCACCCCGATTTCGGCTAATGTTTTAATGTTGGTGCTGTCTACAACCGACGGGAAAATGTTCAGATTCGGACTTACCAGAAACCCCGCAATAATATAGCCGAGCACGAGCGGCTGCTTGATTTTACGGAAAAGCAGCACCACAATTGCGGCAACAATTAATATTAAGGCTAAATCTTCAATTAACTTTGGTAAGTGTCCCATTCTGCGTAAAAGTGTATTTTCCCAAAAATAGGGAAATGCTTTAATTTTTCAAAGTGTTATTTTAAATTATCTGAAAAGTGCTGAGATTGAGAAGAAGCTGGTGTTTTTGAGGGGGTAGGAGGTGGATTGATATAGAGTAAAGTCAGGAGACTTTCCGCAGCAAGAAAGGAACTGGAGATTTTGAGGAGGTAAGTGCATTATTTAAATAATGGACGTGTATATACTTTATTCACTACTCGATCTCTTAGTGCTGCTTTATTTGTAAAATTCCTTGTAATGTTTTTAATAATTTCACTGTAATTATCAGTGTTTTCATCTTTCTGTCTGTAAAAAGGCTTGATTGAAGTGCAGTGTTTATTCTCGAATAATGTATTCAATAAAGTTCTATCTGAAATACCACATGAATGACCAAATATAAAAATTTGATAATCATCCGAATTTATAAATTGGAGTAAAGATTTATATGATATACTTTCAAGATATTTTATAGACTTAATATTTTCAAGATATTTGTTGTCATCTAAATCCTCGATTGTTTTATAATCCTTATCAATTTCATCCCCAAAACCAAAAATTATTTTGTTGTTATTATCATTGCCGAGTTCTCCATGAATATGTATTGTTGAAGTCGGAATCCTTTCTAAACCTTCTTCGTCATTAGGTGCTGAATTATATTTAGTTTCGAGACTTGTATAATTAAAGCTGAGAAATAAAATTTCCTTTGGTCTGGATCGAAAATAGTTTGGGGAAGCTTCCGAAACTAATAGTTCTCTTAATTTTCTTCTTCTATTTTTTTCTTCTGTATGATAAAGATCCGCAATCAATTTTCGATCTCGATGATTTTCGGAAACTTCTTGAATAGTAGCATGATCGTTTTCAAGGGCTTTTACAGAAGGATGAATCCTTTGAAATTCTTGCTCTGTTAACTTATTTATGGAATCTTCAGAGAAATCTCTTAATTTAAAATCTGAATATATTTCATTATAGATATTTCTTCTTAAAATATTGTCATCTTCATCTACAGGAAATTTTTTATTAAATTCTTTTTCAACCTGTTCTAAATATAATTCAAGATGTTTCTTAATGACTGAAAAATCTTCATTTAATTCTGCAATGGTATATCGTAAGTGCGGTTTTTTAAAACAATCTTTTAAAAAACTATAATAATCACTTTCAATATCTACCCAATTTAGACTCTCAATCCCTCGACTTAAATTTTCCAAGAATTTATTTTTAAACCTCAGTGCTGTATGAGTATTACTTAATGTTGATTTAAGCGCTTTATATCCTTTTCCGGATATCCAATGTGATGGAACTTTATCAATAATAATAAATTCATCTTCATATCGCTTGTCCCTATAATCGTCAGCTTGAATCTTTACATAAAGTTCTTCCCAAAAATGATTTAAGAAATTGAAGTAAGTTGTATTAATATTATGGGCTAAATCAAAACCATTTCCTATAAGTATTATTCGATTCATTGTGTTATTTCCGGATATTTAGTGAGTCCTCTCAAATATACGCAAGTTAATGAGTTAGCTAATTTTTTCTTCACAAAAAACGCCCGGGTCTCCCGAGGCGTTTCAGCAATTATTTCAAAACTGTTCCTAGTAATGACCTCTCTCCACGTAATGCGCTGCAATTTTTTCGGTCAATGCAATTACATTCGGTTGGTTGGTGTATTTGGTGAATCTTCTTAAGCCTGAAAGCATCATACGCTGCTCGTCGCCTTCCGCGAAAGAAACAATTCCTTCTTTGGCAGCTGCGATGATTTTCTCTACGGCTTTGTAAAGGTTCAGCTGAGCCATTGCCACTTCCACAGAATCAGCGCTGAAATGTTTCTCGGCTCTTAAAATTGCGGATTCAGCCATGTAAATTTGGTTCAGGATTTCGGAAGCGTTCAACAGTAAATGCTGCTGCTTCTCAATATCCATCATGTATTTCTGAAGCGCAGCGCCTGAAACCATCAAGAATACTTTCTTCAGGTTGGTAAGCAATGCTTTTTCTTCGCTCAGCAATTCAGAATAATCCGGAACATCGAATGAAGGGATTCCCATCAGCTCCTTTCCAACTGCCATGGCAGGTTTCAAAAGGTCAATTTCACCTTTCATGGTTTTTTTAATCAACATCCCAACAGCCAAAAGACGGTTGATCTCGTTGGTTCCTTCATATATTCTCGAAATTCTTGAATCTCTCCAGGCCGCTTCCATCGGTGCGTCTTCGGAGAAGCCCATTCCACCATAAATCTGGATACCTTCGTCTGCAGTGTGCTGCGTTAAATCTGAAACGAAAACCTTAAGGATAGAACATTCAACGGCGTATTCTTCAACACCTTTAAGTTCGGCTTCCTGATGGTTCATTCCACCCGCAACCAGCTCGTCGATTTTATCCTGAATGTCTCTTGCAGCGCGGTAAGAACCAGCTTCTGAAACAAAGATTCCGGTTGCCATCTCGGCGATTTTCTTTCTAACAGCGCCGAAAGTGGCGATCGCTACCCCAAACTGCTTTCTTTCGTTGGCATATTGAGTGGCGAGTGCAAGAATTCTTCGTTGTCCGTCAAGGTTTGCGGCTGCGAGTTTAATTCTGCCGACGTTCAAAGCATTCAACGCAATTTTAAATCCGTTGTTTCTTTCACCCAGAACGTTTTCGACAGGAACTTTCATGTCGTTGAAATAAACCTGACGGGTAGAAGAGGAGCGGATGCCCAGTTTGTGTTCTTCTTCACCCATGGTCATTTGCGCTGGATCTTCAAGTTCTGAACGGTTAATTACGAAACCCGTAATGTTTTTATCGTCCTCAATCTTAGCAAAAAACGTGAATGTGTCGGCAAAACCTGCGTTTGAGATCCACATTTTCTGTCCGTTGATGACGTAATGTTTGCCATCTTCGGAAAGTCTAGCTTTTGTTTTTCCTGAGTTCGCATCAGAACCTGCATCAGGTTCTGTTAGACAGTACGCTCCAAATTTTGTACCTGCAGCCAGATCCGGAAGATATTTATTTTTGAGTTCCTCCGAGCCGTAAAGCA
Source organism: Flavobacteriaceae bacterium 3519-10 (assembly GCA_000023725.1). Lineage (NCBI taxonomy): Bacteria > Pseudomonadati > Bacteroidota > Flavobacteriia > Flavobacteriales > Flavobacteriaceae > Flavobacteriaceae bacterium 3519-10. The sequence goes on from CP001673.1 coordinate 980,052, forward strand.
GAATCGGCAAAGTTCCGATACCGGTATGCGCACCGTAAGCCGTTGCCACAGAACCGTTGGCGCCGGAAGCCATGTCACAAGCCAGCATCGTGGTGATGAAGCCCATGCCAAGTCCGCCGTACTGTTCAGGAACTGCCACACCAAGGATGCCCATTTCGCCCATTTTACGCATCACTTCTTCAGTGAGGGCATAATCTTTCTTTTCGAAGCGCTCGCGGTGCGGCACCACTTCTTTATCTACAAACTCTCGGATGGAGTCGCGAAGCATTTTTTGCTCGTCGCTCAGTTCTTCAAGACTGAAAATTTCATTTGCGGGAATATCTCTGATGATGAATTCACCGCCTTTTAAGTTTTGGATTGTATCGCTCATTGTTGGGAAATTTTAGATTTTAGATTTTAAATTTTAGATTTGGTTTTTAGTTTAGGTTTTCACAGAATCATCATCATTATTTTCAGACGTTTTTATAATCTTCGTGAGAATATTTATAATGCTTTCAATTTCAATTAGGGCAGCGTCAAAATTAACATCTACCAACCCCGATTGATTCAAAAGCCGGAACCAGTAGCGGGTTTCACGCGCTTCTTTGTTTGCGATTCTTAGTTTGTTAATAAAATCTTTTTTTGAACTTGCAGCTACAGATTCTTCGACGTTAGAACCAATAGATGTCCCCGAACGTAAGAATTGTTTTGACAAGACAAATTCCTGTTGCTTTCTGCATTTTACGTAAAGATCGATGACTACCAACGCAAACGAGAAGCTTTTGTCCAATATCAAATTATCTTTACCCATTTTTTTAAATGTTGAATTTTAAATTTTAGATTTTGGATTTTGGAAATGCAAATTTTCATAAATGCCAATCTTATGATTGCAAAATTTAATTTAAAATCTAAAATTTAAAATTCAAAATTTCTAAAGCAGCTCAAATATCGAAGCAGCTCCTTGGCCTGTTCCTACGCACATGGTGACCATTCCGTATTTGTTGCCGCGGGTACGCATTTCGTCCAACAGCTGGACGGTGAGTTTGGTTCCTGTACATCCGAGCGGATGACCGAGGGCAATGGCGCCACCGTTCACGTTCAGGATTTCTTTGTTTATATCAAGTTCTTTGATAATTGCAACTGACTGGGATGCAAAAGCTTCATTCATCTCGATAAGGTCGATATCCTTAAGATCGAGTCCGGCCTGTTTTAGTGCTTTCGGTATAGCGTAGAGCGGTCCCATACCCATAATTCGGGGTTCTAAACCAGCAGCGGAGTAAGCAACTAATCTTGCTTCAGGTTCAAGGCCTAATTCTTTCACCATATCTTCACTCATCACGATCACGAAAGCAGCGCCATCACTCATCTGGGAAGAATTTCCGGCAGTAACTGAACCTCCGTTCGCGAAAACAGGACGCAATTTTGCTAAACCTTCCAGTGAAGTGTCTTTCCTTGGACCTTCATCTACAGAGAAATCGAATTTCTTGGTCTGCATCTTCTGGTCTTCGTCCAGGAAATTGTATTCTACAGGAATGGAGACAATCTGATTCGCAAACCGTCCTTCTTCATTAGCTTTTAAAGCCTTCATGTGAGATTCAAATGCAAACTGATCCTGCTCCTCACGAGAAATCTTATACTGGTTGGCTACCTCTTCCGCAGTGTAGCCCATTCCCCAGTAATAATCGGGGTGGGATTTCGCCACATCGGTTTCTGGAACGGGTTTATAACCGCCCATCGGGATGTAACTCATGGATTCGGTACCACCGGCGATAATACAGTCGGCCATACCAGCCTGAATTTTTGCGGAAGCAATGGCGATCGCCTCACTTCCGGACGCGCAGTATCTGTTTACGGTTACGCCGGGAACTTTATCTGTGTTCAATCCCATTAAGGAAATCAAACGCGCGACATTGAGTCCCTGTTCCGCCTCTGGCATTGCATTACCAACGATAAGGTCATCAATTCTGTCTTTGTCCAGTTGCGGTACCGCGGCCATCAGTTTTTCAATGACGGTTGCCGCCAGAACGTCGGGTCTTGTAAATCTCAAACTGCCTTTTGGCGCCTTGCCTACGGCTGTTCTAAAGCCTTTTATTATATATGCTTGTTTCATTTTTTTTGTTTTAGATGTTAGAAATGAGAAGTTAGAAGTTAGAATCTAACCATTCATTAAGCTAGTTTTGAATTTGTAAATCATCTTTTGAATTTCCATTAAAACATTTAGTAAAGGCTGAATTTCTATCTCGCTTTTGAAATTTAATTCAACTAATAAAAGCAATTGAGTTTCTAATTCATAGCTTGAACCATTTGCAATTCCTAAAAATTGATAAAATTCTTTAGGATTATTTCTTCCTGCTCCTTCAGCGATATTAGAAGGGATTGAAACAGCAGATCTTCTAATTTGCGAAACCAACCCATGGTTCTCTGAAGCCGTTATATTTTCAGTTAATAAATAAATATCTTTAACTAAAACCATTGACTTTTGCCAAATAAGTAAATCCCGTAATCTTTGTGTTTTCATCTAACTTCTAATTTCTAATGTCTAACTTCTAATTACGAAGCGGTTTTCCTTTCTGCAGCATGTACTGAATTCTTTCCAGCGTTTTTCTTTCGCCGCAAAGCTGAAGGAAGGTTTCTCTTTCGAGGTTGAGTAAATACTGTTCTGTTACAACTGTAGGTTCTGAGAGGTTTCCGCCAACGAGGACGTTCGCAAGTTTATCGGCGATCAGTTTGTCGTGTTCAGAAATGTACTTTCCGGTAAGCATTTGATCAGTTCCTACTAAGAACATTCCGAGGGCATCTTTTCCTAAAACCTGAACTTTCTGTTCGATCGGTTGCGTATATCCGTGTTCCGCTAAACTCAAAGCGAGCATTTTTGCGGTTTTAATCTGGCGGTTTTTGTCCACAACCACGATGTCCTTGTGCTCTTCCAGAATGCCCATGTCATAAGCTTCATAAGCTGAAGTGGCCACTTTACCCATGGCGATATTCATAAACATATCACGAAGTCTGTTGTTTTTTACATCGTCTTTCTGGAATTCGCGTGAAGTCCTGATGGCAAACTCTTTTGTTCCGCCGCCACCCGGAATTACACCAACGCCGGTTTCAACCAGTCCGATATAGGTTTCCGCAGCTGCAACTACACGGTCGGCATGCATGGTCATTTCGCAACCACCGCCTAAAGTCATTCCGTGAGGCGCGACAACGACAGGGATTGAGGAATAACGTACTCTCATCATTGATTTCTGGAAATAGGCAATCGCCATATTCAGGTCATCCCAGTCCTGCTCAATGGCCATCATTAAAATCATGGCAAGATTGGCACCGACAGAAAAGTTGGCACCTTGGTTACCGATTACAAGACCGTCGTATTCCTTTTCGGCAAGATCAATAGCTCTGTTTAAACCATCTAAAACTTCACCGCCCAATGAATTCATTTTGGACCGGATCTCAAAGTTGATGATGCCGTCACCCAAATCCTGAATAGCTGAACCTGAATTGCTCCAAAGGGTTTTATTTTTCCTGATATTATCGAGGATGATAAACGATTCTTTTCCGGGAGTATTCAGATAGTTACCGGAATTTTTGTCGAAATAGGTGGATTGACCTTCTTCATTAACTTTATAGAAAGTGTCTACATTTTTCACCCAGTCAGATACTTCGTAGCCTGCAGCAGCAGCGAGCTCGATCCCTTTCTGTACGCCTACCGCATCCCAGATTTCAAACGGACCGTTTTCCCAGCCAAAACCAGCACGCATCGCGTCGTCTATTTTATAAACTTCATCGGAAATCTCAGGAACTTTATGCGAAACGTAACCGAACAGCGCTCCGAGGGATTTTCTGTACAGTTCACCCGCTTTGTCCTTTCCTTCAATTAAAACTTTGAAACGGTCAATAGGCTTATCAATGTTTTTAGTAAGCTCAAGCGTAGGGAAACTGGTTTTTTCCTGAAGTTCGTACTCCATTGTTTCCAGATTCAGACCATGAATTTCAGATTTGCCTTCGGCATTCTTGATTTTTTTGTAAAAACCCTGCTGCGATTTGGAGCCCAACCACTTATTATCAACCATTGTCTGGATGTATTCCGGTAGTTTAAATACATCATTGGAGTTGGAAGCTTCGGTACCGCTGGCGCTTACACCGTTTGCAACCATCACAAGCGTGTCCAGACCTACAACATCCGCGGTTCTGAAGGTAGCGGATTTTGGCCTGCCAATTACCGGTCCTGTCAGTTTGTCGATATCGGTTACCGTCAGTCCGAGGCCTTTCACCTCATGGAGCAGGTTCATCATCGAGAATACACCCACGCGGTTTGCGATAAATGCAGGCGTGTCTTTTGCAAGTACAGTTGTTTTTCCGAGGAACTTCGCGCCGAAATCCATGTAAAACTGAACGATTTCAGGATCTGTTTCCGGCGTGGGGATCACTTCCAATAGCGGAAGATATCTTACAGGGTTGAAAAAGTGGGTTCCCGCAAAATGTTTCTTAAAATCCTCACTTCTGCCTTCCACCAAATGATGGATTGGAATACCGGAAGTATTTGAAGATATCAAAGTTCCGGGCGTACGGAACTGTTCAATTTTCTCATAAACCGACTTCTTAATGTCGAGTCTTTCTACAACTACCTCAATAATCCAATCCGTATTTTTTATCCGCTTAAGGTCATCATCAAAGTTTCCGACACTAATACGGTCAGCAAACTTGGGTGAGTAAAGCAGGGCAGGACTGGATTTTTTGAGTTTTGCTAGGTTTTCGGACGCAATTTTATTGCGCACGTTTTTGTCCTCGAGCGTGAGGCCTTTTTTCTGTTCCGCTTCACTGAGTTCGAACGGAACAATATCGAGCAGAAGCACCTCAACGCCAATATTGGCAAAGTGTGCTGCAATACCAGAACCCATTATTCCCGAACCAAGAACAGTGACGTGTTTGATTCTTCTTTTCATTTTTTTAATTTTAATTTTTGTATGCCGGATTGAAATTATAATTCCCAATCCTTCATTTCTTGTTATTAAGTTCGTTGGCTATTTTCAGTATATCGGCCATTACTTCTTTGAAAACCTCCAGTTTTTCGCCGGAAATTTTTTCGGTGACCTTTTTATTGAAGTTTACAACCACTTCTTTTGAAAGATTTCTGCTGTTCAACCCTTTATCGGTGAGCTTTATGATCACTTCGCGCTTATCGTTGGCTGTCTTTTCTTTATAGATATATCCGTTATCTTCAAGAAGTTTGATTATCCGCGTCAAAGATGTGGGCTCAATCGCCATTTTAGGACCCAGATTTGTGCTTCTTGTGCCTTCTTTGGGGTCAATTTTAAGCAGTGTGAGCGCCTGTACCGCTGTCGCATCATGGTCCTGAGCTAGGTCTGAATACATCTTTGAAACAGACAGCCAGGTAGATTTGAGGATTAAATCTATATTATCGACTTTGTCTGTTGTAGTGGTTTTCATAATTTGTAAAATCTTATTCTCAAATATATACAAAAAATACTATGCATGCATAGTATTTCTGATCTTTAACAATTAATTAACTGGCAATCAATTAGATATATGATATGATTAGCATAAAGAATTTATTTGAAATTGAACGAATTTAGTGTCTGAAATGCTGAATTAATCGGGATTAGCGAGTAATTCTGTCATTTCTCCAACTGAACTGAATTTGTAGTGCGAATCTGCTGACTTAACCTCCCAAAAACTTTCTGAAAATACAAACGTGAGCATAGAAATGTCTTTTTCGCAGTTTTTTTGCAGAAAAGAGTACAGCATTTCTTTTTCTAAAGTGGGCGCAATGATGCGTGGCGCCACAAACCCTTCTGAAAAATTGAAGAGCTGTGGATTCAGCAGGTCATCGTGTTTCAGCAAAATCTCTTCGGTGATTCCATCTTCAAGTTTCCCATCATTTATCAGCCAGATTTTATCGGCGAATTCTTTGGCAAGTCGCCAGTCATGGGATGAAAACAGGATCAGTTTGTGATGTTTTTTTGCAAGATTACGAAGTAGTTTAAGAATGATAATCTTGTTTTTTTCGTCGAGATGAGTGGTGGGTTCATCCAGGATTATAAAAGGTGAATTCTGCGCAAGCGCACGGCCAATAAAAGCTTTCTGGAGATTTCCGTCTGAGAGTTTAGTCAACGGATAATGTTCAAACTGCTCGAGATCGAGGTCTTTAATAATCTGCGAAACATGTTTTTTATCGGTTTCGCTTAACTCAAAATAATAGGGATAATGAATGTATTTTCCCAGTGAAATTAAATCCGTGAGTGTATAGTTTGCCGGAATTTGAGATTTTGAAAACACAACCGCTACATGCTCCGCAATTTCTTTGTTTGAAAGTGTTCTGACGTTTTTTGTTTCCAGCAGAACTTCACCTTGCAACGCCGGATTCTGGTTGAGCAGCGTTTTGATTAAAGTTGTTTTCCCCACACCGTTGTTGCCGATCAGCAGGCATATTTCTCCTAAACGCAAAGCGGTGCTGACGTCGTTTATAAGTGGTGTTTTAAAGCCAACCGTTAAATTCTTTAGTTCTAAAAACATGCGCGGGATTAAATTTTAAATTCAGCTTCTCAACTTCAAACTGCTTTATGTTGTACGGCTTTTCAACATCATCGCCAGAATTACCGGGATGCCGAACAGCGACGTGATGACGTTCAGCGGAAACTGTGTTGTTTCGGAAATAATCGAGAAAAACTGCATGATCAGTATGCCCAGCAGCATATTCAACAGCCACTGTTGCCAGAGTTTTGCAGGGTTGTAGATCATGCGGCAGAAATGTGGCACCACGATTCCGATAAACAGAATAGGCCCTAAAAATGCAGTGACCGACGCCGAAAGCAGCGATGAAGTAATGATGATTAAAAATTTAAGCTGCGTAAGATTTACACCTAAACTTTGTGCGTACGCCGTTCCGAGGGAGTTTCCAATCAGCGGCTTGATGGTTTTGAATGCTAAGAACAACGAAAATACCACAATCACTGAAAGCACCAAAATCTGGCTGCTTGAAACCTGATTATTAGCGCCGAAGCTCCACAAAATGTAATTTTTCAAACTCTGACTTTCTGCATAAAACTGCAATATCGATACTATTGCGCCGGCAAGCGCGGAGACCAGAAACCCGAAAATAATAAGGAACGATTTATCCTGAAACCGGCCCGAAAATGCGAGCAGAACAAGCATCAGAACAACACTTCCGGCAATGGCAGAAAGGCTCAGGAAACTGTTCTGTAAAAATTCGGGAAGCATAAAATCCTGTGAGTAAAAGATATAAAAAGCTACACTCAGACTCGCGACGGACGTAATGCCCAATACGGACGGCCCCGCAAGCGGATTCTGGAAATATTCCTGTAATAGAAAGCCGGAAGTTGGTATTGCAATGCCCGCCAGCAACATCGCCAGCACGCGGTTGGTGCGAAGTTCTGCAATCTGTGAGTTCATGGCATTTTCGGAGAAAAAGTCGCTGATTTTAAGATCGATAAAACCGATATTGAGGTTGATTACGCCCAAAATTATGATTCCAGCGAAAATTACGGCGCCGAGAATCCTAAACTTTTTCTCCATCAGATATTCACCGTAGATTAGAAGTTTGGCAGTTGCCGCTTATTTGAAGGAATTTATCTTTTCGTCCAGCAATTCTTTGCTCATCATCCCGATGGTTTCATCGGTTTTGTCGCCTTTACGCATGAAGGTGAACGGGATACTGCCACCGTCCCATTGCTTAAAGTTGGCTGGGAAAAAAGCCGGCGTCAGTTTTTCACCATCAACGAGGACAATATTTTGCGACAGATTATTTTCTTCTGCAAAGGCTTTCACCTTTGTTGGCCAGTCTTCTTTCGCATCAAGACCTATAAAGGTGAATTTAACAGGCTGATATTTAAGTTCCTGCATTTTATCCTTAAAATGCGGAATTTCCCGCATACATGGCCCACACCACGTTGCGAAAAAGTTAGTTACATACAGCGTATCGTTGTCCTTTTTGGCCAAAATCTGCGAAGTTTGGTCGGGGCTGAGTTCTATCTGTCTGAACGGTGAAGCGCTTTCAGAAATTACGGGATCTGAAACTGAATCAACTTCATTAACCGTACTGTTTTCTGCAGCAGTTGTCTCTTTTTTACACGACGTAAATGCCGCCAGAACCATTAGCCCAACAAGTATATTTTTCATTTTATTTTTAGTATTTTTGATGCTATATTGATATGGAAAAGCAAGTACCCAAAGCCAGACAGGCCGCGTTTCACCCGCTAAAAGTAGCGAAAAAACAGCAACTGACCAAAAGCACATTCACGCTCGAATTCGATATTCCCGAAACGCTGAAACCCAATTTCCGGTTTGATGCGGGCCAGTATGTTACCGTCAGATATAAATCAAGGGGAAAAGAAGTTCAAAATGATTATTCAATGACCTCAGCACCTCATGAAGAGCGGCTCGCGCTTGGAATAAAAATGGGTTCTGCTGAAAGTTCTGCCGGCGATCTTTTCAATACGATAAATGAAGGTGATATTCTGGAGGTTTCTGAGCCACAGGGCCGCTTCACAATTGTATCGAAACCCCACGAATTCCGCACTATTGTTGGTTTTGCAGGCGGAATAGGAATTACTCCGTTACTCAGTCATTTTAAAAATATCCTGCACAGGGAGCCGAGAACGCGGCTGTTTCTTTTTTACGGTAACAAAAGATCCGAAGAAATTGCATTTAAAAAAGAGCTCGATGCACTCACCGAACAATACCGGGACCGGTTGCAGGTGTGGTATTTCTTTTCGCGCGAAAACACACCCGATCATCTGTTTCAGGGACGTTTGGACGAGAAAAAACTGCATCTCATCATCAATCAGATTCTGCACCTTGACGATACCGACGAGGAAAGCACAATTTGGGATGCGGTGGATGAAGTGCTGATCTGTGGAAAAGGCGACATGATAAAATCTCTTGCCAACGCTTGCTATAATAACGGTATTCCGAAGAAGAATATCCATTTCGAACTTTTCGAGGAGTATAATGAAGATATCTATCCGGTTGAAAAGGAGTTTCCGCTGGTCGAAAATATCGAAGTCGATTTCAAACTTTTTAACCGGAGTTACTCAACCGTCGTACCCAACAATAAAATCAAATTGCTGCAGCAGCTTTTGATTCAGAATTTTCCGGTGCCTTATTCGTGCAAATCGGGAATTTGTGGAAGTTGCGAATGCGTACTGGAAGAAGGTGACGTGGAACTTCTCGAGAACGAGTATCTGACCGAAAAGGAGGAAAAAGCCGGTCGGATTCTAGCCTGTATGTCGGTTCCGCTGAGCAAAAAAATTAAGATTAACTTCGACCTCAGTTAATAGAGTGCAACCCCGTGAAAAAATTATTAGACATATTAAGAACATTTTTCACGCTCGTAGAAATCATGGTTCTGCTTATGGTTTTAGCGAATATCTGGGTGTATGCGCTGACGAACGGGCGCACGTTTACAAGAATTTCGAAGATTCCACCGCGCGAAACCGCATTGGTTTTAGGCACCTCCCCGCGAATGAAATCGGGCAGGTCCAACCCGTATTTTACCGCCAGAATGGATGCTGCGGCGCTGCTTTATCATCACGGAAAAATTAAAAGAATAATAGTGAGCGGCGAGAAGAGCCCCGGTTATGATGAGCCTTACGCAATGAAAAACTACCTCATCTATCAGGAAGGTGTGCCTGAAAACATCATCACCGAAGATCCGAAAGGATTTAAAACTCAAGCCAGCATCAGCAACTGCAAGAAAATCTATAAACAGAGTAATGTGATCATCGTTTCGCAGGGATTTCATAATTTAAGGGCGCTGTTTTATGCGCGCAATAATGATATGAATGCGCTTGGCTTCGATGCACAGGACGTTCTCGCCAACCGGAGCTATTACCGGAACCAGTCGCGCGAGTTTTTAGCCCGAGTACTCGCCGTGGTATATTATATTTTCGGAATTGAACGCAAAACCTGAATAATTTAGACACCCGGTTTTTTTTTAACGGTAGAATTCCGCTGAAAGCCGACATAATCTTATCTTTGCAAAAACAAAATTTATATGCTCGTAATCGGAATTGCAGGAGGTACAGGATCAGGAAAAACAACCGTTGTAAACAAAATTCTTCAACAACTTAATGTAGAAGGGGTTAATGTGCTTTCGCAGGATAATTATTATAATGACAATCAGCAACTTACACTTGCGGAGCGCGAGGTTTTAAATTACGACCATCCCAAATCTATTGATTTCGATTTACTCATTCAGCACGTTAAAGCGCTTAAAAACGGTGAGGCAATTGAGCAGCCACTATATTCTTTCGTCACGCATTCGCGCACGGGAGACCATGTTCAGGTTGAACCGAAAAATGTGTTGATCGTGGAAGGGATTTTGGTTCTGACGAATGCCGAACTTTTAAAGGAGTTCAACTTAAAAGTGTTTGTTCATGCGGATTCCGATGAAAGACTTATACGCAGAATCCGTCGCGACACGCAGGAGCGCGGCCGTGACCTTCAGGAAGTTCTGCACCGTTACCAGACGACCTTAAAGCCTATGCATCAGGAGTTTATAGAGCCGTCTAAGAACGAAGCTGACTTGATTGTGCCTAACATGAAACAGAATACGGTTGCGATCGATTTTCTTTCAACCGTTATTAACAATACCCTCAAAAAAACACATGTGCAATGAAAGATTTAATTAAGGATATCAAGCCGAAATCGCCCGCGTTCAGGCGGATGAGGAAGTATATGCTGAATAAATATGCCATCACCATCGCACTTTTTCTGTGTTGGATGGTCTTCTTCGACAGTACATCGTTTCTCGTGATCAATGAAATGAACGGCGAGATTAAAAAATATGAAAAACAGCTCGCATATTATAAAGAGGAATATAAAAAGAACGACGATTTCTTCAGAAAACTGATGAACGACAAGCAGGAAAAAGAGAAATTCGCGCGCGAAAATTATTTTATGAAAAAGCCTAATGAGGAAATCTTTATCTTAGTGGTAGACAGTTCAAACCTGAAAAAAGCCGAATAAAATGTTCAATAAAACATCACTTCAAGACTGGGAGGCATTAGTGCAGAAACAGCTCAAGACAGACGATATTTACAGCGTACTGTCCAAAGAAAATCTGGAGCAGATTTCGGTAAAACCTTATTACGGTTCCGCGCCAAAATCATTGCCCAATCTACCAAAAATTGAGGAGTCCACGCAGCTTGTTTCGCGCTATAGCGAGGATTTAGAAGAAGATGTTTTTGCTTTTTTGTTGGATACGAATGTCGAAAATCTTGTAGAAAAGGTTATTTTCGTCAATAATAAAGATTTGGCTGAGCACATTTTGGTAGACGAAACCAACCGCTACATTTCGCTGGTGGATGTCTTTTCTGATGACCAACACGGTGTGATCGACGAGCAACTCGCGAAAGAATTACTGGCCAAAAATTTCGGACGCAATATCTGCATCGATGTTTCATTGCACCAAAATGCAGGGGCCTCTATCAGTCAGCAGCTTGCGTTTGCATTGGGCAAAACAAAGGATTTAACTGAACTGTTCGGTTCAGAAATACTCAAAAATCTGAGCTTTAGGTTTGCAGTGGGAGCCAACTATTTTTTCGAAATCGCAAAGTTGCGTGCTTTCAAACTTTTGTTCAACCAGTTTTCAAAGGAGTTTGGCCTCGATGAATTCCCTTATATTTTTGCCGAAACATCGCTCCGCAATAAGTCGAAGAGCGATCCTGAAAATAACCTGATCCGTTCCACATTAGAACTTTCTGCTGCAATGCTGGGAGGGGCTGATGCTGTTTTCAGCCATGATTTCCGAATTGGAGCTGAAACTTCGCTTTCCGAAGAAATATCGTTTAAGCAACAGATTGTTCTGGCGTATGAAAGTATCATCAATGTCTTTGATGACGCCGGAAACGGTAGTTATTACGTGGAAGATATTACGCGGCAGCTGGCCGAAAAGGCCTGGGCGCTTTTCCTTGAAGTCGAAGAGAAAGGTGGCTATGCCGAAAATTTAAGAACTGGAAATATACAGAAAATGATTTCTGAGCATGCAGTTGAAGAGCAGAACTGGGTTGCTGAAGGGAAAATTAAACTTATCGGCGTGAATCTTTATCCAAAGCACGAAATAACCAAAAATGTAGAGGCGATGTACGATCCAGCCGTCATAAAACCGGTGCGTCTCTCAGAAATGTTTGAATAAATAAGAATGCAGCAAGGCTTTAATCCGCAAATTCTTTCAGAAGATGTACAGAAATATATCAATGCAAATCTACAGACGGATTTGCATTCTTTATTGCTGAAAAAATCGCCGTTTGGCGGTGTTACAATGTCCGAAATTGTGCAGCAGATCAAAGGAAGAAATGTTGCGGCCAGAAAGTTTCCGTTTTTGCTGAAAGATGGAATCGTTTTCCCGCCGAACCTCAATCTTGAGCAGGCTTCCTCGCAGGCCACGGCAGAGTTTAAGTCAAAAGATCTTAGAGGTAACACGTTTTTGGATCTTACTGCGGGTTTCGGGATTGACGCGTATTTTTTATCGCAAAATTTCGACGAAGTTACGTTGGTGGAGCAGAATGCGGTTCTCTCGGAAACCGTAAAACATAATTGGCAGGTTCTTGGCCGGAATGCGAATTTCTGTATTGAAAATCTGGAATCGTTTCTCGCGAGGAATTCCGGGCCTTTCGATTTGGTTTATCTTGATCCTGCGCGTCGTGATCTGGACAAAAATAAAAAATTCCTGCTTGGAGATCTGTCGCCAAATCTTTTGGAAATACATGCTAAACTGCTGCAGATTTCGCGGAGCATCATTATAAAACTGTCGCCGCTCATCGATATCAGTTACCTTATTTCCGTTCTTCCCCGTATTACCAAAATTCAGATTATTGCGGTGCGGAACGACGTTAAGGAGCTTTTGGTTTTTATCAGTCTGGACGCCGGGAGCAATGATGTTCAAATTTCGTGTGTTAATTTGGAAAGTGATGAAGCAGTATTTAATTTTAATTTTGCTGAAGAAAAATCGGCTGTTGCTGATTATTCAGAACCACTGGCGTATATTTTCATCCCGAATAATTCAGTGCTGAAATCGGGCGCTTTTAGTTTAACTTCTGAAAAATTCGGGCTTAGAAAATTTCATCCAAATTCGCACTTTTACACGTCTAACACTTCGGTTGCTGATTTTCCGGGACGGATGCTCAAAGCGGAGAGAATAGATTCAAAACAGATTAAAAAAAGCGAAAAATTCAACATAATTTCTAAAAATTATCCGCTTTCGCCCGACGAAATCAAGAAAAAATATAAAATTTCGGATGGCGGAGAAAATTATTTAATCTTTACCCAAACGATTAACGGGAAAGTCATTTTAAAATCTTCGGAATAATGACCGTTTAATTTTGCCTCAAATCGTAATATTTCTTACTTTTGAGCCATCAAAAATTCTATATGAAAAAAATTATCTTAGGTTTGTCGCTTGCAGGATTGTTCATGAGTTGCCAAAAAGTTCAGGAGGGTTCTAATAAATCTGTGATGAGACTGAATAACGTTGCTCCCGAAGGTCTTCCTTATAATGCTGATGCACAGGGCGTCCGCACAAAGCAATTAGCAGCTCCGCGTACTCAGACAGCTCCTGCAACGGTAGTTGTTACAGACTCAACAAAAATGCCCGATATGAAAGAAGTTGCTTCACCGACGGATGCTACAAAATCGCCACAAATGGACGTAAAGTAACCGTCCGCACTTATAAAAAGAAGAAGATGTCTTGCTTATGCAGGACATTTTTTTTATTTTTACAAGATTCGATTTCCTTAAAATTAATTAAAATAAAATGCAAGAAACCCTCAATTACATTCAGGAAAATAAGCAGCGATATGTTGACGAGCTTTTCGGTTTACTCAGGATCGCATCCATTTCAGCAGATCCTGCCTACAAAGATGAAGTGCTGAAATGTGCCGATGAAGTAGCAAAATACCTGAAAAATGCAGGTGCCGATCATGTGGAAGTTTGCGAAACTGAAGGTTACCCCATTGTGTATGGCGAGAAAATTTTAGATAAAGATCTGCCCACAGTGCTGGTGTACGGCCACTACGATGTTCAGCCGCCCGATCCGCTCGAGCTGTGGACTAAACCGCCCTTCGAACCTTATATCGAGAAAACAGCAATTCACCCGGACGGCGCTATTTTCGCCAGAGGTTCAGCGGATGATAAAGGCCAGTTTTTCATGCATGTAAAAGCCTTTGAAGCCATGATGAAAACCAATACTTTGCCCTGCAATGTAAAATTCATCATCGAAGGTGAAGAGGAAGTAGGCTCTAAAAGCCTGGGCGCTTTTGTGAAGGCAAATACAGAAAAACTTTCGTGCGACACTATTTTAATTTCCGATACTCATATTTATTCGAACGAGCAGCCTACGGTAACCACCGGTCTGCGGGGTCTAAGTTATGTTGAAGTGGAAGTGGAGGGCCCGAACCGCGACCTGCATTCGGGATTATATGGTGGAGCTGTGCCGAATCCAATCCACGTGCTTTCGCGCATGATTTCAAAACTAATCGATGACGACGGACATATCACGATCGATGGTTTTTATGATAATGTAGACATCGTCTCTGAGCAGGACCGTGCAGAGATGAACAAACTTAAAGACGATCCTGAAAATTTCAAAACATCAATCGGCTTAAAAGGTGATGAAGGCGAAAAAGGGTATACTACACTTGAACGGACTTCGATCCGCCCGACTTTAGACTGCAACGGTATTTGGGGCGGTTACATCGGCGAAGGCGCAAAAACCGTAATTCCAAGCAAGGCATTTGCGAAAATTTCGATGCGTTTGGTTCCGTATCAGACACCCGATGAAATCACTGAAAAGTTCACGAAGTATTTTGAAAAAATTGCGCCGGATAATGTGAAAGTTACGGTAAGGCCGCATCACGGCGGTATGCCGTATGTATTGCCAAGCGACACCAAAGAATTTGCCGCAGCCAGAAAAGCGATGGAAACTGCTTTTGGTAAAGAAGTTTTACCGTATAGAAGTGGTGGAAGTATCCCTATTACTGCAATGTTCGAAGAAGTTTTGGGTGCAAAATCGGTATTGATGGGCTTTGGGTTAGACTCGGATGCGATCCATTCACCGAATGAGCATTACGGTCTTTTCAATTTTTATAAAGGAATTGAAAGTATCCCGTTGTTCTTCGAAAATTACAGCAAAGACTAAAAAATAATGCCTCGCCGGAGGCATTTTTCAATAATTTAAAGATAAAAAAATGGACGGTAAAGTAGCTTATATCACAGGCGGGACCAAAGGAATAGGTTTCGGGATCGCAGAAGTATTGTTGAAAAACAGTATTAAAGTGGCCGTTTCGGGCAGAAAACAGGAAGATGCAGAAGAAGCTGCAAAGATCCTTTCCTCGGACGCCAGCCAGGTGCTCGGCATTGCTTCTGATGTGAAAAATGCCGCAGACGAAGAACGTGCAGTTGCAGAGATCATCAAAAAGTTCGGCAGGCTCGATTATGTAATTGCAAATGCGGGCTTAGGCGTTTTCAAACCCGTAGATCAGCTGTCTCTCGACGAGTGGAACGGAATGATTGAAACCAACCTTACCGGAATTTTCCATACGTTGAAAGCAACGGTGGATGAACTGAAGAAAAACGAAGGCTATTATATCACAATTTCGAGTTTGGCAGGAACCAATTTTTTCGAGAATGCTTCGGGTTATAATGCATCGAAGTTTGGTGCAGTCGGTTTCACCCAGGCTGCGATGCTCGATTTACGGAAGTATAATATTAAAGTTTCGACCATAATGCCGGGTTCAGTTTCTTCGAATTTTAACGGTAACGAACCGTCGGAGAAGGATGCATGGAAAATTCAGCCTGAAGACGTTGGCGAACTTATTCTGAATATCTTTAAAATGAATCCGCGCACGCTGCCGAGCAAAATCGAGATCAGACCTTCTAAACCAAACAGTTAAAATTATGTATAAAATATTAAAACCCGCATAATACTATGCATGCATAATATTTTATTTTTATCTTAGCACCAGTTAGAAACACATTTTCAAATAAAAATATAATAAACTTAAACATGAAAATATTAGTTTGTATCAGTAGTGTTCCAGATACTACTTCGAAAATTAATTTTACGGCAGATAAAACTGCATTCGACAAAAACGGAATTCAGTGGGTAATTAATCCGCTCGACGAATTTGCCTTAACCAAAGCGGTAAAGCTGCAGGAATCCCAGGGTGCTGTTGTAACCGTTTTGAATGTTGGTGAAGCCCTCACCGAGCCTGTGATCAGAAAAGCACTTGCAATTGGTGCGAATGAAGGTATCCGTATTAATGCCGATCCGAAAGACAGTTTTTCGGTGGCTAAAGAAATCGCAAATGTTGCACAAACTGGCGGCTACGACCTTATTTTATGCGGAAAAGAATCGATCGATTACAATGGCGGTGCGGTTCCGGGGATGGTAGCCCAGTTGCTCAACCAGCCTTTTGTTAACGCGTGCGTAGGGCTTGAAGTGAATGGCGGTGAAGTAACTGCTGTTCGTGAAATTGATGGTGGTAAGGAAACAATTTCGGTAAAACTTCCGGCGGTAATCGCAGGACAGAAAGGAATGGTCGATGAAAAAGACCTCATTATTCCAAACATGCGCGGAATTATGTCTGCACGCACAAAACCCCTGCACATACAGGAAGCTACAGGTTCTGAAGTGAAAGTTCATGGAGTTTCATACGACTCGGTGCCGGCAAGAGCGGCTGTGAAAATGGTGACTCCGGATAATCTGGACGAGCTGGTGAGATTACTTCACGAAGAAGCGAAAGTATTTTAACCGGATCTGAGTCTTTAACTTTAAAAAAAATTAAAAAAATGGCAGTATTCGTATACGCAGAAAACATAAACGGTGTTTACAAAAAAGCAGCTTTCGAGGCTGTGTCTTATGCGAAAGCAGTTGCTGAAAAAACCGGTGAAACCGTGACAGCAATTTCAGTAAATCCAACAGATTCCTCAGACCTTCTGTATAAATATGGCGCGGAAAAAGTGATCAATATTAAAGATGAAGGATTAAAGAATTTCAGTGCCAAAGCTTACGCACAGGCGGTAAGTGAAGTGGCTGATGGCAATGTATTGGTTTTTCCTCACACAACAGATGCATCTTCAGTAGCGCCGATGCTGGCGATTATGAAGAATTATTCTTTAATTACGAATGTATTGGAAGCACCGGAAAGCATCAGTCCGTTTCAGGTAAAAAGAAGAGCGTTTTCCGGTAAAGGTTTCATGCACGCAAAAGCTGATACACAGGGCGTAATTGTAACCGTTTCGCAGAATGCTTTCGGCGTTAAGGAAAATACAGTTTCCGGTACTGAGGAGGTGAAGAATCTAACGGTTACAAATGAAGACACGAAAGTGCTTTCGCATGAGCAAAGTTCGGGGAAATTAGATCTTAAAGAAGCTGAAATAGTGGTTTCTGCAGGTCGTGGAATGAAAGGCCCTGAAAATTGGGGAATGATTGAAGAACTTGCGAATGTTCTTGGAGCCGCAACGGCATGTTCTAAACCTGTTTCAGATATCGGCTGGAGGCCTCACTCCGAACACGTAGGACAAACCGGTAAGGCAATTGCTCCAAACTTGTATATTGCAGTTGGAATTTCGGGTGCGATTCAGCATCTGGCGGGTGTAAACTCATCTAAAACCATTGTTGTAATCAACAGTGATGCAGAAGCGCCGTTCTATAAATCTGCGGATTATGGGGTGGTGGGAGACGCTTTCCAGATTATTCCGGAGTTAACAGCGAAAATCAAAGCGTTAAAAGGATAAAATACTTTTAAAATACTTAGTATAAAGCCGGAAATTATTTCCGGCTTTTTTATGCAGTAGGCTTTTGTGTTGCTGCCTTGGGAAGTAAATGCTGGAAGCGAAAAAATGATTACATTTACGATGACTCAAATGAACTGTTAAAAAAATATTCTTCATGGAATTGTTTGTGTGGAACATGGCGATTTCGTACCAGCTGCTCTTCGTCATCCTCAGCGGAACCGTGTTTTATTATCTGCGCGAACCGTGTTTTAAGCATTACGCGCTGTATAACTTTTTTCTGGCGGTGTATGTTATTACGCGCAATGATGCTTATTATGCATTGCTTGAGAGTTCCGCGGCCCGATTCTTAGGTGCAGGCAATGCCCATATTTTTATTTATATCGTCTTCTTTTACGTTCAGATTCTTTTTTATACTTTTTACTCGCATTTTGCGCTGTACTTCCTCGATTTGGATGCGCATGTGAAGAAGTATTTTAACCGTGTGATATTGGCACTAAAAATACTTGGAGTATCGATGATTGCTACCGGAATCATCAGTTACATCACCAAAGATATCGGTCTTCCGATGACGGTATTTACGTACGTTTATTTACCTTCATTACTCATTATTTTTCTTGCAACGCTGTTGTATGCGGTGCGTTTCTCCGGGCAGCACCGAAAGTTTTTCCTCATTGGGATCTGTTGCTTTGTGACTTTGGGGCTTGTCGCATTTATTGGCAGCCGCGTGGATGCGTTGGACGTAGAGAATCCTATTAATTTCTTTTACATCGGTATTATCCTCGAAACTTTATTTTTCAATTTAGCACTTGCGCATAAACTCAAACTGCTTAATGATGAGAAAAACCGGGTACGCCGGGAAATGACACGTAGTAAACACAGGCTCCAGCTTAGTAAACTCCATGGTTTGCTGGAGGGTGAGGAGCGTGAACGTAAACGCCTCGCTGAAGAACTTCATGACGGTATTGCAGGCGACCTGGCGGCCATTAAATTTAACCTCCACGCGCTGAAAACAAATCATAGGAGTTCAGGTGATGAAGAATTGATTGGCGAGCTCACCCAAATCATCGACAGGTCGTGTGTGCAGATCCGTGAAATATCGCATAACCTGTCACCTTCTACAGTGACCAATTTCGGGCTGATGACGGCGCTTGAAAACTTCTGTCTGCAAAACCAGACCATCCACGGTATTTCTATAGGTGTAAATTTTAGCGGCGAGCCTGCAACTTTAAGTAAATCGGTTGAGACTCACCTATACCGTATTATTCAGGAACTGATCACCAATACCGTGAAACATGCTGGCGCGAAACATGCGGCCATCCACATTTGGCATCACGCACCCTATTTTACGGTGACGGTAACAGATGACGGAAAAGGGTTTTCGCAAAACGGAAACACGCCGGGTATCGGACTCAGTAATATCAATTCGCGCATCCGTTTTCTTAATGCAGGCATTAAAAAAGAAACTACCGCAATCGGCAGTAAATTCGTTATTGAAATCGATTTGCGCAAACTTCCCGGGACTTAGCAAATATGCACACTTTTGGCTATGATTTTTATCCAAATCTGCGGAAAACCCAATCCAAAATCTAAAAAATCATTTATATTTGTAGCCATGGATTACCAACGATTAACCATACGTGGAATTTCTTACAGCCAAACACAGTCGGGAGCTTACGCGCTTCTGCTGGAGCACGAAGAAACCAACGTAAAACTGCCGGTTGTGATAGGGAATTTTGAAGCACAGGCAATTTCTTTAGGCCTTGAAAAAGATATTCATCCGCCACGGCCACTTACGCACGATCTCTTTTCTAAATTTGTGCATTCGGCCAATTATACTTTAGCTTCGGTGATCATCTATCAGATTGTTGACGGTGTTTTTTTCTCTAATTTGAATTTCAGAAACAACCTGGGTGGGGAAGAACTTATTCTCGACGCCCGGACGTCCGATGCGGTTGCAATGGCGGTTCGTTTTGATGCGCCCATTTATACAACTCCACAGGTTTTAAGCGAAGCCGGAATCTTGCTAGAGTTGGATGAGCCCGGTGCCGCCGATGAAGATTTGGACGCCGCGCGTGAAGGAGATTTAGCATCTCTTCCGCTCGAGGACCTGCAAAAACTGCTCGATGAAGCCGTGAAAGATGAAGATTTCGACGCCGCGATGGAGCTGCAGAAAGAAATTAAGAGGAGAAACAAGAAGATCGAATAATATTACAACCTAATTATGAATTTAAAACTACGTCTTACTGTCCTCAGCTTTCTCCAGTTTTTTGTTTGGGGAGCATGGCTCACCACGTTGGGCACTTATGGTTTTTCCTACAAACAGTGGAGTGGCGCCGAGTTCGGTGCGGTTTTCTCTACTTTAGGCATCGCGTCCATCTTTATGCCGGCGCTGATGGGGATTATTGCAGACAAGTGGATCAATGCTGAAAAACTGTACGGTACACTTCACATTCTTTACGGTCTTACTCTTTTTCTCCTTGCGAAAACCGACGATCCAACTTCGTTTTTCTGGATCTTGCTGATCGGGATGTGTTTTTATATGCCAACATTATCTTTATCGAACTCTATTTCTTATAAATTGTTGAAAGACAGTCATTATGATGTGGTGAAAGTGTTTCCTCCGATTCGCGTTTGGGGAACAATCGGTTTTATCGCCGCGATGTGGTGCACCAATATTTTCAGTGACGAACAGTCATTTTCAAATATCGGGATCGGGGTTGGATCTGCGGTGGCAGATTTCTTCGGAAATTCACTGAACGCCAACCAGTTCTATTTCGCGGGTATTTTCGCGGTGGGCCTGGGTGTATTTTCTTTTTTCTTGCCGAAATGCCCGCCTCCACGATTGATCAGTACGGATGCTACCGTTTCTCAGAAACTGGGGCTTGATGCGTTCAAACTGTTCAAACAAAAGAAGATGGCATTGTTCTTCATCTTTTCGATGTTCCTGGGCGCGGCGTTGCAACTCACCAATATGTACGGCGATACTTTTCTTAAAGATTTCGGAAATGTAGTAGCGTATAAAGATTCAGCGGTGGTGCAGTATTCAACGATGATTATCTCAATTTCGCAGATTTCTGAAACGCTGTTTATCCTTGCAATTCCTTTTTTCCTTTATAAATTCGGCATCAAGAAAGTGATGCTGATCTCAATGGCCGCGTGGGTATTGCGCTTCGGTTTCTTCTCATTTGGCGAGCCGCAGGGTTTTGGTCTGTTGCTCATTATACTTTCGAATATCATCTACGGAATGGCGTTCGACTTCTTTAACATTTCAGGCTCACTGTTTGTTGAAAGTACTACCGACAGTAAGATTCGCTCATCCGCACAGGGTCTTTTTATGATGATGACCAATGGGTTTGGTGCGATTCTCGGAAGCGCGGTGAGCGGCTGGTTAATTTCCAGCTTTTATACAGGTGCAGAGGGTGCAAAGATGTGGCCCGAAATCTGGTTTGTATTTGCGGTTTACGCGCTGGTGGTAGCGGTAGCATTTGCGATACTGTTTAAACATAAGCACAATCCGGTAGAGATGGCCAAGCTAAGCCACTAGTTTACGGTTTAAAATTATTTAAGACACATTCTTTCGGGAGTGTGTTTTTTTCTGTAATTTGCCGTATCAAAAAACAGTAAAATATATCATGCAAGAAGTATTTATAGTATCCGCAGTGCGAACTCCTATCGGAAGTTTTCTGGGAAGTTTAGCTGGGGTTCCCGCAACAAAATTAGGTTCAGCAGCCATTAAAGGCGCTTTAGAAAAAATAAATCTTGATCCCAATCAGGTTCAGGAAGTGTATATGGGTAACGTACTCCAGGCAGGCGAAGGCCAAGCTCCGGCACGCCAGGCTGCTTTGGGTGCAGGTTTATCTAATACCACGCCCGCAACAACCGTAAATAAAGTATGCGCTTCCGGTATGAAAGCCGTAATGATGGCATCACAGGCAATAAAGTGCGGCGACCAAGACGTTGTTGTGGCCGGTGGAATGGAAAACATGTCCCTGGTTCCACATTATTTCAATGCCAGATCATCCACAAAGTTAGGTGAAGTGAAAATGCAGGACGGAATGATCCTCGACGGTCTAACCGACGTGTACGGAAAAGTTCATATGGGTGTTTGCGCCGAAAAATGTGCGGCTGAAAACGGTTTCTCACGCGAAGATCAAGACAATTTTGCAGTAGAATCTTATAAGCGCTCTGCAAAAGCCTGGGCCGATGGTAAATTTAAAGATGAAGTTGTAGCTGTAGAGATTCCACAAAGGAAAGGCGATCCGGTTATTTTTGCTGAAGACGAAGAATATAAGTCGGTTAATTTCGACAGAATCAGTACTTTACCCACTGTTTTCCAGAAAGAAAACGGAACGGTTACTGCCGCCAACGCTTCCACAATCAATGACGGCGCATCTGCACTGATATTAATGTCTAAAGACAAAATGGAAGAGCTTGGCCTGAAACCATTGGCTAAAATTGTTTCTTACGCAGATGCTGCACATGAACCGGAATGGTTTACAACCGCACCATCAAAGGCATTGCCGATTGCCCTGAAGAAAGCAGGCCTCGAAGTTTCCGATATCGATTATTTCGAGTTTAATGAAGCTTTCTCGGTAGTTGGGCTTGCCAATAATAAAATTCTGGGTCTCGATGCCAGCAAAGTGAATGTGAACGGCGGCGCGGTTTCGTTAGGTCACCCGCTGGGTAGCTCAGGTTCTAGAATTATCGTAACGCTCATTAATATTCTTAAACAAAACAACGGTAAGTACGGCGCTGCGGCAATCTGCAACGGTGGAGGCGGAGCTTCTGCAATCGTTATTGAGAATGTTTAATATTTAATAAAAAACCAATTCACAACCATTAAGTATTATTGATGAATATTTCATTATAATCTTAATGGTTTATTTATTTTTGTTGCACAAATCTTTTTCAAATGCCTGAAAACGCTCGCCCTCAAACGCCTGATATTAAGAACAATCCGAAAATAATGAAGGCGTGGGCTTACTACGACTGGGCAAATTCTGTTTATTCGCTGGTAATTACCTCCACAATTTTTCCGATTTATTATTCGATACTTACAACGGCTTCCGAAAAAAGCGAGTATGTGAAGGAAACCGGCCAGTGGATTAAGGTGCCTGTTCGGCATATGATCACCGTTTTCGGTAAAGATTATCAACCAGACGCGATCTACGGCTATTCACTCACTATTTCATTTTTAATAGTGGTTTTGCTGTCGCCAATTCTATCTTCGTTAGCCGACACCATTGGGAATAAGAAATCTTTCCTGCAGTTTTTCTGCTACCTTGGAGCTACATCCTGCATGGGTCTCGCGATGTTTACAGGTATGCAGAACGTTTTTCTGGGGCTGCTCTTTAGTATAACCGCCAGTGTAGGTTTCTGGGGAAGTTTGGTTTTCTACAATTCATTTTTGCCCGATATTGCAACGCGCGACAAGCAGGATGCGCTTTCTGCGAAAGGTTATGTTTATGGCTACATGGGTTCCGTGGTTTTGGTAGTGATCTGTCTTGTGCTCATTCAGGTTTTTGCTAAAAATCCTGAAGAAGCAAAGCTATATACGCGCATTTCGTTTCTGTTAACCGGTGCGTGGTGGTTCGGATTTTCGCAGTATACATTTAAACATCTGCCACAATTCGGCAACGTGAATAACCAGCTACCGAAAGATCTTGTATTGCTGAATTATAAAAATATATTTAAAAGACACGAGGAGCAGGGCGGCTTTTGGGAAGTGCTGAAAGATAACATCAGTTTTTACAGAGATGTTGTGAAAGAGAGTTTCAACGAACTCTTCAAAGTGGGTAAAACCCTTTTTGCAGACCGAAATTTGAAGTTTTTCCTTTCGAGCTTCTTTTTTTACAGCGTTGGGATGCAGACGATTTTCCTGATGGCTACACTGTTTGGCAAGAGCGAAATCAATCTCGCGCAGGACAGGCTTATCCTCACACTTTTGCTGATTCAGATTGAAGCGATTATCGGTGCGCTCATATTTTCACGTCTTTCCAGAGTAATCGGGAACAAGAATGTAATTTCTATCGCGATTATCTTATGGATCGTGGCGTGTCTTTCGGCTTACTATTTAAACAAAGAAAATCCAAATGTAGAATACCAGTTTTACGGTATTGCAGCGATTATCGGTCTGGTGATGGGCGGTCTACAGGCGATGTCGCGCTCAACCTATTCCAAACTTCTGCCGGAAAACTCAATGGATAACACCACGTTCTTCAGTTTTTACGATGTTCTTGAGAAACTGGCGATTATTTTAGGAACATTCATATTTGCGACGATGATAGAGCAATACCATAACATGCGCTATGCGGCGCTATCTATGACGGTATTTTTCGCTGCGGGACTGGTATTGATCAGGTTTCTGAGGGTGACTGTATTTAACGATAAAGCGCAGGTTCGCAATTAGCAGAAAACCAATTTGTGGCCGGGTTTTTGGTAATTGCTTCGTGCGAAATATTTCGTAACTTTGCAACTGACAATCAACGCCTTAATACAACCGATGACCAACCCTTTATTTTACGCGAAAATCCTGCTGTTCGGTGAATACGGAATTATTGAAGATTCCCAGGGTCTCACGCTACCTTACAGTTTCTACAAGGGCGCACTGAAATTTTCTGAGTTGGAAAGCGAATTTGAAAAAAAATCGAATTCGTCGCTTCAGAAATATTCCGATTATTTACATACACTGGATCTTCCCGCAAAATTTAAGCTCGATATCTCAGCATTTAAACAGGATCTTGCAAAAGGTTTGTTCTTCGATTCCAATATTCCGCAAGGGTACGGTGTTGGCAGTTCGGGCGCGTTGGTTGCGGCTATTTTCGAAAGATATTCGGTTGAAAAATATGTTCCTGACTCTATTACAAAGGACGAACTTAAAGACTTAAAGAAAATTTTTGGGCAGCTGGAAAGTTATTTCCATGGCAAAAGTTCGGGTATTGACCCGTTGATCTGCTACATGAACCTGCCGATTCTTATCGAAAACCGCGAAAATGTGGACCGCGTTTCAATTCCGAACGGTGAAGCGGGCAAAGGCGCAATCTTCCTTATTGATTCCGGAATGACGGGTGAAACCGGACCGATGGTACAGATTTTCTTCGAAAAAATGAAAACCGAGGGTTTCCGCAAAACGTTGAAAGAAGAATTCATCCGTTACAACAATGCGTGCATCGACGCTTTTCTGAAAAAAGAAATGACGCCGCTTTTCCGTAACCTCAAGAATCTGTCTGTGTGGGCGTATGAACATTTCAAACCGATGATCCCCGAAAGTATCTATAACGCCTGGAAAAAAGGTCTTGATACGAACGCGTACTACCTTAAACTTTGTGGAAGTGGCGGTGGCGGCTATATTCTTGGCTTCACAAGAGATTATGAGAAAGCTGAAAAAATGCTTGCAGGTTTCGAGAAGGAGGTTATTTACAGATTTTAATATTTTAAGTCGGCGCAGCATATCAGGTATCGAATCGGCTTAAAAATGAAGAACCCACTATTTTACAGAATTTCGCAACTTGTCGGTTTCCTTTTGGGAGCACGCATCTTCATTGCTGTATTGCTGACGTTTGCGCTGTACGTTTCTACATTTTTTCTGTTCAATCAGGAAGAAACTCTGCGGGATTTTGTTTTTGATTTTAAAGTGCACGGCATTATTTTCTGCACGGTTCTCAGTATTCTGGCTGGTGGAATCATCAATCAGTTTTACGACCGTGAGAAAGATCAGCTCACAAAGCCGTTCCGCAGCAGGCTCCAAAGTTTTCTGAAACTCAAATACTTCCTTTACGCCTATCTCACGCTGCTCGCGGTTTCGCTGATCATATCGTTTTTTATCTCGCCGAGGGTTTTTGGGTTTTTTCTGATTTATCACTTTTTCATGTGGTTTTACAGTCATAAACTCAGTAAGGTTCTCATTATCAATAACCTTACGTTCGTGAGTCTCACGCTGTATCCTTTCTTCGGGATGATGGTTTATTACAGAACTTTTTCGGTGAAAGTATTTCTGCTGGCAGTTTTTCTTTTTTTAATGCTGCTGGTGATGGATATCATCAAGGATATTTTAACAAAGAATGCAGATAAAATCTTCGGCTACACAACCATTCCGAACTTTTTCGGCAACCGGATCACAAGATGGGTGGTGGTAACGCTGTGCCTGTCGATGATGTTGTGTTCGGTACTGATCATTGGTAAAACCGGCGTTCACAGTATATTGCATCTCTATTTTGCGGCGGGTATCGCTGTGGTGCTTATTACCATCTATTTGCTTTTAAGCAGTCATAAAAAATCTAATTTCTTTGCGCTTAACATTCTGCGGATCTGGGTTTTTGTGGGTATTATCGCGATGCTTCTCGACGGTATTGTAAATATGTTTTAATACTTTTTTTGGTCTTAATTGGTGGGTAAATACCGATGAAATAAAGAATTACAGATTATCGGCGATAAAGCTTTATCTTTGCATAAATTTTTCAGATAATGAGCCGAGACAGAAACAGCAACGATAAACCGAAAAAACAAAGAATTTCAAAAATTTCCAATTCAGGAAGTTCACGGCCAGCTGCTTCACGGGCACGCGCTCCAAAGAAGGAAAAGCCTGAAGATCAAAAACCTGCCAAAGAAGCTAAGGCAAGAGAACCAAGGCTGTTGTCACAGTCTGAGGCGAAGTCTTATGAAAAGACTTTCGACCGACCGGTTTCCCGCAAGCCCGCAGGAAAAAGAACCGGAAAATCATTTGATAAAAGTGCTAAATTCGTAAAAGGCGATGGCAGCGCGCGTCCCACGAAACTTTTCAAAAATTACGAAAGACCTCAGGATGATGGTGAAAAAACCAGATCCTACGTTCAGAAACGAAGACTGGAAAAACTGTCCAAAGAGGTACCAAAAGAAACAATCCGTCTTAATAAATATATTGCGAATTCCGGAATCTGCTCCCGAAGAGAAGCCGACGAACTCATCACGCAGGGACTTGTGCAGGTGAACGGAGCTGTTGTGACAGAAATGGGCTATCAGGTGCAGAAGACCGATAAAGTGATCTTCGACGGGCAGGGAATTACGCCTGAAAAACCTGTGTATGTACTGTTAAACAAACCAAAAGGTTACATTTCTACCACCAAGGACGAAAAAGCCAGAAAAACCGTAATGGATCTTGTTGCGAATGCATCGCCGTACCGCGTTTTCCCGGTGGGAAGGCTCGACCGCTCCACGACAGGCGTTATCTTGCTTACGAACGACGGCCACATGACCAAAAAGCTTACGCATCCTTCATTCAATATGAAGAAAATATACCACGTGACCTTAGACAGAAAACTCGACCGTGCAGACCTTAACGCTATTGCCGAAGGCGTGCGTCTTGAAGAAGGCGTCGCGGAAGTCGACAGCATTTCTTACATCGAAGGTAAACCAAAGAATGAAGTGGGCATCGAAATCCATATCGGCTGGAACAGGGTAGTGCGCAGAATATTTCAACGGTTAGGTTATGAAGTGGAAGCACTCGACAGAGTGATGTTTGCGGGTTTAACCAAGAAGAATATTAAACGTGGGCATTGGAGAATATTGACCGAACTGGAGGTGAACAATCTTAAAATGATGTAATCTACAGATTTATAACAATACAAACTTCCCCGGGCAGCACGCCCGGGGAAGTTTTGTTTAAAAGTTATATTTCGCATTAAAACCTGTAAAGAAATACGCTTTGCTTGGGCCGGGATTTACGTCCGTGTAAACCGATGGATCGTTGTACTGATTGTCCTGATCGGTATCGTTGATGCTGTTTCCGTAAAAGAGAAATGTATAGTTAATCTGGTTGGTTAAGTTATTCCCAATCGCGAAGATATCGAACTCAAAACGGCTGAAACTGCGTTTGTAACCAATCTTTGAATTGAACAAACCGAAACTTTTAACCTCATTGCTGTTAGCAAAATCGGTGTACACACTTCCCATATAATTGTACGTATTCTGTAGATATAGTCCGGCTTTTGTTTCAATATCGAATCCGAGGGCAAGCCTGTTTTTAGGGACGCCGGGCACGATGTTCTGATCATAATTCATCACAGCAGCCGGCGAATCGTGCTCTTTAAGATAGGTATTGAAGCTAGTATATTTAAAGTCGCTGTAGGTGTAACTCACGAAAGGCTGGATATTCGTTACGAAAGAATTTCGGGGTTTATACACATATCCAAAACTCATTTCCAAACCCCTGTTTTGCTGGTTGCCGGTGTTTGCCCAGTAAGAGTAAGCAGTATTTTCGGCATTGGCCAGCGTGGCCCGAAGTTGAGTGAGTTTATCCTCAATATTAATACTGAAAACGGAAAACTGGTAATCGATAGCGGTATCTGCAAAAAGTCCCTGAATACTGAAATCCCACATCTTCGCTCGTTCGGCTTTTAGATTGTCGTTGGTTTTACTCAGACCGGCGATAAATGCGGTGGCAGACGTTGGCGCATTGTATCCTTCGCTGTAACTTAAGTTGAAAATCTGGTTTCGCCAGCTTTTCTGCAACGCAAAATGGGGTGTAGCCACCAGATCAAATTTTTTGCTGAACGACAGGTTTTTGTTGTACATGTCGGTTCCGTTTATCATGAACAGGCCTGGCATTGCGAAAAGATCTTCGCGGTCATAACTGATCTGGTTCAGGCTTATTCCTGCGAGAAACATCAGTTCCCAGGGTTTATAAGTCATTTTTTCTACAGCGAAAAAGCTGCTCTGACGGTTGATGTATTTAAAGTAAGAACCGTCGTAAGCAGGCCGCAGCACGGGCGCTTCTGTGCTTTTCACACTTTTGAAGCGGTAGTTTGAAATTAATGACCGTGACTGCTGAATTTCGAGACCGAACTCGCTTTGGCTTTTAAAATCTTCCCAGTCTTTGGTATAATTAAATACGGACCTCAAGCCATAATTTGGCGCAGAATAGGTTTCGGATGCACCTGCCGCAATTCGGTCGCTTGTGGTGCCGCTGTAAAACAGGGTTGTGTTGTTTTTTAAGTTCGGGCTCAAATCCCAGATATGTCCAATGCCGACCCGCGAAGTGATAAATTTCGTTTTGGCGTTTCTCCTGATGTAGGCATTATTTCCGTTATCGATGCCGTTGTAATAATCATCATAAGAAATCTGCCCCGATACCTGCTCCAGTGAATTACCGTGCGACGCGAAAAGCGTAATTTTCTGTTTGGTGTTGAGTTTAAATTCACCGTTAACCGTATAGAAATTCTTGATGCTTTTGCCGTGCGGCCGATAGCCGTCGCTCCCAAAATGGCTGTAGTTTGCGGTTATGGAGTGGTTATCGCCGACGTTTGTAAGCGTGGTTGAAGACTGAAACAGTCCGAAAGAGCCGGTTGTGAACTGTTCGGCAACGGAACTTCCTTTTTTGTTTTCAGGCCTTACATAAAACCGCACTGCACCTCCGGAACCGCCGCCGTACAGGGTCGCTGCGGGACCTTTTATAACTTCAATGTGATCGATAAGACCAAAATTAACGTCATCTAAGACCGTAACGCCATCTGCACCGGTGATCGGAATGTTGTTTAAATACATTTTCACGCCCCAACTGTTGAATTTCTGGTCGTTTCCGTAACCCCGCAAAATGATGCGCTGCCCGCCGACCTGCGTTCTTTTTTCAACCTGCACGCCGGCCATCGTATTGAGGCTTTGCTCAATAAATGCGGGATTATTGCGATTGATTTCATACTCAGAAATAATTTCCGTCGATTGGGCGTGCCGTTTAAACTCTTCCCTTTCTTTCGATACCTTATTGCGGGCATGGATATCTACTGCTTCAATATTTTTTTCGGTTTCCTGTGCATTTGCCCAGCCGGAAGTGGATAAAAGAACTATGAATATGTACTTTATTTTCATTGATTATCTTAAAAATTTAAACAGAAAAAAGGTAAGGACTAACCTTACCTTTCGTCTTTGCATATAATTTAAAAATTATTTTCTGATGATTACCGATGAGTAAAACATGCTTCCGTTTTGGTTTGCTTTAAGTACGTAATTTCCCTTAGGCAGGCTTTCGATGTTAAACTCTTCTTCCGATTTTACGTTTTTCTTTGTATAAACCAGTTTTCCAGATGCATCAAATATTTCAATATTTGCCGCATTGCCTTTCCTGGCATCAAACTTCACCGAAAGAGGTCCGCGTGTTGGGTTTGGATACACGTGATTCGCGAGCAGATTGTGCTGTGCGCCATCCGTGGAGAGTACTACATCGTCGATTTTAGTGGTAAATGCGCCGCGGCCGTACGTTACAGCAAGAATGGTTTTATCAAGCGGGCGATAATCAAAATGATTGACTTTAAATTTACCTAAACCATTAGAATACAATGCCCACGTTGGGGTGGCCGCCTGGAAATCTGACGTGCCCCAAACACCAAAGTAAGTTCCCAGAATCACTTCATTATTGTCTTCAGGATTCATGAAAACTGCTTTCACCGGAATATCAGGAAGGTTACCTTCTTTCGACACGAAATTTGTGCCCCCGTCTGTACTGTAGAAAACGCTGGTCTTGTTAAAATTAGAAACCGTCACCATGATTTCGCTTTCAGACGCGCCGAGTTTAATATCGGAAATATAACCTCCAAAATTAAAACTGAAGAGGCTGGTTACCGGTGTGGTATCGGCATTGGTAACTTTGAATAATTTACCTGAAGAAAGACCTATAAACAGCGTTGTACTTGTTGTTGAATAAGGCGACGCCAGAATATCGGAAATGTTTTCACCTGCGGTCACGCTCGCAATATTGTGCTGAGTTCTTGTAGGTGCAAACGGTAATGTGGCGAGACCCGTGATTCGGTTCAGAGTTACAGAGGTGGTGTTAGCCGTTGCATTTGTATAGGCAATATCCAGATTTCTGTCCACAGCAAGTGGATTGATGAACTGGCCTGCATCTCTCTGAGACGCCACGGACAAAAGGTTATACTGTCCGACTCCGTTAAAAAGATAATGGTAATTATAAACGTAAGACGCGATTAAATATTTATCCTGATCATCAAATGCAGTGTACGCGCCATCTCCACCATATACAACCGATGAGTTGTAGAAATTGTTAGGCATCGCGGCATCAGCGAGCTGCTGGGTTCCGTTGTCCTGAGCACCTAAAATCATCTGCTCCGACGCGGTGGTGGCAGTTGGGTTTAGGGTTCCGTGGTAGAATTGCGTAATATTAAATCTGTTATTTCGCATCCTTACCGCACTGCCACTCGCTAAACTGTTTTTATCCGCGGCGAAAAATACACCACCGTCATTTCCCATCACAAACTGATCTGGATTTTTAGGATTAAATACAAGCGCGTGCTGATCTGCGTGAACCAGCGAAATTGGTGTGGTTCCGAGTAAATTATTATTTGACCATTTGGTGAACTGTGTCCATGTTAAACCGCCCGTCGTGCTTTTGTACGAATCAATTCCGCCAACATAAACATGTTCGTCGTTTGCCGGATCGGTTTCAATCACAAGGTCATAGAAAGCCTGACCACGGGTAAAGTCGTTATTGGGCTGGCCGGTGTCGATAGGGTCGGGGAGTGTAATTCCGGAAAGTAATACGTTGGTAGAAATCCAGGTTGTTCCGCCATCCACCGTTTTAGCTATGCGGACAGGTTCGGCGGTATTTGCGCCCTGCATCAATGCATAAGCCTTCAGCGGATTGGTTTCGGAAACTTCAACCATTACTCTTGCACCCGAGTTTCCTACATCGTACACACTGTTAAATGTAGCTCCGTGATCATTAGATTTAAATATTTTTCCCCCTGAGGTGGAGCCACTAAAACGGCTTGCTCTGGTAGAGACCCAAATAGCATTGTCGGCGCCCACTTCAATATCCTGAATGTCGTAACCCCGCGTAGGCGTGGTGAGCAGACTGCTGAGCAACGTGAAATTTGTTCCGTCTGTAGATTTGTATAAACCAGCTTCGTAAAGACCTCCAAAGGTCATCGTATCTCCGAAATAAGATCCCGCAACGCCGGCGTACACTTCGGACATACCGTTGTTATTCACCACTTTGATGGTCGGGATATTATACATTCCTCTTTTTACGTTTCCTGTATAACCGCTTTCTAAGGTAAAGATCTGCGTCCAGGTTGCGCCGCCGTTTGTGGTTTTCCAGATTCCTAAGCCGCTGAAATCTCCGGTTTCTACTTCGCCGGTGCCTACATAAAATATCTGAGGATTATTAGGGTCAGAGGTGATGCAGGAAACCGTGGTGTTCGACCAAAAAGCATCTACAAGTGTCCATTCCGAATTGGAATCTGTGATGTCATTATTAAACCATAAACCGCCGGATACTCCACCGGCCCATACTTTTTTGCCGGTTGCATCATTGGGATCGAACATAATTCCGCGGACTCTGCCGCCCACTGAGTAGGGGCCTCTTTCGACCCATTGGTTGGTGATACCGTCTTTCGCTGTTGAACTTTTTACACCCCCGAAGATTTTCAATTCCTTTTTAGGTGAATACTTTCCTGCACGAACTTCTTCCTCCAGCAGCACATAATTACGGTTGTTTACAGTTCCGGTTTCCGGATCCATCGTCGCTATATAATCGTGCAGGTAGTATTCGTCAGGTGGCTTCTGATTGTTCTCTTTAGCGTACTGAACGCTTTTCTGGTAAGAACTTACAATCTCCTTAATGTGCTTAAGGTACGTTTTGTTGACTTTCGCGTCGTTTTTTGTATCGCTTTCCGCAACCTGTGCATTAAGGTACAGTGAAGCAACAGTGAAACCGACTCCAATAATAAATTTGAGCTTCATGATCAGTTGTTTTTGTTAAACAAATGTATATCTATATCACCAATAAATTAAAATTAATTTACCATAATTATAGATAAATGTTTAAAACCAGAATGTTAGAGGTGTTTATATAAGGATACTGTATAACGCTCGAGCTCCAATCTCTATTCCGGCACATCTTCCAGGGGTATTGAATCCTCCTTGCCAGATTCTTTTTTAAAGCTGATTTTCTGATGAATAAGTTTTTGGGTATCCTTAACTTGCGACACTAGGAAAACTTTTTCAGCGTCATAAACTGGAGTCCGCGTCTTTGTATTATTCAAATCGACGGTCGGCTGAACTTCCGGAAAATAAACGCCCGTTAAATGAACATTTCCATCTTTATGCGTTTTATTTAACGGAATTTTTACATCTCCAACCAGCAGATATTTTACGTCTAACTGTGGGTTTTCTTTTACTGAAATATCGAATTTTTCAGATCTCGCACCTTTCACTCCGCCTAAACTTACGGTGTGTGACGAATCAATCAAACGATGATTTTGCGCAGAACTGCAGCCACCCAAAAAAACGGCGAGTAATATATAATGTAAAAACTTCATCTGTTGCGTTTTTAATTTAATGATGAAAGTACAAAAAAAAACTTCCCGATATTAATTCGGGAAGTTTTTACTTTAATAGAAATGTTTTTAAATTGAATCTATAATCTGATTCAGCGTTTCGGAAGGTCTCATCGCGGCGTCAGTTTTAGCCTTGTTCACCTGGTAATAGCCACCAAGATCCTGCGGCTTGCCCTGCGAACCGAGTAATTCCTCATTTATTTTTGCTTCATTCTCCTGCATAGCCTGAGCTACAGGTTTGAACTTGTTAGCGATTGCGAAGTCGGCGGTTTGGTTAGCTAAAGCTTCTGCCCAATACATCGCAAGATAAAAGTGCGAACCTCTGTTATCAATTGAACCCAGTTTTCTTGCAGGCGACTTGTCTTCGGCTAGAAATTTTTCATTTGCTACATCCAGTGCATCAGCCAAAATCTGTGCTTTTGTATTATTTTGTGTCTGTGCTAGATGTTCCAAGCTAGCCTGCAGCGCCATAAATTCGCCGAGTGAATCCCAACGCAGGTAACCTTCTTCAATAAACTGCTCAATGTGCTTAGGGGCAGAACCACCCGCACCTGTTTCGAATAATCCGCCGCCATTCATCAACGGAACGATAGACAGCATTTTTGCGGAAGTACCCAATTCAAGAATAGGGAAGAGGTCGGTCAAATAATCTCTCAATACATTACCGGAAACCGAAATGGTATCTAATCCTTTTCTTATTCTCTCTAATGTCAGCGTCATCGCGTCCTCAATATTGAGAATCTGGATGTCGAGGCCGTCGGTATTATGATCCTTCAGGTATTTTTCAACTTTCTTAATCATTTCGCGGTCGTGCGCTCTTTTGTCATCAAGCCAGAAAATGGCAGGTGTGGAAGATAATCTCGCGCGGTTCACGGCAAGTTTTACCCAATCCTGAATAGGTGCGTCTTTGGTCTGGCACATTCTGAAAATATCCCCTTTCTGAACTTCCTGCTCCATCAGAATATTTCCGTCGGCATCTGAAACTTTTACTTTTCCGTCCGCAGAAACCTGGAAAGTTTTATCATGGGAGCCATATTCTTCGGCTTTCTGCGCCATCAAACCAACATTCGGAACCGATCCCATTGTACGTGGATCCAACGCTCCGTTTTTCTTCATATCGTCGATAGCCGCTTGATAAAAACCGGCATAATTCCTGTCCGGAATCATCGCGATTGTATCTTCTTCCTTACCTTCTTTGTTCCACATCTTGCCGCCACCTCTAATTAAAGCAGCCATTGACGCATCCACGATAATATCTGACGGCACGTGGAAATTGGTAATTCCTTTATCTGAATTTACCATCGCTACCACCGGGCCGTTGGCAAGTATGTTTTCGATGTCCGCTTGGATCTGTGCTTCCTGGGAGTTGCCCGAAATTTTATCGAACAGATCCTGAAGGCCATTGTTCGGGTTGATATCGAGTTCATCAAATAGATCAGCGTATTTTGTGAAGACATCTTTAAAATAAACCTCAACCATCGCTCCGAAAATAATAGGATCAGAGATTTTCATCATCGTTGCCTTCAAATGCCCTGAAAGAAGCACGTTTGCCGCTTTAGCCTCAGCAATTGCGTCCGCAACAAAAAGTTTCAGCGCTGCAAGGCTCATCACTGAAGAATCGATGATTTCACCTGCCTTCAAGGGGGAAAGACCCTTCAATTCTTTCACAGAACCGTCATTTCCGTAAAATTCTATTTTAAATTTACCCTCGGTTTCTACCGTTACCGATTTTTCAGTTCCGTAGAAATCTCCGGCAGTCATGTACGCGACTTTTGTTTTTGAATCTGCGCTCCAGCTTCCCATTCTATGAGGGTTTGCTTTGGCATAATTTTTCACCGCTTTTGGCGCTCTTCTGTCAGAATTTCCTTCACGAAGCACCGGGTTTACAGCACTTCCGAGCACTTTGGCATATTTCGCTTTAATGCTTTCTTCTTCTGCATTTTTAGGTTCGCCAGGGTAATTCGGCACCGCGTAGCCGTGTTTCTGCAATTCTGCAATTGCCGCGTCAAGCTGTGGTGCAGAGGCGGATATATTAGGAAGTTTAATGATGTTCGCTTCAGGCGTTGTAGCCAGTTTACCGAGCTCTGCCAGCGCATCTTCAACCTTCTGATCCTCACTTAAAAACTCCGGGAAATTAGCTAAAATCCTACCGGAAAGTGAAATGTCTTTTGGGGAAAATTCAATATCCGCCGTCTTTGCAAACGCTTCTACGATCGGTAAAAAAGAGTGGGTGGCCAACATCGGCGCTTCATCGGTCCAGGTATAGATGATTTTGGATTTATCTGACATCAGTGATATTTTTTTAATTTTAAAGAACACAAATTTAAGGATTTTAATAGGAGTACGAAACACCGGAGCCACTAACTTTAAGATTAATTTAACCTTAGATATTTACGGATTGCAGCTTAAATCCCTATTTTTGAATGATACTTAAATAAATAAAATTATGGCAGAAATTACATTAAAAGGAAATGCAGTACAGACCATCGGGCAACTTCCAGAAATTGGATTGAGCGTGAGAGATTTCGCACTGGTTAACGATAAACTTGAGGTGAAAACGCTTGCAGATTACGATGGAAAGAAAAAAATCTTCAATATTTTTCCGAGTATCGATACCGGCATCTGTGCCGAGTCTGCGCGGAAATTCAACGAAAAAGCCGGTGAACTGGATAATACGGTAGTAATTAACGTTTCCAAAGACCTGCCTTTTGCACTCGGAAGATTCTGTGCGGCGGAAGGGTTGGATCATGTAGAGAGTCTGTCTGATTTTCGCGGTACATTCGGTGATGATTATGGTGTCACGATGATGGACTCGCCGATGAAAGGCTTGCTGAGCAGAGCCGTGATTGTAACCGATGAAACAGGAAAGGTAATCTATAAAGAACAGGTGCCGGAAATTGCACAGGAACCTAACTACGATAATGCCCTCAATGCTCTGGCATAACGGGAATTTACAATAACGCAAAGCAATTTGCGTTATTTTTTTGCTGAAAATACATTTCCATTAGACGTCGGAACGTTCCCGCGTTTTTTGTGAATCTACAATTTTTATAAATGCATGATAGTTTAAAATATATCTATTCTCATTTTCTTTTAAGCACCGAAAATGTCGAAGAAATCATTGCGGCTCATGATGAAGTTCATGTAACCAAAGGAAGTTTCTTACTTAACGAAGGAGAAACAGCAAACGAATATTTTATCCTCGAAAAAGGTCTTGTGCGTGCATTTGTAATCGACACAGACGGAAACGAAATTACGACTGAATTTTTTACTGAGAATGAGATCGTAATTATACCAACTTCGCTTTTCCAGAAGATTCCGTCTCAGGAAAACCTTCAAGCTATCAGCGACTGTACGTTGTGGAAAATCAGTTATGACGGTTTTCAGCGCCTGTTCCATCAGCTCGAAGGCTTGCGCGAATGGGGAAGAGTTTGGTTCTCGTTTCAGCTTTTCACGATGAAACAGCGCTCTTTGGATATGATCACGCAATCTGCATCCGAACGTTATCTGAAACTGATGAAAGAGAAACCAGCGATTATCCATTATGCGCCCCTCAAGCAAATCGCATCCTATTTAGGGATTACCGACACTTCACTCAGCCGGATCCGGAAAGAGTTAAGCTCCAGGTAATTACTTGCCATAAGACAAGCCGTTTTTTATTATTTGATTTTAACTTTGATTAAAATTAAATCATCATGGATCATCCCAAATCTGAAAAACTCGAAATTATTATTCCTGCATATCGGATGCATTCTCAAAGCTTTAATAATGCTTTGGAAGGAATCTCCGAATCTGACGCTTTGCGCCGTATCAATGGCAACACCAATCACGTGATCTGGATGACAGGTAACCTTGTGAGTTGCCGTTACTGGATGGCGTCCCTGCTCGGTCTTCCGGATACGGATCCGGATGAGAAATTATTCTTTCAGGGCCGTGCACTTGATGAGAACCTCACTTATCCGACACTCGAAGAATTAAAGCAAAACTTTTCTGAAATTTCGCCGAAGGTTTATCAAAATCTACTCACTGTAACCGGTGAAGAGCTTGACAAATCCGCGCCCGTGGGAATGGAGATTCCGTTCGTTAAAGAAAATGTGTTGAATATGATCGGCATGTGTATTGGCCGCGAAGATTACCTGCTGGGACAATTAGGCCTTATGCGGAAATTACTGGGTTTACCGGCGATGAGCTATGATTTTGATGAGAACCTCAGTTATTAGGTGAAGTACCGAAATGAATTTCTTTTCTAATTTTTAAAAACACAAAAAGATGGACAATAAACAAACCGTACAACAGTTTCTCGACAATTTGTTTTTTGACAACGAAAAAGCGTTCGAAGTTGTGGCAAACGATATCCGCGTAAACTGGCCCGGCTTCGGAATGGAAGATATCGTAGGCAGAGAAAATCTTAGGAACTTTTTTGTTGAAAGCGGTCCCGAAAAAGTGCTGCAGCAAACTATTGAAAATCTGATCGAAGAAGGTAATACCGTTATTGCGGACGGTAAAATTGTTACTATCCACAAGGGCAAACAGGAAACTTCTTATTTCGCAGACGTTTATAAACTGAACAACGGAAGAATAACGTCGCTGATCAGTTACATGGTTTTAGACAAATCAAACCCCGAAAACCTTTAAAAAACTCATATCATGTCAAAACTAAATCCTTACTTAAATTTCGACGGCACTGCCGAAGAGGCGTTCAATTTTTATCGTTCCGTGTTGGGCGGCGAATTTGAAGGCGAAATCATGAGAATGGATGCGGCTCCTGGTACAGAAAATCTGTCGGACGAGATGAAAAGCCGTGTTCTTCACATTTCGCTTCCTGTAGGCGAAAACCTGCTGATGGGCTCAGATATTATTCCGGAGTTTGGCCAGAAACTGATGCCGGGTAACACCAATTACATTTCGCTATTTCCTGACAGCCGTGCCGAGGCAGACCGCATCTTCGCGGCACTGTCTGAAGGTGGAGAAGTAGAGATGCCTCTCGAGGATCAGTTCTGGGGCGATTATTTCGGCAGCTTTCAGGACAGATTCGGTATTTTCTGGATGATTAATTACAACGAAGCCTATTCTTAGGTCGTGCCGGCCAGTGCGTACTTTGTATAGATGCGATCTTTTTCCTAATTTTAGGGAAAATAATCTATTATGGAACCGATTAAAATTGAAATTACAATCCTGGAGCCGGTTAAAAAGGTCTGGGATTTAATGAATGATCCCAAACATATCGTTAAATGGAATTATGCGACCGACACCTGGCACTGTACCAAAGCGGAAAACGACCTTCGGGTAGGCGGTAAACTCATGGCAAGAATGGAGGCAAAAGACAAAAGTTTCGGCTTCGATTATGTAGGAATTTATGAGGAGATTTTACCGCACAAACTGATACGGTACAGGTTAGATGACGGCAGAACGGTAGAAATTGTTTTTAATGAAGTGGATGCTAGCACCACTCAGGTCATAGAAACCTTTGAGCCCGAAACGCAGAATTCCCGCGAGATGCAACGCGACGGGTGGTATGCGATTCTGAATAATTTCCACAAATACGCGGAAGACAACCTCTCTTAATTACAAATCTTGCAATACGCAGGAATCTTATTATGAACTCAATGAAAAACAACATATTTCCATGCCTTTGGTTTAATCTTACCGGCAACGAGGCGGCAAAGTTCTATATTGAAGTCTTTGGCGGTAAAATTACCGTTGATACACCAAGTGTAACCAATTTTGAACTTTTCGGGCAGTGCTTTATGATCCTCGATGCAGGTCCGCAGTTCAAAAAAAATGCGTCCGTTTCGTTCATGGTGATGTGCGATACTGAGGAAGAAGTCGAAAAATACTGGAAGCTACTTTCAGAAAACGGAACTGTTCTGATGGAACTCGGTGATTATCCGTGGAGTAAAAAATACGGCTGGGTTCAGGACAGGTATGGCGTTTCATGGCAAATTTATCTTGGTGGGCACGCAGGTGCGCAGAAAATCGTTCCAACCTTAATGTTCATCCACCAAAACAACGGCAAGGCGATGAATGCAGTGGAATATTACACCCAGATTTTCCCCGATTCATCCATCCTCGAGGTCAGCAGATACGGAGAAGACGGCAGCGACGCCCGTGAAAATGCAGGAAATGTGCAGCATGCCCATTTTAAAATCGACGGTTATTCGCTGTTTTGTATGGATAATTCATTTGATCATCAGTTTGATTTTAATGAAGCAGTTTCAATGGTGGTAATGACAGATAGTCAGGAAGAAACTGATCATCTGTGGAACTCGCTGACGTCCGATGGCGGCAGAGCTTCGAGATGCGGCTGGCTTAAAGATAAATTTGGCTTCAGCTGGCAGATTGTGCCCAAAAAGCTAATTGAACTGATGAATGATCCCGATCCATTTAAGGGCAGAAAAGTGGTGGAAGCGATGATGGCTATGGAGAAAATTGTGATATCTGACCTGGAAGCTGCCTATAACTCTTAAATTAAAATCATGCAGAAACTGGAATTTTCAGTAGATATAAACGCCACGGCAGACAAAGTGTGGCAGATCCTTTTCGAAAAAGATAACAATGGCGTATGGCTCGCAGCACTGGACGAAGGAACCACTTTTGAGGGTACATGGGCCGAAGGCAGCATTATGAAGTTCCTCGATGCCAAGAACAACGGCATGTACAATCTTGTAGAAACAAATGTGCTGCACAGCGAGTTAAAGATGAAACATCTTGGGTGGATCGTCGATGGCCAGCTAAACCCGATGAACTGGGAAAATTCTTATGTGAGATATTTATTGGTCACGAACGAAGACGGTACTTTGCTTAAAGGCGAAATAAATTCATTAGACGAATTTGTGAGTTTCTTCGAGTCGAAATATCCTAAAAACTTCTTAAATATCAAGGAGTTAGCTGAATCTGTTTAATCATTAAATTCATTCAAAATGGCAACATTAAATTACGAAATAATCATTAACGCGCCTGCTAAAAAGGTTTGGGACGCGCTTTGGGACGAAAAAACGTATCCGCAGTGGACACAGTTCTTCACACCCGATTCAAAATTTAAAACCGATTGGCAAATCGGTGGCGAAACCCTTTTTCTTGATGGGCAACAGAACGGGATGTACTCTACGATAAAGTCGATTAGCGAACCCACAGAAGTGATTTTCAGTCATCTCGGCATGGTGAGGAACGGAGTTGTGGACACCGCAACCGTTAACCAACTCGAATGGAGTGGTGCGGAAGAGAAATACTTTTTAAGAGAGATTGATCCCAACACGACAGAACTTCGCGCAGAAGTGCATACCACGGGCGAAATGCAGAATATGATGAATGAAGGTTTCAACCGCGGTTTTGAGGTATTGAAAAAACTGGTGGAAGCCGGGTAAGAACTTACGTTTTCTGCGGCTCTGCCACATTTAAAATTATTATTTTTGTGCACAAAGCCGTAGAATGAAGAACTACTATTATTTTCTGAGTATCGCCGAAAATGCGTCCGAAGACGAGATCAAAAAGGCCTACAGAAAATTATCGATAAAATATCATCCCGATAAAAATGAAAACGATGCGTTTTTCGCAAATCGTTTCATGGAGATTCAGGAGGCGTATGATATATTGGGTGATAAAGAAAAGCGGCGTATTTATGACGAAAATCTTGCGCATCAGCAGCGCAGTTACCGGCCCAATTTGCCCCCGTCAATTAAAAGTTTTTCTGCGAATAAGATTCGCGTTCAGAAAGGCGAGGAGGTAATCATTAAGTGGCAGACGCATAACGCAGATATTGTGAAGATCATTCCGTTCGGACTTGAAAAAGGATATGGCGAGCGGGCATTTAAGATCACTGAATTTAAAGACGGGGAGTTTCAGCTGCTACTCCATGCAACCAATTCTCTGTTGAACAAAACCCTGGTCCGCGGACTTACGATCACCGAAGTTTTCGAGAATGATACCGAAAAATTCAGGAGTGAAGTAGAGGAAATGTTCAAGCCCCAGCAACCCTCGCGCACTAATCCCGCGGGGCAGCCTAAATTTTTACGAATCGTTTTAGCCGTTCTTTTTCTGGTGATCGCGGTGTTACTTCTGGTAAGTGCCTTTTCAGAATAAAGAAATTTTCGCAAAAATGCCTATATCAGGCCAGCTTCAGCCTTCCGGGGCACTTCTTGCAGCGTTTTCCTTTCTTAAATTTTTTGCAGCATTTTTTTTTGTCGCAAAACATTTCTTCAGGCGTAAAGTTTACGGGAGTTAAAGGTGCAATCTTGAAAGGGATGATTGGTGAGTTCATGGCGCAAATATAATTCTAATTTAGAATTAATCAAAATAATAATTCATGCTTTAAACTTTTTTTGCCGGAGGTAGAATTGTGCTGTTCATTTAAAAGTCGTATTTTTACGAACCTTTATTTACATCCCTTAATCCAGTAAAAACAATGAATACTACACAGTTTGTGAGCCGTCATATTTCTCTGAATGATGCCGATAAAAAGGCAATGCTGAAGAAGATCGGCGTGTCGGGCATCGATGAATTAATTTCCCAAACCATCCCGGATTCAATCCGTTTAGAAAAAGATCTCGAAATTTCTCCGGCGCTTTCAGAATATGAAATGCTTGCTCATTCCAAGGAACTGGCATCCAAAAACGCGCTTTTCGATAATTATATCGGGTTCGGGTATTTCAACACCATTCTGCCGAGTCCGATCCAAAGAAATATTCTGGAAAATCCGTCGTGGTACACGGCATATACTCCATATCAGGCGGAAATTGCACAGGGCAGACTTGAAGCTTTGCTTAATTTCCAGACTGTGGTCTCTGATCTTACCGGTTTTGAATTGGCAAACGCTTCGCTTTTAGATGAAGCTACAGCGGCTGCCGAAGCCATGCACATGTTTTTTGAAAGCCGTACAAAAGACCAGAAAAAAGCCGGTTCGATAAAATTCTTTGTGTCTGATCTTGTTTTGCCGCAAACTCTTGCTGTATTGAGAACCAAAGCAGAAGGACTCGGCATCAACGTGATAGTAGGTAACCACAAAAGCCACCAGTTCAACGATACTTATTTTGGGGTGCTTCTTCAGTATCCTGGGAAAAATGGTGTGGTGCTGGACTATACTGAGAACATCGCAGCGTACAAAACCCACGGTCTTCAGGTTGTGGTAGCATGCGACCCGATGTCACTTGTTAAGCTGAAGTCGCCTGCTTCGATGGGCGCAGACTGTGCCGTAGGCACAACGCAGCGTTTTGGCGTTCCGATGGGTTACGGCGGACCTCACGCGGCATTTTTTGCGTGTAAGGAAGATTATAAGAGGGATATTCCGGGAAGAATTATCGGTGTTTCGCAGGACGTTTACGGCAATAGGGCTTTAAGAATGGCGCTTCAAACGCGCGAGCAGCACATCAAACGCGAAAGAGCCACTTCTAACATCTGTACCGCGCAGGTTCTTTTAGCCGTTATGGCCGGCATGTACGCGGTTTATCATGGCCCGAACGGACTTAACTTCATTGCAGAACAGATTCATTTCAAGGCTAACGCGCTGCATGATGGATTAAGAGTTTTAGGGT
Source organism: Flavobacteriaceae bacterium 3519-10 (assembly GCA_000023725.1). NCBI lineage: Bacteria > Pseudomonadati > Bacteroidota > Flavobacteriia > Flavobacteriales > Flavobacteriaceae > Flavobacteriaceae bacterium 3519-10. The sequence goes on from CP001673.1 coordinate 1,022,653, forward strand.
ATGATATTGTGGACGAACCGATTTTTGATACCGTAAAATTCAGAATTCACGAAGAGGAAAAAAATACGCTGCGTCAGCTCATGCTTGATCATAAAATCAACCTGAATTATTTTACCGAAGGCGTAGTAAGCATCGCTATTGACGAGGCTGTAACACTGGATAAACTTCAGAATCTGTTTGATGCTTTCGCGCAGTTTAAAGATAATCAGAGTTTTAAATTAGAGATTAAAGATACTATTCAGATTCCGGCGGAATCCCTGCGTACAGACGAAATTCTTACCGCAGAAGTTTTCAATAAATACCACACCGAAACCGAGTTAATGCGCTACATCAAGCGTTTGGAGAGAAAAGACCTTTCGCTTACACATTCGATGATTTCTCTCGGATCATGTACCATGAAACTGAATGCAGCTACGCAGATGCTTCCAATTTCATGGCCTGAATGGGGAAATGTGCATCCGTTTGTTCCAACGGAACAGGCAGGAGGTTATCAGACTTTAATTAAAGAACTTGAAAAAGACCTTGCAGAAATAACTGGATTTGCAGGTACTTCACTTCAGCCAAACTCCGGTGCTCAAGGCGAATACGCAGGTTTAATGGTAATCCGCGAATATCACAAATCGCGCAACGAACTTCACCGAAATATCGTTCTGATTCCACAGTCGGCGCATGGCACCAACCCTGCTTCGGCGGTAATTGCAGGCATGAAAGTAGTGGTTGTAAAAAACCTCGAAAGTGGTGAAATAGACATTGATGATTTAAAGGCAAAAGCCGAACAGCACAGTGAAAACCTGTCTGCTGCAATGATTACTTATCCTTCGACTTATGGTTTCTTCGACGATAATATTAAAGATATCATCGCGGTAATCCATCAGCACGGTGGCCAGGTGTATATGGACGGCGCAAACATGAACGCGCAGTGCGGCTATACATCACCCGGACATATCGGCGCGGATGTTTGCCACCTGAACCTTCACAAAACCTTTGCAATTCCACATGGCGGCGGTGGCCCCGGCGTAGGACCGATCTGCGTTGCGGAGCATTTGGTTAAGTTTTTACCATCAAATCCACTGATTAAAGTTGGAGATAAAGAAGCAATCGATGCGATTTCTTCTGCACCTTACGGATCAAGTCTAGTGCTTAATATTTCGTATGCGTACATCAAAATGCTCGGCACAAATGGTTTAAAAACCGCTACCGAACATGCGATCATGAACGCAAATTATCTTAAAGAAGTTTTAGCTGAACACTTCCCGATTCTGTATGCAAATAACAAAGGACGTGTTGCACACGAATGTATTGTGGATTTCCGACAGTTTAAATCGCTCGGAGTAGAAGTTGCGGATGTTGCCAAACGCCTGATGGATTATGGTTTCCACGCACCAACTGTAAGTTTCCCGGTGGCAGGTACGCTGATGATTGAACCTACAGAATCTGAAAGCAAGGCGGAAATTGACCGTTTCGCGGAAGCGCTGATTTCAATCAAGAAAGAAATCGATGAAATTGCCGAAGGAACTGCCGATGCAACCAATAATGTATTGAAAAACGCGCCGCACACCGAGCAGCTGGTTATTTCTGACGGATGGGATAAGCCTTATGGCCGCGAGAAAGCCGCATATCCGCTGGAGTGGGTACGCGAGCACAAATTCTTCGCTACCGTCGCACGTGTTGACGAAGCGTACGGCGACCGGAATTTGATCTGTACATGCGAGCCGATTGAATCGTATATGTAGTTAGAGCTTTAACTCTTTCCATAAATAAAAATATCCCTGAATTTCAGGGATATTTTTTTGTTTTAAAACTTAATTTTATTTTTTGATAATTTTTGAACTGTAGGTTTTTCCCTGTGCACTTGTTGCTTTCAAAATATATGCCCCAGAATGTAACTTCGAGAGGTCCAGCTTAGTGTCTGCCTTAAAGCCAGTTACTTTTTGCCCGGTTAAGTAATAAACATCGACGGTGTTGAGTTTTTCACCTGCAGGAAGCTCAATTGTTACATAATCAACAACCGGATTTGGATATATTTTTATGTTACGTCCAGGAACATCGGCAACCGAGAGATTCGAAGTTTCTATCTTGAAGTTGTCGTAGTATGCACTTCCACCGTAGTTGTTGTGCAGGATGTTCATGCCGTTTACGTTCACTTTGCTGGTATTAGGTCCGGTATAAATCTCTACATCGTCCAAATAATATGTAATTGTGTTTTCTTTAATTTCGATCTTTAAATTATACCATTGGTTCGCGTCCCAGCTGGCATTAGCGTAGGTAAAACCGCCAAAATTCATTTCAGGGTAAATGTAGATATAACCTCTGTTTTCGAAGCCAACCGCAAGCAAAATATCGAAAACCTCCTCTTCCTCATTGATAGAATACAAAGCGAATTCGAAGTCGGCGCCGTCCTGCTCCGGAGCCATAAAATCGTAGGAAATCGTGGTATTTCTATAATCAAGCGCCGTTGGGAAAGATTTTTCAATCCCAAAAATAGGGAACCACTGATCGCCATATTCCGGTACATACGCGTTCTTAAAAGAGAAATTCCCGGTAGAGGATACTTCATCGGTTACGATCTGGTTAGTGAGCGGTCCATCGCTGGTTTCTGTAACGGTCCATCCATTTTGGCTGTTAATGTCGCCCAAAACATAACCTTCGCTACTTTCGAACGAAATAACGCTTTGCGCAGAAATGGTGCTGCAGAACAATGCTGCAGCGAGAAAATACATATGCTTCATATAATTGTTTTCGCAATTATATATAAAACTTTATTGCTTTCGCTCTTGAAAAATAAAGAAAATGTGCGTATGGAAGGTTTGATTTACGGGAGATGAACTTGGCTTAAAATTATGTTCAGGCATAAAGTTTTTGGTCTTTTTCGCAGAAAAAGCTTCGGCGGTTAGATAATCCAGTATGTCTTTTCGTAAGAAGTTCGCCACACTTTGGACAGGTTTTTTTGGTGTGTACAAGCCAGTTTTTCTTTAATACATACTCTTTTTTCCAGCGCAGAAAGTCAAAACTGTAATTTCGTGCTTCGAAGATCAGGGCCGAAAGTTTTTTTGGAGGCAAATTCCCCACGAGACTTTCAGGATGAACACCAATACGGAACAGCACTTCGTTTTTAATGATATTGCCAACGCCCGAGAAAATATTCTGGTCTAGCAGCACATCGCAAGCCATTCTTTCAGGTTGTAGTTTGAGTTTTTTTCGGGCTTTGAGCGGCTTCCAGTCGTCGCTTAATACATCAGCATGCCAATCGATTTCCCTTAAAACTGATCGTTCCAGGAGTTTTACCGAGCACGAATTAAAATACAGATCACCATTCGGAAATTTGAGCTGCAGCCTGAGTTGGCGGTCGGGTTTGATCTGTTCATCAACCGAGTAAGAGCCGAACAAAAGTAGATGTACGCGTATCACGGCTTCCCCAAAAACCAGATACGACTGCTTGCCGAAGATTCTGTATTCTTCGAAAGTAAGATCCGGCAGTTTTTCCATCGCAATCTTCGCATTTCCGGTTGCTGAGATTACTTTCTCTCCGATAAATTTCTGGGTTGCTTCCTTTAAAATAAGGATTGATGGTCCTTCAGGCATTGCGGTTCTGTTTTAATTTCAACGTTCAAAACTTAAACCATTTTAATCCGGCTGATAAAAAATGTATTTTTGAAGAATGGATTTAAACCGCATTTTTACCAATCAGCGTACCGGGCAGAACGTTGCGACATCAGCTTCCAGAACCGATTATCAGAGGGATTTCGACCGTATTATATTTTCCGCCGCGTTCCGCCGTCTGCAGAACAAAACGCAGGTTTTCCCCCTGCCGGGAAGTGTTTTTGTGCACAACCGCCTCACACACTCGCTTGAAGTTTCGTCTGTTGGCCGCAGTTTGGGAAGTGCTGCGGGAGATTTCATTTTCGAAAACTACCGAAATGACCTCGATGAAAATGCACAGAATTTCTATCAGCACAATTTGCATAATGTAATTGCCGCGGCGTGCCTTTGCCATGATGTGGGTAATCCGGCTTTTGGACATTCGGGGGAAGATGCGATCGCGAGTTATTTTGAAAAAAATGAAGCCGACCTTAAGCCGAAATTCAATGAAAAAGAATGGGCCGACCTGATGAATTTTGAAGGGAACGCAAATGCAATCCGAGTACTCACACACCAGCAGAACGGCAAGGACGAAGGGGGTACGCAGTTAACATTTTCCACGCTCGGGAGCATCGCAAAATATCCGTGTGAAGCCGTGGCAAAAAACCGCGCTGTGATTCACCAAAAGAAGTTTGGTTTTTTCCAGAATGAAAAAGACACTTTTCTGCAGATTGCCAATTCGGTAGGCATGATGCAGGAATCTGACGAACCCACCGCGTTTAAAAGGCATCCGTTTGTGTGGCTTGTGGAAGCTGCCGATGACATTTGCTATAATATCATCGATATGGAAGACGCGCACCGACTCGGGATCGTGTCAACCGCCGATTGCGAAAATCTGTTTTTCGAGCTGATAAAATCTGAGAATCAGAACACGAAAAGGGTAGAAGACAAACTTGCGATGCTTACGAACGCAAACGAAAGGATTTCTTATCTGCGCGCAAAAGTAATCAATGCGTTGATTAACAAGTCGATGCAGATTTACAGAGAAAATTTTGACTTAATTTTAAATGGAAATTTAGACAAAGCGCTGCTCGATATTTATAAGACCGACAACCGATCGCTGCAGGAAATTGAGAGCTTTTCAATTGAGAAAATTTACAACCATAAAGCCGTGATTGAGATTGAAAATGCCGGCTATAATGTGATGTATGAACTGCTCGACCATTTTATCCCGCCAATTCTTAAATCTAAAGAAGACCGCAAATCATATGATAAAATGGCTTTGAAGCTGCTGCCAAAACAGTTCCTGTACGAAGAAGGAACAGATTATCAGAAAGTTTTGGGCGTAATTGATTTTGTCTCGGGCATGACCGATAATTTCGCCACCGATCTTTACCGCAAAATAAAAGGAATCGAGATCGGGATGACGATGTAGCTACAATGCGAAATTATTCAGCCATCTTTCAACGAAGTTTTTGCCGTTTTCGAACATGATTCCACGCACGACTGATTTAAGCTGCGCGCTCTTAAATTCCGAAAGTACGCACGAGCCTCCGTTTTCCTTTACGTAAGCTTTCTCGGCCACTACAATCCATTTGATAATGTTTGCTTCAAGTTCTTCAAGTGAGGTGACGTCCGGCGAAATATTCAGTGGCTCAATCAGCCCGTCGAAATCGCTGCCAAGACAAATTTGCTTCCACGGTTCTTCAATATCCGTTTTAAGCAGCCCAACCTGGATGACGTGAATAATGTTGAAGCAGAACGCCAGCGGATGCCGGTCTTCCTTGGTCGGAATGAGCCAGCTTTCGTTTTCGGAAATCATTGTTTCCATCGTGTTTACCGGCAGATTTTTAACCACGATCTGAGGAAAATGAGTCTGGAAATCGGCTGTGCTCAGAAATTCGTTTTCGCTGCTAAGGTTTAGTCCGTATTCCGACTGAAAGCCCAGAATCCTTACATCGAGGCTCATACCCAAAATACCGTCGCTGTTCAGTACTTCCACAATATCCTCATCCATCAGGTTGATAGACCATGGATTGAATGTAAAATCATTATTCACAAAAGAGCCCCAGCGGCCACAGTTTTTCCGCGTCATCTCTATAGAAACAGCGCGTGCGCCTTCATAATTGTAAACGGTGCAGCTTTCACGTTTAAGTGCATTTTTCCATTCATTATAGGTGAAACCCGTCACACCGATATGCGACGCAATGATCGGGATCTGTGCATATTTTCCTTCTGTTTTAATTAAATTTTTGCGGAAAGCGTAGTAATCCTGCCGTGATTTTAAACCTAAATGCTTCATATCGACCAAAATCGGCCGGTGTTGATCTTTATGGTTCCGCATTGAGTAACATTTTTCAATCACATCAAAGCCAGAGCCCGTAATGCCGTTCCCGAAAGGATAGAAAGACGGATGTTTCAGCATTTTCATCCCAAACGCATGCGTGGCCAGAAACTGTTCGTTGATATGAGTGAGATGCGTAAGCGTAAGATAAAGTAGATCCATGTTTTCGCGCGCAAGACTTTTATAGAATCTTTCAAAGTTCACGGCGGCGCTTTGGCTGTGATGCATGTCCGGCGATTCGCCTGCATCTGTGTCAACAATCATTTCGCGCCATAGGTTATCGGCCACCTGAGATAATTTTATTGTTTTCTTCAGATCCACAAAACGGTTCGGTACGAAATCGGTTTTAAGTGGATTGCCGACCATCAGCTTGCTGAAATTATGCGAACCTTCAAGGCTGATCAGAATATTTAACGCTTTTGTCGCTGGTTTTCGGCTAAAATTCCGCGATAGAACAGCCACCGGGCTGTCTTTATAATCGCGCAGTTGCTTATAGAGGTTGAGTTCCATCAGCATCAGACGGTAATAGGAAACTTCGCCGCTGCGCACCTTATCAAAATACGTTTTATCGAGCGGGTTGGAGAATTTGCTTTTTAGAATGTTGCCAAAAAATCCGCGGCTGTCCGCAAAGCCATGTTCGAGGTTTACGATGGACGCCACGGCGTACGTAAGGTTTCCCTGTAAACACTGGCTGATGCTGCTTTGGCTTTTGAGAATATGAATAAAAACCTCATCCAGAATATTGGTAATGGCGTTGGACATTCTGATGGGCTGCGCAAGTTCATCATATTTTCTGTTCGGAAGCGGAACCAGCGCCTCATATTTGCTGATGAAATTCTTGAATATCGGATGCAGGTGTAGGTCGAAATATTTCTTTTCCATGGCTAATGGTGTTTGTAGCTGTCGAAATACATTTTGAGGATCTTTTCGGAGTCGGTTACGGCGGTAATGCTGTCAGATTCAAAAATACTGGAAGCCGTATTGCCGGTCATCGCAGACAGAGCGATGCGCGAGCGTTCGGTAAGAATCATCTCATGTGCAGATTCATGTGTAGAAATGGTTTTTTTGAGCAGGGTTTTCCACAGGAAATGAATACCCTCACGAACACCGAGATCCCATTCCTGTCGTGTGTCATTAGCGTAAGCATATTTGTTCGGCTCGATCTCGGGCAGTTCACTGAGGAGCAGTTTGTATATATTTAAAATTCCCGCACCGTAATTTTCTGTATCCCAATCTGCAGGTTTTGTTGAAGATTCTTTTAAACATATCCTGAAAGCTTCTACAGTCTGCCATGGGAATTTATATTTTTTCAGAAGTTCGTCGCGGTTTTTGGCCTTCCAAAGCGCTGCGGCTGCGGCCACATGCGGCGTAGCGTAACTTGTGCCGCTGCCGTACACCATAATTTCCTTATATTTTTCGTCCATCGATGGAACGTAAATATCTTCGCCGGGCGCGGAAATATCCACTTCGAAACCATAGCTGCTTCCGCGCCACGGTTTCTGGTTCGGATTTGTTGCGGATACGGCGATAGTCCCGGGGTACAACGCCGGAGAGACCACCATTTCAACCTCGTTTCCGGAGGCACATACCCAAATAACTCCGTTATCGTATGCAGCTTTGGCTGCTTCTGCCAACATAGGACGCGGATAGCTTCCCATGCACATAAACATCACATCCGTATTGGTGTTGATAGCCTGATTTACGGCGTCCACCACATTCTTTCCGCGGTTAATCAGCACAACGGATTCCGAAATGCGGTACGGAATGATGCTTACAAGCGAATCTTTGTTACCGTCGCAGAGGATGCCGTAATTGCCGTCGTTTTTATAAACCGACTGCATGTCACCGCCCGTAATGATGCTCGCGGTGCGGGTTCCGTGTCCGGGGTGGCGCAGTAATCCTTTACGCATATCATCGCGCGCATCCGAACCATCGATGAAGTCTTCATCACAGTTCAGATTAAAACGGCCCTTTACTTTTGCATGGTCCGTATATCCTGTATCTAGCTGCACAAGCAGGATGTTCCGAAGGTTCTGAAGTATCTTTTCAACGGAATCTGCGTGCTGTTCTTCCGGATTGTTTTCTTCCTCAGCTTTTTGTCCGCTGATTTTTTTTAATAGTTCAACAATATTACTTTCAGCAGCTGTTTCGTCGGATAAACCCACGGCCGTGCGGTTCCAGAGCCTTTGTTTTAGGGTGTCTGCATCATCCAGATTAAAATAAGAGGAAGCGCTCCATTTTGTTTTGAAATCATCCTGACGTCCCACAGCATTGCTGGTTTTCATGCTTTCGAGCATGTCTGATTCTGTAAACTGTTTGTAGCTTTCGCTTTTCATCTGAAGGTCGGTTTCCACTTCAAGGTCGGGCGTAGCAGTTTTTATCCGCGGCAGCGCTTCGAGCTTTGCGGCCACTTCCCACGGATTCTGGCCGGAGCGCAGCGTAACGTAATGTATAGCTTTCTGTGAGGGAATGGTCGACATCGGAAAAAGCGGTTCGGAGGAAATAATTTCGGGTACCAGTTTTTTGTAGCTTTCCTTCCAGTCGGCCTGCATGGTCTGGATATTTGAAAGTTCGAGTTCGAAATACTGAAGTGGCGAATCCGGACTTTGTGTGGAAGTCTGCAGCTTGTTCACTGCTTGATTTAGCACAGATTCAGGTGAGTTTTTCATCTCGGTAATGGGTGTTTCAGTTCTATTGGATACAGGTTTGTTGTGTGATTCGCCGTGGCTTTCTTTGCCGAAAATAGAGTTCTTCAGGTCGTTCATCTCGCCGGGTAAAACCGCTGACCGGATCGCGCGGATAAATGAACTTACGCGGACGCCCTCGTTACCCAACCAATCAATCGTTTCGTCGGCATCACCGTCTTTATACACGCCGCCGTCTTTCCTGAGCCATTGCCCCTGCGGATTTTTATTTGGGATACTGCTGTGATGCAAAGCGACCACTTCACCGGTTCCGAGTCCGATTACAGCTGCACCCGAGGAGCCCGGAAGCGTATCTGATTCGTAGATCAAAAAATCGTCTTTCAGCGTGAGCATCCGTATGTCCTTCATCACTGTTTTTTTATAATCTCCTTTTGGATGCTGAATAATTACGCAGTTTTCACCTTCGATGATCTTGCCGTAATGCTCATCCATCATCGTATGCGGAATTTCAGTGATGTTTTTGCCCTCTTTCGATCTCTCCGAAACGGCAACTATGGTGAAATCGAGGCCACTGTCGGGAATATTGCTGTCCACCTTAAATGATGAAGTGAGAAAGAGCTTTTCCGGAAGAAAACCGAAAGTCTGCACTTTTTTTGCCTCGTTGTGCTCGTCGAGTTCATAATAAAACTGAACAATCGAGTTTTTTGCAGTGTCAGCATCCGGAAATACGTGATTGTTTGTGATTAAAATCCCCGGCGCAAGTAAGAAACCTGTTCCGTAGCCGGAATTCCCGTAGCGGGTTTTAATTGTGATTCTTCCGACTGACTCGGCAATTTTAAGGATCTTATATAGAATTTGGATGTCTTGGAAATTAGGCACGCCATTAATTCTTTCGAGCGCGGCCGAAATAGGCATGTTTTCGCGCGCAATCCGTTTGGAAAGTTTTTCGCTGTCGGTTTGGATATCCGTGAGCGTTGCCTCGCCCATGCGGGTGTCGTGAATTCCTTTTTTTATCGTTTGAATCTGTGCGGTAGCCTGCTGAAACCGTTCATACGCGAGATCATTGATGATTGTCTGGGTAGCCATTTAACAAACTTTTAGTATTTAAGAAAGTAGAATGCTTTTTATTTCTGGGGTGGTGCCGACGTTCTGTACTAAAAAGTTCAGCTTTGCAGCACCATCTTTCAGGTACTGGAAGTCGGTTATGTGACGTCGATCACAATGTGCAGCGGTTTAATAAGTCGGCGGTTTACTGTGTTACGGATGCCGGAAGGTTTGGGAAATGTCTGTGATCATCATCTTGTGTTGTGGTTATTAGTAAATCAAATGTACAATTATTTAATTATAAATACTATAATGTCTTAAAAAACAATGGCTTATGGCTGAATAACGGCGCAAACCGGACGGATCTTTAAAAATAAAATACTATCTTTATGCAAATCAAAATTTTTAAACAATTAACAATCATTAACCATCAAAAATTAAACAATGGCTTATTTAGGAATTATTATTTTTCTCGGACTTGTGGTGCTTTTCGCCTCGTTCTTTACGGTGAAGCAGGCCACAGCTGCGATCGTAGAGCGGCTTGGCAAGTTCCATGTGGTGCGCCAGTCGGGTCTGCATCTTAAAATCCCCTTTATCGACCAGGTTGCGAAGCGTATGAATCTGCGGATTCAGCAGCTTGACGTAATCATCGATACCAAAACACTCGATAACGTATTTATCAGAATGAAAGTCTCCGTACAATATCAGGTGATTACTGCGCAGGTTGCCGATTCATTCTACCGCCTTGAGAATCCCGAAAACCAAATTACATCCTACGTTTTCGATGTTGTTCGTGCTGAGGTGCCAAAGCTGAAACTCGACGATGTTTTCGTACGAAAAGATGACGTGGCGATTGCGGTGAAGGGTGAACTTCAGGAAGCGATGCAGAGTTACGGTTACGACATCATCAAGGCGTTGGTAACCGACATCGATCCGGATGAGCAGGTGAAACATGCGATGAACAGGATTAATGCAGCTGAACGCGAAAAAACAGCAGCAGAATACGAATCTGAAGCTCAGAAAATCCGTATCGTAGCCGTTGCAAAGGCTGAAGCAGAATCTAAAAAACTTCAGGGTATGGGTATTGCCGACCAACGACGCGAAATCGCAAAAGGTCTGGAGGAATCTGTAAAAATGCTTAACGAGGCAGGCATCAGTTCGCAGGAAGCTTCGGCACTTATTGTGGTGACGCAGCATTATGACACGCTGCACTCAATTGGCGCCAACAACCGCAGCAATCTGGTTTTGCTGCCTAATTCGCCAAGTGCTGCAAGTTCAATGCTGAATGACCTGGTGGTATCTATGGCTGCCACGCAGAAAATGGAAGAGAGCACAAAAGGAGATTATCCGCCACCAAGCGGCAAACATCTTCACTAAAAATAAGAATCCCGAAGTTTATCTTCGGGATTTTTGTTATTGTAAATCTTTCGTTTTATAGGGGAACCGAATAGCTGCGGCTTTCATTAAAGAATTTGTGAGCTTTTCTGTGGATACAAATGTTCCTCCGGTCTGCCAGTTGTAATTCCAAAACATTTTTCCGCTTTCCCTGTCGGTGAGTGATAAGTCGACCGTGGTTATTTTTGATGGTGCTGAGTAGCCCGTAAGTAAACTTGTGAAGAATGCCTCGCTGTTAGTAAGCGGCTTCGCGAGTGAAATGCGGGAGGTTACCACGGCATCCGCTCCAAGCATTTTAGCTAATTCGCCATAGCTTCTACCTGTTAAACTCGTCACGTTGTTATCCGCAAGAATTTTATTGGTTTCGGCAGTGTTCTGAGCTTTTATGAAAATTTTGTTTTCGTGGTTTTGTTCATTCAGATAGTTTACCAGCGCGTTCTGAAATCTCTCGCTCTCAATCATTTCCTGTTTTTTGATGGCGGCGGCCTCATCTGCAGATTTAATTTCAATAATAACTTTAGGCGGCAATACTGCAATCAGCCGGTGAGTGTTGGCGGTTTGCTGAAAGTTGTCAGCTTTATATACTGGTTGACAGGCTGTTAATGCTATCGCTACAGCAATAAAAAAGGGTAAAATTTTCTTCATAACTATTTTTATCAAAAATAATTTAATTTGGCAGAAATTTATATATTTAGAAAAAAAATTTACATGACAAAACTACTTACTTTATTGTCCCTGGCTGCTTTCGGTCTGGGATTTTCTCAAAATTTTAGTCCTGCACAGTATCCGAAAGGAGTTTACGAAACTTACGAAGATTTTCGCACCAAAACTCCAAGTTCTGACCCCGGTATCTCAGCGCCGATCACAGATGATCAGATTGCTTTCCGATTCAATAATCTTGATGATAAAGGAAAGAAGTTGAAAAAAGCATTTGCGATTTCTGATGGAAAGGATGTGTACATTCACGTTGTAAATCTCATTAAAAAATTCAACAGTGAAGATAAAGGTCAGGGATACGACGGCGGAATTTATTATCTTAAAGCTGAAAACAAAGGTGGATATCTGTTCGTAAGAGATTATTTTACGAGTAACAGCGCTGCGATGTGGGGTGGAATCATAGCGGCCACGGCAGCACGACGTACAAAAGGTGTTATTTATGATGAGGAAAAAGAATCCTTCAATCTATTTAAAAATATTGAGGAGTTCAAGACATTTATGGAAGTAAATCATCCAAACGTTAGTCTAGATCTGGAAAAAGGCAAAGGCGAGAGTAAACTTGATGAGGGCGAGATCGAAGCAAAAAATCTCGAATTCATTAAAACAGTTTAATATCAAAAACGAAAAACTCCCGAAAGGGAGTTTTTTTTATGCTTTAAATTTCTGCTTTCCAATTAATAATTCAAAAAACATTCTCATATCTGAAATTACCGACCAGGCTGGGTAGCTCATAATCGTGGGCCTGTTCTTTTCGAAAATTGCGTGGCTCAGACCTGATATGCCAAGACCATAGATCGGGACGTACCACAGGAAACGCTCTTTTCCCGACTGAATTACATAAATTATAACCGTTAAAACCAGCAGAATGGCAATAAAATGGAAAACGCGTGTCCATAATTTGCTGTGCTGGGTAAGATAAAATAAGTAGAATTCGTTATACGTCTTAATTCTTTGCTGCATATTTTCTAATTTAAATCGCCGTTGAGTTCGTTGTTCAGTTTGCTGTTTCTGAACCCGTATGAGAAATAAATAATCATACCAATTGCGAACCAAACGAGGAACCAGAACCAGTTATTATGGCTCATCCCGGTAAGAAGATAAAGGCATGAACTGAGCCCTACGAGCGGGATCAGCGAAAGATTGCGGACAAAGGCCAGCACGCAAAGCACGAGATTGATCAGGATGAAAAATGTAACTGAAATCCGGAATTCGCGCTGCGCAACGTCGTTCCAGTCTAATAAATTCTGAAAGAATTCCGGTTGCCAGAAGTAAAAGAAAATGAGTCCACCAATAAATATGAGCGGAAAAATAAATCTTGAATTGATATACGGCATGTGGAATCTGCCTTTGATTTTCTGCTTTGCAGGCAACAGCAAAACGCCACCGCAAACCAGCACAAACGCGAAAATGGTTCCGATGCTGGTGAAGTCGAGGATGAACGATTTGTCGGTAAACAGAATCGGGATTCCGACAACAATTCCGGTAACGATGGTTGCAAAAGCGGGTGTTTTGTGTTTCGGGTGAATTTCCATAAACTTTTTAGGCATCAGTCCGTCGCGGCTCATCGCATACCAAATTCTTGGCTGGCCCATCTGAAATACCAGAAGGACAGTAGTAATCGCGATGATTGCTCCGAGTGAAACCACAAACTCCATCCACGGTATATTGGCGTTGCCCGCATCGAAGATAAACGCAAGCGGATCGCCGATCCCGTCGAACTTTCGGTAATCTACCATTCCGGTAAGTACCAGTGTAAGGATAATATAAATTACGGTACACAAAACCAGCGAAATAATCATTCCGCGCGGCAGGTTACGTTGTGGGTCTTTTGTTTCTTCTGATAAAACGCTGAGTGCATCAAAGCCGATATAAGCGAAAAACACGCCCGAAACGGCCGTCATAACGCCTGCAAAACCGTTTGGCATAAACGAAGCCACGCCCGTATCTGTACTTACCGGAAACCAGTTGTCCGTATTGATGAACGCGATTCCAACAGCGATGACAAGAAGTATAATGAACAGTTTAAGAAGAACGAAAATGTTATTGAAGTTTTTCGATTCTTTCACGCCGACATAGCACAGCCATGTAATCAGCCCGTTAATTACGAGAGCAGGCAAATCGAATATAATTTTATGATTGCCGATAAGAGGTGCGCTTTTCCAGGCATTCAGCAATTCTTTATTTTCTGAGCCTCCGAAGAACGCTTTCTTTGCCTCGGTGTAGCTGCAACTTAAATAATCGGGAACGTGGATGCCGATTCTTTCCATAAAACTCGTGAAATAATCACTCCACGAAAATGCTACGTAGATGTTCCCGAAAGAATACTCCATAATCAGTGCCCATCCGATAATCCAGGCAATTAATTCCCCAAAACTCGCGTACGCATAGGTGTAGGCGGAACCAGCCTGCGGAATACGGCTCGCAAACTCAGCATAACACAGCGCGGTGAAACCACACGCAAAACCGCAGATCAGATAGAGGATGATGACGCCCGGACCGCCACGGAAAACAGCCTCACCAAGGCTGCTGAAACTTCCGGCACCGATGATGGCCGCAATGCCGAAAAATACAATATCGCGAACACCCAGCACGCGCAGCAAACCTGACGGCTGGTCGCTTTCGCTGTAGTGTTTTCTTCTGAAAAGCTGGTTCATAAATAGTTTAGTTTTGACAAATTTAACGGAAAAATTAAGAAATTATAATAATTTCTGTATTCGTATACTAAAACGCGAATGGATGGGTTACAAATAAAAATGTATTTTTGGGCTAATTTCCAAATGATGAAGAACTTTTATATCCTATTTATAGTGCTTTGGAGTGTCCTGGGCTGGTCGCAATCGGTGAGTCTCTACAATCCGGGAAGTGGCGCAGCATATCCTGGTGAGCAGTTTTTCTGTACGGGAGAGAGTTTTAATTTAAAGGTGGATGCGGTGGCAACGTCGACGGGGGATTATAAAATAACCAAAGAGCTACCATCCAGCTTTCCGCTTTCTGCGGGATCTACTCCCATTAATTTTCAGGCCTTAAATTCAAATAAATTCAGCGAATCATTTCCAATTGGTTTCACCTTCAGTTTTTATGGTAAAGAATATACGAGGGTAGTTGCCGGCAGTAACGGGAGATTAGTATTTACAAATGATGCGGAACTTGAAAGCCTTAAAGACGTAAGTGTTTATCAGGACAGAACGTATAGCGGTATTCCAGCCTCTTACGGTTATTCTGTATTGCCTTCGGTGGATTACAATAAAGTTTACAAAGTCAATCCTGCACAGGAACTTAACTTAGCGCAAATATTTTTCGGCTATACCGATCTGATACCCAAATCCCAAAATGGCAGTGTAACATATTTATATAAAAACATTACAGTCGAAGGTCAGAATGTTTTGTTGGTTTCGTACCAAAATCAAATTAGAACAGATGGAGTAGGCGGTTTTTCGGGTTCTGAAAAATATAGCAGTACCATCCTGCTATTTGAAGACGGCAGAATAGTGATTTATGTAAATAATAAAATTTTAGATACTTACAATGCGATTTTAGCTATTCAGAATGAGGACGCGTCGAAATTTAAGGTTCCCCCGCATAGCAATGCTGCTTCTAACTACAACAACGGTCCATGGAGGAGCGAAGGTGTCGCCTGGGTTTTCACACCAAACCTAAGCCTTACTCCGCAGTTTAAATGGTTGCGAAACGGATCTCAGATCCCTGGCGAAACGGCTGATACGCTTACCGGTTTTGGACCAGCCGATGGTGATGTTCTCAAAATAGAAGTTACTTATCACGATACAGCAGGCGTTCAGGTTGGCGCTGCGGAATCGGATCAGGTAACTTTTAAGTTGCTCAAAACACCATTAATTTCAACCCCAAACTACGCCACGGGCTGCGGAAACCCAGCAGAAATTCACGTTATTGATCCCGATCCCGCGTTAACCTACGAGTGGTTGTCGGAAACTGATCCAACTTTTGTACGAACGGGTACAAGTATTCTTGTCGGCAACGGAACCTATTATGTACGCGTTAAAAACACCAGCGGAACATGCACATTGCGTTCTGCCAGCGAAGTGGTAAACATCACTTCAAGCCTGCCACCTTTTGTGTACGATGGCGCTATGATAAGGGAATGTGATCAGCTCGGTCTTCCATCGAAGAATTTCGATCTGGCAACAGTTACGGGTTACGCGGCAGGAAGTGATTACTCCGTGCAGTATTTTGAGACTGGAAGCACAACTCCGGTGACATCTACGACGATAAATTCCGGACAAACCAAAACTTTCAGTATTACCGTTTCAACGAATCCCGGAGTTACACCCAGCTGTTCATTCACCAAAACTTTCAGCATATCGTATCTGTCATTTCCACCTGATAATACAGAATTCCCTTCAGAAAAACTTTGTCCAGAAGTAAACAGCTATTCTGCAGCTCAGTTTAAAACACGGTTTTTTGCGGGATCATCTTTTATGGTGATGTTTTCGACCGATGGTGTAAATTTTACGCTGACTTCCGTTAATCCTCAAACCAATCCTTCCGTTTGGATAAGGATTTCGGACGCAAATTTTTCCTGCCAAAGCGCGGTGAAGTTAAATTTTGATTTTCATCCAGTCGTTGTAGCCAATAACCCAACCACTCAACTTCCGCCTCAATGTGCAAACCCGACTGAAACTTTTGACCTGGCGTCTTTAATTCCCGAAATAAATGCCGACCCCAATGTCACCGTTACATTTCATCAGAATTTGCCAGATGCACAAAATGGTGTTGGAGCGGTACCTTTAAACTTCCGTGGCGGATTAGGAGTAACAACCCTCTACGTCAGGGCGGTAAATAACATCACTGGTTGCGTGTCCGCTGATCATCCCATAATAAATTTGCTGGTCTATAAAAAACCGAACTTAATTGTCGGCAATATCTCAAAAATTCAGTGTGAAGGCAGTTCCGTTTTCAATCTTACGCAAAATCCGACGGATCTTGTTGTGGCCGATCCGGAGGTCACTGTGACGCTCGAGTATTATGCCCCGAACGGTACTTTGCTTTCCGGCAGCCAAATCTCGAATTATGACGAAGCCGTCAGTGGGGCCAATCCATATATAAAAGTAGTGTACAACCCAACATGCAGTGATATTGTTACCTTTAATCTGTCGTATAATCCGAAACCGACAGCCCTAATTCCTCAAATCCCGATCTGCGGTGAGACCACTTTTGCGCTCCAGGATTTTAAAGATGAGGTAATCGCCAACTCTTCCCAATATACATTTACAGATGAGAACGGAAACCCGCTCCCGGCCTCTTTTGATGTGAGTCCAGGGCAGCTGCCGAATCCTGTCCGTTTTTATATGACAAATAATGCCACAGGATGTACCTCGGATCTGCAGACGGTAACTTTCTACGCGGGGTCGCCTACGGCTTTGTTAGAAACTGAAACCGATTACGTGTTATGCGACGCCGATTTCGACGGAATTACAGCCTTTAATCTGGATTCGAAAAAATCCGAATTTACGGCTGACTCCACAGCTCAGTTTGAGTATTTTAAAGATGCAGGTCTATCGCAGTCAATTCCATCGGCATATACCAATGAAACGCCTTTTGCACAGACGGTTTATGTTCGGATTACCGTACCCGGATACTGTCCTTCCATTGCTAATTTCCATTTGGATGTGAATACGCCTACCAAATCGACAACACTTTTGGAAACCTATTTTATCTGTTTTGGCGATAGCGCCACAATTGATGCCGGTACCGAAAACATTTCGTGGCAGTGGAGTACAGGCGAAACAGGTCAGACCGTTAGCATTTCTGAGGCAGGAAATTACTCCGTGATTTTAACCAATGCGGAGGGCTGTTCATACACCCATAATTTTGTGGTTTCCGATGAAAATCAACCGAAAATCGACGTCATCAATCAGACTAATAATTCCATTGAAGTGGTTGCCCGCGGCGGTGTACAGCCATACCGCTACTATTTCAACGGCGTTCCGCAGAACTCCTCAGTTTTGCTTAATCCAACCGAACCGTATTATGAGATTCAGGTTGAAT
This sequence comes from Flavobacteriaceae bacterium 3519-10, assembly GCA_000023725.1. Lineage (NCBI taxonomy): Bacteria > Pseudomonadati > Bacteroidota > Flavobacteriia > Flavobacteriales > Flavobacteriaceae > Flavobacteriaceae bacterium 3519-10. The sequence continues at coordinate 1,040,401 of CP001673.1, forward strand.
CTGCCACGGGATGTTTAGGGCCGCCGAAAACCGTATATTTCATTAAAATCAACAACGCATTCACACCGAATGGTGACGGGAAAAATGATATCTGGAAGGTAGAAAATCTCGACAAAATGGAAAGCGTGTCACTTGTGATTGTGGACCGCTGGGGCAGCAAAGTTTTCGAAAGCGCGGATAAAACAAAAATTGAATGGAATGGGAAGTCCGGAGGCCGTGCGCTACCCGGTTCGACTTATTGGTACACCCTTACATGGTTCGATGCCGTTACCCAAAAAACCGAGCAACGCCAGGGATGGATCCTGCTTAAAAACCGGAATTAACAAAGTAAGAATCTGCACGTTTTAGGTAAACTCGTGTACTTATCCACATTTCCACAACATCTCCTATGCTTGTACAGGCAATAAGTTTTGTGTATTTTCGTTGACTAAATGTGGAAAGAGCGGGCCTTCTAGAGTCTCGGCACAATCTTACAAAATAATTCAAAAACTTTCTGAAACCAGGATAAATGAATTCACAAAAAATCTTCGCTGCGGCTGCCATTTTCTATTTCGGAATTTCAGAGGCTCAGCAATCTCAATTTTTCAGCGACCGCGAAAATTACCGTTTCAGCTTAGCCGAAAACCTTTATCAGAACAAAATTTACAATGCGTCCCAGTTCGAATATGCCCGGCAGTATTTCTACAATGCCTCGCTGAACAACTCCCAAAAAGAAGCTGCACAGTTTTTCGATAACGTGATTGGTGTTATCTTACGAAAAAACCATGCGGAGCAGGGCCTGGAAGCGTTCATTAAAGAATATCCGAATTCTGCCTATTTTGCGCAGGCCAATCTGCCGCTTGCCGACTATTATTTAGCCCAGAAGGATTTCGATAAAGCCCTCGAAACATTAAATAATGTAAACCAATATCAGCTTTCACGGGAAGAAAATACCCAGTATATCATGAAGCTTGGCTATGCTAAATTCATGACCGGTGATTCTAAAGGTGCAATGGAAGCTCTGGAGGAAGCCTACCAAAACGCGGAGGCATCGGACCAAACCGACATTGCTTATATGCTCGGGCATCTTTATTATGCAGACGGACAAAATGATAAAGCATTCTCTTTTTTCGATCAGATCAAAGAAAACGGCAAATACGCGCCTTTGGTTAGGCCGTATTATGTGCAGATGTATTTTAACGAACAGGATTACGACAAGGCTATTTCTGAAGGTAATTCGCTGTTATCGGAAAATATCTCAGCTGATTATAAAGCCGAAGTGCATAAAATTATTGGCGAAAGTTACTTCATGAAAGGTGACTATGCCTCGGCTTATCCACACCTTAAAAATTACCTTGAAAGCAAGCAAAACCCCTCAGAAAGTGATCTGTATGAAATGGGTTTTGTGGCGGCACAGCTTAAAAAATATGATGAGGCAGTTTCCTATTACAATCAGTTGATTAACAGTGATTCCGCGACCTCGCAGAATGCATACTATCAACTCGGCAACGCATATCTTGAAGTGGGCAAAAAACAGGAAGCGCTGTCGGCATTCCGTTCGGCCTATCAGATGAATTATGATCCGAAGGTTCAGCAGCTGGCTCATGTGCAGTATGCTAAACTGAGTTACGATATCGGGAACCCGTTTGAATCTGCACCCACGGTTATTCAGGGATATATCAACAAATATCCGCGGAGTTCTGAAGTTGCGGAAATGAAATCGCTGCTTGTGAAATCTTATCTTTATTCCGGTGATTACCAAGGAACACTGAGCGCGATCGACAAAATGCCGGACTCAACGCCGGAGCTTAATAAAATAGATCAGGAAGTCTCATTTTTGCTGGGTACCGAAGAATTCAACAAAGGCAATTTTGATGCTGCTGAAAAATATTTTCTGAGGAGTCTGGAATTTAATATCAACAAAGAATTTAATACCAGAGCTACTTACTGGCTGGCTCAGACCTATTATCAGAAAGGAAATTATCCTTCAGCAATTGTGCGTTACGAACGGATACTCAACGAAAATTTTGCCGAAAAACAGCAGCTTACTTACGATTTGGGTTACGCCTATTTTAAATCGAAAAAATTTGCGCAGGCTCAGAAATATTTCAGTGAATATCTTAAAAATCCGAAAACTGAATTTAAAAATGATGCCGAACTTCGGTTAGCCGACACATATTACGCAGACAATCAGCTTAATGAAGCGATTGCGATTTATGATAAAACTGAAAATGCAGACGATTATACTCTGTTTCAGAAAGCGATGGCATTAGGATTTAAAGGCGATACCGAAGCGAAAATCTCGTCACTTAAATCTCTTCTGTCCAAATACAAATCTTCTGAATATGCTGATGACGCACTGTACGAAATTGGTACTGCGTACGCAGCGAACGAAGATTTCACCAACGCCAACGACTATTTTTCGCAGGTTATAAAATCCAGTTCCGATCAGGATCTGGTCGCCAATGCGCAGATTTACCGCGCCCAGAATTATATCGACCTGAATCAAAATGAAAAAGCACTGACGGAGTTCCGCGCGCTTGCCAACCAGTATAAAAACACGTCGTATGCCGCCAAAGTGGTTCAGGCCGCACGTCCGGCGTTTATGAAGACTAATGATATTGCGGGTTACCAAAGTTTCGCACAAAGTGCGGGCGTAAAATTAGATGCTTCGGAACTGGATGAGATCAATTTAAGCTCCGCCAGGAATTATTACGCCTCCAAAGATTATAAAAACGCAATACCGCTGTACGAGAAATATTTAACCCAAAACCCTACAGGGGACGGCCTTTTTCAGGCTCAGTATGAATTAGGCGAAAGTTATTATCAGTCAAAAAACGCAGCCAAATCGCTTCTTGTTTTGCAGGAAGTAGCGGGCGTTCAGAACGATTATCAGCAAGATGCCCAAACGAGGATCGCGCAGATCTATCTTGAGCAGAACAACACCAACGAAGCCAAAAAATATCTCGAACCGCTGGCGAATTCAGCAAACGTGAATGTGAAAAACTTCGCGAATCTGGAATTGATGAAAATCTATGCGGATGAGAAAAATTTCGCGCAGGCAGAGAAATTCGCAGATCTGGTGCTGTCAAATTCGAAAAATTCACCTTCAATAACCGAACAGGCAAAAGTGATTAAAGCCAGAAGTTTGATGAACAAAGGCCGCGATACCGAAGCTAAAACAGCCTACGCTGCGCTCGAAAAATCTGCAAATACGGAGGTTGCCGCCGAATCTTTGTACGCGAAAGCGTTTTACCAGAATAAAGGCAAAGCCTTTAAATCTTCTAATGAAACGGTCTTCAAACTGGCGAATAACTATGCTTCGGAAGAATATTGGGGAGCGAAAGCACTGCTGCTGATGGCCAGAAACTACATTGGTCTTAAGGATAATTACCAGGCGAGTTATACCGTGGACCAGATTATCGCGAACTATCAGGATTTCACTGAGATCGTGGCCGAAGCCAAGGAGGTGAAAAAAATGATTAAGAAGTAAAAGGTAGAATGTTAAAAATAATGCAGCCGCATTACGCCCCACATTATACAATCATACAATATCAATAATGAACAAGAGAATTCAAATATTATCCATTCTGTTTATCGGCATTTCGCAGGTTGCATTTTCGCAGATCGCGGAAGAAAAACTGATACTTGACCGCAAACGTGAACCGGAAGTAAAGAAAATTGAGAAGAAAAAAACATCGGTTGAAGCAGAAAAAAATTATCCGCCGGAAGCCAAATCGGCCAATCCGGTAGAATATGATATTACCAATGTGCCTGCCGCTTCAGATTTTAAAACTTCAACTATTCAGGGTGAAGATATTTCGCCAAAGTTCGATGCAGAAAATCAGAACAGTTATTTTCAGTTCGGAATGGGGAATTTTGGTAAAATCCTTGCCGACGGAAATATTTCAACTACACTAGAAAACGGTATTGAAGTGGGCGCAGATGCGCATTTTCTTTCAACAACCGGATTAAAAAAAGAATACAACTGGAATAGCAAACAAAACCTCGGCAATGTTGGAGTGTATCTGAATTCATTCGGCGACAAAGGAAAACTGAATGTGAGTGCAGATTATGGCCTCAATAATTACAATTATTTCGGAATTTACGCGTTGGCGCCCGAGGCAGACATCAATCTTGAACGCCGGACGAACCGTATCAGCGTAAATGGCTTCTACGATTTTTATTCAAATGAAATCCTGAATGACGTTAGGATTAAATCGTCTTTTTTGGGCGATAAGTTTGATGCGAAAGAATCTCAGGCAGAAATTCTGCTCAACCTTTCAAAACATGGCGTAGAAGTTCCGTTAGATGACTTTATGATGAACGCCGATTTAGGTCTGAATCTCGAAACATTAAGGTCAGAATTCGCCATTTTGAGTGAGAACGCTTCGTCGATGCTTAACGCAACGGTATCGCCGCAACTTACTTTCTACAAAGGAGACTCATACTTAAAATTGGGTTCGGATTTTTCGTTTTTGAACTCGAAAAATTCAACCCGAACCAGCGACCAGATTCAGGAAAACAAAACCTATTGGTTCCCGAAAGCGGAGTTACAGTTTGCGGCAGCAGATGAATTTAAATTCTACGCAGGCGTGGACGGCGGCTTAAAACTGAATTCGTACGCCGAAATGCTTGAGGAAAATCCGTATTTAGTTTCCGATCAGGAACTGCGCGCGACTGAAACAAAGTATAAATTCTATTTCGGTTTACGAGGCGATATTGACCAAAGTATTAAATACGACTTCCGGGCCGGTTACGGGAAGATTAACGACGTAATGTTCTTCCGTTCAAACGGGTTGTTTGACGAAAGTTTCACGCTGAGCCGTGCTGCCTATGATTACGCCAACACGTTCTCAGCGGTCTATGATAACGGAACGGTGAGCGAAGTGAGAGGAAGCATCCAGTATTTTCCGTTAGCGAATCTTATAGTGGAAGGTGAACTTAATTTCGAGAAATATGACCTCGATAATTATGAAAATATTTACAATAAACCATTGTTAAATGCTGCGATCGGCGCGAAATATTCTCTTTTGGAGAAAAAGCTGAACCTCGGTGCAAAGGCTTTTTTCCGGTCCGATGCTACCACAAATTCATTTGCATTGACTCAATCTGTTCTTGCGCCCAATATTTACAGTTCTGTTGAAAACTTAGATGATAAAGTTGGTGGTTTTGCCGATTTAAATCTGTCTGCAGAGTACAAAGTTCACAAAAATTTCAGTATTTTTGCACTCGGAAATAATCTACTGAACACCAATTATCAGACTTTCAAAGGGTATAAAGTTTTGGGAGCGCAGTTTTTGGGAGGTGTGAAGATTAGTTTCTAAAAAAATGAGCAGTGAGCAATTGGTGATGAGCAATATTACATTACTTATGATCAATTACTAATCACTCATAATCAGGGCTCGGTAGTTCAATTGGATAGAATATCAGATTTCGGCTCTGAGGGTTGGGGGTTCGAGTCCCTTCCGGGTCACACAAAAAAACGGACTTACTATTGTCGTTTTTACTTTTACCTTTTAACTAGTTTGCCGTTTTTTTATTTACGTTTTACAGAAATCGGTTATTACCGGATTTTAATTATTCGTAACATTTAAGGTCACCTCAATGTTATTTCTGGTTGCATTCGAATATGGACAGATCTGATGCGCTTTTTCAACAAGTGCCTGCGCTTCTTCCTGTGTAACCCCCGGAACATTCACGTCCAGTTTCACAGCTAAACCAAAACCGCCATTGTCAATCTGGCCGATGCTTACCTCTGCAGTAACCGAGGTTTCGCCGGTTTGGGTTTTAGATTTTCCGATTACAAGATTCAACGCGCTGTCGAAACACGCCGAATATCCCGCTGCGAACAGCATCTCAGGATTCGCAAAATCATCCGATTTGCCGCCTAATGCTTTTGGCGTTCTCACTTCCATATCGATGATGCCGTTTTGGCTTTGTACGTGGCCGTCTCTGCCGCCGGTAGCGGTTACGCTTGTTGTATACAGTGTTTTCATAAATTTATTTTTCAATTTTGTTAAGTAATCTGCTGAGTGTTTCTTTTAATGTGCTGAGATCTGCTTCCGATAAATCGAGTTTCTGCTGCATTTTACCCGGAATTACACAGGCTTTTTTCTGCAGCTGGTTGCCTTCTTCAGTTAAAAAAACTTCCACTACACGCTCATCTTCCTTCTTGCGATGCCTCACGATGTAGTTTTTGGCTTCAAGTCTTTTCAGCAAGGGCGTTAATGTTCCGCTGTCGAGATAGAGTTTTTCGCCGATTTGGTTGACGGTCAGCCGCTCGTATTCCCATAAAACCATCATCACAAGATACTGCGAGTAGGTCATGTCGAGCTCCTCCAGAAAAGGCCGGTACATACCAGTGATTTCTTTGGCAATCACGTAAAACGGAAAGCAAAGCTGATTGTCGAGTTTGGGTGTATCCGGATCTTCCATCGAGTATAAAGGTAGGATATTTTGCAATTACTTGATAATCACGAATTCATCCATCGGAATACGCACTTTTTTCATATGAGACAGCCAATCATTTTCAGAATCTCTGTAGCCTAAGTATAAAAGGGTAACACTTCTGAGACCAAGCTCTTTCAATCCGAGAATTTCATCAACCACTTCAGTGCTAAAACCTTCAGCAGGCGTGCTGTCGATTTTAAGTTCGGCTGCCTGCGCCATGGCTAAACCTAATGCAATATACGTCTGTCTTGCGGTGTGGGCGAAGTTTTCGTCGGCGGTCTGCGCACCATAGATTTGTTTCAGCTGGTCGGTATAGCTGCTGAATCGGCCTTGTGGCAGATCGCGCACTTCGGTGTGATAATCATATACTTTATCGATTTTTTCTGCTGAGTAGCTGTCCCACGCTGCGAAAACGAGAACGTGCGAACAGTCTCTCATCACTTCCGGATTCAGTGCGCCTTTTACCATTTGCTCCTTCAGATCCTGGTTTTCTACCACGATCACGCGGAAAGGCTGGAGGCCGGATGAAGTCGGCGCCAGACGGGCTGCTTCCAAGATTTTGTTTAAATCCTGTCCGCTTACTTTTTTGGTTGGGTCGTACGCTTTCACAGCGTGGCGCCAGTTAAGGTTTTCTAATAATGCCATATCTATTTATTTTTATTTGGTTCTTTTGAAGTGCAAATATAAGCTTAAAATACATTGTGCACAATTTAATTGTTGAAAGCTTTAATTTCCTGCACACAAAAAAGCCGCCTGAATAAGTTCAGACGGCAAGATTTTAAGCTATAGAATATTTATCCCATTTTCTCGGCATCCGCAACGAACTGTGCGAGGCCGCTGTCAGTAAGTGGGTGTTTAAGTAAATTAAGGATCGACACCAATGGCGAAGTAATTACATCTGCACCGATTTTCGCGCAGTTGATGATGTGCATTGGCGAACGGATAGAAGCCGCAAGAATCTCGGTATCGAACATATAGTTATCGAAAATAATCCGGATCTCTTCAATTAAATTCAGTCCGTCTACAGAAATGTCATCGAGTCTTCCCAGGAAAGGTGAAACGTAAGTAGCGCCCGCTTTTGCTGCAAGCAATGCCTGCCCCGCAGAGAAAATTAAAGTACAGTTGGTTTTAATTCCTTTGTCTGAGAAATATTTAAGTGCTTTGATGCCGTCCTTAATCATCGGGATCTTCACCACAATATTCGGATGGATGGCCGCAAGTTCGTCACCTTCCGCAATCATTTCTTCGTAGGTTGTACTTAAAACTTCTGCTGAAATATCTCCTTCTGCAATTTCGCAGATGGTTTTGTAATGGTTCAGAATGGCCTCTTTACCACTGATGCCTTCTTTGGCCATCAGGGTAGGGTTGGTGGTAACTCCATCTAAAATTCCAAGATCCTGTGCTTCTCTGATCTGATCTAAGTTGGCTGTGTCGATAAAAAATTTCATATTGATTGTAATTTTAACAAAGGTAAGATTTTCAGCAGTGTTGTGAAAACGATTAATTGTTAAAAGGAAATACAAAATTCCGCGGGACGCTGAAAGTTTTAAAAATGATTTAAATAAGAAATTTTCAATAAGATGTGAAATTCAATATGAAAACCGGATATTTGTAACGTAAATATTAAATTATATGCACAAATTTCTATCGACTTTTCTGTTTATCGGTGTTTTGGTAAGCTCGCAGCAGCAGTGGAGCACCTTTTCATATCCGCCTGCTACACAGGGACGATACGATGACGTCTTTTTCCTCAATGAAAACCTCGGTTGGGCGGCGCGCGGCGGAAGCGGTGCGGTATTTAAGACCACGAACGGCGGTGCCAACTGGACTCAACTTTCGTTACCTAACCCGAATAATGAATATTACCGGAATATTGAGTTTCTGGATGAAAATATTGGCTTTCTCGGCACTTTAAATAACAGTTTTTATAAAACGACTAACGGTGGCGCGACATGGCAGAAAGTACAGAATATTTCGCCTTATCCTGAAGCCATCTGCGGCCTTGACACGATTGGAACTTCCACGGTTTACGGCTGCGGTGCGTGGTTTCAGCCGGCATATATTATTAAATCTACCGACAGCGGAAATACGTGGCAGTTTATTGATATGTCCGCCTACGCCACGGCTTTGGTCGAAATTTTATTCATCACCGAAAACTTAGGCTTTGTTTCCGGCTCCGATGATCAGGGCGCTGTGATCCTCAAAACTTTGAACGGCGGCGCAACCTGGACGAAAATTTACGGGAGCAATATACCGAATGAATATGTCTGGAAAATGCAGATCCTGCCCGGCACCGATAATATGCGCATGTTCTGTTCAATTGAAAGCGTGGCGCCCAATTCCGGAAAACTACTTAAAACAGTCGATGGCGGCGCGACGTGGGAAACCAAAAACTTCCCCGATGTTGATGTGCAGGCCGTTGGATTTGTTTCGTCCACAAAAGGCTGGATGGGCGGCCACCACACCGGTTTTCATGAGACCAACGACGGCGGCGAAACCTGGACCAACCTTGGAATTGGCGGCTCACTGAACCGTATATTTTTTCTGAGCGAAACGCTGGCGTACGCTTCCGGAAATAACATTTATAAAATGACAGGCAGCGGTCTGTCGGTTGCAGGAGTTGGAGATCAATCAGTGAAAGAGCTTAAAGTCGATATCGCGCCAAACCCCGTAACCGACGTACTTAACCTTAAAATTCATTATGAACATTCCGATCATATTATAATTGCGCTTTACGATACTTCGGGAAAGTTTCTTGAGTACATCCTAAAAGGCGATGTGCCGGGCAAAGGCATCAAGAATTATTCGCTGAAATTCGATTATCCGGCCGGTGTATATTTTCTGAATGTCCATTCGAATTTGGGAAGGAGGAGTATAAAGATTATTAAGAAGTAACTTCAATTAAGCTTACAAACCAGTTCGATATTTCGTGATTCTGGATGAAGAAAGCTAGCGCTTTAGTTTGAATATTCTTGTAATATTAAGGAATAAGCTTGACTGTGATCGTTGCAATTTGTTAATCTGAATAAATTTGCACGTTAAATTATCGCAGTTGTACTCGTTTTTATAATAAAATGTATTTTCTTGAATTTTATTTTTGTGTGGCGTCGAAAACAACATCTGTTACATATGTTAAAAGAGAAAGAGCTTTATAGCTGACAAATTCGTCCTCTCCATAATCAGTGCTTTGACCATGCATAATGTCATGACGATTAGCATCAATTGGGTTTTCAAAGTTTTGTACTTGTCGATTAGATGAAATTAGATTTAAAGGTTGCAGTAAGTCAAGAGTTAGTCCAGACCCGGTAAATTTATCAACAATACTAGAGGTTTTTGGTTTTCCTTTTTTTATAGTAAAAAATCTAATTGCAGTTAATTCTTGACAAATTCCCTCAGCTTGAGAGTAAAACACAGGAATTGACAAATAGTAATTTTTTTCTTTATGAGCTTTAATAGACGCGGTTAACACTTTCTCCCTATCTGGAAATTTTCTAATCATTCCCAGTGCTAATTCATCAATTTCCTGATCAAAATATTGTTTTAGAAAACTATTTGCTTCCAATATCTGTCCGTCAACGATATATAAACCCGCTTGTATAACTTGTGACATTGTCATTTCCGAATTTGGATACCAATTATTTTCAGATCATTTAATGATTGAATTTTGAAATAATTCATAATTTTTTTTATAGTCGAAATCCTTTGGAATAATATTGTAAATGCGTTGGAATCGTGCAGCGATTTTGTCTAATACCGATTGCAATTCTTCTGGAATAACATTAAATTGCGAATTTAGATTGGTCATTGAAATTATTTAATGGTTGCGTATATACGTTGACGGTGATTTTATTGTTGGTATTATAATTTTATGAAATAACTATTAAATGGAGCTTTTAACGAAAGGTTTAACTTAAACACCATCACTCATCAAATCCTCTCCTCCTTAATCTCCTCAACAATTTCAGGATTCAACAAAGTAGAAATATCCCCGAAATTGGCGAAATCACCTTCCGCAATTTTCCTTAAGATCCGGCGCATGATTTTTCCTGAACGCGTTTTCGGCAATGCAGACACAAACTGAATCTTATCAAGTTTGGCAATCGGACCCACCGTATCGCTGATTACCTGGTTGATTTCCTTTCTGAGGTTTTCACGATCGCGGCTCTCGCCCACATCTTTCAAAATCACATAACCATAAAGCGCACTTCCTTTAATGTCGTGCGGATAACCCACAATAGCTGATTCTGCTACAGCCGGATGCTGGTTAATGCTGTCTTCAATCGGTGCGGTTCCGAGGTTGTGACCGGAAACGATAATCACATCATCAACGCGTCCGGTGATTCTGTAATAACCAACTTCATCGCGCAGGGCACCGTCGCCGGTGAAATATTTACCCGGAAATGCCGTAAAGTAAGTTTCCTTATACCGCTGATGGTCGCCCCAAATCGTCCTTGCAATTCCGGGCCACGGAAAACGGATACAGAGGTTGCCGTCAACCTGATTTCCGGTGATTTCATTGCGTTTGTCGTCCATCAGAACCGGCTGAATTCCCGGAAGTGGAAGAGTAGCGTAAGTTGGTTTGGTGGGCGTTACAAACGGAATCGGCGAAATCATAATACCGCCGGTTTCGGTTTGCCACCAGGTATCCACGATCGGGCATTTTTTCTTGCCGACATGGTCGTTGTACCAGTGCCAGGCTTCATCATTAATCGGTTCACCCACAGAACCGATCACGCGTAAACTTGAAAGGTCATGTTTTTCAACCCATTCGTAAGACTCTTTTGCGAGTGAACGGATGGCAGTCGGCGCGGTATAAAACTGCGTAACTTTGTGTTTTTCAATTACTTCCCAGAAACGGTCGGGTTCCGGATACGTAGGAACGCCTTCGAAGATCACCGTCGTGGCACCGTTAGCAAGCGGTCCGTAGAGGATGTACGAGTGTCCCGTGATCCAGCCGATGTCGGCCGTACACCAGTAAATATCGTTTTCCTGATAATTAAATACGTTCTTGAAAGTATACGCCGTGTAAACCATATAACCCGCCGTGGTGTGCAGCATACCTTTGGGTTTTCCGGTGGAACCGGAAGTGTACAGAATAAACAGCGGATCTTCGGCATCCATAATCACCGAAATAAAATCTGAAGCGGCTTTTTCGTAAAGCGGTTCGAGCCAAAAATCGCGGCCATCCTTCATTTTTACATCGCCGCCGGTTCTTTTCACAACCAAAACTTTTTCGACAGTCGGGCAGCTTTCCACGGCTTCGTCGATAATTCCTTTAAGATCGATGGCTTTGTGACCGCGGTAACTTCCGTCCGAACAGATTATCAGTTTTGCCTCGCAGTCATTCACACGTGAAGTCACCGCCGAGGCAGAGAATCCAGCAAATATCACCGAATGCACTGCTCCCAGACGCGCACAGGCCAGCATCGTCACGGCAAGTTCAGGAATCATAGGCAGATAAATGCAGACCCGGTCGCCCTTTTCAATGCCCATATCGCGAAGTACATTGGCCATTTTGCAGACTCTGTCGCGGAGTTCGGAATACGAAATATGCTGCGCTTCTTCTTTGGGGTCGTTGGGTTCCCAGATGATCGCAGTTTTGTCGCCGCGCGTGTTCAGATGGCGGTCGATGCAGTTTTTGGTGATGTTGAGTTTGGCGTTTTTAAACCATTTTATTTTGGCCTCCTGCATGTCATATTCCACCACTTTGCTCCAGCGTTGGTACCAGACGAAGTTTTCATCAGCCACTTTATCCCAGAATTTTTTGGGATTCTTGATCGATTTTTTATACTGTTTGAAATAATCCGGAAGATCATCAATGAAATAATTCTTCATAATATTTTATTTTTTATTCTACTTTTATTTAGGAGCCTGGAACCTGCTGTCCGCTCATACTCCTCCCCGCCAGTGGCGGGTGCGGGGTAACCGCTTCCATCAGGGCTCGGGAGCCGGTTCCAAAATCCTGTTCAGTTATCTAATTTAGATTTTTTCTTTTTTATACACATTCATCATTTGCTGCAGTTCTTCAACAATGGATTCATCATCTATGGTAGACGGCATCTGATATTCTTTCCCGTCGAGCATCGTGCGGATCAGTTTACGTAAAATCTTTCCTGACCGCGTTTTCGGCAGCCTGGTAACCACCATCGCATTTTTAAGGCACGCAACCGCCCCGATTTTCTCCCTAACGAGGGCAACGATATCCTTTTCAAGCTGTTCCTGATCTGCTTTTGATCCCGATTTTAAGACCGCAATCGCAAACGGAACCTGACCTTTAAGTTCATCATCAATTCCAACCACGCAGCATTCCGCAACATCTTTGTGAGCGGCCACTACTTCCTCCATTTCAGCGGTGGAAAGTCGGTGCCCAGCCACATTAATCACATCATCCACGCGGCCGGTCACGAAAACATATCCGTCTTCATCCTTAATGGCGCCGTCGCCGGAGAAATAATACCCCGGAAACCTCGATAGATACCCGAATTTAAACCGTTCAGGATCGCCCCAAATCCCTGTCATCGCGCCTGGTGCAAGCGGAAGTTTAATCACAAGATAACCTTCGTGATGCGCTTCAAGCTCATAACCTTCTTCACTGAAGATTTTAATATCATAGCCCGGAATCGGTTTGCCGGCGGCGGCCCGTTTAATTTTAACATCTTCCACACCCGGCATTAAGCCTAACATTGGCCAGCCTGATTCGGTTTGCCACCAGTGATCGATCGCCGGAACGCCCACGAATTCCTCATACCAATCCAGAGTAGCCACGTCGCAGCGCTCACCGGCCAGGAACTGCGTCCGGAGTGACGAAAGATCATATTTTTTCACGAGTTCGCCATCAGGATCTTCTTTTTTAATAGCACGAATAGCGGTGGGCGCTGTAAACATCACAGAAACTTTATGCTCTTCGATCACGCGCCAGAATGTTCCGGCATCCGGAGTACCGATTGGTTTCCCTTCAAAAATAATGGTTGTGTTGCGGTTGATGAGCGGTGCATACACAGAGAAACTGTGTCCCACCGCCCAGCCGATGTCTGAGGCAGCCCAGAAAGTTTCACCCTCGTTGGCTCCGTAGATATTTTTAATCGCGAATTTCATCGCCACTGCATGTCCGCCGTTGTCGCGAACTACGCCTTTTGGTTTCCCGGTAGTTCCGGAAGTGTAAAGAATGTAAAGCGGATGCGTGGATTCGAGCGGAACGCATTCTGCAGGTTCTGAGTTTTCAATCAGTTTATCAAAATCGGTCAGTCCGCTTCCTTCTGAAAAGTCGAGGCGGTTGCCGAGCAGTTTTCGGTCGTAAGCGATGATATGTTTGGGCTTGTGGTTGGCGATTGAAATGGCTTCTCTCACAAACGGTAAATAGGGGATTCTACGCGAAACTTCCATCCCAGAACTTGCGGTAATGATCGCTTTCGGGTTACAATCATCTATCCTGATGGCTAGTTCGGTAGGTGCAAAACCGCCAAATACGACCGAATGCGTCACGCCAAGCCGCGCGCAGGCGAGCATCGCAAATAATGATTGTGGAATCATCGGCATGTAAATAATGGCGGTATCGCCTTTTTTCAAGCCTAAATCTCGTATCCCGCCCGCAAGTCTCGAAACCTGATCCAAAACTTCGCTGTAGGTGTATTTCAGGTTCCTTGACGTCACCGGCGAATCATAGATGATCGCAACCTGATCGCCAAAACCGTCGTTGATGTGCTTATCAAGTGCAAGATAGCAGGTGTTAAGTTCGCCATCCTCAAACCAGGTCGGATAGGTGTTTCCGTCGTCGGTGAGGATTTTTGTGGGCTTCTTAAACCATTCGATATTTTCGGCCTGTTCCGCCCAAAACCGTTCTTTGTCTTCTACACTGTCGCGGAACATTTTGTTTGCTTTCATGATTGTTTTTTTTAGGGTCTTGAAGTTTATATCGGCAACTCAAATTTTTTTTGACGCAAGACTTCAGAAATAATTTATTTTAACAGTTTCTCTACTTTTTCAGTGAGTTTTTTAATGGAATAAGGTTTCGTAACATATGCATCTGCCCCGCGTTCCAGACCTTTTTTGATATCGGCTTCGCCTGTCTTTGCGGATAGGAAGACCACTTTAATATTTTCGTACGATTTGTCTTTTCTGATTTCGGAAAGCGTAGTGTAGCCGTCCACATTCGGCATCATAATGTCGAGCAGGATAATATCAGGGATCTCTGTCTTGATAATTTCAAGTACTTCCGCGCCGTCGCGGGCAATGTAGACTTCATAACCGGCCTTCCGGAACGCATATTCCAAAGTCATGATGATCTTGTGTTCGTCGTCTGCAATTAATATCTTCTTCATATTATTTCATTTCTGTTAGGCAATGTAAGTTCAAATGTTACCCCGATTTCTTTGTTAACGGCTGCAATGTCACCGCCGTGCGCGTTTAGGATTCTCTTGCAGATGGCCAATCCCAGTCCGCTGCCAACAGGTTTTCTGAGGTTTTGATGTTTGCTTTGGTAAAATTTTTCAAATATAAATTCCAGATCTTCGTCAGGTATTGTTTTGCCCGTATTGAAGATTGAAACCTTAAGCCGGCCGTCTTTTTCCTGAAATTTTACCTGAATCATTCCCTGGTCGCCCGCAAATTTCAGCGCGTTTCCGAGGATGTTCTGAAACACCTGAATCATTTTCATTTCATCGTAAACGAATGTTTCTTCCTGAAGTAAGTTCACCTCAGAATGGTGCAGATGTTTCTGCTCAAACAGCTGAAGCAGGGGTTTGAGCGCTTTGTGATACGAGTTAACGATGTTGCCATGTTCAAGGTTTAAAGGCGTTGTTCCGGCCTCCAATTTATCGAGATAAAGAATGTCGTTGATAATTTCCGCAAGACGGTCGCTTTCGGAAATAATGTTTTCGAGAAAATCTTTTTTTATTTCCGTGGGCATATCCTCATCGTCCATCAGCAGCTCGCTTGTGGCACGAATCGCAGTGATTGGCGTGCGAAGTTCATGAGCTACCGAATCGAGAAAATCATCTTTCTGCCTGTCTTTTATGAGCAGGGTTTCATTGGCATCCTGCAGTTTTTCGCTCATCTTCCGGAGCTGGTGCGAATGTTCGGTGAGCTGCTTGTTCATCGATATATTATCTTTGGATTCCTCTAAAATCCTCAACACTTCTGGAAGTGTAATCTTGTCTTCTTTCGTTACGCCATCGATCAGAATTTTAGCCGAAGCAGTCCCGATTCTGCCACTCAGCAGATTTTCAGAGAATTTAATGAAGCGCGCATCCGCACTGTCGTTTTCATCCGAAATATTGTATTTCAGGTTGAAAATTTTCAAGGCCTGTTTTGTCTTTTTTTCACCTAGAAACCGAGCTAGTATTCTCCGGATGTCCGAAATATTTGCGGTTCCTTTCCAGATGTAGGCATTTTCATGATGTTGGATATAATCGTTGATATCCACATAAAGTTCCGCGAAGTTCCGAGCCCGGTAGTTTTCTGCGACACACGAAGAAATTATCATAAATAAACCCCCGTTTATCAGCAGGCTCCAGAAAAAAACATTGGCCACCGGTGACAGATAGTCGAGTTTAAAGAAGTTGAAAAAGGCAGAATTCTGATAACCAAATTCAAAATAATTGGGAACGATGAGATACGCGTAACTGATCAGTATGCCTGCAATAATGCCTGTTACGGCTCCTGCAAAACTGCCGCGACGCCAGAAGACAGCTCCGAAAAAAGACGGCGCCAGCTGCGCTATCAGTACGAACGCAATAAGACCAACTGAAAACAGTGTTGAGCTGCTGATTAAATACCGCATGTACATAAAGCCCAGGATGATCAGCGAAAAAATGCTGGCTTTCCGGATGTTAACGATGGTTCTGTTGTTTGAATTTTCAGTTTCAGATTTCAGGCTGTTCAGCCAGCCGTAAGGAATAATGATGTTGTTTGAAAGCATTACAGAGAGTGAAATACTTGAAATAATGATCATTGAAATACAAGCGCTCAACCCGCCGAAAAATACCATCGCGGCAATTAAGGTGTTCCCAAACTTCTGCGGAATGAGGATGGAGTAGAATTCGGGATTTACATTTTCGCCCAAAAAAAGTATTTTGCCGCCCCACGCGATTGGGAACACAAATAAATTCAGCAATAAAAGGTACAGCGGAAATAACCAGATGGCTGTTTTGAGATGTTTTTCGGTTCTGTTCTCTACAATTGTGGTGTGAAACTGCCTCGGAAGCAGAAAAATAGCGGACATTGATAACAGCGACATCAGAAACCAGTTGAAACCGCCTTCAAGTCCGTTCAATGTATTTTTTTGTTTAAAATCTGGCAGTTTGGAAGCCTGTTCATAGATGTCATCAAAACCGTTGAAAACTCCATACGTCACGAAGACGCCCAGAGCCAGGAAAAAAACGAGTTTGAGGAAGCTTTCAAATGCGACGGCTGAAATAATTCCGAGCCTTTTTTCGGACGCGTCAACGTATTTTGTTCCGTAATACGCGGAGAATATTGCTATGATCAGTACAACATATGTGGCGTTATCAAGTAAAATATTATCCGAATTTTCTGAACCCGTCATTAAATGGAAAGTCTCTGATATAGCCTTGATCTGCAGCCCAATGTATGGAATCACCGCGAGGATGCACACACCAGCTACCAATGCGCCCAAAAATCTTCTGTTCCCGTAACGAAGCGAAATAAAATCGGCGATACTGCTTATCTTATTTACTCTTGAGATCCGGATGATTTTCGAATTGATATAGATCCACGCCGGGATAATGATTACCGGGCCAATGTACACCGCGAGGTACTCCAAACCCTGATTCGATGCGACGCCGATGCTGCCGTAATACGTCCATGCCGAACAGTACACGGCCAAAGAAAGCGAGTAGACGTATGGGTTGTTTACCCAGAAATTGCTTTTCTTTTTTTCTGCCCAGAAAGCAACAAAGAATAGAGTTCCCAGATAAAGGATCACCAGTAAAAAAAGCAGTGGACTACTCATCAAATTTCCTGAAAATTAAAAAAGAAACAACACTGGACGCGAGCCAGATGATGAAAATATAAAAGTAAATCAGTGGCAAACCCGCGACGGGCTGCACATTATTAAACAAAAGCAGAACCGGCGCATTGAACATCACAAATAATATGATGCTGAGGATTACCAGTTTCTGCTTATGTCTTTTTTTCATTTTTATTGAATATTCTGGATGAAGACACTCGGCTGTTCAGGCGCAAAGCTCATCTTCAACAATATTTTTTCTAAATTTTATCGTCGGAATACTCACCTTTAAACGAATACCACCCGAAAATTCCCAAACCGCCCACGATAATCGGTACCAGGATCACGAGGATGATCCAACCGAACACATTATCTTCCTGCTTATCCGACATTATTTTTGGGATGCCGAATACAGACAAGCCATAATAAGCCACTACAAGTGCGAGCAGTAACCACACAATTCCTAATATTTTTTTTACTGAATCCATTCTGTTGTTTTTTTAAAGTTAGTTAAAATCCCGAAAACCGAACCCGGCTGTTACACGCGCTGCCGGTCTCGGGGTTTATGGTTTTAATTTATTGATGGTCTTCGGCCAGACTTTTATTTTTGGTTTTTAGGTAAAGGGTACCGATCACAAGACATACGCCCGCAACAATGATCGGGTACCAAAGCCCCTGAAGATACCATTCTGCATGGCCGGCGTCTTTGCCGGAAGTTACCAGATAGGTGGCAACCGCAGGAAGCAGACCTCCAAATATCCCGTTACCGATATGATACGGCAGCGACATCGATGTGTAGCGGATTCTGATTGGGAACATTTCAACCAAAAATGCCGCGATAGGACCGTACACCATCGTTACAAAAACGACCTGAATGAAAACCAGCAGCACGAGCAGCCATCGGGTGTCAGGATTTACAATGATGCTTTCTTTTACAAGGGGAGCTTCTGCCTTTCCCTTCACCATCGCTGGTCCTGCTGCAGCCCAATGCACGATACTGTCGCGCTTCAGCAAAGTTCCGTCGGTAAAGGTTTTTTCTGTATGGTAGGTGATTACACTGTCGGTGGCGAGTTTTGCATGGGGTTTTGCAGTTCTTTTTTCTTCGAGGCCATTCTGTGCCAGTACTTTGTTTTCTATTTTAACCGAATTGAACATCGCTTTGTAAATCGGACGGTACGCGATGATGGCGAGCAGCATTCCAATCATCATAATCGGTTTTCTGCCTACTTTATCAGATAGCCAGCCGAAGAGTATGAAGAGCGGTGTCCCCAAGAAAAGGGCCAGCGCCATCATTGAATCTACCTGCGCAGACTCAATATTCATCACTTTCTGCATAAAACTCATCGCGTAGAACTGTCCGGTGTACCAGATGACACCCTGTCCCATCACCGCCCCGAAAAGTGCGAGTAATACGAACTTGAAATTAAATTTATTCCCGAAGCTTTCTTTGAGTGGATTGGTGGAAGTTTTCCCTTCTTTTTTCGCCTGCGCAAACAGGGGAGATTCTTTCATATTCCGTCGGATGACATAGGAAACGCCCACCATCAGGATAGAAATCCAGAATGGTATTCTCCATCCCCAGCTGTCGAACTCTTCAGGCGTAAGACTTGTTTTGGTTACAAGAATCACGATGAGCGAGATAAACAGACCTGAAGTTGCGGTCGTCTGAATCCACGATGTCCAGTAGCCTCGGCGGTGTGGCTGAGAATATTCTGCGACATAAGTTGCCGCGCCGCCGTATTCGCCTCCGAGTGCGAGACCCTGTAAAAGTCTCAGGATTAAAACCAAAACAGGAGCAACATAGCCAATGGTTTCAAAACTCGGCACACAACCGATGAGAAAGGTGGAGAAGCCCATGATCAGCAACGTAACCAGGAAGGTGTACTTTCTGCCGATGATGTCGCCAAGTCTTCCGAAAAATAACGCACCGAAAGGCCGTACAACAAAACCTGCCGCAAACGTTGCAAGCGTTGAAAGAAAAGCTGCGGTCGGATTATCTGCCGGAAAAAATTTGGTTGCAAGAACTACCGCCAGACTTCCAAAAATATAGAAATCGTACCATTCGATCAGGGTGCCGAGAGACGACGCCATAATGACGCCCCAGATCGTTTTGTTTTTTTTCTTCTCAGCAACATAGTCATCATGTTCCTGCTGAGTTTTGAATTTCTTACTCATGCTATTGTTGTTTTTAGTTAAAGTTATATTTTGGTAAACCATGTATTTAGTTATGATATAATTATTTGGAATTCTGACTTAAAGTTTAAAATGAATACATGACCCTGATTAATGCCCGCAGGTTCCCTACGTCTTTAAGGTTGTTTTGGGCGATGGCCTCAGCGTTTAGATCGCCCCATTGCGCTGCGGTATATTCGAGTTCCGGTGAGATGTTGAATTTATTCTGTTTGAAATCTACCCGTGCGGAAGCGCGCCAAACGTTGTTCAGGATTCTTGTTCCCGACAAACCCCGCACATACAGGTTTTTAAATCCGGCATCCACACCCGAATTTTTGGTGTAGCCAAAGAAAACTCCGGGCGCGATTTTGGGATGAGCGCTTGCCAGGTCCACCCAAAAAGCAGAGGTCTTGGTTGGCTTGTAAGATTCTATACCATCCGGGTTTTCGTAACCTGCAAATCCGCCGATCATCACCAGATGATGCAGGTTTCCGCCAGCGATCCCATAAAGTTTGGCGATGATTTTCTCGTTCGCATATTTAAAATAGCCGAAGAACATTTCTGAGTTCACGGTTTCATCTGAAGCCAAACCCGCCGATTCAATCACAGGCTTCAACGACTGATACTCCGCGCCCGCGCCAGCTACCATATTTTTGCCTCTGTATAGAAGTTGACCATGAAAAGTGGGAACAGAGGAATTGAAAGTAGCTGAGTTTGCGGAGGCGCCGGTTGCATTAGCCGTCTGAAACTCACGGTCTTTGTACGCGACAACCGTGAAAGAGAGTTCGGGCGTGATTTTTTGCGTGAGTTTTACCTGTCCTGCCCAGCCGAACGGATTGAAAAGTATAGCTGTGTTAAAGTTGGCAACGCCGGGGAAAACATCGGGGATAAATGCGGGATACCACGTTTGGCCGAATGTAAGTGCGGTTTTTGGCCAGGTTAATGTAGCGGTTGCATGTCTCAAACGGAATAACCCCGCGCTGCCGGTTCCGGCTGAAGTTTTGTTGAGCTCCGTATTGCCGAAAAAATCACCTTCAATGTTTCCGGTAGCTTTTGCGCCCCAGACATCCGGTCCGCGAAACCTGATTCCAATTCTGGAAGTGATCGCGAGAAAATTGCTCGCGCCTGTATTGTTTATATCCTTTCCGTTTGCATCCAGCTTTTCATCAAGCGGATATAGGTTGAGATTGTACTCGCGGGAGTAGCCTGATTGACGGCTGTCGAAGCTGTAATCTGTTCTTACCCAACCATAAAGCGAAGCGTCCCATTCTTTTGGTTTTGTTTTTTCGGCTTCCAGTGCCTCAATACGTTTTAAGAGATCGGTATTTGAAATCGTATCCTGAGCATTTACCTGCGCGCTGAAGAATAATACAGGGAGAATTCCTAACAAAACCGTCAATTTCTTCATGGGTGTGTAAATTTTAGTTTAATTCTTTGACAGAACGAAAGTGAAACTAAAATTTTATTTGAAGAAATTCAATATATATTATTGCTGCCGGTATAGCTGCATGAAAAGTGACTTTTGCGTAGGCTCTATTGAATGCCCACGTTTCCGCGGTAATGCTACTTTTTGAACCGTTCCCATTTGATCATCATAAACTTATCGCCGAATTCTGTAATGATCAGGCCTGAGCCTTTAATGTTGTCTTCAACTTTCATGTAATCAATAAGTTCGGCCTGTTTAAAAACTTTATACGTGGTATGGAATTCCGTATGTGGTGGTCTTTTAATATTGTATTTCCGAACCCATGAACTGATCGTGACGTGCGAAACGCCCAGGATTCTTTCAATTTCACGGTACGAAAGTCCTTCAAGATAAAGCTGAAGCGCTTTGGTTACATAGTAATCATCAATCTGTTTGCCCAGTTTCTTCACGGTGAAATAATAATTGCAGCTGCGGCAGAGAAACCGTTGTCTTTCCTTAACGATGCCGCTTTTTACGACGTTCTGCTGTTGGCATTTCGGGCAAGTGTTGGACATATGTATACTTTTATAGCAAATATATATTAAATTAGCATCATTCCATTGATTTCTAAGTATAGAGTATATCAGCCCGCTTTTCTGCAAAATCACTTGGCATTCCGCAGAAATTTTCTATCTTTGCAGCTAATGAAAACAACCTTTCCATTAGACCATTTACATGAAGGCAGCGATGCCGGATTTTACCATATTTATTTTATTTAACGAAGTCTTTTTGGCTTCGTTTTTTTTTATCTAAAATCACAGAATTATGCTTACAACCACTGATTTAACCGTTGAAAAGATCCATTCTTTACTTGAGACTGCGGAGAAACTCGCTACAGGCAAAAAACTTCGCGCGGTAGATGATATTTATGTATCCAACCTGTTTTTTGAGGACAGCACGCGGACCAAAACAAGTTTTCATATCGCTGAAGAAAAACTGGGGCTTCACCTTGTTCCGTTCGACGTTGGTGCGAGCTCAGTAAATAAGGGTGAATCTTTATATGATACCGTTAAAACGCTGAAAAGTCTCGGTGCAGACCTACTGGTGATCCGCCACAGCAAAGACCGTTTCTATGATGAGCTTAAAAAAATAGACATTCCGGTGATCAATGCCGGCGACGGTACAGGAAACCATCCTTCGCAGACGCTGTTGGACCTGATGACCATTCAGCAGGAATTCGGCAAATTCAAAGGTCTTAAAATAGGGATTGTGGGCGATGTAAAGCACAGCCGTGTAGCCAAATCGAATGCCGACGCGCTGCGGAAACTCGGTGCGAAAGTTTACTTTTCCGGCCCCGAAAAATGGTTTGATGAGGGCACAATTATCAACGGAACCTACCTTTCAATTGACGATCTTGTAAAAGAGGTTGACGTATTGATGCTCCTGCGAATTCAGCATGAAAGACACGGCGAAAAAATGAAAATTTCATTACAGACCTATCATAAACAATTCGGCCTCACTACAGACCGTGAGAAAGCAATGAAGAAAGATGCGATCATTATGCATCCGGCACCAATTAACAGAGGTGTTGAGATTGCAGATGAACTGGTAGAATGCGAACGTTCAAGAATTTTCAAACAGATGGAAAACGGCGTATTTGCACGTATGGCCATCCTGAAAGATGTACTGGAAGAAAAAGGGTTTAAGTTTAAATAGAAGCAAGAGGCAAGAGCCAACAGCAAAAAAAATTTGATTCCTGGCTCTAAAATCTAAAAAAAGAATGAATAAGAAATTAATATTAGAATCTGGCGAAGTTTTTCGCGGGCAAAGTTTCGGAATTGATCAGGAGATCGAGGGCGAAGTGGTTTTCAATACCGGGATGACCGGCTATCAGGAGCTTCTGTCCGACCTTTCGTATTGCGGGCAGATTGTCTGTATGACCTATCCACTCATCGGAAATTACGGGATCAACCGGGATGACTACGAAAGTATTAACCCTGCAATCAAGGGGCTGATTGTGAAAGAAATTTCTGATTACCCTTCGAATTTCAGAAGTCAGATGGATCTGGGTGAATTTTTTCAGAAAAAAAACCTCTCCGGCATCTCCGGAATTGATACCAGAAGATTAACGCGGGTTCTCCGAAATTCAGGCGTGGTAAAGGGTAAGATTGTGAATGAGGACGCAGATGAAAGCCTGGTGATCGCTGACTTGAAAGCCTCCGTTATCCCTACAGATCAGGTGGCGCAGGTTTCTACAAAGACGTCTTATGCGAACCCCGGTAGAGGTTTGAAGGTGGTGTTGGTAGATTTCGGTTCGAAACTCGGTATTTTACGTGAACTCGCTCACCGCGATTGTGACGTAATTGTAGTTTCGCAGGATACCACTGCCGAAGAGATTTTGCTGATAAACCCCGATGGCGTAATGCTTTCAAACGGTCCAGGCGATCCGGAAGACGTGAAAGGTGCAACCGAAATGATTCAGAAATTATTGGGGAAAGTACCGATTTTCGGGATCTGTCTCGGCCATCAACTGATCGGTTTGGCGTGTGGCGCGAAAACTTTCAAACTGAAATTCGGACACCGTGGCGGAAATCATCCCGTGCTCGATTTGGCTAAGAATAAAGTCGCTATTACCTCTCAGAATCACGGCTATGCTGTGGATCAGGAATCTCTGTTGAATACTGATCTGGTAGAAACGCACATCGCATTAAACGACAGAACCAACGAAGGCTTAAAACATAAAATTCATCCGTGTTTTTCAGTGCAGTATCACCCCGAAGCCAGCCCCGGCCCGGAGGATGCGAATTATCTGTTTGATGAGTTTATTGTTTTAATGGAACAGTTTAAAAATGTAACAGTTTAACAATTTTCGATCATCCTGCAGTTTACAGGTTTAGCAATCTCTAAAATTTTCAATATGATTAATTTCGAAAATAATCCTCTGCTTCAGAAAACAGTTCAGTTTTCTTTGGATATTATTGAGTATTGTGAACTGTTGGATGAGAAGCGAAAATTTGTGATCAGTAATCAACTGTTACGTTCAGCCACCAGCATCGGTGCGAATGCCTTCGAAGCGCAAAACCCACATAGCAGAAAAGATTTTATCAACAAAATAAAGATTGCTGCAAAAGAAGTAGAAGAAACAAAATATTGGCTTTTCCTGTGTAAACATGCTACATCTTATCCATTTAATGATAAACTGGAGCTACAGATTACTGAAATCGGTAAAATCATTTATAAAATTTTAAGCACAAGTTTATCAAAAGATAATCCTAATAATATTTAAAACACACAATCAGATTGCTACACTGTTCCATTCTTACATTGTTGCATTGATTTATTAATTATATGAAACGTACAGATATCAAGACCATCCTCGTTATTGGCTCCGGACCCATCATCATCGGGCAGGCAGCAGAATTTGATTATGCCGGCACACAGGCGTGTCTGTCTTTGCGGGAAGAAGGTTACAAAGTAATTTTAATCAATTCCAATCCGGCGACGATTATGACGGATGTTGAAATTGCCGACAAAGTTTATATTGAGCCCATTTCGCTTCAGTTTGTAAGTCATATCATCCGCAAAGAAAGGCCGGATGCGCTTTTGCCGACTTTGGGCGGACAAACGGGACTCAATATGGCCGTAGAATTACAGAATTCCGGGATTTTGGATGAATGTAAAGTTGAAGTGCTGGGCACAAAACTTTCAGCGATCAACCAGGCTGAAGACCGCGATCTTTTCCGCGAACTTATGCGCGAACTCAACGAGCCTGTTCCGGATTCTGATATTGTAAATACAGTTCAGGGCGCGTTAGAATTTGCGGAAAGAATTGGTTATCCGGTGATTGTTCGCCCCGCCTTTACGATGGGTGGAACCGGTGGTGGAATTGCCCATAATGATGAAGAACTAAAGGAAATTGCAAGTTTTGGACTTAAATATTCGCCTGTAACCCAGTGTCTGATTGAGAAATCAATCGCCGGTTTCAAAGAGATTGAATACGAAGTGATGCGCGACAAAAACGATAATGCGATCGTTGTCTGCAACATGGAAAATATCGATCCGGTCGGCGTTCACACCGGAGATTCCATCGTAGTGGCACCTTCACAGACTTTATCGGACCGTGAATATCAAATGTTGAGGAATTCTTCATTAAAAATCATCCGCGCACTTGGTATTGAAGGCGGCTGTAACGTGCAGCTGGCTTTGGATCCTCACTCATTCGATTATTATATTATTGAAGTAAATCCAAGGGTTTCGCGTTCGTCAGCTCTCGCAAGTAAAGCAACCGGTTATCCAATCGCGAAAATTGCGGCAAAAATCGCGGTAGGTTTAACTCTGGATGAGATCATGAATCCTGTTACAGGAAAAACGTACGCGTGTTTCGAACCTGCTTTGGATTATGTCGTGACTAAATTTCCGCGTTTCCCGTTTGATAAGTTTGAAACCGCAGACCGCAGACTTTCAACCCAAATGAAAGCTACAGGCGAAGTGATGGCGATCGGAAGAAATTTCGAAGAATCGTTACAGAAAGCCATCCGGTCCCTCGAAACGGGTTTAAGACATATCGGCCTTAAAACCAAACAGGCAGAAGCATTAACCGACGAAGAAATTGAAAGGAGAATCCGTGTATGCGACGACGAACGCCTTTTCATCATCGGTGATGCCTTAAGAAGAGGTTACGACTGGGAAAAGATTGTGGAGTGGAGCAAAATTGATAAATTTTTCATCTGGAAAATCAAGAAGCTGATCGATTTTGAAAAAGTAATTACTCAGAATAAATTCAATACAGACATATTGTTGAAAGCCAAAAAACTCGGCTTTGCAGATCTCAGTATCGCGCATTTATGGGATTCAACGCAGAAAGAAATCTTCGAATTCAGAAGAAGTAACAACCTGATGCCGGTCTACAAAATGGTAGATACCTGCGCGGCGGAATTCGAAAGCGAAACCCCTTATTTCTACGGAACCTACGAAGAAGAGAATGAAAGTATACCGTCAGACCGCGAAAAAATCATCGTCCTCGGTTCAGGCCCGATCAGAATCGGGCAGGGCGTGGAGTTCGATTACGCGACTGTTCACTCGGTCTGGGCGATTAAAGAACTTGGTTACGAAGCGATTATCATCAACAATAATCCCGAAACAGTTTCTACCGATTTTTCAATTTCAGATAAGCTTTATTTCGAACCTCTGACAGAAGAAGATGTAATGAACATCATCGAACTCGAAAAGCCAAAAGGCGTGGTGGTGCAGTTTGGGGGCCAGACGGCGATTAATTTAGCGGATAAACTGGCTGCTCATGGCGTTCAGATTCTCGGAACTTCTCTCGAAGATTTAGACCGCGCTGAAAACCGTAATAAATTTGAAGCTGCACTTCAGGAAATGGGAATTCCACAGCCGCTAGGAAAAACCTGCTTTACCAAAGAAGAAGCATTAATTATCGCGAACGAGATCGGCTATCCGGTATTGGTGCGTCCAAGTTACGTGTTGGGCGGGCGTGCGATGGAAATTGTGTACGACGACAAAGATCTCAGCTATTATATGACCAACGCGGTGAAAGAAAGTTCAGAGCACCCGATCCTTATTGACCGTTATTTAACAGGCCGGGAAGTGGAAGTGGATGCAATTTCTGACGGTGAAACGGTTGTGATTCCGGGAATTATGGAGCATATCGAGAGAGCCGGAGTTCACTCGGGAGATTCAATTGCCGTGTATCCGCCGCAAAATATTACTCCGAAACAGATTGAAACGTTAGTCGACTATACCGAAAGATTGGCTAAAGGCTTGAATGTAATTGGTTTAATGAATATTCAGTACGTTCTTTCCGACGGAAACGTGTACGTCATAGAAGTGAATCCAAGATCGAGCAGAACGGTTCCGTTTCTTTCAAAAATCACTGAGATCCCGATGGCAAACCTCGCAACAAAAGCGATTTTAGGACAAAAACTGAAACATTTGGGTTACAAAAACGGATTGGCGCCTGTAAAAGAAGGTGTTTACGTGAAAGTTCCGGTATTCTCATTCTCAAAACTTACGAAAGTGGATATTTCCCTCGGGCCCGAAATGAAGTCTACCGGTGAAGTGATGGGCAAAGATACTACGCTCGAAAAAGCACTGTACAAAGGCCTGATCGGTTCCGGCAGAAAGATGCCGCTGCACGGAGCGATTCTGTTCACCGTTGCGGATAAGGACAAAGAGGACGCGTGCGAAGTCGCAAGACGTTTTCAGGAAATCGGGTTTAAGATCTGGGCAACAGAAGGCACTGCAAACTTTTTTGAAGAACGCGGCGTCCGGACAAAAATCGGTTATAAGATCGAGGAAAACCCTGAAATCAACCTTATTGACCTGATACAAACCGGAAAAGTGCAGTACATCGTAAATACCATGACTAAAGGAAAACAGTCCGAAAGAGACGGTTTCCAGATCCGCCGGACATCAGTGGAAAACGGCGTGCCGTGTCTGACTTCAATGGATACGGTAGAAGCTATTCTGAAAGTGATTGAGAGTATGAGTTTTAAGATGGAGAAGATGTAGATCAGCAAATATTCATAAAGTAAACGCGTCCGGGTGGGCGCGTTTTTTTTTGGTGTATGCGGTGGGAACCCTTCGATGCCTTCGAGAGCCTCAGGCACCGTAATCGCCGGCCTTCGAGAGCCTCAGGCACCGGGTTATTGTCCGCGGAGATTTAGGAGAGGTGGCATCAAGGCCTTCGAGGCCTTCGAGAACCTCAGGCACCGTAGCCACGGGATTTCAGAAGGGTGGCTTCGAGGCCTTCGAGAGCCTCAGGCCCCGCAGCCACCGGGTTGCGACTACAGGGGTTTTTAGACATGTGAATTTGAGTCCTTCAAGAGCCTCAGGCCCCGCAGCCACGGGATTTCAGAAGGGTGGCTTCGAGGCCTTCGAGAGCCTCAGGCCCCGCAGCCACCGGGCCCTTCGAGAGCCTCAGGGTCCGCAGCCAGCAGGGTCTGGCTGGCGGGGATTTTGATGCTAGAAGTGAGGAATATGATGTGCGGCTCAGTAAAAGAGAAAAACAGTATCATGAAAGGTTATATGTATATCCTGCTATGTTCCGATGGTAGCTACTATACCGGCAGTACCCATAATCTTGAATTGCGTCTGGCTCAGCACGAAGCCGGGGAAGGTGCCCACCATACCAGAAAACGTCTGCCCGTAAAGATGGTCTATTATGAAGAATACAGCCGAATTGAAGAGGCTTTTACAGGGAGAAGCAGGTGCAGGGGTGGAGCCGCGCAAAAAAGGAGGCGCTGATCAATGGTACAACGGATCTACTTCCGCGACTGGCGGTTGCGTACCGGGATTTAAGAAATGATGGGTCCGGAAGTCGATAGCTAGGCCTTCGAGGCCTTCGAGAACCTCAGGCACCGGGCTTCGAGGGCCTCAGCCACCGGGTTGTGGCCACCGGACATTTGGGAAGAGGTGGCTTCGAGGGCCTCAGCCACCGGACCCTTCGAGAGCCTCAGGGTCCGCGTTGCGAACCTGATACGAGGCCTGACGAGGCTTGGCCTTCGAGAGCCGCAGGCACCGGATTATTGCTACAGGGATTTTTAGAAAGGTTGCTTCGTGGCCTTCGAGAGCCTCAGGCCCCGTAGTCGCCGGTGTCGAGGGCCTCAGGCACCGTAGCCACTGGGCTTCGAGGGCTTCAGTCACCAGAGTCGGAGGGCCTCAGCCGACGGACCCTTCGAGGCCTTCGAGAGCCTCAGGCACCGCAGCCACCGGGTCCGGGTGGCGCAGACACGACGGAATTGGGGAGATCAGGCGCAGTATCAGCAGCAGTTTTCCCCATACCGGCTGCTTCCTATTAGGGATTTCGATGCAGGTAATCAGGGGGATACTACGCTTTGACATACTATAACCATACTATATCTATTCAAATGCGTAACTTAGATTTACTTTTAATTTAAGAATATGGCGGAACTTAAAGGTGTATTGAAAAT
The DNA here is from genome assembly GCA_000023725.1 of Flavobacteriaceae bacterium 3519-10. Taxonomy (NCBI): domain Bacteria; kingdom Pseudomonadati; phylum Bacteroidota; class Flavobacteriia; order Flavobacteriales; family Flavobacteriaceae; species Flavobacteriaceae bacterium 3519-10. The sequence continues at coordinate 1,069,328 of CP001673.1, forward strand.
TACCGGAAAGCTTGGCGGGCTTTCTTTCTATGAAATGAACGGCAAGATCATTGTGCGCACCCCAGGCGGTTTTGACGGCGAGAAGATCCGGAATGACGCAAAGTATGTGAATGTAAGAAATAATGCCGCTGAGTTCGGGCGGTGTTCAAAATTCGGCGGACGACTGCGGCGTGCTCTCCAGCCTTTTGTGAAGGATCTGAATGATCACCAAATTCACGGGAGAATGGCGAAGATGCTGCATCAGGTAATGAAGCATGATAAGCAATCAGAAAAGGGAAAACGCAGCGTGCTGTGCGGCCTGCAGGCGATGGAAGGCAGAGCAGAACTGGCCAGATTTGTCTGGAATCAGCGCGAGGGCAATAATTGCCGTTATAATTTTGAGAAGCGAATGCTTTATTTTGACCACATTCCAGCAGGCAGCACCCAAGCTTTAGTGACGCTGAGGTTTATCCATCCGGATGGGGGCGAGGGTTCCCTGGAGTATCTGGAAACTATATTTGAAGTGGTGTTGCCGTGTGCGGAGTTTTCGGTTCCCGAGCATGCGTGTTTTGCGGATGTAGAAGAAGGTATGCTGAGATTTGCTTTGATCCGGTTTTACGATGCCAAGGGCGAACTGCTGAGCGGGAGAACCGCAGTGGTGGTGGGGTAGAGGCGTGCGGTTACATTACTGATAAGCATGGAAGTATGGTATCGACCCTACTACCGGAACCTGATTAATTTCCATCGTGCTCCGCAGTGAGGATACTTTATAAAGCGGGGCCTTCGAGCGCCTCAGGGACCGGAGCGCGGGGTTAACATGAGAAAAGCCAATTGGCCAAAAATTTTCTGCTCATTGCAAATCATGAACCGTCCAAAACAGCAAGTTTGGGTTTTGGCAGAGCCTCTTTTCCACGACTTCAATAGCTTCCATTTAAGCCACCGGAAAATCCGGAAAATTTTCATCAGTAAAAGAAAAACCTCCTTTAAGGTGGTTTCTGAGCGAAGCCAAAGAATAAAAGAGGTTGTTTTTTTATAAGGTTGTCAAACCTAAGCCGGAAAATTAGGGTTGTGCAACAATTACCAATATTATCTGCCGTTTTTTTTATTTTCGAGGAAATTCACGAGTAAATTATTCAAGATTTCAGGTTGGTCAAACGGAACATTATGTGTGCTTTTTTCAATAATTTCTAATTGTGAATTTTCAATCATTTTAGCAAGTTGTTCGGTATGTTCTAATTTTATTTCGTCATCATCACCTGCAATTACTAATACGGGATTTTTTATTTTATTTAAATCCTCTAATGTAATATTTGGATAATTGATCATTAAATTCAGTCTTCTTTTTTCTTTTTCATCAGTTGTACTATGATGCCTTTTTTTGATCGATTTTAATAATTCTTCATTTACTCCGTCAGGATGTGTATTTGCCCCAATGGTAACCAGTTTATGTACAAGTCCAGGATTTTTTGAATTAAAAATCAAACCCGTAATTCCACCATCACTCCAACCAACAATATTTACTTTTTCCAATTTAAGTACTTCTACAATTTGCAGTAAATCATCTGCAAGTTTCTCGTAACCGTAGTCATCTTTGGCAAAGTCTGAACTTTTCCCCTGTGCCCGGGTATCCATAGCAATCACACGAAATTGCTTTGAGAGAAAAGGAATCTGGTTATAAAAATCAGAAATCAACCCATTATTCCCCTCCAATAAAATTAAAGGTTCTCCGCTTCCATATTCCTCATAATAGATTTTGGCATCATCAAGAGTGATATATTTTCCGTCAGGATTTTTACCGTAAATTGTTTTCAAACCTTGTTCTCTTCCTTTATAGAAACTAATAAGTTTTTCTTCAATTTCACTTTCAGTATGGTGTTCATCACTATTATTATCAGTAATAGGGATTCCTTTTTTGTCATAACCTACTGTAAGATTTGTTAAAAATGTGCCATCACTTTTTTCCCATTTTGATTGACTATGATACCTAAAAACCAGATTTTTTGAAAGGGATTTTTTTGCTGAAATTCCAAAGACAAAATCTGTATCATTTAAAGGTTTAGAGTCTACCAGTTGCAATGTAACCGCAATCTGATCTAAATTATGGAACAGTAATTTATATTTGGATAAATCTATTGTTTGCCAGCCGGTTGAAGAAGTTTTATAGATAATGTTTTCGCTCAAAATTGACTGGTTTGGCAATGAATTTTTTAAATCATAGATATTTAATTTCAAAGTGATCTGCTCAAATTTTGAACTTGGAATAATATGAAAACTAAAATCCTTTAACTTGGTTTTTTTATAAATGTCAAAAATATTGCCCTGCTCTATGGTCGGAACATTTTTGTCGAACATTTTAGAAAAAGTTAACACAGGACGAGATTTCTCTCCGATAATTTTTTCTTTTAATTTTTTTGCAGTTAAAACAACTTCGTGAATGTTTGAGGATTTAAGTTTTAGATATATATTAGGATTTGCATTTAATTCTGCAACTTTAGCACTTCTCTCCAAATATCCATCTGCTTTAAAAATAACGGTATGGTCACGCAATTCTTCAGGAATGGTAATTTTATAAAATCCATCTTCATTGGAAATTGCTCCAATATTAGTGTCTTTAATTCCAATTGCGCAGTATGATAAGTTTTTGTTTTCTTCGTTTTTTACGACACCCTGAATGATTGTTTGGGAATAAAGAAAAATACTTGACAGTAAAAGAAAAAATAATTTAAATTTCATGTTTTTACAATTGGTCAATAAAATTTTGTAAACGTTACTCATACCGGTTTGGGTAAAATGGCAGGGAACGGTTGGGTATTTCTGTTCGCGGGGATTATTATAACAGGTCTTTGTCAATATAACAAAATGAACAACTAGCGAAAATCCTTAGCATGTAAACTTCAACCCCGCTAATAGGATACTTTGTTAGCCGTAGTTTTTAATTTGCGAAATCTGTTATTTGTAGTTTATTTTCGGCACTGTCTAATTTTATTTGCAGTGTCCTGCTTTTTCCAGAAAAAGTGATGTGTTTGTAGTAATTTTGCTCTACACTATAACTTCTTACTAATTGTTCTCCAACCAATTGTTTTGAATATTCATCTCGCCAGTAATCACTTAAGTCCTTTTCTTCCATTTTCTTGAATTTTTTGGCATTTTTGATATTTCGAATTAACTGGTTTTTGTCGTTTTCGCTAATTATTAAATTAAAATTTGTATAATAATCCACTAAACTTTGATCGTCTTGCGCGTCTATTATTTTGAAATTATCGTTTAAATATAAATTTGACTCAGCAAGTTTATAAGAAATGATTTCAGCATCTGAATCTTGTAAAAAATAAGACAATGCAAATATTAATATAAAAATTGATCCTAAAATAATGGTGACTTCTTTTAATCCATTAAATTTTTTAATGAAAATAAAAAACGCCGTGAAAAGAGTAATTATTATTATCAACAATAATATTAAGATGATCATTTGAATTTATCTTTATTTGCTATGTCTGGTTTAAAATTAAAAATTTTAAATTTTATCTGGGGATAGATGTTTCCAAGCTCAGTTTAGATTATTGTCTGCTGGAAGAACAGTGCACAATTGTTGAGAAAGGCAAAATAAGCAATCTTTCGGAAGCGTTAAAAAAGCTCTTTTCCCACATTAATGCACAGTATGTGAAGGATTGTCCGATTCTGACAGTGTTTGAAAATACCGGGATTTATTCCAATCCCTTAGCTCGCTTTTTACACGAAAACGGATGGCATTATGCGGAAGTATCCGCATTGGAAATCAAGCGTTCCAAAGGTCTTTCCCGAGGCAAGAGCGACCGTGTTAATGCCAGGCAGATTGCACTGTATGGCTTGAGAAACCGTGATAAAACTGTGCTTAGTTCAGGTCCGGAAACACTCCACCAGCAATTAAAGATTCTAAATACGGAACGCGAAAAAATACTTTCTGCCATCAACAGCTTTTCCCGGACTTCGGAGGCGGAGGATTTTCTGCGACGTGAGGTGTACAGGGTGGTCAAAGCCATCATCAGGCAGACCATGAGCGCTCTGAAGAAGCAGCTGGCCGCTCTGGATGAAAAGATTGGTCAGCTGATCCGCAGTGATGAAGATTTAAAGCATAAACAGGAACTTTTAAAAAGCATTCCCGGTATTGGCGAAATCGGATCGATTTATTTCTTGCTCGTAACGAAAGGATTTACCCGTTTCAAAAACTGGAGAAAATTCGCATGTTATTGTGGGATTGCTCCCTTTGAGTACAGTTCGGGTACCAGCATTCGGGGGCGGAACCGCGTCAATCCTTTGGCCGACAAAAAGATGAAGTCGCTGCTGCATCTGCTTTCGCTTACCTCCATCCGTCACGATGAGGAACTCAAGCTGTACTATAACCGCAAGAAAGAAGAGGGCAAACATAGCCTTTTGGCACTGAACAATGTGAAATGTAAATTGGTAAGCAGAATATTTGCGGTTATCAAAAGAGATACGCCTTACGTGAAAACCCACCAATACTACTCCTGAAAAAAATCGAAATTATGTTTGTTTTTTGACATAGAATATGTTAGGCGGAGATTTTTTTATTTATTTTATCCAATAATTCTGTGAATTTTACACTTCTATGCGTTCTATAACAATGTTCTAATAAACTTGCTTTCGAGTGCTTAATTTCTCGATCTTTGTGAGATAGAATTCTCGTTAAAAGAGCAAATAAAGATTTCCCTCTTATCATAACGTCATAATTTTCTGTAATCATGGTGACGATAGCACTTGAAGGTTCAATAAAATTAACGCTTTTCAAATATTCTTCCTTTACCAAATTTTGTAAATCACACAAAATATGTTGTGGGTGTGCTCTTAGTGTAAAATCGGGATTTCCAGATAACATTTTCTCAACTTCAAATGAGTAATATTTTATAAAACTATCCATTGATTTTACAAAAATTTCTTTTTCCGATTTGGATAGTATTTTTTCAATGTCTTTTCCATAATATAAATCATTTTCAATAGAATAGCCATTTGTCCAGATAATTTCATCATATTCCTCAGGGACTTTTGTATATATATATGAATCTTTATCCGCAACAAAAATAACCTTAGAACCTGAAAACTCAGATCTTCTTTCAAATATCTCAATTAATTTTTTTCTACCACCGCATGGCATGAAGTTAGCATTAAGAACACCAATTTCATCCTCAATCCATCTATATATCATAACGTCATCTGTTCCTTCAACCAGAACAGTTATTAAGGATGTTCTTTGCAAAGTTGCAATGATTTCATCGACAGTTAATTCTAATGTCATGCTATTCTCCTTTATCATCAGATAAAATTATTTCCTTATCAGCATATTTTGAAAAAATAAAAGGACTATGTGTTGCCATGAAAAATTGATTATTACTATCTTGATTTAATAGAGTAGGCACTAAAGTTCTTTGCCAATCAGGATGTAAACTAAGTTCTGGTTCGTCAATGAATATTGTATGGTTTTTTGTAAATGCATTATAACAAATAAAACTTAACATTTGTTTTTCTCCAGCAGATAACTTGTCTGACGAAATCGCATTATTAACTTCGCCAATAGTTAAATTACTCAAATTAATTCCTTTGTGATGGAAAATGGTGCTTATAAGGTTAGAAAGAGTTGTAAAAGGTTTTAATAGTTTTTCTCTTTCACTTTCCATATCTTCAATATCCTTTTTGATGTTTTCTAAAGTTTGTTTCTCATCTTGAATTTTATCTTTAATTTTTCTTATAATCTCATCAGATTTCTGTTTTTGAGTATTGTTAATTTTTGAATTAATATTTGTATACTCACTATTTAACAGAGCAACGATATCATCCGTTGAAATAGAAGTTATAAACCTTTGATTTCTAAATGATAGTTTTCTTGATAGCTCTTCTAATGCATCACGAACCTCATCATTTCGTCCGAATAAAGGATCAAACTGATTGTTATCCATAGAAAAGCCTCCTTCAATTCGACGAAAAGTTGGAAAGAATATTGTAGGGATAGAATTCTTAATTATTATATTAAGTTTTTCGTTAATCCTAATCGGCCTTCTGTAATCTAGTTCACGAAGATTCTGATCACTTAAGGTAAAGGATTTTTCGTCATTAATTGAGATATTAACATATCTACTTTCAGAATCTTTTGTTAGGTCTAATTTGTAATTATCAGTTGTAATTATTGCCCTTGTAAAATTTACTTCTTTAATCAAGCTGTTAATTCTAGCGGAATTTAAATACCAAATTAACTTTAATAGTGTCGTTTTACTTGATCCATTTTTACCTGTTAACAGATTTAAGTCAGAATTGAATTGAAGATTTAAGGGCGTTTTTCTGCCATTTAGTTCTTCGACGTAAAGTGATCTAATCATGAATCTTCTTTTTAATACGGGTTATTTATAAATTTGCGCCTAACGGTTGGGTATTTCTGTTGGCGGGCTAAAAATACGAAAACTTTCTAGCTGCCAAAAACTTGATTAAGAGCAAGAATCTTCAACTGAAAACTTCCTGCCCGCTTGTAGAAATACCATGTTGCGCGATGTTTTTTTATGCGGTGTTTTTGGCTTTCCAACTCTCCCTCATTTTCTATAAAAATCCGACTTTTAATTTTTAAAAAAGTTTTGGTAAAATATCGCGCAACTCGTTTATATGTATGACGAAAATATATAAATCCCACAAATTTCCGTTGGCTTTGTATAATAAGCGACCTACTTTTCTCCCGCTAATCTACTCAAAAAACTTTCCCGCGCAACTATTCCCCCATAAATTAATTATGAAATACACCTCATCCAACAATAATCCTTTAAGACAATTAAAAAAAGCAATTGAAACCTTACCAATCCAGCAAAATTTTTTTTTAATTTTAGCGGAGTTCCGAAGAGAAAAAGCGAAGTACTATGCAGGTTGCTTTCAGCACACAGACAGGGTGCGGTCGCTGAATTTTCGGAAAGCTTAATGCACGTGCACAACAAACTTGCCGGTCTTCCGGAATGCTGCACGACGAAGCAACCCAAAGTAAAAATGTGAATTTTGAAATATGGGATTGCCGCGCTTCACTTTGTTTCCGCTCGCAATGACAGAATGACGTTTTGGTTATGAGAAATAAGCAATACGCCCGCGCAAATGAAAAACGTGAGTTATGAAATAAGAGATTGCCGCGCTGCACTGCATTCCGCTCGCAATAGGATTTTTTGAAATAAATATTATTTTTATAGTGACGAAACCGGTAATTTTATGTGGGGACCGCCGCTAACACCAGAAGTACAGTTCATGACAGCCAAACAAAAAGAACGCATTGAGCTTAAGATTGCAAAAATAAAAAAGGAACTGGCCGCCGATAAGAAAAGGTGGGGAGGTTATTACGACGACAGCCGCGGTCTGCGGTATCTGCCCCCGGAACTCTACCTCAGGATACACGATTATTCCGGTGCTCTACGGTATTTTAACTGGTTCAGCAAAAACTTTCCCGATGATTCCGGCTATCCTGTTTTCTTATTCGAATGGGCCATAATACTTTTTAAAAACGGCAGAATGAAAGAAGCAGAGGCCAAAACGCTGAAGACCGATATTGCTAATTGCTGGATTATTCCTGCTTTTCTGCAAATCACAAACACCCGTCCGGCCGCCAAAGCATTTTCAAGCTGGGAGACGCCGGATATTGCTGAAGAAATGGGTTATTCAAAAAATGATGAGGAGTTGGCAGATTTTGCAGCATGGCTCCGTGATTTCGTAAGCAGTGCGGAATTTACCGCGCTCCGCGGGGAGCTTTATAAGCCAGCTCCGAAGTGAGGACACTTCGGAGAGCGGGGGGAACATATACGTAGACGGATGAGGTTGAGGGTGACCCGTTTTTAAAGGACTTTGCATTGCTGAGTCACGGCTTGTCGAGTAATAGGATAACTTTGCCAAAGTTTCAAACTTTGGCAAAGTTCTGTGCTGGATATGCATTACGCTGGACGATCACAGTCGTACAGGGGCTTATAAAATTCCCTAAAATAAATAATGCGGGATTTTGCAATGATGTCGCTTTATTTACTTTTAACAGGAAAATGAAAAGAGATAAAATGGTAAAAAACTCGGCGGCCCATCATAAGTAGAAAGGTCACTTAACAAGGGGAATTAAAAGGCCTTAATGTGATGAATTTTATTGTATTTTTGAAAGATTACGGATAAACATGACCATTCAACAGTATATTGATAATCTTAACAGATTATACCAAACAGGCAACGCACGTGAACATTCATATAGAGGTGATTTACAAAATCTTCTGTCGACTTTGCTTCCCGAAATTTTAGTGACCAATGAGCCTGCCAGAATTGAGTGCGGAGCACCTGATTATGTATTGACCAGAGGTACAAACCATATTCCAGTCGGCTATATTGAAGCCAAGGATATTGGCGTTAAACTCGATTCTAAGGTACTGAACGAACAGTTTGATCGATACAGGCTTGGACTGAGTAATCTGATTATTACTGATTATCTGACATTCGAATTTTACCGCGACGGTGAGAAATATAAAACGGTGATAATTGCAGGCAATATTGAGGGCAAGATCGTCAGCCGGCCGGAAAATTTTCCCGAGTTTGAAAGTTTAATCAAAAACTTTGTCCAGACGGTTTCACAAACTATAAAGAATCCACAACGCCTGGCAGAAATGCTGGCCGGCAAAGCGAGACTGATGGCGGATATTATTGAAAAGTCACTGAACGCTGATGATGAACATGAAAGCAGTTCTGAACTGAAAAATCAGATGACTACTTTCAAAAACATGCTGATTCATAATATCGACAATAAAGCATTTTCTGATATTTATGCGCAGACCATCGCTTACGGTATGTTTGCGGCCCGCTACAACGACCCAACCCTGGAAACGTTTTCGCGGCTGGAAGCAGCAAACCTGATTCCTAAATCCAATCCTTTTCTCAGAAAGCTGTTTCAGGATATTGCCGGGTTTGATTTGGACGACCGGTTGGTATGGATCGTCGAAGAACTGGTGCAGATATTTTTGGCGACAGATGTTGAAAAGATTATGAAAAACTTCGGCAAGGCCACCAAAATGGAAGATCCAATCATTCATTTTTATGAGACTTTCCTGGCACAATATGACAAAAATCTTCGCAAGGTTCGGGGTGTTTGGTACACGCCGCAACCCATAGTAAATTTTATAGTAAGAGCAGTAGATGATATTCTGAAAGACGAATTCAATTTACAACAGGGACTTGCAGATACATCTAAAACGAAAATTAAAGTAGATTCTCAGATTCCTGATGCACGTTCCGCGACTGGATTCCGATTGGTTGAAAAGGAAGTTCACCGGGTTCAGATTCTAGATCCTGCTACCGGCACAGGAACTTTCCTAGCTGAAACGGTGAAACACATTCATTCCAAATTCAAAGGAATGGAGGGCATGTGGTCTAAATATGTAAAGAATGATCTGATCCCCAGGCTGAATGGTTTTGAACTTTTGATGGCTTCTTACGCGATGGCGCATCTCAAAATGGATATGCTGCTGAAAGAAACCGGTTATAAATCTGATGACGAACAGCGCTTCAGAATCTTCCTGACCAATTCCCTAGAAGAAGCGCATCCCGATTCCGGAACACTCTTCAGTTCCTGGCTCTCCGATGAAAGTACACAGGCCAATAAAATAAAAAAGGAAACGCCGGTGATGGTCGTCATGGGTAATCCTCCTTACAGCGGTGAAAGTGCCAATAAAGGGAAATGGATTATGGATTTAATGGAAGATTATAAAAAAGAACCCGGAGGAAAAGAAAAATTAAAAGAACGCAACCCTAAATGGATTAATGATGATTATGTGAAATTCATTCGATTCGCACAGTATTTCATCAACAAAAATGGAACAGGCATTTTAGCTTTTATAAACCCCCATGGCTTCCTGGATAACCCTACCTTCCGCGGAATGCGTTGGAATCTTTTAAAGGAATTCGACAAAATTTATACAATTGATTTGCACGGAAACTTAAAAAAGAAAGAAATATCTCCTGACGGTTCCATAGATCAGAATGTCTTCGATATTATGCAGGGGGTTTCTGTTAATCTATTTGTAAAAACCGGAAATAAAAAGGAGAACGAGTTAGGACAAGTTCTACATTATGATTTGTTTGGAAAGCGGGATTTTAAGTACCAATTTTTAAATGAAAATAACATCAGCACGATTCCTTTTAATTTATTGCAAAATACTGCACCGAATTATTTTATGGTGCAGAAAGATTTTGGGGTTCAGAAAGAATATGATCATGGCTTTAAGATTAATGATCTATTTTTTTTAAATAGCTTAGGATTAACGACAGCTCGTGACCATTTTACAATTCATAACAGCAAGCAGGCTGTTGAGAAAGTAATTAATGAATTTTTACTGTTAGATGATGAAACAGCAAGAACTAAATTTAGATTAGGTGCAGACGTTAGAGATTGGCAAATTAATTTTGCTAAGAAAGATTTAAATAAAAATTATCCAGACCAAGGTTCGTTCGAGGAAGTTGCCTATCGGCCATTTGATACAAAATGGACATATTTCACGGGTAATTCAAAGGGTTTTCATTGTTTCCCAAGATCTGAAGTGATGAACAATTTGAAATTTCCTAACTTAGGATTAAGTTTAATAAAAAGAGCAAGAAGCGACTCCTTTAACACCCCGGTAATTTCAAATAAAATTACGGATAAAGGCATCTCTTCATCACTTGATAATGCTTATGTTTTCCCGCTTTATCTCTATAACGAAATTTCTTCACAGACCACTACAGAAGAAACTCCATCCAGGGTTCCCAACCTCAATATGGAAATCGTTAAGCAAATTGGCGAACAACTGAACCTTTACTTTTCACCTGAACGTCCGGACTACAGTAAGCAAACTGAAGAAACAAACCAGTTTTATCCGGAAGATATTTTGGATTATATCTACGCAGTATTACACTCGCCAAAATACCGTGAAACCTACAAGGAGTTTTTAAAAATAGATTTTCCTAGGGTTCCTTATCCCACAGATCCGAAACAGTTTTGGAAATTAGTAGAATTGGGTACACAGCTCCGGGAGCTTCACCTGCTTGAATCCGAAAAAGTCAATGACTTCATAAGCTCATATCCGGAAGACGGCAGCAATATCGTTGAAAAGCTCATCTATAAAGACGGCAAAGTTTACATCAACAAAACCCAATATTTTGACAACGTCCCCGAAGTTGCCTGGAATTTCTATATCGGCGATTACCAACCCGCTCAGAAATGGCTCAAAGACCGCAAGGACAGAGAACTGTCGTATGAAGATATTGTGCATTATAATAGGATGATTGTGGCGCTGACGGAGACGGATAGGTTGATGAGGGAGATTGATAATATATTTAAAATATAGAAATATGACTATACGAGTTAAAACAGATAAAATATTCAATTCATTTTCGCAACATATCAATGAGGTGAAAAATGAAAGAATTCTTTTTACATCAGGTTTTGGCACCGGGAAATCTACCTTTTTAGCAGAGTATTTTGAAAGGCATGTGCATTTTTACAATGTCTTTAAAATCTATCCCGTATCATATTCTGTATCGCAGAATGAAGATGTGTTCGAACTTTTAAAGTATGATTTGTTATTCCAATTAATCGAAAATTTTGAGAACGAAATAGAATTGCAAAATGATGATTTTTCCAGTGTTCTCGCATTTCAATTTAAATTTCTAAAGGAAGCTAAATGGACTCCCATTTTATTTAAACTTATAGAATTAGCAGATAATACCGGGAGATCGTCTGTAATTGAAAAACTGTTACATAACGTCAAAGAGCAATATGATGATTTCAAATCTAAACAGACGAATGAAGAAGAAGATATATACCAATATTTATATGAGCAATATACAAAGGCAGGCAGTCCGAGAGAAAATGATCTTATTACTCAGCTGATTAAAAAACTACTCCTGACACTTAAAAAAAACACTGCATACAAGGAAAACGAAGATGATGAAGAGCTAATACATAAGCAAAATGTATTAATTGTTGATGATCTTGATAGATTAGACCCTGAACATATTTTTAGGTTATTTAATATATTCAGTATTAATTTTGGTGCACGCGATATTGAGAATAAATTTGGATTCGATAAAATCATTTTTGTGTGTGATATCGTAAATATTAGAGAAATTTATTCCCACCGTTATGGGAGGAAAGTTGACTTTGAAGGTTACATAGATAAGTTTTATTCCTCTTCGCCATTTATATTCAACACTAATAAATTAATTCATGAGATTTTGCATGAATTTTTAACGGCCTATGAATTACCACCTACAGTAGAACAGTTCAAAGACAACAGGGATCTATCTTACAATCCAACATACGTAATTTTAAAATCAATTATAAATGCTCTGCTTTCGGAAAATAAGATTAATCTCCGGACATTAATAAATACTACAGAATTTAAATTTGAAGAGGAAATTATTGAGACTGGATCAAAACAGAAATATTATAACACTCAGATGCCGATTTGGGTAGTTTTCTCAATACTTAAAACAATATATGATAGTGAAGATTACTTGCGTGAAATTCTTCAGTCTTTAAGTGAAAAGAAATCTAAAAGTGCATTTAAATTTCACAAAAGTTTAACTCACATATATCGCGATGAATCATATAAATATCTTGTGGAATGTTGTTTACCGTTTATTGTAAATCATAAAGAAATCGAGGACTCGGGTAAAGAACCTTCTTACAACGAAAATGTCATTCATAACCAACTGATTGAGGAATTGAATGCAAATGTAGAGTTTTCTATCGGACAAAGCAGAAGTTCCGTAATGCGTGGTACGGATACATATTTTGGTTTCAAGAAATTTTATAAAAATAACGGCACTGAAATCGAGGTGAACCCTTTTAAAATACTACAGATGACATTTGATAAAATTACTGGGATGTAGTTTCTGATGGCGCGGCGGCTAAAAGCCAGTAGGCAAACGCGAATTTGTAGTTGCAAGTTAATCTTGATACAAATCTTGAGAAGTTATTTTGTTTGTGGTATTTGTACAGCTTAATTTTACACATTTTACATTTATCTATAAGAAAGATGTTACGAATATACTGTGATAAAAATATTTATTCTCTAATAAAAGTTAATAAAAAAAACTATAACCATGAATTAAAGGAGTTGATGGATGAGCTTAAAGACATCCTAATTTTTACATATTCTCAAGCACATCATCAAGATTTATCGAAATCTGACAGTTCATTTTGGGAGGAAGATCTGCTTTTATTGGAGGATTATGTTAAAGACCATTATTTCAATTATGATGCAATCAAAAAAAAGACAAATTGTTTATTAGCAAAACCAACGGAATCTTTTTATGATACTGATTTTAGTATTGCAAAAAATTTCCTTAATCCAGATAATAATTTAATGGATAGTCTTTTTGCAACGAAAGAGCGAGAAGAAGATGATGAGTTTTCAAAAATTGCAAAAAATCTATTTCAAAATCTATTAAATATTCCTATTCCGAATCTTCACCAAACTGAATTGACCGGAAAAGAAAAAGAACTTTCCGAAAAATATTTACCGAATAGTGAAAATCTTACCATTGGATCAGTGATGGAGCATTTTTTAAAATTTGGAAATAAGCTCTTAACAGACCGACAAGAAGTCATTGGATTAAAAAAAATGATGGAAGAGTATGTAAATAGTGATAAATACAGTTTTGAAAAATGGAAGGATCAGTTTGATGAAAAGTTTAAAGAAAATTTCGGAGGTCAAAGTTTTACAGATTTAATGAAACAAACTTTTGAGGCTGTTAAAGATTATAATGGATATGACAAATTTGTTCTTTTTTTTAATTCATTGGAATTACATAATGTTACCAAAGATAAACCATTAAGAAAATCACAAGCTTTAGAAAGCATTCATACAGATGCGAATCACGCTTGGTATGCATCTTTTTCGGATGTTTTAGTTACTGATGATAAAGGATTAGCAACTAAGGCTTATATCACTTATAAGTTTTTTGAAATACAGACAAAAATTTTTACTACTGAAGAGTTTCTGAATAACAGAACGATATTTTTGCAACAAGAAGAAAATGATATAAAGTCTTTTTTTAAAACTTTAGAATTCGAAATAAAGAACAGTTTGGTTTTAAGGAATAATATAAATTCTTTTATTGAAAACGCTTTGATTTTAAAGAATCATCATAAGTTTTTCAATTATTTTAATAGGATTAGCCACAGTAAAGATTCTTTAAAACTATATTGCCAACGCCACTCGAATGCTAACTTTAATATGTTTAGAGAGGCAAAACTATTAACCGATAAACTTGTGACGTTGTTTGGTATAGATGTAGAAAATAAAGGATATTATAATTCTGAAAAAGATGATCCAAAAGATCATATGATCAGAAAATGGAGATTTGAAAATATAGAAGTAATCTTTGGAATCGCTTTTAATAATGGTGGAAATTGTTATTGTTTAGATATAGAAATAGCATTCTAAAAAAATCACATATAATAGCAAATGCTGAGAACACTCTCAGGAAATTTTTATTTAATAAGCTTTTCCATCAATTTAATTTGCTCATCTTTAGATTTCAATAACTCTGCGTTGAGCCGTTTAATTTCTTCTAAGGCTTCAATCCACTTTTCAATTGGATTAACATTAAAGGTTGGATAATAATTATATCCATTTGACTGATCATTAAAAGTATTTGAAATAATATTCACCGCCTGCTCCTCATCAAAATTCTGAAAAGCCTCCACAGGGATTTTCAACACCTCCGAGATTTTCTTCAGCATCGGATCTTCTATCACATCTTTCTGCTCCAACAGGGAGATTTTCTTCTGGTTCCAGTCGTCACCCAGGTCAAAGGCCAATGCCTCCTGCTTAATGCCCAGCATTTCCCTGAAGCGTTTCACGTTGCGTCCCTGATGTATTTTCTGTTCCATGGTTATTATTTTTCTAAGCCTTAAAGATATGGCGATCGTTGAAAGGTAAAGTTAAAAATTCTAAGGTAAATATCCTACTACCCTGGATATATTATCCTTTTTCAGAATAGTATAACATTTCACGATTCTTCAACTTCGTATCAAAAATTAAAGATTAAAGTGATGATAAAGAAAAAAATAGACTTTGAAGCCAGATTTTGGGCGAGTTATACTGGAACTTGCCCTTTACAAGTATTTGATGAATTGTTTAAGAGCGATCCCTTAAGTGACACGAAAGACCGGTTATATGAACTCATGCATTTTGCGATGAAGCCTGAAGTGTTTTTACAGAATGACCCCTCCCTTGTTTTCCATTTTTATACCTCCCTGAAATCATTTTTGCGTGCAGCTTACGTCTTTAGTTTAAAGGCTAAGAACTGGAAACTGAATGAACCTCCTCATTATGTTTCTCATGTCATGCAGGGTTCCTTATACGATGATGAATACAATGTTCCGTTTTTTGCATTTGAAAGAGCCTTTGAGAATTATTCTCTTCAGCAGTTCGAAGATTTTCTCACTGAGGTGACCTATTTTGCTTTGGCTCCGTACAGTGATCATCCAAAAGGAAACATCATCTCCCCATTTTTGCATCTTCAAAAAATGCTGGATGCTGCACGGCTGATCAAAGAAAGAAAAACCGAAACATAATACCGCAGAACGATCAACGCTTATGCTTCAAAATCACGTGTATTTTATTTCTTCACTATTTTACGGGTAATTGCGTCGCCGGATATGGTGGTGAGGGTAACAAAATAAATACCTTTGGGCAGTTCCGATACGTCTGCCGAGGTTCTGTTAACGGACATTTGGTTTACTGCTTTTCCTGAAAGGTCCGTGATCATGATATGGGAAATTTCTTCTGAAAAATAAAGAGTTCCTCCGACGGGATTGGGATAAAGAACCATTTCGTTTTTGCCGGAATCCCCCACAGCCAGTGTGGTCCCGTTCAGACGGGCAATACGGTTTCGCGGCAGTCCCTGATAGGTCGTAAAATAACCTCCGGTCAGGTATTTCCCATCGGACTGTATGGAGATGGACTCGACATTTCCAAGAGTACCGCTAAATCCTGCCCCGGTGTTAAACGCAGCATCAAGACCTCCATCTGTCTTCAACCGTGCCATACGGTTGGCGGTGCTGCCGTTATAGGTCGAAAAACCGCCTCCCAACAGGATCTTCCCGTCAGCCTGCATGGCGATGGTATTGACAGGAAAGTTAAATCCTGTTCCGGTGGCAAAAGAAGTATCCCTATTTCCGGTCGTGTTCAGGCGGGTAAGATGGTTCTGGCTTACCCCTTTATAGGTGTTAAAGTAACCTCCCACCAGAATTTTTCCATCCGGCTGCAGGGCAATGGCATCGATTCTTACGGCACCTGCACCGACCGCAAATCCGGTCTCAATGTCGAACGAAGGGTCATGATTCCCAGCAGTATCGAGGCGGACCAAATTCTTTTGGGTGATGGTATTGCCGGAATACGTGAATGAGCCGCCCACGAGGATGTTCCCGTCAGGCTGTATTGCGATGGTATTAATATCCGAGCTGAACCGCGAACCCGGAGAAAACGAATCCTGGCTCCCGTCTGGATTCAGGCGTGCAATGTGGCTCTGCGCAGTACCGTTATAGGCGCTGAAGCGGCCACCTGCGAGGATTTTTCCGTCAGACTGCACGGCAATGGTGTTGATGAATATGAAACCACCAGCCGGAGTATTAAATCCGGTGCCTGTATTAAAGGTAGTGTCCAGACTTCCATCTGCGTTCAGGCGTGTAATGCGGTTTTGGGTAATGCCGTTATACGCGGTAAAGGTTCCTCCCGCAAGAATTTTTCCATCGGGCTGTAAAGCAAGGGTATTTACATAAACATCGCCGGTGCCGCTGAACCCGGTGCCAGTATTGAAAGAAGGATCAGGGCTTCCGTCGGTGTTCAGACGGATAATACGGTTTTGAACGGTACCCTGATAGGAGGTGAACCAGCCTGCTGCCAGAATTTTACCGTCAGGCTGTACGGCTGTACTCATCACTGCATTGTTAAATCCGGTCCCTACAACAAAGGAAGTATCAGGATTTCCGTCTGTCTGTGCCTGCGTGTTTCCGCTAAACAGAAACAGTAAAAAAACGATTATAAAGGAAATTTTTGTCATCATCATAAAACTAAAGTTGACATTTACATCAGAAACCGTAATTCCTGTTAAGAGGCAAATATAAGAAAAGGTGGGGTTTGTTTTATGTTTGATTTAGTTTCGGCTTGAGCGCTGCACAGAGCGGATAGGTTTCTGTGTCATGCGCCGTTAATTTTTTGCCGGCGTAGAGATATCGCCCATCACTCCTGACACTCTGTATAAATTATTCTTTTCAGGTATAGAATATCTTGATGTCTTAAAGGAACTTAGCAGATCATAAAAATAACTTATTATGAAAAAAAAAAATTCCTTTAGAACCGGGCTTTTGGACGGACGCAAATGTTACGGACCCATTCGAACTGATTGATGAATTTTTCGATTTCGAACACCATGACGGATATAAAAAAGTTCTTCAGGAAATGATGGTATTCACGCAGAAAAAAGAAATTTTCCGGAAAGAATATCCGGGTCAGCTTTTCGTGCTCTACACCGCTTTCCGGTCTTTCCTGCGAGCCTGCTACAGATTGCAGTTCAAAGGACACCAATGGAAGCTGAAAGCGACTGAACCTGTGGAAGCCGGCTGTAAACTTTACCTTGGATCACTGACGGTAGAGGAGTTTGGGGATCCCTTCGCAGTTTTTAAGAATGCGTTTGCGGAGAAAAGTTTGGCTGAATACGATTATTTTCTCTGCGAAACCGTTCATTTGTCTTTATCTCCCTACATCGATCCTTCGGGTAAGGATATGATCACGCCTTTCTTCCAGTTCAACAAGATGCTGGACGCGGCGCAGCTTCTGAGGGAAAGAGGAATTGAGAAAAGAGGTTAGAAAATAGACGAAAAGATAATAAGAGATTCTTCCTTCGTCAGAATGACAGTGGAATAGAGATGATTATCACAAAACACGGTCGAAGAGCCATCGGGATGAGATTCTTCCTTGGTCATAATGCCAGCGGAATAGAGATACTTATCACAAAAGATGGTCGATGAGAGATCGGGATAAGATTCTTCCTTGGTCATTATGCCAGCGGAAGAGAGATGATCATCACAAAACACGGTCAAAGAGGCATCGGGATGAGATTCTTCCTTGGTCATTATGCCAGCGGAATAGAGATGATATCACAAAAGATGGTCGAAGAGCCATCGGGATGAGATTCTTCCTTGGTCATTATGCCAGCGGAAGAGAGATGATATCACAAAAGATGGTCGAAGAGGATTGGGTTGAGATTCTTCCTTCGTCAGAATGACAGTGGGATAGAGATGATCATAACCAAAGATGGTCGATGAGGGTTGGGGATGAGATTCTTCCTTCGTCAGAATGACCGCGGGTGGGCACTGTAATCAGGGTACAAAAACAGTAGTAAGATATCATATTCAAGTTGCGGAATATAATATCCCTTTTCAAACTTGAATATCCCCTTTACCTGAAAGAAATTTGTGTGGTAATATTTAAAAATACAACATGATGGAAACGAAACCGAAAATCAGCATTCCTTTAGATAATGAGGTCATCAGAAATCAGATTTCACAAACCCTTCATGAATTTCCGGTGCTTCAGCTGCATATGTTAAAGCCTGAAAACACTCCGTCTGCAGAAGTATTCATCCTGATGAAAAACCAGAAGGATGCCGAAACCCTGCGCGCAAGAAGATGGATATCGAGGGCGGCAACTGCCGGGGTTTTTATCCATATTTCGTCTCACCACAAAGCAGTATTTCAGTTGAAACTCGGCAACCCTTTTTTTCAGTATTACGCTGATCCTTCCACAATGGTCTGGATGAATGATGAGGTAGATAAACCGCTGAAAACGCATTCTACAAAGAAAGCTTTTAAGAAAAAACTGAATGTTTTTAAGGAAAAGTTTTATCATGACCATGACCTCCTGATGACGGAAGTCCATAAATTTCACGCCGGCCAGATGTATGCGGCTGCCTTTCAGAATTACCTGACCTTATTTGAGCACCATGTGGAATACCTCGAAAACTTATACATGGGCTGCAATTTTTTTGATTCAGATCTCCACACCCGACTCAGACAGCTGACCCGATTCATTCCCCAACTTCAGAAAGTTTTTGTGATGAAAAATGAACAGACCTTCTACCTGATCAGCAAAATGGAGGAATCTGTAAGTGAAGCGGAAGACGGTGGCGAATCTGACATTTGGTCAGAGCATTATGGTGCAGTGAAATTAGCAGAATCGAAGCTATACAGGATGGTTACAGACAGATTCTCAGAATTCAGCCATTTGGTTCGTTTCAAAAAATCCTCACCCATGATTAATCATTCTGCGAATGGTGCCAAAAGTACGGAGTCTCTTTTTGAAAAGGTGTTGAAAACTGTGATCACGAAACTTGCACCGGAAGAAATTTACTTATTTCACAGAAAGGAAATATTTTCCCCTAACCCTGAAGAAAAGCAAGTGATCTATTATCTGCTGGTCATAGGTGACGGAATTGGAAACAGTGCCATTGAGGATATTCAGCACTCAGTATCGGATAGGTCGAATGGCAGGACTACTGTTGTAATACTGGGTCATAGCAGATTATACCTGCAGAATAATCTGTATAAACATCAACGGATGATGCAGCAGATAATCACCGCTGAAAATAAAGTGTACCAATCCAATGATTTCCATCCGCCCCTTCACTGGCATGATGCTGTATGGGACAGTGACTGGGCATCTGATATGAATTACCGCACAGTGAAAGACTTTGTAGCGCAATACTTTAATCTTCGTCATCATGTACAGCAGGATAATCATTGTGGTCTTGCACAGCTGTTTGCACAAAGCATTATGCGCCTTTTACGGATGTATGTGTATGCTGCGTTACCGTTCTATATGCCACATCATCTAAACACATTCAGTATATGGAAACTTTGTGTTTATGCGGATCCGTCTATGGAAAAAATTGAATTCCTGTTTCAAAAACTCTCCGCTGATTTTTATAAACTAATAGATTACTACCTCAAATATTCGGACAGCATCGCAAGATCATCTTCGGAAGAATTAGTGATAATGGATGAAATCCTGAACACGCTGACCGAAAAGATCGATCATCTGGTTAAAGAGAAAAAACTTATCGTGAAAACCACATGACCCGGCGCAGTTAATTTGTTCTGAGCCGAATACAATCTTAAGTAGCTCTATCTGTACATCTGGCAGCTCCGGGAATTTCTTGAGTTCCAAATTGACAGCCGTCCGGGACACGTGGCAGCTCTGTCTGTATGCAAGTTTCCTCCCCGAGGGAGCTGGAATATCTGTTTGGCGGACCAGCAATGCCTTCCACAAACATATTGACTCCCACCTGCGGTATTCCGACCAGGCGGAAGACTATCCTCCGAAGAACTTAAAGTAATGGATGAGATTCTGACCCGCCTTTCCGAAAAACTCGAAAAATCATCGCTAACATGAAACCGGAGGGTGACTGAGGTTTCTGTTTTGAATTGCCGATGAAAGCGACAATTTTGACTCCCTTCAGTGTCTTCCTGAACCGACTAAAGCCGAAGTGTTGTCCGTTGTGGAGCCCAGTCAGTAATACGAGCGTATTGTAAATTCCACAAAACTGCTTTACAGAAAACAGATAATCCATTCCTACCATCAATATAAATCAAACATAAACTGTTTTCAGCTAATCTTTTTCACGTTGAAATATTCATTTGTTTTCCCCGAAAATTTCTATCTTTAAAAAAAAATTATTTATGAAGAAACTCATCCTCTCTGCATTCATAGCCGCATCTGTATCCACGTACGCCCAGATTTCGCTGCCGGCGGCAAGTCCGCGTCAGACTGTTGAGCAGCAGTTTTCAACCTCAAAGATCACCGTGGATTACGGCAGGCCAGGCGTGAAGGGCAGAAAAGTTTTCGGCGAGCTGGTCCCGTTTGGCAAAGTTTGGCGTGCCGGTGCTAATTCCGCCACGAAAATCACCTTTGAGCAACCCGTAAATTTTGGCGGAAAAACAGTTGCAGCCGGAACCTATGGTTTATTTGCAGTGCCGACAGAAAAAGAGTGGAAAGTGATCCTGAATAAAGATGCACAGCAGTGGGGCGCGTACACCTACGACGAAAAACTCAATGTTGTGGAAATTACCGTGCCGGTTCAGAAACTGGCCGAAAAACAGGAATGGTTCGAAATCGAGCTGAATCCTGTAGACGATATGGCCATGGATATGGTGATTAAATGGGATATGGCAAAGGTTACGGTTCCGGTAAAAGTTGCCAATCCGGAACTTACATTGAAAGTAATGGATAAACTGAAAGAGATCCGACAGCTAGAGCGCGACGCGGCAGCTAAAAAGTAAATTATATAAAATAAACTATGTCGAAAATTTTAAAAGCAAACCTATTTGTTCTCCTGGTATCATTGGTATTCAGTTCGTGCAGCACCAATCTGCTTAGTGTGGCCAACGGTAAAAAGATCGATAACCGTTTAGTCGGAGTTTGGTCAGGTTCCGAGAAAGATCAGCAACTGGAAGGGGTAGAAAAGAGTTGGGATATGACCCGAAATGCAGACGGGACTTTTGTTCTGGATTTCATCTTTACCCAGGACGGCAGATCACAGGAAACGCAGGAAACCGGAAACTGGTGGGTGCAAGGAAACAAGTTTTATGAATATCATGAAGAATCCGGGAAAACAGATGTGTACACCTATACGGTTCTTAATGAAAATCAAATAAAATTCAAATCAGAAAGTATCAGTGTCGGTATGAATAACGATGGGTACGAGTTCATTGACAGCCGCAAAAAATAAAATTAAAGTCTCAGATCATCTGAGACTCTTTTATTAAAAGAAATACTTGTCCGGTTTTCGGTTGTGGACATTTTCAATGCACTTTACATTTGCCTTAAATTTACTTCATGGAACTTTCAACCGAAATTATGTATCAGGCGTCACTCGACAAAAACCCCGATTTTGAGGGCGTTTTCTGGATGGGCGTAAAAACCACCGGAATATTCTGCCGCCCCATCTGTCGCGCAAGAAAACCAAAACCTGAAAATGTTGAGTTTTTTTCGTCCACCAAAGCAGCCATATTAAAAGGCTACCGGCCCTGCAAGGTCTGTAAACCACTTGAAAACCCTGATGAAACCCCTGACTATATCCAGCAGATCCTCGAAGAATTAAGAGAAAACCCCGCACAGAAATTTAAAGATTACGATCTTGTAAAGCGCGGAATTGAGCCCTCCACCATGCGCCGATGGTTTCAGAAAAACCACGGGATGACATTTCAGGCCTTCCAGCGAATGTTCAGACTCAACACCGCGTTCAAAAAACTTCAGCAGGGAGAAAATATCATAGAAACCGCCTACGACAGCGGCTTTGAAAGCCTCAGCGGTTTCAGCGAAAGCTTTAAAAACATCTTCGGTGTGTCGCCAAAGAACTCAAAAACGCAGCAAATCATCGATTTAAAACGGATTGAGACTCCTGTCGGTACGATGTACGCAGCGGCTGTAGATGAAGGAATCTGCATGCTCGAATTTACCGACCGTAAAATGCTCGAAACCGAATTCAAGGATCTCGCGAAATCACTAAATGCCACCATTGTTTTAGGTGAGAACCGCCATTTTATGGTACTCGAGCAGGAACTGAAACTGTATTTTGAAGGCGAACTCACTCAGTTCACTGTTCCGCTTTCACCGGTGGGCACGCAGTTTCAGAAAAGCGTATGGAAAATTCTTCAGCAAATTCCGTATGGTGAAACGTGGAATTACCGCAGACAGGCTGAAGTTTTAGGTGACGTGAAAAAAGTGCGTGCCGTGGCCAATGCAAATGGGATGAATAAAATTTCAATCATCATTCCCTGTCACCGCGTGATTGGTACGAACGGAACCTTAACCGGTTACGGTGGCGGCATCTGGCGCAAACAGAAACTCCTCGAACTTGAAAAAGCGATTCTTCTTTAAGATTTTATTTTGAATTAATTTTACTGAAAAATCTCCATGAATTTCTCTATCCAGCCCCTATTAGAAAACGAAAACTTCCAGTTGCTTCCATTAAAAGAAAGTGATTTCGAACCGCTGTATCTCGTCGCTTCAGACCCAAAAGTTTGGGAGCAACACCCTAACAAAGAGCGCTATAAAAAAGATGTTTTCGAGAATTTCTTTACAGGTGCGATCGAAAGCAAGGGTGCATTTTTAGTTGTGAGCCGCACGACTGGCGAGGTTTTAGGCTGCACCCGTTTTTATGATTATGATCCGGACACGAAATCGATTTTAATAGGTTATACTTTTTATGGCCGCAGTTCTTGGGGAAAAAACGTAAACCCACAAGTGAAAAAACTCATGCTCGACTATATTTTTCAGTTCGTGGACTCTGTTATTTTCCATGTAGGCAAAGTGAATATCCGTTCGCAAAAAGCGATGGAAAGACTCGGCGCTGAGCGCGTGGGTGAAGAAGAGATCGCGTATTTTGGTGAGTTACCTCAGATAAATGTGATTTACGAAATCAGGAAAGAAAGCTGGCTGCGAAAAGAACTGTAGCCAAAACCTCACTGGCTGATATTATTTAGGTGCGCAATTCCGAAAAATTTCGGCGCCGTAATAAAACACAAACAACCACGCAATTCCTTTTACCGTAAAAAATATTAAACCGCCGATCCCGACGCGTTTGAACCACATTTTCATTTTCGATTTCCGGTCAGTCTGAGGTTGCTGATTTCCCATTTTATAATTTGTGGCAAAGGTAGAAATTCATTGCAATAAGTGCATTAAATTTCTTTATCTGGGCGAAAGTATGTAAATTAGGGCATCTTTAAAAAACGTAAATATGACCGAACAAACCACGGATTACGGTATTCCGCAAATGCTCAAAAACCTCGGAATCTCACAGGAAAATAAAGGCGTGTCATCTGGCGGATCTTTTTTTGCCACAGGTGATCTGCTTGAAAGTTATTCTCCTACAGACGGTAAACTGATCTCTAAAGTTAAAACCGCAAATGCCGATGATTATAATACAGTAATTGAAAAAGCAAAAGCTGCATATAAAGAATTCCGCATGATCCCGGCTCCCAAAAGGGGAGAGCTGGTTCGGCAGTTCGGTTTGAAACTTCGTGAATACAAAGATGATTTAGGGAAACTCGTTTCCTATGAAATGGGAAAATCTCTGCAGGAAGGTTTGGGCGAAGTTCAGGAAATGATCGATATCTGCGATTTTGCGGTCGGCTTATCAAGACAGCTTCACGGTTACACGATGCATTCCGAAAGGCCCGGGCACCGTATGTACGAACAGTATCATCCGCTTGGCGTTGTAGGGATTATCTCTGCTTTTAATTTTCCCGTGGCGGTTTGGTCGTGGAACACGGCTTTGTCTTGGATCTGCGGAAACGTTACGATCTGGAAACCTTCAGAAAAAACTCCGCTGTGCGCGATTGCCTGCCAAAATATAATTAATGAAGTTTTAAAAGAAAACAATATGTCGGAAGGCATCTCAACGATGATTGTGGGCGACCATAAAATTGGTGAAATGTTGGTGAATGATAAAAATATCGCGTTGGTTTCTTTCACCGGCTCAACCAAAGTCGGCAGAACTGTTGGAAAAAATGTTGCGGAAAGGTTCGGGAAATCCATTCTCGAATTGGGTGGCAACAATGCAATTATCATCACCGAAAATGCCGATCTGGACATGTCGATTATCGGGGCCGTCTTCGGTGCGGTCGGCACTGCGGGCCAGCGTTGTACATCTACAAGGCGTCTGATCATTCACGAATCCGTTTACAATGAAGTGAAAAACCGTTTGGTTAAAGCGTACGGCCAGCTTAAAATTGGAAATCCGCTTGACGAAAACAACCATGTAGGTCCGCTGATCGATAAAGACGCGGTGAAGCAGTATCTGGATTCAATTGAAAAATGTAAGAAAGAAGGCGGGAAATTCGCCGTTGAAGGCGGCGTTCTGGAGGGTGCTGGTTATGAATCAGGCTGTTATGTTAAACCATGCATTGCTGAAGTTGAAAACTCATTTGAAATCGTTCAGCACGAAACTTTTGCTCCGATCTTATATTTAATTAAATACAAAACACTCGAAGAAGCCATTGCATTACAAAATGATGTTCCTCAGGGTTTAAGTTCTGCAATAATGACGCAGAATCTTCGTGAGGCCGAACTTTTCCTTTCGCAGGCCGGTTCAGATTGCGGTATTGCGAATGTAAATATCGGAACATCCGGCGCTGAAATCGGTGGTGCTTTCGGAGGTGAGAAAGAAACCGGCGGCGGACGTGAATCCGGTTCCGATGTCTGGAAATATTACATGAGAAGACAGACGAATACCATTAACTATACAGCAAGTCTGCCACTAGCACAGGGAATTAAATTCGACCTCGACGGTGACACGAAGAATGAAATTGATGCTGTTTAAGAAAAAACTTCCAGCCATAACCTAACTTTTACAATTATGAACGACACAGTTGCAACACCGCAAACCACCAATAAAGTGAAACAAACCTTAGCTAAGCATATGCTTGCTGACGGTTTCGACTTCGTGATGGATATTGAAAAATCGCATGGTAGCTGGATCCACGACCGGAACACGGGAAAGGATTTGCTGGATATGTTTTCGATGTTCGGCTCCGCCGCGATTGGTTATAACCACCCGTATTTACTCGAAAGATCTGCCTGGCTCGGGAAAATGGCGATTAATAAACCTACTTTGGCCGACGTATATTCCCAGGAATTTGCCGACTTTATGGACGTTTTTTCCCGCGTTGCTATTCCGAAAGAGTTTCAGTATGCGTTTTTCATTGAAGGTGGTGCGCTCGCAGTTGAAAATGCGATGAAAGCCTGTTTCGACTGGAAGACTAAGAAGAATTTTGAAAAAGGCATCGATCTCGAGGCGGGCATCTGCATCCATTTTAAGCAGGCCTTCCACGGCAGAAGCGGCTATACATTAAGTCTTACCAATACATCAGACCCAAGAAAACATCAGTATTTCCCTAAATTCGACTGGCCAAGAATCACAAATCCTCATCTCAACTTCCCATTAACTGAGGAGAGCCTTGAAGAAACAATCCAGAACGAGCAGCGGGCTTTGCTTCATATTCAGGAAGCAATTCTGTCGAATCCCGACAGAGTGGCGTGCGTAATTATTGAACCGATTCAGGCTGAAGGCGGGGACAACCATTTCCGTGATGAATTCTTTACCGATCTTAGAAATCTTTGCGATGATAATGAAGTGTTACTGATTTTCGACGAAGTGCAGACCGGAATCGGAATTACGGGTAAAATGTGGGCTTTCGAGCATTTCACGGCCCGACCGGACATTATTGCTTTTGGCAAGAAAACGCAGGTATGTGGCGTGTTAGCTAACAAAGAGAAATTTAACGAGATTCCGAAAAATGTCTTCCGCGAAAGCTCAAGAATCAATTCAACATTTGGCGGTAATTTTATCGATATGCTGCGTTTTCAGCTCACATTAGAGGTTATCGAAAATGAAAACCTTGTAGAAAATGCCAGAATTGTCGGGGATTATCTTCTTGAAGGCCTCGAAAAGCTTGCAGCAGAATTTCCGGATAAGATATCCGCAGCAAGAGGTCGCGGTCTGATGTGTGCGATTGACCTGCCGACGGGCGCTCAGCGTGATGAACTCCGCGGATTATTGTATGATGACGGCTTAATTATTCTTGCGTGTGGTGACCGGTCAATCCGTTTCCGTCCGCATCTGAACGTCACGAAAGAAGAGATTCAAATCGCATTAGATAAGATTTCGGCAAATATTGATAAAGTTTAATTTTCAGATTATCATCCATTATTTCCGAAAGGAGTGTAAATTTTAATAAATATTTAACACAACTTACGGTATTTTTGATGTACTTTTAGAATTCAATTAAATGAAAATGGAAAGAGAAACGAGAGTATCAGTTTTTGAAAGCGAAAACCCGAGCGAGGTTCAGCTGCTGAAATCGAGATTAGAGAGTCAGAACATTCAGAATTTTATCAACGACAAATATATGTCCTTCACTACAACGCCCACGGCCAACACCATCAGGCTTATGGTAAATTTGCAGGATGAACAGAAAGCCTTTGAAATTATTGACGAATATATACAGAATTCAGATTTAGATCTAAAAACTAACCCTTAATACATTTCATTATTTTTAAATTTTACGTTTTACAGAAATCGGAATCCTCACAGATTCCGATTTTTTTTTGCGTTAAAATGTATTTAAATACTTGCTAAAGTTTATCCTTCATCATTTTAATGAAAACGGATGGCTTAAGATCAAATTTTCGGCGGAAATTGTCGGAAAAGTTTTCAGCACTGGAGAATCCGGCGATTGACGCAAGTTCTTTTACATCCATATTAATGTATTTCACATCGGTTTTCAAGTGTTCGATGATATACTCAAGACGCAGGTCATTAATATACAGCGTGAAATTTTTGCCTTTGTAGGTGTTGATGATTTTCGAAAAGTAAGTTGAATTGGTGCCCAGCTCTTCACTCAGCGATTTTTGCGAAACCTGCGGATCGAGGAATTTGTGTTCACTTTCGAAAGTTTCGAGCTGTTTGAGGATATTTTCAACAAAGATCGGGTTAAGGCCTGGAATTTTGTTGTAGAAATCGTAGTCAAATCTCTGCTGACCGTCATAATCCGTTACGCCCAAAGCCGAATTTTCAGGTTGAGCAACCACTTCTACGTTTTGCTGGGCAAAAATTTCCTCAAATCGCTTTTTATAATTCTGCTTTTCTTTTGAAATGCGGTAGCCGAAAATCAAGAAACCAATAACAAGCGCGACCAGTAAACCAACAAAAATGATTCTCTGGTTTTGCAGTGTATGTTCGATCCTGTTCTTTTCTGCCACCAATTTTTTGGTGTCGTATTCTTTAACGATCCGTTGGTAGAGATACTTGTAATTTTTCTCATAAGATCTATCGAGAAACATCAGCTTGTTGATATACTCAAGTTGTTTTTCGGTATTTCCTGTAGAATTGTAGTATTTAATCAGTATTTCATACGCTGACCGGAACTGCGGATCGAGTTTTTTGGTTTTGGTGTAGTGTTTGTCTATTTCCTCAAGATATTTTACCGCGAGTTTTTGTTTACCGGTGTGCCAGTAGGAAAGACCTAGGTAGAAAACTTCGGTGTTGTGCGGCCATTGGTCGTTGTAAAGACGGATTGCCTGCGATAATTTGCTGATCGCTTTGTCATAATCCTTAGCATAATAGGCATCGGTGCCTTCAGACGATATAAAATATGGAAGATATATTTTTAAATTATTGGTGCGTAAGTAGGTAAAAGCTTCCGTCAGCAGCACTTTGTTTTCTTTAAATTCGCCAAGTCTTGTATTAGAATCAATAAGACTTAGCAGAGAGTAGAGGTAGTACATTTCGTAGTTCCTCCCTAAAGATGTTTTACTTTCAAGATTATTTTTAAAAAAATCCAAACATATTTCCAGTTCTTTTTTAGCATCTTCATAATGCCCAAGATAAATTTTGTTCTGGCCAATAAAATATATGGTTTTATTGTAGATGTAATCGTTACCTGAACTCTGAGATAATATATTTGCAATTAAAATATCGTTTAATGCTTTCTGATATGATTCTTCGGACATCTGTATAATACCTCTGTTTAGATAAGCATCAAGTTGAATTTTACTGATACCCGATTTTTTGGCAGTTGCTAATGCGCTGTCCGCATACTTTAAGTTGATGGGATAGATACTATTTATACTGGCATACCGATAGGCATAAAATAAGGCCTCGTTATTTTTTTCTTTTTTTGATTTTTTAACGTAAAATTTAATGAGCTCCCACATCTTGTCGGGGTCATTATTGTAGGAATCTATCTTTTTTTCGATTTCTTCATTGGTCAAAGTTGAGTAAGAATCACTCTGAGCATGGATATGTGAAAAAAAACTTAGGCAAAGCAGAACAAGAAGAGCGTAAATATTTTTCAGCAGCATATAATCGTAATAAAATGATTAACAGATAGATAAATCATTTTTCATCATTTGTTTTACAATATTAGTGCATTTATTTTAAAAATCCGGTATGTAATTTATAAATGCCTTGTGATTTTTTAAAAACTAACGGTTACTTTTTTTGCCTTGTAGCTTGTGGCCGACATACATTTGTAAAAATAAAACGCATGAAAAAATTAGCACTTATTGCAGCAGTAGTTTTCACTACTATATCATTAGAGTCTTGCAGACAGCCGGACGAATTATTATCAAACGAAGAAGCAGCAACCTTACAGAAAGTACGTGACTCTTCACAACAGCTATTAGATAAGAACGATGTTAAATCTACTATAGAGCAAAATACAACAGAGCAACTGGTAGATGGCGAAATCATACCGCCACCAAAAAAATGACCCCTAACCCCCTAAATTAATATTTTTTTTTCATCATTTGTGTTGGTTCTTCCGCGGATTGTTTCGCGGAAGAATCGTTTTATAGAGTGAACAACCGTGTGCGAAAGTTATTTCTAAAATTTCCTTATTTTCGTACCTTCGTAAAATACCCTTTTGTTATGCAAGAAACCTATATAGAGACCGAGGAGATATCTTTCCAGGATTTCAGAAACTCAGTTATTGAAGACTACAGACTTGGCAGAATTTCCCGCGAGATGTCTTATCTCGGCCGGCGCGAAGTGCTTACCGGAAAAGCAAAGTTCGGCATTTTTGGTGACGGAAAAGAACTTCCGCAGCTCGCGATGGCAAAAGTCTTCAAAAATGGAGATTTCCGCTCGGGCTATTACCGCGACCAAACCTTTGCGATGGCAATTGATGCCGTGACGGTGGAAAGTTTCTTTGCACAACTCTATGCCGATACAAGCGTAGAGCGCGAGCCCGCTTCGGCAGGACGGCAGATGAACGGCCATTACGCGACAAGAAGCCTTAATGCAGACGGTTCCTGGAAGAATCTGATGGCGCAGAAGAATATCTCTTCTGATATCTCGCCTACAGCAGGTCAGATGCCAAGACTGTTAGGACTTGCCATGGCTTCCAATATATATAAATCGGTTTCGTTTGAAGGTTCTGAGAAGTTTTCGAATGGAGGTAATGAAGTCGCTTTCGGTACGATTGGCGATGCATCAACGGCTGAAGGTCACTTCTGGGAAACGCTGAACGCCGCATGTGCGCTTCAGGTCCCGATGATCGTTTCTATTTGGGATGATGGTTACGGAATTTCCGTTCCCACCCAAAACCAGCGTGCGAAAGCCGATATTGCTGAAATGCTGTCGGGTTTCCAAAGAAATGAAGGCGAAAACCAGGGTTGCGAAATCATTCAGGTGAAAGCCTGGGATTATCCGTCGCTTCTGGATGCATACGCCAAAGCTGAACATTTCGCCAGAACAGAAAGCGTTCCGGTTGTGGTTCATGTTATCGAGGTTACGCAGCCGCAGGGCCACTCCACATCGGGCTCGCATGAAAGATATAAGAATGAAGAACGGTTGAAATGGGAAGGCGAATTTGATGGACTCAATAAGTTTAAAGAATGGATTCTTAATTATTCAATAGAAATTGAAGGTAAAGAGCAGCAGCTTACGACGTCAGAAGAACTCGAAAAGATTGAGGAAGAAGCAAAAAAGTTCGTAAAGGAAGGCCAGAAGAAAGCCTGGGAGAATTATCAGGCAACTATAAAGAACTTAAAAGACTCTGTGCTTCCACTTCTGGACAGTCTCGGCCGCCAAAATCCTGAAATATTGTCTGAAATTGAAAAATTCAACAAAATCATTTCTGTTGGTAAAAAAGATATCTTCCATGTCGCGAGAAAATCTCTGATGCTTACAAGAGGCAAACAGTCGGACGCCCGGCAGGCACTTCAGTCTAAACTCGATGAAATTTATGCGGTTGAAAAAGATAATTATTCATCCGATTTATATTCTAAGTCTGAGTGGAAAGCCACAAACGTAAAAGAAATCGCGCCGGTTTTCACTGATGAATCCGAGACCGTTGACGGACGTGTCGTAGTTCGGAACAATTTTGATAAAATTTTCGAAAAATATCCTGAGACTTTGGTTTTCGGTGAAGATGCGGGAAATATTGGCGATGTAAACCAGGGTCTTGAAGGACTTCAGGAGAAATACGGCGAACTTCGCGTAGCCGATACAGGTATCCGTGAAGCCACAATCCTCGGACAGGGAATCGGCATGGCGATGCGCGGTTTAAGACCAATCGCAGAAATCCAGTACCTCGACTATATATTATATTGCCTTCAGGGAATGAGTGATGATCTGGCAACGGTGCAATACCGAACCAAAGGCGGACAGAAAGCGCCTGTAATCATCCGAACCCGCGGCCACAGGCTCGAAGGTGTTTGGCATTCCGGCTCTCCGATGGCAGGAATTATCAATCTCTCAAAAGGTATTTTAATTCTCGTTCCGCGGAATTTAACCAAAGCTGCAGGTTTCTACAATACTGTACTTCAAAGCGACGAGCCTGCGTTAATTGTTGAATGTCTCAACGGTTACCGTTTAAAGGAAAAACAGCCCGACAATATCGGCGAATTCACCGTGCCGGTTGGGAAAATAGAGGTAACGAAAGAGGGAAGTGATGTTACGCTCGTAACCTACGGATCTACCTGGAGATTGGTTATGGAGGCTGCGGCAGAACTCGAACAGATGGGTATTTCAGCGGAAGTGATCGATATCCAGTCATTGATTCCGTTCGACTTAAGTAATGAAATTGCGCAAAGCGTAAAGAAAACCAATCGTTTGGTTGTGATCGACGAAGATGTGGAAGGCGGAACGTCAGCGTTCATTCTTCAGCAGGTTGTGGAGAAACAGAAAGCTTTCCGTTTTCTGGATTCTGATCCGCTCACCATTTGCGCCGAAAATCACCGGCCGGCTTACGGCAGCGACGGCGATTATTTCAGCAAGCCAAGTGTGGATGATATCACCGAAAAGGTATATGCGCTGTTCAACGAAACGAATCCGGACAGGTTTCCTAAAATCTGATTCAAAGATAAATAACAGTATAAGCGGGCTAATGCCCGCTTTTTTTTTACGCATCATTTTTGCATACGCTCATAAAAAATATAGTTATGAGAAAATTATTCATTCCCACACTCGCTGCCTTTTTAATGTTGTCGTGTGATAAAAGTTATGAAAAAACGGCTCAAACAACCGCCGAAACAACTACTGATCACACGGCCGGTCATAGTTCAGAGCATATGGCTGATTCTGCTGCGCAAACCAATAAAAATGAAATGCTTGCGGAAATGGACGAGATGATGCGCGAAATGCACAGCGCAAAGTTTTCAGGAAATATCGATGCCGATTTTGCCGAAATGATGGCTGACCATCACGATGGCGCCGTGGAAATGTCTGAAATTCTGCTGCAAAAAGGGACAGATGCGGAGTTGAAGGATTTTGCCGCCAAGGTTGTTGCCGCTCAAAACAAAGAGATCGCAATACTCGACCGTTTTGATGATGCGGTCGGGGTATCTGCGGAAAATGTGGCATTTCAAAAAGACCTTCAGCGTTCGATGGCCGCGATGATGGATAAGAACATCAAAATCCACAACGATATCGATAAAGATTATGCGCAACAGATGATTCCACACCATCAGAGCGCGGTGGATATGGCGAAGGTGTACCTGAAATACGGCAAACAGAAGGAACTGCTCAAATTATGCAACGACATCATCTCCACACAAACCAGCGAAATCGACTACCTTAAGGATTGGCTCGCTAAACGTTAATCAGAGATTTGTTAGGGTAGTCCTCCTGCATTCTAAATAAGAATTGTCATAAAAAACGGTGGGAAATTTTCCGTAAATTCGCACTAAATTTTTTAACACATGAACTACGATATCATTGTCATCGGAAGTGGTCCAGGCGGATATGTTGCTGCCATCCGGGCTTCTCAGTTAGGCTTCAAAACAGCCATCATCGAAAAAGAAAGTCTCGGCGGAATTTGCCTTAACTGGGGTTGTATCCCAACCAAAGCGTTACTTAAATCTGCGCACGTCTTCAATTATTTAAAGCACACCGAAGATTATGGTCTGAATAAAATTGAAAATCCGGGTTTCGATTTTTCTAAGGTGGTGCAGCGCAGCCGCGGGGTTGCCACCAAAATGAGTGGCGGAATTTCTTTCCTGATGAAGAAAAACAAGATCGACGTCATCATGGGAACCGCGACAGTTCAGAAAGGTAAAAAAGTTTCAGTTGCCGATAAAGACGGAAAAAATACAGAATATTCAGCTCAGCATATCATCATCGCTACGGGCGCACGTTCCCGCGAACTTCCAAACCTTCCTCAGGATGGTGTGAAAGTAATCGGGTACAGACAGGCGCTGAATTTGCCGGAGCAGCCAAAATCAATGATTATCGTTGGTTCAGGCGCGATAGGAATAGAGTTCGCAGATTTTTACAA
The DNA here is from genome assembly GCA_000023725.1 of Flavobacteriaceae bacterium 3519-10. Taxonomy (NCBI): domain Bacteria; kingdom Pseudomonadati; phylum Bacteroidota; class Flavobacteriia; order Flavobacteriales; family Flavobacteriaceae; species Flavobacteriaceae bacterium 3519-10. The sequence continues at coordinate 1,102,680 of CP001673.1, forward strand.
TTCACTCGGAACCAAAGTAACTATTGTTGAATTCATGCCTACAATTGTACCGGTGGAGGACGAAGATGTATCAAAACACCTCGAAAAATCATTGAAGAAAACTGGCATCGAAATTATGACGAACGCGTCCGTTGAATCCGTTGATACCAGCGGAAACGGCGTGAAAGCAAACGTGAAAACAGCGACCGGAAACATTACACTTGAAGCAGATATCTTACTTTCAGCGGTCGGAATCACTTCTAATGTTGAAGGGCAGGGCTTTGAAGAAATCGGAATTCAGATCGAAAAAGGAAAAGTGCTCGTAAACGAATGGTACGAAACGTCGGTTCCGGGCTATTATGCGATCGGTGATATCTTACCAACGCAAGCGCTCGCACACGTTGCCTCAGCGGAAGGAATTACGTGCGTTGAAAAAATTAAAGGAATGCACGTAGAGAAGATCGATTACGGTAATATTCCCGGCTGTACCTACTGTCATCCCGAGGTCGCTTCAGTTGGACTTACCGAGAAACAGGCCAAAGAAAAAGGCTACGAAATCAAAGTAGGGAAGTTCCCGCTTTCTGCAAGCGGAAAAGCGACAGCCAACGGAAATACCGACGGTTTTGTAAAAGTAATCTTCGATGCAAAATACGGCGAATGGCTCGGATGCCACATGATCGGCGAAGGCGTTACCGACATGATCGCGGAAGCGGTTGTGGCCAGAAAACTGGAGACGACCGGGCATGAGATTATCAAATCCATCCACCCGCATCCAACAGTTTCGGAAGCGATTATGGAAGCGGCTGCAGCAGCGTATGGCGAAGTGATTCATATCTAAACTCAGCAAAATATAACCTCATATAACTCCAGTAATTTCGCTGGAGTTTTTTTTGGGTGTGTGATTATTGTTTTGGGCAACTTTATCCGCCTTCCGTTCCCGCTTCCGCCGCGGCGGAGAGCTCCACTCAAGTCGGGTTGCGGTAAAGGTGTTTTTAGAGAATTTGTTTTGGATATCAGGAACTTGCGTATATTTGAGAGTTAGCGACAACCACATTAACCACTATTCGATGATTTTTCAACCAGAAATTTTTTATTCAACGTATCAGAAGGATTTCCATAAAATAAAGGCAATTTACTTGAAGAAACTATTAGAGTTTCAAGACAAAGAAATGGAAAGAATTTTCGAAGAGAATTATAATGATTTCACAAAAGAAAATATACATCGGGCTATCAAATCTGAAATTAGACAGAATCTCTTCCATTGCATTGAGACATTCTTTGATATATTTTTCGCCCTTGATCCAAAGGAAACCACAAACGAAAATCATGTAAATATCCTTAAAACCCTAACTCAAGCGAAGTGGAGAAAAAACTTAAAAAGGATTGAAAAAATTGCCGAGAATCCGAATGAATTAAAATTTCTAGATGAATTTGTTGAAACTAATCATGGGAATATAAAAGTAGCTGAATATCTGTTTTATTACAATCTTAATCTAACTAAAGATGTTGAATTAAAAGAAAAAGTCACTACTAGTATTGAGGCGATTAAATATTTAATTTTAATACTTTCAAAAGAATTTTCAAACAGAGATGAATACAACTCATATAAACACAGTATTAGATTGATTCCCGCAGTAGACTCATTTTCCATTTTTAATCCAGTAGCTAACAATGTCGAAGTTGAGTTTAACCTAGAAGACTCTTTATCATACTATGTTTTCGAAACTGATAATGAGACGCAGATTGAAAAGATCATAACCAAAACCTTTGATGTTCAAAGAGATATTAATTTAACAATCTTATGTTCAAATTTGATTTCTCAATTAATATATCATCGTGACCACTCATACAATAAACTAAAAGAAAACATATCTGTCAGTATATTTCGCGAAGAAAAAATTACGGAATTAAATAAGCGTAAGGTTCAAATTCAAAAGTTAATCTACACAATTAAGTATGATTAAACTGGGTCCTCACACCCACCCATTGTGGTTTTTTCTTGGCCAAATTTGCTATCTTAACAAAAAATTTTATTCATGAATTATAAGTACATTTTTCCGGTGCTGCTTTTTTCGGGAAGCATGATGTTTTCTCAAAGTAAAACCGAGGTTATTGTCCCGAACGAAAATCTTATCGTCCAAAACATTCCGGCCATTCCCAAAAGCCTGAATGAAAAGATTAAGAAGTATTCGGAAAGCCGCTCTGCGAACTTCACCGCGATCCATCCGAACGGTAAAGAGCTGATTATGGTTACAAGATTTGCGTCTACCAACCAGCTTCACAAACTTTCCTCGGCGATGGGAAACAGAAAACAGCTTACTTTTTTCGATGAACCTGTAAATTCTGCCAGTTACGAGCCGACCAAAGGTGAATATTTAGTCTATTCAAAAGATATTGGCGGCAACGAATTTGGCCAGCTTTTCCGGCTCGACCTTAAAACCATGGAATCTACGTTGCTTACGGATGGCGGCCGCTCCCAGAACGGCGGAGTCACCTGGCTTAAAGACGGCAGCGGATTCTATTTTTCGTCGACGAAACGTAATGGCGGCGACCGCGATATTTACTTCATGAACCCACTAAAACCAGCGGAAACCAAGTTGGTACTTCAGTTGAAAAGCGGCGGCTGGGGAATAAACGATATTTCGGACGACGGCAAAAAACTCATTATTGGTGAGTATGTTTCTGCCAACGAATCTCATCTTTATCTTTTTGATACGCAAACCCAAAAACTGGAATCCATAACCGATCGCAAAGAGAAGCAGATTGTGCAGGGAAGTGCAAAATTCAGTAAAAATGCCGATGAAATCTGGTATGTTACCGATCGCGACAATGAATTCGACCGCCTGGCGACATTAAATTTAAAAACTAAAAAAAGAAACTATTTCACCTCAGATATTCCGTGGGAAGTTTCAGATTATACCCTTTCAGAGGATAAATCGAAGATTGTATTCCAGACAAACGAAAGCGGACTTCACAAGCTGTATTTGATGGACACGGCATCCAACAAATATTCAGAAATTAAAGGACTTGCGGTTGGTTTGGTTAATAATTTCGAGTTTACCAACGACGGCAGATCACTGTTCTTTTCACAGTCGACCTACGATTCTTCGGCAGATATCTACAGGTTAGATCTGGCCTCGAACACGATTGAAAGATGGACTGACAGTGAGCAGGGCGAAATGCAGAAAGCCGATATGTCTGAGCCAAAATTGATCGAGTGGAATAGTTTCGATCAGATGAAAATCACCGGATTCTATTATCCCGCATCTAAAAAATTCACCGGAAAAAGACCGGTTCTGATCAATATTCATGGTGGTCCGGAAGGTCAGTCGATGGCCTCTTCACTGGGTTCCGGCAATTATTATACAAATGAAATGGGCGTCGCGCTGATTTATCCCAATGTCCGCGGTTCCTCAGGTTTCGGTAAAACGTATATCGCGAGCGACAATGGTTTCAACCGAATGAATTCGGTAAAAGACATCGGCGCGTTGCTCGACTGGGTGGCCAAACAGCCCGAACTCGACAAAGACCGGATTATGATTATGGGCGGCAGCTACGGCGGATTTATGACGCTGGCTGTGGCGTATGAATATGCCGACAAAATCAGATGTTCTGTGGACATTGTAGGAATTTCGGACTTTAATACTTTCCTTAAAAACACCGAAGAATACCGTCGCGATTTAAGACGGGTTGAGTACGGCGATGAACGCGACCCCAAAATGAGCGCTTTCTTCACCAAAATTGCGCCGCTGAACAATACCGATAAAATTAAGAAACCTATGTTCATCATTCAGGGCACAAACGACCCGAGAGTGCCGGTAACAGAGGCCATCCAGATGCGCGACAAGCTCAAAGCTCAGGGAAATACGGTTTGGTATCTTGAAGCGAAGAACGAAGGTCACGGGTTCAGAAAGAAAGAAAATGTTGATTTTCAGCGACTGGCGGTCATCCAGTTTATGCAGGAATATTTATTGAAATAGTTCTTCTGAAATTTAAATAAAACAAAACCACATCTTTCGGTGTGGTTTTGTTGTTTTTGAGAGTATTTCAACTTTAAAATATATACTTCGAATAGACCAGAATTCCGACAGTTACTGAACAGAATGCCATCAGAATCACAGCTCCCGCAGAAATATCTTTGATTATTTTAATGCGCTCATCGTATTCGGGTTTTATGACGTCGCAGATTTTTTCAACTGCAGTATTTAAAATTTCGAGACTGAGGACGGCAAAGCATACGATGTAAATTAATGCGGCATCGGTGGAAGTGAGTTCAAGAAAAACAATCAGTATTATATTGATCAGTAACGCAAGAATTTCGAGCTGGAAATTTCTTTCAGATTTCAACATCCAAAATAAGCCTGAAACTGCATTCAGCACGCTTTTCTGAAAAGTAGGTTTTCTCATTTACATTTTTTGGTGATCGATCACAGTATTCAGGAAAAACAAAATTCCGCCCGGAAATAGCGGAAATATTTTAATTGATCGGTAGTTTCATCGACTGTAATAATAAGACCAAATTTAGATAATAATTTTGAAAAGATAGTTATTGTTTCATATCGTACATCACAAGCGCCGTTACTAATTTCGGTTCAATATAGGTGCATTTTGGCGGCATTTTAATGTTTTTATCCGAAACTTTCAACAGATCATTAAAACTTACGGGATAAATTCCAAAACCGACTTTGTAATTTTCTGAATCTACTTTTTCTTTGATTTGATTAATGCCTTCAACCGACGAATCACCTTTGATATACGTGATTTTATCCGTGGTTTTAGGATCTTCAATTCCGAGGATGTCTTTGAAAACAAACTCTTCAAGCAAAAAATGATCGAGATCATTCATCGCACTTTGCTGTTTTCTGAGTTCGTGTTTCACGTGCAGAGAGTAGAATTTACCACCCAGATACATTGAGATATGGAATTTTTGGGAAGGGTAGTAGGGCGTCGTGCCTTTTTCGTGAACCAGAAAGTTTTCACCGATTTTATTTAAGAATTCCCCTTCCGAAAGTCCGTTAAGGTCCTGCAAAAGACGGTTATAATCGTGAATTCTGATCGATTGGTTCGATACGACAAAACTGAACACGTAATTATAAAGTTCAGTTCCGGTGTGTTTTTTATTTTTCTCGCGAAGATGCTCTGCATTCAGCGCTGTAGAGCCGATCCGGTGATGTCCGTCGGCAATGTAGAATGAATCGATCTGCTCTAAAACTTCCTTGAACTGCTGCATTTTCAGGCGGTTATCAATGCGCCACACTTTATGCCGCACTTTGCTGTCGTCCAGATAATTGAGCACCGGTACATTTTTTTCTTCGTGGTTCATCAGCAGCTCCACTTTCGGGTTGGCCATGTAGGTCAGCAAAACCGGTTCTGCCTGAATATTCACTTTTTCAAGGTAATACGCCAGTTTTTCTTTTTTCTGAGTAAGTGTAGATTCGTGTTTTTTAATTTTTCCATTGCGGAAATCGTCTACACTAACCAGCCCCAACAGGCCACGGTAAACGGTTTTATTTGGCAGAACCTGTTCGTAGAGATAGTAGGCAGACGGATCCTGCACCAGTTTTTTATCTTCAAGCAGTTCTTCGTAGTTACTTCGTATTTTGCGCAGATTCCGGTCAAGGTCTTTGGATTTGCTCACCACGTACGGCTTGATCATCTGTATGTACGAAGATTCTAACTGAGCTTTTTTATTGATTTCGTCTTGCGAAAAATTGTCCAAAGGGTGCGTGGGAAACACATTTACGAAATCTTCGCTCGGACGGATCCCCCGAAATGGCTTAAAGGTTGGCATAGGTATTTTAAAGTTTGTGTTTTATTTCAATTATTTGTGTTGCGAGTTCGGCCCCGATTTTCTCCTGTGCATCGATAGTATTACCCCCAAGATGCGGTGATAGTGAAAGGTTCGGGTTCATAAGCAGCGGTAATTCGGGTGCAGGTTCATTTTCAAATACATCCAGAGCAGCACCTGCAACTTTACCGTTATCGATAAAATCCAGAAGCGCAACTTCGTTCAGAACTCCGCCGCGTGCTGTATTTACGATAAAAACACCGTCCTTCATTTTCATGAACTGTGGCGTATCAAGAATATATTCGGAAGCTTTAGGCGTGTTGATGCTTATAAAATCGGTGTTTTCGAGGAAAATATCCCAGTCGTTACCTGATGAAATCTCGAAATTTACGGTCTGCCCATCGAAAAAGTCTAATGATATTGTTTCGGTCCGTGGTTTTCGGGTAAGCACTTTCACTTTCATCCCGAGTGAAATTCCGATCTTCACCACTTCTTTGCCGATTCCGCCAAAACCGATCACACCAAGGACTTTTCCTTCGAGTTCAACAGCAGATGAAAAAGATTTTTTCATCGCACTGAAATGCGTATCCCCTTCTAGAGGCATCAGACGGTTAGATTCGTGCAGGAATCTGGCAAGCGAAAAGAAATGCGCGAAAACCATTTCCGCCACCGAACGCGAGGATGCTTTGGGTGTATTGATTACGTAAAGTCCTTTTTCGATGGCGTATTCCACATCGATATTATCCATACCGATTCCGCCTCTGCCAACTATTTTAAGAGAAGGGCAGGCGTCCATCAGTTCCTTTCGGACCTGCGTTGCGCTTCTTACGAGAAGGACGTCTACAAGATTTTCATTAATGAAGCTGGCGAGATTCTCCTGCGAAACTTTTGCGTCCAGCAGTTCTATATCTGCCGCTGCGAGTGCGTTTTTTCCAGATTGCGAGATTCCGTCGTTGGCTAATACTTTCATTATTATCCTTTAATGTTAAACAGTAAGGTGGTTAATCTTTTTACCGAAATCTTATGATAAACGCTGCATAACGTCAACCAGAATCTGCACACTTTCAATCGGCATCGCGTTATACATGCTGGCGCGGTAGCCGCCTAAACTTCGGTGACCATTAAGTCCGCTGAGTCCGGCAGCTTTCCAGGCAGCATCAAAGGCTTCTTTTTTGGATTCGTCGGTAAGCTTAAAAGAAGGGTTCATCAGGGAACGGTCTTCAGCTTTACAGAAAGTTTCGAAGTTCGGGTTGCGGTCGATCTCATCATAAAGCAGTTTGGCTTTGGCAATGTTTCGTGCTTCAGCAGCTGCGATGCCGCCGTTTTTTTCTAAATGCTGCAGAGTCAGTAGCGAAGCGTAAACCGGGAATACCGGTGGCGTATTGAACATTGATTCTTTATCAATATGCAACTGATAGTTAAGGTAAGACGGAATGGTGCGTCCGGTTTTGCCTAAGATGCTTTTCTTCACCACAACAAGTGTTACACCTGCAGGGCCCATGTTTTTCTGTGCACCGGCGTAAATCAGATCAAACTGGGAAAAATCTATTTCGCGCGAAAATATATCCGAACTCATGTCGCAAACCATCAGCGTATCAACCTTCGGGAAGGTTTTCATCTGGGTACCGTAAATTGTATTGTTGGATGTGCAGTGGAAATAATCGTACTCACTGCCTACTGTGTAATCTTTTGGAATGTATGAATAGTTATCGGCTTTGGACGAGCCAACGATTTCTACATTTCCGACAATCTTAGCTTCTTTGATAGCTCCTGCTGCCCAAACACCGGTGTCAAGGTACGCGGCTTTTCCTCCATCGGCTTTCATTAAATTGAAAGGTACCATAAGAAACTGCAGACTTGCGCCGCCACCCAGATAAAGTACTTCATAATCGTCGCCCAGCTTCATCAGCCTTTTTACAATGGCGCGGGCTTCATCCATAACCGCTACAAAATCTTTGCTGCGGTGGGAAATTTCGAGTAGTGAAAGTCCGATTCCGTTAAAATTCAATATCGCTTCCGCTGATTTTTCAAAAACTTCCTGAGGCAGGATACACGGCCCGGCGCTGAAATTATGTACTTTATTCATTTTCTGATGTGTTTATATTTTAATGCGTACTCTTATTTACCGTTCAGTAAAACTTTACAAAAAAAAGCGCCCACAAAATGTGAGCGGAAAAGGTTATTCGCCGTGTAAAAAAGCTTTCTTCATCAGTAAGCTTTCTTCAGATTCTACGTGATCTTCATCCGGTATGCAGCAATCTACCGGGCACACCGCCGCACATTGCGGCTCCTCGTGGAAGCCAATACACTCCGTACATTTATCTGTTACGATGAAATAAATATCGTCGCTAACCGGCTCCTGCGGTGCATCCGCATCTACCGTTAATCCTGATTTCATTACCACTCTGCCTTTCAGTGCTGTTCCTTCGGATGCTTTCCAGTCTACTGCTCCTTCATAAATCGCGTTATTGGGGCATTCGGGTTCGCATGCGCCACAATTTATACACTCATCTGTTATTCTGATAGCCATTGCTATTTATTGTTTTAAATTTTGTGCGAAGTTACGAATAATTCTGCGGAAAACTAAAGCAGAATAGGGTGTTCGGCGGAATAATCGGCGATGATTTTTACCCGAGCATTTAAACATCTTACCGCAAAAAGAAACCGCAAACAGAATTTACGGCTGCTATTAAAATATTTATTTACAAATGCCACGTATCGTCAGCTGGTATTGCCTGCGATATGCATGTTTTCGTCTAAAACCCCATGATCACCACACGAATCTGATCGGGTGTGCCACTCGCGGTCGTAATCATTACCGAGTTTTCGTCCAGCACAGTGATTCCGCTGTTGAGTTCATTCCCGGTCGCCACGTTGTACAGCGCAATAATAACATCGGTGGTGCCTAAATTATGGTTGATCGTAGTGGTTTTGCCCGGAATTACAACCGACATTCCGCGTGGTGTTTTGATTTCTGAATTTTCCATGTTTTATTGTGATAAAGGTTTTAATCCTGTTAAAGACGGTCCGGTTAGAAGATTCCCTTTGGTATCGAAACGTGAACCATGACAAGGGCAATCCCAGGTCTGTTCAGAATTGTTGAAATTTACAACGCAACCCATGTGCGGGCAAATCGCTGTAACAAGTTCGAGCTCGCCATTTTCCTGGCGGTAAGCGGCCACCTTTTGCGAATCGTGTTCAATTACTTTTCCTTCGCCGGGTTTCAGCTCTTCCAGTTCTGTTTTTTTATCGGCAGTGAACTGATCTTTAATCAAATGAAAAACTGCATCGGCGTTTTCTTTTATAAATTCTTTTGCACTGGCCTGCACTTCAATACGGCCCGGCGCCACAATATCAGCGAGTTCGTTTTCTTTGCCATCAATAACATCCGACAGAATTTCCGCGGCCAGTGTTCCCCACGTCATTCCATTTCCGTTATATCCCGTGGCAACGAAAATATTGCTCTCACCCGGCATCTTACCGATGTACGGAAGGCCGTCGACAGGAACATAAAACTGTGCAGACCACTTTGATACTATTTCTTCGAACTGGAAATTTTCTTCAGTATAATAAACGAGGTCATCAAACGGTTTCTCCGTCTCATCTTCATGCCCTGTTTTGTGGTCAAAACCGCCAACGATAAGGAAATTTTCGTCACCCGACTGATGATAACGGATATAATGATAGGCATCGTACAGGTCGGCTGCCTGGGCCATCGCTGTAGGAGCATGGTTAATTTTCGCGGCAAGTGCGTAGCTTCGGTAAGGTGCACACAGCGTGCTGAAACGGTTTAGTCCGGGTGGAATATGGGTAGCCCACACCAGATTTTTAGCAGTGAAGGTTTCGCCGTTCTCGGTTTCAATAACGATCAGGCCTTCTTTTTTATCGTCTTTTGAAACGCGAGTATCCGTAAGAATTACGCCGCCCAGGCTTTCGAACGCTTCGGCAAGTGCCGTGATGTATTTGACGGGATGAAACTGCGCCTGTCCGTCGATTTCGATAGCAGTTCTGAATTCAATATCAAAAGGTATATCGCTGACGCTTCTGCTCGGAACATCGAGACGCTGGTGCGCATCCAGAATTTTTTCGAGTTGCCTGTCCTGTTTTTTTTCGGCACTGAAAAGATAAAATTTACATTCAGCGAAATCACAAGAAATATTGTAATCACTAACATTTCTTCGAACGATTTCAGGTGCTTTCATCGCGTTGTCGGCTATTGTTTGGGCCTTATCCTCGCCGAAACTGCTGATGAGCCTGTCGTAGCTTTCGTCGAAAAAATTATTGATGAATGCTGTTGTGCCGCCGGTAGTTCCGAACCCAATGTTTTTCTGTTCGAGAATTAAACAGTCGCGGCCGCTTTTCTGAAGTTCCAGGCCGAGTGAGATGCCGGTGATGCCTGCACCCACGATGATGGTGTCAAAACTTTTAGGCGAAAATTCTTTGTTGTGGTGAGGAAAAAGCGCATTTTCCCAGATACTTTGGTTTAATCCGTCACGATTCATTTGGAATTGTTTTTGTTAATGTTTTTGCTGAATGAATTGAGGCTGTTTTATCGCGGTAAAACATCCATATACCTGATTAACAGACGAAGTCTATGGAAAATAAAGTTAACAAAAACCTTGCCCAAATTGCTGAACTGCTCATTAAAAATAAATTAACAATCGCTGTTGCGGAGAGCTGTACATCGGGGCTTCTCCAAAATAAATTTTCGCTTGCAGACGACGCAATGACCTTCTTTCAGGGCGGAATGACCGTCTATAATGCAGGCCAGAAAGCGAAGCATCTCAATATAAACCCAATTTTTGCGGAGCAGTGCAATTCGGTATCGAAAGAGATTGCTGAGCGCATGGCTCTTAACATCGCGGATAGCTTTAACGCCGAAATCGGGATTTCGATTACCGGTTACGCGCAGCCTGTTCCCGAGGATGGAATTGACAGCTGTTTTGCCCACATTGCGATTTCTAAAAATGATAAAGTGGTGCTTTCAAGTAAAATTAATGGCGACGCGACGCTTTCCTTAGCCGAAAACCAGGAGATTTACGCCGTTAAAATATTTGAAAAGCTCCTTCGGATCCTCAAATAAAAGCTTTTCGCAGGCTTCTCATCAGGTTATGACACGCAGCAACTTTTGCGTACTTTTGCGCAACCAAATTTCCGCCTGATGAACCGAGACTTACAAATCACAGGGCTTTGCCGTCTGAGTGTATATATTAAGAATTTTTTACAGAAAGATCCCGCCGATTTTGATGCGGACGATCAGCAGTTTCAAAGTGTACTGTTAAAATCTGAAACCGAAAATCCGTGGTTCACGCCCGAAAATCAGCGCTTTGCATTAAATCAGTGGGCAAATTTGCTTACACAGGAAAAACTAGGTAATTGGCTCGCCGCATACTCTGTCGCGAAACAGCCGAAAAGGGTTGGGCTTATTCTGGCCGGAAACATCCCAATGGTTGGGTTTCATGATGTTATTTCTGTCGTGTTGAGCAATCATATTCCTGTGATAAAACTTTCATCAAAAGACAGGCTGTTGCTGCCGTTTCTGCTTGAAAAATGGAATGACTTGTCTGAGGGTGCAGTGCGTTTTGAAACGGTTGAACGTTTACAGAATTTTGATGCGGTAATTGCGACCGGCAGCAATAATACCGCCCGTTACCTCGAGTTCTACTTTAAAAACCATCTCAGCATCATCAGGAAAAACAGAACTTCAGTAGCGGTTCTCAGCGGAAATGAATCTGATGCTGAACTGCAGCTTTTAGCGCAAGATATTTTCAGGTATTTCGGTCTTGGATGTAGAAATGTAACGAGAATTCTGATCCCAGAAGATTTTCTTGTGGACAGGCTTTTCGAAAATTTCATCGCGTTTAAAGGGGTCATCAATCATAATAAATATGCGAATAATTACGAGTATAACCGTGCAATTTATCTGTTGAATCAGGAGAAATTCTGGGATAATAATTTTGTAATGCTGAAGGAAGACGAGAACCTGTTCTCGCCGCTTTCTGTAATCAACATATCGCGCTATTCCGATATCGCAGAGGTGCAAAAATTCATCAGTGAAAATACGCTGGACATTCAGGCGATTGTAGCGAAAGAAGAGCTGGGCTTAGCATCCGTAGGTTTTGGTGAGGCGCAGAATCCGGCATTGGATACGTACGCCGACCACGTGGACACGATGCGGTTTCTCGAAGTAATCTGAAAGAATTAAAATCTCGAGCCGAACGGGTTAAGGTGAGTTTCAAAAATCATAATTTCCTGCCCGAATTTAGCGTCGATAATTTCAGTGATATTGATGAGTTCAATCTCCACAAAATCGGTACGTTTTTCGTCGTTTTCAAAGATCAGTAAAAGGTTGGTGTTTTTCCCTTCGCCAATCATGTCGCTTGCCACTTCAGATAAGATATATTTCTCAACATCCATGAGGTTTTCTGCCATTTGCAGAAGATCGGTTTTCACGTAAGTTTCCCATTCCTGGCAGAGGTCTTCGGGGGTATGAAAAGTAAGGCTCAGAACGCTCATCATCTTTAAGTTTTTTTTAATTTCTGTTGATAATTTCACGCGCAAAAATCGGTTATTTTTTCGTAAATTAGCACGTTCTAAAATTTAAAATACATAGAACCGTCAGGCAGGTATTTAACTTCCTGATTGTCATTTTATTAAAAAAGATTATGCAAAAAGAAGGAGAAAGGTTAATTCCGATCAACATTGTTGATGAAATGAAATCCTCTTATATCGATTATTCGATGTCGGTTATTGTTTCCAGAGCATTGCCCGACGTAAGAGATGGCTTAAAGCCCGTACACAGAAGAGTTTTATACGGTATGTACGGACTGAATGTATTTTCTAACCGGAAACACTTGAAATCTGCCAGAATTGTAGGAGACGTTCTGGGTAAATACCACCCGCATGGCGATTCCTCCGTTTATGATGCGATGGTGCGTATGGCGCAACCCTGGAGTCTGCGTTATCCGCAGGTCGACGGGCAGGGTAACTTTGGATCTATGGACGGCGATCCACCGGCAGCAATGCGTTATACCGAAGCTAAACTTAAGAAGATCTCGGACGAAATTTTAGCGGATTTAGATAAAGATACGGTCGATTTTCAGAATAACTTCGATGATTCGATGACAGAACCAACGGTGATGCCAACGAAGATCCCAACACTTTTGGTGAACGGAACCTCCGGTATTGCAGTAGGTATGGCGACCAATATGGCGCCTCACAACCTTTCTGAGAGTATTGATGCCATCGTAGCCTATATTGACAATAAAGAGATCACGATTGATGAGCTGATGAAGCACATCATCGCACCCGATTTCCCTACCGGCGGAATTATTTACGGTTACGACGGTGTTCGGGACGCCTTCCACACCGGAAGAGGCCGCATCGTGCTTCGCGCCAAGATAAATTTCGAGGAAGTGGGCAACCGCAGCGCGATTATCGTTACCGAAATTCCGTATCAGGTGAACAAAGCGGAAATGATCGCAAGGACAGCTGAACTTGTAAAAGATGAAAAGATTCCGGGGATTTACGAAATCCGCGATGAATCTGACAGACAGGGTTTAAGGATTGTTTATGAACTTAAACACGACGCGATTCCGAATGTTGTACTCAATATGCTGTACAAATACACGTCGCTGCAAACCTCCTTCAGCGTCAATAATATCGCATTGGTAAAAGGCCGCCCAGAGCAGCTTAACCTTAAAAACATTATTCATCATTTTGTTGATCACCGCCATGAAGTCGTGATCCGCAGAACCGAATTTGAACTGAAAAAAGCGAAAGAACGTGCACATATCCTCGAAGGTTTCATGAAGGTGATCGGAACTCAGGATGACCTTGATAAAGCAATTGCAATCATCCGCCACAGTTCAAATCCAGCCGAGGCGAAAGACGGTTTGATGAAGGAATTCGACCTTTCCGACCTGCAGGCACAGGCTATTCTTGACTTAAGACTTGCCCGACTGACCGGAATGGAACTCGACAAGATCCGCGCGGAATACGACGAGATCATGAACTTAATCAGAGATTTCGAAGATATTCTGGCTAACGAAAGCAGAAGGTTCGAGATCATCAAAGCCGAACTCATCGAAATGAAGGAGAAATACGGGGATGAAAGACGTTCAGAGATCGATTATTCAGGTGGCGAGATGTCAATTGAAGACCTTATTCCGGACGAAAAAGTAGTGCTTACCATTTCGCACGCAGGCTACATCAAAAGAACTTCTCTTTCCGAATATAAAGTGCAGACAAGAGGCGGTGTCGGTAACCGCGCAGCGACCACAAGGGACGAAGATTTCCTTGAATATATCGTGGCAGCAACCAACCATCAGTACATGCTCTTCTTTACTGAAAAAGGAAAATGTTTCTGGCTGAGAGTATTCGAAATCCCTGAAGGATCCAAAATCTCAAAAGGCAGAGCCGTGCAGAATTTAATAAATATCGAGCCGGACGATAAGATCAAAGCCTACATCAGAACAAACGATCTGAAAGATGCAGAATATATTAACCAGATGAACGTTGTAATGGTTACTAAAAACGGTACCATTAAGAAAACCTCACTTGAGGCTTATTCGCGTCCACGTACAAACGGTGTGAATGCAATTGAGATCCGCGACAACGACCAGCTGTTGGGTGCAAGACTCACAAGCGGTGACTCAGAAATTATGATTGCTACCAAAAACGGAAAATGTATCCGTTTCCCTGAGGAAAAAGCGCGTGCAGTGGGCCGTGGCTCCATCGGAGTACGTGGTATTTCACTTGAAGACGACGACGAAGTTATCGGTATGATTGTTGTGAATGACGTTGAAAATGAGACCGTTCTGGTTGTTTCCGAAAAAGGATACGGCAAGCGGACCGCAGTGGAAGATTACCGCGTTACAAACCGTGGCGGAAAGGGCGTTATTACCTTAAATATTACCGAAAAAACAGGAAATCTGATTGCTATTCAGAATGTTACGGATGAAGACGGACTGATGATCATCAACAAATCCGGCGTTGCCATAAGAATGAGCATGAATGAAATGCGCGTGATGGGCAGAAATACGCAGGGTGTGAAAGTGATCAATCTTAAAGGAAACGATTCCATTGCAGCCATAGCGAAAGTGGAGATGGATAAAGAAGTTGAAATCGAAGAGGAAGAAGCCGAGGGTGCAAAACCCGCCGAAGTGCACAGCGACCTTGTAGAATTCAGCGGAACTCCGCAGACCGGCGATAACGCCATCAGCAATATGGGCGACGAAAAAACGTTAAGAAAGATTGAAGACGAAGAGGCGTCGCAAAATGAAAAGTCAGACGAAGATATTTCTGAAGACGAAGAATAAACCTTAAACAATTTTCTAATAATTAATATAATGAAAAAGTTATTTTTAAGCATTGCTTTAGTTTCAGCAACTTTGGCAGTGGCACAAAAAAAGGAGATAGCAGCAGCTGTGAAAGCTGCTGATGCCGGTGATATTGCCGGTACCAATGCGCAGATTGCGGCTGCAGAAGCTGCGATGGGTGGTAAAACCTATCTGGTGGAGCCCGCGGTTTTGGAGCAGTATTATTATGCAAAAGGTATGGCGCTCCTGAAATCGGGGAAAAACGCTGAAGGCGCATCATATCTGGCTAAAATGAGCGATCTTGGTAAAAATAAAATTTACACAGGGAAAGACAGCTCGAAGAACAAAGTGTACTATGTTGGCAAAGCCGAAGCAGACAAGTCCGGAGTTCAGGGATTAAAGGAAGAAACGTACACGCCTGCACTCAGCGCGAAGATTGGCAACACCATTAATCCGCTGATTGAGAAAGCTAATAAAACAGCCATGGACGCGTATTCCGCGAAAAACTATTCAGTAGCTGCGCCTAAATTCAAAGAAGTTTACGACCTTCTAAAGGCGGGTGGTCAGGATAACAAGCAATATCTGTATTATGCAGGTTTAAATTATGCGTTGGCTGATAAAAAAAGCGAGGCTGTTGACGTTTATAACGAACTGATCAGTTCAGGTTACACCGGTATCCAGACTACTTACAGTGCCAAGAATAAGAAATCGGGCGAACTTGAACCAATGGATAAAGTTACCTGGGAACTCAACAAGAAAATGGGCGCAACGTCAGAATATTCTGATTTTAAGACCGAAACTTCACCAAGCATCGAGCGCGAACTGTATGAGACAAATGCAGCGTTGCTCATTGAATCAGATAAAAACGAAGATGCACTGAAACTGATCGAAACTGGACTTAAAAAATTCCCGTCTAGCGTAAAGCTTTCGGAACTTCAGGGTACGGCTTACTACAAATCCGGGAAAATGGATGAGTTTGTTGCCAACCTTAAGACCCAGACCGAGAAAAACCCGACTGACGCCAACAACTGGTATAATTTAGGCGTGCTTCAAAGCAAAAACCCAGGATCTGAAGCGGATGCAATTGCGTCTTATAAAAAAGCCGTTGAGCTTAAGCCAGATTTTGTGCAGGCGTGGCAAAACCTAACCTACACGGTAATGGGTGATGATGCGAAAGCAATCGACGATTATAATGCCGCTAAAAAAGCCGGCAAAACCGATCAGGCGAACAAAATCATTGAAGCCAGAAGAGAAAGATTAGCGGCCGCACTTCCATTTGCTGAAAAGTGGTATGAAAGCGATCAGAAAAATATCGACGCAGTTACACTTCTTAAAGGTTTGTACATGTCAAATAAGAAAGAAGCGAAATTCCAGGAGTTTAAAGCCAAAGAAGCAGCAATGCAGGCGGCAGCAAAGTAAACCTGAAATTCAACTTTGTTTGAATTATATTTAAATGCACTGAATCTTTTCAGTGCATTTTTTTATGTCTGAACTTGCCTCCAGCATGCTGATGTTTTCGCTTTCCGCGTAATTTTAAGGGAGTTTGGTTTTCCGAATCCTCATTTTCTTCGTAAATTCACCTCAAATTATTCTAATATGACTTCTTCAGAAAAAATATCAGCACTGCGCCAGAAAATGCAGCAAAACAATATCGACGCATTTATTGTCTATTCCGCCGATCCGCACATGAGTGAGTATCTGCCCGAAGAATGGCAGGAAAGAGCTTGGCTGTCCGGTTTTACGGGTTCGGCAGGTTTCGTGGTCGTAACAAAAGACAAAGCCGGTTTATGGACGGACGGACGGTATTTCGTGCAGGCACCCAAAGAACTTCAGGGTTCAGGAATTGACCTGATGAAAGAAGGAGACGAAGCCACACCCAATTATATCGACTGGATTATTTCTGAAATTTCACAGGATGGCAAGGTTGCTGTGAATGCGCTCGCAACTTCCAATACAAACTGGGAAACCCTCGAGCAGAAATTAGCCGTAAAAAACATAGAAGTTGTTGATATGCCGTTGCTTAAAGAAGTATGGCTCGAAAGAACTTTAGATAAAAAGAAGAACCCGGTTTTCGTTCATCCGCTGGAAAGAGCCGGAAAATCTGTTAGCGACAAACTCGGCGACATCCGTTCGAAAATGAAAGAGCTGAACGCTTCGCTTCATATTATTTCAAGCCTTGATGACGTGGCGTGGACGCTCAATCTGCGGGGCAGCGACGTACAGTCGAACCCTGTGTTTTTAGGATATATTATTCTTACAAACGAAGAAGCAGTCTTATTTGTTGATCAGGAAAAACTTGATGACGACGCCAAAAACCAGATGCAGAAATCATCAGTAAGCGTAAGGGATTATGAAGATTTCTTCGCGTATTTGAAAAATATTAAAGACCAAAAAATTCTGATCTCAGCCAACAGTAATCAGTCGATCATTGAAGCTTTAAAAGAAAACAACACGTTTATAAAAGCTCCGGTTCCGGGAAATCTGATGAAAGCCGTGAAGAACGACACTGAACTTGAAGGATTCCGCACGGTAATGCAGCGTGACGGCGTGGCGATGGTAAAATTCCTCTATTGGCTCACGCATCAGGCCGGAAAAGAAACGATGAACGAATTCTCGATCGGCGAAAAACTGCGTGGTTTCCGTGCCGAAGGTGACAATTTCGTCGGCGAAAGCTTCGGCAGCATTGTCGGTTTTAAAGAGAATGGCGCAATTATGCACTATTCCGCGCCGAAAGAGGGCAGTAAAGAGGTTACGAGTGAAGATACGATCCTGGTCGATTCGGGCGGACAATATCTTGAAGGAACCACAGACATCACGCGTACTTTTGCTTTAGGTAATGCTTCCGAAGAATTTAAACGCAATTCTACGCTGGCTTTAAAAGGATTGATTCAGTTATCAATGGTTAAATTCCCGAAAGGCACACGCGGCGTTCAGCTTGATGCATTTGCGAGGTTGGCGCTGTGGAAAGAAGGTAAAGATTATAATCACGGCACCGGTCATGGCGTCGGCAGTTTTATGAATGTGCATGAAGGCCCTCAGAATATCAGAAAAGACATGAATCCGCAGGAACTTATCCCCGGGATGGTGCTTTCGAATGAGCCAGGTTTTTACCTCGAGAACCATTATGGCATCCGTCATGAAAATTTAATCGCGGTAAAAGAAGCAGAGAAAACCGATTTCGGAACTTTTTATGAATTCGAAACCCTTACTATTTGCCCATTTGACCGGAATGTGATTGAAGTTGACTTACTTACCCAACCTGAAAAAGAATGGCTGAACAGCTACCACGAATGGTGCCGGGAAAAACTTGAAAACAGCCTTGAAGGCGAAGTGAAGGCATGGTTCCTTGAGCAGGTGCAGCCCCTTTAAAATATTAACCCGATTTATTTTACAGATACGGCTGCAATAATTTTGCAGCCGTATTTTATTTAAATTTATTTCATCAGATCTAAGCCGTCATGCGACAGAACAAGGCTTTCGGTCGCGAGATTACTGTCGCCGGAAAGCAGCACCGGACCAATGTATTTTGAGGGAAAAGCATTACGCACCCGCCACATCATGACGGGCTGATGCTGGTAGTCCAGCAGGCGGATCACTACATCGCGACGCTCAACGGTCCCGAAACTGTTTGTGCGAATCCAATCGAAGAACTGTTGGTCGCCCTGCACAATATTGCGCTTAAGTACAATTTCTGGAAATTTTGTAATACCCGGAATCTTCAGTTCAGAATTCTCAGAGGAACTTCCGTTCCGCATACTTATGACATCGATGTAAATTTCAAGTCCGCTGATTTCCGTGAATTCAACACGGTTTCCGCCCCATTCCGCAATGAAATGGTAGCGGCTGATTGTTTTTAATGGAGGCATGGTGATTAGTTTTAAGAATTAAAGTCATTATGTAAGATAATTCTCGGCGAGTGCCACCCAATATCTGGCACCAACCGGCAAAAGGTCCTGATTAAAGATGTATTGTGGATGATGTACCATGAAGGTTTCGCCGTTCCCCACCATGCAGTAATTGCCTTTCTTTTTTTCGAGCATAAAGGCGAAATCTTCGCTACCCATATACGGATGTGCATCGCTAAAAACATTTTCATCCCCAAAAACCGACTTTGCAACCCCGGCGGCCCAGTGCGTTTCCTCATCGGAATTTACCAGCACAGTACCCGGAACTCCCTCACGGATTTCAACTTTGCAACTGAATGCTTCTGCCTGCGCTTTTGTAATGGTGCGCACTTTATCGAGCACCATTTTGCGATCTTCAGGATCCATATTTCTGATACTTAACTTTAATATTGCACTTTGCGGCACCGCATTTCCGGCCAAACCTGATTGGAACGAGCCCACATTAACGACCGAACTGTGCCATGGTGAGAGGTTTCTGGAGACGATGGTCTGCAGCGCCATCACTAATGCTGAGCCGCACACGATCGGGTCAATACTGAGCTCAGGCATCGAGCCGTGGGAGCCTTTTCCCGTAATTTCAATTTCCCAGTTGTCCACCGCTGCCATGAATTTCCCGGTGTTGAAGTAGAATTTCCCGAGTTCAAGTCCGGGCATGTTATGCATCCCGAATACGGCGTCCACCGGAAATCTTTCAAAAAGACCGTCGCTAATCATCGCTGGCGCACCTTCCATGGTTTCTTCGCCTGGCTGAAAAATAAGTCGCACCGTTCCGTTGAAATTTTTGGTTTCGGCAAGGTATTTTGCGGCGCCAAGCAGCATGGTCGTGTGGCCGTCGTGACCACAGAGATGTGCTTTTCCCGGTATCGTGCTTTTGTATGGCAGGTCGTTAGTTTCTTCGATCGGCAACGCATCAAAATCTGCGCGCAGCCCGATTGATTTCTGCCCGGTTCCGACTGTCATTGACGCGACAATACCGGTTTTGCCAACGCCTTCTGCGATTTCCCAACCTCCGATTTCACGCAGCCGCTCAGCAATAAACTGTGCAGTATTTGTCTCCGCCATTGCAAGTTCTGGTGTTTTGTGCATGTGATTCATCCACGATGCTAAATTTTCTTTTCCGGATTTTATCTGTTCTAAAACTTCTGTGCTCATTTCTATAATTTTTTTCGCATTAAATAGTAAAGTAAAATAAATCAGTCTTTTTTGGAATGTTTCGGCACTGTCATCATAATTGAAATAATTGCCAAAATAACCATCAGTAAATTAACACCAAGCGCAACCAGTGCGCCCTGACGAAGCGCCAGGTTATCTTGTCTTCCATGGAAATTAATAAGTCCGTTCATCCATTCCATCTGACCAGTTTGTCCGCTCAGTGCTGTGAAAATGGCGGCAGACACCGCTACTCCAAGTGCAACACCAAGGGACGAAGCCATTTTGTAAATCCCGGAACCTGCGCCGGCCTGATCGTCGGGAAGGTTAGAAAGTGCAGCATCTGTGGACGGCGTCGCATAAAATGCAAGCCCGAGACCGAAGAGCGTATAGGCAACAACCGCCAGTATTTTGTACGTGTCGGTCATCAGCTGCGTCTGCATGAGCAATATAATCGATAAACCCACAACTAAACAGCCCCAGATCATCGGTTTTCTTGCGCCGAATTTCTGTAACAGTTTTTCACCTACACGGATGAACGCTACAATCGCTATTGCGTATCCCAAAGTCAGCAATCCTGATTCCTGCGAACTCAGGCCTGCGCCTAACTGCACGAGTGATAGCGAAACAATCAGTATCCCGGCTGTGGCATTGAGCAGAAAATTCGAAATGGTAGCTCCGGTGTAGGTGGAATTTCTGAACAGATTAAAATCAACAAATGCGTTTGAATTTCCACTTTCAATCCTGTAAAATATGAAACCGAAAATGATAAACGCCGCCAGCAGGCCGAGAGATAAAAGGCTTGTCCAGCCGAAATCGCTTCCTTTGCTCAGCAAGAGCTGCAGTGCAATGACCGACAGCATAAAAGTTATGACACCAGCGAGGTCGAATCTGTAATTTGGTTTTGTTTCGCCTTTACTTTCGGGCGTGCCTTTCACCATTAAAAAACCGATTACCGAGATTATTACCGTTGCCCAAAAGATATATCTCCAGCCAAGATTTGAGGCAACCAATCCTCCAAAGAGCGCACAAAAGCCGGATCCGCCCCACGAGCCAATCGACCACAAACTCACGGCGCGCTGTCTTGCGGCTCCGTCCCAGTAGGCTTTAACCAGCGCTAAACTGGCAGGCATAATGGCAGCACCCGAAAGACCCTGAAAGATCCGTCCGGCCATTAGAACCGGTGTAGCTGCCGTCCCAGTTGGTGTGATAGCCACCAAAGCGGATCCTATAATACTGAGAATAAAACCAATCTGAATCATTTTAACGCGCCCAATCCTGTCCGCTAGGCCACCAAGGACAACGATAAATATTCCGGAAAACAGCGAAGTGATTGAGACCGCGATGTTCATCATGTTCTGTTCTATGCCGAGGTCTTCGGCCATCCCGACATTGATATTCAGGGTGGTTTGTGCGAACATCCAAAAAGCTAAAACGCCCAGGATAATTCCGTAGAGCAGCCGGTCGTTGCCGCGGAAAGATTGTTGTTCGGTTGAATTTTCCATACAGATTATTTTAATTTTTTTTTATTTTGCCCCCGTCTTTTGGGATTTTGGTATTGGCTACAATTGCTGAAAGCAGCGCGAAGATCAAAGCCGCTGACAATGCCGGGATGGCGGCAAGCCTGTAATTAATATTATCCTGTTTGCCCAAGAACAACTCCGGTAGCCAATCCTGCGTATCGCCAGAGCCTGAAACCGACGTGAAAATTCCGGCGACAATCGCAATTCCAAACCCTGCACCGAGAGAGGAAGCCATTTTAAAAACACCAGCTCCCGCGCCCGACTGGTCTGCGGGCAGATTCGAAAGCGCGGCTGTTGTTGCCGGCGTTGCAAAAAATGCCAGTCCTGTCCCAAAAAGGGTGAAAGCGATTATGGCGAGAATCCGGTAGGTTTCGGTCATCAAATACGTCTGCATTAAAAGTAAAGTGGCGAGTGCAACCACGAGCGAACCCCAAACCATCGGTTTTCTGGCACCTATTTTCCGCATCATCCGTTCGCCGGACCGTATGAACAATATCACCGAAATTGCGTAACCAAGTGTAAGTAAACCCGCCTGCTGCGCGCTGTACCCGGCAGCGCTCTGCATTAAAGTAAGCGCTACGATGATGATTCCCGAGGTGGCATTCATTAAAAAATTGCAGATTATTGCCCCCGAAAAAACGCTGTTTTTAAATAAACTGAAATCGAAAAAGTGGTTGGTCGTGCGGATTTCGTAGTAATAAAAAAGTACGGCAACGACAATGCCCGCAACAAGCAAGGCAAGTGAAGTAAAACTCAGATAGCCCAGTGTGCCGCCACTGGTTATAAAAAGTTCGAGACATACGATCGCCGCTAAGAACAGCAGGATCCCGATCCAGTCCGGACGGTATTTTCCGGCAGATTCTTTTTTACTTTCCGGAAGTTCCTTTAACAGATAAAGCGCTATCACTGCAACGACTGCTGAGAGTATGAAAATCCAGCGCCAGCCAAGGTTGGTCGCAATAATTCCTGCAAAAAGCGCTGCCAGACCTGAACCGCCAAAAGTTCCCATACTCCAGAAACTTATCGCGCGTTGTTGCGCCGGGCCTTCCCACAAGATTTTCAGCAGGCCCAAACTCGTTGGCATAATGCAGGCCGCCGAAAGCCCTTGTAACGCCCTGCCTACCAATAATAGAGGTTCGGCCGCATCACCGGCAGGGATTAGTGCAACTATTATCGAACCCACAATGCTTAAATAAAGGCCGATCCGCAGAATCCTGGTGCGCCCGATTTGGTCTGCCAGACCGCCAAAAACCACCACAAATATTCCGGAGAATAAAGCTGCAAGCGACACCGCAATGTTCATCGAGTTTGCGCCAATACCCAGTTGCCGGCTCATTAGCGGAGCGATATTCAGCATTGAGTTCGCGAAAAGCCAAAAAGTGAGTACTGCGAGAATGAATCCAGCAAGAATTGTGTCGTTGCCCTGAAGTCTGTTTTCCATATTACTATTAAAATCCTTCAATAGACTGGTTGTTGAAGGAGGTCTACATTATAATCATAAATGAAATTACCACGTGTTCAGTATCTTTCTGTTTCCATTATGAAATTACAGCTTTTTACTGATTGATTGTATTTTTATTATAAATATTTAATAAAAATTGAAAAATCCATTCAAAATTAATTCAAATACGCTATTTTTTACAATTGCTCATCAATCCGATTGCCCAACTGAGAAAGAATTAAGACCGCTTTACGATTAAGCGTACAAGTAAAGTACTCGCGGCAATTGCTTAAATTTGCAGTATGAACAATGATACAATCTGTGCATTAGCAACGGCCAACGGCATCGGCGCCATCGGAATTATCCGGGTTTCGGGAAGCGATTCGATCCGGATTGTTAACCTTATTTTTGAGGGCAAAGACCTTGAAAAAGCTAACTCGCACACTGTGCACTATGGTTTTATCAAAGACGGCGACGAGACGGTTGACGAAGTGATGGTGACTGTATTTATGGCGCCAAAAACCTTTACCACCGAGGATTCTGTAGAAATCTCGTTCCACGGATCGCCTTTTATCGGCAAGAAAATTCTTGAAGTTTTAATTAAAAACGGCGCACGAATGGCCCGAGCCGGCGAGTTTACGATGCGCGCTTTTATGAACGGCCGCATCGATCTTTCGCAGGCAGAATCTATTGCTGACCTGATCGCTTCAGAAAATGAGGCGTCGCGAAAAGTGGCGCTGAACCAGTTGAAAGGCGGAATTACCAACGAAATTTCTATCCTTCGCACCGATTTGCTGAACTTTGTTTCCTTAATAGAACTTGAACTCGATTTTGCTGAAGAGGATGTAGAGTTTGCCGACCGCGACGCGTTGGTGCAGCTTTTACGTAAAATAGAAGAAAAACTCATTTCACTTATTGACAGTTTCGAATACGGAAACGCCATTAAAAACGGAGTAGGGGTGGCGATCATTGGAAAGCCGAATGCTGGGAAATCTACGCTGCTCAACGCGCTGTTAAAAGAAGAGCGCGCGATTGTGAGTGATATTGCCGGCACAACCCGCGACACTATTGAGGAAATGCTTCATATCAAAGGCAATGCTTTCCGACTGATTGATACCGCGGGTTTGCGCGAAACATCCGATGAGATCGAGAAAATTGGCGTAGCAAAAGCGCGCGAAAAAGTGGCCACTGCCGAAATTTTAGTCTATCTGATCGACAGCACCGAAACCGATATATCGGAGGATGTGGAACTGATCCGCGATCTGGCGCGCTACGATTTATCTTTAATTGTGCTGCTGACAAAGACTGACCTACCTAAAAGCGCCTTACAAAGTGAAGAGATCCGTAACAGCTTACCTGTCCTGGATTTCAAGGACTTTCATCTCATTCCGGTGTCCGCAAAGCAGAACTCAAACCTTGATGAACTTAAAGAAGCATTTACAGGCTATGTGGATGACCTAAATAGCGGCGAAAACAACGTGGTGATCACCAACCAGCGCCATTTC
This sequence comes from Flavobacteriaceae bacterium 3519-10, assembly GCA_000023725.1. Taxonomy (NCBI): domain Bacteria; kingdom Pseudomonadati; phylum Bacteroidota; class Flavobacteriia; order Flavobacteriales; family Flavobacteriaceae; species Flavobacteriaceae bacterium 3519-10. The sequence goes on from CP001673.1 coordinate 1,127,290, forward strand.
GAGGCGCTGCAGCACTCACTGCAGGCCGTTCATGCTGTGCACGAAGCAGTAAGTTCCAGGATTACCACCGAGCTGCTGGCGTACGAGCTCCGCAACGCTTTGGAATACCTCGGCGAAATATCGGGGGAATTTACCAATGACGAAGTCTTAGGTAATATTTTTTCGAAGTTTTGTATCGGAAAGTAGCTTGATCTAAAGCGACTTCCACATCCGTATGAAATTAAAGACCCCCACAAGTGGTCCGGAAATTGACCTGTGGATGCGTAACAATGGTATCTCCAATAAATGCATGAAACTTTAAAAAGCTTTATTCTGGCCCGTTCGTCACCAGATGAGCGGGCGCTCGCACAAATTCTTTCGTGTTTCAGTTCCGTTAAGACCAAGCGTAACCAGATTCTTACGGGCCGTGATGAAGTTTGCCGGCATTATTACTTTATAAACAGCGGGAGTATGCGAATCTTTACCACGGATAAAAACGGGAATGAAAGATCCCGATATTTTGCATTTGAGGGCAATTTTGTTACTGCACTTCCAAGTTTCATAGACCAGCTGCCGGCAGACGAATACCTGCAGAGCATTGAGCCGTCTGAACTTCTATGTATCACGCGTTCTGATTTTTACAGTTTGGTGGAGAATGTGCCCGCATTTGCTAAAATCTATACCGAAATTCTGGAACTGGGATTTATAGCAGCCCAAAAAAGAATTTATGGATTTCAGAGTTTTAATGCGCTCGAAAAGGTGAGATGGATTATCCGACACCAGCCGCAGGTGCTTTTACGGCTGTCCAACAAAATGGCAGCTACTTATCTTGGCATATCGCCTTCCACATTAAGCAGGATAAAACCACGGTTATAGAAAACGTTGACTTAGAGCAACTTTTTGCGGTTACCGACGCATTACCTTTGCTGAAATCTAAGTATGAAACCGATCTTACTCATTCTGATCCTGCTGTCAACGCTGGCATCAGCACAAAACACCATTCAGCCTGAACCGGTCCCGCAGCTGTCTTTTGTCAGGTCTGCAGACCAGCTGACTTTGGAAGCGGCATTGGAACTTGCAAAAAGAAGTTCTGAAAAAGCAAGAAGTTTTGATCGTGAAGTATCCGTCGCAGTTCTGGATGCCTCGGGTACAGTGGTCTTGCTGCTCCGTGGTGACGGCGTTGGGCCTCATAATACCGAAGCGGCACGGCGAAAGGCATACACTGCACTTTCAACTAAGACCGCGACACTTTCGCTTCTCAGGACATCCGCTGCAAATCCCGACACGCATAACCTCAATACGCTTCCCGAGTTGCTGCTGCTCAGTGGCGGAGCCCCCATCTGGTATCGCGGAAATGTGATAGGCGGCATTGGGGTCGCCGGTGGCGGCAGTGCGGAAAATGATGATGTCATCGCGCGTGCAGCCGCAATACCTGAACAAGGAATTTTAACTTCCAAATAATCTTAAAATAATCAATATGAAAAAAATGTTTTTTACTGCCTTTTTCGCAGTTCTGTCTGTCTGCGCTTTCGGCCAGACAAACACTTACCAGTTGTCCAGCCACATTCTTGATGTGTCTGAAGGAAAACCTGCCAGCGGCGTAAACATCCGGCTGGAACTTTACAGCAGTGGGGTATGGTCTTTAGTTGATGAGAAAACAACCGATAAAAACGGCAGAATCACCGATTTTTTACCCGGTAACAAATCCACAGGTATCTACAAACTTACGTATCTCGTCAGCGATTACTTTAAAAGGACAAATAAAGAAACTTTCTACCCTTTTATAGAAGTTGTATTCCAGATCAAAGATGATCAGCATTATCACGTACCCATTACGCTTTCCGCTTACGGATATTCGACCTACCGAGGAAATTAGAATTGATGCAAAACAGGTATTGTGACGTGACGCTACCCATTCACAAAAATGTACAACTTAAAATAAAAAAAATAATCATGGTAAAAATTTTCAATCTGATCGCAATTGCAGCCCTGCTCTCGGGGTGTAAAGCGGGTGATGCAGCTCATGAAGCGGTAGAGAGGGAACTTCGGGGGTCCTGGGAAATAACTGATCTTCGGGGTAATAAACCCAAAACCATTAAACCTGTACGGATAGAATTTTCCGAAGACAACAGGGTAAACGGGTTTTTAGGCTGCAACACGGTGCGGGGAACCTATATGGCAGACATCAAACACCAGCGGATTAAGCTGAATGGTCTTGCGACTACAAGGATGACCTGCCCGGATCAGAATTTTGAAAATGAAATGACCAAAGCTCTCGAAGACGCAGCAAACTTCACTTTTGAAGACGGAAAACTGGTGCTAAGCGGAGATGACCGGTCTCCTTTGGCCACGTTTAAAAAAATCAGCCATCCTGAAGTAACAAACAAATACTGGAAAGTAGTTCAGCTGGATGGTAAGGCGGTTACCATGGAGGCATCGCAGCGGCAGGAACAGTATTTTATACTCCGCAGTGACGGAACTGTTAACGGATTTGCCGGCTGCAATAACTTCACAGGTGCTTACCAGATTAACGATGGAAACAGAATCCGTTTTAATGAGAACATGGCAGCGACAATGAGAGCCTGCCCCAACCTTGGCTTCAATGAGCGTGGATTTCTAGAAGTTTTCCGGCTTGCAGACCGCTATACCGTCAGCGGTGATACCTTACAGCTTATTGTTGGAAAACGGATGCCTCTCGCTGTTTTCGAAGCGGTATATTTCTAAGGTCATGCGCGCACTCTAACGGCGCCTGAGCTAGCATAGTAAAAGGGCAGGCCACGCGGAGCTTTGCGTTCCGTTTAAGTCTTAGTGCCAATGGGCGTACATCTTAAGTATTGAACCATCGCGGGCAAGTTGAAAAAGTAACATTTGATGCAATTGAGAAATCTAATCCACACTAAATGTATGATGCTAACCTTCCGGATTTCCGGGAGGTTATTGTTTTTCACAACGTATCACTGCCGGCGTATCCCTTAAGTGCGCGACAGTATGAAGGGTTGGCAGTAAAAGGATCGCTCTTTTTACCAAATGGTAAATTATACCGCCAGCCATTTGCTAACTTTGGGGGAATGGAAGCATTCACAGACTATATTTTGCAATTCGGCAACCTGAACAGACAGCAGATTGATCTTATTGTTGGTAAAGCGAAAGAAACAGAACTTCGCAAAGACAGTTATTTTTCTGAAGCCGGTAAAATTCCGCGTCAGGTGGGTTTTGTGCTCGAAGGCGTTATGCGCGGCTGCTACTATAATAACAAAGGCGACGAAATTACGCGTTGCTTTATTTCTGAAAACAGTTTGGTGGTAGATTACGTGAACTTTGAAGCCCATACGGCCTCTTCCGAATATTTACAGGCCAGCACCGACTGTAATCTCGTTGTTTTTTCAAAAGCAGATTGGGAGGATCTTTCGCGTACCATCGTCGGGTGGGACCCCATCAAAAACAAAATGGTTCAGCAATGCCTCTACCAAAAATCAAGGAAAGGCCCTGTAATTTCTCAGGACGCCACTACACGCTATCTGGAATTTCTCGAAAACTATCCGACGCTTGCGAACAGGGTAGCACTTTCTCATATTGCGTCCTACCTTGGCGTTACACAGCAGTCGCTGAGCAGGATAAGAAAAAATATCAGTTAGAATCCGCTTTTTACCAAATGGTAAATGGCTACATTTTATTTCGGACAATCTTTGCGGTATTAATTTTAAAACAAAGAAAAAATGAAGTCCGTATTGATCACCGGTGCCAACAAAGGCATTGGCTTTGAAACAGCCCGCCAACTACTGCAAAAAGGTTTTTACGTGTATCTCGGAAGCCGGGATGTCGAAAATGGTATCAAAGCCGTTCAAAAACTTAAGGCCGAAAACCTCGCTCATGTTGAAGTTATTCAAATGGACGTCACCGACCCTGCTTCTGTAAACAGCGCCCGACTCGAAATCGGTAAAAAAACCAGTTGTCTGGACGTCCTGATCAACAATGCAGGTATCAACGGCGGCGCACCTTATACCGCTCTTGAGGCAAGCAAAGAGCAGTTTATGGCTGCATTTAATACCAATGTATTTGGCGTGGCAAGTGTTACCCAGTCGTTTATGGGTTTATTGCGCAAATCTCCTGCACCCAGAATTGTGAATGTAAGCACAAGCGTCGGCTCACTCACCCTGCAAAGCGACCCTACGTGGATGGGTTACGACTTTGCGAAATATGCGGTTTACGGTTCATCAAAAGCAGCCTTGAATATGCTTACCGTCCATTTGGCTTACGAACTTCGCGACACTCCGTTCAAAGTTAATGCAGTTTGTCCCGGTTATACAAAAACCGATTTTACAGGCGGCAACGGAGGCGAAGTGGAAGAAGCCGCAAAACGCATTGTAAAATATGCAATGTTGAACCCGGATGGTGTAACAGGCGCCTTTATCAGTGAAGAAACCAACCCTGCAACTGGCAGTATTCCGTGGTGATATCCTGTTTCATGCAGGAAACGGAGTTCATATATGAAATGAATACGTGACAATTGTACAGTAACCTCTTCCTTTGAAGAGGTTTTTTATTGTTTTGTAAAGAGTGACAATGCAGTTCAATTCGGGTTTAACTGAGAAATCTTTCGGAGTACGTGGCTCAACGGGCCATGCCATAACACACGTTAACTGTCGTAATTTTTTATGCTAAATGTGCGTCCGGAGCAGGAGACCATTAGTGCAATTTTCAGATTATTGTTTAGAATTGTTCCAAATAGTGAATTTAATTTCTACATTTGCATCACTATTTAAAACTATTCTAAATAAGCATGAGAAGAAAACTATTGCCAGTTGCCCTCATTATGGGCGTTACGACATTTCACGCACAAAGCGCGGATACTTTAAAGACTGAAGATATCACTGAGGTGATTATCAATCAAACTAAAAAGTACAAAAACGAAAATGCTTTCGCAGTATCAAAACTGCCCCTAAAGGATATTGAAAACCCGCAGGTTTATAACAGTATTCCAAAGGCCGTCTTAAAAGACCAGGTTTCCACGAATTTTAAAAGCGTACTGACCAATGCCACCGGCATCACCCGTCTTTGGGAGAGCACCTCCCGTGGCGGTGACGGTGCAGAGTATTATACGATGCGTGGATTTTCTACCCAGTCGAGATTGGTGAACGGCATGGCAAGTTTTAATAACGGCGGGCTCGATCCTGCTAATATCGAGAATATCGATGTCATCAAAGGGCCGGCGGGAACGCTGTATGGCGGATCGCTGGTTTCGTATGGCGGCCTCGTAAATATCCAGACTAAAAAGCCGTACGATCATTTAGGCGGAGAAGTTAATTACATAACCGGCACCAATGATCTCCACAGGCTTACACTTGATGTTAATGCGCCTGCTTCGGAGAAACTTTCACTCAGGCTGAACACTGCTCTGCATTCGGAACATTCGTTTCAGGACAGGGGTTTCAACCGCTCATTTTTCCTGGCGCCTTCGCTGAAGTATGCACCGAACGAACGGCTGACTTTTCTGGTGAATACCGAATTCAAAAATAATGAAGCAGCCAATGCGCCGATGATTTTCCTCAGCCGGTATGCGCCGCTTTCATTCAGCAGTATTGATCTGTTTGAGGCTAATTATCTGAAATCGTACACAAGCAGTGAACTCACGACCACCAACCCGAGTTTCAGCATCCAGGGCCAGATGATCTATAAGATTTCACCCCAGTGGACGTCCCAAACGCAGGTGTCAACAAGTTCAAGCAAGGCGATGGGATACTATCAATACCTTTGGGACGATTCGAACGGAGACACTTTTACCCGTTATCTGTCTAAAAGCGACAGCAAAACCCTTGCATCAGGGATCCAGCAAAACTTCATCGGCGATTTTAAGATCGGCAACATGAGAAACCGTCTGGTTGTGGGATTTGATTATCTCAATACCCAGGTCATTGCCAACGATACCGGATGGACTACCTTAGGTGTGGTGTCTTTAGTGAACCAAACCGATACCGGTATCCTCACCAAATCGGCCGCTGATCAGGCGGTGGGAGCTTTGGATGTGGTGCCGGAAGCCTCGGCAGAAACCAACATCAAAAGTGCATATTTCTCTAACGTCCTGAACATTCTTCCCAATTTATCGGCCATGGTCAGCCTCCGGATAGATAACTTCAGCGGCAAGCCCAATCAGTGGGCAGAGCAGGAAATCGAAAATCAGACTTCCTTTTCGCCTAAACTTGGAGTTGTTTATCAGCCTATTCTTAATAAACTGTCGCTGTTTGCCAATTATATGAACGGTTTTCAGTATCTCGCGCCTTCGCAGGTGTCGCTGCCGGGCTCTTCGGAAACACAGCTGATCATTTACGATCCTGAAAGGGCAAACCAGTGGGAGGTAGGCGCGAAGGCCAACATCATAGCCAATAAACTTTCACTTACTGCAAGTTACTACGACATTACGGTGACCAATAAGATCGTGGCCAATCCCAGTTCTGACGGCGCTTTGCAGGGCGGTGAAGTTTTCAGTAAGGGCTATGAATTCAGTGCGGTCGGAACTCCGGTAGAAGGACTGAATTTAATTGCCGGGTTCAGCCGTAACAAAAGTGAGCTCATTAGCGGAGATGATACGTATAATGGTCTCAGACCCGAAGAAGCAGGCCCTGAAATCCTTGCGAATTTCTGGACGAATTATAAAGTGCAGCACGGTATCCTGAAAGATCTTACCGCAGGTTTCGGCTTCAATTACGCGGGCGAGCATAAAACCCTTAACCGCCACGTCATCGGCACCTTTACGCTGCCAAGTTACACGGTGATGAATGCGATGGTGGGCTATTTCCCCGAAAAATACAGCATTGCTTTAAAACTTGACAATCTTGCCAACAAAAGATATTTTTCGGGGTGGAGCACGGTAACGCCTCAGAGACCCAGAACACTTTCTCTTTCATTAGGGTATCAGTTTTAGCAACATCAAATTATTTTAATCGATCGGAAGTCGGCGGTAGAAGGCTGATTTCCGGTTTTTATGTTCAGCATGAGAAAAAAACACCCCCATAGCAGACCGGCAAAAAAATCCTTTCTGCGCACCATAGCCGGTAAACTCCACCTTTGGTTTGGTCTGTCCATCGGCCTGATCGTGTTCATTGTCAGTATCACAGGCGCCTTATATGTCTTTAAGGATGAAGTGCAGAACTGCCTTCGCAAAGACTACCTCTATCACGCCGAGCCCGGTATAGAATCAAAAAAAATCCTGCCGCTGAGTGTGCTGGAACAAAAAGTAAATCAGCAGACCGGTGAGAAATATCCGCTGCACTGGGTTGATATCCCACTGGATAAGTCGAAAACCTATAAATTTTATTATTACGAGAATGATCCCGAAGCCTGGAATTATTTTGATGAGTTCGTTATTTATAAAACAGCGTATGTAAACCCTTTTACAGGCAAAGTTTTGTCGGTGCAGGACGAAAAGAACGGATTCTTCAATATCGTCAAGTTCATCCACTGGAGCTTTCTTCTGAAGTCGGAGTGGGGGAAATACGTGGTAGGAACTCCGGTTTTTATCTTCCTGCTGATGGTTATTACAGGCATTATCTTATGGTGGCCCAAGAACCGTAAAGCGCGCAAACAGCGGTTATGGTTCCAGTGGAAGAACATTAAAAGCTGGCGCCGCCGCAATTATGACCTGCACAGTATTGTCGGGTTTTACGCTTCGTTTCTTGCCGTGGTTGCGGCTGTGACAGGTCTTTTTTATTCATTTTTCTTCATGCAGGCCATTATGTACGTAGTTTTTTCCGGTGGTAATACAGAATATCCCGATTACTCACATATCACAACCACCGCGCCCAAAGAAATGCGCAACGCCGGCACTCTTGATAAAATGGCGGCCAAAGTGGAGGAACTGTATCCTACGGCGTCTGCGTACAGCCTCGATTTCGGACATCCGCACATTGATGATCATGAGCATCCGAACTATGAAGTTTTCGTAAAGCAGCTCGATTATTCTTACCACATCAACCATCAGATCATCTTTGACGAAAATTCAGGTGAAATGCTGCAGAACAGGCCGCATAAAACCAAGGACTTTGGACAAAAATATGTGGCTGCAAATTACGATATTCATGTCGGCGCCATATGGGGGATATGGGGAAAAATCCTGGCGTTTATTGTGAGTCTGGCGTGTGCCTCATTGCCGGTAACCGGTTTTTTGGTGTGGTATGGAAGGAAAGTTAAGGGCAGGGCGAAAGGGTGAGAGCGCACTTTGCGGTTAGAGCAGAAAGTACATCCGGGTATTACTTCAGTCGTGAGATGGTTCACTTTGTTGCACGCCGTTCAGAATAACCACGCAGGAGGCAATGATTGCATCGAATCTTCAATTCCAGAAAAAAGTCTCCCTTAATCAAGGGAGACTGTCTTTGGATCCCGGCCTTACAGGTATCCCAAATCTGTATATTCTGAATCAATTAAAGGTAAACCAATACGTACCGTTATAGATGAGTACAACTCCTTTTGAAGTAGTGCCTCCCAATTCATTAAAAGTGGAATTTCCATAATTGAATCCGCCATCCCTGAAAAACTTGCCATTAGGATTAATTGAGGCCGCTACACTTTCAGAAAAAAAGTGAATTTGCAGGCCTACAGACGGATTTTGGGGAAGCAGCAAGCTATGGTTTCCTGTAATGTAAACAAATTGGCTGTTATTACTTAAAGTAGTTCCGCTGCTGCTTATAGTTACCACAGGCAAACAGGCCGGCTGCGGAGGGCGTTGCCCATTGTCCGTCCCACCTAAAATAAGTTGTGGAAGATGCAGTCCCACCTTCTGGACTTATTTTTGCGATTGTAACTGATGAATTTGCTATTTCTGCCGTCCCCACTGCCTTGGCCGAAATAATATTAACTCCTGTAGGTTTTATTTTTCTTTTGACTGCGTCGAACCACTGCGTTAGGTTTGCCTTGATGCAAAAGAACCGTCCGCCGCGGCGGACAAGACTTGGATTTATTTGCGTCATCCTTCTTATTTTTTTATTGGATTCGGCGAACTCCTTCGTCGTTTTGCTAAAAGGTTTTAAGTTCTTTTTTCCTTGATGAAAAAAGAACCAAAAAAATCAAGACTTGTATCTTTTTGCTAAAATTTTAAATTATTTGCTAAAATTTCCAAAACTCGGGCGGATAGTAGATTGCTTTGTTGATTGATGATATTTGCCGCCACTCAAACAGTGGAAATTTTTTAACGCAAATTATTTAAAATTTCTTCACGCAAAAATCTCCTAGGTCGCTAAAAATGCACGAGACAAGAATTATGAGCCAAGTGCTTTTGCTGCGCAAAAGAGATCCTTTGCGGGCTCAGGATGATAAATAGATAAGGGCCAGGGAAAAAGGAAAAGGAAAAAGAATCAACAAATAATAACAGAACGATGAAAACAAAATTTCTTAACGCAAATCTCCGAGGTCTGTTGTGTTTTAAATGCTTAATTCATCGTCTTTTCCTGTTTTGAAGTAAAGTGCTGAAGCGGGTGGAACGTACGTTTACTATTTTTTCGAGATAATTATATTGTCTCTTAATTTTTATGCTACGATATTTTGTTTTCCTTTTTCCAGTTTGCGGTAATAGATAAAGGATACAGCCAGAATTACCAAATAAACGAATGGCATCACCACTTGACTTGCGGGATCGCCTACGGCTATGTGGGCAACAGAGGCGGAAATAAGATTGATTGTAAAACCTGCATACGCAAAATATTTAAACCCTTTTGGGACAAAAGGAAGCATTAAGGCTAATGACCCCAAAATCTTTGCTACTGCCAACTCAACCCTCAGATAATCCGGAATGCCCAGGTGGGAAGAAAAACCTGCTTTTACTTCGGCATCTGTAAGATACATATAGGCCGAAAACAGCATAGACAGGCCAAAGATCCCGGTAGTAATCGCCATAATTATTTTTTGTTTTTTCATCTTTTAAAATTTTATTAGTTGTGTAGCAAAGGTAGAATGCATTTGTATACTTTTGCAATTAAGTAACCAAAAGTTACTGTAACTTTGAGGTAACTAAGTAACTTATGACAAAGAAGGCAACGACACACGAAGAATGCAAAACGCACATGAGGGCAGTTCACGATGCGCTGTATGTGCTGAACGGTAAATGGAAAATACCCATTGTTACCACCCTGTTTTTTCACGATAAAAGGCGGTTTTCAGATATTCTGAATGACGTGGAAGGCATATCCAACAAAATGCTGAGCAAGGAACTGAAAGAGCTGGAGATCAACAAGTTCCTCAAAAGAACTGTACTGGACACTCAACCTGTAACGGTGGAATACGAACTTACGGAATACGGTCGGAAACTAGAGCCCGTAATTATTAACTTATCGGAATTTGGTATCGAACACCGAAAGAGATTATAAAACGTTGTTGTGTCTTTTGTGGGGGCGTCGTGCCTGCTGATAACCCGTATTTGGTTTTGGGGAAATAGTCAGAGCAGGTATTGTCCCTTTAGTCTCTGTTCATTTCATCATTATTATTTGACAGTAGTATGAACAAATGCCTTTCGGAGCACAATCGTTGACAGGCAACCAATAGTTAAGGAACTGCTGAACTATCGTTGCATCGTAATGGGCAGCAGGGCTTTTTGCCCGTCAGTTAAACGCCTGTCTAAACTCTAAAGGGGTTTGATTCGTTTTTTGTTTAAATAATTTGCTGAATGATTGCGGGTATTCAAATCCGAACTGAAAGGCGATCTCACCAACCGTGAGATTTGTTGTGATTAGCAAGTCTTTCGCTTTTTCTATTAAATGGTTGTGGATATGTTGCTGTGTATTTTGCCCGGTAAGATTTCGGAGCATATCGCTTAAATAGTCGGCAGAAATATTTAATTGATCCGAAAGATACTGAACACTTGGCAGTCCCGTATTTTGCAAACGGTCTTCCTCAAAGCATTCAGCTAATAATTCTTCTAATTTGATCAACAAACCGTTACCCGCTGTTCTTCTGGTAATAAACTGTCTGTTGTAATAGCGATTACAATAGTGAAGTAAAACTTCGATCTGCGAGACCATAACATCCTGGCTGAAATTATCGATAACAGAACGGTATTCGTTCTCAATGTTTTGCATGATGGCGATAACCGATTTTTCTTCGTCTTCAGAAAGGTGCAAGGCTTCATTTACAGCATAAGAAAAATAACCGTAATTCTTTATTGCTTTCCCCAACGGATAGTTTCTGATAAAATCGGGGTGGATGACCAACCAATAGCCCGACAGTTTCAAGTCTTCAACAATGTCGGTGGTAATGACCTGTTTTGGCGAAAAAAAGGTCATTACGCCTTCATCAAAATCATAATATTGTTGGCCGTATTTCATTTTGCCGTCAAAGTTCTTTTTGATCGCAATACAGTAAAAATTATAAGAAACTGTACGCAGCATTTCATCGTCAAAACATTTTATTTCCTCAAAACGGATAACACTTACGAGTGGATGTTTGGGTTTTGGCAATTCCAGTAACCGATGCAGGTCAGAAATCGAATGGATGATATACGGTTTATGAACAGGTTCTTTCATGATGCAATAATAAAATATCAGTCGAAATTGGTTGATAAAGTTAAATGTTTCCAGGCTTCAAACTCCAGCATTTCCTGCTCCCGCTGTTGTTTTACCAATTCAAACGTATCCGGTCCCAATAAGAGACGCAGTGGCGGAGTTTCCAGTTCAACGATCTCCGTTAAAATTTTTACCAGTTTTTCGGGGTCGCCTGTTTGTTGCCCGCTGAAATCGGTCCACATTTTTTCGGCTTTAGCTAAACCATACACCTCAATTTTATTTTCGGCAAATGTCATTGAACCTTTGTCCATAAAACTGGTTCTGAACTGCCCGGGTGCCACTACGGTTACTTTTATTCCAAACGGGCTTACTTCCGCTGCCAATCCTTCGGAAAGTCCTATTACGGCAAACTTTGCAGCGTTATAACTCGTAGCATTTGCAAATCCTACATAACCCGCATTCGAAGCAATATTGATGATATGCCCGGATTGTTGCTGTCTTAAATACGGCATTGCATTCCTGATGATGTTCACGGTTCCGAAGAGGTTTACACCCACTGTTTTCCGAAATTCTTCATCCGTCATTTCTTCCATACTGCCTACCAAAGAATAGCCTGCATTATTGACAACAACATCAATTCTCCCGAATTTTTCGATGCATTGTTCAATTGCATTTTTTACTTCTTTGTCTGACGTAATATCCACTTTTAATGGCAGGAAAAGTTCCGGATTTTCCGGAACGGAAGTTTTAAGATCTTCAATATTCCTCGAAGTGGCAACTACTTTTTGACCTTGTGATAATGCTAATTTTGTCAATGCCAGACCTAAACCTTTCGAGGCGCCTGTAATCAGCCATACTTTTTGATTGTTCATCATCTTATATTTTTTATTAGGATACAAAATTCCTCAAGTTTAACAAATAAAAAGTATCCAAAAACAGTATAATTGTATGCTGAACAAGATAAGATGGTTTTGTTGTCATAGAATGTGCAGCCGGGGTCACGTGGAGCAAACCGGAGGAGTGAGCGGTAATGGTTGCGAAAGCAGCCGTCGTGCGCAGCAATAATATAAAGAATAATTCCTTACGTTTTGGGCGCTGAAAACTCATGGGTCAGGCCGTCCAGAAACCGCAGGATAAATTCCTCTTCTTCCTGGGCGCTTACGGCCAGCAGGGTGGCGACCTGCGTATGTCCTAAAATAATAGCAAGATGGGACGCAACTTCATAAGCGGTCATTTTGTACCGAGCCACTTTTCGCGCGCTAATAATAAGAGTTATCTCCCAGGTGATCCTGTCCTTGGCGCACATGTTTAAATGGTTTTCCGTTTCGACGAGAAGGGCTGTCACGTGGACGCTGTCCTTGTACTCGACGGGAATATCCAGAAGGTTGAAGATGGTTGTGAGCCGTTTTTCATGGTTCAAATTGATCAGTGAATGATTCTTAAGTATGGTCTCAAGCTTGGGTGAACTCACCTGGCCCTCCGTCGAAGTGAACGATGTGTCGATCGCCACCTGCGCAAAATAGAGCTCTTTCAGCATATCATGCAGAAACAGCTGTAAAGTGCTTACGCACAGCGAATCGGCATTGTCGCCTGGTGCCATGTTAACCATAATAGTATTGTAAGTTCCTGTTTGACTGGCAAATGCTAAGTTTATAGCAGTTCTATTTAACATAATAACCAATGCTGTGCCAAAAAATATAGGATTGAATTAAGTATTCACTTCCGTTTGCAGCGTGAACTGCGAAGCAGGCTGCCAACCGCCTTCGCAGTTGCCGGTAAAAAATTTACATGTATCTGAGACGTTTTCAAGATTGCCAGGATTGGCGGACCTTTCTGGGATCACCGGTTTCGCCGCGCTTCGAAGACGGCGTATACATACGCCGGAAAACCGGCTTGTATACCGCGCGGTTAAGTCTTACGTTTAGGTATTGCCGAAGGCGTGGTCATGATGGGGCAGTACGTTCGTGCAGTTTCCGTCCCGATGAAGGGGTCAGTTGCTGACCCGCGTCTCCGGTCTGGTGTTCCGTCTCTGTTCTTTGTGAGGACCGGTTATGATCTCTTCTGGATACATGCTTATAGTGAATTTGTGTTTTAAGCAGGATGTACGGTCCGTTGAACTTCGACGTTATCTTCGTGCGTTTATGCACTAAGACGTATGGCAGGCCGGAGAGCAGGTTTTGCAACCGTTGGATTTCTCATACGGTATTTTTGCCTCGCGTACGGCAGCGTCGCACGTGTAGAATTCTCCCAGGTACTTTCTGTTTTCAGAGGCTGGAAGATACCGGCAATCGGTCTGATGTACTTCATGATCGCAGTTCGACTGCTTATTTCTGTTTACGTAATACTTTTTCATCAGATGTGTTTATTTGTGCAATTCAAAAGTACAGGCTTTTCCTCACAAGACCTTACGGAAAACCGTAATCAGCCACTTTTGTCAGTCTTTGTTTTTTATAACAGTCCAAGATCCTTGCACAACACGATCATCTCGATATTATTTTTTGCGTCGAGGGTTTCGCGCAAGTCATTCAGGCGTTTTTCGATGGCACTTCGGCTGTCCGGCCTGATGCCGTTTTCTTTAAAGTAATCTCCAATTTCCTTCTGTTTCCATCCTTTAGCAATCAGCTTCAGCAGCTGTATATCGTAGGAACTCAGGTTCTGTGTGGTATTCCTTATTGAATTCAGGATCTGCTGGGGCATCACCTTTTCTCCGGCCATCACTTTTAACAGGGTGCTGCGCAGTTCCCTGCCGTCGTTCCTGCCTTTGCTTACGAAACCGTCCACCCCGTATTCCCTGAACAGTTCATCGATCACTGCCGCACGCTTTTCAATAGAAAATGCAATGATCTTTAAATTCGGCTGCAATGCCCGGGCGTCGCGGATCAGCTCCTGGCCGGATGTGAGGTGCTGTGTCCGGTGGTCACTTATAAAACCCAGGTCGGTAACAAGCACATCAAAAGGGTGGCCCGCTTTCAGCGCTTCAGCGATCAGTTTGTAGGCGTCGTCACAATAATTGGTGAATGCGTAATCGGTGATATTCAGCTCTTTTAAGGTGTTTATCACGCCAATATTTTCTATTTCGTGATCCTCGGCAATGAGAACTCTGGTATGCATGCTCAGTTTTTTGGAATTAAGATATCGGTGATGAGTCCTCCGGAAGGATTCGGGCCAAAATTAATTTTTCCGCCCAGTTTGTCAATACGGTTTTCCATATTCCGGAGACCGGATCCTTTCCATTTTGCTGAATCACTTATTCCCACGCCATTATCGGTATATTTTATATGGATTCCGCCGGCAGTTTCTTCAAACAGAAGCGATGCAGTTCTGGCTTCACTGTGTTTTTTCATATTCACCATCAGTTCGCGTAAAACATAAAAGATTTCGACCTGGACCTCCGGAGCTATCCGCCTCCAAAGTTCCCAGGTGTTGCCGATGACCAGAACCCGATGCCGCCCGGAAGAATAGGATTCAAGCATTTCATACAGCCGTACGGAGAAATCCTGCTCAATGACCGTGTCGAAATCGTCGCGCGCAATATCCCGCGATTCTTCATACAGTTTTTCAATGCTGTTCAGTACCTTATGCCGGTTCAGCACTTCGGCATTCTGTATCTCCACCATCGTATGATACAGTCCGTTAGCCACCACATCATGCACTTTTTTTGAGTACTTGAGTTGGGTATCCCGCACGGCGATCTCATTTTTATGCGCCTGCTTCCTGCGCCATTTCAGGAAAAGTACAGTCGCAAGGCCAGCAATGATCATCAGCGCGACGATGAGGAGCCGCTGGGTCAGGATTTCATTCCTCGAACTCAGAAGGTCTGCCTTGTTTTTCTCCGCTTCGTAGATCACCGAGGTAAAATGATGTCTGGACCGGTTCCTGCTGTTCTGCAGACTGTCATTCAGCTTACGGTAGGTGCCGAACAGAGATTTAATGCGCGCTGCTTCCCCGGCGTCAATCATTTTTCCCAACGCTTCCAGCTGATCGGCAGCGTTTCCGGTTATGCGCGCGTTATCATGCATCGCGCCGGCGAATTCATACGATCTGCGCCGGTCTGTCGCTTTATAGAAATCGGCGAGGTGCGAATAGCTGGTGGTCAGTCCGTACCGGTCTCCGTTTCTTTTCCGGCTTTCCAGCACCGTCAGCATTTCCCTTTCGGCCGGATTATTTTTTCCAGCTAAGAATTTGGAATACGCAAAATTATCAGCAACCCTGTTGTGGAAACTGATGCTGTCTTTTATAGCGTCTTCCCCGGCAATTTCTTTAAACAGGCTTTCTGCAGTGGCATACCGGCCCATTTTCAGGTAGGCAATACCGATATTGTTTTTAATGCTTAACTTGTAATATTGATGTTCCGTCAGCGGTAAGGCTTTATGATACCAATACACGGCGTTTTCGTGGTTCTGAAGCAGATTATGATTGATCGCAAACTGGTTGTAAACTGAAGTCAGCAGCGTTTCATCGGTAGCCGATAATTTAAGGGCTTTGCTTAGGTTTTCATTGCTGCCCAGGAAATCCCCTTTTTCGGTCTGGATAATGGCAAGAAACACGAGCGAGTAGGCGGCGTCGCGGGGTTTCTGTTCGGTCATGTAGGCCTGATAGGCACTGTAGAAGCCGGGAAAAGCCTGTTCATATTCACCGCCGTCATATAATCGTTCGGCTTTTTTATACAGGGTATCCGCCGCGGAAACCTCCTTTTTATCACTGCAGGCGAAAACCAACAGCAGAATGCACAGAAAAGGGGAATGAATAATTTTCATTCCCCTAAAGTAAATAATTTCGGGTTACTTTCTTGGCGGTATAGGCTGGTTTTCGCCACCTGTATCTCCCGGATCTGCATTTTGGGGCAGACTCGTGCCCACTGTTTGGTGGTCTGCGTCAATGTTAAGTGCAGGAGTACTCGTATTTGTAAAATTTAATCCTAAAAGGATCAGCAATAATTCTAACATGGTAAAAAATTTAAAGATTGGGTAATACTTGTGCATGTTCAGAACACAGGTTCCGACCAGCTGAATGAAAAAAGAAGCGCTTCTTTAAAGTTTTAGGGGAAGTGGGGCAGGTATGAACAGAGGGAAATTCCGCTTCCCCAAGCCAGTTTCTCCATCTGTTTTTCACTGCCGTTTTTACAAATCAGTTTTGTAACTTTGTTGTTAGTGTCTGTTTTTATCTCACTGATTTATAGGACAAAGTAACGGGTCTGTTGATGGAATTGGAAGACACTGCAGGGACAGATGCCGGACAGGTAAAAGGCCGGGTATTTATGGAAAACCGTACATACTGAGACACCATTTCTGTCTATTTTTGGACAACTTAAACTTTAATGAGTACACAATACCGATGAAAAAGAAACGTCTGCTGCTCCGGATGGTTTTCGATAAAGCCAGAGCCGAGCTGCCTGAGGGAAGCATTACCAGCCTCGCAGCCTTCTTAAATGCCTGTTTCGAAGAGAAATTTGGCTATGCTAAAAATGAACGGACTTTTGTGAGGTATTACAAAAGTCTTGTGGTAGACGGTAGGGATTATGTGATTGATGTGATCACGCTCGATCAGATGTCTCAATATTTGGGATATAAGGATTTTTCCCAGTATGCCAAAGAAATGGCGGCAGGTAAGGATGAAGATTGTAAACCTCTTAAAGTAACCGTTTCCGACGGGGAGAATTCGGTGAGCAGTATTTCTGATGCACTCTCTAATATTGTCATTAATATTACAAATTCACCAGTTTTCACACTGCCGCAATTCATCACGCAGCACAAAAACGGCTTTGGTGTATTGGGCGTGCTGCTTTTGGGTGGCTTTATGGTCAACCAGACCGGATATTTTAAGACACCGGAGACTTCTCTGCCCGCTACCAGCCCCTCTGTGTTGTACACAAACGCTCACAATCCTCCTATAACGGCAAAAGAAGTCTTTTCGAATTCAACTTCGTCAGACCTCCGTGCTGCCCCGGTGATGGTACTCGAGCAGGCACGTAAAAAGGAATGTATGTATTGGAAGGAAGATCACTATGAAGCGGCTTTCTGCGACGAGATAATTACAGGAACTACCCTGATTGCTTTGGATGATGAGCAGCTTCAGTCGCTGAAGAAGATCACCTTGCCCGATACTTTAACGGTTCAGAACGCGCTGGGAAAAGTATGGTATGATAAGTCAGATAATCACCTTGAGTTTTTCACGGATTTTGGTCTGCATCCTGTCAATGGCAAAACCCTCAAACCCATTACAAAGCATATGATTGAGAGACATATAGACGGACGTGTAGTGCCGTAGAAGCTGTCAGCAAATACAGGTTGGAACATACGTGTCTGCGGTTGAAATTATTATAGTTTTGACCAATAAAAGCGCATAATCAGTCAGGATGGGCCTTAATAATTTGTATTGGGTAGTATAAGTTATAAAATCCAGAAGCTTAGCAATTACGGAAAACCATAATTTAAGTCGGACCAAACTCTTTATTTTTATAGAAAATTTGGTTCGGACGGCGTAATTTATAAGGTGAATACAAGCAGAGAAGAGAAGAAACTGTGAACAATACGATGAAAATAAAAATCAAGGAACTATTAGAATTTGGAGCCTTTAGTCAGCGGAAGAAAAAGAATTTTATAGCTAGGTGGCGCTTTCCTCAAACGGGCGGTCCTAACGAAAAGGGCAACGCACGGCATTATTGGGGCAGAATTCTGTCTGCGTTGGTAGCCGCACGTAAAGAAAACAGCAACCAGAAAATACTTCGGAAAATAGTGGACACACAAAGGGATATAAACAATACAACCACCAGTCGCACAATTCAGCAGTATGCCCAAAATCTTAAAGTATTCACCACCTTCCGGGATTTCATGTTTTCGGATCTTTTTCCCAAAGACTGTTTGGAAGGGTTACTTTAATCAATTTCGCGGGCATGACCGGCATCCAAGGTTTCAATAATGGAATTCAACCAGAAAGGATTAAAAGTTTTTTACGTTGATATTCACCCAGTTCTTAACTTGTTTATAAAATGAAAAATAAAACATACGCACTAGCCCTTTTTGCTCTAACTTTTATCATTGTAATCTATTTCAGCTTTTCATCATGCGGTGGCAGTAACTTAATAGCCAAGGCCGGCTCTGATGGTGTTATAACGTGCGAGGAGTACACAGAAATTAAATTGTCAATCTTGCCAAAATCGCGTGAACTTGCAGTGTTGTTTGAAAGCCCCGGTAAAATTGATGATGAAAAGTTAAAAGATTTCATCATCAATCATGTGAATATTCGTTCAGGGAGTTTGAAATTCAATGACTGTAAAGAAGAGATCACAGAAGTAGGTCTTTATTTGGAGAATTCTCTCAGTATGATTGGATATATATCAAATGCCAGTGATTTTCAAAAGAATACCCTTGACCTTTACAGTTCATTAGGACACAAAAATAAAGCGAGTACCTATCTCGTTAACAGGAATTTAGAACCCAAAGGAAACATACCGACTTCGGGTCTCGCGGATATCATCAGTTCGCAATCTAAATTTGTAAGTGCCGGCTCCAATATTTCAGATCTTAATAAAGTTTTGGAAAATGTTCTTGCCAATACAAAAGCGAACAATATTTCAATAATCACGTCCGATTTCATTTATTCATTAGAAGGACAAAACCTTGTTGTGGTCGGGGGTGTTACGAAAGACCTCTTTTTAAAGAATTCAAAAAGAATTAAAGATTTATCAGTTCTTCTTATCCAAATGGATTCCCAGTTTAATGGTCTTTATTATGATATGAATAATAAACCTGTGCAGCTATCTAAAGTGAGGAGACCGTATTATTATATGGTTGTAGGAAGCTCAGATATGGTTGAGAAGTTTTCAAATATCATTAAGGTTAACAAACTAAATGGCTTTCTGAACTCCTACTATCTTACCTCAAAAAAACAAGAACCTTTTCAAAAAATTTTAGTAGGCACGGAATCAATTGGGAGGATGAAGGTAGATACTAACAACCCCAATAAGATTGAGCTATCCAAACCGGTAAATAATCAAGTGCAATTTTCAATAGCGGTCGACCTGTCTAAATATCCTGATCAATCCAAACTTCTTGACGCTGCGAATTATAAAATAAGTCAAGGATATAAAATTGAAAAAATCGAAAAAATTAATCCGGATAATAATCCAACTAAAGTCAATGTAAATGATTGGGTAACTTTAAAAAGCGCGACCGCGACGCATTACATCGTGGTTAAAAATGTTGGATTTCCATTAAAAAATGATTTGATTCTAAGCTTAGAAAACAATCAGCCCGGCTGGATTAAAGCGAGCTCGACTGACAATGACACTAACATTACTCAAAATCTTGACAAAACATTTGGCTTATTACATCTTGTTAACGGAATTAGTGATGCATTCGAACAAATTAACGATGGGGATAATTCTTTCTTTACCTTAAAATATAAAATCAATTAAATATGAATTCTTTTTTTGCTAACCTCTATGAACTTCTATATTATGATGCAAATTTTTCCACGGCGGTATTCAGTACCGGCCTTTACACTGTTATAGGAGTTTTATCCGTCATCATCCCTTTTATTATTGGTCTTGTTTACTATAAAATTGTAGACAGACCCTCATTTGCAACGGTATTTATTTGGTTGGTTGCAGGTGGAATTTCTGCTCTGCTCAGTTTCCTTGTAAGTTATAACTGGGTGTATGCTAATTTGGCAGACCTTTACGAGTTCTCAACTTCCCAATTTATGACCCTAGGTCTTATCAGTGCTGTGTACAGTTTCCTGATCTATGTCCTGTTTTCATTTCTTTTTAAAAGAATCAGTATTAACACTAAAAATATCCCATTCTAATGGCTAAGTTATTTGTATTTGGTATAGGCGGTACCGGCGCACGCGTCATTAAATCTTTAGCAATGCTCATGGCTGCAGGTGTTGACACCGGGTATGACATCGTACCTATTATTTTGGATCCTGACGCTGCGAATTCTGATGTAAACCGGACAAAAGCTATTCTGGATGATTACGTAAAGATCCGGAATAAAGGCAATGATAATGGTGAGGCATCCTTTTTTAAAAATAAAATCAATCCATTAGGCGATGTAGTAAAGAATGACGATAAGGGAACGATTGGATCAAATTTCGTGGTGAATATTGATGGGTTAGATAATGGAGAAAAATTTAAAAGTTTTATCGACCACCAAAGTCTAGATGCTGACAATAAGAAGATGATTGATCTCCTCTTTTCGGAAGACAATTTGGAGCTCCCCTTAGATGTTGGCTTCAAGGGAAATCCAAATATTGGAAGCGTAGTGCTTAATTCTTTTGTAAACTCCAGTACTTTTCATGCCTTTGCAAATATCTTTGATAAAGACGACCGCATATTTATTATCAGCTCTATTTTTGGCGGAACCGGGTCAGCTGGTTTTCCACTTCTTCTCAAAAATATCAGAGAGGGTAATATTGGTGGAAATAATTTTGCTTATTTAAAGGATGCTATTGTTGGTGCTATTTCTGTACAGCCCTATTTTAAGATTGAAAAGAGTGAAGGGGCAGAAATAGATTCACATACTTTTATTTCTAAAACTAAATCTGCACTGTACTATTATGATCATTTTATATCCAAAAGTGACTCACTCAACGCCACTTATTATATTGGTGATGACAGTACCGGAGTTTATGAGCATAATGTAGGTGGAACTGTTCAGAAAAACAATGCTCATTTCGTGGAATTGGCTTCTGCACTGGCAATTGTAGATTTTGCTAAAGATCAAAGTCTGCAGTCTGCTAACGGTAAAGCATTGAATCCTGTGTACAGGGAGTTCGGGGTTAAAGCTCATGAGGGGTTTTTAAATTTCAGTACAGTTTCGGATCTGACCTCCAACATGATTAAAAAACCACTCGCTCAATATTTTTATTTTGATCTCTTCATCAATAAAATGCTTACTGAGACCATGAGCGATCCCTATTCTCAAACCAAAAGAGGAGCTCACTTTGACAAAAGTTTTACTTCAACTCAATACTTTAATACCCTGAAATCATTTAACCGGGCATTCCGGGTCTGGCTTGGTGAAATGAAGGAAAATACGGTTTCTTTTGCACCTTTCAGTATTAATGTGGAGCAAGATTCTAAGGGCAACATCAATGATTTTTCTTATTCTGCAAGTAGTGAAATTTACACCTATATTGACGGTTCAGTTCCTAGTAAAGATGGCTTCCTGGGATTAGGAAAGAAAAACTTCGAACTTTACAGACATACACTTAGTACGGTTTCTGAGAAGGAAGTAAAAATTTTTGTAGGAGCAGAAGACCGGTTTCTTAAAGTCTTCTCTCTCGCTACGCAGGAACTTCTCAAAGAGAAAAATCTTATCAATTCTTAAAGGTAAAAACATGGCAAAAGTATTCAGATTATTTGACGATATAGATGTGCAACACTGGGAAAACACCAACCAAATAGGACCAGCACAGATCAATACAATTGGTGATGTTTCCGGTGGAATTATGAGTAAAGATCCTACCTCTATTCCGTCACCTTTTGCGAGGATGGATTTGGCTAAATCGGCGTTTAAAAATGTGGTTGATTTAAAGAATGTAGATGGGCAAACTGTTTTTAATAAAATTGTTTCAGATAATTTTGATCTGATGGAACTGCTTTTTCACAGCAATGAAATTGGAGGAATTGAGATTACATCTTGGGATGCAAACCAAAGCGTTGCACATTTAATTGGGAGCAACAATAGAAAGCACCGATTGCTGGGAAAAACTTTGCAGTTATTCATCAACCAAGACCGAATATTTGTTGACAACCCGAAGATCTTTATTTTCAGCAGAAATCATAAAATACTGGGAGGAACATCGCCATTGTCAGTTGTATTTACTACAGGAAACTCTTTGAGAGACACCAATATTCAACTTACTGAGCGAGCTTTGTTTACTTCGCCCTATCAGCCGTTATATAAAAGAGACGCCGATTTCCAGAAATATGTATATAGTTTAGTCTATAATAATACAGCATTCGGTAATAAATTTCTTGAGCTTAAAGAATATCTTGATTATTCATTAAAAATTTTAGATAACGATAATCACAGTCTTTATCTGGAATTACAGAATATTAAGTTAGATCAAAATTTCTACAGTAATACTTTCGCAGAATTAAATGGGAGTGTGGATGGCAATACGGTAACACTTTTTAATATACCGTTAAGAAAATCTAAAGGGACAGTTTTAGAGAGTGACTTTTTTATCGACACGAATTTACCGCAGCCCAACGGAATTCCGTTGATTTTACAAAACGAATATACTTTACCGTTAAATTATATTGGAACAACCCGATGGACGGAAAACAATATTAATGTTCCATTTAATGACGAACGAGCATTACATGAAAGGACACTACCTGGATTAATTAAAAAATATCCTTATAAGACGGTCGACGATTTTCTTGAACCTGTGATTTTCAGGCTTCCATATGAACTGGACTCTGCGAAATTCCTGTCCGTGTCAGCAGTTGAAAACAAGTCATTTCTGTTGCCGCTAAAAAGTACATTTTTTAAATACTTTACAACTGATGATCTTTTAAACAGAAGAGTGGGCGGACAACCAATGCTCAGTATGGAAGTTCTGCAAAATTCCGTCACCGTGCAGCTTAGAATACCGATAAAAAAACAAGGTCATTATATTACATTATCCCGTAAATATAAGGTAGACGGGGAGATTGATATTTCAAGAAATATCGGTGCAGTAAAAAATCTGTTTATGAATGTGGGAGTCAGTCCATTTTTGCAACTGGAGAATTCCGACGCCAGCGATCACTACCGAATCGGTTTGTTTAATATGATTGACCGCGGGGTTAATTTAAGTTTTTCCTACCAAGGCAAAGCAACACCTGTTGAAAATTCTTATGTAAGGACGTCTGAAGTGTTTTTCAGCAGTCGGTATTTTGTTCTTAACCATAAATTTGATGCTGTAAAAGTTGAATTTGACGGCTACTCTGCGCTGTTAATTCCAAAGCTGCGAAAACAATCAGAAGGCCCGAGAAGTTTTACGTTTGGAGTAGATTTTGGAACAACGAATACTCATATAGAGTACAAAGAGGATCAAGGAAGGCCTATTCCATTTACAATCCACCCAGAAGACTTACAAACTGTTTACACTATTTCGAATATATCTCAGTCTAATATCGAAGTCTCCAGATTAACTGAATTAAAAAAACTCAGTGAATATGAATATATACCAGAGTTTTTACGAGGTGACCTCAATGAGTTTCCTATCAGGACTGTCATTTCAAACTCGGCAAAATTAGGAGTAGCAGATGTTAAATTTTCACTTTCCCAAATGAGTATTCCGTTTAATTACATCCTTGAAGATTCGCTTGAATCCAATACCTATACACAGAATCTGAAATGGGGAAGTAATCAGGTAGATGCACTGCATGCAGATAAAATACGACTATTTTTAGATGAATTATTTTTCCTGATGAGAAATAAGGTTCTAACCAATAACGGAAACTTATCGTCAACCAAGATACACTGGTCCTATCCATTAAGTATGCCGATAAGACAAATCAGTGACCTGGAAAATTTTTATACCAACCTATACAAAAAGTATATCTCCAGTACACAATCTACCAGCAATGTAAAAAAATATAATGAGTCTATTGCACCCTTTGAGTATCTGAAAACAGAAGGTGGGCTGGTTGCTTTTACAAAGCCTGTTGCGTTGTTGGATATCGGGGGTGGAACTACAGATATTGTGATATACAAAAATAACAATGCTGAAAAAATTACCTCATTTAGATTTGGAGCTAATAAAATTTATTCTAATTCTAATTCTGGTATACATGGAAATGGTTTTACTAAAGAAATTGAAAAATTTAAGGAAGGTAATAATCTTAGTCCAATTTTCTTAAGTATATTAAATAAATTTATGACTTCTGAGAACATGACGGAAGGAATATCTTTATTATTTTCTGCAGACACCAATATCCGACATAAAGATACTGTATCAAATAAATTCAGTGATCAATTGCGCTCAAATGAAAACCTAAAATCTGCTTATGTATTCTACTATGCAGCCATTGTGTATCATTTAGCAAAATTCATGAAAGCGAATAATTACGATATGCCCGCAAAAATAATTTTCTCGGGAAATGGATCCAAAATTCTTAACATTATTGATAATAATGACAGTGCTCCTATACTAACCAAAATATCGACCTACGTTTTTGATAAGGTTTATGAAGCCACAGGTAGCAATCTCATTTCTATAGAAAAGCGGAATAATCCTAAGGAAATGACGGCGAAAGGTTTAACATACACAAATAATTTTGCACAGGACATCAATGAAATGAAATCCACCTTACTTGGGACGCAAGACAATACGCTACTTAACTATAATTCTTCAGTTACTTATGAGACATTAAACAATAAAGATGCTCAGTCAGTAAATGCCGAAGTGAACGATTTTATTGATCTTTTTGTAGAAATGTACAGTCATCTCAATACAGAATACTTTGATGTTGACGCCCAATTATTAAAAGGATTTAAGGAAACATTAAGCAGAGATACCCTTAACTATATTATGAAAGGAATTGAAGAAAATAAAGGAAATGATCTTAAAATCACGGACAGTCTTTTCTTTTATCCTTTAGAAAATTCACTATATCAATTTGTACAGTATGTTAATAAATAAAAAGACACTCTATTTGGGAGTTGGCGCATCTATCGTATTTGGGTGTAAAGAAACTGTTCCCCAAAATTTAGATCAACAATCCGGAATCAGCGATATTTTAATAAATGGTTTATTATTGTTGATTTCTTTTCTTATTCTTGGTGTTTTTGTTATAAAAATTATATCTATTAGGAAGAAGAGAAGTAAACGACCAACAAACAATGATAACGAAAATCATAATTTCTCTAGTATACAAAATTCATATGCTGACCACAATGCGGAGATAGTTTTATTAAATAAAAACCTTCGTAATCTACAACAAGAGTTGAATGCAAGCAAGCAAAAATATAAAGCGTTAGAGGATGAAAGTTTAGAATTACGAAAAGAGTTAGAGGCGACCAAATTGCAAGATCTGCAGGTAGATAGTAACATAATTACAAGCCCCTTACCGACAGTGGAAAAAGTGATAAAGGATAATGTTATCAAGCTGAAATACTCTAAGTTCGCTGACGAGAAAGGAGTTTTTCCTCATACCCATTTAACCACATCTGATGACGGTTCATGTTACTACCAGTTAACGATTGACGAGGAAAAGAGGACCGGTCAATTCGAACCTATTATATCCGAACTCAATATGCATAGTTTTAAAAACAATAAAAGTATGCTGCTCTTTCCTTATTGTGAAATTGTTAATGTCTTAGATTTTTGGAGTAATATAAACATACTGGAACCCGGTTCTTTGAAACCCAGTGATGTAGAATGGATTGTTGAAAATAAATGTAGAATTGAACTGGTATAATTATGACACAAATATCCCCTTTAGTTATTTTAGAAATCTTACTGTTAGCTGGTATAATATTTTTTCAGTTCAGGTCATTTTTAGCGACGAAACTAAAAATTGAAAAACTCAGTACCATTATACCGCAGCTTAAAGATTATAGTCTTGAAAAATTTAGTTTTGACCACTATTTAATCAATACAAAATCCCAGGAGATTATTAATAATCCCAGCGAATATGACGGTAAATCCGCATCAAATGAAAATGAGGAGATTTCAGAATTATTTGCAGCGCCTAATTATGACGTTGTTTTAGTATCGGTTAATCTTATTACATTAAAAAATGGAGGAAGCACTATTTTTAATAAGATAAAAAAAGCCCTTAATTCTTACCTGCTTAAAAATAAGGGATCAGCCGCCGACTTTAATTTAATGCAGGATGTTGTCAACAGAAATGTTGATGCCGAGGATGATGAAATTTCTCACGGACTAAACATTCCCTTATACTTGGGGTTGATGGGAACTATGGTTGGGATTATTGTGGGGTTAATTAATCTGACAGTTTCTGACACCGTAAAAGGAGATTCTTTTGATCCTTCAGCGTTTTTAATTGGTGTAGCAATCGCAATGGGAGCCAGTTTTATAGGGTTGTTATTCACCGTTCTCAATAACAGCAGCTATCAGCGTGCAAAGAAAAATGTTGAGCTGAACAAAAATGATTTCTATACTTTTTTGCAGACGGAATTGATGCCTGTAGTTAATGCGAGTGTTTCAAGTGCTGTTTATACCCTTAAAGATGTGGTGGTTAATTTTAATAAAGACTTTTCAAGTAATCTGACCGTATTGAACAAACTGTTTGGGAAGAGTTATAAGGCTCTAGAAGGGCAAGCCTCCATTTTAGATAAATTGGAAGAGATGGACATTAAGCAGTTTGCTGCCGCAAATGTCAAAATTTTAAAAGAGCTGTCCAACGCAACAGAAAAGATTCATTCTTTCCAGCTTTACGTGGACTCCTTAAACACAATGATGTCTGAGACGAACAGAGCTACCATGTCTATCCGAGAACTGTTGAATGGTGTAAATAACTTCAGTGATCTGGCAGTAAAGTTGGAACAGAGAGTTGATGAATCCGCCCATTTACTACAATTTGCGACTGAGCATATCACTTTCCTAAAAGATAATTCTTCACAGGTAAAAAGTTTAAGTAATGATTTTACCGATTTCACTGAAAAATCTATGAGAACATTGGAGAATGTAAGCAGTGATGTGCTAACTAATTTCAGAAAATTTGCGGAAGACGAATCCGAAATTCTTAAAAACAGTATTAAAACAAGACCAGATCAGTTTGAAAAACTCAATCAATTAGATCGATTAGAAAGTATTGAAAATGCAATCGGCGAAACGAACACCAATATACTTCATTTGGGTGAGCATAAACTGGAAGTACAGCACGACCGATTGATTAAGGCTCTGAGTGAGGTGGAAAATTCTGTAAGGAATATAAAAATAAGTTTAGGAAGGGACACTGGTCTATTGCCGGAAGCTGACCGAGAAAAAATGCTCAATCTCGTAGAGGCACAGATGGATTATCTGAAGAGTAATGCATTTACCAGACTTTTCCCTTACAAAATGGTAAAAAGAAGAACTAATGGCCAGTAAAAAAAATGATATCTTTTGGATAAGCTATGCAGACTTACTTTCCAGTTTATTTTTTATCATCCTTGTACTTTTTGCCATAACATTCTTTAAATATAACCAGAAAGTAGAAAATCTTAAAAAAAAACTAGAGGTGTTTCGTTTGGTTGAAGAGAGTCTGGGACCATTAAAAAAGAAAAAAGACATATTTAAATATGAATCCGATTACAAAAGATTTGTTTTAGCAGAAGAAGTAAGTTTTAATATCAGTAAAACCGACATAACCCCAACTGATGTAAAGGACTTTCCGGCAAAATCAGCATATTTATTAAAAGTAGGTAAAGGTTTAAAAAATACATTAGATACCATCGCTTATCATAGAACTAAAAAAGAAGGGTTGAAGGACGTTTCGTACCTATTAGTAATCTCTGGTTATGCGTCGAAACTTTCGGTCGCCAATGAAGCTGAAGATTACAATTTAAGTTACGACCGCGCATATAATCTTTGGAAATTCTGGAAACGAAACGGTATTGATTTCGAAGACCTTAAATATAAAGGTTTTGTCGACCTGCAAATTGCGGGGAATGGTTGGGGTGGGATGGGAAGGATCTCATCGAAAAACAATAGTGAAGAAGAAGGGAACCAAAGATTTATCATCCAGATTATTCCCAAAACAAAAAATATTGATTAAAAGTGCTTCCATTGATATGTCTATTCATAAAATAAATTTTAAATTACTTTATCTTACTGTATTTATAATTTTCACTTTTTGCCAGTCAAAGAGTGAAACAGAAATTATTCGTAGAAGCGACAGAAGTCCTGGTTTGGCAGCGCAGTCAGTAGAAACTCGTGAGAAGGACTTCAGGCAATCAGAAAAAACTGTAGGCAACCCCACACCGGCTTCCACAGAAACAACTAAAACCCCCTATCTGGTTTATAAAGTTGTGGATGGAGATACTTTTTGGATGAGAGATCAAAATAATCTGGAAACCAAGGTAAGACTCATAGGAATAGACGGTCCTGAAACCCGTAATACGAGGAAAAAGAAGAAAGGTTATTATGGTAATGAAGCGAAAGTATATTTGCAGAGTTTGATATTAGACAGGTACGTGTTTATTGAACAGGATGTTCGGTCACGTGATCAATATGGCAGATTACTGGCGTACGTGTACACCGAGAATAATTTATTTGTGAATGCAGATTTGATAGCGAACGGATATGCTGTAATAATGTCGGTGCCTCCTAATGTAAAGCATCAGGATGAATTTTTTAACTTACAGCAGCAAGCGAGGAAGAATAGGGCAGGAATGTGGGGAAGAGAGTAATGTTGTGGACTACCATTAGTCGTTGTGTGTAAGCTCCCCCGAAAACAGTACGGTTAAAAAGTGAAAAATTAACTAATTTTAAATCGTTATTAAGACATTGAAAAAGAGCACTTTCAGTCCTGAAAAAATTGAAGGTGTTTTAAAGAGTTTGCAGGGGGCCGCAGTGCTGATATGCTTGTCAGTGAAAATAGGGTGCTGCGGTTCCTGACCGCTTTTCAATATCCAACAGCGACAGCAGCAAAATATCAAGAAAATATTCTGCTTTTGAAATGAACTGAGAAGGGGGGAGCTCACAATAACCAAGGATGACATTAAAGCCCAGCTTAAGATGGGCATAATCGTGAAGCTGCATCAGTATGGCTATCCACCGATTACGGAGGATGAGGTGTATAAAAATGTAGTGGAGCAGGCGGAGAATTTTAAGCGGAACCGATAGGTGGCTTATCTTCATAGAAGATTCATTAAAACAATATCATTTCTAAACTATGAAGGCAAACGAATTGCAGATTATCAACTTTTTGCAGGCTCCCAATGTGCAGTTTGTAATCCCGGTGTATCAGCGGAATTATGACTGGACGAATTCAGAATGCCGGGAGCTGCTCAATGATATAATATCTGTGCAGGAGCAGGACAGAGGTACCCACTTTATTGGCAGCATTGTATTCGTGCATGAAGGCACGTACAGTACCAGCGAAGTAAAGGAATTGGTAATCATCGACGGGCAGCAGCGTTTAACCACCATCAATATCCTGTACGTTGCACTTTACCGTTTTGCCAAAGAAAACAGCATGGCCGATGATGCCGAAAGACTCTACAACATGTATCTGACTAATCAGTATGTTAAAAACGAATCAAGTAAGTTAAAATTAAAACAGACCGATGCCAATTCGATGGCCTTCAAAGCAATAATGATGGGAACGGAGAGTGCATCAAGTACCTTTTCTAACGTTACGGAGAACTATAACTATTTCAGAAGCATCATTACTGAGAACAACTTCGATCTGATTCTGGGAGGCCTGAACCGGCTTATTTTTGTTGAAATCTCGCTGGAGCGCGACAAAGACGACCCACAGCGGATTTTCGAAAGCCTGAACTCGACCGGTTTAGATTTATCACAGTCTGACCTGATAAGGAATTTTATTTTAATGGACCTTCCGCCAAAAGACCAAAACAGAATATTTGAAACCATTTGGAACCCCATTGAAGAAAATGCAAAGGACCTTATAAAACAGAATTCGTTGGTCTCCGAATATATACGGGACTACCTGACATTGCGTAACAAGAAAATTCCCAATAAGAATAAAGTATATACGGAGTTCAAGAGTTTATACGCGAACAAAAAAGACGAAGCATTCCAGCAGGAACTTGAAAACATAAAGTCCTTATCGGTTCACTATAAAATGTTTATCAATCCGTCCACCGTATTAGACCCGGGCATTAAAAAAGAGCTCGATTATATCAACCGGCTGGAGATCAATGTGGCATATCCCTTTTTGTTGCAAGTCTTTGAAGACGCTGAAAACGGCTTGCTGTCAAAAGAAGATTTAATCCGGGTGCTCAAATTGATTCAGAGCTATGTTTGGCGAAGGTTTATTGTAGGTTTACCTACCAATGCGCTCAATAAAATATTCATGACGCTGTACTCCGAGGTAGACGTAGAAGAATATTACGATTCAGTAGCAAAGGCGTTGATTAAAAAAAAGGGGAGTGGCAGGTTTCCGACCGATGAAGATGCAAAAACGGCCCTCCGCGACAAAGACCTCTACAACACCCAGCCCAAGAACAGAAATTACCTGTTTGAAATGTTGGAGAATTACAACAACCGCGAGTTCGTAAACACAAACCAGGAACAAATTACGATAGAACATATCTTCCCGCAGCATCCCAGCGACAGGTGGAACGCAGACTTAACAGCTGAAGAATTTGTTGCTTTTAAGGAGAAACACCTTAATACCATTGGTAACCTTACACTTTCAGGTAACAATGGTGCGTTAGGTAACAAATCGTTTTCTGAAAAAAAGGAGATGAATGTGGCTGGCAGTGAACAGGGCTACCGGTATAGCAGATTGTGGCTGAATTCATATTTAAAATCCATTGACAGCTGGAGCATTTCAAATTATGATGAAAGACAGCATATGATCTATGAGAGATTTTTAAAAATATGGGAATTTCCTGCCGTAGAAATTCCAGAGGCTGAAGACGCCGAGGAACAGAACATTTTTGATGCAGAAAGTCCCACACATAAAAAACTGGAGTTTTTTATTTTCCAAAATACCAGAGCTGAAATGGATTCGGTGGCCCAAATGTATTTTTATGTGGTGAGAAATCTGTACGAAAAGAACTCTCAGCTGCTGCTCGGCAATCAGGAACTTTTAAAAATAACAAGAAATGCTCACGATTTCCGGGCACCGCAGGAAGTGATTAATGGTTGGTTTATCGAATCCAATATTGACAGCAACTCTAAATTCTCAGTACTGAAAAGGTTGCTTACTTTATTTGAAATGGAAGATGAACTCTACGTAAAATACCTCACCGGACCGGGCGTGCAAGTCGAACCCAACAGGTTTGCGATACGCAAAAAATACTGGCAGCAATTACTGCCCCTTATTAGCAATAACGGCTTTTTTACGAATGTTAATCCTTCAAAAGAACATTCCATAAGTACAGGGGCTGGCATTGGTGGCTTATCATATACCATGGTAGTAACACGTTCCGATATTCGCATCGAATTAACCATTCTTACCGCCAGCCAGGAAAAAAACAAAATGTATTTCAACAGATTGCTTAAAAATAAAGAGGTCATAGAGCAGGCTTTTGGAAAGCCACTCGCGTGGGAGGAGTCGCCCGAGAATAAAATGAGCCGTATCAAATACGAACTCTTAGAGGTGAGTATATTTAATGAATCTGACTGGGGGAAAATGAATGAGTTTTTTGTGCAGAATATGCCTAAGTTTGAACAGGCGTTAAGACCGTTTATAAAGGCGTTGAAGTAAAGCTTACGGTACAAAGAAAGCAGGTTAGATAAATACGGCGTAACTGATATAGCTATCATTTCAGAAGGTCATGTAGATTGAAACGTTGAATTTTGCACCAGTTATCGGGAAAAAAACGTCTTCGATATTAGATTAGTTCTTCAGGTTTATACGCTCTACATCAAATAATTACAAAACCATAGCTTGCTCGATAAAAAGAAATTGCGAGAAATTCGGTGTGGGGAAACCTGTACTTATCATCTCCCAATTTTATGGTGAATTGTGGTGCGATAACATTAATGAACTACACTAGCAGATGCAATAACGGGCACAGGACAGCTCCGGCTCATGAAAGGTAAATCTTTGAGAAAGAAAATAAATCATTAGTTTTGATGTAGCACGGATCAATTTGAAAGTTCAGGAAGTATTTTAGGGAATTTACTAGTGTACTTTCGCTCGGAATGAGTGGTGTACTTTGTTCGGAATAATCAACAGCTAATTAAGCTTGATTTTTATGGATTATAGATTTGGAATTTATAGAAAAAATTGAAGATGGCTGAAAAAATATTTCATTACTGTACGATTGATACACTTGAAAAAATTCTTACCAACAAAACAATACGTTTCTCGAGATTTGATCTCATGGATGATCAAACGGAAACTGATGGTCTGCCGGAAATGTTGAAGAAAAACTATTTTCTTTCATGTTGGGTTTCGGACCGCAAGGAAAAGATTCCGCAATGGGCAATGTATGCTCCTAGGGGTGTACGTATCGAATTGCCGATAAAATGGTATAAAAAATTTCCTATTCCTGTTGTTGGTACAGATCAGTTTATAGAAAAAATCCCTGTCGATGATGATCATCCCGGTCGTAATACCTTCTTCCCCAAACCTTTTAAAGAATGGTTTTTAGCCAGTCAAGGATTTTACTTTGTACCTCCTCTGGATGAAGAAGATGGCTTTGTGACAAAGGTGATATACAGCGAGAATTTTTCAAAACTCAAACAACAGCACTGGAAAGCAAATGAAGATGGCACCAGCATATCCTTAGCTCATCAGGCAGCACCTATAAAATTTAAAGATGACTACTGGTCGTTTCAGGATGAAGTGAGATTTTATCTAACAGCGGGATGTAGACACGAAGATAGACATCTGTTGCCGGATTACATTGACCTACCTGTTGACGAGCAGGCCCTCAAAAAAATAAAAATTCGACTTTACCCAAATTGTAAAAGTGAGGACTGGAAAGCGGTAAAGAATCTCATTTCTGATAAATTCTCAACCTTAGACTCCAAAGACATAATTGAAAAGAGTGATCTCGAAGGCAAATATTTTCCCAAGGTGTAGGTGACCTTTAATAATGCATTATCCAGTGATTACAAATGCTCTAGACATACTAAAAATTGGTATTGATAAAGGAACCAATTTAAATTATTAAGAAAAATACCTCGACATCATTAGACCTTTTGGTCATTTCTTAGCTGAATCAGGTCGCCATTTTTACCTGATGACTGGCTTTTTTCTATCTGTTGTGTAAATTCCCCCGAAAACAGTACGATTACAAGTATAAAATTAATTAACTTTAAACCGGAATCAAGACATGGAAGCATATTCCATTCTGCAAAGATTGATGGAGTTTTAAATGAGTTTACCGGAGATCACAGAATACTGAACGTGAGGAGTTATCGGAGGTTTCCACAATAGTTGCTATTTATCCATGAAAAGTTTGGCTTTATTATCTTTTAAGTCGATTAAAAATTTTTCTTTCTCAATGTAGATATTAAAAAGTAAGGTTGAAAGATTATCATCAGTTTTTTCGAATCTATAAAGTAAATTTCGTATCAGATTTCCTGAATAATCTTTAATCTTCCAAATATAATAAGGAAGCATTGCATTGTCAAAATGTGCGTTATGAACAATTAAATTGCGATATCGATATGTCATTAATAAATCGTCTTCTACAGATTTAATTTGCTGTTTAATAATTGTTGCAGAATAATTATTATTGTTGTAAAAATCAATAAGATTTTCAATCTTTTCTTTAAGAAATAAATTAGTTTCAAAATCTTTTATCTCTGGTAAAGATTCAACAAATTTTTGAAGATAAATTGGCTCGCCTTCTTTTGTAACTAAATTAGCTTTCTCAATTAAATTATCAGGTAGGCCTGTTTTGTTAAATAACTTATTATGAGCAATGACACTATAATGGTTATAATACTCCCATCCGAACTCGTATATAAAATTAAATATATAATTAGAGGATACTATACTTTGAATTATTTCAATTTTCTTTTTGTTCTTGGTTTGAATATCATTTTTAATATTTTCAAATTCTGAGTTTATAATATTTTCGATTGATATCCAGTAATTCAATAATTTATCTTCTGGTTTGAGAGAATTTTCACCTTTGCTATACCAATGTATTGCATTTAACAATGTTGAAGCTGTTTCGTCACTCTGAGATGAAAATAAAATTTTATATTTATCTAACTCTGCTAATCTCTTGTGTAATCGGTTTATCCTTAAAGATTTATGAAGCTTAATAAAATCATTATTATTGTTACTCCACGAAGTATTAATGATAATGCCGTCTTTAATTACTAAATACTTTGAAGTGATAATTTCTATTTCAATTTTTGTATCATAATAAGTGTGAAGCAAATTAATTGCATTCTGAAGCTTTGAGATTGCTATTGCTAGAGATGATTCGCTAGCTAAAAAATCTACTTTAACCGCGGCTTGTATATACTTATCATCTTTATCGCTTTGAAGTTCTTCGTCATCAAAATTGTCATTAACCGCAAACCTTTTTTGGGAAGGTGAGTAAAACGCTATATCTCCAATCTCGAAACCTTGATCACCTCTTAAGCCTTGAATAACAAAAATGTAATATGCTTCTTCTCGTTCTTTGTTATAAATATTAATAAATTCTTGAATCCTGTCTTTTAAAGTTAAGTTGCTAATTACGTTCGAAATAGCCAAGTTGAGATTTTCTCTATCTATTTGTCCATCCACCTTATAATCCGAATATGATATGTTATGGGGGTATGTGGTTACTAGTATATCCTCTTCGCCATTGTTTATGATTTGATAATTATCAAATATTTTGTCAGTGAATTTTTTTATATCCTTAAGAACATATCCTTTCTTGATAAATTCTATGATTATATTTTGCGTGTAATAATTTATTTCCTTCAGAGTATCTCCTAACGATAAGTGGTTAAATAAAATTTCAATTAAATTTTCAAGACACTTTGTAAAATATAGCCCCTTTTGAAATTTTGTTAAAATATCCTTGGATATTGTGTAGATTAAATTATTCTTGTTAGGTTCATGAAAAATTCTGCAAAGATATTTGAAGTCCGAATAAAATAATTCGCTTAGTGTTTTATCGGTGGAAAAGTATTCGTCCAATTTGCCTTTGAAAAACTTTCTATTCTCATCATTTCTAAAATTGTTTTCTTCAATTTCAACTATTATATCCTCCAATAGTATATGGACATTGTATAGATTTAATCCGTAAGATTTTTTTAGAAAATTGTCAATAAGATGATGCCATAAATCTTGCCAATATTCAATTTTATTCTCAATATGTTCATCCATTACGAGGGTTTTGATATAATTATGCTTAATAAAAAGGTGATCGCGAAAAACTGAAGTAAGTGGTCTACCTTTTCGACAGTTTGTAAATGTTTTTCATGAAATTTGCACTTGCCAACCGAAAACGGAATCAGGCGCTGCTGAATAGCAACCTGCGAGGGATAAATTCGGTAGTAACTTTACGATTAAAGAAGTTTGATGTTTTTTAGTCCGTTAACTAACAAATTGATTAAACTTTTTGATGCAGTTTCACTTATTAGCCCGCTTATCGTCATTTCTGTTAGCTTTCCCAGAAACAATTCGTACCATTTCTTTTTCCCAAGATAATAATGGTCTTTTAGATCCTCAATATTATCAAAGATAATTTCTTGGCCATATTCCAATTTCTGCAATTTTTGTACAATCTGGTTGGTCAAATTGTCTGCAAATAACTTTTCTTGAATTGTAAAAGTGTCTTTGTTAATATTTAATCCCAATCTTTGCAATTCTTGCTGCAGATAATATATGATTAGTTTTAAATTGTAATTCTTTGGGCAACTTCTTAAATCACTGCAGACTAAAAGATGTTCTTCATAAACTTCATTTGTATTTTCAAGGAGGACAGTTAGAAATTTGATTTTGTCTCCTTTGTTATCAATATCATTAATCTTATTCCTAACGATTTGTAAAACCTCTCCATGAGGTTTTGACCGTCGAATATTATAGGTAAATATTTTAAATGCTAAATCTGCAATTATTTCCATATTTTATATGTTATTGCCGAGAGCGTTTTAGGAATTGCCGAAGACCGGGAATTTAGCATATTAAACATTAGAAATTCTAAAGCTGAACCATGTACAAATGGCCCCGAGAAGCCGTTCAGCCAAACTTTTGGCAATTCATTATTAGCTTTAGCAGTATTTATTTAAGTTTCTTTTCATTGTTATTACTTCTTCATATTTAATATCTCCCTTTGTAATTTTTGAATGACAATTAGGGCATAGCATTAATAAGTTATCAATTTTATTGTTTGCTGGATTTTCGTCTATATGATGAACGTGAAAATGTTCTACATCTTCATTGTAACAAAATGGGCAAACAGATTTTATTTCCTTTTGCAAAATTGATCTAATTTTATAAGAAATAGTTTTACGAGGCTTAGATTCAGAAACTTTTTTTCTTCCTTTTTCAAAATTATAAAAATTAAATTCTGGACATTCAGAATAATGTTGTGTTTTTAAAACTCTATGTTTCGGTTCTGTGTAATATTTGTCATATTCAGCAGAAACACAAGCTTCGTCCTTAAACAAAGAATTCATTGCATCAAAAAGATTTACTTCGGGACACATTCCACTAAAGCAATAACTTGAGTTACCTTTTATCCAAGTAGGGGCTTCTCCTTGAATATCTATTTTTTTAGACTCAAAATCACTTGGCAAAGTTCCGTCTTTTAATAAAGCTTCTTGAACATTTTGACCTGCGTCATACTTGTCATAATCAGAGTTAAAGTAGATGGTGAATGCTCTTCTGCTACAATAATTTAAAATTGGACACCTTATTGGTAAATTTTTATTTTTTCCAATTTCATAATATTCTTTTTGACTCATTGCGTTCTTTTGGAAAAGGTTAAAGCTCGCGAGCCAAGGCTTGGCGATAGCGGTGGATTATAAAGCTGAAACATTTTATTATGCACTAAACTGAGCAAGAGCTTTTTATTATTTACTAAAGTATAAAAAAAGAAATATAAAAACTGGAGCAGATAAAAATGCATAAACTTTCATTTTATTCCATAACCCGTCTTTTCGCCAAGCCGATGTAAGTAACAGTTTTATTTTAACTTATCACCGTTCAAAAATTGCATCGATATCGTCTCCACTAGAACTGTCGGAAAAATAAGGTCTATGAGCATCTTTATCATAGTCTGGTTCGTAATTTTCCAAATATCTTGTAACTTTCGAATCGATATCTACTCCCGAAACTATGCTAGATGTAGAGAAAGAAATTCTATCTAATACATTTACGTTGAAGCCATCTAAGAAGGAATCAAGATTCTCTCTGATTTCATCTTCAATACCGCTTATATCGACGTCCATTTCGGGATGACCTTCGTAGCTATAAGTTTGCCTGATATGCTTATGAAAATCAATATCTAAGTCATTATTATCAACAATGCTTCTTAGATATCTATCAATTAAAATATCAATTTGTACTAAAATATTTTCATCTCCAATTTCATTCTCATCTACAAAATCTAGTAATTTTTTTAATGAGTCTTCATCATCTACATCATTTATAAAATTATATAAAAAATTAAAATTTTTATATTTAATAGCTGGTTCAAAGTCTGATAATATCATTAGTAATTCCCATAATCTATCACCGCTAGGTTTATCAGTATTTACAAGTGTATTGAGGAAAAGCCCTATCCTTTTATTAATAATATCATTAAAAAAGTTTATATACGATAACGCAATTAAAAAATCCCAATCTTCCTCCTGTAATTTACGTTCAAAAAAGTAGTCAAATAAACTTTCAAGAATTCTATTTAGATTGTTATTAGTTATCTTTTCTGATCTTAGTAAACCATGTAAAAAATCTAACGAAACTTCTGAATCTAATGACTTTACAATATTGCAAATTAATTCCACTTCGCTTGAATAGGAACCTAGAACAAAATCTGCAATGGAGGGATTAAATAAAACATATTCATATTTATTGTCTCCTAATAAATTCCTATTTAGTAATGATTTAGTCGCTAATTTTCTTACAGCTTCAAAAGATTTATCAGAATAGTCACCCAAATTTACTTGGTGAATATTTAAAAAATTATTGTAAGAATTTCTTAAATCATCCTCAGGTATTTTTCCGTTATTAAAAACAGTTAAAAATGTAAGAGCTCTTACACAGTCATCAGTTTGATTTTGAAAATATCCTTCCCAAATAACCTGAGGTTTATTTAGGCTCTTTATAATATGGCTCCAATAATCTTCAGGTTTTATATTTCCGACAACAGAAGAATCATTTATGAATTCTATTATTCGAGGATTGAAATTTCTATGCTTTAATATGTCCTTGTATCTTTTATCTTCATATATAATATCGATATATTGTTTTGGTAAATTTGAATGATATATATGATTATAAAGAATTTTAGCTTTATCTATATTAGTCAAATTTTCAATTGTTAATAAAAATTCGTTCTCGCGAATTTTCAAATTTTGAAAAGAGTGACTTGAGAGGTAAGCTTTATTTAAAATGTTTGTTCTTGATGTAAGGATAAACTTTTTACTATTATCTTTTCTAATTCTGTTTATAAATTTGACAATATGAGAATCTCTTTTATTGTTGACGGCATCATAAATATTACTACCTAAGAAATCATCGCAATAAAAAAGAATTTTCTTTTGTTCATTTTCACGGAATAAACTTTCAGCTTCACTAACATTTTCTTCTATGTCACAAAATTCATAGCCTTTTGCTATATAATGAATTGCTAAATTATCACCAAGAGTAGTTTTTCCGATTCCTGGTTCACCAGTCAAAATGATAACATTATTTTCTTCTAGTATTCTTAATCCTTTATTGTGATTTTCGGTTACTACATATCGATGTGTTTTTTCTTCAATTTCACGTATAGTACTTTGGCTTCTGCCTTTTATAGCGCTGTTATAAAGAATCTCTAATACACTCGTACTTGTAATCCATAGTTTATAATTCCTTTCGACGATATCTTGATTTTCTTTTTTAGATAGGAAAGTATTTAAATCTTCCTGTCCCCAAATATCTCCTTCTGTTAGAATGTAAGGTTGAAAAATACTTTTGATTTCTTGTTTATTAATTCTAGAAAGTTTTTTTGATGTGACAAAAACATATCTACATGGATTTAGCTTTTCTACTTTATCTGATTCTTCGGTTTTTAATTTTGAAATTAATTGAGGATAGGGTGTCTCTTGGTAATGTTTACACTGTATAATTCCTTCTTTTTTATCTCCAATCCAAAATCGACCGTCAACTCCACCATCTCGTCCGGACTTAAAAATTTCTACTTTATTTTCTAAATCTTTCTCGATTACGGAAGCAGCTAAAATTTCAAATTCTCGATCATTTAATTTTGAGAAGTCATATTCCATTTTAAGTGTCAGTTATTTTCAAATTTAAGGAATAATATATTGTACGTTTCGGGACGGTTTTTAATAAATTATCGCTTAGGGTCGGTGTTTGCAGCTGGGCGAAGTGGCGGAAATAGAAGCACAAGGTTTGGTTTTCCACAAAAATTCACTCGAAGAACGGCCGTTTAGTTTAGCTTTAAGCCCAACATTCAGCCAAACTGCTGCTGTGCGCTTAACTTTTATAATGTCAGTTTATGAATGAAATCTGTAATTGCTGGAATATTTTCATATAGTCCTCTTCCTGCAACTGAAGCAGTTACACCACCTAACCATTTCATAGTTTTTTCTACAAATTTTGGTTTGTCCCTTGTTTTAGTATCAATAATTGTTTTAAGTTCTTCAATTTCTGCTTCAGTAACTCCATAAGATTTTAATTTTTCGACATCTTCTGATTTTAATGAAGTGATATTAACGGCTTGTACATTATTATTTCCTGTTGCAATATTTAAAGGATTACTATTTCCATAAATATTATTGGTGATTATATGTTGAACTTTATTTTTATTTTCTTCTGTCATTTCGTATTTATTTTGAAGGTTTGGAAATTCATTATTTAATTGCATTAAAGTATCAATTAGTTTTTGTTTTGTTAATTCAATAACACTTTGATAGTGTACTTTACCAATTTCTCTTTGAGCTTTACGAATTACTCCTCTGTATAGAGTAATCTGTGGTTTAAATGGCTTTGCCAAAATTTCAATCATTTGCGGCGGTAAAGTGATATATCCTTTTGACGTATCAATGCTTTCAATTTGTGCCTCAACTATTGAAATAGGTTCTATTATAAAATGATTATTTACGGATTCTTTAAATTTATCATCCATATCTTCAGGTACTACTACTGGAAAAGTATGAAATCTTCCACCGGGAATTTCCATAACAAGTTCAATTAAGCTCCAAATTTTTCTATAGCTTGGTAAATATTCATCTTGATATTCATATCCTTCAAGTTCCTTATTTAGCCATTTTGAGAAAATGTCATTTTTGATTTCATTTGCAATAAGTTTTGCTCTTGTTAAACCTTGAGATAATTTAATTTTATCGTAAGTTATATCAGTAATTAGTTCTTTTATCATTTTATGTTATTGGTTCAACGTTTTGCCACTTTGCGAAGGCGGGGGTTTTTAGCATTAAATTTTTATTAGATCACAAAGCTTGAATTTAGCACTTCACTGTCATAGAACACTGAAACCTCTTTTTTGCCAAACGCCTGTTAGCGGTTCAGCTTTTTGTTTAATGCGCTAATTCCCAACATTTTTCTAAGGCACTATGACATATTTGTAAGTCTGCTTCAAATTGTGCTTGTGTTATATTGTCGCCAACGTGTTTTGCAAGTTGTCTTTTCTTTTTTCCTGTAATTATTCTGTCACCATTACCATTAACTGCATCTAATTCAGCCTGAGTTTTTTTCCAATTTGTATAAGTTGGACAGGGTTGATTTGGATAACATTGTTCTATGTCTCTTTCAACTAATCGAAAAAATTGATTGTTTATATTTAAATGATTGTAAGTTACCAAAAACTGAGCAACACCTGCTTGTTTTTGTGCGCTTGGTTGGTCAATAAGAATTATTGCTCTGTTTTTGTAGATACTTGTGTCTAAAGGCGCAAATAATTTTTCAATTGCATTTATACTTCTTTCTGCTTGGTCTATATCACCATTAGCTTTTACAATCTGTATAACTGGTTTTTCAGAATAAAAACGTTTTATTACACGAGTTAATAATTCAAATTCACTTAAACCTTCTACAATCAAAAAGTTTTTAGGTAATAATAAGTCTGCCGGACTACCGCCAAGCAATTCAAAAACAACATATGGCTTTTCTAAATCTGTTACAGAAGTGATGGAAGTTTCACCGCTATTTTTTTCTACTTTAAAAATTGTTTGACTTGTGTAATTGTCTGCTACAAAAACTGATGAGTGAGTATTAATAAAAACTTGATCTCTTGTTTGAGATAATATGTGCAGTACATTTTTTAAATTTCGTTGAGCAGTTGGATGAAGATGCAATTCTGCTTCATCAATAAAAAACAAAAACGATTTTCCTACGTCTTCATTTGCTTTTCTAAAATCAGCATAGGCTTGAATTATAGCGAGCATTAATGCTCTTTGCATTCCGTCACCTTTTTCTTCCGCAAGTGTTTCAATTCCATCGTCAACAGTTGTTTCGAAATTTTTCAACAAATCATCAAAAACTGGTGCAGAAACTTCAAACTTTACCTTTGTACAATCAGGAAATTGTTTTTCTAAATGTATTTTAACATTATTCCCAACGTTATCAAATTCCGCTTTAATTTCAGAATTATCATCTTCAAAAAGTTCACGAAATTTAGCTTGAAATTGCTGATATTGTTCATTTTCTTGCAATATTGCTGTCAATACGCCAGAAAGCATAATTCCAATTGGTGTTGTTTTGCCATATTTAGCAACACTGTCATAATACTGTTTGGTATTTATATATTCGAATTTTGGTAAAAAATCATTCAGCGCTGCATCAAATCCAGTTCCTGGATTAACTTCAGTTCCATTAATAAACATTTTACGTTTAGTTGGTAAGAGACTTGATCTTTTAAAAGTTACTATATCTGAACCGTCTAACGCATTCTCTATTTTGGTTCTATTTGCCACATTCTGCATTTGAGCCACTCCATCTATTGCACCAGTAAATGTAATTTCAACAATAATCTCTCTTTCAGTTTCTCTTTTGAATTTTAAGTCTTCAAGCTTTGTGCTTTTACTAATTCCGTTAAAAAAAAATTCTACCGCTTCAAAGAAGTTAGTTTTCCCACAGTTGTTTTGTCCAACAAAAATATTGAAATCTGTTGTTGTAAATTCTGTCTGTTGTATTGACCTGAAATTGTCAATTTTAATTGCTTTTATTTTCATTGGTTTGGTGTTTAAAGCTGACCGCTAACTCTTAATATTTATGACGAAATCATACATATTCACCCCGAATTTGCAGATATGTATAACAATCATGACACTTAATTATTAAATAAGATATATAAAAGTATTTGCATTCATGAACTCTAAAAATACAAAACACTTTTCAATCCCAATTACGGCTTTCCGTAAAATAAAAGTTATCCGCTCTTTTTTTATTCCACCCTCACATACTTATTCTTCCTCCCATCCTTATCCGCAATCTTCACCATATTATCGCTCAAAAGGTTTCTCATTACCCCTGCAATATGGGACGACGTTACAACATTAATATCTATTTGCTTTAATTCGGCAAGTTCTTCTCTTATTTGTGCTACCGTTTTGCCCTCACTTAGAAAATTGGTTTGAACGATCGACTCCTTTATAGTCCGAGTTAATCTAGATCCTTCCCTCAGCTCAGGTGGTAGCTTTCTTATGGCTATTGGCTTAATATTGAAATCCTTCAGCGTCGCGAGAGGATAGCCTACCGAAACTGCATAATTAACATAGGAATCCATCGTTTTTGCTTCTCCGCGTTCTACTTTCTCCACTGTGCTTTTAGACAGTCCAGTCATGTAGATAATATTTGGAATGGAGAACCCGTTCTGGATTCTTTTTGTTCTTAATGTTTCACCAAGCTTCTGCCTGTATAAAGTTGCTGTCGTA
This sequence comes from Flavobacteriaceae bacterium 3519-10, assembly GCA_000023725.1. Classification (NCBI taxonomy): domain Bacteria; kingdom Pseudomonadati; phylum Bacteroidota; class Flavobacteriia; order Flavobacteriales; family Flavobacteriaceae; species Flavobacteriaceae bacterium 3519-10. Next base: position 1,170,420 of record CP001673.1, read on the forward strand.
CTATTGTCGTCAATATTCATTATTATTTTATTAATGTTAAAAGACTTTATTTTTAAAACTTATTTGCATGTAATGAATATTTGTATTATATTTGTGAAGCGATATGATAATTAAGGTGTTATACACCATGATTAACGATGTTTTCTCGAACTAGAACGACCAATTTTCACCATCGAGAACACCGTGAAATCGCTCCATGCTTAAAAAGTTCTTACTTTTGTACTTGCATGGGGGCGGTTTTCACGTAAGCTTTAGATGGTAACTTCTTTCGGGAAGTAGGGTTTGGTCGCCCTTAGTTCTAAAGTGTGAAACCGCTCCTTGCTTTTTCAGGGATCTTCCCCGCACTCCGAAACCATCGTTCCATAAACCCAAAACACATTAGTATGAGAACGACATTTGCCCAATTACCCCCTTAAATACACAAGAACCTTAAGGTTCCACCACAGCTTTTCCCAATCCGTTTGGGAGATAAAGAACGCCAACGCTATACCCACCGCTGCGAAGGGGTAAGGATCCTGTGTACGCAAATGCCGCACAGAATATACTAAATTTTGCCCCTAAGCACACCAAAGCCCTTGCAGGAGCCGGAGAGTGGAGTAAGCACATTTTTAAACTGGTACGTTAAAAGTAGTTTGTTTATTTCAATTATCCAAATGAAGATGAAAGGCGATGGGAAATGGGGTAGCGTTGGTTTTTTTTAAATGCTGGGTGCGGGATGCTGGGTGCTGGATGTTTGCTTTTGACTTCGTCGAACCACTGCTTTACTTTTGCTTCGCAAAAGAGGTTCCTCGCAGGCTCGGAATGACATCGGTCTTATCCGGAACGACAGCGATGCTGTACACAATGATATTTACAGTGGGTGCAACCACTGCGGCCTTCGGGCTTTAACCGGAGATAGTTTCTTTTCATTTATATTTTTTTGTTAACAGGCAGGGGAGGATCAGAGGGGAATCTCCTGCTGTAACAAAGGTTTTAATTTCTTTTTTCCTTGATGAAAAAAGAACCAAAAAAATCAAGACTTGGATTTAATTTTTCTTTTGCCTTGATGCAAAAGAAACAAAAAATCAAGACCTGGATACTTTTGCTAAAAAATTGAAATTTCTTCAAGAAAATCCCCCAAACTCGGGCGGGAAGAAGATTGCTCGACTGGGTGGAGATTATTGCCGCCACTCGAACAGGGGGGATTTTTATGATTGTTTAATCGAAGATATGTTCCTGAAGAAATTCCAATTTTTCTTCACGCAAAAGTCTCCGAAGTCGGAGAAATGCGAGAGCCAACAATCAAGAGCCAAGTGCTTTTGACTCCGTCGAACCACTTCGTTTGGTTTGCTGCGCAAAAGAGATCCTTCGCGGGCTCAGGATGACAATAGATAAGAGCCAGGGAAAAAGGATAAAGATTCAACAATTAAAAGAACAACGATGACAACAAACTTTGATTATTATACCGATACCTCATAAAGAGCTCCTCACATTCATATCAATGCTCTTCCGAAGGATTGTCTTCAGCGGGGAAGTTCCCACTTTCTACACAGGCTTTCCCGCAGGGCAGTCCGAGGAGTTAGTTCTTTTTTCCTTGATGAAAAAAGAACCATCCGCCGCGGCGGACAAGACCTGGATCTTTTTGCCTCATTTCTATTATATTTTTAATGGATTCGGCGAAACTCCTTCGTCGTTTTGCTAAATGGTTAATAGTTCTTTTGGCTTGAACCAAAAGAACCAAAAGTTCAAGACTTGGATCTTTTTTGCTAAAATTTTAATCAATGTGCTAAAATTTCCAAAATTGACTCCCTGCGGTCGCCGAACCACTACGTTAGGTTTCGGGCGGATAAAAAGAAGATTTCTTCGATACGGGGTACTTGCCGCCACTCGAACAGTGGAAATTTTTTAACGCACATTTTTTAAAATTTCTTCACGCAAAAATCTCCTAGGTCGATAAGAATGCAAGAGCCAAGTAAAAAGTAAGAAGAGCAAAGGGGTCTTGCGAAGGTTTCGTTTAATATTATAAATCTAAAATCGTTGTTCTTAAATCTATAATTTAATTTAAAATCGGGCATCTGGCATCGGGCATCCCTCACCCCTCACCCCGCAAATGACAAAAAAAAGCCCTTTCCCAAAAGTTTGCAGCCGCGGGAAAGAGCAGTGAATATTATCAGTATAAACCAATAACACAACAAAACTATGAAAAAAAAGTTTTGCAGGCCGGCAGGCATCGCCTTTGCCTTTCTGCTCTCGGGAGTGTACACAACAGTACATGCCCAATCCCGCACCGTCACGGGAACTGTTAATGACGGTGACAAACCACTCAGCGGAGTCACTGTCAGTCAGGAAGGCAGCAGCCAGATGACGACCACCACTGCCTCGGGAGCGTTCTCGCTTCAAGCGTCCGGCGAAAACCCGGTACTTGTTTTCAGGCATCCCGAATACGGAGAAAGAAAAATAGTAGCCGACAGGAGCTCTTTCGTGGTCTCCCTCACCGAAAAAGTGAATACGATTCAGGAAGTGGTGCTCAACGCAGGTTACTATGCAGTAAATGCCCGCGAAAGCACGGGCAGCATTGCAAAAGTGACTGCCAAAGAAATTGAGAACCAGCCGGTGACGAATGTTTTGTCGGCGGTGCAGGGGAGGATGGCAGGGGTGAGTATTACGCAGAACAGCGGCACACCCGGAGGAGGGTTTGATGTGCAGATCCGGGGAAGGAACAGTCTGAGGAATCTGCTCAACAGCATGACGGATGGAAATGCACCGCTGTACATTATAGATGGCGTGCCTCTCGCAGGGGACCTGATCTCAACGCTCTCCACAAGTGCTTTGCCTCTGCAGCGCATCAGTCCGTTAAACAGCATTAACCCTAATGATGTTGAAAGCATTGAGGTGCTAAAAGACGCAGATGCTACGGCGATCTATGGATCAAGAGGCGGTAATGGTGTCATACTGATAACGACTAAGAAAGGGAAAGCCTCCCCGGTTCGTCTTAAAGTAAACAGCAGCCAGGGCTTCAGTCAGGTGGGCAGCGTGCTTAAGATGATGAACAGTGCTGAATACATCAGCATGCGCAAACAGGCCTACGCGAATGTCGGCACCACTGTGTATCCGGCCAACGCCTACGACATTAACGGAACCTGGGATCAGACCCGATACACCGACTGGCAGAAAGAACTGCTTGGCGGAACGGCGGAAAACACCAATATCCTTGTGAATGTTTCCGGCGGGTCGGACAGGAACAGTTTTTCGGTGAGTGCAGGATACGGTAACCAGACTTCGGTTTTTCCCGGCGGGCAGCAATACCGGACGAATACCCTTTCATCCCACTTCGATCACCATTCTGCCGACCGAAAGTTCAGCCTGGGATTTTCGAATCTTCTTACGCTCACTAAAAACCGCACGCTTAACACGGATTTCACAAACGCGGCCCTCAGGCTTGCGCCCAATGCGCCGGCGCTGTTTGACACTGCCGGGAATCTGAACTGGGAAAACGGGAGCTTTAACAATCCATTGGCACAGCTCAACGCTCGTTACCGGAATGCAACCCAGCACGTGAATCAGAACCTGAATATAGCCTACCGCTTCTGGGGTGGTTTTTCGGCTAAACTTAATGCCGGTGCAACCTTACAGCAGCTGGAGGAATACAGCCTGCTGCCGAATACGATCTACAGCCCTTCGTCGGGTCTCCATAGCAGCTCCGCCTATTCATCTTCATCGCGCGGCACCAGTTCGGTTTTCTCGTATCTTCTTGAGCCGCAGCTCACCTGGACAAAGAAATATGATGCGCATGAATGGTCGGTTTTAACGGGCGTCACATTTCAGGAAAGTGTGAATAAGAATTCAGGGATGAACGGTTACGGGTATGCGAGCAATTCGCTGCTTGAGAACATCGCTGCCGCGACGAACGTGACGGTTTTACCGCTTGAGGAAAACCAATACCGGTATGCGGCTTTTTTCGGACGTACAAACTATCAGTTTAAAAACCGCTATATCCTGAACCTTACCGCACGCCGGGACGGTTCCAGCCGTTTCGGGCCGAACCGCCGGTTTGCCAGTTTCGGAGCAGCCGGAGCGGCCTGGGTGCTGTCGGAAGAAAGTTTTCTAAAAGATTTCAGCTGGCTGAGTTTCGCCAAACTGCGCGGCAGTATCGGCCGCACCGGTAGCGATGCGATAGGAGACTTTCAGTTTCTGAATACGTACAGTATCGGCTATTATGCTTACGACGGTTTGCCCGGACTCTATCCTTCGCGTCTTTATAATCCGGACTTTTCATGGGAAAAGACCGATAAACTTGAGGCAGCACTGGATGTTTCTGTTTTTAATGACCGTATTGCTTTAACGGCAGCCTGGTACCGCAACCGCTCCTCGAATCAGCTGGTAGGCATCCCTTTGCCATCTACTACAGGCTTTTCGTCGATCCTCGCCAATCTCGGTGCCACGGTGGAAAACAGCGGCTTTGAACTTGAACTCGGGGTGCACCCTTTGAAAGGCAGTGCGTGGGAATGGAGCAGCTCATTTAATATCAGCATTCCAAGGAATAAACTCCTTGCCTTCCCGGGGCTGGAGGGTTCCACCTATGCCAACCGGTATGTAGTCGGCGAGTCAATCTATGTGGTTAAACTGCTGGATTATAACGGGATTAATGCGGAAGGACAATACACCTTTACTGATTTTAACGGGGACGGTAAAATATCTTCTCCCGACGATTCTAAAGCACTGCGGACTTTGGGACCTAAATATTTCGGCGGTTTTCAGAACACGGTGCGCTACAGAGATTTCAGTTTGGCTTTTCTGGTCCAGTTCGTTAAACAGCAAGGCTGGAATTATTTCAGGACGATGGCCACACCAGGTTTAATGGTTAACCAGCCCGTGGATCTGCTGAACGTGTGGTCGCCTACCAATCCGGGTGGTATTATCATGCCTTACACACCGGGCAATGACAGCCTTACCAACACGCTTAGTGATCATTTTATGAACAGTACCGCAGCGGTGAGCGACGCGTCGTTCATCCGGTTGAAAAACATCCAGCTTAACTACGCCGTTCCGCTGCAGAATACGCTCATAAAGGAAGCCCATATCTATGTACAGGGCCAGAATATGCTTACGTGGACAAACTACTTCGGGCTTGATCCGGAATTTGTGACGTCAGGATTTCTACCTCCTTTAAAAACCCTGTCGATGGGCCTGCAATTAACCTTTTAAAAAAAAATAAAACAATGAAAATACAATATACCCTCAAACGGATTTATACGGTAAGCCTGGGCGCCCTGCTGCTGTCAGCGCTGCATTCGTGCGAAAACCTTCTGGACGTAAATACGCCGGTCAGCCAGACGGGCAGTGAACAGGTTTTTGAATCTGTAGGAACCGCGGATGCTGCGCTCAGCCATCTGTACACGGAAATTCAGGCGTACTCGCTGCTAAACGGCGGGTCGGGCGGGGCGGGAGCGCTGCTGGGTGCTTATACGGATGATCTCATCAGTTATGATGTCTATTCTCAGAACGGCGATATGGATATTTATCAGAATGTGCAGGGGCCCAGTAACATCAGCATCAAAGGCGTTTGGACCAACGCTTACAGTGAAATTTATACGGCTAATGCCATTATAAACGGGGTGGAAAAAAGCACCGGAATCGGCGAAGACGACCGCAGGCGCATTAAAGGGGAGGCCCTGTTTGTGAGAACCCTGATCTATTACTACCTCAACCAGCTGTTTGGCGACATCCCTTATACGGCAACGACTGATTACACGGTAAACCAGATGCTAAAGAAAATCCCTTCAGCTGAAGTTCAGCTCAAAATTCAGGAAGACCTTTACAGCGCAGCTGCTTTGCTTAATGACGAGTACCGGAATCCGGAGCGCATTTACCCGAACCGGAAAACGGCTGAACTTCTGCTGGCAACTGTACTGATGACCCGCCAGCAATACGCCACCGCAGAGGCGCTTCTCCGTGGGATAATACAAAGTCCGCTCTATCAGTGGCAGCCGGCAGTACAGGAAACTTTTAAAAAGAACGGGCAGCATATTCTCTGGCAACTGAAGCCCCTTTATCCGACCCAAGCGACGAACGAGGTGCTTCTTTACTACTTTGAAAGCGCTCATCCTACGATGTACACCCTGTCTGATCACCTGATCACCTCGTTCTCCGCAGGTGACCTCCGCAAACAGTGGTGGACGAAGGAGATCACGGTAGAACAGACTGCCTATTACCGCGCTGATAAGTACACCCGGATATTTGACAATACGGATGAGTATTCTATTGTGTTCCGGCTGGAAGAAGCCTATCTGCTGCTGGCCGAAGCACTGGCACAGCAAGGCAAACTAAGCGAAGCGCTACCTTACCTGAACGCGGTAAAAGCGAAAGCAGGCATCCCGCATGTAGCGCCCTCCGTTACCAAAGAACAGCTGCTGGACGAAATTCTCGCTGAAAACAGAAAAGAATTTTTTACCGAGCGCGGCATCAGGTTCACCACTCTTAAACGAATGAACCGCTTATCGGATCTGACTTCGCATAAGCCTAACTGGAAAGCGCATCACCAGGTATGGCCGCTGCCTTTTTCTGAACTTTCACTCAATCCTAACCTCAATCCTCAAAATAATGGCTATTAAGACCCATCCTTTGTTTTTGTTTTTGTTTCTTCATTTGTTTTCACTGCAGGTTTCTGCCCAAAAAGATGAACTGTCCCCGAAAAGTCCCTTTGCAGGTAAGACCTATGATATCTCCTGGGTGGTACCCTCGGAGGATCTTAAGTACTTGACGTTCCAGAAAACGTATGATTATTCAGCCGATACACTGGCACTTGTATCTACGAAACATCCGGACAAAATCCCGTATCAGGCCCCGGACGTTTATCCTATTAGCGTAAAATACACGAAAGGAGGCGCGGTATTCATGAGTGGTGGCGTCACTGCAAGGCTGGTAGATCTTACATCGCTGAAAGAGCAGGTATGGAACGGCATACGGAAGGCTTTTTATGTACCGTCTTACGAAAGAATTGTTCTATTTGACGGCAAAGGTTTACGTATTCTGGATGCGAAAGGACGCTTAACCGAAGAAATGACGCAGGTGTCTGCGGTGCAGGAGAAGGACGAACGGATATTTTACACGCAAAAAACGGCTGAAGGTGACCAACTGATGGAATGGACTCCTGAGACAAAACATGTGCTGTCTGCCGTGGGCGGTGAAAACTTCCATGTCAGTTACTGCAGGGGGCCTGTGGTCATCTATTATCACCATGATTCGCGTACTGGCCATGCTAAAATGTACCTGACTGACCGTAGCAAGCAAAAAACGTATGCTTTACCTGAGTACCTTGACGGGACACCCAGCAGGCCGGTTGAGGTTTCAGCCCTGAGATCAGGGCGCTATTTTGTTACTTTCGCTACAGAGAATAAAAAAGTGCTACAGAAATCTGATGTCGATATCTGGTACGGCAATGACAATAAACTTGAAAACAAGTTTTACAATGATGAGATTATGACTTATGCCATCTGGAATCCTGTGATTAATGAAATAAGACCGCTGGATTACCAACGTTTTCCGACCCACATTGACACCGGTGAAGGACGCTATCTGCTGGCGTCTGATCCCAAACAGAACCAGGATTATATCAGACAAAAAATCAAACAGAAGTTCTACCGATACGATACAGAAGAGGACCGGTATGAGGTAATGGGTGACACCGGCCTCTACCAGAACACCGACAAAGATGGAAAATACCTGCTTTCGCATGATAACGATAACTGGGTGGTCTATACGATCGCTACCAATGAAAAGAGGATTATCGCAGTGAAAGACGGCATCGATGCTCATGAAATTTTTTTCAGTTCCGACGGAAATTTTGTGTTGTTTCCCCGCCTGGAGCGGATCAGTGCATATGATCTGCGAACCGGCGAACTCAGAGAAACACCTATATCTTCAGGCTACACTGCAACAGTGGCGCATGGATTAAGGCGAGGCTTTTCCCTGCACAGCTTTTTTTACCGAAACTGGTACGAGGCAGGGCAACCCCTGCTGATCAAGGTGCACAACTACAGTACTTCAGAGCAATCGATTGGACTCTACCGGAATGAGAGATTTCAGGGTCTGGTGAGTTCAGGCAGCGATAATCTTACCCCTATTGCGGCTTTTCCGCAGCAAAAAAGCTATCTGTACCTGAGAAGCAACTATAATCTGCCGCCTGTACTTACCCTGAATACGGGTTTTAAAGACCGCGTAATCTACCGGAGCAATCCGCAGGATAAATCGGTTTCCGGTGCACGGATGGAAAAAATTGCCTACACCAACTCTAAAGGCGTTGCCCTGACCGGTGTGCTTTTTTACCCCAGCACCTTCGACAAATCACAGAAATATCCAATGATAGTTGGCATTTATGAGCTGATGCACAGCAACAGTAACCGCTATCTAAGAGACGGGTTTGCCGGAAGGGTAGAGGGTATTAATATCCGGTATTATCTGGACCGTGGATATTTTATTTATCTGCCCGATATTGTATTTGACGGACGCGGCCCCGGCCGCTCCGCACTCGACTGTGTGGAGTCGGGCGTAAACGCCCTCAGGTCTCATAAGCATATTGATTTTGCAAAGCTTGGGCTGGTCGGCCATTCGCACGGCGGTTATGAAACCAACTTCATTGCTACTCAAAGCAAATTATTTGCTGCCTACGTGGGAGGTGCGGGAAACAGCGATCTCGTGCGCTCTTATCATTCGTTCAATTATAATTATACAAGCCCTTTTTACTGGCAGTTCGAGGAACAGCAGTACCGCCTGTTCAAACCGTTTGCCGAAGACAAAAATCTGTACATTGACAACAGTCCTGTGTATCATGCCGAGAAAGTGACCCAGCCCATTTTACTGTGGACGGGAACCAACGACCAGAATATCTATTGGGAACAGACCATGGAATATTATCTTGCGCTCAGGCGTAACGATAAAAAGGTAGTTGCCCTCTTTTATGATAAGGAGGATCACAGTTTTGAGAAACGAAAAAACCGTGAGGATCTGTTTGTCAGGATATCAGACTGGTTCGATTATCATCTTAAAGGTATTCGTAAAGACTGGATCCATGTGATGAATAGCTAAAAAAAGGATGCCTGAACGGCATCCCTTTTTTTAGTTATTTAACAATACGTTCTTTTAGAGCGGTCGGACATGAAGTGCCGTTGAGATCATAAAGCGTTTCGGGGCCCATTCCGACATTTCCTGTGCAGGTTATGGTTCCAACCGTTTCACACAGTTTGCCTGATGGTATGCATTGCGGTGTTTCATTTGGATGAAACGCATAGCCCTGACGCAGGACTTTTGAACTGTCTTTGGAAGCATGCGTTGCATACGCGCTTCCTGCTCCTGCCAGCACAACAAAGGCCGGTAAAAGGAACTTTCTTAGATTTTTCATAATAAAAATATTAAAATGATTGTGCCTACTCTGAAAAAGGTTTTCGGCTTCCCCTTTTGATGAAAGCTTGAGCAACCGTCTGCGCAAAACGGTACCTCACGATTTCATCGCCCGCCAGTACAAAAAAGTACCTGTCGGTTACTAACATCTGAGACATTCTGTGAGCACCGCGGTGCTGTACATACATGCTGCCCCAGTAGCCTGCAGGTGATGTCGTATAAATATCCACCACCGCATTTTTTCTCCATTGCGCTCTGGATTCGTGCCTGCCCATCAGGCCCGACTCGTTGAAGAGCAGCCCATGGTGGAATGTCATACTTCGGTTGACGTGTAAAGGAGGCTCTGAGAGTTTCCGCTTACCATCAGGAAGGGTTAAAATTTTTAGATCTGCATTGGATATCGTGTCGATTGTCTTTTTTTGGCCCGTCAGCTGCGCATCTTTGTTGAAATGCAGGATCTGATTGCGATAATAAAACATATAGACAGCAAAACCAGCTGCGGAATCGTACAGAAGTTCTCCATCGGCATCAAAGCCCCCGTCTGCGTTGGTCGTGAGTGCCGAGCTGTTTACCTTTACCACGGCTGGTTTGCCCACAGTAAGGCTTGCTACCGACAGTCTGTCGCTTTTAGCGTCCTGCACCCGCAGCAGGAATTCCTTCGGAGACACAGCAGCCAGCTTATCAAAATAAATGTCTTTACTGCTTATCTCCCGAAGCGGCTTCGCAAGCGAGTCCACGGGTGAGGAGTAGATGACGGGTACCGTCCCGTCATGTGCGTAGAGCATCCCGTCCTGTACGGTGTAAGTAAGGTTACTGAACCGGTGGTTGGTAGCAGGTTCGAGATCGAGTGTATCGCTCTTCTGAAGGGAGTGATCCATCCGCAAAATACGGAACGGCGTGCTGGAATTACCCAGATAGATGGTGTTTCCCGAGCTTCCTGCAAAATAATATGAATTTACTTTGAGATCGTAGGCTCTTTCCTCCCTAATCGGATGGTGCGGAAAACGTCTTGTAAAATTATTTGCTTTTTTGATAATATGTTCCGAAGAAAGAAACAGGGCAACCATACCGCCTGCTGACAGCACCCCGGTGAGCATCAACAGCGCCGCAGGCCGGTTCCAGCCGCGCGCCATTGCTTTCTCCATCAAAATAATGGCTGCCAGTGCCATCAGGACGCAAACAATATTAAAAACAAGATGCTGATCCCAGGTCATTTTCTCGAGAACGCCGCCGCACGAACACGGCACAAAATCACTGTAGTTAAGGATCAGTGTAATATACACCGTAAAGGCCACCATCAGGCCGAAAGAGGCATGCAGCCCAAGCAGCCTGGTACGGTCGAAACACAATAAAAGCACCACCACCATTTCCACTATTATGACTGCATAGGATACAAAACCTGCCCAGGCACTCAACAGGGGAGACTGCGCGAGCTGCACCTGGAAGTTCTGAAAGTCCATGCCTTTGCTGAAAGCGGCATAGCCGAAGAGCAGTGCAAAGAACACCGCAGTGATAAAAGGAAGATAGCTCAGTATTGTTTTCATAACGCATGTTTTAGGCAGGATAGAGGAGTTGCCATTTAACTTTTTTACCGCAGTATTCCGGCACGATATCACCACGGGCTAGGGGAAGGGTGGTGGTAACGGAACCCACCACTTTCCAGATGCCGCTTTGCGGACATTTGCTGCCCGAGTGTACTGACTTAACCCCGTACATTGGAGTCAACGGCTTGAGACAGATACATTTTTCCAGTTATCACGGTCCTTCGGCACATCCTTTGGCGGATCTTTCGGTTCGTCAGAAGCGTCCGGCTCTGTCTCCTGCGGAAGATCCCCTCGCGGGTTTGCAGTTATATTCTTCCAGTTGTCACGGTCCTTCGGCACATCCTTCGGCGGATCCTTTGGCTCTTCGAAAGCGGCCGGTTCTGTCTCCTGCGGAAGGAGCACGCTCGGTTTCGCTGTTATATTCTTCCAGTTGTCACGGTCTTTCGGCACATCCTTCGGCGGATCTTTAGGTTCATCAAAAGCTCCCGGTTCCGGCTCTGTGACGAGATATACGGCGGGTTTCGCTGTGACCTCGTCGGCCGGACGGCAGGAGTTAAAAAGCAGGACTGTAAGAACTGCGGTTGCTGAGATTAACTTAATGGGTTTCATGTTTGGGATTGTTAATTGGGTTAATAATCCCGGCCGGGTCCTGATAGAATTCTGAAGCGAATGTACAGGCGGATTCAGCTGAAAAAAAAATGATTGATGATGCCAGATGTAAACTTTCACGCTGCTTTTTTCACGGATAAAAACATCAGTTTACCGGTATCATGCTGTCTATCAGTATCTTTATTTGTACGTTTGAATTATGGCCTCTGCTTTTATTTTTCCGCACTTTTTGGATTTCTTTTTTTTTACATTTGTTTTTCCAGTCATCGTAACATGTGTGTAACCAACTCATGAGCTGTATGAAAGGCCTGATTTTCTTCCTGACGGTGTTTGCCGTGCTGTTAACCGCGCAGGACTATGCCGATTTCCGGTCGCGTTACGACCATTATCCGAATGATGATCCCGGGGCATTCCGGTATGTACACCCTTATATTGAGAAAGCAAAGCGTGAGGGAAACTACGAGGAACTTACGCAGGCCTATAAGGATGCCGTAAGTTTCAGCCCTGAACACAAGATCGCCTACGCGGACAGCATGATCTCTGCCGCATCGCGTACCCGTAACCCAGACCTGCTGGCCACCGCCTATCTCACCAAGGGAACGGTTTACTATTTCAATTACAGGAAGTATAAACCTGCTCTGGATGAATACCTCAAAGCATGGCAGTATGCGCAGCATTCAAAATCGGATTATCTGTACTACAAAAACCTCTATCATATCGGGGTCGTGAAAAGTTATCTGGGCTATTACAGTGAAGCACTGACTATCTTTGAAAGATGTAAGAACCATTTCAGGAACCCGCACAGCGAGCCGGAACCTCCGAATATAAAATATAACCGCAGAAAAGGCTATCTCAATACCCTGCATCAGGAAGCAGTATCCCTGCTTCATCTTCAGCGGACGGACAAGGCGCAGGCCGTTCTTGAAAGCGGCCTGGCAGAAACCGGTGCCGAGGCTGATTACGCGCTCGAAAGAAGCTATTTCTACAATCTGCAGGGGATTGTGGCCTACAGGCAAAAGCGTGACAGCGCCGCCGTGACCCTTCTTGCGACTGCACTTGCCGGGCTCGAGAAAAAGAATGATTTTACCCATGCGGCCATTGCGTATTATTATCTGGGTAAAAGCAGCGCGCGCCTCGGTAAATCGGAAGACGCTCTGCGTAATTTCGCAAAAATAGATTCTGTTTTCAGGGCGCATTCTTTTATCCTGCCTGAAGTACGCGGCGCGTATGAGTTTCTCATCACTTATTATCACCATATCGGGAACAAGGAACAGGAACTGTATTACACCACCCAACTTTTAAAGGCCGACCAAATAATATCCGCCGATTTCAAATATCTTTCAGGTAAAATTTACAAAGAGTATGATACGCAGGATCTTCTGGAATCCAAAAAAAGGCTCGAATCGACAGCCCCCTTTTTTTATCTGATTATCGGCATTCTGCTGGCTGCCTTTATGGGGCACGCCCTGTATCTGTACAGGAGGCGGCGGGCCGAAATGGAGATCTACCGGCAATATCAGTCGTTTCTGCTCAAAGCCCAAGAAGAGCAGCAGGGTGTGGACGTGCCACCCGTTGCTCTAAAACGCCACCATAAGATTGCCGACCGTTCCCTGATCAAGCTGTTGCATAAACTGGAGACTTTTGAAAACAGCAGGTTATTTCTTGAGAAAGGCCTCACAAGGCAAAGGCTGGCAGCAGCCTTAGAGACTAACGAGTCCTACCTTTCTAAAGTAATCAATGAATATAAAGAAAACAACTTCAATGGCTACATTAACCGGCTCCGTATTCAGTATATTACCCAGAAGCTGCGGGACAGCAGTGTTCACCGCAGCTTTTCTATAGAGGGGCTTGCCGCGGAATGTGGTTTCGCCGACCGGATTAAGTTTACCAAAGCGTTTACCGAAATCAACGGCATGAGTCCCCGCGAAATGATCAGGGAACTCAACCGGGAAGCAGCCCACCTTTAATAAGCATGTTTATCCCTAAGAGGTTTTTTTGTATTTTTTACTTAAAAAATATGACTGCAAAACTCCTCTTCCGCAAATGTGAAAAACTGTATGCCGGCCTGCTGGTGATGCTTGAAAAAACCGAAACCTCAAACACTGACGGAGATGCCGGACAGTATGAAAGAGCGCTGATGGATATCGATCTCGCGATCCGGCAGCTTAAAACGTGGGTAAGCGGATATACGTTCGCCTGGGTCGCGGAAGAGGTTTATTTTTTCAGGGAGATCAAACCCAAATTCACCGCCCTGTTCATTTACTATGCGAAAGTGCTCGCCACGGAGGCTGCGAAACCCAACGCGGGGCAGTATGCCCTCAAGGAATATTATGAATACGAACTTAAGGACCTTAAGCGGTTCACTGATGAACATCAGGACTTTTATGAATATTACCGGCGAAAGGCCACTTATCTTGATGAAAAGTACTTCGTGCGCAATCAGTTCGATTTCAAGATGCGCATCGATGCCAACCTGTACAACTACGACCAGGATTTTGCGACGTCGCATGACCATCTTGTCGCACAGATCCTCGCGCATGACCGCCTTGAAAAACACTTCCTTACCGCCATTTATACGATAGAGGGTTATTACTATGACAAGTTCTCGGATAAATCGCCGCTTACCTGGTCGGGCTCAAAGTCAGCACTGATCGAACTGCTGTACGCGCTGCACGTAACGCAGTCGTTCAACGGCGGCAATATCGATTTCAGTGAGACCGTGCGTTTCATTGAAAAGTCGTTTAATACTGAACTCGGGAATTTCTATAAGACACTGCACGAGATCCGGAACCGCAAGACGGGGAGTACCAAGTTTCTTGCGGGACTGACCGAAAGCCTGAAGCAGCATTTTGAGCAGGCTGAGGACCAGGGAAATGTGAGGGGTGCGTAAGAGCCAGGGCAAAAGGTAAAAGGAAAAAGTGCGGGTTCTCATTGACCTCCACGTTACCTGTCCAGTTACCTCAACACCGAAAAAGGAGTCCGTTTCCACCGTTACCTAAGCGAACTGCGGATATCTTACATCGCCGCACAGCTGGCCGGAGACCCTGCAATGCTGGAGAAAGGAAGGCAGGAACTGGCGGTATCTTGCGGCATCATGTCTTCGTCCAACTTCCTGCATCTTTTCTCAGAAATCTATGGAACGTCGCTTTCGGAATACAGGGAACAGTGCAGGAAAAAGTTCGCTGGGGAGGAGGGGCAGAACCACAGCCTTTCCTGAGCCTTGCAATCGCTGCCCCCCTTAGATCTCTAAACCAAGCAGGAACTTTTTCAGTCGGTTGCTGAAAAACTAAAAGCCGCGGCAGCGGATCCAACGGGATCTGATCACACCACGCCTGTCACTCACTTCGTCGATTCTTCGATTTCAGAACGGAGCGCAGCGCAGTGAAGAATCTCCATGCTGCGTAAAGTCTCCTGATTGTCAGCAATAAAAATCCTGTTCTTTATACTTCGGTGCTGAAGGTAGTTTCAACGTGAAAATCGCAGACAACTATTTACATATCAATGCTGAGCACTTTCTACCGTTAACAATGTTCTTTTGACGTCTTCTTTATACTTGCGCCCAACAGGAACCGTTATATCACTGATTTCTATCCTGCTCGCAGAAACTGAGGTAATATGCTGTTTATTAACCACAAAAGAGCGGTGAATCCTTACAAACTGGGACCCGGGCAACAGCTCCTGAACAGAGGTCAGTGTCTTCAGCACCGTAAACTCCGAAGCATCCAGTTTGATCCTGCAGTAGTTTCTAAGGCTTTCCACAAAAACAATTTCACTGATTCGGACTTTCCTTATGCTTTTGTCGATTTTAAAATTGATATACTCCTTATCATCATCCTTAAAAGTGGCATTCTGTTTCAAGAGTCTGTTTTCTTCGTTCAGTTCCGAATTGTTTCGCTGAAGGTTTTCAAACTGAGTCAGATAGGTGTAGGCGAGCGGAATCATTGCCGCAATATTAATATCCAGCGCGGTATTCATTATTTCTGAAAGGACGAAATAGCCGGTATTTTTAAAACCCGGAAGAAAATGTGGCTGAATGAAATAAAGAGCCAGCGGGCGCTGTATAAAAACACTGATCAAAGCCACCAGAACGCAGTAGGAAATAAAGAAGCTGAAATACTTTTTCTTACTGAAGAACATCGGGAACAGGTAAAAAAGCGTGACATAGACCAATACCATCCTCGAAGGAAGACAGAAAACCTGAATCAGCATATTGCGCGAATAACTGTGATCTGAAACGCCCCAAACAAATCCGAAAAACAGAACAAACACCGTCCAGTATACAACGTGTTTCAGCCAGGATTTTGATTTGAAGCGTTCAAAAAACGATGGATTCATACTTTTTAATCTTCTCCAAATGTAATTATTTATCCTAAAACCATCTTCCGCCATTTCTGAGTCTGTTTTTTGTACAGCATAACCTGCTGTTTGTCCTAACGCCTTGTAACAAAGACAAAGGAAGAATATTTTTGATTAAAATTACATTCAAGAATGAAACTTCCCCTTTCTTTTTCACTTTTATTTTTAGCATTTCTTATCCCGGTTTCAGGATTCAGCCAGGAAAACCGGGCGACGGTTGAAGCGGCAGCCTATCTGAAACAACATCCCAAACAGCCGAAAGATTATCTTGTTTCCAAGTTCACGAATTATCCTCTTGTTCTGTTGGGCGAAGACCACGCTGTAAAGGAAAATCTGGATTTTGTAAAAAGCCTTATTCCGGAACTGTATGAAGCCGGCGTTTACAATCTCTGTATGGAATTCGGGTCTTACGAAAAGCAACAGGAACTGGATGAACTGCTGAATGCAGACCTGTTTGATGAGCGGAAAGCAAAAGATATGTTCTTTTTTTACAACGTCGGCTGGGCTTACAAAGAATATTTCGACCTCTACAAAGCGGTTTGGGCATTCAACAGGACCTTACCACGCGATGCGAAGAAGTTCCGGATTGTCAACCTCAGCTACCAATACCGATGGGAAAACTTCAAAGGCGGTGCAAGAACGCCCGAAAATATGAAAGCCGTTTTTAATCTGGGAACACCTGACCGGTTCCGCACGGAGATTATTAAAAAGGAAATCATCAGCAAAGATGAAAAAGCGCTGATCTATATGGGGCACGTTCATGTTTTCACCCGGTACAGAATGCCCATCCTGAAAATGAACAGTGATGACTTTTGTGATTACGATGAGGGGATGGTGGGAAACCGTCTTTACCGGTTAATGCCCGGAAAGATCTTCAACATTATGTTCCATACCCCGATGTTTTCGAAGACGCAGTATAATCCGGCTTATGTGTCGCCGGCCACTGGTGAACTTGAGAACGCGCTGCAGCAACTCAATTATCCACAGATTGGGTTCGATCTGATCAATACGCCTGTCGGAAAGCTTCGCGATAACAGTTTTTTCAGCTTCTGTCATTCAGATTTTAAGATGGAGGATTTCTTTGACGGTTATATTTTCCTCAAACCTTTCAAAGATCTGACTGGTTGCACTTTCGATGACGATTTTTTCACAGGAAAAGACTGGACCTCTATCGAGAATAATTTTCCGGACCCGGACTGGAGAAAGCCGAAAAATCTGGAAGAATATAAAACAGCGGTTAAGAAATATGTAAATCTCAAAGACCGCTACAAAGAGGTGATCCAGACTTCGGTTCCTTCTGTGGGTTTTGGTAAAATTATCAGAATCAATCAATTCCCCTCGAAATATGTTGCGCCGAGAAATGTAGATGTCTGGTTGCCGGAGCATTTTAATCCCAATAAGAAATATGCTGTTCTTTATATGCACGACGGACAGATGCTTTTTGACGGGGCCGTTAACTGGAATCATTCTGAATGGAAAGTGGACGAAAATTACACAGCACTAAGCACAAAAATTAAACTGAAAGACTGCATTATCGTTGGACTTTGGAATACCGGCGCAACCCGGCATTCCGAGTATTTTCCACAAAAAGTTTTTGAACGTTTATCTGAGGAACTGCAGAACCAAACCCTCGAAAAATACTTTGCGGGAAAAGTTCAGTCGGATCACTATCTGAAATTCATTGTAGAAGAAGTGAAGCCGTTTATTGATAAAAATTACCCTACGCTAAAAGACCGAGCGAACACTTACATTGCCGGTTCCAGTATGGGCGGACTGATATCGATGTATGCAATGTGCGAATATCCCGAAATTTTCGGGGGCGCAGCCTGTCTTTCCACGCACTGGATTGGAATCACGGACCTTTTGAATGACGAAATTCCGACCGCTTTCCAAAACTATCTCAGACAAAAACTTCCGGATCCGAAAACCCATACAATCTATTTCGATTACGGAACCGAGGGACTGGACAGCCATTACGAAAAGCATCAGAAAAAAGTCGACCAACTCATGAAAGAGAAAGGCTTTGACAAAAACAACTGGGCCACCAGGAAATTCGAAGGGGCGGACCATAGCGAAAATGCCTGGAGCCAACGCTTTTCAATTCCACTGGAATTTCTTCTTAAAAAATAACCAACTTACCTTTTATTATTATGAAAAAATTACTTCCCGTCTTTTTGCTTTTCCTCAGTTTCAATTCGCTGTTCTCTCAAAGAATTGAACGTATTGAGCCCGCCAACTGGTGGACCGGAATGAAATATAACACCGTCACGCTGTTGATTTATGGTAAAGACCTCTCGGATTTGCAACCGGCGGTTTCTTATCCCGGTGTTACCATCACCGAAAGTAAAACGGTTGAGAATAAAAACTATCTTTTTCTGACTTTGCAGATCAGTGCTGATGCAAAACCCGGAACCGTTAAAATTAAATTCTCAAAGGATAAAAAAATACTTCTGACAAAGGATTTTCCGATTTTCGCACGGGAAGCCAACAGTGCAAACCGAGAAAGTTACGGTTCGAAAGATGCTGTTTTGCTGATTATGCCGGACCGATTTTCAAACGGTGATGAAAAGAATGATATTGTAAAAACCACGCTCGAGCAAAAACTTGACAGAACCCATGAAAATGCGAGACACGGCGGCGATATTCAGGGGATTATCAATCATCTGGATTATATTCAGTCTTTGGGGTATACGCAGATATGGAACACGCCTCTGATTGAAAATGATGAACCTGCCTATTCTTATCACGGGTATGCCGCAACGGATTTCTACAGGATTGACCCTAGATTCGGCAGCAATGAGGATTTTAAAAAACTTTCTGCCGAAGCCCGAAAAAGAGATATTGGTCTGATTTGGGATGTTGTGCTTAATCATTGTGGTACACAGTATTATTTCATCAAAGACTTACCGGAGAAAAGCTGGGTCAACTATCCCGATCCGGAAAACAGACTCAGGACTACGCATCTTAAAACAACCGTCACAGACCTCTATGCCACCGAAATTGATAAAGAAGAATATCTTAGTGGCTGGTTTGATGGGCATATGGCAGACCTCAACCAAAAAAACCCATTGGTAGCCAAATATCTCACGCAGAATGTTATTTGGTGGATTGAGTACGCGGGCATTTCCGGCCTGCGTGTCGATACCTATTCTTATTCGGATAAAAACTTCTTAGCCGGATGGTCAAAAACTGTTCTTGAAGAATATCCGCGAATTAACATTGTCGCCGAAGAAATGTCACGGAATATAGCCCAGACTTCTTATTGGCAGATTGACAAGGATAATAAAGACGGTTACAAAAGCTATATACCCATGATGATGGATTTTTCCCTGAACGACCAGATTGTTTCTGCACTCAATGAAAAAAGCAATTGGTTTTCTTCCTGGAGAAAAGTGTATGAAAGTGTGGCAAATGATTTCCTTTTTCCACATCCTGACAATCAACTGATCTTCCCGGATAACCACGATGTGGACCGATTCTATTCCCGTATCAATAAAAATTTTGACCACTGGAAACTTGGGATAGCCATGTACATGACGATGCGCGGTACACCCCAGTTTTTCTATGGAACCGAAGTTCTGATGACCAACGACAAAGCGGGTAGCGACGGGCAGAGGAGAAGCGACTTCTACGGAGGCTGGAAAGGTGACACGAAAAGTGCAGTGACAGAAACAGGACTGTCTGATGAGGAAAAAGAAGCCAAGAAATACTTTGCTCATTTACTCAACTGGCGAAAAACGAGTGACGCAGTTGCCCACGGAAAATTCAAACATTACGGCCCGACCGATAATGATGTATATGTTTATTTTCGCTATACGGACACACAAAAACTGATGGTTATACTTAACAAAAATCCGGAGCAGGTAACACTTGCCCTCGATCGGTATAATGAAATGATTCCTTTAAAATTTCAGGCAAAAGAAGTGATCTCGGGAAGAAAAGTCAGTTACCAAAATACCGTTGAGATTCCTGCAGGAACAGCAATGATCCTTGAAATAGAGCATTGATCTTTTGGGGAGGCAGGCGTCAAGAGCCAGGAGCCAAGAGCCAAGAGGCGAGATTCAAAAGGCAAGTACCAAGAGGCAAGAACCAATGGGCTCCAGTCAAATCATGAGATCACCGCATTCAATACAAAGCGCCAAGGCATATTTTTCCAAACCTCACCGGCATAATCCACACCAATACGCGGGCCCGCGGTGACCGTTCCTTCCATTACAGAATCCTCGATCCACAGACGTTTAGAACTGCCCAGGTTTTCACCGTAAAAACTTTTATCAAGTTCCAGTAGATTTCCGATCCGCCCCGGTCCACTTACCGTACTCAATCCCCGGATAAGCACCGCTTCTGGCTGCCCTGCTTTTCCTGTGACGATGTTGAGCAGCCAATAGCGCCCGTAAATCAGATAAACATAGACGAAGCCACCGTCCCCAAACATGAGTTCCGTACGCGGTGTACGGCCTTTGCTGGCATGACTCGCCAAATCACCGCTACCGCAATAGGCTTCTGTTTCAGTAATATGTGAACGCAGTTCCCGCCCGTCCGGAAATTTGCGGACCAGGATTTTACCCAATAACGTCTGGGCCATGTGTACAGCATCATTTTTTTGAAAACAGGAAATTGGGAGGCGCTCAGGCATTTTATGAAGTATTAAGCATGAATATAGGTTGAGTATACAGTAGAAAAAGCCTCAAATCCCGTACCCTTGAAATTGTATCGTCCGCGGATCGCTCGTGGTGCAAATTTATAAAGAGTGGTCGCAGCGCCGGAAAAGTTGAGGCTTATCATAAAAACAATAAATAAGAGATCCCAAATTCTGATGCAAACTGTCTGCATGTTTGCTTTGCGCTCGCGGTACTGTATGGCGGCTGATGACTGCACTTGCGTCTGTTGCTGCTGTCAGTATCGGTAAAGAAATTATAAAAAACACTGTAGCTTCGGTGATACAGGGGAGCTAAACCAATGCGCTGCGGCCGGCACATGCTCCGCGGAATAAATAACGGGCAGCCGGCGATTACAGCACCGCATTTTGCAGGTAAATCGTTTATATTTGCGGCAGAAACTGCAACTTCCATGGAATTTTTTCACGTCCCGATACTCATCTGTTTCCTGCTGCTGGCTGCGCTGGCCGCTGTGATTTGGGAACTGGTTAAGTCGCGCAGGCAGCGCAGCGCCCTTACGAAGGAAGTATGTACACTGAAGAAAAAGCTCGGCGCCGTGAAGCTTGATTATATTGAGACAAAGCTTAATCCCCATCTATTTAAAAATATACTTAATTCCGTACAGTCGCATGCCTATCAAACGTATACGGCGCTGGATAAACTCTCCGGGGTGCTCGACTATGTACTGTATGAAAGCAGCGAACGCTTTGTGACCCCGCAGCAGGAATTTGAGTTTACCAAAAACCTGATCGATATTAACAGGATAAAGGTAAATCCACTGTTTGATTTCCGGGTTAAATTCCACATTGACGAAAATGATGCGGTTTTTCACGAAAAAGTCCTCGCCCCGATGGTGACTGCCGATTTTATAGAAAACGCTTTTAAACACACGGATTTTCTTGCGGACGATTCTTTTATTCTCGTCCGGTTGTCGCTTGAAAAGGGCGTACTGGAACTGAAAGTACAGAATAAGGTGTCGGCAAAGGCCCCGATGGAGAAAGACCACAGCGGTTTCGGAACCGCCTCGCTGGAGCAGCGTCTTAAAATAGTATACAGAAAAAACTTTGCAGTCCGCAAGGATGAGCAGGGCGGAATATTCACCGCCCATCTTAAAATAGACCTTAATGAACGGTACAATCAGGTGCATTATACTCGACGATGAACTGCTCGCGGTCAGCTATCTTCAGTTGCTCTGTCAGGAGATCGGTGGGGTAGAAGTAGTGAAAGCCTACAATAACCCGGAAGCTTTCCTCAGGGATATCCGTCCGGACTCTTGTGATGTGTGCATTATGGACATTGAAATGCCCGGAATGAACGGTCTGGAGATCGCCGCGAAAATTCCGTACATGCAGATTATCTTCACCACTGCCTACAAAGAATATGCTGCCGAGGCCTACGATCTGAATGTGGCTGACTATGTGAGGAAACCCCTGCAGAAGGAAAGGCTGCGACAGGCACTGGCCAAAATAAAGCCCGCCGCAGGGCCGGAGGGCAAAAC
The DNA here is from genome assembly GCA_000023725.1 of Flavobacteriaceae bacterium 3519-10. Classification (NCBI taxonomy): domain Bacteria; kingdom Pseudomonadati; phylum Bacteroidota; class Flavobacteriia; order Flavobacteriales; family Flavobacteriaceae; species Flavobacteriaceae bacterium 3519-10. The sequence goes on from CP001673.1 coordinate 1,192,460, forward strand.
TGCTTTTGAATGGAATACGGGTCTCGGAAAGACCAGAATCTTTACCGGCTCCCTGCTTTATTTCAGAACTTCGGCCATTGACGCCAGAGATAAAACGGCATTCCTGGAAGATCAATCTGTGCTGACCCTCAAGAACATTAACTTCCGTGACCTCCTGGGTATGCTTCCGGAATCGGAATTTGTGCAGATCAACAAAAAAGAAGTGATTGCCCTGAAGACCGTGCAGGCATTTACGGATACGGAAATTATTACTGCACGTCGCGGCCCCGATGCTTTACCTGTCAAATTTCAGCTTACCAAGGCTTTCAGAGCCGGATTCATAGAAAAAATACAGGGTTAAACGTCTGTTACGTTACAGAAAGAAGGCCCTTCGTTGCATTAGAGAAAGCTACCGTTTGGTTATCTGGGTTTTCTTCGGATTTTTGTATCCATAGATTCATAACATGCAAAAGTACAGGAATATCATTTTTTATGTAACTACCCTTCTGTTTTTCTCGGGTATTATGTACTGGTTCATTTCAATGGGCAGGGAACTGGATACCCCGGGCGCCAATGCGGGAACTTTTGCACCGGTGTCAGTGTGGGACAGTTTTGTGGTCTCGCTGGGCGAAAACCTTCGTCATCCGCTTGCCCTGCTGCTGCTGCAGATTGTGGCCATACTGCTTACCGCCAGGTTATTTGGGTGGATCTGCGTGAAGATGCGCCAGCCCTCGGTGATTGGCGAAATGATCGCGGGCATTGCTTTGGGCCCGTCCTTTCTGGGCATGCATTTTCCGGAGTTTTCAGGATTTCTTTTCCCTTCAGAATCGCTGGGCAACCTGCAGTTCCTGAGTCAGATTGGCCTTATCCTATTCATGTATATCGTAGGGATGGAACTGGATCTGAAGGTTCTGAGAAAAAAAGCACACGATGCAGTGGTCATCAGCCATGCCAGCATCATTATACCGTTCACGCTTGGAATCGGGCTTTCCTACTATATTTACAGGGAATTCGCACCTGATAATACCTCCTTTATTTCCTTTGCGCTTTTTATTGCCATTGCCATGAGCATTACGGCTTTCCCCGTTCTGGCCCGGATTGTTCAGGAAAGAAACCTGCAGAAGACCAAGCTGGGTACCGTGGTCATTACCTGCGCCGCAGCAGATGACATTACCGCCTGGTGTATCCTGGCCGCGGTTATCGCCATTGTAAAGGCAGGATCTTTCGGCAGTTCGCTGTTCGTCATCCTCATGGCGGTAGCGTATGTGTTTCTCATGATAAAACTTGTGCGGCCTTTCGTAAAAAGGGTGGCAGAACTGCAAACGGGGAAGGGGCTTATGAGCAGGTCCGTTGTAGCCATTTTCTTCCTGATCCTGATTATTTCTTCGTATATAACCGAAGTGATCGGGATTCATGCCCTTTTTGGAGCATTTATGGCTGGTGCCATCATGCCCGAAAATACCAAATTCAGAAACCTTTTCATTGAGAAAATTGAAGATGTTGCACTGGTGCTCCTGCTGCCGCTGTTCTTTGTATTTACGGGGCTGCGGACGCAGATTGGCCTGCTGAATGACGCCCACCTTTGGCAGACTGCGGGCCTCATCATAGCCGTTGCGGTTACGGGTAAGTTTATCGGAAGCGCCCTGACGGCGAAATTCCTGAGGATCAGCTGGAGAGACAGCCTCACGATCGGCGCACTTATGAATACCCGGGGCCTCATGGAACTTATTGTGCTCAACATCGGCTACGATCTCGGCGTCCTCAGTCCGGAAATATTCGCGATGCTGGTGATCATGGCCCTGGTGACGACCTTTATGACCGGGCCGGCGCTGGACCTTATCAATTTCCTTTTCAGAAAAACACCCGCTACCCCCGATGAAGAGGACGATGCCGAGACCAGCCGCTACAAGGTGCTGCTGTCCTTTGTGGAGGCGGAAAGCGGAAGCAGCCTACTGAGGCTTGCAGATAACCTGACACACAAGATGAACGGTAACAAATCCATCACCGCCATGAATTTTGCGCCGGTAAACGACCTGCACACTTTTGCGGCGGATGATTATGAGAAGCAGCAGTTCGGGGACGTGCTGCACACCGCACACCAGCTCAAGACAGCAGTCACCACACTTTTTAAAGTATCGAATGACATGGAATCCGACATCATCAGCATTACCAAAAAAGGGAATTATGACCTGCTGCTGATTATGCCGGGGGGATCCATCTTCGAAGGTACACTGCTTGGGAGGCTGTTGGGCTTCACCACAAATATCATCAATCCCGGCAAGTTGCTGGATACCGTAACAGGCCGTGCCAACCTGTTCAACCTGTCACCTTTTGATGCCGCAACCCTGAGTATACTTGATAAAACCCAGACGCCGGTTGGGATTATGATCGACAGGGATTTTCGCAGTGCTGATAAGGTCTTTGTGCCGCTCTTTGACCTTAATGATTTTTATCTGCTTGAATATGCCAAAAGACTTATCAACAATAACGATGCGCAGATCGTTATCCTGGATGCCGGCGGCCAGATACGGAAAAACGTGGAAATACGCGAACTGATCCGGAGCATTGAACAGATGGCTCCTAACCATATCACTTTGCGCGCTGACCGCAGCATCGAAAAAGCGTTTCTCGATTCGCAGGACCTGATGATGATCAGCCGCCGAAGCTGGCAGACCCTCGTTGACAGTAAAAGTCTTTGGCTCTCCGATGTGCCCAGCACGCTGATTGTCTCGCATCCTGTGTAAAGCAGACGGCAGCGTTACACTATAAGACTAATTGGGCTTACCGGTTTATATTTACTTATACACAGGTGCGCATTAACGTAAAATGAAAGCTGGATCCCGAACCCCATACGCTTTCAACACGCAAAGTCCCGCCCTGTGCCTCAATAAATTCCTTACTGATCGCCAGGCCTAAACCGGTTCCTTCTTTTTGGGTACCGGGCACCCTGAAATACCGGTCGAAAACCTTTGCAAGGTATTGCTCCGGAATTCCGGAACCCTGGTCTTTCACCGTAAATTTTACATGATCTCCTTCTTCAGACACCTTCACCTTTACGGTGCCGCCTTCATAAGAGTAGCGGATGGCATTGGAAATAAGGTTAATGAGAATCCATACGGTCTTTTCTTCGTCAGCAAGCACTTGGGACACATTTTCTGGAAGGGTTGCTTCCACAGTCATTTTTTTCTGTTCTGCCGGTGTTTTGGTAGCCTCAACCGCCCGGCGCACCAATTCTTTCGGATCCGCCGGTTCCTGAGAAAGCTGAATATTACCGCTTTCAACCTGCGTGAGATTAAGCAGTTCACGGGTAATTTTCAAAAGACGGTTTGCATCATCCTTTATGTTCTCAACCAGCTCTTTCTGTTCAGTATTTAAGGTGCCAACATGGTCATTTTCGAGCAATTGAATACTCATTTTCATCGATGAAATGGGGGTCTTGAATTCGTGGGAAACGGTGCCGATGAAATTGGTTTTTGCCACGTCCAGTTCCTTGAAAGGCGTGATATTCCGCAGCAGGATCACGTGGCCGATCAACTGTGAAACCTTTTCCCCGGTAGGAACTACCTGAATGTCGATCAGTTCCTTTTCAAAATAACTTTCCTTGCCGTCCGCAAAAATTTTGAGGGGCTCTTTGGTTTTCCCGACTTCAGGTTGAATGAGTTCCTTTATGAGATCCCTGACCAGATCATTGGTTACCGCCACATCCTGAATCTGCCGGCCGATAAAATGCTCCTTTTTAATGCCTGAGATTTTTAAAGCTTCACCGTTGGCAAACAGGACTTTTTTATTTTCATCGATGCCGATCACCGGATCGTGCAGGTTATTGATGAGGGTTTCAATACGTTTTTTCCCTTTGATGATTTTATCGAGTTTGCTCTCGGCGTACTCTTCCAGTTTCTCAGCCATGGTGTTAAACGACCGGGCCAATTCGCCAAATTCGCTGTTGCTTTCAAACCGTACGCGCTCTTTGTAGTTCTGGTTGGCGATCTGTCTGATGCTTTCGGTGAGTTCCTTGATGGGGTTGGCAATATTTCCCGGCAGGTTAACAAGCAAAACAAAAGCAATCAGAAAACAGAGCGTGCCCGCTGCAGAGATCCACGACACCGCTCGGTCTGCGGTAGCGCCGGCAATGCTGCTCTTGCGTTCAATGGCATCCATATTAAGGCGCATCAGCTCCGCGATATCATTCCGGATGGAAGAAGCCAACACGGAATCATCTGGATTCAGTTTTAACCTGCTGAAGTGGGAAGCGAGGTCCGAAGTTCGTTCCTCTTCGCCGCTTTCTGTTACGTTCGCTTTCTGTTGAGCCAGGTTTTTTTCAAAAACACCAATGGCCTCTTTGTTTTTCGGAATTTCCTCCAATGCCAGAAGCATATTCCGTGAATACTCGAGCGTGTTGTAATTGGCTACAAGAATATTATTAGTGTCCCGTTTCAGCGCATTTACATAGTAAATACTCATCGCGGCAAGTAATAAAATAAAGGCAAACAAAAGGCCTACGCCGGAGATGAGTTTCGTTTTAATTTTCATTTTTATTCTTTTCTTGTAAGAGAACGTAGGCCTGTGGGTCCTTGCTAGCTCAGTATAACGGTATCAACTTTCTCGGCAGCCAGCTTTTTTAAAAGCAAGGGGAAGGTACCGGTAGCCATGATTAGATTCCATAAGGTTAAACGCGGTTTTCCGATACACACGGTGGTTATCTTTTTCTCTTCAACCTGACTGATGATGGCTTTAGGTATGGATGAATGGGAGATACTTATGATTTCTGCGCCCAGTTCAGTCGCTAATTTATAATTATTAATCAGATGCCTCTGTTTGCTTAACGCAATTTTATCGGCATTTTCTGCAGGCGTCTGCACATAGAGTACAAACCATTTGCTGTGATAATAGTTCGCGAGTCTAGCCGTTTTTTTGATGATGGTTTTTGCCGATTTTTCGTTGCTGCTGATGCAGGCCAGAAAGCGCTCGTGTTTTAAGGTATTGGGTTTCAAAACCTCGGTCTCTACCTTTCTGTTGACCTGGGTAGCCACTTCTTTCAGGGCGAGTTCCCGAAGCTGCAGGATATGGTCGCTTTGGAAGAAGTTGGTTAAAGCCGCTTCGATTTTTTCGGCGTTATAAATTTTTCCTTCCTTCAGTCTGGCAATCAGTTCATCTGCCGTCAGGTCAATGTTCACCACTTCGTCTGCCTGCGCCACCACGCTGTCCGGGATTCTTTCCTGTACCGAAATTCCGGTGATGTTTCTTATTTCGTCATTAAGGCTTTCGATATGCTGAATATTTACCGCCGAAATCACATTGATTCCCGCATCCAGAATCTCAAAAACATCCTGCCATCGTTTTTGGTTTTTACTGCCCTCAATGTTGGTATGCGCCAGTTCATCAATGATCACCACTTCCGGCCGGAGGTTAATGACTGCCTGAACATCAAACTCCTCGAGTTCTTTTCCTTTGTAGAATAATGTTCTCCGCGGAATAAGCGGCAGTCCTTCCAGTAGGGCTGCCGTTTCTTCGCGGCGGTGCGTCTCGATATATCCGATTTTTACATCAATACCGCTGCGCAGCAGCGTGTGCGCTTCCTGCAGCATTCGGAAGGTCTTCCCGACACCTGCGCTCATGCCGATGTACAGTTTGAATTTTCCCCGCCGCGATTTTTTAATCAGCTGGAGAAAATGTTCTGCGGTTTTTCTTTCTTCGTCCATTTTCTTTGGGGATGTCGGTTTTTTGTGAAGCAGCAGACGTGTTTTTCCTGTTATCCTAAAAACTGATGGCCAAAGCGGTTGTGGCAGATAAGCTGCCAGAGCTGAAACTTCCGTCATGGTGAACAAAGATAGGGTCTTTACTGGCCAGATTTTTAATTTCTGTCCGCCAAATGAGATTCGGCAGAATGGCGTAATCAGCATTTACGGAGTACCCAAAAGTTTGAAAACCGCCAGGAGTTCCGCTGGCAATGATCACCCCGGCTTTATCCTGATAGTATTCGCCTCTCGCGGTGACGCTGAATTTATCGGTAGCCGTGTATTTGGCCACTATAACGGGTGTGTACCAGGTATTGTAACTGCTGCTTCCTTTTTCTTTCTGTTCGGCTCCGATATCAAATCCGGCCGTAACTCCGAGCTTATCATTGATCTGATAAATGGCATAAAGGTTATGGAAGTAGCGCATCTGGCGGAGGCTGTCGGGTTTGTCATTTCCAATAAACGATCCGCTGTTCAGGGTAAGTTTTGCGTTGGGTTTAAAGGTCAGCTGATGTCCGAACGCCGGTGTTGAATTTCCGTCCACCCGCTGGATGCGCTGCCATCCGTTCAGCACCAGACCGCTGAGGAACCACTTGCCGCTGGGGGAGGTATAGGAAATTTTTGCACCAGTTTCAAAATAAGGCGAGTTTTCTGCAAACAGGCTGCGCGTGAGGGTCCAGTTGTCTTTCCCTGTAGCACTTTCGAAACCGAGATGCGAGGGTAGAATTCCGGCATCGATCCAGAGATCATGCTTTTTGGATATTTTGAAACCGATGTTGCCTTCATAAATATTCTTTAAGACATCGGGTTCCGCAGCATAATTGGCACTCATGTAGGAACCTGTCCCTATAGCGATAGTCGCTCTCACCTTTTCGGTACTGTAATTTGCCTTTATATAGGCGAGATTCAGGCTCACCTCATTATTTCTGTTGTGGCTGTACACAAATCCGGGTCGCGTGTTGTTGAGCGGTCTGTTGGCATCAAACTGATCATATACTTCGGCATAGCCGCTGAGATTGAGTTTTTTTACGGAATCAGATTCTGCCTGAGCCGATAAAATTCCCATGCCGCCTGTTAGAAATGAGGCGATTATTAACTTTTTAGTCATTGTTATTTTTTATCTGATGATTATTTTAATTGGTCTAACGCGATGTTCAGTTTCAGGACATTGATTTTTTCCGGGCCGAACAGTCCCATTAAAGGTTGATCGGTATGATCCACAATAAGCTGTTCCACTTTCCCGGGATCAATACCTCTGGTTTTTGCGATCCGTTTTACCTGAAATTTTGCTGCCTGGACAGAAATATGCGGATCGAGACCGCTTCCGCTTGCCGTAACCATGTCCACAGGAATATCCGCTTTTGTCATTCCGGGATTCATGATTAACAAAGTGTCAATACGGGCCTGAACTTCTGCGAGATATTCTTCATTGGAAGGTCCTTTGTTGCTTCCGCCGGAACCGGCGGCGTTATAGTCGACGGCTGACGGACGGGAACTGAAGTAATTATCCTGGGTAAAAGACTGGCCGATATTGGTGTAGTATTTTTTCCCCTGATGTTGTATGATATCGCCCTTTCCGTTATTCGGAACGAGCTGTGCAATTCCCCAAACCGTCAGAGGATAGAGGACTGCAAAAAAGATGAGGATCACCGCGGTGAGCTTGACGGCCGGTAAAATGTGTTTTTTCATTGTAGGTAATTTTTTAAATAAATAAAGAGACAACGATATCGATGATTTTAATCCCGATAAACGGAACAACAACACCTCCTAACCCATAGATGAAGAGATTTCTGCGTAAAAGTGCCGATGCACCGATGGGTTTGTAGGCAACGCCTTTCAGCGCAAGGGGTATGAGGAACGGAATGATGACCGCATTGAAGATCACTGCGGATAATATGGCGCTTTCAGGACTGTTGAGATTCATAATATTGAGGCTTTGAAGGGCCGGAATCGCAGTGATAAAAAGTGCCGGGATGATCGCGAAGTATTTTGCTACGTCGTTGGCAATACTGAAGGTGGTAAGGGTTCCGCGCGTCATAAGCAGCTGTTTTCCGATTTCCACCACTTCAATGAGTTTAGTGGGATCATTGTCAAGGTCCACCATGTTTCCGGCTTCTTTTGCGGCCTGGGTTCCGCTGTTCATCGCTACACCCACATCTGCCTGGGCAAGTGCGGGGGCATCGTTGGTTCCGTCACCCATCATTGCGACCAGTCGTCCCTCGGCCTGCTCTTTTTTGATGTAGTTCATCTTGTCTTCGGGCTTCGCTTCGGCAATAAAATCATCTACGCCGGCTTTTTCTGCAATAAATTTGGCGGTGAGCGGATTGTCACCCGTCACCATCACCGTTTTGATGCCCATTTTGCGCAGCCGTGCAAAACGTTCCTGTATGCCGGGTTTAATGATGTCCTGAAGTTCAATCACGCCCAGAACTTTTTCATTTTCCGCTACAACAAGGGGTGTTCCGCCGTTGCTGGAGATTATCCATACTCTTTCCTCCGTTTTGGCTGGAAAGACATGACCCGCTTTCTCGGTGATGTTTTTAATGGCATCGGTCGCTCCTTTGCGGATGCGCGTATTGTCGAAATCGATTCCCGAACTTCTCGTTTCAGCGGAAAACTGAATAAAGCGCGGACTTTTAACTTCATAAGTCTGAGGATCTATGCCGGCCAGTTCAATGATGGACTTTCCCTCCGGAGTCGCGTCACTCATCGAACTTAATACCCCTGCCCGGATCAGCTGCTTTTCGCTGATGCCTTCAGCAGGATAAAAATGAGTGGCTTTCCGGTTACCAATGGTGATGGTTCCGGTTTTGTCCAGCAGAAGGACATCGATGTCGCCGGCTGTTTCTACCGCTTTCCCGCTTTTGGTGATGACATTCGCCCGCAAGGCGCGGTCCATCCCTGCGATTCCGATGGCAGAAAGTAATCCTCCGATGGTAGTTGGAATCAGACAGACGAACAGGGCAATAAAGGAGGCGATCGTAATGGGTGCATTCGCGTAATCGGCAAATGGTTTCAGGGTGATGGTGACAATGATGAATACCAGCGTAAATCCTGCCAGCAGAATAGTGAGCGCGATTTCATTGGGTGTTTTCTGTCTTGATGCTCCCTCCACCAAAGCGATCATCTTATCAAGGAAGCTTTCTCCCGGCTCGGTGGTGACCTGTACTTTGATGCGGTCCGACAGGACTTTTGTGCCGCCGGTTACCGAACTTTTATCACCGCCCGATTCGCGGATGACAGGCGCCGATTCGCCGGTAATCGCACTTTCGTCAATGGTCGCGAGACCTTCTATGATTTCTCCGTCGGTAGCAATGAGGTCGCCGGCCTCGCAGATGAATACATCCCTCTTTTTGAGTTGGGACGAGGAAATAATCTCTCCGTTTTCCAGTCTTGCAGGGGTTTCTTCCCGGGTTTTTCTTAAACTGTCGGCCTGTGCTTTGCCTCTGGCTTCCGCGATTGCTTCAGCAAAGTTGGCGAAGAGCAGCGTTAACAGTAAAATAAAAAATACGGTAAAATTGTAGCCGAAACTTCCCTGGGATGTTTCACCTGCCAGCGTCCACAGCGTTACGGCTAACATGACGGCGGTGCCGATCTCTACGGTAAACATCACCGGATTCCGGAACATGAGTTTTGGATTGAGTTTCACAAAAGACTGTACCAAAGCTTCGTTCAGCAGTTCTTTTTGAAACAGGGATGGATGATCTGATTTCATTGTAGTTATGTATAAGTAATGCTTATTGTTTCATTGAAAAATATTCGGCGATAGGTCCCAGAGTCAGCGCCGGGAAAAATGCCAGCGCGGCAATGATCGCGATAACGGCAAACACCATCAGACCGAAGGTGGAGGTGTCTGTTTTCAGGGTGCCGTTTCCTTCCGGAATGTATTTTTTTCCTGCAAGTAATCCAGCGATAGCGATGGGGCCGATAATGGGCAAAAATCTCCCTAAAATCAACACGAAACCTGTCGTGATATTCCACCATAAATTATTGTCGCCCAGCCCTTCGAAGCCGCTTCCGTTGTTGGCTGCGGAGGACGTATACTCATACAGGATTTCGCTGAAGCCGTGATATCCGGGATTGTTGAGAGTGGACGCGCCCTGTTCGGGAAATGCAGTTGCTAAAGCAGTGCCCACTAAGATCAGGAAAGGATGGAGCAGGGCAATGATCATCGCGATTTTCATCTCTCTGGCTTCAATCTTCTTACCCATAAATTCAGGAGTTCTGCCCACCATTAATCCGCTGATGAAAACGGCAAGAATAATGAAGATGAAGAAATTTAAAAGTCCTACGCCGCAACCACCATAAAAAGCATTCACCATCATCGCCAGCAGTTCATTCATCCCCGACAGCGGCATGGTACTGTCGTGCATGGAGTTTACTGAACCGGTTGAGATAACGGTGGTCACAATACTCCAGAAGCCGGAAGCAGCGGCACCCAACCTGATCTCTTTGCCTTCCATGGCACCTGTAGAATTATCGATGTCCATTGCCGCAATAGCAGGATTGCCGTTCATTTCCATATGGATGTTGGGAAGGGTAAGCAGTAAAAATCCAAAGGTCATGACCCCAAAGATCATCCACGAAAATTTCTTTCTTCTGATGAAATAGCCAAAGGCAAAGATTATGGCCAGCGGAATAATGAGCTGCGCCACCATTTCGACCATGTTGGTGAAATAACTGGGATTTTCAAATGGATGTGCTGAGTTTACGCCGAAGAATCCGCCACCGTTGGTGCCTACGTGTTTAATGGCAATAAAAGCAGCAGCAGGGCCGGTAGAAACGTCCACGGTGTCGCCCTGTAAAGTGGTGATCTGGTCTTTGCCGTCAAAAGTCATGGGAGTACCATTAAAAACCAACAGCAGTGCTACCACAAAGGATACCGGTAAAAGAATCCGGGTGCAGGATTTAATGAAAAACTCATAGAAGTTTCCCAACTGAACGCTTGTTTTCTCACGGAATGCCTTGAATAATACAGCCGCGGCAGCCAACCCGGTTCCGGCGCTCACGAACTGCAGAAACATGAGCCACATCTGGCCCAGGTAACTCAAGCCCGTTTCTCCTGAATAATGCTGCAGATTACAGTTCACCACGAATGATATGGTGGTGTTGAAGGCAAGATCAGCGCTCATGTTAGGATTGTTGTCGGGATTCAGCGGCAGCCATTGCTGCGTCATTAAAATGCCGATTCCCAATAGAAACCACACAAGGTTGATGGTTAACAGGGCGGTCATGTGCTCTTTCCAGTTCATTTCCCGCGTGGGAACAATGCCGCTGATTTTATAGAAGAGTTTTTCTATGGGGTTGAAGAGCGGGTCGGGCAGTGTTTTTTCGCCGCCATACACTTTGGCAATGTATTTACCGAAGGGTATTGCCAGCGCAACAGAGACGGCAAACATGACGATGATTCCTAGAATTTCTGTGTTCATTTTTTTTTAATTAATAATTAGGGTAAACAGCCATATGATAAATTGGTACAATCCGTACAAAAGCAGAAAAATAAGTACGGTTCGGGCAACGTCTTTGGTATCACTCCAAAAGTCTCTCAGTTTTCTTGACATGTATTGATGGTTTGATGAGCGGTGACTCTACCGCTAAAATTTTTCGGGTTTAAGCAATACATAAACGATGTAAAGAAAAACCGCGATTGCCAGGATGAATAGTGCTGTCATTGTTATTGTATTTGGATGAAGTTGATTTTTGTTTGTCGCAGGTACAGTTTCCGGAATGATTCCGGAAGTTTTCCGTACAGATGTTGCCATTGATTGACCGTGCAGCGTTTACGCAACCCATCTAAAGAGCGTACAAAAAGATTCGTGATGATTTCTCTGATATACAGGCTTCCTCTTGCATGCACCCGCCCTACATTCCGGATGATGTGGGTCATGATTTTGATTTTGCTTTGTTGAAGCAGTGATTTCAGGTGGTTCACGATGGCCTGCAGGACTCCCGCAAAGTTTCGCTTCGCAGTGAGATCATTGATCTCTTCTTTAATCGCCGGCAGTTTAACTAAGAAGTACCGGGCAGCTTTGCTTTGATTGATCGTACGCATCACGCTGTTTTTTGATGTTTCAGGATTTCCAGCAGTACTTTGATATAAACAATCTGCAGGGGTGCAGGGATTCTGTTAAGGTGAGTCATCAGATCGGCCGGTCTCAAATGTTCTGCAACCACCGCCAGAAACTCATTTTCAATCGCGTTTTGACAAAACAGGTCTTTGGAATGATACAGCTCATTCACTACGGTCATTATTTCCGCGGTTTGCTGCGCCTCCAGATGGCTGCTGCAGTAGCTGCCAAAGTGCCTGAGCAACCGGTACACGGTACACTCATCATCGCTTTCGTGAGCCATCAGTCCGTACGGGTAAATTTCCGTGAACCGGAGGCGTAAGCATTGTTCTAATTCAGTTTTCATGGTTATATTTTATCAAAAAAATCAATTGATTTAATAAAAAGGGCGAAGCAGGCAATTCCGGCCAGGGTTAAAATAATTGTAAGCATGTTTTTATATTTATAATGTTAGTAGCGGTTACATTCCGGATTTATACACCTGCTTCAGATACACCCGATACAGCGGTGCGGGAATATTTTTCACCAAATGATTCCTTTCACTTAGAGTGCAGGATATCGTGATACGGTCCATTGAAAACACAAATACATCTTCCACGGCATGTTTAATCATCAGATCCCCCTTCGTATAGATCCTGCCGATCAGGGTCATGCATTTTTCCGCCATAGCGGTATTGTGCTGTTGCACCATCTTTTGGGTGTATCGCGTGAGGATCCTGATCAGTGCAAATGGATTCTGCAGGTTGATGCTTCTCGAAACTTCATGAGTGAGTTCCGGTAATGTAGCGGTGATGTCGGCTGCGGCCTGATGCGTGTTCATTTTAAAATGTTTTCGGTTTGGTTCTCCTGCATACGAATGACATACCGGTTGTGCCAGTTTAATTTTAAAGGATTTAAAGTCAGGTCTTTAGAGGAGTACTAGGGAATTCAGAAAATAAAAAAAGCCTATCAAAATGATAGACTTATTATCAGAACGGAAGGATAGAGTAGGTTTTTAAACTTCGCTGAGCCGGTATTCTTCGATTTTCCGGTAGAGCGTCGCAATACCGATCTCAAGAAGACGGGCCGCTTCCGCTTTATTCCCCTGGGTATGGTTGAGTACTTTCTGGATGTGGAGTTTCTCCACACTCTGGAGCGAAAAGGCTGAAAGTTGCTTTCCGGATTTCACGGACGGGTGAAACTGAATATCAATAGGAAGGTCGTCGGGGGCCAGTTCAGTTCCACTACTCAGGATCACCGCTCTTTCTATGACATTTTTGAGTTCGCGGATATTCCCTTTCCATGCATGGTGCTGTAAAGCGGTAATGAAACCGGGATCAACAGAAAGGATTTTTTTATTCATTTTATGGCCGAAAAAATCAACAAAATGCTGCGCCAGCACCGCGATATCTTCGGTTCGGTCCCTCAATGCCGGCAACGGGATCTGAAAAACCGAAATCCGGTAAAACAGGTCTTCGCGGAAGTGACCGAGGGCTATTTGGTGCGCAAGATCGCGGTTGGTGGCTGCGATAATTCTCACATTTACCTTCGTAGGTTTGGTCTCTCCAACTTTTATGAATTCGCCGGACTCAATAACCCGTAACAACTTTGCCTGCAGGTCCAAAGCCATCTCGCCGAGTTCATCCAGAAAAATGGTGCCGTTATGGGCCTCTTCAAACAGGCCCTTCCGGTCTTTTGCGGCTCCTGTGAACGCTCCGGCCTTATGTCCGAACATTTCGCTTTCGAGTAAATCACGGCTGAATGCGGAACAGTTAATGGCCACAAAATGCTCCGTGCGTCGGGTGCTTTCCTGGTGAATGGCCTGCGCGAAGACTTCTTTTCCTGTTCCCGTTTCTCCTGTTAAAAGGATGGTCGTATCAGTACCGGCTACTTTTTTTGCAAGTTCTACTGCCTGGCGAATGGTTCTTGACTTGCCAATGATATTCGTAAGTGAATGTTTTTTCTCCAGCTGCCTTTCAAGGTGTTGAACCCTTCTGGCCAATGCGGCTTTTTCACATGCTTTATACAGTAGTGGGATAATCCGGCTGTTATCATCGCCCTTCGTGATATAATCAAAGGCTCCGTTTTTAATGGCCTGTACACCGTCGGGAATATTTCCGTAAGCGGTAAGCAATATAATTTCTGTGGAAGGATATTTTTCCTTGATGGCTTTTGCGAGTTCCACACCGCTGCCGTCAGGCAGTTTTACGTCACACAGCACCACATCAATATCTGACTGCGAGAGTTTCTTTAAACCGGATTGACAGTCAGATGCCTGTATGACTTCGAATCCCTCCAAAGCAATGATGCGTGTGAGTAAGGATCTGAGCTTCTCTTCGTCGTCTATGATGAGTATTTTTTTCAAAGCAGAAACATATTGGTTGCGCAAATCTAAGAATAATATAGGATGATTAGCACCATAGGAATTACCCCTATTGACGTCCCGCCTCAGTACCACTACCGGATACGTACCCATGCCGTCCATATTTCGATTGAAATTTGAAAATGAAACTAAATACTGCGTATTAAGGCAATTCACAACCTTTGATATGCGGTTGCGTTCCCTGCATTCTGTCGTGGCCTTTCACCAAGAGGACTTATTCTCCGTAATTAATTCGCTGTAATGCCCCTCTCAAAAAGGCTTGCATGAGTTGAACCGGAGTGGAGCCGGACATGCTTGCGGGATACCCGCAAGTTCCTTCACAGATAACCCCACCTTTCCCGTACTATCACCCGGTACGGCACCTCGAATATCCACGTGGAAAAACCGCATGGGCCTTACAATTGCCTAAAACGGCCATGCATCGGATTGGATAATAATGTTACGTGCCGTGGCTCGCCGGGTTTATCGGCAAGACTTACATTATAAAAGAACAACGTAAAAAAACGGACCGAAGTCCGCTGTCTTTAAAATCTCATTTTCTGGATCCTTACTGCATTTAAAATGGCAAGAAGTGCCACGCCTACATCGGCAAAGACGGCTTCCCACATCGTGGCTAGACCGCCGGCGCCTAAAACAAGAACGATCGCTTTAACCCCAAAAGCCAGCGCAATATTCTGCCAGACAATTTTTTTTGTCTGCTTACCAATATTGATGGCCATGGGGATTCTTGAAGGTTTATCATCCTGAATGACCACATCTGCAGTTTCAATGGTAGCATCACTGCCAAGGCCACCCATCGCGATTCCCACATCACTTAAAGCAACGACCGGTGCATCGTTAACCCCGTCGCCCACAAATGCGACGGTCTCGCCGCGGCCTCTAATTACTTTGAGTCTGTTCACTTTATCTTCCGGCAACAGATCGCCAAAAGCATCCTGTATGCCGAGTTTTTCTGCCACTGCTTTCACTACGGTTGACTTGTCGCCACTCAGCATCGTCGTTTTTATGCCCAAACTTTTAAGTTTCTGTATGGTTTCGGCGGCATCTTCTTTAATACGGTCGGCGATGGTGATATATCCGGCGAATTTTCCTTCATAAGCAATCGCAATCACGGTTTCTGCAATATCTGCTGGATTTACATCATAGCTGATATTGAACCGATCCATCAGTTTAAAGTTCCCTGCGAGTAACTGTTTACCCTGATACGTTCCCTTCATGCCATGACCTGCTATTTCTTCGACATGGTCAAAAATAACCGTATGGTCGGGTTCGCCCAGGTGGTCATGTATTGCGGTGGCAACCGGATGGGTTGATGAGTTTTCAATAACATTAACCAGTTTTAAAATAAGATCTTTATCGAATTCAGGTTTAATGTTTACAGTCTGTACTTTAAATACACCTTCAGTCATGGTTCCGGTCTTATCCATTACCACATTTTTTACCCCTGCCAGTGCATCCAGAAAGTTGCTGCCCTTAAATAAAATTCCGTTCCGGCTGGCCGCTCCGATGCCGCCAAAGTATCCGAGCGGAATACTGATTACTAAGGCACACGGACACGAAATCACCAAGAATAGGAGCCCACGGTATAACCAGTCGCGCAAAACATATTCATCGACAAAAAAGTAAGGCAACAGACAGATCGCCACCGCCAGCAGTACGACGATTGGTGTGTAGATGCGCGCAAATTTCCTGATAAACAGTTCGGTAGGTGCTTTTTGCGCGGTTGCATTCTGAACCAACTCCAGAATCTTTGAAAGTTTCGAATCACTGTAAGGAGTGTCGACCCTGACCTGTGCCACCGTGTTCAGGTTGATCATCCCCGCAAGAACTGTATCGCCCTTCTGTTTTGTATCGGGTTTGCTTTCACCAGTGAGTGCCGAGGTATTGAACGGGGCACTGTCCGAGATTAAAACTCCGTCGAGGGCCAGTTTTTCTCCCGGTTTCAACTGAATGAGCGACCCCAGCGCAACTTCCGCAGCTTTCACCGTTTGTGGGCGATTGTCGACTAAAAGAGTTACTTCATCAGGACGCTGATCTAAAAGTTGAGCGATGTTTCCTTTTGCGCGCTGTACGGCTAAAGTCTGGAATACTTCACCCACCGAATAGAAAAGCATGACCGCCACACCTTCGGGGTATTCGCCAATTGCGAAGGCGCCTGTTGTGGCGATCGACATCAGGAAAAACTCCGAGAACACATCGGCCTTCCGTATGCTTTCAATTGCTTCTTTAAGTACCGGAAGACCTACCGGGAGATAGGCCGCGGCATACCAGCCAATACGCACCCAATCGCTGAACCAGGACTGAGGGATTAGATAATCCATTGCCAGGCCCGCGATTAAAATAACGAATGAGATCATTGCAGGCAGAAACAGCTGGAAAGCTGATTTCCCCTGTGCCGAATGATCGTGACCATCATCATCGGTATGTTTATCGGCCGGTTTATGACTGTCTTTGTCTGGATGCTTACCTTTTGATGGATTTATTTTTGCATCTACAGCGCAGCACGCTTTATCGCCCAACTCTTCTGTTAATCGCCGGTCGGCAACCGCATTGATTTTACCTTCTTCTGTGCAGCAAATTTGCTTTCCATCTTTATCGTACCTATGTTTATGTTCCATCGTTAAAGTTTAAATTTAATTCCCCCGTTGAATGTCCTGCCTTCGGTATGCGTCCAGATCTCATCGAACGCAGGTGCGGTATGGGATCCGTTCACGACTCCCTTGTACCGGCTTTGCCTTGTATCCAGGAAATTTTCAACATTGATGAATATAGAAAGCCGGCCGAAATATTTTTCGAACATAAAACCGAGGTCCCAGTAAGGTTTGGTGGAAGATCCGTTAGTAAGCCTTTGAACATCGGTGTAATAAGCCTCAAGGCCGGTTTTGTATTGATCATGTTTTTCAGCCATCAGGATTAGATTGACGCGGTGCACAGGAACTAAGGGTACGATACGGTCTCCCGGTATATAGTCTGCCCTGGTATCAGTATAGGTATATCCTGCAAAGAATTTGAGGAAATCCTTATAGATCAATTTCGCATTGGTCTCAAAACCGCTGCTGTATAATGGCTTGTCTGTATTGGCAAGTGTATATCCTGCGGTGCTGTTGCCATCTAAAATAATGGAATTATTGAGTTGGGTATAGAAGAACATCTGGTTGATGCTGAAATCCAGATCATCACCAAGCATGGTTTTAAAATTGACATCCGCGGTACCACCGAGGCTTTTTTCGGAGGTAACCCCGATGAGTGGCTTCAGGTTTTGGTACTGAAATCCTTCGGTCTGTTCGGTAAAAGCGGTAGGTGTTTTGTAGCCCAAACCTGCGCCAATACGACTGGTCCATTTAGTTGACAACTTCAGCAACATTGAAATCTTAGGCAATACAAATGTCTCTGATTCTGTATACAAACCATTGCCATATTTCACCAGATCAGCGCGCACACCGTTTTCAAATTTCAGAACCTCAGAAACATCCCAGGTATGCTGAATATAGGCGCCTCCTGTGTTTACGAAGAATGACAAACCGTTCGCAGTGCTGTTCAGTCTGTCTTTAAAATGGTCGGTCACATAATTGCCGCCCACAATTAAAGTTTGATTCGGAAGTGTTTTCGACCATGACAGATCGGAATAGTAATTCTGGTTCAGTCCTTTAAAAGTATAGTCGGAAACCTCAATTGTTCTGTCAAAAAGCGAGTACGCTGATTTGAATTCGACACGGGAAGTTTCGGAAAGCGGTTTGCTGAACTCTACTGTTGCAGTGTTTCGAAATGTTGTATTCCGTTCAAAATAGGAATGCTCCGTACTGGCGTTTCCTTTGATATATTGCATATCTCCGCCAAGCCTGTTGCCTGTTGTAAAGGCATTTCCTACAATCAGGTTTGCGTCGCCGGGCAGATAGAAAAACAGCTTGGGGTGTATAGTGAACTCTTTAGAATTGGGAAGTTCTGTGAAATCATCTTTATCAATATCATATTCTTTCTGATCGTTATACAGCGCCATCAGGCTGTAACCCAAATTCTCATTCCTTTGCGACGAAAATACGCCGAGATTATAAAGGCCGGTATTGGCAGCGTTTATAAGGATATTCAAGTCCTGTTTTTCTTTGGGTGTACGGGATATAAAATTGATTACCCCTGCGATTGCACCTGCACCATAGAGTGTTGAGGACGGACCTTTTATAATTTCTACCTGTTTCAGATCCAGTGGCGGAATTTCGAGGACGCTCAATCCGTTGGCAAAGTTGCCGAACGAGGGGAAGCCGTCTTTCAGTATTTGCGTATACCGCCCGTCGAGCCCCTGAATCCGGATGCTGGCATTGGCAGAAGTTGCTGACGTTTGCTGAACCGATATTCCGGTACTTTCGTGCAGGATCATGGCGACATTGGAGGGCCGCATGTTGGATTTTTCATCAATCTCTTCAAGAATGATGGTTTCTACCCGGGTGGGTGTATTGGCGATGGTTCGGGATGATCTCGTAGATCGAAGGATAATTTCTTCGATCTCATCTTCTCTTTCGTGCTGCACAGTATCCTGTTGTGCAAACACAGGGATGCCCAGCAGCATCATTGCTGCGGCAAATATTATTTTTTGCATTGAAATTTAAGTAAGTGGTTAAACAATAAGAGTATAACTGCTTAACATAACTTAGGAGGCTGCCAAATACCGGCATTGAAAAGAAGACTGTAATTGTATGTTGATTCAGTGATCTCTGCTTTTACTAAAAGAAAGTTTTTTTCAGGAAGTAATTTTTTAATCTGTGTAACAGTCATAGACATGCCACAACAGTTGCAGACGCAGAACGGAGCACATTGGTCCGCGTGCCCGGCCTGGCCCTGCTGCAAATGAACTTCCTCTGCCACACCTGTTTTGTCACCAAAAAAATTGGCCGTATCACTGCAGGGTACTACGGTAAGTACCATGAAGAATACAGAGAGCAGGAAGGCTAAAAATTTCACGGTGCTAAATTACAAATAATCCTTTGAAAAGCTTTTGCAACTTCTAACAGCTGCAGTAACTGGATGGTTGAGTGTCCCGTCATGTCCCGATACTGTCGGTAGCTATCGCGATGGGATGGGGGTTAAGAGCCAGGGCAAAACGTAAAAAGCAAAAGTGCGGGTTCTCATTGAGCACCCCGTCAAAGATCCATGGAATTTTTCCAGCCCGCCAGCGGAGGGGACTTCGTTGCACCGGGGCAGGCCGGATACAGGCGGTTTAACTGATGATTTTTCACGGATGGATTCGTAGGTGATGCAGATGCAGGATTCTTCTGCGGTGAGGAACCTTCACACAAAGACCGGACGCTGTTAGAGTCCGGTCTTTTAACTGTGCGTAAAGGATTTTGTTTAATTATTCACGAGCACTTTTCGGGTTACTGTACCCGCTGATGTGGTGACCTGTGCGAGGTAATAGCCGGAGCGCAAGCCTCTGATATCAACATCTGCTGCGCCTTTGTCAAGCTTTTTGTGCAGTACCTGCTGACCCGCAGCACTGAACATCCGTATTTCAAGTGCCCTTTCATTCCCGTCTGTTTTAATTTTAAGAAAATCTTTCGCCGGATTAGGATAAACGCTCACACTGGTGTTTGCACCACTGTCGATTACAGACATCGACCCGTCCTCAAAGAAAAGTGTGACATTGGGCGTATAAAAGGCTGGATATCCCTCCGGAGGAGTCATTGCATCGAACGGCGCATCGTCACGCTCAGAATAACGGGATACCACAGGCCCGTCCACGTAGGTACTCATGAATGTAGACCAGAGTACCTGCTGGGGATGTGTTTTGTTGGTGTAGATCACGAGATTTTTTCCGGTGTAGTTAAATTCGGTCTGCAAAGGGATGTAGAGATTATTCAGTCCTTTCTTAAAATCAAGCGTCCCGTCGTATACCTTCGTAAATGAAGCCGGATTGAGCCATTCTGATGAAAGGTCTTCCTGATCGGTTTCGGCCAGATAGATCTGCACCGGAATATCATTATTATCCTCGTCGAAGTGTGAAACATACTGTATACCCGTCATTTTCGAGCCGCTGTTGCCGATCTGCTGCGCCGTGTATAGGGTTTGCGACAGACTGTAAAGTGTGTAGAAATTAAACGGGATAGAGTGCTGCAGCGCATAGGATTCTGTACCGATCTGCACATTGGTTGTATTTTCTTTCAGAACAATTACGGCCAGATCCCTCGACGCATTGTTGTCCGGATTGATGTCATCGGCGCTTTCTACCACTGCGTACAGGGTTTTACCCGGAATGTCGCCCGGCTGCGGTGTCCATGTGAGGGAAACCTGGGATTTTTCACCAAAATTTAGCGGGGCTCCGGATACCGCTGCAAGTTCTGCTCCGTCGCCGGATTTAAGTTTGACGGTGTAATTATTCTGCGAAGATTTTCCACCGTTCGTAACGTCTACCACAAAAGTAGCGATCTGCCCTGCATTGATCGCTGTATTGCCGGTGATGTTGCCTGCAACCAGGTCTTTGTCTACAGCCTCCTCAATTTTTACATCGTCAATTGCCCAGCCGTTGATAAAAAAATGGTTTCCGATAAAACGGAACGCATACTGCATCTGGGTTGCCCCCTCGGGCGCTGTGATAAAATAGGTGAACCTGTCCTGTGGGATATTCAGCAGGCCGAGCGGTTTTTCCCAAAGGGTCTGCCACGTCTGGCCCCCATCAAAAGTAACGTCCATACCGACTGTTTCTCCGGCATCCGCCGCAAAATTAATGAGGTACTGATTATACGACAGCGCGAGGTGCTTATACCCTGTAATAGTAACAGCAGGCGATACCACCCGCGTAAGGCCCTCCTGCATGCCGTAACCCATATAGAATTCGGGCGCTGTGCCCCCTGAAATCTGTGAGTTGTTGACCTTCCAGTTGGGTGCATGCTGGCCTTCGAACGACCAGCCCGGCGCAACAGCCCCCGGCGGATAACTGAAACTTTCAGTATAGATTGTTTGCTGCGCATTAAGGCTTCCGCTTACAAGCAGAAGGGCCGGCAAAGCAGAAAGTAAAGTAAAAATTCTTTTCATAACTAAGATATTTGATTTTGGTTTTACAAATTAAAGCGCTAATTCCCTGCCACGCAATTCGGGTTGGCTGCTAATTTTCTAAGGACCAGATACGTGCTGCCACCTATTTTAGACTTCAATTGCACGTAAACCCACTCAAATTAAGGATTTAACCTCATATTTGTGTGGCTTTTTTGGATTGATACAAAATGAAACGCTTCACAACATATACTGCAGACAACTTCTTAGGTCTTGATCCCGTTTGGCGGCTTCTGATGCTGCTGCTGATCAGCGCTACGCTTTCCTGCAACAGTCCTGACAAAACTGCAGACGCACAACAGTCAGAGCTGGAAAGTCAGCTGGAGGAGATTCACAAACTGGTCTATGCAGAACCGTCTCTGGCGCGGGACAGGTCGTTAAAAATTCTACAGTCGATTTCTCCCGGAACTGATATAAAGGCAGAGATTATCAGTCTTAAATACATCGGCTCATCCTATGCCGTTGAAACCCGTTATGCCGAAGCCATAAAATATTATAAGCGGGCACTCGAACTCGCGGAAAAAATCAACTTGTATTCGGAGACCGCCAATCTCAATAATAACCTCGGCACTATTTACAATGAGTTCGGGAATTACGGAGCGGCCTACATTTACTTTATCAAAGCGCTCGAAAACTATGAGCTGGCGGAAAATAAGGAAAAAAGGTCCGGTACCCTGAATAATATCGGTCTCACCTACCTTAGTCTCGGTAACCGCGAAAAAGCACTCGGTTATTTTTCAGGGGCGCTTAAGGCCAGCCAGTCCGGCAAAGACACGATTCTCACCGCGACCATCCTCAACAATATCGCGCTCTGCAACTTCGCCGAAAAGAAAATCGCGTTGGGACTCGAAAATTTGAAGCGGTCTATTTCGCTGTCGGAGAAAACACGGAATGTTTACGGCCTTTGTGTGTCATATCAGATTCTGGGCAATATGTATCTGGACGAACAGAAAACGCAAAAAGCTTTCGAGGCCTATTCTACGAGCATCGGTATTGCAGAGCGGGCCCACCTGAACCATCTGCTTGCGGTTTCAAAGATTGGCCTCGCAAGGGTATTGCTCAGCCAAAACAAAACAGGAGAGGCCCTGCGGTACGCCGAGGAAGTAATGGCGGTATCCAACGAAAAAAACAGTCAGTCGCTCAAGGCAGATGCTCACCAGCTTCTTTCCGGGATTTATGAAAAGAACGGAAATCTGGAGTTGAGCCTTAAAGAATTCCGCGATTATGTGAAAATTAAAGAAGAGCTCAATAACACGACGGTCGTGAATCAGATTTATGATGTGGAAGTTGATTACCTCAATCAACTCAACAAAATGCAGCAGCTGGAACTGGAGAAAAAGGAACTCGCGATCAGCAATAAGAATATATGGCTGTTCTTTCTTTCACTTATTTTTCTGATGATATTCGGCGGTGCCTATCTTATTTACAGGAATTACCGGGGCAAACAGAAGGTAAAACTTCAGCAGACCATACTGGAACTCACCAAAAAGAAATCGAATGCCGCGCTGGAGGCTGAAATTGAAGAAAGGAAAAGGATAGGGAGGGAACTGCACGACAGTTTGGGGTATCTGCTTTCGCTCGCGGGCCTCAATGCAAGTGTGCTGCAGAAGCGGAAAGAGCTGCCTGAGGAAAAAAAGTCAGAACTGCTGAATTCGCTGATGGAGAGTATAAATGATGCTTTTGATGAAGTGCGTACCATTTCTCACAACCTCGCTCCGTCGCTGCTTTCGGAACAGGGGCTTAAAGGGGCGCTTAAGAACATATCCGATAAGGTGAACCAAAGCAACAGGCTGAAAATGAGCTTTGACACCTTTGGCCTTCATCATCAGTTGGATGAATTGGTAGAGAATGTGCTCTACCGCACCTTACAGGAAATTGTAAACAATACGATCAAGCACGCTGACGCCACCGAGCTGTTCGTGCAGATTGCGCAGGACAGGCATCAGATCACACTGATGGCCGAAGATAACGGGAAAGGGTTTGATACGGATTCGTTAAAGACCAAAGCCAGTTTCGGGCTGTCGCATATCAAATCGTGGATTGAGAATCTGAACGGCAGCATCCATGTCGATTCAAAAATAAAAAGAGGAACCATTATAAGTATTTTAATTCCGGTTGAAAATGAATAAGGCAAGCGACAAGATCAGGATCTTAATAGTAGATGACCATCAGCTGATGATCGAAGGACTGAAATCTCTTCTAGAAGATGAAGACAGTATTTCGTTTGTGGCCGGCGCAACAACGATGAAGGAAACCCTGGATTTCCTGGCAGAACATGAGATTGATGTTATTCTGATGGATGTGAATATGCCGGATTCATCAGGGATAGAGATCACCAAAAAGGTCAGGGCGCTTTATCCTCACCCAAAAGTCATCGCGCTTACGATGCATGAGGACATCTCCATCATTTCTAAAATGATAAAAGCAGGAGCCTCTGGCTATGTTCTGAAAAGGACCAACATGCACGAGGTGATCGACGCACTCAAAACGGTTCATCAGAACGGGAGGTATCTGAGTACCAGCGTGCAGAATGTTATTATGGACAACCTGATGCTGCCTGAAGACCTTATGGACGCGAAGGATGATAATAAACCTGTCCTCTCCGGCAGGGAACTCGAGGTGCTGAAGCTGATTGCAAAAGAGTTCAGCAACGAGCAGATCGGTGAACAGCTGTTTATCAGTGAGCGCACCGTAGAGGCGCACCGCAGGAATATTTTCATGAAAACGAAAACAAAATCCATTGTCGGACTGATAAAATATGCGATAACGGAAGGGATTGTGTCGATTGACGGATGAAGGAATCCGGAGCCGGAACGTGAGGCAAAGTGCGCACGAAATTTCAAAAAAATTAGATCATAAAGCAGCCAAATGGAATTATTGCATACATAATTTCGCAGGTCAGACTTTTGGTTATATTTACGGATTCAGTTATTACCCTAATCTAAAACTCAGAACCCAACTGATTATTTAAAAATTTAAAAACAATTACCTCTTTACTTTATGAAATCAACATTTACTTTTCTTTTTATTTTCGCGATCATTTTCGCTTATTCCCAGAAATTTCAGTCAGCTACCCTAGAGTTAGCGAATGGCCAACAGAAAACAGGATTGGTGAATGCCAAGAGCCTTTCTGCCAAGCAGATAAAATTTAAAACAGATGAAAATGCCAAAGAGGAGACCATACCGAATTCATCGTTGAAATCCATCATTTTCATGTCTGATCATAAAAGCTATCAGTTGGATTATCTCACCTTTTATACGACCGCCAAAAGAAAGCAGACCGAATCAAACTGGATGCTGAAACTGGTTTCAGGATATTATAACCTCTACACCGTTGCAGATTATTCCTTCGATAAAAAAGGGAATTTAAAGCTTTCAACCCATTATTTGGTGGGCTCCACCTTACCGGAGTTTTATTATTTCATTAAAAAACACGATCAGAATACCGGAGATTTTTTCGCGGTTCAAAGTCCGTCACCTACCTATTTTGGCCTGCATAAAATACTGCAGGAAAATGTCGGCAGATTCATGGCCGATGACAAGAACCTCCTTGCAAAAGTGGAAAGTAAAAAATACTCTACAAAAAATATTGAGCAGATTGTAACTGATTATAATAACACTAAAAAGTAGTTGTAGACGGCCACACAGCGCAGTTTAATGCCGAAGAAACTTATACTTTGCGTTTCGGATAACTTAATTAAATTCATCTAAATCCTTAATTCTTCCGCAAGCACTTATGTAAACGGACAGGGATTATTTGAAATAGAATAAGCGGATAATCCTGTCATTAATGTGACAAAAACGAATGGAGTTTTGGAAATACAGTAATTATGATAGGAATGAATAATTTTGGCTCAAAGCCAGGAGACTTTGTAGCGGGAGCCCGCCAGCAGAAATGCCCAAGCGTTAGATGCAATTTTCTACACTTGATATGTCCAACAAATTATACTATTGAAATGAAGTTTAAACTTTTATTATTATTATCATTATTATTTACACTTTTTATATCATGTAATAGAGATGACACAAGTAGTGATATTGAAAATTCAATAGAATTGTCTATTTCAACTTTTACTGCAACTTCAGTTACTTTGAATTATAGTATTAAAAACATTTCTGGTGATAAGTATTTGATATATAGTAAATCTGAAAGTTTTGATATACTTAATTATGAACAAAAAATTCTTTTAAATAATTCGAACAATATTCAAATTAATGATTTAACACCGAATACTAAATACTTTTTTAAGATTGCATATAGTGAAAATAACAGTTTTACATATAGTAATGTCGTTTCAGCAATAACAAAGGAAGTTTCGTTTTTAAAAATCTTAGATAAAGATATAGGACTTATTCCTGACAGTGGAAGTTTTATATATTTAATGGACAGTGAATTGGATGAATCAAAATCCTTTTTATTTTTATTAACCAGACAAATTAAGCAATATGGAGATGTAAAAAAAATAACATTACATAAAGTAGACTTAAACGGGAATTTAATCTGGAGTAAATTAATCCAGGATTCCCCTTCGCCCTATACTTACGAAATACAACTTCTTTCAGATGGTAATATAGCAGTTCTTACTGGAAAATCTAATCAAAAATCGACCATTGTAACCAAGTTAAACCCCATAAACGGGAGCATCATATGGCAAAAAGAATATCCTGTAATAGATTTAAACGGGATGCAAGGTAATTTTATGCTGGCTTACAGATATCAAAATAATTTAATGAAAATACTCACATCCGGTGGAGCTGAACTTGAAGAATTATGGCTAAATAATGATGGGGCAGTCATATCTCACAAAACTATCAAAGCAAATAATATTGTAATTAATAAAGCAACTTATTCAGAAGATGGTGATCTTCTTGATATTTTTAAGGGCGACAAAATCCCTAGTGACGGTTCCGCTACTTTTGACGGATTAATCCAAAAATTTAGTATTACTGATGGTATAGCTACTAAATTATGGTCAAGATATTATGGTGATGATGGTGGTGATGATTTGTTTGAAAATTACGTATTAAAAAACAATAATATTTATATTCAAGGATATTATGGTGGAACAAGCGGTTTTGATGATCCTAAGAAATGGATATTAAAATTAGACATGAATGGAGAAATTTTATGGCAAAACAAACAATCTTCACGAAAAGATTTTATATATCAAGGAACAGATATTAAAGTAAATGAAAATAATGAACTGTTTTGTTTGACGCATGAAATTTATTATCCAAATTATAATGCCTACGACTATACCACGTTAACAAAATTTGACAGCAATGGTAATTTGATTTGGATGTGGAAAAGTGCTGAAGATTTTAATACTGAAAGATTTTCATCAAATAAAGTTTTTGAAACTAACATAAATGAATTTATCATTACAGGAAAAAAATCAGGGGGCGTGGGAAGTATTTGGATTAAAAAAATAAAAGTAAACGAATAAAAACTACAGCTAATAAGCTATTTCTATTAGCGGCGTTGAAATTTACTGCACGAAGATTTCGCCAGTGTGCATTTTGTTATAATTTATAATAATCCCCGCCAACAGAAATACCCAACCGTTAGCAGAAAGTGTATCGAGACTGCTAATTAAACGAGATTATTATGGAAGAAAATATTGTTGAATTTTGGATAAATTCTGACTCTCAACTATCTAAAATTTTGACGGATATTGAATCTGAAACAGAAGTTTTGGAAAGCCAAGCTGACAAAGCTTTTCATAAAGTCGCTGAAGAATATAATCTTCCTAAGATGCCAAATGATATTGATTATGACGACGAAAATTATGACGATGAAATAAAGTCTGTTTATGAAGTTTTGGGGCTTATTAAATATGCTTATCCAGACGAAGATCCTAGAGGAAATGTTATGCTTGCACTTACGTGCGTAAAAGACAATATTCCATTCGACATTGAAAACGTTCTTTCAGAAGCAGAAAAACAAGAAATTGATACAAGTCAAATTTCTGGTATCTGTTACACTGGCACAAACTATAACGTAGAAATAAAATTTATTATTAATGGTGAAAATTGGGCAGATTCAAATTGCAACTTATTCTTAAAAATTGTTTAAAAAAACACCTACAGCTAATAAGCTATTTCCATTAGTGGGTCGGAAGTTTACAACATAAAAATTTTCGCGAGTTGTTCATTTTATTATAATTTACCATAAACAGTGATCAAGTGCCCTGCCGACAGAGGTACTCCTGGCACCTTTCCACCAAAAAACAATCTTATATGATTGAAGCCCATACGCCTCGGGTATTGAAGAAAATTCAGAAATTTTTCCTTGAAAATTTTAATCTAAGCCTCCGGAATGTAGAACAGGAAACCGAAACAGTGCATATTGTGCGTACAAATTTGCCCTGAATGACCGGGTTGTGATTTTCAGAAAAGCCAAAATCACTCCGGCTAAAAACGGTCAGTTTGTTACGTGTTGGAAACGGAACGGGGAGGGAATAACCCAGCCATTTGAATCGTCGGACGACTTTGAGTTTTTAATGATCGCTGTGGAGTCAGGCAACCGCAGCGGCGTATTTATTTTTCCGAAAAAGGTGCTCGAGGCACAAAAAATAGTAATGAATGAGTTGAGCCGTGGAAAGCGCGGCATCAGAGTGTATCCATCGTGGGATACTACTGCCAGCCGCCAAGCTGATAAAACACAGAAATGGCAGCTTGAGCATTTTTTCGAAACCCCCATCGGGAAAAGCGTCACTGTTAGTGAAAGAGATCTGTTTAGTTAAATGCATCGCCGCCTGCGTTCATTTAAAATGATAAACAACCTGCCTGCAATCATTAAAAAAAACATACACGTATGGAATTTTCACCTTTCAACCCTATTGTGAAACTTTGTCTTCAGGGCATGGAGATGGAAGAAAACGGCAAACCCGAAGAAGCACGAAGGTTATTTACCCAAAGTTGGGATGAAGCGACAAATGATTTTGAAAAATTTCTTGCCGCGCATTATGTGGCGCGACATCAGCACAACGTGGCCGACCGCTTAAAATGGCTCGAAACGGGTTTGCATTTTGCATTAAAGGTAAACAGTCCGGCGGCGGACAGCGCCCTGCCTTCGCTTTATCTGACTATAAGCAGGTGTTACGAAGAGTTAGGCGATGCTGAAAAGGCGAAATCGTATTCCGGGTTAGCCAATCTGTCTGCAAATAATCTCACGGATAACGGCCCCTTTTATCACGGTACAAAAGCGGATTTACAGACTGGCGATGTACTCACCGCCGGCGGAGGTTCCAATTACAAAGCCGAACTGAAAATGAACCACATTTATTTTACAGCTTTGGTGGATGGTGCCGCACTGGCTGCTGCATTGGCAAAAGGCGACGGAAATGAAAGGGTTTATATTGTGGAGCCCACCGGAAATTTTGAAAATGACCCAAACCTAACCGACCGAAAATTTCCGGGTAATCCCTCGCGTTCATACCGTTCCGAGGCACCGCTCAAAATTGTCGGAGAAGTAAAGGGATGGGCGGCACAAACCCCTCAAGCAATTCAGAAATTCCGTGAGAAGTTGGAGAATAACAGGGGGGAAATAATCAATTAAAGATTTAAATTTGAAAAATTCATATTTCTGCATTTGATGCATCACGAAACAGCCAGTAGAGCTGCCCCCGGAACAATATTGACTCGTAGTCTAAAAAAGAGTCGCCATTAAAACAGAGTTTAGGCGGCAAAATATTCCAAAAAGGTATTTAAATTTTAAAGTTTATCGCTCACCAGATTTTTGAGGTGGTTTATCTCTTCGATCAGATTCAGGAACATCTCTTTGGTATTCAGGTTTTCAACCCATTCCGGGCTGATTTCTTTGGTGTTGATGCTGCTCGCAAATTCCCAGATTTCCAATACTTCAGACCACGGGATCTCGTAAGGTTCGTAAAAAGTGTTGTCGGAACTGATCAACGTGCCGTTCTTATTCTGCTTGGCGTACCTTTTATAAACAATGCCTTCGCGCGTGATGAAAAGATAGGTCTTTCCTTTTTTTAAATCCTCTCGGCGTTCCACATATTTTCCCACGATAAAGGTGCCGTCGCTGTAAGGCGGCATCGAATCTCCGCCCGCCGGAAAAGCCCGGTATTTGCCGTTTCTGAGGAAAGGGAGCGAGAGGGTCTGCAGACTTTCGATATAATCAGGATCCGTATAGCCCGTAAGATAGCCCATTGAAGCTTTCTGCGTAACGATTTCAATTTTATTTTCGCCCTGCTCATCCACGATGATGGGAAGCACAATTCTGTTGTTCGGAAGCGCGGCAATATTGTCCAGCGGGTACTTCCGGATGTCTACGGTGAGCAGCAGATCAATGCTGATGTTGAAGAACCTCGCAATGCGCACCAGTATTTCAATGGGCGGTTCAGAGCTGCCGTCTTCATATTTCACATACCGGCCGCGTGTTATTTTTAAGCTGTCTGCCGTCTTCTGTTGGGAGATGGCCAGCCGGTCTCTCAGAACCCGCATGTTATCTGATAAAATTGACATTGTTATAGATTATAACTACAAATATACTTAAAATTGTTACAGTAGATAATAGTTTTGTGGCATGAATCGCGCAATTGTACACATGGATCTTGATACCTTTTTTGTATCCTGCGAAAGGCTGCAGAACTCCAAACTTATTGGCGTTCCTGTAATCGTGGGCGGTGGCGACCGCGGGGTGGTGACGTCGTGTTCCTATGAAGCAAGATATTTCGGCGTGCGGTCTGCCATGCCGATCAAAATGGCGATGCGGCTTTGCCCGCAGGCAAAAGTGGTGCGCGGCGATTACGAGAATTACTCGAAACTTTCGCACGACGTTACCGAAATCATTCAGGAAAAAGCCCCGGTTCTGGAGAAAGCCAGTATTGATGAATTTTATCTGGACTTATCCGGAATGGACAGGTTTTTCGGGTGTTACCAATGGACCCGCGAAATTGCCGAATCGGTGAAGAAAAATACCGGTCTGCCCATCAGTTTCGCGCTGTCTACCAATAAAACGGTTTCCAAGATCGGCACCGGAGAGGCCAAACCACTCGGACGGCTTGAAATTAAAGGCAATTTAGTGCAGCCTTTTCTTAATCCGCTTTCGATAAGAAAAATCCCGATGGTGGGAAATGCCACTTTTCAGCTCCTCTCCCGAATCGGGATCCGCAAGATCCAGACTTTATCTGAAATGCCGGTGCAGGTGCTGCAGCAAATGATCGGCAAAAACGGCACTGAACTGTGGCAGAAAGCCAACGGCATCGATGAAACTTCGGTGGTGCCTTATTCCGAAAGAAAATCGGTTTCTACGGAAACTACGTTTAGCACCGATACGATGGATATGCCCGCACTGAAAGGAATTATTTCGGGAATGGCCGAAAAACTCGCCCATCAGCTTCGCAAAGAACAGTGGATCACTTCTACGGTGGTGCTGAAGATCCGGTATGCAAACTTCGATACCGAAACCAAACAGTGCAGAATTGCCTACACGGCCGCCGATCATACGCTGGCTCGCTGCGCGCTGGATTTGTTTGAAAAGTTATATACCCGGAGAATGAGGCTGCGGTTGGTAGGGCTGCGCTTCACGGGCCTCGTGCACGGTAATCATCAGATGAATTTATTTGAAGATACCGAAGAACTGATGAATTTATACCAAACGATGGACAGGATCAAGAACCGTTTCGGAAGCAGGGCAGTGGGCCGTGCCTCCGGCTTCGATTTTTAATAACCTCAACCTCAACCTTACCTCATGTTTATCAACTGCCATACCTATCACAGCCTGCGTTACGGAACTTTATCGGTTACAGAACTGGTAAAGCAGGCATCGGAATGTGGCGCCGAGCAGCTTGTACTTACCGACATCAATACCGTAACGGCGGTGTATGAGTTTAAGAA
Organism: Flavobacteriaceae bacterium 3519-10; assembly: GCA_000023725.1. Lineage (NCBI taxonomy): Bacteria > Pseudomonadati > Bacteroidota > Flavobacteriia > Flavobacteriales > Flavobacteriaceae > Flavobacteriaceae bacterium 3519-10. The sequence goes on from CP001673.1 coordinate 1,223,506, forward strand.
AGAATGCGAAAAATTCAATATAAAACCCATTGCAGGCGTTGAGATCCGGAAAGGGAATGAACTGCTGTATATCACCATTGCGCAGGATGCAGACGGGCTGGCGGAGATCAACAGGCTGCTTACCCGCTACAACTGTGATGGGGCCGAACTTCCGCAAACTTCCCCCGATTTCAATAAAGTTACGGTAATCTATCCGCTGGAAAATATACCTGAATCTTTAAAGGAAAACGAATTCATCGGGATAAAAGAAACCCAGCTGAATCTTCTGATCAGCCCCAAATGGCAGCGGTTTTTAAATAGAATGGTGATGCTGCACCCCGTAACCGTCAGCACTAAGAAAGAATATAATCTGCACCGGGTTTTGCGCGCCATCAGTAACAATACTTTAATTTCGAAACTTACCGAAGATGACTGCTGTGCACCCAACGAAGTTTTCAAACCGGTTGAAGAGCTTCTTGAAAGCTTTAAAATGTATCCCCAAATTATAGAAAACACCCAACGCATCCTTGATTTCTGTTCATTTGAATTTGATTTTAAGAAACCTAAAAACCGCACTTTTTTTACCGGCAACAAAGCTTCAGACGCTCAGCTTTTGAGAAAACTCGCCTATGAAGGCCTTAAGAAAAGATATCCCGAGGAAAGCGAGGCCGTTTTAAAAAGAACAGAAAAGGAGCTTAAGGTAATTGATGATCTCAACTTTTCGGGGTACTTTCTGATCACCTGGGACATTATTCAGTACAGCAAAAGCCGCGGTTTTATGCATGTTGGCCGGGGGAGCGGTGCCAACAGTATCGTAAGTTACTGCCTCGGGATTACCGATATCTGCCCCATAGAACTCGATCTGTATTTTGAAAGATTCCTGAATATGCACCGCAAAAGTCCACCCGATTTCGATATCGACTGGAGCTGGAAGGAACGCGACGAAATCTTAAACTATATTTTCGGGAAATACGGAAAAGACCACGTAGCTTTTTGCGGCACCAATGTGGAATTTAAGTACCGTTCGATCTTTCGCGAAGTAGGAAAAGCATTTGGTCTGCCCAAAGAAGAACTCGACGCGCTTGCTACAAAACCTATGGACACTCACGATACCAATTCGGTGGTGAAACTCGTACATAAATACGGACAGTTGCTCGAAAAATTCCCGAACCAGCGAAGCATGCACTCATGCGGGATCCTGATTTCCGAAGAACCGATCACCAACTATACCGCCCTCGAAATGCCGCCAAAAGGCTTTGCGATTGTGCAGTTCGATATGCATGTGGCAGAAGACATCGGTTTCGAAAAATTCGATATCCTTTCGCAGCGCGGGTTGGGCACCATTAACGATACCGTGAAACTTATTCAGAAAAACCGCGGCATCACCGTTGATATTGATGATACCCACACGTTCAAGAACGATCAAAACTGCAATGCGTACCTCAGTATCGGCAAAACGATCGGCTGTTTTTATATTGAAAGTCCGGCGATGCGCGGGCTTTTGCGGAGGCTGAAATGCGATAATTATAAAACCCTGGTGGCGGCTTCATCCATTATCCGGCCCGGCGTAGCCCAAAGCGGGATGATGAAGGAATATATTTTCAGGCACAATAACCCTACACAGTTCGAGTATTTCCATGATGTCTTTAAAGAGCATCTGGGCGAAACCTACGGCATTATGGTCTATCAGGAAGATGTAATTAAGATTGCGCTTCATTTCGGCGGACTTTCCGCGGATGACGGCGATATCTTAAGACGTGCAATGAGTGGAAAGGGCAGGTCCTTAGCCGCACTTCAGAAAGTAAAAGATCATTTTTTTGAATCCTGCCGGGAAAAAGGTCATCCCGAAAAACTCTCGCAGGAAGTCTACCGCCAGATCGAGTCTTTTGCAGGCTATTCTTTCTGTAAAGCGCACTCGGCTTCGTATGCCGTAGAAAGTTACCAGAGCCTGTACCTTAAAGTATATTATCCGGTGGAGTTTATGGTTTCGGCCATCAACAATGGCGGTGGATTCTACAGAACTGAGGTGTATGTACATGAATGCAGGATGTCCGGTGGCGTCATTCATAACCCATGTGTGAATAAAAGCGGTGTTGAAACCACCGTTTTTGGCGTGGATGTGTATCTGGGTTTTATGCATATCGAAAACCTGGAGTCGGGCATGGCCTGTTTCATTTTTGATGAACGCATACGGAACGGTGCTTACACATCGCTCGAAAATTTTATCAAGCGCGTACCGGTGGGCATCGAAACTTTGCAGACTTTAATATTTGTGGGCGGTTTCCGTTTTACCGGAAAACAGAAAAATGAACTGCTGATTGAGGCGCGACTGCTGATGATCAGTTTTAAACCCCAGAACAGGTTGCCGTCTTTTTTTGAAACCCCGGTTCAGGAGTACGAACTTCCCAACCTCAAACGGAACCGTTTCGAAGATGCTTTTGATGAGATCGAAATCCTGGGTTTCGCCGTTTCGTGCAGTCCATTTGAGTTGCTGCAGACCAAATACCGTGGCGGCGTGAGGGCGATGGATTTAATTAAATTCCATAAAAAACAGGTAAAGATGCTGGCCTATCTGATCTCCAGAAAGCATGTCCCCACCACAAAAGGAACCATGTTTTTCGGCACCTGGATCGATGCTGACGGCAATTATTTCGACACCGCACACTTCCCGGATAACCTGCAGAAATATCCGTTTCAGGGTGGGGGGTGCTATCTGCTGCTGGGTTTGGTGGAAGTTGATTTTCATTTCCCTACAATCACGATCCTGAAAATGGCTAAGATGCCGTTTATCCCCGATCCGAGATATGCTGAAGATCAGGAGAAAGCATTTGAAGTTCATAAAAAAATCAATGAAGATGTGAGCATGACGTGGCGCCAACCGTATCCGCAGGAAAAAGAAATTGGGTTGCCACGGTATAAAATGGTGTAAAAAGGGGTGTTCTGAGGGCGCAGTCCGCTCATTTTAGAAAAAAAAAGAATGAAACAGCAATACCGATTTCTACCTGAAGACCAAATAATTATCTTTGCTTAAAATGTAAACTTTTGGAATACCCGATCCGGATCTTTAATGCTGAGAATATTTTTGAATTTATTGCAGTAGGCAGGCCGCATCATCCTAAAACACCGGCATTCCTGATTCTGAAAAAAGGAAAGCTCGTTTTTACAGAAGGTCTGAACAGCATTGAACTGCACGAAAACTGCGTCGCCCTGATTGATTCGCGGCGAGTTTACGAACTCCAGGAAATAAGCGAAAATCCGGAAATACTTATGATCGCCTTTGCGCGCGAATACACCGAAAAGCTTCCCCTCAAGATCAACCGGCTGAACGCCTTTGTCTATTTCCGGAACGAGCTGGTGCGTCATTTTTGTCTGGACCCAAAACCATTTTCGAGGATGTGGAACAACGCAGAACTTTTGCAGAGCATCCTTGAAAGTGAAGACCCTTCCGCCAACCGGGAGGAGATTATAAGGCATCTTTTCTCTTCCGCCGTGTATCTGTTTGGCGATATTATTTCTCAGAACGCTGTTTTTTCGAAAGAAAAAGTGTCGCGCAAACAGCAGATCACGCTGCAGTTTCTGAAAGACGTAGGCGAACACTATCTGGAAGAGCGCGAAGTGACCTGGTATGCTGAAAAGCAGTTTATTACTTCCAGACATCTTACGGCTATTTTAAAGCAGGTGACCGGCCAAACGGCCGGACAGATTATTGCGGCCTATGTAATGAAAGAAGCAAAAGCGCTGTTGTCGTCCACAGACAAGAGTATATACGAGATTTCTTCGGATCTTAAATTCAGCGACCAATATTCGTTCAGCCATTTTTTCAAAAAGCACGGCGTCGAAAGTCCAGCGGCCTACCGTAGGCGTTTCCAGAACTGAATCTTACTTTCAGACATTTTATTCGTTCATTCCGTCATTTTCACGGCTTTCATATCCAGGTACCTTTGCCCCGTCCAAATACCTAAAGAATATGAAACTGAAAACAAGAACGACTTTATTATTGCTGAGTCTGTTTTTTTTCCAGGTCAACGCGCAAACCACGGAACGCACTTTAATGCTGAACGAAGTGGTGCAGATGGCACTCGAAAATCATACGCAGCTTAAGCTTTCATCACAAAACATACTCATTGCCCGCCAGCAGACAAAAACTGCGGAACTGCAGAAGCTGCCCAACATTACCGCATCTGCAAACGCTTTTTATCTGGGCGACGCGCTGATCCTCGACAAAGACCTTTCTAAGATAGCGACCGTCGGCATGCCGCACTTTGGCAATACCTATAGCCTCCAGGCGTCGGAACTTATCTATAAAGGGGGGCTCGTAAAAAAATCGATTGAAGTTTCGGAACTGCGCGAACAGCTTGCCGAACTGGATCTTGAAAAAGATGAGCAGAATATAAAGTTTCTTGTGATGTCGAATTATCTCGATATTCAAAAGATCATTAACCAAAAAAATGTATTTCTGAATAACCGAAAACTCGCAACTGAACGTCTGGAGAACGTAAAGAAATTCTACAAGCAGGGCATGGTAACGAGAAATGAGATCATCCGTGGCGAGCTGCTGCTGAAGAATCTGGAGCAGGGAATTCTGACGCTGGACAATAACCGTGCTGCGTTAAACTATCAGCTGGCAACGGCTGTAGGTCTTTCGCCCGACATTCTTATTGTGCCTACTGCATCTTTCAGCGAAGCAGCGGCAGACACGGGACTGGGTTATTATTTAGACCGGGCTCATCAAAACCATCCGGTCTTAAAATATGCGCAAACCGGAATTGAAATGGCCAACAAAAATATTGAAATCATCAATACGGATAAGAAACCCACTATTGCGGCCTTCGGGGGCTACGATATGGCAAGGCCGGTTACAAGCTCCCTTCCGGCGCAGGATTTTTACACCAATACCTGGCAGGCAGGACTAAGCATCAGTTATAACATCGACAATCTTTATAAAACCAAAGAAAAAGAGCAGATAGGGAAACTGCAGCTCAGCCAGGCCAGGAACGCGCTTGCGCTGCAGCAGGAAAACCTAGATGTGCAGACCAACGCGGCTTATCTTAAATGGCAGGAAGCTATACAGCAGGCACGCCTAAGCAAGGAAAGTGAGGATCTTGCCAGTGAAAACTACAGGATCATTGAAGCCAAATACCTCAACCAACTCGCGCTGCAGGCCGACATGATTGATGCAAGCAATGCCAAACTTGAAGCCGAGCTTCAGTACGCCAACAGCGAGATCAACGTGCAGTACCAGTATTATAACCTTATGAAAACAACAGGAACTTTATAAAATAAAATCACAGCGATGTCAGAACAAACTCCCGAAAACGAAAATATCATCCAGCCCGAATCCGAAGTAAAGGTTTCACACAAAAAACACGACCAAAAACCGCAGCCGCCCACGAAAAAGCCTAACAAAAAAAGCAATAAAGTAAAAACAACGGTGATCAATCTGCTCGTTTTTGCCATTGCGGCGGGCGGTTTCTATTGGCTGGTGAAACACTATTTTCACCTGAACGACGATAACTTTACCAACTCCGCGCAGGTAGAAGAATTCATCAATCCGGTAAACACACGCGTTGCAGGATATATTAAAGAAATAAAATACAGTGAGCATGAGGCTGTGAAAAAAGGGGACACGCTTGTAATTCTGGATGACCGCGAACTCCGCACCCAGCTGGCACAGGCAGAAGCAGCATGGCAGAACGCGCTGGCTTCCCGGGAAGTTACATCGTCTTCGGTAAATACAGTTTCAAATAACGTGAACGTAGCCAATGCGAACATCGCCGGAGCCAAAGCCCGGTTATGGAATGCGGAACAGAACATGAACCGCTACAAAAACCTGCTGGCTTCAGAAGCAGTTACCCGCCAGCAATATGATCAGGTAAAGACTGAATACGATGCCACCAGAGCGGCGTATGAAACCCTGCTGAGCCAGAAAAACTCAGCAAATCTCGCCACCGGCGAGACCCGAAGCCGCCTTGGAGTGAATGATGCCGAGATCAAACGCACTTCCGCAATGCTTGATATGGCCAGAATCAACCTTTCGTACGCTGTGATCACCGCACCTTACGACGGCGTGATGGGCAGAAGGCTGATCAACGAAGGGCAACTTGTGCAGCCCGGGCAACAGCTTGGCACTATCGTGCTGAACGGCCAGAAATGGATTACCGCTAACTTCCTCGAAAGCCAGATGCCGCGCGTAAAAATCGGCGAAAAGATGAATATTACGGTAGATGCTTTAGACGGTAAGAAATTCATCGGTACAGTGGCGGCTATCTCGGCTGCTACAGGATCGAAATATTCAAATGTTCCGGTTGATAATTCCACAGGTAACTTTGTTAAAGTACAGCAGCGGATTCCGGTTAGGATTGAATTTACCGCAGATAATAAAAAGGAAGATTTGGCTCAGCTTCGTGCCGGGATGAATGTGAGCGTGACTTTAAATAAACCGGAATAATGTCGGATTACAACAAGGGGCTGTTTAAAAGTTGGGTGCCAAAACCGGTGCAGCTCTTACTTATTCTGATATTCACCATTCTGATTATGTCGCTGAATCCGGTGAACAGCGGGAATATCAGTATGATGGTCGGCGATCTCGGCATCGTGCCCGATTATCTGATGATGGCCAATTTTGCTTCTTTTATCGGAATGGCCACCGCCATGCCGCTTGTGCTGAGGGTAAAGATGAGATTCCGGACTAAAGAAATCATGGTAACTTCACTTTCCGTATCGGCACTACTGTCTTTCGTGATCGGTACAACCAATGTTCCCGAGATCATTATTGCTTCATCATTTATCATGGGATTTTTCAAGATGTTCATGATGATGGAGTTTATCCTGCCCTTAATGTTCATTCTAAGTCCGGATGGCAAACGGGGGCGTTTTTACGCTATATTTTATCCTTTTTCGATCGTGACGGGAAATGTTGCCGGCTACTACCTTTCCAAATTAGCTTACCATACCACCTGGCAGTATCCGCACTTCCTAACGGCAGGGGTTTGTCTTATACTTTTAATGACTGCGGTGATCTTCCAGCACAATCAGCGTTTTGCACGCAAGATGCCCTTCTCGCAGATCGACTGGCTGAGTATGACCTTTTTTGCCGCTACATTTCTCTGTATGGCGTACTTTCTTTCGTTCGGCAAAACGCTCAACTGGTTCGAGGCGCCAGCCATCCGCGTTTCATTTTGGGGTACGCTCATCAGTTTTGTGCTGCTTGCGCTGCGGCAGCTTACCCTTAAGCGAAGATATATCTCATTTGGCATCTTCACCAGAAGCAATGTGCAGAGCGGTTTGCTGATGCTTTTATTTACGGGTGTATTCCTTGGTGCGAGTTCGCTCCAGAGTTCATTTGCCGTGGGAGTTTTGGGCTACGACATGGTCACCAATGCATCTCTTAATATAATGATGGTTCCCGGCGTGATTTTGGCCGGAGTAATTGCCTTCTATTGGTTTAAGGCAGAGCGGTCGCTGAAAATGTTTATTTTTTCAGGTATTGCAGCCTTTTTCCTCAACAGCGTGATGATGTATTTTATGATGGTGCCTGAACTCAGTTATGAAAGCTGGCTGCTGCCGATGGTACTGAAAGGTTACGGCCTTAGTGCGCTGTTCATCGCCGTATGGTTTTATACGCTCGATAAACTCGAAATGGAATCGATGCTTCAGGCTATGGGACTCATCCTCGTATTCCGGAGTTTTGTGGCGACGGCCGTATTTGCATCGTTCTTTTCGTGGCTGCAGTATCAGTTCCAGTGGGAGAGTGTGAATAACCTTGCGGTTTACCTCGACGGGAATTTAATGTCGGCACAGTCGGCTTTATCGGGTTACAAAAGTATACAGCTTAACGCGATCCTCTCCGCCAACAAAAAGGTGTACGGCCTGATCTGCATTGCGGCCATCGGGATGATGATCTATGTACTTCAGCATCATTTCGGAAGACTGAGATTCTCGAGGTTCCGCTGGACAAAAGCCAGATTTACCGGCGCTCTGCGCGATAGAAGGGCAGGCAAAATAAAAATTCTGCGCGAAAGGGTGGAAGAAGTAGAAGACGCGGCGGGCGCAGCATTCTGAAATGAAATGGGTCCGCCAAACGGCACAAATAAAAGCAGTTCTTTTGAAAAACTGCTTTTATTACGTTAATAGCTGAAACGACAACTCTAAAGACTGTTGAAAAGCTACCGCAGGTTCCGTTCAAGGGGCTTTCATCTCGTGTCCTGCGGACAAGACGAAAGCTTAGTTATTAGGAGTAGATTTTATTTTTTATGTTCGGATTTATACCACTTGAATAAACTCCAGATAAAAGTAATCAAACTTAAAATTCCGAAAATTAAAGTTATACAACTTCTTTGAGCAATATTTTTTTCTAATGCATTTTGAGTAAAAGTATACGTCTTGCTTAAGAATACTCCTTCAGCGTAATTATAATTTAATTTATTTAAACTATCTATTTTTTCTTTAATTGGTTTACTTGAAAACTGATTGCTATAATATAAGATTGTGTCTCGATGTTGATTATTAATATCTTTCTCAGTTTTATTACTTTTTGAGTAATAGAAGTATTTAATGTCTCCGTGTTTCAAGGAATCTTTGACTTCTTCATATAGATCTTTTGTTAAACCTAAATAATATCCATTTTTAGCTGCCAATTTTGCTTTGTTCTCATTTAAAAGATTCATTTCTTGGTTGTGCTTTGCAAGAAAAAGTGGTTCATATGAAAGACAAAAAGCAAATACCAATAGACTTAGGGTACAAATAAATTTCCAAAAGTTTGAAGTGTCTAATCCAATATTATTCATTGTTGAATTTTGTTGGGGAAAATTGCTGCTAACTCGCTTATATATTACTTCGTCATACAAATACAACCTATTTGGCAGGTGTTTGTCTGATGTTTATAAGACGTATTTCTAATCACTAAGATATAGATTTCCGCTTATAAATCATTTATCGGATTTATATATAGTCACGGTTCCCGGTTGGTACCGATTATACGCAATTTCTGTGTCTAGTTCTACCTAACGCCGAATCTTCTGGTAGCGTATTTGATTAAACAAATTCGCCAAGCCTAATAAAATCCAAAAAATACACAGCATGAACCTTCAGAGATTTGTCGGTGCCCAGGAAGGAGTTTACGAAACTGCAGTTGAGGAGTTGCAGTCCGGGCGCAAGAAAAGCCACTGGATGTGGTTCGTGTTCCCTCAGCTCAAAGGGTTGGGTAAGAGCAGTACCGCAGAACATTACGGTATCGCAGATCTCGCCGAGGCCAAAGCGTATCTTGAACATCCCGTACTTGGCGCAAGGTTGCGTGAGATCACGGCGATCCTGCTGCACTTGGCCGTCACCGATGCGAGGGCAGTTTTCGGCACTCCGGATGACCTCAAACTTAAATCGTGCCTCACACTTTTTGCGCAGGTGAATCCTACGGAACATACCCTTTTTCACGAGGCGCTTGAACTTTGGTTTAATGGCAATTCGGATGTTAATACGCTGGAGTTGCTTTATGGTAAACCGGGCTTCAGAACCGCTACCAATTAATTGCCTCATCCTGAGAAACGTCATTTGGCGTATCAAATATATTTATTACTTTAGCCGACCCTTAAGGGACCGGAACATTGCTGTTTTCAGGATGTTATAAAGTAGTATGATTAAAGGACAGCTTGTTGAGATTCCCGCCACTTCCGCACTTTACCACAGTCCGAGGCCTGATCAGATGACCAGACCTGACGTGCTGCGCGGGCTTTCACCTCACCACAGATACTCACTTTTCGATGGTTTTCTGGTTGGCGAACACCGCGGAACATCCACTTTTCAACTCGGGCAGCGGAAACGTATCGGCGTTGGCGGAAAAAGCGCTCCGCTTTACGTGATCGGAATCGATGACGCCGAAAACCGCGTCTTCGTGGGCCACGGAGATGATCATCCGGGACTGCTCAGCAAAGTGCTGTGCTTTAAAGCCTCACAATTCCATCTGGTTCAGAATCCATCATTCAATCAAAATCTTTCAGAAGAAGCTACACCCGTTGACGTTGTGTTTTCGGATGGGAAAAGGGCTGAAGCAAACATTTATTGTTTTGGCAGCGAACTTTTTCTCGAATTTAAAAAACCTGTTCCCATCCGTTTTTCAGCGTCTAACATCAGTGTATTTAAAGAAGATACGCTTATTGCAAACATATTTTAAACCCTTATAATTTGATTATGAAACTAAAATTATCCTTTTTTCTGAGTTTATGCTCATTTGTTATTTTTGCCCAAAGTGCGCCTTCGTACTATGACGGCGTAAATTTCAGCAAGACCGGCAACGCTTTAAAAGCTGACCTGGCAAGCCTGATCACTGCCACGCACACCAAAGTGATCTCGTATGATGAACTTAAAACCCTCATGCGAACCAGCGACGCAGACCCCGCTGTATCCGGAAATATGCTGATGATTTACGGATCGCAGGCTTCGGGAACCCATCAGCGGAGCCGCTCAGCAAACGGCAGCTGGAACCGTGAACACGTTTATGCAAAATCCAAAGGAACCCCAAACCTCGGTACTTCCGGGCCTGGTGCAGATGGCCATCATCTCCGTCCGTCCGATGTAACGCTGAACAGCACGCGCGGCAGTCTTCTGTTTGATGACGGCACCGGTGCAATGGCTTACAAAACCTCTCGCGGTGGCTGGTATCCTGGTGACGAATGGAAAGGTGATGTTGCAAGAATCCTGATGTACATGTACGTACGCTACAACGTACGCTGCCTTCCGCTTAACATTACCATGAATCCAAGCACGTATTCGCAGGATTTCCCCGATATTCTGTTGAAATGGAATATCGAAGACCCGGTTTCCCCATTCGAAATCACCCGCAATAACGTGGTGGCACAGACGCAGAAAAACCGGAATCCGTTCATCGATAATCCATATCTCGCAACAGTGGTCTGGGGCGGCCCGGCGGCACAGAACAACTGGCCGGACACCTTCAGCGGCGGAACAACTGGTGACACCGAAGCACCAAGTTCGCCACTGAACCTTACGGTTACAGACACCACATCTACCAGCATATCGCTTTCATGGGCAGCTTCTTCAGATAATGTAGCTGTAAGCAGCTATCAGGTCTATGCCGATAATGTGCTTAAAGCCACGGTGTATAATACACTCGCAACCGTTACAGGCCTGAACCCGGCGACAACCTACAATTTCCATGTTGTGGCGAAAGACAGCAGCGGAAATGTATCTGAAAAAAGCGCAGCCGTACAGGGCACTACAAAGGAAGCGCCCGAAACCGGCACATCGTGCGGCACCGAGGATTTCGAAAACATGCAGTCGGTATCGTCTTCATATTCTGAGAAAAACTGGAGCAGCAACGGTATCATCTGGACTGCGACCAACGCTAGGAATGATTCCCAGATTACGATCGACGGCTCAAAAGCTGTCTGCGTGAGAAAAGGTTCACTTAAATCATCTACAATTTCAGGTGGAATCGGATCGCTGACAGTTACTACCTATCTTCCGTTTTCTGATTCTGCCGGAAACTATCTACTGAAAATCAATGGCGTCATGAAAGGGCAGATTCCGTACTCGAAAACTGCAACCACTACCACCATTCAGAACATCAACGTAGAAGGCACTGTAGTGATTGAGCTTGTTGATGAAACCACCAATAACCGCGTTTCATTCGATAATCTTTCATGGACGTGCTATTCCGTACTTGGAAACGGTAATGTGGAGGTGAAGAATCAGAAATTCAGCGTATATCCCAATCCGACAACAAACCGTGAAATCTTTGTCAGCGGAATCGGGAGCCGCGAAACCGTAAATGTTTACAATATGGCTGGCCAGTTGGTTCAGACCATTACAAATGTGGACAACAACGGCAAAATAAACCTTACAAACCTTCAGAAAGGGGTGTATTTTATCACCGCTAAAAACCAATCTGCGAAGTTGATTGTAGACTAATTGATATCTGTAAATTACAAAAGAGGCCGGGAAATTATTTTCCGGCTTTTTTGTGCAGTAAATGTTTTTTTAACTGCTGCATTGGGATAAGCGCGGACGTTTTTGGCAAAAAAATTGATACGCACACCGTACATAATCAACTTTAAATCATAACCTTAAACATTTTTTACGATGAAAAATTCAGTTTTAGTCCTAATGTGTGCAGCCACGTTAATGGCTTGCAAAAAGAACGAAACCACATCTACAGAAAGTAATACCGACAGTTCGATGATGACAGTTCCCGCCGACAGTGTGATGGCAGTGGATTCTACCACAATGTCGGGAATGGGCGATAACCAAACCGGTAACCTCAGCGAGCAGGATAAGATGTTTGCGAATGAGGCTGCAAAAGGCGGTATGACCGAAGCGATGCTGGGCCAGCTCGGTGCCGATAACGGAACCAATGCAAAAGTGAAATCGCATGGACAGATGATGGTGAGCGATCATACAAAAGCCAATCAAGAGCTGAAATCGTGGGCCGCGAGTGCTGGCTACAGCTTACCGGCGACTCCCGATGCCGCTCAACAGAAAATCGCTGAGGATTTAAGGGCCAAAAAAGGTGCGGAATTCGACAGAGCTTACACCGATATAATGGTCAGCGAGCATGAGAAAGCCATTAATTTATTTAGGAAACAATCCACGGATGGCAGTGATGCAGCGCTCAAGGCTTTTGCAACGAAGACACTGCCCACATTAGAGCAACACCTTCAGCACACCAAAGAAGCACGTGATGCGGTAAAATAAATATTTCGACATCATTAAAAAAAATCCCGCTGTTCAGGCGGGATTTTTCAATTCAGAAAGATCTGTCTTTCCTAAATCGTCTTTATTTTTAAAATAAAGATTAAAGCTGCGTTGCTAATTCCGGTTTTTCAGGGTGACATAGCCAGACAGGATACGTCCGTCTGAAACCGTAATGTAGTACCAGTAGTTACCCGTCGGCAGGTTGCGGCCGGCATGCTGCCCGTTCCACGAGAAAATTCCTTTAACCTTTCGGTCAAGAACCACGGATCCGAACCGGTCCAGAACACGCACATGACTTTCAGGGTAATTTTCTATGCCTTCGATCATCCAGTTGTCGTTTACGCCGTCGCCGTTAGGTGAAAATACATTGGTGATCTTGAAGATTGTAAACGCTTTAATGGCTATTGCACACGGTTGTAATCCGCTGCGCACGTAGGCGAGGTGGTTTCCCACAGGTACGTTATGGAACGTGTTTGAACTTTGCCACGTCGATCCGTCGATTGAATATTCAAGCGTTCCGCTACCAGTAGCGATGATCTGAACTGATGTATTTTCAATTTTAATCAAGGTAATCACCGGAAGTTCCACCTCTTTCACAGAGATTGTCTTCGTTGTCGTGCAACCTGAGGTATTCGTCACAGTCACGACGTAGGTGCCTACTTTACTGGCCTTAATGGTCTGCAGGCTGCTTTCGAAAACGCCGTTGTACATCCACGTGTAAGTTGAACCCGCGGCCAGGCTGCCCGCATCTAACAGCACGGAACTTTCAGGACAGAAAACCGCATTTGCCGGAACATTAACCACAGGCGAAGCGTTGATCTGTACAGTAAGTTTCACTTTGGCGGAACACCCAACAGCCGATTTAATTTCTACGTAAATCAGATTAGAGCCCGCTGGGAGCAGCGCTTTCGTGGGATCGTCAATGCGCACCTGGCTGACAGTATAATATTCATAGGTATAAAGTCCTGAATTAGGAACAATTGCGGATTGATACTGGGTAAGATCCACTTTTTTAGTGCCATTTTCATCTGAGCAAATTGCAGGTGCAGAGAAATCTACCGCGGGAATATTCGTCGTAACCAATGAAACTTTCACCTCCAGACGGCTAACGCTTTCGCATCCGTTTTGAACTTGAGTCCCGAAATACGTCGCGCCATCCTGCAGCAGCGTATTTGCAGATAACGGTACGCTGCTCATTGCTGTAGAAAACCATTTAATCTGATTGCCCGTTCCATTTAAATCGGAAACCTTCGCCATCTGGCTCACGCAGAAAACCTGAGCCGCCGGACCCGTTGGTGCTGCTGTGTTGTAGATGTTGATCAGTACCGGAAGCCTTTCACTTTCGCATGAAGACAGCGTTTGTGTCACGTAATAAGTAGCCCCACCAATCAGCGCAGTACTGTCCGGCAATGGCGTACCACCGGTTTCGGCTGAGTACCATTTTGTTGAAGTTCCGCTCGCTGTAAGATGAGCAACGGTCGGGTTCTGTTGGATACAGAAGTTCTGTACAGCGTTCGCCAGCGGTTTAGGTGTTGGATTGCTGAAATTGTTAATCGTTACCGAAGTTGCCGTTGAGATACAACCTAAAGTATTTTTTGTTTTAAGCAGATAAGTTTTCGGGGTAAGGCCTTTGAATATATTTGAGTTGTGCCATGTCGCACCGTTATCGATACTGTACTGAGACTCATTTTCATTAAATGCAATTTCCCCGAATGGCTGATTACAGTTGATCTGAAGCACCGAAGCTGTTGGCTTTTTCGGCATGTCAGCCGGTACGTTGATCGTCACAGACACCGAACCGGATTCGCAGCCGGCACTGTTTCGCACTTTTACTAAGTAATTTCCAGGTGAAAGTGGCGCAGAAACCGCAGTGGAAGAGTAGCTCGAGCCTCCATCGAAACTGTACTGATGTTCAGTGGAAGTTATGGTGATAATTCCGAACGGATTGACGCACGATACCGGTTGTGATACCAAAAACAGAGGCAAGGCAGGCGCGTTTGGCGGTGGGTCTACGGTCGCTGTAGTAGGAGGGGAGACGCATCCCGAAGCGGAAAGCTTGATACGCACCTGATAAACTCCGGGCGCGAGGTTCGCGGACGCCTGACTTGTCCAGGTTGCACCGTCGTCGAAACTGTAGAGTGCCGCCGCTGAAATTACAGCCACGGTCCCGGTCACTGCTGCACAACCTGATGGAGCCGTTACCGAAATCTGTGGGGCTGCAGGCGTGGAAGGTTGAGGTTGCACAGTAGCCACCGCCACATTAGAGAAACATCCTGCGGCATCTTTAATCATCAGACTGTAAGAGCCCGGCGCAAGACCCGTTTTGGTGTTCTGGGTTCCATATGTGAGTCCGTTGTCAAATGAATATTCGGCAGCGGGCGAACTAATGGTAATGCTTGCGAGCGCGGTGGCGCAGTTGGGCTGCGCAACGGTGTATGCGGGTTCCGGCAGGGGCGCCTGAGCAGTTACGGTTGCCGTCGCAGCTACCGAAAGGCAGCCTGCCGCATTTTTAATTTTAATTTTATAAACACCCGGACTGAGACCGCTTTTGGTATTTGAATATACGAACGTCAGTCCGTCATCGTAACTGTACGTAGCTGCGGCGGTGGTAACGGTAATCGAGCCGGTAGCTACGCTGCATGTAGGCTGAACAACGGAAACTGCAGGTGCTGCAATACTTTGTCCGGAATCCAGAATAACTACAGTCGACACCGATTCGCAGCTGTAAGAGTTCATTTTCACGCGCAGAATATACGTTCCCGCCCCTACATTTCTCTTTACAGGATCAGTGGTCCAGCTTGCACCGTCATTGAAAGTATAACTGACGCCAGGCGACGTAATTGTAATGCTGCCGTCCGTGGCATCACATGCACTAGGCTGGGTGACCGTAGCCACCGGTTTTGCCGGAATGACCGGTGCGGAACTGATGTACACGTAAGCACTTTGCGAAACACAGCCGGAACTGTTCTTAATAAGGATGTTATAGCTTCCGGAATTCAAATTATTTTTTACGGGATTCGTGGTCCAGGTAACGCCATTGTCGAAGCTGTAAAGGTCGGCTACGGTCTGGACGATAATTGTGCCTTTCGGTGCTGCACATGTCGGCTGAATTGTAGCATAGCTTGGCTGATTAAGATAGAATTTACTGATAGAGGTATAAGCGGTATGCGAGATACAGCCCGCGGCATTCTTAATTTTAATGTTGTAATAACCAGGCACCGGATTTAGAAGAACCGGACTTGTACCCCAGGTCGCTCCATTGTCAAAGGAATACTGTGCTGCCTGTGAAACTACGGTTATGCTGCCGCTGTCGGCACAAGTGGGCTGCACCGTTTTTATAAACGGTTGCGGCAGATAAAAGGTGGTCATATTCACGTAAAGTGAGTTCGGGTCAGACGTACAGTTCAGCGCGTTTTTAATCACGACATGATAATAACCTGAAGTCAGATCGGTTTTCTCGTTCGATGTTCCCCAAGTTGTGCCGCCGTCGAAGCTGTACATCGCAGCCGGAGTCATTATTTTAATACTGCCTTTCACGAGGCACGTCGGCTGAATAATCTGAACATCCGGATTAGGCAGGTAATACTTCCTTATTACTACATACACTGCAGCATACGTTGATTTGCATCCCAATGCATTCTGCACCATGATGTAATAATATCCATCCGCAAGATTGGTGAAACTGGAACTGGTACTCCAGGTTGAACCGCCATCAATACTGTATTTTGCTGCAGGAGTTGTGATGTTGATCGTGCCACCGGTTCCGCAGATTGGCTGCGTGACGGTGTATGTTGGATCGGGCAAACGGAACTCATTGATGATAACCGATGTGCTTGTTGAGGTGCAGCTCGCATCTTTCACCATCACAGAAAAATAGCCCGAAGTGATATTGTTTTTTACCGGAGAAGTTGTCCACGTATAGCCGCCATCAAAACTGTAGGAGGTCGCGGGGGTCGTCACCGTAATGCTTCCCGGCGTGCCACACGTTGGCTCTACTACTGTAACGGACGGGCTTGCCAGATTTGTGGTACTCATGTACACATATTCCCCGCTGGAGACGCAGTTCGTGGCGTTTCTCACCTTTAAATTATAGCTGACAGTCGCAGTGAGATTATTGAAGACCGGCGTCGTGTGCCATGTGGCGCCACCATCAATACTGTAATAGGTAGCGGTTGAAGTAAACGTGATGCTGCCAACATTTCCACAACTTGGGTTTACAACAATATAGGTCGGTTCCGGAAGATAAACCTGGTTCAGATTTACTCCAACGGTTTCCGATAGGCAGTTCTGGGCGTTTTTAGTCACCACATTATAATAGTTTCCGCTTAAATTCGCAAATACATTGCTTGTGGACCATGTAGTACCGCCATTTACACTGTACATGGCCGCTGCTGAATTTATCGTAATGCTGCCCTTCGAAGCGCAGGCTGGCTGTACCACGGTAATATCCGGCTTAGGAAGCTTCACCTCCGTAAGGTAAGCGTAGGTACTCTGGGATTTGCAGCCAATGCTGTTTTTGGTGAGAATTTGATAGGAACCGGCTGGAAGTGTTTTTGTATTTACCGTTCCCCAGGTAGTGCCGCCATCGAAACTGTAAAAATCTGAAACGGTGTTGATGGTGATACTCCCCGGATTCCCGCAGGTCGGATTAACCACGGTATGAAAAGGCAATGGGAGAGTTGGTTCATAAAGTGTAACAGAAGCGATCTGCGACATACATCCGGCGGCATTTTTAATTCTGATCCTGTACGTTCCTGCCGGCAGGTCCTTCATATTGCTGGTACTCCAGGTCGTGCCGTTATCGAAACTGTACTGATCAGCCTCGGTACTGATGTAAATCGTTCCATTCTCACCACAAGTTGGCTGTATTACGTCGTATTGTGGGGAGCTGTTCTGAAAAGGCTGCAGATAAACACTCTCAAAATAATAGGACGTACAACCCAGATTATTTTTAATGCCGACCGAAAAATAACCTGACACAAGATTGCTCAGCGTATTATTGGTTACCCAAGTCTGGCCGCCGTCGAAAGTATAAAAATCGGAAGGCGTGTTGATCGTGATGGATCCCCGCACCGTACAGGCAGGGTGTACAACGGTGTAATCAGCCATTCCAAGGGTATTACTGTTGATCCTTACATCCTGCGGATTAGAGATACAACCCGAAATATCTTTTGTGCGGACGGAATATAGCCCGGGCTGCAGATTATCGGCGGTGGAACTGGTTACCCATGTAGTACCGTTGTCGAAACTGTAGTAGGCTGCCGAATTGCTTACCGTGATACTTCCGGTGTCCCCGCAAAATTTTGGCTGCGTAGAACTGCAACTTGGATAACCCGTTAGTACAGGCATAATTATAACTTCCTGAGGATAGGATGTACAGTCGGTCGCGGTTTTAATAATTACTTTATAATTACCGGGATACAGACCTGTTTTAACGGGATTGGTTACCCACGTTGCTCCGTTGTCGAAACTGTATTTTGCGGCAGGTGACGTGACCTTAATGGTGCCGGTGGATACGAAGCATGAAGGCTGTGTAATTTCAACAGTCGGTGTAACCGCCGTGGTGGAAGGTTCAATGGTCACAGTGGCAATACTCGCGCAGCCAAAGCTGTCAGTCACCGTCACCGAATACGTCCCGATAGCCGATACCGTAATGTTCTGTGTGGTTTCTCCGGTAGACCACAGATAGGTGGCGCCGCTCGATGCTTTAAGTTCGGTACTTCCGGAACATACATTCAGAACACCGGTGATATTCGCGGTCGGATTTTTAACCTGAACATCCACTGGAATGATTTTATAGCAGCCCGCATCGCGCGAAACTCTAATATACAGCACTGTAGAAACGGTAGTATAGGACGACGGAGAGGTAATTTCATTGGTATTGTTGAAAGCGCTGGCATAATCGGCAAAGTATTTAAAACTGAGGCCACTCGTGTTGGGTGTCACCTGCGCATTGAAGTCGGTGAGGTTAAAAGTTTCGCTGCCATCCTTGTTGACGTCGCACTTAGAGATCAGCGCAGTGTTCACATTGATACTGCAACTGGTGGTACAGTTCAGAAAACTAATGTCCCAACCCGGGTTCGCATCAGAATCTGTGGCCGAGGCAAAAATCTGGGTACTGCCTGCGCTTCCGCCACATCCTGTTCCGCCAGGAAGCGTTGCCACATCGAAATCTGCCTTTACGCTTACGTTATAATTGCCGCTGCTTACATTCGGAAAATTTGCGGGCAGCAGCGTGAAGCAGAATTTTTTGTTCACCGCATCCAGCGTTGTGGGTGCCGTTGTGGTGTACACTACATTTCCGGTCTCGTCGTTCAGTTTCAGGGTAAGCGTTTTAAGCGTTGCCGCAACACCGCCGGAATTCGGCAACGTGTAATTTCCGCAAACCGTGAGCGGAAGAGTGGGGCAAATACTGTATAGAGGACCGATCGCTACAGAACCCACGAAGTTCTCGGTGGACTGCAACATGCAGATGTCATCTACATACGCATAGCCAAAATGCCCGCCCAGGCCACATCGCGTGGCCATAAACTCCACCGTAAATTCTTCGTTATTCGGAATTGCAGAAATATCCAGAATTCCTGATTGCCATTTTTCGGTGTACAGCGTAACATAACCGTAACCGCCGGAAGGCACTTTGGTGAAAATGCAGTTTTTTTCGTCGCCAACTAAACAGAATTCACTTACAACAGTTCCGTTTTTATTGATAATCCGGGCCTTGAAAAAAGCCTGATTATCAGTGTGGCTCGTGTCATACACCGATTGCAGTACGGCTTTATAGTTGAATTTCAGCTGGTTCTCGTTGTTGGTTTTAAATCTTTTACCCTGAACGATCGAACCGTAAGTGCTGGAATTGGTATGATTTATTTTTAATGCATACTGGTCAAACGCCTTGATATCACCCATAAACTCATCGATGAGGTTCGAAGGCACTGAGGTAGCCATGAGGCCGGCCATACCGGGGGTGTACTGAGGAATGTACGCGTCCGCTTTGTTAGAAATTGACTGGCATTGGGTAGGTCCAGGTGGCTGACCGATGGTGTGAAGGAAATTTTTAATATAATTCTGGCCCGAAACTTTCTCAATCTGTTCAAAACCCCCGTTCGTACACATCTCCACTGCAGTCTGCGTGCCTTTGTGCATTTGCCGATGCTCCTGCTCAACTTTGAGTTTCCTTTCCTGCAGATGTTTTTTCAGAGTCGCTTCGTCACGGATGATTTTTCCCTGAGCGTCTTCAATAATGCCCTGTTTTAAATAGCCTTCGCCGTTTGGAGCGGTAATTTGGGAAAATAAATTTTGGAAAATAAGAATAAATAGGATCGGGTAGAGTTTTCTCATCAGTGGTGTTTACGGATAGATTTTGAATGTTAAGAAGTCTTAAAGTATTGTTAAAAACTTCTTAAATTTTGCTTCCAAATATATATAAATTTGGCAGACCTGCAGCTGTTGAAAATCATGCACTTACGATATCGCATAGAATTCTGTATACTGTGAATAGGATCAGCCAGTAACCAGTGAGAAATCAAGTAATTAAGGTGAATATAATTCTAACACCCATACAGATACATTTTCAAAAAAACAGCTAAAAAAAGGTTCCTGAAAGAATTGTAATGTTAAAAACGGTTCACCATATAGCGGTGGATGTAGCCCACTTTTCCGGTTAGATGCACTTTAACTTTATACCACGAAACTTCGCGCTCCAGCACGATCAGTTTTGAGCCCTGTTTTAAATTCGCAACCACTTCAGAACCCATCAGTGGTTTTATGCGTAAGGCCGTGCGGTCGTATTTCGTCACGATAAATTCATGTGACCTGACGGTAGATACAGAGGGCCGCCTTCCAGTGCTGTTGCCGGGTTTATATATTCGCGCCGGTTGTGAAGTTCTTACTTTCGACGATTTTTTTAGGGGTTTCGCCACCTTGCGTTGCTGCGTTATTCCGGCCAGAAGTACCTGTCCGGACGCGGGATTAATTTCCTTACGCACTACAGTTTCTGATGCTAAGGCTTTTTTCATAGGAGCAGGTTCTTTTTGGCTTCCAGTAAACAGCACGAAAACCAGCGCAATGATGGCGGTGGCGGTGGAGGATCCTGATGTGTATAGCTTTGTGCTGAACATTAGTTGGCTGTCTAACTCAGTTTCGTAAATCTGCGGGTCTTACCGGAACTTAAATTATCAGTTATAATCGAGTTCTGTGAAGGGTTTAATCGGTCACCTCTTCATTCAGATTTGCTGCAGCAATTAAACAAGAATTCTGCCGAATTATGTGATTAATGAAATTTTGCAGTATTTATGGTATTGGCTCAAGCATTAAATCAGCCAGTGAAAGCATTTCCCTGATTTTCAAATCCCATTTGTTTAGTTTATTTTTGCTGCCATCAAAATTTATATTTTATTATGGAAGTTATTCAAAGCGTGCTCGATTTCTTTTTAAACCTCGACAAACATCTGTTCACGATGATCGTAGATTACGGCCCGTGGATCTATCTTATCCTTTTCCTCATTATTTTCGTGGAAACCGGACTCGTCGTAATGCCGTTTCTACCCGGCGACTCGCTGCTTTTTGCAGCCGGAACATTTTGCGCAGGAGTTATCGGCGCATCGGGCGAGGTGGCGAGCCTTAATCTGTGGCTGGTGCTCGCACTGTTATTTGTCGCAGCCGTTTTGGGAGACTCTTTAAACTATTACCTCGGCAAAAATATCGGACTTAAAATTCTTGGCTGGAAGATTGGCGAAAAACAACTGGTAAATCCGAAATATATCGCCCAAACACAGGAATTCTACCAGAAGAACGGCCCCAAAACCATTATCATCGCGAGGTTTGTACCTATTGTAAGGACGTTTGCGCCTTTCGTTGCCGGCATCGGTTCGATGAATTATGGTACGTTCATCAAATATAATATCATCGGCGGTTTCGTATGGGTTTTTGGCCTTACGCTGCTCGGATATTTCTTCGGTAACATGCCGATCGTGCAGGAAAACTTCGAGACTGTAATCATCGGGATCATCGTGATTTCTGTATTACCGATGATTTGGGAATTCATCAGTGCAAAGCTCAAAAAGAATAAAGAGGCATAAGCTTTAGATCCTTTATCCCCACAGCCACGGATTTTTGTTGCAGTTTGCACTTGATTTCGTGGCTTTTTTGTGTTCAGAAAACTTGTACACAACGCGGATTCACACGCTGTACATTTTCTTGACCCGCTGTTTTTATTAAAATCTGATCTGCGACAAAGGCTAACACTTAAAGTGCCATAGAATGATTCGATTGTTTATATTTGAGCAACGAACAGCTATATGGAAAGTTTCACCAACTTCAATCCTGAAATAATCAAGGAAATTTCGGACAAACTGGGTCTCGAATTCGTCGCCGAAAAAGAACCCGAAGGCAACGTATGTCTCGCAAACAGCAGTGAAGTCCGCGATGAGTACAAAACCAGCTTTGCACCCATCGATCTGCTCGATTATATTTACGCCGTGCTGCATTCGCCAGATTACCGCGAAACCTATAAAGAATTCCTCAAGATCGATTTCCCGCGCGTGCCTTATCCAAAACCCGAAACCTTCTGGCAACTCGTAAAACTCGGCAGCGAAATCCGCCATCTTCACCTCCTCGAAGGAATCTCTAATAAAGATCTTACCACCAAGTTTTCCGGAAAAGGCGATAACACGGTTGAAAAACCGGTGTTTGTTCCGATGCCTGAGGCACTCGAAGGCGGAGGGTCCGGTAAAGTTTTCATCAACCCAACCCAATATTTCGAAAACATCCCCGAAACCGCCTGGAACTTCCACATCGGCGGCTACCAACCCGCCCAAAAATGGCTCAAAGACCGCAAAGGCCGCACGCTGGATTTTCAGGATGTACTTCATTACCAGAAAATGATCTACGCAATGGCGCATACAGCAAGACTGATGAGGAAAATTGATGAAGTGGCTTCGGCAGCCTCAGGTTCCTAAACAGTCATATTCAGATTGCATTCAATTGCTGTAATCCAGCAACTAAAAAAAAGATAAATTGCGGTAATTTGTCTCCCCCAAACTTATTTATTTCCACTATTTTCTTTAAGTTTACGCTCGTTTTTTATCTACTCATTAAAACCCGCAGACCATGATCGACAAAAATTTTTACCTTGAAAACCTTACGGCATTTGATGTGCTGATCGGTGCTGACCGTATCGAGGCGGAAAAAGCGATTTTCAAAGTGTACTGTATCCTGCAGCGCGACAAATACTGGCTGAACAATGTGGCAACACCTGAAGAAATCGGTGAGGAAGACGCAGAACTGCTCGAAGGCGTAGAGCTCGAACTTAAGGAACTCGATCAGGAGCACGGTTTCCGTTTTGCGGATTTTCATGAGCTCGTGATGAAGGAAATAGAGACCGGCGGCTCCGGTATTGCAGCCATTGCAGAGCAGGACGATGACCTTTTGGGTTTCGGCGATGACGATGAAGATTTTGATGAGGAAGACGAATTCGAAGATGACGACGATGATGAGTTCGAAGAAGATACTTCCAATAAAATGGGCGATTTCACGGATGAAGAACTCAACCTTGTGGTCGATTATATCCTGAACAGTGCAAAGAAGAGTTTCGGTTATGATCAGTTCGCAGCTTCTTTTCCCGACGCTACAATGGAATTTATAGACGACCAGGTCCTTTTATATATCATCGCGCGCAAAGCGTATGGCGAGCCGGATGAGGAAATTGCCGTAACACTCGCCGAAACATTCGAGCTCAACGGTTTCGAAATTGAAAACGAAGAGCTGCTTGCACTTACTACAAAACTCGGAAAAGATTTTAGTAAGGAAATTCTGGCCTTCGGTATTGCGATGGACAGCCTGCAGCAGGGCACGCACCCCGTGGATGTGGTGGCCCATATTTCGAACCTGATTTAAACGATACGCGCAAAAATTCAATTAAACATTCAAAAGCACCATCATCGAAAACAGATTTCAGGACAGGAAACTTCGGCTCAGCTTCTTCCAGACGCGTGTGGCTGTAGTCTGTCCTGAATGCGACCGCCTAGCACTCGCAACCGTCGATTACGACACACAGGAGGCCCGCCTGGTCTGCGCGGATTGTGGATACAGCAAAACTTCTTCGACGAAATTAGTCATTGCAGGAATTCGCGCCGACGCCCACGTTGCAGCGCATGAATATTTCAATGCCGAGTTGTGGTACCAACTGCCTTTTCGCGACGCTTTTTTCGTAGCCTATAACAAAGAGCACCTGCTTTACCTCGAGTCCTATATTTCGGCCGGCCTTAGAGAACATAAAGACCGCACGCACTTTACGCTGCTTGAGAAACTGCCGCGGTTTTATCATGAGGCGAAGAACAGAGAGGCTTTGCTGAAACTGATTGCAAAACTCAAAAAAAAGTAGGCAGCGATCAGTCCATCAACTGGATCGGCACGTTTTCTATCGCGTGCAGAATCTTTCGCAACTCCAGAATCTCTTCATTTTCAAGATCTTTTTTCGCGATGATAATAGCTGAAAGGCTGTTTTGATATATCAGGAACCAGCTTGGTTTTTCGATGATTTTAAACATCTTTTCCCATTTGACCTCCATGTAAAAAGAATTGCCATGAATTTTTATTGCGACAGGCAGAAATTCCATTTCCAGCGGTTCACAGATTTGATTACTCGAGTGATAAACGGTGTAAATGGTGGTGAAAATTACAATCGGCTGAACCAACAAGATTAAGCCTAATGTGATATACTGGTAGACGATGGGCATCGGCAGATCAAACAAATTAAGGTAGTAAAACGTGATCCACAATGCAAGCAGCGCTGCAACGCCCAGAAGCAGCTTCATCACGGGACGCTGGTAGGTGAGCCCAAATAATAATCTTGCATATTGCTTAAATGTAACCTGAGTTTTGATTATCATGGATGAATTGTCGGGCATTATGTTTAAAAATTCAGATGTCGCATAGCAGTTGCCAAGCTCTGGGTAAAACTAAGCTTTATCGCGGTAGTGTCCTTCAAAATAAAAAAAACAGCGCCAAGGCTGTTTTAAGTTGGTTGATTTACTGCGCCTCGCGGTCGGAATCCATATTATTGTACAGATGTTTTTCGGAGAGGAAGGTGATCAGCGCGGCATCCACCATTTCCTTATTCATCATATAGAAATTTTCAGGGCTGTCGTATTCTGCACCGGTATTGTTGCGGTCTAAAATTACGTCACACGCATACTCCTTACCCTGCACTTCGAAAAATATTTCGCGTTTCACCACTTCGGCTTCGCCGTGGCTTTGGCCCAATCTCAAAAGATTGATTTCGTTTTCCTGAATTTCAATTTTCATAGCTTTATTTATTTAATGTATTTATTTAAGTTTCTCGTTTTCAAGAATTTTCATCACAATTTTTTCTTCGCGCGTTAGACCGGATTTGCCGTCGTCGACCTCAATTTCATCGAGCTCATCCAAATATTTCCGGATCGAGTTGTTTTCATAAAGGTTGATGACGAGCGGGTGTACATAGTATTTTCTGCAGACCGTAGCCGTATTCCCAAGATGTGAAGCCACCATTTCCAGTGCTTCTTTTACTTTAGATTTATAGGTTTTATCGCTTTCCGCGGCACCAATTTCTTTAAATGCAATCAGCGCGTTAACGGTTCCTGACCAGGTTCTGAAATCTTTTGCGGTAAAATCTTCGCCGCTTATTTCTTTGATGTACTCATTCACCATCCCCGAATCAATCGCATGTCTTTTTCCGTCCGCATCATAATACTGGAAGAGTTCTTTCCCCGGGATGTCTTTGCAGTTCTGTACCGCTTTTGCGAGCTTCCGGTTGCGCAGGTCAATATCATGATAGATTCCTTTTTTACCTTTAAAGGACAGATTTATTTTCTGTCCGGTAATCTGCACATGTTTGTCTTTTAATGTCGTGAGCCCGAACGATCCATAAAGTTTTTCATAGACGCTGTTCCCGATCCTGATGTTCGTGCGCTCCATCAGACTCACCACCACGGCCAGTACTTTTCTTTTCTCTAATGTTTTGAGTGAGAGGTCTTTTTCAAGATTCAGTCTTATTTTCGGCAGCGCATAACCAAACTGCAGCATGCGGTAGAATTTCGTGTGGTTCCGAAGCGCATTCCAGACAGGATGATAGCGGTACTGTTTGCGGTTTTTCGCATCGATACCGGTTGCCTGCAAATGGCCGTTTTCGATACCGCAGATCCAGACATTTTCCCACGCGGGTGGGATGGCGAGTTTGTTAATCCTCGTGATTTCGTCTTTGTCTTTTACTTTTTCCTCACCGTTGAAATAGATGAATTTATCTCTGCTTTTTTTGCGGATAATTCCGCTGGTTTCGCGGTCGTTGGTATAAATAAGGCGTACGGCTTTGGCAGATTTCACCGGATCCTTCATAATCTTCACGATTTTTGCCGGTGTAAGCGAAGCCACAAGGTCTGTTTCTGGCGTATTCATTTATTTTAATATTACAAAATACTGTTAGCTGCCTACAATTTCGCCGCCGTTTGGATGAAGAACCTGGCCCGTCATGTACGACGAATCTTCACTTGCTAGAAACAGGAAACATGTTGCCACTTCGCTCGGCTGGCCTGCGCGGCCCATCGGCACATCGCTACCGAATTTTGCAACCTCTTTTTTAGAAAATGTAGAGGCGATAAGCGGCGTCCAGATCGGTCCTGGTGCCACAGCATTTACGCGGATTTCCTTCTCCGCGAGATTCGCTGAAAGGCTTCGGGTGAATGACAGCACCGCCCCTTTGGTCGCTGCATAATCAAGCAGATGGTCGCTGCCGCGAAATGCGGTAACAGAGGTTGTGTTTATAATTGTGCTGCCTTTTTTTAGATGTTTCATCGCAAATTTGGTGACCCAGAAAATCGAAAAGAAGTTGGAGTGGAAGGTCTTCATCATTTGGTCTGTGCTGATGTCTTCAATAGTTTCCGCTTCCCAGTGTGTGGCGGCATTATTCACCAGAATGTCGATCTTCCCGAAATTATCAACGGTCTTTTCAACCACTTTTTTGCAGTGTTTTTCATTACCGAGATCGCCTTTAATCAGAAAACATTTCCGGCCGAGTTTCTCGACTTCTTTCTGCGTTTCCTTTGCGTCAGCAGTTTCATTAAGGTAGGCTATTGCCACATCCGCGCCGTGTTGTGCAAACAGTATTGCGGTCGCTTTCCCGATTCCGCTGTCGCCACCGGTGATCAGTGCGGTTTTACCTTCAAGTTTAAGGGTTTGCGCAGATGGCTGGCTGTCGGGTTTGGGTTTCAGGTCTTTTTCGAGCCCCGGCTTAGCCTGAGACTGCCGGGGCCGAATTTCTTTCTTTGAATCTTTCTGCATGGCGGAAGGTTTTATTTTCTGTTTCTGGTAAATAACCATAAAATAAGGCCGACTACTGCCGCAATTGCAATAACTCCGGTCCACACGCCGGCTTCAAAAATAGCACCGATAGCGTCGCATCCGGTTAATGTCATTAAGGCTAAAGTCACAAGGCTTAGGAACGTAAACTTTTTCATAGTATATATTTTTAAATGTTTGATTTTTAATAGAAATGTTACACCCGGTTATGATCTGCGCGCCACTTCGTGATGGCTTTTTTTATTTCGTCGCCCGAAAGTTGTTCATTGAGCGCCCGTCCGAGCAAAACTCTAAATTCGTCATCGTAAGCGAACCGTAAGGCGGCAACCTGCCCGAAATTGAGTTTGCTAATTACTTGGTCGGAATTTTTATTGAACAGTTCGAAATATCGCTGTTTAAATTCCAGCCGGATAATGCGGTTTTGGTTTCCCAGCGCATAATGTTGGCGCAACATTACGGCGACATACATTATTAAAAAAATCACAACTGAAAACAGGATCCAGATCAGTTTATTGGCTTCATCGTTGAAGATTTTTGTAATGCCGAAAATCAGCAGGACCAACAATGCGGGTAATAAAATAAAATGATGCGGCACGTAAAATTTGCGGTGGTTTGTGTAGTTCTGTTCATTCATAAAAATGAATTATCAAAAATGCTTCCAAAGACCGCGGGAAACGCGTAAAGTGATGAAATCAGGCTGCTGAAACGTATTTATTTTGCCAAAAGGTCAATCGCCGTCAGCATATCGAATCCTTTGCCGAGCACAGGTTTGAACAGATCACCTTTGGTTTTGAGCCTTTCCATTGCATTTTCTATATTGAAATCCGTGGGCTTAAGGCCAATTTTAAGTTCGTCCCATTCAATCGGCATCGAGACCGGCGCACCGTTTTTGGGCCTCAGACTGTACACGCTCGCAAGTGTCTGTCCGCGCCGGTTCTGCAGATAATCGAGGTAGATCTTGCCTTTGTCGCGTTTCTGCAGCGTGCGTTCGAGCGTAGTGATATCGGGAAGTTCCTGCTGTACCATCTGCATCATCAGATGCGCGAAATCTTTAACCTGATCAAATGAATACTGCGCGCCTGCCGGAATGTAAATATGAATGCCGGACGAGCCCGACGTTTTGCAGTAGCCGTCAATCTTTCCTTTATCCATGATTTTTTTTACAACCTGCGCGGTTTCGATGACGTCTTCGAACGTGTTGTTATCGGAAGGATCAAGATCGAGCACGAGATAATCCGGCTTATCAATAGTCTCAACGCGGCTCGTCCACACATTAAGTTCAATACAGCCCAGATTATTGAGGTAGGCCATCGTCGCTTCGTTATTGCAAAGGATGTAGTTGATCATCTTGTCGTTGGATTCCGAATGCACTTTTTCGGTTTCGATCCATGAGGGTATTTCGTCTGACGCGTCTTTCTGGTAGAAACTCATGCCGTCGATGCCGTTCGGGAAGCGGTTCATCGATTGTGGACGGCTCTTGAGATAGGGCAGAATATAGTCTGCAACACTTTGATAATACGAAATCACGTCGCCTTTGATAACGCCGTCTTTTGGAAAATATATTTTATTCTGGTTCGTAATTTTTACTTCTTGCTTTCCGATTTTTTTGAGTTGCTCATTTTCGCGTTTCACAGCCGGTTTTTTAATGGGTACAGTGTCAGGAACTTCATTATTCTCTGCCTTTGGTTCTTCTTTGAAGGATAAATCTTTTGGGTTGATATCATCGCGAAGGCGCATAAACACGGGATGTCTGAAAATATGATCGTCGGTGAGTTCGGTGAATTTAATTTCGGCGACAAGCTCACGTTTTATCCAGGTCGCCGCTTCGTTCGTTTTCGGAATTTTTTCGAATGGCGAATCCGAAATGATCAGCGGTTCCATTTTCTTATGAAGTTCAACAAGTATCTTGTCGCTGAAACCCGTGCCCGTGTGCCCACAGAAAACCAATTCACCGCCCAGATAACGGCCTAAAATAAGTGACCCGAATTTTTTGCGGCCGCCTTTCGGTGCCGTGAACCCGCAGATCAGTACTTCTTCGGTCTGCAGGCTTTTTATCTTCAGCCAGTCGCCGCTTCGCAGGCCAGGTTGATAGGTGCTTTCAATTTTTTTTGCGATCATGCCTTCAAGCTCCAAACTTTCGACAAGCCTGTAGAAATCTTCGCCTTTTTCTACAACATGATCGTGATATTTAATAAATTCTGTTTCAACAAGAGCTTCTTTAAGCAACTCCTTGCGCTGAAGCAGATTCATGTTTTCGGTGGAATGTCCGTTCAGCCAAAGCAAATCAAAAACCTGATAAATTACGGTCAGGTTTGGGTTTTCGCCAATGCGCTGCAGCCACTGGAAATTGGGTTTGCCTTTATCGTCATACGCAACCAGTTCACCGTCAATCACCATTTCGTGATTTTGAAGCTTTAATGAATTTGTTATTTTCCTGAATTTCTCAAGGTAGGAGAGTCCGTTTCGCGAATAAAGCTGAATACCGTTGCGCGTGTCGGCGACGGCGCGGTAGCCGTCCCATTTAATCTCAAAAGCCCAGTCGGAGGAACTGAATGGCTTGTCCGCTGTTCCGCAGAGCATCGGCGTGATGTACTTGGTGAGTTTCTTTTCGCCTGATAATGCCGGCGCATAGTTTTTGAACCCTTTTATCGCCGCTTTTTGCCCGCTGCCGCCACTACTTTTTTTTTGGCGCGAAGATATTCGCTGACTTTAGAATCGGGATCTGTATTTTCCTCAGCATCATAATGATCGGCTGCAAATTCATCTTTATGTTTAATGAGCAGCCACGGGTTGCCATCTTCTGCGTTTTTAATTTTTACGAGCGCGAATTCACCCTTCAGCTTTTTCCCGTGCATAATAATTTTAACCGAACCGCTCTTCAACTCCTGCTGCATCGTCTGGTCATCGGTTCTACCGGAGACTTTATTTAAAGGCTCATAGGTTCCTTCATCCCAAATCTCCACTTCGCCGGCGCCGTAATTTCCTTCAGGAATTGATCCTTCAAAAGTTCTGTAATCAAACGGATGGTCTTCCACCATCATCCCTAGACGTTTATCTGCAGGATTTAGGGAAGGCCCTTTGGGTACCGCCCAACTTTTGAGTACGCCGTCCATCTCCAGACGGAAATCGTAATGAAGACGGCTCGCCGCATGCCTTTGCACCACAAATTTGAGTTTTCCTTTTGAACTTTTTATTTTGCCTTCGGGCTCAGCAGTCTGCTCAAAATCGCGTTTTTTATTGTATTCTTCGAGGTTTTTCATGAGGTTGCTAGTTGAATTCCAGTTATCCGGCTTTGGCTTTGCCTGCTTCTAAACTGGCTTTAAGCTGCGCCATCAGGTCTGTAGCTTTGGACAAAACTTCTTCTTTGGTTTCAATTTTCTTAGTCTTGCCTTTGGCTTTGGCTTCGATGATCTTCATGAGGTCATCATTATAGGTATTCTTGAATTTTGTAGGATCGAATTTTGTGGCGCGCTGCTTAATCAGCGATTCTGCCATCTCAAGTTCATCATTATTCGGTTTCTTGGCGGATGGAAGTTTCAAATCCTCAAAACTTCTGATTTCTTCAGGATATCTCATTCGGTTGAGGATCAGTATTTTATCGTCATAAGGACGCACGAGACACAGAATTTCTTTTTCTCTTAAAATAAAGGTTCCGATGCCGGCCATCTGCGTTTTGAGCAATGCATTGAGAAGCAATTTATACGCTTCTTCACCGTTTTTTTGCGGTTCAAGAAAATAGGAAGATTCGAAATAAACGCTGTCGATTTCATGGATATCCACAAACTGCTTGATATTTAGCAACTTGGTTTTTTCCGGATTTACCTGTTCGAAATCCTCAGGAGTCAGCACCACGTAACGGTCTTCCAGTTTGTAACCTTTCACGATATCGGCATATTTTACCTCCTTGCCCGTGTTTGCATTTACTCTTTTAAAATTGATATTGGAATGATCGTCCTTATCCAACATATCAAGATCGAGGTTGCTTTCGCCGGTTGCCGTGTAAAGTTTGATCGGAATATTTACGAGTCCGAAACCGATGGCACCGCTCCAAATTGCTCTCATAGTGGTGATTTTGAAATCCGTACATCAAAAACTCGTCCAAATGAAGCTGAAGTTTTTAACTTTGGATAAATTTGAACCGATGAAAATAGCGACTTATAACGTGAACGGCATCAACGGAAGATTACCGGTTTTGCTGCGCTGGCTGAATGAAAAACAACCCGATATCGCATGTCTGCAGGAACTGAAGGCGCCGCAGGACAAATTTCCCGAAGCCGCGATTGCGGAGGCTGGTTACGAAGCAGTTTGGGTAGGCCAGAAGAGCTGGAATGGAGTAGCAGTGCTGTCGAAAATCGGTACTCCCACCGTTTCGCGAACCTCTTTACCCGGCGACGAATCTGATGAAGCCAGCCGCTATCTCGAAGTGAAGATCGCTGATCTGATTATTGCGTGTCTCTATCTGCCCAACGGAAATCCCGCGCCCGGCCCCAAATTCGATTATAAAATGCAGTGGTTTTCACGGCTTGACGCTCATGCCGAGATGCTTATCACTTCGGGCAAAAAAGTATTATTGATAGGGGATTTCAATGTGATGCCGACTGAAAAAGACGTCTACAAGCCCGAAAAATACATCAACGACGCGCTTTTTCATCCTGATGTGCAGGCAGCTTTCCATAACCTGACAGAACAGGGCTGGACAGACGCGATACGCTATCTTTACCCGGACGAAACCATTTATACGTTTTGGGATTATTTCCGGAATGCTTATCAACGTAATGCGGGTATGAGAATCGATCATTTTCTGCTTTCGGCTGAAGTGCTGCCGCAACTCAAAAAAGCGGGTGTAGATACTGATGTTCGCGGTTGGGAAAAATCCAGCGACCACGGGCCGGTGTGGATAGAATTAGAGTAGCCGCTCCGATGTTCTGCTAAAATAAAAAGACGTTTACAATCTGTAAACGTCTTCTTTTTTTTGAGTTCTGCTTAGTCAAGTCCGCCTTTTCGGGTCGGCTCTTTTACTTCAGGCCACTTCATCGGTTCGCCGCTGCGCGGGTCGGTCGGTAGTTTGATGCGTTCCGAAGATGTTTTCTCAGCATCTTCACTCGCCATATAAGTAAGGATCGCGATCATCGCCACGTTGCTTTTTACGTCATCAAACACGATTTTATCATACGTATCGCGGTTGGTGTGCCATGTGTAATTACCATAACTCCAGTTCAGCGATCCCAGCATAAACGCTGGTACACCTGCTGCAACAAACGATGCGTGATCGGATCCGCCACCGCCAGGGAAACCCGGAAATGTGGTCTTAATGTCTTTGGTGAGCTCTTTTGGCACCGCGTTCATCCATCTTCCAAGATAATCATAGGAATTAAGGAAGCCCTGTCCGCTGATGTTGGCAATTCTTCCGGTCCCGTTATCCTGATTGAAAAGTGCCTGGATTTTCGGCATCTGCTCTTTGTGAGCTGAAACATACGCACGCGAACCGTTCAAGCCTTGTTCTTCACTTCCCCAAAGTCCGACAACGATCGTTCTTTTCGGGTTTGGATACAATTTTTTAAGAATTCTTGCGACTTCCATCATCGTAATGGTTCCGGTACCGTTATCTGTCGCTCCGGTTCCACCATCCCAGGAATCTAAATGCGCTGAAAGAATGATGTATTCATCGGGTTTTTCAGTTCCTTTAATTTCAGCCACCGTATTGAAGGTTGGCGCCATACCTTTGTCTTTAGAGTTTGCTACGATTTTGAGTTTAGGCGTTGTATTGTTGGCAGTCATTCTGTACAGCTGGCCATAATCTTCAAGGGAAATATCAACAACCGGAATTTTTTTGGTTCCTGCAGAGAAAATTTTGTTTACGCCAAATCCGCGTGACCAGTTCGATGAAATAATTCCGGCCGCACCTGCAGATTCCAGTTTTGCATTGAGTGTGCGTGAAGTTTCGCCGGTTGCTTTTATTGAGTTCTGCCACTTTTCAGAAGCTTCCTCAGATTCTTTTTTCATTTTTTCGAATGATTCCGGCGTTGCAAATTCTTTCCAGTTGTATTCGGGACGGCCTGAAGCCTGATATTGAGAAACCATTACCAACTTTCCTTTCACTTTCGTAAGGAAAGACTGAAATTCCGCAGCATTTTTAAATTCAGGCAACATGATTACTTCCGCCGTTAAACCTTTTGCTGAAGTTGCGGGGCTGAACGCCAGCTGCATTCCTTCGATTGATTTGGCATACGGATATACCATTTCGATACTCGATGTGCCACGTTCCCACGATTTCCATTCGCCCCACTGTTCGTTTCTTGCATCGATTCCCCAGTTTTTGAAGCGCGCAACCGCCCAGTCGTGCGCCTGCTGCATTTTCGGGCTGCCTACCAGTCTCGGACCAATCCCGTCCAGCAGTTCATAAGCAAGCTGCTCTACCTGGGAATTTTCATGGGTTTCGGCCATGATCGATTTTACCATCTGGTCGGTGGTCTGTGCATTCAGTCCGGTTGCAAAAACCGTTGAAAACATCATTACTTTAACGTAATTCTTCATTCTTAAAAATTTTTAGCGATGAAGATAATTAAATAATTGAGGAATTAAAAATTGCGCACTGATTTTCGGTAAAAAATCCGGGTATCAGGTAGCATTTTGTATGATCAGGGACCAAAATGGTACGAAGTATGTAACCTGCTTATTTTGAAATGCACGATTAAAACCTTATATTTACAATACTAAAACCTAAAAAAATGAACATGATTATCCGAATGCTGATTACGGCAGCAGTAGCTTTTTTCCTTACGAAAATCCTTTCCGGCGTACACTTCGACAATTTTGCAACGGCCATAATTTTCGCTATTGTCTTAGCCGTTCTCAATCTTATCGTGAAACCAATTCTTCACATACTCGGCTTGCCACTCACAATTATTACGCTGGGTCTTTTTGCATTTGTGATCAATGCGCTGGTAATTCTTATCGCCGATTATTTTATTGACGGAATGATGGTTGACGGCTTCTGGTGGGCGCTCATCTTCAGTATCGCACTCTCACTGATTACTTCATTGGTAAGCGGAATCTTTAATTCTGCGGACGATTAATATTTAAGTATAAATAATTCAAGAATAACCTGTGCTGTCGGTGCTTTCCGGCAGCACATTTTTTATAGCTTAATTTTTTATCTTTGCTGAAAGCGGCTTCAACCTGAATCTGCGGTATTTTTAATTTTATTTTCTATGAAACTTAAACACACCATTATTGCGCTGGCTGCGCCTTTTCTTATGAATGCACAAAATGTGATGACGCCCGAAACGCTTTGGACTTTAAATAAAATCGGCGTTACCGCGGTTTCGCCGGATCAGTCGTCGCTTATTTATTCAATTGGAAAGACGGATCTAAAAACTGAGAAAAACAACAAGAAAAATTATTTCCTCAATATCGGAAACGCGGAGTCTACGAGTTTAGATTTAGGCAAAAAAGCGCTGATTCAGTGGGATAAAAACGGAATCTACGCCAGTGAAGGTGAGACGATTTTCGTTTCAAAAGACATGGGCAAGACCTGGACTGAGTTTTATAAAGTAGGCGATGCAGATAACATCGTAATTTCCCCGGACAGCAAAAAAATTGCGTTCAGCAAACAGGTTTTAGTTGAAAAAGTTCTTGGAAAAGACAAATATGCTGACGTTCCGAAATCTACAGCGCATATCTACACAGATCTAAACCACAGGCATTGGGATTATTTTAATGAAGGCAAATACAACCACGTTTTTGTGGTGAATGTTAGTGAAAGTGTTGAAAATGCCAACGATTTGCTTGAAGGGAAACCCTGGGATTCACCGCAGCGACCATTTGGCGGTGCTGAAGATTTCGTGTGGAGTCCAGATTCGTCGCAACTGCTGTACGTCACAAAACCGCTGAGCGGCGATGAATATGCACAGTCAACCAACACCGATATATTTGCCTACGATTTGGCATCAGGTGCTACACAGAACTTAACTCAAAGCAATAAAGGTTACGATGTAGGTCCTAAATTTTCGCCGGATGGAAAGTCCCTATTATGGATGTCGATGGCGAGAGACGGTTATGAAGCAGATAAAAATGATGTAAAAATTATGGACTGGAACAGCCGAAAAGTCACAAACCTTACACAGAACTGGGACGAAAGCGTAGCTGGAGATGTATTCTGGGCTCAGGATTCAAAAACTATTTATTTTTCAACGCCTTTTCGTGGTACGCGACAGCTGTTTTCTTTAAATCCGAGAAACGCTAGAATTCAGCAGATTACAAAAGGCGATTTCGACGTGACCGAAATCCACGCACAGACTAAAAATACGTTGTTGGTGGGCAGAACAGACATGAATCATAACACCGACCTTTTTTCTGTAGATGTGAAAAATGGGGTGATGAAGCAGGTTACAGAGGTGAACAAAGACAACTACGCCAAAATCAGCCCGTCCAAAACCGAACTTAAAATGGTGAAAACAACGGATGGAAAAGAGATGGGCGTGTGGTTTATCTATCCGCCGAACTTCGATCCTTCGAAGAAATATCCAACGTTACTTTACTGCCAGGGTGGACCACAATCCGCATTAACACAGACTTTCAGCACCCGTTGGAATTTTGCTTTAATGGCAGCAAACGGTTATGTAATTGTAGCACCAAACCGCCGCGGAATGCCGGGCTGGGGCACAGAATGGAATGAGCAGATCTCGGGCGACTGGGGCGGACAGGTGATGCAGGACTACCTTGCAGCTACAGATTATGCCAAAACGCTTCCGTTTGTTGACAATGAAAGAATTGGTGCAGTTGGTGCAAGCTACGGTGGCTACAGCGTTTTCATGCTGGCCGGAATTCACGATAACCGTTTCAAAACCTTTATTGCACACGATGGACTTTTCGATATGAAATCGTGGTACGGAACCACTGAAGAACTGTTTTTCGCGAACTGGGATTTAGGAAGACCCACCGATCTGCCGCTTCCGAAAGCGTATTCAGATTTTAATCCTTCGAAT
The DNA here is from genome assembly GCA_000023725.1 of Flavobacteriaceae bacterium 3519-10. Taxonomy (NCBI): domain Bacteria; kingdom Pseudomonadati; phylum Bacteroidota; class Flavobacteriia; order Flavobacteriales; family Flavobacteriaceae; species Flavobacteriaceae bacterium 3519-10. Next base: position 1,259,508 of record CP001673.1, read on the forward strand.
TTTGTCTCTAAATGGAACAAACCGATCATGATCATTCAGGGCGGACTCGATTTCCGCGTAGGTTATGAACAGGGACAGCAGGCTTTTCAGGCTGCAAAACTGCATGGCTTAAAATCTAAGTTCGTGTATTTCCCGAACGAAAACCACTGGGTGCTAAACCCGCACAACGCTTTGGTTTGGCAGCGCGAATTTTTCGGCTGGCTTAAAGAAACGCTCTAGTATGTTGAATTGTACCATAAAAAAATGGTTTCCGACTCTTTCGGAAACCATTTTTTGTTGATATAAAAGCAGGTTATAGCTGAACCCTAATCTTAAAGCCCGAACTCATCGACATTGTGATTTGATCGGCTGCGGGACCGGCGGCCATCACCTCGAATATGAGTGAGTTTTGGCTGGTGCGGAAATAATTCAGCAGTTCTTCGTCCACAACCGTAAACGTGATGGTTTGCGGGTTGGTGTTATCGTAGGCGGTTGCGATCAATTTTTCGGGCTGGTTGGGTGCTTTCACATACAGTCTCGCATTTTTTATGACATCCAGTCTGGTGTCCAGTGAAGAACTTACCCAATCGAGTTTAAGCGAATTAAGCTTTACTGATTTGAGATTGTTAATCGAATAATTGGGATTGTTTTCCTTTATTTTCGCATCCAGATTAATGTTCATCGGGATTTCAGGGGTTCGAGTATAGGTTGTCGTGCTTACACCCGCGAATGGCACCGCTAAATTAGTTGAAAACGGCACGTCAAAAGGCGGCAGCGCATCCAGCACGGTGTTCACGATATCACGGCAGCTCGTCATAAAGAACACGGCGAGCATGCTTATAATTAATGATAGTTTTTTCATAACGCAAATTTTTTTGTAGTTTTAAAACTTACATTTATCGTTCCAATCACTGTGTATCGTCTGTAAAATTTTCAAGATCCGTATGGCTGAACGCATCACCTCATTTCCCCCGATTATCTCTGATACATCCAGAATTCTCATTTTAGGCTCGGCACCCGGTATAAAATCGCTTCAGATGCAGCAGTATTATGCTCACCCGCAAAACCAGTTCTGGAAGATCCTGTTTCATTTGTTTGATGAAGAATATGCGGTTGATTATGATATTCGGAAAGCACTGCTTTTTAAAAACCATATCGCACTGTGGGACGTAATCGATTCTTGTGAGCGTGAGGGAAGTTCTGATGCGAAAATCCGGAATGAGGAACACAACGATGTTCTTCAGCTTGTGACCGATTTCCCGAACATCACCGCGATTTTCAGCAACGGGCAGAAATCATCGAAAGAAGCGCGCAAAATGTTAGGGGCAGAAAGCCAGATTCCGTTTCATGTTCTGCCGTCCACAAGCCCGCTGCACACCATACCATTCAATAAAAAACTCGAAGCCTGGAAAATCCTCAAACACTATTTATGAAAAAAACTATACTTATTGCCTGTCTGCTTTGCACTGTTTATGCTGCTGCACAGACCTACGCATTTGATTTCGTTACCAAATACGCCCTGAATGCGAAAGATGATAAGCGCCAGGAATCTGTAGTATATTTTAATTCAGACGATTTCAGTTATAATCTTCGTTTGCAAAAATTTCCTGACCGGTTCCGCGCCATTTTAATCGACGAAGACGAAAAAACCGCGCACCGTTTCGATGTTGCTGAATCGAGAATAAAAGGGGAGATCGTTTTTAGCTTCACTTATACGGATTCGTTCAAACTGAATGGCACCATTAAAACCTACAGCCGAAACGAAGTCAGTGAGATTCCGGGTAATCCAAAACAGGTTTTAATGAAGGTTTACCATTCGAAAAGGGCTAAAAAACCTTCCCATGAACATTTGCTGACACTTCAACCCGCCAATAAGAATCTTTTCGCCATGTACAGTATCAGCCGGTCCCATGCGCCATTTAGCCTGATGAATAAATCTGTAGATTATCCCGGAAACTACATCGTCGTCCGCGACGAAATAACCGAGGGTAAAGTAAAGTGTGAGTTAGTTCTGGAAGAGCACCGCAATGTAGAACTGGTTCTGAATTTACCGAAAAAGCTGAATTTTTAGGTAAGAAACCAAACATTTGACTTTCCCTTTTCAAAACCGTATCTTTGCAGTCCGAAAATTTCGTTTTTCGGGCTTTAATTTTTAAACCGTAATTTAAAAAATGAAAACATCCGATTTTAACTTCCACCTGCCGGAAGAACTTCTGGCCGAACATCCTTCTGAACACAGAGACGACGCAAAACTCATGGTTTTAGACCGTAAGACGCAAACCATCGAGCATAAAACTTTTAAAGATGTTGTTGATTATTTCGACGAAAAAGATCTTTTTATCTTCAACAATACCAAAGTTTTCCCGGCAAGACTTTACGGAAATAAAGAAAAAACAGGCGCCAAAATTGAAGTTTTCCTTTTGAGGGAACTCGATAAAGAAACCCGCGTTTGGGACGTGTTGGTGGATCCTGCCAGAAAAATAAGAATTGGTAACAAACTGTTCTTCACCGAGGACGAATCTTTGGTGGCAGAAGTTATTGATAATACCACTTCCAGAGGCCGTACTTTAAGATTCCTGTACGACGGATCTTACGAAGAATTCCGCACTAAACTGAAAGAACTCGGCGAAACGCCACTTCCGAAATACATCAAAAGAGACGTAGAACCTGAAGATGCAGAGCGTTACCAGACGATTTATGCAAAACATGAAGGCGCTGTCGCAGCTCCAACCGCAGGTTTACACTTCTCCAGACATCTGATGAAGAAACTCGAAATTAAAGGAATTGATTTCGCTGAAGTTACGCTTCACGTTGGCCTTGGAACCTTCAACCCAATTGAAGTTGAAGATTTAAGCAAACATAAAATGGAATCTGAAGAAGCGATTATTGATCAGCTTAACGCCGATATCATCAATAAAGCGGTGGCCGAACAGAGAAGAGTTTGCGCGGTGGGAACTACCACGATGCGTGCTCTGGAAACTTCGGTTTCATCAAACAAAAAAATCGGACCTTACCACGGCTGGACAAATAAATTCATTTTTCCGCCGCACGATTTTGGAGTTGCAAATGCAATGATTACGAACTTCCACACGCCAAAATCAACCTTATTGATGATGATCGCGGCTTTTGCAGGCAAAGATTTCCTTATGCACGCCTATGAAGAAGCAATCAAGAATGAATATAAGTTTTATTCTTACGGTGACGCGATGCTGATCCTGTAAGAGGCAAGGAAAAAGTAAAAAGTAAAAAGTAAAAAGTAAAAAGAGCCAGGTGAGCGGCAGAATCATTTAAAGTTTTAATTTTATTTAAATTTTAAATGATGAAAAGTAATGATTTATTAGACAGAACATTTTGGTTCGGGGTAAACTCATTGAAGTTTTTAAGAAAGCTTCCTGATGATGCCGAATACAAATTGATTCGTTTCCAGTTAGGGAAATCTGCTATATCACTTGGCGCTAATTACGAAGAATCTCAGGCTGGTTCATCCAGAGCTGACTTCAAAAATAAAGTGAAAATTTCTTTGCGGGAAGCACGAGAATCTAACTATTGGCTTAGAATAATAAAGGCTCTTCAGGAAAGTCCTAACGGGGAATTAGAAGGACTTGTGAAAGAAAGTAACGAATTAAAAAATATATTTGGAGCAATCGTAAATAACACAAAACTCTAATTAGTTTCACTGACAGCAGGCAGATTACTTGGCTCTTTTAACTTTTTACCTGGCTCTTGATATTAATACAATGAAGGACATCCGCACCTTATCTCTCGAAGAATTACAGAACTATTTCGTTACGCTTGGCGAAAAGCCTTTCCGTGCCAAACAGGTTTATGAATGGCTGTGGAGCAAAAACCTGCATTCCATCGACGAGATGACCAATCTTTCGAAAGATTTAAGAGAGAAAATTGCTCAGGAATATACGATCAATCCCATTTCGGTAGATCAGCTTCAGAAATCTTCGGACGGAACCATAAAAAACGGCGTAAAATTACACGACGGTTTGTTGGTTGAATCTGTATTAATTCCAACTGAAACCCGTACTACAGCTTGCGTTTCTTCACAAGTTGGATGCTCGCTGAACTGCGAATTCTGTGCAACCGCGCGTCTGAAAAGAATGCGTAACCTTGAAGTTGCCGAAATTGTAGACCAAGTAGCGCTGATCGACAGACAAAGTAAGATGTACTTTGACCGGCCGCTCTCGAACATTGTGTTCATGGGCATGGGCGAACCGATGATGAACTACAAAAACGTTGTGGAAGCCATCAGGAAAATCACGGCCCCGGACGGTTTGGGCATGGCACCCCGCAGGATTACCGTTTCTACCTCGGGAATCCCGAAGATGATTAAGATGCTGGCTGATGAAAACCTGCGCGTAAATTTAGCACTGTCACTTCATTCGGCGATTGAAAAAACGCGGAACGAGATTATGCCGTTTTCGGATAGGTTTCCGCTGACGGATATTATGGATTCGCTGAAGCACTGGTACGAAAAGACCGGTAATATCGTCACTTTCGAGTATTGCGTGTGGAAAGGAATTAATGACGAAGACGAAGACATCAAAGCGCTGATCCGCTACTGTAAGCAGATCCCGTGTAAAGTTAACCTTATACAGTACAACCCAATCGGCGACGGCAAGTACGACCGCTGTAACAAAGCAGCCGAAGAAAACTATGTACGCCAACTCGAAAACGCGGGTATTACGGTGCTCATTCGAAGGAGCCGTGGCGGCGACATTGATGCGGCCTGCGGCCAGCTGGCCAACAAATCCAGCGAATAATGTTCTCGCACAAAGGAAAGTCACGAACCGACAGTCATAACCTCGGAATCGCCTCGATACTGGGATTTGTAGCGGGTATGGTAAATATAGTCGGCTTTCTTGCGGTACATAAACTCACCACCAATGTAACAGGGCATTTCGCCTATTTTGTGGATGCAGCTCTTGGGCAGAACTTCCGCAACGTATTCTACGTTGGATTCTACATTTTCTCATTCTTTCTCGGCGCGTTTTTTTCGAGCATTGTCGTGCAGATTTATCTTCGCCGCCGCGAAAACCTTATGTACGTGATTCCCACCATCGTTGAGGCACTGATTCTTGCGTGCATCGCATTTTTCGGTGAATATCTGATTGAGGCGAATCCTTCGGTCATTGCATTTAGCCTGCTGTTTGCGATGGGAATGCAGAACGCGCTTGTTACCAGTATTTCAAAAGCTGTGGTGCGCACAACGCATCTCACGGGTCTTTTCACCGATATGGGCATCGAGTTTGCCCAGCTGTTTTTCTATAAGAGCCACGCACACCGCAACAAGCTCTTCAAATCGATACGCCTGCGCCTCACAATCATCTGGATGTTTTTTGGAGGTGGAGTAGCCGGTGGAATTCTCTACGGTTATTTCGGGATTAAAACTTTGCTTTTTGCCACATCAATTTTACTTTTAGGACTTGTTTATGATTTTCTTAAAGTCCGGTTATCACTGCTAAGACATAAAATATAATGATCAGATTACTATTTCTTCTGCCACTGCTTTTCGTGCAGACCATTACGGCTCAACAGGCTGAGATTTTCAAACTTAAAAAATACGGAAGCGCTGTTTTTTCGGATTCTTTAAAAGAAAATTCGGGTCTGACTTTCTTCAACGGTAAACTCTACACCTTTAATGATGGTGGCAATTCCTCTGAAATTTTTCAGATCAATCCGCAATCGGCAAAGATTGAAAAGACAGTTCCAACAAATCTCACAAACATCGATTGGGAGGCAGCTGCCAGTGACGGTGAAAATATTTATATTGGCGAAATCGGCAATAATGCGGGTATGCGAAAAGACCTCAAAATCTATAAAATACCTATTGACACGCTGGCAGATTCTGCAAATCTGACGAAAATTATTGAAATCCCGTTTTTCTACCCTGAGCAGAACGATTTCAGCAAACGTAACATTAACAACGACTTCGATTCGGAAGCCATGATTTTCTTTGACGGCAAAATACATCTTTTCACCAAAGAATGGGTTTCAAAAGCTACGAGCCACTACGTGATCGATCCAAATATTTTAGAAAACCAACCTGCGAAGAAAATTGAAGAGTTCCCGACAGGATATGTGGTAACCGACGCTGAATATTTTAAGGGAAAACTCTACCTTATCGGCTACACAAAGAAAACCGAGGTGTTTCTTACGATCTTTGAAGAGTCTGATCCGGGAATATTCTTCAGTAAAAAACCTGAGAAATATTATCTGGGCAGTTCGGTTAAAGTCGGACAGATCGAAGGAATAGCGGTGGATGACAGCGGTATCTATATTTCGGGAGAGCAGTTCGTGAATCCATTGGGCAAAGCCAAGCCGCGCCTTTATTTTGTACCACACGGAAAGTTCAGATAGAAATCCGGCAGCACTAACCGGACTCATTTATTGAATCAAAAAACTTCGCGACTGCGCGGAATTTAGCTATATTTGTGATCATTTTCACCCATCAATTCTCTCATTTATCTGTACGTGGCCAATACCGTAGACGAAATTAAAGTTCCGATTAACGATGAAATGAAACTTTTCGAGCAGAAGTTTTACGAATCGATGCAAAGCAATGTGCCGCTTTTAGATAAAGTCACGCGCTTTATTGTAACGACCAAAGGTAAGCAGATGCGCCCGATGTTCGTGTTTCTGTGCGCGAAACTGGTTGGAAGCGTAACCGATAAAACCTTCCGTGGCGCGTCGATGATTGAGCTGATCCATACCGCAACACTCGTGCATGATGATGTGGTTGACGAAAGTTTCAAACGGCGTAATTTCTTTTCGATCAATGCTTTATGGAAAAACAAGATTGCCGTTTTGGTCGGCGATTATCTGCTGTCGAAAGCGGTTCTGCTGTCAACGGACCATAAAGATTATGATTTGCTGGCGGTGATATCGCGTACCATCCGTGAAATGGCTGAAGGCGAATTGCTGCAGTTGGAGAAAGCCCGTAAACTCGATATTACCGAAGAGGTCTACTATGAAATAATCCGGCAGAAAACAGCGACACTGATTGCCGCGTGCTGCGAAATCGGTGTGCGTTCGAACAGCGATGATGAAGTTTTAGCAGCAAAAATGATGGAATTCGGTACACTTACCGGCATGGCCTTCCAGATTAAAGACGACCTTTTCGATTATCTTACTTCAAATTTCATCGGGAAACCCGTCGGAATTGATATTAAGGAACAGAAAATGACGCTTCCGCTGATTTATACATTAAAAAATGCAGCCGAAAAAGACCGCAAATATTTCCTGAATATTATCCGCCGTCACAACACCGATACGAAGCGTGTAAAAGAACTCATCGCGTTCGTAAAATCGTCGGGCGGACTGGATTATGCGATTGGAGTAATGAAAGATTATCAGCACAGAGCAAAACTGATTCTTGATGAATTTCCTGATTCTGAAGCGAAGCGCTCGCTTCACCTCATGCTTGATTACGTGATCGAACGCAAATTTTAAGCTTAAGCTTTAAGGATTTTCTTTAAATAGAGCGCATTTTTAAGTGCTGACGTTCCCCAGGTGTTATTAAAAAACACATAAACCTCGCGGTCTGTATTTGAAATTTGGGTAGCGAGTTCATCCATTTCCTCTTCAGAATATTCAGATTTAAACATTACCGGAACTCCGTGCAGCCTGTAGTAAGCCGCATTCGGATGGTTGGTAATAAAATCGTCGCTTATATTCTTCGGATAACTTACACCCGAAAAAATGATGTTGTGATTTTTTAGCGTTTCAAATACGTCGTCACGCCACCAGCTTGCGTGCCGGAATTCCACCACATTAAGAAAAGCAGGATCAACGGTTTCAAGGACTTTTTTTAAATTTTCTTCGCTGAAATGAAATGATGGCGGCAACTGAAACAGGAAGCCTGCCAGTTTTTCTATTAAATCAGTTTCGATATACCTGCAGAATTCAGAAACTGTAGTTTTCACCTCTTCAAGTTTCTGGATGTGAGTAATAGACTTTGGGATTTTAATGAAAAACCTGAAATCCGAAGATGTCAGGTTATACCAGTTCTGTAGGGTTTGTCGCCGAGGTTTCCTGTAGAAAGTGGAGTTGATTTCCACAGCAGAAAACTTTGATGAATAATACGTGAGCTGCTCTTTCGAAGGTAAATCTTCAGGATAGAAGAAGCCTTTCAAGTCGCGTCCCGAAAACCCCGAACAGCCTATGTAGACCTTATTCTTCATATTTTACAAGGGCGTCAGTAAGGGCTTTCCATTGAAATTCGCTCGCAATCAGCATTCCGCCCAGCGCTACAATTTCATTCCGCACTTTTTCGAGAAGATTGAGATCCTGAGTGTTTGGAGTTTCATTCCGTCCGTGAACTTCGGCAATAATTCTGTTGCCTTTTCGCTTGATTAAAAAGTTCGAAGTAGCCTCTGGATCGAAGAAGTGAGCAATGTTTTCATCTGGCTTCGTAGGATTATCGCAGGGCCGGACGCGGATGTAAACGCATTCGTCGTGGTCGCCGGTTTCTTCCTCAAGATGTTCAATCTGAACCCAATCGTACCCGTCGCCTGTCTTATTGTGGAGACCGGGGGTTCTAATGCAGAAATAATCGCCTTTATTAGGATTTTCGAGCAGAATGTTTCCGTCCTGATCACGAAGAGAAAATTCCGCCTTTTCGGTTCCGGCATAAAGTTCCCACGAGTTCATCGCAAAGAACCGTTTTTTAACCGTCTTAAAATGTTCAGCTGCCAGCGCTTCTGTCGCCAGTTCAATTTCAGAACTAACGTCTGTTGTTGCGCCTTTTTTCTGGGGTGGAATTTTCTGGTTCATCGTTTTAGTTTTATTTAAATCTTACCGAACTCTTCAACAATTCTTTTGTTGAAAGCCGGCAGATCATCGGGTTTTCGGCTTGTAGTGAGGTTTCCGTCTGTTACCACTTCTTCATCAACCCAATTGGCACCAGCGTTGATCAGATCTTTTGAAATTGCTTGGTACGACGTCATTTTTCGTCCCTGAACGGCTTCAGCATTAATTAAAGTCTGTGGTCCGTGGCAAATGGCGGCGACGGGTTTATTGGCGGTGAAAAAATCTTTAACAAATTTTACGGCATCTTCGTCACCACGCACGGTATCTGGATTTATTACACCACCGGGAAGCAGCAGCGCATCATAATCTGAAACCGAAACTTCGGAAACTGTTTTATCCACAGGTACAGAGTTGCTCCATTCGTGGTCTTTCATCGCTTTAATTTTTCCGGCTTTAAGGGAAACGATTTCAACGGTTGCGCCTGCTTCATTAAGTGCCTCAACAGGGCTTTCCAATTCTGACTGTTCGTAACCGTCGGCAGCTAATACTGCAATTTTCTTGTTTTTTAAATCTGACATCTTTCAATATTTTAGTTAAAAACAAAGGCTGCAAAAATTTTGCCGCCTTTAAAGTAATTGAAAATTTACGTATCAGATATCGCGGGCATCGCCCATAAATCCTGTATTATTTAATGTTTAAATCAACACTGTTGAGTCTTAGGGAATTTAATATAACCGAAACTGAACTGAAACTCATCGCCGCAGCAGCGATCATCGGACTCAGCAAAATACCGAAGAAAGGGTAGAGCAGGCCGGCTGCCAAAGGAATTCCTAAAATATTGTAGAAGAAGGCAAAAAACAGGTTCTGCCTGATGTTTTTCAACAGTTTCGCGCTCAGGATCTGTGCTTTTGCAACGCCCAGAAGATCGCCTTTCAGCAGAGTTATTTCAGAACTTTCGATGGCAACATCACTTCCGGTTCCCATCGAAATCCCAACTTCAGCCTGTGCAAGTGCGGGTGCATCGTTAATGCCGTCGCCGGTCATGGCTACAATATTTCCACTCTGTTGCAACGATTTTATCATTTCGAGTTTGTCCTGCGGCAGTTGCTCAGCATGGAATTTCTTAATACCGAGCTCGTTTGAAACCGCTTTAGCCGTGTGCGCATTATCGCCGGTCATCATTATCACTTCCACATTATTGCGGTGCAGATAATTGATCGCGTTCTTGGACGAAGGTTTGATCTTATCGGAAAAAGCTAAAAAGCCAAGCACTTCATCATCTTTTGAAATATAGGACACGGTTTTGGCCAAGTCTTGTTGTGCGGTGCCTTTTTGTTTAAGTCGTGCAGGCACAGAAATTTTAAATTCATGCAGAAGCGCTTCATTGCCGAGCAGGATTCTTGCCGAATTAATGCTGCCTTTAATTCCTTTACCCGAAATATTCTCGAATTCCTCAACAGTTTCAAGGGTAGAATGCTCTTTTTTAAACGCGTGCAAAACCGCGTTCGCTAAAGGATGCTCGGAATTTTGATTAAGTGCTGCGGCCAGTTTCAAAATTAAATTTTCGTTGCCTTCTTCAATGCCTGCGATGGTATCCAGACTGGGTTTGCCTTCAGTTAAAGTCCCGGTTTTATCGGTGATCAGCACATTTACTTTTGCCATTTGCTCCAGAGCTTCGGCGTTTTTAATCAGGATTCCGTTTCTCGCGCCTTTGCCGATTCCTACCATCAGACTCATCGGCGTGGCAAGCCCGAGTGCGCATGGACACGCAACAATGAGCACTGCCACGGCATTCACGAAAGCCAGGATCAGCCGGTCTTCACCACCGAAAATATACCAGGCGATGAACGTGAGCACTGAAATGACGATGACGGTTGGTACAAAAATCCGTGACACCTTATCGACCAATGTCTGAATCGGTGCTTTGCTGCGGCTCGCATCGTGCACCATCTTTATGATGTTGGCGAGAAGGGTTTCATCACCGACTTTTTCAGTTTTCATCAGAAATGAACCATTTCCGTTGATGGTACCTGAAGTCACTTTATCGTTAGCCTGTTTTTCTACAGGAATGGGTTCGCCCGTGATCATACTTTCATCAATGCTCGAGCTTCCGTCGGTAATCAGGCCGTCTACAGGTACTTTTTCGCCGGGTTTTACCCTCAAAACATCGCCAACTTTAATCTGAGCGAGCGGAACTTTGTTTTCAATTCCGTCGACGATCAGATTGGCCTCGTCCGGCGAAAGGTTCATCAGTTCTTTTATCGCGTTTCCGGTGCGTTTATGTGCCGCGGCTTCCATTAACTGGCCCAGAATTACGAGCGTAAGGATAACGCAAATGGCTTCAAAATAGAGCGGAGCTTTGTCGTGGCCCATTTCGTGCGGAAAAATGCCGGGAAACAGCAGCGCCACGATGCTGAACAGAAATGCAGCCAACACGCCGAGTGCGATGAGACTGAACATATTCAGATTCCAGGTTCTGAACGACACCCAGCCTCTTTTCATAATAAACCATCCCGAGTAGAACACGACGGGAAGCGTGAGCACAAACTCCAGTATACCCTGAATGCGGTGCGAAAACGGAAAATCGATGAACATGCCGCCCATCGAAAGCACAAATACAGGTACCGTAAACACCAGTGCGGTAAGAGATTTCTTTTTCAGAATGTTGAAAGTATTGTCTTCAATGACTTCCCCTTTGCCGGGAATCTGCACGAGATCCATCCCGCAAACCGGACAGCCAACGTTGGAATCATAAACTTTATCGCCTTCGCAGAACATGGGACAGTAATATTTGCCGGCGTTGTCATTAGTAATGGGTAATGGGTGATGAGTACTGCTACCCATTGCCGATTGTTTATTACCCATCAATAATTTCTCATCAATCTGTTCCAGATGCATGTGGCAGACCGGGCAACCCGTGTCGGAATCATAGGTTTTATCGCCCTCGCAGAACATTGGGCAGAAGTATTCGCCGATTTTTTCCGCAAAACTTTGGGGAAGATTAGTCTTTGAATAAGTAGCGGTTTTATTCTTGTAATCGTCTCTTTCCTCAATGGGTACCAGAAACATGTTGCAGACGGGGCAGCGTTTTCCGGGTGCGAAATATACTTTTTCGCCCTCACATTCCATCGGGCAGTAGTAAACGGAACTTGGCGAAATTCTTTCTGAAGGAGGTGTATGTGGGTGGTTGTGATGATGCTTTTCCATATCTAGATTTTATACTGCAAATTTCCTCATTTAATAAGGAAGCCTGTTATAAGTATACGGAAGAAACTTATAGAATTCAGATCTTATCGAGTGGGATCCGGTTGTTAATCTTGAGCTTTTTAAAAACTGAAGGTGTATAACCCGCGACGCTCTTAAACTGCGAAGACAGATGCTGCACGCTTCGGTAACCGAGTTTCGCGGAGATTTCTGTCAGCGAAAATTCATCATATAAAAGGAGTTCTTTTACTTTTTCGATTTTCTGAAGGATGAAATACTGCTCGAGCGTAACATTTTCGCTCTGAGAAAAGAGTTTGGAAACTGCGCTGAACTCTTTATGGAGTTGATTTGACAGAAACTTAGACAGTACAAAATCATCGGGAATGTCCAATGCATTGATTTCCTTAATGATTACTGTTTTTGTTTTTTCAATCTGCCGTTTAGCAGAATCCTCCAATAGCTCAAAACCGCCTGTACGAAGCTGATTATCGAGCAATTGCAGTTCTTTGGCGCTTAATTTATCTTCAGTTTCAACCTCACCCAGCCTGATGGATGAGACCGCGATGTTAAGGTCACCGAAAATATTTACCACTGCGGTTATGCAGCGGTTGCAGACCATGTTTTTAATGTAAAGTTTCATTCAATGCTTTTCAGCCTGTCCGCTACATATTCGATCCTCGTTTTGCCGTGTTTTGTGGGTTTGCCTTCTTCATCAATTCCGACAAAAATAATTTTATCGATGGTAATGATCGACTGTTGAGTCATCATATTGCGCACCACACACGTAAGTGTGATGGAAGTGTTGCCGAATTCGGTAGCTTCGATGCCAATTTCAATAATATCGCCCTGTCTGGCTGAGCTCACAAAGTTGATTTCCGAAATATATTTGGTCACACACCGCGGCGTTTCGAGTTGCACAATGGCGTACAATGCGGCCTCTTCGTCGATCCACTGCAAAAGCCTGCCACCAAAAAGCGTATGGTTCGGGTTAAGGTCTTCAGGTTTGATCCATTTTCTGGTATGGTAATTCATAATTTTTTAATTAAAGGATTATCGTGTGAAAACCAGATTGGTTTCCGTCGAGCGTTCTTCATCAATTCTATAGCCTTCGAGGTTAAAACCTTTCACCTGGTCCAGTGTTTTTACTTGGTTTTGGGCGCAGTAACGCACCATCATACCACGCGCATGTTTGGTGTAAACCACAATGGTTTTGGGTTTTCCGCCTTTCATCTCGTAGAAATCGAAGTTGATCAGCGGCGCGTTAAGTTTCGTTTTATCCAGGGATTTTATGTACTCGCCGCTGGCCAGATTGAGGATAAAATCCTTGGCTTTAAGTTCCGAATTGAGCTGAGCGGTGATCTTTTCGCGCCAGAATTCATAGAGATTCTTGTAATTTTCGAACTCAAAGTTCCTGCCCATTTCAAGGCGGTACAGCATTATTCGGTCTGAAGGTTTTAAAAGCCCGTACAGCCCGGAGATAATGCGGTAGTTTTTCTGGAGATATTTCACGGCATCCTGGTCCAGCGTCTTTGCATCGAGTCCGCGGTATACTTCGCCCGTGAATGCATACATCGCCGGCGCCGATTCTTTCGCAGTGGGCTTAGCTTTCCAGTTTTGATTTCTTTCCCAGTTTTCATCAGCCAGTTTGGATGATATTTCCATTAACTGCGACAGATATTTGGGATCTTTTTCTTTTAAATAGGAGTGGATGAGGGCGGCTTCTTCAATAAATACCGGTGTTGTGGTTTTCAACAGGTCAGTTGAATTTTCGGTGTTCATCAATTTGGCCGGCGAGGTAAGGATTTTCATTAGCGGGTAGTTTGTAGTCGGGAGTCCGAAGTCTGCAGTCTGAAGAAAAAAGGCCTTATTTTCAAAACTGAAGACGAATATGGGAGTTTTTATATTAAGTTATGGAATTTCTTAATGCGATAAGCTGGTTCATGAGATTGAAAAGTGTATTATATGTATTGTTGAAGATCTCATCATTTATATACTTTCTGTTTTTTGCTTTGTAAAGACAGGTCACCACTTCGGCAATTGAGCGGATTGAATATCCCAAAAACTTTTTAAATTCCGGGTTGCTCTGTCCGATTGACCCTTCCGAAATATTCAGTGCAACACTGTCTGCGGCGCGGCATATTTGTGAACTAAGGTTGAACTTTTCACTCGCAGGGAAGCTCTGCGATAGAGTGTGTATTTCCTCGCCTACATCCATTGCTATTTTCCAGACCCGTAAATTTTCAAATTTAAAAGACATCTGTTAAGGTTTAAAGTTAATGCTCATGACTTTATTCTTACAGCGATTTCGGACTTCCGGCACCCGACTTCCGACTTCATCACACTTCGCCTTTGCCCTGACGTACGATTTCGGGCTCGCCGCTGGTAAGATCAACAATTGTTGAGGCTACATTGTCGCCATAACCCGAATCTATGACGATATCGACGAGGTTGTCATATTTTTCAGCGATCAGTTCAGGGTCGGTAGAGTATTCAATAACTTCATCGTCGTCCTTTACCGAGGTGGAAGCGATCGGGTGGCCTAATTTTTCAACAATAAGTTGAGGAATAACATGGTCCGGCACGCGGATACCCACTGTTTTATTGCCTTTATACGCGAGCGGCAGACTTTTGCCGGCTTCGAGGATAAATGTAAACGGCCCCGGAATCTTGCTTTTCAAAAAGCGGAAAACCGGCGTATCAATCGGTCTTGTGAACCCCGAAAGATGCCCCAGGTCGTTACATATAATAGAGAACTGAGCTTTTTCCAGCTTTATTTTTTTAATCTGCGCGAGTTTTTCCATCGCACGGATGTCGAAAATATTACAGCCTAACGCATACACGGTGTCGGACGGATAAATAATGATGCCGCCGTTCTGAAGTGTCTTAACTACCTCATCGATCAGGTTTTCCTGCGGATTGTTGGGGTATATTTTAAGGATTTTAGCCATATACAAATTTAAGAAAAAAGGCTTAAATAAAGAATAGGGCGACGATGCGGCATTACGGGGAATTATTGTATATTTGCATCACAATAGCGCGGGGTAGAGCAGTAGGTAGCTCGTCGGGCTCATAACCCGGAGGTCGCACGTTCGAGTCGTGTCCCCGCTACAAAGTCTAAATCGTTAGACGTTTTAAAAGAGAATCAAATTAATGGTTCTCTTTTTTTGTTTTAACGTGGAGGGCTAATATTCGCCACGGCGAACGCACGTCGGGTTCCGCCGCGGCGGACTACTAAGTATAGAGAATCACAAAAGTGGTTCTCTTTTTTTGTTTTAACGTGGAGGGCTAATATTCACCACGGCGAACGCACGTTCGGGTTCCGCCGCGGCGGACTACTAAGCAAAGAGAATCACAATAGTGGTTCTCTTTTTGTGTTAACGTGGAGGGCTAATATTCGCCATAGGCGAACGCACGTTCGGGTTCCGCCGCGGCGGACTACTAAGCAAAGAGACTCACAAATGTGGTTCTCTTTTTTTGTGGTAACTATTGCCATTAACTTCAGTAGAATCAAATCAGATTGTCGGCAGGTTCCACATACGTTATGGTTAACCTAAAAAGCGGATCTGGCATATTCAACAATAATTCGGAAACAAAAACTTTTATAAAATTTCAGTTTTGATTTTCAGGTTCTGTTAATTGTTGTATATTTGCATCACAATAGCGCGGGGTAGAGCAGTAGGTAGCTCGTCGGGCTCATAACCCGGAGGTCGCACGTTCGAGTCGTGTCCCCGCTACTAAGTCTAAATCGTTAGACGTTTTAAAAGAGAATCAAATTAATGGTTCTCTTTTTTTGTTTTAACGTGGAGGGCTAATATTCGCCACGGCGAACGCACGTTCGGGTTCCGCCGCGACGGACTACTAAGCAAAGAGAATCACAATAGTGGTTCTCTTTTTTTGTGGGTGTTCGCGCAGATACATTTATCTAAAGAATCTGTGTGATTTTATACGCGCACAGATTTCACAGATTTGCACAGATATTTAGTCATCAGTGATGACCTTTTGTGTAATTTGAAGTTCTGTTGTTTTAGACTATAGCTTTTTCGCATCGTAATCGCTTTCATTCGACAGCCTGTCGACTGATTTCACTGCAACGGTGCTGAGTTTCTTTCCATTTTTGGTGAGGGGCAACAGGGTAGCAGTAGTTGTTTTGTTGAGGATCTCAGTTTCCCATACGTCACCATATTTTGAATATAGAATCCATTGGAACACCTGATCGGAATCAGCTGACTGCCAGTGAATGCGCGCGGAACTTCCGCTGTTCTGTACCATAAGAATGGGTTTTGCGGGTGGGGCTGCTTTAATCCAGGGTGTTCTCGGGGGTAGGGCCTTCGTGCGGTAGGCGTCTTTCACTGCCGTGTACATTGCTGAACTTTTCGCCAGACCATCAACACTATAATGAATAGTGCCCGCCATACTGTTGTGTATATTCCGAGTGATATCAATCTGACTTACGATCTCGCGCGGCCTGTCCGACACATCCCGCAAGCCTACTGTATTCAGACCTGGCCAAAGATGGCGTTTAAGTTTGTTTTCGCTTTCCCACCATTTCAGCAGGCTTGGAAAACTTTGAGGACCGTCGTTTTTCCAGTAAAGCTGGGGTGCAAAATAATCGAGCCAGCCTTCATTCAGCCATAATTTTGCATCCGCGTACAGCTCATCATACTGCGAGGAGCCTTTGATGCCTTCGGGAAAGCCCGGTTTCCAGATACCGAATGGACTGATGCCGAACCGTACATGACTTTTTTCGGCTTTAATTTCATCATGAATCCGTTTGATGAATTTATTCACGTTTCCGCGACGCCAGTCGGCGCGCGATAAGTTACCGCCCGATTTTACATAAGTGTTCCAGGTTTTATTATCCGGAAAATCCTTCCCACTGTTGTAATCACGGTACGGATAGAAATAGTCGTCGATGTGTATCGCGTCAATATCATATCGTTTTACAAGGTCAGTGATCACTTTGGAGGCCAGATCCTGGGTTTCGTCTGCTGAAGGATCCATCCAGTACATTCCGTTTCTGAGTTTCACAATCTGCTCGGGCATTTTCTTTACCATAGACTGGCTGGTAACGGGTCCGCCAGTTGTGTGATGCGCACGGTATGGGTTGAGCCAGACATGCAGTTCCATGCCTCTTTTATGCGACTCGCTGATCCAGAATTCGAGCGGATCATAGAATGGTGATGGCGCCTTTCCAGTTTCGCCGGTCAGGAAGTAAGACCATGGTTCGAGGTCGCTTTTGTACATCGCATCAGCTGATGGGCGGGCCTGAAAGATAACGGCGTTGAAATTCGCGTCTCTAAGCAAATCTAAAATTCTGATGGCCTCTTCCTGCTGCTGTTGGGTCGACAGATTATTACGCGAGGGCCAGTTGATGTTAGCGACTGTCGCTATCCACACACCGCGGAACTCGCGTTTAACTTCGGGCAGATTTAGCTTAATAACTTCATCCTCAACCGCAGAAGGACGTATTGTAACGGGCTTGGATGACTGAGGTTTTTCAGCTTTTACGGGGTTTTTAACCTGTTTCTGCGTAGAGCATGAGTTCAGAAAAACAGCACTGGCTAAAAGTAATATAAGTTTTGAATGTCGGATGTTCATAGGACAAAATAAATGATTTTATTTTAAAAACATTAGGTGGAGGGGAATTTATTAAACGTTTGCACGAACGAAAAATTCCCGCACGTAGATGCGGGAAGATGTATAATCTAATATTTGTAATAGCTTAATTACCTTCTGAATCTTTCGGCTCCTGATCTTTATAGGTTTTCTTGGCCAGCATTTCGTCCGGGGTCACCGCGGTCTGGGCAGCCTGCATCTTGTTTTTAAGTCCGGGGACTACCATGTCTTTGTCGGACATCAGTGCGTCATAACCAGCTTTTGCAACGTCAGCAGGATCTGCAAGTTTATCTTGTTCATAAACTTTTGAAACCTCCATTCCGGCTTTATTGAAGAAATCGGTGTCGGTTGGTCCCGGTAGAAGTGCCGTTACCACAATTCCATGTTCCTTTACTTCTGCACGCAATGCTTCGGTAAATGACTGCACGAAAGCTTTTGTTCCGTGATAAACCGACTGCCAGGGTCCCGGAAACTTAGATGCAATGGAAGAAGTATTGAGAATTTTCCCGCTGCCTTGCGCAACCATGTCTTTTAGGAAATGTTTAGTCAGAATCACCAGACTGCAGATATTGAGGTGAATGATAGAAAGTTCCATCTCGAGTTCGGTCTCCTCAAATTTACCGTACCAGCCGTGGCCGGCGTTGTTCACGAGGATGTCAACCGTTAAGTTCTTGCCGCGTATTTCGCGGTAAAGCTCGTCTGCCTGCTCCATGTGGAACAGATCTTTCGAAATCGTGATGACGTCGATATTCCCAAGGTTCTTGAGCGCTTCGGCCGCATTTGAAAGTGCGGTTTCGTCGCGCGCCGCTAAAATAAGGTTATGACCGTCTTTTGCGAAAAGTTTGGCAAGTTCATAGCCGATGCCTGAGCTGCCGCCGGTAATCAGCGTGTAGGTTTTTTGTGTTTCCATCTGTATTTATTTTGAGGCAGTGCGAACAGAAATTGTGCCACTCGGAAGAAACTAACCACTGAAGACGGCTATGTTTTACCTACTGGAAAAGGGAGCTGCTAACGAAACCTTCAGTGCCCGAAACCGTCTTAATATGATACCAGGCACCGTCTCCGGCAAGTACATTCACGGCCGTTTTCTCATCAAGCGTAGCGATAATTTCAAACTGTGTTCCCGGACCGGCGCGTAGATTTGAGCCGGCTTTCACCGCTTTTCCTGCCGGAACTGCTGCCTTTTTATAGACTGGTTTTAGGCGTTTGCGGAGATAGGGATAAGGATCCACCGCGCCACCGACCGAGTAAATCCCGAAGTGGAGGTGGGGTGCACCGCCTTTTGCGTTGCCCGTACTGCCAACCAGTCCGAGCGTGTCGCCGGTCTTTACCTGTGCGCCGCCCTGCACCATAATGCTGTCGAGATGCGCATAATACAGGGAACTGCCAAGAAGACCGTCGCGCTGCCAAACCTGTTTTCCGCCTAACCCCGAGTTTCCGGTGCGCGTAATATAGCCGTCTGTAGCAGCTACCACAGGCGTGCCGCGTGGGGCAAAGATATCAACGCCTTCATGGCTCCGTCCGCCACCATCGCGGCTTGCACCCCAAAAACTCTGCACATCACGGTTAGCTTTTCCGGCCACCGGAAAGCCCAGCGAGGGCTGCGTATAGATCTTTAAACTGAATGTGCCCTGATAACCAATTTCGGGCTGGATGATGATTTTATGAATTCCGCTGTTTTCGGTGAAGCGGGTGACGCTGCCGTTCCTGAGCAGTTCAGTTTTAGATGATTCCGCACCGCGTCCGGCTTCGAATATATCAATGAATATTTTAGGTTCGGGCGCTGTAACTGTTGCTTCGATTACGAGAAGATCGCCTTTCTTTAATCCAACTGAATAACCCAGCGCATATAGGTTATTTGATCCTCCAAAAACACTGCCGGAATAACCGTCGGTAATTTGAAGCTGATTTTGTGCAGCGGCAGAGAATTCTGTTTTCCAGCGTGTCATGAGACTGTCGGGTCCCGTAAAGCGCCGTTCATATTTGGCGCGTTCGGACGGATCGAAAATGTTTTTCGGCATCTTGAAACCGTCGCAGGACACCGCGACAGCTGCTATCAGCACAATTAAAAATATATTTTTAAACCTGAACATGCAGGGTATACAGCAAAGATGTTGCCGGGCGGGCGATCAACCGTAGAAAGGGCGGTCAGCCGGACGCTATTAACAGATATAAAAAATTCAAAAACCTTCCCTGTGCATCGGTCCGGTAAAGGAGACTTTTCGCAGCGGGTGGGGTTCAATGCCTAAGAGACCGGATGATGCTTAAAACCCAACTCAAGTGCGTTCAGCGATTTCGGTTAATAATACGTAAAGTACCGGGTGACCCGTTCATAAGCTTTACCGTCGCGGTAGTATATTTCTTCGGTCCAGTTGCCCACGCTGTCAATATTTTTCTTCTCCGTCTTATATACTCTTTCGTAGCTTTTCTTGCCGTCGTCATAAGTCTCTGCGGTATAATGATCAGCATCTTCATAGCGGACATGGTAAGTCATACTGCCGTTATTATCCAGCGTTGATTTGGTCTTACGAACGTTACTGCTGTCGTAGGTATAAGTGGTCGTAGTCTTCTGCTCTACACCGTTAGTACGATTCATTAATACCTGTTCGATTAAATTATTACGCCCGTCATATTTAAATTTCAAACTAGTGTCGGACGTTTTTCCGAAATTCGTGCTTTTAAAAATCAAATTGTTATTTAAATCATATTCCATCCTTTCTGTGAGCCGTAAGGTACCGTCACAATTGTAATAGGTAACCGTCGTTAAATTGTCCTTTTTATCATATTCATATTTAGTCACGGCACCACAGTCCGTACCATAATGGTAATTTTCCTGTTCATACTTTAAGTTGCGGCTGTTATATTTTCTTACCTGCCTGGCCTCTGTAACGTCACCATTAATCATCACCGCGGAGACGGCGTTACCGGATGTATCAAATTCAAGGATCATCTCAGTTGGATCCCGGTAGCCGGTAAGTTTGCCGGAATTATCGATGACTTCCTGCCGGATCACCTTTACTGATTTTACATTTCCTTTCGTACCGGATTCTTTCAGGTAATTCATTTCGCGCATCTGGGCATGAACGCTGCAGCAAAGGAGAGTGGCTGCAGTTACCAATATTCTGAATTTCATACGTAAATTTTTAAGACTGCTAAGTTAAGTTACAATACGTCTGTTATTTAACTTTTTGCGCCGCCGCCTTCTTTTTCTACATTGGTTTTGGTGTTCTCTTTCACTTTCTGGTTTCCGAAACGCTTTACAAAAGTGAACGTCACGCCGTACCAGTCCCATTTGTTTACATTCCTGAAGGTTCCGACAGGGGAATAGGTCACGAAGTCGTTACCGGGTCTGCGGAAAATATTATTGAAACGGATTCCTGCTTCCATCTGCGTGGCCGGGAACAGTTTGGTGGCTCCGAAGCTGTGGAAGAAATTCATTTTGCTGCCCACTGAATTGCCCCAGTTCTGCGAATGCAGGCCGCCCCAGCCATTCAGGTTAATGTTTTTATCAAAGAGGTTGGTGTAAGAGAAGTTCGCGGAGCCGTTGAAATTCGTGATATGCTCCTTCATCCCCACGAAATTATTTCGCCGCTTAAAATCGCTGTTGTCAGTATAGGACAGTCCAAGGTTAAGGTTTACGTTCAGTTTATTTTTAATAAAATTCTGGTTGGTGTTGGCGTACAGCGAATAGTTGTTTACGCGGCCGTAGAAAGTGGTGGGCATCGCAATAGTCCGGTCACCCTCTACGGTGTAGGAGGTCCAGTAATCCTGATCGGTCGTGCTGAAGTTGGCCGAGATAAAATATTTCTTGTACAGGCCCAGTTTAAGGCCAAACCGGTCGCTCGGATTGGGCTGCAGGTCCATATTGCCGCGCTGGAAGGTGCCGTTATCTGCAGGCATCAGGAAGGGATTGAATTCGGCGAACCAGGGCCGCCAGATGCTGTGTTTGTAAGTGGCGGTGAGATTGTAATTTTCGTTGAATGAATATTTCAGAAGCAAATCCGGCATCAGCGTTCCGTAGGAATCTTTCCGCTCAACGGAACCAACATCCTGTTTTATAGTGAAGCTGATGTACTCATAGCGAAGACCGATCCGTGTTTCGAGTTTTTTAAAGTAAGTTTTGCTGAAGTTGGCGTACACCGAGTTCAGGTTCTCAAGATACCGGAAGGTATTGGTTCTTGAAGCGTCTTCTGCCCAGGTGTCACCCTCGAAGGTAAAGTAATTGAAGGGCATCACGTTGTTCCTGAAGTTCATTTTTCCGCCAAACTCGAGCTGGCCGCCCTCATTGGGCAGGGGTTGCGAGTAATCGAGCTTTACATAATACTCACGGTTCCGGTCATCGGCCGCGGTCCGGATCCCTTCGAAGGCTGCCGGATCCCATAAGGTGGAATGGGTGCGGGTATTCTCGTTTCCTGAATAATTGATGCCCGCATTGAGGTCGAGGATCCTGCTCTTCTCCTTGTCGTAATATTTGTAAAAAACATTGCTGCCTAAGAACATGTTAGTGCCATTAGCGTCAACCGTTTTGGCGTACTTCCTCTGCAGTTCGTTATTGATGAAATATTCGCCTGCAGCATCGGAAAGGGTGCTATTGGCAGAGCCGTAATATTCAACCACCATACCTACATTATTTTTCTCATCAAGTTCAAATTCTGTCGAAGAGGATGCGGAAGGTGATTTCCAGACGGTGCTGTTCTCCGTGGTGATTTTGGTCAGCGAGTTGTCTGCGTAGATCAGGTTTTCGTTATAGCTTTTCTGCAGGTTATTATTATGGTTATAACTTCCGCTTAAAGATTGCGTAAATCCTTTTTTGTGATAATTGAGGTTGACGCTGGAGGACTGCGAGTTTTTATAACTCTGCGAATTATTCATCGAAACGCTGCCTTTGAGGCCTTCGTTCTCGTTTCTTTTAAGAACAATATTAATCACGGCGCCCGCAGTTTCGTATTTTGCCGACGGCGTTGTGATGACCTCAATCTTCAGCAGATTGTCGGCGGCGATGGTTTTCAGATATTCTTTAAGTTCCTTGCCGGTAAATACTGATTTTCTGTCGTTGATGTACACCGTTACGCTGTTACCTTCTGCCTGAACCTGATCGTTGTTGTCGATATTCACCAAGGGTGTCATGCGCAGCACATCCCAGGTGGTGTTGCCGGTAAGGATGGCGCTGTTGGCTACATTGAAGACGGTGCGGTCGGCCTTGCTTTCAATCGTAGGCTTGCGGGCAAGCACTACCACCTCTTTGATGTTTTCAGTTTTTACGGTATCATTTTTTGTTTCCTGGGCGAAGGTGCAGAGGGTGCAGAGCACGGCCGCGGCAATAATAGTTTTTTTCATGGTAAGTTTACTGCCAATTAGACAACAGAAAAGACCTGTGTGTTACATTTGGGAGTAAGTATTTTTAGTAAGCAGTGAAATCCGTACCTGCATTACCGCGGTTGTAGCTTAGTTTTTAATTTGGATTAAGATTCCCGGTGAATGGAAAGATCAACCCATCAATCGCGCCTCCGGCGGATCGCCACCCCTCCTGAGGAGGGGAATGTTGACGGCTGGTTTGCCACGCGGGCAGGGTTTTGATTAACTCCGACATCATTTTAAAGCACAGTGGTAAGGCCGTGTTCCACTCCGTGAAGGTTTTGTATCACTCCGTGCCGGTTTGTACGTAAATTACGGTTTAAAAAGTGGAATTTTATTTAATTTGAATTAAACGTACCCTATTACGTTAAAATCCAAAGTCTTCCATAGTTCTGTAGACTTTAAAGAATATGGAGTCCTTACCTTTTGAGAACCCGTCGATAGCGCCGTCTTTTTGAAGTTCGGATCTCCTTTTATAAGTGCCGATATTTTTACCCAGCACATTCGCAATAAAGTATTCTTCGCCTATTGAATTCACAATATAAGCGGTTTCCTTTGTTTTTCCGTCGCCACTTCTCAAGATACAGTCTACCAATGTTTTGGTTTTCATTATATACAGCACATGGTCTTTTGATTCGTTTTCCAGTATACGGTAGGCCATTTCCATATAAGCCAGCATTTCTGTGTTGGTCGGGTCCTTTTCTAAATATTTCTCGCCATGGATAATTGCTTTTTTCATATTGCCGCTGGAAATATTATCTGAGCATTCGCCGAAGTCTTTATCAAAAAGGCCGGTTGTATACTTTGAGAACTTTTTGCCGTAGTAGAGGTGGTTCACTTCCTCCCCGGATAATAGGGTAGGATCGAACTTAAATTTATAGATCAGTTTTTCATAATACATCGCTGAGTTTTCGTCCTGCACATTCACTTTTATGGAGTCGAAATTTATAATTTGGCCCCATGCAGAAAATGAAAACAGCAGTAAGATCGCGGTTAGTTTTAATTTGGTCATCATTGTGGTTTTGGATTTAAGTTCAATAAGGATTTGGATATTGATGTGTCTGGGGGGGGTAAATATAATCAAATGTATGATCTGCAAATATCCTGAGTTCAATTATTTATTAGTACAAATAGTTCTTAAGTCATTTATGCCCTTTACTTGCGGACGGAGGGGAGCGAGACAGAGTGAGAAACCTGTTTTGACAGCAATAGCGAGAGCCTCAGCCACCGGGACCTCTGCAATTAGAACCTGAGGATCCGAAGGTGGGAGAACCGGAAGGTGGCTTCGAGAGCCTCAGCCACCGAAAGTACCAGCCAGTTCGGGCCGCAGCCATTAGAGCCTCGCCAATCGCTGATAACGCCAGTCATAGTTGAAGACGCAGGAAATCTAATTTATTATTATGATAAGAAATAACGCTTTTTGATTGTAAATCGGCGATATCAGCCATTTTTTCTACGCAAAAGATAAAAAAAATTCAAATAAATTGACAGTTCCGCAAAATTATTTATCTTTATCCTCCAAAGGTTACAGATCTTACATTCTACATGACAATCCGTTTGTGCAATGGAGGGCAATAGAACTAACACCTTATAATACAGTACCAAACAAATATCTATACTCCATTAAAAAACCAGATTCACGCATTAGGACCTGCACACGACCCGCTCACCGGCGGGCCATTTTCGCGCACCTGTATATGGATTCTGCGTTTTTTCTGGCACTAACTCTCCATTCTGACAACTATCTATCCTAAATAATTTTGTATGACAAAAATTTACATTTTCCTACTCAGTCTGATTTTCGCGTTCAGTGGCCTTCAGGCCCAAACTACAGAAACCTTCGAGACCGAATCCGTGGGCTCAACATCCTTTACCGATAACGGGCAGGTTTTCCATATTTCGAGCCAGGCACCCGCCATTTTTGATGTTTTCCTTTATTCCGGCGGTGGATGGAATGGAACTTCTGTCGATAATCGGTTTATCGACAACAGTGGAACTACCTACTTTAATACACCTGTGGAATTTACCATTTCTACAGCAAATCAGGCACTGTTTGAACTGAAAAGCATCTACCTTTATCTTTCAAAAAGCGACCTCGGCCTTAGTGTGAGCGGTAGTCTCACCATTACGGGCAAACGCGGCGGCGCTACCGTATATTCGGTTTCCGTGAACTCACCGTTTAATACTTCAATGGGGGTGAACAACGGATTTACCTATATCAATATGGCCAACTTCGGGGGTGTTAATAATTCCTCAGCGACTATTGACCAGTATGTGGTAAAGACGACGGGTAATATCGCCTATGTTTCACTGGATGCGATGACATGGAAAGCAGCATGCAGTCCAGTTACGGTGGCTCAGGCTTCGCAGACCAATGTTTCCTGCTTTGGAGGAAGCAACGGATCTGCAACCGTTACGGCTGCGAATGGGCCGGGGCTCACGTATAACTGGTCGCCCGGTAACCCTCCCGGCGACGGAACACCTTCTGTTACAGGGCTTACGGCAGGAAACTGGACCTGTACAGTAACTAATGCATGCGGTAATTCAAATTCTGTGACCATTTCAATAACAGAACCCCAGGCCTTAACAGCTACACAATCGCAAACCAATATCACCTGTAATGGCGGCAATAACGGTTCAGCCACAATAAATGTATCAGGCGGTGCAGGTTCCTATACTTACTCATGGGCACCTTTCGGAGGAAATGCGGCAACAGCCTCAAACCTTACCGCGGGTAGCTACACGGTAACCGTTACCGATGCTAACAACTGCAGTACTCAGCGCAGCTTTACGATTACGGCACCTTCTGCCTTAACGGCGACACAATCGCAGACCAATATCACCTGTAGCGGTGGCAATAATGGTTCAGCGTCCGTAAGTGTATCAGGCGGTGCAGGTACATATACCTACGCATGGGCACCTTTTGGAGGTAATGCCGCAACCGCCTCAAATCTTGCTGCGGGTAACTACACGGTAACCGTTACCGATGCTAATAACTGCAGTATCCAGCGCAGCTTTACCATTACAGCGCCCACCGCCATAACAGCAACACAATCACAGACCAATATTACCTGTAGTGGTGGCAGTAACGGTTCAGCCACGATAAATGTTTCAGGCGGTGCAGGCGCATACTCCTACTTATGGGCTCCTTCGGGCGGCACCGGTGCCACAGCCTCAAATCTTACTGAGGGTTCCTACACGGTGACTGTTACCGATGCGAACAACTGCAGTATCCAACGTAATTTTACCATTTCAGCGCCCCCTGCGTTAACGGCAACACAATCGCAGACCAACAATAACTGCAGCAACAGCAGTACAGGTTCAGCCACCGTCAATGTGTCGGGCGGTGCAGGCGAATACTCCTACTTATGGGCTCCTTCGGGCGGCACCGGTGCCACAGCCTCAAACCTTACTGCGGGAACTTACACGGTAACTGTGACCGATGCAAACAGCTGCAGTATACAGCGCAGCTTTACCATTACGGCGCCCACTGCCTTAACGGCCACGCAATCGCAAACTGATGTTACCTGCAACAATAGTAATAACGGTACCGCAACAGTTGCTGTATCCGGCGGTACAGGCTCTTATACGTATGCATGGTTTCCTTCGGGGGGCAATGGGCCTGCAGCAACTGGTTTAGCCCCAGGTTTTTATATTGTGTTTATTAGTGATGCCAATGGCTGCAGCATCCAGAAGCAATTTACAATAGGTACTGCGACTTGCAGTATGGTTACCTGGAACGGCACGGGCTGGTCCAACACCACCGGTCCGGATACCAGCAGTGTAGCCATTATCGACGGCGATTATTCAGGTCCTGCCTTCGCAGCGCTGTCACTGACGGTAAACGCAGGAAAAACCCTGAATGTAACAGACTATGTTACTACGGGTGACGTCACCAACAACGGACACATTATCGTGGCTGACGGTGCCAACTTTGTGCAGACCGGTACATTCACTGCGGGTACAGATTCGTCATTTAAAGTGAGAAAAAGTACTAAAGCGGTAAAACGCCTTGCGTACATCAACTGGAGCAGCCCGATGAACAATTCAGCGCAGACGCTTAAAGAATTCTCGTTCGGTAAAAATGCAGACGGCAGCAACCAATCCGCGACCGGTACAGTTGACAACCGTTTCTTTACGTATAACAATAATGCGTTTGTAAGTATTTTACCAGGTTCGACATTCAATCCGGCAGGGGCAGGATTCCTGATCAGAACACCGAATGATTTCACCACCACAGGGCAGGTTTTCAACGGACAGTTTGAAGGGACCACACCAAACAGCGGAACGATCAGCTATGACCACAGCGGCATTGCCGGCGACTATGTGATGCTGGGCAACCCGTATCCAAGTGCGATTTCGCTGGATGATTTCCTTACCGCGAATCCGGGAACCACAGAGACGGTATATATCTGGAACAGTCAGGCTGTAATGGATGCCAACAACCAGTACACAGGCACTAACTATAATACGTACGCACCCGGAACAGGTTCGGTACCGGCAGGCTCAATAAATGGGTTTATCCCCGTAGGTCAGGCTTTCTTCGTGGAGCGCGCGACCATGCCAACCACAACACCGTTTGTGTTTACAGATGCACTTCGCCAAATCACGCAAGACGGTGTGTTCAGCAGAGGTGCCACCGCCGATAAATTCTGGCTTGAACTTACCAGCCCGTCAGGCTCAAAACCTCAGATGCTGATCGGCTTTAATGCAGCAGCTACGGCAGGATTTGATGCAGGATTTGATGCCGCATTAATCGGTTCGAATGCAGATGCACTTTATTCAACAGTGGACAACCGTAAACTCGTGATTGATGCGCACGGAAGTTTCACTTCAGATGACAGCTTTGTACTGAATGCTGACGTTAGCACTGCGGGTTCGTACACCATCGGCGTTCTGAAGACCGAAGGGGTATTTGCGAACGGTCAGCAGATTTGGCTTAAAGACCAGGTAACCGGGTCGGTGACTTTGATTTCTGAGCAGCCTTACACCTTCACTGCAGAGGCGGGTTCAGTGACAGACCGATTAACGCTTCAGTTCAAACCGGGCGGAGCATTGGCTACCGACGGAGCTGTGAAAGCAGGTATCACCATTTTCAGCAGCGGATCAGAGATTCATGCCAGAGCTGCAGAGCACATTTCTTCGGTTGAAGTGTATGAAATGAGTGGTAAACTGATCGCGAATGCCAGGACTTCACAAAAAGATGTTACTGTTCAGGTAAATTACCAAGGAGTGGTACTTGTGAAAGTGGTTCTTCAGAACGGAACCGTACAGACTAAAAAATTAATGCTTAAATAATACAACATGAAAAAATTGATCACAATAATAGGTGTATTGGCATTCACGGGCATCGCACAGGCACAGTCGGAAAGCTGGTTTTATAATTCCGAAGCGGAATATAAGGCGAACGTAGAAGCCCAAAGCCCCGGAGACGGTGGTCTTGGTGGTGACGATCCGCTGCCCGCGCCGATTGACGACTATATCCCTCTACTGCTTATCGCAGGTCTTGGGATGGCAGTTTGGTATGCGCGCCAAACACAGACTGAAACAAACTCCGCTTAGTACCGCATCATTGTCATAAGGCTCCTCGAAAGAGGAGCTTTTTTGTTAGATGATTTAGAAATAGAAAGGCAAAAACCTTTAGTTGATACCATTAAATACTATTGATATAATTACTGAAAAAGCCAATACGTCCCGATATATACCAAGACAACTCCATTTGAAGTAGTGCTCCCCTCAATTCATTAAGAAGTAGAATTTCCCTAAATGAGTCCCGCTGATGCTCATCGTTACCACAGGCAACAGGGCGGTTTCACGTTTATAAATGGTCAGCGTTTGCTGCGGCTGCCGGGGGCTACACCATGAAGCATACTTGAACCGTTGGTTCCATTGGATCCCTTGTTTCCTGCAGGGACCTGTAGCCCCTGTCTGCCCGCGCAATGAACTGCCGGAATTTTTGGCGAATTAGGCATAGGGCACGCTCAGAAGCGGAGAAACTTTTGTGATCGAATAAGCTTAACCTCCGCCCGGGTCCATTACTGTTTTTAAGATAGTATTTTCCACTTCCCCAGTTCACTGCAGAGCGAGTGTCCTTCCCTGATACAGGTTGACATTAAAGAGACCCTTTATGGAAGCCTATCAGAAAATTTGCGGGCAATGTGTTTTCAGCGGGAAATTTAAGAGAGAACCAATTTCTCCGATGCCGTTCGGTCAAATTCTGTCCACCGTTTCATTAATTTGCTTCTCTTTGTATTCTGAATTTGAAACTTTTCCAAAATTGTATTTTAGGCCAACAGATACAACAGGCGTATTTCCATAAAAACTGCCTTTCGTTATAATTTTGTCATAACTTAATTTCTGGACATATGTATTTTGGTTGAAAATATCATTGTAACGCAAAGTAAAATCAAAATTTGAAACAGATTTAGTTAAGCCTAAATTTATTAATACCATTTCATTGTACTCATAAATCCCTTGCGTTCTCTTGGTGATCCACGTGCCATCTACAAGAAAATTAAAACCTTTTCCAATTTTAACGGTATTATTTGTATAGAGATAAAGATAGGGCGTGGAAGGATTTACAACTGCAAGACTGTCTTCTGTTTTGGAATAATTGAAGGATAAACTGTTTTGGGATGTAACGATTTTATATTGAAACGGAACATCCAACCCTAAACTCGCACCACTTTCTCTGTCAAAATTTTCGGTCGTAAACTGTGAGATATTTTTGGTCTCATCATAAAAAAGTCCAAAGCCTGTTGGATTTTTAATCTGATATACAGATGCATTTATGGTCCATTGCTTAAGATTGACACTCGCGGAAATCTCATTCGTATAAGATGGCAAAAGATCCGGATTTCCCTGATATTCAACATAAGGACTGCTGTACAGTCCACCGGAAGCCACATTGCTGTAACCTGGCCTGGAAATACTCCGTCTAAAGTTTACGGTGTAGACATAATGCTCATTTTGCCTGAAAGACAGTTCGGCACTTGGGAACCAATCCACATCATGCCTGTTGATATTCGTCTCATCCAAAATTTGGCTGTACCCATTTGCAGAAGCTGTTTCTACACGAATACCGCCCTTAAAACTCAGTTTTTCTCTTTCACCTGAAAACTCTGCGTACGAAGCCCAGTTTTCTTCATCAAAAAAATATTTAAAATATTCAGAAGGATTTAAGTTTCTATAATCTGTGAGATTATTGGTTGTAGCATCTGCTTTGGTAAAACTTCCGCCAATTCCCAATTGGTAATCTTCCTTTATTTTTTTCTCGATGTCAATCCTTCCAGCATAAGCATTCACGGCATATTTCTGTTTTCTAAACTGGCTAAAATTGTACCCAGAATTATCAATATTGTTGTAAAAGTCCAGGTCTACATTATTGCTTTCCCGCGTATATTGAAAGCCTGTGAAAATTGTAGCGTTTATTGACTTTAACTGTTTATTATAATTAAAAACCGAATTGACCGTTGCTCTTTCTCTGTCCTGATGATTAAGTGTTAAAATTCGGGATTTCAGGCCGTTTACTGCATAGTTCGTCACCGTAATATTATCACCTTTATCAGGTCGCAAATTTCCATTTACTGTAAATGTTAAGTGGTCTCCGTCTTTCAGTTCCCGGTATAAACTGGCTCCCAAAATAACCTGCGGACGGGTAGTGGTCGATGTAATAATGTAGTCTGACTTAATGTTTCTGCCGGGAACAGAATAATCAAAACCATTGCTCTCCCAATGTTGTATTTGATTATACGCAGCATTTATTTTCCACTCGGTTTTGTTTTTCTTCTGTTGGAAATGAGCTGAAAAATTGTTGCTGAAACGTTTGTTAAAAACAGCGGTTTCATTCAGCGTCATTCTATAGCCTTCTTTTTTGCTGCTCTTCAGCACCACTTTAATTACCGCTTTCCCGTCTGCTTCATATTTTGCGGAGGGATTTCTAATAATTTCAACAGATTTAATTTCATCAACAGATACAGCAGACAAAACCTTAAAATCAACTTTTTGGTTGTCGATATATAAAAGCGGAATACCTTTCCCCACCATTGACAAAGCTTCTCCGTTTGCATCTACATAAATAAACGGCAATTTGGCCAATAAATCTGTGGATGTTGCCACCTTACTTAAAGAGGAATTTGCAACATCTATATCAATATTTCCATTTTGAACCTTGAAAGGATTACTACTTCGCAAAATCTGAACTTCTTCAATGTCAGAAACTTTTTCATTCAGTTTTATATGTAAAGTAATATCAGATGTAAGTTGGAACAGGGGTTCATTTTGCGTAATCTCATTGGTTACAATCTGTAAATGATATGGGGCGGGTTTGAGTTGAGAAAATTCAAAATGTCCGTCCTGTGCAATTGTTGTTTTTACCAGTTCGTTATTTCCCGTAAACAGATATATTGCTGCTGATGAGAGCTGCTTTTGTTTACTGTCACTGATGTTGCCTTTTATTTTAAAACTTTCCTGTTGTGCAAAAATAGCAAGACTCAGAAATAAGGTCAAAAGTTTGATTAATTTAGACATTTGTCAAATTATTTTATTTAAAGGAAGAAAATTAATGTTTTTGAGTTTTGCCCGAAAATAAAATTTGAAATAAAAAATAGAAAAAAAAGGATAAGTTTGTATTCATGACGATTTTTTATAGTTGCAGATCACAATTTGGCGCTTGGCGAAGAAGTGGATTTCGAAGCACTAAACGATCCGCCAGCACTGAGCTTGAATAGAAGCACAAAAGCTTCATTTAAGTACTGAACCCGCTTTTTTGCCAAACGCCTGTTAGCGGTTCGTTGTTTATTTTTTCCGCTCGTAATGCAGTTGTATCAATCCCGGTTCAAAGGTTTTTGCTTCGATAAATTCAAGTATTTGCTCAGGTCTTCCGTCTTTAAAAAGTCTAGTTCCATTTCCTAATAGAACTGGTATTACCGAAATTATTAGATTGTCTATTAAATCATGTTTCAATAATTCATTTATTACTTCTGCACCACCGTCGCAATAAATATTTTCCCCTTTTTCAGATTTTAGTTGTTTGACTAAATCGTCTATTTTTCCCGTGTAAAAAATCGTTCTACCTACTTGTGGTTTTTCAGTTCTTGTTATGACATAAACATCTCGTTGTCCGTTGTCGTAATGAGATGAACCAATTTCTTTCAGCACATAATCGTAGGTTTTTCTACCAACAATTAATGTATCAATTGTGCTTGTAAATTCCGCATAACCATAGTCTTCGCCTTCCTTATCAACGAGTTTTAAAAAACTGAGGTCGTCATTTGGTTTTGCAATGTAGCCGTCTAAACTTGTTGCAATGAAAAGTGATGTTTTTCTCATCTGTTTTAAATTTTAATCTTTCCGCAAAATTACTTTTCGACAACCAGTTGCACTTTGTAAAAATGCGACAAATTAAAGTAATGATGGTGATAGTCCAGTATTTCGCTTGAATTCATTATTAAGATGCGAATGGTCGTAATAGCCACATTCAAATGCAATAGCT
Organism: Flavobacteriaceae bacterium 3519-10; assembly: GCA_000023725.1. Taxonomy (NCBI): domain Bacteria; kingdom Pseudomonadati; phylum Bacteroidota; class Flavobacteriia; order Flavobacteriales; family Flavobacteriaceae; species Flavobacteriaceae bacterium 3519-10. Next base: position 1,291,915 of record CP001673.1, read on the forward strand.
AATAAGCTGCGGTTTTGATTTGATTTTTTGATTAAACTCAAAGCATTCTGAAAACGAATAATTTTTGAATATTCTTTTGGTGACAGCCCAATGAACCTTTTGAAATTTCGCGCCAATTGTCTTACCGTTGTGAAATGTCTTTTTGATAGTTCGTAAATGCTAATTTGTCCGTTTGTTGAATGTATATCATTGATAACGGATTGTAATTGATTGGTTTTGGTTTTTATTCTTTCCGTATAAAAATGGTCAAAATAATTAAATGGATTTTCAAATGTTTTATCAACATTAAATGAATTAGATTTTTCAAATTCAACGGTGTCGTTGGTCAGCTCATTTTGTGAGATATAGCTATAAAAATTTGTAAAAGTTGCAGGTTTTAGACAAACACCTATTAGATGTGCATCACTATCAATAAGGCTGTCTTTAAATGAAGTCATTGCTCCAACAACATACGTTTTTCCGAATTCCATTATAGTCGAACCGTTGTCAGTTAAACAATTATCTCCCAAATTCATTACAATACCAGCACAGCCATCTGGAAAAACCCGTTCCCATTGTTTTTCAACTTCATTTCCTCTCAGTTCCCAATAGAAATGAATATGAGACTCTAGTTCTTTGTAAGGTTTTATCTTTTTGTACTTCATTGGTTTCTCAGATGTCGTTCGTTACAACGACCGCTAAAGGTTTGCAGCTACAAGAAGTTGGCAATTTCGGAGACGAAAACTGTCTGCCAGCACTGAACTTGATATGAAGCACAAAGCTTCATTTAAGCACTGAACCCGCTTTTTTGCCCAACGCCTGTTATAAGCCGTTTTTTCTGTCATTTGGTTAATCGTATGTCCATTCTGTTAATGTCAATAAGTTTGCTTTCCTTTCTACCGAAATAATCAAAAAGTAATAGGTATAAACCCAACTTTCGGGTTCAATTACTCTTTCATCTTCTTTGTCGAACCAGTCCTTTGATAAAATATAAAACTCGTTGTCCCCAAATTCTTTGTGAATTTCAAAATATCTGTCGAGCAGTTTAGCAAATTCGTTTTTATCGTCACCCCAGTCCGGTTCATTTAAAAAATTAATAAGGAATTTTGATACTCCTTGTTTGTCCGTTTTCTTGAAGTCGGTTATTTTTATTTTGTCAACGTCAAAAGCTTGTCTCAAATAACCCTTGTCTGGTTCAGCTTTTACACAGTCACGCAAACTGTCAAATGAGAATTTTTTTGAGCGAATGAAGGTGTCAACAATTTGGTCGTTGCTAATTAGTTCGTCAACCCCAATAGCAAATTCTGTCAAGTTTATACCTTGATAGCCTTCGTTAATTTCAATGTGTCTTTTGGTATCGATGGTTGTCATTAAAATGCCTATAACCGTTGGGTGTTTCCGTTGGCGGGGATTATGATAACTGGTCTTTGTAAATATACATAATGACAATTTGCGAAAATATTTATGATGTAAACTTCAACCCCGCTAATAGAAATAGCATGTTGAACTAAACCTCCGTTAGCTTTTCCCTTCGCTGTTTTATTAATTTTGGTAAAACAAACAATAAAATCTTTAAAATGGCTACAAAAAAAAATCTCCGGAGGAGTTAAGGGTAAACAAAATTCTGAACCGTGCCTCGAGCGAAGTTAGTGGTTTTGCCGAACTGCTGCAACGCTTCGAAAGGAATATTTCGATCCTGGGCAGGAGCCCCAGAACGTTCGACAATTATTCCCGCCATGTGGCAGCCCTGGCACTGCATTTTAAAACCCTGCCCACCGAGCTGGACCCGGAACAAGTCAAAGATTATCTTTTTGAACTTCAGCAACGCTCCAAAACTCCTTCCCAAACTTACTTTAAACACACCGTTTATGGACTTCGCTTTTTGTTGAAAACTGAGGGTCTGCCTTATAGTTTTCTGCATCTTCCCGCTATTCCACAAGTGAAGAAACTGCCTGTAATCCTGAGCCGGGAAGAGATCTGGCGTATGCTTCAATCCGCCGAACTCCTGAAACACAAGCTGCTGATCGGACTGATTTACGGCTGTGGACTGCGGTGTATGGAAGTAAGGAATATCGAACTTCAGCATCTGGATTTTGACCGGAAGATGTTGCATGTTGTTCAGGGTAAAGGCCCGAAAGACCGTTATGTGCCTTTGTCGGAACATTTGATCAGAGGCCTGAGAACCTTTATCAATATTGAGAATCCTAATCAGTATCTGTTTAACGGCAATCAAAACAGAAATATCGAAGAGATTGATGCTTCGACTCCACTCAGAACAGGGGCTTCACCGTTTGCCAGCAAAGATTTTGATTCACGCTACAGCCAGCGCGGTGTGCAGTGGGTAATTAAAACCATCTCCAAAAAAGCCGGCATCACCAAAGAGGTGCACACCCACACGCTACGCCACAGTTATGCGACTCATCTGCTGGAAGACGGCGTTTCGATCATTATGGTGCAGAAACTTCTGGGTCATGAGCGTATTGAAAGTACAATGGAATACCTGCATAGCTTGTCCGTCCATAGACGGGATCTGTCAGCTCTCGGATCGGCAGCCGCACAGTCCTTTGGATACGGTATTTACTTTATGCAGCAGGAATGCAGGCCCGAAGTAATGGCGGGAGTGTAGCGGAAGTTCTTCGCAAAATCAATTTATCATCCCAAAACTTCAGCGTTCATCAGGAAAAGACATTGCGGGCATTGTCCAACTGCCGTACGGCCGCCTTGGGTGGTCATATTGATGCGTGCGACGGTTGCGGAAATCTTTCCATCAGCTATAACTCCTGCCGTAACCGGCATTGCCCGCAGTGCCAGGGACACAAAAAGGAAGAATGGATCCAGAAACGCGAACAAGACTTGCTTCCCTGTACCTATTATCATGTGGTTTTTACCCTGCCTGAAGAGTTGAATGGGCTAGCAATATCCCAGCCCCAACTCATTTACAAAGCCTTGTTTGAGGCCGCCTGGGCTACTTTAAACCAGTTTGGAAAAAATAAGGGAATCCAACTGGGAATGATTGCCATACTTCACACGTGGGGACAGAACCTGAGCCTTCATCCGCACCTGCACTGCATTGTTCCGGGCGGGGGCATCAACCGGCAAGGAAAATGGATAAGGAAAGTACGAACGGATAAATATCTGTTTTCGGTAAAAGCGATGAGCAAAGTCTTCCGCGCGAAGTTTGTGGCTTCATTAAGGGCTTGTGGAATTACTGACCAGGACCTAATGGACAAACTCTTCGCCAAAAACTGGGTCGTGTATGCCAAGCGTCCTTTTGGTGGCCCAAAACAGGTGATTGAGTATCTGGGGCGTTACACGCATAAGGTTGCCATCAGCAACCATCGGATCAAAGAAGTGACGGATGAGCAGGTCCGTTTTAGCTACAAAGATTACCGCAAAGGCGGGGCGAAAAAGGAAATGACCGTGAGCAACCAGGAGTTTATCCGGCGCTTCAGTCTTCATATTCTACCGAGAAGATTTGTAAGGATCCGCCATTACGGCATCCTGAGCAGCAGCTGGAAGCGCGGGAAACTACAAGCACTGCAATCCGATTTAAAGATCAGAGTTACTACAGCAAAACCGAAACTTTGCTCCGGAAATGCCGGTGCTGCAAGGAGGGAAACCTGATTACCATTGCCGTTTTCGGGCAGCGCGGTCCGCCTAGTGAATATCTTTTTGTTCTCCAACCTGCTCCCGCCAAATAACGTTTGCGGGTAAGGGAAGTTGTGTTCTGCAGTGAAGAAACCCGAAGAAACCACTTCCAAAGGCTCATAACAAGCCAAAAAAAAGCAGTCCTTCTAAAAAAACTGCTTTGTTACCCTAAATTCTAAAAACGACAACTCCATAGACTGCCAAAAAGCTCCCGAAAGTTCCATTCAACGGGCTTTCATCTCGTGTCCTGCGGACAAGACGAAAGCTTAGTTATTACCAGTAGTGCTTTCTCTTTTTGTCTTACAAATTTTGCTTCTCTCGATAATTTATTTTTGTCTAAATCAAATTCTTCACTGAACCATTCAGTCAATACTTTTTCAATTTCATTTTTATTAAATGTCCTTGGGTTTCGTCTTGACTTTAAGTAATTTTCTCGTGTCATTTTTTCTGCAACTTGTCCGACCGTTTGCAAGTCAAGCTCGCTTCCAATTTTGTTTGCGAGCCAAAGTCCACCGATTGAAAATAAAAGTCCTGAAAGCCCTATTTGCCACATAAAGTAAAGTCCAATTAGAGACGCAAGAAATATAATTACGAGAGTTACTGTCATCCAGTGAGGTGGTCGCAAAATGTTAAGTTTAATACCTAAATGCTTTTCTAATTTCTTAGTTCTTGATCGTCTGCTTTGTCGTGGTAATAGGTCAACAAGTGCAAAGTCAGTCGAGATTGTTTTATTGTCGATTTGAAGTGTCGATGAAATTGCGTCACGTATTTTATAAAATGCTTGTTGACTTGTGCAGTCGTCAGAATTGTCAAGTTGGATTTTATTTGCTATGTGGTCACAGAGTTCACCAAAACTCGAAATATGCATTAGTTCAGTGTCGCCAAACTTAATGTTAAATGACTTTTCAACCTTAACGAGTAAATCGTTAATGTCGTCTGGGTCGATATTTTTAAGTTCGTAGTCTGTCATAGCATTACTGGTAACGTTTTGGCGCTTGGCTTAGTGGCGGATTTCGGAGCACAAAACTTGATTTGAAAAACTAATGTTTGATTAACCACAAAACTGTCTTTGGAACACGAAACCCCGCCTTTTGGGTAGGTGCTGTTATATGCCGTTTTTCTCATTTCGTCAAGGGTGTTGGTTTCGGTCTACCTTGTTCTCTGAATTTTTTTACAGCTTCGTTCCAATGCCAAACCATTCCGCTGTCTGCTGGTGCTATTCTTCTCTTACCTTTGACTTCTCCATCGAAATGTCCGTTTTCGTCAAACTCAAATGGTTGTGTTGCACTTAAAATGTCTGTTAAGTCGAACTCACCACCTGCTAATTCATAATGTCCGTCAAGAAAGTAACGCATAACCCAAAATGCCTCTTCTTCTGTCAAATTACTATGGGTGAAATTGTTGTCCGATGTGTCAATTGGCAACTTCACACTTAGTTCTATTTTTTCGCAATGAATTCTAATTCGTTGTCCGTTTTCAAAAAAGTAAAGAATGTCGTCTCCGTCATTTGGTTTTGATTGCGGAACGATGCTGTCATTTATTTCTCTTTCTGTCGAAGGGAAAAATGTAATTTCTCCTAAACAACTATCATCGTTATAAGTGCTTTTTTCGTCCTGGTCAATTACTTTCAAAAATGTCACAGCACTATGTGTCAATACCAAACTTGAAAATTCGTTTTTGTCAACCCAGTCGCCACTTGATTTTTTCCAATGCAGTTTAATCTCTCTGTCTGCCACCTTGTAGTCAAAACCTACAAAATCAAAATTGTTATGAAGGTCGATGTGTCGTCCTGCAATACTTAATGCGTGATTGTCTGTTATGTCGAAATTTACTTTCATTGTCGTGTCGTCCTAAAATGGCATATAACGTTTTGGCGCTTGGCGCAGTGGCGGAATGCGGAACACTAAACTGTCAATATACTACAAAAGTTGATGCGAGGTAGAATGTTCAATTAGCCACATCACCCGCCATTGAGCCAAACGCCTGTTGGTGGCTGGTGTTCTTGTCTGTCCAATTTGGTTACCAATTTTCAAATCGTGTATTTTTTAACCAATAATCATAATAGTCAAGCATTTCCTTGATTTCCTTTTTCTTGGTCAAATAGTCTTTCAAGTCAATTTTTCCGTTTTCTCTTTGGTCTTCAAGGTCTGATTTCTCTTTTCTCTTTAACTGTCTTTTTTTGACGTTTTCGTAATGCTCAAAATCCTTTTTTTGTTGTTCAACAATGTCTTGTCTAATTCTATTCGGGTTATCTTGGTCAGTCGTTTGTTCTAGTGAAAATCCACATCTCTCAATATATGAGATTGTCTGTCCGAATTGAAAAAAGGGCTCTTGCCTAATCCATTGTGTAAATCCGTCTGCTTCAAACTCAATGTCGCCTTGTTGAGTAATAATTGTCCATTGAAGTTTGTTGTCTGACTTGCTTAATTCAATATCTTCAATCTCAACGGCTTCGTCAAAAGCAGTATCAATTTCAAATTGAATGTTACTAATTTTCTTAAAAACCAAAGTCGCAGGTGCAACCCAAAAAGTAAATGGTAATCCTTCAATGTCTGGCTTATTCCATTGTAAAATATAGTCAATGTCTAATTCAAGTTTGTCTGTCAACCTGATTTTATAAATACGACAGTCGTGCCAACCCATTTTTTCAAAGTCGGTTTCATTCCATATTTTCTTTTCAAGTTCGTATTTTCCCATCTAATTTCATCTGTTTTTGTCGTCCGTTACACTTGCCACCAACGTTTTCGGGCTTTGCGTTCGGGCGGGGTTCGGAGCACAAAACTGTCTGCTAGCACTGAACTTGAATAGAAGCACAAAGCTCCAAGTTTGCACGTCAGCCCGCCTGACGCAAAACCCTTGTGCCTGTTGCACAACTTCAATCAAATATACTTAAAAAGGGTGGACTGCAACTTAAACCGCATTTATATTGTTATAAATAGTTGAAAAACAGTTGTATATACAGAATATTTTTTCTAATTTTAATTATGCGGGGAAAGAAAAAATTCACACCGAAGATCTTCTATCAGCTCATTCTGGACGCCTTGGTGCCGGAAGATAATTTCTACAGGAAAATCCAGTCTGAACTCGGTTTGGATTTTCTCTACAAAGCCACCAGAAACTATTACGGGAAAGAAGGTCAGGCCAGCATTGATCCCGTGGTTTTCTTTAAGATCCTGCTGGTAGGCTATCTCAACAACATCAACAGCGACCGGGCTTTACTGCGGTATTGCAGCAACAGCCTGGATGTGCGCCTCTTTCTGGGGTATGACCTGGACGAGGAACTTCCCTGGCATTCCACGCTGAGCCGTACACGGCAGCTTTTTGGTGAGGAACTTTTTCTGGAACTCTTCAGGAAAGTCCTTTCGCTTTGTGTGGAGAAAGGAATGGTCCGGGGCAAACGGCAGGCCGTGGACTCGGCCTTCATCAAAGCCAATGCAAGTATGGACTCTTTGGTGGAAAAAGAAGTTCTGGAGGATGCTTCGGCGTTCGTGGATGAGCTGGAAGAAAACAGCGAATTTAAAACCACATCCACCCGAAAGAAACTGGTGGAGCAGCACCACGCCTGGAAAGAAGAAGCCTACAAAGGCATGCCCGGCAACAATAGAAGCGAAAGAAAAGACGAGGACGGCAATACCATCCGCCCCAAATACCTGAGCAACCACACCCATTACAGCCCAACCGATCCCGATGCGAAAATCTCGGTAAAACCCGGTAAAGCACGCCAGTTAAATTATTCCGGACAGCTGGCTGTGGACGATGCACATCATGTAATTACCGGCGCCTGCGCGAGTACTTCGGGCAGCAAAGACAGCGTGATCTTCCCGGAGATTATGAACCAGACGCTTGAAAATCTTTCCCTTAACCAAATGCAGACCGAAGAAGTCCTAGCCGATGCCGGCTACAGCAGCGGCGAGTCTTTAAAGTACTGCAAAGAAAGAGGCATCAATGCCTAATTACGAACTTTATTTTTGTTCTTCTACGGTGTTCGTGAATGCTGCGCATTTCCAAACTTCGGGCAATACAAGCCCGAGCGGGAAGGGTTTGAATTTGTAAAAGGAGAAAGTGAAGAAGAAGATTATTACCGCTGCACCCAAAAAGGCGGAAACCATGCCGTTTTGCCCTTCAAAAGAATCCTGACCGACAGCAAGGGTTACCGAAAGAAGAGTTACCGCAGCAGCGAGCGCGCCTGTAGTGACTGCCCGCTGAGAGCGGAGTGTTGCGGCAAGGTCACGAAGTTCAAGAAGATAGAAGACAGCATCCACAAACCCCTGTACGATGAAATGCACGAAAAACTGCGGCGCGATCCCAATTACACACGTTTCCTTACCAAGCGGCGGAGTTCGCGCGTAGAGCCGGTGCTGGGAACCCTCATCAACCATCACAATATGAAACGGATTAATTCCCGCGGCATGAGTCAAGCCAACAAACACGTCCTGATGGCTGCGCTGACCTACAACCTGAAAAAATACCTGAAGTTTATTACCCGCAAAATTCACCGCAACATTCAAATCATGAACCTTCCAAAAGGGAAGTTTGGGTTTGGCGGTACCTCCTCGCCACGGCTTCACCTGTTCAAATTTAAGCCACCGGAAAATCCGAAAACTTTTACCGCTGAAAACAAAAACCTCCTTTAAATCGCTTTAAAAGAGGTTGTTTTTTATTGAACTGTCCGACCGTGACGCTAAAATCTTAGGTTGCGCAACGGTTACCTTTGTTGAACTAAACCTCCGGTAGCTTTTCCCTTCGCTGTTTTATTAACTTTGGTAAGACAATAAAAAATCTTTAAAATGGCTACAAAAAAAAATCTCCGGAGGAGTTAAGGGTAAACAAATTTCTGAACCGCGCCTGTAACGAAGTTAATGGTTTTGCTGAACTCCTGCAACGCTTCAAAAGGAATATCTCCATCCTTGGCAGGAGCCCCAAAACCTTTGATAATTATTCCCGGCATGTGGCAGCCCTGGCGCTGCATTTTAAAACTTTGCCCACCGAGTTGGACCCGGAACAGGTAAAAGACTATCTTTTTGAACTGCAGCAGCGCTCCAAAACTCCTTCTCAATCGTATTTTAAGCATACCGTTTATGGACTTCGCTTTTTGTTGAAAACTGAGGGTCTGCCTTATAGTTTTCTGCATCTTCCCGCTATTCCACAAGTGAAGAAACTGCCTGTAATCCTGAGCCGGGAAGAGATCTGGCGTATGCTTCAATCCGCCGAACTCCTGAAACATAAACTGCTCATCGGACTGATCTACGGCTGTGGACTGCGGTGTATGGAAGTAAGGAATATCGAACTTCAGCATCTGGATTTTGACCGTAAGATGCTGCATATTGTACAGGGAAAAGGGAGCAAGGACCGGTATGTTCCTTTGTCGGAACATTTGATCCGTGGACTGAAAACCTTTATCAGTATTGAGAATCCTAATCAGTATCTGTTTAATGGCAATCAAAACAGGAATATCGAAGATATTGATGTTTTAGCTCCGAATAGAAAAGATTTCGATTCCCGCTACAGTCAGCGTGGCGTGCAGTGGGTAATAAAAACCATCTCTAAAAAAGCAGGCATCACCAAAGAGGTGCACACCCACACGCTACGACACAGCTATGCGACTCATTTGCTGGAAGACGGCGTTCCAATCATTATGGTACAGAAACTTCTGGGGCATGAAAGAATCGAATCGACCATGGAATATCTTCATAGCTTGTCCCGTCCATAGACGGGATCTGTCAGCTCTCTGATCAGCAGCCGCACAGTCCTTTGGACACAGTATTCACTTTATGCAGCAGGAATGCAGGCCCGAAGTAATGACGGAAGTGTAGCAGAAGTTCTTCGCAAAATCAATTTATCATCCCAAAACTTCAGCGTTCATCAGGAAAAGACATTGCGGGCATTGTCCAACTGCCGGACTTCTGCATTGGGTGGTCATATTGATACGTGTGACGGTTGCGGGAACCTTTCCATCAGCTACAACTCCTGCCGTAACCGGCATTGTCCACAGTGTCAGGGACACAAAAAGGAAGAATGGATCCAAAAGCGCGAACAGGACCTCTTGCCGTGCACCTATTATCATGTGGTTTTTACACTGCCGGAGGAATTGAGCGCTCTGGCCCTCGCTCTGCCAAAACTCATTTACAAAGCCTTGTTTGAGGCCGCCTGGGCCACTTTAAACCAGTTCGGCAAAACCGAAGGCCTGCAGCTGGGCATGATTGGTGTTTTGCACACTTGGGGACAGAACCTGAGCCTTCATCCGCACCTGCACTGCATTGTGCCGGGAGGTGGTCTCACGATGCAGGGAAAATGGAGAAAGAAAGTAAGAACCAACAAATATCTCTTTGCGGTAAAAGCGCTGAGCAAAGTGTTCCGTGCGAAGTTTGTGGCTTCCTTAAGAGCCTGTGGAATTACTGACCGGGATTTAATGGAGAAACTCTTCACCAAGAACTGGGTAGTGTATGCCAAGCGGCCTTTTGGCGGCCCAAAACAGGTGATCGAGTACTTGGGGAGATACACTCACAAAGTCGCCATCAGTAACCATCGGATCAAAGAAATAACGGATCAGCAGGTCCGGTTTGGCTACAAAGATTACCGAAAAGGCGGGGCGAAAAAGGAAATGACCCTGAGCAACCAGGAGTTTATCCGGCGCTTCAGTCTTCATATCCTGCCGAGAAGATTTGTAAGGATCCGCCATTACGGCATCCTGAGCAGCAGCTGGAAGCGCGGGAAACTGCAGGCCCTGCAATCCGATTTGAAAATCAGAGTTACTGCAGCAAAACCGAAAACTTTGCTCCGGAAATGTCGAAGTTGCAAGGAAGGAAACTTAGTCACTATAGCTGTTTTCGGGCAGCGCGGTCCGCCGCAGGATTTTCTTTTCGTCACCCAACCTTTGTCTGCAGAATAAACTTTGTGGGTAAGGGAATTTATATGCTGCAGCGAAGAAAAACCTGCAGAAAACCACTCATAAAGGCTACCAAATGCCACAAAAAAAAGCAGTCATTCCAAAAAACTGCTTTGTTACCCTAAATCCTAAAATCGAAAACTCCATAGACGGCCAAAAAAGCTCCCGGAGCTGTAGTTTATCCTGAGGCTCTCGAAGGGTTCAACGGGCTTTCATCTCGTGTCCTGCGGACAAGACGAAAGCTTAGTTATTATCGGCAGTCTTTTATTTTCTTGCCTAGTTCATATTCCATTTCGCATTTAGTTCCATCATCATTCAAACAGAACCAAATTCCGTTCTTTTTTCCATTAAGATATTTTTCTTCCAAAATTTTAGTTCCATACTGATAAGCACTAAATTCAATTTTTTTTTCATTGCCGTCGAATTTAGTTTCCCAATATTTTTTCCCATCAGAACTATATCTTAAATGCGATACTTTCCTTTTGTTTTCTGGATTAAATATGATTTCATCACTTACAATTTGTTTAGAACTGATATTGTAATAAGTGAGCGTTTTAAGAAGGAATCCATTTTCATAAACATCTTCAAATTTTATATGTTCTTGTTTATTTTTGTACTGTGCAATTCCGCTAAATCTCTGATTGTTTAAACTATTGAACGCAATTCCATCTTCGAAATAAATATTATTTTTCGAAATTTTTTCCTGCGAAAGAACTTTGCAAGAAAGTAAAATAATTATCAATAAAAGTCTTAATTTCATTTGGTTGCGAACTTTTTGTAAGATTGCCGATAACGTTTTGGCGCTTGGCGAAGAAGCGGATTTCGAAGCACTAAACTGTCTGCCAGCACTGAACTTGATACGAAGCACAAAGCTTCATTTAAACACTAAACCCGCTTTTTTGCCAAACGCCTGTTATATGACGCTTTTCTTTGTCCACCTGTATTTACTTCCATATTCCTTGTCGTCTGTAACAATTTCGTACTTAATTTTTTCTCTGTCGTTAACCAAATAATATTGGATCAAGTCAGAATATTGACTGTTTGAATAAAATTTAAGTTCATTTTTTTTTGTCCAAGTTCCGTTAAGCACATAGTCAGATTGCATATCGGCAATTAAATAGTTTCCATATTTTGGTATTTGTCCGCCAGCTGGAATTACAGAAATGTGAATGAAGTTCAAGTTACTCCTGTCTTTCAAGTAGCGATATGCAACAAGTTCAAATTGTCCATTTGGTGAAAGTTCTCGGTGTTCTATTTCTAAATGGTCGTCTTTGTTGATATAGTCCAAAGCTGAAACTTTGATTTTTACACCATTAATTTCTTTGTCAGTTAGGGCAACTTTTTCTCCTGTCCGCAAAGAAGGTAAAATGTCAAATTGTGCAGAGATAGTTTGATTGTCTAACCACTTTAATCTTGTCAAAGTGTTTGGAAGAGAAAAGTCACGCAAGTTTTTTGTTGTGTCAGAAAGTTTGAGAATTGCTGTTCCTGATTGTCCATACCCAAATGCTCCGAGGTCTAAACTATAATTTATTAAAAGCATAGAACTGTCTGGCGAAAACTCTCTGTAATTCTCCACGTAGTCTTGGTCAGTCATTAATACATCTTCTTTCCTATCGTAAAGATTACAAGAGGATAAAATTACCAGTGTCAATATGTAGATTGTTTTTCTCACGGTGTCGTCTTAAAGTGGCATATAACGTTTGGGTATTTCTGTTGGCGGGGCTTATTCTAACTGGTTTTTGTAAATATAACGAAATGAACAACTAGCGAAAAACTTCATGATGTAAACTTCAACCCCGCTAATAGAAATGCCCTGTTAGCCGCAGTTATAATTTTCAACTTGTTTTTGGATTATATATTCGTTTTGAGTTTCTAGAACACAATATTTCGTTACGTTATCATTTATTCCTACTTGCATAAATCTTTGACCTTCAAACCAAGTTTCGTTTCTTTTTAGATTTACCCAATTTTTACATATAGATAATCCAGTTTTTAAAATGAAATTTTTAATTTTCGGCGCCATTTCAATTTCACATGGATAAATTCTAAGGTTCCAATTACGCTCGCGCACTGAAAAATTTACTGTTAAAATTTGTCTAAATTCAAGTAATTCTTTTGAATCATTTTTTAGTTTGATTAAATCGCCAAAAGAATAGGGAGCAAAATGTCCAATTCTATTTCCAACTTCATTAGAGAAATTAAGATTCAGTGGTTGTTCACTTCCAACATCCTTAAAATTGTCATCCACAATTTCAAATCCTATGGGGAACTTCAAATTATTCGTAAGGCCGGGTTTTCTTGATAAAATAATTTCCATATAATTGTGGCTAACGGTTTGGGTATTGCCGAAGGCGGGGGTTTTTAGCACAAAAGTTCAATCGAAGAACGAATGTTGACCATTGCACAAATGCCCAATCGAAGCCGTTCAGCCCCGCTTTTGGCAATACCTTGTTATGCACCGTTTTTCTTGTCATTCTAATGGTTTCCAATTTTCGTCTCGTTGTTCGTCTTTTGTGGGCTGTCTTACATTCTTAATCATTTCTCTTTCACAAGCTCCAAATTCAATAAAATTTTTCTGCCCTTGTTTTAATGAAACTCTGTTTGCTCCACCTTCATAGTTCGGGTCGTCAAGTTGAATTGGGTCGTCTTCCCAAAAACAGACTTGGCAAATATCATATGAGCCATTAGGTTTTTCTCTAAATGTCTTATATCCACAACAAGGACAAGCAAATTTTTCTGTTACCATATTTTCCACCAAGGTTTTTTATTCTCAAACGAATAGTAACTTCCTCCTGTCAAAGTTTTTGTATCAAGGTCATATTTGAATTCAACCCATTCGTCAGAATCGGGCATAGGATTATATGCAAGTCCAGATACCAAATTATTCTCAACGTTTATTTCAGCTAATCCGTCCCACGAAATTCTTTCTGTATTCCAATGTGTTCCGTCAGGCTCAATAATTGTCAGGTCGGTTTGGTCTTGAAAAACAAGTCTGTCTTTACTCGCCTTAAAAATGTCTGAATAGCCAACTCCAAAAACTTCTATAGGTTTTGTTTCGTTTGGGTTCATTAGGTAACAAGTTCCACAAGCTATTATCAATAAATTTTGAGTTTTTTCAAACTCGATTATTTGTTTTAATTCTGTCCAACCCGGTTGAAAGTTTACAACCCATTCAGTCTGGTCTGTCTTGTAAAAACGAACAGGAAATCCTTCCGAATAAAATGGTTCTCCATTGTCTGTTACAGGAACATACATTGGTCCATAAGTAGGCAAAGAGGTTAATATTTCGTATCGTTTTTTAGTCGTCACTTTGTTTTGTGTAGGGTCGTTCTAAAATGGTGCATAACGGTTGGGTATTTCTGTTGGCGGGGATTTTTATAACTGGTTTTTGTAAATATAACGAAATGAACAATTAGCGAAAACCTTTATGATGTAGACTTCAACCCCGCTAATAGAAATAACATGTTACACGAAGGCGCAATGATTTGCTAATTTTGGGGACCAATTAAAATTTCCTCAGAGTGATTTTCATCGATTTCATTTAATTCCTTTTGCATTTCATCATGAATAATTACGAAGGGATTTGAATCTATCTGTTCAACAGTTTCAAATTCCATTACTTTTTTGTAAAAGCGAGAAATGTAAATATCCTCTCCCCATTGCAATAAATTGTAACTAAATGCATAATATTTTGATTGACTCTCTATGACAGAAGTTGCTATATAGTTGTCAACTCCCATTTTATGACTATAGGTAAAAACATATTTCGAAGTTTTATCAATTTTGTATTCGCCAGATTCTTTTACTACTTCATTCCATGCTTTTGGCAACTCCAATTCTGCTCCATGTAGCATGTTTAAAATAACTTCTGCTGGACTATCTTTAAATTTTGAAAAATCTTCGTTAGGATACAAACTTTGTATTTTAATTGCATACTTAAAATTGTCAATATCGTCTCCTTTTATTAATAATTGAGAGGTGGCTTCACCAATATTTTCAATTCTATTATCTTTTTGTGAAAATACTGTTTGAGCTATTATTAACAAAAAAATTAGATATATTCTTTTCATAAGAGTTTTGTTCGGCTTTGGGTATGCGCTTTCGTGTAACGTCCCGGGGCTTTGCGATGGTGGGGTAATCGAAGCACAAATCTTCAATTTTGCACAAAAGTTCAATCGAAGAACTACTGTTGAATTTTGCAGTTTCGCCCCACTATTGCAAAACCCTTGTTAGCTGTAGTATCTTTAATCATTATAGATTGCTAATCTTATCTGGTTAAATCCACCTTTTCCTTTGAAACGGAATAGATACGCATTTAGATTTTGGCTTTTCCATTTGATTTCATCGCGAACAGTTTGCTCATCTGATTTTTCCAAATCTTCATATAATTCAGAGTTAGGCTTTCCAATATTTTTGGTTATGTAGTTTTTAATATCTTCAAATTTTGAGTTAAATTGATTATTTAAAGTTTCTTTTTTTTCGATGTCATTCCATTCATACATTTTGAATTTTGTTTGATTGTCTTCTGTAAAAAAATAATCAACTTTCAATATGAAATTATTTTCAGGTCTTTGATAAGATTTGGGAATTTCAAATTTATGATTTGCAAAAGTTGGATAAATTCCTTCTCCTATTCCCCAAAAGTATCCGAGGGAAATATCTTTAGATTTTTTATTTATTTCCTCTTTTTTTATTTCTGCAAAATTCTTCAAGCTTAAATCAATTTCGCTTTGTACAGGAATTGCAGAATTTTTATTTACAGAACACGCATAAAAAATAAAAAGACTTAAAATAAATAATAGTTTGGATTTCATCTTTTCGGAATTTTTTTTATGATATTACAGCTAACGGTTACGTATTGGCGATGGTGCGGCTATAACGCAGAAACTTTTTTATTACAAATTAATCTTCGGAACAGCTAAAATGGTTAAACTTGCGATTCCTCCGCACTATTGCCAATACGATGTTACCAGCAGGTCTTCTATCTCTGTCTTATCCACAAACCAGAGTTTGGATAGGTTAATTGCACCAAATAATCTTCTTTTGTTAAATACTGAAACCATTTTTTATATTTACGATTTCTGAAATCATAAATATTAATTATTAGATATGGATTTTTCAGGATTTTTTTAGTCAGTTCGATCTTAAATCTTTTAATTTCAGGCATTTCCTTTTTATAGGTGTAATAGTCAAAATTCAGATAGAACTTTTCATTAAGATTTTCAAAATTTAATTTTTCATAATCAGGAATAATTAAATCTCCAGGATAATAATTTACACTTATTCTTTCATCATTTTTTTGGGAATTATTACTTAAATAGATGTTTGCAATTTGTCCATTTATATTTTGGTCGTTAACCTGAAGTATAACGTTGAAGTTTTGTCCAGCAACATTTATAATAGTAAAAAATAAAAAGGTCAAAAATATAATTCTCGTCATTCTTCTATTTTGGAAATCTGTTTGATTAGACTTGCTGGTAACGTTTTGCAGCTACAAGAAGTTGGCGATTTCGAAGCACAAAACTGTCTGCCTGCACTGAACTTGATACGAAGCGCAAAGCTTCATTTAACCACTGAACCGCCAATTTCTTGTAGGTGCTGTTATATGCCGCTTTTCTTTCTGTCATTGTGCTTTCAGTATTTTGTCCGCAATGGTCAAACAGTTTTCAATTGTTCCACTCATTCCCATATTTTCCATTTCAAGTTTGTGAAGTCTGTTAGCAATTTCTTGTCTGTCTGCTTTTGCTTTTACAAGTCCGAAGATTTCAGGAACGTAACCTTGATATTCGTCTCTTGGTGCAATGTCGTTAATGCCAATTGGGTCCCAGTCAAACCAAAGTATGTCGTCAATTTTTTTGTAAAGCAGAAAGTCTTTGGCTGCTGTTAAATTGTCTTTGAACTTCTTGTTGCGATTGAATAATAGAATTGTAGATTTCACTTCTTCTTCAAGTCTATTGTCGTCAAAATATTCTGTCGCTTTAAGAGCCAAACTTGCAATATAGTGTCCGCTGTCGCTGTCAAACGGTGCTGGTTCGCCTGAAGCATTGTAAGTTACTTTTGCAACAAGTTCTGCAAGTCTCAAATAATTTTCTGGCTTGTAGTTTTTATTTTCAAGTCCAAACACTCTGATTTTGGTGAATTGTTCGTGTGCTTCTTTCCAACGGTCTTTGTCGTCTATGATTTGATATAGTTCACTAATTGAAGTCGGAATGTTTTTTATGTAATGGTCAAAACGAGACAAAACAAGTCCTGCCCAACCTGGTCTAATGTCGTTAGGTATGTTCTCAAAAATCTCTTGCCCGATATTGATATTAGTTTTTATATCGTATTGTTCTGTCGTCATAAAGTGGCATATAACGGTTGGGTATTTCTGTTGGCGGGGATTTTTATAACTGGTTTTTGTAAATATAACGAAATGAACAATTAGCGAAAACCTTTATGATGTAGACTTCAACCCCGCTAATAGAAATAACATGTTACACGAAGGCGCAATGATTTGCTAATTTTGGGGACCAATTAAAATTTCCTCAGAGTGATTTTCATCGATTTCATTTAATTCCTTTTGCATTTCATCATGAATAATTACGAAGGGATTTGAATCTATCTGTTCAACAGTTTCAAATTCCATTACTTTTTTGTAAAAGCGAGAAATGTAAATATCCTCTCCCCATTGCAATAAATTGTAACTAAATGCATAATATTTTGATTGACTCTCTATGACAGAAGTTGCTATATAGTTGTCAACTCCCATTTTATGACTATAGGTAAAAACATATTTCGAAGTTTTATCAATTTTGTATTCGCCAGATTCTTTTACTACTTCATTCCATGCTTTTGGCAACTCCAATTCTGCTCCATGTAGCATGTTTAAAATAACTTCTGCTGGACTATCTTTAAATTTTGAAAAATCTTCGTTAGGATACAAACTTTGTATTTTAATTGCATACTTAAAATTGTCAATATCGTCTCCTTTTATTAATAATTGAGAGGTGGCTTCACCAATATTTTCAATTCTATTATCTTTTTGTGAAAATACTGTTTGAGCTATTATTAACAAAAAAATTAGATATATTCTTTTCATAAGAGTTTTGTTCGGCTTTGGGTATGCGCTTTCGTGTAACGAAAAGCGTATTGGCGATGGTGCGGCTTAAACGCGGAAACTTTCTTGTTATAAACTAAATTTCGGAACATCTAAAATGGTAAAACTTGTGATTCCTCCGCACTATTGCCAATACGATGTTGTACGAAGGTTTTTAGAAACTTGTCATTTTTATTACAATTTTTTCGCATCCATTTAAAGCTTTTTCTAAAAAAGGTAATACTGGCTCATTGAGATCAGTGAATTCAAAAGAAACCCAAGTTATTATTTGTGTGTTTCCATTCTCAATAATTGGAGGGTTTTCAGCAGAAAAAGTTTGTCCTCCTCTAATTATTGAATCACCTATTTCCATAGTGGAACCTTCAGCTAAATGAATTATTGAACCTCCACTTAAAGAAATAGCGGTTAATCCATTATCAAATTTTATATTTAATTCTTTATCTTCAGTTCTTGTTTGTGGAGTTAATCTTTGATGTTTATTTTCATTATTTAAGTCCATAAATTTTGGCAACCAAGAATTTTTTTCATCAGAAAAATGTTGAAAATCTTCAATTGCAATTGCAATATCAGGTCTATTTGATGATAATCCTGGTATTTTGTTTTCAATCAAATTTCTTCGACGAAATTCGGCTAAATCTAATTCTCCCCATGCATAAGGAAAATAGATTTTTGGATTGGAAACTGTGGAACTTCCATATTTGTCAAATAAGTAATGAGATGAAAAATCCAAGGCAGATCTTAGGTTTTCCATAAAATTTTTTATTTTTATTAGCAGTTTAGATTTAACTTCCTTTTCATGAAGAGATTCTGCATAAGAATTTTTAATTTCTAAAAGTGTATTTTTAGCATCTTCAATTAGTGAGATGGAGTCATCTTTGTAGTTCATATTTGTTAGGCTTCTGGTCAAAACTTTCGTACAACGGTTGGGTATTTCTGTTGGCGGGGATTATTATAATTGGTTTTTGTAAATATAACAAAATGAACAACTAGCGAAAATCTTTATGATGTAAACTTCAACCCCGCTAATAGAAATACTTTGTTATGTGCAGCCGTGGCTCTCAATAACTTAATATGTTCGTATTTAAACCCCTTTCTTTATTAATATTTGCTTTGAGATATTTTAAGGTAGTTTCTTTATTATTTAAATCAACTAAAACGCTTCCACACCAAAAGTTTGTAACTTTTTTCTCATTGAATTCAAAAATCAGAATTATGGTTGATTTTCCTATTCCTCCCTTAAAATAATTCATTAACGCTATATTTTTTCCACTGCCAAAATACTGTAATTTTCTTCTTGGCAGTTTTTTGTCGAGAATAACGTCAGTAGGATTCCAATTTTCGTGTGGATTTGCTATAGGTTTATCTTCTAATATTGCATTTAGGAAGTTTAATATAACCTTTGGAATTTTGTTAATATCGGTTTCTTCCGTCAATTCTGTGTTTTCAAGTTTAGTAATTAAGCCAGCAAGATTTTTGTTTTCAAGAATTTCTTTTGCATTAATTAGGATTTTTTCATCGTCTTCTTTAATGGTTTTACTTTCCTTGGAACAACCTAACAGAATTGTGATAAATGCAAATAAAATTGTTATCGGAATTGTTTTCATACGGTTGCACATAACGCTTGGGTATTTCTGTTGGCGGGACTTTTAATTACCAG
This sequence comes from Flavobacteriaceae bacterium 3519-10, assembly GCA_000023725.1. NCBI lineage: Bacteria > Pseudomonadati > Bacteroidota > Flavobacteriia > Flavobacteriales > Flavobacteriaceae > Flavobacteriaceae bacterium 3519-10. The sequence goes on from CP001673.1 coordinate 1,311,184, forward strand.
TCTTTGTAAATATAACAAATAGAACAATTAGCGAAAATCTTCATGATGTAAACTTCAACCCCGCTAATAGAAATACACTGTTAGCAGAAGGTGTTTATTTTAATTTCTCTTCTAATTCAAGCTTAATTTTGGAAATCGTGTCTTTGTTAAAATTTGAATACCAAATTCTGCTAGTAAGTTTTTCTAATTCTAATTCAGTATTTGCAACAATTTCATTTGTAATATATTTGGAATCATCCCGATTTTCAATCTTCATATTTTCCCCTTTTTCAAATTTTTGAACATACTTTCTACCGACAATTTCATAACAATTCATTTTTAAATTTGTATAGAGTAAAATGTTATCTATAGAATCTTTCGGTTGGTTTATATTTAATTTACTTTTTTCTTTATCAAAATAAACAAAATATAAAAGTTCATTTTTTGGAACATCAATTCCTGTCATTATTTTGATAAAAGGTCTTGAATTCCCATTTGTATTTTTGTGTCCAAAATCATTTACAGTTATTGTTTCAATATTTTTCCATAGCACAAAATTTTTATTTTTTTTCATTTCGATAAAGTCATCTTTAGAATCTTTTTTACAGCTGTAAAAAACTGTAAAAAAGGAAAGAAAAATTAAATTTATTTTCATATGCGTAATTTCGGTAACACTTTCTGCTAACTCTCAAATATACGCAATAACCTTAATCCAGCAGAAATATAAAACACATTCACATTACGTTGATTGTTAGCAACCTATTTAATTGAAACCAATTGTAAACGCTTAAAAGTTTTGCGCATTTTAGATTATATCTACATCGTTCCTTTCACACGCACACACACTTTTTTCGTTAAATTGCAGTTCGTTAACCAAAGCACGAACCTCCCCAGTCTCACCTCTAAGGTTATCGCCGTGCCAGGTTTACTCAGATACTCACTGCATAAAAGCCGTAATATGGAACCCCTGGAAATCTTCCTGGCCACAGACCAGCCCGCCACCTGCCCGCACTGCGGCAACAGAACTGAGATTACGGACTGCGAACTTTCGCAGCGCCACCAATGTCTCTATGCATATTGCGGTTTTGAATTTTTCATTGAACAGGATGAGGAGGAGCGAACTACATAACGGCCTTAAACTAATACAAGCCTGGCCCCGCTTCAGTTCTAACAGTGCAAAAGAACAGACTTCGGTAACAAAAATTGACTTTTGCCCATGCTATACACGGCATATTATGGTATGTCAGTACCTGCCTGCCGCCCACAGCCCGAAACAGGTGAGGGTAGGGCTACTGCTGCGGCTTCACCTTCTTCTTCATCAGCTCAGTTAACGACACTGTAAACGGCATCCCCGCTTTGGTATAAGGGTTTTTAACCTCCCGCTGTATTTTTTTGTAGGCCTCAAGTTCCTTAAAATCCCAGCGTACATCCGCAAACGCATTATCAGTTACCCTCTCTATTTCAACCGCTAAATAATACTCTTTAGGCCGCGGCGAGAGTGGATATTCGAGCTGAATCTAAATGGGCGTGGAAAAAACTTTCGGCTCTTAACATCTTATAACTATTGTTTAAACTCTGTGCTGTTTGAATATAGTAACAATGTATATTATAATACTTATTAGAAACCAAATCGTTGAAAAGTTTTAAAATTTAGCAGTAAATTTGATACCGCAGAAAAGCGTCAATATTCGACAAATTAGCAAATAAGTAATGATTATAAAAAATAAAAAAGTTGAAGGAATTATAGCTGAGATTATAGATCAATATGCTTACGCCGACAAATCTGATAGACCTTGGATTATAGGTTTCAGCGGCGGAAAAGATTCTACTGTACTCTTAATGCTTGTATGGATTGCCTTGCAGAGAATTAGACAGGAAATGCCTTTCCCGTACCAATTAAGGAGGAAGGTATACGTAGTTTGTAATGATACAATGGTCGAAAATCCCATAATTTCCAATTATGTAGAAGATGTGTTAGCGAAAATTGCAGAAGCTGCACGAGATCAGGATTTACCAATATTCGTCCAAAAAACAACACCTAAGCTTGAAGAAACTTTCTGGACAAACGTCGTTGGAAAAGGTTATCCAGTACCTAATAATGCTTTTAGATGGTGTACTGATAAACTCAAAATAAGACCCACATCAAATTTTTTACTTGAACAGGTAGATGAAAAAGGTGAAGCCATTGTATTATTAGGAACTCGCTACGACGAGAGTAAGACTCGTGAACGCTCTATCAGAAAACATGAAGTTACAGGTAGTAGACTATCAAAGCACCAAACTACCGCTAACACTTATGTATATGCGCCAATTAAGGAAATGATTGTTGATGAGATTTGGTACATTATTAATGCCGTAAAATCACCTTGGGGGTTTGATAATTCTATTCTTTTCAAAATTTATGCGGATGCAAGTGCTGATGATTATGAATGTCCTACCGTAGTCGTAAATAAAGAACATAATTCGTGCGGGCAAAGCCGCTTTGGATGTTGGACTTGTACCGTCGTAAAAAATGATAAATCCATGTCATCACTTGTAAACAATGGACAAAATTGGATGGAGCCTTTACTTGCGTTCAGAAACAGACTTGTTGAAGGTAGAAACATTTCTGAAAATCGTTATGATACCAGAAGAAATGGTCAGGAAGCAGTTAGAGAAGATGGGACTTTTAATGGAAACTATACTGTTGAATATCGGTACAAAATATTAAAGGATTTGTTGTTAGTTCAAAAGGAAATCCAGAAGGAGCGTCCTCATCTTACCTTAATTAATAATCAAGAGCTAATCGCAATTCAGGTAACCTGGAACAGGGATGGTTACTTCGATCATACTGTGGGGGAGTTATACAAAGAAATTTACAATAAAGATATCAGTACCAATAATATTAAATCGCTGGATGACACCGAACGCAGAATTTTAAGAGATGTATGCGAAGAGGAGCCCGGATATTATCACCTCATTGATAACTTAATTGCTTTACAGGAAACCAAAACATTAATGATCTCAAAATATGGGCTTCATAACGATGTGGAGAAAAGAATTGAAAGTTTTGTAAATGATCAGGAAATATGAAAATAAATAGAATTAAGTTTCAAAATTTCAGAATTTACAAAGGTGAAAATGAAATATTATTTTCACCTAATCCCTCTAAAAACATTAGCATTATCGCTGGTAAAAATGGTTTTGGGAAAACTACTTTTCTGACTTCTCTCATTTGGGTATTCTATGGAAAGATGATGAATGAAGTTGAAGATAAATATAAAAAAGACATCAAGAACGCCGGTGGATATGAGAAGTTTATCAAAACACTTCTAAATAGAGAAGTAAAAACAGATTTTGAAAATCATGTTAAAACCAATCCGGTTTTTTCAGTAGAAATTGAATTAAAAGATATTCTTATCCCATCCATTCCCTGCAAGTCAGTGGTCATCAAAAGGTCGTATGATTTAAGAACAGATATTGAAGATTTAAAAATTACCATTGATGGTTTAGAAAATGAGTTAACCAAAGAAGTGGGTTTTGAGGTTTTTATTAATGACTTTATACTGCCGCGGGAAATTGCTAAATTTTTCTTTTTTGATGCTGAAAAAATTGTTTCACTTGCAGAAGCAAAATCAAAATCTGAGTTAAGAAATTTAAGCAAAGCATATTCAGAGGTTTTGGGAATTAAGAAATACGAAGATTTGCGCAAGAATCTAGAAACATTGCTTTCTAAATTGAGAAGAAGTGGTGCTTCTCCCGTACAACAGACCAAGTTATTTGAGCTCACAGAAGCCGAAGCCGAATTAAGTGGTTTATTGGAAATCAATCAAGATCGACAAGCTAATCTTGACCGGGAAATTTCCAATCATAAATTAAATAGTGATGCCATTCAGGAAAAATTAATTCGTGAAGGGAATGGAATTACCCTGGAGGAACTTCAAAAAATGAAGTCTGAGAAAGATCAATTAAAGCTTGAATCTGCTGAAATTAAAAGCAAACTGAAAAAGCTGATGGACATTGCTCCTTTAGTGATCGCAGGAAAAAAACTATTGCAGTTAAAAAATCAGCTTGTTTTTGAACAAGTTGCCAATAATAATTCAGCAGATAAGACGATGCTTTTTGCAGAATTAACTTCATTTTCTTCCCTATTATTAAAGAAATTAGAATCGCTCAATTTAGACCATACAGCGAAATCTCAAGTTGAAAAAGCCCTAGAACAAGTCATATCTGAAAAAAAATCTGGTAACATTCGTGGCAATACCGACAAAGTGCTGTTAGATTATACCGCAGAACAATACCGCAACTTTGAAGCTGTTTACAATAATATTAAAGGTGCATTTTCCAGTCAGTTTAATGCAGTAGTTCAGGAGGAAAAAAATAACAGAATTTATGCCTCGAAAGTGTACCAGCAGATTAGACAGGCTGAGGCAAGGAAAGATAATCCTTTGGCTCAGAAATTACGGGAGGAAAAAATAGAAACAGACGAAAAAATCAATGCTTTAACCATTAGCAAAGGAAAACTTTTGGAGGAACATGAAAGATTAACTACACAATTATCGTCAGTGCGAAAAGTTCTTTCTGAGTTCGAAAAGAATTTCAAACTGGTTAAAACTGATCAGAAGAAATTTGAGGTAACAGAAAAACTGTTAGTAAAAATCAATACGATTATTCAGAAAATTAAAGAGGATAAGAAATTCGCTTTGCAAAAATCGATTATGCTCGGTCTTAAAAAGATTATGCACAAAGACGACTTTATTTATAATGTCCGGGTAAATGTATTAGATGATGTGATGGATATTGATCTGTTAGGTAAAAATGACGAGATCATTGATAAAGATTCATTATCGAAAGGGGAACAACAACTTTATGCTACTGCTTTACTGAAAGCTTTGGTAGATGTGTCCGGTATTAAATTCCCGGTCTTTATAGACAGCCCTCTACAGAAGTTTGATAAATACCATTCTAAGAATATTATCAAAGAATTTTATCCTGCCATTTCAGAGCAGGTCGTTCTATTCCCTCTTTTGGAAAAAGAACTGTCTGAATTGGAATATGAATATTTAAAACCAAATGTAAATAAGGTTTTTGTCATTGAAAATTATAATAACGGTTCTAGCTTTAAACCATACGTTGTAGATCAGTTATTTACCCACTTAAAACAAGAGCAAGATGTTTACGCAAATTAAAACCAGTAAAGAAAATAAGGAAGTAGTTGCCCTACTTACTCGAAAGCTGGGTCTGGGAACCGAGAATGTCATTGCAAGAATTGCCTTTACCTACTCCTTATCTCAAGATAAGAAATTAGACTTAAATAACATCCAAGATGCTGGTGGAAAAGAATACTCCAAGTCAGTGCTTTTTGGTGATTATTACGAGATCTATTTAGGATTGCTTTGTGTTCACTATGGCTTATATAAAACTGACAAAGATATTGGCCGTTATATAAAAATGCATGTAGATGAGGGTTTACAGCTTTTAAATGATGAAGTAAATCAGCGTTCTAATATTGATGGTTTTGATTTTTTGAGTGAGAAGATTAATTTAAGTTTAAATTTAATTTAGTAATTTTTATTTTAAAATTTATGCCTTACTTAACAGAATCAGAAGTAAGAGATGCATTTCCAGATACTGCAGCTCCTCTACATCTAAGTGTTTATCATAAAATGGAATGGTGGGATGAGATAATATTGGCTACACCTCTTCCGGTTCCAACAAAGCTTCCTTTCAATGATATTATTAGAAATAATATGCCAGTAACCTTAAGAAATAGCAAAGGTTTATATTTCTTTTTTATTGAGCCAGAGCATCCTTTAAATTTAAGTATTAATCACTTAGTTTATATTGGCAGGGTCTTAGGAGGAGCCCAAGGCAATCACAATTTTCATGTTCGATTCAGAGAATATGTTAATGCAATTGGTGACAGGACTGTCAAGAGGAATACAATGAGAATGACTAATTTGTGGCCAAATAAAACACATGTTTATTTCTTTAAATTAGATACTTATACAGATGATACAATTATTGATATTGAAGATTTATTAATACAAAAGATAGTACCGCCATTGAATGAAAAATTAAGCGGTACAGCAAGACACACTAGATTATTACATTAATATGAGACATTTAGCATGCATACGTGGGGTTATAGGTTATTGGAGCTATTATTCCACAGTAATGAAAATAAGAGATATTGTAGAAAATAATACAATAATTACGGTACCAGAATCTGAAGAGTTATTTGCGCATACTATTAATGAAATACTACAGCGTGAGGTTAATCCAACAAGAACAAAACAAATTTCTCATTATATTTCTAATAATTCAGAACGTTTTTTCAGCAATTTGATTGTTGCTTTTCATAAGGGAGAGCCCAAGTGGACAGAAGTAGAAATTAGTAATAATTTCGAAGTTGATAACTCATTAATAGATCAAGATTCTATTTCCTTTTTGAGCAATAAATTTGGAGTATTGACATTGACTGGAGACGAAGAAATGTTTGCTCTAGATGGACAACATAGATTACTAGGCTTACGAGCAGCATTTGAAGAAGATCCTGCTATTGGAAACCTTGAGGTTGGAATAACATTTGTAATTCACAAAAGCGAAGCTATAGATAAAACAAGAAGGCTATTCACGGTGTTAAATAAATATGCTGAAAAACCTAAAGGTGCTGAATTAATTATACTTGATGAAGATGATGCTGCTGCAATAAATTCTAGAAAGTTAGTGACTAATCATCCTATATTATCCCTGCCAAATGCATTGTCAAATTCTAAGTCAGGCGGAATAGCAAATAATGATTTTGAAAGTTTTACAACTTTAGTTACTTTGCATAAAATAAATAAAATACTTTATTCAGGATTACCAATTAATTACAATATTAGACCGTCCGATGAAGCTTTAGATGAACTTTATAATTTATCTGATAATTTTTGGAATTTAATCTTTGAAACTTATCCAGAACTTATTCAATATATAAATGGAGAAGATAATGTAATAATTAATGATAATGAAATTAATAGAAATAGTGAGACTGGAGGTAGCTTATTATTACGTCCAGTTGGTCAGGAATTATTAGCCTTAGCATATACAAAATTTAATACAGACGAAAGAGAAATCTTAATTAACAAATTTCGTTTAATCGATTTCGACTTGTCAAGTGAAAATTGGAAATATATTTATTGGAATGAAAAAATGTTAGGAAAGGAGACAAAACTTAAAAATGATTTAATACTTTTCCTATTAGGCAAAAATCTTAATGAAGCAAATATTCATGCAAATATGAATCGAGTTTATCAATCTTACGGCCAGGAATATAATAATCATATATATCCTGTTGAAATTTAATTCAAAACTAAATAATATTAATTTTTACCTAAAACGAAGTTGTTAAACTTCGTTTTTTAATTTAATGGAATAAATTTTTCTTTACAATATTCGTCAATTTCTGTATCATTTAAAAAATAACTATCACAAAATTCATCCAGTTCTTTTTCTGTGGATTTGTAGTACTTATCACTTGCCGTCATTAGTTTTTCAATCTGCTCTATGAACTTTTCGAAATCTTTATTGATTTTGCATAACTTATCTATTGTTTTAAAATCAAGATCTTTATATTTTGCAGGAAATAAAATTTTACTTTCATATGGATTAGCTTTCAATTCAATTATACCAATTCCGAATGATTGATTTAATCGTTCCATTTCCTCATTCAGACTATCACTAATTTCAAATGCTACAAGATATCCATAATTAGCCCAACTAGAATTTGAAACTGCTTGAAAAAATGTTTTCTTTAATTCGTAATCTGAATTTATTTCTCTTTTTATTTCGTATGAGGATATTTTAAAAATGTCAAGTTTATTGATGGCTTTCAAAAAAGTTTGATTAATTTTTGAATGGAGGTTAAGGAATTGTATCCCTACAACGTCCGGATGAATCCACTTTTGATGATTATCTTTGGAGTTTAAAGATTGTTCGTGAAAAATAGTTTTAGAATAAGTATCAGTATTCTTTAAAAAACTACTCAGTAATTTATGTAAATCGCGTTCTTGATACTCATTTTTTTTCGGCTTTATTTTATCTACAACTATATCCAACTGATCTATTAGAACTGTCTTTTCTAATTTAGTTAGATAATATTTATAAGTTTGTCCAGAGGTCTTACTTCTTTTAATTCGTGAATCACCATTCTTTATAAACTCGCCTAACATTGCTGATACTAACGCAGAAGGGTTTTTTGCGCCAAATTGATAATACCCTTTTGTTACAATGTGATTGTAAACTTCAGCAGCATTTGCAAGACTATTTATGTCTTCCAAACTCTTTAATATCGATTCTTTGATAGTCATTATATGGTAATTAATTTTTATTAAAAACAAGCTGCTTAATTCAATAATATTCTATTGTTGATTGAGAAGTTCCCAGAATGCTTTATCCTTAATCAAAATCGGCTCAGAACCCGCCAGGTTTACGATGCTTTGGTGTTTCTCTAATCCTTTTATCGTTTTAATTAAATTCTCCTTTTGTAATTTATTGTCTAATGAAAATAAGGATTCAACCTCCTTCATTTTAATTTCATTTACACGATGGATGACCCAGGTCAAAATATAATTGGAATATTCATTTTCTCCGGTGGCAAAATGATTCAAGAATTGCGTTGAAAGAATGGTTCCGACCCCAAACTCTCTTCCTTCCTTTAATATTTTGCGGATAGAGTGGAAGTTTTTACTCAGGAAGTTGTCGGCCTCATCCACTAAAATCATTTTTTTGATCTCGCGTTTACTACCATCGATCTTGCTGTGACCATGTCTTTGCATTTGAGAATAGAACGCATCTAGTGTAATAGCCACAATCAGATTCTGAATCGACTCATCATAACCGGATAAATTAATCACTACCACACCTTCAATCAATGAATATAATGACTGTGCTTTGGCCGCATCAGGTTCGAAAATCTCGAATTCTGAAAGATTAGAAATAGCAGCGTACAAACTGTCTTGTGAATTTTTTTCGCTGCTCAAATAAATATCACACACGTCTCCCAATGTTGGTGGGGTTCGTGTCCAGGAATTTTTATCCGATTTTATTATGCCTTTGTCTTCATACGCTTCAATGATGACATCCCTCAACCGTTGTTTTTGTACGTTTCCTAAATTGAAAGCATTCGCAATGGTTTCCTTTAGATCATTTGCCGTATGCAGCGGCAACATTGGTTTTGAATTCTGCGTAGCATCTAAAGCTAAGGGATTATATGGTAAGTGATACGGGTGTAAAACCTTTGCATTGGTTTTATTTACAAAGTCTTCCTTAATGTAATCTCCTTTATAGTCAAATACCAAAATACCGAGTTTTTCATCTCCAATATTCTTGTTGGCGTGCACATTAAGTTGGGTGATTAGCGATTTGGTAAATTGTGTTTTTCCGGTACCCATGGTGCCAATGATACCTGTGTTGGTATGCATTACCTTATTGGTATTGTTGGGTTCCCAGAAAATTGTTTTAAAATTGTTTAAATCAGTTCCAAATTCTATCTCAATGCCTTCGCTAGTATTTTGAACAGTAGTTATATCATCCACCGTAGTGGCAGTATCTTGTTCTGTGTTTGTTAACTCAGCGATGTCAGTCTCTTCTTCCTTCAGTTGTGCTTCGTCAAATGCACTGTGGCCAGATATAAGAAAGTCTGTGGTGGCCGTTGAATAAGTATTGATTAATAGTTTGCTTTTTTCGATTGTGGTCTCGGTTTTAAGAAAAAGATGTATGAGGTCATCAACAGATTTCACGAGAAAGTTATAACCATCTGTTTCCTGCAGATTAACACGCATAAAACCTTCCTTAATGTGAAGTTCTCTTTTATACACATCACTTCCAAAATAGATGAGTCCGAAGTTGCCCAGTGATTTATTTAATCGGTTACTGATAGTAAAATTATTATTTAATAAATCTTTTCGGTAATCCTCGGTGATGACATTCCAGTTTTGTGTGTCCCATACATGGAAAAGTTTCATCTTTTCCGCATTAGTAAGGGCAATCTTTGCAAAGAAGTTTTTATAGAAGTCACTTAAAAAACCTGGCTTATGTAAGTGTTCCTTAAGTAATTCAGCGGTTCGTTTTCCCTGATCAATTCCTTTTTTCACAATACCTGGTCCACCAATTTTTAATTCTACAGGGTACAGATGCATCAATAACGCTCCATCAAGATTCTCAAGTCCTATAAATAATAAATCATCGCTAAAGGAACCTATGGCCCCTAGGTTTTTGGTTGAAAACAAGCCGTCTCCCATGTTCAATCCTGCATTTCCAGAAACCCTTAATATTTCCTCCAACGATATGGGGATCCAAATGATGTCTGGATGATATAGGAAGGTTAAAGAAGTCTTAATTCCAGATAACAGACTTAATTTTTCTCTCGGAAATTGACTGTGCTGCCGTATTAACTTTAATAACCACTCACCGTTAATAGCATTGAAGAAATTGATGATATTAATGGTATCAGTACTTGGGTCGAACTTCACACTGTGCTTCTCTAGAAACTCTTTAACAACAAACTCGTACTGGCTGGTTTTGCGGCTAACTGTTATTGCGTCATAGCCATTGGAGTTATTGTATTGGTCACTATAATGAATAATAACCAAATCTTTATTCTCCTTAAAAAAATCGAGGTCAACTTTAGGATCAATATAAGTTACCCATTGGGAATCTGAATATAGCTTTACTAATTGTTCCTTTATGTCATAATTAATAGTAGTACAAATAGCCTTATTACTTTCATAAGGATCTCCGTTGTTGGCAACACGCACGAAGGAATTATATAGACAAGATAGGGTAGTGAGATCATTTCTTTGTTCAGGCAAATCTTTTGTTCCAAAACCTGTTCTGTAATTTTGTACTCTGGGCGTAGATGTTACATCAGCCATCAATCCATTAAAGGAAAGGCCGGTTTTTACTAAGCTCATATCGTCATACGATATTTCGGTTTGTGTAACATCAAACTGGTAAAACGTAATATGAGCATATTCGTATCTCTCAGTTTTCTCCGGATGTTTTTTAGTGTAAAATTTCACACGTTCTAGAAAAGCGTTTAATAAATCTTCTCTTTCAAAATTTTTTGTCTTCAGGTCCAGTTCCAAGTATCTTTCAACGTCATCAACTTTTTCATAAAAGGTTAGTTCTTCAAATTTATTTACTAATTTTTCGGAACCGTAAATATTTACTTCAATGGGAAGTAAATCAGTCATCCTTTTATTTAAATTGGTGTTAAGAAATTTCCTGTAAAATTCAAAAATGCCTTCTACAACTTCTTTACAGTCTCCTAAATTAATAACATTAATTTTGATAGGTGCTTTTTTTGACTGATGAAAGAGAGATTCGAAATTAGTTGTAAAATCCTTGATTTTATCAGTTATCAGATTTGAAACAAAACTTTTTGGCACCGCTTGCTTAGAATTCAAATAGACCGTATAATATAACCACTCTGGAGAATGACTTGACTCAATTGGAATGTATATTTCATTCTGCTTCCCTTCTAAATAAGGGATTAAATTATAGGGGCTTAATCTTTTTAATACCGCATTATAAAGTTCTTCTTCTTTTAAATGATTATCCAATTCAAGTTGATAAGCTACATTAAGCGGATGCAAAGGACTAAACTTAATTTTCTCTTCCCCATTCTGCTCTTTAACAACCCCTAACCATAACAGATTTTTCTGCTCGTAGGTGAGTGGCTTGTTTTCTTCAAATTTTTCAAGCTGATCAATAAAACAGGTTACATAGGCAAGAGACAGTTCCTTCAATTGGGTATCTAAAAATACTAAACTGGGTTGCGTTTTTTTATTTTTATAATGATTCCTTAAGTTATCAAAAGCCTTTTTTATATCAGTATTCAAGTTCAGCTCTCGATTATAAATTGCATTGTCGTTTCCTAGAAACCATGAATGTCCTTCAGAATTAATAATCTGCTCTTCCTGTATTAGATTGTTTCTAAATTCTCCACTTACAGTTTTTTCATTATTTTTAAATAATAATTTAATGATGGACCCTTCTTTTAAATACTTAAAGTTGAGTCCCTGAATTCTTTTTTCTTTCCACACATCGAGCCCCGTAATTGGTTTGGGCATTTCAAAATCAGTTTTAATGGCGATGGGTACTAAAACATCAAACAGCTCAATTTTAAAATGAATCAGATCCTCTTGGGCAAGTGAATAATCATAGTTTACACTGAGTTGTTGCTCCTCTACCAATTTAAAGTGTGAATCAATAGCTAATATTTCTTCAACAATTGTTTCCGCATTGGGATTGAAAATTAACTTTTCACTCTCCTTAATTTGAAGGTACGATTTAGAGTTCTGGACATTAAAATGAAAGTTGCCTTCAAATTGCGATAAAACATGTGAATCGAAGGGCAGATGAAGTATTTTGATTAAATATCTTTTCTCTGTTTCAGAATCACGATATTCAATTAAACTGAATAACTTGTCAGAATCAAATTCGTTAAATTCAATAATGATATTGTATCCACTGGCTATAGCTTTTATTTTGTCCGAACCTTGTTTTATATTGATGCCTTCCTTCCGGATAAATTGATCATACCTTACATTTATTTTAAAGGGAAGTTCCAGTGACGGATTAAATACGATGAGATTTACATTTCTTTTCTTCGATACAGAATCGCCATCGGTTTTGTACCAGAGCGTTTGTAGTAAATTATCACCTTCAATAGATTGGAATACAGGTGGTGCCTTTTCTTTCTCCTTATCCATCCATTTTACAAGCTGGGCATAATCGATATCATGCCAATCTTCCTTCGTAATTTTTGCTAATGCCGAACTTGGTAACTCTTGTTCTAGGTCTGTAGCTGGATTGCCATTTGTAAAAATATTTTCAAACCTATCATACAGATTGAAATTACCTGTGAGGTCAGCCGTAAGATCTCCGGTTTTGGTACTTAATTCTTGATGAGGAAAAAGTCCTAAATTTCGATAGTCTATTTGTTCAATACTCCCTTTTTGCAATGAATTGATTACCTGTTCGTAATCAAATATTGAATTGTTATCTTCTACGACACTTTTTGTCTTTCTCTCTAAAACCTTTTTGAGGATGTTTTTTTCATAAGATTTCAATGAAGTGCTTCTATCAATATCTTGCTCGATTTTATCTTTAAATCGGGTATAGTGTAAAGGCATTCCTTCCTTAATCAAACTCCCACTTCCTCCCAATAAACTATCTAACTTACCACTAAACAATATTAAAATTGCGGTACCATAAAAAATATCATCTTGATCAGCAATTTTATTTCTTAACATTGTAAGGTAATCCTCAGATGCTAAGGTGCTTGATGCAATGATTAACTTAGTGGTACCAATGATAAGGTAAAAAGTATTATATACTTCGCCACCTTCCGGATGGGTATAAGAAAAAGAGTTAGCTGATGTTTCCGGAATCGTTTTCAATGCTTCATAAAGCATTTCAATATTTTCATTGTCTTCAAGATAAAGATTAAATCGATCTCCATACAGGATTTGCTGTAATGAGAAATATTCGACAATTAGATTCGAAACATAACTATATAGTTGACTTGACGTATTGTGCATCTCCGCTATCACTTTTTTTCTCAATTAAATTTATTTTTTCAAACAGTTTGATGATTTCCAACTTACTGGTTTCATCAAACACAATTCCTCTCTCCCTTAATCTGTCCCACAGTAATTTTAGTCTGATTTTATCTTCAGTTCCAATGCATAAGCGGGTTAGAAATAGTAAAAGTTCTTGGGACAGCACCGTAGTATAACCCAATCGACCTCTGTTTTTTGTATAGTTTACCTTTACAAAATGGGTGTACCATTTTGAATAATCACTATAAGGCTTGCTTCTGGGTGAGTTTTCGAACTGATATCTTATTTTGAACCACAGTGCATAAATGGCTTTTAGTATATCATCCTCAAGTTTTGTAAAATATACATCCATGTTTAATAAGTACTCACAATGTTCCCAATTCTTCCCAGTGTCAAAAACCGTGATATTATTTGTGTAAAAATTACTGACTTCAACTAAACAGGTTTTGAATTCCTGCTGCTCCATCGGGTCGAGGGTATCATAAATCATTTTTATATTGTGATAATCTCTTAATGGACTGCCATCTACATAGACATAATTCAATAATTCCAAGGTATTAATATGGGCAAAAATAGATTGCGAATATTTATTAAGATGTTTCCAGCCAATAGTATGACTTGAAAGTCTTGATTCCGAAAGAGTTTCCCAATCCATTGTAAAGTTAATAGGCCTTACTTTTGGAGGACTGCTTCCGAAATCATTAAAAATAATCATTACTTGGCTCAGGTAATGAAAGTAATAATATTTAAAGAAGTCTTCGGAATGTTTTAAGAGCAGAGAATCATTATTCTTTAAAAAATTAAAATCATTAGAAAATTGTTGCTTGATCTCCGCAAATAAATTATGATAAGATCTACCATCCGATATTGTCTGTGCTGTCGAGAGCTCTGGTAAACTTTGAAGCATTAACTGATTTAACAAATTCTCATCACTGTCATCTGCCTTTAAGTCTTCAGCACTAAAATCTTCTTTCATAAATAAATCGAAGATATATCTTGCTACATCTTTGATTGCTTTATGGGAATTGATAAAATTCATATATGATAGCGTCTTAAGATTGAATTTTATAAGTCCATCGTCTTCATCAAAGAAAAGTTTGGAAAGCATGTGCGTTAATTCATCAATATGCTCAGTATCAACATTACCAACTGCATTTTTTATAATAGTTTCTTTAAGTTCAATTTTTAAAGTTTCATGGTTCTTTCCTACTTCAACTTGTGATTTGTTATTTAAAACTCTAAACAATTCGCCCACAATTCCTTGGAAAGATTTAAAATCTTCTCCAAATTTATCGCCGCTTGGGTTTGTTTTAAAAGGCAACAGCCTTATCTGATTACCGGTGACATGACTAAAGCTATTTTTTTTAATATAATTTTTTTCAAGACTGTTTGGTCCTTCTATATTTAATTTTATATCCCTCATACCACTTGAAATTTGTAGCCGCTAAAAGCGTCTCTTGAAAATTTATAATCTACCGGTTTGCCAATATTTACTTCATCAATATACAGTGCAGCCTTGCTGTTGTTCTGTTTAATTAATGTATTGACGGCATCAATAAAATATACAAAGTTGTTATGGTCTCTTTTATTAGGTCGATATCCTTTTAAAATCATTTTTAATATTTTAAACAGGCTGAAATCGACGTGTATTTTAACGAGTTCAGTACCATTATTGATTCTGAAAGTCAATGTGAATTCCTGGGTAAATTTGTGAAGAACATTATCCTGCTTCACTTCCTTTTTACTCAACTCTGGTATAACTTCAAAGTCTTTAAATACCCGATATTGTGTTTGCTTTTTTCCAACATTTATTATGACTTTATCACCTGCCTTAGGATCACCATTCCAGTTTCTCGCAGCATGTTCAACCAGGTGATATATTTTTTTGATGTACTTTGGATGATGATTGTGATAATAAAATAGCCATATTAAATATTGTTCAAAATCAGGATCTCTAAGGTATTCGTTCTTGTAGTAATTACTGAAATAGTTTAATCGCATAAATAAACCAGAAAGATCTGCACTTCCAACTTTCGTCTGAGCAAGCTTTTTTTCAATTTCTGATAAATATTTTTGGTCTACATATTTCGAAAAAATTTCAAGCGGACGTTCAGCATTTATTAGGGTCAATAAAACGTCATCAGTACTGGCGTCTCGCAGGTTTTTGGGATCTAAATTTTCTATTTTTTCAAATAAACTCGACAGCTCAGGATGTTCAAATAAATAATTAGGAATCAGGTTGGCCAGATAATCCGCAACATTCATTTTTTCCACAGTTTTAAAATAATCTGTTTCATTTACTGCAGAAAGGTCAACTGGAACTATAATGTCATAAACAAAATTGAGCAGGGTACGAAGTGAAACAATTTCTTTGCTCTGAATAATGGCTTTAATAATAAGCTGTGAAATAATATTTCTGTTATTCTCGCTGAATAAAAATTCATAATTGTACAGAATAGGACAAAATGAGCGCTCCGAATTAAGAAGTTTGTAATCCAGATAAGCTTTGTAAATGGAGTTTTCTTCTTCATTGGCAACTATTTTTTTTAGCAGCGTAGAAATTACTGGCGAAATTGCTCCATTTTCAGTTAAGGAATATAAGTGGTAGTCTGTAAAATTTACATGATGAAAATGACTTTCGCTGTCATATTCATCTTCATGTATTATGTCTACATCAAGTATTTTATGGGATGAAATATAGTCGCTCAAGATTTTAAACTCTTCTCCAAATTCTTCTATGAACTTACTTAGAGTTCCCAGATTAATTGCCAGAATGATCCTGTCTTTTGAATCCTTCAGTTGATCATCTTTAAAACCTCCTAATAGCTTATAGAGTGTTTCATTCGAAGATTCATGAGGGTTATGGGATTCCGTCGCATCATTATGGATCGCGAAGCGGCTGATGTCATCACTTAATTCATCATGTAGATATGAAAGAATATGCGACTTCCCGTCACCTACGTTTCCGCAAACAAGCAATAGTTGTGCATGATTTGCTTGACTTGCTTTGGTAATAATTGATTTTAATTTTTTTTCTACAGCTCTTTCGATGTGAAGATATTTTTTAAAACCATTTAATTTTGAGTAAGTACCCTGTGCTATTGCATATTTAGATGATTCTCTTAATTTTCTTAGCTCTTCAAGTAGTGGATTTTTAATCATTTGATCTGTTTTATTTAAAGGTCTTTTAACAGCTCTGAGATGGTAATACCAAAAGCATTAGATATTTTTTCAACTACGACAAGTGACACATTCCTTTTTCCAGCCTCAATACTTGGGATATAAGTTCTGTCTAATTCCGCAGTTTCAGCTAATTTTTCTTGTGAATAACCTTTTGACAAACGGAGTTCTTTTACACGTCTCCCGAATTTTTTAGAAATATTGTACATATAACGAAGTTGAAACATAGTAGACAATTGTGCAACTGACAGTTGTCTACTTTACGAAACAAGCTTGATTAATATCACTTAAATCATAAGGTTGGTATAGATTAATGCATTTCACAATGATAAATCCTAACGAGAGTTAGGATTATTTAGGAAATTTATATTTCGATCATTTTGAAAAACTCGTGAAGCTTTAAGTCTTTTGCTTCACAAATTTTTTGGATAGTAATTAAGCTTATTTGATAGGTATCGTCTTCTCGAATTCGGCGGACAGTTTTCTCGTCAATATTGTTTTCGTTCGCAAATTTACTGTTGTTATCCATTGGAATAACCCATCTATCCCTGATAAATACAACTATTTTCCTATTTGCGATTCTCATTTAAACAAATTAATAGCTTAATCTCAAAATAATTTCGGATTGAAATCCGAATATTCAAAATATTTATTATATTTGTCTAAGATTACATTCAAGAATGTAACTTGCGATACTTCACAAAATATTAGAAGCTAATCGCTTAGAATCTCGAAGCAGAAAACTGGTAATTTTCAAAATAACAACGAGAGGATAAGCAGAAGGCTCACGTCCGCGGCGTGGCCTCTCTCTATCTGTTGTTATGGGTATACCAGTGCCTCTGCTCGGATATTGTAGAGCTCCATGCCGTTTTTGTTTCCGATGCTGTCCGCTTTCTCTACAAGTTTCTAAGCCGTTTTCACAATATAGTATCGATGGACGGATACAATGGTGTGCACAACCATTGCGGCATTACTGCTTTCGCGGGAACTCTTTTTCTACATCACATACTTCATCAACCACTCATTGTAACCCATGAGCTTATTTCACGATACCTCATAATCCTAATCCCTCCTAAGAGCTCCTCACATTCATATCAATGCTCTTCAGAAGGATTGTCTTCAGCGGGGAAGTTCCCACTTTCTACACAGGCTTTCCCGCGGGGCAGTCCGAGGAGTTAGTTCTTTTTTCCTTGATGAAAAAAGAACCAAAAAAATCAAGACTTGGATTTATTTGCTAAAAAATTGAGATTTCTTCTAAGCAAATCCCCTTAACTCGGGCGGAAAGATAAGTCGCATTTTTCGTATTTAATTTTTTGCCGCCACTCAAATAGTAATTCGCCGATTCCACTAAAACATTAAAAAATATAGAGGCAAACAGTGGGGATTTTTATGAGTTTATCATCAAGAAAGTTTGTTTTGGAAGAAATCTCAATTTTTTTTAACGCAAATAACTCCTAGGTCGATTTGGATAGAGCAGATAGGAAAATAATTAGAACAACTTAATAGAATATGAAGTAGATAAAGATTACACTTACGACACGTCATAATCGGCGTTAATAAAAAGGATTTGCTGAAGCAGGAGAGCTGTCATTTTTTATCATTTGTAGTTTAGATGCTTTCCTGCGGGGCAGTCCGGGAAGTGAGTAAGGCAAAGAGGTAATAGGGTGATTTGATAATAAAATAGGAAGCAGGAATTAAAATCTGAAATCCAAAAATGTGACATCAGACATGAGACATGAGACATCCTACTTCCAACATCTCACATCTCACGTCTCCAATCTCAAGTCTGGACACGTAATAGATACTTCATAGATACCTCATAGATACTTCATAGATACAGTATGGATAGTTCATGAAAACAGAATTGAAATCTTAAACCAAAATCCATATATAAAACTCCAAAACCCGAAGTTAAAAATTAAAAATCCAAAACCCAAAATCCAGTAATTCAAAATGAGATTGCTTCTCCGCCGCGGCGGATCGCAATAACAAAAAAAGCCCTTCCCTATAAGTTTGGACACCGAAGGAAAGAGCATTACAACATTACCAGTATAAACCAATAACACCACAAAACTATGAAAAACGCCGCCTTAAGTGATAGTATGGACACAACTTGACTTCGGAGATTTTTGCGTTAAGAAAAATTAAAATTTCTTTATATCTAACGGTCTATAAGCACACAATAAAAATCCCCGCTGTTCGAGTGGCGGCGGAAGTTGTGCTTCGACGACAGATCTTGCTTTCCGCCCGAGTTACGGGGATTTTATTTAAGAAATTTTAATTTTTTAGTAAAAACGACGAAGGAGTTTCGCCGATTCCAATAAAAAATAAGCATGATGAGGGATAAGATCCAAGTCTTGAACTTTTGGTTCTTTTGGTTCAAGCCAAAAGAACTGGAAAAACAAACCTAAAAAAGCCCTTCCCTATAAGTTTGGACACCGAAGGAAAGAGCATTACAACATTACCAGTATAAACCAATAACACCACAAAACTATGAAAAAAAAGTTTTGCAGGCCGGCAGGCATTGCCCTTGCCTTTCTGCTCTCGGGAGTGTACACAACTGTACATGCCCAATCCCGCACCGTCACGGGTACCGTAAATGACGGCAGCAGGCCCCTCAGCGGGGTAACCGTCTCCCAGGAAGGCAGCAGTGAGCTGACCACCACCGCAACATCCGGAACCTTCCTGCTCCGCGTCACCGGCGAAAACCCGGTACTTGTTTTCAGGCATCCCGAGTACGGTGAAAGAAAAATGGTAGCAGACAGGAGCTCTCTCGTGGTCTCGCTCACCGAAAAAGTGAATACGATTCAGGAAGTGGTGCTCAACGCTGGTTACTACGATGTGAAAGCCCGCGAGAGCACAGGCAGCATTGCAAAAGTAACTGCCAAAGAAATCGAGAACCAACCCGTGACCAATGTGCTTTCGGCCGTGCAGGGGAGGATGGCAGGGGTGAATATTATTCAGGGCGGGGGTACCGCGGGCGGAGGTTATGATGTGCAGATCAGGGGACGGAACAGTCTTCGGACGATTCTTAACAGTTCTGTAAACGGTAACCAGCCACTCTATATCGTAGACGGAATACCTTGGAGCAGCCAACTCACTTCGTTTTATTCTACGACTATTCTGCCAATGCGAAATATTAATCCGTTAAATTCCATCAGCCCCAACGATATCGAAAGCATCGAAGTGCTGAAGGACGCGGATGCTACTGCAATTTACGGATCAAGAGGAGGTAACGGAGTGATTATAATCACTACAAAAAAGGGGAAGACCGGAAAAATGCGCTTTACGGTCAATACAGGTTATGGCCTGAGCAAGGTGACCAACAAAATGAAACTGATGGATACCCAGCAGTATCTTAAAATGAGGAAAGATGCCTATACCAATAACGGTATCACTACACTGCCCGCAAATGCCTACGATATCAACGGGGTGTGGGACCAGACCCGTTATACGGACTGGCAGGAAGTATTAATCGGAAATACGGCAGAGAATTCAACAATACAGCTGTCCGTAAATGGAGGCAGTGAAAGACATTCTTTTTCTGTCAGTGCTTCACATACCGACCAAACCACGGTATTTCCCGGTGATTTTCATTATAAGACGAATATTCTTAATTCGAATTACGAACACACCTCAGCTGACAGAAGGTTCTTACTGTCGGTAAGTAACAGCGTTTCTCATTTAAAAAACAATGTCATCAGCAGTGATTTTACCAATAAGTCGCTGAATCTCTCCCCCAATGCGCCTGCACTGTATGACGCCTCAGGAAACATCAACTGGGAAAACAACACGTTCAGCAACCCGGTGGCTTCCCTAAACGGTAAGTATCAAAGTACCATCCTGCAGTTCAATCACGCAGTAAAATTACATTATGACTTTTCGGGGAACTGGAAACTTAAGCTGGACGGCGGCATCAATATGCAGTCACTGGAAGAATATAACCTTAACCCAAATACAATGGCTAACCCCGCTTTCCCTGCAGGAGCGTCTTCCGCGCGTTCGTCTTCCTCCCGGGGAACAAGTGATTTGCTGTCGTATATCGCAGAGCCCCAAATAGCATGGATGAAGAAGGCAGATCATGGAGAATGGGAGGCACTTGCGGGTATTACCTACCAAGAAACCAGTTCAGAAAATACATCGGTAACCGCTACGGGTTTTGCCAGTAACGCCTTACTGTATAATTTATCTGCGGCCTCACAAATAAGCGTTAGCAATTTCGGTGATGTCAACTACAAATATGCCGCTGTTTTTGGCAGGGCAAATTATAAATATAAAAACAGATATATTCTCAATGTAACAGCGAGGAGAGATGGTTCGAGCCGGTTCGGCCCCAATAACAGGTTTGCCAATTTCGGAGCAGTGGGCATGGCCTGGCTGTTCTCTGAAGAACCTTTTCTGCAGCAATTTTCGTGGCTGAACTTCGGAAAATTAAGAGCCAGCTTTGGCCGCACAGGCAGTGACCTGATCGGAGACAATCAGTTTACCGATACCTATACCGTAACCAGTTCATCATATAATGATGTACCGGCATTATATCCTTCCAGACTTTATAATCCAGATTTTACGTGGGAAAAAACCAATAAAATTGAGGTCGCTCTGGAGTTTGCGTTACTGAATAACCGCCTTAATTTAACTGCTGCGTATTACCGAAACCGCTCGTCCAATCAGCTCGTCGGAATTCCTTTGTCTGCTGTTACAGGGTTTTCATCAGTGCAGGCGAATCTGGATGCCACGGTAGAAAATTCGGGCTGGGAACTGGAAGCGTCTGCGGTCTCTTATCAACAGGGCGACACGAAGTGGGAAACCAGTTTCAATATTTCTGTACCGAAAAGTAAACTGGTCTCTTTTCCGGGTCTTGATGGTTCTACGTATGCCAATACCTATCTCATCGGCCAGCCTACTTCTATCGTAAAAGTTTTTCAGTACGAAGGAATTAATCCATCATCAGGACAGTACGTATTTACGGATTTCAACAACGACGGAAAAATTTCCGCTCCTGATGATGCGAAGGCCATAAGGGACATCGGCGTGAAATATTTTGGAGGCCTGCAAAACCAGATTTCCTATAAAAATATAAGTCTGTCTTTTCTGTTACAGTTTGTTAAGCAGATATCGTGGAATTATTACCGGTATATGAATACCCCCGGCAACATGAATAACCAACCGGCTGAATTTGCAAATGTATGGTCAGCGGAAAACCCTAATGGGGTGATAATGCCTTATTCACCCGGAACAGTCTCCGCAACCAATACCCTGATCGCCAGCTTTAAGAACAGTACTGCAGCGATAAGCGATGCCTCGTTTATACGGTTAAAAAATATACAGATTAATTATCGGATTCCGGTTAAGAGCAATTTTGTGCCGGCTGCCAGCATTTATCTGCAGGGCCAGAATTTATTAACCTGGACTGATTATATCGGTCTGGACCCTGAATTTTCTGTTTCAGGCTTTCTGCCTCCTCTTAAAACCATTTCAATGGGTCTTCAGTTAAACTTTTAAAATCGAATTATGAAAACAAATAAATGGATCATCACGGTCACTATAGGTGTGGGATTTCTGCTCGCGCCGTCTTCGTGCCGAAATCTTGTAGAACCGGATTCACCTTCTACCCAAATTGATGTCTCTCAGGTTTTTGAAACCGTAAGCACCGCAGACGGGGCTTTAAGCAATCTCTATGCGGAACTTCAGTATTATTCTCTGCTCAGTGGAGGTTCGTTGGGAATGGGAGCAATGCTGGGTACTTACACTGATGATTTACAGTGTTATATTATCAGCTCTCAAAATGGAGCTGTGGATCTCTATAATAACCGACAGATATCCTCCAATACAGCAGTACTGAGTATGTGGACGAACGCTTATAAAGAAATTTACAGCGCAAACTCGATTATAACCGGGGTAGAAAACTCCACAGGAATTTCTGAAACGGATAAAAAGAGACTGAAAGGGGAGGCGCTGCTTATCCGTTCATTAATTTATTTTTATCTGAACCAGATGTTCGGTGATATACCCTATACCACCACAACGGATTACACGGTTAATCAGTCTGTGGGAAAAGTTTCCAGATCCGAACTGCTAATTAAAATTCAAAATGACCTGGAAACGGCAGTGGCGCTGCTGGAAGATCCGTACCGTAACGCAGAGCGGATCTATCCGAACCGAAAAGTTGCAGAACTGATGCTCTGTAAGGTGCTGATGCAGCAGAAGAAATGGAACGAAGCGGAACAGCGCCTGAAATCGATAGTGCAAAGCCCGCTATATGTATGGCAACCGGATCTGACAAAAACTTTTAAAAAAGCGGGCAAACATATTCTTTGGCAGCTTAAACCTCTGAAAACAAACGATGCCACGGAAGAAGCCATCAACTACAATTTTACGACTGCTGTTCCAAACACTTATGCACTGTCGTCAGATCTAGTGTCTTCTTTCGCAGCCGCCGATCTTCGCAGGCAACATTGGATTAAAGAAATAACAATCAATCAGAACCCATATTACCGCTGCGACAAGTACAGGAACACTACGGCCAATACCGACGAGTATTCAGTGATTTTCAGACTTGAGGAAGTATATCTTCTGCTGGCGGAAGCCCTTGCCAATCAAAACAAAGTGGTGGATGCCCTGCCCTTTGTGAATGCTGTACGCCAAAAAGCCGGCATCCCCGCACTGACTTCCTCCACCCGCGAAGATCTTCTGAATAAAATTACAGAGGAGAACCGCAAAGAGTTTTTTGCTGAGCACGGCAACCGGTTTCTTACCCTGAAACGCAATGACAGGTTAGGTACCCTTAGTACAGTAAAACCCAACTGGCAGCCGTTCCATGAGGTTTGGCCGATTCCGCAGGCAGAAATTCTTTTAAATCCTAATCTGAACCCCCAAAACCCCGGCTACTGATGCATATGATGAAAATATTAATGCGTACTGCGTGCATGGTGCTAGGCGGTGCACTCTGCGGCCAGACGGAAACAGCAGAAATACCTGCGAATTTGATCCGGCACTATTACCAAATGGATTATCAAAAGATTTCTCCGAACGGACGCTACGTAGCGTTCAACAAAATGTACGACAGATCAACCGATACAATAATGGTCGTCGACCGTAAAAATCCTGATCATATCATTTTTGAGAGGGGCGGGGTTTTCGCAAATACCGCAAAGTTCACTACACGCAGCAATCTATTTATGCGGGAAGGTAGGAACGCCCAAATTTTAAGTTTACCTTCCTCAGCACTCCGGATCTGGAAGAATGTTTCGGACGGTTTCTATCACAGCGGGCTGAAACAGATCATCCTGCTTAAAAATGATACCCTTCAGATCCTCAGTGAAGAAGGTACGGAGTTAAAAACTGTTGCAGACGTAAAGGATCTTAAAAAAAACAGTGATCTGCTGTATTATACAGTGGAAGAAGCGGAAGCGTACAGGCTCACCGAATGGAACGGAAAAACCGGTAAGGTTCTCTATACATCAGAAAACGCGCATATGGATATCAGACACCGTGATGCTTCCGGGATCTTTTTGTGGGACACAAAAGAAAAAACAGGTGAAGGAGAACTGATCTTTAAAACATACGGCAGTGAGGTCACAAGTTCTTTATCCGGGAAGTTCCCGCAAACGGTCTACAGGGCCGAAGTTTCACCTCTGGCGAACGGAAAATATTTTCTGCAGGTAATTGTTGACCGGCCACAGCAAAACAAAAATGCAGTGGATGTGTGGTATGGGAATGATACAAAGATACAGGAGAAATTTTCCGGTGACCGTGAATTTAAATACCTGATCTGGGATCCGATGCGGGATGATCTTTTACAAATTGACCATACAGAACTGACTCAAAATTTCTTTGCAGGAAGTGCCAGATATCTGCTGTCTTTCGACCCCTATTTCAGGCACAATTATACCACGCGGTTTAAATCTTTTAATCTTTACCGGTATGATACCCAGTTAAATAAATATGATTTCCTAATCAACGCGGGTACGATTGTTTTCACAGACGAAAAAGGCACTTTATTGCTCTCGCGGCGTAGCGGGGGAGGCTGGAATCTGTACAATATTGAGACTTTAAAAAACCGTATCATACAGATTCCCGACCATGAGATGGCCTATTTTTCAAGGGACGGTGAATCTATCTTATTCGAAGGGACCGGCAAAATATATCTTTACAACCTCACGGATGGAAACATCAGGATAATTCCTGTTAAAGAAGGTTTCAGAATTAAGGTTAAAAACGGAATAACAAAAGATCTGTCTCCGCCCTTCAGCATTTACCGGCATTCTTACAGTCCATCAGAGCCAGTTATCCTTGAATTATATGACAGTGAAAATATAAGGAATGCATTATTCACCTATGACGGCAGATCGGTAAAAGAAATTATTCCGCCTACAAATGATGACATAACCTCGGCAGTATGGGAGTCAGCGCATAAAGCATTCACGTACGTTAGAAGTAACATTAACAAACCTCCACAGTTAGTCCTGAAAAAAGGTAAAAGAGAAGAACTTGTTTTTGCCGGCAATAAATCTGATGTGGAAGCGGCAGGGATAAAATCTGAAGTAATCTCGTACACCAACAGTAGGGGTGCTGCACTAAAAGGCGTGCTGCTATATCCTATAGGATTTGACAGCGGAAAAAAATATCCGATGGTTGTCACTGTCTATCAAAAACTGCGGTATAATATGAATAAATATCTTATTGATGGTATTGGAAGTATGTTACCAACAGAGGGCATTAACGTCCGGACCCTGCTTAGAAAGGGTTACATCGTTTATATGCCGGATATTGTGTTTGATGAAAGAGGACCGGGAAGAGCAGCGGTGGACTGTGTGAATAATGCAATGGATGCAATACAGAATAACCGGGCAATTGATTTTACAAAAGTAGGACTGGTGGGCCATTCCCACGGTGGCTATGAAACCAATTTTATTGCAACTCAAAGTGACCGTTTTGCCACCTATGTCTCCGGTGCTGGCAACAGCGATCTGGTAAGGTCATATCATTCTTTCAATTACAATTTCGACAGGCCATTTTACTGGCAGTATGAAGACGGTCAGTACCAAATGCCAGGTCCGTTTACGGACAATAAAGCTCTCTATGCTGATAACAGCCCTATTTATCATGCTGAAAAAGTTACCGGACCTATATTACTTTGGACCGGGATGGAAGATTATAATATATTCTGGGAACAGACTATGGAGTTTTATTTGGGGCTTAGAAGAAATCACAAACGCGTGACCGCGCTTTTTTATCCTAAGGAAGGGCACAGTTTTTCAAAGGTTCAGAATAAGATGGATTTATATTCAAGAATTTATGAATGGCTTGATTTTCATCTTAAAAATCAAAAGAAGGAATGGATTGAAAAAATGTACGAATAAAAAAGGGATGCCCAACCGGGCATCCCTCGTTAATTAAGGTGAAGTATGAGTTAAAACATTGGGACAGGCTGTTCCGTTGATGTTGTACAGGTCTTCTGTTCCCATTCCTACATCGCCTGTACAGATAAATACACCGGATGTATCACAGAATTTCTCAGAAGCTACGCAGGGCTGTGCTTCATTTTCATGATAGGCATAGCCTCTGACCAGTGCTTTCTCAGATTGTTTAACGTTGTGCGTTGCATACGCACTTCCTGCTCCTACAAATACCATTATTGCCGGTAAGAGGAGCGTTTTTACATTTTTCATAACATTAATATTAATAATTTTGCCTACTCTGACACGGGTTTTCGGCTTCCCCCTTTGATGAAATTCTCAGTCAGCGTCTGCGCAAAACGGTAACGTACAATTTCATTACCCGACAGTATATAAAAATAGCTGTCAGTCACTAACATCTGGGACATCGCATTCTTTCCGCGGTTTTGTACGTACATACTGCCCCAGTAACCTGCAGGTGCTGTTGTATAGATATCAACAACTGCATTTCTTTTCCACATTTCTTTCGGTTCGTGTTTTCCTGTTAAATTGGATCTGTTAAAAATCAGTCCCTTATATGCAGTCATTTCTTTGTTCACCATAACGGGGGGCGCACTCATTTTTTTGCTCCCGTCTTTAAGTACGGTGGTCTGTATCTGTGATGTGCTGATGGTATCAATGGTTTTCATCCTTGCTGTTACCTTTAGATGTTTATCGAACTGAAGGATTTGGTTCCTGTAGTAAAATAGATAATATATGTGATCTGATGCCGCGTCATACAGCAGCCGTCCGTCGGCATCGAATCCTCCGTCGGCTTTACGGGTGAGCACCGAATTGATGATGCGCACTTTAGGATCAGCAAATAGACTTAATGAGGCAAGTGCTGCTCTTTGGGTGGCTTTGTCCTTTACCCGCATCACATATTCGGAAGGCGACAGCGGAACCATCTGGTCAAAATAAACATCATTCACGCTCATTTCAAACAGGGGATTTTTAAGGGAATCGATCGACGAGGCGTAGATCACGGGCACCGTTCCGTCATATGCGTATAGTATCTTTTCCTGCAAAACATACCTGAGGTTCCGGAACCGGTGATTGGTCGCTGGGATCAGGTTAAGGGTGTCCATCTTTTTATGATGTCTGTCAATTGTAAACAGCCGGAAAGGACTGCTGAGATTACCGAGGTAAACAGTACCGTCATGATGGCCGGCAAAATAATAGGAATTTACTTTGAGATCATAAGACTGTTGTTCGAGAATGGGATGGTGCGGAAATCTTCGGGTAAAATTATTCTCCTTTGTCATCACATGCTCAGAAGAAAAAAACAGGGCAGTCATCAGACCTGCGGGAACTGCCAGTGCTGCTGCTACTGAAAGCGCCAGCGCCCGCACGCCAGCGCGTCGCTGCCGGTAATTTTGATTCCGTTCTTCTTCAGAATGAACCGCGTTTGAAAGCAGCGGTGCAAGAGGATACCCTGCTGCAATCGCGAGGTCTGCCATCACCACGCATGCGCAGTTGAAGATCAGATGTTCTGTCCATCCCATTTTCTCCAGGATACCCCCGCAAGAACAGGGCACAAAATCGCTGTAGTTAAGGATAAGGAAAATGTATACTGTAAAAGCGGCCATAAGCGCTGACGACGCATAAAGACCGGGCAGCCGGCTTCGTTTAAAACACAGCAGCACGGCAATTAAAAGCTCGAAAATGATCACCGCATAAGAGACGAAGCCTGCATAAGCACTGAGCAGGGGCGACTGTGCAAGCTGCATCTGAAAGTTCTCAAAGTCAAGGATTTTGCTTGCAGAAGCGTAGATAAAAAGGAGGATGAAAAAGAAGCTTACAGCGAGCGGCAGTGCTTTCGTTAAGGTTTTCATGATGCAGGTGATTTACGTAATACATTTAACAGGGCGTCACAGATTCTGACGGACCTCTGTACCAAATGTAAAGCGCAAAACACATAAAAAAAACAGACCCGCGTGCCTCTTCATCGCATCTGGCGGCCAGTTTATAAGCTGACGCGCTGCATGGCCCCCCACCTGAGACCGTACATCATATTTAAGGTTGTATTAAAAAAAGTGAGAATAAGCCGTAACAGTATGTCGCGCTTAAACGCACCACGCGGCTTATTCCAACCAAACCGTTTAGCCATAGGCTCTTCAGCACGTTCCGAAATGGGCGGTTTGAGCATAGGTACATCATCAGAATACCTCTTACCCGCCTAACACCTCTGCCAAAACACCTGTAGAACCCAAAAGTTCGAAATAACAAACGTAAAAGAGTCAAAAAGGATAAAAAAACGACCTCGGAGATATTTGCATGAAGAAAAAATGAAATGCGTTAAACAAGATTGAGTTTCCGAAACAAAAAGCGACCTCGGAGATTTTTGCATTAAGTAAAACCCGCCTACGGCGAGGTTCGCTGATTCCATTAAGAAATAACATTGAGACAAAGTTGAATTTCTTCAGGAACAAACCTACTAAATGATAACCTCATAAAAATCCCCACTGTTTGCCTCTATATTTTTTAATGTTTTAGTGGAATCGGCGAATTACTATTTGAGTGGCGGCAAAAAATGATATACACACAAACCCGTTAACTTTCCGCCCGGGTTAATCCGCCCTAGGAGATTTTTGCGTTAAGAAAATCTAAATTTTTTCAAGCGGAACCTCTCAACTATGCACACATAAAAATCTCCAGTGTCCGAAGCGCGGCAATACACTTCATTCGAAGACAAACCGTCCGATCCGCGCAAGTTTGAAAACCTAACGCAGTGGTTCGGCGACTGCAAGGAGCCAAATTTTAGTGGAAGAAATTCTGATTTATAGCGAAAAGATCCAAGTCTTGATCTTTTTGTTACTTTTTCATCAAGGCAAAAAGTAATAGAAATATGTTAGCAAAAACCGATCTCGGAGATTTTTGCGTTAAGAAAAAGTTGAATTTCTTCAGGAACAAACCTACTAAATGATAACCTCATAAAAATCCCCACTGTTTGCCTCTATATTTTTTAATGTTTTAGTGGAATCGGCGAATTACTATTTGAGTGGCGGCAATAATCTCCAACCGGCGGAGCCATCTGCTATCCGCCCGAGTTTTGGGGATTTTATTGGAAGAAAATTCAACTTTTTTAGCAATCCGCCACCGGCGGATCGTCGATTCCAAAAAAAATAAATAGAATGAGGCAAAAAGATCCCAGTCTTGTCCGCCGCGGCGGATGGTTCTTTTTTCATCAAGGAAAAAAGAACTCCAAAGTCCAATAAAGCAAAGGATATGAGGCAAACAAAATGCGCTCATGATCTTTCGTACCGATAACGGTAGGGAGCTTTCATCAAAAAATCCTTCATTTAATATGCATCACTTAATAAAAAATATCCTTAATTTTGTTTAAACATCCCATTAAAATGAAGCTAACATGCTTCGCTTCAGTATATTAATATGGCCATTACTCCTCTTTGCGGAACCTTACCTTGCGCAACGGAAAGAAAATGCCGCGTATCAGCAGATCAGAAATCAGTACGCCCAAATGCAGCCCGGGGACCCGGCAGCATTTCCTTATATTAACCTCGTGCTCAGTCTGGCCAAAAAAGAAAAGAATTATGCAGAACTGGCGGCGGGCTACCGTGATGCACTCAACTTCCACAACTCCGTATACGATCAGCTCCTGTATGCAGACAGCGCGATAGCGGCGGCTCACCGCAGCTGCGACAACGGCGTGATTGCAAATGCCTATATGGGCAGAGGAATAGTGCATTACTCAGGTTTAAAAGATTATCAGCGTGCACTTGAGGATTATCTGATGGCGGTGGATTATGTCAGGAGTGATGAAGATCCTTATCTGCAGTACAAACTGCTGTATCACTTCGGGGTGGTGAAGAGTTATACGGGTTTACATCAGGATGCAGCCGTTAATCTCGAAGCGTGTGCTGCCTTTTTCAGGAAAGAATTACAGAAAGAGCAGCCACCCAATCTTCTGCACAATCTTCGCAAAGGTTATTATAACAGCTTGCACCAGCTCGTCACCTGTTATCAGCAAACCGGCCGGGATGACAAAGCCGCACGCATGATTGCGTTGGCTGAAAAGGAAATTCCCGACGGACCTGCTTTTTCGGTGGTAAGAAGCTGTTTTCTAAAATCCAGAGGTATTTCCGAATACCGAAAAGGAAACCGTAAAGCCAGTATTCACGCGCTCAACCTTGCGCTTCCGGAACTCATCCGGACGGACGATTTTGCCTCGGTCTCTGTCATTTACTATTATCAGGGAAAGAACGCACTGGCGTTAAAACGCAAAGAAGAAGCGGTGTCCCTATTTAAAAAAGTAGATTCAGTTTTTCAGCGCCACCATTTTATATTTCCTGAACTGCAGCACGCCTACCATTATCTTATTCGTGACGCCGATAAAAGGCGTGACTCCCGGGAGGTCAGCTATTATTATGAAGCTTTAAGAGCGGCAGAAACGGTGAACCACGAAGACCGGCATTATCTGTTTGCACGCATGCGGGATGCGCAGCATACCGATGAAAAACGCAGCGCGGAGAATCGCTTCGCGGTGACCCTCATTGCGCTGATTACCGTATCCGTGGGTGCGGCCGCCTTCACATTGGAGAAATTAGGAAAGAAGAATGAACCGTCGTTGAGTTATGCATCCGCAGGCGATGGACCGGGTACTGCAAAGTATGAAGAACTGCAAACTTCGGAACCTAAATGGAAACTGGCCGCCGATACGCGCGAAAAGATCCGCCGGAATCTTCAGAAATTTGAAGAAGACAAATCCTTTTTGGAGCCGAAAGTTAATCTTAGGAAAGTGGCGAGAAGGGTGGGTACCAACGCCAATTACCTGTCCACTTACCTCAACACCGAAAAAGGAGTCCGTTTCCACCGTTACCTAAGCGAACGGCGGATATCTTACATCGCCGCACAGTTGGCCGGAGACCCTGCAATGCTGGAGAAAGGAACGCAGGAACTGGCGGTATCATGCGGCATCATGTCTTCGTCCAACTTCCTGCATCTTTTCTCAGAGATCCATGGAACGTCGCTTTCGGAATACCGGGAACAGTGCAGGAAAAAGTTCGCTGGGGAGTAGGGGCAGAACCACAGCCTTTCCTGAGCCGTGCAATCGCTGTCCACCCTAGATCTCTAAACCAAGCAGGAACTTTTTCAATCGGTAGCTGAAAAACTGAAAGCCGCGGCACCGGATCCAACGGGATCTGATCACACCACGCCTGTCACTCACTTCGTCGAATCTTCGATTTCAGAACAGAACAGAGCGCAGCGCAGTGCAGAATCTCCCTGTTAATGCAGATTAGAATAATGAACTGTCAACAGGTTAAACGACATCGGAGATTTTTGCGTTAAGAAACGGTGGATTTCTTCCCAAACGAACCTTCTAAATGAGAACCTCATAAAAATCCCCATTGTTTGCCTCTATATTTTTTAATGTTTATTGGAATCGGCGAATTACTATTTGAGTGGCGGCAAAAAATGATATACCGATAAACCCGTTAACTTTCGGCCCGAGCCAATACGACTTAGGAGCTTTTTGCGTTAAGAAAAATTCCTGTTTCTTCCTTAACCGCCTGTTCTACGAGCGCGTATAAAAATCTCTCTGTTTGAGTGGCGGCAATGATGTTGAATCGGAGGAACACTGGTCTTTACCGCCCGAGTTTGAGAGATTTTCTGAGAAGGAACAGGAATTTTTTAGTAAAAAAGATCCAAGTCTTGATCTTTTTGTTACTTTTTGCATCAAGGCAAAAAGTAATAGAAATATGTTAGCAAAAACCGATCTCGGAGATTTTGGCGTTAAGAAAATCTAAATTTCTTCAAGCCGAACCTCTTACCCATACCCACATAAAAATCTCCAGTGTGCGAAGCGCGGCAACAATTTTAATCCGAAGAAACATCTCTACATCCGGGCAAGTTTAGAAACCTAACGCAGTGGTTCGGCGACTGCAAGGATCCAATTTTATTGGAAGAAATTTTGATTTTTAGCAATCCGCCACCGGCGGATCGCCGATTCCAAAAAAATATAAGCAGGAATGAGGCAAAAAGCGACGAAGGAGCTTCGCCAACTCGATTAATAATATAAAAGAGAGGCGGCAAAGATCCAGGTCCTGATCTTTTTGTTACTTTTTACTCATAATTAATTGGTTTTCATTGGAATTCGTGATATGCTTCGCAGTTGCATCAATGCAAAAAATAATAGAACTTGGTTAAGAAAAGATGTACTGTCACAGCCTAAAACGACTTAGGAACGGGCGTTGGCCGTACAGCATCCGTTTTCTTAGTGTTTTATCTATTGAAATTAAACAGTAACATAATAAAAATCAATTATTTAAATTAAGTTTCGGGTTTCCGCGGTACAGGAATTGAATTCAATTTTTGAAACCCATTAAAAATAATTATTATGATCTCTTCAAAATTTCACGCCGTTCTGGATTATACCGTAGGCATGCTGCTCATTGCAGCTCCGTGGCTCTTAGGATTTGCCGATGATACTGCTGCAACCATCATCCCGGTTGCCCTGGGGGTTTTAACATTAGTTTACAGCCTCATTACCGACTATGAATATAGTGTAGCCCGGCTGATTCCTTACAGAATTCACCTTACCATTGATTTCATAGCTGGCTTGCTATTATTGACTTCGCCATGGCTTTTCGGCTTTAGTGACAGGGTTTATCTGCCGCATGTTATTTTGGGGGCGTTTGAGATTGTTGCCGTAATGCTTTCAAGAAAAGCAACAGAAACTGTTCAAAGAGCTGAACACGTGTAATAATACCCATCATTTTTCTGTTAGTACTGATAAGGTTTTTCTACATGAGAAAAACCTTATTTTTATCCTTCCGGCATACTCAGACAGGAGCGTGTTGATCAGCCGATGCCCCAGCCGCGCGGAGAAAAAGGGATGATGCGTTTGCTATTAAACGTGCAGCTGTTGCTTCTGATCTCTGAATAGCTACCTGCTTTTTCAGGAAAGTCTATACCCAAGGATTGTACTCTGCAGAAAACATCTCATCAGTGACTTCCGGGCGTGTCATTGTGATCATTTTGCGGGGACCGAAATTTATTTCCTGATTATCAACCCACTGCACAAAAATCCGCCCCACAGTGATTCGTATCCTATATTATTTTAATACATAGGGCTTTGTGATCAATCCGTCACCGGGGTCCTGTTCTTCTTCAATCCTATAAATCACACCCTCCATTCCGTCGAAGATGACGTCGCGTTCATGTACAAGTCCGATCTTTTCGAGGACCTTTATTGAGGCTGTATTCGCTTTCATTGCTCTCCCAACGATCCGTCTGAGGTTAAGCTGTTCAAACCCATAGCGTATACAGGCAGCAGCACTTTCGGTGGCGTAGCCTTTATTCCATTCTTCTTCAAAAAATCGGAAACCAATGTCGGTTTCGTTTGGGATTTCCCCGAACTTCAGTCCGCACCAACCGATGAATACATCTGTCTCTTTGCTGATCACCGCCCATCTGCCGTAACCGTTCAGCTGATAGTCCGGATAACGTTCTAAAAACGCTTTGGCCTCGCCGACATCCTTAAAAGGGCTGTTGCCGGTGTACCTGATGACGTTCGGATTCAGGTTCAGGCGGTAAAAGCTTTCTGCATCCGCCGGGTGAAGTGCTCTTAATAAAAGACGGGGAGTTTCAAGTATCGATTTCATGGTGCAGGGTTTTTGGAAGGTTTCTTATTGGTGATTGCATCTGCTTATACCCGAATGTTTTGGCGGTTGATGATGCCGGCAGCAAATGATTACGTACGCCGTTAGCAGCACTGTTTATTCAGGAACTTCTGCCAGCCGAAGGCCAAACGGGCGTATTAGTTTTTCAAAATTTGACAGCGCCAACAGGTCAAATATCAAAATAAAGATAAAAAAGGTAAAACAGTTACAATTGCTGATGGCCGCTTCGAGAGAAGATTATATAAATTTAACTTGAAAATCCTGCGAAAACAAAGTTTTACTCTGTTTGTCTGAACTTTTGGTGACGTATTTCTGTTTTGTTGACAGATTATAATCAGGCCGGCAACAGCAAGCATTTCCGCCCACAGGTCCTGCACGCTTCGGCATTAGCTGGCCGCCTGCTGCGCAGGATAACCGCGGCGGCATTTAATTTGATCAACCTGCATAACCTTTAAAAACTACCGTCATGGCAGATAATAAAAACAAATCCGGGGAACCTGACCGATCACTGATCAATACTTCGGAAAGGTATGAAATGGACTACTGGACTAAGAAGCTCGGGGTTTCCGACGAAGAACTGAAGCGCGCCGTAAAAGCGGTGGGCAACAGCGCCGAAAAAGTTGCGGTGTATCTCAAGAACAATAAGTAACGATTCTTATTGTAGGGTGACGGAATGTTTGCCGCACAACTCTATGGTGACTAACGCCCGTGAAGCGCAGTATTGCGTAATGAACCGGATGCTGATCCAGGAATTGTAATGGGACGTTACCGCCGATTAGATGTGCAGCGGACGGCATTTTTCGATGAAGGGAATGCGCCTGAAAATGTCGCGGCCGTACGTTGCGGGCCCGCAGGTTGGTTTGAATAGAAGCAATAAAAGACGTTACGAAACGACCGGACAGTCGATATTCCTAACAATGCATTATACTGCAGAAATTTAGTAAATAAAAACCGATGCGTAGGCAACCCGCGCATCTACAACCCCCGAAGCCTTAAACATATCCCTTCACCACCTCATACCCAAACCGGCCTATCGCCAGCACGAGCACGAAGATAAACAGCAGACGGATAAACTTATTACCCCTTCGTATCGCGAGGCGTGAACCGACCAGTCCGCCCAATGCGTTGCAGACGGCCATGGGCAGCGCTATGGCCCAGATAATCTGGCCTTTGAGCAGGAACAGGCATATGGAGCCGGCGTTGGTGGCAAGGTTGATGAGTTTGGCGTTGGCACTTGCCTTGAGGAAGTCCATGCCGAGTAGGGTGACAAAAGCGAGGATAAAGAAGGTGCCCGTGGCGGGGCCGATGAAACCGTCGTAGAAGCCCACCGCGATGCTCGCGATACACCCGTTGATGATCGCAATGTGGTACGGAATCTTTTTCTCCGTGGCGTTGCCGAAGTTCTTTTTGAAGATCGTATAGAGCGCCAGCGCGATGAGGACGAACAGCAATACGGGTTTCATAAATTCGTTGCTGACGATGGTAAGCAGCCGCGATCCCAAAAAGGCCGACACAAAGGCCAGCACAGCCATCAGGATGAGCAACTTCCAGTCGATTTTTACCATTTTGAGATATTGTGAAGTCGCAATGGCTGTGCCGCTGAAGGCCGGAACCTTTAGCGATCCGATTACAGTGGCCACCGGAAGGTGAGGCAGGAAGGCGAGTGCAAGCGGCGTCTGGATGAGTCCGCCACCACCCACCACGGCATCGATAAAGCCTGCGGCAAACGCAGCGAGGCACAGATAGATCAGAATTTCAGTTTCAGGCAAGGCACAGATTTTAAGCGGCAAAGGTAAGGCTTATATACCTGGTGGAGGGTTATTCAGTGAGCAGCATTTGGTTCAGACGCCGTCCTTTTTTGAGTATCTTTGGTAAAATATCCAGTGATAGAGGCTGTCTTGCGGACGGTTTTGAATCTCCGGAAGCCTCAACCCTGCTTGTGGGCCTAATGAACGAATTATGGTAAAGTTTAAAAAATTAGTCGCGATTGAACCGTTAAATCTCATTCCGTCCGCGGAAAAAGAGCTCGCTTCATTCGCTGAAGATGTCGTTATATATACAGACCGGCCCGCAGGTACGGCTGAGATTGTTGCCCGCATTGCTGATGCGGACGCGGTGCTGCTTAGTTATACGACGACAATAGGAGAGGAGGTTCTGAAACAGTGCCCGAACATTAAATATATCGGGATGTGCTGTTCGCTGTACAGCCCTGAAAGTGCGAATGTCGACATTCCGTTCGCCAATAAAAATGGAATTACCGTTACAGGTATCCGCGATTACGGTGATGAAGGGGTGGTGGAATATGTGCTGAGTGAACTGATACGCTGTCTGCACGGATTCGGCAACAGTCCTGACGGAACACCACGAAAACCCTGGGATCACATTCCGCGCGAAATAACGGGTCTGAAGGCAGGCATCATCGGACTCGGTAAATCGGGCGGTATGATTGCGGACGCACTGCACTTTTTCGGCGCTGAAATTTCCTATTTCTCGCGGACAAGGAAACCCGAAGCCGAAAGCAAAGGCTTCCGATACCTGCCATTACAGGAGCTGCTTGCCCAAAATGAAGTGGTCATTACGTGTCTGAATAAAAACACGGTATTGCTGCACGGCGAAGAATTCAAACAGCTCGGCCACCGTAAGATCCTGTTCAACACAGGCCTTTCACCTTCGTGGGAAGAAGAAGCGATGAAAGACTGGCTTCGCGGAGATAACCTTCTCTACTGCGACACCGTGGATGCGTTAGGTTCCGAACCATTGCTTGCACACCCTAATGTGGTCTGCATGAACGTGTCGTCCGGCAGGACGAGCCAGGCGTTTGGGCGTTTAAGCCAAAAAGTGCTCGCAAATCTTTCGGATTATCTTAAAAAACAATCGGCGACGTAATATTACGCAGCGTGTTCACCACGCTCCAGCCCGCAATCTGCGCGGTTTTACTGTACACCTCAACTACAGCGCGGATCTGCTCGCTTTCGATTTCAATGCGGTGTTCATCACCCACAAATTCGGGAACCGATTGAATTGAAACTTCCACATTTTCGGGTCCGTTCGAAGCCAGGGCTGCAGCCACCGCAACATTCACACGTGTCGGAAACAGTCCGATTGCGGCGGCGGCGTTGCCCGAAAATACTTCGCGGGTTTGGGTCTGAAGGCTGTCGTCATACACTTCGGTGTTTTTCAATGAATTGGGCCCTTTACGGGTGCTGAATGTCACTTTGCTTTTTTCCATGAGAGAAACGGTCCGCAATACATCAAATCCGCCAATGGCGCCCGACGCCAGATGCACGCGGGTGCCGTTTTCGAGTGCGGTTTGTTTGACGGTCTCATAAAACGCGCTGTTGGCAAAGGCTCCGATAGACAGTGTGACAATTGAGCAACCGTTCTTCAGCGCCGGAATTGCCAATTCTTTCAAAGACGCTGGCGATGCTGTTTCTACGATATAGTTGGGTTTAAGAGCGAAGATTTCCTCGAGCGAGTCGCAAGGCGTGCAGCGGTAACCCTGATCTGAACGGTTAACTGAGTCGGCGACCCTCTGCGCTTTTTCGAACGTCCTTGAATAGGTCGCGATCAGTTGGAAATCGGGCAGCAAACCTTTAAGAAGCGCCTCTGAAACAATAATTGCAAGCTTACCGCAACCCACAATGGCTAAAGTTTTTGTTTTCATGCTGCGAACATACTGAAATTTAAACCGTCGGCTCCTCACACTGAATCTTCATTCATTGAGGAGGCGCAGCGCATTTATACCGCTAAAAATCCGGCTCCTGGTGGAGACGGATTGTCTAAATGAATAATGAAAATAAAGTGTGGGTTACTTTTTAATTATTTTAAACGACTTTTCAGTACCGTTTTGAAGTTCAGCTTTTATAAAGTAGACACCGGGTTGCAGCGTAGATACGTCGGTTTTACCGTTCAGTGCTTTCAATTTTGTAATCAGCTGGCCCGCAGCATTATAAACCGATAAATTTTTAACCGGAGTCTTTGAGTCGATATACAGTTGGTCGCGCGCCGGATTCGGATAAGATACAACTTCGTCTTGTTGGCTATCGTCAGCGGTTCCCAATGTCGATTTCGAAAAGCCGTAAACGTCGAACACAAAGTTGTAGCCTTCCTGCGGTGTCCACGTCTCCCCATCGTCTGTTGACCAAAACAGGCTGCCGCCGATTCCGGGAGCGGTGGTGGCTTCCCACGTCAGAAGGTCGGTGTACGGAACCGGGTTCGCCTGGATTTCGAGGAAGTATTTACCGGCCTGCAATTCAATCGCCTCGTCGAATTCAAAATCCAGATCCACTGCAACCACTTCTAACGGATATCCGTCCAGCGGGTGGTATCCATAGAAGTTTTCGGTTTTAGGTCCTTTCTTTTCAGCGGTGTACACTACGTCTCCGGGCGCACCGTTGTTTTCCTTTCTTATTTTCACAGTGGCATTAATCATGTTTCCGAGTTGCATCGAGGACATCTTAAATGCATTTAAATAAAATGTGGTGTTTTCCGGAACGATGAAATCGTCTGCCATATTAAAGCCACCCAAACTGAAAGCGGTCTCGTATCCATTGGAAGGATTGCCCTGACTGGCGGGCTGACCATACGCAGGCGGTTCCTGCCCGGTTGGTGCGCAGCTTCCCGAGATCTGAAACACCTGGTCGTAATAAGAAAATCCGCCTGACCATGGTTCGTCGCCAAATTTTCCCATATCAAATCTTCCGAGCTTTTTGGTATCTTCGCCCGCAATTTCCCACGCCACCATATATTCGTCGCCGGGTGCGGCCTGTATTTCAAGAAAATATTTACCCTTCGGCAAATCTACTTCTGTGGGCAGATCCACAGTAATCAGGTATTGGTCCATGCCTTCAATATCCAGTGCGCTCAGGAATTGCTGTGAAGTGGGAACGATCTGGCTGAAGGATTTGATGGATGCTCCGGGCATACCTTCAACTTCTTTCAAAAAATTGATCTTCACATACTGTACGTCCGCAGCGCCCTTGATGGCGTGAAATTTCACCTGCTTTGCCGTAAAAATGGTTCCGAAATCCACATCAAAGTCGGTCGCTGAGGAATATTCGTAATTGCCTCCCGTTGAAATATTCCCTCCGTTTCCGGTGTTTTCAGAAGCCACACCAAATGAACAGTCATTCGTTTGTGCCGCCATCAGCGATCCTGCCGCTAAAAGCATCATGAGTAATTTGTTTTTCATAAATAGTAAGGTATTAAGTAGCGCTAAAATAGAATTATAATTCCCGCGCAACATCATACAGCGCTTTCAAAATCCCTGATTTATAAAGCTATTAAATACATTTAACCGACTGGTATTCATGTCATTGACTTTAAGAATCGATGTCTAATTTGCGGTGCGTTTTTTTGCGGCTTCGCGCAGGAAAATCGAAGGTGAAATGCCCGTTGTATTTTTGAATACGGTTGTAAAAGCACTGTGAGAAGTAAAGCCACATTCTTCAGCGAGATAGCTTATTTTATACTTTTGGTAATCGGGATTGTTGTAAATCTTATCGCATATATACCTGATGCGCAGACCGTTGATATAGGTGTTAAAGTTTTTGCCCTTGTATTTATTGATGACATCTGAAAGATAACTGGTATTTGTAGCGAGCTGAACGGCGAGATTGGCAATATTAAGTTTAGGATTTATGTATTTATCTGAAGCTTCGAATTTCTCGAGGCGGCTGAGAATCTCTGTTTCGACCGGTGACGGTATATAATCCGTTTTGTCTTTTGGCTGCGAGGGTATTTTTTTCTCTGTTGTCTCTGATGGAAGCGCTGTAAGTTTTGAGGTCATCAGTTCAAAAGCCTTTATTTCGCGTTTTCTTTTGAGGATTAAATAAATTATTGCACCTATAAAAATAATGGCCAAAACAGCACTTATAGAAAGTATCCGTCTGTAATTTTGGTCAGCCCTGGAAATAACCGACCGGAAATCTTTCTGTTCTGCATTAATGGCAGTATTAATGGCACTGAGTTCCTTTTCTTTAACTGATTCGGTTGCGTTGATATACTTTTCGTTGTATGCGAAATACTCCTTATAATTTCCCTGCAGTCTATAGTTTTTTGCAAGATTGTTGTAGATCTCAGTTTTCAGTTCTGCATCCTGTAATTGGGGATCTAGCAGCGCTACTTTCAACGAATCGACCGCTCTTTGAGTAAAACCTCTGTCCGAATAAACCTGAGCCAAAGCGTTATAGATATAAAGTTTAAGCTCCCTGTTTTTGAGGTCTTTTACTGCCAGGGCTTTATTAAGATAAAATTCCGCTGAGTCGTTCTTCTTCATAAAACTGAAAGACCTGCCAATATTATACAGCGATCGCCGATAGTGGTAAACCGAAGGTTCCGGCCTGGATAATAACTGAAACTGCTTTAAAGATCTTTTGTAATTGCTATTGGCTGCCTCATACTTTTTTTCGTCGAAAAAAATATTGCCGAGATCCAGATAGGATAAACCTTTGAGGGTGATTTTAGTATCGTTTTCCGGTAGTTTATTTACCTCAGTAATTGCTTTTTGCAGGTATTCTTTGGCTTTATCATTAAGTTTGAGCTGTATGTACTGGTGCGCAATGGAGCCATAGATTTTGGCGGTCAGTTCATAATTCCGGGTTGTTTCGGCGATTTCTTTTGCTTCAAACAGAAGTTCGGTGGATTTTTTAAGGTCATTCTTTTTAAACAGTTCAATAGCCTGCGTGGCCAGTTCGATGCTTTTCTTTTCCGCAGACCCCATTGTTTCTTTTGACGAAAGCTGCGCCTGCAATGTGCCGGATAACAGTATTACTAAATATATGTATCTCATCCAGAATTAAATTAGTGGCAAAAATTCCCGGGAATTTCGCCCACAAAGGTAAAAAAGCTTTATGCAACGATCAGTATGAGGTTATAGATTCAGAAAAAATTGAGTTTATAAATTGTAAATGAACATTATTTTGGGACGGACACGCGACCCGGAGGATGTTGGAATACTCAGAATGAATCATATAACACCGCATTAAAGGATTGAAAAACCTCAATCAGGTACGGCCCGATTGTGTTTCGTGACTTTGCGGCCATTTCAAGCAAGCCAGGAATGTCGCGTGGCAAAGGAAGGTCTATAACTGCATGGCATTACTTTCTGCGATCTTAGGGCAGCCGCTCGCCATTGGCGCTGGCTTCGATCGTTTTGGTGAGCCGCGACTGCCGGGTTTTCTCCTGTTTGGCACTCATGATCCAGTGGACAGTGACCTTGCGGTAGGAGGGCGGTTGCCGGGTGAAAAATTCCCAGGCTGCTTTATCCTTTTTGAACTGATCTTCAAAAGCTTGATCCAGCGCCGCCGGTTCCTGTTCATGGGAATAGATGCCGGACCTGTCTTCGGTGCGCAGACTGAAGGCTTTGAGCCCTGCGGGCTGCATAAGTCCCGCCAACTTAAGTTCGCTAACCTTTCTGATGTTAACCGCGCTCCAAATGCTGCCGAGACGCCTCGGCGTAAACCGGATGCTGTAACTTTCGGCGTCAACTGATTTCCGTACACCGTCAATCCACCCAAAACACAGTGCCTGATCCACAGACTGTGACCAGGTCATCGAAGCTTTGCCGCTTCCCACTTTATAAAAACCGACGGTGAGCACCTTTTCGGTTTTGTGGTGCTGCTCAAGCCAGACTCTGAACTGAGCCGGTGTTTCAAAAAATGTTGGATTCATGATTGACAGGGATCGTAATGCTTTCACACAAAATTACGGAATTCATCTGCTTGCAGGTTCACCGATGTAAAGATCAGTTACAGGATATTCCGCAGGATCATAAATGGTACTTCGGGAGAGGTGGTCACTTACGGGTTTGCTGAATAGGTAATATATACCACGAATACGGTCATTGTTTATACATATTTGGTGCTGAGCTGACTAACTTTGCACCGTCAAAACACACATAATGTCCCCAACCATCCTTAAAACACTGCTCGTACCCACTGGCTTTTCCGCTAAATGTGAAAATGCACTCCGTCTTGCGGCAGAGATGGCACAACGGCATGACGCCAAGATCATTTTATTCCATGTAGTGCCGCTACAGTACCTGATCGACAGAACTGGCAGACAGATTATTGGTGGTGACACCACGCAGATTACCATAGAGCAGGCAGCTGAGAAACTGCTGTCTTATAAGGAAGCACTCGTGGCCAATCACCCCGGACTTCAGATTGAAACCCATGTAAAGACGGGTATGCTGCCTGACGTGGTGAATGACCTGACCGTTTCCGCCAGTGCGGACCTGGTGATCCTCGGCACCTCTGGCGAACAAAAGTGGAAGCAGATGATTCTGGGCTCTTACTCCTATGATATCCTCCGTGACGCACCTTGTCCGGTACTGCTCGTTCCGCAGCTTTTTGAAAAGCGTGCCTTTTGTAATATCCTCTTTCCGGTGCGGGTAACTGATTATCTGGAGCTTAAACTGGAGCTTGCCGTGGCCATTGCCGAACGGAACCATGCGCATATCAATCTGTATGGTGTCTGCGACGCAGATAATCTTGAAGAAATCAGGGAAAGGTTTAAAGTTGCCGAGGCAGGTTTTAAAGATAAAGTTAGGAGTTTCCGGTCTGAGCTTGTGCTCACCGACGACAAAGCGGAAGCCATTTCGCATGAATCAAACGAAAAGGACTGCGATCTTGTGATCCTCAGCCATAAGGATGAGTTCGTGTGGAAGTCGGTGTTGCTCGAAAACTTCTTCAGAAAAATAATTAACGGTACCGACGCGGCATTACTCTTCGTAAAGCCCAGATTAATAGGCACTACTGAAATACAGGACGGTGGCACATCATACGATATCACGATGCCGGTTCCGGGTTAATAACGTAAAAAAATATGATAGTAATAAAAGTTTACGGCGATCATCATAAAGCCGACACCACTGAAATCGATACGTTTACAGATTTCCTTTTCACGAATCTGGAGCAGTTTGGTGACCCCAAAAATGACATTAGAAACGCGATACTATATGCGATGGGTGAAGGCCAGAAGCCCGGCGGTCTTGTGCTGACTGCAGCAGATGCCGAAACCGGCGAAATTTATGGCGCAGTGGTGATCAACAAAACAGGTATGTCGGGCTATATCCCTGAGAATATCCTGGTATACATTGCAACCGATAAGAACTCGCGCGGAAAAGGGATCGGCAAAAGTCTTATGCTTGAAGCCATTAAACTCGCGCAGGGGGACATTGCCCTGCATTGCGAGCCCGATAACCCCGCAAAACATCTATACGAAAAACTGGGATTCACCAGCAAGTACCTTGAAATGAGGTTAAACAACACAAAAAATGTCTTATATAACGCTTAATTCCGCAAAACTAACCCATAATTTCACGTTTCTTGACCGTCTTTTCGCTGCCCACCACATCGATTGGGCTATTGTAGGCAAACTGTTGTGCGGTAACGAGCAGTTTCTGCGTGTGCTGCTGAAAATCTCGGACACCGAAATATGTGATTCGAGACTGAGCAACCTGCAGGTCATCAAGAAAATCTCACCTCAGACCACCACGATTTACATCAAGCCACCGGCAAAACGCCTGGTAAAGGATATTGTTGAATTTGCTGATGTAAGTTTCAATACAGAAATCCAGACCCTGGCCGCGCTGTCGGATGAAGCGGTGAGACAGGATA
Source organism: Flavobacteriaceae bacterium 3519-10 (assembly GCA_000023725.1). Classification (NCBI taxonomy): domain Bacteria; kingdom Pseudomonadati; phylum Bacteroidota; class Flavobacteriia; order Flavobacteriales; family Flavobacteriaceae; species Flavobacteriaceae bacterium 3519-10. The sequence goes on from CP001673.1 coordinate 1,354,635, forward strand.
AAGTGCACAGGGTGGTGCTGATGGTGGAAATGGGCGAGCTGCGCGAGGGGATCATGGTTCAGAACATGGTGAGGTTCTACGCTCAGGTTTCGGAAATGCCCAATCTTGAAGTGGTGGGCCTCGGCACAAACCTCAACTGTCTTAACGGTATCCTGCCGGACCGGGAAAAACTCATCGCGCTTAAACAGTGTAAAGAGGTTTTGGAAGAGAAGTTCGGGCACAGAATCCCTTTCATCTCGGGTGGTTCGTCAGTTACGGTTCCGCTGATTTTCCGTGGCGAGGTGCCTCCCGGCATCAATCATTTCCGGGTGGGAGAGACACTTTTTTTCGGAACCGATGTGTACGGCGACACGCTGATCAGTGGGATGTACAGTGATGTTTTCACACTTACTGCAGAAATCATCGAGTTGCGCGAAAAACCAAAATTGCCTTCGGGACTCGCGGGCACCAACCTTACCGGAGAAAAACCCGTGTATCCAGACGAAGACCGCGACCGGACTTCGGTTCGCGCAATCGTCGACATCGGATTGCTGGATATCGACCACAAAAACATCGCCCCGATTCTGCCGGGGATCTCAATAATTGGCGCAAGTTCTGATATGCTGATCCTCGACCTCGATACAAACAGCGCAGGCTATAAAGTGGGTGATACCATAGAATTCCGGATGAACTATATGGCGGTGCTCCGCGCAATGAATTCCGATTATGTCGATAAAAACGTCGTGTCCCGAATAGCGGCACCTGACCTCAGAATCCTGCAGAATATGAACTGATTTGTTTCAGCAGCTCATGTATGGGTATGTTTTATCTTTGTTAGAATGTAAAACGTACTATTATGCCTGATACTTCCACATCCTATAGAGCTGTAACGGTAACGAACCTCAATATGCCGACCCCTTTCGGCGGTGAATTTGCTGTGCTTTGCGCGGAAAAGCTTAATACCGTTTTGGCGGCGGAAAAATCCTTTAAAAGCAAATTCTATCTGCTGATCACGGTAAAATCGGGTACGGGAACCTTATCGCTTGACAATACCGCATACGAAATAAAGGGTGGCCGTGTATTTTATATCAATTATAACCAGATCTTCAGCTTTTCTGCCGATACCGATTTTGAGGGTAAACTGCTTTTCTTTACGCGCTCATTTTACAATATGATCTATACCGGCAATACGAAAATAAAGAACGACACTGCATTTTCGGGTCTGCCGACTTACCTGGATTTTAAAAAGAATGATTTTACCGGTTTTATGCTGGGGATTGCGGATATACATAATGAAACCTCTAAAAACGCGCTGCGCAGCAAAGAGATCGTGTGTCTTTTGCTGAAGGTTGCGATGTTGAAGTACATTCAGAAAAGCGGTAACGCACAGCATGCTGATTTCAGAACGGACCGGAAGGTTTCTTATGTGGAAGACTTTGCCAGTCTTGTTGATGCAAATTTCAAGGAACTCAAAAGAACTTCGGATTATGCCGCGAAACTCAGTATCACCCCGAATTATCTGAATGCGGTGGTAAAGGAAAGGCTGGATATATCTGCCGAACGTTACATACAGAACCGAGTAATTCTTGAGGCCGAAAGACTGCTGCTGAACACCCACCTTTCTGTAACTGAAATCTCCTATGAACTGGGATTTTCGGATAAATCGCACTTTGGAAAGTACTTCAGAAAGATCGCAGGCGAAACGCCGAACCGCTTCAGAAAGAAAGCCGGAGCAGCTGAAATAGAGTAGCGGTAGCTCGGTTTAGGTAGCATCAGAGCAGCGCCTGAATTCGTTTTGGTCTTTGAGGGGAGATTTCAAATGAAAAAACTTTATGTACAATACTGTCGGAATTCAGGACCACCGGTTAATCAGCGTTGTGGTTAAGCCGTAAATTTCACTAAGATCGCATTTGGTATGAAAAACAGTATGTTCAACACCACTTTTGATAAAGGCGTAATAATCCCGGGGCTGATTTTAATTATTGGCAGGTGCCTCTTCACCTTCTTATTTCCCGAACCTTCGGAGTGTGTACTTAATGCGCTGAAGAACTTTCGTTAATCTCAACTGGATTTACAGTGATCGTTCGCATTTCCAACGTTTCGTTGTCCCTGGGTTATCAGTTTTCAAAAGAATGGATACTTACACAAACGGAAGCTGTGTCCGCGCGGGCGCGGACGACATCAGCTCACAATTATTTTTTAATGATCTTTCGTGTAACCTCTTTGCGGTCTGCGGTGATTATTTTCAGCAGATAAGCGCCATTGTTCAGATGCGAAATATTGATCTTAGGCACTTTAGAGTCTGCTACCTTGCGGCCTGAAAAATCGTACAGGGTTGCGGAAAGGATGTCACTGCCGATGTATAGATAATCGGAGGTCGGATTGGGGTAGACCGTGATGTCGGATTTCACCGTGTTGCCCGCACCCAGATTGGCAAATGTAAGCTCATAGGTTACGATGCCCAGATCGAAAGTTGCAATGTAGACTTTAGCCGTATTGCCCGTAAAATCAGCGTAGATCGAGGCTGATTCTACATTCCAAAGATCGTCGGCGTCCACCTGCGTCCATGTTGCGCCATGGTCGGAAGAATACAGAAGTGCAAATGTCGAGTAATCTGAAACATAATTCGCCGCAATCATATGGCCGCTCACCGTATCGGAATACTGAACCATTTTAACCTCCGGGCTCTGCGTCTGGCTCCACGTCTGTCCGCTGTTGATGGAGGTATAAACGCCGTTACTTGTTGCAAGTGCGAGTTCATTTCGTTGCAAAGGGTTCTGCGCGATGTCTGATATAAAATCAGGTGTTGCGCCGGCCAGTGGTACGTTGAGCCAGTTTGCACCGCCATCTGTGGTTTTGTACAGTTCCGATCCGGAGGCTATCAGTAATTCCGCAGAAGTTGCGTCGGTATGCAGAATCTGCGTGACAGGCTGCGTTGTGGGGATGCTGACAGGCGTCACTGTAACATCAGGATCTGAAAAATCGATGGTTACCAGTTCTCCTTCACTGTATTGCGCAAAAGAGGCCCAGATTTTATTGGGATTTACGGGATCTGTTTTCAGGTCTAACATCTGATTGCTGCTATTCGACACAATTACCTGAAACGTCTGGCCGTAATCGTTGCTCATACGCAGCGTGGCGCCCATTGAAGTGGCATTGTATTTAAAAATACGCCCTTCAGTTTTTGGATCGGTAAATATTTTGGATGAACCAAAGGTTCCGAATGCCGTAAGCGCCTTGATATCCCTCGCATTTTCTTCTCCGGTTGTAAGGTTCTTATGCACAAAACCATACTGCACTCCGTAATACAGATGTTTTGCGGTGGCGTTTTCAGCCATTTCCACGCGCGCATCTGAATTGAAATATGGTGACCGGATCAGCTGAAACGTCTCGCCACCATCTTTGGAGAGTGCCGGCGTAAAATTTTGACCCAACACGAGCTCACTCGCGTCGAACGGATTGAAACTCATGGTAAGACCATAATAATAATCTGTAAGGTTATCGAGCTCATATTCTTTCTTGGTCCACGTCGCACCGTTGTCTTTCGAAATGGCAACTTCGTCCTCTTCGAGTACATACACATAATTATTCAGCGGATTAATTGCGATATGGTTGATGTGATTGGTGTTTCCGGTATTATTCCACGCAACAGGAGCGGTCGTGAAGGTAGTTCCGCCGTCGGTGGAGTGGTATAAAGCCTCGGGAGTGCCGCTGAAGGTGATGGCGGTTCCGATGTACAGTTCATTGGAGGTGTTCGGAGGAAATGCAATTGAACTCAACGTAATCCCTTCGAGTTCTTCACGGTAGCTTGCACCCGAATCATCCGAGATCAGCAGACCGCCAATAACGTCCATCGAGCCGTTACCACGCAACAGATAGATGCGGTTACTGTTGTCCGGACTTACCGATATGGCATTGATGAAAACTTTGTCGTTAAGTTCCGTATCATAGATTTCGGTCCAGGTACTGCCGCCCGTTTTGGTGTAAAAGGCTTTACCGTAGTTATCAACGCCCACCTGCCATTCGGTATTTACCAGAAGGATACTGCTGTCCCCGGGTAAAAAGCTGTACGCCTTAACCTGTGGATTGTCCGCCGCGTTGGGAAGCGCAAACTGTTTTGTAATTTTTTCGGCCGCAATATTAAGGACGATTACAGCAGCATTACTGCCGTCCACAGCAAAAGTAAGTTCCGAACCGTCAGCGCTTATTTTAAGTTGCGAGAGTCGTGAACCGATCGAAGCCGGCATGGCGTAGAACACCTCCCAGCTTACGCCGTTATCGCGCGACACCACGATGTGATTTTTCATTGTTATCGCGTAGATGGTGTTGGCCTTTTTCTGATCATAAGTAAGATCGAACATTCTGCCGAAGTTCTGGCTTCCGACCACTGAAAGTTGCGCCGGAACAAGGTGAGCCGCGCCGAGTAGAACCGCCGAAATAAGAATAGTGATTTTTTTCATTTGAATATTATTTTAGATTGATGACCTCAAATATTCGGAATAAAATAAAAAAAGAACTGTAAAACGCCGGAAATTACAGGACAGACGGCCGGAAAAAGTGTGACACTCCCGTTATACAGCTGATAAATAAGTATATAGGTCGGCGTCTTTGGCGAGGTTCATTTTACGCGCGATGCGTTCTTTGCGCTTGCGGCAGGCTTCAAGGGTGATATTCAGCAGTGCGGAGATTTCTTTTGAACTTAAATTCATGTACACATAAGACAGAAAACGGATGTCGTTGGCCGAAAGGTCCGGATGTTTTTCCTGAAGACGCAGCAGGAAACCGCGGTTCACCTCCTCGAAATGCAGCAGAAAATCGGTCTGCTCATTTTCTTCGCGCAGACCGTGTTTCAACTGATTAACAGCTGCATTGATCGCGCTGCTGTTTTCGGTATCCGACTGCTGCATCAGCGAACTGATGACGCCCTCAATAAGTTCGTTTTTACTCGCGAGCTGCAGCACTTTCACCGTGAGTTTACGGTTTTTGGCTTCGACTTCGTTTTTCAGTTTTTCTTCTTCTAGCAGTGATCGCACTTTATTTTCTTCGTATTGCTTCTCGAGGATCTCGCGGTCTTTCTTTTCCTGTTCGAGTTCAAGCTTTATGATTTTCTTTGTGTTTTCCTCAATTACTTTCTCCTGTTTCATGCGAAGGTTTTTGCTTCGGAAAAACAGGATCAGGCTGACGATCACCATCAGAATAAAACCGGTGCTGATGATGAAGATGGTGCGTTCGCTCTTCAACTTGCTCAGGCTGTCAGCAAGGCCCTTTTCGGAATGTTGAAGTTCAAACTTAATACGGCTGTTTTCGAACAGTTTGCCGTTCTTCACCGTGTTTACAGAATCGTGCACTGCGAGCACCGAATCTTTGTACTGCAATGCGCTTTTAAAGTCATTCTTCTGTGCGTAGATGGTGCTCATCTGTTCGAAGATCACTTCTTTTTTTGTGAGACCTGCGTTTTCTGCGAGCGCCTTCCGGCACCAGTTGATTGCGGCGGACCAATCCTCATCAGCTGAATCTACACGTGCAAGGATTAAAAACAGACCTACGCGGTTATCTTTATGCTCAACCCCCGAAGATTCTGGCAGCAAGCTCAGCGCTAATTTCCGGGCTTCTGCGAACTGTTTTCTCAGCATCAGGTTTTCAGCCTGCACCACACGCGTTTGCAACAGAAGTTCTTTAATTTTTACCACCGACAGCGCGATCTTCAGGTAGTCGGTGGACTTCTGTGTCTGCCCGGTTTCGTTGGCTACCGTGGCGATATTGATGGCGTAAATGCCCATTTTTGTGCTGTCTTTTCCCTTTTGGGCAAGATCAAAAGCTTTAAGAAAGTACTCTTCTGACTTCTTAAATTTCTTCTCCTCAGAATAGAGGATGGCGATATTGTTGAGCACCGTCATTTCAGATTTATAATCGAGGTGCATCAGTGCAATCTTGTAGGCATCAAGATATTTATTGAGTGCTTCACCGTAATCGAGCATCGCATAATAGTTGGCCCCAATATTATTCAGCGCCAGAAACTCCTGGCGGTACCAGCGTTTTTCAGCCGCCAGTGCCTGTGTCTTCATTAAAATCTCAAGCGACTGCGAATGCCGGCGTTCGCTCATGGCTTTTACGCCTTCAACAATCATCCGGTCACAGTCCTGAAGCGTGGCAGCTGAGAGGTGTTGGAACGGTGAAAAAAGGAAGAGAAAGAGGAAAATAACAGACGTAATGATTTTGCACCGCTTCATGTACCGGAAATTTTAGGCGTAAATATATAAAAGAAATGGCTGTACTGTAAGTAAAACGGGAAATCCATTGGAGAATCCGGCGTAGTTTTCAACTGTCCGGCACATTTCTGCGCTGTTTTTAACCAAAAAAATCCGCTCAGAAATTCTGAGCGGATTTTTTCATATAATAACTGTAAGCTACTGTTTATGCTTTATCTCCTCTTTCAAATACGTTTTCTTTCGTTTTCAGAAAGAATTTTCTAACGCATTCTGATGAAGTTTGGTGTTACTTCGATGGCTTCGTCGCCCTGGATGTATTCCATGCACTCTTCGAGTGAGAAAAGGATTTTAGGCGCGATGCTGCCGTCTTTATCTTTTCCGGATGCTCGCAGGTACCTAACATATAAAAGTCTCTTGTTTGTTTTTTTTACCAAACATAGTTTTAAGACCGTGTTTTTTGTTAAAATACCACAAAAGGGCTATTGTAGATTTTATTTTATTTCGGCTATTTTGTTTTTTTGGTGTCAATCTTACCATCACCGGCACGAACGGTGTTGTGGAAACCTTCAACATGTACGCACCATTATCCTATACATTACCTAAAGGTGTACAAGATTTTAAAATGGATGAAAAAACATATTTTTACATTTCCGGATCTGGAGAAGAAGGTTTGGTTGGTGAATATCTTTACGAAGGAAAAGGTGAACATAAAGTTGTGCTTTCAGCAGATGGAACCGGATCTTTTCAGCGCCACATGAAACCCGCAGAAGACCTGGAATGGTGGGGTGTAGAAACCAACTATAAAGGGGAAATTCAAAAAGTTACCGGAGATACGGGAAGTTAAAAAATTATCATCGCAATGAAACATAAAAATGGCCAATACCAGCATTCGCAGGCCGTTGTAGTTCCGGAAAAAAGAAAGACCTATTTTCTCGGAGAACGGATTTTGTCCTGGTAACATACTAACTTCTAAACCAGCCAAACGGCGCTAAACTTTAAAACGATTAATTAAAAGAAAATGAAAAAAAGAGTATGGGCAACCCCCTTTCTGTGTTTTGTATGTGTACTTACCCAAGCACAGGAATCGTATAAGCAAAATGAGAAATGGGGTTTTAAAGATAAGGATGGTAACGCGATAGTAACAGCGAAATATGATTATGCTTACGATTTTACCGAAGGACTGGGTGCTGTCAGGATAAACGACAAATGGGGATTTGTAGATAAGGATGGTAAAGAAGTGGTTCCTCTGAAGTATGATGCCGTAACAGAATTTGCTGATGGGATGGCTGCAGTAGAAAAAGACGACAAGTGGGGTTTTATAGATAAAACCGGTATGGCACTAACTGCGCTAAAATATGATGACATTGAAGATTTTTCCCAAGGCCTGGTTGCAGTTGAGATTAACGAAAAATGGGGCTTTGTTGATAAAACTGGAAAGGAAGTTATTCCTGTTAAATACGATCAGGTAGGAGTTATATCTGAAGGATTAATTGGGGTTTGGCTCGATGATACAGCAGGTTTTATTGATGCATCAGACAAGGTAGTGATTCCGTTTGAGTACGAGTGGGTCCTTGATTTTTCGGAAGGGCTGGCCGGAGTATCCAGAGGCGATAAAGCAGGTTTTATCAACAATTCAAACAAAGCAGTTATTCGGTTAAAGTACGATTATGTGGAAAGTTTTTCGCACGGACTTGCACCGGTTTCAAAAAATGACAAATGGGGCTATGTAAATAAGGCAGGTAAAGAAATTACTCCCATAAAGTATGACGGTGTTTCTGTATTGGACGATGGAAAAGCTACTGCCGAACTGGATGGGATGATTTTTTATATTGATAAAAAAACAGGAAAGGAAGAACGGTTCTGGTAGGGTAAGGCGCACTTTGCGATGCCTGCTTTTCCAATTTCATACTATTTTCTATAAAGACAACAGAACCGTTCTTGATTATATCTTTCCATATAGAAAAACATAAAGGTAATTCAATTGAAGGAATGTTCAAGCAATATTACAAGCTTCTTAGAGACGCTGGGGCAAAACACAAATCAGAATTATAATGAAGTCGCGCTGTGCATTCTATAATAGCTAGGTCCTAATTCTGCTGTGTTTTAATAACCAAAAAAATCCGCTCAGAAATTCTGAACGGATTTTTTATATAATAACTGTAAGCTAGTGTTTATCCTTTCGCGCCTCTTTCAATACGTTTTCTTTCGTTTTCAGAAAGAATTTTCTTACGCATTCTAATGAAGTTTGGCGTTACTTCGATGGCTTCGTCGCCCTGGATGTATTCCATGCATTCTTCAAGTGAGAAAAGGATTTTCGGCGCGATGCTGCCGTCTTTATCTTTTCCGGATGCACGCATGTTGTTAAGCTGCTTGGCTTCAACGATGTTTACAACAAGGTCGCCAGGTTTATTTTGCTCACCGATAATCATCCCTTCGTAGATTTCTTCGCCCGGATCAACAAAGAATTTACCTCTGTCCTGCAGTTTTGCGATTGAATATTCAGTAGCTGGCCCCTGGGTTTTGCTTACCAATACACCAACCAGTCTTCCCGGAATTGACCCTTTGAAAGGCTTATACTCCGTAAAACGGTGCGCCATAATTGCTTCACCCGCAGTGGCTGTAAGCATTTGCGAACGCAATCCGATAAGTCCTCTTGAAGGAATTTCGAATTCCATGTGCTGCATTTCACCTTTAGTTTCCATGATGTGAAGATCGCCTTTACGCTGGGTTGCCAAATCGATTACTCTTGAAGAAAATTCCTCAGGTACGTCAACAACCATTGATTCATACGGCTCACATTTGACCCCGTCGATCTCTCTAAGGATTACCTGTGGCTGGCCAATCGTCATTTCGTAACCTTCTCTTCTCATCGTTTCGATCAGAACAGAAAGGTGAAGGATACCTCTACCGAACACAAGGAAGGTGTTGGCATCTTCTGTAGGCTCAACCTTCAGTGCTAAATTTTTCTCCAACTCCTTCATCAGCCTTTCTTTAAGGTGATTTGAAGTTACATATTTACCGTCTTTCCCGAAGAAAGGGGAGTTGTTGATCGAGAACGTCATGTTCAGCGTAGGCTCATCAATCGCCGTTCTTGGCAACGGATCCGGATTCTCAAGATCTACGAATGAGTCACCAATCTGGAATTTATCGAAACCAACGATTGCACAGATATCTCCTGCTTTCACTTCCTGAACTTTCTTTTTGCCAAGGCCTTCGAAAACGTATAATTCTTTTACTTTTCCTTTTACGATTTTGCCGTCTTCCTGCGCCAAACCAATCCATTCAGATTCTTTCACAGAACCCTGGTTGATTTTTCCGATCGCGATTCTTCCGAGGAACGAAGAGAAATCCAAAGAAACGATCTGCATTCTCAGCGGACCTTCTTTGGCCTCAGGAGCCGGAACATGCTCTAAAATACCGTCCAAAAGCGGGAAGATATTTTCGGTCTGATCTAATGAGGTATTGAACCAGCCTTGTTTTGAGGAACCGTAGAATGTTGGGAAATCAAGTTGCTCTTCAGTCGCGTTAAGATTAAAGAAAAGGTCGAAAACCTTATCGTGAACCTCGTCCGGACGACAGTTTGGTTTATCTACTTTATTGATGACTACAACGGGTCTTAAACCCAGTTCGAGTGCTTTCTGAAGTACGAACCGCGTCTGTGGCATCGGGCCTTCGAACGCATCCACTAAAAGAAGTACACCGTCAGCCATTTTCAATACCCTTTCTACCTCACCACCGAAATCGGCGTGACCGGGTGTATCGATTACATTGATCTTGGTGTCTTTATAAGTTACCGAAATATTTTTTGATAAGATGGTAATTCCCCGTTCACGTTCGAGGTCGTTATTATCCATGATAAGGTCGCCGGACTCTTGGTTTTCGCGGAAAACACTGGTAGCGTGAATGATTTTGTCAACCAAAGTGGTCTTGCCGTGGTCAACGTGCGCAATAATTGCGATATTTCTAATGTTTTGCATAATCGTTTTTTGACGGTGCAAAAGTAAACTTTTTTGACGGATAATTTGCAAAGCACTACAGAATTAACAGAATTTATTGCAGAAAATTACAGAAAGTTTAATCCGTGTACTGCATTGCCGTTCAGGAGCATGTACTTTTAAGAATAATCCTGATTAAAATATCGTTTCGAAAATCGCGTTGCCGGCTTACATTCAAAATAAAAAGCGGCTGGCGGGCCGCTTTGGATATATCAGTTTGCTGTAACTTCTGTTTGCCTTAAATAGGAGTAAAGCACGTCTTTCAAATGAACCCGTTTTTTCCGAAGTTCGGTGAGGTGCTCATCAGTTGTGTGGTTCTGTTCGCCTTCTTCGTAATGCTGGATCAGCGCATTCACTTCTTCATAATTCACATACATTTTCTTGAATCCGTCATCATTAAGCTTCAGCGCCTTGATTTTGGACTCGTACTCAGGAAACTCGTTTGTTAAATTGTGGTTTTCCATGGCTTTATATTTTAATGATTTTAATACATTAAAGTTAAAGAAAATTTCCCTGAGCCAGGTTATGAGAATTGTCACTTCATTTAAAGTTGAGGCCTGAAAAAAGCCAAAGTTTTACGCTTTGGCTTTGGGATTATTTTTTGGTTTCAATCCAGATTTCAGAATTCTTTTTGCCGCCATGTCCTTTTTTAAAGACATTCATTTTGGCGATTCTGTTGGGATCCAGTTCATTCATTTCGGTGTCGCCCGATAATATTCCGTCGATATAGATCACCGGCTTTTCATCGATGGCCTTTTGAGCTCTGGCTTCTGCGTCTTTAATTTTCTGCTGAAATTCGGGCGTGTTTATCTGCTTCTCAACCTCTTTCGCACGTTGTTCAGCCTCTTTGATTTTCTTCTTGAATTCAGGAGAATTTACTTTTTTCTCTGCCTCCGCCGCGGCCAGTTCTGCCGCTTTTATTGTTGCTTTGAAGGCATCTGAATTATAATGCTCGTCAAGCTTCGCATAATGCTGATCTACATTTTTAAATTCCGCAGTATTATAAATGGCGTCGAGTTTTTCACCCAGCTGATTGAGTTCCTTTTCTAATGCTTTAAATTTCGGGCTTTCGAAATCTTTGCGGTTAGCCAGCTTCTGCAGTTCATCAGATTTCTTCTTAAGCGTAATGCTGATTTTCTGCGCTTCTGCACTTTGTTTTGCAGCGGCCTTATTCATTGCTTTAAGTGTTTCCTGCGGTATTTCCGGCACTTCCGGAACAACGGACGGCACTGCAGGTTCAGCGGGCAATGCAGCAGCGGCAGGAAGCGGAGCAACTTCGGGTACCGGCGGTGGCGGAATGGTATCCGATTTCATTTTGAAAAGGTACGCTTCAACCTCCTGGTTGGTCATTTTTATTTCGCGGTTCTCAGCATTCACTAAATAAATGAAGGCGAGGGCGAAAAGTAGGGGCAATGCGAGGATTTTACGCGCATAACCGTATTTGGTCTTTGATTTTTTAAGCATTGTTAATCTTTTTTTAAGGTTAGAACTAAGTAACGGACTCGTTGCAGGTAACCCTTTTCCGGAAAAGTGACTTGCCAGGAGCATCTGCGCAAATGCCCTTGTGTCCGAATTTTTAACGGCTTTTTTATCAGCCAGATATTCGTGTATTAAATTAATTTCTTTTTTGATCAGATGAAAAACCGGATTGAACCAGAATACCGCGGTAAGTATTTCGAGTACGATTTTATCAGTAGAATGTTTCTGGTCGATATGCACCATCTCATGTTTGAGGATCTGGCGTCCCAGATCTGAATGCAGCGGGATTGAATCTTTCCAGAACAGATTCCGGAAAAATGAAAACGGTGCCTCAGCAAGATCAGTGTGGTAAAAATTGATGCCCTCAATTTCCTCATGCCTGAACCGGCTTTTAAGCTGCTGGATTTTTGTTAGACCTGTGATAAAACGGCTCAGAAAAAACACAGAAACCGCGCCAACAGCCAGAATAATAAATCTAAAATAAATGAAATCATGATTTAAAGTATCGGCTGAATTTAAAGTTCCTAAACTGCTAAACAATAGATAAATACTACTATTCACTTCAAGCGTAAAATAACTCACTTTCAGAAGTGGCAACAGGATGCTGATGAGCATCGACGCCAACAAGTAAAACCTGTTGTAATGATGAAAAGTTCTGTCTTTTAAAAAAAATTTATAGTACAGAAACATTACAGCCGAGCACAGAATTACTTTTACCGAATAGAGCATTAGCGTTTCCATCAGCTTTTATTTTTGAGTTCGTCCAGCAGTAATTCAAGGTCCTGAACGCTGATCTCATTCTTTTCAACTAAAAATGAAACCGCATTTTTATAAGATCCTTCGAAATAATCTTTCACAAGGCTTTTCATTGATTTTCCGCTGTACTTTTCTTTTGAAACCACCGGAAAATACTCGTGCTGCCGGCCGTACACTTCATAATCCACAAAGTTTTTTTCTTTAAGCACTTTGAGTATCGTAGAAACGGTATTGGTGTGCGGTTTAGGATCGGGGAAGCGTTCGAGAATGTCTTTAAGAAAACCCTTCCTGATCTCCCACAGATACTGCATCACCTGTTCTTCGGCCTTTGTTAACTGTGTAAACTGCATATCACTATTTGTTTAGTGATACAAATGTAGTTTTTAAATTTAATTGTACAACTATTTTTATAGGGATAAATGCAAATATTATGTAAAACCCTGATAATCAACCACTAAAATTTTTTCGTCATGAATTCAGCGCAGCGTATTTGCCGTAATTTTTTGCTTAAAAATCTTATCTTTGCACACTTCGAAAAAAATATAATGATAACTGCAAACCACCTTCGGGTGAACTGCTAAAAGCGAAATATATGAAATGTGGAATCGTAGGCTTGCCGAATGTGGGCAAATCAACTCTTTTTAACTGTCTGAGCAATGCCAAGGCGCAGTCTGCCAATTATCCGTTCTGTACCATCGAGCCCAATCTGGGAACGGTATCAGTACCGGATCAGCGGCTTTTCGAACTCGAGAAACTGGTAAATCCGGAAAGAGTGCTGCCGGCCGTGGTAGAAATTGTAGACATTGCGGGCCTTGTGAAAGGTGCGAGCAAAGGCGAAGGTTTGGGAAATCAGTTCCTGGCCAACATCCGCGAATGTGAAGCCATCATCCATGTATTAAGATGTTTCGAAAACGGCAACATCATCCACGTTGAAGGCACAGTGGACCCGATGAGAGACAAAGAGATCATCGATATCGAACTTCAGCTTAAAGATATGGAAGCGCTTGGAAAAGCGGTAGACAAGGCAAAGAAATTCATTAAATCGGGCAAGAAAGAAGATGTACTGACGTATGAAACGCTTCTTAAACTTCAGAAGTTTGTTGAAGACGGTAAAAACGCAAGAGAATTTCCTGCGGACGATTTCATGAAACCAATCATCGAAGACATTCAGCTGCTGACAAATAAACCAGTGCTTTATGTTTGTAACGTTGATGAAAATTCAATAAAGAACGGTAACGAGTGGATTGCGAAGATTGAAGAAATGGCAAAGAAAGAAAACGCTGAAGTAGTGGTTCTTGCCGCCCAGATCGAAGCTGACATTAACGAACTTGAATCATTCGAGGAAAGACAGATGTTTCTTGAAGAACTCGGTCTTGAAGAACCGGGCGTTAACCGACTGATCAGAAAAGCCTACGACCTGCTGAAACTTCAAACCTATTTCACGGCTGGCGTAAAAGAAGTCCGCGCCTGGACGATCGGGCAGGGTTGGACGGCGCCACAGGCTGCCGGCGTGATCCATACCGATTTCGAGAAAGGCTTCATCCGCGCAGAGGTCATTGGCTACGAAGATTTCAAGAATTACGGTTCTGAAGCCAAAGTGAAAGAAGCCGGAAAAATGAAAGTAGAAGGCAAAGAATATATCGTGAAAGACGGCGATGTAATGCATTTCAGGTTTAACGTGTGAAAATTTCAATTTTGATGATGATGAAGTCGCTACATTTAGTAGCGATTTTTTTTATACAACTATGAAGGTAAACTATCCGTTTCTATTGCTGCTTTTGCTAGGTTTTTCATTTTCGTGTAATTCGAAAGAAGATAATTGCTTCACTTCGTCGCGAGAAAATTTTATTTATATAGGAAAACCTGAATTTACTGCTGATCAAATCAGAAAAGAAAAACCCGACTATCTCCAAATCTATGAATTAAAGCAGTTTAGATCATTTAAGACGGACAGTATAGATGTAAATTCTTATGACGTCAGAAAGGAAGACGAAGCGCGTAGAAAGCATGAACTGTATTTGAAAAACTACGAAATATTCAATACTTTGTTTTACGAGCAGTTTCAATATTATGCTAAACAGAAAGTCGGCGACGCCGAGTATGCTTTAGGCCGTAACATGTTGGGCTATTGGCTTCTTAAAATTAGAAATAATGAACCTAAAGCATATTTTCTTGGCCTGAGTTTCAGTCATTATTATTTCAATCAGATTCAAAAACAAGCAATTATCAGAGATGGCGAACTTCGGATCGAGGGAAGTTTCGTGAAGATTGTGAAAGTCCCAGGGCTGCCCGGATATGACGATTATTCAGCAATAGAAGACGGCAAACTGTTTCGAATTAAACTGGCAGATTTAGAAAAAGACAGTGACGATGATGGATACAATGATATTTTTGAGGATTCCTTTGGGTTAAACCCGGAAAGTGCGGACACAGATTCCGATGGCACAGATGACTTCAATGATTTAAATCCACTATATAAATCTAAAAAAAACAAGTTCACTTTATTGTTTGAACAGCTCCTCGGCGAATATGGAAGTTTGGAGCGTCAGGATTTTACAAAATTAAAATATTATTTTGATGTTTATGAGACAGATTGTGAGCATTTTCAGTCCGTGAATCCCAAACTAAGAACCATTTTTACATCTAAATCTGAAAGGAAAAAATCTTATTATTTGCAACATACAGATGTTGTACAGTCTGGTATTTCAAAGCTAAAGAAGGATCCTATTAACGCAGACAAATTTTATGTAGAAAAGTGGGGAAGCAGTTTTTCTAACGATTTAGTGGTTGAATTTAAGAATGAAAAATGGATCATAAAAATGATTGGCGGTTCTGTGATATAAAATTGTTGATCAATAAAATTCATCAGAAAGTAATCGTTGCTACTACTGTTAACGGGCCGTAAGCTCGTTTTTTTGTGCGTGCAGCAGCGCTTTTTTGGAATGGGTAAGATTCTTCTGCCCACAGTTTAGCTGAATTACTGTAATTTTGAGTGAACCAATTAGATATTATTATGAAAAAAATCGCAGTGCTCGTAGGTTCTTTACGAAAGGAATCGTTCAACAGAAAAATAGCAAACGAAATGATCAGGCTTGCGGAAGGTAAGCTGGAGCTGGAGATTGTAGAGATCGGAAATCTGCAGTTATACAGTGAAGATTTAGACCAGAATCCAACGCAGGAATGGACGGCATTCCGGCAGAAAATAAAAAGCGCCGACGGTATTCTGGTGGTTTCTCCGGAATACAACCGAACCATTCCGGGAGCGCTGAAAAATGCAATCGATGTAGGGTCGCGGCCGTACGGAAGTTCAGTCTGGCCGGGCAAACCGGGCGCTGTCGTCACTTCGTCAGTCAGTTCGCTGGGCGGTTTAGCAGCGAATCATCATATCCGTCAGGCCTTCGTATTTGTTGATGTTCCGCTGATGCAGCAACCCGAAGCGTATATCGGGAACTCATCGAAAATTTTCGGGGAAGATGGAAAAACAGTTGTGCCGGACACCGAAAAATTCCTTCAGACTTTTGTGGACACCTTCCAGAAATGGGTCGAGAAGTTTTAAATATGCTAAGATAGCCACTGAAACCTTGTTCAGCAATGAATGAGGTTTTCTTTTGCGCTTTATTTTACCGTGAAATATTTCTACACGACAAAATAATGCCTAAATTTAAGAAACTGTTCAGTACCTAAAAAACAAACTATGTGGTTTACAAAATCCATCGATGAAACCTTAAAGGAACTCAGTGTTAACCCCGCCACTGGCCTTACTGCTGAAGAAGTACTAAGCCGGAAAAGCAAATACGGACCTAACCGGCTCAAAGCCAAAAAGAAGAAATCGGTTTTTCAGATCTTCATCTCGCAGTTGAATGACTGGCTTATTTATGTGCTTTTCGCAGCAGTGATCATTACTTTCTTTATGGGCGAATATATAGATTCGGTCATCATTATTCTGGTCATCCTGATTAACGCCGGAATTGGGGTTTTTCAAGAAGTTAAAGCCGGGAAAGCGATTGAAGCACTCATGCAGATGTCGTCACCCAGGGCGCTCGTCAGGCGCGATTCACATACTGCTGAAATCGACAGTGCAGAGCTGGTTCCGGGGGACATCGTTATTCTGGATGCAGGCAGGGTGGTGCCCGCCGACCTTCGGCTGATAGAGTCCGCAAATCTGCAAACCGAAGAATCGGCCCTCACGGGTGAATCCGTGCCGGGCTCTAAAGAAGCTGGTAATGTGCACGACGACCCCAAAATACCGCTTGGCGACCGCGATAATCAGGCATTCATGTCGTCCATTGTTACATACGGCCGCGGCGTCGGAGTAGTGGTAGAAACTGGAATGCGCACAGAAGTCGGCAAAATTGCGCACCTTATCGATAATGAAGAAGTCACCAAAACACCTCTGGAGAAAAAGCTGAGCGAGCTCGGCAAAATGCTGGGAAAGATGGCAGTGGGTATCTGTGCGTTTATATTTGTTCTTTCATGGTTTCAGAGAAGGGATCTGGGCGAAATGTTCCTCACCTCGGTTTCACTTGCCGTAGCATCAATCCCCGAGGGTCTGGCTGCAATCGTAGCGGTGGTTCTGTCTGTCGGCGTCACTACAATGTCGAAAAACAACGCCATCATCCGCCAGCTTCCGGCAGTGGAAACATTGGGTTCAGTGAATGTAATCTGCTCTGACAAGACCGGTACGCTGACCATGAATAAAATGAGCGTTACCCAGGTTTATACCACACAAGGCCTGCTGGATCTGGACGATCTTGTACCAAACGACGTTCCGAATGCCGCAAAATTTGCAGCTAAAGCCATGATTTTATGCTCCGATGCCACCTTGCATAATGACGATGCCACCGGCGACCCGACCGAAATAGCACTATTAGCATTGGGCGATACGCTGAGACTTGACCGAAAGAATCTGGAGAACGATACAAACAGAATTAATGAAAAATCCTTTGACAGTGACCGCAAAATGATGTCGGTACTGGTAAAGGAAGAAGACGGCGATTACAAAGTCTTCACGAAAGGGGCATTGGCAAGTTTAAAAAAAGTTTCGACCAGGATTTTTAATAACGGAGAAGTACGCGAAATTACCGAAGCCGATCTGCAGAACTTCAGTCACGCCGCGCGGCAAATGTCGGATCATGCGTTGCGCACGTTGGCCGTAGCCTATAAACCCGCTGCAAGAGATACACATCCTGATGAAATGGAGCAGGACCTTGTGCTCCTTGGTTTGGTAGGCATGATAGACCCAGCACGCGACGAAGTGAAACCATCGATAAAACTGGCGAAAGACGCCGGCATCAAAACCATCATGATTACGGGCGATCATAAAAACACTGCGTTCGCCATCGCTAAGGATCTGCACATTGCCGATCATGTCGATCAGGTAATCACCGGGCCAGAAATGGACAGCTTCAGTGAGGACGAATTAAAACAGAAAGTGAACAGCTATCGGGTGTACGCACGCGTTTCCCCGGAACATAAAGTGAAAATAGTACGCGCACTTAAAGCCAATGGAAACATAGTCTCAATGACCGGCGACGGCGTTAATGATGCCCCCTCGCTCAACGCGGCCGACATCGGTGTGGCGATGGGAATCACGGGTACCGACGTAGCGAAGGGCGCTGCCGACATGATTCTTACCGACGACGATTTTTCCACTATTGTTAAAGCCATTGAACAGGGAAGGAACATCTACAACAACATTAAAAAATCCGTCATTTTTCTCCTCACCTGCAACCTGGGCGAAGTGGTGGTTATGTTTCTCGCGCTGCTGGTGGGCTGGCAGTCGCCCCTGATCGCAACCCAGCTGTTGTGGATCAACCTTCTTACCGATTCGCTGCCGGCCATAGCGCTCGGCATGGATAATGGCGACCCCGATGTAATGAAAGAAAAACCTCGCGCCATAAACGAAAACTTCTTTTCGCACGGCGCCGGAATGCAGGCAGTTGTTGGCGGTATATTCATCGGGCTGATCACGATGTTGGCGTATTGGTACGGATATTACGAACTCGGTTATTCTCCATCAGACGACAACATTCCCGAAGAAGTGGTGAAGAATGCGCGCACTTTAGCTTTTATGGTTTTGGTATGCTCGCAACTGTTTTATTCTTTAGGTTTAAGAAACATGAAAAAACCACTGTATAAAATAGGTATCTTCGGCAACCGATATCTTGTGGGTGCAATTGTACTTGGGATTCTGCTGCAGGTTCTCGTCATGTTTGTGCCGGTTTTGCGTGAAGCCTTTAAGCTCCATATGCTCGACCAGAAAGGGTGGATGATGGCGATTGTTCTCGGTCTGTTACCGTTAACCGCGCTCGAGATCTACAAGATAGTCTTCGCAAATAGAAAGCAACCTTCAACAACTAAAATTTAAACCAAAACCAGCTTATGCAAAAACTTTTCGATCAAATCAGTGTACAGAAAGCCCTTATTTTCACCGCGCTTTTTCTCGTTGCGCTCATTTTGTTTGAACTTAATTATTTCATGTCCGGAGTGCTCGGTGCCGTGACATTGTACGTTCTGACGCGTAATTTCTATCTGAGGCTCACCGAGGAAAAAAAATGGAACAGCAACCTGGTGATTACGCTCATCATTTTTCTCGTCATCATCACTTTTGCCGTACCGCTTTGGATTATTCTTGAGATTCTGATTCCGAAAATCAATGAAATAGTGAGCGACCGAGAGGCCATTGTCGAAAAGTACAACGCCGTTAGGGTCTTCCTCGAGAACAACCAATACACCAAAAGGTTCGATCTTCAGCTGTCCAACGAACGGATCATGCAGGCTGTAAACAAAGTAATTTCATACATCCCTTCAACTTTAAACTGGGTGGGGCAGATGCTCGGTAATATTTTCGTAGCGCTGTTTATTCTGTATTTTATGCTCAAACAATCACGGATTATGGAGCAAAAATTTAAGGAACTCCTGCCGGTTTCCCGCGAAAGCAAGAAATATTTCATTCAGCATAATGCGGCACTGATCCGCTCCAATGCCTATGGAATACCGATCTTGGGCTTAAGTCAGGGAATTATCGCGATTATCGGTTACTATATTTTTGGTGTCGAAAACGCCATATTCTGGGGACTACTCACGGGTGCAGCATCCATAGTTCCGGTGGTAGGCACGATGATCGTCTACCTTCCGATCTGTATATACCAGGTTGCAACGGGCGATGTAAACAACGGACTGTTCCTCGCGGGTTTCTGCCTTCTTTTTGTGGGCGGAATTGATAACGTACTTCGTTTAACGCTGCTTAAGAAAATGGCGGATATCCATCCGTTGGTCACAGTCTTCGGAGTGCTGCTGGGTCTGCAGATGTTTGGCGTCATGGGGTTGGTTTTCGGTCCGGTATTGCTGTCGATGCCCGGCATCCTGTACCGGATTTTCGAGATGGAAAGAAGCTTTAAAGTTCAGCACGAACATGAAGAAGCGCAGGCCGAAACCGAATCGTAAAACCGAAAAGCATCATTTTTCTATGTAACATTTTTTAAGTTGTTTTGACCCATTCAGGAAATAATAAACCAAAAACATGAACAATCACGAAATCGACTACAGAATCCACGGCGAAGAAATGCAGTGTGTGGAAATAGAACTGGATCCCAACGAAAGCGTAATTTCCGAACCCGGAAGTTTTATGATGATGACAGACGGCATACAGATGCAGACGATGTTTGGGGACGGTAACGAAAAGGGTTTTATGGGCAAACTGCTGTCAGCCGGCAAACGGGTCCTCACCGGCGAAAACCTATTTATGACGGCTTTCACCAACATCTCAAACCAGAAAAGACAGGTTTCGTTTGCAGCTCCGTATTCCGGAAAAATAATTCCGCTGGACCTGTCTGAACTTGACGGCAAAGTGATCTGCCAGAAAGATTCTTTCCTGTGTGCAGCGAAAGGCGTAGCGGTGGATGTGGAATTTCAGCGCAAGCTCGGCACCGGACTATTTGGCGGCGAAGGTTTCATTATGCAGAAACTTGAAGGCGACGGAATGACGTTCGTCCACAGCGGCGGACATGTAATTGAAAAGCAGCTTCAGCCAGGAGAAATTCTCAAAATCGACACCGGTTGTATTGTCGCGTTCACCAAAGATGTAGATTACGATATTCAGTTTGTAGGCGGTATAAAAAATACCATTTTCGGCGGCGAAGGCCTGTTTTTTGCGCAGCTTAGAGGTCCCGGAAAAGTCTGGATTCAGACATTGCCGATTGCCAGACTTGCGGCCAGAATTCTGCAGTTCGGAACCACGAAAAAAGGCGAAGAAGGCAGTTTACTTGGAGGTTTAGGAAGAATAATTGACGGAGACGGTTTTTAATTAAATCTTACAATCAATAATACAAAAGCGCATCCATGATGTGCTTTTTTGTTTTGCGGCGAACCAACACAAAACTGCAGCTTATGAGGCCAAATAATTTTCCACAAAATTTTAAATATGAACTTACTTTCGCTATTTTTGTAGAATACTGCTTTTCCTAAAGCTTTGCGCAAATAATATGACCGAACAGAACATCGTAAACTATTCCGAAGACAACATCCGCACCCTCGATTGGCAGGAGCATATCCGCATCCGGCCGGGAATGTATATTGGTAAACTCGGCGACGGCTCCTCAGCTGACGACGGGATCTACATCTTACTCAAAGAAATCATCGATAACTCGATTGATGAATTTGTGATGAAATCCGGTAAGAGGATCGAGATCAAAATCGATGAAGGCAAAGCCACGATCCGCGATTTTGGCCGTGGAATTCCGTTGGGGAAAGTGGTGGACGCTGTTTCGAAGATGAATACCGGCGGAAAATACGATTCCAAAGCGTTCAAGAAATCTGTGGGTTTGAATGGGGTAGGTTCAAAAGCCGTAAATGCGCTTTCAGAATATTTCCGCGTAAAATCTGTTCGCGAAGGCAAAACAAAGATTGCAGAATTCTCAAAAGGCCTCATTACCCGGGATTTTCCTGAAGCCGATACCAGCGACCGCAACGGAACTGAAATTACCTTCATACCGGATTCAACCATTTTTACGCATTTCAAATTCCGGAAGGAATACATCGAGAAAATGCTTAAGAATTACTGCTACCTCAATCCGGGCCTGAAAATTATTTTTAACGGTGAAACCTTCTTCTCTGAAAACGGACTCAAAGACCTTTTGCAGGAAGAAATTGAGGGCGAAATCATCTATCCGGTTGTACATCTGAAAGATGAAGATATCGAGGTTGCGATCACGCATTCCGATAAATCGCAGTCTGAAACTTACTTTTCTTTCGTCAACGGCCAGAATACAACCCAGGGCGGAACTCACCTTAACGCCTTTCGCGAGGCGTATGTGAAAACCATCCGCGAATATTTCAACAAAAACTTTGAAGCGGCCGACATCAGAAAGTCGATTATCGCTGCGGTTGCTATTAAAGTGATCGAACCGGTTTTCGAGTCGCAGACTAAAACAAAGTTAGGTTCTAATGAAATGGAGCCCGGCAAAGAAACAGTACGAACATTTATCACCAATTTCTTAAAAAATAAACTCGATAATTTCCTTCACCAAAACCAGGAAATCGCCGAGGCCATCCACCGTAAAATTATTATTTCTGAACGCGAGCGAAAGGAACTTTCAGGCATCCAGAAACTCGCGCGCGAAAGAGCCAAAAAAGTCTCACTTCACAACAAAAAACTGCGCGACTGCCGCCACCATTACAACGACCAAAAGGCTTTGCGCAAAAGTGAAACAATGATCTTCATCACCGAGGGGGATTCGGCATCGGGTTCAATTACCAAATCGCGCGATGTTGAAACCCAGGCCGTATTTTCGCTTAAAGGAAAGCCGCTGAACTGCTACGGATTAACCAAACGCGTGGTGTACGAAAATGAAGAATTCAATTTGCTTCAGGCCGCGCTGAATATTGAAGATTCGCTTGAAGATTTGAGATATAACCACGTAATTATCGCCACCGACGCCGATGTGGACGGGATGCACATCCGCTTGCTGATGATTACTTTTTTCCTTCAGTTCTTCCCCGACCTGATCAAGAACGGACACCTGTACATTCTGCAGACGCCGCTGTTCAGGGTGCGAAACAAAAAAGAGACGCGCTACTGCTACTCGGAACCCGAAAGGCTTAAAGCACTGAATGAACTCGGAAAAAACCCTGAAATAACACGGTTTAAAGGGCTTGGTGAAATTTCCCCGGACGAGTTTAAACATTTCATCGGGAAAGACATCCGCCTCGAGCCGGTTGTGCTTGGAAAAGATCAGACAATCGACCAGCTACTGGAGTTTTATATGGGAAAAAACACCCCGGACAGGCAATTGTTTATCCTCGAAAACCTTGTGGTGGAAGACCCCGAAATCGATAAAAAAGAGGCGTTGGTAGATGTGGAAGTATAAGCGCGTATGTTTAAGCACTACACAGGGAATTCTCGAAAATACAATATATTTTAACTCAGAAAAAGTAGTGCGGGCCCTCAAATTCCCGCTGCTTAAAGTGATACAAACAAACCAAGAAAACAGAGAGACCAGGAGTTGATGGAAGAGCAAGAAAATCACCACGAAGAATCACTTAAAAAAGTTTCCGGCCTTTATAAAGACTGGTTTTTAGATTATGCCTCATACGTAATCCTCGACAGGGCTATTCCGTCCATTTTTGATGGGTTCAAGCCTGTACAGCGCCGGATTATGCACTCGATGCGTGAACTGGAAGACGGCCGCTACAACAAGGTGGCGAATCTCGTTGGAAACACGATGAAATATCACCCGCACGGTGATGCATCCATTACCGACGCGATGGTTCAGATCGGCCAGAAAGAACTGCTGATCGACATGCAGGGAAACTGGGGAAATATATACACCGGCGATTCTGCCGCGGCTGCGCGTTATATTGAGGCACGGCTCACTCCATTTGCGCTTGAAGTGGTTTTCAATCCTAAAACGACGCACTGGGTGAAGTCGTATGACGGCCGGAACAACGAGCCGATCGATCTTCCGGTGAAATTCCCGCTGCTTTTAGCATCGGGTGTAGAAGGGATTGGAGTAGGGCTTTCAACCAAGATAATGCCTCATAATTTCAATGAACTCATCAACGCTTCAATCGCGCATTTAAAGAATAAAAGCTTCGAACTTTACCCGGATTTTCTCACCGGCGGTATGCTGGATGTATCCAACTATAACGACGGTGAGCGTGGCGGAAGGATCCGAACGAGGGCAAGGATCATTCAGAAAGAAAAAAACACACTGTGCATTACCGAGCTTCCGTTTGGGAAAAATACCGGCGACTTAATCGATTCCATCATCAAAGCCAATGAAAAAGGGAAGATTAAGATTAAAAAAATTGAAGACAACACCTCGGATAAGGTAGAGATTAACATCCATCTTAACAGCGATGTCTCTCCCGATAAGACGATTGATGCCCTTTATGCATTTACCGACTGTGAAATCCCTATTTCGCCAAACGCGTGTGTAATTGTTGGCAACAGGCCCGAATTTCTTACCGTTTCCGAAATCCTGCGGCGCAACACCGATCATACCGTTTCGTTGCTTAAAAAAGAGCTCGAAATAGAACTTCATGAACTTCAGGAGAAATGGCATTTTGCGAGTCTTGAGAAGATCTTCATCGAGAACGAAATCTATCAGGAAATTAAAGGCAAATCTTCCAAAGAAGAAGTGTATACGGCAGTGGATAAAGGGCTCAAACCTTTCACCGGAAATCTTCTGCGAGCTGTAACCACAGACGATATCATCAAATTAACCGAACTTCCGTTTATGCGGATTTCGCGTTACGACCAGGATAAAGCCATTGAAAATCTATTGGCTCTTGAAGCAAAAATAGAGCAGGTGAAATATCACCTAGACAATCTTGTTGCGTACGCGATTGATTATTTCACAGGCATCCAGAAAAAATTCGGCAAAGGCAAAGAGCGTAAAACCGAACTCAGGATTTTCGATACGATTGACGCGACCAAAGTGGCCGTTGCCAACGAGAAATTTTATGCCAACTTTGAGGAAGGCTTCATCGGAACTTCACTTAAAAAAGACCAGTATCTATTCGACTGTTCGGATATCGACGACATTATTACCTTCCAGAAAGACGGTACGATGAAGGTGGTGAAAGTGGAACCTAAAACATTCATCGGTAAAAATATTGAGCATGTTGCGGTCTGGAAAAAGAACGACAAACGCACCGTTTATAACATGATTTACCGCGAAGGCAAAGAAGGCCCGTACTACATGAAACGTTTCTCGGTAACCGGCGTTACGCGGAATACCGACTATAAACTGGCTTCAGACAGCAAAGGATCAGAAATGCTGTACTTTTCGGCCAATCCAAATGGCGAAGCCGAACTGGTGACCGTATTGCTGAAATCCAACGCGCGCATCAGAAAAAATAAAATTGAGATCGATTTTTCTGAAATTGGGATTAAAGGCCGGGATTCGAAAGGTAATCTTGTTACCAAATATCCTGTGAAAAAAGTGGATTTGAAGGAAGAAGGGCATTCTACCCTGGCTCCGCGCAAGATCTGGTTTGATGATACCGTTCGCCGTCTCAACGCAGATGCCCGGGGCACTTTACTCGGAACTTTTAAAGGCGACGATAAAATTCTTACAGTCAATGCACAGGGCGATGCCAAACTGATCTCGTTTGACCTGATGAACCGTTTCGAGGATGAATATTTAGTGCTTGAAAAATGGAAACCCGAACAGCCCATAACCACAATTTATTACGACGGAGAAAAGCAGATGTATTTTATAAAGCGCTTCCTGCTTGAAAACACGCCGAATGTTCAGCATTTCCTGCCCACCGAACATCCAAAATCGTTTATTGAACAGGTGATTGTGGCGAACGGTTCCACAGCCGAAATTGTTTTTGCCAAAGACAAAGACAAGACTAAAGACCCTGAAACCATCAATATTGATGAATTCATTTCGGTGAAAGGCATCAAGGCGATCGGAAACCAGCTCACACGCAGCAAGGTGAAAACCATCAATATCACGGTTCCTGAGCCCGAGGAAATTAATCCAGGCTTTGATGTGGTGGAAACAACCGAAGGACACATAAGTTTTATTGATGAAGATGTGAAGGACGGCGATTTCCCGGATGAGGGCACCATCGGAAGTTTATTTGATGAAGAATAACTTTCAACAAATTCAAAAAAAAGGACGCTGCATGAGCGTCCTTTTTTGTATTAAAATTTAACGGTAAGTGTTATCGGTTTCCCGTCCCTGATTACGGTTACGGGCATTTCGTCGCCGGAATTTACTTTGGAGAGACAGTCCATATACGAATAGACTTCTTTCACTTCGCAGGTTCCGATCCTGGTTAAAATATCGCCGGCCAGAATTCCTGCGTTGGCAGCGGGCCTGTTCTCGGAGACGCCATCAATATGCAGTCCGTCTGTGGTGTCGGCGTAGCTCGGCATGATGCCCAGCGTTACTTTGTACTGTGGTACTTCTTTACTCATTGTGTTTTTGGTTTTTGTAAATGGAATATCAGTTGTTTTTGAAAGTTCGTTAGCAAGATTAAACACATAATTTGTGATGATTTTCAAAGCCGGGAAATTAATCTTATCGGTGTCGTCGCTGGGTTTGTGATAATCTTCGTGCGTTCCGGTGAACAAAAATAAGACCGGAATATCCTTGAGGTAAAAACTTGTATGGTCCGACGGCCCTACACCGGAACTGTCGACAGCAAGATTAAAACCCGCCGGCTTGTATTTTCTAATCAGTTCACCGAAGATGGGCGAAGTTCCCACGCCGCCAACCGTAAGGTCTTTGTCTTTATTCAGGCGTCCTATCATATCCAGATTAATCATCGTAACGACGTTCGGGTACTTGATTTTAACGCTTTCAGCGAATTTTTTCGAACCGATTAATCCGTCTTCCTCACCTGAAAACAGTGCGAAAATATAATTTGCTTGCTCTTTTGTACCGTTCTGGCTGAATATCCGCGCGAGTTCAAGGACCGCTGCAACTCCCGATGCGTTATCATCGGCACCGTTGTGGATCTGCCCGCCACTGTTTGCAAGCGTGGAGTTATGATGTTCATTAAGTCCTAAATGATCGTAATGAGCGCCTATAACAACCGTTTTGCCCGCTTTGTTATCGAGATAGCCAATTACGTTTCTGCCATCGATTTTAGCTGAGGAATCCGCTGCATGCGGATTAAGTTTTAAATCATAACTAAAGTTCTGAACGTAACCGTTGCCTTCCAAAGGTTTAAGTTTAAGTTGCCTGAATGCGTTCGCGATATATTCTGCAGCTTTTTTCTCACCGTCACTGCCTGCGAGCCTGCCCTTTAAATCGTCGGATGCGAGGTAACTTACGGATCTTTGCAGATTCTCCTCAGAAACCGTTTGTTTGGCATCTGACTCAACCCAATCCGCGACGAATACATTGGTTTCATGCGCTTTTCCGGCTTGCCTGTTGCTCGAGAAAACGAGTTGTTTTCCGTCGGGTGAGAACATTGGAAATGCGTTAAATTCGCTTTCATATGTGATCTGCGTAAGATTTCTTCCGTCCGTATCAATTGAATAAATCTGAAAGTCGTAGCCGCGTGTAGAATGATGGTTGGACGAAAAAACGATCTTCCTGTCCGACGGATGGAAATATGGCGACCAGTTTGCTTTGCCCAGATTTGTGACCTGTTTTAAATCGCTGCCGTCAACATTCATCGTGTAAATCTCCATATTTGTTGGCGCAACAAGATTTTCGCCGAGCAGTTCCCTGTATTCTTTCACCTCTTTTTCGGAGGTAGGCCGCGAAGAGCGGAACACCAGTTTTTTAGAATCGTGCGAGAAAAATGCGCCGCCATCGTAACCGAGTCCTGTGGTGAGCTGCTTGAGGTTTTTACCGTCAATATCCATGCGCCAAAGCTCTAAATCGCCACTTCGCATCGAGGTGAACACAATATACTTTCCGTCCGGCGATACTACGGCTTCCGCGTCATAACCCGGCGAATCTGTAAGCTTACGCGTAATTTTGCCGTTAAGATCCGCGATGTAAATATCGAATTCCTCATAAACCGGCCACAGATATTTTCCGTCTGTGCGCGGTTTCGGCTTCTCCGGACAAGCTTTGCTGGCTTCGTGTGTGGAGGCATACAGAATGTGTTTTCCGTCCGGCATGAAAAAAGAGCAGGTGGTGCGTCCGTCGCCGGTGGAAATAAGTTTAAGGTCGCCAACCGATGTGTCTTTTTTGGTTAAATCTAAGAGATAAATCTGGTCGCACTGCGCGCCAATTTCCGGGTTAGTGACTTGCAGCGTTAGTTTTTTGCTGTCTGGCGAGAAGTAGGCTTCCGCATTATCGCCGCCAAAGGTGAGTTTCCGGATATTCCTGAGATTGTTTTCCTGCGCCGAAAGCCCAACAAAAATACCCAGCAATGCGATTGCAGAAACAGTGCGTGATTTATTCATAAGCTGAAACTTAATTTCTTTATGAATTAAAGGTAATAAAAAACCGCAGACAAAATCTGCGGTTTTAGATTAAAACGGATAGCCAAATGCAAAGTTCAGGACCGGTTTCCAGGTTTCGCCAAGCACGAAACGGTCGCCAACGGGACGGTTCGGATCGTACACTTTATAAGCAGCGTCAAGCCTTAACGTGATGTAGGCAACATTGATCCTCACACCAAGTCCGGTGCCCACGCCCATCTGAGAAATAAATTTGCTGAACTTAAATTCGTCACCAAAACCTGTATCTTTTAAACCCCAGATATTTCCGGCATCTACGAAAGCGGCACCTTCAAACATCGGTGTGAACGGAACGCGATACTCAATATTGGTCGTAAGTTTTACGTTGTCCATTGCGTACGAACGTATTTTCTCATCGAGCTGCGAATCCGCCGGGCCGAGACCGCCAAACACTCGCCACGCTCTGATATCATTCGATCCACCGTTAAAATAGGACCTTACAAACGGCATTGTGGAAGAATTACCGTACGGAATACCGATACCGACGAACTGACGCAGTGCCAAGGTATGTTTATCATTAAAAAAGGTGAAATACTTCCTCACATCGAAATCGAATTTCACAAACTGCGAATATGGAATACTGAAGATTGTTTTGGAATCACCTGTGATCACGCCGTCTTCACGGGTGCGGTTATTGAACATGCTGAACACATTTCCTGCAAGCTCCACTTTCGCATTCACGTAGAATGGGTTTGGCCTGTCTTTTTTACCGATTTCGTTGTAAATAAAGTTATAGATCACCGACGAAATAAGTACGTCCTGCGTTTGACGGTCTTTGTTGATCAGCGATTGGCGGAATTCATTATAAAGTGAAAGCCGGTCGCCCGAAAGCGCATTCTGGTAAGCAGTGTCGTTGAGGATAATTGATGCAAATTCATCAGACGTAATGCGTCCGTTTTCAAGGTCGGCGACGAGCGCAGGCGAATAATCGCTGAAGACGGCATCGCGCACCTGCTCATCAATCGGAAAAAAATCATAATAACGCTCTTTATTCCTCGTCAAACTCAGCTGGGTGTTGAAAAGCGACAGGCGATGAGTCACCACATCATTCACGTTCGCGTAATAATTGAGGCCGGCATTAAATCCGATTCGCCCAAGGCCGATATTATCCTGAATGGACGTACCCAAAACGATTGAAGTTGTGGGGGAGAACCTTTTGGGAATCAGCTTCCAGGTTTTAAAAGGCAGCAGCAACCGCGGAAAATTAAGCGCGGCCTGGGCGGAGATTTCGTACGCAAGAACCCTTTTATCGGAACTCTGCGAATTAACCACGGATCCGAAAATCCCTGAAACGCTTGTCGTTAAGTTTTCTGCGCCTCCGAAAACATTCCGCGTTGTGAGGTCCACGGAAGGCGAAACACCGAAATTAAGGATCTGTGAGTAGTTAATGTCGGTTGCAATTCTAAGATCATATTTTGGGAGCGGCGCAAGGTAATAGCTTATGTCGAGAATACTGTCGTTTTCTTTGCGCAGAATTTCATCATATTTCAGAACGCTGAAATTGTTGGTTGAGGCAAAATTCCTTTTGGTAATATCAAGATTTCGCTGTTGGTACCGGTCGCCTTTTTTAAGAATAATAGGTCGCCACAGTGCCATCGTTTTGTACTGGTCATCGAGTTTATAAAAATTAATTCCCAGCAGCGAATCTTTTACGGTATCCACGGTGTCTGCGAGTTTTTCGAGGTAGTGCACCTTGATGTCGCCGATTGTGGTTACTTTATAATGAGAATCCAGAGAGTCTTTGTGGATATCCATCGTTAAAGGAACTTCCTTGCGGCTTTGGAGCGTGTCTGCTGTGAAATAAATTTCTTCGTTGGAGTTATTGAACCTGTAATAACCGCGGTCTTTCATCAGATCGTTGATCCGCTTCACCTCTTTTTCCAAAACGCTTTGGTCAAGAATTTCTTTGCCCTGTACTAGACTTTTAGAAAGATCTTCCTCGTAAATGCTTCGCACTGCAGGATCCGGAATATTGTAGTAATAATCGCTGATTTTGGTAGGATCACGGTGCGTAATTAGATAATTCACTTCGGCTTTTTTGGCCGCTGAATCGAGGTCATGACTAAATTTTACGTCAGCATCCCAATAGCCGCGATAAACAAAATATTTCCTGATGGAATTGGCACTGGTCTCGGTTTTTCCCTGGTCTAAAATCACAGGTGGCTGGCCGATATTATGCATGAATCTTTCGTAAAAAAGGCTTTTGCCTACATATTCGGGATGTTTATACTTAATAAATAACGAATCGCGAAGTTTCTGATCACGCATCTCCGAAGGATAGGTGAGATATTCATTAAGAATTGAATCGTATTTCGGATTGGTGGCGTTATACATCCACAAACCTACCGGAAATAAAAATAGCTGTTTTTTGTTCGGCTTCTGGCTTACATAATTTGGTACATCATCATCCAGCAGTTTTCCGTCTTCATATCTGAATGTGTTTTTTGTAAGCAGATATTCGCCGTCAGGAACTTTTTTTGTGGTACTGCAGGCGTACAGGACGAGAGCAGTAATTGCCAGTGCGAAAAATATATGATACTTTTGAAAATATTTTGATAAATGCTTACCGCTCATAAAATAAAGATTTTACAGTCTCTCGACAAAAAAAAGTTCAGACAAAAATACAATTTGTTTTTGGTTGAAGGTAACAAAACAATTAAAGAAATACCCGCTTCCCGCTACGTCATCAACGAAGTGTTTTCGGTGAATCCCGCTGAATTGAAGCTTAAAAATGTTGAAGCGCAGGCAGTTTCTGAAAGTGAACTCCGACGCATAAGTTTTCTGCAAAACCCAAAGGATTCGGTGGCCGTGTGCCAACTGCTTCCTACTGAGATTTTGCCGGAGCCTCCAGTGCAGCTCATTTTAGACGGTATTCAGGATCCGGGAAATCTTGGCACCATCATCAGGCTCGCAGATTGGTTCGGTATCGGGCAGATTATCTGCAGCGAAGATACCGTAGACATTTACAACCCAAAGGTCATTCAGGCAAGCATGGGTTCATTTCTACGCGTGAACGTTTTTTATGCAGACATTAAAGAATACCTGACGGATTCTCCCATTGCCACGATAGGTACCGATATGGAGGGTGAAAACCTTTATAATTTCAAATTTCCAGAGAGATTTAATTTGGTCTTCGGTAACGAAGGAAATGGTATCCGGCCTGAGATCGACAACCTTCTCACCGATAAAATTACGATTCCGCGTTTTGGAAAATCAAAATCCACTGAAAGTTTAAATGTGTCCATGGCTACAGGAATTATTCTGGGACAGATATTTTCAGGGCAATAAAAAAAACCGCTTTACGCGGTTTTAATTTTTTCAGATCAGATGCTCCATACTTGAAGTGGTTTTGTTACGCTGGTAATTTTCCAGTCTTTCGCGAACCATCTTCAAAACTGCCGGTGCAACATATATCAGTGCGAGACCGATTGCTTTCTTTTTCCAGCTTGTATTATTAAGATTTTTGCGTGCATAATTTCCGATATAACTTACGGCACCCAATTTCAGGGCATTTTCAGCCATCGCAACTGTACCGGGATTAGCGGCAATACTTCGCACGGTATTTTTATTAAGAACAGAATCTTTGACGTTTTCAGCAAATTCTTTAAAAATTCCACTGCCATCGAACTTCAGTTCGGTACCTCCACCGGGTTTCACTTCCTCTTTTAGAAATTTATCTGTAAAACCGTTTGTAAAAGCACTGAGGCTCTGCTTGGTATTGTCGAAAGTAAGAAGATCTTCCATCTCCGAAACATCTTTCTTCAGTATAGCTTTCTTGCGTTTAAGTTCTTCCAAACTGTTGTATTTAGTTTCCATAATTTAACTGTTTAGTGAGTTGATGATTTTGTTTGCCACCATGTTCTTGATCGATTTGCGGGCAGCGAACACAATAACGATGATGAGCAGATAAAATCCAGCCATAATCAGCAGTCCGTATCCATAATTCCCGATCCATGATCCGATGAGCAAACCAAGCCCAACATTAAGCAGAATCAGAAAAAACAGGCCCGCTACTGCAGCAAGAGCGAAATAGGTAAAAGTTCCTGCACTCACCGAGGATTTTTCGGTAGCCTCCATTTTGAGAAGATCAAGTCTTTTGGAAGCGTAGTCTTTTAGGAGGTCCAGCATAGCATTTTTGTTTAAAGTTACAAAAAAGGAACTTCAAAAATTTAAAGTTCCTGTTAATTTAAATCAAGAAAACATATGTGAAATTAAGATTTCATGCCGTCCAGTTCAGTCTCTACGTCTTTTACAACTTCGGTAGTTGTTGCAATTGCCTGATCTTTGTATTTGTCGTAACCTTCTTTTACTGAAGATACCACTTTATCAGCCGTTTCTTTAACGGTTGTAGAAATATTACCGTACTGATCGCGAACTTTGCCTGAAACATCCTGAAACTGCTCTTTTGCTTTTTCAGAAACTCTTCCGTACTGGTCAACAGCTACGTCTTTCAGCTCGTTAGCTTTTTCCTTAACTTTTCTTCTGGTTTCAGATCCTTCTTCAGGGGCATAAAGCATTCCTAAAACTACGCCTGCTGCTGCACCTGCAAGTAAACCTGCCAAAACTCCTGCTGAATTATTACGATTTTTAGACATTTTGATAATTTTTTAATAGTTAATAATTAATGTTTGATTTGTATTTGCAAATCAGTTTGCAATTTACATACCATTTAAAAATTGGCAGTTCTTAAATTTTGTTAAAATTGCTTGATATAGGTCAACATCAGGTCGATTGTCTCTCTCTTGGTCAAATTTGAGTTATCGATCAAAATGGCATCATCTGCTTTTTTTAATGGCGCAATGTCTCTTTCGCTATCAATTCTGTCACGTGTCACAAGATTAGTCTTCACTTCCTCCTCAGTAATTTCAATTCCCATTTTCTGAAGTTCGAGAAAGCGTCTTTTGGTGCGCTCTTCAACACTGGCTGTAAGAAAAAATTTGTAGTCCGCATTTGGCAGTACGACCGTGCCTATATCTCGACCATCTAAAATTACACCGCCCTCAGCCGCGATCGAACGCTGGGTTCCCATTAAAAAATCGCGGATTTCTCTCTGACACGCAATAAAGCTTACGTGAGCTGAAATATCTTTCCCGCGGATCTGCTGCGAAATATTCTGGCCATCAAGAAACGGTTCCAGTTCACCATCCACATTTCTAAACTCTAGCGTGATGCTATTTAGTTTTGAAAGCAGCTGCGGAAGATCAATATTTCCCGCCGAATCCAGACAGTGGTTTATCGCATAATAGGTAACGCCCCTGTACAGCGCGCCGGTATCCATATGAACCAAACCGAGGTTTTTCGCGATAATTTTGGAAATTGAGCTTTTTCCGGTAGAGGAGTAGCCATCGATGGCTATAACAGGTTTTCTCATAACGCAAATTTCATCTTTTTTTTTGATTTGCGAAACCAGTAAATACAGCTTTGATCTTTCCTGCAGAAATTAACGGCGGTTGCCCCCAACTTCAATCAGATCCAGCGTAAGACCGAACATATTTACATTTGAGGAATTGTGGTAGCGCACATGGGCATAATCAAACCTGAAAGAAGAGATCTTAATCCCAAATCCCGCCGTTAGTCCGGTAAAACTCCGTTGGTCGAGTACCGCGAGTTCGTTTCCGCGTTTAATGTTGTAACCGAAACGGATATTGAAGGCCTGTTGCGGAAACAGTTCGGCTCCTAAAGAAAAATGATCTGCTATTTTGCGTTGCCAGCGGATGGGCTGCCCGTTATTGTTGTAGTCCTGCGAGATATTGAGCTTCTGCAGGTCATGCGCTGTGATGGTAAAAGCCAGCGGAAATTCGTCTAAAATCTTTGTATATCCCAAATCTACGCGGAAAGCCACATTCTCGCGCATACCGTTATAGGTTTTAAATTGGTAACCGAAATTGCGGAAAACCAGCGCGACCGTTTCATTGCTTTGGCGGTTGTGATAAGTGATTCCTGCGCTTCCAACAACAGCCATCGACGTATAAGTGTCAATTTTCGAAGTCACAAAATTGGCGCTGCCACCGATTGTCCAGTCTTCATCAAACTGATAGGCATAACCTAAACCTACTGTTGCGTCCATTGCGCCGAATTCACCGTCGATGTTTGCACTTTCGTCCGTGCGTGGCATTCTTCCGTAATCCATGTACCGGGCATTGAACGAAATCAGATGGGCTTCCTGCAGATCGCGGACGTAACTGATGGTGCCATACTTTGAGTCTGCCAGATATGAGGAGTAATTCACCGCAATCATTTCATCCTGTTCAATATTCATCAAAGCAGGGTTTACGCCGGCAAAACTTACATCATAATCTCTTACGGAAACCGCGTCACCACCCATTGCAGCCTGCCTGGCAGACACCGGAATATTCAGAAAAGGATACACGAGCGTACCTTCCTGAGCACAAAAAAGAGCGGAGCATAAAAGCGCGGAATGGGCAAGGATTTTTTTCAAGCTGATATTTGTGTTTGCAAAAGTAATTTTTTTTAAAAATTCCGATGAAAATTTCGGCCTAAATTTAAATCTATTAACGGAATTATTCGCGTTTCCTTATATTTGCAGGGCAAAAATGCAGAATTAAAAACAACTAATGAAATATCAAAGGATTCTTCTGAAACTAAGCGGCGAAGCATTGATGGGCGACCGCCCGTACGGAATAGATAATGAGCGCCTCAAAGAGTACGCCGCCGAAATAAAAAAGGTGGTGGATCTTGGCTGCCAGGTAGCGATCGTAATCGGTGGTGGAAATATCTTCCGCGGACTTGCCGGCGCTGCAAAAGGCATGGACCGCGTTCAGGGGGATTATATGGGGATGCTCGCGACAGTAATCAACGGGATGGCCCTGCAGGGCGCACTGGAAGATGCAGGAATACATACACGTCTGCAGTCGGCAATTGAAATGGATAAAGTGGCAGAGCCATTCATCAAAAGAAAAGCGACGCGCCATCTTGAGAAAGGCCGCGTAGTAATTTTCGGCGCCGGAACCGGAAATCCGTACTTTACGACAGATACAGCAGCAACGCTAAGAGCGATCGAAATCGGTGCAGATGTAATTCTGAAAGGAACAAGAGTGGACGGCATCTACGATTCTGATCCCGAGAAAAACACCAACGCTGTTAAATTTAATTCATTAACTTTCGACGAAGTTTATGCGAAAGACCTCAAAGTGATGGATATGACCGCGTTTACGCTAAGCCACGAGAATAAACTGCCGATCATTGTTTTCGATATGAATAAGGAAGGGAATCTTGTAAAGATTGTTGAGGGCGAAGAAATAGGAACACTTGTTTCATTAAAATAAACCCATACCGAAGTTTTCTTATCTTAAAAATAAATCTTTAACTACAAACCGACTACAATATTATGGAAGAGATAGACCTAATTATTGATATGACGAAGCAGGAAATGGATGCTGCACTCAAACATTTAGAGCATGCTTTTCAGAAAATCCGCGCCGGAAGGGCCTCTACCACAATGGTTCAGGACGTGATGGTAGAATATTACGGTGCTCCTACGCCGCTTAATCAGGTGGCGAACGTGATGGTTCCGGACGCGATGACGATCTCCATTCAGCCATGGGACAGAACCGCGATTGGCGCAATTGAAAAAGCGATCATTAATTCGAATCTTGGTTTTGCGCCCATGAATAACGGTGAAAATATCATCCTTAATGTGCCGCCATTAACCGAGGAAAGAAGACGCGATCTTGCGAAACAGGCAAAAGGCGAAGCAGAAGCTACCAAGGTCACCGTGAGAAACGCGCGACAGGACGGTATGAAAGAATTAAAAAAACTCGATGGCGTTTCCGAAGATTTAGTAAAAGGCGGTGAAGCCACCGTACAGGAGCTCACTGATAAATATGTGAAACTTTGCGATGATCAGCTTAAAACAAAAGAAGCCGACATTATGCGGGTATAACTCGTTTCACATGCAAACAATAAAAAAAGCCCTGAATTTCAGGGCTTTTTTTATAATTATGATTTGCTATTTTTTAATGAATTTCACGGTTTGTATCCGTCCGTCCACCGCGGCTTTTAGAATATAGACGCCAGGTCTTAAAGAACTGACATCTATCGCCTGTGAAGCTTTTGTTTTCATCACCAGTTTTCCCTCAAGATTAAGGATCTCGGCATTTTCAATCTTGGCTTTCGTTGCAATATTCAGCACATCTTTAACGGGATTCGGATAAATCTGCAGGGCGTTTTTCACTGAGCTGTCATCCACTGCAAGCGGTGAAGGATTTTCAATTGAAAACATGGTGTATTCCGCGTTGTTTGCAGTTGTGGAGCCAATCAACGTTGCAGTTCCGGTCGTTTTGCTTACGCTGTAGATGCCGCCAACGCCCGCACCGATGTACGCCGCCATGTAAATGGTGTTGTCGGCGGTATTAACGTCTGCATCCTGCGCGAAATTTATATTGATGCCCAACGGGCCCACAACGGCGGCGGTTCCGGTCGTAAGATTGATCTGCAGCAGATTATCAAGCGTTAAATCGGCAGTATACGCATTACCGTCATTATCAATTACAAGCCAAATCCCGAGGATTCCCGGAATTGAACCGATTGGAGTTGCCACGGCCGTTGTTGGGTTTAACGAATAAAGTTGCGTGGAAAGCGTAGTGGAACCCAGTACGTAAAATTGGTTGTTTACATAATTAAATGCAAGTCCACCAAGTGTTTCAGCTGCCGGAATTCCGGTTATAGTCGCCACCTGAGTAACTGAAGCATCAGCCGGATTTACAATCAGAAGCGCTCTGCTGGTATTGTCGAGCGCGTATAACGTTCCGTTCTGATCATAATCATCACTGTACACAGCGCGTGTGCTTGGTATTGTGCCAGTGACAGTAAGCGTGTACGGCCCTAAATAAGGAAAATGGCCATACGGACGCGAAACATTCCGTGCATCAAGCACGTGGGCATCATTGTTGGCAAGAGCCGCTGTGGAAACCGAAGGAGTACCTGCATCATGTGCGTAGTAAGCCCTGATAAGATTCCCTTCTTCTTCAGTAAAAAATCCGTGTGGCTCGGGTGCCGCCGGATTCGATACTGCGTTCATCTTCGCAAAAATGGGAGCCATTTGTGCATCTGAAGGTCTGTTTTGTGCGAGCGTA
Source organism: Flavobacteriaceae bacterium 3519-10 (assembly GCA_000023725.1). Classification (NCBI taxonomy): domain Bacteria; kingdom Pseudomonadati; phylum Bacteroidota; class Flavobacteriia; order Flavobacteriales; family Flavobacteriaceae; species Flavobacteriaceae bacterium 3519-10. The sequence continues at coordinate 1,391,590 of CP001673.1, forward strand.
AAGCCCACAATGGCGGTAGCCGCCAGCAGATAAAGTTTTTTCATCGTAAAAAATATTTAGGTTTAACAAGATAAAGGTAGAAATTATTTGCTAAACAAATACATTTTATGAATTATTTACTTTTCCGCAAAACTGAAAATATTCGCCAGTTTGATTTCGGAGAATCCGTTTGATTTAATTTTTGCAGCGTTGATCATTGCTTTTGCCAGCACCGAAGTTGGCATCGGCTTTTGGCTTCTGAAAAGTCCCAGGCTGTTAGCGAACTTAATTACTTTCCCGCCTAATACCTCGCCGGCGCGGTCTGAATTTTTCCGTTCAAGCATGCCAGGCTGGAAAATGGTGATTTTATTAAATTCAAGAGCTTTCACTTTCTCTTCAAGTTCGCCTTTCATCCGCGAGTAAAAAATTTTCGATTTTGAGTCGGAGTTATAAGATGAAACCAGAATATAATCTTCAACATTATTCTCTTTAGCAGCTTTGGCGAAATTATATTGATAATCATAGTCGACTTTCCACTGCGCGTCCTTACCTCCTGCAGCTTTCAATGTGGTGCCTAAACACGAAAATGCAACATCACCCTGTACAAGATGCTTCCATTCATCGGGTTTGTTAAAATCTATAACGTGTGCAGACAGTTTTGGGTGATTGAAATCCAGAGGTTTTCTAACAAAAACAGCTACTTCCGAATAATCGGGATCTGCAATAAGCTGCTGAACTAAATCCTTTCCCGTTGCGCCTGTTGCGCCTATAATTAATGCTTTCATTAAACTTATTGTTGTGATTCTGTGGTTTTTCCAAAGCAATTATTATACAACTTTAATAAAACAATTTACAGAACGGTGGAAGCAGTCCTACTTAGTTCATACTTCGCTGTGCTCAATTTAGGGAAATCCCTGGCTCTATAATTCATTATTTGCGTCCGAATTTAGCCCCTATTTTACACTTGTATCTTATATAAATACCTGAGTGTTTAATGCTTAACTGCGCTGAGTCTAGAATTTTAATTAATTGCTTAATATTACTACTTTAGAGCCATCAAAACTAACAAACTTTGCCACCTGACCGGCCTCCAAACTATGCTTTAATTTATGAAAAAATTTATATTCATTTTATTATGTTCCACCAGTATTTTCTCTTTCGCTCAGATTCGTTTTGAGAAAGCTTATTTCATCAACAACGCAGGTGAAAGAACAGAAGGTTTAATTAAAAATGCAGACTGGAGGAATTCACCAACTACTATTGAATACAAACTTGCCGATAACGACAAAATATATGTTGGGTCCTTAAAAGACATTCAGCTTTTTGAAATATACGGCCAGGCAAAATACGTTCGCAGCAACGTTAAGATGGATCAGTCAAGTTCTCTTACAAAAAATTTAAGTACACAGCGCGCTCCCGAATTTGTGGACAAGGATGTGTTTTTAAAAGAAATTGCAGGTGGGGACGTTCGTCTGTATAAATACGCCGAGCCTACTATCATACGTTTTTACTACCAAGTTAACGACGGCCCTATCGAACCGTTAATTTACAAGCCATATATATTCGAATTTAATTCAATTGCACACAACAATGAATATAAGACACAACTGGAAAAAATACTCGTTTGTCCTTCATTAAGTTCGCAGCGAATACACAAAACCGAGTACAAGGAAAATAGCCTTACCGAATTATTTGCAGCTTACTACGAATGCGCCAACCCTGACGGTGGCGAAAAGATCTCGGCTCAACGGAAATCGAAGTTCAATTTGCACATAAGGCCGCGCGTAAATTCTGCATCTCTGAACCTTGAAAATACAATTGCATACGAGACTGAAAATCAAATAGGCTTTGGATTTGGTATAGAAGCGGAGTTTGTTTTGCCTTTTAAAAAAAACAAGTGGGCCATTATAATTGAACCTACCTATCAATATTACAAGTCTGAAACAACTATTACCAGTATTCTTACAGGTGTTCAGCCACAAATCGTAAGCGTTGACTACAAATCCGTAGAGCTTCCTCTTGGAATCCGTCATTACATGTTCCTGAATTCACGTTCGAAGGTATTTGTAAATGTACAGGCAGTACTGGATTTCTCATTGGATTCTTCAGCAAAAATCGGTACCGAATCTTATCCCACCAGATATGTGCTTGAGTTAAAATCAAGTCCAAATGTTGCTTTAGGAATCGGTTATCGCTATGATGACAAATATGGCATAGAAGCACGGTTTTTCACCAATAGAGATATTACTAAACAATATCCCGATTGGATGTCACAGTATAAGAACGTATCTTTAATCTTTAGCTACAATATCTTCTAAATATCGTGAGTTCTAATGCTTTAAAAGACAAAATTTAATGGAAATATCGGAGATTCACCAATATTGTCTGTCGAAAAAAGGTGTGCAGGAAACATTCCCGTTCGATAATGAAACGCTGGTAATGAAAGTAGGAGGGAAGATGTTTCTCCTGATGTCTTTGGATACGCAGCCAGTTTCGATTTCCGTGAAGACCGATCCGGAATGGAGCGCCGAACTCCGCGAGCAGCATCCGCAGATTACAGGCGCTTACCATATGAATAAGACGCACTGGAACTCGGTGGTCTGTAAAGGTTTGAAACAGGATTTAATATTGAAGTTAATCGATCATTCGTATGATCTAATACTGAATTCGCTGACGAAAAAAATAAAAGAAGAGGTTTTAAATTCTTAGAAACTGAAATTTTCAGTTAACCTTTTATCTTCATCCAACCTTTCAATCAGTTTCTCGAGATTTTCGAATTTAATTTCCTCATGAAGGAACTCCCGGAAATTTACTGAAATATCTTCACCGTAAATATCTTCACTAAAACCGAGAATATAGACTTCAACAGTGATTGTTTCTCCGTTTACAGTGGGATTTGTGCCAATGCTCAGCATCCCTTTATAACGCGAATTCTTCACAAACACATCCACAATATAAGCTCCTTTTTTTGGTAAAAGCTTGATTGCATCCACCTCAAGATTCGCAGTTGGGTAACCAATCGTACGTCCGATCTTTTTACCGTGCACAACCTTTCCTGCTACCGAATATACGTACCCAAGCATATCATTTGCCTCTTTTACATCACCTTCCGCCAGCGCATTTCTAATCTGCGTGGAACTGATGTGTTTATCATGAAAATCCACGGCTTCAACCTGTTCAACTTCAAAATTTAATTCAGATGACAGTTTCTTCAGCAAACTGAAATCGCCGCTTTTATTTTTGCCGAAAGTATGGTCGTAACCGATGATCAGGTATTTTACATTGAGTTTCTCAACTAAAATCTGGCGCACAAATTCTTCGCCCGAAAGGTTGCGAAAGTCCTCATCGAACTCTTTCAGAAATAAACTCTCTACGCCGTTTTTACTGATAAGATAGGTCTTCTCGTCAATCGTATTCAGCAGTTTCAAATCATCAGCTGGATTGAAAACCTTGCGCGGATGTGGCCAGAAGGTGAATGCGGCAGTCTTAAGGCCTTTTTGAGCGGCAATCGATTTAAGATTCGAGAAAATGCTCTGATGGCCGCGGTGAACCCCGTCGAACATCCCGATGGAAAGTGCCAGCGGCGTTTTAGAAGAATATTCGCAAAGGTTGGTGATGATTTTCAATTCAGGAAATTTTGATGGTGCAAAAATATCTTTTTTAAACCAATTCTAAAATTGATAGTGCAAAGTTTTCCTTATATAAAGATTACCCAATTCTTATTAATAAAACCGCGCTTACTCGGTCAAGATTTAGTTCTTAATAACATCCGTAAACCAAAGCGCAACATGATAAAAATCTTCTTTTAAAACCAATTGCCCATTTGCGAACTTTCATTATATTTGCACACACGAAAAAAATCAGCAATGGCAAACCAAATTAAAGGAAAAATTTCTCAAATTATCGGCCCGGTACTCGACGTAGTTTTTGCAGATGCAGCAGAACTTCCGAACATCTATGATGCACTGGAAATCTTGAAAGAGGACGGTAATAAAGTAATTCTAGAAGTAGAACAACATATTGGTGAAGACACTGTAAGATGTATCGCGATGGATGCAACCGACGGTCTTCAGAGAGGACAGGAAGTTATTTCACAAGGACGACAAATCACGATGCCTACAGGAGATGCCGTATATGGCAGACTTTTTAATGTAGTGGGAGACGCAATTGACGGTATTTCTCAGGTTTCAAAAGAAAACGGCCTGCCTATTCACCGTGAAGCTCCGAAATTTGATCAGCTTTCCACTTCTGCGGAAGTTCTTTTTACAGGGATTAAGGTAATTGACCTTGTTGAACCTTATTCAAAAGGAGGAAAAATCGGTTTGTTTGGTGGTGCAGGTGTTGGTAAAACCGTACTGATCCAGGAATTGATTAACAATATTGCGAAAGGACACGGTGGTCTTTCGGTTTTTGCCGGTGTAGGTGAAAGAACGAGAGAAGGAAACGACCTTTTGAGAGAAATGCTGGAATCTGGCATTATTAAATATGGCGACGAATTCATGCACTCTATGGAAAATGGAGGTTGGGATTTATCCAAAGTTGATCTTGAAGAAATGAAAGACTCTAAATGTACTTTCGTTTTCGGACAGATGAACGAGCCACCTGGAGCAAGAGCGCGTGTAGCACTTTCAGGTCTTACAATTGCGGAAAACTTCCGTGACGGTGACGGACAGGGACAAGGGAGAGACGTACTTTTCTTCGTTGATAACATCTTCCGTTTCACTCAGGCAGGTTCCGAGGTATCTGCACTTCTTGGCCGTATGCCATCTGCAGTAGGTTACCAGCCAACATTGGCATCTGAAATGGGTGCGATGCAGGAAAGAATTACTTCAACTAAAAACGGTTCTATTACTTCAGTTCAGGCGATCTACGTACCTGCGGATGATTTAACGGATCCGGCTCCGGCAACCACATTTGCTCACCTTGATGCAACAACGGTACTCGACAGAAAAATTGCTTCTTTAGGTATTTATCCTGCGGTTGATCCTTTGGCTTCAACTTCAAGAATCCTTACTCCCGAAATCTTAGGTGCTGAGCATTACGACTGTGCACAGAGAGTAAAAGAAATCCTTCAGAAATACAAAGCATTGCAGGATATCATCGCAATTCTTGGTATGGAAGAACTTTCCGAAGAAGATAAACTATCGGTTTACCGCGCAAGAAAAGTACAGCGTTTCCTTTCTCAGCCTTTCCACGTTGCAGAACAGTTTACAGGTCTTAAAGGAGCGTTGGTAGACATTAAAGACACCATCAAAGGATTCAACATGATCATCGACGGTGAGTTGGATCATCTTCCTGAAGCTGCCTTCAACCTTAAAGGTACCATCGAAGAAGCAATTGCAGCCGGTGAAAAAATGTTAGCGGAAAACGCGTAAGAAATTTTAAATGCTAAATTTTAGATTTTAGATTAATTTAAAATTTAAAATCTATAATCTATAATTTTAAGAAATGAATATTAAGATTTTAACCCCTGAATTCGTAGCTTTTGAAGGTGAAGTAAGTTCTGTACTGCTTCCCGGGAAAGACGGCGATTTTCACATCAAGAAAGATCACGCGGCAATTGTTGCCTCGCTGACCGGCGGAAAAGTGAAAGTCTATACCAACGAAATAGCCGAAAATTATGCGAAGAACTTCACCAAAGAAAATACTTCAGAAGGTGTCTATTCAATCGTAGTGAAAAGCGGCGTGGTAGAATTCAGCAATAATAAAGGAATTATTCTCGCAGAATAATATTGCTTTACATCAATCAACAAATCCCGGAATATTTTCCGGGATTTTTTTTGGTTTTAATATTAAAGACTTAGCACAACACCATTTTCCTTAAGCTGCTGCATCGGTTTCGAAAACCAAAACAGCTCGAAATCATACCATTTCTCTTCAAAACTCATTTTAAGCTGCTGAAGTGTAGTTTTCTTTAAGTTCATAACCGAATTTTCTTCGATCGTTTTCATCAGCCAATGCGCTTTATCACGGTCTAATTCTATCTTTAAAATATTGGTGTTCAGATGGAATGTGAGCTGCGTAATTTCCCACGAATTCCCTTTTTTCGTCCGCACATAATCCTGCGCGAGGGCATTACCGGTAAGAAAAACAATTTTTGAGTTCTCTTTGAATTTAAAATCTTCGTGCTCCAGCAAACAGTCATGGATATAATCCGGATCAATGCTTGTGGCTGGGATTTGAAAATCAAACCAATCGCTTAATGGGAGGTCGAAATTAATTCCGTGCATGTAATTGAACAGCGATTTCTTCAGCCCAAACGAGAAAACGCTGTGATCAGTTCCGATTTCATCCCGGAAATCGATGTCATTGTTTGCAAACATGATGTCCTGCCGGAGCGGAATAACGCCAAATTCTTCGGGGTTTTGTCCGATCGGCGAATGTGCTGTGAGCGCAAACTGGTGCCAGAAACCACTTTGCAGAACGCCCATTTCGAACAGCTGTCGCACCATTTCAAGTGAATCAACCGTTTCCTGAACTGTCTGTGTGGGGAAACCATACATCAGATATGCATGCACCATAATACCGGCTTCGGTGAAATTGCGTGTAACCTGCGCAACCTGTTCCACTGAAACGCCTTTATCAATGAGTTTCAGCAGCCGGTCGCTGGCCACTTCTAGTCCGCCGGAAACGGCCACGCAGCCCGAAATTTTAAGAAGATAACATAAATCTCTGCTGAAACTTTTTTCGAAGCGGATATTTGTCCACCATGTTACCACAAGTTTTCTGCGCAGGATCTCCAGTGCAACTTCTCGCATCAATGCAGGTGGCGCCGCTTCATCCACAAAATGAAAGCCCGATTCGCCGGTGGTGCGGATGAGTTCCTCCATTCTGTCCACCAGAATTCGGGCCGCAACGGGTTCATAAATCTTAATATAATCCAACGAAATGTCACAGAAAGTACATTTACCCCAATAGCAGCCGTGCGCCATCGTGAGCTTGTTCCAGCGGCCGTCGCTCCAAAGGCTGTGCATTGGATTGGCAATTTCGATGACTGAAATGTATTGGTCTAAAAGCAAGTCACTGTAATCCGGGGTGCCGACTTCAGCTTGCTTATAATCGGCTCTAGTGGAGTTATTTTTATAGACAACTTCTCCGTTTTCAAGCAGAAAAGTTCGCTTAAAACTATTATCTGAATTTGATTTTAAATGATCAGTCAGTAATTCGATCGGCAATTCCCCGTCATCCAGCGTAATAAAATCAAAGAATTCAAAAACTCTGGGATCTTTCACTTCGCGGAGTTCGGTATTCGGAAAACCTCCACCCATCGCGACTTTAACGTGCGGATAATTTTCTTTGACGAATTTTGCGCAGCGGAAAGCTGAATACAGATTTCCCGGGAACGGAACTGAAAAACAGACCATCTGAGGCTGAACCTGATCAATCCTATTCTGCAGAATCCGCAACGTTATTTCGTCGATATAACTCTGTTTCCCGCACAGTTTATGGTACAGATCATCGAATGAATTGGCACTTTGGCCAATTCGCTCGGCATATCTGCTGAAACCGAAATCCGCATCAATGTTTTCAACGATGTAATCAGAAATGTCTTCGAGATACAGCGTGGCCAAATGTTTGGCTTTGTCCTGCAGACCCATGTTTCCAAAGGCATAATCGAGTTCCTCCAGTTGGTTGAAGCGTGAGGCTTCGGGCAGGAAATTCATGCTGCAAATCTGCCGCGCTAGGGTTGCGTTTCTGTTCTGCAGAAATAAAATTACCTGATCAACGGTCCGAATATACTCGCCGCGTAATGCAAAGATTCTTTTTGAATTTTCTGAAGCTGTCGCCAAATCGATTCCCTGGCTGAATACATTTTCGATGCCCGTTTTTGAAAAAAGTTCAATAATTACTTCAATCCCCAAATCCATTTGAAAACAGCCGATACCCTTTGTGTTCAGAAAACCTTTAATATAAGCGGTCGCAGGATAAGGGGTATTAAGCTGCGTAAACGGTGGAGTGATTAGAAGTAGGTCTTTCAAAAGTAATTTTTTGCAAATTTACCGTAAATCTTCGGTATTGTATACTGCTGTATGCGGTTGTGGAGCTTACTTGGTTGCCGACAGGATAAAAGCGGCCGTCACTCCTGCGGCAATGCCGATCTGCTGTATTCGAGACAGTTTTTCTTTGTGATAAACTTTTGAAATGACGAGTCCAATAATGGGTTCTATCAGCCCGATGACCGCAAACATAATGATGCTGATATTGGCCAGCGCAAAATTTAAACAAAAAGTTCCGACCATACCCAGCAGGATGAGCAGACCTACTTCATATTTGGTTCTGCTACTGATTTCGGCTACTTTTATTTTTGTAGGTTTCCACAGGAATAAAATGATGCTCATCGTACATACGGTAAATTCAAGTATTGCGCAGAACAGTATGGGACCAAGTTTATTAATAAATGGCACGTACAGATAGGCAGTTCCCCAAAAAAACTTGCATAAAATTGCATAAAGTAATCCTTTGGATATGATGGTCGGGCGTTTCTGCGATGAAAATTCAATCATCGAAACACCAATTAATACGACGATGGCCATCAATACTTTTAACAGCGAGATTTCTTCGCCATACACGAAATATCCACCCGCAATTCCGATCACGAGGCCAATTTTACCGAAACCGATCGTATGCGAAACCGGCGCATGCTTCATTGATTTCAAAAAGAAAAACAATCCAAAATAATTCACCGCACAGATGCCCAAAGTTCCCACAATATCCATAGCAGATACCGTTGGATAGGGGATGACACCCCAGGCGCTGAGGATAATAAACGCAAGGCCAAAAATCAACATGCACACGAAACTCCTTACGATGATGAGTGGCAGGGTACCAAGTTCGTTCCTCGGGTTTTTCCATAGAACATTGGTGATTCCGTACGCAATGTGGCCAAGGATCGTAATAAAAATGCTAATCATCAGGCTTTGTGAAGAAAGGTAAATTGGGTTTTTTCTACCAGAAAATCAAACCGGCGTTTGATGTCCTGTCTTTTTGGGTAAAGTGAGCGGGCAAAATAGAGATATTTCAGTTCAAAATAAATTTTGCTGTCAAACGAGGAAGTATGTACTTTAATTAGGTCGCTGGGCAACGTTTCGAATACCAACAAAGCCTCGTCTTTCCTGCCAAGGTGGAACTGTGTAATGACCCAATTAAGCTTATATAGAAATATATGTGTGCTTAAGTGAGGGTTTTCTTCTTTTATTTTTAAAAGCGTCTTCTCGGACAGAAGTTCTCCCAGGCACAGATCTGCATTTTCGTAATCGTGAAGGATATTCAGGATATTGGTGACATAGGTCCCAAAAATAATTTTATCTATAGGTGAGGCACTGATATGTTGCAGACCAATGAGCCGCTGCAAAGCAGCGTCAGGCCGTCGGGATTTTGCATCGGTGCCGGTGAGATATGCGTAAATAGTTTTTGCGATGACGTATCGTGCCTCTGGAAAAGCATGAAATTCACCTTCTTCCTCACGCATTTTATAAACGTACTTTTCTATTTTAGCTATCAGTTCTTTAGCTTCACTCACCGCAAGCTTTTCTGACATGAACTTGCCAAAAACCACAAAAGAATACGCGAATACTTTAATATGAGCTTTTGGCGAACTGCGGGCCAACTGCAACAATGCAGCCTGATAATTGCTGTTTGCTATATTTTCATACGACGGATGCCACGCCAACACATATTCGAGCGCTTCATAATTATCGGCAAACCGCTTTACAAATTCTTTAAGGTTGAGCGGATCGGAAATAATTTTCTGTGCAAAATAGTAGTTAGCTTTCTGAAACCGTGTTTCGTTCAGCGTTGTGCCCTGTCCTTTTACGATGCCGTAATAAATATCGAGCAGCTCGAAATCTAAGGAATATTTTTGGCGGCCAATACTGTCGCAAAAATCAGCGTAATCTTTATATCCGAGTTGCTGTGCGATCAAGGTGAGCGTGGAGACCCTTAATGTGGTATCGTCTTTAATTTTCTGCAGAAACCTGCGAAGCGAATTCTTAGAAATCCCAATGTTCTTTGCCAGTTCCTCCAGACCTTTTGTCGTTGAAATATTATTGAAATAAATCTCCTGAAACTCCCTCCGCAACTGATTAATCATCAAATCTTAAATATTTGTTAAAGATACTTCAAATTTTCAATTGGGCAAATTTGGGCAAAAATAAGACGTATGCTTCAGCGTACCTTTGCGTTAGAGAAATTTACCAAGGAAAAACACATCAATTATATAAGAAAAGCCCGCCCTTTTATAAGGACGGGTTTTTTAAATGCTTTCAGGATCAGTCTTACAGATCGAAATCGCCAGCCGCTTCAGGTTGATAAATTATTTCGTCGATAATAATTTTGGTCATTCCCGAAGGTACAATCCAGTCGATCTCATCATTAACGCTGTAACCGATTAAAGCCGCAGCCACAGGGGAGAAAATTGATATTTTTCTGTCCTTGATATTGGCCTGCTCGGGGTACACAATCTTGAATTCGGTTACCGTTTTGTTGTTCTCGAAATGTATTTTCACCACAGAATTCATCGTCACTACGTCCGCAGGTATGTCTGCAGACTCCACGATTTTCGCAGAATGCAACTCACGCAGAAGTCTTTCGGCGTCTTCGGCTTTAATTGAGTTATTCTTTTTTGCATCCATAATGGATTTATGTATTCTTGTGGAATCCTGTTTAGTGATGATAATCTGTTTCATGTGTCTGATTTTATAAATTATTACTGAAACGCCTATGGTTCCAAACAATTGCGATACTTTATATAAAGTTAAAAGGTACAAAAAAACCGCCTGAATTTTCAAGCGGTTTATTTTAGAAATAAATTATTGAAAATTCTATTGATCCTTGAAGTTCAGGTTTTTTTCTTCGAGAAGTTTTTGCTCCTGCTCTTTATAGAATCCTGAGGTAAGTTTATCGTGGATAGCGTCGAAAGCATCCAGGGTTTCGTTTATTTCGGCATCGGTGTGAGACGCTGTAGGGATCAGTCTTAAAAGGATCATGCCTTTCGGGATTACCGGATAGATCACAACGGACGTAAAAATACCATAGTTTTCTCGTAAATCCTTAACAAGCATCGTCGCTTCCACCGTAGAGCCCTGCATCATAACAGGCGTTACGCATGTATTTGTGCCGCCGATATTGAAACCGCGCTTTGAAAGCCCGTCCTGAAGCTTGTTTACATTTTCCCAAAGTTTCGCTTTGATTTCGGGTCTTGAACGCAGAAGATCAAGTCTTTTTAAACCTCCGATAACCATTGGCATCGTGAGGGATTTTGCGAAGACCTGCGAACGCAGATTGTATTTTAGTATTCTGATAATTTCTTTGTCGCCGGCGATAAAAGCACCGAAACCTGCCATCGATTTGGCGAAAGTAGAAAAATAGATATCGATCTGGTCCTGACAGCCCTGTTCTTCACCCGCACCGGCGCCTGTGGTACCAAGTGTTCCGAACCCGTGTGCATCATCAACCAACAGACGGAAATCGAATTTAGATTTAAGGTCACAGATTTCCTTGATTTTTCCCTGCATCCCGCGCATGCCGAAAACACCTTCGGTTACGACCAAAATTCCGCCGCCGTTTTCTTCAGCCACTTTGGTAGCTCTTGCGAGATTCTTCTCTAAACTCGCGATATCATTATGTTTGTAGGTAAAACTTTTACCCATGTGAAGGCGTACGCCATCTACAATACAAGCGTGGGAATCGGCATCATACACAATTACATCATGTCTCGACACCAAGGCATCGATTGTGGAAACCATACCCTGATAGCCAAAATTTAAAAGATATGCAGATTCTTTCCGAACGAATTCTGCGAGCTCTCTTTCAAGCTGCTGGTGCTGATCTGTTTCACCGGACATTGCGCGGGCACCCATCGGGTAAAACATCCCGAACTCTGCGGCTGCTTTAGCATCTGCTTCCAAAACTTCAGGATGGTTGCAAAGGCCCAGATAATCGTTTGCACTCCAGAAGACAACTTCTCTGCCCTGAAATCTCATCCGCGGACCGATAGGCCCTTCAAGTTTTGGGAAGACAAAGTAACCCTCAGCATAGTCCGCAAACTGCCCCAAAGGACCTGGATTCTGTCTTAACCGTTCAAAAATATCTGTCATTAGGTATCTTATTTATTATAAAATTATGATAACGGCAAAGTTAACAAATTCCCCCATAAAAAGGACCTTTTGGTAATCGCTAAAAGGTCTTAATATGAGTTATGTCAGGCCGTTTTTATTTAATGTATTCTGTTTTCTGAAGTAAATCGTAATTGTGCACTCCATTATTGATGAATCCCTGCTGCTCCATCCACTCATCGCTGTATACTTTGGTAATATAACGTGAGCCATGATCGGGGAAAATAGTAACTACCACATCATCTTTGGAAAATTCATGAGAATTGCTGTACTGCAGAAGCCCCTGCACAACAGCGCCGGTGGTGTATCCGCCCATAATAGCTTCTTTAAGTGCTACTTCACGCGTACGGTAGGCCGACATTTCGTCGTTAACCCTTACAAACTCATCAACTTTATCGAAAAGCAAGGCACCAGGAATAAGGTTTTTGCCCATTCCTTCGATCTGATACGGATGAATTTCTTCGGTATTGATTGTACCGGTTTCGTGAAAACCTTTTAAAATAGACCCTGAAGCATCAACCCCGATAATTTTAATAGCTGGATTTTTCTCTTTAAGAAATTTTGCAGAGCCTGATAAGGTGCCGCCGGTGCCGGTGCACGCAAACAGATGCGTTATTTTTCCGCCGGTTTGCTCCCAGATTTCAGGGCCGGTGGTTTGGTAATGCGCATCAATATTAAGTTCATTAAAATATTGATTGATATAAATTGAATTCGGCGTTTCAGCTGCAATGCGTTTCGCCACTTCATAATAAGAGCGCGGATCATCAGCCGGAACATTCGCTGGACAGATATATACGGTTGCGCCCAAAGCCTTCAGGTAAGCAATTTTTTCTTTCTTCGTCTTGTCGCTCACCGCAAGGATACATTTATAGCCTTTGATGATGCAGACCATAGCTATAGAGAAACCGGTGTTGCCGGAAGTAGTTTCTACCACGGTGGAGCCGGGCGAAAGAAGACCTTTTTTTTCAGCAGCATTAATAATGTGCACTGCAATTCTGTCTTTGGTTGAATGGCCAGGATTATAGGACTCCAGTTTGGCATATACAGTAGCGGGGATATCGCGCGTAACTGTGTTAAGTTTTACCATCGGGGTGTTACCTACTAAGCCCAGAATATTATCGTAAACATTAGTCATTTTTCGTCATTTTTTTCTCTAAAAACCGTTGGCAAAAATACTAAAAAATAAATTACGGTGAAATAACTGTTAATTTATCACGTTCACTGGATGCTCGAGGTAGACAGAACATCCGGAATTTTAGCAGCAAATGGTTATAAACCATGCTTCTATTAATTTGATGTAATTTTTATGGGATACAGCTTAAAAACCTTATTTTCGCATAATTGAATATTATTTATGAAAAATTGGTCTTTTAAACAGTGGAATACCGTCCTCGGATGGGTTGTTTTTGCTATTGCTTTTCTCACTTATTTATCAACCATCGAACATAATTTCAGTTTCTGGGATACAGGAGAATATATTGCGTCCGCCGCTAAATTAGAAGTTACACACGCCCCGGGCGCAGCACTTTTCCAGCTAGTGGGAGCCGTGGTTGCAATGTTAGCCTTCGGCAATGCGGATAATTATTCAATAGTCATTAATGGAATGTCGGCGCTTTTCAGTGCGCTCACCGTTCTTTTTCTTTTTTGGATCATCACGCATCTTGTGCGCCGACTGCTTAATAAAGATTTCAATGAGATATCACGACATGAGGAGATCTCAATACTTTTTGCAGGTACAATTGGTGCCCTGTGTTTCACTTTTTCAGATACGTTTTGGTTTTCAGCCGTGGAAGGTGAGGTGTACTCAATGGCAGTTTTGTTTATCGCGCTTTTACTTTGGCTCATCACCAAATGGGAAAACGAATATCACGATGCTGACAACGAGCGCTGGATTATCTTAATATTTTTCGTAACAGGCCTGTCCGTAGGCGTTCACATGATGTGTATGCTCGCAATTCCTGCTGTATGTTTAATCTATTATGCCCGTAACTACGAGTTCTCGTGGAAGACTTTTCTATGGGCTAACGTCATTACTCTTTTTATCTTAGGTATCGTATTTAAAGGCATTTTCCCTCTGATTATGACGCTTTTCGGCAAAATGGAGATCTTTGCGGTGAACGGTATTGGACTTCCGTTTCACTCAGGAACCATCATTGCGTTCATCATATTGATTGCGCTTTGCTTTTTTGCTGTAAACTACGCCAAAAAGTCGGGGAAAAGCCTTTACCAGACCATCGCGCTGTCGGTCGTTTATATGATCATCGGATTTTCATGCTGGATGGTAATTCCGATCCGGGCGATTGCAAATCCGCCAATGAACCTTAATAATCCCGACAATGCGATCGGAATGCTCGATTACTACAACCGCGAACAGTACGGCGACTGGCCAACAGCTTACGGGCAGAATTATACGGCTTTTCTTGATGCTAACGGCATTCAGAAAAACGAAGACGGCAGCTTTAAGACGAAAAAAACCGGTGACGTTTACGAAAAAGACGAAAAAACCGGAACTTACCTTAAAGTTGGCGACCGTTTCAACTACGTTTACAGCGAAGATCATGTAGGTTTTATGCCGAGAATGTTCAGCGAAGACAAGGACGTAATGTCCAATTACATTTCAATGTACGGTGCGCCCGATTTTTCATTTAATTACGCCAATGAAGACGTAGCGGACAGTCCGGAAGCCAAACAGATTTTCGAAGAACTTCGTGCGAAATATGAGAATGGAACAATAAAAGCTGATGATTATTTACAGGTGCGGCCGTATAATTTAATCAACGTCCAGAAACCTTCACTCAGCCAAAACTTAGATTACTTCTTTACCTTCCAGAACGGCTATTACTTTGTGCGCTACCTCATGTGGAATTTCGTGGGACGACAGAATGACCTTGAAGGGCACATGGAAAACAACCGTGGAAACTGGATTTCGGGTATTCCGTTTATTGACAACGCATTGTGGGGCGACCAAAGCAAGATGCCCGCAAAATTTAAAAATGAAAGTACAGTTGCGTTCTTTTTCCTTCCGCTAATTTTAGGTCTGATCGGATTTTTCTTTCAGCTTAACCGCGATTTTGGGCGCTTTTACGCCATACTTGCGCTGTTTATTCTCACCAGTGTCGGTATCGTATTCTACACAGGCGTAAAACCTTTCGAAGTGAGGGAGCGCGATTATGCGATGGTAGGCTCTTTCTTCGCATTTTCAGTTTGGATCGGGCTTGGCGCCGCTGCGTTGCTGTGGACGGTACAGAAAAAAGTGAAGTCGGATGCACTCAACATTGTTTTAGGTGTTGTTTTGCTTGGAATTCCGCTGATGATGGGCTTCCAGAATTATAACGTACACGACAGAAGCGGCCGTTCGGCGGCTTACGATTATGCGTATTCAACCTTAAAATCATTGCCGAAAAACGACATTCTGTTCGTTTATGGTGATAATGATACGTACCCGATTTGGGGTATGCAGGAAACTTCGGGGCTGCGCGATGATGTAAAGGTGGTAAACTTCACCTTGCTGTCAACGCCGTGGAATATCGATCAGGTGAAACGCCGCACGTACAATTCAATGCCCATTCCGTCGGTGCTCACGCATGAAGATTACCGCGACGGAACCAACGACCAGATCTTCCTGATGAGTCCTGAAGACTGGCAGAATGTATTTGCAAATCTTAAAGACCAGGGCGCTCCCGAAACCGCATTCGCGGATTTCCGCAAGTTCCTCACTCAGGATTCAATGACGCTTAAAGAAGCTGTAAATTTCATCAAAGTGAAATCTGATGATAAAGACGAAATTTTGAAAATGCTGTTCGGTGAAGACAAATACGAGAAGTTTAACTTTCTGCCGGTTTCTAAATTCATCCTGCCGGTAAACAAAGTAAATGCCGTAGAATCGGGAACCATTCAAACTAAAGATCTGTCGCAGGCAGTGGATAATATTACTATTGAGTACAAACGGTCGAGCATGTTCAAGAACAACCTCATTCTGCTCGATATGTTGGCCCATAACGACTGGAAGCGGCCGATTAATTTCTCATCAGGCGGAATTTATGACCCTGAAAATATTTTCTACCTCGGAGATTATCTGCAGTACGACGGTTTCAGTTATCGTCTCGTTCCAATAAAAACTCCGGAGCGCGAAGACGGCGAAATGGGCAGGGTAGATGCCAATGCACTTTACAATACCGTTAAAAATTACCGCTGGGGCAATTTTAAAGATTTAAATGTTCATTTTGAT
Source organism: Flavobacteriaceae bacterium 3519-10 (assembly GCA_000023725.1). NCBI lineage: Bacteria > Pseudomonadati > Bacteroidota > Flavobacteriia > Flavobacteriales > Flavobacteriaceae > Flavobacteriaceae bacterium 3519-10. The sequence goes on from CP001673.1 coordinate 1,407,910, forward strand.
GAAACCTGCACGCAGAATATCGTGAGCTACAGAAGTTCAGCAAGCCGCGCCGCAGAGGCACTTGCGCTTACAGGGCAGAAAGCAAAAGCGATTGAAATGTTAGATTTGGCCTCACGCGAAATTCCTGTGGAAAAATACAATGACCCGCGATCATTAAGCTCAATGGTGTACGGATATATCGTGTCCGGCCAGGAGCAGAAAGGCCTGAAACTCGCCGAAGAACTTAAAAAAGGAATTTTTTCTGAGTACGATTATTATGGCAGTTTATCCGCTTCGGAACAGCGTTTCGTAGGCCGCCAGATGCGTACAAAACCGATGGAATATTCGTTAGTAGTTGGCGCCGTTTCAGATGCGTACAATAAAGTCGGGCAGAAGGATAAGGGTTACAGTTATCTCGTAAAATCAATAGAGCCGATTGACAAACGTTTTAATAATTTCGTGAAAGACCTGAAGATCATGGGCAAAGAGAAAGCGTATAAAGAATCTGAAAAAGTGCAGAAAATTACACCATTCTACACGTATCTTTTTGATGTGATGAATCCGTATGACTCCACCTACAGCCAGGAAAAAGAAACGCAGATTACAAACGCGATCATCAAAGCAACTCAATAATCCCACATGAAATTCTGCGCTTTTCTTCGCGGCGTTAACGTGAAAGGTACCAACATGAAAATGGCGGACGTCTGCAAGGTATTTGCGGACGCTGGTATGACCGACGTTTCATCGGTTTTGGCGTCAGGAAATATTGTCTTTTCGTCGGAGAGACCTGCTGCCGAAATAAAGCCGGTTCTAGAGAAAGCGATGTCAGCTCACTTCAGTTATGAGGCTTTTCTTTTCATTAAAAACGAATCTGAAGTTAAGTCGATATTTCAACAGAATCCATTCAAAAAAGATGAAAATCTGCACGTTTACGTGTTTATTGGATTAGTTGAAACCGAACAATTGCTTTTGGAGGAATTTAAAAATTCAATAAAAACTGAACACGAAAAAGGGCAGATCACTGCGGAGACTTTCTATTGGCAAGTTCCAAAAGGGGATACCTTAGGTTCATCTTTCGGTAAGGTTTTAGGGAAGAAAGCGCTAAAAAACAAAATAACTTCAAGAAATATAAATACATTTGAAAAAATCCTTAAAAAATTTTAAAAGATCGATTTCAAATACCAAAATATCAAAGCTATGATTCAGCATTTAGACAATATCCATCACAAAAACTCATCGAATTTTTTCCTTATTGCCGGCCCATGCATCATCGAAGGCGAAGACATGGCATTAAGAATCGCCGAAAAAGTACTGGAAATAACCAACCGGTATCAAATTCCTTATATCTTCAAGGGCAGTTTCAAAAAAGCTAACCGCAGCCGAGTAGATTCATTCACCACCATCGGCGAAGAAAAATCCCTCGAAATCCTTAAAAAAGTGGGTGAAACCTTTAATATCCCGACCACGACAGACATCCACGAAAATGAACACGCAGCGTTGGCGGCCAATTATGTGGATGTGCTTCAGATCCCTGCATTTCTGGTTCGGCAAACCGATTTACTTATTGCTGCCGCTAAAACCGGAAAATGCATCACACTTAAAAAAGGCCAGTTTCTTTCGCCCGAATCGATGAAATTTGCTGTAGAAAAAGTAACCGATTCCGGAAATGAAAAAACCGCGATCATCGAACGTGGCAATTCTTTCGGTTATACGGATCTGGTGGTTGATTTCCGCGGGATACCGACGATGCGGAACTACGCGCCCGTTATTCTGGACGTAACGCATTCGCTGCAGCAGCCAAACCAGAATTCAGGAGTAACCGGCGGACGGCCCGAACTTATTGAAACCATCGCCAAAGCAGGGATTGCAGTAGGAGCGGACGGTCTTTTTATTGAAACGCATCCCGACCCAAGCTGTGCCCTTTCGGACGGCGCCAATATGCTGAGACTTGATAAACTGGAAGATCTGCTGCAGAAATTAACACGGGTGCGGCAGGCGATACTCTAATTATTTGCTATCTTTAAAACTTAAATTTTCAGGCATTGAAAAAAATATTTATACTTCTTGCATTCGTTCCGGCGCTTGCGCTTGCGCAGATAAATCTTAAAGTTTTAGACGAAAACGGCGCACCGGTTCCCGAGGCCAGTGTATCGTATAATAACCAAACCTTCAGCACCGACGAAAATGGCTCTGTAAAAATTCCCGTTGGCGATAGTGAACAGATCCTGTCGGTACAGAAAGAAAATTTCAGAGGGTTCAGCAAGAATATCCGAACTACGCCTAAAGTTCAGAACATCAATGTTTTATTTGTAAACTCAAACCGCGAAACCCAGATTGAGGAAGTGGTTTTTCAGAAAAAAGGCAAGCCAAAAGTAACAGACCTTACTTCCGTAGAAATCACTGCCAAAGAGGCGCAGCAGGTTGCATCGCTTTCAGGCGGTGTTGAAGGGTTGCTGAAAACTTTGCCGTCGGTGAACTCCAACACCGAACTTTCTTCACAATATATGGTTCGTGGCGGAAATTACGACGAAAACCTGATCTACATTAACGATATCGAGATTTACCGGCCGTTCCTGATTCGCAATTCATTGCAGGAAGGGATGAGCATCATCAATCCTGATATGGTGCAGGCAATTAATTTTTCTGCGGGTGGTTTCGAGGCTAAATATGGCGATAAAATGTCCTCTGCGTTAAATATTTACTACAGACAACCCACAAAATTTGAGCTTTCGGGTGAGGCTAGTTTGATTGGCGCGCGCCTTTCAACGGGTTTTGCGTCAAAAGACAAGAAACTGTCGGCACTGTTTTCCGGAAGATACAGAAATACGAATTTAGTTCTGAATACTTTAAATGAAGACACCGATTTCAATCCGCAGTACATGGATTTTCAGGCGTACCTTCATTACAAACTCAACCCAAAATGGGATTTTTCATTCATCGGATATTTCAGTAAGAATGATTACGAAATGATTCCGAAAGTAAAAGAAGTAGATTTCGGTTCGCTGCAGACGCCTCTCAGGTTAAGTGTATTCTATAATGGCCAGGAAGACGATTCATATAAAAACATGATGGGCACTGCTTCGGTAAGCTTTAAGCCAAACAGCAAATGGAGTTTTACTTTAGATAATTTCGCTTACCAAAACCGTGAACGAGAATACTACTCAATCGCCTCCGCTTATCTTCTTCAAACTTTTGACCCCATAACCGGTGAGCCCATTACATCATACGACGTGGGTGGCCAGATTGACCATGCACGAAACGATCTGTTGGTGAAAACCTACGGAACACAGCTTAAAACAAGGTTTTCACCTGACGTAAACACCGATTTCGAGGTAGGATTGAAATTCGAAAAAGAAAACCTTAAAGACTTCACCAACGAGTGGCAGCTTGTTGATTCACTCGGGTATAGCACACCGCGCGATTATACCGATCCCGGAACTTTAGACCCCTCGGACCTGCGTCTTCGTTTTCATATCGCAGGCGCGAACCACATCCAGCCGACAAGGCTTTCAGCGTACGCGCAATACTCGAAAAAACTGTATTGGGGAACAAACAGAATATTTTTGAACGCGGGTGTGCGGGCTTCGCACTGGGATTTTAACGACGAAACCATTATTTCGCCTCGCGCCCAGTTTGCGATAAAGCCAGATTGGGATATGGATATGCTCTTTAATATATCGGGCGGTATCTATTATCAGGCACCTTTTTATAAAGAAATTAAAGATCTGGACGGCAACTTCAATCCGGACATTAAAAGCCAGCGTTCCATACAGGTAATTCTGTCGCACGATTACGAATTCCGCATGGTGGATAGACCTTTCAAACTCACCACGGAGGCCTATTATAAGAAAATGGATCATCTCATTCCGTATTATTTGGATAATGTTAGAATCCGCTATTCCGGTCAGAATAATGCTGAAGGTTATGCTTACGGTGTTGATACACGGCTTTTCGGTGAATTTGTTCCCGGCATCGATTCTTGGATATCAGCAAGTTACGCCCGCGTTTTCGAAAATATTGAAGGAAGAGGCGATATTCCAAGACCTACCGATCCGCGTTTCCGGTTTTCGATGTTCTATCAGGATTATATGCCGAAATTTCCTTCGATGCGCGTGAACCTTACGTTAACTTACGCGAATGGTCTTCCTTCCGGAACGCCTGTATCTCTGGATGAAAACGGTAAACCCGACTATTCGGCGCCATACCAGTACCAGCGGACTTTGCCTGCATACAAAAGGGTAGATATAGGTTTGTCTAAAGTTTTTATTGATCAGAAAGATAACAGAGTAAACTCAGGTTTCTGGAGCAATTTCAATGAACTCACATTGGGCGTGCAAATTTTCAATGCATTCAATATTCAGAATACGGTAGCCAACCAATGGGTGAACGACGTATCCTCGGGATACAACTATCCGGTTCCTGTGCGGCTGACAGGCAGGTTTTTCAACGTAAAACTTGAATTTAAACTGTAGAAAATATCATTAAAAAACAAAACCCGGAACTTTACTGTTCCGGGTTTTTTGTTTTTAATCTTTTTCGGTGTTGTTGTGATCCACAGTATCATAAAGGTCGGTACGCCGGTCGCTCATCGTGCGGACGGCACCATAATGGTGAAGTTCTTTCAGCAGGTTAAGATCTACATCCACAATAAGCGTAGTTTCGGTATTGGGCGTCGCTTCGCCTTTTACGGCTTTGGACGGAAATGCAAAATCCGAAGGCGTGAAAACCGCAGCCTGACCATATTGAATATCCATATTATTCACACCCGGAAGGTTACCTACACAACCCGCGATCGCAACATAACATTCGTTTTCAATAGCACGCGCTGCCGCACAGTGACGTACACGCATATAGGCATTCTGTGTATCGGTCAGGTAAGGAACGAATAATATTTTCATGCCCTGATCGGCTAAAATCCGCGGTAACTCGGGAAATTCAACATCGTAGCAAATCACAAGACCCACTTTTCCGCAATCGGTATCGATTACTTTAATTTCATTACCGCCCTTCATACCGTAGAATTTCTTCTCGTTTGGCGTGATATGCACTTTCCGGTGTTCATCAATCTTTCCGTCTCTGTGAAGCAGATAGCTGATGTTATAAAGCTCGCCATTTTCTACCAGCGGCATACTGCCTGCAATGATATTTATGTTGTAACCGATCGCGAATTCAGAAATTTTATTCTTTATTTCTTCTGTCAGTTCAGCCAGTTTAAACATACTTTCACGCTCCGAAAGATGATTGAACGGGGCGAGTAGGGGCGTGTTGAAAAACTCCGGGAACATGATGAAATCTGATTTGTAATCTGCCATCACGTTTACAAAAAATTCGACTTGCTCGTAGAACGCATCGATGGTCTTGAAATGCCGCATCTGCCACTGCACAAGCCCAAGCCGGATCACCGAATCCTGCATCGTATTGGGTTTCTTGCTGTAGTAGATATTATTCCACTGAAGCAGCACGGCGTTTTCTTCGGAATGCACATCTTCAGGAAGATAATTTTTAAGAATTCTTACCGGTAGGAAGTTATTGGCAAGCTGAAAACTCAGAACGGGATCATAGAGTTCTTTGTTCCGAACTTTCTGGATGTACGCGCGCGGGGAAAGTTCAGCGCTGTGAAGGTGGTAATTCGGGATTCTGCCGCCCACCATGATAGATTTAAGGTTCAAAGTTTCACAGAGTTCTTTCCGAACATCATAAAGTCTTCTTGCAAGCCGCAGTTTGCGGAATTCAGGATCTACAAACACTTCGATTCCGTACAACACATTTCCGGTTTCAGAATGAGTATTGAACGTGTAATTCCCGGTAATTTCCTTATACGTATGATCGTCGCCGTAAAGCTCGTACTGCACGATCAGCGATAATGCAACCGCTGCAATTTTTCCGTCTACGGTGATACAAATCTGTCCGTCGCGAAAGATTCTGATGAGTTTTTCAATACTTTTTTTAGACCAAATGCTCTGCGACATAGCAGGGTAGGCCTTTTGCATTGTTGCCTTAAGCTCTTCATAATCTTCTATCGCAAGCTTTCTAATATCTATCTGCATAATTTTTTCTTTCTTTTACTTTAATATTTAAACAATTAGCCCGGAGGAATGATTCCGTGAACTTCCTGTAGCCGAAGCAAGGACGTTTGTTTCATTATTTATTCTCAGAACACCCATAAACGAAAAGATAAGCGCTTCTTTAAAGTTGATGATCTGTGGGTTAGGTATTACGGTTTCCGAACTGCATTTGCTGCTGATCAATTCAATTAAAAATGAATTGTAAGTTCCACCACCTGTAAAAAGCACTTTTTCTAAACGGTATTTTCTAAAAACTGCGGAAATCTGTTCGGCCGCATGTTCTGTAAAAATTGCCAAAACATCTTCCGGTTTCAGACCGTCGAAAAGTTCAAAAACATTTTCACGCACCCATTCCAGTCCCAGCGATTTGGGCGGACTATTCCGGTAGAATGGCAGCGAATTCAGCGCCTTTAAAACTTCCGCATTCACAGTTCCGCTTCGTGCGGTTTCGCCATTACGGTCGTATTTTTTGTTTAAAAGTTCCGCATATCTGTTAAGCACGATGTTCACGGGACATATATCAAATGCGATCCGATTTCCCTCTTCTTTAAATGAAATGTTTGAAAATCCACCGAGATTCACGCACGCATCGAATTTCGCGAAAAGCAGTTCATCACCTATCGGTACCAGCGGTGCGCCATTGCCGCCCATCAGCACGTCCTGGCTTCTGAAATCGTAAACCACCGGAATGTCATTAAGCAATTTTATCGCTCTGCCATCACCGATCTGGGTTGTGAATCGTTTTTCAGGCTGATGAAAAACGGTGTGTCCGTGGGACGCAATCAAATCAATTTCTGTTATCTTGTGTTTTGAGATAAATTCCTTCACTCTTTCACCGAGGTAAAAACCGTATTCTGAATTCAACGCTAACAACTGTTCCGCGCTTAGCTGCATCGCAGTGCGTAGTTTCTGCTCCCACACATTGGAATAGGGAATAGTTTCCGCATGAAGTATTTCAAATTTCCAGAGATCGGCAGTTTTCTGAAATTCCGCAAAACAGATATCGAGCCCGTCAAGACTTGTACCCGACATTAAACCAATTGCATTGAACTTCATAGAGACAGCTTTTGCACGAATTTACGATTTATCTGCCCTTTTCGGGAATTTTCTGCGCGCTGATGTTTCCTGAATTGTTGAAGAAGGTGTATTCGGAAAAATCGTCCTTTGCTTTCATTCCGTTCGCGCCAACCAGCGTAGAACCGTCTTTATCGGTTACATAGACGGTATCGGAAGTATAAATCAGCCGCTTGCCCTGATCCCAGAAAACGGACTGCATCGCAAACATCTGGTTCTCGTTCGTGGTGATCCGTACATTTCCTTTCGCTTCGTAAAATCTTTTCTTTTCGTTAAACTTAGCATATTTCGCCACAATCTTACCCGGGACATTCGGCTTTTTTTTATCGTAAAAAAGGATATTAATACCCTTTTTCGCCACGATGTACGGCGAGTCGATATATTCGTATTTCTCAATAAGCGGCGCTGTTGCGCGGAGTTTGATCATCCCTGAATCGCGCTGAACAATGTTTGCTTTATTAATGATCTGTGAAGGAAAATTGGTATTGGTGTTTTTGTTTACCTGCGTAAGATCTTCCTCACACGAGGTCAAAGCAAAAAATATAGCACAACCCAAAAGGCCTGCTATATTTGAATAAAATATTTTTCTGAAACGATTCATTTTTTAATCATAAAGACGTTTTTGGAACCATTTATCGGCAAAATTAAGCCCAATTCTGAAGTTCACAAAATTCTGTCTGATCATATTATTTTCCAAAGTTCCGCGCTTGCCAAGTTCCACACCAACATCAATGCCGCTCATTCTGGATGCACTTCGGTTTTCGAAAGGAAATGTAACACCGCCTGTTAACGCAAACTGATTGATGTTTGTTCCGTTAAACGACAGATTTCCTTTTTCATAATAGGCGCCATAACGGTAAGTTACCCGCGAAAAATAGCTTCGGAAATTATTATAATTGGGCAGATACCAGCCACCAGCAGCGATTCGGTAAGAATTTTCATTGCTGAAAGGCTGTCCTAAGAACTGGATGGTCTCACCTTTTTTATAGTCGAACTGTGTGCCCAGAAACCATTTTGCATCCCGTCCGTAACCTGCGCCGAGTGAAAACTCCATCGGGATCAGGTTTTTGTCGGTACTGAAATCTTCATCAATAATACTTACGTTGTTCCGGGTGTCTCCATTGCCGTAGAAATAGGTACTGTTTGTGTATTGGGTTTCCATCTGGCCGGTGCTGCCAAATGTGTAAGTTGCGCCAAGTGTTAGTTTACGGTCGAGGCCATATCTTTTCTGGTAGGCTGTTCCGAGTGTAAAATTAAAAGTCTTGATCTTATTTTTGGTCTCGTAACCGTTAATCAGTTCAGCGTTGGTATAAGCAATCTCATTGATGTCGAAAAGGTTTCCGAAATAGAAATTAGTCCTTAAACCCAAAGCAAATTCCGGTGAAATCTGGTAACCAAGTGCAGCCTGCATTGTGCTGATGGTACCTTCGCCGCGGAAGAGATTAGCTCTCGTCACATTTTCAGGTAGATCGTCCTGCACAATAACAGAATATTTTTTTGAACTGTATGGCTGATAACCAAGGCCGAACTTCACTTTTGGTGAAAGCGGGAACGCGATCGAAAGGTTTGAAAGATAGGAGGAATGCTTGGTAACGTTCGAATTATCGAAATCAGATTTGAAAAAGTTATTTTCGTTTGTCGCCTCTACTTTTATCGTAGTTAGGTCTAAATTTTTATTAGCAGCAGGGTTGCTGAAATTAAAACTGTTATTGAAGTCCCAAATATACGCAGTAGAAATGCCGCCCATCGCATTAATATCAGTAGTGTTATCATACTTCACATCCCCAATTCCAAAGGCAGCATAAGGAGAATTACCAATTGTTTGCGCGTTCAGGAAAAACCCCGCGGAAACAAGCGGTAATACAAAAATTCTTTTCATTCTTTATTTTTAAAAATAATGCGCAAATATCCTAAATATTACTGAATTGAGGAAATTTACTTTGGTTAAAGTTTGTTAAGGGTAAACCGCTGTTTGCAAAGGTTTTTTACCTCTATAGATACAGTTTTTGACTGTGATTTTATTAATTTCAATCCGAGTTCATTCCGAATAGTATCAAGGCCCAAAATCTGATCACTGTTTGATTAAAAGGCAAAATAATTATCTTTGAAGAATGAATTGGGACCAGATTGTAGGCCAGAAAAAGATCAAACATCTACTTACCGAGAGTATTTCAGACAATCGCGTAGGCCATGCCCAGCTGTTTCTTGGGGCAGACGGCTACGGCACACTTGCGCTCGCAATGGCTTTCGCCAAAGAGATCCTGAAGAAGGAAAACGAGCATTCGTGTTCTAAAGTAGCGCACCTCAATCATCTAGATCTGCATTTCAGCTTCCCCGTTTTTAAGGAAAAGTCGAGTGGGCTATCGTCTAATTTCGCCGAGGAATTCCGCGAGATGGTACTGAACAATCCATATTCTGATAATGAAGACTGGAGCCGGATATTGGAATCGGAAAATAAGCAGCTCACTATTTACGCAGACGAGATTGATCAGGTAAACCAGAAGTTTGCACTTAAAAGCTTCGAAGGCGGAAGCAAAATTCTGATCGTGTGGCAAGCGGATAAAATGAATATTTCTGCAGCCAACAAATTCCTTAAATTTCTGGAAGAGCCACCAAAAGACACATTTATTATTCTTACGGCCGAAAATGGCGACTCCATTTTACCTACGATTCTTTCGCGTACACAGCTGGTAGAAATCCCGAGGATCGACGATAAAGATATTGAAGAGTTTCTGAAGAAAACGTACGATATATCTGAAGAAAAAATAAGCGAAATCGTTTTTCAGGCGCAGGGAAACTGGAATACTGCGCAGAAACTGATGCTGTCCGATGATTCCGATGATGAATTTGAGAAACTGTTCGTGTTGTGGGTTCGTGAAGCCTTCCAAGTGAAGAAAAAACCGCAGTTCCTCAAAAACATCGTGTTATGGGGGCGAAACATTGCGGTTTGGAACCGCGAAAAACAAAAGAATTTCCTCCACTATTGCGCTGAAATGTTCAGATTAGCCCTGTTGCAAAATTATGGCAACGAAAATTTAGTGTACAAAAAAATAGATTCGGGCGGTTTCCGCTGGGATAGTTTTTCAAAATACATTCACGGCGCTAATATTGAAGCCATCTTAAACGAAATTTCGGAGGCAGATTATCATCTCGAACGCAACGCCAATCCCAAAATTGTATGGACAGATTTAGGTATAAAACTGTCAAGATACATTCATAAAGCACCGTAATTCCTTCGGGACATTCGCAAAAAACAAAAAGCCGGAAATATCCGGCTTTTAATAAAATAAAAAGTTGAGGAAATAAATTCCTCAACTCCCCTTGAAAACATTACTCCCAATCCGGCATTTCTGCGTCGGAGAATAAAGCTGTTCTTTCATTATCCTGTAATGTTATTTTTAGAATGTTTTTCACCGATATCCCGTCGTTCGAAGTGTTGGTGAATATGATTTCAGCGTTGTTCGGCGAGAAACGTGGATCCAGATCGTTACTGCCATCCGGCTTTTCGCTTGCCAGTGAAATGTTGGTTCTAACATCGTTCGTCAAATTATAGATGAAAATATGCGTATTGAGCTGACGGTAACTGTTATCCTGATGACCCGAAATATCGTAGGTATAGAGCAGAAGATTACCATCGACAGAGAAATTAAGTCCTCCCACGGCACCCGCAACATTCTCAAGCACTGTTTTGACCGTATTGCCCTGCATATCGATTACTAAAATCTTCGCATTGTAACCGTTCGGATCATTTGTTTTGATCGCAATTTTGCTTCCATCATAGCTCCAGTCGCATTCCGAGATAAAACTGCCGTCGGTTGTAGTATAAATTAATTCAAGCCCACTGCCATCCTTATTGATTTTATACAGCTTGCTGAAACTTGGATATAGAAATTCCTTTCCGTTGGTGCTCCATGAAAAGTCCGTTTCTGCATTATTGAATCCCGAAACAGGGATCGTTGTCACCTGAAACGGCTGCGACCCATCGGGCTTGGCCGTGAAAATCTGCGCGCTGCCGCCAACTGTTCGCAGAAATGCGATCAGGCCGGCGTTTTGGCTGAGGCGGGGCCGCCAGCTGTTGGCAGAAATCGGCGTGAACTGGAAGTTGGTGTTAGCTTCGTTACTCGAGACAATATAATAATTACCGTCCATCTTCTTCACGTAATGGAAGCGGTTATTGGGAATCGCGCTGGTTTTAAACCTGAAAACCGGACTGTTCACCGCAGGATTCACACCATCATCAACAGTCACCTGCCAATAATAGGTAACACCGAATTTAAGGTTCTCGAGGAAGTAGTGCTTTTCTGTTAGATCCTTAATTTCAAGGACATTCTGGTCAAAATCATTTTTCACAACCAGTTTATAGGTAAGTACGTCAAGTGAATCCGCGTCTGTCGAAAGCCATGAAAGATCCACTGAAAGCGGCTGATCAACAGCATTATCCACCGGGCTGAGCAGCACCGAGGCAGACGGTGGAGAGTTCAGCGACTCGTCGTCGCTCATCTCGAAAACTACCGATACAGTCTGTGCGCTGTTTTGAAGGCTGATGCCCTGTAAATTCGTGAGGTATCCGGAAAGTTCCGCGCGGACCGAATAATCGCCGAGAGGGATGTTTTCGATCTGAAAACTGCCGTCTTCCTTCGTAAACACAGTTTCCGTAGAAGGAGCGGTGTAAATTTTTACGTTTTTAAGCGGCTGATTTGTTCCTTTCTTTATTACCGTTCCCTTCAGGGTCCCGGTTTGTACTTTGCTCACCAGGTCTTCGCTGCACGAGTTCAGCAGAAGCATTAATAAACTTATAGTGAATATATTGAGTATATTTTTCATGATTTTAATTATTAGATTTTTTTGAACCGAAATAATAATTCACGCCCAGGCCGATGCGCACGCCCTGATCTTTCTGCTTGCCGTTGACGAAACCGTCCCAATCGTCGGTAAATCCGAAGTCATATTGACTTGAGAGCCTTAGCGCCATGTTTTTATTGAATAAATATTCGAGGCCGCCGCCCACTTGCGCCTTATAACGGGTGCGTGTAGGTAGAATAATAGTTCCGGCGCCGGCATAAACAAAGGGGCTGAGCTTGAATTTGGGCAACATCAGATATTCGAGGTTCAGCTCTGTCATTACCGTTGTTTCATCAAGTATATCGGTATTCTCAAGGGTGTGCGTGGCCACATTCAGCTCTGCATTGATATGATCTGACAAGAAATATTTCAGTCCTACTTTTGCACCGATGTTCATTTTAGAGTCCACATAATCGCCTTTCAGTTTAAAAGTTTCCGCATTTAAAAAAGCCGAAAACTTTCCACGGTCATTTTGTGGGAATTTATTTCCGACGATCCTTGCATCATTTACTTTTACTTCTGAGGTGTAACCCTCAATTATTTTGTCGAAATCGTTTGGCGTTTTCTGCTTGTTGGTCCAAAGATTATCGCGTACGCCTTCTACAATGAGAGACAGCACGGCTTTTTCGATGGCCTCGGTCACCGCCAGATGCACAGGTTCATTTTGAGTGATTCCGATATCAGATTCGAGTAATCTTTCGGTATCGATGAATCTGAAAAAGTTGCCGTTAATACTTGTGGAAAGGATGGTTTTCGAAGTATAAACTGTTTTCAGAATTTCGCCGCTTGACGTAGAAACTGCGCGGAGATACACTGTGATGCGATCCTGACGGTACTGAGCACCAGCACCGAGTCCGAAATATCGTGCACCGATTCCACCAGTCATCACGTTGGTATCGTAAGAAATTACGCCGCCTTCAAGAATGATCCCTGCAAAGAGCAATGGCGGTAATAACGCCGCCTCATTGGCATCATTTCCTGCATATTCTTTCCGTGTACTGCGGATGATCTGTCTTTCATTAAGTAGATTTCCGATGTTTTCGCGCTCAATTGGCGTAAACCAACGACTGTCTTCAAGTGCTTTGAGCAAAATAGTTGTGGTCCCCTGCGGGATTGCAGTGCTCCAGCTGGCGCCGTTTTCCGCGGCTTTGTACTGCCCGGTTTGGTCCCGAAATTTATACACTCCGACCACAATTTTTTCTTTTGGTGCCGGTAAATTCTTTATTTCGGGTGTGTAAGGTGTTACTTCCCCCAAGGTAGATTTTTCGCTGTTGGTTGGTAAATTAAACAATGTACAGCTTGAGAGAAAAATTAGCGGGGTTAGAAGTGCGATTTTGGTTAGCTTGTTTGTTTTCATAGGGTGTTTTCAAGGGTGTTTTCAAGGGTTTTGATGGCAGCTAGCCGCCGCCGGGAATCAGGATTTCCGACTGTTCACCGGTATCGGTGTTGAGTATACTGATCAGCAAGCCCTGGCCAGTTTGTAAAATCTCAAGATAAATGGATCCGAAGACATAGGTGCCCGGCTGCAGATCGCCGTCTCCAAACTGATCTCCAAATAGTTTTCGCGATAATTCAGATAAGATCTGGCGGTTTAAGTTATCGGTGAAACTGTCCAGAGAGCTGCCGCCACTTCCCAGCGATCCGCGAAGGTTATTGTCGAATTGGTTCTGGGCACTTGCTGAACTCAGCAACCACTGGTAATTAAACGTGTCTCCACCAAAGGCCGGATTTATCGGCTTATAGACAAACTGTTGTGATGCTGCATAAAAAGGGGTAATAAGCAGCACGATTATACCTAGATTTTTCATAATTATTAATATTTAAACTGTTGATCCCGCACGGCGTTGCGCTTGCTGTAATCTGCCAATAACGCCATTGTCCGGTCCGCTTCAGCATCCATCGCCTCATCTGCGGGACGCGTGATAAATGTGTAGATCACCTGATCATCAAGACTCACGGAGATCCGGCTGTTACGTCCCATCGAGGGAAGTTCTGAAACGGTGACGGTTCCTTCATATTTTTGAGGTAGCTGATTGTACTTTTTGAAGAAAGTCTCATAGAACTGCTGCCCAAAACGCGTTTTGGTATCGTCAATTGTGAGTCCCGAAAGTTCTATTCGGTTCTCGGGAATATAATTGACTTCGCTTGCGAATTTTTCAGCGTTGATCTCCAGACTGTCTTTAGAAAGTACGGCATCAGTCTCTTCATCTTTAACGAAGAGATAGACTTTAAGAGCATCATTTTTAGCAAGATTGAGGGCCGTTTCGGAAAGAGTTTTGGTTTCTTTGGGACCGAGCGAGAATTTTCCACTCTGCTTATTGGTGGAGTTACCCGACTTTCCTTTTTTTACGGAAACCATGATGTAATTTAAACTTAGATAAGTTTCGGAAGAACTTATGGCGGCAGCTTTTATTTTTAAAGTGCCTTCTTTATTTTCGGTGATTATTTTTCCGGAAACCTGCTCATTTACCTGAGCAATACTTTTATTCGCCAGAAAAACCACGACCAGAGTTGTGATTAGAGTTTTCATTTTCAAGGGGTAGGGGGTGGATTAATAATTTCTCATATACATTGTCATATCGTTTGCGTTAATATTTATGATCATACCATCTGAAATGCTGTTTGTTCCAAGAACTTCAACGTGGTTACCGGTGCCCTGTACATTTATCTCAGCATTAGTGGGGTAATTGCCGGGATTTATATATAGAGTGGAGTTATTATTCCCTACCTGGCTCAACCCCAGATATTCAGGTGCATTATCAATAACTTCAATATAATTATTGGCACCTATCTGAATAATAATGTCACGGCTATAACCCTCGGCTGCCGGGTGGGACTGGCTTCTTTCATAATATTCCAGAACATTATCGCTCGTGATCTGCCCTGCTACATGGATGCTACAGAATAAACAGATAACAAAGACCAACAGTGATTTCATAAGTTCATTTAATTAAAATACAGGAGAAACCGAAATTCCTCCTGCATTTTGTTATTGGAAATACTAGTTGTTCTGAGTTACGGTCATCATGTTACCGTTACCAACCTGAGTTCCGTAATGGTAATGGTTAGTACCGTTTTGTGTGATGTCTGCGGTGTTGCCATCGCCAACTTGCCAATCATCAGCAGTGTTTCCGTTTCCGGTTTGGTACTGCCAGATTGTATTGCCGTTACCATCTTGCCATCCGATTGCATCGTTATTGTTACCAGTCTGATGGGCGTCAGCATAGTTTAAATTTCCGTCTTGCTCGTGGATAGCGTAGTTACCGTTACCTACCTGAAGCTGATGAGTGTAATTCAAATTACCATCCTGAACAGCAATCGCGTCATTGTTATTACCGTCTTGGTCTTGATAAACTTCATTTCCATTACCATCTTGCTCAGAAGATGCATCGTTGCCGTTACCTTCCTGCCATTGGTCAGCATAGTTACCTGTACCATCCTGCATTGCATAGGTATCGTTGTTATTACCGTCCTGAAGCTGAACCACTTCATTAAGCAATCCGTTTTGGTCAGTTTGGGCATCATTACCATTACCATACTGTTCAGTAGTGTTGAAGTTCCAGGTTCCTACCTGATCAACATCGATACTGTTGTTGTTTCCCTGGCTTAACGCTTCGTTTTCGTTAAACCAACCGTCTTGGTCAACAGTTGCAACGTTGTCGTCACCGAACTGATCCAAAACATTAAAGTTTAGCCAACCTGTTTGATTAATGGTTGCTGTGTTGTCGTCTCCAACTTGTGTAGATACGTCATTGTTTGCTTGGGAGTAAGCGAATCCTACTGCCAAAAGTGCGAATGCACTAGATAATAATTTTTTCATGGTTAAAAAATTTTGATTAGTTTGTATTCCAAAAGTAGCACGATTTGGATATACGCCACCTCCCACGAAAACGGTAAATAATTAAAATCACCAAAAACCATTAGGCCCACGGTCATTTCACTGTCTATCAATCTCAGCGCTATTTTTGGTTGCTACATTCTGCCGCAAAACCTTCTCAATTCTAAAAAAAACTTGGAAACTTTTATTGTTTTTAAGTTTTCCGTCGTATCTTTGCACCCGAATTATGGATGAAAAACAAAATTTTTTAAGCAAAGCTTCAAGTCTTTTTATTGAAAACGGACCTAAAGCAGTGACAATGGACGACGTTGCCACGGCCTTCGGTATTTCGAAAAAAACGCTTTACCAGAAATACCGTAATAAAGAAGAACTCATTGAGGAAATAATGCAGTATAATCTTGATCTCGTGATCTCGAAACTGAATGAGCTTGATGATAACATTGAGAATGCGATGGAGCGGATGCTGTGCAGGGATGTAGAGATTGAGAAAATCTCACATAGCAACAAAACCCTTTTGATCCGCCAGCTTATGAAGTATTACCCGGGGATTTTTAATAAGCACATGCTGAGCTTTTCCGAAAGGTTTTCCGCAGTTCTTGTAAGGAATATTGAAAAAGGAAGAAAACAGGGATGTTACCGCGATGATTTCGATGCCGAGATTTACGCGAAGATATTTTTTCAGCTGGTAATGTCTTATGACAGTTCGCCTTACATTGATACCGCGGAGGTGGACAGGCTACATTATAAAGAGGAACTGATGATGATGTATATGCATGCCATCGCAACAGAAAAAGGAAAAGAAACAATTAAAAAAATAAAAAATAATAAATGAAAAAGTTCGCATTTAGTCTGCTGTTCATTGGCGGCTTAATTTTCGGGCAGGAAGCGAAGGTGCTTACCTTACCCGAAGCTATTTCCTATGCGCTGCAAAATAAGGCAGATGCCGAAAAGGCTCGCCTGGACATCAGAAGAGGAGATGCACAGATCGCTGAGGTAAAATCCAGCGCATATCCTAACATATCTTTCGGAAGCAATACCACTTTCAACCCGCTTCTGCAGGAAAGCGTGCTGCCAGGAGAAATTTTCGGAGCACCGGGCCAGCAGGTTAAAGTTGCATTTGGCCAAAAATATACCTCAAGCAACATGTTACAGCTAACACAGGTGCTGTTCAACCAACAGGTTTTTACCGGTTTGAAGGCTGCGAAAACCACACGTGAATTCTATCTGATTAATGCAGAACTCACCGAAGAACAGATTATAGAGCGCGTTGCGAATGCTTATTTTCAAGTATATCAAAGTGAGCAGATGCTTGCAAACGCCGAGAATAATCTTAAAATCACAAACGAAACAGGCAAGATTATTAAGGGCCTTTTCGACGCAGGTCTCGCCAGAAAAATAGATTTCGACCGTACGGAAGTAGCTAAAAACAACATCACTTCATCAAAACAGCAGCTCGAAAATGCCGTTGAGATCAGCGAAAATGCGCTGAAGTTTATGATTGGGATGCCAATGCAGCAGGAAATTGATCTGCCAACACAGACATTTGACCCAACAATTTTACCTGACAGTGATCCCGGAAGTTTTGACGACAGAACCGAACTTCGTCTCGCAAACAAGCAGATTGAACTCCTCGAATGGCAGAAAAAAGCCAGCGAAGCAGAATATTACCCGACAGTGGCGCTATCTGCCAATTATGGTTTTTTAGGTCAGGGAAATAAGTTCCCGTGGTGGAACGGCGAGAAAAACGGTGTTTTTTGGTCTGATGTAGCATCAATCGGTCTTAATATCAATGTTCCTATTTTCAATGGTTTTGCTACAAAATCAAGAATTGAACTCAACCAGATTGAAATTGAAAAAGCACAGGCAGATTTTCGCGAAGCAAAATTAGGCCTCGAAATGGAACACAAAAATGCTGTTACACTTCTAGAGAACAATATGACGACGATTAACATGCAGCTTTCAAACGTAAAACTCGCGGAAGAAGTACTGGCAAACACAAGATCTAACTATCAATACGGCCTTGCAACTTTAAATGAAATTCTGGATGCCGAGCGCGCCGTTACGGATGCAAAAAACAACCTTACAAGAGCACAACTCGATTATAAACTTGCAGAAATAGACTTACTGAAATCCCAGGGAAAACTTAAAACATTAAAAGAAACAAACTAATAAAATGAAAAAGAGAACATTAATCACCATATTGGTCATCGTAGCCGTAGCAGCGGGATTTTTCTTTATACTTGAAAATAACAAGAAGAAAAATGAAGAGCAGGTAGCAATTGTAGCTGAAAAAAACACCAATGTTGCGGTGCGTACTGTGCCGGTAAAGAGAGAAGAAATCAGCGGTGAATTTGCCGTAAACGGAACCTTTTTGCCAAACCGTCAAAGCCAGATCTCGGCTGAAATCGGGGGTCAGTTGATCGCCCTTTATGTGAAAGAAGGCAGTTATGTGCGCGCCGGACAAAGCATCGGAAGACTTGGCGGCGAAAAACTTAACGTAAACGTTGGTAATGCACAGGCTAATTTGTCTCAGGCACAGTCTGCGCTTAGCAGATACGAAGCAGCTTACAAAACCGGTGGTGTAACTGCGTTACAGCTGGATCAGGCGAGACTTCAGGTTCAGAACGCGAGATCGCAGGTACAGTCAGCCAACTTACAGTCTGGCGATACGAACATTATTTCAAAAATCAGCGGAATTGTAAACCAAAAAATGCTTGAAGTAGGTGCCGTAGTGAATCCGGGAACACCAATCGTAGAGATTGTTGACATTTCTTCTGTAAAGCTAAAAGTAGATGTTGATCAGGCTTTGGTGAGCCAGCTTGCTGTTGGCAATACTGTTAAGGTTAAACCTGATGTTGTGGAAGGAACTATCGACGGTAGAATTACTTTCATCGCGCCGTCAGCATCAGGAGCCCTTAAGTTCCCGGTAGAAATTACGATTCCAAATAGTTTTAACAAACTCAAAGCAGGAATGTACGGAACGGCGACTTTCAACAGAACGGGTGTAAACAATGTGCTTACCGTTCCGCGTGATGCCTTTGTAGGTAGTGTGAGCGATAACAGAATCTTCGTGGTTAAAAACAATGTGGCTTACCTAACGCAAGTACAGACAGGAATTAATTATGGTGATAAAGTAGAAATCGTGAGTGGCCTTAATGAAGGAGATCTTGTGGTAACCAGCGGACAGATAAATCTTGCCGATAAAACCAAAGTTCAAATCCTTAAATAATCGGTAAAGAGATAATATGAAAATAGTAGAAATAGCGATTAAGAGACCCAGCGTGGTGATAGTGATGCTTGCATTGCTCATCATTGGGGGGATCTTCAGTTACACGCAGCTAAATTATGAGCTGATTCCTAAATTTGAGGTTAAAGTAGTTACTGTATCCACAATTTATCCGGGTGCGTCGCCGTCTGAGGTGGAAAGTACTGTATCACGAAAAGTAGAAGATGCGATTTCCTCACTTGAAGGCATTAAAAAAATCCAGTCGAAGTCTTATGAAAGCCTTTCAGTTGTAATCATTCAGTTTAATAATGATGCGGATGTGGATTTTGCTTTGAATGAAGCTCAGCGGAAAATCAATGCCATACGATCCGAACTTCCCGAAGATATTGAAGAGCCCTCGCTCTCTCAGTTTTCGATATCAGATGCACCGATTATAAGCATGGGTGTTACGGCAAATCTAACTCAAAGTGAACTTTACGACCTTATTGACCAGAAAATACAGCCGGAATTTTCGAGAATTCAGGGGGTTGCACAGGTAAATATTGTGGGTGGACAGGAGCGCGAAATACGTGTAAACCTCGACCAAAACAAACTTGAAGGTTACGGACTTACAATTCCACAGGTTCAGCAGATCATTTCAACTTCCAACTTGGATTTCCCAACAGGAAGCTTAAAGACCCGGCAGAACAGTACATTGCTGAGACTTTCAGGTAAAATTCAGACTGTTGATGAGCTTAGAAATCTTACGATCTCGTCTGTTAACGGGCAAAATATTAAACTATCTGATGTAGCTGAAGTTCAGGATACGCAGAAAGAAACCGACAAAATTGCACGTATTGACCAACAAAGCACAATCTTGCTTCAGGTTCAGAAACAAACAGATGCCAATGCGGTGGAAGTGAGTGAGCTTGTGCGACAAAAGGTCGAGCAGATGCAGCTACAATATAAAGCTGAAAATCTGAATGTGAATATTGCTAATGACACTTCACTGTTTACATTGGAAGCAGCAAACTCCGTAATTAAAGATTTATTTATTGCGGTAGGATTGGTAGCATTCGTAATGCTGTTCTTCCTTCACAGTTTCCGTAATGCGCTTATTGTGATGGTTGCAATTCCAACATCACTTGTAGCAACATTTATCGGACTGAGCTTGTTGGATTATTCACTAAACTTAATGAGTTTACTCGGACTTTCACTCGTTGTAGGTATCCTTGTAGATGACGCGATTGTGGTGATCGAAAATATTCACCGCCACATGGAGATGGGTAAGAATAAAGTGAGAGCCGCGTACGATGGAGCTTCTGAAATTGGTTTTACGGTAACAGCTATTACGCTGGTAATCGTTGTAGTATTCCTTCCAATTGCGATAAGCAGTGGTTTGGTTTCCGATATTATCCGTCAGTTCTGTGTGACGGTAATTATCGCCACAATGCTTTCACTGGTAGTATCTTTCACGGTCGTTCCATGGCTTTATTCAAGATACGGAAAACTTGATCTGATCAGTAAAGATTCATTATTCGGAAAGGTTATTTATAAGTTCGAAGCGGGTCTTACGCGTTTCACCGAATTTATTACAGGCATCCTTACGTGGAGTCTTGGCCATAAGATTAAAACATTCGCAATTACGTTTGCATTGTTTGTATCAGCAATTCTGATGGTAGCGTTTGGCTACATCGGAAGCGACTTTTTCCCGGGAACGGATAAAGGAGAATTCCTGGTTCAGATCGAAATGCCTAAAGACGTTTCAATTGAACAGACAAATTTCATGACTCAGAAAGCTGAAGCATTTTTGGCTAAGCGTCCTGAAATCGAAAGAATGATCACAACTGTCGGTCAGGCGAGTACCGGTATGGGTGGCGCGCAGGCAACTGGCTACCAATCGGAGATCAGCGTGAAACTTATTGAGAAAACCGGAAAAAGTGAAACCTCTAAAGTTTATGCTGCTAAAATTAAGCGCGAGCTTGAAAAAGAACTTGTAGGTGCGAAAATCACCACAGTGCCGATCGGATTTATGGGTGCTGAGCAGGCTCCGCTTCAAATGACCGTTGTTGGATCTACGCTGGAAGAAGTGATGGCATATGCAAAACAGGCCGAAGCTCAGCTCAAAACAATTGATGGAGCTTCAGAAGTTGAACTTTCTGTTGAAGAAGGTAACCCCGAAATCTCAGTGACCGTGGACCGTGATAAAATGGCCTCATTAGGCTTGAATGTGGCGACCGTAGGTCAGACTTTGCGTACCGCATTTAGTGGAAACGACACAAATAAGTTCCGAACCGGTAACAACGAGTACGACATCAACATTATTCTGGATGAAGCATACCGTAAAAGCATCGATGATGTGCGGAATATAAACTTCAAAAACGCTGATGGAATGTCGGTGCAATTATCGCAATTTGCGACCATTACCAACGCATCTGGACCGTCATTACTTGAAAGGTACGACCGTTCTCCTTCGGTAACGGTGCAATCTCAGGTTGTTGGTAAAACCACCGGAACCATTGCTGCAGAGTGGGAAACAAAAATGGCAGATGTGAAGAAACCTGCCGGTGTAAGCTGGATTTGGGGTGGAAATATGGAGAACCAAAGCGAAGGTTTCGGAACTCTTGGTGTTGCCCTTCTTGCCGCAATTATGTTGGTGTATATGATTATGGTAGTACTTTATAACGATTTTGTGAAACCGTTTATCGTACTGTTTTCAATTCCGCTTTCCTTTATTGGTGCGCTGTGGGCGTTGGCTTTAACCAATCAGAGTTTAAATATCTTTACCATTTTAGGGGTAATTATGTTGATCGGTCTGGTGGCGAAAAATGCAATTCTACTTGTAGACTTCACCAATCACCGTATTGATAAAGGTGAAACCATCGAAAACGCTCTGATCCAGGCTAACCATGCAAGGCTTCGTCCGATCCTTATGACCACCATTGCGATGGTGTTCGGGATGTTGCCAATTGCACTGGCTTCGGGCGCTGCAGCAGAGATGAATAACGGTTTGGCGATCGTGATTATCGGAGGTTTGCTTTCCTCACTATTCCTTACCCTGATTATCGTTCCGGTTGTGTATTACATCGTAGTAAAACTTGAAAAGAAGTTCTCCAAAGACGAAAAAACCGACTATGACCAGGAAATGAAAGCAGATTATGAACACCTGCATCCTGACCAGGAACTTGATTTCTAATCAGGTTCAATTCAGTAATAAAGAAAGCCGTCTCAAGTGTTGAGGCGGCTTTTTTTTGTTGATTAAATAAATGCCGATTGTAATCCGCATTTAATCATGAAATAATGAAGTTTAAATTAAATAGCACTTAGGGAATTAATTTTGTTCTGCGAAAGCTTAAGAAAACGGCGCACGAGCAGCAATGCCGAAACAGTGAGCCCCAGACCGAGACCGATCCACATCCCAAAAGCACCCATCTTGAACGGCACACACAGAAAATAACCCAGTGGAATTGCAATAAGCCAATACGCAACAAACGTAATGATCGAAGGGATCTTAACGTCCTGGATACCACGTAAACAGCCAAGCGCAACAACCTGAATACCATCTGAAAGCTGGAAAAGTGCGGCGATGATCAGTAGTTTCGCGGCAAGCTGAATTACATCCACATCTTCTTTACGCGTGAAAAATGTCGGCAACACATGACGTCCGACGATAAAAACAAGGCCACAGAACAGCATAAAAAGAAAAACGATCTTGAGGTTATTGACACCGACTTTTTGCAGTCCTACATAATCGCCTTCACCTAATTTCCGTCCGATAAGAACCGTTGAAGCCACACTGAAACCGATGCACAGATTAAAAGTAAATGAAGCCATAGACAGTGCGATCTGATGCGAGGCAATATCGTGCGCGGATACCAGGCCGCAGATAAATGCAGCACCTGCAAACGCAGTAACTTCAAAAAACATCTGAAGCGCAGTGGGGAAACCGATCTTAAGCATCTTCCGGAACATTTCCTTTGAAAATCCCGCAATTTTTAAGGAGAAATCCTTAACGTAACGCCTTGTAGATTTTTCTTTAATCAAAACATAATAAAGAAAAACCACCATAAAGATTCGCGCGATTAAACTCGCAAGCGCAGAACCTTCCACACCCATTGCCGGAAAACCGAACATGCCTTTAATGAAAACATAATTTAATACAATATTGATGACGTTTGCGATAATGGTCGCCTTGGTAACGCCGATGGTATATGACAAACCTTCGGAAACCTCGCGCAGCGTCTGGAAAGCCATAAAAGGCAGAATACTCAGCGTCATGATGCTTAGAAATCCAACCGTGTCCGGGATAATTTCCGGCGGCTGATCCATATGATAGAGTATAGGCATCGCGAGAAACAGAAGGAGCATCAGCGCAAGGCCAACGCCGATATTGATTACGAAACCATGTCGGAAAACCGAATTGATGACACTGTGTTTTTCCTGAGAATGCGCTTCCGAAACGAGTGGCGGAATTGCAAATGAAAAACCGAGCGCAAACACAAACATCGAGAAGAAAACCGCATTCCCTAATGATACGGAAGCCAAGGCCTGCGCGCCAAGCAACTTGCCGACGATAATATTATCGAAAAGATTCACAGAAACCTGCCCAACCTGGGTGATCATCACCGGTAACGCCAAAGTAAGGCAGGCTTTGGTGTATTCTTTATTGAGGAATGCCATAATACAAAAAAATTTGCAGCAAAAATACTGCAAACTTTTTCGAAGTGGGTTAGTAAACCTCTAAATTATTTTCTTACAAAATTCGCCACATCGGTTTCGGAAACAGGGTTGGAACCTAATATAATAAGGCGTTCAACCACGTTGCGCAGCTCGCGTATGTTTCCGGTCCAGGCGAAGTTTTCGAGCGCTTTTATCGCGTTCTCGTCGAATGACTTCTGTGCAGTGCCGTGTTCTTCCGAAATAATCTTCGAAAAATGCTCCACCAAAAGCCGGATATCTTCTTTTCTTTCATCCAAAGGCGGCACGTAAATTTCGATAACCGAAAGACGATGATAAAGGTCTTCACGGAATTTACCAGCCTCAATCTCTTTCTGCATGTTTTTATTGGTGGCCGCCAGAATGCGCACATCCACCTTTATTTCTTTGTCGCTTCCTACCGGCGAAACTTTGCTTTCCTGAAGAGCCCGAAGCACTTTTGCCTGCGCCACAAGTGACATATCACCGATCTCATCGAGGAAAATAGTACCGTTTGTGGCAAGTTCGAATTTGCCCTGTTTATCTTTAATGGCACCGGTGAAACTACCTTTTACGTGTCCAAATAATTCAGATTCAATAAGTTCGGACGGAATTGCGGCGCAGTTTACTTCAATCATCGGTCCTCTGCTGCGGTCGCTTTGTGCATGAATGGCGTGCGCTACAAGCTCTTTTCCGGCACCGTTGGGGCCAGTGATCAGCACTCTGGCGTCTGAAGCGGCAACCTTCTCGATCATGTCCTGTATCTTTTTAAGCGCAGGCGACTGGCCGATCATCTGAAATTTCTTATTAACCTTCTTTTTCAGGGTTGAATTCTCAACGTTAAGTACCTGATTGGTCTTTTGAAGTATTCTTTTGTCCAGCGCATTCTTCACACTCGTGATGAGCCTGTTTATATCAACCGGTTTCGAGATGAAATCATACGCACCTTCTTTAAGGCAGGCAACAGCCGTATCAATATCGGCATGGCCGGAAATCATTACAAAAGTGGTTTCGGGTTTTATCTGGAGCGCCTGTTTCAGCAGTTCTGTGCCCGACAGCTTTGGCATCTTTATATCGGAGACTACCAGCGCAAAATCTTCTTTTTCAATCTGTTTCAGACCATCGAGGCCATCTTCAGCGATAAAAAATTCATACTCGGGAAGCTCGTCGGAAAGTATACTTTGTAGAACACCCGAAATAGCTTTTTCATCTTCAACTATTAAGATTTTTTGCATTAAAAAAAATTTATGGATTTAATAAAAATACTGTTTATATTTTGCAGATTAGGCATCAATTATCGTACCTAAAACCCTTTACAGGTCATATTGTCGGTGTCCGAAAATTGCTGATCCAACCCGTACTGATGTGGCACCGCACTCGATGGCCAGCTCATAATCTCCGCTCATTCCCATCGAAAGGGTGGTGAGTTTTCTTGCACCGGAAAGTTCGTCGAAAAGCGTTTTCAGTTTCCGGAATTCTGCCCGGATCTGCTCCTGATCATCTGTGAATGTGGCCATTCCCATAAGTCCGGTAATTTCCACATGCGCGTATTTACCATCAAGATAATTCTGGTAAAGCGTTCTTGCTTGTTCGGCGTCCAAACCATATTTGGTATCTTCTTCTGCGATTTTAACCTGAAGAAGCACGTTAATTTTCCTTTCGCATTTGGCGGCCTGCTTATCTATTTCGTTCAGAATCTTTTCGGAATCAACGCTCTGCACCGTATCTACAAATGGTGCGATATATTTCACTTTATTGGTTTGCAGATGCCCGATGATATGCCACTTAATATCTTTTGGCAGTTGCGGATATTTCGCAATGAGTTCCTGCACTTTATTTTCACCGAAAATCCTTTGACCCAGATCGTAAACCTGTTGTACGACTTCTGCAGGATGCGTTTTTGAAACGGCAACCAACTCAACGCCGTCCGGTATTCGCGCGGACTGCTCTTTATAATTCTTCCGGATATTTAATTCTTGATTCATGTTAAATTTATATTCGCACCTGAAATATAACAATTATAATGTTCAGTTCAAAAAAAACTGCCCGCTCTACGACTACAAGCGTCGTTTCGGGTGATTTCACGTGATGACTACTGATTTTATAGTATATATTTGTGCATCACCAGAAATAATTGGAGCAATAAAATCCCGGTAGCGACGGCATCTTAAAGCAGTGCTGTATGTTAACCTTTTATATTTTTTAAAATGCACGAAGCGAGAGATATAGCAGGGGCGATTGGAGTGGGAGTATTATTCGTAACGCTTTTTATACTTCTTTACAGACGACACCGCATGGGACAAGGCGGTGGGTATTTCTTAGCATCGGTGGTTGCATTGACTGCAATTGAGGGCTACAGCACTTTTCAGCGCGCAACTGACAAAACTTACAATACTTCTCCTGTTTACATCATCGGTATTGAACTGGTTGTCTTCGCACTGCTGTTGTTCTATTTCCGAAAATTGCTTGTGCGGCCCGTTTTCAGGAGTATAAGTATGGCAATTATATTATTTTTCTTCATTCAGTATTTCCTCGGGGCGTTTTTAATTGATGATTTCTTCACAAAACTTCCATTTATCACCTATCTCTTGGGTGTGCTTTGTATTGCCGGGAGTGTTATACTCGTATTGTGGCAAACATTTAATTCAAATGAAATTTTTACACTTAACAACTATTTTCCGTTTTGGGTATGTGTAAGCACACTGATTATTTTTATCGGAGTATTGCCTCTGCTTGTTGCAAGATATTATGCCGGCCTCAACGCTAATATTTTTTACACCACGCTCTTTCTGGTGCATGTGTTAGGCCATCTCGCCACGATCATCGGTATATTAAAAGCTAAACCCCAAGAGTAAATTTATGCAGTTGCAGCTATCTTCAACCGATATAATATTTATACTCAGCACTGTAATTATAGTGATTGTACTGCTTATTCTTATCGTTATTTACGGCGTATTTATCAAGAAAAAATCAGAGCTCCTGCTTATTCAGCAAAAAAAAGAAGCTATCTTTGAGCAGGAACTCGCCCGATCGCAGGAGGAACTTCAAAATCAGACTTTAAAGTATATCGGCCAGGAGCTACACGACGATTTGGGCCAGAAACTTTCGGTCGCACGGCTGATGACCAACAAAATTGCCTATGCACCGGAATCGGATCACACCCAGATCGCGGAAGAAATTAATCTTCTGGTCGGAGAGTGCCTGCAGGACATCAGAAACCTTTCTAAATCGTTTATAGGACAGAATAATGACGGTTTCAATTTTATTGAGTCGCTCGAACGTGAAGTTTACCGCATGAAGCGCCTTGCGCTACTTGAAGTAGATTACAAAATCAACCAGCAAAACCTTAAGTTCAATGCGGAGCACGGTTTAATTCTGTTCAGAATAATTCAGGAGTGCATCACAAACGTAATAAAACACTCGCGGTCAAAAAGCATACAGCTCGTGGTGGAAGACCATCCGCGGTACACAAAGTTCAGGATAAAGGATGCCGGAGTTGGGTTTAAAAGTGCACGGCACACCGATGGAATTGGCCTGAAAAATATGATAAGCCGCGCAAAGATCATCAATGCAGAACTCAAAATAAACTCGATAGAAAATAAAGGAACACAGGTAACTCTGACTTATAAAAAGCAGTAATGGAAACTATAAAAATTGCAATTGTAGACGATCACAAACTGGTATCTAAGGCCATCGAAAACATGATTTCGTACAATCCGAATTTCGATGTAATTATGAACAGTGCCAATGGGCAGGATTTTCTTGATCAGCTTCGCACCGCGCAGGATTTCCCTGATGTCGTACTGATGGACATCAACATGCCGATAAAAAACGGCATTGAGACCACCGCCGAACTTACAAAAGAGTTTCCGCAACTCAAAGTAATCGCGCTTACGATGGAAGACCACGAAGGCACAATCATCAAAATGCTGAAAGCAGGTGCAAAAGGTTATCTGTTGAAAGACATGTCGCCCGATATCCTGTTTGACGCCATCGATATCGTTCATAAAAAGGGCATTTTCTACACTGATCTGGTTACGCAAAGTTTGCTGAAGATTAAAACCGAAGAAAAATTCATGGAAACGCTTAGCGACACGCTAAAAGACCGCGAACTTGAATTTATCCGACTGGCCTGTTCAGAACTCACATACCGCGAAATAGCAGACCAAATGTTCGTAAGCCCACGAACGATAGACGGTTACCGCGATTCAGTTTTTGTAAAATTAAACGTGAAGTCGCGGGTGGGCATTGTATTATTTGCAATTAAACATAATCTTTTTTAAAAAAGGGTGATTTCACGCTATACACGCTGCCTAATTATTATACTTTTGAACCGTCAAGCACAGACACAAATGATGAAAAACAAAGAAACCGGTTATTATTAATCGGTTTCTTTGTTTCTATTGAAGTAGGTTCTGATTTTATGGAACTTGCAGAGCATTTGGGGACGTTTTCTCTTGGTTAGAAGGATATTTTTCACGGTCTTTCTAATAATTTTTCCTTAAACAGCCTCATTCCTTCAGTTGCTGTGGTGTTGAAAAAAGTAGCGCCCGCACTAAATTGGGAGTCCGGATTGGGATCAATACCAAAAATTTCACAACTCTCCGGAACATAACTAACAAGACCGGCCGCAGGATAAACCTGCATCGAAGTGCCCACGATCAGAAAATAATCTGCAGTTTGCGCAGTTTCTACCGCCCTCTCCATTTCCGGAACCATCTCTCCGAACCATACGATGTGGGGACGAAGTTGCGTACCGTCTTCGGCCAGATCACCGATGTTGAGATCTTTATTCCAGATTCTGATGTCGGTTAAAGAATCTACCGGTCGGGCTTTTCTAAGTTCACCGTGCAGATGAATCACATTCTGCGAACCGGCTTTTTCATGAAGATCATCAACATTTTGCGTAATAATTACCACTTCCAGAACATCCTGCAACTTCGCCAGAATGCGGTGCGCATCGTTAGGCTGAACCAAGTCAAGCTGCCTGCGCCGGGCGTTGTAGAAATCAAGAACAAACTGCGGATTCCGGGCAAATCCTTCAGGACTCGCAACATCTTCAATGCGGTGATTTTCCCACAAACCATCGGAGTCCCGAAAGGTTTGCACGCCGCTTTCCGCCGAACTTCCCGCGCCCGAAAGTACCACCAGTTTTTTTCTGTACTTCATAATACCATTAAGTCAGTTAAAAATCATTTTTAATATTCGCACCAAAATGGTTTCAAATATAAAACTAAGATAAAATTTCAAGAGATTTTAAGACCACAGCGATTTTATTAAATTTACGCATTAATTCAATTCTAATGTCTGATAAAGATTATAATTTCCGGCGGGCCAACAGCACAGATGAACCTCAGATTTTGACTATTCTGCAGCAAGCTATTGAACGACGCCGACTTGATGGCAGCCAGCAGTGGCAGGACGGTTACCCGAACCCCGAAACAGTTACAAGCGATATCGCGAAAGGCTGGGGATATGTGATTGAAATTGAAAACAGCGTCGCCGCATACGTCTCCATCATTTACGAACCTGAACCGGCTTATGAAGCCATTGATGGTAGCTGGCTTTCAACCGGTGAATATGTTGTAATGCATCGCGTGGCTGTTGCAGATGAGTTTACAGGCCGTGGACTGGCAACAGAAATCTTTCGCGAAGCTGAAAATATAGCGAAGAGAAGTGGGGTTTCGAGCATTAAGGTAGATACCAATTTTGATAATGTAGCCTTGCTACATATTCTGAAAAAACTTGGATACAAATATTGCGGGGAAGTGTATTTTCGGGGAAGCGCAAGAAAAGCCTTTGAAAAGCTGTTGTAAATCAGTTCAGGCTAAATTGGCGCTCGCGCAGCCTGATTATAAATACATTTTCGTTAAATTTGTACATACTTAAAAACCTAAATAATGTCAAAAAAGGCCATCCTGGCAATACTAGACGGATGGGGTCTGGGTACCGACCCTACAGTTTCAGCCATTGCACAGGCAAAAACCCCGTTTATAGATTCATGTTTGCAAAACTTCCCAAATACCACACTTGAAGCCAGCGGCCCCGCCGTAGGATTACCTTTCGGGCAGATGGGCAATTCCGAAGTCGGACACATGAATTTGGGTGCAGGGCGTGTCGTGTATCAGAATTTGGTCAAACTTAATATGGCCGTAGAAAATGCAACATTAGGCAAAGAAAACGTCATTACACAAGCGTTCGAATACGCTGCGCTCAACAATAAAAAAGTGCATTTTATCGGTCTGCTTTCAGATGGCGGCGTACATTCGCATATCAATCATCTCAAAGGACTTTTAACTGCGGCCCACGAATATGGACTTAAAGAAAATGTTTTTGTACATGCATTTACGGATGGGCGCGACTGTGATCCACATTCGGGCAAAGGCTTCGTGGAAGAACTTTTAAACCATATGCATGAAACCACCGGAAAGCTGGCTACAGTGATTGGCCGTTATTACGCGATGGACCGCGACCGGCGCTGGGAGCGTGTAAAACTTGCGTACGACCTCATGGTACGAGGCATTGGCGAGCGTACTCGCGACGTTCTTGCAACATTCGACAACCTTTATGCTGATGGAATTACAGACGAATTTTTCCGACCGATTCTTTGCATGAAAGACGGTAATATGCCCGTCGCCCGGATCGAAAACGAAGATGTGGTGTTCTGTTTTAATTTCCGGACAGACCGTGGCCGCGAAATAACGGAAGTACTGTCGCAGAATGATTTCCCTGAATTTGGAATGAGCTGTCTGAAACTTTATTATGTAACGATGACCAACTACGACAAAGATTATAAAAATCTAAAAGTTGTTTTTGATGAAAACGTGCTGCAGGATACTATGGGTGAAATACTCGAGCGAAACGGCAAAACTCAGATTCGGGTCGCCGAAACCGAAAAATATCCACACGTTACATTTTTCTTTTCGGGCGGGCGCGAGGACGCGTTTTTAGGTGAGCGGCGATTGCTTTGTCCGAGCCCCAAAGATGTGGCAACCTACGATTTTAAGCCTGAAATGTCAGCGTACGACATCACCGAAAAAATTCTTCCAGAAATCGAGAACGAAACTGCAGATTTTATCTGTCTGAATTTCGCAAACACTGATATGGTAGGTCATACCGGCGTTTTTTCAGCGGCCGTAAAGGCAGCGGAAGTTGTTGATGAATGCATCGAAAAAGTGGCAACAGCGGCATACGAACATGGCTACGCAGTTTTTATTTTGGCCGATCACGGCAATTCAGATGTGATGAGAAACGCCGACGGCAGCCCGAACACACAGCATTCAACCAATCTCGTTCCGCTTATCGTGATGGATAAAGAACAGACCTGGAACCTAAAACCGGGAAAACTGGGCGACATTGCCCCTTCAATTCTAAAACTTATGAATATAGAAATCCCCGAAATAATGACGGGCGAAGTGCTGATCAGTTAAAAAACGTGTCCGCAAATTAGCAGTTTTTTACTAGCTGAGTTTAGTGATTGTACACCTGTCCTGAAAAGTATAATTTAGGTTTAAATAAACATAAATTGAAATTCAGGATTTTTATTGTCTGTCTGTTTCTTCTGGCACCTTTCTGTTCGGCGCAAATGCTTCAGGACAGCGTTACAAAACAGATTAATTCTGCAGAAAACGCCCAGGAAAAGTTAAAACTTTACCGCAAATATGCGGAACTTTTCTCCACCAAAGATTTTAGCCGCAGCATTGTATTGGCGCATGAAGGTAGGAAGCTAGCAAGGAAACTCAAAAACACAACACTTGAAGGCGATTTTCTGAGGCTTAAAGGCAACGCTCATTATATTTCAGGTAAACTCGACAGTGCGGGGAGTTATTATTACCGCGCACTTTCTCTTTTAAAGGATCAAAACCAGCCAAAATACCTCGCCGAACTTTATAACAATCTGGGCCGCTTTTACCGTAAAACAAAGGATTTCCCACGCGCGCTTAAAAATTATGATTTAGCGCTTAATCTATATCGCCAGCTCAACGACACCGAAGGTATTGCCACCATTTACAACGAAAGTGGAGTGGTGTACGAATACCTGGGCCAGCATGAAGATGCCGTGAGGCGTTACAGCCAGTCACTTGAAATGCAGAAAAAGCGCGGCGACCTCGTCGGGCAGGGCTACGCACTTGAATTTATCGGCGGAAGTTATCTCTTGCAGAAAAAATATGTCCAGGCGGAAAAATATCTGCGTCAGTCTTTGCAATTAAGGCAGAAGACCAATGACCAATTCGCTTTGGCAATGAATTACAATGTGTTAGGACATCTTTACATGGCACAGAATAAGTACAGCGAAGCAGAAAAAAATTTCCAAATCAGCAATGAAATTTCGGGCAGATTGAATTACCTCGATTTACAGAAAGACAATTTTGAAAATCTTGCGAAAATTTACCGTATTCACGGCGATAACGATGCAGCGTATGAAAGTCTGAATAAATTCAGGATTATTAACGACAGTATTTTTTCACTTGGAAAGGCCCGGCAGATCGAGGAACTTTCATTAAAATATGAAACCGCTGAAAAAGACCGTCAGCTGCTCGCTGAAAAATCTAAGGTGCTGAAGCGCAACGTCCTTGCTTTTTCGCTTTTTGGCCTGCTGCTCCTTGGTTTTTTCTATTACAAGATTTATCAGCACAAACAGAAAATAACGCTGCAGCGCGAAATTCTGCATCAGCAAAATCTCGCCACAATTGCAGTGATTAATACTGAAGATAACGAACGGAAACGCATGGCGACGCACCTTCACGATGGTATCGGCCAGCTTCTCGCCGCCGCAAACATGAACATAAGCGTCTTGGATGAATATAAAAGTGACGAAAATGCTTTCGAAAAAATCCTTGTACGAACACGTTCGATCCTGGCGGAGGCAATCGCGGATGCCCGCACGCTTTCACACCAGATAATGCCGAACATTCTGATTAAAAACAGTTTACCAACCGCGCTTCAGGACCTGGTGGATAAAACGGGTTCACCCAAACTGCAAATAGATCTGCAACTCGCAGGACTCAAGAATAATTTAAACCAAAACATTCAGGTGGTTCTCTACCGAACGATCCAGGAATGTCTTAACAACACTATTAAACACGCTCGGGCAACCAAAGTTTCAATTGTTGTTGAACAAACTCAAGACAGCGTGATTGCCCACTACGCAGATGACGGCGTTGGATTCGACCTGACGGCAGAAGACGGCAAAAATAGCCTGGGCCTCAGTAACATCGGATCAAGAATTGAAATACTGAGGGGAACTTTCCTTTTGGAAACCGCACCCGGTGCAGGTGTTTCACTTACGCTAACAATCCCGCTTGAAACTTATGGAGACTAACATCAACGTAGTGATAATCGATGATCACAACATAATAATTGAGGGACTCGAGATGCTTCTGAGCCTCAGGAAAGAGATAAATATAGTGCAGACTTATAACGATGCAAATGATTTTATTAGTGACCTGAGGAACCAGAAATATATTCCTCATATTGTGCTGATGGACCTTATGATGCCCACCATAAACGGATACGAAGCTGCAAAAATCCTGAAAAAAGAGTTTCCGGTCGTGCGTATTATTATACTTTCGATGGATTGCGCGTCCAAAACCATCTACGACCTCGTTGAGAAAATAGGGGTGGAAGGCTATCTTTCAAAAAAAATTTCGGCGAAAGAATTATACTTTGCACTGAAGCAGGTAGACAGTGGTTACGTGCATTTTTCTGATGAAGCCGCGAAAGCTTTAGACAGTTTCAGGGAGAAAATCATAAGTTATCCCTCGATAAAACTTTCCGAGCGCGAAAAACAAATCGTAAAACTGATGTTCGCGGGCTTTACAAATACAGAAATTGCCGCCGCACTATTTATCAGCATCAGTACTGTGGAAACGCACCGCAAGAATATTTACCGCAAAACAGAAACCCACAGTCTCCCAAAACTGATGCAGTTAGTGACAGATCTTCAGCTGCTGGACGGCCTGCAATAAAAAAGATCAATAAAAAAGGTTTTACACAGTGAAGCTTTTAACATGAAAATACCCATTAGCGGGTATCCGTTTTCATCCACGCCTTGTTATGTTTGTGACTAAATAAATCACAAAAAACACAATTGAGATGAAAACAAAATTACTTTCGGCAGCCTTCGCGCTTGCATCGGTTTGTTATGTGCACGCGCAGGACGGACTTTTAGACCTTACCTTCAACCCTAGTGGCACCGGCGCATCGGCCACTCCCAGGATTCTCGATATCGATGCCTCGGGCAAAATCCTTATCGGTTTTGGTGGTGCCGGCAATACCTATAATGATGCCGCTACGCAGAATCTGATACGCCTGAACGCCGATGGCACCATCGATGCTTCCTTTGCGCAATATAATATAGGCGGTACGCAAACACAATATGTGGGTGCCGCGAAAAATATTTCGAACGGCAATATAATTGTGGCGCAGGTGCAACGGCTTAGGACATGCTACGATTTTTACAGCTGCACCTTTAAAAGTGATCTGAAGCTTGTCCGTATGGATTCCACTGGTAATATAGATCCTTTTTTCAGCAACAATTCATATATCTACAGTCAGGGCGGTATGGGAAGCACTATTCCCGTAGAGCTGGCTTATCTAGCGGTAGTTGAACATTTTAGCGACAAAGTTGTGGTAGGAGGAAATTTTACAGATTATGAAGGTTCGGGGTTGCAGAAGTACTCGTACGTGGTGCGCTTCGACGAGGATGGAAGTTTAGATTACACCTTTAATCCAGGCGGAACCGGGCCGGACGGAACTGTGAGTGGCATCCTGAAAACACCCTCACGGCAACTCTATCTTTCAGGCGACTTCACCAAATATAATAATGTGAACATGGGACGACTCACGCGGATTAATCCTGATGGAACGCTCGATTCAGGTTTTAATAATGGTGGCAGCGGCTTCGATAACACCGTAAAAACCGTAGCGTTGCAACCCGACGGAAAGTTGCTTGTAGGCGGAACTTTCACAACCTATAACGGAACACCTGTGAACAACATTGTCCGCTTAAATGCCGACGGATCGCTGGATTCAACTTTTTCAAGTCTGACGTTTGAAAGCGCTACAGGCGGGGCGGTGGACCTCACAAAACTTATTGTATTAGATGACAGCAAGATTCTTTTTTCAGGTAGATTTAATAAATACAACTTCGTGCAAACCGGTAGCGTGGGCCGTCTAAATTCCGACGGATCGCTGGATACCACCTTTAATACCGGCGGTCGCGGCGCAAAAATCCTTACCGGAACGGTTGCGACTAACGCCCAAATTACAGACATCGCAACACAGGTTGACGGCAAAATTTTATTCGCAGGTGATTTTAATTATTACAACACCAACGGCACAAAAAAACTTTTCTACAGATTAACGGGAGGAACGCCGGGAAGCACACTGGCAACAGCACAACCGTCAAAGGTTAAAACCGAACTGTATCCGAATCCTTCCACCGGAAACATTAAAATAAGAAGTGGCGAAAAAATAAGCAGAGTAGCAGTGTATGACCGGGCAGGAAAACTCCTTAGAACACTTACACCCAATGCAGCAGAGGTTAAGACAGATTTGTCCGGTTTTGGGACGGGTATATATATTTTGAATGTCTCTTCAGGCCAAAAAAATGAGGCATACAAAGTCGTTATTAAATAGTTCTAATGGCAAAAGCTTCGCACACCGCGAAGCTTTTTTTTATTTCAAAATACCCAATCCGGTGTATAGGTTCCGCCAAATGGCAGCGTACTTTTAATTCACAAAAAATCACAAATCATGAACAACAAAAATTTACTTATTGCAGGCTTCGTCTTTGCAGGGTCTGTAATGCACGCACAGCAGGGAATGAATATTCTCGAGAAAGATTACGAAATTTCGAGGAAAGCAAAGAAGGGTTATCTCGGTGGCGTGGAAGCGCGCGATAACGGAAGTTTCGATATGATCTATTTTCTCCCTTCGTCTAAGAAAATGGTTAAAATTGAAACGTACACTTTCGATAAAGAAGCGAATCTTACGGACACCAAAAAAGACGAATGGGAACTTGAACGGGCCAGGAAACGCTACAAAGGCCTTACCTACAAAGGCGATCTGCTTATTAATAATGCGATCTCGGTAAGTTCTAATTTAATGGGAAAACTGGTTTATAAAAACCGGAAAGTCACTGCCAAATACAACTGGCTCGCAGGCGGCTACGTGCGTAAAGTGAAAATGCTCGATAAACAGAAATTAGCCAATGAAAACGGTGACGAATATCTTTTTGGTGGTGCCTATGAAGTGGAACGCGACAGTGCAATACTGGTGATGGGCTATCCTTACAGTCGCGAAAAAGCCGATTTTTCTAAACTCGATTTACTTAAAGTGAGTAACGACGGCAGCATAAAGAAAATGCAGACCATCACAACCGGAAACCAGTTGAGGCCCGTTTTTTCAAAACCTTTATTGGATGACGACAGTCAGAATATCGATAACGACGATCTTCCACGAGACTGGGTACTGATTATGGCTCCAGCAAAAGGCTCGGGTGGATCGCCGAACGAAATGACGTATTTCCGAATCTCGCCGGAAGGGGTGCTGAAAGAGAACATTAAATTCACAACGCCCACCGCGGGTTACAGAATCATTAATGCCTACGACAAAAACGGTAGTGTGATGTTATACGGCCTCGGAATTAAAAAAGATGGCAAAACCGCCGAAGAACTTTTAGGTATGTCGGTATCGCCGAGCAGTATGGACGCTGAGGAAGTGGAACAGACCAAAAGCGGCACTTCAGCCACAGAAAAAGTGTTGGGAAAACTCGGCGGCATTGGCGGCTTCGTAAGCGCTGGCAAAAAAGCTGTGAACATGGTCTCGGGAAAGGAAGAAATGATGCCCAGCCAGGATGATCTCGATAATGCGATGGATGAAAAAAAATACACCGATTTCATTGTGTGCAAAATCTCAGGAGGCCGCGCTGTCTTCGCCAATGCTACACCGATCGACGAACTGAACGGCAAAGCGGTAGCCGGTCCCGATATGAAAAAAGCGCTTACTTTCGACGGCAAAAAATTTAAGACCAGCAATTTTCAGATCCTGAAAGATGGATCTATGGTTTTAAGCTTTCAGGATTTTAAGAAGAACAGCGGTGGAGTTGGCGGCAACAAGATGCTGAATACACTGGCGGGCATCCGCACTTCTTCAAGCGGCCCGAAATATGAAAGAATCTATCAGGGACTTTACATGTTGCATTTTACTCCGGAAGGGCAATTGAAGAAAAATTATACAGTTCTGCTCGATCAGAAAAACAAAAAAGGATTCTTCAATAATTCGCCAATGACCGCCGATAATTTTCCTGCCACCAGTTACGTCATCGAAAGCAAAGACGGGCAGTCGATTAATTGGGTGATCGAGATGGTGAAAGCTATCGATAAAGATACCGATTTCAGCAGTTTTATGAATTTTAACGGCTCCACAACCAATACAACCACCACGTCATACTCACCTTTTTACAGTATCGAATATGGTAAACTAAATCTTGCCGAAGGCTCATCAACCGCATTCCGCACCCTGGGCGACCTCGAAAAGAAGAAATATTATCTGTATGATAAATACAACCGAATCCAGATGGGCGACTACACCTATTTTTTCAGCGAAACCCCTAATGGCGAGCGAATGCTGATCTCGCGGATGGACGTTACCCAATAATCTAAGTGATTTCCGCACCCCTCTCCTTTATTTATTTTCCTGGGGTGTGGTTTTCTCTAAACCATGAAAACTGTCTTTATGTGCAGCCGGAATTATGTTTCGGCTGCCGCTTTTAACGGTGTTGTATGTATCAAATAATGTTTTTTATGTTATCTTTGTTTCTATAATAATTGGATATGTACAATAAATTAGTAAGAATAGAAGTCATGAGGAACCTCGGGAAGGAAGTAGGAGATTTTATCTCTTCCTATCTTACGCCCGTTGAAAAGATCTGGCAACCCACCGATTTTCTTCCGGATCCCTCCTCCGAAAATTTCAAATATGATGTTGAGGAACTGCAGACGTATGCACAGGAAATGGGTTACGATCTCTTCGTTACTTTAATCGGCGATTGTATTACTGAAGAAGCTCTGCCAAGCTACGAATCGTGGATTATGGGCATCGATGGGGTAGAACAGGAAGAACGCACCGGCTGGTCTCAATGGGTAAGAAGCTGGACAGCCGAAGAAAACCGCCACGGTGACTTACTTAATAAATATCTGTATCTCTGCGGACGCGTGAACATGCGCGAAGTGGAGATCACCACTCAGTATCTTATTCAGGACGGCTTCGATATCGGAACCACGATGGATCCGTACCGTAATTTCGTTTACACCAGTTTTCAGGAAACGGCGACCAATATTTCACACCGTAGAGTAGGATCTTTGGCTAAACAGACCGGAAATACAAAATTATCCAGGATGTGTGGCGTAATTGCTGCCGACGAAGCGCGACATGCAAAGGCCTACAAACATTTCGTTACACGGATCTTCGAACTTGATCCGTCTGAAATGATGCTTGCCTTCGAAGATATGATGCGGAAAAAGATCGTGATGCCGGCTCACCTTATGCGCGAATCAGGACAGATGGCCGGTGAACTTTGGGGACATTTCTCCGATGCCGCGCAACGCGCCATGGTTTACACAGGTCAGGATTACATCAATATTCTTAGCGAACTTCTAGTCGACTGGAAAATTGAACATATTTCAGGACTTAATGAAAAAGCCGAAAAAGCGCAGGAATATTTAATGAAATTACCATCAAGACTGCAGCGGATTACAGACCGGATTTCCACTCCAGATCAGGAGTACCAGTTTAAATGGGTAAAGTCTTAATCCTATTTCAACTTAACTTTAAACTTATCTAAGGAGCGGCAGATTTTCTACCGCTCTTTTATTTTCTTATCTTTGCCCAGCCAAAATTAAACACAATGCAAAGCAATAAAAAACTCGCGATAGATTTTGACGGAACTGTTGTAGAAGATGCCTATCCGGGCATCGGCAAACCGAAAACTTTCGCGTTCGAAACCCTTCGTAAACTGCAGTCTGAAGGATACCGACTGATTTTATGGACCTACCGTCACGGCAAAACGCTCGACGAGGCTGTGGAATTCTGCCGTAAAAACGGGGTAGAATTCTACGCTGTAAATTCAAGTTTTGAAGGAGAAATTTTTGATTGTGATACAGCTTCCCGAAAAATTGATGCAGATCTTTTTATAGACGACCGTAATTTAGGCGGATTTCCAGGATGGGGCGAGATTTACAACATCATCAGAGACCGCATTGAATTCCGCGTAGAAGGATCTGAAGTTTTGGCCTATTCGAAAATGAAAAAAGATAAAAAGAAAGGGCTTTTCTGGTAATTCACCGGTAACCTGATCATAAAAGTATTGCGCAAGCAAGTTTAGAAGCAACAAAGACGTACACATGATTATTTTAAAAACACTCGACGAGCTAAGATTAATGAGGGAAAGCGCACAGCTGGTTTCCAAAACATTAGGTATGCTCGCAAGAGAAATTATACCCGGAAATACAACCGCTCACCTCGATAAATTAGGTGGCGAATTTATCCGTGATCATGGTGGCGAACCCGCGTTTCTCGGTATGTACGGTTTTCCTAAAAATCTCTGTATTTCGCCAAATGCCGAGGTAGTTCACGGCATCCCAAATGATAAGCCGCTGCAGGAGGGAGATATCCTTTCCGTTGATTGCGGTGTTTACATGAACGGCTTTTATGGCGACCATGCTTACTCGTTTGAAGTGGGAGAAGTGGCGCCAGAAACTAAAAAATTATTGGATGTTACCAAAGAATCTCTTTACAAAGGCATTGCACAGTGTGTGCGTGGCAAAAGAGTAGGTGATATTTCAAACGCGATCCAGGAACATTGTGAAAAACATGGGTACGGCGTGGTACGTGAACTGGTTGGCCACGGACTCGGACGCAAAATGCACGAAGATCCACAGGTTCCAAATTATGGCCGAAAAGGTAGCGGAAAAGTACTGAAGGACGGAATTGTGCTCGCCATCGAACCCATGGTGAATCTGGGTACCGAAAAAGTCAAATTCCATGATGACGGCTGGACGGTAACTTCACTCGATAATTCGCCGTCCGCACATTTCGAACACGACGTCACCATCATTAACGGAAAACCGGTTCTGCTTTCAACCTTCAGATATATTTATGAAGCTTTAGGCATCACAAGTACTGAGGAAGACGCATTCAGGCTCGATTTTTAATGAAGAAACTCGCCAAATTTATACTGAATAAAATTCCGAGGCCGATGCTTATTAACTTAAGCATTTTTCTTCGTCCACTGATCTATCAGTTTTTTAAAGGAGACCGCTTCACAGATCCGATTGATGGTAAATCTTACCGTAAATTTTTGCCCTACGGCTACGGAAAACAGCGCGAGAACGCACTTTCTCCGGGTACTTTAAGCCTCGAAAGACACCGGCAGATGTGGCTTTATCTTAAGAACGAAACCGATTTTTTCACCAAAAACTACAAAGTATTACACATCGCGCCAGAGCAGGAATTTCTGAGGAGATTCAAAAAAATGAAAAATCTGGATTATATTTCGGCTGATTTATTTTCGCCAATTGTAGATGTGAAAGCAGATATTTTAGATTTGCCTTTTGAGGATGAAAGTTTCGATATCGTCTTTTGTAACCACGTTTTAGAACATATTGAGGACGACCGGAAAGCCATGAGTGAACTTTTTCGCGTAATGAAAAAAGGCGGCTGGGGAATTTTTCAGGTTCCGATGAAAAATTCCCTGGAGAAAACGTACGAAGATTTTTCTATTAAAGATCCGAAAGAAAGACAGAAACATTTCGGACAGTATGATCACGTAAGATGGTACGGAACAGATTATTTCTCAAGGCTTAAAGAAGCTGGTTTCCAGTGCAATATCAATTATTACTCAAAGCAGTTTTCAGATGAGGAAAGACGTAGATTTGGTCTGATGGAAAACGAAATATTACCCGTCGTAACCAAATAGAGGCAAACCTTTATTCCTTATCTTTGCACATCCTACGGGATTATTCATATTTTAATACCTTAAAAAACAATGCACAAAGCAGGATTCGTAAATATAGTGGGCAAACCCAACGTGGGCAAATCTACACTTCTTAACCAACTGATGGGGGAGAAGCTGGCTATTGTAACCCAAAAAGCACAAACCACGAGACACCGTATTTTCGGGATTTATAATGAAGAGGATTTGCAGATTGTTTTTTCGGATACGCCCGGCGTTTTGGATCCGAAATACGGCCTTCAGGAAAGAATGATGGATTTTGTGAAAGATTCTTTGCAGGATGCTGACGTCTTTCTTTTTATTGTAGACATTCTTGATAAGTCGGAACCATTTGAATATCTGGTCGATAAACTCAATAAAATACCGGTTCCTGTTCTTATTTTAGTGAATAAAATCGACGAATCGAACCAGGAAGACCTCGAGAAAGTCATGGAGTTGTGGCACGAGCGTATCCCAAAGGCCGAAATATTGCCTATTTCAGCTTTGAAAGGGTTTAATACCGAGATTATTCTGCCTAAATTAAAATCATTACTTCCCGAAAATCCGCCGTATTACGACAAAGAAATGTACACTGATAAGCCCGAACGTTTTTTTGTGAACGAAGCCATCCGCGAGAAAATTCTTTTGAATTACGAAAAAGAAATTCCGTACTCGGTTGAAGTAGTTACAGAAATGTTTAAAGAAAACGAAGGAATTATCTTTATTGATTCGGTAATTTACGTAGAAAGAGATACCCAAAAAGGCATTATCATCGGCCACAAGGGCGAAGCCATCAAAAAAGTAGGCATCGAAGCCCGCATTGATCTCGAAAAATTCTTCTCGAAAAAGATTCACCTTAACCTGTTTGTGAAAGTGAAGAAAGACTGGCGCAAAAACGACCGCGACCTTAAAAACTTCGGATACCGCTAAACCATTGCTTTTACCAGTATTTTTCCTAAATTTGGTAAAACAATTTCATGAACTATTTCACATCGACGAGAAGCAATGCCGCAATTATAGATATTGTAGTGTTGGTCGTTAGGATTTTTGTAGGTTTCGCAATGCTTTCGCATGGCTTCCCAAAATTACAGCAGTTGCTTTCGGGCGAAGAAATAAAGTTTTACGAATTCCTGTTTTTCAGCGCCAAGACCACGCTTATCCTCACGGTTTTTGCGGAGTTTGTATGTTCAATATTTATAATTCTTGGCCTTTTTACACGTTTCGCGGTATTTTTCTTAATCATCACCATGGCTGTAGCAGGGTTACTTGTTCACAGCGCCGATCCGTTTGAAAAAAGAGAGATGAGTTTACTCTATCTTTCAATTTATCTGATGCTGTTCGCATTCGGTCCGGGCCGCTATTCGGTTGATTCTATGATCACGAGACGGCGCGAATCCCAGTGGTAATTTCAATACACAATAATGCATTAACTTCTGTTGGTGCATTTACTTTAAGACATAATC
This sequence comes from Flavobacteriaceae bacterium 3519-10, assembly GCA_000023725.1. NCBI lineage: Bacteria > Pseudomonadati > Bacteroidota > Flavobacteriia > Flavobacteriales > Flavobacteriaceae > Flavobacteriaceae bacterium 3519-10. The sequence goes on from CP001673.1 coordinate 1,450,067, forward strand.
AAAACAATTTCTATGAGAATTAAATCAGCGGCCGTCGCGCTACTTTTCGTCGGCTTTACCTATGCACAGGAAAACATTACCTACCAGCAGCCTTCTGCGGAAATCCTTCAACTTGCTGATTTTCAGCGCGCCCCCAGCGTGATGATGAACAGCAAAAAAGACTGGATGGTATTTTCTTACCGTGCGACTTACAAATCTTTGGACGAGCTTAATCAGCCCGAAATGAAGCTGGCAGGTTTACGTGTGAATCCTGTAACCAACATCGCGAGCACGGTTACGTACGTTAACAATTTAAAAATCAGAAAATTAAAAGACAAATCTGAAACTCAGGTAAAAGGTCTTCCAGCTAACCCGAAAATCTCATTCACGGTGTTCTCGCCGGATGAGAAAAAAATGGCGTTTACCAACACTACAGCAAAAGGTGTAGAATTGTGGGTACTCGATCTGGCGACTGCAACAGCGAAAAAAATCAGTTCAGATAACCTGAACGCAAACCTTGGGATGCCGTATGTCTGGATGAAAGACTCCGAAAGTCTTTTGGTTAAAAGAATCCCTGCAAACAGAAATGCATTAATCGACTCGAAAACTGAGATCCCAACAGGACCAACAGTTTCAAATTCAGATGGAAAAGTATCTCAGAACAGAACTTATCAGGATTTATTGAAAAACCCTCAGGACGAGGCAAATTTCGAAACACTTGCTAAATCTGAACTGGTGAAAGTTACACTTAATGGTGAGCAGCAGGATTATAAAACGTCTGCCATTTATTCAGGAATGAGTTTTTCACCCGATGGAAATTATTTGATGCTTACCACGATTCAGCGTCCCTATTCATACATCGTTCCGCTGAACAGGTTTCCAATGAATTCTGAGGTTTACGACTTTAACGGAAATTTGGTTAAAACCGTAAATGAAGTTCCGCTAACCGAAATTATGCCTAAAGGTTTCTCGTCTACACGCCCCGGAAAACGAAGCATGAGCTGGAGAGACGATCAGCCCGCGACTTTGGTCTACGCAGAAGCACTTGATGGTGGCGACCAGGCCAAAACCGTTGAAAACCGTGATGAAATCTATCTTTGGGAAGCGCCGTTTACTGAAGCACCAAAATCTTTCTTTAAAACAAAACAAAGATTCAGCGGGATTGATTGGTCTAATGGCGGTTTTGCAATCGTATCAGATTCGTGGTACGACACCCGAAATACAAAATCTTACCTGATCGATCTTAAGACAAATTCTTCAAAACTAATTGAAGACAGAAACTATCAGGACGTTTACCAGGATCCTGGAACTTTCAATACCACTAAAAATCAGTTTGGAAGAACCGTAATCGATGCGAAAAACAACAAAGCATACCTCGTTGGCGAAGGTTTCACCAAAAACGGACAATATCCGTTCATCGATGAAATAGATGTGAATTCTTTAAGCAAAAAAAGAATTTACACCTCAAAACTCAAAGATTCCAAAGAGAGCATCATTGATATTCTGGATGCCAAAGCGGGCAGCGTGCTTGTTGTGGAACAGTCGCCCAACCTTTATCCAAATTACTTCATCCGTAATATCAAAAACGGAAAAGCAACCGCGCTCACTTCATTTGCAAACCCGTTTGCAAGCATAAAGGACGTTTACAAAGAAGTAATTAAATACAAGCGAAACGATGGGGTAGAACTCACCGGAACACTTTATCTTCCAGCAGGTTTCGACAGAAAAACCCCGAAAGAAAAGCTTCCGTTGCTTATCTGGGCTTATCCTACAGAGTATAAGGACAAAAATACCGCGGGACAGATTACCCAAAATCCTAATGATTTCACGTTCCCAAGTTATGGTTCATTTATTTATTGGGTAAACAAAGGTTACGCGGTTCTGGACGACGCGTCGTTCCCAATTATCGGTGAAGGTAAAACCGAACCTAACGATACCTTCCTGCCACAGCTTGTTGCCAACGGAAAAGCGGCGATTGATGCGGTGGATGCATTGGGCTATATCGACCGAAAAAAAGTGGCTGTCGGAGGACATTCTTACGGTGCATTTATGACGGCAAATCTACTCAGCCACTCGAAAGATTACGCATGTGGAATCGCACGCAGTGGCGCTTATAACAGAACTTTAACGCCGTTCGGATTTCAGGCTGAGCAAAGAAATTACTGGGATGTACCCGAAATTTACAACACAATGTCGCCGTTTATGAATGCCGATAAAATGAAGACGCCAATGTTGCTGATTCATGGTGAAGCTGATAATAACCCTGGGACGTTCACATTGCAGACCGAAAGATATTTTCAGGCGCTTAAAAATCTTGGCGCACCGGTGAGAATGGTTTTATTACCACTTGAATCGCACGGTTACGCAGCACGCGAAAATATTTTGCATGTATTGTGGGAACAGGATCAGTTCCTTGAGAAATGTCTTAAAAAATAATTATTTAAAAGTCTTCCGAAATTGGAAGACTTTTTTTATTGCGGCTGAATTTATAAAGAGATTCTTTTAAAAGTAGAAAACATTCATATAATGCCTTGAAACTTTTGTGTAACCAGAAGGTTTCTTTAGTTGAGACTGATCCTTTGTTCTTATTATACATCGTTTAATGGAACAGGCTTCAGATTGTTAAAATGTTTTATTTATCGTGCGATGTCCGGCGCTGATGTTTTTAAATTTTATTTTAGTTGATCCATCATAAACAACCTTAAAAAACTAATCCAATTTAACATAATATAAATTATAGGACTTTTTTAATTTCGTGAGAAGATACCTATATAGTCATTTAGTTTTTCCCCTCGACTTAAACCGACGCCATTACGTCCACAAAAGGAAATATTTCACCCGCGACAAACTTAGTTTCTTAAAAACTGTACTGCAAATTCCTTTTCAAATCAGTATTAGTATTGAACCCGCAGCTATCCGGATAAGCTACAAAAAGCAAATCATCCATACTTTTCACGACAGAAAATTGTATCTTTCATCATCTTAAGTTCCTCACAGAAGCAATTTCGCAGGAAAATCAGTAACTTTCAATTACAATTCAAAATAAAAACATGAAGAATATTATCCTTAGTGCACTGTCCGTATTTTTTATTTTAAGCTGCGATAAAAAATCAACTGAAATAACCGACCTTGAGTCAACAGCAACCGATTCTGTGGTGGTACCGGAGACCAACGAACCTGTGGAATCTTCTACCCTGCAAACCTGCTATGTGGCAGTTTCCGGCAAAGATTCGGTTTTTGTGTCGTTAGATGATAACCTGGGGACCATCATTGGTAAAATGCGTTATAAAAACTTCGAAAAAGACAGTTCGTTTGGTGATGTATCCGGTACGCAAAATGGCGATACACTGAAGCTTAACTATGTTTTTCAAGCTGAAGGTACCACTTCGGACCGTGAAATATACTTCCTGCGTAAAGACGGCAACCTGATTGAAGGTATTGGTGAGCACAATGTTGATGCCGATAAAGACACCTACGCAGATGCTGGAAAACTGAAATTTGAAGGCCATACGCTAAAACCCGTTGACTGTACGGATTTCGATAAAAAATTTGTGATTAAATAAGAAGATTTACAAAGTATGAAAGCGGACGACAGCAAAAACAAACAGAGCCTTGAAGATCTTCTCAATACGCGCGAATTTGTTGAGCATATTTCTGTGGACTGTGCTATATTCGGTCTTGACGATGGCGTTATGAAAGTTCTGCTTCTGAAGTACCATGAGGTCGACATGTGGTCTTTGCCCGGCGGTTTTGTATTCACCGACGAAGATCTGGACGAGGCGGCAGCGCGTGTACTTTTCGAACGCACAACGTTATCCAATGTTTTCCTTGAGCAGTTTCACACTTTTGGCGGCAAAAACCGCACGGATAATAATACGCACCAAACCCTTTTAAAAACTAAAAATATCGAAGTTCCGCGCGACCACTGGATCTTCCAGCGCTTTATCACCGTTGGTTATTGCAGCCTTATCGATTTTTCACTCGCGGATGTTTTTCCCGACACTGTAAACGAAACCTGCGCGTGGTTTGATGTGACAAAGCTTCCGGCAATGGCGTTCGATCACGATCGCATTATTGAAAAAGGGCTTGCACACATCAGAAAAAACATTGATACCCAGATTGTTGCAAGCAAACTTCTGCCCGAAAAGTTTACGATGAAACAGCTGCAGACCGTTTACGAAACCGTGTTGGGCGAAAAATTCCGCAGGAATAATTTCCAGCGTAAAATTCTTGGCTTCAATTCTCTTGAACGCCTCGAGAAATTTTTTGATGGGTCCGCTAACAAAGCGCCCTATCTGTATAGGTTTGTCGATAATAAATAAACACTTTCTGTCTTTTATTTTGCCTTAAAATTTCGTCATCACCCCAAAAAATCATACTTTTAGCGAAACTAAATTACTATGTCGTACTACCCGCTCACGAGCATTCCCGATTATTTTTTAATGGACGGACTGTTGTCTGAAGAACACAAATTAATCCGACAGTCGGTGCGTGATTGGGTAGAAAGTTTCGTGATGCCGAAGATTGACGGTGCTGCCCAGGATCACACAGATATCCCAGGACTGATGCAGGAATTGGGTAAAATTGGGGCGCTGGGACCTTACATTTCCGAAGAATACGGCGGTGCCGGTCTCGACCAGATTTCATACGGAATAATCATGCAGGAACTCGAACGGGGCGATTCTGCGGTGCGCTCGGCAGCTTCCGTACAAAGTTCACTTGTAATGTTTCCGATTAATGAATTCGGTTCTGAAGAACAGAAAAGAAAATATTTACCTAAACTCGCAACCGGCGAAATGATTGGCGCTTTCGGACTTACCGAGCCTAATCACGGGTCCGATCCTGGCGCGATGGAAACGCATTTCGAAGACAAAGGCGACCATTATTTACTCAATGGAGCCAAAATGTGGATCACCAATGCCCCACTCTGCGACATCGCTGTGGTTTGGGCTAAAAATGAGCAGGGAAAAGTGCAGGGAATGATTGTTGAGCGTGGCTTCGAAGGATTTACCACACCCGAAACACACAACAAATGGAGCCTTCGCGCTTCGAAAACAGGCGAGCTGGTTTTTAATGACGTTAAAATTCCTAAAGAAAATATACTTCCGAATGTAATCGGTTTAAAAGGTCCGCTGTCTTGCCTTAATTCAGCGCGTTACGGTATTTCGTGGGGCGTAATCGGTGCTGCGATCGACTGCTACTGCACGGCGCTGCAATATTCAAAGGAAAGAAAACAGTTCGGTAAACCAATCGCGTCTTTCCAGCTGCAGCAAAAGAAACTTGCTGAATTTCTAACAGAAATCACCAAATCGCAGTTGCTTTGTCTGCAACTTGGGAATTTGAAAAATGACCACAAAGCTTCACCTGCACAAATTTCGATGGCCAAGAGAAATAATGTGAAAATGGCGATCGAAATTGCACGGGAATCCAGACAAATGCTTGGCGGAATGGGCATTATGGGTGAATTTCCGATGATGCGTCACGCAGCAAACCTCGAATCTGTAATTACTTACGAAGGAACGCACGATATTCATCTGCTCATCACAGGGATGGATGTTACCGGGATCAACGCTTTCGGATAAGAATATCATCAACAGACCACAAACCTTCCGCAGATCCGGAAGGTTTTTTTTAGCTGTTTCCCCACGAAACTTTTGCTTCCTCTACAAACTCGTTTTCAGGATTTAATATGTCGAGAATTACATTGCCTACAGCTTTCATAGGTAATGTAAGATTAGCCTCAGAAATATCGTAATCGCCGAATATACAAAGGTTCTGCACACCTTTATTTACTTCCGCAAAACTCCAGATGCCGCACTGCACCGAACGATCAGGCAAAACGTTGGTCTTCAGCACTGAATACGCGTAAATGCTGAGCTGCAGGGCCTGCTTATAATCTTCCCTGAAAAACAGACGCTGAAGTTTTTCTTCATCTTCGGCCTTTTTGGGTGCAGAAATAGAAAGGTTTTTTGTCTTTGCAGTTTTAAAGTCAATTATTCGCACGGTGCCGTTCAGCCGGTCAATCCGGTCGATAAAACCGTAGAAACCTACCCGATCTTTTTTTTCTTCATCCAGAAAATATTCTGCCTGATCAAACTTGCCTTCCACACCGATGATTTCAAGTGTATTACCCCCGGCAACGAGTTTCCGGTCGTACTCTACAACACCGCGCACCACTCTTTCGGCGATGGATTTATGGATGAAATTCATGCCGTTCTGATAAAACTCAATCTGATGATTAAGTTTTTCAATTGCGTGATCCAAAGCTTCGACAATATTCTGATCCGTAAGGTCTAAATCTTTTACTGTGAGCGTTTTACCGACGAATTTTTCGTAAATATCCTGAAGTGCATAATGAACGAGATTTCCATAACTCCGCTGCGACAGTTCCTCCTCCATTTCGTCGGCCTCACGCGTATTAAGTATTTTATTCAGATAAAAATCCGCAGGATTATAGATGTAAGATGTGAGATGTGAAGCCGAAATGCGAGCTTTCCAGGCCTCAAGTATTTCGATAACTTTGGGTGTTTTGGCGATGTGCATCGGTTTCTGCAGAATCGGGTCGGCGGCATTTTCAATTATTACATTAGTGATCTGATGATGTCGGTCCTCAATTTCCATCTGAGTGATGAAGCGGCTTTTTTCACCCGTGTTCACACCGGAATTTAGTGCGTTAAACAGAAGATGAACATTTTGTGACTCCTGGATCAAACGGTAATAGTGATAGGCATAGATACTGTCGTTTTCGAGAAATGTATGAAGATTGAAATGCCGGCGGATATCGAAAGGCAGATAGGTGTTCTGTGTATTTCCGAGTGGCAGTTTGCCTTCGTTGGCAGAAAGCAAAATAATGTTCTCGAAATTCAGAAGCCGGGTTTCGAGAAGGCCCATAACCTGCAATCCTTCAAGTGGTTCACCCTGAAAATCAATAGTTTCCGAATTAACCAGTTGGTTGATTAATACTTCTAGAGTTTCCATCGAAACAGGAAATGAGTACGGTGAAATTTGGTTTTTAATGATCCTGAAACTTTTCTCGAAATGTGAGATATTCTCGTACGCAATATCGTCGAGATCACCGAATTTAAGTTCGTAGCAGTACGCGATAAGCAGATCCAGATACGCGGAAACTGAGCTAGCTTTCTGGAAAAGGTTCAGATAGGAAAGATCTGCAAGATATTCGTTGAGCTGTTTTTTTGAAATATAGATAATGTTTCTTTGCTCAATTTTAGTTTTAAATTCTGCAACCGTTTTACTGTCGCTTTCATCATTTGGAAGCTCCTCCAGCACTGCCAAAACATCATTATAATAATAAGACGAATCCTTTTGCGCGAGTTGTTTCTGAAGGTAAAACAGCCTTTTCATTGCATTGCTGAACGCCAGGTTTTTTAGTGGGAAACCCATCGTGATATTTAACCTCTCGGCTGAACTCAAAGCGTCCAAAGTTGCGGGAAGCAGATTTTCGTCGAGAAGCACCACCGCAGTTTTTGAAAGATCAGCACTGCCGATATCCGCAAAAATTTCGGGCAGCACCTTAGCCTGCGAAATATTGCCCGAAACCTCGTACACTTTTATATTTTTCTGCTGCTCAAAATCTTTTTCGATCCAACGGAAAGGCCGGCTGTCATTAAATTCTTTCCATGTTTTGTGGTTGCGCAAAAATTTTCCGGCTTCCTGCCTTTCGTCATTCATATAATATTCGTCAGCCTGAAAAAAGCATTGTGCTTTATCCCATTGCAGCAGATTTTTCACCAGCTTTTCTTCTACAGGCGTAAACGCATTGAACCCACAAAACACAAAGTTAAGTTCGGTGTTCTGTGCGAAACTTTCAATTTTTTCCCTGGCCGCTTCGTGAATCATGCCTGAAGTTGCCCAGTTTTTTTCCTGCAGTTTCTGCTTGAGCAACGGTATAAAAATGTTCATTCTCTGCCAGAAATTCAGGTTTTTGCGGCGCGGAGTTTCATCGGAATCCCCTAAATTTTCGGCCCAGTTTTTAATCCGCTCTTCGCTGAACATATATTCCAGCACGGCGGCATCGCTTTCGGAAAATTTAAGAATATCATCCCAGTCTTTAAGCAAGGTGGGAAACCATTTCAGAAACGTGGCAAAATCTTCCGATGGATGCACCGTCCGGTAAACCTCGAATGCGAACAGCCACAACGCAACTCCCTGCACTTTAGCCTTGCCCGACAGCTCGCCGATAAGGTCTTCGATCGTGAAAAAATTAGGCAGAAAGCCCGAATACTGCTTCTCTCTGAGAATTTTCTTAATGAATACAATCGGGCGTTTGCCCGGCAGAACAATATTAAATTGCGATAAGTCAGCGTTTTGCGATAACAGCTCGCTCACGATTTTAGTAAGAAACTTCATAGTAAATGGAAAGAAGAAAAGTAAGGAATTAAAACCGAAAAAGCACCGAAACGGTTCATTTCAGTGCTTTGTTACAATAAAAACAGTGCTTAGCCTATTCGACCACGATCGTTTTCTCAAGCCAGATGCCCTCACCTGCGGAATCTTCACCCGTCCAGAATCGGAAAGTGTAAATGCCGGTTTCCTGTGGCCGGAAATTAATCTGCGACGCGCGTGGCACTTCATCACCGCAAGTGGCGGAAGTCTTAAATTTGTACGTTGCTACTTCGCGCTGAAGCGGCGCAACGTGTGCATAATCATAACCATAAAAACCTTCGCACTGCGCGCTGTAGGTGGAGTACGTTTTAATGGTTTGCGTGGAAAAAACATCCATCGTGTCCTGAGCAATTTTCACACTGTCGATTTTCAGTGGTTCTGTGCTTACAATCTCATCGCCTTCCAGCCGGTCGTTACAGTTGGTTAATGTAAGAGCCATCACAACCGGAATACAAAATTTAAATATATTTCTCATAACAGTTGATTTTTATTTCCAAAACGGCAACAATAACCGTTTTAGTACGCTTATTTAAGAATTAAAATTTCCTTTAGATAAATATACTACTTTTTTAGTATCGAAAAATTCACCTTCGAAATAATTTTTAAGTTCAAAAATTTCGGTGTTCAGACCCGAAAGTTCTTCGGATAAATCGCCACCCTTCAGGTACAGCACACCATTGTGTTTTTGGTTGATCTGTTCTTTTTCAAACTTACCTTTTAACCAGCGGAGGAAAACCGGCATCTGCGTAACGGCACGGCTTACAATAAAATGAAACTTCCCTTTCAGATCTTCGGCGCGGCCATGTACAGCGGTTATGTTCTTTAAACCAACACCTTCCGAAACTTCCTTCACTACGGTAATTTTTTTTCCGATAGAATCAATGAGGGTAAACTGAACCTGCGGAAATAATATCGCAAGCGGTATCCCCGGGAAGCCACCGCCTGTACCGATGTCGAGCACTTGTGTACCTGGCGCAAACTGCATTACTTTGGCGATCCCAAGCGAATGCAGGATGTGCTTTTCATACAGAGAATCCATGTCTTTACGTGAAATCACGTTTATTTTTTCGTTCCATTCGCGGTAAAGTCCGTCAAGTTTTTCAAACTGATTTTTCTGTTCAGCACTAAGTTCGGGAAAATATTTATCGATCAGTTCGGCGTTCATTCCTTAAATTTTGACGCAAATTTAACGAAAACAAGTCGGGAACATGCAGAAAAAAATTATCTTTGGGAACTTAAGATTTATTATGGAGAAACACGCTGACCGCCTGAGCAGGATGAGTTTTTCGCAGACTTTTGTGATGAGCAACAAGGTACGCGAGATGAAGGCAAACGGCATCGACGTCATCAGTCTGACTTTAGGAGAACCCGATTTCGACGTTCCCGCAAACATCAAAGAGGCCGCATTCGACGCCATTAACAGCAATTTTAGCCATTACTCGCCCGTACCTGGATTTCTGGATCTGCGCCAGGCAATCTGCGACAAACTGAAGCGTGACAATAACCTGAGCTATCTTCCCTCACAGATATGCGTGTCTAACGGAGCCAAACAATCTATCCTCAACGTGCTTGCCTCGCTGCTTAATGATGGCGACGAAGTGATTCTGCCTGCACCGTTTTGGGTGAGTTATAACGAAATGGTGAAGATGATGGGTGGCCAGCCGGTTATTATCGAAACTTCAATTGAAACGGATTTTAAGATGACCGCCGAACAACTCGAAAATGCAATTACTCCGAAAACGAAAATATTGCTGTACAGTTCGCCATGTAATCCTTCAGGAAGCTTTTACACGTACGAGGAGCTCGAAAAAATTGCAGATGTTGTGGCAAAATATCCGCAGATCACGATTATTTCTGATGAGATTTATGAATACATCAATTATGACGGCAAACACACATCTATCGCAGAGTTTCCCCAGGTTTATGAGCAGACCGCTGTAATCAACGGAATGTCTAAAGCGTTTGCAATGACGGGCTGGAGAATCGGCTATTCCGCATGCCCGACGTGGCTGGCCACCGGTTGCGAGAAAATTCAGGGACAGATGACGAGCGGCGCCAACACAATGGCACAAAAAGCTTCGGTAACTGCACTGCAGACTGACCCGTCCGAATATCGTTATATGATCGACAAATTTGCGGAAAGGCGCGAACTTGTGTACGGTCTGATGAAAGAAATTCCGGGATTTTCTGTAAATTATCCTGAAGCCGCATTCTATTTCTTTCCGGACATCTCCTATTATATTGGGAAAAGCCTGAACGGAAAAACAATTGGCGACGCCGATGATTTTGCGATGTTTTTGCTAGAGAACGCTCACGTTGGATCCGTCGGAGGTGTATCTTTCGGCAACCCTAACTGCATCCGTTTTTCCTATGCAGCCTCAGAAAAAGATCTTACAGAAGCGATGCGCAGAATAAAAGACTGCCTCGAAAATGCAACATACACCTAAAAAAAACGGTCCGGAAAATTCCGGACCGTTTCTGGGTATTTTAAGAAAGATTAAAATTTAATAATCTCCTTCATTTTTTCGTTTTCTTCGTTCACCAAATCGTCATCAACGAGGATTTTTCCGCTGTGCTCATCGATGATAATCTTCTTGCGTTGCGCAATTTCCATTTGCTTTTGCGGCGGCAGTGTAAAGAAAGATCCCTTTGGCGCGCCTCGCTCCAAGCCTACTACAGCAAGACCTGTTGGTGAGTTTGTGCGGATTCTCTGATAGGAGGCCAACAATCTTTCGTCGATATTTTTCGCAAATTCGCTCGATTTTTCAATCAGGAAATCTTCTTCTTTCTGCGTCTCAGACACAAGATTCTCGAGTTCTTCTTTTTTAAATTTCAAATGACTCTTCAGCTCTGAAATCTTATTGTTGAGCTCTTCGAAAGTTTCGTTTTTATGTGCAATCTTCGCGCTGAATTCTTTAATTCTTTTGTCAGCCAGTTGGATCTCAAGTTCCTGAAATTCGATTTCTTTATCAAGCGCTTCGAATTCTTTATTGTTTCTTACATTATCCTGCTGTGCTTTATACTTGTCTATCAGCGTTTTAGAATGGCTGATCACTTCGTTTTTATTGTTGATCTCGTCGTTCTGCTCTTTAATTTCGGCTTGAAATTTTTCAGCTCTTTTTTCAAGACCTTCAATCTCGATTTCGAGATCTTCAACTTCAATTGGCAGTTCACCTCTTGTGTTTCTGATTTCGTCTAACCGTGAATCGATAATTTGCAGGTCGTAAAGTGCTCTGAGTTTATCTTCGACGCTGATTTCTACAGTTTTCTTAGCCATATTTTTATAAAAAATAATTTACAGGATTGGTTTTCTCAACAGATTTTGAGACTGCAAATTTAGGAAAAATTTCCGATAAAATCTCAAATAATTGGTCGGTAACGAATTGCTCCGATTCGAAATGGCCGATGTCGCAGATCAGCATTTTTCCCTCACCCAGAAAAAAATCGTGGTATTTCACATCACCCGTCAGATAAGCGTCACAACCCCGCGCCAGCGCAGCTTTTATACCGCTTGCGCCACTGCCACCCAATACGCCTATTTTTTTTATTGTTTTTGAATTGGGTTCTGAATGCCGGATGACGCTCAGGTTAAATTTTTCCTTTACAAACCTCATGAAATCCTGAACGTCCAGCTCTTCCTCCAGTTCACCGAAACGTCCGAGCCCCCAATAATGATTTTCGTTCTGCAGCGCCGTAAGGTTATGTGCCACTTCTTCGTAAGGATGCGCGTTCTTCATCGCCGCGACTATACGGTTTTGTTTAAAATTTTCGAAAATCACCGATATCAGTTCTTCATCCGCATTTTCACGGATATTCTGTGTGCCTGAATATGGATTGGAGCCTGCAACGGGCCGAAAAGTTCCGCTTCCTGATACCGAAAAACTGCATTCATCGTAAAAACCAATATTGCCGGCACCGGCATTAAACATCGCGTTTTTCACCGCGTCTGCATGAGATGTCGGAACGAAAACTTCAAGCTTGGTTAAATTGTTGGTTTTAGGCATTAGAATCTGTTGGTTAATTAAACCGAGTTCTTCACAGATCCTGTAGTTCACGCCAAAATAATCATTGTCGAACGCGGTGTGAATCGCGTAGATGGCGATCTTGTTTTCAACGGCTTTCATCACCGCACGTTCGACGTAATTTTTTCCTGTCAGCGATTTTAAACCTGAAAAAATGATCGGATGAAAAGTGATGATCAGATTAAGATCCCTAGCAATGGCCTCGTCCACCACATTTTCTAAAGCATCGTGGCAAATAAGAATTCCGGTGATCTCGCGCTCTGTATTTCCACAAAGCAAGCCCACATTATCGAAATCTTCTGCCTGCCTGATTGCAATTCTACGTTCAATGGCAGAAATTGCCTGGTGTACTTTCATTTAGCTAAGTTTTTGACGAAAATAAGAATTATTTATTTACATTTAATTGATTAAACCGTTTATGGAAAAGGAACACAATTTTATTTCCGAGAAGACCCGATGGAAACGTAAAGTTTTCCGCATCATATTTAAAGCTGATACACGACTCGGGAAACTTTTTGATCTGATCCTGCTCACGCTCATCTTACTGAGCACTTTTATTGTAATGATGGAGAGCGTGAAGATTTATGATGCCAAACTTCATCATCTGTTTGTAGTTCTGGAGATCATAATCACAGCGTTTTTCACGGTGGAATACGTGCTGCGGATCATAACAATCAGAAATAAAAAGGCCTACATTTTCAGTTTTTTCGGGATTATTGATTTTCTGTCGATTTTGCCATTCTACCTGAGTCTGTTTTTCCCGATCACAAAATACTTCCTGATCATCAGGATGCTGAGGATGCTGAGGATCTTCCGCATACTTAACCTGCTGGATTTCATGCACGACGGCTATTTTATCGTGCGGGCACTGAAGAACAGTTCGAGAAAAATTTATATTTTCCTGCTGTTCCTGGTGATTTTTTCAGTAATTGTTGGCTCACTGATGTTTATGGTTGAAGGTCACCGGCCCGGGTTCGAAAGTATACCACAGAGTATTTATTGGGCGGTGGTGACGGTTACTACGGTTGGTTACGGAGATGTTTCGCCGGGGACGCCACTGGGGAAATTTCTGTCTGTGCTGCTCATGCTTGCAGGTTACTCCATTATTGCGGTGCCAACGGGAATTGTAACCGCTGAAATGCGCAACAAACGTCAGAATCTGGAGAAAGTATGCCCGCGCTGCGGTAATGAAGATATAGATGACGACGCGAGATACTGCAAGATTTGTGGTGAAAAAACGGCATAAAAAAAGATGCATCCTTTTGAAATGCACCTTCTCTCTTCTCAATCATTTGTGATTTTGGTCATCGGTCTGTGTTTGTGTTTTTTTCCGGAACAGCTGATGTTTCATCTTTTATTCCTGTGACAAATTTATTAACATAACCTACACGACACAACAGTGAAATCACCGTAATTTTAATGGATAGTAGTAGCTAAAACATTATGATTGAATAACGGTTCTGTCGCACGACATCCTGTTATTAATGCCAAAAAAAGGAACATTTAACGAATAAATGTTCCTTTTTCAAGTTTAATTAACGACGTTTTATCTTGTAAGTTTTGCATTTACTTTAACAAGTTCTACATCAAAGATCAACCACGCATTTGGTGGAATTACTCCGCCCGCACCTCTTGGTCCGTACCCAAGATCTGACGGAATAAGGAACGTGGCTGCTTCACCTTCCTTCAACAGCAAAATACCTTCGTCCCAACCTCTGATCACCTGGCCAATGCCAACCGGAAACTCAATAGGTTCGTTTCTCTTGAAAGATGAATCGAACTCTGTACCATCAACCAGTCTTCCGGCATAATGCACGGCAACATCATCTCCTTTTGCTGGCGCAACGCCGGCAGTAGTCTTGGTTATTTTGTAGTAAAGGCCTGAAGCTGTAACCTGCATTCCGGCTTTCATATCATCTACCAGTTTCTGCTGATTTGCTGCAAACTCCTCTTCTTTTTTCTTTTTGTCAGCTTCTATTTTTGCGATGATTGCCTTGTTGTTTTCCTGAATTTTAGATTTTCCTTCAGCGAAGATTTTAGCGGCGTCATATCCTTTATATTCATCGCCTTTAGAAAACACAGAAACTTTTTCCAGAACGATATTCGTTTTCGGCTTATCCTGCGGGCCTTTTTCCACATTGGCAATAGCATCGATCACTTCCTCACCGTTTACCACTTCACCGAATACGGTATGTTTTCCGTCAAGCCACGGCGTAGCGATTTCTGTAATGAAGAACTGGGAACCGTTTGTATTGGGTCCGGAATTCGCCATCGACAAAATACCTTTTCCAGTGTGCTGCAGATCGTTTTTTTCATCGTCGAATTTATAACCTGGGTCGCCCATACCGGTTCCCTGAGGATCGCCACCCTGAATCATAAAATCCTTGATCACGCGGTGAAATATCGTTCCGTCGTAAAACGGGACGCCTTTAGCTTTAGCTTTATTTTCGATTTTCCCTTCCGCGAGGCCAACAAAGTTTGCCACAGTTACCGGAGATTTCTTGTCCTCGAATTTCACAATCATATTTCCTTGTGAAGTTTGGAAATTCGCATAAAGACCGTCTTTCAGACCTTCGTAAGTTTCTTTTTCTACGTTCATTTTTTTATAAATTGGTGCGCAGCTGCTTAAAGAGATGGCAGCTATTGCGATTAATAAATTCTTTTTTATCATGAAATATTTTTTTTAAAGCACTTTTATCCTGATGATCAGCGGAAGGTCGTTCGGTATTTTATCATTGTCGCCGTAGGTCCCGAATGCGATTACAGAGGGTACCAGCAAAGTTGCAGACTGGCCTTTATCGAGATATCTCAATACGTCTTCTACCGCTTTTAATTCCTCGAACTTCCCAAATTGAACATCCGTTTTTCTGATAGGCGCCGAAGAAAGCTTCACCTGATCGAAATCAAAAATTTCGTATTCGTAGGAAACAGTTTCGCCTTCGGTTTTTCGTTGATTTTGCTGAAGGTTTTCGATATTCACCCAATAATTTAAGCTCATTGGATAATATTTTTCCGGCTGCTGCTTGATCCAGTCCTCGATCTGCAGGCGTTCAGTCTCATTAAGGTATCGCGCACGATTTTTCGATGCCTCCAGATCTTTTTCGCTCAGAAAGCCGCCCACGGGCGGATGCGTTTGCGAGTTCTGCGCACATCCGATGAGAAGAACCGACGATATGAATAATATTTTCTTCATAAAAAACTTCTGCGAAAATAAGAAATTCGCACCACATTCAGCAAAGAAAAAACCGGGAAGTTAACCCCGGTTTTAAATCTTGTTTTATGAAAATCAGGCGTTTTCCAACTCTGTTTTCTGCACCTGAACTCTCCATCCAAATGGATCTTCTGCGTTGTTTGTCTGGATATTAACCAAATCTTTCTGCAGCGTAAGTGCGAAACTTTCATCCGCAGAAAGCGCAGGCAGTTCCAGTTTTTCGCCTTTATAACCTAAGGCACGGAAAACGCTGGTTACCACCGCGGTACCAACACCCCAAACTTCTTTCAGGCTTCCATCTTTCTGGGCATCAATCACTTTCTTCACGGAAACCGGTTCTACTTTCAATTCGATTCCGCGCTTTTCAGCTAACTTGATGAAACTGTTACGGGTAATTCCGTCAAGAATTTTTTCTGAAGTCGGCGGCGTGTAAATTGTATCATTGATTCTCACGAAAACGTTCATGGTGCCACTTTCCTCGAAGTACTCGTGCGTTGCATCATCTGTCCAGATCACCTGCTCGTAACCTAAGTCGTTCGCAAGTTGTGTCGGATAAAATGAAGCTGCGTAATTTCCGGCAGCTTTCGCAGAACCTACTCCACCGTTCGCCGCACGCGAATAAAAATCGGAAATAAGTACGGAAACAGGCTCGCTGTAATAACTTTTTGCAGGCGTCGCAACAATTGCAAACATATATTTATTAGAAATTCTTGCTTTTAAGGCTTCTTCTGTAGCAAAAATAAGCGGGCGGATATATAATGAGTTCCCTTCGCCCTGCGGGATCCAGTCACGGTCGATATCTACCAATGCTTTTAATCCACCAAGAAACATTTCTTCGGTAATTGCAGGCATTGCAAGTCTTGCTGCAGATTTATTTATTCTCTCGAAGTTTTTTTCAGGTCTGAAAAGAAAAACCTCGCCATCATTGTCTTTATAGGCTTTCATGCCTTCGAAACAGGCCTGACCGTAATTTACACCCATCATCGCAGGCGAAAAAGGCAGCGGACCATACGGAACCAACTTCACATCACCCCACTTTCCATCCTCGTACTCGCAGATAATCATGTGATCGATAAAGGTATTTCCAAACGAAAAATTATCGGGATCGAATGATGCAATTCTTGGATTGGTAGATTTTTGAATTATCATATTAAAAATTTTTATTGATGTTCTACAAATTTAACATAATTTTCTAAATACAAAACTTTTAAACTAATTTTGAAAAAAAATAGCATGGACCGCGAAACAAAAATGACCAACGACGGCAGCAAGACACTGCATATTAAGGAGTTGAATGAAAATTATCACTCCAGCCACGGCGCCCTTCAGGAAGCCATGCATGTATTTATCGATAATGGACTTAACTTGGTTGAGAAATGTGAAATTAATATTTTGGAACTCGGTTTTGGGACAGGACTTAATGTTTTAGTGACTATTGATGAATTTTTGAAAACTGACAAAAATCATATTATCCATTATTTCACTGTTGAAAAATATCCCGTAAATGATGGTGAGGTGCGCGAACTTGCTTACGAAAAGCTGTTTTCCAATCCTGATATGAAATTCTACAATGATCAGGTACATTCTTGCGACTGGAATGCAAGTACCGAAATACTGCCTAATTTCTTTCTTACAAAATTCCAGTGTGATTTTTTCGAAATTAAATCTCTGTCTTTACCCCAAATTGACCTTGTGTACTACGACTGTTTCGGTGCACGTGTGCAGCCCGATTTATGGGAAAAACCTTTACTTCAGACCGTCGCCGACAAAATGGCTGATGGCGCGCTACTTACGACGTATTCATCAAAAGGCAGCGTACGGCGGATTTTAAAGGACCTTAATTTTACACCTGAAAAAAGACAGGGCCCACCCGGAAAGCGCGAGATGATGATCGCGTGGAAAGTGCAACCCAAGGATTGATTCTTAATTTTTTCTAACTTTGGGTTATGATCGATAAAATTAACATCAGAGTGTACGGCGCGGTTGTGAAAGACCGGAAAGTATTGGTACTTCACGAAGAATATGTGGGCCAGAACCTAATGAAACTGCCTGGTGGCGGGCTTGAATTCGGTGAAGGCGTTCTCGGTTGCCTGCACCGTGAGTTCGAAGAGGAACTTAATGTAAAAATTAAGATTAAAGAACATCTCTATACGCAGGAAGATTTCCTTGTTTCGCGTTTCCGGGCTAACGAGCAGCTTCTGACATTATATTACATTGTTGAAATTATAGACGAAGAAGAATTCCTGATCCTTGATCCCTGCATTGAAAAAACAGAATGGGTCCCCATCGATACCGATGAAAACCCATTTCCTTTGCCTATTGATAAAATTGCGTTCGAAAAACTGAAGGAAAAATTCCTATAAAATATCGTTAAGAATTTTCGCAAGGCGTAAACCGCCGTAAAGCAGCTGACGCTCTAATAGCGGCGCATACTTATAGTTATAATCGTACGAGTAGGATTTATCTGCAACTGTATTTGCGTAAATATTATTTGCTTTCAAATGGCTGTCGTAAAACCATTCTTCAAGCGTACCGCTCTGTATCGCACGCACTTCTTCCTTAGATTTCACATCTAAAACCTTTGCAAATTCTTCGTAGCTATATTTCTGAAAATCAACTAATTTCGAATCCCAAAGCGAATGCAGGTTGGTGTTTTCGCCAAAAAATTTAAGCTTGATCGTATTTCCGCCCAGATCTCCGGCTCGGCCAACGTGCATCGGCTGCGACGAGTCGCCAACCAGGTGGATCAGAAAGCGCAGCGCAATCTCGCGGTCTTTGGCTGATGTCTTTTTGTCTTTAATTTGCGCGGAAAGTGTCTTAATCTGCGTATAAAGATTAGGTCCTGTTTGAGCCTGCAGACTGTCGGAAAAACTTTTCAGATCTGCCTGAGGGCTGATATTTACATAATGCCACGTGTCGGTTTGCTTCCAAACGCCGGTGGTATCAGATTTAATAGCGTCCGGCCAGTTTGCCCAATATGCCAGCTTCTGGTTGCCGATTATTTTCTTTAAATTTTTCCTCGCTTTATTTGAGAGATGATTTTCGGCGATCTCTGCCACCACACGATGGCCGGTTACCCCATAAGAATACGCATTGCTGAAACTCACCAACGCAGCGAACAGCACCAGATTTTTAAAAAAGTTTGTCATTATTATTTTTTGATTTTAAAGTCGCGATAACCCGGATACGGCAGAAAATACCCGGCGTTCCAATTGCTTTGCAGAAGAGATTCTAAAAATTCATCGGAACGGTTTCGGTAAGGATCGTAAGGTTCCTTCAGTTCAATGTCGGCTACATTCCCTTTTACGTTCCACCAAAATGCACTCCATCCGCCACGCAGTTCTTTAATGATTTCGTACACAGTTTTTCCGGTTGCACGGTTCATCAGTTTTGCAAAAACTTTACCTTCTGTGGTGGTGAGATCGCGCAACTGAACTTCGTACTGATCTGCTAACTGCTTTTGGCGGCTGCCTACATATTTCTTTTGCGCCGAACGGTCCAATGTTTTTAATTCATCCTGAATATCCTGATACTGCTCCAAAGCGGTGAGGAAAAGCGGATAAACGCGGTTGAGCTTTTTATTAAGGAAAAAGTAATAGTTTTGGTCGAGTTGGTTATTGAAGCGGGGCTTGTTCAACAGGATGAGTTCATCCATTACGATCACGTTTTCGCCTTCTATTTCGTATATTTTTGCCTTCTGTGCTTCGTCGTAGTAATATTTGTTTCCGAGTTCATCTGTCTTTAACAGTTCGGGTGGATATTGGCTGATGGGCTTAGCAATGAGCACAGTGTCTTGCTGTGCGTATATCTGCAGGCTGCTAAACACGAGTATTACTGCCGCAAGTTTATTAAAATTCATTATTTTTACATCGTATAAAATCACGCTTTAACAACAAATTTCATTCCCTTTTAGTATGGCCAATCCAAATAAATCGCTCAAATTTTTAGAAGAATACTTAAACACAGCATCGCCAACAGGTTACGAGCACCGCGGCCAAAAAGTTTGGATGAATTATATTACGCCATTTGTGGACAAAGTGGAATACGACCATTATGGAACCTGCTACGGAATTATAAATCCAGAAGCTGATTTTCGTGTGGTAATCGAAGCTCACGCGGATGAAATCTCGTGGTACGTAAATTATATTACCGATGAAGGTTTGATTTATGTGATCCGTAACGGTGGTTCGGACCAAATGATCGCGCCGTCCAAAGTAGTGCATATCCACGGTGAAAAGGGTATCGTAAAAGGCGTATTCGGATGGCCGGCCATTCACACAAGAGGTATCAGTTCGGACGAACCCGTTCCTAAACTTGAAAATATTTTTATTGACTGTGGCGCGATCAACAAAGAGGAAGTCGAGAATATGGGGATTTTTGTCGGTTGCATGATTACGTATCCGGACGAATTTTTTGAGTTGAATGACCGCTATTACGTTTGCCGCGCACTCGACAACCGCATTGGCGGCTATATGATCGCTGAAGTGGCAAGGCTCCTCAAAGAAAATAAGAAGAAACTGCCTTTTGGTCTGTACATCACCAATTCCGTGCAGGAAGAAGTTGGTTTATACGGCGCTGATATGATTGCCGACACCATCAAGCCTAATATAGCGATCGTTACCGACGTAACCCACGATACCACCACACCGATGATTGAGAAAAAAAAGGAAGGCGACCAGAAATGCGGTAAAGGTCCGGTGGTGTTCTTTGCGCCAAGCGTGCATCACACCATTCGCGAACTGATCGTTGATACTGCAAAAAAGAAAGAAATACCTTTTCAGAGAGCTGCAGCCAGCCGTGCAACTGGTACTGATACCGATGCGTTTGCACATTCGAACGGTGGTGTTCCGTCCGCACTTATTTCGCTTCCATTAAGATATATGCATACCACTGTAGAAATGGTTGCAAAAGAAGATGTGGAAAACGTGATCCGGCTGATTTATGAAACCCTCCTTCAGATTAAACCCAGCATGAATTTAAAATATCATTAAATATGGGTTAAAGAGTCAGGTTAAAAACAACGGGTATAAATTAAAGTAAGAAAACTAATTATTATGAAAACTAAACTTATCGCTCCTTCCCTCCTG
Organism: Flavobacteriaceae bacterium 3519-10; assembly: GCA_000023725.1. NCBI lineage: Bacteria > Pseudomonadati > Bacteroidota > Flavobacteriia > Flavobacteriales > Flavobacteriaceae > Flavobacteriaceae bacterium 3519-10. The sequence continues at coordinate 1,470,769 of CP001673.1, forward strand.
TCCGCCGATTTCGGCAATCTTCAGCGAGATATTGAAATGCTGAACCGCTCGCAGGCGGACTGGCTGCATATTGATGTGATGGACGGCAGGTTTGTTCCTAATATATCGTTCGGATTTCCCGTGATGAAGGCCGTTCAGCAACATTCGAAGAAGTTTGTAGATGTACACCTGATGATTGTGGAACCCGAAAAATATGTAGAAGAATTCATCAGGATGGGCGCAGACCTTATCTCGGTTCATTACGAAGCCTGCACGCATCTTCACCGCACAATCAGTCTGATACAGGAAAGCGGCGCGAAAGCCGGAGTGGTACTTAATCCTTCAACACCGGTTCTTATGCTTGAAGACATCATTGCGGACGTAGATTTGGTGCTGCTGATGAGCGTAAACCCGGGGTTTGGTGGTCAGAAGTTCATCAATAATACCTACAAGAAAATCGCGGAAACAAAAGATTTGATTCTTTCTAATAATTCCACTGCGCTGATAGAAGTTGATGGCGGTGTAAATCTCGAAAATGCAGGGAAACTTTTCGAAGCTGGCGCCGATGTTCTGGTCGCAGGAAATGCCGTTTTTTCATCCGAAAATCCTGAAAGAACCATCGAACTTCTTAAATTGTAAGTATTAAATTTCCAGGATATTGGGTGCCGTTGGATATTAAAAAGAAGTTATACACTTCTTTTTTTTTGATTAAATATTTCAGAGTTGCTGTGTGTCTGTCTGATTGATTGCGTCAAAAATATCTAATTCAAGGGAATACTGTGAAATATTTTCTAAAATAATTCGGATTTGTTTTACATTTACATCTAAACTAACACAAAACCGATGAAAACTTTAATTCTTACTTTGCTGATTTGCCTTTTTTCTGGCACGCAGGCACAAACGAAATTCTGGCTGTCCGGAAACTATTCGAACGGCTCGATGAAATATCTTAATAACGGCAAAGCCGAAAACATTGCGGTTTCCTGGGATAAAGGCGCCGCCCGAAGTAACAGCTATGTTGTTCTCCACGGCGATTTTCGCCGGGACGCACAGGGAAAAGAAACATTTTTTGTAGACAGTGAAAGTCCGAAGGTTAATTTATACTCCGGTATCGTCAACAGGCAAAAGTTCAATTGTCCGCTCAACGCGTTGGAAGGTAAACTCACCATCAGTTCAGACGGTAAGTCAATCGATTTTGCGAGCGCCGTTTCATTAAAGGATAAAGCAAATATTACTGTGACCAAAGCAGAATTAGGCACCAAATTCTGCGACGGAAAACGTTACCGTGTCTATTATATAAAGGAAATTAAGGAATTTGTGATGCCATTGGGTTCAAATTCAACACCCACGAATTCAACAAACAGTTCGGCTGCGACCGGATCATCGCTAACTTCTGCAGAAGCTGAGGCTGCGCTGGCGTTTCATAATAAGGCACGCGCGGATGTGGGTGTAAATCCGTTAAACTGGTCTTCCAAACTTAGTGAATATGCGCAGAATTGGGCAAACCATTTGGTTGTGCAGGGAAAATGCAACCTCGAACACCGACCTGATTCCGGCGAATGGAAAAGCATGTACGGAGAAAATATCGCAATGCTGGTTCCCGCCAGAAATGCCGCTTCGGAAGCCAGTAAACTCTGGTATGACGAAATAAAAGATTATAAACACGAGGTTTTAAATAATTCGAACTGGGCGGTTGCGGGTCATTATACGCAAATGGTGTGGCACAGCACGCAATCAGTAGGCATCGGCGCGGCAAAATGCGCAAACGGCTACACGATCGTCGTCGCGAACTATGATCCGTCCGGAAATATGATCGGCCAGAAGGCTTATTAAAATAAAAACAAAAAAAATCCAGACATAAATCTGGATTTTTCTTGATCTGTATATGCTTTCTTAGAAAATTTCTCTCCCGGAAAAGTGAAACTGCGCTTCGATAAGAGCGTTTTCATCGGAATCAGAACCGTGAACTGCATTTTCGCCAATGGATCTTGCAAACATTTTTCTGATGGTACCTTCTGCAGCTTCCGCAGGATTTGTAGCACCAATAAGAGTTCTGAATGACTCAACAGCATTTTCACCTTCCAAAACAGCCGCCACGATAGGGCCCGAAGACATAAAATCTACCAGTTCTCCATAGAAAGGTCTTTCCGAGTGTACTGCATAAAATTTCTGTGCATCTGCAACTGTTAACTGGGTTAATTTTAAAGCTTTGATCTTAAAACCAGCTTCTGAAATTTTTCCCAAAATAGCACCGATATGGCCATCCGCAACTGCATCTGGCTTAATCATAGTGAACGTAATCTTTCCTGACATATATCTTATTTTTTAGTGCTGCAAAAGTACACATTCTTTTATATATTTGCACTGGAAATTCTATTTCTCGAGAGGCCAATTTATTTTGGCACAGAAGTTGTAAATTACTCTTCGATTCTCATGTTTAATTTGAGTTTTCATGGTTATTAGTTTTTACCCAGCTTCGGCTGGGTTTTTTTATGGCTCCGAATTTTCTTCAGCCTCTTCCATGAGTTTCAGATAGGTCTGGTAGCGGGTTTCTTCTAAATCGCCACCGGAATCCAGATCGGCAGTTACCGCACATTTAGGTTCGTTAATGTGCATGCAGTTGTGGAATTTGCAGTTTCTGCCCAACGCAAAAATTTCGGGAAAATAATGCTGAATTTCCTCCTTCTGCACATCAATCATCGCGAACTCCCGTACGCCTGGCGTGTCGATTACGCTTCCGCCGAAATGCCAGAAATGCATCTGTGCAAATGTGGTGGTATGCTTTCCTTTAAGCTGTGAAGCCGAAATTTCTGAGGTTTTTAGGTTTAAATCCGGCTGCAGCGCATTCACCAATGTGGATTTTCCGCTTCCCGAATGGCCGAAGAACACCGAAACCTTATCTTTTAGAATGGCCTGCAGTGCTTCCAGATTAAGTTGCGAGTATGAAGAAATCTCAAGGGTCTGATAACCGATATTCTGATAAATTGCTTCAATATGCTGCACAAGTTCTTTTTCATCTTCACTTAAAACATCCATTTTATTGAAGAGAATAAGAGGCTGGATGTTGTATGCTTCGCAGCACGCTAGAAACCGGTCCAGAAATCCAAGTGATGTTTCGGGAAACTTCAAAGTAAAGATAAAACATGCAACATCAATATTCGATGCGATGATATGTGCCTCTTTAGATAGGTTTACCGATTTTCGGATGAGGTAGTTTTTCTTCGGTTCAATATGCGTAATCCACGCAACATCGTCCTGTTCGAGGGAAAATTCAACGTGGTCGCCCACTGCCAAAGGATTGGTGAGCCGGGTTTTAATGAGTTTGAACTTACCCCGTATCCGCGCTTCGAAGAATTTCCCGGTATCCTGCTCCAGAACCTGGTACCAGCTGCCGGTAGATTTTGTGATAAGGCCTTTCAAATTGCTGCTGTTTTTTATTGTTTACAGATTATTCTGCACTTCAATTGATTCTTCGTGAATCGCTTTGAATAGTTTTTCGATGAACTCTTGCGACATGCCCGTTTCGTCAGCCTTTTGGCTGGCATACTCGGTAATTACCTTCCAGCGGTCCGGCTGGAAAATGGCAATATTATTATCCTTTTTCAACGTACCGATTTGCTCAGATATTTTCATACGGTGCGAAAGCAGCTCAATCAGCTGAAGATCAAGGTCGGAAATTAAAGTACGGTGCCGCCCCATTTCATCATCAAAAGCCGAGATATCTGAATTCCGGATCTGAAGATTTGCGATAAGTTCGGCCAGCACTTCCGGTGTGATCTGCTGTGAGGCGTCGCTCCAGGCTTCATCGGGAGTACAGTGTGTTTCGATGATCATCCCTTCATAGCCAACATTCAGTGCTTCCTGGGTGATGCCCGCCAAACCGGTGCGGTTGCCGCAAATATGCGATGGATCTACGAGCATCGGGATGTTTGGAAACTGGTGTTTGAAGTCGAGCGCGATCTGCCAGTTCGGCGTGTTGCGGTATTTTGTCTTGCGGTACGTTGAAAATCCGCGGTGAATTACACCCAAATTTGTTACATTCTGCCCTAAAAGTCTTTCAAGGGCGCCGATCCATAAAGCAAGATCGGGGTTAACTGGGTTTTTAACGAACACAGGTTTATCGGTTCCGTTCAGGGCTTCAGCGATTTCCTGTACCGTAAACGGGTTTACAGTAGAACGTGCGCCAATCCACAATACATCAACGTCCGCTTCGAGAGCTGCGGCCACGTGATGTGCGTTTGCAACTTCGGTGGCAGTTTTAAAACCATATTCCTCCTTAACTTTTTTCAACCAGCCAAGACCGATGGTTCCTACACCCTCGAAACCGTTTGGTTTGGTGCGTGGCTTCCAGATTCCGGCACGGAAAACAGGTATTTCCGCATTGGTTTCTTTGATGCGTCTGGCGGTTTCCATCATTTGGGTTTCGCTTTCAGCGCTGCACGGTCCGGCGATGACCAGCGGTTTCGGCAAATTTTCTATCCAGGTATTTTTAATACTTTTTAAATCCATTTTTGGTACAGGTGTATGTTGTGAGGAGTAGTTTATAGCTGAGGTCAGGAATTAAAGTCGAATTTAAATAAATCATCCAATTCCTTTAAAACCGGATTAATAGCGGCAAATTTATCGAAAATCATCCGCTTTGTCACGATTTCGCGCTTTAAAGAAACATCACTTTTAAATTCGACGATAATGTTAAAGTGATTCACTTTATGCATGAAATGATTGAAAAAACCAGCGCGTACTTTTTCAAATTCGCTTTTGGCTGACTCGGACGGGTACGTGATTTCCACCACGTCTTCGTCTTTTTTCTGAAGCTTGAACGAGCTGATGGCGTTATAAACAATAACATCCTCTTTCTGAAGGTCTTTGAGGAATTTCTGCCATTCGTTCTGCAGATCGGTATCGGTAAAATGGCTGCTGGGCAACACTTCTTTGTGCTCATTAGCCACCACTTCATCCTTCACCTCGGTTTTTTCGAGAACGGCACTGATGCTGTATTTGGACGGAATCTTCTTCCGTGCGACAGGTTCGGTGGTTTTGATGATTGTGGGAGCCGCCTCTTTTGGAAGTTCTGCAGCAGTTTTCGTTTCAGTTTTAGGCTCCGGCTTTGGAATATCCAGAATTTCGCTTAACGTATTAAGAAGCGGCGCTAAAATCAGATACTTTTTTTTTAGCCGTAACACCGTCGGCGGTCAGAGATGAAAGTTGCATCAACGCAATTTCCACGGTAAGACGCGGGTTTTTCGAATTTTTATAATTGATGTCCGCATGATTACAGACCTCAATGGCGTCAATAAGCTGCTGTGTATTCCAGTTCTTGCTCTGCTCCGAAAATCTTGCTTTTGTGGCTTCGCCGACTTCAATTAAATGTAAAGTCCCCGGATTCTGCGCCATCATCAGGTCGCGGAAATGATTTCCGAGTCCTGCGATAAAAAGATGTGCATCGAAACCTTTTCTCACAATTTCATTAAAGGCGGAAAGCGTTTCAGGAATTTTATTTTCCTGGGCCAAATTCACAATGTTGAGGTACTGGTCGTAGTCCAGTATATTGAGAACTTCAGCAGTTTTGGCGAGGGTAATGTTTTTTTGAGTAAATGTGGAAAGACGGTCGAAGATTGAAAGCGCATCACGAAGTGCTCCGTCCGCTTTCTGCGCCACCATATAGAGCGCGTCGTCTTCGTACTTTATGCCTTCTTTGTCGGCAATGTTCCTGAGCTGGTTCTGAATGTCCTCGATCGTGATTCTTTTAAAATCATAAATCTGGCAGCGCGACAGAATTGTGGGAATAATTTTGTGTTTCTCGGTGGTCGCCAGTATAAAAATCGCATGTGCAGGCGGCTCCTCGAGAGTTTTCAGAAACGCATTAAACGCAGCCGAAGACAGCATGTGAACCTCATCAATGATATAAATCTTATACTTTCCGACCTGCGGCGCAAAACGAACCTGATCAGTAAGATCCCGGATTTCTTCAACACCGTTATTGGAAGCAGCATCCAACTCAAATATATTGTAGGAAAAACCGTCTTCGGATGTAGATCCATCACGTTCATTGATTTTCCGCGCAAGAATCCGCGCACAGGTTGTTTTCCCAACGCCGCGCGGGCCGCAGAAAAGCAGCGCCTGGGCAAGCTGATTTTCTTCAATTGCGTGTTCGAGGGTATCTGTAATGTGCGATTGCCCGACAACAGTATCAAACTCTTGCGGACGGTACTTTCTTGCAGAAACCACGAAATTTTCCATTGGTCAAAAATAAGTAAATTAATGGGAAGATAAAAGTATTGATCAAATATATTGTCGCCGCTTGGGTTCGGCAAATCATCCTATATCATTACCTTTGCAGCGCGCTAAATAATCCTGGCGCGGGTTTTTTATGGCACTCAATCTTTTTAATCCGTTCGAAGATTTAATTTTTGGTGAGCAGTTCTGCTTCCTCACCGGCGACTTAACCACCAATACCATGACGGTTTTCCCCACATGGCTGATGGATCATTTTAAATTCGGCGAAGATCGCATCGAAATGATGGATAAAAGCAAAACCTATGTTTATGCAGATCTGCACCTGCCCTGTTCGGAACGTGTAAAAACCGCATTTGACGAACTGGATGAAAACATAAAGCAAGCGTATGAAAACGGCTACGAAGGCATGGCAGCGCTGAATGACCAGCTGCTTTTTCTGTGGACGGGGCGCATGGTTTATGGCCTGCTATATTATGAGATGCAGTATGAAAGCAACAGAGCGTTACGCACAGGTCTTCAGTTCACGCTTTCCACACTGTTACGGGAACGTTTCGGAAATTTCCACCTGATGCTGCAGTCGATCGTTGAATCTGTGACGTTTGTAGGAAGAAAACCGTGGAGCATCGCGGTATTTCCGTTGAAATATTCAGCAGATATTATCAGTTTTCGCGATGATTCTGTAAATCTTCTTTTCCAGTTTGGTGTGAATGGATTTGGTTTTATTGCGAGCCTGCAAGATAATGGTGTAATTGGCGAGAAGCAGAAAGATATTCTCGAAAAGATGCGCGGGTATGTGCTTCATCCAGTACAGTTCGAAGAATTATATGCAAGGTTCCATTATTCCGATTATATCCTTCAGTACAAACCGGAATATAAAATAGAAAACGCAGGAAACTCGGTAACTATCGAAGCTCTGCCTGTTGAAGCCACCGAAGACCGGCCACTTTTTGGGTTTTGGGATGATGAAATGTTTGCGCAACTGCTCAGCAATTACTGGCAGGTCTACGGAATCGAGAGAGGCGATATCATTAGATTTCAGCAGCCTTTTCTAAGTTTCCTCGAAAACCCATATACAAAGGAATTCATCCTTCCCGAATCAATCAGTTTACCTTATTAAATGATATAAACAAAAACCCCTTCAATGTGAAGGGTTTTATAGTATTCAGGAAGCCTATACGGCATTTCCGCTCTCCAGAATTTCTTTGTTCTGATATTCCTGCACCAGATCTATGGCATTGGAAATTACATCGCTTAGAGCTGTGATGAAGGTATTTTCTTCGGCCAGGCTCATTGCATGTTTCAGCGCATCAATCTCTACCGGGATAATTTCATAGCTTACATCCCTTCCCGAGCTGTGAATTCCGGAAATCACCAACCCGTTTATCTGCTCTTCGGTCCTGCCGCGAAGGTGTTTTTCGTTGCGGATGATGATATGATCGAACATGCGTCCGGCAATTTTTCCGCACTGCATAATATCTTCGTCACGACGGTCTCCAACGCCCGAAATAATGCCGATTTTCTTCGGCGAATCTACGTTTTTCAGGTAATCTTCGATCGCCTCATACCCTGACGGATTGTGTGCGAAATCAATCAGTACGTTAAATTTCTTGAATTTAAATATATTAAGACGTCCTGGTGTAAGTGCCGCACTTGGTATCAGTGTTCGCAGTGAGTTCGCGATATCTTCAATCGCAAAACCATGCAGATAAGTGGCTAAAGTGGCTGCGAGTACGTTCGAAATCATAAACCGTGCTTTACCTTCCATTGTGATCGGCACACTGTGCGCCTTTACCACACGGATCTTCCATTCGCCTTTTTTGATGGTGATGAAACCTTCTTCGTACACGCAGGTAATTTTGCCTTCTTTCGCAAATTTCCGGATGTACTCGTTATTTTCGTCTAAGCTGAAAATTGCAATTTTCGAATCCAAATCGGGCATAAGCCGCATCGAATATTCGTCGTCCGCATTCAGAACACTCCAGCCGCCTTTCTTCACGGCATCGAGCACTACCCTTTTCACTTTGGTAAGGTCTTTCAGGTTATGAATATCGTTCATTCCCAAATGATCTTCTTTAATGTTGGTAAGCACACCGATGTCGCACGAACTGAAACCAAGTCCCGAACGCAGTATGCCGCCGCGTGCCGTCTCCAGCACCGCGAACTCCACGGTGGGATCTTTAAGGATAAATTCCGCAGAGATTGGTCCTGTTGTATCGCCTTTAGTAAGCATCGTATTCTGGATGTAGATACCGTCTGAAGTAGTAAAACCTACGCGGTATCCATTGTTCTTAACGATATGGGCAATTAATCTAGTCGTTGTAGTTTTCCCGTTTGTGCCGGTAACCGCAATAATTGGAATACGGAATGGTTTGCCCTGCGGATAAAGCATATCCACCACGGGTGCCGCTACGTTTCTTGGCAAACCTTCGCTCGGAGCAAGGTGCATCCTGAAGCCCGGCGCTGCGTTAACTTCCAGAATGGCGCCGCCGCTTTCTTTGAGTGGCTGCGTAAGGTTTTCGGCCATAATATCTACACCACATACATCGAGGCCGATGATTTTAGAGATCCTTTCGCACATCGTGATGTTCTCCGGATGCACCATATCGGTTACATCAATGGAGGTTCCGCCCGTTGACAGGTTGGCTGTAGATTTCAGATATACCACCTCACCTCTTTGCGGAACGGTATCAAGCGTATAATTTAATTTTTCTAAAAGTTCGTTGGTATCTTTATCAACAAGAATTTCGGTAAGTACGTTTTCGTGGCCATAGCCCCGTTTGCTGTCCTGGTTTTCGGTATCGATGAGTTGCTGAATGTTCTTTTCACCGTCTCCCACAACATGCGCGGGCACGCGGCGCGCTGCCGCTACCATTTTATGATCGATAACCAATACCCTGAAATCGAATCCGGTAATGTATTTTTCAACGATAACCTTTTTGCCATAATTCTGCGCGTGCTGAAGACCAATCAGTGCCGACTCATAATCATTCACATTGATCGACGATCCTTTCCCGTGATTGCCGTCCAGGGGCTTCAGAACGATCGGATAGCCAATTTTGCGGATCACTCTTTCAAGTTCTTCAGGTTCGGTCACAAGATCACCCATCGGGACAGGTATTGCGTTATCGTCGAGCATTTTCTTTGTCAGTTCTTTATTACATGCCATGTCGACCGCTATAGAGCTGGTTTTTCCGGTAATTGTTGCCTGAAAACGCTGCTGATGAATCCCATAGCCCAGCTGCACCAGAGAGTTGCGGCCTAACCTGATCCACGGAATATTTCTCGCTACTGCTTCTTCCACGATGCTACCGGTCGACGGACCCAGACGTTCCTGCTCACGGATTTCCTTTAACCGCTGGATACAGGCTTCAATATCATACTCGCGTGCGTCGATCAGATAGCGAACAAGCTCCACCGACTGTTCGGCGGCATAAACCCCACAATTCGCTTCAAGGTAACTGAAAACAACATTGTAAACACCGGGAGTTTTGGTTTCGCGCGTGCGTCCGAATCCTGTTTCCATTCCGGCAAGCGTCTGAATTTCGAGGGCGATATGCTCAATCACATGCCCCATCCAGGTACCCATTTCAACCCTTTGAAAAAAACCTCCTTCCACGCCTTCTGAGCATCGGTGGGTGATCAGCGACGGAAGAAGCTGTTCAAGACGCTCACGAAAACCATCGATTTTATTGGTCGGGAGATGTTCAAGTTCCTCTAAATCGAGCCGCATCTGAATGAGTTTTTTTCTGCGGATACTCCAAATATTCGGGCCGCGTAAAACCTGTATTTTTTCTATTTTCATATATTAAGCTGTGATTATCGTAGTTTATTTAGCAATGTAATTCAAAGATAAAAGAAATGAGCATTAATTGGAAATATTTTTTAGCAACAGTGTCGCTCTGCACGCAGAATGAGGACAATATCAGTACGTCGCGGCAAAATTCCCACCCTGCTAATGCGCTGAAAAAGTATAATTTTGGTTAAATTTGCACCCTATGAGAGCAGTTGGAAAATTAATGATTATTGGAGGCGCTGTAAATAAAGGCAGTTTTTCAGAAACCGAATACGACCAGAATGTTGAAAAAAACCTTAACTTTTTTGAAAGAGGAATTCTACGCAAGATCATCGATGAATCCTGCAGCAAGAAAGATTCCGTAATTGAGGTAATCACCACTGCATCCCAAATTCCGCAAATCGTAGGCCCCGAATATAAAAAAGCCTTCGAATTTTTAGGGGCGAGGAATGTAAATATTTTAGATATCCAGACACGCGAAGATGCGAACAGCGACGCGATGGTTGCGCGTGCTGTCGCGGCTGATGTTGTAATGTTTACCGGAGGCGATCAGCTGAGGTTAACGTCGATTTTAGGTGGCACAAGATTTCACGAAGCCATCCTTCTCAAATATCAGGAACAGAATTTTATTTACGCGGGAACTTCCGCCGGAGCTGCCGCAGCCTCCGAAAATATGATCTACCAGGGTTCTAGCAGCGAGGCATTGCTAAAAGGTGAAATTAAAACTACACAAGGTTTAGGTTTCATAGAGAATGTAATTGTGGATACCCATTTTGTGCAGCGCGGCAGGATCGGCCGGCTGTTCCAATCTGTGGTGAATAATCCGCGCACACTCGGAATTGGTCTAGGTGAAGATACAGGCCTTTACATTAATGGAGATACAATGACAGCGATCGGTTCCGGCCTCGTGATCCTCGTAGACGGCCGTTTCATAAAAGATACAAACCTTACGAAAATTGAGCTGGGACAGCCGATTTCAATTGATAACCTCACGGTTCATGTGATGTCTCAGAATGATTTCTTCGACCTTAAAACTAAAGAGTTCACGATCGTAAATTCACAATACAACCCTATTCCTCAGGATAATTAACTCTAATAAATCACCAATGAAAGTAATCATACACGGGGGCTTTTTCTCCGAAAGCGACAAAAGCGACGAAGTGAAAACGGCAAAACAGAAAGCCCTTAAACGCATCGTAACCCAGGCGTATGATTATTTGCAAAAAAAATCGGCAGAAGACACGGTAGAGTACGCGGTTTCTTTATTGGAAGACGACGAACTCTTCAATGCCGGAACCGGTTCACAGATCCAAAGCGACGGAAAAATCAGGATGAGCGCTGCGCTGATGAATGGAGATACACAAAAATTTTCAGGTGTCATCAATATCGAAAATGTAAGGAATCCGATTAAAATTGCAAAAGTTCTGATGAACGAAGAAGACAGCGTTTTAGGAGGATCGGGTGCAAAAAAATACGCTTCGGAATATGGTTTCGAAGAATTTTCTCCCGAAACACCCAAACGTCGTGAGGAATATGAAGAAAAACTGAAGAATGGCGGAAAAGGGACCGTAGGCTGCGTAGCACTGGATGCCGACGGACGGCTTGCAGCAGCAACTTCAACCGGAGGAAAAGGTTTCGAATTAGCCGGGAGGATTTCTGATTCAGCCACAGTTGCCGGAAATTACGCAAATAAGTTCTGCGCAGTGAGCTGCACGGGCGTCGGCGAAGACATTGTAAGCAACGCCACCGCAGCGAAAATCGTGACGCGCGTCACAGACGGACTCGCTTTAAACGAAGCGTTTCAAAAGACATTTTCCGAACTGAAGCAAATCGATGGGTTTGCAGGCGCAATCGCAATCGACAAAGACGGAAACACGTTCCATCAGGACTCGGAGCCCACGATGGTTTTCGCCAGCTACGACGGAGAGAATTTTGAAGTTTTCAGCTAATAAACACAGACATTTGACCAAATTTGGCAGACCTGCGAGCTTAATTCAAAATAGTTCGCATAATTATTGCAGCGCATTCTGTCATTAAAAAACAGTATTATGAAATTATTATTTGGTCTAGCAATTTTGGGTGCGATGTTTCTAACGGCATGTGTACAGAAAGAAGAAAAACGCGATGAGTTTAAAGAGAACCACAGCGTCGACGAAAAGAGAAATGCAGGCGTAGATTCAGCGGCGCTGGAGCCCAGCCAGCCTGTAGTTCAATAAAAAAATGCGTCAATTTTGACGCATTTTTATTTTAAATAGATATTTTCATCAGTAATTAAATAGAACAGAACCCCAGGTGAATCCGCTTCCAAAAGCTGACAGTAGCACCAGGTCTCCCCGCTTTATTTTGGCTTCTGCAATGGCTTCACTTAACGCAATCGGTATTGATGCCGCGGTGGTATTGCCGTATTTCTGAATATTATTAAATACTTTTTCCTCTGGTAAACCCATTTTCTGCTGCACAAACTGCGCGATCCGTAAATTAGCCTGATGTGGAATGAACATATCCAGATCTTCAACGGTTTTTCCGGCACTGCTAAGGGCTTCCATCATGGTTTCAGGAAAACGGGTAACGGCGTGCTTGAATACAAAATTTCCGTTCATTACCGGATAGATCTCAGCATTCGTTACACTTTCAGGTTCAAGGCGCATCCGGTCGCTCCAACCGTATTTAGATCCCGGGAATTTAGTACAAAGCTGATCCGCATATTTTCCTTCAGAATGCATGTTAACCGACAAAATATCGCCAGCGCTTTCATCTTCTGCAGCCGATAAAATAACGGCTCCGGCACCATCGCCGAAGATTACCGAAACACCTCGGCCTTCATCAGAAAAATCAAGTCCGAACGAATGAATTTCTGCACCTACAACAAGAACGTTTTTATACATTTTCGACTTGATGAAGGCGTTTGCAACACTCATCGCGTATACAAAACCTGAACATTGGTTCCTTACATCAAGCGCACCAATGGTATCGCAGCCCAGCATTTCCTGCAGCAAAACCCCGCAACCCGGAAAATAATAATCCGGCGAAAGCGTCGCAAACACAATATAATCGATATCTTTTGCAGTAAGCCCTGCCATTTCAAGCGCTTTTTCAGAAGCTTTAAAACCTAGAAACGCAGTGGTTTCTTCGGCATCATTTCGGTTTTGGCGGTGGTGGCGTTCTTTAATACCGGTCCGCTCGGTGATCCACTCGTCATTGGTGTTCATCAGTTTCGAAAGATCGTCGTTCGTCACAACATTTTCAGGAACATAATGGCCTATACCCTTAATTGTACTTTTTATCATTAAGAAATAATTTTTGCAAAGATAAAGTTATTTATAGGATCTCCCCCGTTATGGCAAAGTGGGAAATATGATTAAATTTGTGGAATGCCAATAGAACTCATCTTTCGGAACCACCATTGCGAATGGTTGGATGTAGAAGCGCCAACGCAGCAGGATCTGGATTTTCTTCATGAAAAGTACGGGATAAACAGCCTGTTGCTGGAAGACACAATAGATCCTAACCACCTGCCGAAATTTGAGCAGGACAGATCCGTAAAGTTCTTTCTGATGCGCGAAAACACGGAACTTGAGCGCACCAACCTCAATACATTAAGCGACATCTCCACCAAGCTCGGTATTTTTCTGATCAGAAACGTGATCATCACGGTGCACCGTATGAAAAACCGCAGCATTTACGAACTCAAGAAAGAAATTCTTCTGCCTGAATGTGCAGATGCGACCCCGGACAAAATTGCCCTTATTTTAGCGTTGAAGGTGATGAAATCTTTCGATGATGAATCGAAAAGCCTGCTAGAAACAATGGATAATATTGAGAACGAAATCTTCCTCAAAAACACCGGGAACAGCAACCACATCCGCAGGCTTTATCAGTTAAAACGAAAGTCCGGGCTCAATACCCGGATCCTGCATATCTCGGGTGGTTTCATCGACCATTTTAAAGATTTAAAAATTAACGATACCGAATTCACCGATCTCAAGGACAAACATGACGACGTAATCACAGATTTCGAACATCTTACGGCACAGGCAACCAACCTTATTTCAATGTTTCTGGCAATGAGTGATCAGCGTGCAAATCAAGTGATGAAGGTACTTGCAATTTACTCGATGTACTTTTTCCCGATTACGTTTATCGCCGGAATTTATGGGATGAATTTCGACAACATGCCTGAACTTCACCATCCCCTCGGTTATTTTCTAACGTTGGGACTGATGGCTTTTATCGCACTCATCACTTTTGTTTATGTGAGACGGAAGCGCTGGTAATTATTTTTTTATCTGAATTTTTTTTTGGTTGGGATGAATTTATTTTTTATGGTAATTGGTTGATATTCAGAATTAAATAATTAATTTTGAGTAAACTAACACGATAACCATGACTCAAATTTCCCTACGCTGCAAAGAAATTCCAATACCCTACAGTTTTATTGAAACCTCTTTTTCTGATTAGTTAAAAACTGAATCATGGAACATTTCTTTGCCCTCATCATTGGTGTTGGCGGAGATCTTCCTGCCACCGCGACAGATGCCACCGCTATCTGCAGCTTATTATGCGATGCCGGAAGAGGCGGTTATTTAAATGAAAATGTTGAGTTTTTAATAAATGAAAACGCTACAAAACTAAATATACTCGCAGCATTCGACCGAATTATTGCAAAAACACAACCACTGGAAAAAGCCACAGTTGTTGTGTATTATTCTGGGCATGGGTTACAGATACCTGACGACAACAATCCGAATCAATTCGGTTACTACCTAAAAACTTCCGGTGCTGATAAAGCCAGAAAAGAGGAAACCATGCTTAACGGAAGCATTTTTTCCGAAAAAATCAACCTGCTCAAAGCCGATAAAATACTGGTGCTGCTCGACTGTTGCCATGCGGACGGGATTAAGAACAAACAGATATCGGCCTTTGAGGAAATGCGTGTGGAAGAAACCCCCTCGAACCGCGTCCTTCTCGAAAAACTGAGTGGTGGCGAAGGACGTGTATTTATTTCGGCGTGCGACGATGATGAAGAGTCCGTTATACTGCCGGGCTCGGTAAACAGCCTTTTCACCGAAGTATGCCTCGAGGTGTTTAATGGCAAACTTTCACCTTCGGACGAGTTCGTAAGCGTGGTAGACCTGATATATTTCGTGGTTAAAGAAGTTCCGAAACGCGTTCTGCCATTTCGCCATACACAACGCCCCATCATCACGGAGGTAAAAAATCTTTCCCCCGATTACTTTGTCTGCCGCAACGGAAATTTTATTCCCGCTAACAAAGATCTCGAAGACTTCACAATTGACAACACTTCCGAAAGGCTCGGTTTCATCAGCAGCTACGACAACAAAATATAAACACGACAAAAAACACAAATGATGGAAATTATAGATGAAAACGGAAAAATAATTCCCCGGCTGATTACGAAAGGCAACGAAAATAACCCGTGGGATGCCGCTCACGACTACTTGGACCGTGAAGCCAGCGCCGGTGGACGCGTCGGTTACGTTGAGCCTGACATTAAACACGAGATTTTTTCGGCACAGAATCCAGAGCTGAAACAAACCCGCACTTCGGAGTATGAAGCTTTTAACGAAAGTGAATATCTTAAGAACTGGCCCCGGCCCGACTTAGTCGAAGACCGCTTCGTTTGGCATCTCACCGACCGTTATTCTGAATTTAAAAAAGCAAACAAACGGCTATTAGGCAAAATTCCCGATCCGTGGATTAAAGTGGGACACATTGATACGGGTTTTCAGCCAGACCATCCTGGGCTTCCGCAAAATCTTAACAAAGTGAAGAGCAAAAGTTTCATTAAAGGTGAAGAAGGCCGGCAGGCGATTGATATTGCCTCCGGAACAAGTCTTGAACAGGACGGCCACGGCACCGCCACGATGATTATTCTTGCCGGAAACAACGTAAAGACGAGCGAAACTGACGATAATTATGAAGGATTTGTCGGGGCGGCGCCTTTCGCGGAAATAATTTCAATGCGCATATCTGAAACAGTAGCACTCATTCAGACTTCGGCGTTTGTGGACGCACTGGAATATGCAATTTCTGAGGGTTGTGAAGTCATCAGCATGTCGATGGCCGGCGCACCGACAAAAGCTTGGGCAAATATGGTGAACAAAGCCTACGAAGCGGGCATCACAATTGTTACGGCTGCAGGTAACTCGTGGTTTGAAGGCCCCAGAAAAGCATTGCCAAAAACCGTGCTTTATCCGGCAAGATGGGACCGTGTGATTGCTGCGACCGGTGTGGCCTTTGACAATCTTCCATATGTGCTTAAAGCACGTCTTCAAACAAAATCTGAAGGTGGCGAAACCATGCAGGGAAACTTCGGGCCCGCGGATGTTATGGAACATGCTCTGGCGGCCTACACGCCTAACGTTTTCTGGGCTACAATGAATGATGCAGGGAAGTACTTCCGCCTAGATGGCGGCGGAACTTCTTCGGCAACTCCTCAGGTAGCAGCGGCTGCCGCCATTTGGCTCACCTATTACCGAACGGAAATCAACGAAATACTTAAAAAATATCCTGGTGAAAAATGGCGGAAAGTAGAAATGGTGAAAAGTGCGCTGTTCGGTTCTGCCGACAGGCACTCGTATCCGTTACACAAAATCTACCTCGGACGCGGCATCCTTAAGGCTGATCAGGCTCTCGCGGTTGCTCCTTCCGGCGAAAATTTAAAAAAAGCAAAAGAAGCTAACGTAAACCTTTGGGGCATTCTGGATCTGCTTGGTTTGTTGCTGCGGATGAAAGGTGATGATGAAGCGGATAAAGTTAGAGGTGAAATGTTTCAAACCGAAATTCTGCAGCAGATGCACTCGAACCCAGCACTGCAGAAATTTCTTGAATACGGCGAAAACGAAATCTGGACCGTTGAGGACCGCGAACTGATGCGCGAAGAGCTGCTGCGCGCGCCGGATGTATCACAAAAGCTTAAAGAATATCTGATTACAGACGGTTCAATTTAATATTTAAACAATGAAAACATTCTATTTCGTCTGGATTTTAATATTGCTGAATTCGTGTGGACCCGGCGAATCCCCGCACACCGAAACGGCACAAGACGTGCCTGCGGCGCAGGATTCCGCAATGATGCCGACGCCCGGCGCCGAAGAATCGCCGGACGCCAAGGAAACAGAACCTGCAAATGCAACGCTTGGGTTTTCGTACTATCCCGTAATACCACAAAATGAAACGCGCGACTTGCGTGTATTTGTCAAGATCGATGGCAAACCCGGCGATGTGACGAAAACCATCAGAGAGATTGAGAAAGAAGACCTCGAGTTCACTAAAATTAACGACAGCAGCGTGGTTTGCATCATTAAAAACATTCAGGCCTATAAAAAACTGTCGATTAAACCGATTTATGATTTCGAAGATTTCAGAATCACCAAAATAAGCGATAGCGAACCTTTGGCGAACGCAGATCCCAACGAACAGGAACTGGATTTTGTGAATGGAAATTACTGGCACTGGAAAGTGAAAGCCATTGCAAAAACCGCTCATCTCGGGAATATAACTTTGCTCATCAAAGCTGAAACGCCAGCCGGGCAAAAATTAAAACTTGCTGAAAGGCAAATCAATATAAAAATCGACATCAACGAACCCGAGCAGACCTTTGCGGACAGAGCCTACACTTTTGCCGATGCACACTTTAAAGAAATCCTTTCGCTGATCGTTATTCCGCTCGTCATTTTCCTTTTCAATGTCATCCGGAAAAGGGTAATTGCGCGTAAAAACAATCCATCACCTTAAGAATAAATACACCGCCATGACTGAACTCAATCTAAAAAACCTGCTCGCCGATCCGCAGCTGGACGCGCTTTCGAAAGAAAAACTGCGGGCAATGTATGAAATGATTTCCGCAAAAGAATTCTCAGATATAGTGGATTCTGAGGGAAACCAGTATGTGAATTTTGTGCAGGAAGGCGGCGGCGTTTGGGGCGTTGCACTTGTAGGATATCTTTACGCGCTCGAAACTTTTGGAATTCGATTTCTCAGGATTGCAGGTACCAGTGCAGGCGCCATTAACACGATGCTGATCGCCGCGCTTGGCAACCGCAGCAAAAACAAGAGCAACCGCATCAGAGAAATTCTGTTCAGCTGGAAATTCGAGGATTTCATGGATGGAAAATCAATCGTAAAACGGGTAGCCAGCCGTTTGCTGAAAAGCAAAAACTACATGAAAAAAACCGGTATTGCAATCCTGATTCTGCTCATAACTGTTGTACTGTTCCCTTTCCTGATGATTGCATTTAAAATTAACCTGTGGTGGTATCTTGCGCCTTTTCTGTGCCTTTGCATAATTATTATTCTGGCTGCGCGGTATTACCGCCTATTTAAAGTAAACAATATCGGTCTGAATCCGGGGAAAGCTTTTGAGAACAAAATGAAAACGGCTCTCGAGAACTTTAACATCAGGAACGTGAGCAACCTAAATGAAGAATACAACAAAAGCGGGCGCGACCTTAATTTAAATTACCGTTATGGCAACGGTGAAGAATATTATGCGAATGCGCTCGAACACATCAGGAACATTCAGCTGCAGGAAGCCGGCAATGTAGATCCTGTGCGTTTCCGTGCATTTCTGCAGTCCGCGCAGGACAGTGATGTTTATCGTGAAAACCCGTTCACGCTCCTTCGGTCCGATTACACAATAATTGCGACCGACATCAATGCGAAAATTTAAGTTGAACTTCCGCGGATGGCTAATCTGTACTGGACTAACACTGAACTTTCGCAGATAAGTCCGGCAAAATTTGTACGGGCGTCGATGTCGGTTCCATTCTTTTTTGAGCCGATGGTTACCAAAATTAACAACTCTAAAGATTCAATTATTCACGCATGGAAGTTTTGGCTTAATACCGAACCCGCCAACGTTTGCGACGAAGGCGTCTTTATTGATGGCGGCAGCATTTCGAATTTCCCAATCGATATTTTCCACGAAAGCGACATTTTTTACCCCAGAGTTCCGGTCTTTGGCGTCAGGTTGATGGATCAGGCAGAAATGGGTGAAGCACGCGGTTTTGGCAGCCGCGTGATTCTTAAAAGTCCGCTGAGTTTCTTCGGTAATATCTTCGATACCCTCAAAGGTTTTAACGACAAGACTTTTCTTACCAAATATACTTTCTACAGCAGCCACAGCATCCAATTTGTAGACTGCAGCCCCAGCAACTGGCTCAACTTCTTCATGGAAGACCGCGAGAAGACAGAACTATTCAATAAAGGCTTCCGGGCAGGACTTGATTTTCTTGAAAAATTCGACTGGCAGAAGTATAAATATGAAAGGATGCTGGTTGCCATGAAAGAAAAAAATATACTGAAACAGGAAGCACATCCTAATGTTGGATAACCATTTAAAACCCATCAGAAAATGGAAGAAGTAGTTCCGCTAATCGCAGCTTCTCTGCTGAGCAGCACAGTGGTAGCCGGCGTCATCACGATTGTATTTTAAGCAAGAACCGAAAAAATTGCGAACGAAATAAAAAATCAGTTTGAGTTGCTGCAGATGATGCAGAAATCCGGGCATGCCTGGAAGGAAAAAGCAATTTCCGAACTTTTCGGGCCGCTTTGTTTTCAGCTGAGCCGCACACAGAGCGCATTTAACAGATACAAGGCTAAAAATCTGTTTTTGGAAGCTGAAGTACTGAAGAACAGTAACCAAAAAATCCGCGATCTGTTGCTTGAAAAATCGTATCTGATTCCGCCAGACCTTACCGAGCACGCAAAAAATCTTGTAGAACACTACGATGTTTGGCTTGAAGAGTTTAACAGGCTTCGTGAAGGCGAAAACCAGGCTCAAGACAAAAATTTTGTTTTTGTAGGCCCAAAAGGGTTTCCGTTCCCCAAAACTGCTGAGAAAAAATTCAGGGAAAAATATGAAGAGCTGTGGCAGGCGATGTACCAGTATTAATACTAAAATATAAATATCATGAGCAAAATAGAGGACGTGAAAGTACTGATTGAAACTTTCCGGATGGAAAGAACGATTTATGTAATCTTAACCACCATCTCCGCGGTTACGCTCATCGGGCTCGGAATTTATGCAGCCGTCCAGGAACAGAATATCGCGGCATTTGTCGCTTTGCTGGTTCCGTCAGGGACGCTTACGCTATGTATCTTCCGGGTACTGAAAATGTGGGATGATGCTTTGAAATATATCTCGAACAACCCAACTGACGGACATGAATAATCTAGCCAAAAACAACCGCTTTCTGCCTATCATCGGGATTGTGTTGATACTTATCGGATATTTCTACCTAACCTACGAAACATTTAAATTAAATGAAAAACGCGACTTGCTGCAAACAGATATTGCGCGCTTCACGAAAGAAATAGCGAAGCTGGAAGCAATTAAAGCCAGACTTACTACTGAAATAAAAGCCGCAGACAGCATCAGAAAAATTCAGAACACCATCATCCTGAAATCTGCCGATCCACAGACCGTACAAAAAGGTATTGAACTCAATAAGAAAATCACTAACCCCGAATCCACTTTTTTCACGCGAACGAATGCAGACCAAACTAATCTTCAGCTCGCCACGCAGTTTGAAGCAGAAGGTTACCGTTATCTTTTTGCGCGTGATGTGGAAAATGCTATAAAAGCATTTATTAAAAGTGAAAATTCATACAACAGTTTTCATCAGGTCTACGAAATCTCAAACTATCTCACACTCAACAAAAAGAAATTAGCCGTTAAAGACTCGCCGTTCTGGAAAGAAGCGTATCGGGAAATCTATACGCAGTTCAGCTGGAAAATGCCCGAAAACATTCAAACTCAACTAAAAGATCACGCAAAATAACATAAAAAAACCGCCTTTCGGCGGTTTGCTTTTTTAATGAACTAGATTGTTGTTCATCGCGAACTTCACGAGCATTGAAGAGCTCCGGACATCCAGCTTCTGCATGATGTTCCTGCGGTGAGATTCCACTGTGTGCGGACTGATAAAAAGTTCATCAGCAATTTCGCGGGTGCGTAGACCTTCGCAAATGTGATGCAGCACTTCTTTTTCACGTACCGTGAGTTCTTCAAGTCGCGAAGGATCGTGCTCCTCGATCTGCTCTACGTTGCAGATAAAATTATACAGCGCGGTTTTGGTATCCTCTGTGAGATAAACTTTACCGGCCAGTACTTCCTTCAGCGCAAATACAAATTCTTTGCTGTCCGCCGTTTTTGTAAGAAAACTTTTCACGCCTTTCTCAAAGAATTTCTTGATGATTTTCACGTCGGGATTCGAAGAAAGGATGATGATCTTAAGATTGGGATTGATGGCCAGAAGTTTGTCGGGCAATTCTACGGCGTCGTTAACGGGGATCCCGCAGATGTTGATAATTGCGATTGAGGCTCGGTCTGAGACCAACTCTACAAGTTCATTGTAATCCGAAGTAAATCGGTAATCGTAGGTTTTGCTGTAACCATTACTGTCGAGAAAGCAGCAGAATGCTTCCATAGAGAGATAATGATTATCGTAGAGGATAATTTCGTTTCTCATGCATTTGTGTGTTTGATTGCTAATTTACTAAGAAACAGCTAATCCACCAAAAATTTTCAGGATAATTTTCACAAATACATAAAGAATCAATAACCATCGAGGTTTGATCGGGTTTGTATAATATTAGGGTCAAGGACCGCTAATGATGTATAAATTTCAGTACTGTCAGTTCAGAAAGACCTGGAATTTCTGCATGTTATTAATCACTTCGAGTAAATCTCCATTGATTTCAACCTGCGTCTTTACCGACATCATTTCGATAACCGTGTGGTCGTCGGGATTTTTAACAAGGAAATTAAGTTTCTGCTCACCACTGTTGCCGAGTAGATTTTCTTTAAAAAACACGATGTCTTCTTTTCTCAGATCGTTTACGTCTACAACCACCGTCATTTTCTTGGCGAATTTTTCGAATGCATCTTTGAGGTCAATCACCTCCGCAACATTCACAAAAACGCGGTTATCCCTCGATTGTGCAAATTTAATTTTAAAAATAACGAAGCGCTGAACCTCAATTTTTTCGCGCAGCCTCATATAATCGCGGTCTCCGAGACGGAAACCGTAGCTGCCGCTGTAATCTTCGAGCGTGACGAACGCTATTTTTTCTCCGCTGTTTTTTCCATCCTTCACGGTATATTCAGTCACCAAACCAGCCACCATGTACTCGGGCGTATTATTTTTAAGCGCCTGTTTTTCTTTCCAGCTCAGCTGATCATTGTTGAATAAATCGGGCTGCTGATTGGCGAAAGCGCTTTCTTTAAAGGCGTCAACCTCATCAAGATTAAGGAAATTGAAGCTCCCTTTTGGCTCCGCTTTTTTTACCGGTTCCTCCACAAGAGCATCGTCCTCCTCACTCAAAACATCGAGCGGAATATCCACAAGATCTTCATCAACGTCAGCAATTTCAGCCAGTTCCGGAGCCAGAACAATCTTTTCAATTTCGACCGGTTCATCTTTCTTCCCTTCCAAAATTTCTTTTTTGCTTAATGCGCCCTGCAGAAATTGATACTGAAATCTATACTCATCCAGCGGGTGAGCGGAAAGATAGAAGCCAATAATCTCTTTTTCTTTATTGAGCATGTGCATATTTTGCCACTCGGGAGCCGGATTTATTTTGGGCTGTTCAATTTTAACTTCTTCCGCAAAATCGGCAAATAGTGAATTTTCGATTTCATTTTTACTGTCCTGAAAACTCTGGCCATAGCGCAACAGCCTTTCGATAGTGGTTTTTCCGGTGATATCGATGTCGAAATACTGTGCACGGTGGTATCGGTCCACCTCATCGAAAGCTCCCGCTACCACCAAACTTTCCGCCACGCGTTTGTTCATCTGGCTTGATGGAATTTTTTCGAAAAAATCGTAGATGTTTTTATATTTTTCATTTTTCCGGCCGTCCACAATTGCCTCACTGGGTCCACTTCCGATTCCTTTGATCGCACCGAGCCCAAAGCGGATCTGTCCTTTTTCATTCACCGAGAATTCGTACTGCGATTCGTTTACGGCCGGCCCCAGAACATCCACGCCAATACTTTTGCAGTCTTCCATGAACATCGTAATCTGCTTGGTATTATTGAGGTTGTTCGTCATCACACTCGCCATATATTCTGCTGGATAATTGGCTTTAAGATAAGCGGTGTGATACGCAATCAGTGCATAACAGGTCGAGTGCGATTTGTTGAAGGCATATTCTGCAAACGCCTCCCAGTCTTTCCAAATTTTATTGAGTTTATCAACGTTCAGGTTGTTTTTCTGGCCTTCCTCCAGAAATTTCGGGTACATTTTATCGAGTGTGGCGCGGTCTTTCTTACCCATCGCTTTACGCAGAGTATCTGCTTCACCTTTCGTAAAGTTGGCAAGTTTTTGCGACAGCAGCATCACCTGCTCCTGATAGACGGTAATTCCGTAGGTTTCTTCAAGGAATTCTTTGGTTTCCTCAAGATCATAGACGGTTTCCTCAATCTCATTTTTCCGGTTGATAAAATTCGGAATATATTTAATCGGACCCGGGCGGTACAGCGCATTCATCGCAATAAGATCCGCAAATTTTGTAGGTTTTAGTTCGCGCATGTACTTCTGCATTCCGGGACTTTCATACTGGAAAATGCCAATTGTGCGGCCTTCCTGAAAGAGTTGATAGGTCTTCGCATCATCAAGCGGAACATGGTCGATATCAATCTCGGTTCCGTGTCTTTCTTTAATAAGCTTGATGGCGTGTTTGATGATTGTTAAAGTCCTCAAGCCCAAAAAGTCCATTTTCAGCAGTCCGGCACTTTCGGCCACAGAGTTGTCGAACTGAGAGACCAAAATATCCGGGTCTTTGGCGGCAATCGTAATCGGGATCAGATTAGAAATATCCTCAGGTGTAATAATGACGCCACACGCATGGATACCGGTATTCCTGATGCAACCTTCCATTCTTTGGGCTGCGTACAGAACATCATAGCGCTCATCTGTTGGGTTTGCGAGGATATCTTTCATTTCCTGCGCCAGCACTTTGTCTTCTGGGGGCAATTTTTCAAACTTCGAAAAAGCCTTGGCAATGTTCATTCCGGGAGCCGACGGAATCAGTTTTGCAATATTGTTTGTCTCGGGAATCGACAGATCAAGTACACGACCCGCATCTTTAATGGCGGATTTGCCGCCTAGCACCGAGTAAGTGATGATCTGCGCGACATTGTTTTTGCCGTATTTCTCCACAACCCATTTGATGATTTTGTCGCGGCCTTCATCATCGAAATCGATATCAATATCGGGCATCGAAATCCTTTCGGGATTGAGGAATCGCTCAAAAAGCAGGTTATATTCGATGGGATCCACATTAGTGATTCCGGTGCAATAGGCAACTGCAGAACCAGCTGCTGAGCCACGGCCAGGTCCTACCCAAACGCCCATCTTGCGGGCTTCGTTACAGAAATCCTGTACGATAAGGAAATATCCGGGGTAGCCGGTTTTGGCAATAACTTCAAGTTCGAAATCAAGTCTTTTGCGGATTTCATCGGTAATTTCAGGATATCTTTTTTCGGCGCCGGCATAAGTCAGATGTCTTAAGTAAGCATTTTCACCACGTTTGCCACCGTCGGTTTTATCTTCGTCGTGCAGAAATTCTTCAGGAATATCAAATTCCGGAAGCAACACATCGCGTTTCAGTGTATAGGGCTCGAATTTACCCAAAAGTTCCGTGTACGCTTCAAAAGCGTCCGGAAACTGAATGAAACTCTGTTTTAGTTCGTCGGTATTTTTTATATAAAACTGCTTCGACGGTAAACCTCTCCGTTTACCGAAACCTTTACCAACGGGCGACGACAGCTTTTCACCGTCTTTGATGCAGTATAAAATATCCTGAATATTCGCGTCGGACTTATTGGTGTAGAATGTTTCGTTCTGAGCCAGGATCTTTACATCGTACTGATCTGCAAAACCAAGCAAAACTTCATTCAAGTGCTCCTCTTCTTCAACCTCATGGTTTTGGATCTGAACATAAAAATCTTCGCCAAATGTGTTCTTCCACCATTTGAAAACCTCTTCACCCTTTTGCTCACCAAATTCAAGTACCGTACTTGGCACGTCACCAAGAGTACCGGCGGTGAGAGCAATGAGGTTATCTTTAAATTCTGCAATCATCTTTCTGGAAATCCGCGGAACACCGAAATAAAATCCGTTGACATACCCTAAACTCGAGAGTTTTACGAGGTTCTTATATCCGCTGAAATTTTTTGCGAGCAGCACAACATTAGTCCGCCTGTCGGGATCATCCTTTGTAAACTGCTTTTGCTCAGGCCTGTCCGAAATATAGAACTCGCACCCGATTACAGGAATAAGCGGCTCTTTACGAGGTTCTTTTTCGGTGAATGCCGTGCCTTCACGATCTGCTTTTTCTTTATTTTCTAAATAAGTCTGGTAAGTTTTTTTTATCTGTGCATTTGTTTTTTCAACTTCTGACACAAACTTAAATGCACCCATCATATTCCCTAAATCTACAATGCCGACAGCCTTAAGATCGTTGTCCATCGCCTTGGAAATCAATTCGTTGATGTGCGTTGAAGATTGCAGTGAAGAATAGATACTGTGGTTGTGGAAGTTGAAATAATCGCCAATCTCGATCTCGTCAGAGTCTCCAAAATCGACTTTTTTCTTCTTTTTGGATGCTGCGACCTGTCTCCGGATAATAATTCCGAACGGCCGGAATGGGTTTGGATGGCTTCTAATGAATTCGTCGAGTTCAGGCTCAGTTATTCTGAGTTTTTCAGACGGAATGATACGGAGGCGCATCATTTCGAAGAAAATCTGTGCGGTAGCGTTCACATCGGCTGCCGCATTGTGCGCCTCATCGAAGCGTTCATTAAACAGTGTAGTGTAAAGTTCTTCGAGTTTTGGCGACTTGTACCGTCCGTTTTTGCCTCCGCCAAGTTTACAGTAATCTGTACCAAGTTCCATGGTGTCGGCAGACGGAATTTTTTCAAGAATATTGTCGAGGCTCTGGCGGTGATACTCGGCGCCGGCTATTTTATAATCGAAATCGATATTGTGGCCGGCAACAACTTCCGCTTTTTTTAGTACTTCTCCAAATTCAATTAAAACCTCGCGCAGGTCACGACCTTCGGCGTGAGCCATTTTTGTAGAAATTCCGTGAATTCTCGAAGCATTAAACGGAATATCGTAACCGTCGGGCTTAATGATATAATCCTGATTTTCAAGCAGGTTACCGTCCCGGTCATGCAGCTGCCAGGCAATCTGAACCATACGTGGCCAGTTGTCGGAATCGGTGAGCGGAGCGTTATAATTTTTTGGTAAACCGGTAGTTTCGGTATCGAAAATCAGGTACATGAAGAGATGGAATTTCGGTAAAAATAACTCAATATTTCTACAAAACAAAATAGCCGTTATGCATAAACCGACCGAAATTTTCCGTTAGTAGGTTTGCCGCGGATGACAGTTTACCGCACCTAAACAATAACGAAAGGGCGTACGCTGATTCAATATTAAAAACAAAAAAAAGAGCGGCAGATAAATCTGCCGCCCTTCACAAAAATATCAATAAAAGCTTTTACTTTTTGATAGATTTCACAGTTTTCACAGTGCCATCTTCGTAACGTAAAGTTACCATGTAAAGACCTGATTTCAGATTGCTTAAGTTCAGCTCCGCCGCAGGTGCCATTGTACGAACTGTTCTACCTGAAGCATCCACGATATTAATCGATTTAATGCCTTTGATATCTGAGATTCTCAATACATCTGTGAATGGGTTTGGATATACAGAAACAGTAGTTTTAGCTGCATCTCCTACAGCAAGGAATTCCTGGTAGTTCAAGGTGTAATCTTCAGCCTGTCCGTTACCCATCTGAGCACATCCTGACATCAGCGCAGTATGAATTGAGGTTCCGGAGAAATTGTATTTCACTCTCATTCTTTTCGCTCCGTAGGTGGTGCCTGCAGGAATCGTAATATTACCAGTAAGCGGAACTGGGTTGGTAGCAACTCCCGCCACTCTGATCATTGTTGCGGTTGTGTTGAAATAAGACTCGCCCGCATCGTCGAAATCACCATCTTCATTCCAGTCAATGAATGCTGACATCGCCCATCCGTTCACAGGGTTACCGTTGGTAGTGCCGAGAATGGAAAGTGGCAATGTGGTTACATTATCTTTCACTTCAAATACCGTAGTTGTGAAGTCCTGATAGTGAGGGAAAACACCAATAGTTAAAGCAGTAGCATCCGATGTATTAGTTTCCATTGCGAAAGTCACGGATTTGATTGGAGCAATTGCACTAGGTTGATTGGTAGTGAGTGCACAGTAAGACAATACATTATTTGTACTGAATGTGATTACTGCGCAACCGGTTGCAGTGCCTACAGTATTGGATGGAGAAACTGTTGCGTAGTATGTTGTATTCGGAGCCAGCGAAACGTTTTGTGATGTTCCTGCTACAGTGCCGGAAAACACATCTGTACCACCTGGGGTTGTACCTACACTTAGGATATAATTCACTGCGTCTGTGGAAGGGTTCCAGCTAATGGTGTTGGTTCCGGAAGGCAATACCGCACCGTTCGCCAAATTAGTGAAAGTTGTACATGCAGGCGCTGCGGTTACAGATTCCTGCATAATCGAGATATCATCAACATAGATATCTCCGTTTGCACTTCCCACTACCCACGCACCGATTCCGTAGCTCTGTCCCGGCTGCATTTTTCCGTCTGGAATGGTTGCAGTTTTCACAGCACACGTTGTAATTTCGGCTGTTCCAAGTACAGTGCCCGGGCTAACATATTCCACGCTCCACTGGTTGGTGCTCGCAAGGTAGGTAAACAGGGCAACGTATAGCGTCCCGTTTGATCCTGCTGCTTTTTTGTAGTTAAAGCTCACATCAACAGCCTGGCCGTTGTTGGGTTTGCCAAATTCTTCTTCAAGAACGTCTGTAAGTACCATCCAACCAGTTTGCGTTACTACAGTATTATTCGAGTTTATCGCGCCGATTTGAAGTTGACCTCCCAATGTTCCCGAGCAAGCAGCTGCTGCGGTAATTGTTCCCCCGCCGAACTGCGCATACTGACTAACATTTGTGGCATCTTCGAAGTCACCCACATGGGTAAGTTGTGCCTGTGTTCCGAACCCTAAAGCAAGGAAACAAGAAAGTAATACTTTTTTCATATCGTAACATTTTTAAATTGTGAGGTAAATATAAAATAAAAATTTGAGATTCAAAATTTCGTGTTTAAAATGTAAAAACAGTACATATACACCAAAATTAATCGACATCTACAGTATTTTTCCGAACGATTGAGCCCGTTTGTTAAGCCGTAGTTTAATTTTATAAGAATGCTTTGTAAACTTTCAGGTGCGTTTTATGTATCTTGTTTAACTTCAAACTTACCTTAAGTTTATTATTGCCATCGTCTACACAACGACGATTTCTTACTTCAACCGAAATTTTTATCTTTGTTACCATATGGAAATCGATACTCAGCACAAAGTTTCGCAGGAAATTTTACTCAAAGCTTTTAATCATATGATGCTGGCCAAAGCAATGGCCGATATTTATGAAGAAAACCGAAGCATCACCACCTATGTGCACAGCACTTCGCGCGGCCATGAAGCCATTCAGTTGGCAACCGCCTACCAACTCACAAAGGAAGACTGGGTTTCGCCATATTACCGGGACGACAGCCTTCTGCTTGGCATTGGATTCGAACCCTACCGACTGATGCTTCAGCTGCTTGCAAAAGCCGACGATCCTTTTTCCGGAGGGCGCTCATATTACTCGCACCCCTCGAGTTTAGAAGAGAACCTTCCAAAAATAATCCACCAGAGTTCTGCGACCGGAATGCAGGCAATACCGACAACCGGCGTTGCTCAAGGAATTAAATATATTCAGGAATTCAACCTGAAAACGTATGAAAACAACCCGATTGCAATCTGCAGCATGGGCGATAATTCGGTCACAGAAGGCGAAGTTTCGGAAGCTTTTCAGTTTGCAGCACTTCATCAGCTCCCGATTATATTTCTCGTGCAGGACAATGAATGGGGTATTTCTGTTACCAAAGAAGAGGCGCGCACCTCAGACGCATATGAGTTCGTCGCAGGTTTCACAGGTCTGAACCGTGTACGCGTTGACGGAACCGATTTCGTGGCCAGTTATGAAGCGATGAAAAAAGCGGTTGATTTCGTGCGTGAAGAAGGCCAGCCTGTGGTCGTCTGTGCTAAAACAGTATTGATCGGCCATCACACTTCGGGCGTGAGGCGCGAATTCTACCGGGATGAAGAAAACCTCACCACGCATCGGGCAAAAGACCCCGGTGTTATTTTGAGAAAAAGATTGATTGAGGATGGCGTTGCCGAAAATATTCTGAATGAGATTGAAAAAAATGCGCGTCAACAGGCTGAAAAAGATTTTAAGAAAGCAATTGCAGCAGAAGATCCGAAACCTGACACTGTAAAAAACCACATTTTCGCGCCCACTCCCGTAACAGAAGAAACGGGCACAAGGGTACCGGAAAACCAGGAGAAAATAGTGATGGTCGATGCAGCTATCCACGCGATTCAGGAAATTATGTGGAAACATCCCGAAGCGTTGCTTTACGGACAGGATGTTGGCGAGCGGATTGGCGGCGTGTTCCGCGAGACCGTGACCTTAGGTAAAAAATTTGGCAAAAAAAGAGTTTTCAACACGCCGATTCAGGAAGCCTACATCATTGGCTCGACGGTCGGGATGAGTGCCGTAGGCTTAAAACCCATTGTAGAAGTGCAGTTTGCCGATTACATTTACCCGGGCATCAATCAGCTTATTACAGAAATTTCAAAATCGAATTATTTAAGCAACGGAAAATTTCCGGTGAGCAATATTATCCGTGTGCCTATTGGCGCTTATGGCGGTGGCGGGCCTTATCACAGTGGCAGTGTAGAAAGTATTCTCGCCAACATTAAAGGCATAAAAATCGCCTACCCGAGTAACGCTGCAGATTTCAAGGGACTGCTGAAAGCGGCGTACTACGACCCAAATCCGGTGATTATGCTTGAGCATAAAGGCTTATATTGGAGCAAAGTACCTGGCACCGAAGATGCTAAAACCATAGAACCTGCCGAGGATTATATTCTGCCGCTGGGTAAAGGAAACGTCATTGTTGAAGCCGACAGATCCGAGACTGACAAAGGCCGGAGCATGCTCGTGGTAACATACGGTATGGGTGTTTACTGGGCGAAAGAGGCCGCTAAAAATTTTCCAGGTCAGGTTGAAATTATCGATTTACGGACGTTGATCCCACTGGATGAAGATTTAGTTTTCAAAAGTGTAAAAAAACACGGAAAATGCTTGGTATTAACCGAAGAGCAGCTTAATAACTCTTTTGCTGAAGCTTTTGCACACCGCATTTCGAAAAACTGTTTCAAATATCTCGACGCGCCGGTTGAGGCTATGGGAGCAATGGATCTGCCCGCAGTTCCTAT
Organism: Flavobacteriaceae bacterium 3519-10; assembly: GCA_000023725.1. NCBI lineage: Bacteria > Pseudomonadati > Bacteroidota > Flavobacteriia > Flavobacteriales > Flavobacteriaceae > Flavobacteriaceae bacterium 3519-10. The sequence goes on from CP001673.1 coordinate 1,501,208, forward strand.
TAATTTGATTCTCGAAAAAGAAATGTTGCCAAATGCATCTAAAGTTTCAGACCGCATCCGGGAAATGCTTGCGCAATAAAATTCAAATAAATCCGCGGTTCAATACTCTTGAGTTGGAACTTATCTTCTGTTTTTAGACTTTAAAAAAAAGCCGACAGCGATTGATTTTTATTTATTTTTGTACGAATTGGTGCTGATTCGTATCTTTCTATGCGTGCGCATTTCAGCCAAATTCATTTTTAAATTTTATACAAAATGCCCGAAAATATTCAGCAAAAAATAGATGCACTCCGCAAGGAAATCCATCAGCACAATTACAGCTATTATTCCCTTGATGAGCCGACGATTTCCGATTTTGAATTCGATTTAAAACTTAAAGAACTTCAGGATCTCGAACTGCAGTTCCCCGAATTTTACGACAATAACTCTCCTACTTTGCGCGTTGGCGGACAAATCACAAAAAACTTCCCGACGGTGCAGCATCAGTTCCGGATGTTTTCACTCGATAATTCCTATGATTTTAACGATCTTGAAGAATGGGAAAAACGCATCAGAAAAACTCTTAACGAACCGGTAGAATTTGTTGCAGAATTAAAATACGACGGCGCATCGATTTCAATTTTATATGAAAATGGGAAACTTAACGAAGCGGTTACCCGTGGCGACGGTTTTCAGGGCGACGAAATAACCTCAAACGTTAAAACCATCTCGCAAATCCCGATGCAGCTGCACGGCGATTTCCCTGAAAGATTTTTTATGCGCGGTGAGATTTATCTTACCCATCAGAATTTCGAAAAAATAAATAAGCGCCGCGAAGAAGAAGGCCTGGATCCGTTTATGAATCCACGCAACACCGCTTCCGGATCACTAAAAATGCAGGATTCTGGCGAAGTGCGCAAACGCGGACTTTCTGCGGTACTTTATCAGTTTATTTCTGAAAACACGGCTGCTCAAACTCATTGGGAACTTCTACAAAAAGCTAAATCGTGGGGTTTCAGAATTTCCGATCAGGCAAAACTGTGCGCAGATCTTGATGAGGTAAAGGCATTCATTAATTTTTGGGATGAAAACCGGCATACACTCGCATTCGATATTGACGGTATCGTAGTGAAGGTGAACGATTTAGCACAACAACGCGTCCTGGGCTATACCGCAAAATCGCCTCGCTGGGCAATGGCTTATAAATACAAGGCCGAAAAAGCTGAAACTGAACTTCAGACGGTCACTTATCAGGTCGGAAGAACCGGCGCCATAACGCCCGTTGCAAACCTAAAACCCGTACTTTTGGCCGGGACCGTTGTGAAGCGTGCAAGTCTTCATAACGAAGACATCATCAGAAAACTCGGGCTTTATGAACATGACTTTGTGTATGTGGAAAAAGGCGGCGAAATTATTCCGAAGATTGTAGGTGTAAATCTTGCGAAGAGAAATCCCGCGAATGCCGAAATCCAGTACATCAAAAACTGCCCGGAATGCAGCACAGCACTGATCCGCGTCGAAGATCAGGCGATCCATTTCTGCCCGAACGAGCTGCACTGTCCGCCACAGGTAATCGGAAGGATGATTCATTATGTTTCAAGAAAAGCTTTAAATATAGAAAATCTGGGAAGCGAAACGATTGAACAGCTGTATCGCGAAAAACTCGTTGAAAACCCCGCAGACTTTTATGCACTGACTAAAGAACAGCTTTTGCCACTTGAGCGGATGGCCGAAAAATCTGCCCAGAACATTATAACAGGTATTGAAAAATCAAAAGAAATTGCATTTGAAAAGGTGCTTTTCGGGATTGGAATAAAGCATGTGGGCGAAACGGTTGCTAAAAAACTGGTTAAGAATTTCAATTCGATTGATGACTTAAAAAATGCGACAGCTGCAGAACTTGTTCAGGTTGAAGATATCGGCCTGAAAATCGCTGAAAGCATCACCGAATTTTTTAAGAATCCAGAAAATGTCTTGATGATAGAGCGGCTGAAATCTTACGGAGTTAAGCTCGAAAAAGGCGCCGACACCCACGAAGTGCTTAGCAATGCGCTGGATGGAAAGACCTTTCTTTTCACCGGAAAACTATCTCTTTTCACGCGTGATGATGCCGAAGAAATGGTAGAAAAGCACGGAGGTAAAAATATTTCAGCGGTATCTAAAAACCTTGATTTTCTTGTAGTGGGCGAAAAAGCCGGCAGCAAACTTAAAAAAGCACAGGAAATCGGCACCATCACCATTCTGGACGAACAGCAGTTTTTGGATTTACTTCAAGCCTGAAACGCCCAATTTATTTAAAACTACTATCTCTAATGATCAATATTCAAATCAGCAATAAACTTTCAGAAAACCACCGCCAGGAATTTTCATTTTTCACCGAAAGTTCGTGGGCAAATCTTAACGAAACTTTCAATAACATTCCACCTGCGCATTTTTCAGCAAAAAAAGATGAGACCTTTGTTGCCGTTTTAAATGATGTTGTGCATTATTTTATCGGTTTAGGTAAAGATCCTCAAAACTTTGAAATTCAAGCAACTGCCTCGAAATTTTCCAACGATTTCAGGAAAAAAATCCAGTCGCAGGACACGTTGCTGAATATGGCAAATTTAAATGAAGGACAGATAAAAAGCATTATTGAAGGGTTGTATTTAGGAACTTACAATTATCCTTTCAAAGGAGATCATCCCTTTTTCAATCTGAAATTCACTCTGGTTTCGGATGCATTAAATGAGGAAGACCTCCAAAATTTACAACAACGTACAAAAGCCCTGTGCGAAGGTCAATTTACGTGCATGGAATGGCTGAACAAACCGCAAAACCACAAACGCATCCCTCAGATCACTCAGTTCTTCCACTCAGTTGCGGAAAAATATGGTTTGAAAATCTCCGTTTTTGACCGGCAAAAATGCCTCGAACTGGGCCTGGGTGCATTTTTGGCGGTAAATCAGGGCAGTTCGCAGGACGCCGCATTTACAGTCATCGAATATAATTGTGGCAGAACAGATGCAAAAACGGTTGGTCTCGTTGGTAAATGTGTACTATTCGACACCGGCGGAATTTCAATTAAAAACTCAGAGAACCTGCACTATATGAAATCTGACATGGGTGGCGCAACTGCGGTGATCGGTACCTTAATTTCAGCAGCAGAACTTAAGCTACCCGTTAATATAATCGCCGTTTTGCCGGTGACCGACAATGCAGTTTCCAACGAGGCTTACCTTCCGAGCGATGTGGTGAAAGCTTACAACGGCAAAACCATTGAAGTGCTGGATACCGATGCTGAAGGACGTATGACGCTGGCTGACGGCCTTTCGTATCTTGCCAAAAACTACCAAACGGATGCCCTGATCGATCTGGCAACATTAACCGGAAGCTCGGTAAGAATGTTCGGCGGAACCTGCGCCGCTTACTTTTCGAATAACGCGGAACTGCGGCAGGCGCTTGAAAAATCAGGCGATTTAACAAACCAACGGTTGTGGAATCTGCCGCTGTGGGACGTTTGGAAAGACGAATTCAAATCGGATGTGGCAGACTTTAAGAATATCTCATTAAAGCCTTACGGCGACTGTATTGTTGCAGCTAAATTCCTCGAGCAGTTTATCGAAGAACATGCAAGCTGGGCACACCTCGATATAGCCGGAACGGCGTTCGGAAATGTCCCCTATATGAAAGAAAAAGGCGCAACCGGTTATGGGGTGCAGTTGCTGGTAAATTTTTTAGAAAATTTTTAAAATAAAATTAGCACAGTACAAATTTTCTCTGTATAATTGATAGTGAGTTTTTCGAATAATTAAACTTTGTTAAAAATCTTTCAGGATTAGTTAACAGATTTTAAAATTTATTCGCAATAATTCAGCATAATCAAATAAACACATATGGCGGAAAATACTGTGGTTTGCATCGCCAGCTACTACAAGGGCTACGATTTTATAGACGAGTTGCACAAGTTGGGCAACAAAATTATCCTGATCACCTCCGAAAACATTAAGGAAAAGAACTGGCCGTGGCATGCGATCGACGAGGTTTTTTACATGCACGAAACAGAACCATCGGTTTGGGATCTTAATCATCTGGTGCAGGGTTTTTCACATTTAATGATCAGCCGCAAAATCGACGCGCTGGTAGCCCTCGACGATTATGACGTAGAAAAAGCCGCGATGGTGCGCGAAACCTTCCGTATCCCGGGCATGGGCCAGACCACGCACCGCTACTTCCGCGATAAACTGGCCATGCGTCAGATGGCAAAGGATTCTGGTATAGACGTTCCGGAATTTTCCTCAATTTTCAATGATGAAGTTGTGCAGAATTTCACGGCGAAAGTGCCGGCGCCATGGGTACTTAAACCGCGTTCCGAAGCATCTGCCACCGGAATCATTAAAATAAATTCAACTGACGAACTGCGTGCAGCCATCGAAAAAACAGGCACCGAACGTTACCGTTTTCTGCTTGAGAGTTTTAAACCTGGCGATGTTTTTCATGTAGACAGTCTGGTTTATAACCGTGAAATCGTATTCACTTCGGCTTCCCAGTATCTGTCGCCGCCCATGCAGATATCTCACGATGGCGGCGTTTTCCGCACCAAAACCCTGAGCCGCTCATCAGACGAGTACAAAGCCCTACACACCGCCAATGCAAAAGTTTTAAAGAGTTTCGGTTTGGTAAACGGTGCAACTCACACAGAATTTATACGTGGAAATGCAGATGGAAAATGGTATTTTCTGGAGACCTCTTCACGTGTAGGTGGCGCTCATATCCCCGATCTTGTAGAAGCCTCAAGCGGCATAAACCTTTGGCGGGAATGGGCCAGAATTGAAAACGCACTGCTAAATCACACAGAATATCAGGCGCCAGAGCCAACCGACTTTTTCTCTGGATTAATCATTGCTTTGATTAAAGAGCAGAATGTGAGACAGGAAGAATTTGAATGCGAAGAAGTACTGAAATTTCTGCCGCTAGATTACCACGCTGCAATTGTTTATAAATCTGAAAGCGGCGCGAAAATACAGCAGCGTCTTGATGAGGCAGCAGAAAAAATTACGGGTAACTATCTTAATATTCTGCCACCACGGGGAAAACCAAGTTCATAGCGCCACTTTCACATGTTAGCAGTTTTCTGTGCATGTTACTTTTATATTGTCGGGTCCTGATTAAAAAATAGATTATTATGCCAAGAATTGAACACACCGATTTTTATTCTCACATCCTCGGGATTAAACTTAATGTGGAAGTTACCGGACACTACGGCTACCCTATTATTATGTTTCCGACCTCGCAGGGACAGTACAGGCAAAACCACGATTTCAAGCTAAATGACAGTATCAGTTCGTTGGTGGAAGAAGGCAAAGTAAAACTCTATAACCTGGAAACGATCGATGTGTACAGCTTTTATGATAAGAAAATACATCCCTCCGAAAGGATACGGAATTATGAAAAGTACATGCAATTTCTCGCCCAGGAATTTGTTCCGTATCTGCAGAAGATGCATTCTGAACACCGTGTAGCGGTAGCGGGCGCCAGTTTTGGTGGATATCATGCAGCTAATTTTGCGTTCAGGTTTCCCGATCTGGTTTCACATCTGTTCTGTCTGTCGGGTGCCTTTTCTATCCGTAACTTTATGGACGGTTACGATCATGAACTCGTATATTTTAACTGCCCCCGAGAATTTGTATTGAACGATGAAGCCTGGAAATATAGGCATATGCATATTGTTTTAAGCACTTCTGACGAGGATATCTGTCTTGATCAGACAAAAGAGATGTCCGGCATACTTCACTCCAAAGGTATCGATCACTGGTATGACGAACAGAAATGGATCAGCCACGACTGGCCGCTGTGGCGCATGGTTTTCCCAAAGTTTGTCGGAAGGTTTTTTGCAAAAGCAGATTAGAAGGTAAAGAGACATCATACGAAACGTACAGGACAGCTGAGAAAGCAACAATCAAAACACATTTGAATATTAAACTAAAACAACAGCTATGGCAAAGAAAGTAGGAATATTATTTGGGATGGAAGACACCTTTCCGTGGGCTTTCATCGATAAAGTGAACGAACTCGGTAAAGGCAAGGTGATTGCTGAGCCTGTAATGATCGATAAACTGGAACAGGGCGCAGATTATGGATATGCCGTTATAATTGACCGGATTTCGCAAGACGTTCCGTTTTACAGGGCGTATCTTAAAAATGCAGCATTGAACGGCACTTACGTTGTAAATAACCCATTCTGGTGGAGTGCTGACGAAAAGTTTTTTAACAATGCACTGATGTCTAAATTAGGCATTCCGCTGCCCAAAACGGTATTGCTGCCTTCTAACGACAGACCAGCCAATACGACGGAGACTTCATTCCGTAATCTCAAATTTCCGCTGGACTGGGGATATATTTTCGATTATATCGGATTTCCGGCTTATATGAAACCGCATGACGGCGGTGGCTGGAAAAGTGTTTACCGTGTAGAAAATCCCGAAGACATGTGGCACAAACTCGGCGAAACTGAGGAACTTGTGATGATGTTGCAGGAAGAAATTGTTTTCGACGATTACTACCGCGTATACTGTCTCGGCAAAAAATATGTGCACATCATGCCTTATGAACCGCGCAATGAGCATCATTTAAGATATGCAACTACGCACCAGACCGAAGGCAAAGAACTCGAAAAACTGCTGAAAATAATTCACGATTATACCATCAAAATGAATGAAGCATTGGGATACGATTTTAACACCGTAGAATTTGCCGTAAGAGATGGCATCCCTATCGCGATTGACTTCTGTAATCCGGCTCCGGACGCGGATCTGAAGTCGGTGGGAGAAGAAAATTTCGCGTGGATCGTAGAACATGCTGCGAAGTTCGCGATTGAAAAAGCTAACGAATATAAACCCGGGAAAACCAACATTTCGTGGGGAACTTTTGTAAAAAACGGACTTAAATAAGCATTTGCAATAACTCCGAAAAAAAAACACAAATAAGATGCATCAGTTTACCATTGGCGTCGAGGAAGAATATCAGATCATTGACGTGGAAAGCCGCGATCTGGTCTCGCACGTTTCAAAAATAATAGAAGGCGGAAAGGCCACGCTTCACGAAAATCTGAAGCACGAAATGCACGAATCTGTCATTGAGATGGAAACCGGCATCTGCCAGAATATCGAAGGCGTAAAAGTGGAACTTAATGATCTGCGCAGGCGTCTCATTCAGGTAGCTCACGACAACAACCTTCGTGTGTCGGGCGGCGGCACGCATCCGTTTTCGCGCTGGCAGGATAACCACATCACCAAAGACGACCGTTATGATAAAATCGTGAATGATCTCGGCGATGTTGCGCGTTCAAACTTAATTTTCGGGCTTCATGTGCACGTTGGCATTCCGGACCGTGAAGAAGGCGTGCGGATTCAGAACGCGATGCGCTATTTTTTGCCCCACGTCTATGCACTTTCGACAAACTCGCCCTTTTGGATGGGCCGCAATACGGGTTTTAAATCTTACCGACAGGAAGTTTTTGCGAAATTTCCACGCACCGGAATCCCAAGTTATTTCAGCTCCGCAGCCGAGTTTGATGCATATATCAACCTGATGATCAAGACCGGAACCATTGACAATGCCAAAAAAATCTGGTGGGATCTGCGCGTTCATCCGTTCTACCCTACCATTGAGTTCCGCATCTGCGATATGCCTTTGCGGGTAGAAGAAACCGTGTGTCTGGCCGCAATCATGCAGTGTCTCGTGGCCAAAATTTATAAACTTCATCAACAGAACATTAGTTTCCGAAGCTACCGGCGTCTCATGATCACCGAAAATAAGTGGCGCGCCTCCAAGGAAGGAATCCATGCACATCTGATTGATTTCGGAAAAGAGACCAGTGTACCCTACTGCGATTTGCTTAAAGAACTTCTGGAGTTTATTGATGACGTTGTAGACGGTCTTGGCTGCCGGAACGAAGTGGAATACGCCTACGAAATAATGAAAAACGGCACGGGCGCAGACAGGCAACTTAAAGTGTTTGAAGAGACCGGCGACTTTAAAAAAGTGGTAGATTATATGATCTCAGAAACCGAATACGGAATTACCTGCGTCTAACTCTGCACGCAATACCGCGTTTTTCCTCAACGTTAATATTTCGTATTTTTGCACCGTAATTCAATAGTAATGAAAGAGATAAAAATTGCCCTGCTGAATATGAACAACAATCATCCGAACCAGGGCATGCGAAATATAACAGAAATTTCAGAGGCTTTTAAGGAACATTCGGCGGACCGTGTTTCAATTGATGTATTCGATGTGAGGTACAAAGATGAGATGCCCGATACAGCAGATTTTGATATTTTTATCTCATCCGGCGGCCCCGGAAATCCTCATCGTGAAGGCCATGCCTGGGAGCAGCGATATGCAGATTTTCTGGATGAAATTTGGGCAAATAATATGAAATCTGATCGTAAAAAATACCTTTTTCTGGTTTGCCATTCTTTTCAGCTGGCGTGTATTCACTGGAAGTTGGGCAATGTCTGCGAACGAAAATCTTATTCGTTTGGCGTAATGCCCATTCATAAAACTTATCAGGGCGAAGACGATTTTCTGTTGAAAAACCTTCCCGAACCGTTCTATGCAGTAGATTCCAGAGCATATCAGTTTATTGAACCGAATCATGCCGTATTTGAGGAAATGGGGATGAAAATTATGGGCCTCGAGAAAATGCGTCCTCATATCCATTTGGAACGTGCGGTGATGGCAATCAGGTTTTCAAACGAAATTTTTGGTACTCAGTTTCATCCTGAAGCCAATCCGAAAGGAATGCTCGAAAATCTTAAAGACCCAAAAAACCGCGACGCAATGATAGAGAATTATGGAATGGAAAAATACCTCGAAACCGTTGACCGGATGGATGATCCCGATAAAATCGTGTTCACGCAATCGCAGATTCTGCCCCGTTTCCTGCGTCACGCTTCAGAACAGATCGTAAAGGAATTTCAGATGGCGTAAAGTCTTAAAAAAACGTGTTATGATACCAAAATACAGAGCAAGGTTTAATGCCGAATTTTCGCCTGAAAAATACGCTGAACTTTTTGCAGATCTTAAACAAAAAAGCGGAACAGATGCCGCTTTTCGCGTTGCAGAAAGCCCGGTTTTTCTCACCATGGATTTTAAAGCAAAACTGCAGGAGGCCTGCGACAGTATCATCACGCAAATTAAAGAAATGCCCGCCGAAGAGCTCCGGAAAGCAATCCCGCAAAGCGAAATGGTGCCCAACGACACGCTGCAGCCGCATTTTTTTACAATAGATTTTGGCATCTGCACAAACGCAGACGGTGAAGTTGTTCCTCAGTTAATTGAGCTGCAGGCCTTCCCTACACTGTATTCATTTCAGAAAGAACTTCAGAACAGTTTCATTAAAATCTATCCTTTTCTGGAAGAACTGAAACCTAAGATTTCTGACGAAGCCTATTACGCAGACCTTAAAGAACTGATTGTTGGTGACGAAAATCCCGAAAATGTAATCATCCTCGAAATTTATCCTGAAAAGCAAAAAACGCTGATTGATTTTCTGCTGACCGGGAAAAAACTCGGCATCAAAACCGTTTGCCTTACCAAAGTGAATAAATCAGGCCGGAAACTTTATTACGATAACAATGGCAGACAAACTGAGATCAAACGGATTTACAACCGCGTAATCTTCGATGAGCTCAGCAGAATACCGGATTTAAAGCTTGCATTCGATTTTCGTGATGAACTCGATGTAAAATGGGTTACGCATCCGAACTGGTTTTTTAAAATCTCGAAATTTCTCTTGCCTAAACTGAATCACCAATACGTGCCCACAAGCTATTTTCTGAATGAATTTCCCGACAAAGCTAACCTCGAGGAGTTTGTGCTGAAGCCGCTGTTTTCGTTTGCAGGGAGCGGTGTCAACCTGAATCCCACGGCTGAAGATCTGCGTAGGATTGATGACCCCGAAAATTATATTCTTCAGAAAAAAGTAAGTTATGCGCCCTTATTTGAGGATACAGAAGGTAACTTTTCGAAAGCTGAAATCCGGCTGCTCTACATCTGGAAAGAAAATGAAGAACGGCCAATTCTGATGGAACATCTCGTACGCCTTACGAAGGCTGCAATGGTGAATGTGGATTTCAATAAGAAAGACGCGATTTGGATTGGCGGCAGTACGGCGTATTTTGCCGAAGGCTCTTAATAATTCCCCAAGTTTGTCTTTTAAATTAAAAAATCTAAAGATGGAAACAAGTTTTAAACCCACAGGTTATACCTCACTTTCTCCTTATCTGATCGTGGAGAATGCACAAAAGTTAACGGAACTTCTTAAAAAGGTTTTTAATGCGACTGAATTACGCACTTTTATACGCGGGGATGGCAGCGTGCAGCATTCTGAATTGCAACTTGACGACAGTGTGATTATGATCAGCGACAGCCTGGACGAGTATCCGCCGATTACCGCGATGCTGCACTATTACGTTCAGGATGTATTTAAAACCTTTGAACTCGCAATTAAAAACGGGTGTGAAGTAATCGAACAACCAAAAAAAGGCGATGATGGTGATACCAGAGGTCTTCCGTGATTTCGCCGGAAATCAGTGGTATACAAGCACGCAGACCGCTGAATAATCTTTCGAATGACTAAAATATTTCGGTTGAGTTCAATCACAGATTAAAAAATAAAACAAAGAATCCCGACTTTTCAGTCGGGATCTGTTATTTCTAACATTTAATTAAAAGCTCAGCACGCGGACGTCAATACGTCGGTTTTGGGCTTTGCACTCGTCGGTATCATTGGCTTCACAAACCGGAAACAATGGACCGTAACCTTCAGTTTCAATTCTGTCGGCTGCAATCCCCATCTCCAGCAGTTTAAGTTTGGTAGTCTGAGCACGCAGGTTCGATAATTTCAGATTGGTATCTGCATTACCGGTATCGTCTGTGTAGCCTCCTAATTTAATTCTGACATTTGGGTGATCGTTCATAATTTCGGCAAGATTCGCCAGTGCATTTTCGGCACCTGGTTTCAGATCGCTGCTTCCGCTCTGGAAATACAAGTTCTCAATGGTGTACCAGCTGTTCGGATCCAGAACTGCCTGATCTTCGAGTTTAATACCGTTATACATCGCGTACAGTTGGCTGTTTTGGCCAATCGCAATTGTTTTATTCGATAATTTCACTTCCTGAATTTCGCCCGTGTCGTACACGAAATCGCCTTCATCGTTAAGGGTTCCGCGCACTTCCTGTGGGCCAGTCACAACACCTGCATCCATTCCGGTAACCGGTACGGCAACTGCGGAAACACCCATCATTTTATTTAAAGATTCTATTTTTTCTCTTCTGTTATTATCGATCTGATCTTTGTGCATGATCGCTAAAGTAGGCGCAATAACCAGTGAAACAATAGACATCAGCTTAATTAAGATGTTCATAGAAGGCCCCGAAGTATCTTTAAACGGATCCCCAACTGTATCACCGGTAACTGAAGCCTTGTGGGGCTCAGATCCTTTGTAGTAAGTCTCGCCGTTAATTTCAACACCTTTTTCAAACGATTTTTTAGCGTTATCCCATGCACCTCCGGCGTTATTCTGGAACATCCCCATCAATACACCTGTAACAGTGGCTCCGGCAAGGAAACCTCCCAAGACTTCAGGTCCGAAAATAAATCCAACCAATAGTGGAGAAATCAGCGCGATAGCACCCGGAAGCAACATTTTTCTTATGGATGCATCGGTTGAAATTGCAACGCATTTTTCATATTCTGGTGTAGCTTTCCCTTCAAGAATTCCGGGAATCTCACGGAACTGTCGGCGGACTTCTTCCACCATTGCCATTGCAGCTTCTCCCACCGCTTTAATCGCCAGAGAGGAGAAAATAAAAGGAATCACACCACCAACGAATAAACCTGCGAGTACGTCAGCACGGTAAATATCAATTCCGTCGATGCCTGCGATGCCCACAAAAGCAGCAAAAAGTGCAAGAGCCGTTAAAGCAGCTGATGCAATTGCAAATCCTTTTCCGGATGCAGCAGTGGTATTTCCAACGGCGTCCAAAATATCAGTTCTTTCGCGTACTTCTTTTGGAAGTTCGCTCATTTCAGCAATTCCACCTGCATTATCAGCAATCGGTCCGAAAGCATCAATCGCAAGCTGCATTGCAGTAGTTGCCATCATACCCGCTGCTGCGATAGCCACACCGTAAAGGCCGGCGCATAAATAAGAACCGTAGATTCCACCCGCCAAAACAAGAATCGGCAAAAGTGTAGATTCCATGCCCACTGCAAGACCACCGATAATATTGGTCGCATGTCCTGTTGAAGACTGTTTAACAATGCTTTTCACAGGTCTTTTACCCATGGCCGTGTAATATTCGGTGATGATACTCATCAGCGTTCCTACAATCAGACCTACGATAATTGCTCCAAATACGCCCATTTTGGTGAATTCATAGCCACGTAGGCTCATGGTTTCAGGCAGTATATAATTCACGAGGAAATAAGACGATATCGCGGTGATGATGATACTGCCCCAGTTCCCCAGGTTTAAAGCATTCTGAACCGGTGCGGTGTCTAATTCTGTGGATTCGCTGATCTTTACAAATAAAGTTCCGAGGATCGAATAGATAATTCCGGTACCGGCAATAAGCATCGGCAGAAGAATTGGCGCATAGCCACCGAATGCATCCTGAGAAAAGGTTTCGCGGCCCAGAACCATCGTCGCTAAAACCGTCGCCACATAAGATCCGAATAAATCCGCTCCCATCCCGGCAACATCACCAACGTTATCTCCAACATTATCTGCAATTGTAGCAGGATTTCTTGGATCGTCTTCGGGGATACCGGCTTCTACTTTTCCAACCAGATCGGCACCTACGTCGGCCGCTTTGGTATAGATTCCGCCACCAACTCTCGCAAAAAGTGCAATTGATTCTGCACCCAAAGAAAATCCGGTTAGGATTTCAATGGTTCTTTCCATCTCGTGGGAATCTACTGCCGCATCCGGCGCGAAAATCTGTTTGATGATTAAATAAAGCGCTCCCAATCCTAAAACAGCAAGTCCGGCAACACCCATTCCCATAACGGAACCGCCCGCGAACGAAACTCTAAGTGCTTTGGAAAGTGATGTTTTAGCGGCTTCGGCAGTTCGTACGTTGGCTTTCGTGGCGATCTTCATTCCGATAAAACCTGCAAGTGCAGACAGGAATGCGCCGAAAACAAACGCGAGCCCGATGCTCCAGTGCGAGTTCGCGTTAGATGCGCCCATAAGCGCAAGCAATACCGCGACAATCACCACGAAATACATCATAATTTTGTATTCCGCTTTTAGAAAAGCCATCGCGCCATCCGAGATGTAGCCGGCGATTTCGCGCATCCGGTCGTTGCCGGCATTTTGTTTATTTACCCACGAACTCTGGATAAATGTGTAGATGAGTGCAATAATACCAAATAAGGGCACCAGCAGAAATAAATTCATAGTTTATTTTTTTAATGTTAAGTTTTGTTAATAAAACCAGTACCGAAAATACAATTTTTTTTATAAACTATTGCCGGGAACAACCAAAAAAAGACAGATAAGCATCTGTCTTTAAATTTTGAAAATGAATTGTTTAGCCTCCGAATTTATTGGCGTAATCAATTTGGGAAGCCCCGATTACTTTCTTCGCGTGCTCTGCCCCGTAAACCTCCTGAATACGGCATTTTGCAGGCTCATCCGGAAGATTTTTGTAGGTCAGGAAGTAGTGCATCAGACGCTTCACTTCAGCCTGTGGCAACTCCTCGATGTCGCGGAAGTGTCCGAAAGCGTGATCTCCTTTCATCACAGCAACAATTTTATCGTCGGCTTCGCCTTTATCAATCATTTTAAAACCACCGATTGGAATCGCTTCGAGCAACATCCCACCAGAGTGGATATTATGCGAACTCAATACGCAGATATCAAGCGGATCCAGATCGCCCGTCGTAACGTCAGTCGCGCCGCTTTCGATCGCAAGATTCAGTACCTCGTCATGACAGTAGGTGCGCGGAATAAAACCATAAAGCGCCGGGATAATATTTGAAAACTGCTGAGGCCTGTCTACCTTCAGGTAACCACTTTGCTTATCAACTTCGTATTTTATAGTGTCGCTTGGAACTATTTCTACAAAAACATTCACAACAGCGGGCACTTCCTCCCCTGCAGAAATACCGTGCCACGGATGTGCTTTAAAATTTGGTATCATTTATTAATTTTAGTTTACTATTAAATTTTCTTTTCTTAAATCGTCAATACACTGCAACACGAAATCGCTCTGATTCATATAGTTCATCAGAAAAACGGTCTTAAACTCGTCTAACGTAGCCCCTTCGCCCAAATTTTCATAAGTAGAATGAAGCAAACGCAAGACGTTGTTCTTGGAATTCACAACGTTCTTCCACAGGTTTTTAGTGAGATAAAGCTGCTGGGATGCGTTATAATCAAATTCTTCGTTAATGCTTTTTTCAATGAGAAAAATATACTCGTGCGGCGCAAGTTTAGAATCGAATTTTGCCACGAGATTTGAAGGTTTCAGCCGTTCAAGAAAAAGTGTAAGACGCTCGTATGCATGCACGCGCTGTTCTGAATTACCTTTTACGGTGAGGAGTTTGATTTCCTTATTTTTAAGTTTAATATAGGTATAGACAAACTGTCTGATGAAAATCAGAAAAGGGATCGCCAGCAATAATGCAAACGCATACGGAAAATAAGGCCAGTTAATCATACAGAATAATGAGGACGCAAAATTACTCAAAAATCCTCAATGGCGGCGTGTAAATTACATCTTTACCACTTTGTAGATAATTTCCCGTTTGCCGTCGCCAAGTGACATTCTTCGCCGCTCATCATCACTGAAATGCACGCGGTAATCAATTTGCTCCACAATTACCTTAGAAGAACGGATCCGCTGACCAAAATCAGTGCCATATAATCTTTGCAGGTCCCTCTCACCATAGGCTTCGAGCCTTTGCTGCGGCGAAACTGCCTGTGGATCCTCGAAAGTTTCTGCAGCATCCGGATTGATCAGCGACATGAAAAACAAGTGGCCGCCAGGCTTCAGCACGCGGTAAAGTTCAGCAAGCGCCTTTTTCTCATCAGGGATATGCCCCAAAACATGCGAGCAGATAATGAAATCGAAATAACTGTTTTCGAATTTGATGTCGGTAATATCCATCTGAACACGCGCAAGGTTCGGGTTAATATCTGCGTCGGTGTAATTTGGGTTTGCTACTAATTTTGATTTGAGAATATCTTCAGGCGCAAAATGCAAAATCGTAGGATTACCTTCAAATATTGACGTTTCATTATTAAGATACAGATACAGAAGACGTGTGCGCTCCAGAGATCCACAATTGGCGCAGACGGCGTTTGGACGTAATTCCAGACCGTTCCCTTTGCTCAAAAATTTCGAAAAAGATTTTGTGCAACATGGGCAATAAAACCGATCGCCGGAAAGAGCAACCGATTTTAATTTCCGCAGGCTGATGTGCAGCTGCAACCGGAGTTTTTCCGGGACAGTTTTCTGATAGATAGCTTTGATCATCGGCGGATTTTATTTCGAAAGACAAATGACTTCCAAATGTAATAAAAATACTCCGCTTTCACGATCTCCTCTGCGCTGAAGCGGCTTTGCTCCATTAAAATACGGTGGTGATGTTGAGGGTAACCGTCAATTTTCAAGCCCGAAACACCAAAGGAATGATGTATTATTCCTTCAGAATACATCCAGTCGAACAGTTTATTTTTAATCTGATGGTCGCCGTACGGGAAAGCAAAAAACAGCTTTTCAACGCCAATTTCAGTCAGAAAATGATTCACCTGTTCAATTTCAGTTTTCTGTTCCTCAAATGTGAGCGTATTGAAATTACGGTGACTGCGGCCGTGGTTGCCGATCGTAAAACCCGCGTTTTTTAATTCAATAATCTGTTTTGTAGTCAGATAGGGTTTATTATCGCTCAGGTATGCACTGAAATCTATCCCGATTTTCCGTGCTATTTCATCAACTTTTTCATCACTGCTGACCTTTGAAATTTCATCGTGGAGTCGGGAACTGTCGATATTCAAATATTCGGAAAGTAGGTTTTGGTTTTGAACGAAATTTTTAATTTCAGACTTAATCAACGATTTTTTGTGCGAAATGAACATCTTTTTATTATCGACAAAATCGGTATTGATAAAAAACGTCGCGTGAATGTTGCGTTCTTTTAATATCGGAAAAACCACGTCGTACATTTCGCTCATCCCGTCATCAAATGACAGATGAAACTGCTTTTTTGATACATCAAATATACCGGCTTGCACCGTTTCAAAATACTGACAGAAATAATTAAGATCTTCAATAAACTGCTTTTCTGTACGGAAATAAGAAAGTTCGGAGAAGTGCGGAGCCGGATCCGAGGAAACCGTGTGATAAAACGGCAGGATCACTTTTTTTCCTGTTAGTTTAATCAGCGTATCCTGGGATAAACTTTTCGAAAATGAATTGGTGATATGTAGAAACTGAGTCTTCAATTCGGGATTATTTTGCTTAAAAATTTATAAATCAGCTCCTTTTTTGAGTGCTGAACCACAGGATACGTCACCAGATCCGCTCCGAAACTTTTAAAGAAAACCTCGATACCACGTATATTTCCGCCCATAAAATCCAACGATTTATGCTCGATTTCCTGTTGCAGAAATTCATTGATCAGAAAAGAAGCAGCATTCCGGCTCCGGTGCGTTTCATCGTTAATCAATGCCAGAAGGCCATAACATTTCGAATCTTCAGTAACAACCGCGACAGAAATGAGCTGATCCTCCGAATAGACGTGCCACATCTGCAGTTTGGAGCAAAACTTTTTAATAAACTGTATAAAAGTTACAAGATCCTGTTTTTTTTTAACTCCTTTAAAATTTCGCAAAATGAAACTTTCGGTCTGCCGATCGGCTTCTTTCACTTGAACAGATAGGCCTTCAATTTTTTTAAGTACAGATTTCCGTCCTTTTAAAAAGCGTTTTTTATAGAGTAAATGATAATCCTGTTGCTCAACGATATAATTTTTTCTGACACCGATATTCGATTTGAACGTATTAAGCGTATTGAAAGAATAACTTTCAACAATATAGATTTCGAGCAGTTTCTTCAGGAAAAGTTCATTCAAATGCACATTATCCTCAGGGCCGAATATGCCGAGCTGCTGGATAAAAACCGGCATTGAAACTAAATTCAACCCCAATTTCCGTGTCAGCGGAACGGGCATAATATATTCGTAATCACCGTAAACAAGCAGATCCCAACGCCCACAAAGCAGATCAATTACTTCGCGGTTTGCGTAAAAGTTATTCTGGACAGAACTGTTGATGCGGCGCGCGTAGGCTTCAAAGTCGATTTCTGCGTGTTTCAGTCGTGTAATCATAATACATTTTCATCGGCGAAGCTGAAATAAGAATTCTGTGAAATGATCAGATGATCGAGTAACTGGATATTCAGTATTTTCCCGGCGTCAGTGATCTGGCGCGTGATTTTGAGGTCTTCGGCGCTGGGTTTTAGATTTCCTGAAGGATGATTATGCGCGATCACAATAGCCGTAGACAAATGATCAAGCGCAGATTTAAACAAAATCCGCACATCGACAACCGACTGGTTGATGCCGCCCGAAGAAAGTCTGGATTTACCAATCACCCTGTTATTCTGATTAAGATAAATCGCCCAAAATTCTTCAGTATTTAAATCAGACAGATACGGACTCAACACGTTGTAAGTATCTCTGCTGCAGGTAATCTGAACTCTGTCCGGAATTTCCTGCGCTGCACGCCTGTGACCAATCTCGAGAGCTACTGCAATTGAAATTGCTTTTGCCTCGCCCACCCCTTTAAATTTCATCAGATCAGGGATGTGAAGGCGGGAGAGATTATGCCAGTTATTGTCTACCGATTTAAGAATTTTTCGGCTCAGTTCCACGGCTGAATCTTCGCGGTTTCCGCTTCCCATAATGATCGCCAAAAGTTCGGCGTCCGAGAGCGAGTTTTTGCCTTTCAGTAAAAATTTTTCCCGCGGTCGGTCGTCTTCTGCAAGAAATTTTATTGACATACTGATTTACTTTAGAACCGCGGTAACACGCAGTTTCGGTTTTATTTTAGGCTAAATGATCTGTCCGTCTTTCATAACCAATTTACGGTCTGTAGTGTTTGCGAGGTGCATGTTATGCGTCACAATAACGAAAGTCTGGTTGTATTTATCACGTAAATCGAAGAAAAGCTGATGCAGATCGTCGGCATTTTTCGAATCTAAATTTCCCGTCGGTTCATCCGCAAAAATAATTTTTGGTGAATTGATCAGCGCTCTTGCCACTGCCGCGCGCTGGGCTTCGCCGCCCGACATTTCGCCTGGTTTATGATGCAGCCTGTGTGCAATATTGAGGTCTTCAAACAGCGAATAGGCCTTATCAAGCGATTCTTTTTCATTTTTACCTGAAATCCTTGTAGGTAACAGCACGTTTTCCAGCGCCGAAAATTCGGGCAGAAGCTGATGAAACTGAAAAACAAAGCCAATATTTTCATTTCGGAATTTAGATAACTGCCGATCGCTCATGCTGATAAAAGATTTGCCATCCAACGCGATTTCGGTCTGAAAATTCTTCGGCGTTGATGGTGTATCCAAAGTTCCGAGAATCTGCAGCAAAGTAGATTTACCTGCGCCGGATTCGCCCACAATTGAAACCACCTCGCCTTCTAAAATATGAATATCAACCCCTTTTAAAACTTCTAAATCGCCATAGGATTTATGAATATTTTTTGCTCTGATCATAGTTTCAAAAATAGTGATTTGATTTCGATTTTAAACAAAAAACCCTTTCAAATTGCTTTGAAAGGGAATCTCGTATTTATAGCGTAAACATTAGAGAAGCAAAGTTAACGGCTGCTCCAGGTATGTTTTTAATGTCTGCAAAAACTGCGCTCCGGTGGCGCCATCCACTACTCTATGGTCGCATGCCAGCGAGAGTTTCATCGTATTTCCTACAACGATCTGTCCGTTTTTCACAACCGGTTTTTCAACGATCGCACCTACGGAAAGGATCGCGGAATTTGGCTGATTGATGATTGATGTAAATGTTTCAATACCGAACATTCCTAAATTCGAAACAGAGAAGGTTGAACCTTCCATTTCATTGGCTTTCAAACCTTTAGATTTTGCACGGCCGGCCATATCTTTCACAGCTGCGGAGATTTGGTTGTAATTCATCTGATCTGTATTCTTCAGAACAGGAACTACCAAACCGTCCGGAATAGCTACTGCCACGCCCACATTGATGTTTCCGTGATGAACGATTTTATCAGCGTGCCAGGTAGAATTAACCTGCGGGTGTTTTCTTAAAGCCATTGCCGTAGCTTTAATCACCATATCATTGAAAGAAATTTTGGTATCCGGCAACGAGTTGATTTCCTTACGTGCCTGAATTGATTTATCCATATCCACCTCAATGATCAGATAATAGTGAGGCGCGGTGAATTTACTCTCAGAAAGTCGTTTTGCAATAATATTTCTAACCTGAGAATTTGGTGTTTCTGAATCTTCACCCTGAATAAATGCAGGGCTTGGCGCTGCTTTTGGCTGCGCGGAAGCAGCGTTTTCAGACGACGACGCAGATTTCTGAGGCTGAGCTTCAGCATTAAATCCTTCAACATCTTTTTTAACGATTCTGCCGTTTTCACCGCTTCCTTTTAGTGCATGTACGTCGATTCCTTTGTCTTCTGCCATTTTTCTGGCTAAAGGCGAAATGGCGATTCTTTCGTCACCGCTTGAAGCTGCAACTGCAGGTTTGTTTTCAGACACTTCTTTAGAATCGGAAGTGGTAGAATTTGAAGACTCAGGTGCTTTTTGTGCTTTTTTTCCTCCACCCGAAATAATTGAAGAAACATCAGTTCCTTCCGGACCGATAATCGCCAATACGGTATCTACCGGATTAGCTCCACCTTCTTCAGTACCAATATATAGAAGGGTTCCGTTCACTTCAGCCTCGAAATCCTGCACGGCCTTATCGGTTTCGATTTCAGCCAGGATATCGCCTTCTTTAACGGTATCGCCCACTTTTTTGTGCCATTTAGCAACCTTTCCTTCCGTCATGGTATCGGAAAGTCGCGGCATCGTAATTACTTCAACACCTTTCGGGATATCGGTACTTTGGGTTGAACCTTCCTGTTCTTTTTCAACAGGTTTAGTGGTTTCAACATCAGTTACGTTCTGTTCGGTTTTGTTCTCCTCCGGAATTCCAGCACCCTCTTTTTCAGAAGTGCCACCAGCCTGCTGTGAGGAAGCGCCGCCTTTCAGTGCTGAAATATCTTCGTCCTGTTCACCGATAATTGCTAAAACAGTGTCGACAGGTGCTGAGCCCCCTTCTTCAGTACCAATATAGAGCAGTGTTCCGTTAACTTCTGATTCAAAATCCTGAACAGCTTTGTCGGTTTCAATTTCCGCTAAAATATCGCCTTCTTTTACGGCATCGCCCACTTTTTTGTGCCATTTCGCCACCTTCCCGTCCGTCATCGTGTCGGAAAGCCGGGGCATTGCAATTACTTCTGCCATTTCTTTTGTTTTGTTATAAGTTGATGTGCTGATGCGGCGTACAGGTATAAATACCGTGGCGCATCATCAATTATTTATTGTTTTCGTACTTATCGAGGAATGGGTAATTTTCCTGTGCGTACACGTACTCGTATACTTTTTCAGCGGTTGGATAAGGAGACTGCTCCATGAATTCAACGCACTCTTCCACGAACTCCTTAGACTTTTCGTCGATTGCAGTCAGCTCGTCTTCAGTTGCCCAACTGTTCTCTAAAATTCTGTGTTTCACGATCTCGATTGGATCGTCTTTTTTGTATTCAGCAACTTCGTCCTTAGATCTGTACGCTTCTGCATCCGACATTGAGTGTCCGCGGAAACGGTAAGTTCTGGCCTCGATAAATGTTGGTCCGTCGCCTCTTCTGGCTCTTTCGATGGCTTCGAATGCTGCTTCTGCAACTTTTTCGGGATCCATCGCGTCAACAGGAAGACACGGCATTTCGTAACCTAAACCTAATTTGTAAATATCTTCGTGGTTGGCAGTTCTTTTCACAGAAGTACCCATCGCATATTGATTATTTTCTACCACGAAAACCACCGGAAGCTTCCAGTTCATGGCCATGTTGAATGTTTCGTGAAGCGAACCCTGACGTGCAGCTCCATCACCGAAGAAACAGATATTCACACCACCGGTTTCGAAGTATTTGTCGGCAAATGCAATTCCGGCGCCTAAAGGAATCTGTCCTCCCACGATGCCATGGCCGCCATAAAATCTTTTTTCTTTGCTGAAGATATGCATAGAACCACCCATTCCTCCGGATGTTCCTGTAGCCTTGCCACAAAGTTCTGCTAAGATTCTTTTGGGATCAACGCCCATTGCCATTGGATGTATGTGGCAACGGTAGGCCGTAATCATGCTGTCTTTGGTAAGATCCATCGCGTGGGTGAAACCCGCCGGAATGGCTTCCTGTCCGTTATATAAATGTAAAAATCCTCTGATTTTCTGTTTGAGGTACAGAGAACGGCATTTGTCCTCGAACCTTCTCCACATCGTCATCTCTTCGTACCATTTCAGATACACTTCTTTTGAAAATTCTTTCATGTTTAGTCGCAAATATTCAGCAAAAATAGCAAAAAACTTTGTCTTTTTAAGCTGTTGTTGCTTAATAATGTGCCTTCATCATTTAAAAAAAACTTATTTTTGAATAATTAATATACATTATGTTCAAAACCCAAAATCCGGCAGTAGTTACCGTTTCGAAACTGATCTCTAATTTCTTCAATCCGCTGGTTTCACTCATCATTTATTTCGTCTACAGCAGTTATCTGGATTTCACGTCTACCGGCGCGCTGGTGCGTTTCCTGCCGATTTTGCTGCTGACTGTTCTGCCGATTGTCATCTGGATTTTGTGGAATGTACGCAAAGGAAATTACAGCAATCTTGACGTCTCGAACCGGCAGCAGCGCAAGAGTCTTTACTTCTTTATCGGGGGCGCGATTACGGTTTATCTGATTTATGATTATGTTGTAAATACCACCATCGACCTGATTATGCTGTTTCTGCTGATCCTTCTGTTTGCGATGCAGGCAAGTAATTATTTCATTAAAAGCTCGATGCACATGGCCTTCAATGTATTTGTGGCTGCGCTTTTCTTTTATAAAAGTCCTTTCGCAGGGCTTATCTGGCTGGGCATTGCAGTGGCAGTGGGCATCACGCGTGTAATTCTGCAAAGGCATACGCCGAAAGAAGTGCTGATGGGAGCTGCAATCGCGGCGTCGGTTTCTTTTATCTACCTTTATACCGCTATACAAACCCAGCATTAGGATATTTATGAAAATCAACACGCTTACCCACGCCGAAGAAACTTTGATGCACACGATGTGGCAACTTGAATCTGCTTATTTAAAAGATATCCTTGCAGAATATCCCGAACCCAAACCGCACCAGAATACGGTTTCCACCTTTCTGAAAATTTTGGTTGACAAAAAATTTCTGTCGGTTGCAAAAGAAGGCCGCGTTTTCCGGTATAATGTTTCGGTGCCTTTCGGGGCATACCGCCAGTTTTTGCTGAAGAATCTGCTGCAAAACTATTATGGCGATTCGGCGGCGAACTTGGTGAAAAGTCTGGCTGATGAAAAGATGATTGGAACCGCTGAAATGAACCGTCTTCTGGGAACTGATGCGCCTGAAAAACCAATCGGGGAAGAAAGTGCAAATCCGGTGAGTGAATTTATTGAAGAAATTACTGCACCGAAAAAGGCGAAGAAAAAGGACAAGAAGAAAAAGAAGAAAAACAAGTAGAACCGCCACTATGTTTCAGAAAATAAAACTCACCTTCGGGAAAACCGACGGTGCTGTACGCGAATATCCGATGATGCTTCTTATGGCGCTTCTGGCGGCAGTATCACTCATCTGTTACGCTGACGGAAACTACAATTCGAATCCCAACTATTTTGTATTCATTAAATTTGCGTTGGTCTGCTGCCTCGGGATTTCGCTGATGTTCGCGCTAAAGATGCTTTCGCAGCGAATCGGCCAAGGTATCCTGCTCGAAATCGCAGCGGTACTGTTCCTTATTTTTTTCTATTTCCTGCTTCCCGAAAAGGAGCGCGACTTCACCGAAAAATACGCATTTCTAATCATCCCGACATTTATATTGTCGCACCTGTTGGTATCATTTGTAGCATTCACGGGCAAAAATAAAGAGATCCGTTTCTGGCAGTACAATAAAAATCTGTTCATCAATATATTTTTAACAGCGGTGTTTACCGGCGTCCTGACGGGTGGCGCTGAGCTGGCTGTATTAGCCATTGACAAGCTTTTCGATTTCAACTTCAGCGACCGGCTTTATGCCCAGTTATTCTACTTTCTGGCGATATTCGGTAGCTGTTTTATTTTTCTGCTCTTTAGTGAGGAAGGATTAAAAAATCTTGAAAAAGACGGGAACTACCCGATCATTCTTAAGTTTTTCACGCAGTACATCCTAATTCCGTTACTCATCATCTATGCGGTTATTCTTTATTTCTATGCCGCAAAAATCCTGATCAACTGGGAGCTTCCGCGTGGCTGGGTTTCTTATATGGTTTTAGCTTATTCGCTGGTCGGCATTTTGGCGCTTCTTCTGGTGCATCCTTTAAAACAGGATTCCACAAAATCGTGGGTTAAACTGTTTTCCAGAATTTTCCACTTTTCCCTAAGCCCGCTACTTATTTTGCTTTTCACGGCTATCTTTACAAGAATCCTTGAATATGGCTACACAGAGCCGCGGTATTTCGTACTGCTTCTTTCGCTGTGGCTTTCTACTGTAGTTTTATATTTTATTTTCGCACCGAAGTCGACGATTAAATTCATTCCGATGAGCCTGTTTACGTTCGGATTATTTGCGCTTACAATTCCATATCTGAACACTTTCTCGGTCGCGAAACGCAGCCAGAAAACCGAACTTCAGAAAGTACTGCAAGAAAACAACCTGCTTCGGAACAATCACATTGATTTTACTAAAAAAGTTTCAGATACGGTTGCTGACGAAGTTGCGGGTAAATTTGCATTTCTGATGCAGCGCGGCGATTCGGCATTTCTGATGAATTATTTAAATAAAACAGACAAAACTGCACTCGCTAAACAATTGACTGAACGGAACGCTTACGGTCTTCAAAACAATCTCCGCTTCAGGTTTTCGAATGTGGTGAACACAAGACGCACGCCGGAATATAACCGGCTCGAAATTGTGGCGGAAAGTAAAGTGCAAAAAATCGCGGGTTACGATTATATGATCGGGTTTGAAGATTTTTATAATGACACAAATTTCAAAATCGGCGACGACGTATTCAGCATAAGCAGCCGGACAGGCATGCCAGACATGTGGCTAAAAATAAAATTGAATAACAGCGAAACCTGGGAAGTAACACCATTTATCCGTCAAATGCTGAGCAGCAACGCGCAAAGAAATGGCCGCCAGGAAGTTCCGGAACTGATGACGGAACGAGTTCTTGGAAAATATCACATTAAAGTATTCTTCAACATGATCAGCCGCGAAAATACAAACCGCGAACAGATTAATTTTAATGGGGGTTATATTTTAATCAAAGAAAAATAATGGCAGATGAGTGTTTTGGACACAAAAAAACGGCCTTTATAAAAAAGCCGTTATTTTATTTCCGAAGAAAATACTACCAGTTTGAACCGCCACGGCTTCCACCGCCACCGCCATAACCGCCGCTACCACCACGGTTTCCACCGCCGCCGTAACCGCCGCCTCCGCCACGATTGTTATCGAAGCTTCTCTTTGGTTTGTCTTCTCTTGGTTTAGCTTCAGAAACGTTAAGTTCTTTGCCGTCTAGTTCTTTTCCGTTTAAAGCTTCGATAGCGTTTTTACCGTCTTCGTCGCTCATTTCCACGAAACCGAATCCTCTTGATCTACCGGTTTCTCTGTCTGTAATAATTTTAGCAGAAGATACTTCGCCAAATTCTGAAAAAAGGTCTTGCAATGACTCTTCTCTTGTAGAGTAATTGATGTTTGAAACAAAAATGTTCATCATAAAAAAAAATTAAAAAATTAATACTTGTTGAAATTATAAAAGAAATTCAGCGATGATGAACATAGTGAATTCGGATATAAAAACGGGTGCAAGATACAAAAAAATATATATAAAAAACTTTATTGGTGTTTTTTATGCAACTTTTTCACCTGTTGATGCTTCTAGTAACTTAAACCAATCTTCCCTCTCGAGATTTATGTGCAGGCTTCGCTTTAAAACCCTGATGGTTTCAGCCTTTGAAGTGCCTATTACAGAAAGAATTTTTGCGGGATGTCTTAATATAAACGACAACAGAATCTGGTTTTCAGCCGCTTCGTATTTTGGACAAAGCTCCGCCAAAACCTTCTTAATCCTGAGATTCTGTTCGGAAACCTTACTGAAATAATTGCCCATTACCGACCACGCCATGGGTCTCAGGCTTCTGAGCATCATCTGATCTAATGTGCCGTCACCGAAAGCCCGGGTCTGACTCACTGAAATTTCAACCTGATTCGTCACCAGCGGAAAGGAATTATTAATAAGGTCAAATTGCGCAGGCGAAAAATTCGAAACGCCGAAACATTTCACTTTTTGTTCTGATTTCAGTACCTCAAAAGCGTCTGCAATTTCGTGCGGATCCATAAGCGGAGAAGGCCGGTGCAACAGCAGGACGTCAATATAATCGGTTTTTAGATTCTTTAGACTGTTCTCGACTGACTTTAAAATATAGTCCTTCGAATAATTATAAGATTTCAGTTTAAACGAATTATTTGCGCACGGCATTTCTATTCCACATTTAGTGATGAACTGCACGGATTCGCGGTTGGTTTTCATTTGATTAAAAGCGTCGCCAAACAGCTTTTCGGTGGTATAATCACCGTAAATATCGGCATGATCGAAAGTGGTGAGTCCTTCGGACAAGGCGGTTTCAATGAGGTGCTGCACTTCTTTTTCAGAATGGTCAGCTCCCCAGATGCCCCACCGCATCGTACCCACTATTATTGGCGAAAAATTCATATCTGCATATTTTTCTTCAAAACTAAAACATTAAATATGAAGTTTTAACATTTTGCGATTCCTGCCTTTTGCATAATATATTTAACTTTGGAAAATATATTTTAAAAACTATGAAGAAGATTTCCCTGCTTGTGGCGTTTACAATTTCCACATTTGCCTTTTCCCAATTTGTAAGCCCCGGAACCGGCGTTTCCTACAACCTCGCATCGCTTTCAGCTGCCGCTCCCACAGTGCTCGTTAATAATGGCTCGGACTATCAGATGACCGCGAATGTTACTATTTCTGCGGGTGATACCCTCGAGATGAATGAAGACACCACGCTGAAAATCAATGGCGGCATTGAGTTTACAGTGGGCGGAAACTATACTACAACCGCAAATAATCTGCTGATTACTGCCTCTGATCCGGCAGTTATATTCAGAGGAATCCGTTTTGAATCTACCGCAAACGTGGCAATTAACAATACAACTTTCGAGTACGGAGGTGGATTACAGGTGTTTACAGGTAATTTCGTGATGGAAAACTCCATCGTAAGATATTTCAAACCTGGTATGGTAACGGGCTCGTCGGTAAATTTCTCCACAGGAAATCCGGTTGTTCGTAATTCACAGTTTATCGAAAATCAGTTGCCGGCGGTAGCGTCGGGTGCCAATCAGTCAGTAGCACTGGAATTCACCAATAATTATCTTTACGGCAACACCAAAGACAACAGCAACCGGCCACAGATCAATATGGGCCCAAGCGGCAGTGGGATCACCAAAATTATCAACAACACGATTATTGGCAACAGAGCCCTTACAAGAGTGGGCGGCGTATCGGTTTCTACGCTTTTAGGTATAGAGAATCATCCGCAAATTGAAGGTAACACCATCAAGGACAACAGGTACGGAATTACTGTAGCCGGAAATAATTCCTCAGGTTCAATCTCCAATAACATCATCACGGATAATAATACCGAAACCAATCCGCTTATGGGCGGCAGCGGAATTGCGCTCTCGGGCAACGGCAGTACCGCGATGGCATTAAAAATTGAGAAAAACGAAATCCGCGGAAATCTCTGGGGAATCACAATTACAGGTACTTCGCAGGGAGATCTGGGGGGTGGCTCATTAGGAAGCTTAGGCCAGAATATCTTCTCCAATAACGGTAACGGAGGCGAAATTTTTGCGCTGAACAACGTGTCGCCGCATGCAATAAGCGCTGAGAACAACTGCTGGAGAGAGGGCGAACTTTCTGACGATGCAATGGTAGAATCCATCGTTTTTCATAAAGCCGACGATGCTACCAAAGGCGAGGTAGACTACAAACCTTACCTGTGCGCATTGCCGCTGGCTACAGAAAATTCAGCGCTTCTGAAAAGCAAAATTTATCCAAACCCAAGTAACGGTACCTTTATCTTCGATGCCGAAAAGGCAGGTAATATCGTAATTTCTGATATGTCAGGCAGAAATATCCATTCAGGAATTGTGGTTAAAGGAACAAACACAGTTACTGTTAAAGCAAAATCCGGGGTGTATATTCTGCAGTATATTTCCGAAGGTAAAAAACAATCTAATAAATTAATTATTAAATAATTGACGCCTTAAATTAATTTATTTGAACTCATTCTGACACCAGCAGAATGAGTTTTTTTATATCTTTAAATCTTTAACAGATCATCTATGAAAACACACACTACCAATTACAAAAATACTTTTATAGAAGTCGCGGAGGACAGCCCGGTATTGCAGAGCGAAATTCCACCACTGAAACGCAACCGCACGCTGGCCAATATTCAGTACGAAATGATCGCCGCAAATCCGTACAAATACTCTTCGGATGATGTGATGTTTGAATGTTTCGCCATTAAAAATGACATTTCGGAAGTTGAGAGATCCGAAGCACGGAAAGAATTCTTCTCTAAAGGCCAGGCATGTTTCCGCTCGTCAGCCTTAGGCAAAAGATATGGTTTTGGTATTCATCACGACGCGGAAGGCAAAGTGGCACTTTATCCTGTGGAAAGCACCGAATATGAGCGCTTCGCAAACGATGAAAGCGTTGCCCACGTAAAAGCAATGCGTACAAAGCGCGGTTAGCGTGATTTAATTTCTCGAAAAAGCCAGGATCAAAGCAAAATTTAAACTTTAATGAAAATGATGTAACCTTTTGCAGTTTGCCGTCGTATAATATAATGCAGTCCTAAAGTGGACGTATTTTTATACATGAGACAATTAAAAATTACAAAGCAGGTTACCAACAGAGAAACCGCATCACTTGACAAATATTTGCAGGAAATTGGGAAAGTAGACCTGATTACTGCCGATGAAGAGGTGGATTTGGCACAGAAGATCCGTGCCGGCGACCGAGTTGCCCTCGAAAAGCTGATCAAAGCCAACCTCCGTTTCGTAGTATCTGTGTCGAAACAGTATCAGAACCAGGGCCTGTCGCTTCCCGATTTAATTAATGAAGGAAACCTCGGCCTGATGAAAGCTGCAAAAAGATATGATGAAACCAGAGGTTTCAAGTTCATTTCGTATGCAGTTTGGTGGATCCGCCAGTCGATTTTGCAAGCATTGGCAGAACAGTCCAGAATTGTTAGATTGCCTTTGAATAAGATTGGATCGATCAACAAAATCAACAAAGCGTACGCTCACCTCGAGCAGGAAAACGAAAGACCGCCTTCGCCAGAAGAACTCGCTGAAGTTCTTGATATGAGTGAAGACGACATCAAGGAATCAATGAAGAATTCCGGAAGACACCTTTCAATGGATGCGCCGTTGGTAGAAGGTGAAGACTCTAATCTCTACGACGTTTTACGTTCAGGTGAATCGCCAAGTCCGGATAAAGAACTGATGCTAGAATCTTTACAGATCGAAATCGAGAGAGCTTTGCAGACTTTAACGCCGAGAGAAGCAGATCTAGTCCGTTTATATTTCGGATTAAACGGTAAACATCCGATGACTTTGGAAGAAATCGGCGAAACTTTCGACCTTACACGAGAAAGAGTACGTCAGATTAAAGAAAAAGCCATCAAAAGATTGAAACACAATACCCGAAGCAAGATTTTGAAATCTTATCTCGGTAAATAATTAAATAAAAAAGGAACTCACTTGAGTTCCTTTTTTTTCATGATGGCTGAAAATTCTTCCTCGCCAATTCCTTTCTGACCCTGCTCAGACTTTCGGGCGTAATGCCAAGATACGACGCTACCATCCACTGGGGCACACGCTGCAGGATGTCGGGATACATTTTTATGAAATTAAGATAGCGCTCTTCGGCCGTATCGGCAAGCAAAGAATTTACGCGGTTCTGCAAATTACGGATGTGTTTCTGCAACAGAAGATCGTTATTGCCGGAAGTACCCGGAAATTGCTGATTGATGCCGCTGAAAAAATCATTTCCTAAAACAAGAACTTCACTTTCTTCAACCGCCTCAATGTAATATCTCGATTTTTCGTTGAAGTGCAGCGAGCTACGGTCGGAAATCAGCCATTTTTCGGGTGCAAACTGAATGATGTGTTCCTTGCCGTTCTTGTCGATTGAATACATTCTCAATAAACCTTTTTCCACAAAATAAGTTCCGGTACATACCTCGCC
This sequence comes from Flavobacteriaceae bacterium 3519-10, assembly GCA_000023725.1. NCBI lineage: Bacteria > Pseudomonadati > Bacteroidota > Flavobacteriia > Flavobacteriales > Flavobacteriaceae > Flavobacteriaceae bacterium 3519-10. The sequence continues at coordinate 1,530,827 of CP001673.1, forward strand.
GTCGCGCAACAGAAATTCGTTTTTTGCTACGGTTTTATGTACGTAGAAATTGCTGCACTGGTTAACCGCCTCGCGCGGAAGCTCAAGAATTTCAGACAGATAACTATCGATATTTTCCATTTTTAGCTTTAATTTTTAAGCAGGGCTGTAGAAATACTTTGGTGCGATGCGTTCTTCACTGCTTTTCCGTTCTGCAGCACAATGAGCTGCGGACTCTGATGCACAACACCTAACATGCTTTCTATTTTGTTTGAAATGTTCCGGTGTTCAATTAAATCCAGGAAATAATAAGAAACATCGTCACCGCAATCCGACACTTCTTTCTCGAAATTTCTGAGCACCATCTTGCTGATATGGCATCGTGTAGAATGCTTGAATATGGCGACTTTCCTGTCCGAAGATTCAGCAATTGCGTTATCTAAATCGGTTTCCGACTCAATATATTTCCAAAAATTAACTGAAGAATCTTCTCCTTCAGACTTACCAAAAATTTTATCTAAAAAACTCATACTCCAAATTGGTTTAAATGGTGGTTAATATGGGTGTACTGCAGCGAACCCCAGTCGTGCCGCGACATTTTACCGAACAGCACATGTTCCGCCAGCAGATTATCCTGTTCTAAACACTTCACAAATTCATCAAGTGTTGCGAACAAATGATCTCTCGACTCCTCAAATTTACAATTTTCTTTTAGTTTTACCACCTCGAATGTGGGCATATTAGGCGGGATGCCGTTGCTGAAGATCTTCATTTCAATTTTTGCACAGACACCAATGGTTCTGATGAGGAAGTTAGTTCTCGGCAGCACGATTTTTCCGATGCCGACCTGCAGAATTTTATCGCAATGGCAAAGCATCTGGGCGCTGTTCATCCTCCCCCATTTCCGCTCAGTTGTTTCTGTGATATTTAGAAGTCTCTGTTTAAGTGCTGCAACATCATCCGGATCATTTAAAGATTTCCTCATGCCCAGCCCTTCTCTTTTATAAGACTTTCAATATGCGCGAGATGATGCCTGCAGTGCCACGCGTAAAAAGCTACATTATCCCTAAGGTAAATTTTTTTGTTATGTTCCGGGTGAAAGAAAGTTCTTTCAAAATCTTTATTCGTCATGGTTTTGAGCAGGTGCGTCCAGCGGCAGTGTAAACCGTCGAGGATCATCAGCGAAGCTTTCACCGGCTCATTGCGGCAATCCTGAAGTTCAGCCCATTTAGCTTCGTCGTAAGGTTTTATCGTAGGATTATCTTCTGTTAATGCCAGTTTAAAGCGTGAAAAACTCTGCATATGGCTGTCGGCGAGATGACTTACAAGCTGTCTTACCGTCCATCCGTCCATTCTGTACTGAGTATCGAGCATATCATCTGAAAAGTTCCTGATTGCGTCTTTAAGTTTCGTTGGGAAGTTTTTAATTGTCCCAATATATTGGTCAATATGCTGATCGGTAATCTCGCCGGCATACTCAAACTTTCCGATCGGATATTTTTTATGTTCTAAGCTGTCCATCATGATTAATTTGTTGCCAACTGCTCAGCACTTTCAGTACCAAACGTGCATTTACTTTTCAGTTTCTTAAATTTACCAATTAAAATTTCTAAAACCTTCATCAATAATTACAGCAAAACATGAAAAAAGCCCTTATAATAGTTGACGTACAGAACGATTTTTGCGAAGGCGGCGCATTAGCCGTGCCGAATGCCAACCAGATCATACCGTACATCAATCTTCTGATGGAAGACAATATCTACGACCAGATTGTACTTACACAGGACTGGCATCCCGCGAATCACAAAAGTTTCGCTTCAAATAACGGCAAGAAAGTAGGCGAAACCATTATCCTGAACGAAATTCCACAGTTTATGTGGCCCGATCACTGTGTTCAGGATACTTTCGGAGCCGAATTCCACAAAGACCTCAACATAGACAAAGTGACGCACATCATTCAAAAAGGGAAAAATACCGACGTGGACAGCTACAGTGCGTTTCAGGATAACAACCATTTTGTGAAAACAGGTCTTGACGATTTTCTTAAATATCACGAAATACAGCTACTAGAAGTTGTAGGTCTGGCGCTGGATTACTGCGTTAAATTTACGTGTCTTGATGCGTCGCAACTTGGCTACATCACCTGCCTGCATTTTAACGGCACCCGCGCCGTGAATGTGAAGCCCGACAACGGTAAAGATGCAATCTACGAGATGCTGCAGAATTCGGTTACCGTTTTAGGGTAAAACCTAGTAATCAATGGTAAACGCCGCAGAAATTCTGCGGCGTTTTGCGTGCTGAGGAAAGCATGAGTCTCATCTAAAATATATATTTTTATAAAAATTATACGATGCGATTTTTTCTTCTTCTGCTGTTCGCGTTGCTCACGTCGTGCGTTTCGGTTAAAAAACACAACCAAAAGCTAGAACAACTCATCCCACCTGAGAAGCTCAGAAATGACGTTGATTTTGCGCGCGAAAAACTCCAGAAGCTTCATCCTAACATTTACTGGTATATCTCTGAAGTTGACTTTAACCACAAGTTCGACAGTTTAAAAACGTCTATCAGCAAGCCTTTAAAACCGAACGAATTCTACCGTAAACTTGCGCCCGTAATCGCACAGGTGAAAGAAGGCCACCTGCGGCTACTGCCGATGGGTAAACGTCTGACCCGTGCGGAGATCAAACATCTCAAAAACCAGAAAGGTTTGCTTAACCGGTATAATTTCACATTAGACGGCAACAGAATTTTCGTGAAAGACAATGCCGATAAGATCCCGAATATGGATGTTGGCTCTGAAATTTTAAAAATCAATGATGTTCCGGCAGCCGACATGCTTCAGAAATACAGACCTTTTATAAATAGTGACGGCGAGAACAAAACCTTCCAGAAATATATCCTCGCCTTAAGGTGGCCAGCTTACTTCACCGCTGAATATGGAATTTTAGACAGTATAAAACTCGAAACGAAATACCGGAACGAGTTAAAAACCTTTTATCTCAAGCGTGAAAAAATCAGTAAAGAAGAGAAGAAAACCGAGGAGATCAGGAATAAGAAACTAACCAAAAGCGAGCAGGGAAAAACGAAACATTACAACCTCATCACCAAAAGCTTTAACCGCGACCTGCAATTTCTTACCAAAGACAGCAGCGTGGCGTACATGAAAATCAGGACTTTTTCGGGAACTTTTTCTAAAAAATTCTACCGCGAAAGCTTTGCAGCGCTCAAGAAATCTCCAGCCGAATATCTTGTGCTCGATGTGCGCGACAATCTCGGCGGTTCACTTTCCGAAATAAATAATCTATATTCTTATCTTGTTTCGGATGAATTCAGGTTCATCAACGACATCGAAATTACGTCGCGGGGTGCAATGTTTAAAGCAGATTATTTCTCAGGATTTCCTTTACTCACAAAACCGATCGCAGTGCTTGCATACCCTTTTTATCTGCTTGGCACTGCACTTTCAGTGAAAAAAGACAATGACCGTTTTTTGTTGAAGAACAACGGGATTTTCGCACTTAAAAAGCCCAAAAAAGACAACTTTGAGGGCCAAGTCTACGTCCTGATTAACGGCAGCAGCTTTTCGGCCGCCGCGGTTCTGCCTTCAAAATTAAAAGACGACAAGCGCGCATTTTTGGTCGGCGAAGAAACCGGCGGGGCAAACGACGGAACGGTAGCGGGGCGTTATTCCTTTGAAAGACTCCCTAACTCGAGACTTTATCTGCCGATCGGATTGATGCTGATTCAGCCAAATATCGAATTTACCCATACGAAGAAAGGCGTTGTTCCGCACCAGGAAATTCTGCGTACAACTCAACAAATTATCGATAAATCCGATGCTGAGCTGGATTGGGTGATGAACGACATCAAAAATCAACAGATCAATTAAAACTGAAAGTTCAGCAGCTTTAAAACTCGAATATTAATCCGAAATACGGCAAAGGTGTCGAACTGTCCTGCTCACCGGTTTCAAGCAGATAAACCTGTTCATTTTGCGGTGCTTGAGGGTTTGCAATAATGCCGTTATTCTGTCCATCACGCTGAAGGTTTACTACCGGCAGCGCACTTGGGCTTTTGGATCCATAGGCGTTTACAAGATCTACATAAGCAGTAAGCTGCCATTTCTTAAATATCCATTTTTTCTCGCCGCGTAGATCCAATTGGTGCGAAAGATTTCCGCGCGCCGAATTCAATAAGCTGTAGTTCTGAACAGGCGAGTTGGCGATATTCCAGATGTTTACCAAAGCGCTTCGCTGCAGGTCGTACGGCGTTTCCGGCAGTCCGGACTGCATGCGGAATCTTGCGCCCACATTCCAGTTTCTGTTAAAATATTTTCCGGCGGTTACAGAAAGAATGTGCCGCGAATCCCAGCTCGACGGCAAAAGAACACCTGCAGCATTTGAAAACTGCGAGTATCCGAATGTATAAGCCATGATGCCATAAAAATCGTTAACCGTTCTTTTCTGAGCCAAAAATTCGATACCATACGTTTCACCGAACCCCCGCGAATCGAGCGGTTCGCTGCCTACTACGCCAAAATCTCCTCCAATATTGGCCAAAGAAATTTGGTTACGCAGCGAGAACGGATAATTGCTGTATTTTTTATAGTAGCCCTCCACGGTGAGCCTTAGATTATTTTTCCCGTTATACTCCACTCCGCCCACTAAATGAGCATTTCTGATGTAGCGAAGGGTATTTTTATTGATAAGGTTTCCACTTTCAGCATAACCTAATGCCGTGTAAGCCGGAAGTTGATAATAAATTCCGCTGTTGAAATTAACTGCAAATTCGTCTGTGAGCTTATAACTTAATGAGAATCTTGGCGAAAACTGCTCAAGTGGATTTGTGGTTTCATCCGAATAATCGCTTGCATCGAGACGGATACCGGCAGAAAGCTGCAACCTGTTGTCGAAGAACTTTTTAGCCGTCTGAAGATAAAACCCGTATTGCAGCAAATTAAGATCGGATTCAATACGGTCGAAATTCACAGAATTCTGTGTCACATTTTTAAGAACCGAATCATTATAATAATTTGCAAAATTGATGTTAGTTCCCGCACTGAACTGATAATCTGCCCAACTGAAATCTCTGTCGATCCTTATTTTGTTTTCGCTCTCCTGCGATTTGTAATCGAAAAGGAGATTTTCAGGGGTTTCAATATTCCGGTAATATTTCAGCGACTGGTTATCAAGCATATTCCGGCTCCAGGTAAAAAGCCATGTTCCGTTTTCGGCAAGATGCCTGTAGCCCGTGCCCACCGTATAATTCCATTGCGGAGATGATGGAATACGGTCTATTAATGTTAAATTATTTAAAGTGGGTTCGGCATCTTCATTAAATTTAAAGCTGTCTTTGGCGCCCATCCCGAGGAAATACAGTTCGTCGCCATTGCCGAATTTCTTCGAAACTTTAAATGTTGCGTCATAATAACTCGGCAGAAACGGCAGGTCGATGGCTTTGAAAAGCAACTGCAGATTCGATTTTCTGACACTGAACAAACCGCTCCACGACTGGTCTTTAGAAAGCGGACCATCCACCATTAACTGCATATCGTCAAGCCCGATCACCGCTTTGTAACCCAGTTTATCTTTTCGGGCCTGCTTAAGATTAAATTCGAAAAGCGAAGAAAGCGCGCCGTTTCTTTTGGCGGGAAAAGCGCCGCTGTAGAAATCGACATCTTTAATAAAATCAACCGTAATAATTCCGCGCGGACCGCCGCTTGCGCCCTGGGTCTGGAAATGGTTGATCACCGGAACCTCAATACCATCAATATAAAATTTGTTCTCAGCAGAACTTCCGCCCCGAATAAACAAGTCGTTCCGGAACGTAGCCGTACTTCCGACACCCGGAAAACTAAGGATCGCTTTGGAGACATCGCGGTTAGAACCCGCATTTTTTTGCACTTCTTCGCTTGTAATATTCCGTAAAGAAAGCGGACTTTCAACGGTAGTTTTATAGGTTTTCCGTGTAATCGTAACTTCCTGAATCTCGGCGGCGGCTCTTGTTAAACCCACCGTGAAGGTTAGATTCTGATTCGGAACTACATTGATGTCATTAAGAAAACTCGGATTATAGCCCGCAGAACTGATCTCTAACGTATAAGTTCCGGAAGCAATTTCAGCAACTGAAATGTTGCCCGTGCCGGAATAAGTGCTGCCGTTGGCTCCCACGATGCGCGCCTCGGCTGACAGGGGTTTTTTAGAAAACTCGTCATAGACGTTTATATTCAGACTTCCCACCTGTGCGGTGACGAACAGAGCTGCGAATAAAAAAAGAAAGGAGAATTTAAAATTCATTTCGGTAAAAAATTTAGGCAAATTTACGATAAGCGTCCCTAAGAGTAGGGACGCCTGTCAAACATTAACTATAAAAAAAAACACACTAGGGTAAGATTACTTTGTCAAGTACATGGATGATTCCGTTGCTGCACTGCACATCTGTTGCAATTACATTGGCAACTCTGGTATTCGCGTCGGTTATCTTTACACCTCCGTTGGTGGTGATTTTGAAAGTCCCACCCTGGAAGGTTGTAACCGTCATATTATTCACTATATCATTTGATGCCACGTTAGCGCCTGCAACAACATGATATTTTAGGGCATTTTCTAAAACTGCGGTTGGTACTGCAGCCAGATTAGGTAAGGTAAGTTCGGTAAGAAGTGAGGTGAAGGCGGCGTTAGTCGGAGCGAAAACCGTGAACGGTGAACTTGCCGAACCGCTTAATATTCCCGCAAAATTAGGCATATCGTTTCTGGTTAACGCACTTACCAAGATGCTGAAATTAGGGTTAGCCATAGCGTGCGTAACAACGGTTGGCAAACCGATTACTTTATCAACTTTGTGAATAACACCGTTGCTTGCAGCAATATCCGTCTGCGTTACGGTAGAAATTCCGTTAATTTTTACTCTTGAAGCCGTGTTGATGTACATACTCAGGTTTCTGGTTGATGATGCACTACTCTTTGCCATTGTAGAAACATATCCCGTAGTTACGTTAGCTGCCATCACTTTATCCGATAACACGTGATTAAGCAAAATTTCTTTAAGTGCAGCTGCGGGCACGTCATTTAGGCTTGCAAATCCATTCTCACTCAGAAATTGCGTGAAAGCGGCATTGGAAGGAGCGAATACAGTAAATGTTCCGGTGGCGCTCAGCGTGGTGCTTAAACCTGCTTTATCGATAGCAGCTTTTAAGTTCGAAAGATCTGCGTCTCTCGAAGCAAGATCATAAATACTGCCGGAGTTTGGCATTTCGTCCCTTGATTCTTCGCAGGAGATCATCACGAAGCCGAACATTAAAGCTACGGCAAACAGTTTTAATAAATTTTTCATAATAAGGATGTTTTTCAATTAAAACACAAAAGACAATAATCATACTAAACTTTTACTTTTAGTATAGAACCTTACTATTTATGTTATTGATGAATTTTGATAAGAAGATTGGTCTCACGCAGGAACTCGCTAAAAATCAAGAAAATAACAAACGCTGGACACGTCTCAAAGCTGTAAACAAGGAAAAAGCCCCCAATGCCGGGAGCCTTGATTGCAATTAAATAAGAGTGAGGTTTAAAAATTCTCCAGGCCTCAGTTAAAATGCGATAGGGTCGCGGGCTTATCACCTTGCGCTTTCTCCGTAAATCAATTGCCGATCTTCAGCAGTAGATTTGGATCAGGACAGTTTTCACGGTAGAAATCCAGTTCGCTGATACTGCATACTCCGGGATAATCGCCTTTTTTATTTTCGATATCTTTAATGATCTGGAAATGCAGATGTGGCGCATAATCACCGTTCACAGGCGGTTTGCCGAGTTCGGCGATCTTCTCCCCTTTTTTTACGGGTTGGCCTACCTTTTTTCCGTTCAGACTTTCAAGACTTAAATGACCGTATAACGTGTAGAATGTAAAACATTCAATTTCGTGCTCAACAATGACCGTCGGGCCATAATCACCGAAAAAGGTATTGTTTTGAAAACTGTGTATTGTCCCATCCAAAGCGCTCACAACGGCAGTTCCGGCTTTGATCCAAAGATCCAAACCGATATGAATATTACGTTCTTCTGAGTTTTCATCATTAAAATTAGTGCTCCTCTTATAAAGATTCCGCTTTTCGAGGTAACCGCCAAACGCAACTTTCGCATGATTTACTGAAAGATGATTTTCAACAAACTCTTCAAATTTTTCTGCGTCGGTAAGGTCTAAATTGAGTTCGTCTGTATGTTGTGCTGAAAGATCGAACGCGACGTAATCTTTGTAATCAATTGAAGCGTCAATCACTTTTACGGCGGTTTGTTTTTGGAGAATATCGTTGAATGTGGTCATTTTTATTTTTTGAAAATCAAAGATAGAAAATGGAAAGAGAAACTTTAGTTTGAAACTGCTCCCGGCTGGTACACGACAACTTTAATCCACTCCTCATGCAAAAAGGCGAAGAATTCCGCTCCTCCTGAGGGCAATTCCGCACCTTCCATTTTCCAAATTAACTCATTTTCAAATTTTCAAATTAAAGAAGACCCTCATCCACAAAATTCGGCAGCGTCACTTTCAAATTCGGTTCTGCCTCCATCGCTCTTTTGATCGCGAAAACAGCGCCTTCATTTCTTGCCCAGCTACGGCGCGAAATGCCGTTGTTTACATCCCAAAACAGCATAGATTTTAATCTTCTGTCAGCATCAGCGCTGCCATCTAGCAGCATGCCGAAACCACCGTTGATCACTTCGCCCCAGCCGACACCGCCACCGTTATGGATGGAAACCCACGTCGCGCCACGGAAACTGTCGCCAATTACATTCTGGATCGCCATATCGGCTGTAAATCTCGAGCCGTCATAAATATTGGAAGTTTCTCTGTACGGCGAATCAGTTCCCGAAACATCGTGATGATCGCGTCCTAAAACCACAGCCCCGATTTCTCCATTTGCGATGGCTTTATTGAAGGCTTCAGCGATTTTCATCCGTCCTTCGGCGTCGGCGTATAAAATCCTCGCCTGTGAACCTACGACCAAATTGTTTTCCTGAGCCCCTTTGATCCACGTGATGTTATCTTTCATCTGCTGCTGAATTTCTTCGGGAGAATTTTTTATCATTTCCTCTAAAACCTGGCAGGCAATTTCATCGGTTTTCTGCAGATCTTCGGGCTTCCCGCTGGTACAAACCCATCGGAACGGGCCAAAACCATAATCAAAACACATCGGGCCCATAATATCCTGCACATAGCTTGGGTATCTAAACTCCCTTCCAATTGTCGGGTTTTCGGACAGTACATCGGCGCCGGCTCTTGATGCTTCGAGTAAAAAGGCATTTCCATAATCGAAAAAATAAGTTCCTTTCTCAGTATGTTTATTGATGGCTGCAGCGTGTCGCCTTAAACTTTCCTGTACCTTTTCTTTGAACAGCTCTGGATTTTCGGCCATCATTTTATTCGATTCTTCGAAAGTCAGACCTGCCGGATAATAGCCACCCGCCCACGGATTGTGCAGTGAAGTCTGGTCAGAGCCAATGTCGATGGTGAGCTGAGCTTCGTAAAATTCCTCCCAAACTTCAACCACATTTCCGAGATAAGCCAGAGAAACGGTTTCATTTTTTTCTTTCGCAACTTTTACGCGTTCTACCAGCTCATCAAGTTGATCATAAATTTCATCGATCCATTTCTGCTCGTGACGTATTTTGGTGATTTTAGGATTCACTTCCGCGCAAACCGTGATGCAGCCTGCAATATTTCCGGCTTTTGGCTGCGCTCCGGACATTCCACCTAAACCTGAAGTAACGAATAATCCGCCTATAGGCGATTTCTTGATTTTTCTAAAAGCATTCAGAACGGTAATTGTAGTTCCGTGAACAATTCCCTGCGGACCGATGTACATATAAGATCCTGCCGTCATCTGTCCGTACTGCGAAACGCCGAGCGCATTGAATTTTTCCCAGTCGTCGGGTTTAGAATAATTCGGAATCATCATTCCGTTCGTCACCACTACTCTCGGCGCATCTTTATGCGACGGAAATAACCCCATCGGATGGCCAGAATACATGGTTAAGGTCTGTTCGTCCGTCATTTCCGACAGATATTTCATCGTCAGCAGATACTGCGCCCAGTTCTGGAACACCGCACCATTACCGCCGTACGTGATGAGTTCGTGAGGATGCTGCGCTACCGCGTAATCCAGATTGTTCTGAATCATCAGCATAATGGCTTTTGCCTGTTCGGATTTCCCGGGATATTCGGCAATATCTCTCGCTTTCATCTCATAATCCGGACGGAAACGGTACATATAGATTCGCCCGTATTTTTCAAGTTCATCTTTAAATTCCGGTAAAAGTTCTGCATGAAATTTTGGTTCGAAATAGCGCAATGCGTTTTTGAGAGCGAGTTTTTTCTCTTCTTCGGTAAGGATTTCTTTGCGTTTCGGCGCGTGATTGATGTTTTGTCCGTATGGTTTTGGCTGAGGTAGTTCGGAAGGAATTCCCTGCTGTATCTGTTCCTGGAAAGTCATAGTTCTGTTTAAATAATTCTTCAAAAAAATTAAAGTTTTAAAGATATCTAAATTATAAAACATGCGCTTCCAATTCACAAAAAAATTCCGGTCTTAAAAACCGGAATTATATGTAAACTTAAACAGACCGAAGTCTGGTTATTCATCGTACCTAGCCACATCTTCACTGTCGGGCTCAAGATCGTTGGCCGTAAGGCTCGGTGACTGGGTTTTGCTGCCGTCATCTGCGGGTAACTGATCGATGATCTGCTCATAATTGTCGTCATCCGCGGCACCCGGCACATCCAGACCGTAAGGCATACCGTCGTTTCCGCGCTCCGCTGTTATGGGGTTTCCGTCACCGTCGAGGCGTACGGGATTATGTTTCGTAAAAATATCGTCACTCGGATTATAATCCATTTCTTCGAGTTTTCTTTCCTGCTCTTTTTCGTTTTCGTCTGTACTCATAATCGTGTATTTTGGTGATTTTGTCATATTAAATTAACTTGTGGTTATAATTCTTCCCCTAACTGCTGGTTTTTGTTATTCTCCCAAGCATCGTTATAGGCTTTTTTCTGGTTTTCCCACGCTGTTGGCGGGACCGCGTTTTCTGCATCTTTTACAACGCTTTCATGGGTAATTTCGGGGTTCCGTACGTCTTTTATGCGCACGTCTGCGTTTTCTACGGCTTGATTTTCTTCATTATAATCAGGATTGTTGTTTTGATTTCTCTCTACATTATTAAAATCCTGAGACTTCTTGAAATTGTTATTGTCCATTTTGATTGTTTTTGGTGGTTTCTTTTTTCAGTTCAAATTGCATTCCGAAACGCGCGGAGGTCTTAATAAAAGTATTTTTTAATTCTTACTTAAATACTGCTGAAAAGCTAAAATATACCGCACTTAGCAGAAGTTCTTCATAATAATTTTTTTAAATTTGCCCAGACTGATATTATGGAAAAAAACACCAAAAGCACGCCTGAAAAAGCGGTTACGCAAAACAAAACACTCTCCCGTCCACGTATTTTATTTGGAGTATTGTTCTTACTTATTTCGGTGGTTCTCACCTTTTCTTTTATTTCTTACCTCACGAACTGGCAGGCAGACCAAAGCCAAGCCGGTACGATGCTGGATAAAACCGTTCAGTCTTCTAATATCTTCGGAAAGGCGGGCGATTGGCTCGGTAACATTTTCATATTCGAAAGCATCGGTATCGCTGCATTTGCGGTGGCATTTCTGTTTCTTGTGTGCGGAATGATTATTCTTAAAAAAACTTACTTCAAACCCTGGAAAACCATTGGGCATTCGTTGTTTTTCATCTGCTGGCTGCCGATTTTTATGGGCGCTGTTACGCAGGGACACGGCGTACTGAGCGGCGTTTACGGTTTCCAGATTATGGATTTTCTTGATTCTGTTATTGGTGCTGCCGGACTTTGGCTTGTGCTTTTTGTGAGCATTGCACTTTATTTTATTCTTGAATTTAACCTTAACCCAAATAACCTCAAAGCTAAACTCAACGATTTAAATGATAATACCGTGGGCCGCGTGAAAGCCATGATTCCGAAATCTGCTGAAAACTTCGAAGCTGATGAAGAACTTGAGAACCTCACAAAAGAAACCGGCTCTTCCGTCAATTCATTTGATACGCCTGTAGTTCCGCCTATACCTCCCACTCCTGTATCTCTACCGCAGAAAGATTTTCCACCGGTTGAGATTATCAATGATTTTGAAACCATCAAGACCCCGAACGAAACCTCATTTGAGGACGTAAATAACAACGTAAAAGTAACGTCGGATGTAAATTTAACGGGTGCCGATGCCATCAATTTTAAAGTTGAAGTTGCAAAACCCGTCGATGTGCTCGATGAGCATGACCAGCGTTCTAATGACCTCGTAGAAAAGCACGGACTTTACGACCATAAACTCGACCTGGCCAATTTCCAGATGCCGACGCTCGATTTACTCCGCGATTACGGCAACGAAGAAATTGCGATCAACCGCGAAGAACTCGAAGAAAACAAGAATAAAATTGTTGGTTTACTCAAAAACTTCAATGTAGGAATCGCTGAAATCAAAGCCACCGTGGGACCGACTGTGACGCTGTACGAAATTGTTCCCGAAGCCGGAATCCGCGTAGCATCGATTAAAAAACTGCAGGATGATATTGCGCTGAACCTTTCGGCGTTAGGTATACGAATTATTGCGCCAATGCCTGGAAAAGGCACAATCGGCATTGAAGTTCCAAGAAAAAATCCTTCGATGGTTTCGATGCGCAGCGTAATTGCTTCGCAGAAATTTCAGAACACCGATATGGACCTTCCGGTAGTTTTCGGAAAAACAATTTCCAATGAAATCTTCATGGCGGATTTGGCAAAAATGCCTCACCTTCTGATGGCAGGTGCCACGGGACAGGGAAAATCGGTCGGTATCAACGCAATCCTTACTTCCCTACTCTATAAAAAGCATCCAAGCGAACTAAAATTCGTGATGGTAGATCCTAAAAAGGTGGAACTTTCACTCTATTCAAAAATTGAAAGACACTATCTCGCGAAACTTCCGGACGGCGATGATGCAATTATTACCGATACGCACAAGGTAATTAACACACTGAACTCTCTTTGTATGGAGATGGATCAGCGGTACGATTTACTTAAAAATGCCTTCTGTAAAAATTTAAAGGAGTATAACAAGAAATTCAGCGAGCGAAAACTCAATCCTGAAAACGGCCACCGCTACCTTCCGTACATCGTGTTGGTTGTGGATGAATTCGCGGATTTGATTATGACGGCAGGTAAAGAAGTTGAACTGCCAATCGCAAGGCTTGCACAGCTTGCAAGAGCGGTTGGCATCCATTTAATTGTTGCGACGCAAAGACCATCGGTAAACGTAATTACCGGAATGATTAAAGCCAACTTCCCAGCCAGAGCAGCTTTCCGCGTGATTTCAAGTGTGGATTCAAGGACGATTCTCGATTCGCCGGGCGCTGATCAGCTGATCGGTAAAGGCGATATGCTTTATTTTAATGGCAATGAGATTATGCGTTTGCAATGTGCATTTGTGGACACACCAGAAGTTGAAAAAATTGCCGAATTCATCGGGGAGCAGAAAGGTTATGCATCCGCATTTATACTGCCGGAATACTCAAGTGAAGAAAACACATCCACAGTGGGTTCTTTCGATCCAAATGAAAAAGATGCGCTTTTCGAGGATGCTGCAAGAATCATTGTCTCTACCCAGCAAGGTTCCACCTCAATGCTTCAGCGCCAGCTTAAACTTGGCTACAACCGTGCGGGTAGAATCATGGATCAACTTGAAGCAAGCGGCATCGTAGGCGGTTTCAACGGGGCTAAAGCGCGCGAAGTACAGATCAGCGACCTCAATTCTTTGGAACAGTTTTTGGAAGAATTGCGAAAATAATTTTAAACTTAAACAGCGGTTTAACATTATTTGATTAATTCAATCAAAAATAAAAGAGAAGAATGAAAAATTTATTGAAAAAAATTACTCTCGCCATATTTACCGTCGCAACCACTACTACATTTTCAGCACAGAAAATAGATGCAAAAGCTAAAAACCTGCTGGATGCTGTTGCGAAAACCTATAAATCCAAAAACAACGTATATTTTAAATTCGTCTATGGAACCGGCACCGGCAAGAAAGTGACCAAGACAGAACCCGGAATTTTCTACTCAGCGGGAGACCGCTACAAACTGAAAATCATGGGAACCGAACAGATCTTCGACGGCAACAAAATTTATAATATTTCAGCTGAAGACCAGGAAGTAACCATCGCGAAGCCTTCCGGAAGCGAACAGATGTTTTCTCCGCTGACTTATATCGAAGAATACAAGAAAGGGTATAACGTAAAATATCTTGGTAAAATCACGGTGAACGGTGTAAATGCAGACCAAATTAAACTTACGCCAACTAAAAACAACGGTATTAAGGAAGTGAATCTGTTTGTTAACAGCGCAAAGAACCAACTCGTAAAACTCGAGCAGTTTGGCAAAGACAACTCGGTTTCTGTAATTGCGATCAGCAATTATAAAGAAAACCAATCTCTGCAGAACTCAATGTTCAGTTTCGATAAAAACCAGTACAAAAATTATATCATTACCGAACTTTAAGATTAAAAAATACTACCGGGCCCTTTCTACGCTAGAATCAACGCGTGCGTAATGTCCCGAATAGCTGAAGATGATGGGTATTACGATGGTTCATCTGAGAGGGCTTTTTGTATTCTGAACCCATCAGAAGTCTTACTTTTTTGGTAAATTTACGGCATGATAAAAAAGCTCGACGGCTACGTCATTAAATCTTTCCTTGGCCCGTTTCTGTTTATCTTCAGCGTCCTGTTTTTTATCTTTGTGGTAAATATTATCTGGATTCAGCTGGCGCAGTTCACAGGCAAAGGTTTGAGTTATTGGGAAATCCTGAAGCTTTTGGCCTATCTCTCGGTAAAAGTGGTGCAGCTGGTATTGCCGCTCACAATTTTGCTGTCGTCTATTATGACATTCGGAGATTTTGGCGAGCGCTACGAACTTGCCGCGATGAAAGCAGCCGGAATTTCGCTCACACGGATTATGATGCCGCTTTTTGTGGTGTCAATCGCGCTTTCTTTCTTTCTATTCCTGTTTTCAAATAATGTAATTCCAGATTTTCAGCGGAAAGCTAAAAATATGCTTTATAATATCGCGGCTACCAAACCTGCGCTTAATTTTTCGCCGGGGCAGTTTATACAGCAAATTCCAGGATACAGTGTTAAATTTGACGAAATCACGGGCGAGAACGGCGAAAATTTAACGGGCGTTTTTATCCACAAAATGGCAAATTCCTACGAAAACCAACAGTCGATCGTTGCAGAAAAGGGAAAATTCGTTCAGGCCGACAACCGGAATTACCTCAAGCTGGTTCTGTATAACGGCCATATCTTCGAAGAAAACATCGGGAATGTAGATTATAACCAACGGATCAAGCAACCTGATCAGGCCATCAAGTTCGATACGCTCGTTTCGCACTTTAATATTTCTGAAATCATCAACAAAGCGCTGGAAGCCGAGCAGATTACCGACGATTACTCGTTTCAGAATTTTATTGAACTCAATACCACGATTGAAAAAGCGAAAAAAGAGAACGATAATATCCTGCGAAATCTCAGTGACGAGCTCATAAACCAAACAAACGGTTACGTGGGCTATGTGGATAAAGTGGTGACGAAAGTTCCGGTTACAGCGATACCTAAGGCAGACACGCTGGCGCTCGAAAAAAAGCAGGTTCTGTACCTTAACGCGTATAACAAAATTGCGGGTTTAAAAGAACTTAATGAAGGTAAGAAGCCTCAGATCAAAGACCTGCACTCATATAACTCGCGGATTATTATGTATCAGCAGCGGATCTTCGCCTATTCGATGACGTGCCTGATCTTCTTTTTAATCGGTTCAAGCCTTGGCTCGATCATCAGAAAAGGAGGTTTGGGACTTCCGGTTGTGATCGCGATCATGGTATTTATCATCTTCTATATCCTCAACCTCACCGTTGAGAATATGGCCTGGGCAGGCGAAATGAATCCGTATCTGGCCTCGTGGCTGCCGAATATGGTGCTCTTTCCATTTGGCGCGTGGCTAACTTATAAAGCACTCACCGATTCGCAGCTGTTCGATATTGAAAAATATAAGAATATGCTGAAACCGGTGATCCAGCTGTTCAGCAAAAACAAAGAACACCAACGCTACCGCTAATCCGAATTACTTAAAATATTTAGTAATTTTTTCGTCGGTAGGTTTTGTTGTACTGATGAAACTGTCGATGAGTTTTCCGTTTTCGTCAACAAGAAATTTGGTAAAATTCCAGAGGATTGAGGTGTTTTTAACGCCATTTAAATCCTTATCGGTCAGATATTTAAATATTGGAGCGGTGTCATCGCCCTTCACCGAAACTTTTGCCGCAAGCGGAAATGTTACGCCAAAATTCTTTTCGCAGAAAGCACCTATTTCTTCATTGGTTCCTGGCTCTTGGCCGCCAAAATTATTAGCGGGAAAACCCACCACAACCACTTTACCGGCATAGGTTTTAGAAATCTCCTCCAGATCAGCGTATTGCGCGGTAAATCCGCACTCAGAGGCGGTGTTCACGATGAGTATCTTCTTACCTTTAAAATCGGCGAAATCAATCTCACCACCGTCGAGGCTTTCAACCTTAAAATCGTAAATGCTGTTCATAACTGTGTTTTTATCCTGAGAAATTTCTTTTTTCTGCTGCGTGCAGCTTTGTACAAAAGCAGCTACGCCGAGCATTAAGATAAATATTTTTTTCATAATTCATTAATTTAAAGGAAAGCTGAAGCAATGCCGAATTAAAATTTAAATGTATTCTCCGGCAAAACCTTATTTGTTTCAATTCTGTTAATCACCATCACATAATCGCTGTCTTTCTTAGGCGACGCAGATTCTATGCGGAAAGGCATCATGAGGCTGCCGATTTTGCGGTAATCGCTATACACCAAAGTCTCATCTTTCTGCACTTCCTTCAGAAGCATGTAGCTTTTTGCATCGAAATAATACATTGTTTTATTCACGTTTTTGGTGAGTTCCACTTTATGGCAGTAAATTTCGCCCACTTTTTCTTTGCCCAGATATTTGGCTTCGAATCCTTTGCTCTCCCAATCGATGAAATCGGTGTCAAAGCTTTCCGCGCTGTAATTGGGATATTCCTGAATTTTGTTTGTAGCATAATTCATCGCGTAGCCTTTTTTGCCGTCATAACCCTCCACTGCCGTCTCTTTCTTATTGATGACGATTACTGTTTTGGTAAGATTAGGCCTTTGCTGATAAATTTTTATAGGATACTGGTCGTTTACGCCCAGCGTAAGTTTTCCCTGAATGATGATGGAATTTAATAGTTTCCAGTTCGTGAGGCCACCTGAAAGTTCAATATTTTGGTCGATAATTTCTTTGGCAGTTTGTGCGGAAAATAACCCGCCGATGCAGAGGATGAATACTAAAATTGCTTTTTTCATTAATAATTCTATCAGTTAATTTATCAAATATATACTATTTCAAATTAGCGGTTTGTGTTGTTCCGGGCGCTAAGAATGGCTCTTGCTTTCTCGAGATCTTCGGGAACATCGATGCCGACACCAACAAAATCGGTTTCGATCATTTTGATCTTCATTCCGTATTCAAGGTAGCGAATGCACTCGATTTTTTCAGAAATTTCCAAAGGTCTCATCGGCAGCCGCGAAAAATTGAGAAGCGCAGTTTTTCTGAAAGCATAAACTCCGATATGTCGGAAATATTCTACGTCCGGATGAATCGCGCGCGGAAACGGAATCACCGAACGGCTGAAATATAGTGCAAACCCTTCATGATCAGTGATTACCTTCACATGATTCGGATTTTCTATATCCGTGATGCTGTTGATCTTTATTTTTAAGGAAGCCAACGAAATGTTTTGATCTAAATCTGTATCAAAAACCGAAATCAGCTGTTTCAGCGGCTCGGTATCCAGAAACGGTTCGTCACCCTGAACATTGACCACAATATCACAGTCGATATTCTGCACAACCTCAGCAATACGGTCGCTTCCTGTTTCGTGCTGCCCGCTCATTACAGCGTTTCCGCCACGTTCTGTTATCTCATTAAAAATAATTTCAGAATCTGTGGCGACGAAAACTTCATTAAACAAACCCGTATCAACCACATTTTGGTAGGTCGTGGAAATGACGGTCCTGTCGCCCAACATTTCCATGAGTTTGCCGGGAAACCGGCTGGCTTCGTATCGCGCGGGAATTACAGCTATGATTTTCAATTGTCTTTGTATTTTTTGATGATTTTTTCGAGTCTTTCGTCCGGATGAAAAGGCAGAACTTCTATAAGTTTCACTTTATTATAATCCTGATGTAATGTATTGATAATCACATTATAATTTTCGGGCACGACGGCGGACGGAACTTTTAAAGCGAGATTTTTGGTGTCGTCAAACCATCGGTCACCGATTTTCTGGCACTCGTGATAGTTTCGGAAATCTCTCCAGTCGGAGGGCAATTCTGCAGAACTAACCATAGAAAAATCCGTCTGTGGAAGCTTTATAATCATTATGCGGAAATCATCATTATAACCCATCCCCTTTCTGTAATTCATCGTTTCAAGATACGCCAGTGAAATGCTCTCAGCAGTGTACAACACTTTTTTACCTTCGCTGTTCCAACGGCCTTCGAGACCGCTCGCGAAAAGGGAATCAGCGTATTTTTTATGCGCAATTCGGTAAACCAGCATTACAACGGATAGCCTTGCGCCAATTTCTCAACCTCCTGAGCGATTAAATCGACCCCACCAACAGTTTTCATTAAATCCATAGGTTTTTCGGTACTGTTGTAAAAAGGTCTTTGAAGCCAAAAAGTAAATTCATCAAGCGAACCGAAAATTTCCTGACCTAAATGATATAAATTGATAATCTTTAAAAGATGCTCGCTATAATTGGCATCGAGATCTTTGTTTTGCTCGCGGTAATTGCTGATGGTTCTTGGGGAAAGATTGATTACTGAGGCCAAAGTTTTTTCCGGCATTTTTATCTGTTCTGCCAGCGAATAAAATATCTTGGTATCAATTCCTTCTCTTGCTTTTTTAACCAGAGAATAATCATCTTTCATGATGAAATTTTGCAAAATGGGTCTTCCATAAGCTGCTGCCGCATCTTTAACAACAGTTTTTTTTGCGGGAATTGGCATTTGCTTTCTATTATTTGTGGCCATCATCTTGTATTTACATCCAAAGGTAGTATTTTTTCACAATACAAAACGAATTTTTTCAACTTTTATCTCAAACCTGTCAATGCTTTTTCTAGCCTCGGCACCATGTTTCTAATTTCCTCAGTAGATAAACCGCCTACAGAAGCCCTGAACCAAGGCATATTGCGCGAATTTCCGAAGGCAGAGAACGGAACAAGCGCCACGCCTGCTTCTTCAATCAAATAGAAGACGAGCTCGGACGAATCTTTAATAGGAGTTCCGTCGGGTTTTATCTTTCCTAAATAATCGATTTCAATTGTAAGATACAGCGCGCCCATTGGCGTAATGCTGTCGACACGAAAACCACTGTTTTTCATCTCCTGAATACCCGAATGAAGCACCTTGAGACTCTCTTCAATCTTTCCTTTAAAATCCGAAACGAAACCATCCACATTCGCAGCATCATTTAAAAACACCGAAACAGCCTGCTGTTCAGGCTTTGGCGCCCACGCACCGATATGTCCGAGCAACGATTTCATTTTATCCATTACTTCCTGCGGCCCAAAACTCCAGCCAACACGGATGCCGGTTGCAGCAAAACATTTGGATGTTCCGTCAATAAAGATGGTATATTTTTTCATTTCGGGGAATAGTGAAACCGGATTAAAATGCTGCTGATCGAATGTGAGCATTGCGTAGATCTGATCATACATCAGATAAAGCGGCTTTTCACCGTCCGTCCGTTTTGCGTTTTCCTCCAGAACCAGTTGGCATATTTCGGTAAGCTGTTCCTTCGTAAACATCGTTCCGGTGGGGTTTAGCGGCGAACAAAGCGCCAAAAGTACCGCCCCTTCCAGGTGTGGTTTCAATTCAGCAGCAATCGGAAGGAAATTGTTTGCCTGCGAAGTTTCAACCTCGGTTTTTTGTGCATGCGACAGATAAGAATAGTGGTTATTATTCCAGGATGGAATTGGGTACACCACCTTATCGCCTTCGTCCACAATGGTTTTGAAAGTTGCGTAGATCAGCGGCCGGGATCCACCTGCAACCAAAATTTCTTCAGGTGAATAATGCAGGTCCCAACGCTTATCGAGGTCGGTTGCGACGGCTTTGCGTAAGGACAAAAGGCCATTCGCGGGCGGATAATTGGTTAAGTTATTCTGATAAGCTTTCTGAATTTCCTCTTTTAAACTTGCCGGAATCGGGTAAATATCTGAATCTAAATCACCAATCGTAAGATTCGCAATTTCAGCACCCTGGGATTTGAGGTCGTTTACCTGATTGCCGATATTAATGATTTCTGAACCGATCAGGTTTGTGGCGAGCTTTGATACTTTCATGTTATTAAACAGTTAAAAACCTTCAACACTGATAAAAAAATGCTGAAGGTTTTGGAATTATAGTTTTAAATCTGCTTTTACCTGCTGAATTTTAGCTTCTAAAACTGTGAGTTTACGCTGGAAATCTTGTTCAGAGTCAATTGAATCCTTAACAGACACGTAAAATTTAATTTTAGGTTCAGTTCCCGATGGCCGCACACAAACTTTGGTTCCGTCTTCGGTATAATAGATCAGGACGTTTGATTTAGGAATGCCATCCATCACCGATTTCTCGTTATTGGTAAGGTTTAAAGAGCTTTGTTCTTTATAATCTCTAACTTCAGTCACTTTCGAACCTGCAATCTGGGCAGGAGGATTAAGGCGGAAATCAGTCATCATCTGTGTGATTTCTTCAGCACCGCTTCTTCCTTTTTTTACAACGTTTATAAGCCCTTCATAATACATTCCGGTTTCCTTATAAATCTCTATCATGTACTGATACATGGTTTTCCCGTTAGCTTTGCACCACGCTGCGATCTCACACGCAAGCAAAATCGAGCCGCATGAATCTTTATCGCGCACAAAATCTCCGGTCATAAAACCGAAACTCTCCTCGCCGCCACAGATGAACTTCTCAGTTCCCTCGAAATCACGGATCATCTTTCCGATCCATTTGAAACCGGTCAGACCGATTTTGCAGTCAACGCCGAACTTTTCAGCGATGTCAATAAATATATCGGAAGTAACAATGGTGGATCCGATAAACTCTTTTCCGGTAATTCTCCCGGCTTTTTTCCACTGATCGAGAATGTAATAAGTAAGAATAGTATTACATTGGTTGCCGTTCAGCAGCTGCATTTCGCCTTCCAGATTTCGCACAGCGATACCAAGACGGTCGCCATCAGGATCGGTTCCGATTACAATATCGCCGTTGGTAATCCTTGCAAGATCAAGCGCCATTTCAAGCGCTGCAGGCTCTTCAGGATTTGGTGACGCAACAGTTGGGAAATTTCCGCTCGGGATCATCTGTTCGCGTACTAAATCTACTTTCGTGAAGCCTGCCTTTTTCAAAGCCTGCGGTACCGTGGTGTAGGTAGTTCCGTGGATCGATGTGAAGACGATATTTAAGTTATCATAACCGATTTTATCCTTCTGATATAATGAATTCTGCATACAGGCGTCTATATAAACCTCGTCCTGTTCATCACCGATCCATTCGATTAACGCATCGTTACCGGTAAATTTAATATCTTCAAATTTCACCGAATATACTTCCCTGATTATGGCGTCGTCGTTTGGCGGCACTATTTGCGCGCCGTCATTCCAATACACTTTGTAGCCGTTATATTCCGGTGGATTGTGGGATGCCGTCAGAACAATGCCTGCGTGGCATTTTTTATCGCGAACGGTAAATGAAAGCTCAGGCGTCGGGCGGTGTTCTTTGAAAAGTAAAACCGATATTCCGTTTGCGGTAAGTACGTCCGCGCACATTTTGCCGAATTCTCTTGAATTGTTGCGCACGTCGTATGCAATAGCAACTTTAATCTGTTCGCCGGGAAACTGCGTATGCAGATAGTTCGCGAGTCCTTGTGTAGCCTGGCCCAGCGTGTATTTATTCAGTCGGTTGGTGCCCACGCCCATTATGCCGCGCATGCCGCCGGTCCCGAATTCAAGTACGCGGTAGAAAGAATCTTCAAGATCATCGGAGTTTGTCTTGATCCAGTCTTCAATGATGGATCGTGTGTCCTGGTCGAAAGTTTCGGTAAGCCAGAGCTGCGCTTTTTCTAAAGTGGTCATGGTTTTATGTTGTTTATTTCTATTTGAATGATGATTCTTAATCGAGTTTTCTGTTCTGAACGTTCGCGGTTTTGTCGATTTTAAAAGCCCGTATCGGATCGTTGTAATAGACGAATTCTGCGGTGTTGCCGATGTTGCCTTTAAGTGAATCCTTCACATTTACTTCCGCATAATTTCCGTTTTTAGACATGATATCTAAATTTACGATTGCCCAATAGGGAGCGATTAAGCTGGCAGAATCTGATATTTTTATCATTGCATCATTGGTTTTGCCCAAAAAATTCGCGCGGCTTTTTTCCGTCATGTAAAGTTGTGCGCGCCGGGTGTTTACGGACCCAATAAATTTAGCATTATTTTTTAAACTCAACCGGAAATTATCGGTCTTTATTTCACTTGAAAGATTGATTTCAACCGAATCCGCAACCGCAATTTTTTCAACATTATATTTAGAATACACGGTAATATTGTAGAAGTCAACGGCTTTGGTGGTGCGTTTTTCGGCAATTGTCAACGTTTTGTCCTTCACTTTTATCTTAAGATTATCAAGAATATTGGGATAGGATTCTACGTTCACGAAGCTGCTGTCGCTTTTGATATAAAACAAGCGGAATTTACCTTTGATGTCTAGGTTTACGAAATCCTCAACCGGGATATCCTTACTTTCGATATTACCTTTTGGAGAGATTTCACCGCAGGAAATAAGAGTTAAAACGGCGTATAATAAAAACAGATTTTTCATGTCTAAATCACTTCATCGATGTTATAGTTCTTGTGCGTGCGGTTACTGCGGATCATCATTTCGCCGAGGAAGCCTGCTATAAACAATAGCGTTCCCAGGATCATCATCGTTAACGCAATAAAAAACCACGCATTATTGGTGAGCAAATGCCCGTAAATGCCGCGCGAAACATCAATAAGTTTCGAAAGACCGAGCCAGAATGCCGATAAGAAACCGATAATGAACATCAAAGTTCCCACTGCGCCAAAAAAGTGCATTGGGCGGCCACCGAAACGGCTTACAAACCAGAGCGTAATAAGATCTAGAAACCCACGCACAAACCTTTCGGTACCGAATTTTGAGGTTCCGTATGGTCTTGCCTGATGCTGCACTTCTTTTTCGGTGATCCTTCGGAAACCCGCATTGGCAGCAAGAACAGGGATGTAGCGGTGCATGTCGCCATACACATCTATCGATTTTACGACCTGCTTTTTATACGCCTTCAAACCACAGTTAAAATCGTGAAGCTCTACGCCAGACACTTTTCGGGCTGCCGAATTGAAAAGTTTCGAAGGTAAATTCTTGGTCATTACGTTGTCGAAACGCTTTTTCTTCCAGCCTGATACGATGTCGTAATTCTCTTCCTTAACCATGCGGTAAAGCTCAGGAATTTCTTCAGGGAAATCCTGCAGATCGGCATCCATCGTAATTATTACCTCGCCCTCCGCTCTTTCGAAAGCGGCGTGTAGCGCCTGAGATTTTCCGTAATTTCTTGAAAATTTAATCCCGTGGATTTGGGGATGCTGTACCCTTAGGTTTTCGATGATGCTCCACGAAAGATCGGTGCTGCCGTCATCTACAAACCATACTTCATATGATAAACTGGCCGATGTGCATACAAGGTCGATTCGCGAAAAGAGTTCTTCAAGAGATTCTTCCTCGTTAAGCAGCGGTATAATGATAGATAAATTCATGTATAAATGTTAGTGGATAAAATTAATTTTTTAAATAATTGAGGTCTTAAAGCTCAGTTTTGTTCCTGAAGAAACTCGCAAAAAAGGTCGATAAAATCACATAAAAAACAAGTATCGCGGCGAAGTAATAGGTAAACTGGCGAAATGAAAACATATCTTTATCTTTGATCATCTCCGGCGTAAAACTTTGCAGTCTGTTTTTGTAATTTGTATTGAGTTCAGCCAGTTCTTTTTCATCTGCAATCACGGCTTTTGCGCTTTCATATTCTTTATTCAGCTCGGTTTTCTGTCTTTCGATATATTGGTAATTCAGCAGGTCTTTGGCGTCAGGATCAGCAATATTCAAGAACAGAAACATCGTTAAAACCGAAAGCAGGCCACCCAAAAACATAGGTTTGAAGGCCCGGCCGAACACATCGCGGAAACCCATCGGAATGCCGGTTTTCTTGAGTTCATTAACAGAATAATAGGCGCCGGCTACATAAACCACTGGCAGAAGGAAGGCGTTTAAAAGCAATGAATTATTGAAATAATCGGTATTCATCCCGAAAAAATACATCCCGAAAAAAATAATCATCGTTACCGCAAACAGCATTAAACCAACAGCATAAACATTTTTTACCATGAAAAAGAATTAAATATTAAGATTTTTTTTATTTTGAATTTTGAATTTTAGTTTAAAGCCCTATATTTGCACCGGCAAGTCCTACACAACCAGCTCCTGTGAATCCTCCAGGGTGGGAACGCAGCAAAGGTAAACGGTTGTAGCGGTGTGATGTAGATCGCTTGCCATTTTTTTATGCCTGAATTTTAAAGGTTTCTCCCAACGCAGGCAACACCAACTCCACTCCTTTTTCTTCAAAAATCTTCAATGCTTCGTCGTGATTTATTTTAATTGGCGCGAAAGTATCAAAATGACATCCGATTACTTTCTTTGTTTTTAATAGTTCGGAGGCTGCAAAAACTGCTTTTCTTGCGCACATCGTGTAATGTCCACCGATCGGAAGAATCGCCAAATCAATATCGCCGAATATCTGCGGGAACAGCGCCATATCAGCCATCACACCGGTATCGCCGGCAAAATAGATGTTCTTGTCCGAAAACCGGAAAATGTAACCGCAAGGTTCGCCACCATAAGTTCCGTCAGGGAATGAACTGGTGTGACTTGCAGGAACCATCGAAATTTTAAGGTCATCAATCTTTGCAGAACCGCCAAAATTAATATCAATCGAATTAGGATGATCAAAATAACCGCATATTTCGGGCTGACCTATGATTTTGGCTTCCGGATGATGCTGCAGAACTTCTTTCACATCCGCTGTATGATCACCGTGCGCATGGGTAATTAAAACAAAATCGATCTTTTGCGCCGCAATATCGAAACCCGAAGTGGCCTTTCCGAAATTATAAAAAGGGTCAGAAAGAATCGTTTTTCCGTTATAGGTGAACAGAAAACAGTTCTGTCCGAGGAATTGTATTTTCATTGTTTTCAGTTTTTCAGTTAGAAATAATTGAGTCCAAACGCCACCAATACACTCATCACCAACGTAAAAATGCCAACCTGTTTGAGATAAGGATCGAGCTCTTTAGGTTCCTTGGTCTGCATTATTTTTCTGCGCAGCGCCGTCATCGGAAATACAAGGATAAAAAATATGAACGCGTAATAATTCCCCTGCTCGTGAAGTTTGTTCATCATCATAAAGACGAGCATAAGTATGAGCGGTAGCTGCAACAATACGATTTCATACACCATCGCATAGCGGTAGCCCATGCGCGCTGCCAGCGTTTTCTTGCCGCTGAGTGTATCGTTTTCAATATCGCGCATATTGTTAAGGTTAAGGACGCCGACACTCATCATTCCGATGGCTGTCGCGGGTATAAGGATATCCCAGTGAAAGGTTTTGGTGAAGAGAAAATAGCTTCCACACACCGAAACCAAACCGAAAAATACGAACACAAAAATATCGCCGAGACCCATATATCCGTAAGGTTTCTTACCGACGGTATATCCGATTGCCGCAAGGATACAGGCAATTCCAAGTCCTACAAACGTGTAAAATTCCTGCATCAGATTTTCGCGGAAAAATGCAAGATACAGCAGAGCCACAGTGGCAATTAAAGAAAGCACCGCAAACAGGATTACGGCATTGCGCATTTGGTTCGCAGTAATTTTTCCGGAAGCCACCGCGCGCTGTTCGGCCTCGTTTATTCTAAGTTTATCGGTTCCTTTTATTCCGTCGCCATAATCGTTGGCAAAATTAGAGAGTACCTGATACAATAACGTCACAAGCAACGCAAGCGCGAATATTTTCCAGTCCCAGGTTCCGCCTTCTTCGGTTATTCTCCATCGTGCGATAAAGGAACCCATGATAATTCCGCTTATCGAAAGCGGCAAAGTGCGCAACCGTGCGGCTTGTATCCAAATATTCATAAATAATGAGTGATGAGTGAGTAGTAAAAGGCAATGTTCAACAGTATATAAATTATTTATTGCTCATTACCAATTACTTATGTTACGAAATCCATTTGTTTTCCCCAAAGTCGGGTTTTCTTTTTTCGAGGAATGCGTTTCGGCCTTCTTTGGCTTCGTCCGTCATATAAGCAAGACGAGTTGCTTCACCGGCAAAAACCTGCTGGCCTACCATACCATCATCAGTAAGATTCATCGCGAACTTCAACATTCTGATAGACATTGGCGACTTTCCGAGGATTTCCTGTGCCCATTCGTAAGCTTTATCTTCAAGTTCGGCGTGTGGAAAAATTGCGTTCACCATTCCCATGGCTTCCGCTTCTCTGGCTGAGTAGTTGCGTCCTAAAAAGAAGATTTCGCGTGCTTTTTTCTGTCCGACCATTTTTGCGAGGTACGCAGAACCATAACCACCGTCGAAACTCGTCACGTCAGCGTCGGTCTGCTTAAAAATCGCGTGTTCTTCGCTGGCTAAAGTAAGGTCGCAAACCACGTGCAGTGAATGTCCGCCACCCACGGCCCAGCCGTTCACCACGGCGATAACTACCTTCGGCATAAAGCGGATCAGCCGCTGCACTTCGAGAATGTTCAGGCGGTGCCGGCCATCATCACCTACATAACCCTGCTCGCCGCGCGCTTTCTGGTCGCCGCCGCTGCAGAAAGCGTGTCCGCCATCTTTTGGACTTGGACCTTCGCCGGTAAGCAGAACAACGCCCACCGATGCATCTTCAGAAACATGGTAAAATGCGTCATAAAGTTCAGAGGTTGTTTTTGGGCGGAAAGCATTGCGCACTTCAGGCCGGTTAAAGGCGATACGCGCTACTGCGCCGCGTTTTTGGTAAGTAATATCTTCGTATTCTTTTACGGTTTTCCAGTCGGTCATGTCTTTGAAAAATTTTGTCCAAAGATAAGTATTTTATGAGGTGAGGCAAAGGGAAAACGTAGCAGGATTTGGGTTTCATGTGAGCTGAGGAGCAACGAAATTTTTGCCCGGCACAAAGTGATACCCGCTTTCCGCTGTATCTTTTTTGGTGGCTTCGGGAGCCTCAGCCACAAAAAAAGGATGCCGCTGCAATCGGGGCTGGCAATTCCGTCGTTTTGTTTAACAAAGGTTTACGTTTATTTTCCGTCTTCGCTTTCATGGCTTTCGGCGAGGATCTGTTCGGCCGCCGCAAAATCGCGCTCGCTTACCAGCAAAAAGTAGTTCTGCGATATCGGGAAGACGGCGATGTTATTTACGTACTCGTTTTTGATGTAGCTCGGGATTTCTCTTGAAGCTAGCTTAGATTTGGCTAACTCGATTTCGTACAAATAGGAAGACTGGAATATGGGAACTAACTCTGACATTCTTTTTTTTGTTAAAGATAGTCATGTTTACTAAAATGATCTATAAATCACAGAGTGACGGAGGACAGGGGGTCTTTTTTCGTTAAAGTTGCAACGCGCAGAGCTCTTGCGGAAAAGGAAATGCCCGAAGTTTTAGCCCGGATTGAACGGCCTGTTTGAGCTGCGCGGCGACCGTAAGGTCGCCGCGCAGCGAGTAGTGAAAGCCGGTAGGTTATCCCTAAAAAGCAAAAAATGGGTTGCTCCTGAATTATTCGGTTTTTCTGCGGTTTATAAACCAATAAACCGGTAATCCAAGTAAAATAAGGATGAAGCCAGGCCACGTATATTGCGGTTTGAACCAGATCAGCAGTACGCAGAATGCGGTCCCGATCAGCAAATACAAAATGGGGGTAACCGGATAAAGCCACGTTTTATAAGGTCTTTCAAGTTCAGGTTTTTTGATGCGCAGATAGATGACGCCCAATACGGTAATCATATAGAACAGCACGATTACGAATGAAATCATATCGAGCAGGTCGCCGTACTGGCCGCTCAATGCGAGTACAGACGCCCAGATCCCCTGCATCCAGAGTGATCTTTCGGGTACGCTGTGTTTATTGTTGTGGATAGCCGATTTAAAGAACAGTCCGTCCTTCGCCATCGTCTGAAACACGCGCGCGCCGGCCAACACCAGCCCGTTGATGCATCCAAACGTGGAGACCATTACCAATACAGCCATAATTACGGTGCCGAGATTACCGAAAATAACTTCAGAAGCTGCAACAGCCGGCCTGTTTTTGTCGGCAAATGCAATTGCGTCGCGGTCGAGCGCATTGAGGTAGACAAAATTTACGAGCAGATACAAAACCATCACCGCCGACGTGCCCAAAACCATCGATTTTACAATGTTTTTCTTTGGATTCTCCATTTCGCCTGATACGAAAGTAACGTTCTCCCAGGCTACAGAGCTGAACACCGAACCTACCATTGCTGCTGCAATACCACCTAATAGCGTGGCTCCCGAAATGCCTTGCCAGCCGGTTGGAAACAGATCATTGCCTATTTCCTTACCAAAATCCTGAAAACTGTTCCAGCCGAAACTCATGTTTTCCGCCCACTGCGAATCTTTAACGAACAGAAAACCGAAGAAAATTATCCCGAGCAACGCGATAATTTTAGATGTTGTAAACACAGTTTGAAGAAGCTTACCATTTTTTACTCCTTTGGTATTGATGAATGTGAGCAGTAAGATCACTACGATTGCGAGGATCTGAACCCAGGTTATTTTGAAGGTTCCGCTCTGAAACAGCGGCTGCGAATCGTTGAGTGCAGGAACAAGATAGGCTGTAAATTTCCCGAAAGCCATTGCGACAGCAGCGATTGTGCCCGTTTGGATGACCGCAAACAGCCCCCAGCCGTACAGAAATCCTGTCATCTTACCGAAAATCTCGGTGATGTAGGTGTACTGACCCCCCGCCTTTGGAAACATTGAAGAAAGCTCGCCGTATGAAATCGCTGCCGCAATGGTCATAACGCCGGTGATGACCCAAACCGCAATGAGCCAGTAGCCCGAGCCGAGATTCCGCATCATATCGGAACTTACAATGAAGATTCCGCTGCCGATCATGGAGCCCATCACGAGCATGATGCCGTCCCAAAGTTTGAGTTTTTTCTGCATAAAATTTAAATTAAAGCCTGATGATTGGTGTATAGTAATTAAGAGGTGCCGAAGCGGTTTTCGTTTTGAAACGCGTAAATATATTAATTTTCTTCAAAGATCAACAGCTTTTATAATGAACCTGAGTTCTGCAAAGCACTAAAACCTGCTTTTACATATTATTACAAAATTGATTAGTTTTGTAGAAATTTAAAATAAATGAAAAAAATTGCATTAGTTCTGTCCCTCGCATTTTCGACGGTGTTGTTCTCTCAGGAAGCGGCGAAAAAAACAGGACCGCCGGAAGGAAGCGCTTTAGTTGGTGATATTTACGGTGCAACAGTTTCTGCCACTGCTGAGCAGACCGCCATTTCGCCGAAGAAACTCGATAAAAAGCTGAAAACCTCTAAGAAAATTGATAAAGTTGCCGTGAAAGGAAAAGTAACGGACGTTTGCGACAAAAAAGGTTGCTGGCTCACGGTAGAAACCGATAACAATGAGAAGTTTTTCGTAAAAATGAAAGATTACGCCTTTTTTGTGCCTACTGCACTTAAAGGCAAGAACGTGGTTTTGGAAGGAAGCGCTGAAACCAAGGTGATCTCCGTGGACGAGCAGAAACATTATGCTGAGGACGCCAAAAAATCTCAGGCGGAAATCGATGCGATTACCCGGCCACAGGAAGAGACAAGATTTGTAGCGACTGGAATAAAAGTCGTAAAGTAAAAATCACCTGATATTTAATAAAAAACGAAGCCTTGAGCTTCGTTTTTTTTTATTCAAATCTGAAATCAACAACTTCGTCGAGCTTCGGAAACTTTCGTTGAGACACGAATGTTTTCCCGGTACAGTCGATTTCTTTCCAGCCTTTTTTCATCCCCACATCACCGACCTCCATCACAATGGGTACAAACGAAATTTCGTCGCTGCCATCAGCAAATTCTTCCCTGAACTGCACGGCAATATCCAAAACACACTCGTAGTCTAAATTGAGTTTGACATTCCGGTAGATAATATCGTAATGGGTCTCTTTATTTACAGGGATATCTTGATAAAGCTGCCAGTCATGCGTTGTGCCACGCAAGTCCACAATCGCATTAAGTGCGTGGTAGAGTGCAAGCGTGTAAAACCTGCGGGTTGCTGTCCTTTTATAATCGTCGGGAAAATGGCCGCCTTCGAATAAAATAGTCGGCAAGCCCATCTTCGTAAAATTGTCGCCCGCCGATGCCGGATAAAATTCGTCGGAATATCTTGCAATACCGCACGGAAGCTCGTTCCTGAGATTCTCGAAAATCTTCGCAATTACGGCCATCGATTTCTTTCGGGTCCCGGTAATATCGCGGTCATAATTTTCGGAAGGTGCGAGAAACGCGAGCGTCGCGGGATCTGTGCCGTTGGTGGAGAAGATGGTACGCTGATCATGCAGGTTTAAACCATAATCATAGCCACCGCTTTCTACGATATTTCTTAAAATAGGAAATTCTTTACTCGACATTTTCAGAAAATCCCGGTTAAGGTCGATTTCCAGCGCATTTCTGCGCGTCCATTTCTGCGAACCGTCGGGATTCAGCATAAAAATGAAATCAAAACTAATCTCCGTAAATAAATTATGCTGCAGTTCAGGTTGATGCTTAAATATTTCAAGTAAATCCAGCATTGCATGCGTGCCGGTAGATTCGTTTCCATGCATCTGCGACCATGCAAGCACCTTTATTTTTCCATGTGCGAGACTCATTTTATAAATAGGACGCCCCAGAACTGATTTTCCAATTTCAGTAATGCAATCGCTGTAATTCGCCTGCAGGTATAAAAATAATTTTTCGGGAGATATATAGCGGTTTGGGAAATCAGGATTTTGACGGTACGTAATCTTTGTCTGCATTCAAATGTAATTTACAAAGTTCAAATTTAAAAAAAAATAGTGTCCTTTCCTTTGTTTACTTCTGTTAATTCTTTAAACAGCTCAAACTGTCGTTATGTCTGTTAGTAATAATGTGGATTGCATATATTTTAATTAAAAAATATAAATAACTATAAATCAGTTAAATAAATTTTTCACTTATCGTACTACTTGAGTTAGGCTTTAAGTGGAAAACCCATCACTTTTGTTCAAATGTATAAACTATTAGTAAACAACATCGATTAACCTGTAAATCTAATTGCACTATTCTGTTACATTTGTAAACAGATTTTAAAATGATATTTTGCAGTATATTTGCGCTTATTTTTTTATATGAACAGCGAAACTTATTTCCTACTTGGCTTCTTAGCCTTCATCGTTTTTATCCTGGCGCTAGACCTGGGTTTACTCAAGAAAAAATCTGACACCGTTTCTATGAAGCAGGCCGGATTAATGAGCTTTTTTGTAGTTGCACTGTCAATGTGTTTCTATTTTGTGCTCATCACATACGGTCACCTACTCCACGGCATCGACAGTATGGAAAAACTGCAAAGCGTGATTTCTTCGCATCATCATCCCGTGAAGATTATACCGGGCGACCTTGGGAACAGCATCCAGCTCTACAACCAGAACCTGGGGCTCGAATACCTCACAGGATATGTGGTGGAATATGCGCTGTCTATTGATAACATCTTTGTAATGGTGCTGGTTTTCACCGCTTTTGGTGTCGCACCGAAGAATTATCACCGCGTCTTGTTCTGGGGAATCCTCGGGGCCATTGTGATGCGTTTTATCTTCATCTTTGTAGGTGCAGCACTTATAGAGAAGTTCAGCTGGATTATGTACGTATTTGGTGCCTTCCTGGTATTTACAGGGATAAAGATGTTCTTCGATAAAGATGGTGGCGATAAAATCGATACCCAGAACCACCCAGTCGTAAGGTTTGCTAACCGGTTTTTTAAGGTGCACAACCATTTCGTAGGCAATAAATTTTTCGTGACGATCGATGGTGTGAAGAAGATTACACCTCTTTTTCTTGTTCTTCTAATCATTGAGGCGACGGATTTAATCTTCGCCGTAGACAGTATCCCGGCGATATTCTCCGTAACCAAAGATCCTTATATTGTATTCTTCTCTAATATTTTCGCGATCATCGGTCTGCGTTCAATGTTCTTTTTACTTGCAGGCATCATCGATAAATTTCGATTCCTGAAGGTGGGTCTGTCGGTACTGCTGACGTTTATTGGGCTTAAAATGCTAGCGCATTCTTACCTTGATACTTGGGGTTTCACAACAGGACATTCACTTATTATCATCGTCGGAATCCTTGGCGCCAGTATCATGTTCTCCTTAATATTCCCTAAACAGGAGAAAGAGCGCAAGCTTAAATTTGATCCTAAAAACGACGAACATTTACGTCACTAAAATAAAGTTTTACATCTCAATATAATTAAAACCAGCATGTTACATGTTGGTTTTACTTTTGTAACACCTTCTTGTTTACAATTGTTTTAGGATTGTAAACATTTTGTTTTACATTTGTGACATGAGTTTAAATGACCGTATCGCAAAAATTATCGCCTACTCCGGATTAACACCTTCGGAGTTTGCAGATGAAATTGAAGTGCAGCGCTCCAACATTTCGCACATCGCATCGGGACGGAACAAGCCCTCGCTTGATTTCCTTGTGAAAATTAAAACCCGCTTTCCTGAGCTGCAGTGGGACTGGCTGATCAGTGGTGAAGGGGAAATGCAGAAACCGCAGGACGAAAAAATTGAAAAACCGAAACCTACCGCGGTGCCCGATCTGTTCTCTATTATAGCCGACGAAAATTTCGGAATTACCGAATCTGAAGATAAAGTATCGGTGGAAACTCCGCGAGAATCAAAAATTACCGCGCAGCAATCAATTAGGGAGAATACAGACGATTCTCAGCGATTAGAAAACTCAGAGCAAACTCTTCACACAAAAGTCGCTGATAAACAGCAAGATAAGATAAAAAGAATTGTTTGGTTCTTCGAAAGCGGCAAATTCGAAAGTTTCGAGCCTTAATTTTTCAGTTTTCACTTTCAGCGACTACAAAGTATGGTCTTCAATTTGTTTGGTTTGTTCCTAACATCAAATTTAAAATATGAAGCTTGCCGAACTCGCCAAAGAACTGAATTTATCCACTGACAGTTTCATCCGGTTTATCCAGGATTTTGATCTTGAACTTTCTGAATGTATCGCCACCGATTTCGAGGTAAAAGAAGACTTTGCGCGGTTTGCCCGTGAGAATCTCACTTTTCTAAAAAATTATCAGAAAGACCTTCTGCAAAACAAATCGGTTGAAGATATTGCCGGTACCATCAGTCAGCCTGCCGAAAAAGTTGCTGATGTTATCCGCCGGCAGCAGCCGCAAATCTATGATAACGGAATTTTCAGGTCGACGGTTTCAAGTTACGGAATAGATCAGAAATTAGGCGGAAACTATCAGTTTGTCTATGATTATTTCGGCAAAAAGACCGCGTTGTCTGCCCGCGATTTTATCGGCTACCGCGACCTCTTTTTCCACATCTCGCAGACATTAGACCCGTTTCTTAACCAGACTCCACTTACTGATTGGGGCATCCACAAGCCAGCAGGAATTATTCTGTACGGCCCGCCTGGAAGCGGAAAGATTTTTTGGGCGCATAAAATAGGTCAGGTTATAGGCTATCAATTTAAAGAAGTTAAAAAATATTATCTGGGGACCTCATTTGTTGACGGTAGTAAAACCACTTTTAACGATTTTCTGGTGGAAACCATGAAAGACGATCGCACTCTTCTGTTCATGGACGATTTTGACACCACGATGAGTGAAAGGAGTGAAACAAAATCGGTGGCTTCATGCGACGAGGAAACGAAGGAAGTGATCCTGCACTACATCAGCCATTTCGAGGACGAAAACCTGTTGATGGTGGGTTCAGCAAACACGCTGGCGGGCATCGAACGTGAAATTCTGGCGCCCGGAAGATTCGATGTTGTGATACCGGTTTTTCCGCCTAACGCGCAGGAAAGAGCAGAAATTATCCTTTATTACATGACGAAAAATCTTTCAGAAGACGCTCTACTGATGAAGATTTTAATTGAAAACCATGCCGACCACCTTCCATACTGGAAAGACATTTCGCAGAAGATGAAAGCATTTTCAAACACGATGATCATCGATTTTACACAAAGTCTGAAAAAGCGTATCAGAACTCATTATTTAAAGAACAATTCAGATAAGATTGATATTGGGCCCTTCCTTAAGCATGCACTGCGCGACGCTTCGGTAAAACTTACAGATGAATACCTGAATCATGTGGCGCAGTTTATCAGCGACGTTACTTTGAATAATTACGATGATTTTCCGCAGCGTATCGAAGCCCTAAAGCTCGAACTCGAGAAATATAAGATCGTTGAGGCGCCACGAAAAAAGATTGGTTTTACTCATAACGAAGAAGAGACAAAAAAATAACCCGCTTTTTTCAAGCGGGTTTTTCTTAAGTGCTACTCATTTTTTCTTTTTCGGAACTTTAAGTCCTTCCTGTTTTGCTTCGGAAATACCGATCGCTACAGCTTGTTTGCGGTCTGTAACCTTCTCTCCTGCAGAAGATTTCAGTTTACCTTCTTTAAATTCGTGCATTACGTCGCCAATCTTATCAGCTGCTTTGTCTGAATACTTTTTAGTTGCCATATTGTTTGTGTTTTAACGTTAGACTTATCTGCTTTGGAATTTTGCATCAATAGTTTTGCCAATTTGGCGATTGCAGAAGATATCTGAGCGTTTTAATAAAATCGTTATCTTTGAAATCTTATCAAAATAATTTCATGAACAAAATCTTTTTATCTGTCTCGCTGATTGCGTCTGTAGCTACGTTCTCGCAGGAAATTACTCTCGACAAGATCTACTCCGGCTATTATCGCGGCAAAGGAATTTCGGGAATTGCATCTTTAAAAAACGGTGAAAATTATGCGGTGATTGAACCGGCCGGAATTGCGAAATATTCTTATAAAACTTCACAAAAAGAAGGCAATATCGTAGACGGAAGTTTCCAGTCTTATATTTTCAATGAGGATGAATCGAAAGTTTTGCTGCTTAAAGACAGCGAACCTATTTACCGACATTCGTTTTTGGGCAAGTTTGATGTAAAAGACCTTAAATCGGGCAAAGTTTTAAACCTTAATAATGGAAATTTCGTGCAGGAGCCAGGTTTTTCGCCAGACGGAAGCAAAGTTGCCTTCATTGCAGATAATAACCTTTATTATCAGGATTTAAATTCCGGAAAAATCACTCAGATTACAACCGACGGTAAGAAAAACTACATCCTGAACGGGCTTGCAGACTGGGTATATGAAGAAGAGTTCGGGCATGCAAAACTGTATGAGTGGAATAAGAATTCTGATGCCATTGTATTCGTTAAGTCCGATGAAACGGAGGTTCCTGAAATGTATATCCCGATTTACGGCAAGCAGCTCTACCCTTCTGAGATGCGTTTTAAATATCCCAAGGCAGGCGAAAAAAACTCAGTTGTATCGGCACAACTCTACCGTTTGGATAGCGGCAAAACAACTTCATTGGATTTATCCGCATTTAAAAACTATTACATCCCGAATGTGTATAAAACCGCAAAAGCGGATGAAATTATTTTAATTACTTCGGCACGTACTCAGAATGCGTCTGATGTTTTAAAGGTAAATACCAAAACTGGAAATGTGCGTAAATTATTCACCGAAACCGATGAAAAATGGGTGGATACAGATAATGTAACCCTTGAATTCCTGGATGACAACTCGTTTATCTGGGGCTCTGAACGTGATGGGAACAGGCATCTGTACTGGTACGATCAGGACGGAAAACTTAAAAAACAGATCACGAAAGGCAATTGGGAAGTAACTGATTATTACGGTTTTAATCCGAAAACAAAAGAGGTTTTAATTCAGACCACCGAGAAAGGCAGCATTAATAAAGTAGTTTCCAAAGTGAACATCAATACCGGGAAATCTACACTTTTATCAAACTCTGAGGGCAATAACCGCGCAAGTTTCAGCGGAAACTATAACTATTTTATCGAAACCTCGTCTACAGCGGCCAGACCTTTCACTTACATTCTGAAAGACGGCAACGGAAAAACCGTAAAAGAACTGCAGAATAATAATGACTTACTGCAGAAACTTCAGGCCGATAACATGGCAACAAAGGAATTTCTTACAGTTCCGAACGAGGCCGGTGATCAGATGAACGCGTGGATCATGAAACCAAAAGATTTCGACCCTAACAAGAAATATCCGCTTTTCATGTTCCAATATTCGGGTCCGGGTTCGCAGAGCGTTTCCAATTCATGGGATGCCGGCAACGGTCTGTGGTTCAATCATTTGGTACAGAAAGGTTATATCGTAGTGTGTGTTGATGGCCGCGGAACAGGTTTTAAAGGCACGAAATTCAAGAAATCGACCTACATGAATCTCGGCAAATATGAAATTGAGGACCAGATTGCAGCTGCAAAATGGTTTGGTAATCAGAGTTATATCGATAAATCCAGAATCGGAATTTTCGGCTGGAGTTTCGGTGGCTATATGGCGAGTTTAGCGCTTACAAAAGGTGCAGACGTGTTCAAAACCGGCATCGCAGTGGCACCCGTGACGAACTGGAGATATTACGACACCGTTTACACCGAGAGATTCCTGAGAACTCCGCAGGAAAACCCAAAAGGTTACGACGAAAACTCACCGACAGAATATGCGGATTTACTTAAAGGGAAATTTCTTCTCATTCATGGCACTGCTGATGACAACGTACATTTCCAGAATTCTGTAGAATTTTCTGAAGCTTTAATTCAAAACAAAAAACAATTTGAATTTATGGCGTATCCCGATAAGGATCACGGTATCTATGGCGGACAGACCCGTCCTCAGCTATACCAGAAAATGACCGATTTCCTCCTCGAAAACCTTTAAAATAAATCTTTAAATATAAAAAATGGCGACAAGCACCAGCAAACATCCGAAAGGCCTTCCTTACCTGTTTTTCACAGAAATGTGGGAGCGCTTCGGTTACTATCTTATCCTCGGAATTTTTGTTCTTTACATGATCGACCCGGCAGAAACCGGCGGACTTGCTTTTAACGACAAAAATGCAGACGACATCTTCGGAACCTTCATCGCACTTACCTATCTAACGCCTTTCCTGGGTGGCTTTTTAGCCGACCGCGTGTTGGGTTATATCAAAGCCATCTATATCGGTGGCGCGCTGATGGGCCTTGGATATATTGGTCTTGGGGTTTTTCAAGACATCCCGATGTTTTATGCTTCGATGGGCTTAATTATACTCGGAAACGGATTTTTTAAACCAAGTATTTCTACCCTGCTCGGTAATCTTTATGAAGAGGAGCCGTACCGCCTGAACAAGGATGCCGGATACAATATTTTCTATATGGGGATAAACCTCGGAGCTTTCGCGTGTAATATCATCGCGGCTTTCATGCGGAACAAGTTCGGATGGGGCGAAGCCTTCATAACGGCTGGTGTCGGGATGTTCCTTGGTCTAATTATCTTTTCGATCGGCAGAAAACATATTTT
Source organism: Flavobacteriaceae bacterium 3519-10 (assembly GCA_000023725.1). NCBI lineage: Bacteria > Pseudomonadati > Bacteroidota > Flavobacteriia > Flavobacteriales > Flavobacteriaceae > Flavobacteriaceae bacterium 3519-10. Next base: position 1,568,733 of record CP001673.1, read on the forward strand.
AAAAGCAAATATTATCAAACCGGCTCAGGAAGGTGATACCAAGATTTCTGATGTTTTAATTAAAGTATTTCTTCCCGCCATTGTGGCCGGTTTAATCGGCTGGATGATCCCGGGCAACGTATTTGGAAGCGATTCTACCGACGCATTCATCTTTGCATGTCTGCCAGTGGTTTACTTTTATGTGATGCTTTACGTGAAGGCTAATGCTGAAGATAAAAGACCTATTGGCGCACTGCTCGCTATTTTCGCGGTCAGTTTGATGTTCTGGGCTGTATTTAAACAAAACGGTACCGCACTTACTCGCTGGGCAAATTATTACACAGACCGAAGCGTACCTGCTGCGCTGGAGAAGCCGCTGGAAGCCATTTATCTGGTTGACAGTAAAGATTATACGTCCAAAGAAGTGAATGTGTATGATGATCAGTATCAGGCGCAGAAAGACGAAGCAGGAAACGCTATAAAAGAAAACGGCAAAGACATCTATTTCCGCAACGAGTTGCCTGAAAAGAAAGCTGCCATGGATGCAAATCCTGAAGGAAAAGTTTATCTATACAACACTGAATTATTCCAGTCGGTAAATCCGTTTTGGGTAATTGTTCTCACGCCGGTTGTTGTCGGATTCTTTATGTATCTGCGGCGGAAAGGCAAAGAGCCATCCACGCCAAGCAAAATCGTACTCGGGCTTTTCATCTCTGCACTTTCGTGTCTCGTGATGGTAGGCGCGGTATATGCGGGCCAGAATGGCTTAGTTAAAGTTTCGGCTTTATGGCTGATTGCCGCTTATGGAGTGATTACGATTGGTGAGCTTTGTCTCTCTCCGATGGGCTTGTCATTGGTTTCGAAACTCTCACCACCGCGTATTACGGCTCTGATGATGGGAGGATTCTTTCTTTCTACATCAATCGGAAACAAACTTTCGGGGGTTCTTGCGAGCTTCTGGTACGATTATGAGAACAAAGCCAATTTCTTCATCGTAAATTTCGGGCTTCTGCTTTTAGCAACATTGCTCGGACTTTCGATTCTGAAAAGATTGAATGTTATTATGAAAGAAAAAGGAGTTAAATAATTTTTTTAGCTGTTTTATAATTGAAAGTGCCGGTTCCGCCGGCACTTTTTTTTATTTTCAGCACAATTAAAATAATATGGCGTGAAAAGGAAAAAAAACTATATTTGCTAGCTTAACAAACTTTAACAATTAGAATATGGCTACAGCAGTGCAAACAGGGCACCCGAGAGGACTCTATCTTTTGTTTATGACCGAAATGTGGGAGCGTTTTTCCTATTACGGGATGCGCGCGATCTTCGTTCTGTATATGACGAGGATCCTATTAATGGACGATGCTGAAGCTTCCCAGATATACGGAAGTTATACAGGGCTCGTTTACCTCACGCCTTTATTGGGTGGTTATCTTTCAGACCGTTTTCTAGGTAACAGGAGAAGTATTGAGATCGGTGGAATCCTTATGGCACTCGGCCAGTTCATCATGTTTTTCAGTGCTTCCACTACCGGTGCATCGGCTATTACACTGATGTGGATCGGACTTACAATGCTTATTATCGGAAACGGCTTTTTCAAACCGAATATTTCTACAATGGTTGGCCAACTGTATCCCCAGGGCGACCGAAGAGTAGATTCCGCTTTTACCATTTTCTATATGGGTATTAACCTCGGAGCTTTCTTTGCGCCGCTTATTTGCGGAACTTTAGCTGAAAAGGTAGATTTCAAATGGGGCTTTCTCGCAGCCGGTATCGGAATGGTAATCGGTTTGGTAACTTTTGTGATTCAAAAAAACAAATTACTTATCGATGCTGATAACAAACCGGTTGGGATGCCAACCAATAAATTTGGTATCGCGCAGTTCGGCATGGTTGCAGGCGCAATTGCGTTGATTTTCTTCTTTATGAACTTCAAAACTATGTTCCAAAGCGACCTAGATATCATCGGATACCTGATCTACGGCGCGATGGTTGCGATGCCACTGCTTGTATTAACCGATAAATCTCTAACAAAACAGGAGCGTGACAGGATTATGGTGATCTTTATCCTTGCTTTCTTCGTGATATTCTTCTGGGGTGCTTTCGAGCAGGCTGGAGCTTCATTAACAATATTTGCGGACAGACAGACAGACCGTATGCTTTTCGGCTGGGAAATGCCTGCAAGTTACTTCCAGTCGGTTAATCCATTGGCAATTATCTTATTGGCACCACTGTTTTCATCAATGTGGCTAAGATTGGGTAACCGTGGCAAAGAGCCGTCTTCACCTAAGAAAATGGCAATTGGTCTGGCACTCGTTTCATTAGGATATGTAGTGATCGCGTTCGCGGTTTACGGCTTGGGTATGATGGATAAAGTTTCAATGTTCTGGCTGATCGCACTGTACGTTATCCACACAATGGGTGAACTTTGCCTGTCTCCAATTGGACTTTCCATGGTTTCTAAACTTTCACCACTGCGTTTTTCTTCATTACTTATGGGAACCTGGTTTTTGGCAAATGCGGCTGCAAACAAATTTGCAGGAACACTTTCTGCATTGATCCCGGGAAGTGGTGAAGGTGGTCAGGGAGCGAAAACAACCTACTTTTTAGGCTTCGAAATCACCAACCTTTTCGATTTCTTCCTCGTATTCATCGTGATGTGTGGCGCTGCTGCCCTCATTTTATGGATCATGAGCCGATGGTTAGAAAAGAAAATGCACGGCGTGAATTAATAACATTCCGAATATAAAATCTTAAAACCACCGTCAATCCGGTGGTTTTTTCTATTTTCGTGAAAACATTTGAATAATGAACCTTACCCTTGAGCAAATACAGGATTTTAAAGGAAAATATCCAAGGCAGATATGGTCTCTTTTTTTCTCTGAAATGTGGGAGCGTTTCTGCTTCTACGGAATGCGCGGAATGTTGGTGTTTTTTATGATTTCTGAACTGAAATTCGATGATGAAAAGGCCAACCTTCAGTATGGCGCCACGCAGGCTTTTGTGTACGCATTTACGTTCGTAGGCGGACTTTTTGCCGATAAAATCCTTGGCTTTCGGAAATCGCTGTTTTGGGGCGGGCTGCTGATGATTGTGGGCAGTTTAATACTCGCCACTAATCCGCACGATTTCTTTTTCCTCGGGATTTCATTTACGGTTGTTGGAACGGGTTTCTTTAAACCTAACATTTCCACGATGGTCGGGAAGCTTTATAGCGGCGATGACTCGCGGCGTGATGCAGGTTTTTCTCTGTTTTATGCAGGTATCAACCTGGGTGCGCTGCTCGGTGGCTATCTCTGTATTGCGATCGGTAAAGGCGAAATGCTCTCAAACCTGATTCCTGAAGATAAAAGATGGAATGTCGCATTTGGTTTGGCGGCGATCGTAATGGTAATCAGTTTAATTAATTTTGTATTCACACAAAGACGTTTAGGCCCGATTGGTCTGATGCCGCAAAAGATCTCTTTCGACGGACGCGTTATTCCAACCGAAAAATGGAAAATTTATGGCGTTTACGCACTAACGCTGGCATTTGTACCGCTCATTATGATCATGGTTTCGGTCCCTCAATACACCGATTATTTCATGATTACGGTCGGCCCGCTAACGCTGATTTACCTGTTCTACGAAATGACCAAAGTAAGCAGCTCCGAACGTAAAAAGCTGTGGGCTGCGCTTGTTTTCATCATATTTTCTATCATATTTTGGGGCATCTATGAGCAGTCAGGCGGTTCGCTAAGTATTTTCGCAGCCAATAATCTGAACAAAGATCTGCTCGGTTTAGATCCTAACGGTGTAAATAATTCCGGTGGAGCGTTTTTTATCATCTTTTTGGCACCAATTTTCGGATTGATCTGGATCTGGCTGAGCAAAAAAAGACTGGAGCCCAACACTTTAATTAAATTCGGGCTTGGTTTTATCTTTCTTGGGCTTGGTTATTATGTACTGTTTGCTACAAGATTCTTTGCTGATTTGCAGGGAATTACATCACTTAATATATTCACAATTGCGCTTCTCGTCATTACTTTTGGTGAACTCTGTCTTTCCCCGATTGGTTTATCGATCATGACAAAACTTTCTACCGAAAAACTGCAGGGTATGATGATGGGTTTATGGTTTCTGGCTTCGGCATACGGACAGTATGTCGCGGGAATTATCGGTGCAAATATGGCGACGGCCAAAGAAGGTTCGTCTAATATGGATGCGCTGCTCGCCTATACGGAAGGCTATAAACAGCTTGGAATTTACGCAGTGGTCGCCGGCCTTGTGCTGATTGCAATTTCACCGCTGGTGAAAAAACTGATGCAGGACGTAAGATAACACTTTAACTAAACCACTCCACAACCATCAAACACCCGATGAAACAACTCACCGTCCTATTTCTTCTCTTTATTTTAATGCCCGCCAAGGCGCAGGTAAACTGGATGACGCTTGAAGAGGCCGTAAAAGCCCAGTCCGAAGCACCGCGCAAGATCATGATCGATTTCTATGCTGATTGGTGCGGACCCTGCAAAACCATGGATAAAGAAACCTACGGCCATCCGTTGATCTCGAAGTATCTGAATGAAAATTATTATCCCGTTAAATTTAATGCGGAGAGCAAAGAGAGCATCACCATTTTCGGGCGGACATTTTCTAATCCGGATTTCGCTGCCGGAAAACGCAAAAATTCAATGCACGAATTCACCAAATTCATGAATGTTACAGCGGTTCCGACCATTGTTTTCCTCGACGAACAAAGCATGCCGATCACCATCCTGCAGGGCGCGCTTACAGCCAAAGAACTCGAACCTTACATCCCATTTATTGCTTACGACGAATACAAAAAGATAGAGACGCGTGAACAGTGGGAAAATTATCAGAAAAAATTTAAATCAAATATTAAGGACTAAGAGCCCTCAGCAATAAAGCAAGACTTTCAAATGATATATTGGAAGTCTTTTTTATTTTCACGAAATTCGCTCACCACTTAAAAACAAAGTTGCCACAGCCTTGAATCTCGATACACCCATAGAATTTTTAAAAGGAATTGGTCCCGAACGCGCAAAATTCATTAAAAACGTTTTGGGCATTGCGATGGTTGAAGATTTTCTCACCTTCTATCCTATTCGCTACATCGACAAAAGCAAACTATACTTTATAAACGATTTAAAGGAAGAGCCAGAAGCCGAAATTCAACTCAAAGGCAAGATCACCGATCTGCAGGAAATGGGTTATGGCAACGGTAAGAAAAGGCTTTCGGCAAAATTCCGGGACGAAACAGGAACCCTCGAACTGGTGTGGTTCCGGTACTCCAAGTGGATGAAAGATCAGCTGCCGTTGAATACCGATATTTTCATTTTCGGAAAGGTGAATTTGTTTAACGGCACCTTTTCGATGGCACATCCTGAAATTGAAATCAATGAAAAAAAGGCACTTTCGGGCTCGCTTTTGCCGATTTATCCCGGGAGCGAAAAACTCTCAAAAAGAGGTATTAACAACAAGTTTTTCCAGGTAGTTTTAGCCGAAATAACCAGAAATCTTCCCGCGCTCATTCAGGAAAATCTGCCCGATGCGCTGATGAAAAAACTTAAACTAATCAGCCGTATCCACGCGTTCTACCATATTCATTTCCCAAAAGATTTCAATCATTTCGAGCACGCCAACCGCAGGATTAAATTTGAAGAGGCATTTTTTTTCCAGCTGGGTTACGGCCTGAAAAAACAGCATCACAAAACTTCGGTAGTTGGCAATCCGTTCTCAAAGATTGGTAAAAATTTCAAAGGTTTTTATGAACATTCTATGCCTTTTGAACTGACGAACGCGCAGAAAAGGGTGTTGAAAGAAATCCGCACCGATATGAAAAAGCCGGTCCAGATGAACAGGCTTCTGCAGGGCGACGTAGGTTCGGGGAAAACGATGGTCGCGCTTTTAGCCATGCTTATCGCGATGGATAACGGTTTCCAGAGCTGCCTGATGGCGCCAACAGAAATTCTGGCCCAACAGCATTTTAACTCAATTAAGGAATTAACCGAAAAAACCGATATTAAAATCAGGCTTTTAACTGGATCCACCAAAACTTCCGACAGAAAAATAATTCACGAAGAACTGCTGTCGGGCGAACTCACCATTTTGGTGGGGACGCACGCTGTTTTGGAGGATATCGTGCGGTTCCGGAATCTCGGCTTAGCGATTATTGATGAACAGCACCGTTTCGGCGTTGCGCAAAGAGCAAGATTATGGGCCAAGAATAAAATTGCGCCGCATATTCTGGTGATGACCGCCACGCCTATCCCAAGGACTCTAGCCATGAGTTTTTATAGTGATCTCGACGTATCCGTCATCGATGAAATGCCTGTCGGGAGGAAACCCATAATTACCGCTCACAGACGCGAAAAAGACCGTCTCTCAGTTTTCCGTTTTGCGAAAGATGAGATTGAAAAAGGCCGTCAGGTTTATTTTGTATATCCGCTTATTGAAGAATCAGAAACATTGGATTATAAGAATTTACTCGAAAATTATGATCACATTGTCGAATTTTTTGAAGGTAAAAACGCAACGATGCTTCACGGGCGTATGAAACCCGCTGAAAAAGAAGCGGCCATGAAATATTTCGCCTCGGGCAAAGCCGAAATCATGGTAGCCACCACGGTTATTGAGGTTGGCGTGAACGTTCCGAATGCTTCGGTGATGATTATTGAAAGTGCCGAAAGATTCGGCCTGTCGCAGCTTCACCAGCTTCGCGGACGGGTTGGTCGCGGCGGCGAACAGAGCTACTGCATTCTGATGACTTCCGACAAACTGACAAAAGAAAGTCGCACGCGCGTTAAAACGATGACCGAAACCAACGATGGTTTTAAAATCTCCGAAGTAGATATGCAGCTTCGCGGACCCGGCGACATCCTCGGCACGCAGCAGAGCGGTGTGGTCGACTTTAAAAAACTAGACCTGGTGGCGGATGGCACGATTATTCAGGTCGCGAAAAAAACCGTTGAAGTGCTGCTCAAACACGATCCGCACCTTCAAAGCGATGAAAACAGGTCTTTAAAAAACTATTATGTAAAGCAGTACAAAGGCAAAAACAAATGGAGCCGGATTTCTTAACTTCTTTTTGATGGAATGAGTTTTGTTAATGCAACTCATCCTTCAAACGAATTCTAGTTTAGATTTATCTATTTTTGCCAATATGAAAAAAAACTTTCTGCTCTTTATATTTTCCTTTCTTTTTCTTACTCTTTCCGCACAGTCTAAAATTACCGTTCTAAGTGCCGGTGACGGCGCACCATTGGGCAATGCAACCGTCACCTGCGACGCCAAAATATTGGGTAGAACCAATGCGCAGGGTGTACTGAATTTCCGCACCAAATGCAAAAAAGTTGATGTTAAAGCGCCCGGTTACTATGAAGATGAAGCGGTTGTAGATCGCGTGATGGAGATTTCGCTCTCGAAAACCGACCCTAAGACACAGTCGATTGAAGCCGTTGCCATTAATGATAAAAGTGACCCGCTGGCCCTTGCGATTCTTCAGAAAGTGAATGATAACTACAAAAACAATTCACCACAAAGCCTTGATTCCTACTCGTTTAAATCGTATGAAAAGATTTCTCTGGATATTGACGAAGACAGCATTAAACATTACAGCAATTACCTCGGCAAAAGGCTTGACTCTTTGAAATCGCTTCCGCCACAGGAAATATCCGACAGCAAAAAGAAAGATTCTGTTGAGAGTGTGAATGTGAATAAGCTGATGGCCCAGAGCAAGATGTTTCTGTGGGAAAGAGCCTCAGAATACCTTTATTCAGCTAGATACGGCGAAAAGATCAATATACTCGACAACCGTGTTGCCGGCCTCAAAGAGCCGATCTACGAAATGATGACCCTACGCTCCAACCGAAGCCGCGTGCCGCGCGAGATACGCGAGGAAAACCGCACGCTTTACCGTTTTTTCCTTACGGATTCGATAGAAATCGACGGCCGGAAAAACTACGTGATCCGTTTCCGACAGGTAGATAACAAACAGCCCGTAAACAGACGGAAATACAACGGTTACCTGTATGTGGATGCCCAAACCTATGGCCTGAAAAAAATTGAAAGCAACAGCGCAAAAAAAAGTGAAGGCACCATCACCAGCATCTGGAAACCGATTGAAAACAAATGGTTTCTGAGTAAAGAAAACCTTAAGATAAAAATGGGCTCCACCGCTTTCAATAAAGGAGAAACGCCGGACAAAGGTGACAAAAAAGCTCAGCAGAAATATGGCAACTACGTTTTCATGGTGGCCGATTATTTCGACTTTAAAACCCCGATTGAAGAGAACAAAAAAGATTTCAGCGGATACACCATGTCCGTGCAGAACGCCGACGGTAAGACGCTGGATGTTTTCCGGACAGACTCTTTATCAGCGCGCGAAAAACTCACCTACGAGAAAATTGACAGTGTCGGGAAAAAATACAAACTCGACCAGAAAATAAACGGCTTTACGGGTTTAATCAAAGGTAAATTACGCGTAGGACAGGTCGATTTCGACGCTTCGCAAATCATAAAATATAATCTGTACGAAGGCATCAGACTTGGCGTTGCAGCAAAATTAAACGAAAGATTTAACCCGTATATTTCGCCGGACGCCTATATAGCGTACGGTTTCAAAGATCACAACTGGAAGTACGGAGTTGGGCTCGACGTTAAAACTACGCTCAATAAAAACTCATTTTTCCGCGCCGAATATTATAACGACGTGGTGGCGGCCGGAAGATTCAATGAAACCCTGTGGAATTTCAAAATGAAGATTATGAACTCCGGGATTGACATGAAAAACGACAGGTTTTACCGCTACGATGGCTTTAAGATTGCTTTTGAGCACGACGTGAACAATGCACTCACATTTAATATTTCAGGAAAAAAAGATAATGAGGAGTCTACTTTCGACTACAGTTTTATGGATTTGGGTCAAAAATTCGAAAATGTTGCCGCGAAACTTACGCTGAAATACGCGCCAAGATCTAAAAACATTATGACGCCATCAGGAAAATTCACCTATGAACAGAGTTTCCCTGAATTTTATGTGAACTTCGAACAGGGCCTTCAAACTTTGGGCGGTGACCTCAATTACAGCCGTTTCGATGCCTTGGCTCAGCACAATTTTAAGACCAAAGCGGGCGTAACGGGCATCCGCGTTTATGGAGGTTTGATTACCGGTGAAGCGCCGATCTGGCATCATTTCGCGATGAACGGACTGGGCAACAGATCTGGCGAAAGCTTTAATTATAACCTTACTTCCTTCCTCGGATTTGCGACCATGGAAAGTGGAAAATACTATAATGACAAGTTTGTTGGATATTATTTCACGCACCGAATTCCTTATTATTTCCGCACTTTTGGCAAGAATGTTTCGAGTTTCGACGTGGTGTACCGCGGGATTACCGGAGACATGAAAAACCCTGAGCACCATGCATTCGCGTTTGAAAAGCTGGATCATCTGTATCAGGAAATCGGTTTGGAAAGCAATAACTTTCTAGGTACGCCTTTCAACCTAGGATTTTTCTACCGGGTTGGATACTACTCTACTCCTACTTTCAAAGAAAATTTTGGGGTGCAGCTTAAACTAAATTTTTTAGGATTTTAATATGAAAACAATTGAAATTCGCGCCGTTCAGTTTTTTGAATTGCTGAAGATGCGTGACGCGTCAATGTGGGAGATTTTCGCCCAAATGATCGACGGTGAAGAAAAGGAACTGATCTTTATTGACGACGAAAAAAAAGTTCTTTTCAATTATATTTTACCACAGAATTTAGAAAAACTGAATGAGGACCGAGCCAAATTCTCGCAGGAATATTCAGACAAAATTGCAGGCCTAAACTAGTTCTGTAAAAAAAGGTCGATGGTTACTTTGGCTTCCGCCACATCATGAACCCGTAAGATTTTAGCGCCGTTCTCAAGTACTTTTAAATGGAGTTTCTGGGTTTCCGCGTTAACGTCAAGAGGCTCTTTCCCCAAAGGTCTGTAGATAAACGACTTTCGCGAAATACCGATCAGCAAAGGATTTCGCCCAAAACCGACGTGCTTTAAATCGTCAATCATAATGTGTTGTTGCTCCACCCTTTTTCCGAAACCAAAGCCCGGATCGAGGATAATATCTTTGACGCCGAAACGCTGAAGCTGCAGGATTTTCTCTGAAAAATATTTATTTAAAACCAGAATAATATCTTCCGTAACCGATTTTTCGTGCATTTCTTCATACGTTGGGTTTATGTGCATCAAAATATAAGGCAGGCCGGTTTTGGCAACAGTTTCAAACATTTTAGCGTCGAACATGCCGCCCGAAATATCATTTACAATATCCAACCCTTCATTAAAACCAAATTCCACAACCTCAGAATGAAAAGTATCGAGCGAAATCAGCACTTCCGGGAACTCTGTTTTAATATTTGAAATCACCTTTCCAAGCCGTTTAATTTCCTCATCTGCAGATAAATACTGTGCATTTGGACGCGTCGACTGAGCGCCAATATCGATGATCGATGCACCGTCCTTCAGCATTTTTTCAGTGTGAATTAATGCGGATTTGAGATCAGCATATTTCCCACCATCGGAAAATGAATCAGGCGTAAGGTTGAGTATTCCCATAACCATTGGCACCGACAGGTCAACAACACGGCCGTTGCAGTTAATCGAAAATGTAGTATCAGGAGAGCCTTTACGCGATGTATTCATAAGGGCAAATTTAATTAAAGCGTTCGGATTTTGGTGCTTCATCACCCCTTCGGCAACTATTAAAATTCTTATCTTTGATGAGTTTTGAAATTTTATGGAGAAAACATCATCACAGTTCGACGAAGCCATCCATGTTTGCAGGGATCTGTTCAGTAAAAAACTAGCCGACTACGGTCCATCTTTCCGCGTTTTGAGGACGCCCTCTTTAACAGACCAAATATTCATTAAAGTAAAAAGTCTGCGCAACTTTCAGACAACAGCCGTTTCGAAAGTCGGTGAATCCGAAAAAGAAAATTTCATCGCCATCGTGAATTACGCAATTATTGGCCTAATCCAGCTCGAAAAAGGTTTTGCTGACGATTTCAGAGACGAAAACGAAACCATCCTGCAGTTATACGACCGTTTCGCGAACGAAGCGAAGGAGCTGATGTTGCGCAAAAACCACGATTACGGCGAAGCCTGGCGCGAGATGCGCATCTCATCCATCACCGACCTGATTTACCAGAAAGTGCTCCGCACCAAACAGATTGAAGATAACGCCGGCAGGACGCTGGTTTCCGAAGGCATTGACGCCAATTATTTCGACATGCTGAATTACGCGGTTTTCTGCCTCATCAAAATGCATGAAGAGAACGGAGCAAATACTTCCTCAGAACATTAAAATATAATATCGAAAAATCCCATGAAAGCAGTTTTACGCATCATCCTCGCCCTAATTTTTATCGCTTCCGGCTTCGTAAAAGCGGTGGATGTGGTTGGTTTTTCATTTAAACTTCAGGAATATTTTTCGCCCGCAGTTTTTAACCTACCTTTATTTGAAAGCATCGCGCTTTCGATTGCTATTATTGTCGTAGGCCTCGAGCTTATCCTCGGTTTTATGCTTTTGCTTACGATCAGGTTGAAATTCACTTTGTCGGCGCTGATTGCGCTGTGCGTTTTCTTTGCGTTTCTAACGTTTTACTCGGCCTATTTCAATAAAGTAACCGATTGCGGCTGTTTTGGAGATGCCATAAAATTTACGCCGTGGCAGAGTTTCATTAAAGACATCGTACTTCTGCTTGGTCTTTTGGTTTTATGGTTTCTGTACCGAACTAAATTCGGACTTTTGCAGCCTAAAAGACCGGCAAAATTTATAGCGCTGTCGGTGTTCACCGCTGCGATGGTGCTGATCACGCTGCACGGAATACTTCACGAGCCGTTAATCGACTTCCGTGACTATAAAATCGGCACTGATCTGAATGCCGAGAAAGCCAATATTGAGAAAAACCCTTCGGAATACAAGACATTTTATTCATTGAAAAATGAAAAAACCGGAGAAATACTCGAAGTAAATCAGGATCAATATGTGAGCGACAAGAAATATTGGGACGAAGGCTCGCCGTGGAAAATAGAAGACGGAAAAACCACTTCCAAAATTATAAAGCAGGGTTACGAATCTGAGATTTCTAAATTTAAACCCGAAACTCCTGAAGGCACAGATCATACGCTCGAAATTCTGAAAGCGCCAAAAGCGGTTCTTGTGTTCTCATATGATCCAAAAAACGCGGATTCGGAGATTTTAGCGGAAACAGAAGCGAAGCTGGCCGCACAAAAAGACACTTTTGTCCTCGGCATATCTACCGATCCTAGAACATTTAAAACCATCAAAAACGCTCTGATGGACGGCACTGCAATCAAAACCATTGCGCGCAGCAACCCTTTTGTTTTGATATTGGAACGCGGCAGAATCATCGATAAAATGTCGGCGGATGACTATCTTAAAGAGTAAAGGGTGAATGGTATATTTTTTAAACCATCGAACTTTTGAGCTAAGGAACAGCATAAAACAATTTGAACTTTAAAATAATACTAAATAAACAACAATGAAAAAATCTAATAAATCAATCGCAGGTTACCATCTTTTAATGCTCTTATCTTCAGTTGACGGCGAATTTTCGCCTGAAGAAGGCCTTAAGTTTCAGGAATTTCTGGCAGACGAGTTTCCGTTCAAAATCGATCTTGATGACGAACTCGACATTATCGCCACACTTCATCCTGAAGACTGGAAAAACCACTTTGAATTTCATGCCCAATGTTTCTACGATGATTCTACCGAAGACGAGAGAAAATCTTTCCTGGAATTCGCTAAATCACTGATCAAAGCAGACGAGGCAGTAACCGACAAAGAACATGATTACTACACAATGCTGAAGAAAATGTGGAAAATGAATTAAATAAAATTCAGAAAAAACTAAAAACACCACCATGAAAAAAACAATTGCAGCCTCGCTGCTGTCGCTCACCTGCATTATGAATGCCCAGACATGGCCCGATGCCAAGCCACCTGTTGCTGAAAAGCAGAATCACGTGCGTGATATCCACGGCGACAAAGTTGCGGATCCATACTACTGGATGATTGATTATTTCAAAAAAGGCAAAGATTCCACCAAGGTTGTAGATTACCTCACGGCTGAAAATGCATATCTGGAAACGATGATGGCCGATACGAAGCCACTGCGTGAAAAGCTTTATGAGGAGATGAAAGCGCGCATCAAAGAAAAAGATGAAAGCGTGCCTGTGTTCAAAAATGGCTATTATTATTACACTCGGACTGAAACCGGCAAACAATACTACAAATATTGCCGCAAAAAAGGAAACCTGGATGCCACGGAGGAAGTTCTCCTGGATGTAGATAAAATGGCCGAAGGAAAGCCTTATTTCTCCGCGGTTAACTTTAACATCTCGCCCGACAACAACCTGATGACATTCGGCGTAGATTATATATCAAGACGTCAGTACAAGATTTTTCTTAAAGATTTACGTACAGGAAAAGTCACCGATTTAGGAATTAAAAATACCGAAGGCGATGCGATTTGGGCAGCCGATAATAAAACGCTCTTCTACACGGCCAAAAACGACGTTACGCTGCTTTCGGAGAAGATCAAGCGTCATACTTTGGGAAGCGATCCGGCTAAAGATGCGGTGGTTTATGAAGAAAAGGATAAAAGTAATTATCTGGGCGTAGCGAAATCGAAGAACGAGAAATATATTTTTATCTACTCCGCGGCTACAACCAGCAGCGAAATCCGGTATTTGCCTACAGACCAGCCAAATACCGCTTTCCGTGTGTTTCAGCCGCGCATGAAAGATGTACTTTATGATGTGTTTCCGCTTGAAGACAAATTCCTGATTGTCACCAACAAAGATGCCCTCAATTTCAAGGTGATGGAAACGCCTTTGAACAAAACCGAATTCGAAAACTGGAAAGAAGTAATTCCGCACCGCAAAGACGTGCTGGTACAGGGCATCGACGAGTTCAAGAACTTCCTCGTGTTCTCTGAGCGCCAGAATGGTCTTTCACAGCTCGTTATTCAGGACAGAAAAACTCAGAAAAAAGAATTTTTAAAATTCGACGAACCAACGTACATCGTGCGAAGCAGCGGAAATCCGGAATACAATACCGATAATTTCCGGTTCACATATGCTTCGATGATCACTCCGAGTTCTCAATATGAGCAGGATCTGGTTACGGGGAAACGCACTTTGCTCAAACAGCAGGAAGTTCTTGGCGGCTACGATAAAACACAGTACGTAACGGAAAGACTTTTTGCAACCGCGAAAGACGGCACGAGCATTCCACTTTCGGTTGTGTATAAAAAAGGATTCGCGAAAAACGGTAAAAATCCGTTATTGCTTTATGGCTATGGATCATACGGAAATTCCATGGAAGCAGGGTTCAGTTCCGCACGCCTAAGTCTGCTGAACCGGGGTTTTGCGTATGTGATGACGCACATCCGCGGCGGACAGGAAATGGGCCGGCAGTGGTATGAGGACGGAAAGATGATGAAAAAAATCAACACGTTTACCGATTTTATCGATGCCGGCGAATATTTAGTTAAAGAAAAATATACTTCGCCACAGCATCTTTACGCTCAGGGAGGTTCTGCAGGAGGACTTCTGATGGGGGCGGTAATCAACATGAAGCCTGAACTTTTCAACGGAGTGGTAGCCCAGGTGCCTTTCGTGGATGTGGTGAATACGATGCTTGATGAAAGCATTCCGCTGACCACAAACGAATACGACGAGTGGGGAAACCCTAATAATGCTGAAGCCTACCGCTACATGAAATCATATTCGCCGTATGAAAATATCGGCAGAAAGAACTATCCAAATCTTCTGATCACTACCGGGCTGCACGATTCGCAGGTACAGTATTTCGAACCCGCAAAATGGGCCGCAAAACTGCGCGACCTTAAAACCGGCAACAACGTGGTGCTGCTGAAAACAGAAATGGCATTTGGCCACGGCGGCGCGTCCGGCAGATTCGATTTTCTGAAAGATGTCGCGTGGGATTATGCATTCCTGTTGAAACTGGAAGGCATAAACCAATGATTTTTAAATAAAAATTTAACAAAACCGAAATAGATTATTCGCTATGAGAAAAAATATCGTTGCAGGAAACTGGAAGATGAATAAAAACGTGATTGAAGCACAGCAGCTGATGTTTCAGTTACTTGAATACAAAAAGAACAACAGCACCAACTGCGAAGTATGGATCGCGCCACCCTCGCTTTATCTGATGATGGCTAAAGACCTGTACGAGCAGGACGAAATCGGGGTTTTTGCGCAGGATATGAGCGAGTATGAAAGCGGCGCCTATACAGGAGAAATCTCTGCTGACATGCTTGAATCTATTGATGCCACCGGCGCCATCATCGGACATTCTGAACGCAGACAGTATCACGGTGAAACCGATTCTCACTGCAACAGAAAAGTGAAACTGGCTTTGGACAAAGGTTTAATCCCAATTTATTGTAATGGTGAAACGCTCGAGCAGCGAAAATCAGGGCAGCATCTTGAGGTGGTGAAAAACCAGACAGAAACCGCTTTATTCACGCTTACAGCCGACGAAATTAAAAAAGTGGTTATCGCCTATGAACCGGTTTGGGCTATCGGAACCGGCGAAACTGCAAGCCCGGAACTGGCGCAGGAAATCCATGCACATATCAGAAAACTGATCACGGATAAATACGGAAAGGAAGTCGCTGACGAAATTTCGATTCTATATGGTGGATCCGTAAAACCGGATAATGCCAAAGAAATCTTCTCGCAGCCCGACATCGACGGCGGTCTGATCGGCGGCGCCGCTTTGAAAGTGGATGATTTCGCGAAGATTATTGAAGGATTTGCTTCTTAAAAGCACTTATAATAAAACAAAACCGGCGCAAAACAATTTGCGCCGGTTTTTTTATGAGAAAAAATCAGGTATTAAGCCTTATCAGTTTTTCTTTCCAAAACTTCATCTACCATTCCGTATTCTTTGGCTTCGCTGGAAGTCATCCAGTAATCTCTGTCAGAAGCTTTTTCAACCCATTCGTACGTTTGTCCCGAGTGAATTGAGATAATATCGTAAAGTTCTTTTTTAAGTTTGAGCATCTCGCGTAAGTTAATCTCCATGTCGGAAGCAACACCCTGCGCACCACCTGAAGGCTGGTGAATCATCACTCTCGAATGTTTCAGCGCCGAACGCTTCCCTTTTTCACCTGCAACCAAAAGCACAGCGCCCATTGAGGCGGCCATTCCGGTACAGATTGTAGATACATCAGGTTTGATGATCTGCATGGTATCGTAAATTCCCAAACCTGCGTAAACGCTTCCGCCAGGGGAATTGATGTAGATCTGAATGTCTTTTGAAGCATCAGAACTTTCAAGAAACAGTAGCTGTGCCGTCACGATATTCGCAACCTGATCGTCGATTCCGGTACCGAGGAAGATAATTCTGTCCATCATGAGGCGCGAAAAAACGTCCATTTGCGCCACATTAAGGCGACGTTCTTCCATAATGTACGGCGTAAGGTTGGTTGGGCCATACATTCCCATATACTGGTCGGTCGCGAGGCCGCTGTTTCCTAAATGCTTCACAGAGAAATCTCTGAAATCCTTTTTTATGTCCATTTTATTGTTTTTTTATGCTTAAATTATTAGTTCAACAAGGTACACAAACAATATTCCAAATTGAAAGACCGACAAACTGTCATAAAATCCTGAACAGTTTTTCGTCGAGTTCTTTTCTTAAATGCGTAAGTGTAATAATCTTTTTATAGGTTTCATCGTTGTTTTCGGAGTCGGTGAGTGCCAATTTCAAATCTCTGATGATCTTCATGATATATTCACGTTTGTGGCGGAAAATCACGTCCTGCACAAGCTTAGGCACCACCTCTTCTTCCGAGCTGAAGAAAATCTGGTGTTTGCCCCAATCGCTGGTTTCATAAGGTTCCACAAAAGCATCAGCCACTTTGCCCGAAATATTTTCGTCGAGTAAAGTCATAAAAAAGTTGCCGGCACGAAGTTCATTCTCATCGATACCCTGTTTTATTTCACCGATAATTTTCAGGTTAAGCGGCGACTGTATCTCGCACTGGTCCTCTTCCAGATGCCCGATAATTTCTTCTATAACGGTAATCTGGTAGCCGTTGTTCTCCTCATCAACGCGGTCTACAACTCTGTCGCCGTATTTCAGCATCAGTTCCACAAGCTTTTCTTCAAGCACAAGAAGCGGATCGATCGTCACCGTATTTTCCGGAACTACCTGGAGTTTTTGCGGCGTTTCCTGCTCTTTTCGGGTTTGGGGCGAAACCTGCTGTTTCCGCATTTGTTGCTGAACATTCAGTTCGTTAAAAAGCGACTGTTCCGAAAGTCCGAATTTTGTCGAAACCTCTTTCAGATAAACCTCCTGTTTCAGTGCGTTCTGCACAAATGCAACCGATTTCACAATGTCGCGAATCGCCTCAGCTTTTTTTGCAGGATCACCGCCGGCCTCTTTAAGCAAAACTTCAGCTTTAAATTCGATAAAATCCTTGGCTTCAGTGCTAATGAAGCGTTCAACGAAATCCTGCGGATGTTTTCGCGCAAACGAATCCGGATCGTCGCCGTCCGGAAACAGCAGGATTCTGATATTCATCGATTCCGAGAGCAGCATATCGATACTTCTGAAACTGGCCTTGATTCCGGCTGCATCTCCATCAAACAGGATCGTTACGTTCTCGGTAAGCCGCTTGATGAGCTTAATCTGTTCCACCGTAAGCGCGGTTCCCGAACTTGAAACTACATGCTCAATTCCCGCCTGATGCAGCGCAATCACGTCCATATAACCTTCCACCAGAAGGCAGAGATTATTCTTAGAAATTGCCTGTTTGCTTTGGTTAAGGCCGTACAGAACTTGCGATTTATGATAAATTTCGGTTTCGGGCGAGTTCAGATATTTCGCGGTCTTTACATTATTTCTGAGGATCCTTCCTCCGAAACCAAGTACGCGGCCCGAAAAACTGTGAATCGGAAAAATAACACGTTCACGGAAACGGTCGATACCATTCGGCGCGTTTTCGGGATATATGGAAAGTCCGGATTTTTCCAGAATCTCTTTGGAGTAGCCTTTATCAATCGCGAAGCTGGTGAAGGCATCTTTCTGTTCGGGCGCATAACCCAACTGGAATTTCGAGATAATGTCATCGCGCAAATCGCGCTCTTTGAAATAGGAATAGCCAATCGCCCTTCCCTCCTCGGTTTCAAGCTGCTCCTGAAAAAAACTGTTTGCAATTTCATGGATTTTATAGAGTACTTCCTTGTCGGTTTGCGACTGTTTTTCCTCAACAGTTAACTCACGTTTATCTTCTTCAATCTCAATTCCGTACTTTTTGGCGGCATGGCGAAGCGCTTCCGGGTACGTAAAACTTTCGATTTCCATCAGAAAAGAAATCGCCGTTCCGCCTTTTCCACTCGAGAAATCCTTCCAGATCTGCTTACTTGGCGAAACCACGAAACTCGGTGTTTTCTCGTCGTGAAACGGGCTCAGGCCTTTGAAATTGGAGCCTGCACGTTTAAGTTGCACGTATTCGCCGATAATTTCCTCCACGCGAATGGTTGAAAAGATCTTGTCGATTGTGGCTTTGGAAATCATTTGGTAAAAATAGGGATTTTGTTCACTTTAAGTCGAATTATTTGGGCGTATCCCTCGCCGGCGCTTACATCAGCGGTGCATATTTCCAGCCGCACGGGTCGGGCTCTTCACTGCAAGTCCTCCCCGCCGCGGCGGGTCCGGGCTTTCCGTCGCGATCCCTTACGCGGAGTTATCTATAATTTACGATTTCCTGCAGTTTAAGACTGACATGGGATCTCTACAAAATCACTTATCGGCGCTCGCTTCGCTCGCGCCCCAAATTTTTCGCTAATTTTGGCGAAATTTAAACCCATGAAAAAGTCTGCACTTGCACTTTTGCTGTTCGCTTCAGCCCTTTGTTTTGCACAGAAAAAGTATGTGATGGTAATTCATGGTGGTGCCGGAACCATTACCAGAGCAGCCATGACGCCTGAAAAAGAAGCCGCTTACCGCCAGAAACTTGCCGAAGCCTTACGAACAGGCTATGGTGAAATACAGAGCGGTAAATCATCGGTTGAAGCTGTAGCAGCGGCAATTACTCTCCTGGAGGATTCCCCGCTTTTTAACGCCGGGAAAGGCTCAGTTTTTACCAGCGACGGACAAAATGAAATGGACGCTGCGATAATGTTTGGAAAAAATAAATCCGCAGGCGCTGTTGCTGGCGTTCAAACCATTAAAAACCCGATCAAAGCAGCCATCGCTGTGATGGAAGAATCTGAACATGTGATGCTCAGCGGGCGCGGTGCCGAAAAATTCGCGCAGGAAAAAGGCCTTGACATCGTGCTTCCCTCCTATTTCTGGACAAAAGACCGATGGGATGGTTTGCAGAAAGCGAAGCAGAATGAAAATTCAAAAAAAACTTCAAAGATTTACCCGAAAAATTCATTTGATATCGACCAGAAATTCGGCACCGTCGGGGCCGTCGCATTAGATAAAGACGGAAATCTCGCCGCCGGAACATCCACCGGAGGAATGACGAATAAGAAATGGAACCGCATCGGCGATGCGCCCATCATTGGCGCTGGAACCTACGCCAACGGTCAGGTCGGTATTTCTGCGACTGGTTGGGGTGAGTTTTTCATCCGCGCAACCGCGGCCAGAACCCTAGCTGCCAAAATGGAATATCACAATAAAAATATTGAAACAGCAGCCGAAGAAGTCATCCATGAAATTGAAGAAATGGGCGGCGACGGTGGCTTAATCGCACTAGACAAAGACGGGAATGTCGCGATGCCTTTCAATACAGCCGGGATGTACCGCGGAACTGTGACCAATAAAGGCGAAATTGAAGTCCTGATTTTCAAATAATATCTTATGAATTTCCAGATAAATACGCTTGAATCCTGGCAAAGTGTTGTCGATCAGATTCTACCCGAACTGCAACACAATATTCTTCTGTTAAAAGGAAACCTCGGCGCCGGTAAAACCACTTTCACTAAATTTTTGCTTAAAAATATCGGCAGTACAGATGATGTGTCCTCGCCTACATATGCAATCGTAAACGAATATAACTCGCCGAAAGGCAAGATTTACCACTTCGACCTGTACCGCATGAACAGCATTGAAGAAGTATATGACATCGGTATCGAAGAATATCTTGATAACGCGTTTCTGTGCATTATCGAATGGCCCGAAATTTACGAAACAGAACTTACGGGACTTCCGCATCACGAGATTTCTATCACTACGGACAGCGACGTGAGGACAGTCACTTTCAGCTAATGGATTTTACTCATGAAATCATTGTATATTTGTAGCTTGAATTATTGGTTATTAAATCCTTAAAAGTTGCACAACGCAATAATCTAAATAATGAGCAGTACACACGTCTTCACGCCTTTTTCAGAACAGGAACTCATGCCGCACGAAGAGAAACTTGAAGTAGTAAAAAAAGGGAAACAGTTCAGCATCGGCATACCCAAAGAAACCTGCCTAAACGAACGCAGAACCTGCATAACGCCGGATGCCGTACAGGTTTTGGTTCAGAATGGCCACGAGATCATTGTGGAAGCAGGCGCGGGCGAAGGCTCTTTCTTTACGGACCTGCAGTATTCCGAAGCCGGAGCACAGATTACACCGGATGCGCAGGAGGCTTTCCGCCAGGACCTTGTCCTTAAAATCAATCCGCCAACCAGTGAGGAAATTGATTTTCTTAAACCTTGCGCATACCTAATTTCTGCGTTGCAGATCAACCTACGCGACAAAGAATACTTCCGCCAGCTCGCTGAAAAAAAAGTAAATGCAATTGCCTTCGATTTTATAATTGACGAGTACAAGCAACTTTCACTGGTGCGGCTTATCGGAGAAATCGCAGGTAACATTTCCATCCTTTACGCAGCCGAACTTTTGGCACTATCAAACGGATTGATGCTGGGTGGAATTACCGGTGTTCGACCTACAGAAGTGGTGATCATCGGAGCCGGAATCGTTGGTGAATTTGCTACTAAAGCAGCCTTGGGGCTTGGTGCCAGCGTGAAAGTTTTTGATAATTCGCTTTCAAAACTACGCCGACTGCACATGATGGTCGACGGGCGTGTACCGACTTCCATTATTGATCCTAAAGAACTTTCAAAAAGCCTCAGACGTGCCGACGTGGTAATTGGTGCGTTCTCGAAAATCAGTTTATCTCCTATCGTAACCGAGGAAATGGTGATGCAGATGAAAAAAGGCAGCGTGATTATCGACGTTACCATAGACAACGGAAAAGTAATTGAAACCTCTGAACTTACGGATATGGAAAATCCGTACATCGTGAAACACGGAGTGATCCATTGCGGTTTGCCGAACCTTACGTCTAAAATGCCGCGTACCACTACAAAAGCGATATCTAACTTTTTCCTGAGTTACCTCCTAAACTACGACGAAGAAGGCGGTTTCGAGAATATGCTGGTCCGCAAAAACGAAATAAAGCAGTCGCTCTACATGTATAAAGGCCGCCATACCAAAAAAATTATCTGCGACCGTTTCGGTCTTAACTATCACGACATCAATCTTTTAATATTCTAGATGAGGAAACTTAAATTTTTTGCGATCGGGTTCATTCCGGGTCTGCTTCTGGTATTTTTCATCCTGAATAAAAAAGGGGCAAGTTGCAGTGGATATTTGCCAAATTCACGCGTGATTGCCGAATCACTCTCAAAAGAAGCAATTTATTCAGATGCATTTTCTGCTGAAATGAAGGCTAATAACATCAGTGAAGAATTTCTGAAAGACAGCATCATGACAACCGGCAACGTAGATTTCGATAAAAGCCGTGCGCAGCAGAAGCCGTGCCCGACCTATGTTTTACTGTATCCGAAGAAAAATCCGCGTTTCGAAATCAGTTTCGAAAAATGTACTGACAAAACCACGTATCAGACTTTAAATAAAATCCGGTAGTGGAACTTACTTTTCAATGAAAATCACAGTAATCGGTGTCGGACTCATTGGCGGATCTATCGCGCTGAAATTAAAAGCAACAGGCTTCGCAGCCTACGTTTTCGGTGTCGATAATAACCAATCGCACCTTCAAAAAGCTAAAGTTCTCGGCATTATCGACGAAATTTCCTCTTTAGAAGACGCGCTTGCAGCTTCAGACCTGATCATCATTGCAATTCCTGTGGATGCATCGAAAGATGTTCTGCCGAAAATAATGGACCGCATCATGCCACATCAGACCGTAATGGACGCAGGTTCAACCAAAGCTGAAATCGTAAAAGCTGTGCAGAATCATCCCAGCAGGAAGCGCTTCGTAGCGTTTCATCCAATGTGGGGAACGGAAAATTCAGGACCGGAATCTGCACTTTCAGACAGTTTCACAGGCCGTGCTGCAGTGATATGCGATCGCGAGCATTCGGATGATGACGCATTAAATACCGTAGAAAAAGTGGCCGCTAACCTCGGTATGCACGTCATTTACATGAGTGCCACCGATCACGACCTTCATACCGCCTACATTTCGCATATCTCGCACATTACTTCATACGCTTTGGCCAACACAGTGCTGGGCAAGGAACGCGAAGAAGAGACAATTTTTCAGCTTGCAAGCACGGGGTTTTCGAGCACGGTGCGGCTTGCGAAATCACATCCTGAAATGTGGGTTCCCATCTTCAAACAAAACCGCGAAAATGTTCTTGATGTACTTAATGAACATATTTCGCAGCTCGAAAAATTCAAAGCTGCGCTTGAACAAGAAAATTTCGGCATGCTCGAAGGCCTGATTTTGAATGCGAATAAAATCCGCGGCATTTTAGATAAGAAATCCTAGCATTCCGCTACATTCACCGCAATTGCAAGGCCACCTTCTGAAGTTTCCTTGAAGCGGTCGCTCATACTTTGCGCAGTTTCCCACATCGACTGTATTACCTGATCGAGAGACACTTTTGCTTTTGTAGGATCAGATTCTATCGCAATATTTGCGGCGGTAATTGCTTTAATTGCACCCATTGAATTTCTTTCGATGCACGGAATCTGCACCAAGCCGGCGATTGGATCGCAGGTCATGCCAAGGTGATGTTCCATTGCAATTTCTGCGGCCATAAGAACCTGTCCGGGCGTTCCGCCCATTATTTCTGTGAGACCAGCAGCCGCCATTGCGGACGATACGCCCACTTCGGCCTGACAACCGCCCATCGCAGCAGATATGGTTGCGTTTTTCTTGAACAAAGTGCCAATTTCTCCCGCAACGAGAATGAAGCGGATGATATCGTCTTCGCTGTTGAACTCTGTAAATGCCTGCGCGTACATCAGAACTGCCGGAATCACGCCGCTTGCGCCGTTTGTAGGAGCGGTAATGATCCGTCCAAAGCTTGCATTTTCTTCATTTACCGCCAGCGCAAAACAAGAGACCCATTTGTTGATATTGGTAAAGGTTTCTTCGGCATCTACCACCATGCGGAACCATTCGTCCATGTTACGGTAGACTTTCTCGCCGAGCAGTTTTCGGTTTAAGCCCGCCGCGCGCCGCGTCACATTCAGACCACCAGGCAAAATGCCTTCTTTGTTGACGCCTTTGTAAATGCATTCTTTAATCTGCTGCCAGATATAAAGCGCTTCTTTCTCGGTCTCCACTTTGCTACGCCACGATTCTTCATTAAGAAAAATAAGGTCTGATATTTTATTTAATCCAAGCCTGTCCATATTAAACAGGACATCTTTGCCATGATGACATGGATAAAGCGTGCGGACGCAGTGTTTTTCGTAAGAATTTTCTTCTTTGGTCGCGATAAACCCTCCACCAATCGAGTAATAATCCTGAATAAGGTCTTTTCCGTTATTGAAAACAGCGCGGAAAATCATTCCGTTGGGATGAAACTCGAGCGATTTCTCTTTATTTAAAATCAGATGGTGGCCGTACCGAAAGGGTATTACTTTTTCCCCACCCAGATTAAGCGTTCCCGATGATTTGATCTCTTCAATTTTGCCGTCGATCGTTGTTGTATCGATCAGTTTAAAATTTTCGCCCGAAAGCCCGAGCATACCGGCAATATCGGTTCCGTGTCCGATACCCGTTTTGGCAAGCGAGCCGAAAAACTCGACAAAAACCTCCTGCACATCACTCAGCTGGTGATCTGTTCTGATTTGTTTTATAAAATTTTCAGCAGCATTCCACGGTCCCATTGTATGAGAACTCGAAGGGCCGATTCCAACTTTTATTATTTCGAATACACTTATTGACTGCATAATATTTACTAAATAGATCGACTTACAAAATTAGATAATTTAAACCGAGATGCCTAACAGCAAAGAATAAAGCACGGTTTTTGTAAAGACCTTCTAAACAACTCCGCAAATGGCCACAATACCTGAAAAATTCAATAATTATTCTAAATTCATATCGTTCATTTACAAATACTGGAACAGCGACGTCTTTAAAACTGCAAGCGAAAATGCACTGAACAACACACCCGATCACGATACTGCAGAAGACTATCCATCCTATCAGGAACCCGAAGAACTGGCCGAAGATTTAAAGAAAATGGGGCCGACGTATGTGAAACTGGGGCAGCTGCTTTCCACAAGGCCTGATCTGATGCCGGAACCTTATATAAAAGCCCTTGAATCTCTACAAGATGATGTCGAGGCCATTCCATACACTATCATACAGCAGATCGTGGAAGAAGAAACCGGACAGCGGATTTCTAAAGCGTTCGAGAGTTTCGACGAAGAACCTCTCGCAAGCGCCTCGATTGGGCAGGTGCACAGAGCCGTATTGCGTTCGGGCAAACACGTTGCCGTGAAAATTCAGCGCCCGGGCATCAGGAAAAAATTCCTTGAAGATCTCGATACCTTGAAAGAGATGACCGATTTCGCCGTGAAACTTAACCAAACTGCCAAAAAATACGCAGTAGATTATGTTTTAGACGAGCTTCGGTTTATCCTTCTAAACGAACTTGATTATATAAAAGAAGCCGAAAACCTGCGTGCTTTAGGCAAAAACCTCGAGGATTATACCAGGATTTTTGTACCACAACCCATCGATGGCTATACCACGTCTAAAATACTGACGATGGAATATGTTGACGGGAAAAAAGTAACGTCTGTTTCACCGCTTTCAAGGACCGAATACGATTATACGCCACTGGTTGACGAGCTGGTTGCCGTGTATATGAAGCAGATCATCATCGATGGTTTTGCGCACGCGGATCCGCATCCGGGCAATGTTCATCTTACAAAAGACCACAAATTAGCGCTGATGGATCTCGGAATGGTAGCCAAATTCGGACCCGAACTTCGTGAGTATATTTTAAAACTGATGATCGCCATCAGTAAATATAACGGCGCTGAAGTCGCTAAAGTGCTGCTTCAAATGAGCGAATATGAAAAAGATGCGGACCTGCAGAATTTTCAGAAAGAAATTAACCGTTTGGTGATGGAGGCGCAAAATAAAACAGCCAACGATATGCAGACCGCGCGAATGCTTATCCAAATGAACAGGGTGGCCGCAGACAACGGAATAAAACTCGCTGTGGAGCTGAATATTTTTGGGAAGATCCTGATGAATATGGATCAGATTGTGGCTGTTCTGGCACCTAACTACGACCTCCAGAAAGCGATTGAGCGCAACGTTGAGAGTATGATGCAGAAAAAAGTGCTGAATGAGCTGAAACCTGAGCACTTTTTCACGCAGTTGCTCGAAGCTAAAAAACTGGCCGAAAGACTTCCGGAACGCCTCAACATCATCAGTGAAAGGATGGCCAACAACGAGTTCGAGATAAAAATTGATGCGATCGACGAACAGCGGCTTACCGACGGATTTCAGAAAGTGGCAAACAGAATTTCTATAGGGCTGATTATCGCGGCGCTGATTATCGGTGCAGCCTTACTGATGAAGGTGCCCACTTCTTTTACCGTTCTGGGCTATCCGGGGCTCGCAATGATCTTTTTCTGTGCAGCCGCGGTTTTCGGTGTGTGGCTGGTTCTTAAGATGATTCTGAATGACGAAGAATTAAAATCTAAAAAATAACTACGCAAAAATCTTCTCCAGCAATTCTGAAACTTCACGCGGTTTGGTGGCGGGAAACAGATGGGTTCCGTTTTCAATAATGTAATCCGGTTTTGAATATTTAAGCGGGAAAACAATGTCGCGGTCGCCCAGGATCTGGATCACTTTCGGATTACCGTCAAACTTCCAGCTTGTGATTTTTTCAATGCTCCACTTAAGATAATAAGGGTCGCGCACCGTAAAATATTCGAGCAGTTTAGGATTTTTAGGATCGAAAAACCGGCGGATAAAGGCATAGGCTACGGCAGATTTCTCAGTGAAGATATTTTCGGGAAGGTATTTAGGAATCCTTGTGATCTCACCCACTTTTATGAAGCGTGATTTCTCTTTGTCGGATTTAATACTGCCCATAATGACCACCTTCTCAGCGGGCTTCAGCTTATCAATTTCCTGTACCATAATGCCTCCGAAAGAATAACCTAACAGACAGAACGGCTCGGTATCATCCACTTTTTCTGCCATTCTTTTCACATAATCTGCAAAAGTTTCGTCGCGTTCGGGAATCAGCCATTCGATAAAAACGACTTCAAACTTCTCAGGAAATTTCAATTTATTCAGAACTTTAAAGTCGGCACCCAAACCACTGATTACGTAAAGTTTCATTGATGTTTTTAATTTGGTTTCTGTTTAAATAAAAAAAGAGCAGTACGAAGCCTGCTCTGTGATATTTATTAAGGTAATCCGCGTCCGGACAAGCTATTCGCCCGAAAATGCAGCATACAGTGCGGCTCCCTGAATAATTGTTTTTTGATCTTTCACGAGGTAGATTGGGATATCGCGCAACAGCACTTCCATTTTATCGCTTACGATGAAGTTTTTATAGAATTTGTCGTTGTTCAGATATTTATGAAGCATCACCGGTATTTCGCCACTCAGGAAAAGTCCGCCGGTTGCTTTCAGTTTCAGCACAAGGCTGTTCGCCTCACGCGCCAGAAATATCATAAATGTATCAATCGTCATATTGCAGATGCGGTCTCTGTTTTCTAAAGCCCCGTTGATTACAGCCTCAGTAAAGTTGCCTGCTTCAATCTCTTGCGTAAGCCAAGCCGGCTGTTGCTGTAGTTTCACGTCCCTAAGGAAACGGTAAATATTGAAAAGTCCGTCATTTGAAAGCACAGATTCCCAGGTTACAATACCGTACAGTTTCTGGAGGAACTGGTAAAACTCCACTTCATCATTTGTACGTGGCGAAAATTCGCAGTGTCCGCCTTCGGTAGCGAACGGGCGCATAAATTTGCCGTCCCAGAAAAGACCCGCCTCCCCTAAACCTGCACCCGGAGCAAGTACCGCTATATTGCCGGGCACCACTTTATCCGACTGATGAATGGTATGAAAAGAGCTTGCGTCGTCGTTTCCGAGGCCGTAGGCAGATGCTTCCAAGTCATTGATCAGATATACGTTCGGGATGTTGGTGCGGTGTTTAATTTCTTCGGCATCGAGTTCCCACGGAAGCCTTAACGGTGCACTTTTTCCAGCAATTACGGGGCCCGGCACAGCTACAGCTATTTTAGAAACTGCGGTAAGTTGATGCTCCTGAACGAAACGCATCGCGATTTCTGAAAAGGAACTAAAATCCTGTGTTGGGTATGCTTTTTCAACTGATGAAACGATCTTCCGGTCGCGCGTAGTATAATGTGCAAAGAACGTCTTATCCTTGCGTACATCGGCGGCAACCAGGGAATTATTGTTATTGCGTTCCTCCAGAATAGCGGGCAGGTAAAGCTTAAATTTATTGTTAGCGTCCATTTTTTAATGTTATCAACCAAAGATAATAATTGTTTTTAAAAATCGTAATAAAAAATAAAAAACCTTCCTAAATTAGACACTTAGGAAGGTTACAGCAGCGTTTAAACTGCCAAATTATTTACCAAGAGGAATGTTGTACCCAACACCAACTCCGATCGCGCCGGCGTTGTATTTCTGATCAAGAATTTCACCCTTGTCCCCTGTAAAGGTTTTTTGGTATTGAAGTGAGAAATTCCAGTCTTTGTTGTGGTAACCGATCTCTGGCTTGATATAAAATCCACCGTCAGGTCTTTCTACAGTGCTGTTTTCAGCAACCTGATCATCACCAACGATAAATCCGTACCCAATATCAGTTCCAAGATAGAAACCCATTTGCTTTGGATATACACGGATCAACGCAGCTACAGGAACTACACCGAAATCGTTATTATTGATTCCATCATTTTCACTACCGAAAAAGTGGCTGTAACCAGTTGCGATACCCAGACCGAAGCCTGGCGTCACAAGGTTCTGATAAGATACATCTACCCCAACAGTTCCGCCCGCATTTTCAGCAGGAACAGCGATACCACCGTTAATACCCACTTTCAGCATGTTTCTCATATCTGCGCTCTGCGCACTTACTAAGCCTGCTGTCATCACTCCTAATGCAAGGATTGTTTTCTTCATTGATTTCATAACTACAAATTTTAAGTTTTTACAGAGTGGTTACTTGGCAAAATCGTGCCAAATACAGCCTTAATGCTATGCAAAACCTTGCATGAAAACCACAACAACCTGATCTGTAGACATCTATCATATTAAATAAATTAAACAAGCATTTACATTTTGTCCGAAAGACTGACACTTCCAGCCAAATGTGTTCATTAAAGAGATTCGAGAACTGCTTTTAATTCCTGGTAACCGCCACCATTGTAAACGTCTGTCATGCCCTGCTGCTTAAAATATTCCACGGCTTTTCCGCTGCGGTTTCCGCTTCTGCAGAAAAAAATCTTGGTTCCGCTAAGGTTCACGACTTCCTGTTTTCTTTCTTCCAATTCGCCAAGCGGGATATTCTGCGCTTCCTCGATGTGGCCGTCCATTTCAAGTTCCATACTTTCGCGAACATCGATCAAATGGTAATCTCCGGCCTGTAATACTTCTACTAATGACATAATTTATGATTTTATATTAAGAATTAATTGCTTTACGTAAAAATATTCCGTTAAACGGAATTATAGCAAAACAAAGTTAGGAATTAAGTTTAATTTTGCACCATCAATGAACGCAAACGCTGTAAAATACGCAGAAATCATCAAAGCCAAAGCTCAAAAGTTTGGTTTCCAAAGTTGTGGAATTTCGAAGGCTGAATTTCTCGAGGAAGAGGCCGGGCGTTTTGAAAACTGGCTTAAAAATTCGCATCATGGTGAAATGGCTTACATGGAAAATCATTTCGACAAAAGACTTGATCCGCGTAAACTGGTTGAAGGCTCCAAATCTGTAATTTCGCTTTCCTATAATTATTACCCGGAAGAAAACCTTTCTGATTTTGCTGATTTAAAGATATCTAAATACGCTTACGGCCAAGATTATCACGAAGTCATCAAAGAAATTCTGCGCGAAATGGTTGCAGAACTTAAAAACGAAA
This sequence comes from Flavobacteriaceae bacterium 3519-10, assembly GCA_000023725.1. Classification (NCBI taxonomy): domain Bacteria; kingdom Pseudomonadati; phylum Bacteroidota; class Flavobacteriia; order Flavobacteriales; family Flavobacteriaceae; species Flavobacteriaceae bacterium 3519-10. The sequence goes on from CP001673.1 coordinate 1,598,170, forward strand.
TCGGCGATTTCGACTGCCGTGTCTTCACGGATTCCGCACCGATTCTCGAACGGAGCTGGGCGCGTAAATCGGGCATCGGCTGGGTCGGCAAAAACGCAAATCTGCTCACCAAACAGCACGGTTCTTTTTATTTTCTGGCTGAAATTATCGCCGACCTCGAGCTAACGGAAGATTACGCGACCACAGATCACTGCGGAAGCTGCCACCGCTGCATTGATGCGTGCCCGACCGGTGCTATTATCGGGGACCGTATTGTGGACGGAAGCAAATGCATTTCTTACGCGACGATTGAGCTGAAGAACGAAATACCCGAAAGTTTCCGCAATAAAATGCAGGACTGGATGTTTGGCTGCGATATCTGCCAGGATGTCTGCCCGTGGAACCGTTTCGCTAAACCTCATCAGCAGGAAAAATTCCACCCAAACCAGATTCTTAAAACCTACCAAAAACAAGACTGGCAGGAACTTACGCAGGAACTATTCTCCGAAATATTCCGCAAATCACCCGTAAAACGGGCTAAATTTTCGGGATTAAAAAGAAATATCGACTTCCTGAGCAAGTAAAAAATTCATCACCGCTTTTTCTGCGATCTCTTGGGTGCTACTTTTACGCGGACTTTGTTTTTCCTGTGTTTTGTAGATTTGGCAGCCATAACAATCTTTTGTGTATCTAAAAGTATTAATAAATCGTGAGCTGCACTCCGTTGGAGGCAGATCGTTTCATTTTTTATTTTTAATACATTTGTTCATGAAGAAATTTCTGCTCGCTGTTCTAAAATCAATCGGTGTTATTCTGGGCATCATCGTCGTTTACGTTATTTTGGTTTTACTCATCCCCTACATTCCGGTTGCTAAAAAACCCGTGGCTGAGAGGCCCGATATCGCAGTTTACATCCTCACAAACGGCATGCACACCGATGTTGTAATGCCCGTACATTCAAAAATAATTAACTGGAACGACGAAATTCCTACCGGAAAAACACGCTCGGGAAGAACAGATTACCGGTATATTTCAATCGGTTGGGGCGATAAAGGCTTCTATCTGGACACGCCGACGTGGGCCGAACTCAAACCTTCAACCGCGGTGAAAGCTGCTTTCTGGCTCAGCGAATCGGCTATGCACTGCACGTATTACGATAAAATGACAGAAAGCGAAGACTGCAGGAAGATTATGCTCACCGAGAAGCAATATGCGGCGCTGGCTGAATTTGTAAAAAGCAAATTCGACCGTGACCAAAACGGTAAACCGATCTTCGTAAAAACCGACGCTGTTTATGGCAAAGACGACACGTTTTATGATGCACAGGGCAGCTACAGCTTCCTCAACACCTGCAACACGTGGACGAATAATGCACTGAAAGCCGCGGGGCAAAAAGCGGCGTTGTGGACAGCGACCGACTTCGGAATCTTTCAGCATTACCCATAAAAAACTCCCTTTTCAGAGAGTTTACAATCAACATTATTTACTTATGAAAAAACTAATTGGGTATTGTTGACAGTTTTATGACTTGTGTTTTACCTTACGGCCAGGCTGAAAAACAAATCGATCTCATCTTTTACGTACACCATCCCGCCCATCTTTTTGGGAGGCACAATGTTGAAATCTGAAAACTTCAGACGCTTATTGCCTACAAGACTGTCGTGATACTCGCTGAATTCGATGTTGTAACTTTTAGTTACGTTCATCATCTTCACTTCTACCAGCGCCGTGAAGCGGTTTGCTTTGAGCTTGGTGAAATTGATGAATTTAATCGTCAGCGCGGGATATTTTTCCGAGTGGAGGGTCTTGCGGAAATCCGCGGTCATGATTTTGTTCTTACAGTCGAAATCTACTACCTGAAGCGGTATATTGGGCAACTGGCTTCCGGAGAATGAATAGATTGAGCGTGAGTTCTGAAAATTAGCATTTACGCATTTGAAGGTTCCGATATTCGTCCACCCGTTGATCACTACACCATTTTTCTGGCCGAAAGCAAGCATTGGAAGGAAGAAGAGGAGCAAAAATATCTGGTAATTTTTCATGACACAAAGATAAAAAAAGGGGTTTTCGCAAACCCCTTCCAAAAAAATATTAAAAATTAGAAACCGATGGTCGCTTCAAACATAATACCGTTGAACTTCCCGCCAGACAATGGAGACTTCTGCTGTTTTGGTGTAGAAGCATCCAATACGTTCCATACGTCGCTTTCGTTGTAAGTTTGACTAACATATTCAATCTTCGCAAGTACGTTTTTGGTCATAAACCAACCTCCTGCAATGTTGAAACGGTCAATCTTTCTTTCTAAAGCACCTTCGTAATCTTTACCGTTAATCGCGTTGTATTTACCACCTAAATAGAATTGCTCTTTTCCACCGAATCTGTAAAGTAATTCCCCAGCGTATTGGTTGTAAGTACCGTCAGAATCTCTAAGTGTAGTTGCGTTAAGTGGCTTGTTACCAGTAACATATTCGTAAGTTCCGAAGAATTCTAAACCTTGATATTTCACGAATGGGTTAATCTGGATCGCAGTCATTTCTTTGAAGTTAGGGTCGAAACGTCCTGTCATTGCGTTGTTTGCGCCCATTGCATCAGATAATGCGCTGTTTACTGTGTTGGTTACCAACAATGGGTAATAATATCTTGATCCTGCTCTGTCGTCACCGTAAAGCTTACCGTTGGTATTCAACCCGTTTGTTTTAATTACGGAACCGGATAATCTTACTCTAAGGTCCTGATCGATCTGTTTGTCGTAAGCCAGTTTACCGTAAATTGAAGGTGCGTTTTCGTTAGTTCCTTTGGTAGCGGTTTGATTAAGTTTACCGTTAGAAAGACCTAACATACCCATGAAGCCGTTTTTGTAGTAATAAACCTCACCGAATGCCTGAGTTGTAAAGGAATCCATGATGTTGTTCTCTACGAAAGGATTGTTGATGGCTTCCGCGTTATCAGTTCTTCTGAAATGCGCATCACCGAAGTTGATTTCGTCCATACCTACTTTCACTCTCACGTCTGTCATCAGGCTGCTCATGAAACCTTCAGAAATGAAATCAAGATTATCTATCTGAATATATCCTCCTTTTACCCACGCTTCGTTGTGGTGACGTGCAGAAAGATAAGTTCTAAGGTGCATTTTCACTCCTTTTGCAAGGTATGCATTGATGTCTAGGTTAGCGGTTGGCAAGTTGAAATCGCTGCCTAAAGTGTTCAGAACATAGTCTGGACCTAATGTAGCTGTAGTTTCGTGATCTAAAGCCTGGAACTGCAGTGCGAAATCGCCACCTACTGATACTTTCACTCCGTCATATTCCGGTGCAGCCACTTTAGGGTCTTCGAAAATGTCACGGGTAGTTTTTTCCGGTGCCAGATAATCGCGCATTGTGCTGGAGTTGTCCTGTGCCTGGAGGCCGGCTGCTGAGAAGATTACGGCGAGCATAGAAACTCTCATTAACATCGTTTTCATATTTTTAAGATTTTATTGTTTCTGAATAATTAGTTTGCACTTACGTTTACACTTATTTTGATGTCGTTACCTGTTTTCACGGTATTCATCATAAATGAAGGAGGCGTTACTCCGTAGTCTGTAAGTTTAATGGCTTCGGTTCCAGTGATGGTGTAGGCTGTTCCGTTTTTCACTACGGTTACCGGGAAGCTTACGGTTTTAGTTACATCGGTTACTTTCAGTTTGCCGGTAATGGTGCCTTTTCCTATGTTCACTGAAGTTGCTGTGAAGGTGATGTTCGGGAATTTATCAGCTTTCATCGCTTTGTAGGCGTTGGTATCCATTGGACCTTTCCCCGATTTTAATGTTTTTGCACCTAAAGTGTAAGTAACGTCGGTAAGAGTGTTACCTGAAACGTTCGCGCTGAATGTGCCGTTGTTGCTGGTCATTGTCCAGTCATGCATTGTTGAGGTTCCGCTTACGGTAGTTTTCACGGTCTTGCTGGTGATCTTCTGTGCGGCAACAAGGCCGGAAAAAAGTCCGAAGGCTAAGACAAGAATCTTGAAGTTTGCTACATTTTTCATAGTATCTAAATTTTAATATTTTTTCTTACTTTATTTCTTCTTCTTTGATGGTACAAAGGTATACTGTTAATTGTGGATTCAATAATATTATCTGCTATAATTTATATGATTTATATCTTATTAAATTTTAACTATAAATTTTACCTAATAATATCTTAAAATTATTAAATAAAAATCAATGATATTGGCTAAAAAATTAGTTTATTAACACTTCCTAGCATTAATATTAATTTTTTGTTAAAATGATACAAATACACAAAGGAAAACCGTGACGGATATCAGTATTTCAGTACTATAATTGTGAAAAAAAGAATTATATTATTCTAAAATCTTGGGCTAGAAACAGAAAATTTCACATAAAAAAACCTCTGTATGTATTACAGAGGTTTTTTCATCTTTAAATAGATAGAAAACAATACCGTTTCAAAGGATGCACTTATTTCAGCATATCTTGAGGCCGCCACATTGTGGTGCTAATTCACTGTTTATGTCCAACAAGCCGTGGAAAGTGATATTTCGGGAAATGCCGTTTTCCCATGCGATTTGTTTTTGTTGGATTTTTGAAAAGCAATTCGGCTGCGACAACCAGCAGAACCAGCGCTAGTTCGCCGACAAGAAAGAGCACCGAAACTACCAGTACGATCAGTGCACCCAGTTTAAAAATTATTTCTTTCATTGAATAAAAGTAGCGCTTCGCAACATAAAACAATAGGTTATTTCGCCCATTATTTACTACTCCATTCCCTTATTACAAGTAATATAAACTATTACACCACTGTCCGATTTGTTTACTATAATGGTATAAACAAATAAAAAAAACCTCTGCATAAAACAGAGGTTTTGTACCCGGTACCAGAATCGAACTGGTACATCTTGCGATACTAGAGTTTGAGTCTAGCGCGTCTACCAATTCCGCCAACCGGGCTCCTTATTGGGTTTGCAAATATAGATTTTTTTTTATTTCTGCAAAAGTAATTTCTTGCGGAATTCCGTGCGCGTGTATTACATTTTAAAACTCCAGTTCCAAACCATCATAAGCCAGATGTACATTTTCAGGCAGTTCAGATTCAGTCTGTGCGTGGCGACCCAGATGATGAGAAATGTGCGTGAGATACATCTTTTTCGGCTGCAACTCCTTGTTAAGCTCAAGAATCTGCGGCAAAATAAAGTGGGCGGGATGCGGATGCTCTTTTCGGATACAGTTCAGGATCAGATAGTCAAGATTACGCAACTTTTCCTTCTCCGCGTCCGAAATAGCACTCGCGTCTGTTATGTAGGCGAGTTTATTGACTTTGAATCCATAAATAGGGATTAAATGATGCATCACCTCCACCGGCGTTATTTCTACGTCGAAAAGGGTGAAAGAACCATTGATTTCGTGTAACTGAAATGAAGGTGCCCCCGGATATTTTACATCTGCAAACGCGTACGAAAAACGTTGCTTTATTTCGTTACCTACCCTCGCAGAACAGTACAAAGGCATGTCATGTCTGTTTTTAAAGATCAGCGGCCGAAGGTCATCCAGACCAATCACGTGATCGTTGTGTTCATGGGTCAGCATTACGGCGTCAATATTGTCTTCCTGATTGTCAAGCATTTGAAATCTGAAGTCAGGGCCGCAGTCAATAAGTATTTTTTTGTTGGAATTTGTGCTCACGAGAGCCGAGGAGCGCATACGCCTGTCGCGGTGGTCGGTTGAAGAGCAAACTTCGCAATGGCAGCCTATTACGGGGATTCCCTGTGAGGTTCCGCTCCCTAAAAATTTCAACTTCATTTTTTTTGACGGTGCTATATATTATCAGTAAATTTACAAAAAATTAAGAATTGCACGTGATTAATCAGAAACTAACACCTAAGCAGAAAGCTTTAGCCATCAATTTAGACGCGAATATCTACGGAACTTTCGCTGAAATCGGTGCAGGTCAGGAAACTGTCCGTCACTTTTTCAGGGCAGGTGGCGCATCGCGTACAATTGCAAAGGCGATGTCGGCGTATGATAAGGATTTCAGTGATGCAATTTATGGTAAAGAGGCTAAAAACCGCTATGTTACCCAAAACCGTCTGCGCAAGATGCTGCGCTACGAGGTTTCGCTTATTGAAGAAAGACTTACGCGCGACAACAACCCTGGCAGAAAGTTCTTTTCCTATGCCAACACGGTTACCACCATCAACTTCAACAAAACCATGAAGGGCCATGGCTGGGTAGGCCTGCGCTTCCAGCTTGACGAAAAGGAAGATTACAACGAGATTGTTCTCCACGTAAAGTTTATGGAAAACGATGCTACCCTGCAGCAGGAAACTTTAGGCAGTCTTGGCGTAAACCTTATTTACGGCGCTTATAACCTTTCGGATAATCCCCGTCACCTCATCGAATCCCTGTACGACGACATATCCACAGATAATGTGGAAATAGATATGATTGATTTCAGCGGACCCGCATTTGCATATGTCGACAACCGTTTAATGAGCCTCCAGCTTGTGAAAAACGGCATGACAGACGCTGTGATTTTCAATCCTGAGGGTAATAATATGCTGCCCGCTGATGTACTTTATAAGAAAAACATTTTCGCTGTACGTGGCAGTTTCCGGCCGGTTACGCTGGTGAATATCGATATGTTCGAACGTGGCCTTGAGATGTTTACTAAGGACACCTGCTGCAGCTTCGAAGATACCGTCGTTCTTTTTGAAATTACCATTTCGAATCTTCGCGCCGCCGGCGATATTGACGAACGGGATTTCCTCGATCGCGTGGACGTTCTGGCTAAACTCGGCTATACTGTAATCATTTCGAATTTTTCTGAATATTACCGTCTCATCGATTATTTCGCGAACTACACCAACGGCAAAATTGGTGTGGCAATGGGCGTAAATAACCTGTTGGATGTATTTGATGAGAACTATTACAAAAATCTTTCAGGCGGAATCCTCGAAGCGTTCGGGAAATTCTTCCGACAGGACATGACGGTCTATCTGTACCCGTACAAAGACCCTGAAACCCACGATTTACTTACTTCGAACAACCTTAAAGTAGGCGATAACCTCAAAGAACTTTACAAATACTTCAAGTTGAACCGCAGAATTGTAGACATCAAAGATTATAACCCTAACCACTCCGAAATTTACTCCCGCGATATCCTTCATAAGATAGCGAATCACGAGTCGGGATGGCAGAAACAGGTGCCGGATGGCGTAGCCGAAATGATTATTGAACGCGGAATGTTTGGCTACAAAGAAGAACTGAAACTGAAAGAATTCTCCTAAAAAAAACAATTATGTCTGAAATAAAAAAGCGTCTTTCCATCATCCTGGAAAGCCCCAATCATGATTTAAATGACAAACTGCAAAAAGTATGTCACCTTCTCGACCAGGAGATTCCTTATTTTAACTGGACGGGTTTTTACTTTAAAAACGGCGACAAAGACGAACTTATTTTAGGGCCTTATGTAGGCGCAGAAACGGATCACACGATTATACCGTTCGGAAAAGGCATTTGCGGACAGGTAGCCGTGTCTAATGAAACTTTTGTTGTGCCCGATGTGCATGATCAGGACAATTACCTGAGCTGCTCTATCGATACAAAAGCTGAAATCGTAGTTCCTATAATTAAAAATGGCGAGAATGTCGGTCAGATCGATATCGATTCACACACATTGAATCCGTTTACCGCTGAAGACCGGGAGATGCTTGAATGGCTTTGCGACGAAATCGCGAAGATTTACTGAATAAACTAAAAAGTGCGGATCGTAAGACCGCACTTTTTTTTTGAACTATCCTGCCAGAGCAGCGATACCCTTTTCATCTAACCGGAACACCGACCAATCCTCCATCGGTTTGGCACCAAATGATTTGTAAAATTCAAGTGCGGGTGTATTCCAGTCTAAAACCGACCATTCGAAACGGCCGCAATTTTCTTCTTTTGCAATTTTAGCTAATTCAACCAACAGCGATTTTCCGTAGCCTTTTCCGCGGTATTCGGGTTCTACAAATAAGTCTTCGAGATAAATCCCCGGCTTACCTACAAAAGTCGAAAAATTATAGAAGTATAGCGCAAATCCAGCGGGCTTTCCGTCGTCCTCCGCCATCAGGACTTTGGCGAAATTTTTATTGAAAATATTATCCTCGAGTTCTTCCACGGAAGTTACTACGTCGTTTGCGAGTTTTTCGTACACTGCGAGTTTTTTAATCAGATCAAAAATCACTGGGGTGTCACTTGGATTGGCTTTCCGAATTTTAAGCATTTTGAGATATTTTAAAGCAGCAAAAATAGCGTTTTTATACAAGTGAGCATTATTTGTACAGGTCGCAAGCCCCGATTGAAACGGCATCCTTTTCTGAGGAGGAACGACGAGGAAAAGATAGAGTGGAAAGCGGGATTAAGCTACAAAAAAAACCTCCGGAGAAATTCCGAAGGTCTATTACTTATTACCAATTACTTTGATATTAAATCTCTGTATTTAGATCCCAGTTCTGCAGATAATCGTGAACGTGCTTGAGGAACATGCCGCCCAGAGAGCCGTCTACCACGCGGTGATCGTAAGAATGTGACATGAACATCAGGCTCCGGATGGCTATCACGTCACCGTCTTTAGTTTCGAGCACTGCAGGTTTTTTCACAATTGCGCCCACGGCCATAATTGCGACCTGCGGCTGAGGAATAATAGGCGTTCCCATAAGGTTTCCGAATCCGCCAACGTTGGAAATGGTATACGTTGCGCCCTGCGTGTCTTCAGGTCTGAGTTTTTTATTTCTGGCGCGGTGCGCAAGATCGTTAATTGCTTTCGCAAGGCCTGAAAGTGACAGTTGATCAGCGTTTTTAATCACCGGAACAATTAAATTACCGTCCGGAAGCGCTGTGGCCATCCCGATATTGATGTTTTTCTTTTTAATGATTTTATCGCCATCCACCGACACGTTAATCATCGGGAAATCTTGAATTGCTTTCACAATGGCTTTCACGAAAATCGGCATGTAGGTGAGTTTTTCGCCCTCTCTTTTCTCGAAAATATCTTTATGTTTCGTACGCCATTTCACCACGTTGGTTACGTCGGTTTCAATGAATGACGTGACGTGCGGAGAGATTCTTTTTGAATTTACCATTGCATCAGCAATGATCTTACGAACGCGGTCCATCTGAATTACTTCATCGCCCTCTCCTACTTTCACAGGTGCGAAAACAGGTGCGGCAGCCTGCACTGGAGCAGCCACCGTTTGTGGTGCAGCAACCGCAGGAGCGGGTTGAGAAGTACGGTTTTCGATAAAGGCCAGGATATTTTCCTTGGTGATCCGGCCATCCATGCCGGTTCCTTTGATTGATTTCAATTCATTTTCTGAAATATTTTCCTGCTGCGCGATATTTTTGACCAGTGGTGAAAGGTAAAGATCACCCGTGAAGGCCTGTGGTGTGGCTCTTTCTAAAGTTTTATCGAGTTCCTGAATTTCCTGCTCGGACAGTTGAGGGATGTCGGTCTGCACCTCATCAGCGTGTTTCGGCTCCTGCGGTTGGTCTGCTACAGCGCCACCTTCGCCAGCAATTTCGAGGATCGCAATTACCTCGCCGATTTTAGCTACTTCATCCTTCTGTTTCAGGATTTTCACAATCTTCCCGGAAACAGGTGTTGGAACATCAGAATCTACTTTGTCTGTTGCGATTTCTACGACGGAATCATCTTCCTTCACCATGTCGCCTTCAGCGAACAGCCAGCTGATAATCGTAGCTTCCATCACGCCCTCTCCCATTGAAGGAAGTATTAATTTATATTCTGCCATATTGATAATTCGGTTTTTACAAAGATAAAATTTTTTGCGGATTAGCGAAATCTTAAATAATGTGCCGGTTTTCTAACATTTTTGCAAAAGCGCTCACGCCTTTAGTTTACGTGTAAACTTTAGTTTATTTTTGCGCAACAAAAGCTCTTATTATGAACCGTCTGTATATCGTCGCACTTTTTCACTTTAAAGAAAATTACCTTGATGAGGCCCTGCAACTGCTGGAGAAACTGGTTGCCGGAACCCGTAAAGAAGAAGGCTGCCTGCAATATGATTTGGTGGAAGATGTCGACAACAAAGGTATTTTCTTCCTCATGGAATTGTGGGAAACTGCGGAGCTTCACCGCCAGCACAGCGCATCGGAACATTTATCTGAATTCCGTAAAAATGCAGCACCCTTATTTGAAAGCAGCACCGAGGTTTACCGCGGCTCCAAAGTTTTCTGAACGATTTCAGCCTCAAAAACGTCGCAAAAATGATTTTTGATCTTCGTTTTTAATTCTGAAATGTCATCTGCAGAAAATTCACGTTCAAGTTCACTTTTAAGGGACGTAACGGCTTTATCTTTAATTCCGCACGGGATGATGTACTCAAAATAACGCAGATCTGTATTTACATTCAGGCCGAAACCGTGCATCGTGACCCATTTAGAAGTTTTAACGCCCATCGCACAGATTTTACGTGCATACGGTTTGCCTACGTCCAGCCAAACGCCGGTTTCGCCTTCACTGCGCATTCCGGTTAGGCCGTATTCAGCAATTACACGGATGATCACCTCCTCTAGGTTCCGCATGTAGAGAAATATATCAGACGCGAAATTGTCAAGATCCAGAACCGGATAGCCAATCAACTGCCCGAAACCGTGATAGGTAATATCCCCGCCGCGATTGGTCTGCACAAAAGTGGCACCTATTTCTTTTAATTTTTGAGAGTCTGCGAGCATATTGGCGCCATCGCCGGATTTCCCGATCGTGTACACGTGCGGATGCTCTACAAACAGCAAATAATTAGGCGTCTTTTCGCGCTCTTCATCAGTTTTTACGCGGTTTGCGAGCTTCATGGCGATAATCTGCTGCATCAGTTGGTCCTGATAGCTGTGCGCGTCTTCGTAATTCATTAACCCCAAATCCTCCAAAAGTAAAGTTCTGTTCTGTTTAGCTGACATATTCTTATAAATACCTGATTAACCGTTTGGCCTCATCGCTGAAAATTATAGATGAACCTTGATTTTCGCCCAAAAATAACGAATTAATTAATGACCTTCTGAATAAAATTCCGCGATGCTGTACGCCAGTCTTCATCGGAAAGCAGGATATTTACAAATGCCGTCCCGATGATTCCGCCTGCGGCTTTTGCCGTCACTTTGCTGAAATCTGCCTTATTCTTAATCCCGAAACCAATCATCACCGGATTTTTTAAATTCAACTCAGCAAGCCGCGTTAAGTACCCTTCATTATTAACATCTTTCGTTGCATTGCCCGTTGTTGAAGAACTTGAAACCGCGTAAAGAAAGCCGGAACTTAATGAATCTAGATAAAGTATGCGTTCATCTGAAGTTTCGGGTGTCACGAGAAATGTAAAAGTAAGATTGTATTTTTTGAGCACAGCGCGACAGTTTTTTTCAAATTCGATAGGAGGTACATCGGGAATAATCAATCCCGATACACCCGAATCAGCACATTCGCTACAGAAGTTCTCAAAGCCGAAAGTCAGGACCGGATTAATGTAACCCATTAAAATTACCGGGATTTTAATTTCATCTTTTACCTTTTTCAGTTGTTCAAATAGCTTAGCGACCGTCATTCCGTTTTTCAGAGCGCGCTCATGTGCGTGTTGAATCACGGGGCCGTCTGCCACAGGGTCGGAATACGGCATCCCGATTTCCACCAATTCTGCACCGGCATCCTGAATCAGTTTTAAAACTTCGCCGGTGCTCTCAAGCTCGGGGACACCAGCCGTAAAATAAATACTCAGCTTTTTTTCTTTCGGAATGTTGGACGCTGCAAATTGCATTTTATCTGTGTTAATCATAATTTTCTATTTACAAAAATGTTATTGTTAAAAAGTCGTTGCCCGCGCCCCGGCCTGAGTGGAGCTCTCCGCCGCGGAGGAAGCGGGAACGGAGGACGGAAAAAGGCGCCCAAAAATAAATGCTATAAATGTTTTAGATAAGTCTCCATGTCTTTGTCGCCCCGACCACTCAGGCAGATCACCACCACATCATCTTCGGCGAACGTTTTCTTTTTTAAGAGCGCCAATGCATGTGCACTTTCGAGCGCCGGAATAATTCCCTCAAGTTTTGTGAGCTCCATTGCGGCTTCAAGTGCCTCTTCGTCCGTGACGGAAACAAATTCAGCGCGTTTTTCCTTAAACAGATTCGCGTGGAAAGGCCCAATTCCGGGATAATCAAGTCCTGCAGAAATCGAGTGCGGCTCAATTACCTGCCCGTCGGCGGTTTGCATCACCAAACTTTTGCTGCCATGCAAAACGCCCAATGTACCGAGAAAAGTAGTGGCGGCAGATTTACCTGAAGCCACTCCGAAACCACCGGCTTCTGCCGCAATTATTTTCACGTCCGGCTCGTCCACAAAATGGTAAAAAGCACCTGCGGCATTGCTTCCGCCACCTACGCACGCCATTACATAATCTGGATTTTGGCGGCCAATCTTTTCGTTTAGTTGCCATTTTATCTCTTCCGAAATCACACTCTGGAAACGCGCAACCAAATCGGGAAAAGGATGCGGACCTACCACGCTTCCAATGATATAATGCGTAGTTGTTGGATTATTAATCCAGTCGCGTAACGCTTCATTCACGGCGTCTTTCAGCGTTTTGGAGCCCGAAACTGCCGGAATTATTGTTGCGCCGAGCATTTTCATTCTGGCGACGTTGGGAGCCTGGCGTGCAATATCAACTTCGCCCATGTACACAATGCATTCAAGACCCAACAGCGCACATGCGGTAGCGGTTGCCACTCCGTGCTGGCCCGCGCCTGTTTCTGCAATGATACGTCGCTTCCCGAGTTTTTTAGCCACCAAAGCCTGTCCGAGCGCATTGTTGATCTTGTGCGCACCGGTGTGATTCAGATCTTCACGTTTGAGATAGATCTGCGTGTAATATTTTTGGCTTAAGTTTTTGGCCAAATAGAGCGGTGTTGCTCGCCCTACATAGTTTTTCAGCAGGTCCTGAAACTCTTCCTGAAATTCTGCAGATTCAATAATCTCTATATATTTTTCCTTAAGTTCTGCCACGTTAGGATACAACATTTCAGGAATGAAAGCGCCGCCGAATTCGCCGTAATATCCGTGTACATCCGGGTTTTTATAATTTTCCATAGAATTGTTTTATTTTTTGAAGGTCTTTTACGCCGGGTTCTGTTTCAAACTTAGAATTGATGTCGAGCGCAAACGGACTTTGTATTATGTTATGAATGTCTTTGAAGTTTTCGGGTGAAATTCCGCCGCTTAGCAAATAGGGCTTTTGAATTTCCAGTTCATTCAGCAATTGCCAACCGAATGATTTGCCGGTGCCGCCGAATGATGCTGAATCGGTGTCGAAAAGGAAAAAATCTGCCAACGAATTTTGTGTGGTGAATTTTAATTTTTCGACGTCCGTTCCTATTCTGAAAACTTTTATAATTTTTATTTCTTTATCAACAAGCTTATCCCGCAACTCATCAATGAAGTTTTCGTCTTCGTCGCCATGAAGCTGGATGTAGTTCAGCGTGGCCTTTTCAGCAATTGCTGCAATATTTTGAGCGGTCTCGTTCACAAAAACTCCGACTTTCCCCGAATGATCAAGTTCCGAAATCTGTTTCAGGTTTAAATGATTAAGAACATATCTCGGAGATTTCGCGTAGAAAATAAAGCCCAGAAAATCTACATCCAAAGAAATTAACTCCTGAACCTGATTGGGTTGGGTAAGACCACAGACTTTAAGTTTCATTTTGCTCAGTTATTTGGATGAATTTTGGCGATAAATTCTTGAAAAGCAGCACCTGGATTTTCATTTTTCATGAAATATTCGCCCATTAAAAAACCGTCAAAGCCTTTTTGCTTTAAAAATTCGAAATCTTCCGGTCCTGAAATTCCGCTTTCCGCAACCGCTAAACTTCCTTTGGGCAAAAGATTCCTGAGGTTCACAGAATGTTGTAGATCAACCTTAAAATCTTTCAGATTCCGGTTGTTAATTCCGACTAAGTCGATGTTATTGTTAAAATGGCTGAGTTCGTCTTCGATATGAATTTCAAGCAAAACCTCTAACCCGAGTTGATGAGAAAGCGCCGTAAATTCCTCAACCTGCTGAACAGAAAGGCACGCGGCGATCAGCAAGATAACGTCTGCACCCATCGATTTGGCTTCGTAAAACTGATACTCGTCGATCATAAAATCTTTGCGCAGGATCGGGATATTGATCTGTTCGCGGATGTTTATGATATCACGCATTTCACCGCCAAAAAAATCTCTATCTGTTAAAACCGAAATTCCACTTGCCCCAAATTTCTCATAAGAATGCGCCACCTGTGCAATGTCCGCTTTATTATTGATGATTCCTTTGCTCGGCGACTGTCTTTTAAATTCAGTAATGATTCCGGATTTCGCAGTGAGTGTTTCCTTTAATGAGAGCGTTTTGCGGCTGAAAAATGCAGCATCTTTAAGTTCCGAAACAGAAACGGATGCCATGGCGGCTGCAATTTCCTCTTTTTTTCTTTTTATTATTTGATCTAAAATGGTCATGTTCAGTTCTGGTTTATGTTTGGTTGATGCGTTGCGACCCGGCTTGAACGGAGCTCTCCGCCGCGGCGGAAGCGGGAGTGGAAGACGGAAATTGTCGCCATAAAAATCTTAATCTATAATATTATTGAGACAACGGAGCGCGTGCCCGTTTTCCAAACTGTTTTTTGCAAGGGTAAGGCAGTTTTCGTAACCTCCAAATTTCCCGGTGTTTTTGAGCGCCATCGCGGCATTTGCGAGTACCACCGAATTCTGCTCATAAGATCCTTTTCCTTCCAGAATTGTTTTGAAAATCACGGCGGCTTCCTGCTTCGAGTTTCCCCCAAAAATCGCTTCGGGACTAATGTTTCGGAAGCCTAATTCTTCAGCAGAATAGATAAATTCACCTTCGGGCTCGAAAATCTTGGTGTCGGAAGTGAGTGAAATCTCGTCGTAGCCGTCCAGCGCGTGCACAAGCAGAAAATTTTCGTGTTTTTTCTGCAGTAGATATTGATAGATCCGTGCGATCTCCAGACTATACACGCCGATCATCGGGAATTTAGGTTTCGCAGGATTTACGAGCGGGCCCAGGATATTGAAAAACGTCCGTAAGCCGAGCCCTTTCCGCAAAGGTGCAACCGCCCGTAAAGCCGGATGAAAAAGAGGCGCGTGCAGAAAACAGATATTGCCTTTCGCCAAATCTTTCTGCAGATCTTCGGAATTTGTTTTGAACTGATAGCCAAGTTCTTCAAGCACGTTCGACGAACCAGAAACTGACGTAACGCCGTAGTTGCCGTGTTTGGCGACTTTCTGCCCCGCTCCTGCCACCACAAATGATGCGAGCGTAGAAATATTGAAAGTATCTTTTCCGTCGCCGCCTGTACCCACGATATCGACTAAATCATCAGTTCCGAGGTCTACAGGAACCGCAAGCCGCAGCAGCGCCTCCTGAAATCCCTCCATTTCCTCGAGCGTGATCGCGCGCATCAGGAAAACCGTGACGAACGATGTTACTTCGTTTTCATTGAATTTGTTCTGCGCAATTTCGGTAAGAATAGCTTTCGCTTCGGCTTTGGAGAGCGTATTATGGTTGAATAAATATTGTAAAATCTGTTTCATCTTAATTCTTTAGAAAATTTTCGAGAATCTTTCTTCCATCGGGCGTTAAAATGCTCTCGGGGTGATACTGCACCGCGTGTACATTGTAGGTTTTGTGTTTCAGACTCATAATCATCCCACTTTGATCAACACTTGTAATTTCGAGTTCTTCGGGAAAGTCCGTCGGATTGACCGCCCACGAATGGTAACGCCCAACTTCCAGTGTTTCAGGCAAATCATTTAAAATCCTGTGTGGCCGGATCTGTTTGGATTCCGTCGCAACACCGTGAAAAATCTCCGAAAGATTAATTAAACTGCCGCCAAATGCCTCCGCAATCGCCTGCTGGCCAAGGCAAACCCCAAGAATAGACTTTGTAGGCGCATATTTCTTAATTACATCGAGTAAAATGCCGGCTTCTTCAGGAATTCCGGGTCCGGGCGAAAGGATAATTTTGTCGTAGGCCTCAATGTTTTCAATTGGTATCCCGTCATTCCGGAAAACATCCACTTTGCCACCCGTGATCTGCTCTATCATCTGAACCAGATTGTAGGTGAAGCTGTCGTAATTATCGAATACTAATATTTTCATTTTCTTGATCTTGTGTTAAATAATTTTTTCTGCTTTCACAATTGCTTTTTTCAATGCGCCAAGCTTGTTGTTCACTTCCTGAAGCTCGTTTTCTGCGATAGATCTGGCTACAATTCCAGCTCCGGCCTGGTAAAACAAAGTATTGTTCCTGCTTAGAAATGTGCGGATCATAATGGCCTGGTTACAGCTTCCGTCGAAACCGACAAAGCCGATCGAACCGCCATAGAAACTCCGCGAAGTCTTTTCATATCCGTCGATGAGCTGCATCGCGCGGTATTTTGGCGCGCCGCTTAATGTACCTTGCGGGAATGTCGTGGCAATCATTTCATAAGGGTTCTGATTTTTGTCAAGGTCGGCAGTAACCTCAGAAACCATATGGATAACGTGCGAAAAAAACTGGATTTCCTTGAGTTTGGAAACTTGGGTGTTTTTTCCTAAAATGCTCAGATCATTTCTGGCAAGGTCCACAAGCATCGTATGTTCAGCATTTTCTTTTGCATCTTTTTTGAGTTCTTCCGCAGCCTTTAAATCTTCTTCTATGTTTCCGGTCCGTTTGAAAGTTCCCGCGATGGGATGAATGACGGCTTGATTGTTTTTGATGATCAGTTGGCTTTCCGGGCTGGAGCCCATCAGTTTATAGTCGCCGTAATCAAAGAAAAAAAGATAAGGTGACGGATTTATATTGCGCAACGCGCGATATACATTGAATTCGTCGCCCCGAAATTTTTGGTGAAACCTGCGGCTCAGTACAAGCTGAAAAACGTCTCCGCGAAAACAATGTTTCTTGGCAGTTTCCACTGAATTTCTGTATTCTTCATCGGTTAAATTAGATTCTTCCTCTCCTATTTTCGCAAAAGGAAACACCGGAGCATTTTTTTGCTGGATTAAATTTTCAATAACTGACATTTCGGATTTTAAACCTTCAATTTTATTTTCGATCAGAAACATTTCATCATTGTGATGATTGATCGCAATAACGTACTGATACAGGCGATACCGCATCAGGGGAATATTGTTTTCCGGCGAAAGCTCCTTAAATTTTATATGCTCGAAAAACGGAACTGCATCGTACGAAGTGTAACCAAAAAATCCCTGCGCAACCTTTCCGATAGTCATTGGTGGCACTTCACACTCAAACACTTTTGAAAAATCCTGCAGTAAATCCGTAAGTTTTTCATTTTCAATATTGATGCTTTCGGCGCTTTCAAGCGGAAACTTAATCTGAGCTTCGGTGTAGTTCCGGATCTCAATTCCGGCAACCGCATTCACCGCGATAAACGAAAAATTATTATCGGTATTTTGGTTTCCGGCGCTTTCGAGGAGGATGGTATCCCGAAACTGATCACGAAGCCTGAGGTAAATTCCGATCGGCGTAAAGAGGTCGCTTAGCGTAGATTTTACGGTAGTTTTAAGTTTTATTACTTTATTGAATTTCATAAATCCGGCGTTTTTAAATAAAAAAAAGACTTTAACATTACGTCAAAGTCTTTTTTATTTTTGATAAAATATAATTTTTACACAAAAGAGCGATGCTCAAGACTTTGAAAGTTTTGAGGCCACCACCAGTTTGTATTTTGGGTCGTTTTCATTGGTACAAATGTAGAAATGTTTTTTGAACTTTAAACAAAAAGTGAAAAAACTTTGTGTCATCCCTAAAAATGCATCGCGGATTTTAGTTATACCTCTCTGAATATCAACATTTTTTAAGCAAGATCAGCCGCTTTAAAACAATCCGAATTGACGGATAAGTGCGATGCTAAATTTCTTCAATACAGAAAAATTGCGAATCAACTAATATAAAAGGATGTTAATTTTAAAGTAAAACCAATTTACAGCGGGTATTTTCAGTTCGGTTTAAACGGAAATATCTATTTTTGGTAAAAATATTAAACAATGAAAAACCTATTTGCAGCCGCATTTGTCGGCATGTTTATTTTAGCCGCATGTTCCCAGAAGGAAACCAATGTGGAATCTAACACAATGCTGGAAGAGCCTGAAGTAACCGTTCAGGACTCTCCTACACAGGCTTACGGAGACGGCTCTCCTGTGGCACCCGATTCGGTGTCAATTGATCCGCAAACTCCGGCTGCGCAATAATTATTTTTTATAAACATTGCGTTGATCGCGGATTGCACCAAAAAAGCTATTAAGAAAACAGCCGGTTTGGCTGTTTTTTATGTAAAATCCTGTCCTGCTTTTTAGTGAAAATTGTGTAAATTTGCAGCCTTAAAAAGTTAAGAATAATGCAGTTATCAGAACAGGAAATCATCAGAAGAGAAAAGTTGCAGACCCTGCAAAAAATGGGCATCAATGCTTTTCCGGCGGAAGAATATACAATTACACATACCACAAAAGCGATTAAAGAAAGCTTCGCCGAAGGCGAAAAAGTGCAGATTGCCGGCCGACTGATGAGCCGCAGGATCCAAGGAAAGGCAAGTTTTGCCGAACTTCAGGATTCTGACGGAAGAATTCAGGTGTATTTCAACCGCGACGAGATCTGTACCGGTGACGATAAAACACTGTATAACGAAGTTTATAAACATTTGCTCGACATCGGCGATATTATAGGCATCGAAGGCGAACTATTTACCACTCAGGTCGGCGAAATGACTGTGAAAGTTGAGAACTTTAAAATTTTAACCAAATCGCTCCGCCCGCTGCCGCAGCCAAGGACAGACGAAAACGGCGTTACGCACGATGCTTTCAACGATCCGGAACTTAGATACAGACAACGTTATGTTGATTTAATTGTGAATCCGCAGGTGAAAGATGTCTTCGTGAAACGCACGAAACTTTTCAACGCGATGCGCACATTTTTCAATGATGCAGGTTATTTTGAAGTGGAGACGCCAATCTTGCAATCGATTCCGGGTGGCGCGGCAGCTAAACCTTTTATCACCCATCACAATGCGCTCGACATTCCGCTCTATTTAAGAATTGCGAACGAACTTTATCTGAAAAGACTTATCGTTGGCGGTTTCGACGGGGTGTACGAATTCTCCAAAAACTTCAGAAATGAAGGGATGGACAGAACCCACAACCCGGAGTTTACGGCTCTTGAGATCTATGTGGCCTACAAAGATTATAACTGGATGATGGATTTCACTGAAAAACTGCTCGAATACTGTGCAGTTCAGGTAAACGGAAGCACAAACGCCACTTTTGGTGAGCATCAGATTGATTTTAAAGCGCCGTATCCACGAATTTCGATGACTGAAGCAATCCTGAATTTCACGGGATTTGATATCACCGGAAAATCTGAAAGCGAACTTTTCGATTTTGCAAAATCGATCGGTATCGACGTGAATGAAACGATGGGCAAAGGAAAACTGATCGACGAAATATTCGGCGAAAAATGTGAAGGAAACTTTATTCAGCCTACATTTATCACCGATTATCCGATTGAGATGTCACCTTTAACCAAAAAACACCGAAGCAAGGAAGGTTTAACCGAGCGTTTTGAGCTGATGGTTTGTGGTAAAGAAGTCGCGAATGCCTATTCGGAGTTGAATGATCCGATTGACCAACGTGAGCGCTTCGAAGCGCAGGCAGCACTTTCGGAAAGAGGAGATGACGAAGCGATGTTTATCGACAACGATTTCCTCCGCGCACTTGAATACGGAATGCCGCCAACATCTGGTTTGGGAATTGGAATGGACCGTTTGATTATGTTCCTCACGAACAATCCGTCGATCCAGGAAATATTGTTTTTCCCACAGATGAAACCGGAAAAAACTATTCCGCAGATTGAGCTCGGCGAAGACGAGAAAGCAATTCTTGAAATATTAAACTCACAGGAAGAAGCATTTTTACTGAATGAACTTAAAGAAAGAAGTCAGCTTTCTGGAAAAAAATGGGATAAAGCCACGAAAAATCTCACTAAATTCGAGATGATAAAAGTGACAAAAACGGACGAAAACGTTTTCGTGAATCTGATCTGAAAAACAAAAGCTAAATAATTGATCCTCCACATTTTGTGGGGGATTTTGTTTTATAAAACATTTGTATCTTTACGTCCACACAAATGATTTATGAAACAAAAATTTACCTTCTTGGGTATGCTTTTCTGCGTATCCATATCTTCCCAAATCACGCTTACAAAAGATTCCTCATTCGGCAACAACGGCACCGCCACACTCACCTATCCAGTGGAGATGGAAGCCGTAAATTTCGAAAAAGTTTTCATCAATGCTGATCATTCGCTGAACATCTGCCTTGGAACTGACGGAGATTCGCATACCGGAATGATTGCAAAACTCACCTCCTTTGGCTCGCTGGATACCACCTACAATGGCAACGGAAAAATAATTCTGAACGGAAACCTGCACACCGGTTTTGAGTTTGCGAAACAAGGCGAAAAGATGATTGCGATCTACGCCAATGATTCAAATTTTAATGAACCTGACACTAAAATTGTGCGCTACCGAAATGACGGTAGTGTCGACACCGCCTTTGGCGTAAACGGAGTGCTCGCGGCCCGACCCGACCTTTATTACCGACAGGTCAATTTTCAGCATGATGGGTTTTATCATCTTTGGGGGAAAATCACCGGCTACCGGGCAGATGGTGTTTTAAACAGTTCTTACGGCAGCAATGGTGAACAAAATCCTGTTATAAACGGAGTTCCACAGGAATACATGGAGCTTTACAGCTTTTTCGGAAACCGCGGCGGCAGAAACTTCCTTAACAAATATCATCACGAAATCGCTGTAAGCAAAGAAAACACGCCGCATCATTTTACAAGTTACGATCTTACCGCGCATCAATTTTATGATGTTGCGGGCGCGACCGGAGGCGTATCCGTCTACCCGAAAAAATTCCATCTTGCACCTGATAAGGAAATTGTATACTTATTTGGTATCGATCCTAATTCCGGGAACGAACGCAACCGCGTGGTGCTGCTTGATGAAACCATGCAGCCAAAGATGTTTTCGGGACAAGAATTTATTGATTTAGGGGAAGTTTCGGCAGAATCCGAAATACGCGATGTTGAAAGCTTTCAGAATCATTATCTCTTTGTGGGTAAAACAGCTAGCAAACCTGTAATTATTGCTTATGAATCAAACGGAAAGAAATCTACGGTAAATGGTCTGGATGAATTTCATGACGATTCCGTGGCAGACGATTATTCAACGGTTCTTGTAAACGGAAATAACATTTTTGTAATTGGAAAAAGAACGGGTTCGCGTGAAATTTTCATCACAAAATATACGGCAAAAGTACTTTCCACTTCCGAAACCAATCCAAGTAAAGCATATGTCACCACCCCGTTCAAAAATGAACTGAAAGTAATGAGCAAAGTAAAAACGAAAAACATCAGCGTATACGACACGTCCGGGAGAATGATTATAAACTCGCCCAAAACAACTATAGCCACAGCTCACCTGCCGACAGGCAACTACGTCGTCAGGGTTGATTTTGCAGAGGGTCCAAGCCAGACCTTCAAATCAATCAAAAATTAACCAAAGCCTCCCGAAACGGAGGCTTTTTTTTGTGGAAAAATCCTTAACCGCAGTATCCACTTTATCTTTTGAATACGGGATATTATCCGTATATTTGTTGGTCTTTTTAAACCGGAAAAAATACCGGAAAAATCAGCGCAATTTAATTTTAAAATATTTTAAACCAGCACATTTCTGAAGTTGGGAAAAGAAAAATTATGAGTCAAAAAGAATACACAGCGAGCAGTATACAGGCATTGGAAGGAATGGAACATGTGAGGTTAAGGCCATCGATGTACATTGGAGACGTTGGCACCAGAGGCCTTCACCACCTGGTTTATGAAGTAGTAGACAACTCTATTGACGAAGCGTTAGCCGGACATTGCGATACGATCTCGGTCGTGATCCACGAGGGCGAAAGCATTTCCGTAAAAGATAACGGACGTGGGATCCCGGTGGATATGCATGAGAAAGAACAGAAATCTGCACTTGAAGTAGTTATGACCAAGATTGGTGCAGGTGGTAAATTCGATAAAGATTCATACAAAGTTTCAGGAGGTCTGCACGGTGTTGGGGTTTCGTGTGTTAACGCCCTTTCCACATCACTTGTGGCTACCGTAAACCGTGACGGCAAAGTTTACCAGCAGAAATATTCCGAAGGTAAAGCCTTAGACAAAGTACACGAAATAGGCACAACCGGCGAGCGCGGTACGGAAGTATTCTTCCAGCCGGATGCTACGATCTTCCAGGAAACCGTGTACAACTACGACACACTGGCAGCGCGTCTGCGCGAACTGTCTTTCCTGAATAAAGGAATCACCATTACATTAACAGACGAAAGACGCCCTAATGAAGACGGTACTTTTGTAAGCGAAGTTTTCCATTCCGATGGTGGTTTAAGAGAATTCGTAGAGTTTATCGATGGTAACCGCGAATCTATTATGAGCAACGTTATTTACATGGAAGGCGATAATAACGATATTCCTGTGGAAGTTGCGATGCGGTACAACACCTCTTACAACGAGAATCTGCACTCTTATGTAAATAATATTAACACGCATGAAGGCGGCACGCACTTAGCCGGTTTCAGACGTGCACTTACACGAACGTTGAAGAAATTCGCTGACGAACTCGGTATTCCGGCCAAGGAAAAAGTTGAAGTTACGGGTGATGACTTCCGTGAAGGCTTAACCGCTGTAATTTCGGTGAAAGTGATGGAACCTCAGTTTGAGGGACAAACTAAAACCAAACTTGGTAACTCCGAAGTTTCGGGGGCCGTGGATAAAATCGTGGGCGAAATGCTTACAAACTTCCTCGAAGAAAACCCGAATGAAGCAAAAATAATCGTTCAGAAAGTAGTTTTAGCGGCCAAAGCAAGACAGGCAGCCAAAAAAGCAAGAGAACTTGTACAAAGAAAATCGCCAATGGGCGGCAGCGGGCTTCCCGGAAAATTATCCGACTGCTCATCAAAAGATCCTGCAATTTCAGAACTGTTCCTGGTGGAGGGAGATTCCGCAGGTGGAACGGCTAAACAGGGCCGTGACAGACACTTCCAGGCGATTCTTCCGTTGAGAGGTAAAATCCTTAACGTTGAAAAATCTATGCTCCACAAAGTGTACGATAATGAAGAAATTAAAAATATCTACACCGCACTCGGCGTTTCTGTTGGAACTGAAGAAGACAGCAAAGCACTAAATATCAGCAAATTACGCTATCACAAAGTAGTGATTATGACGGATGCTGATATCGATGGTTCACACATTTCTACCCTGATCCTGACGTTCTTTTTCAGGTATATGAAAGAACTTATTGAAAATGGCTACATCTTTATCGCACAGCCGCCTTTATATCTGCTTAAAAAAGGGCAGAAAAAAATCTACGCCTACAACGAAAAAGAACGTGAGGAATTCACCCTCGAACTTGCGCCGGACGGTAAGGGCGTAGAAGTTCAGCGTTATAAAGGTCTTGGGGAGATGAATCCTGAACAACTTTGGGAAACAACACTGAATCCTGAACATAGAATCCTTAAGCAGGTTACGATTGAAAGCCTTGCAGATGCCGACAATGTCTTCTCTATGCTGATGGGCGATGAAGTGCCACCACGACGCGAATTCATCGAGAAAAATGCTGTGTACGCGAAAATCGACGTATAACCTGGAAATTTACAGACCAATAAAAACCGTTCTTTATGGACGGTTTTTTGTACTTAAATATTAAATAACTTCACTTATGAAGAATCTTCCGGCCATCTTTTCTGTCTTATTACTGGTTTTTTCAGCCTGCAGCGAAAAAAAAGCGCTGCCTGAAAATCCTCAGGAAACCAAATCGGTAACGCCTGCAAAAGACATTTTCGCAAATGATTCTGTTGGGGTGGACGATTCGCTCAAACTAGGTGAAAACGTGATGGCAAAGTTTAAAATCAAGTCGCTGGTTTTCGCAAACATCACTGATAAGACTTTGCTCGACAGCATTTATGCTACCCAGAATATTAAAGCTGACGATTATTCAAAAAAAGGTCTTCTCGCCGCGTTAGAATCACAGAAAACAGAATTTTACGAGGGAACAAAAGAATCGTTGAAGGACTGGGCACCCGAATTTCCTCAGACCTGGGAACAGAATTCAGCCATGAAACTGTTTTCAAAATCGGATGATTTTCTAACGGTTCAGTACACGAGCGACGGTTACACCGGCGGCGCACATGGCTATTACAATGAGTTGTATAAAGTATTTGATATCAAAACCAATAAAACCCTGCAGCTTGCCGACGTAATTAAGGATCAGGACGCTACGATCTGGGGACGTGTCCTGATGGCACATTTCCTTAAAAACGATCTTGAAAGAAATCAGGCGCAGATGCTTCTGGTAAAACAGATTCCCCTTAATACAAACTTCTATTTCGATGCAGAAAATCTGTATTTTCTGTACAACCAATACGAAATTGCAGCCTATGCGGCGGGCCCGGTGCTGATCCAGATTCCGTTCACAGAGATAAAACCATTGCTGGATTCCGCGTTTAGACAAAAGCTGAATTTAAATTAAATATCCGATACTTAGAACCGGATTCCCCCTTCATCAACATGAATAATGTCGCTTTTATCATCAACCCATTTTCGGCAAAAAAAAATTACGAACCTTTTTTTGAAGCGCTGAAAAAACGGATTGACCAACCCGTAGTTTACATTTCAGATTCGGTGCAGGGTACTTTTGATTTTATCGACAGTAATTTTGCACAGATAGATATTTTCGTAGCGGTGGGAGGCGATGGCACCATCTCAACAGTCGCCCGGAAGATCATCGGGACGGATAAAATTCTGGCTGTGTTTCCGGCAGGCTCGGGGAATGGTTTTTCAAATGAGACAAAATTCACCAGAAATCTCGAGGATCTTTTAAGTAAGATTAAAAACAAAAAAGTTAAAAAGATCGATACTTTCACCGTCAACGGGAGACTTTCAATCAACGTTTCAGGAACCGGTTTCGACGGCAAAGTGGTGAAGGAATTTGAGAAAACAAGCCGCGGCTTCAGAAATTACATCCAGGTTTCGATGCGCACTTTCATCAACTATAAACCCATTAAAGTAAATTTCCTAACCGAAAATCTGAAAAGTTACAACGGCGAATATTTAATGCTTAATATTGCCAACACCCGTCAATTCGGCAATCACGCGTACATTGCGCCGCACGCGAGCAAGAGCGACGGCCTTCTGGATATTGTTCTTGTGAAGAAATTTCCACTGCAGTATGCGGTGCGGTTCGCCTACCGGATGTTTACCAAAAAACTAAAGGACGACGAGTTTGTGACGTATCTGCCGGTCGCAGAGGTAGAGTTTGAAGTAAATACCACGAACTGGCATCTTGACGGTGAATTTCACAGAATTGAATCGCCGGTGAAGATTAAAATAGCGCCCAAAAGCTTAAACATACTGGTTTAGATCAGCCTTTCGATCACATCAATTCCCTCGTTCCG
Source organism: Flavobacteriaceae bacterium 3519-10 (assembly GCA_000023725.1). Classification (NCBI taxonomy): domain Bacteria; kingdom Pseudomonadati; phylum Bacteroidota; class Flavobacteriia; order Flavobacteriales; family Flavobacteriaceae; species Flavobacteriaceae bacterium 3519-10. The sequence goes on from CP001673.1 coordinate 1,623,742, forward strand.
ATAATTATTATAGATCGTATCGTGGAAAATATTGAGCTTTTTAAGGGATGAAAGCAGATTTTCTTTTTCCTTGGTCGTCAACTGTCCGCACATTATTTTGGACACAATTGTGATATCCTGCATGGATTCTTTGAAGACTTTTTTGCCTTTTGCAGTTACCGCGATTCGTGTGCTGCGGCGGTCTTTTTCGTCCCGGCTTTCTTTCAATAAGCCATTCTTTACAAGCCGTTTAATGATTTCGATACCGGTTTGTTTTTCATGCGCGTTCTTCTCGATGAGCTGCATTTTAGTAAGCGAATCATAATCCATCATCCTGAAAAGATAGGTGAAATCTTCATTCACCAAGTCAGGATGCTTCTCTAATGATTTCTTAATCAACTGCTTAGAATACCGACCGAGCATGATCACCTGTTTGGCGATTTCGTTCTCAAGATCAAAAACATCAAGGTCATATTTATCTGTAAGATTGCGCGGAGTTTCTTTTTCGTATGATTTTTGATTAAGGTGTACGCGGAAATCTTCCAGCGTCATCTGCATATTGGGATGCTTTTGCTGCATATCATCCAGTTCTTTCAAAATCTCAATAACTAAATTCAACTCCATTGATTATCTCATTTAAATATTATTCTTCAGAACGGTTCCGCATTTTATTAATTTATAAACATTCAGCAATAAACCTTAATTTTATAATCCGCAAAGATAATGAACATTGGCCTCATAAGGGTAAATCTTTACGAAATGCCACTGATCTTATAGAAAAAGTCCTGATTTGGTGATAGAATTTATACATCACAAATTTAGTACAAAAGTTTTCTTATTAAAAATTTAAAGTATAGTTTTGTTCCATTAAAAATATTCTATGGTAAAAGTTCTCATTCTTGGCTCCGGGTTCTCCTCACTTGCATCTGCCTGTTACATGGCAAAAGCCGGCTACGATGTAACCGTTATTGAAAAGAATGAACAGATTGGCGGACGTGCCTCAATGCTTGAGATTGATGGTTTTAAATTCGATATGGGCCCGAGTTGGTATTGGATGCCGGATGTTTTTGAGCGGTTTTTCGCGGATTTTGGCAGAAAAGTCAGCGATTACTACAGCCTCGAAAAACTTTCACCGGGTTACCGCGTGTATTTTGGTAAGGATGATTATATTGACATTTCCGACGATCTCGAACAGATTATTGAGACCTTTGAAGATATTGAACCAGGAAGTGGTCAGCATCTGCGCGAATTTATGAAAAAGGCAAAAGCCAATTATGAAATCGCGATAGAGGATCTTGTCTATAATCCTGGAAAATCGGTGCTCGAGCTCGTAAATTACGAGACGGCTAAGCGGCTTCCGCTTTTTGTCCGCAATATCTCAGAAACTGTCCGTAAAAATATTCGCAGCCCAAAACTCAGAAGCATTTTAGAATTTCCTGTGCTTTTTCTTGGCGCCAAGCCCGGCGACACGCCCGCGTTCTATAATTTCATGAATCACGCCGATTTTGGCCTCGGAACCTGGTATCCGAAAGGTGGCTTTAATGCTGTAGCAAAGGGAATTGAGACTTTAGCCAGGGAACTTGGCGTAAAATTTATTCTTAATGAGGCAGTGACTGAAATAATCACCGAAAATAATTCCGCAACCAAAATTATTACCAAAAACGAAAGTTATCATGCCGATATCGTGATCTCAGGAGCTGATTACGCACACACTGAAACCCTCCTGAATAAAAACCAAAGGAATTATTCTGAAAATTACTGGCAGAAAAAAACTTTCGCACCATCGTCGTTCTTATATTATGTTGCATTCGACCGGAAAATTCCTCAGCTGCAACACCACAATCTGTTTTTCGATACCGATTTTGGTAAACATGCGGAAGAAATTTACGACACCAAAGTATTGCCAACCAGGCCTCTATTTTATGCCAATTTTTCGAGCAAAACCGATCCCGGATTAAGCCCTGAGGGCATGGAAACCGGTTTCTTCCTGATTCCGGTTGCGGTAGATCTTGTGGATTCAAAAGAGATTCATGATGAATATTTTGAACTGATTATGCAGCGGATTGAAATCAACACTGGTATGGATTTAAGGAGTCATGTCCTTTTTAAAAAGAGTTTTGGTGTGCAGGATTTTACAGAGAGGTACAATTCTTGCCGTGGTAACGCATATGGCCTTGCAAACACATTGCTGCAAACTTCTGTGCTGCGGCCATCCATCAATAATAATAAAGTAAAAAATCTGTTTTATACCGGTCAGCTCACTGTTCCCGGCCCGGGAGTTCCACCTGCGCTGATTTCGGGAAAAGTAGTTACCGATTACATTTTAAAACACATTAACCGAATTCTGTAATAACGCAAGAGATGAATAATTTAGAAATCTTCGACAAGGTGTGCGGGCTTTCATCGAAAATGGTGACGGAGAGATACAGCACGTCCTTTGCCCGTGCCTCTACCCTTTTTCAGCCGGAAATCCGCCAGCATATCTATAATATATACGGTTTTGTGCGGTTTGCAGATGAAATTGTGGATACCTTTCATGGGTACGACAAAGCCAAACTGATGGCCGAATTTGAGACCAGCTATCGCGTTGCTCTCGAAAACGGCATTTCACTTAACCCCATCCTGCATTCATTCTGCCGCACACAGCGCGAGAAAAATATTCCCCAGCACCTGGTAGATTCGTTTCTGCATTCAATGAAAATGGATTTGGCAGATATTAAAGATCTAACCGACGAAAAATATAACGAGTATATTTACGGTTCTGCAGAGGTGGTAGGTCTGATGTGTCTTAAAGTTTTCCTGAACGGCAATGTGGAAGAATATGAAAAACTGAAGCCATACGCACAGAGCCTCGGAGCGGCGTTTCAGAAGATTAATTTCCTGCGCGATATAAGTGCTGATTTTAATGACCTTAACCGTACCTATTTCCCGAACGTTGATTTCCAGAAATTCAGTATCGCGGATAAAAAAGAAATTGAAGAAGATATTGCAGCCGATTTCGCGCACGCGATAAAAGGCATCAGAATGTTGCCGATTTCAAGCAGGATCGCCGTTTTTATGGCGTACAAATATTATAATAACCTGCTTAAAAAAATAAGGAAGGCGCAACCGGCGCAATTGCTGAACCAACGGATCAGGGTTTCCAACGCACGGAAAGTTTACCTTTTCGGGGAAATGATGATCAATAAAAATTTTAATTTAGTGTAAGAAATTATGATGAAGAAAATGTATATAATGCTCTTTTTGGGTTTAGCGTTGATGACGTACGCCCAGAATATGCTGAGCTACCGCGCGCTGATGAATAAAGGTGTGGAATCGGAAACCGCTACCAAAACTTTAGTAGCAAACTCTCAGAAGGCGTTCGAAGACACAAAAAAGCCTATTTATCAGGCATTCTACGCGATGGGAAATCTGTTACTGGCAAAACATACGGGTAATCCTGTCCGCCAGTTTTCCTATTTTAGAAAAGGGAAAACTTCACTCGACAACGCAGCGAAAGCCGACCCAAAGAATATCGAAATCCGTTTCCTGCGTTATCTAACGCAACTGAACGCACCGTCTTTTTTAGGATACAACAAAGACCTTAAAGCCGACAAAACGTTTATTTTAAACGAATATAAAAAATCTGACGACGAAGATCTTGTACGCAGGATCAGGCAACATTTCAAAATATAGCGACATGGAAATTTTAGGTTTTGCACTTATAACATTAGCTGTTTTTGTTGGTATGGAAGGCGTCACATGGCTTACCCACAAGTTCATCATGCACGGTTTGGGGTGGTACTTTCATGAAGATCATCATCAGCCGGGCTACCCGCATGTCTTCGAAAAAAACGATTTTTTCTTTGTGATCTTTGCGACGCCCAGCATTTTATTGTTCTATTTCGGGTCGCGGGGCGAGCTGAACTGGATGTTTTTTGTAGGGCTTGGGATTCTTTTATACGGAATCTGCTACTTTCTGGTGCACGATGTCCTTATTCACCGTCGTTTTAAATGGTTCGACAAAACCAACAACTGGTATTTCCGCGGTCTTCGAAAGGCGCACAAGATTCATCATAAACATCTCGATAAGGAAGATGGCGAGTGCTTCGGAATGCTTTTCGTCCCTATGAAATACTTCCGCGAAGCCCGATCAGTACCACAAAAAGCTTAAATTTTGGAGCAATATTATTATCTTTTTTTAAATATCCTCAGTTTTTCGGTTCCATTTCTGTTCAGTTTCGAAACGAAGCGGATGCATTTCATCCGCTATTGGAAGCCGTTTTTCGCCGCAATCCTCATTGTAGGTTTGTTTTTCATTGCATGGGACGTGTATTTCACGCACGAAGATGTTTGGGGTTTTAATGACCAGTACTTAATTGGTTTAAGGATTTTCAAGATGCCGCTTGAAGAATATCTTTTCTTCCTGTTAATCCCGTATGCAAGCGTTTTCATCCATTATGCACTCGAATATTTTTATCCGAGAATGATGCTGAGCCAGGCAGTTTCGAATGTAATAAGCCTTGTTCTTTTTATCTTAAGTTTGGCTATTGCAGTCTTCAATTACGATAAAATCTATACAGTTTGCAGTTTCGGGCTTTTTGCACTGTTGATGCTGATGCAGATTATATTTAAATGGAACGTGATCAGAAGATTCTATTTAAGTTTCATAATTATTTATATTCCTTTTTTCTTTGTGAATAACGCTCTGACCGGCAATTACTCCGAGAATCCAGTTGTGTTTTACGACAGTGCTGAAATCATCGGGATTCGTGTCGGCACAATGCCGCTTGAAGACAGTTTTTACTGTTTCACACTGCTTTACAGTATTGTGCTTCTGTTTGAATTTTTCAAGAATAAATGGAAATACCCACCTTTAAAACTAAATGATGCCGATCAGAATTATTAAACAGTCCGGTATCTACACGCTGACCTCGGAGCAGATTATGCCAGTATCGATGGATGAAGCATGGAGTTTCTTCTCATTACCTACTAATCTGGATAAGATTACGCCGGCTGAGATGAAATTTTTCATCACCAACAATCCGGGCGTGGAAACGTATCCCGGACAAATCATTACCTACAAGATCGGTATTTTTCCATTCATTAAAAACAACTGGATTACTGAGATTACCCATTTCCGCGAACCTTCGGGCACCACACTTAAAAAAGCTTTTTTTGTTGATGAGCAGCGGTTTGGCCCCTATGCGATGTGGCATCACGAGCATCATTTCGAAGAACTTTCGAACGGCAATCTGAAGATGACTGATATTGTAAATTTTAAACTTCCGTTCGGGATTTTTGGAGATATTTTAGCGGGGCAATTTGTAAAGGCAAAAGTGCAGTCGATATTCGAGGACCGTCACAGGATTTTAACAGAACTTTTCGCGTCATGAAAATTTTTCTCACCGGCGCGACCGGCTATATTGGTAAACGCCTGCTTATTCAGCTTCTGGAAGAAGGCCACACTGTGGTTTGCTCGGTTCGCGACCAAAAACGGTTCGGTACCAAACTTTACGGCAAGCATTTAAACCAGATTGAGATCGTCGAAAACGACTTTCTTGACGAATCTACACTCACTAATATTCCTGTTGATATTGATGCAGCGTATTATCTGATTCATTCAATGTCGTCCGGCGAGGGCGATTTTCAGCAAAAAGAAAAAGCATCCGCTGATCACTTTAGAAAAGCCTTAGAAAAAACTTCTGTAAGACAGGTTATATTCCTCACCGGAATCATTAATACCGAAAAGCTTTCAAAACATTTACAGTCGCGTAAAAATGTAGAAGACGCGCTGAAAAGCGAAAATTATGCATTGACCAATTTAAGAGCAGGAATTGTGGTGGGCTCTGGGAGTGCTTCGTTCGAAATCATCCGCGATCTGGTAGAAAAATTACCGGTAATGGTGGCTCCGAAATGGCTCAGTACCCGCTGTCAACCCATTGCTATTAGAAACGTAATTCAGTTTCTGGTGGGCGTACTTGCAAAAGAATCCACATTCAACAACAACTACGACATTGCAGGAAAAGACATTCTAACTTATAAACAAATGCTGTTGCAGTACGCGGAAGTCCGCGGATTAAAGCGTGGCATTTTTGAAGTTCCGGTGATGACGCCGAAATTGTCCGCATACTGGCTCTATTTCATTACGAGTACCAGTTATCCGCTTGCAAAGAATTTAGTGGACAGCATGAAAATCGATGTTATTGCCCAGCCTAATGATCTGGCCGAAAACCTTGGTATCAAGCTATTTTCCTATAAAGAAGCAATCAACCAGGCTTTTGATAAAATCAAACAGAACAACGTGCTTTCGAGCTGGTACGATTCGTTTTCCACCCAATTCCATGCACGGAATATCTGGCAATATCTCGAAGTTCCGAATAAAGGATGTTTTAAAGATACGCGCAAGATAAAAATCGCTGATGAGGAAGCTACACTCGCCCGCATTTTCAGTATTGGCGGAAATACCGGTTGGTATTATGCCGATTTCCTGTGGAAAATCCGTGGTTTTCTCGATAAACTTTTTGGAGGCGTGGGCATCAGGCGCGGGCGCCGGAATTTGAATAATCTGGAAGCAGGCGACTCTGTAGATTTCTGGCGCGTGCTGTACGCCAGCCAGGAGGAAAAAAGATTGCTGCTGTTCGCGGAAATGAAAGTTCCGGGCGAAGCATGGCTTGAGTTTAAAATTAAAGACGGTTTCCTTCATCAGGAAGCCACCTTCCGGCCGCTGGGGCTGTCGGGCAGACTGTATTGGTATTCGGTGCTGCCGTTTCACGGATTGATTTTCAACGGCATGCTGAAGAAGCTGGCCGGAAAATAAATTATTCCGCTGCCACAGAATCATCACCCCGCCCATCTGCCACGGCGGTTGCATTTCCGTTATCATCAATTACGATGAGTTCCGTTCTCCCAATCTGCGCGGTATTTACGAATTTGTAATTCAGTTTTTCCAGTGCTGAAACAGTAGTTGCCGGCAAATTATCTTCTGCGAGCACACTTTCAGGCAGCCACTGATGATGAAATTTGGGTGCGTTCACTGCCATGTTTGGATCCAGTTTAAAATCGATGATATTTACGATGGTTTGGTACACAGACGTGGGAATTGTAGTTCCGCCAGGCGTCCCAACGATGATGTAAGGTTTCCCGTTTTTCAGCACAATCGTAGGTGTCATTGAACTCAGCATCCTTTTTCCGGGAGCTACTGCGTTTGCCTCGCCGCCCACCGCACCGAACATGTTTGGAACGCCGGGTTTTACCGAGAAATCGTCCATCTCATTATTCAGAAAAAATCCGGCACCGGAAACCACCACTTTGCTGCCATACAAGCCGTTCAGCGTTGTGGTAACCGATACTGCATTGCCTTCTTTATCGATAATTGAAATGTGCGTTGTCTCGGTTGATTCCTTCGGTTGAGCAACGATTTTCCCCACCTCTGCACTGGGTGTCGCCAGATTTTTATTAAATGATTTCCAACGGTTTTTTAAATAAGTATCAGAAATCAGCATCTGTGTCTGATCACTGATGAAATCGGGATCGCCCATAAATTCCGCTCTGTCGGCAAAAGCGCGGCGTTCGGCTTCAATCATAATCTGTACTGCTTCTGCGGAATTGTGTGGATATTGTGCCAGATTTTCAAAAGACGACATTTTCAGCATTTGTGCCAACAGAATTCCGCCACTCGAAGGTAACGGCATGGATACAATTTCGTTTTCATTATACGTAAATGCGAGAGGTTTCCTTTCAACTACTTTATAATTTCTAAGGTCTTGTTCTGTCATAATTCCTTTACCACGCTTCATTTCGGCACTGAAAAGCGCTGCTGTTCTACCCTCATAAAATCCTTTCTCGCCGTTTGCCTGAATAAGTTTTAATGTTTGAGCAAGATCCTTTTGAATTAAAATATCGCCCTGTTTCCACGGTTCATTTTTTTGGAATACAGTTTTGGTCTGATTGTGCCGGTCGAAAAACTGTCTCTGACCGTTAAGCAAAGCTGCTTCTCTTCCTGTGACCGAAAACCCCTGCTCTGCGAGGTCGATGGCGGGCTGGATGAGTTGTTCCATGGGTAGTTTGGCGTGCTTTAATGTTGCAAAAAAGCCAGCCACAGATCCGGGAACTCCGGCCGCTAAATGTCCGTTTTGCGAAAGATCGGTGTTAGCCTGCCCGTTTTTGTCGACATACATATCCCGCGAAGATTTTCCGGGTGCAGTTTCGCGGAAATCAATCGTGAACTTTTCGCCGTTGTTTTTTACGCCTACCAGAAATCCGCCACCGCCAATGTTGCCTGCCTGCGGATAGACCACCGCCAATGCAAGTTGCGTCGCAATGGCCGCATCAAAAGCATTGCCGCCCATCTTCATTATTCTGGCACCGGCCTCACTGGCCAGCGGATGCGCAGAAACGACGAGACCTTTATCTTTTGTGCGGATTTCTTTTACAATATTGATGTTGGTAAACTGCGGAAATACAATACCGTAGGAAAACAGAAGAAGCAGTGCAAGTTTTTTCATGAACGAAATTTCATCAAAAGTACATAAAAACAAAATCAAAAGCGTTTAATCCGGAACTCAATAAAGCTGCAGTGGGAACTTGAAACTGTGTCGAATTTAATGATCATTCTGCACCTAGTATTTAGCCCAAATGAAATAATTTACGTCGTGACATCCATTTCCACTGCTATTTTTTTAAATTTGCTGAAAACCATTCTGAAGCATGAACTCCCAAACGGAAAAAATACTTATCACCGGTGCGCTAGGGCAAATTGGCACCGAACTTACCAATAAATTAGTTGAAATTCACGGCGCCGAAAACGTGATTGCATCCGGACTTGACCGTTGGGACAAAAACCTAACATCAGCCGGGTTTTATGAACGGATGGATGTTTCTAACACGCAACTCGTTCGGCAGGTTGTTAAAGATTACGAAATCACTACGGTGTATCATTTGGCGTCACTTCTATCCGGAACGTCGGAAAAACAGCCTCTTTTTGCCTGGAGACTTAATATTGAGCCGCTGCTGAATTTCTGCGAGATGGCCAAGGACGGTATGTTAAAAAAAGTATTCTGGCCCAGTTCAATCGCGGTTTTTGGTAAAGGAATTCCGAAAGAAAATGTAGGCCAGGACGTGGTACTTAACCCGACAACCGTTTATGGAATCTCTAAAATGGCCGGTGAAAAATGGTGCGAATATTACCATGATAAATTCGGCGTCGATGTTAGAAGCATCCGCTATCCCGGACTGATTTCCTGGAAAACGCCGGCAGGAGGCGGCACGACTGATTATGCAGTAGAAATTTTTTACGAAGCCGTAGAAGAGGCAAAATATACAAGTTTCATTTCCGAAGACACAGCGATGCCGATGCTTTATATGGATGATGCAATTAATGCAACGCTGAAGTTAATGCAGGCTCCGAAAGAGGACCTAACTGTGCATACATCATATAATTTAGGTGGATTGTCTTTCACACCAAAACAACTTGCAGAAGAAATCAAGAAAGAAATGCCGGATTTCACCATAGATTACAAACCGGATTTCAGACAGGAAATTGCAGATTCGTGGCCAGCATCAATCGATGATTCTATTGCCAAAAAAGACTGGGGCCTCACCTACGATTTTGATATTTCGGCGATGACGAAAGACATGCTCAGAAATCTGAAGGTGAAACTCGGTAAATGATTTTACTAACTTTCAATATCCTAAATAACGCAGGTGATTTTAAAAAAAATCATTTTCTGGACGACGCTGAAATCCTCAATATAACAGTTGACCATACCTCCGCTATCCTTAGCATTTTAGAAAACCATGATATTAAAGCTACGTTTTTTGTTGCGGTGCAGCTGGTCGACAAAACCCTTACCCTTATAAAAAAAATAGTGGGCAAAGGTCACGAGATCTCGCTCTATAACGACGGTTCCACGCTGCCACAGATTCAAAATGCAAAACGTACAGTGGAAGACCTGATCGGCAAAACCGTGCGTGGCATCCGGCAGAAAGAAATTCGGGTACCGATCGAAAAACTTAAGGAGCTCGGGTTCAGTTATATTTCGAATATCGAACGTTCGAGCATGTTTTTCCCCTTAAAACGACTTAAAACCAACACTGAAATTTCCTTGGAGCAAGGCTTACATGTGATTCCGGAAGGTATTTCACCTTACACACAAATTCCCTATAACGAATTTGTTTTTCAGCTTTTGCCTCTGAAAATATATGAGCAGATGATTTCCGAGACACTTGAAAACAACGATTTTGTCATCATTTACCTTCATACCTCACAGTTTACGGATCCTGATAAATTCGGGTTTGATATCCCTTTGCACAGACGGTATAATTCAGGCAAAAAAATGGACGATAAACTGTCGGAATTTTTACGATGGGTCAACAAGAAAGAGTTTTCGTGCACCCGAATCAAGGATTATTTTGTTTAAAAAGACCGCTTGAAACAGTCGGTACTTATTTCCAATTTAACATATTCATATCTAAATTCACGCCTATTAACGGCATCGACAAAATTTAGAAATTTTGTTTGGATATTTCGTAATATTTAATTACATTTGGTTTACGTTTAACCAAATTACTTTTTTATTATGAAAAAACTTTTATTTTCTTTATGTGCAGCAGGAGCATTGATGGCTTCTGATGTAATGAAAGGCCAAACGGTTTTGTTTGAAGACAGTTTTGAAACGTACGCCGATTTTGCGATCGCGGATGTTGGGGCCTGGACCCTGATTGATGTGGATCAAAAGACCACTTACGGCTTTAACGGGGTTACATTCCCGAACACTGGAGTTGCTAAGTCCTTCCAGGTCTTTAATTCCACAACAACTACCCCACCCCTTGATCCTACTACAACCTCTAACTGGACCGCCAGGACCGGACAGAAGATGATGGTAAGCTTTGCCGCGACTTCAGCTCCGTGGAACAACGACTGGATGGTTTCTCCGCAGGTACAGATTGGTGCTGGCGAAGGCGCAACCCTGAGTTTCTGGGCAAAAAGCTGCGACGCAACCTATGGATTGGAAAAATTCACGGTTTATGTATCCACCACAGGAACTGCGGTGGCTGATTTTACCGCGATTTCACCCGTTACCGTTACGCCTTCCGACGCCACGTGGTATGAGTACACCTATAGTTTGAACGCATATTCAGGACAGCCTGTTCATATTGCAATTCAGACCACGTCTGATGACCAGTTCGGATTTGCTGTGGACGATTTCCGCGTTGTAAGCAATCCGCTGCCGGCAGTAGCTCCTGAGTGTCCTACATTAAATGCACCGGCTAACGCAGCCACCAACGTTTCGTATACATCAGTAAACCTTACATGGACAGCCAACACTCAGGGAGGAACTGCTGACTCATATGATGTTTATCTTGACACAAATGCGAACCCGACTACTTTGGTCGGCAACACAACTTCAACCAGTTATACAGCAACAAACCTTACCGGTTCTACAACCTATTACTGGAGAATTGTTCCTAAAAACATAGTGGGCAGTGCGGCCTCATGTACGGTTTATTCGTTCACTACCGCTGCACCGGCATACTGTACTGCAGGCGCAACGTCTACAAGTTTTGAGAAAATATCCAATGTTACGTTTGCAGGAATCAACAACAGTTCCACTGCTACAGTAGGATATGAAGACTTCACTGCTGTATCCGGAGCTGTTACCGCAGGAAATACTTATCCTTTCTCTGCTACATTCAGCGGAACTTCATACTCTTCTGACCAGGTGATGGTATGGATTGACTTTAATAATGACAAAGACTTCAATGATGCTGGCGAGCAGGTTCTAATTACCCCTACAAAAGTTTCTCCATGGACAGGTGATATCGTGATCCCTGCAGATGTTGCAGCCGGTACTGTGCGTATGAGAGTAAGGCTACATGACTCCAGCTTAGGTGGCAACCTAACACCATGCGGAACATCTACTTATGGTCAGGTAGAAGACTACACGCTTAACATCAGCACACTGGGTGTAAACGACACTGTGAAAAATGCCGTGAAAGTTTATCCAAACCCGGTTGTAGATATTCTGAACATTGACTCACCTTCAAAAGTGAAATCAATCAGAGTATTTGATGTAACAGGCAGAACCGTATCTACACACGTTCTGAATGCAGAAAAATCTCAAGTGAACCTTTCAGGATTAGCTTCGGGAGTGTATATGGTAAGCATCCAAATGGAAAATGAAACCAGAACTGTAAAAGTGATCAAGAAATAAGATTCACATTTGCTTTAAATAAGGCCTGCAGCAATGCAGGCTTTTTTTCGTTTATTTAACTGAAAGATTGTTACTTTATGAAATAATCATTACTTTTGCACCTCGAAATATTTAACAAATTATTTAACATTATGAACAATTACGAAACTGTTTTCATTTTAACTCCCGTTCTATCTGATACTCAGGTGGAGGAAGCAGTACAAAAATTCGAAGATCTATTGACTTCACACAATTGCGAGATCGTTGCCAAAGAAAACTGGGGACTTAAGAAACTTGCATATCCTATTCAACTTAAAAAGAATGGATTTTATACTCTAATTGAGTTTAAAGGTGAAGGAACTGTGGTTGCAGATTTGGAACTTGCTTTCAAACGTGATGAGAGAATCATCCGTTTTTTAACAACAAAACTCGATAAGCATGCAATTGATTATGCAGTAACGAGAAGATCTAAAAATAAATCTGCGAAAGCTTAATTTTAACCCCACAAAAATTTACAACAATGGCAATAGACGATATGGCTAAACAAGCCTCCGCCGGTGGAGAATCAGAAGTAAAATTCCTTACTCCGCTTGACATCAATACCAAAACAGACAAAAAATACTGCAGATTCAAGAAATACGGAATCAAACACGTAGATTATAAAGACGCTAACTTCCTTCTTCAGTTCGTGAACGAGCAAGGTAAAATTTTACCAAGAAGATATACAGGAACTTCTTTGAAATACCAAAGAAAAGTTTCTGCAGCCATCAAAAGAGCAAGACACCTTGCAATGATGCCTTACGTAGCAGATTTATTGAAATAATTATTAAACAAATAGTTGTTGGCTGCTGTAACAGGCGCCTAACTTCTACCTAAAAAAAGGACAACAACAATGGATATTATCTTAAAAAAAGACGTAGAAAACTTAGGACTTGAGTTCGATACAGTGAGCGTTAAGCCAGGTTATGCAAGAAACTTCCTGTTACCGCAGGGACTTGCACTTTTGGCTACACCAAAAAACAGAGCTAACCTTGAGGCTACATTAGAAGCCAGAAAAGAAGAAGAAGCTAAACTTATCGCTGACGCTAACGCAATCGTTGAGCAACTGAAGAAAACAAACATCACTATCGCTACGAAAGTAGGTGCTGGCGACAGACTTTTCGGATCTATCAACAATGCTAACCTATCTGAAGAATTGGCTAAAGCGGGAGTAAATGTAGACAAGAAATACATCAAAATTCCTGGTAACACCATTAAGAGAACTGGTAAAGTAGAAGCTAACATCAGACTTCACAGAAATGTAGAGCACGCTTTCGAATTCGAAATCGTTTCTGATGCGCCACCAGCGCCTGCTGCTCCTAAAGCTGCACCAGCGCCTAAGAAAGTGGAAGAAACTCCTGCTGAAGAAGCATAAGATTTCTCATCATATTTAAAAGAATCCGATAATTAATTTTATCGGATTTTTTATTGATTTGTATACCTGTAACTTCTTCTAAATAAATATTATATTTTTGTTAGATGCTTCGATTTCTGGTTTATATACGGCGCGGTATTAAAAAAGCGTTTGACAATCTTCAAAACGAAAAGTTTAAATATAATTTGCTTCAGGCAATCCCTTTTTGGATCGGCTCCATCATCACCGGCGTCCTGGCGGTAATTTATGCCAAATTGTTCACGTGGGGCGAAACACTGATGAACGCTATTTTTGAATGGAACGCTCTGCTGATTTTCATTATCGCACCCGTGTGCTTTGTGTTGTCCTGGTGGTTGGTTAAGGAGTTTGCTCCCTACGCAAAAGGGAGCGGCATTCCGCAGGTAATGGCCGCCGTGGAACTTGCCAACCCAAAAGAACACTACAAAATCCCGTATCTGTTAAGCGTAAAGATAATTGTGCTGAAGATTTTATCGAGTTTAATTCTGGTAATTGGTGGTGGCGCCGTAGGCCGCGAGGGACCCACTATTCAGATAGCAGGTTCAGTTTTCAGAAAAGTAAATGAATATCTTCCGGACTGGTGGCCAAAAATCTCAAAAAAGAATATGATTATGACCGGTGCGGCGGCTGGACTCTCGGCAGCCTTTAACACACCACTTGGCGGAATTGTTTTTGCTGTAGAAGAACTTTCAAAAACGCACATCAATTACTTTAAAACCGCACTTTTTACCGCCGTTATTATCGCGGGACTTACTGCCCAAACTTTAGCAGGATCATATCTTTATCTGGGTTACCCCAAAACGTCTGGCGTAGCCCTCACGATAATGTTTCCGGTAATACTGGTGGCCGGAATTTCAGGAATCTGCGCAAGTCAGCTTTCAGTTTTTATGATTAAAATTACTGCCTGGAAGAAAAATCTAAAAACTCAGAAAGCCCACATAATTTTTCTGGTAATTTCCGCACTCATCATTGCGAGTCTCGCCTATTTTGTGAACCGCGAAATCCTGGGGTCCGGAAAAGAAATTATGGAAAGAACGCTTTTTACCGATGATAAACATGAAGATTGGTACATGCCTCTCTTCAGGATGATCGGTCCCGCACTGTCCTTCACTTCCGGTGGAGCAGGCGGCATCTTTGCGCCGGCGCTCTCGGCAGGTGCAAGTATTGGTTCTGTTATTTCAGGGTGGATCAATCTAACACCCAACGAGACCAATGTTGTGATTTTGGCGGGGATGGTAGCTTTTCTAACGGGTATTACCCGGGCACCGTTTACGTCCGCCATTATCGTGTTAGAAATGACAGACAGACACTCGCTTATTTTTCATCTGATGCTTGCGGGCATGGTATCGTCGCTAATTTCACTTATAATAAGCAGAAAATCGCTGTATGATTCCTTAAAAATAAATTATCTCAGCGAACTTCGCAGCGAGACAATAAAGAAAAATCATTAAAGAGGAAAATGTCAATTGCCATGTTTTCCTACCGCTGACAAAGGTTTGAAAAAAGCATAAAAAAGCCGCTTCACAATTATGAAACGGCTTCTAAAATTATCTAAAATTTGCTGTTAATATTTCGTCAGCTTATCCTTCACGTTACCCAGAATATCAGGGAAATAAATATCGGACAGATGCTCGAATTCATCACCTCTCATAAACATCGTCGCGTCCACTTCCTCATAAGAACTTCTTCCTGCCGAAGCAATCAGTTCATTGCACGTTCGTAAAGTGTTTTTGTGGAAATGATATACACGTTCGCTCTTGTCGGTTACGTCAAGGCCTTTGATGAGCATTTTATCCTGCGTAGCAACGCCTGTAGGGCAATTGTTCGTGTTGCAGCGCAGCGCCTGGATACAACCCAGCGCAAACATAAATCCGCGGGCGTTATTACACATATCTGCTCCCATTGCTACAGCACGCAGTATATCGAGCGACGTGAGCACTTTGCCACTCGCGATAATCTTCACTTTATCGCGGAGATTGAAATCTTTTAAAGTTCTGTTCACGAATATCAAGGCAGGTTCCAGCGGCATTCCTACCCCGTCCGAAAACTCCGGTGGTGCAGCACCGGTTCCGCCTTCAGCGCCGTCGATGGTGATGAAATCAGGGTAAATTCTTAAGACATTCATCTGAACACAGATATCTTCGAACTCTTTGGTATCGCCGATACACAGCTTAAAGCCAACCGGCTTTCCATCTGAAAGCTCCCTAAGTTGCTGCACAAATTTCAGAAGTCCCGCGGCATCCGAAAAAGCGGAGTGCGATGGCGGCGAAATAATGGTAAGTCCCGGCCTTACGTGACGAATGGCGGCAATCTCGGGGGTATTTTTTGCAGCGGGCAGTACGCCACCATGACCTGGTTTTGCTCCCTGCGACAGTTTAATCTCAATCAGTTTCACATTTGGGAGCGAAACATTTTTCTTAAATATTTCGGGTGAAAATCTTCCGTCATCGTCGCGACAGCCGAAATAACCTGTTCCGATCTGCCAGCAAAGGTCGCCACCTTCAAGATGGTAGGGTGAAATACCGCCCTCGCCTGTGTTGTGGTAAAACTGCCCTTTCTTCGCACCTCTGTTGAGTGCCATCTGTGCGCGGTCACTCAAAGATCCGAAACTCATCGCCGAAATATTGAAAAGAGAAGCGTGGTACTTCTGCGTACACTGCTCACCTCCAATCCAGACCTTCGGCAGCTCCTCATTTGGTGATTTTGCGTAGATCGAATGTTTGATCCCTTCGTATTTACGTTGGTTTATTTCGAGCTGAGTACCGAATGGCACCGTATCGCTGATATTTTTTGAACGGCGGTAAACGGCTGAACGCTGATTTCGCGGAAAAGGTTTTCCATCGGTTTCGCGTTCGATAAAATACTGCTGCATCTCCGGTGAAATGCTTTCAAAAAAATAGCGGAAATAACCCAGCACAGGGAAATTTCTCAGAATAGCATGTTTGGTCTGGAAGCAGTTATAGATTCCTAAAGCATAAATACACGTAAGCAAAATCGGAATCCAGTAGTGGGCCCTGATCAGCAGCGAAATTGCCCACACGGCAATTACGATGACGATTCCGTACTTAATGAACTTGTCTCTCATTACAGAATTTTTTAATATTTTTTACAAATTTAGGGATAATAAACTGACAAAAAAAGCCGCTTTCATTTTCCTGAAAACGGCCTTGATCACTAATAAAATCTTTATTTGCTCCAGTTAATTTTGGTACGCTGCACGTCGCTTGAACTGGTACCGATCATCACTTCAAATTCTCCCGGTTCCCAATCATATTTTAATGCATTGTTGTAGAATTTCAGGTCCTCGGGCGTGATATTGAAGGTTATTTTCCGGCTCTCTCCTTTTTTGAGGAAAACTTTCTGGAAACCTTTCAGCTCTTTCACCGGTCTGGTAATCGTTCCTACTAAATCGCGGATGTACAGCTGAACTACCTCAGCGCCGTCATAATTACCTGCGTTGGTTAAAGTTATGCTCGCCTGAATGGCTTGGTTACCTTGTGGTTTCGGGTTTGAAACCGCAATATCTGAATAGGTGAACTTTGTATAGCTGAGTCCGTACCCGAACGGATATAATGGGGTATTGCACTCGTCCATATAATTGGCGCGGAACCTTTCATACTCGCACTTGCCGGTTTTATCGGCGTTCAGCGGACGGCCCGTATTTTTGTGGTTGTAGTAAATCGGAACCTGGCCAAGACTTCTCGGGAAGGTTACCGGCAGTTTTCCGGAAGGATTTACCTTGCCGTAGAGTACATCGGCAATCGCGTGGCCGGCTTCGCTGCCTGCGAACCACACATTCAATATTGCATCCGGAATATCTTTGACATTGGTAAGCGCCAGCGGACGTCCTGTGAAAAGCACCATTACGATTGGCTTACCTGTTTTTTTGAGTTCCATCAGCAGATCAACCTGCGATTGCGGGATATCAATTTCGGTTCTTGAAGAAGATTCGCCGCTCATTTCAGCGCTCTCGCCGATGGCCAAGACAATTACGTCGGCCTTATTCGCCGCGTCCGTAGCTTCTTTCAGTAAGGTTTCTTTTGGACGGTTGTCGCGGTCCGTAAGTTTTCCGTGTGCTGCGTAGATGTTTTCGAGCTTTTCGCTGTAATCAATATTAGCGCCTTTCGCCGAAATAAATTTTGTACCCTTTCCGAAGGTATCCTGCAGCCCTTTCATCAAAGGTATCGCGTTAATATGTTTCGCGGCCACGCTCCATGTACCTGCCATATTGAGTGCATTGTTTACGAGCGGCCCGATTACCGCCACAGTGCCGCCCTTTTTGAGCGGAAGAACGCTGTTATCGTTTTTCATCAGCACCATCGAGTTCGCCGCAGCGTTTCTTGCGATATCGCGGTTTTTCTGGCTGTACACTTCTTTTTCTGCCAGTTTTGCGCTGCCGTAACGGTAAGGGTCATCAAAAAGTCCCAAATCGTATTTTGCTTCCAGAACCCTTTTTGCAGCCTGATCGATTTCTGCCTGAGTTACTTTGCCTTCTTCCAGTGATTTCTTTAAAGTTTTAAGGAAACCTTCACCCACCATATCCATATCGATGCCGCCTTTTAGCGCCATCGCGGACACCTGCTGCAAATCGCCCACGCCGTGATCAATCATTTCATTAATCCCGGTATAATCTGTAACCACAAACCCATCAAAACCCCACTGATTCCTCAGAACTTCGGTCTGAAGCCATCTGTTTCCGGTTGCAGGAATTCCGTCGACCTCATTAAATGAAGCCATCACCGAACCCACTCCGGCGTCAACTGCCGCTTTATATGGTGGAAAATATTCATTAAACATACGCACATGGCTCATGTCCACGGTGTTATAATCCATACCCGCTTCACCGGCGCCGTAAAGTGCGAAATGTTTCACACAGGCCATGATGGTATTACTCAGCGACATATCTTTACCCTGATAACCGTAAACCATGGCTTTTGCTACTTCACTTCCTAAGTAAGGATCTTCACCGGAACCTTCCGAAATCCTTCCCCACCGCGGTTCACGTGAGATATCCGTCATTGGCGAAAAAGTCCAGGAAATTCCGTCGGCGGAAGCTTCATTTGCAGCAACGCGTGCGGATTGCTGAATCAGGTTCATATCCCAGGAGGCAGCGAGGCCCAAAGGAATCGGGAAACTGGTTTCGTAGCCGTGAATAACATCCATACCGAAGATCAAAGGTATTTTAAGTCGGCTTTTTTCTACCGCAACTTTCTGTACAGCATGGATTTTTTCGGCACCTTTAATATTAAAAAGTCCGCCTACGAGTCCGTCCTCAATTTTCTTTCCAATATCGGAGCTCTGCGCCTGGCCGGTGGTGAAGTCGCCGGCACTTGGCAAATTAAGCTGACCTATTTTTTCATCAACCGTCATTTTCGCTAAAAGTGCATTCACAAAAGCCTGTTTCTTCGTTTTATATTGCTCCGTCCGGTAAGACTGAACGGGTTTACTCACCATCTCCTGTGCGGCTATGCAGGGCGAAAGCGCCATTGCAGCAACCAAAACTAGTTTCTTCATATTCTTTTACTTTTTATTGATGTTTTTTCGACTTAGCCAGCATCCATTCATACAGTTTTGCATTTGAATAGGTGGAATCCCATGAATTATGGTTGTCGTCCGGAAAGATAATCAGCTCCACATTTTTGTTTGTCTTTCTGATTTCCTGATAAATTTCGATTGAATTCATTGGTGACACAATATCATCGTTGCCGCCGTGAAAGATTTTCATGGGCAAATCTTTATACTGAGTAGCACGAACCTTCATCAGGCGGTCCACCGGGGGGCAGACAGGTACAACAGCAGAAAACATTTCAGGATGCTCCATCGCGAGCTTCAAGGTGCCCCAGCCGCCCATTGAAAGGCCGGTGAGGATGATACGGGATTCGTCTATTTTATATTTTTGCTGAATGTCTTTAATTAAATGATAAACCGCTTCGGTATCCCACCAAACGCCGTCCGGACATTGCGGCGCCAATATCGCAACCGGTTCCGGAATAAGATTTTTATACTGGAACGGGCCGTTCGTTTTTACTTTGTCGAGATCGGTACCTCTTTCGCCCGAACCGTGCAAAAAAACAATGAGCGGAACATTTCCTTTTGCATTCTGCGGATAATCTAAAACATAGGAAATCTGCTTAATCTCCGTAATCTGCTTATTCAGCGCCGATTTAATTTCCTGCGAACTTAAGTTACCTGCGAAAAACAATATCAACAGCGGTAAAAATCTCGATAATTTTTTCATTTTGTCTACATATTTCGTGAGATTGCTAACAGGCTATCTCATATTTTTTGGTTGATTTTTTCTTTAAATCCTGCCCCCTAGCCCCGATTGAAGTGTAAATCCTTTTTATTTTTTCCTAGAAGGAAAAATAAAAAGATTGCAACGGAAAGCGGGAAAAAGCTTCAAAATAAATTTAAAATTGCTTTTTGAAGGAGCCAGCAGTTCCTAAAAATTATACTTTGTGGATTTGAAACCCAGTTTTTTGAGTCCAGCCTTGATTTCCGGGGCATTCATAAATAATTTCCAGATCAGTCCGGTACGGTAATTTTCGATCATTGGGGCGATAGTTCCCTGGTCGATCGCGAGATATCTTGGCGTAAACCAGTTGTCGAAATGAACAGACGTGGCATCATACGGCCCCGCAGAGCCGATGAATTCAGGTTTTTCTTCATATAGAAAACGCAGAACCTTCATCGATTCTTTTGGCGTATACGGGAAACTGCTTAGCGCGGCAGTTGGCGTGATAATTCCGTTGTCTTCTTTGGGATTGTGCGCGCGGTAGCCGACGCTACCATCTGCATTTCGGGTGTAACTCGCCGTAAATCCCCAGTAATTCTCGCCGTAACCTTTATAGTTTTTCGGATTTTCGAGACTGTAGTTGTACTGAATAAGTGCATGATTGCGGTTTAGACCGAAATAATCCGGCACCATTTTATCTGATAAACCTGTTGGATCCAGGCCCAGATAAGAGTAGTGCGCCCAAAACATCGGTCCGCCATACTCTTCTGCGCCGTTGTGCTTCACAAAAAGCGGCAGCCCATATTTTGTATGGTCTGTGAGATAGGTTCCGTTGCGCGTCCAGCCCTGGTAGAAAGTTTCTGCATCGATTGGATATGTTGGCGAAGATGCTGCCAGAATATAGGTAACCAACGTCTCATCGTAACCCTGAAGCTTGTGGTTCATCTCCCATCCGTTGATCGGTGACCAATGCCAGTAGAGCACTTTTTCTCCGCCTTTTGTGTACCAGTTCCATTCCACGCCTTTCCAGAGATCATCCATTTTTTTGGCGAGTGCTTTTTCTTCGGCATTTCCATTTTTAAAATATTCACGTACCGCAATGATTCCCTCCACCAGAAAAGCCGTTTCCACAATATCACCGCCATTGTCTTTTTTACCAAACGATACGGTTTTACCGGTCTTGCCATCAAGCCAGTGCGGCCACGCGCCGTGGTGCCTGTCCGCAGCGGCGAGGAAATCTGCAATGTGCGTCAATCTTTGTACGGCTTCTTTTCTGGGAATGAAACCTCTTTCGATACCGACAATTAAAGTCATCAGACCAAAACCAGAACCGCCCGTTGTAACGACATTCGCATCGTTTCTAGGATAAAAATCTTCGTGGTAGCGCTCTCTGCCCATCAGCGAGTTTGGTTCCGCGAAATCCCAGAAATATTTGAGGGTCTGCTGCTGAACTTTGTCCATCAACTGCTCATCGGTCAACCGAGCGGATTGTTTTGTTTGGTTGTCTACGCTGGCACACGAAAGCGTGAAGGCAGATATAAAACTAAAATAAGTGAGAATCCTGATCATTTTTCTTAAAATATAATTGCATGAGGTTCTTTAAAATCCATACTGCGAAGAATGGAAACCGAGTTTAATCAATCCCTGTTTCACGTCCGGAGCATTCATAAATAAATTCCACAGAAACTGGGTTTTATTATTTTCTATCATCGGAGCCATTGGTCCCTGGTCGATCGCTAGATATCTTGGCGTGACCCAGTTGTAGTGTACAGAATAGGCGTCATAAGGTCCGGCAGCACCAACATATTTTGAATAATTTTCGTTGTACAGGAAGCGAAGATAATTCATACTTTCTGTAGGCGTATATGGTAAACTGGAAATCGCTGCCGTAGGCGAAATCACACCTAAGTCGTTGTTGGGCTGATGTGCTGCGTAGCCGGTAGTGCCATCGCCATTACGCGAGTAGCTAGCGGTAAGCCCCCAGTTCTTCACGGAGTAACCGCTCCATCCTTTAGGGTTTGCTACGCTGTACTGATGCATGATTTTCGCGTGATTTGCCGTTGCAGCGCCATAATTAACAAATTCATCGGAAAGACCGCGTGGATCTAATCCAATGAAACTGTAGTGTGAAAAAAACATCGGACCTACTGTCCCGTTAGCTCCATTGTGATTTACGATAAGCGGAATGCCATATTGAGATCCCACATTCTTAATGGCACCATTTCTAGCCCAACCCTGCGTGTAAACGTCTTTTGTAATTGAGTAGTTGGGTGAGGCTGCGGCAAGAACGTAAGCGATCAGCGTTTCGTCGTAACCCTGCAGCCTATGGTTCATCTGGAAGTTATAATTAGGTGACCAATGCCAATAAAGTACGTTTTCGCCCTGCGTAAACCAGTTCCACTCCACTCCTTTCCAAAGCGCATCTGCTTTTTGCGAAAGGGCAGTTTCGGTGGCCTCTGTGGATGTTTTAAAATATTCGCGAACGCAAATGAGTCCCTGAACCAGAAAAGCAGTTTCAACAAGATCACCACCGTCGTCCAAAGTGCTGAATGGAATTATTTTGCCTGTCGAACCATTGATCCAGTGTGGCCAGGCGCCATGAAAACGGTCGGCATTCTGCAAAAAATTCAGTGCGGTAGTGAGTCTCGCAACCGCTTCCGCGCGTGGAACAGATCCGTTTTTTATTCCTACTAAGATGCTCATTAAGCCAAATCCGGAACCACCTGTGCTCACCACGTTGGCATCAAGACCGGGATTATCGGTGTGATAGCGTTCGCGGGCGAGTTTAGAATTGGTTTCGGCGAAATCCCAGAAATATTTCAGGGCGTCTTTCTGAACCATTTCAATGATTTGAGGATCGGTGTACACTGTGGTTTTGGGTGGATCTACAGGCGGATCGGTAACCACCGGCTCCCGCTCATTAGAACAACTGCCATAACTGAAAAGTATGGCAGTTGCTATTGAAAAACTTAATGATCGGAGTATTTTCATTTATCTTTTTCTGGTAAATAAAGCCTGAACTTCAGCGGCAGTGAGCGCCGTAGAATACATTCTGAACTGATCGATCCCGCCGGTGTAGGAGTTTTTCAGCCAGTCGTCGCCGTTGTTGGCTATCTGGTCTTCAGTAAATTCCTGCGGACCCGCACCAATTTTAAGTGCGGTTATTTTCGAAGGTTCCAAAACTACATTTCCATGGTTTGTCCATTCCGACTTGAATGCGTGTGGCTGCCCATCAACGTATAACGTCATCGTGGAAGTGGTTCCGTCATAGACGAAGGCAAGGTGGTGCCACTGCCCGTTGTAAATGCCCAGCGGACTGTTGGCGCCCACCCACTCAAACCACTTTTCGGCGGTTTTATCTTTAACGAAAAATTTAATGGTAGGAGATGCTACTGACCCTTCGGTGAGTAAAAACATCGAACCGCCAGACCAGTGATAATCGGTTACGGCTGGCATGCTGAAAATATGATCGGTTTTCATCTGGCTCTTCTGCGTCCAGACTGAAACCGTAAAACTTCCGGCAGTTTGTGCGAAATCGTTTGCACTTGTGTATTTAATGTACTTAAACTTTTCACCCTGCACGGCTTTGGCGGAAACACCGTCGATCGATGCGAGCGGATTATCAGATGGAAATTTAGCGCGTACACTGTCCACTGCATTCATTAATGCATTTGAAGAAGTACCGTCGAAAGCCACGTAAAATTTCAGCGGCCCACCCGGTTCACTTGCGTCTTTGGGAAAATCTCCCAGTTCCGGCCTGTCCATATCCTGGCACGACAGCGCCAACAGCGCGATGGTACAGATACCGAACATATTAAGAATTTTATTTTTCATTGGTTTAATTTAATAATTAGGATTCTGAATGAGTACACCCTGCGCTTTATCTATGGCTTCCTGCGGTATAGGGAAGTACATATTTCTGGAGGCATATCCGAATGGCGCTAAAACCGTATTGGCATCTCCCCAGCGAACAAGATCATAGAATCTTTCAGATTCCATAGCAAATTCTATGCGTCTCTCATGTTTAATAGCGTCGCGCATTGTGCCCTGATTTAATGCCGCTGTGGCACCGAGTCCGGCACGTGTGCGTACCATGTTTACGTACGTTGCTGCGGAAGCCACCTGGCCAAGTTCGTTAGCAGCTTCGGCAGCCATTAAAAGCAAATCAGCATATCGGAAGAACTTTATGTTTTCCCAATGGTTTTTATTTTCTGCATATTGCGCTCTTTCCGATGGTAAAGTGTACGCTTTCCCGTTCCAGTACTGTTGCGCCAAAGGAGGTGATGTCGGAAGCACAAGGCCGACCGTTCCATAAATATCCGGCCCACCCGAAACGAGAATCGTCGTTTTCTTTCTTACATCATTAGGTTCGTAGGCAGCAACAAGCCCTGCGGAAGGCACATTGAAGCCCCATCCTAAATCCCAAACTCCGGATCCGCGCACACCCTGACTTTCGTAATAGTTATTGGTGTATTTGGTAGGATAATTATAGGTTTTCTGAACCTCAAATATAGATTCCACTGAATTGTTTCCGGCCTTAGTGAACTCAGCATCATAGGACGGATTGAGCGAGTACATACCCGAATTGATGACTTCCATCGAATGTTCTAGCGCTTTTGGCCAGTTTTTCTGGATAAGATACAGTTTTGCAAGGATAGTGTTTGCTACTCCTTTGGTCACACGTCCACGGTACGCACTTGGCCACTCAACGGGCAGCACTTCGCGGGCAGCCATCAGATCACTTACGATCTGCGCATCAACTTCGGCAATAGTGTTTTTAGGTGCAATCTCATCCTGAGGAACGTCAATCGTTTTCAGATTTACCGGTACTTCGCCAAAATCTCTGCGAAGCTGGAAATAACAGAAAGCGCGGATGGTTCTGGCTTCCGCAATATTAATCAGTGTTCCGGCACCGGTTTCGCCCGATTCCGTGGCTGTATTAATAAGCTCATTCGCCTCATAAATAATCTTATAATGTCCGTTCCACGCGTTCTTGATATGGCCGTTGGTGGCCACGTATGCAAAATTATTGAAGACGTTGCCGTCTGTTGCCGCATCAGCCGCATCGCTGCCTTTTTCGTTGTCATCGGCGCGTATACTGTGGGTCCACAAATATGAAAAGTCGCTCACGCCGCTTTCCGTCCGTAGGCTTGAATACAATCCGAATGCGCTGGCTTCAAACCCTCCCAGTGGCACCTCATCTCCAACCGGTCTCCCCTCAGGTTTAAGGTCGAGCCAATCGTCGTTGCAGCTTTGGACAGAGAAGGCGCCGGCAGCCAAAATTCCTGAAAGCAGGAAAATATTTATTGCTTTTATTTTCATTTTTTTAAATTTAAAAAGTTGCGTTAATACCTAAACTAGTTATTCTTGGATTCGGATATCCACTGTTATTAACTCCAAACTGCGTTGCTGAGCCGCCGAATTCAGGGGTAAAACCGTTCACGTGATCCCAGGTTTTGAGGTTCTGAATATTAAAATAGAGCTTGAGTGAGTGCATATTAAACGCCGAAATAAGATCTCTGTTAAAATTATATCCAAGCTGCACATTTCTTATCCTGAAAAAACTTCCGTCTTCAATCATATACGATGAATTTTCGCGGTTGTAGCCGGAGGCTGAGTTGATGCGCGGTTCCCAGTTGGATGTTCCGGCGCCGGTCCAACGGTCAATTCTTTCTGCACGGTAATTAAACGGCGCAAAAGAACTTCCGTTACCCCAGTCTCTGTAAACCTCGTTTCCATAAACGCCGTAGAAATCTGCATTAAGGTAGAATCCTTTATAATCTCCACCAACAGAAAAACCGTAGGTGAAATCTGGCGTTGGGTCGCCGATAAGGGTCCGGTCGTCAGCACTGATTTTTCCGTCTCCGTTAACATCTTTAAATTTAAAATCTCCGGGAGCTACATCGCCGATTGTAGATGCAGGACTGGATAATATGTCGGCATACGACTGAAACAGCCCTTCTACAACATAGCCATAAAATGCACCAACGGGCAAACCTTCCTGATAAATTGACGGACCGGAATACACCGTATACCCCGGGCTTAGCGTACTCAGTACTTTTGTTTTAGTCGTCGTTAAATTACCGTTCACGTAATAGGTGAGATCTTCAGAAATATTATCTTTCCACCCCATAGAAACCTCTAAACCTTTGGCCTCAATAGATCCTGCATTCTGAAAGAAATTAGGATTGCCGGGCACGTAATTTAGGAGATCCTGAGTCTTTTTGTTATAATAAGTCGCATCAAGCGATAATCGGCGGTCCAGTATCAAAGATTCAAATCCGAATTCATACGATTTTAAATGTTCCCATCCCAGATCTGCCGACTCTTCAAAAGCTTTCACGTACGCCGGGTATAGATTATCATTAAATACGCCCGTGCCGCCTTCCACAAAAACGGGATAGCCAAAATAATTATAGGGCGTGTACTGGTTGCCCAGATCTCCATAAGAACCTTTAAGTTTAAGGTAATTTATGAATGAAGAATCCTTCATGAAGTTCTCACGGGTAATTTCCCATCCTGCTCCCACTGCCCAAAACCAGTCGAAACGGTTGCCTGGGGCCAAAGCAGAGGATCCGTCGTTTCGGATGGAGGCGTTCAGCAAATACTTATTCGAAAAGTTATAGAGCATACGGCCGAAATAGGACACATTACGCGTTTTGTACTGCGAACTGTTTACATTTTTTGTTGTACTGTCCACGAATTCACTGTTCAGATACCAGAATCTCGGATTATTGGGTATTTGGCCAAAAGGATTGGACAGGCTGCTTCGCGCGCTTGCACTCATTTGGGTATACTCTCTGCTGGTGGTTTCGAAACCGGCCATCAATGTAAGATCATGTTCGCCGAAATCGTTCTGATACGTGAGCAACTGGTTTTGCTGGAATGTTATATCGCGGTTTTCGAATTGGTTTATGCTGGTAAGCAATTGTCCCGAATAGGGTGCGGAAGTGTTGGTCTCCGCAATGTAAACGTCAAAAATTGGAGAATATCCTCTGCCCGTACCGTTTCGGTATGTTACAAAATAATTGGAGCGGAAGGTGAAATTTTCTAAGAAATCAAACTCCAGATAAGCGTTCGGATTAAACTGGAAATCGCGGTTAAGCTGGGTGTTGCGCTGGCCTTCCACCACTGCCAGTGGGTTACCGATCTGGGCTGCGCCAATCTGCTGAGGCAGCGAATTAAATAATCCGTAATAATCTCCCGGTGTTAAGTTTACCGGTGCCACGACCGGTGTTGCGTTTAAGGCTGATGCAAAACTTCGAAGCTGCGGCAATTTGGCATATGCTCCGGTGAGCCCCATCCCTACACGGAAATGATCAGTGACTTTGAGGTCATCATTAAACTTGATCGTCATCCGCGAATAATCCTCATACATAATAGATCCTTCTTCGTTGTGATATCCGAATGAAAAACTCACCCTGTTTTTATCACTACCGTTGGACATCGTTACACTGTGTTGGTTAATAATGCCTCCGTTTTTCTTGATTACATCAATCCAGTTTGTGTCTGCATTAAAAAGGCTGAAATCATACGGTGCGATACCCTGCCCTGCGCGGTCTTCATTATAAAGTGTCTTGAAAAGCTCTGCATTGGCCAGATCCGGACGGTTATCAAAAGATTTTACGCCGACAGAAGAATTAAAACTGATCGATGTACGGCCGGATTTTGCTCTTTTCGTTGTAACGATGATCGCTCCGTTCGCACCCCGGTTTCCAAAAATAGCGAGTGATGAAGCATCTTTAAGGATTTCCATCGATTCGATATCCGCAGGATTAAGGAAATCGATATTATTTGCGAAAACCCCATCAACAATATAAACCGGTTGGGTCTGGTTAATAGTCACGGTTCCGCGAATCCTCACGTCTGCCTGCGATCCTGGTTGCCCCGAATTCACCACAGAAAGACCCGCAACCTTACCCTGTAACGAGTTCACCGGATTTGAAGCAGGCTTATCATTTACCTCCTCACCTGCTACTCGGACGATCGATCCCGTCAGGTCGCGTTTTTTGGCGGTGCCATAGCCAATTACCACCACTTCTTCAATGGCCTGTTCCTTACTCAGGGTGTCCTGCGGAGTCTGCTGTGCTTCTACACTCATACCGAAGTAAAAGACTGCAATTACGCATGGTAATTTAAGAATACTGTGTTTCATATAGTAGTTTTTATTTTCAACGTCTTGGCGCGGAGGGTTTTCTGCTTGTACTTATCATCTCAAAGTTAGAAATTATATGAATACTATGTTAAGTATATGATATTTTTTTTATCATATTTTAAGAAATCTGTATTACCGTTATCTTAATCGTTTGGCTTAATATTTGAGACCTGTCTTGGATTCTAAATAAAATAAAATGAATCGCAATACGATTTTAACGGCAACTATGGCCATCGCCACGCTCGGGACAGCAACACAGTCTTGTGTAGCACTAGCAACATCCAGTGTTGGACTTGCAGTTTTAAAACAAATTCTGTTAGGTGGCATCACCAAAGGGCTTAATATTTTTAGCGACAAAGACAGTTTTCTCGCTAACCAGCTGATCGATGCAGCCATGCCTCAACAGCTTCGAGACCTTAACAGCACTTTGCAGAAAGTAGGATTGAACAGCCTCGTTCAAAAGGAAAAACAATACATCGCGCAGGCAGCGGCCTTTACAGTTGATGTATCGCGCCCAATACTTATTAATGCGGTGAACAGAATGACAGCCGAAGATGCAGCAAGGATTGTTCAGGGCGGAAGTGGCGCCGCTACCCAAATTCTCAAAGAAAAAACTTCGGAACAGCTAATGGCCGCGATCGCGCCGAGGGTTGACGCCAAACTTAATGAATTCGGTTTGGTAAGTTCGCTTAATTCCGCTTTGTCCGGCACTAATCTGCTCGGAGGTCTTTTCGGCAATCAGGCTTCAACAAGCTCGGTGACCGGCGGCATCAGCAGATTTGCCTCACAGCAGATGGTGAATGGGCTATTCAATATCATTCAAAGCCATGAACAGCAGAATTCTACTGCTTTAATGAACTCGCTGAACGGCATTAAATAATCTTTAAATATTGCTTAAATTTACATTCCGGATTGGTCCGGAATTTTTTTTAAACTAAAATCAGGCACATGACTAATCTTGAAAATCAGAAAGAAAACGTAAATCCAGACGATTTTTACGCTTCACTCAAAGAAAAACTTGAAGCTACCCACGATTTCCCGGAGGATTATCTTTTTAAATTCATCATCACTAACGAAGAGTCCAAACACACTGAAATCTATCGGGTATTTGATGATATTAAGTTCACGCTCAACACTAGAGAAAGCAAAAACGGCAAGTACACTTCCATCAGCATGAACGCTTTTGTAATGGATGCCGACCAGGTGATCCGGATCTACAGAGCCGTTGGGCAGATTCAGGGCGTAATCATGCTTTAGTTAAAAGCACTTCAAAAAAAGTCTATAATGAACATTCTTATCACCGGTGGCAGCGGCCTTGTAGGACAGGCGCTGGTTGCACAGCTTACAAAGAGCGGGCACGCGGTAAGAATATTAACGAGGAAAAATACCGCCAACCCGGCCGAATTTCAATGGGATTTGGCCAAAAACTACATCGACGGTAAAGCGTTCGAAAACCTCGACGCAATTATTCATCTGGCCGGTGCCAACATCAGCCAGCGCTGGAGCGAGAGCTACAAAAAGGAACTCTTCTCGAGCCGTGTTGCATCTGCCAAATTGCTTAAGGAATACTGTGTAAAACACGATGTTCAGCTAAAAGCATTCATTTCCGCTTCCGGAATCAATTATTACGGAACCTTCACTTCCGACCGCATCCTTCCCGAAAGCAGCGGAATCATACAACCCGGCTTTCTCACGCGCCTTTGCGAAGAATGGGAAGCTGCTGCAAACAGTTTTTCCGAAATTTCCAACAGAGTCGTATGTCTGCGCACAGCCATGGTACTTTCTGAAGACGGCGGCGCCTATCCTCTTCTGAAAAAAGTGGCAGACTTTAATCTGAGCTCCGCAATTGGATCCGGCACGCAGTGGATGAACTGGATCCACGCCGAAGATTTGGCCGCAATGTATGTTTTTGCGATTGAAAACAATGCGGTGAGTGGCGCATACAACGCAGTAGCGGATGAAATACCCACCAACCAGGTTTTCATGAAAAAGCTGGCGTCAGTAAATGGAAAGATATTTTTGCCCGTTAACATTCCGACTTTTGTGATGAAATCGGTTTTTGGCAAAATGAGTTCGGTTATTCTTGAGGGCACTCGCGCCGGTAACGAAAAAATCAAATCCCTCGGATTTGATTTTAAATATGCCAAAATTGAGGACGCATTTCAGGCGCTCAATAAATAATTACTTTTCTATAAAGAACCGTACGTTTTCAATAGGTCTGCCAATCATGGCTACCGAACCTTTAATTAAGATCGGTCTCTGCATCAGCGAAGGCGATTCAAGCAGAATTTTAATCCATTCGTCTTCGGTGTATTCTTTATCGCAATATTTCTCGCGGAAAAGAGGATCGTTTTTGCGGATAAGATCCTTAACGTCCGTATTCAGCTTTTTAACGACGGTTCTCAGTTCAGTTTCACTCAGCGGATTTTCAATGAAATCGATGATTTCAAAATGAACATTATTTTCATCCAGATGCTCTAAAATCGCTCTCGATTTGGAACACGCGTTATTATGGAGCACTTTAATCATTTTGACAATTTTTATTAAAACAGACCGTGTAATTCAGTCTCAATTTTTTCTAGAATCAAACCAAAATCTTCAGGTTTCTCAACAAAATCAAGATCGTCAACTTCGATGATCAGCAGTTTCCCTTCCTGGTAGCCCGAAATCCATTTTTCATATTTCTGGTTCAGTTTAGACAGGTATTCAATTGAAATGGTGGCTTCATATTCGCGGCCACGCTTATAAATCTTCTTTACAAGGTTCGGAACATCAGATTTTAAATAGATCAGCAAATCCGGAGCCGAAACGAAACTCTTCATCAAACCAAACACGGCGGAATAATTATTGAAGTCGCGGTCGGTCATCAAACTCATATCGTTAAGGTTTTCTGCAAAAATGTGGGCATCTTCATAGATTGTACGGTCCTGCACAATGTTTTTGCCACTGTCGCGGATCTCTTTAACCTGGCGGAAACGGCTGCCGAGAAAATAGATCTGCAGTGCGAAACTCCATTTGCTCATATCGGCATAAAAATCTCCGAGATAAGGGTTGTGATCAACGTCTTCGAACTGGGCGTCCCAGCCGTAATGTTTGGCTAACATCGTGGTTAAAGTTGTTTTTCCCGCGCCGATGTTTCCTGTAACCGCAATGTGCATATGATGAATTTAAAGAGATTGAGTGAGCAGATTTCCGTCGAAATCCCCTGCCCGGACTGTTAGTTATTTATGGGGTAAAGATATAGTTTGTTGCCTCTGATTTCAAAATATGAAGCTGAGTTTTTATCCACAATCTGTGCCTCGTCGGCCTGCAACAAGGTTTTTAAACTATCGTTCCGGATGACCGAAACTTTATGCTGCTGCACCACAAGAATATTACCGTTGTCGCGGCGCAGTTTCAGCGGATTTGCAAGCGGAATTTCAAACAGTTTTTGGGTCTGAAAATTATAGCTGGTAACAGCATTTTTGGTTAAAATATACGCCGTGTTTTCGTAAACGATCAGGTCTGTGATATCCTCGAATCCGATATTGAACGGAAATGAGTTGATGAGGCGGTCTTCGCGGAAATTATACTGCAGCAGACGCTTCGTGCTTTCCTCGAGCAGCCAAATCGTTTGCTGGTCTTCTGCGTACGCCATCTTAATAAACCCGAATTTCTGGCTGAAATCCAGCTTCTGTCTTTCGTTTAAATTCTGGTCGTAAAACCTGATTTCCTGCGCGTTTTCAGAAAAAGCCGGAATGTTCAGCGGATTCTGCACCGACTGTATCTTAAAAGGCAGCGTAAACATCAGTTTTCCGCGTTGTGTGCCCAAAGAGTCGTACTTGGTAAAGCTGAAATCCTTATTTCTGTAAATGTAGATATTGCCGTAGTCATCAGCGAAAAGGTGGTCTGCATCATGCAGGTTCAGAAATTCCGCATCAACTGTACGCTGCGCAGAGAGTGAGCAGAACAGCGAAAAAAATATGATGGTGAAAATCTTCATTTGAGATTCCGCAGTATGGGGCTCGCGGAATTTATTTTATCGCAACTTCATAAATCTTATCCCAGTTTTTGCCTGTTACAAGCATGTTTTCTCCTTTAAAAGCGATACCATTAAGCACGTCATCTTCGTTGGTCGTATGAAGTTTTGCGATTTCAGAAAAATCGAATTTGCCTACCACTTCTCCGTTTGCAGGATTTATTTTTAGAATAACGGGCTTCTGCCACACGTTTGCGTAGATAAAACCTCTGTGGTATTCGAGTTCGTTCAGCTTGTCAAATGCTTCTGTATGTCCGGCAACTGAGATATATCGTACGATTTCTGACGGGTTCGCAGGGTTCAGAAAGTAAATGTTTTTGGTTCCGTCGGAAAGAATCAGGTTCTTACCGTCATATGTAAGGCCCCAACCTTCGCCCACAACGTTCGGGTAGGCAAATTCTCCGATGAGGCTTAGGTCGCTTTTGTTATAGATAAAACCTTTTTTGTGCAGCCAGGTAAGTTGGTAAATCTTATCGCCGATAATCGCAGCGCCTTCAGAAAAAATTTCAGCCGGCTGCGGTGTAGCAGCAATAGGTGTAGTGCTTCCGAGGTTATATTTTATAATTCTCGACGAACCCTTCTGGCCGTCGGATTCATAAATTGTATTGCCTTCAATCAGGAAACCCTGTACAAAGTTCGCCGAATCATGCGGATATTCTTTAACGATATCGTATTTGAGTTCGGCTTCAGGATTTTTTGCAAATACATTAATTGTGGCATCCTGACTGATTATTTCGCCGTTTTTCTTTTTTATATTGAATGTTACCGCGTTATCGCCTAAAGTAAAAAATGCAGGATCGACAATAAGTTTTGAAGTTTCTTTGTCGCCAAAACTGATCGTTATACTTTCGGCGTTATCAGCAACGTCTTTCGGCAGTTCTATGGCGTCGCCAAAATGGTAACCTTTGTTTTCCATAGACAGGTTGTAGTCGTTCAGCGTGTTAAGAATTTCTTTGTCTTTGTTGCACGACAGTACAAACATAAAAGCAAGCAAAGCGATGAAAGTCCGGATCGTCATATGTAGATTTTTTTCAAAAATACTCATTTTTTATCACTTGAAATCCCGCGCTGCCTGCCACGCAGATTCCGTATTTAAATAATTATCTTTGCTTTTCACTTTATTTAAAATTCATGAAAAAGACTTTGTGCGTCCTGATTTTAAGTTCCGGATTTGCGTTTGGGCAGACATTTACGAAGCAGGATTCCCTAAAAGGATCGAACACCGCATTCCGCGATTTCTGGGATGTAAAAAAATACGAAATTTCGGTTGAACCCAATCTCGCCGACCAATCGGTTTCAGGCAGCAATACAATTACATTCGAGATTTTAAAAGACGTAACAAATCCTGTTTTCCAGATCGATCTGCAGCAGTCGATGAATTACAAAATCACCGGATCAAGTGAAAAACTGTGTACTTCAAGACGTGATGGCGACTTTATCTTCGTCGAAACTATAAAAAACTATAAAAAAGGGGAGAAACATTCGTTCACCGTTCAGTTTTGGGGGAATCCAACAATTGCGAAAAACGCGCCGTGGGACGGTGGCTGGGTCTTTAAAAAAGATGACAACGGAAATCCGTTCGTCAGCGTAGCGCAGGAAGGAATTGGCGCCTCTGTTTGGCTGCCGATAAAAGACATCTGGAGCGACGAGCCGGATCAGGGAATAGTTATGAAAATTATTACACCCAAAGATTTGGTGGGAGTTGGTAACGGTAAACTGCTCTCTACAACAACCGAAAACAACCGGAACATCTATACGTGGGAGGTTAAAAACCCAATCAATGCCTACTCTATCGTGCCAAGCATCGGCAAATACGTAAACTTCAAAGAAACGTATGACGGTGAGAAAGGAAAACTTGACCTCGATTATTGGGTCTTGGATTATAATCTCGATAAAGCCCAAAAACAGTTCGCGCAGGTGAAGCCGATGATGAAGGCTTTTGAATACTGGTTTGGGCCTTATCCGTTTTATGAAGATTCTTACAAACTCGTCGAAACGCCTTATCTCGGGATGGAGCATCAGAGCAATGTAGCCTATGGAAATGGCTACCGAAACGGCTATTTAGGCCGCGATCTGTCGGGAACCGGCGTCGGACTTAACTGGGATTTCATCATCGTACACGAAACGGGACATGAATGGTTTGCCAACAACATCACGGCAAAAGATCAGGCCGACATGTGGATCCACGAAGGTTTCACAAGCTATTCTGAAACGCTGTTCACCGAAAATTACATGGATAAGAATTCAGCTGAAAAATATGTGCAGGGAATCCGCCGAAATATCGAAAATGACATTCCGATCATCGGCCAGTACGGCGTACGCAACGAGGGCAGCGGCGACATGTATTATAAAGGTGCAAATATGCTGCACACGATCCGGCAGGTGATTAATGATGATGAAAAGTTCCGTCAGATTTTAAGAGGTTTGGGTAAAGATTTTTACCATCAGACGGTGACAACGCATCAGATTGAAAACTACATTTCCGAAAAAGCCGGGATTGATTTTTCATCAGTTTTTAACCAATATCTACGGACAGTTGATATTCCGACCTTAGAATATTCCCAAACAGGGAAAATGTTAAAATTCCGTTACACCAATTCGGTTGAAAATCTGAAATTACCGCTCCGTATTAATGGAAATCAATTAATTTCACCTTCCACAAGCTGGCAAACCGTTCAGTTGAATGACAGCGGTTCGGTAAAACTCGATGCGAATTATTACGTGAACTATCAAAAAATTTAAAAGCAATTTAAATTTGGTTTAATTCTGCGATGATTAAGAATTCCGAATCGTAATCCTGAACGTAGTACCCTTACCAACTTCGGTTTGCGCGATCTTGATGTCGCCGCGGTGAAATTCTTTAATCACTCTTTTAGCCAGGGAAAGCCCTAAACCCCAGCCCCGTTTTTTGGTGGAATATCCGGCCTTGAACGCGTTATTTGCCTGATAACCGGTCATTCCGGATCCGCTGTCTTTAAAATCAATGACTGTGGACCTGTTTTTTTCATACAGCTCAATTTCAAGTTTGCCCTCACCTTTCATCGAATCGACAGCGTTTTTCACGATATTCTCAATGACCCAACTCAGCAGTATGCGGTTGTGCGGAATCAGAACTTCATGAGGCGGCAAAATCAGCATGAAACGTACTTTGGTTGAGATCCTTGACTTTAAATAATTGTAATTCTGCTGAAGGGTTTCATTGATATTCAAATCGTTAAGCTCCGGAACAGAACCGATTTTAGAAAACCTTTCTGAAATAGTTTTGAGGCGGTTGATATCGTTTTCTATCTCTTTCACACCCTCGCTGTTTTCATTTTCCATGCGCAAAATCTCAATCCAGCCGATCATCGAAGACAGCGGAGTACCAATCTGGTGCGCAGTTTCTTTCGCCAATCCCGCCCATACATAGCCTTCGTCGGTTTTCTTAATCGTGCGTAGAAACCAGAATGAAAATGAAATGTATGCCAAAACCAGCAAACCCAGTATATAAGGCGAATAGCGAAGATTGTTGAGCAGCGTGGAGTTCATGTAGAAAACGTACTGGTTGTTCCCATCGGGCATCTGAAGTTCGATTGGTTGGTAAGAATTCTCCATTTTTTTCAACAGCGAAAGCATTTTTTGAGGATCACTTTCAATATGTTCAGGTATATTTTTCTGGATCCCAAGTGGCTGCTTATTTTTATCGGTTACAATAACCGGAATTGTATTGTTTGTTTTGCTGATCTGAAGAAGCAGATCGAGCGTCATCGGATCTTCGATGATTTCTTCCTGCTGGTATTTTATTGCTGTCGCAAAAAGTTCAATCCTTTTTATTTCTTCCTTCCTCAAATAATCAATAAGAATCACAGAGGCCACCACAACGCTGGTGACGGCAAGTGTGAGAAAGAAATAGATGACCCAATTATTGATTTTAGAAAGAAAACTTCGGCGCTTCATTCGGTAAATTATTTTAAAACATTTAAGACTTTATACAAAGCCTCGCTGCTGTTTGAGCCCTGATAATTGTTAATGATAATCGCGAAAACATATTTTTTCCCGTCTTTCGAAGTATGGTAACCCGCGAAAGATTTGGTGTCTTTCATCGTACCGCTTTTCATTTTCATGCTGTTGGTCTGTGTGGGAAATCCTTCAAAAAAAGCATTGAACCACGGCTGTTTGCGGCTCCACAAAAGGGATTGAACTTCTGCTCTTGCAGAAACATAATTCTGCGGGGAAAGACCGCTTCCGTCGGCAAAATTGATCATTGCGGGACTGATACCTTTTCCTTTCCAGAACTCTTTGAGGTAAGCAATCCCCGCATCGAAACTGCCTTCGTTTTTCTTTTCCTTTCCTAGAGTCTTAATTAAGGTTTCACCGTAAAAATTGACGCTTTTACGCATAAACCAATAAACAATTTTATCAAGCGTAGGCGATTTGTGTTCGAGGATGATATTACTTTTCGGAGCAACAGGTATCTTTTCGCCGTTGATCTGCTGCATTGAAGCAGTCGTTACCTTTCCGTTAAATTCGATGCCTGCCTCATTAAACCAAGTCTTGATTTCCATACCCAATGTAAGCGGAGGATTAGGCGTAGCACCGGACACCGTGATGTTTTTAGCAGGCAACGTGCCGCTGATGTAGGCAACATCAGAAAAAGGCGCGGTATAAATTAAACTCTGATCCGAACTTCCGCCGGTTTTAAGGTCATTCACCCAGGCAACATTGGGCAAATCTACATTCTGACCTTTCATTTCTTTACCGTTCATGTTCAGATCAAACTGGTTTTCACGCCAGTTTACGCCCCAAACACCCGCGCCGTAATAATTCCCGATATCGTTCCACGGCCAGCCACCGGGCACGGTTTGAAAATTAAAATATGAATCATCGATAACCAGATCACCTGAGACTTTTCTGATGCCCTTCTGCCTAAGCGCTTCGATTAACTTATTCCGGAAGTTTTCGGGTTTATAGCCGTCGTAGCGCCAACTTCCAAGCGTTGGGTCACCATTGGACTGGATGTACAGGTTTTCACTAAGGTTTCCGTTTGAAATAGTTCCCGAATACGAAGCAGTGGTGGTATATTGATAATTGGTTCCTAGCGTTTCGAGCGCGGCGGCTGCGGTAAATATTTTCTGGGTGGAAGCCGTTGAAAGTCCCTGATTTCCGTTGTATTCATATACGAATTCGCCGTTTTCATCCGCAACATACACCGATAAATTGGCTGAATATGCAGGTGTCGATGCGAGCAGATTCTGCGTTGCGGTCCTTAATTTCTGACCGACATTCTGGGCAAATGCAACGTTCGAAGCCATTAACGCGACAACAATCAGTCTATTCATATGTGTTTTTATTTTCAAATATAACGAAATTCCGCATTGACGGATTACGTACAATTCAATTGAAATAATTTAGCGTTAAGTTTTAACACCGAAAGTTTGCTGATCCGGTGATTTTTTTGTAAAATTTGTAACGATAATTCAAATATTTAAAGTTATGGCTACAATTATCACCGGCTTGTTCCAAAGCCAAAGCCAGTCCCGAAGGATTTCTGAAGATTTAGAAAATGCGGGATTCGCGCAGGACGATTTTATCATCTACCTGCAGGACAGAGAGGTTTCCAAAGAAGTTAAAACCTCTGTTTGGCAGTCGTTTTTTAAAGACAACCGAACGCTTGAAGACGAAAGCCTCGTCGTGACTGTTCGCGTGCGTGATCCGGAAGCCCGCGAACAGATTATGAAGATCTTTACAGCCAACAGTGCCGTCCATACGAACTATTTCGAAAACATAAAATTCCGCGATGCGATGTCGCTTCAGTTTCTGAAGAGGATCGTTGCGCTCCGGGCCAAATCACAAATCTCGAGCCCACGCGAAGTCCGCCATCACGGACAGTCGGGCGGAATGAGTTCGGAAATTACCTTTGGCAAAAGCTGAGAATGCAGTTAAACTGCGTCTCCGAAAACAGATTTTTTTAGCAAAAGTCTTCATTTTTCCCTATTTTCGTTACTTAAAGCAATTTCTTACATGGTATACGATATAGAACAGGAGAATAAGGAAATTCTTGCCCGTTATAAGGATCTGATTTCGAATACATACCGCACTTTAGATGAGGAACATAACAAACTCATCCGAAAGGCGTTCGATATTGCATTGGATGCACACAAAGACCAACGCAGGAAAACCGGCGAACCCTACATTTATCATCCGATCGAAGTGGCGAAAATCGTAGCCAACGAAATCGGGCTTGGTGCTACTTCCATTGCCTGCGCGCTGCTGCACGATGTGGTGGAAGATTCAGATTATACCTACGAAGATCTTAAAAAACTCTTCGGCGAGAAGATTGCCGACATCGTAAACGGCCTCACCAAGATCTCGGTGATGAACCACCAGAACATTTCGATCCAGTCTGAAAATTACCGTAAACTTCTGCTTACTCTTTCCGAAGATTTCCGCGTGATTCTTATAAAAATTGCGGACAGGCTTCACAACATGCGCACGCTTGAAAGCATGACGCCGGACAAGCAGAAAAAAATTGCCTCCGAAACCGTTTACATCTACGCACCGCTTGCACACAGGCTCGGACTGTACAACATAAAGTCGGAACTTGAGGATTTATCGCTTAAATTCAACAATCCTGACGTTTATTTCGACATTTCTGAGCGTTTGGAACTGGCCAAAGAAAGCCGCGAAAAATACATTGAAGAATTCAAGACCGAAGTTTCAGAACAGCTTGAAACCGAAGGCCTCAAATGCTCGATAAAAGGCCGCGCCAAAGCAATTTCATCCATTTACCGAAAGATGCTGAAGCAGGGCGTTACCTTCGAGGAGGTATTTGATAATTACGCCATCCGTATCATTTACCGCTCGGATGCAAAGAACGAAAAATTCCTGGCGTGGAAAATTTATTCGATCGTTACGGACCTTTATCACAGCAATCCGCAACGAATGCGCGACTGGATCTCGCAACCGCGTTCTACGGGTTACGAAAGTCTTCATCTCACCGTTTTAGGTCCTGATAAAAAATGGATCGAAGTACAGATACGTTCCGAACGGATGGACGACATCGCTGAAAAAGGCGTTGCCGCGCATTATAAATACAAAGAAGGTTTCCGCCAGAGCAGTGATGAGAAAAATTTCGAAAACTGGGTCACAGAAATCCGTGAAGTACTCGAAAATCAGCAGGCCCTTACCACAACAGAGCTTTTAGACAATATTAAACTCAATCTGTACTCGAAAGAAGTATTTGTATTTACGCCGAAAGGTGAAATTAAGATCCTGCCGATTGGTTCTACCGCACTCGATTTTGCTTTTTCGGTGCATTCGGATCTGGGCACCAAATGTCTGGGCGCAAAAGTGAACGGCAAACTGGTTCCTATTTCTTATGTGCTGCAGAATGGCGATCAGGTAGACATCCTTTCATCGCAAAACCAAAAACCGAAGGCAGACTGGCTCGACTTTGTGATTACGTCTAAAGCGAAATCGAAAATTAAAGCCATCTTAAACTCGGAAAAAAACCATCTTTCGGAGGAAGGCAAGGAAATTCTGCAACGTAAAATGCGGCATGCAAAAATTAATTTCAACGACGAGGAAATTAATAAGATGCAGAAATTCTTCAACCTTAAAACTTCGCAGGAACTGTTTCTTAATTTCCAGAACGGCAGTCTGGACATCAGCGACATTAAGAAATACACCGAAGGAAAGGGCATTTTCAGCAATATCATGCAGCGCTTCCGGAAGTCTCCGAACAAAAATGAGGTGTATACCGAACTTCCGGATACCAATCTGGACATGATCGTATTCGGAAAAGATGAGGAGAAAATGAATTATTCGTTCTCGAAATGCTGCACGGTAATTCCCGGCGACAAAATTTTCGGATTCATCACCATTTCAGAAGGTATAAAAGTGCATAATGATGCATGCCCCAACGCAATCAATCTGCGTGCCCAGTACGATTACCGCGTTCTTCCCGCTAAATGGGTGAACGAAGAAAGCTTCAAAAATAGAATTAAAATCGAGATTGAAGGGCTGGACCGCATGGGAATGATTAACGACATCACCGCGGTCATCAGTAATTCGATGAACATGGATATGAAAAGTATGTCGATCGAATCGAACAACGGCATTTTCCTCGGTAACATCAACCTCGAAGTCCGCAACAAAAGCCAGCTTGAAGAAACCTTTAAACAACTCAAAAACATCAATGGCGTCTCGCGTGTAAGACGTCTTTAAAACCCAAACCAAAAAGCAAATATGCTCATCACCGATTATTTCAAAAAATTCCTGCACAGTTCGCAGTCGTCCGGGATATTACTTATCTGCTGTGTCGCGGTCTCACTTCTGATCGCAAATTCCGCGCTCGCTGAAGGTTTCCAGAATATCCTCAATAAAGAAATCGGAACTGATGTTTTCGGCTTGAATTATCCCGTGAGCATCTGGATTAACGACGGTTTGATGGTAGTTTTCTTCCTACTCGTAGGCCTTGAAATCAAACGGGAAATCGTGGAAGGCGAACTCTCAAGTTTTAAAAGCGCATCGCTGCCCATTGTGGCGGCGCTCGGCGGAATGATTGTTCCGGCGCTGATCTATATATTTTTTAACCAGGATTCCGAATACGCCAAAGGCTGGGCGATCCCGATGGCGACGGACATTGCATTCTCGCTGGCAATACTTTCGATGCTGGGCAAAGGCGTGCCGCTATCATTAAAAATCTTCCTCGCTGCACTTGCGATTGTTGATGATTTAGGCGCAATCGTGGTGATCGCGATGTTCTACACCGATCAGATTCACTGGAACTATCTTGCACTCAGTGGTGCAATGGTGGCGTTCTTAGTGGTTTTAAACTTTCTGAAGTTCAAAAAGCATATTTTCTATATCATTCCCGGGCTGTTTCTGTGGTACTTCATGCATCACTCTGGTATTCATGCTACAATTGCCGGTGTTTTAATGGCTTTTACGATACCCACAAATATTTCCACCACGGAGATTTCGCCTTTAGAGAAGATGGAACAGAAACTTCACCTGCCTGTAAACTTCCTGGTGATGCCACTTTTTGCGCTTGCAAACACCAATATTACATTTAAAGAAGGAATGGTTGAGGGGCTTTTCAGTTCGCTCGGCTATGGAATTGTTTTAGGACTTGTGATCGGAAAGCTTGTAGGAATTAATCTGTTCTCATGGATTTTTATCAAACTGAAAATCAGCAGTCTGCCGGATCAGAGTACATGGCCACAAATGCTGGGAACCGGCTTGTTGGCGGGAATCGGCTTCACGATGTCGATCTTTATCGCGCTGCTTTCATTTAAAGGTCATGCAGAAATTCAGGACGAAGCAAAATTCGCGGTTTTAATAGCTTCGGTATTTTCAGGAGTTACCGGATTTTTAATTCTTAAATACTTAGGTAAAAAAGAAAGCAAACCAGCTGCGGCGAACGTTTAAACCTTTACGGTATGGCTTTCGTCGGTATCTTCGAGCGCAGAAATAATCTCAGGATTGAGCTCGAGCGTGCCTGCATTAATTTCGTCGGCGATCATTTTTTCAACACGCACTTTTTTGATGGCGATATTCAGTTCATTTCCGAGCAGAATAAGTATAATGTTGAGATTTACCCAAATCATCACCAGGATAATTGTACCTATCGACCCGTAAAGTACGTTGTAAGTCGCAAAATTCCGCACATAAATGGCGAAAAAGTAGGTTAAAACGATAAAAAGCAGCGTCGTAAGAACCGCACCCGGAAGTGCCTGCTTGAAAGACGTTATTTTCAGGCAGCCTACCCAATAAAAAAGCGCCAACAGGATTAAATAGAAAACCGGAAACGAAATAAAACCGATAATTTTAGTCATATTCCGCACCAGCCACGATATATTTATTTCCGGTGTGAAAAGTTTAAGCACCACTTCGCTGTAATAAACCCCGAAAAGCGATGCGATAATCAGGAAGATAAAGGCGATCGTAATTCCAAACGCTACGAAATATTCCTTCACTGCGCCACGCTGTAAGTTGGTGTTCAGGTTAAAACCATTGATCAGTGAGTGCGTTCCGTTCACCGCAAAAACCATCGCAAAAACGATCGTTAAGGTGCTGATGTTCTGCATGTTCGGAATGATAAACGAATTAATATATCCGCTCACTTCCTGCTGAATGTGCGCCGGGAAAACATTAAGCATCAGCACTTCGAAAATATAAAACTGCAGTTTGTCGTAATGTGGCAGGTATGGCAACAGCGAAAGCAGGAAGAGTATAAACGGAAAAAGACTCAGAAAGAAACTCCACGAAATGCTTGCCGCGCTTCGCCCGATCTGCATTTTGAAGACGCCTTGTCCATAGATTTCGAACATTTTCCACAGCGAAATCCCAAGGAACGGAATATGCAGATCGTCGAGATAAGTGTGGATTTTGAGGAGGAATTTAGGAGTTTTAATGCCCATTAATCTATATTTGCAGGTCAAAGGTAAGAAATGAGAATCAATTTGGTGTGTATTGGGAAAACCGACGATAAAGAAATCTCCAATCTGGTGAAATACTACCAAAACCGGCTTCCAAAACACTGGAACTTCGAAATCACCGAAATCGCTGACGTGAAAAACGCGAAAAACCTTACACCCGAACTTTTAAAGAAAGAAGAAGCTAAACTTTTTCTGGCCCAAACCGAAAATTCGGATTTTGTAGTTCTTCTCGATGAAAACGGCACACAGTTCAGCAGCCGGGGGTTTGCGACGAAAATTGAAGGTTGGATGAACTCATCCGTAAAAAAAGTTTCGTTCTTCATCGGCGGTGCCTATGGTTTTTCGGAGGAAATTTACAGCCGTGCAAACACCAAAATGTCACTCTCCAAAATGACTTTCACACACCAGATGATCCGCCTTTTCTTTGTGGAACAGCTCTACCGTGCGGACCAGATCCTGCAGGGGAAGCCTTATCATAATGATTAGGAATGAGCAATGAGCGATGAGTAATGAGTGATGAGTGATGGATGATGAATTTCACTTTTCACTTTTAACTTTTGTCCTTTTTACTTTTTACTTTTCCTTTTTACTTTTCCTTTTTCGTAGTTTTGTCTGATGACGCAGGATTTATCTTTACGCACAGTCACGGTGATGCGCTACATTTTGCCCTTACGCGAAGGCGGCTCGCTGCCGGCACTTGCTGAGGCGGACGACGACTTTAAATATGTACTGAAATTCCGCGGTGGCGGCCACGGTGTTAAAATGCTGATCTCGGAACTTTTAGGTGGGAAAATCGCAGAACTTTTAGGACTTAAAATACCGGAACTTGTTTTCGCGAACCTCGATGTGGATTTCGGTAGAACCGAAGCCGACGAAGAAATTCAGGATCTGCTGAAGTTTTCAGAAGGCCTTAATCTTGCGCTGCATTTCCTTTCCGGAGCCATCGCGTACGACGCTTCCGTGAAAACCGATCCGTTGCTGGCCTCAAAAATCGTGTGGCTCGATGCATTTATTACAAATATCGACCGCACGCACAAAAACACCAACTTACTGTTGTGGCACCGCGAACTTTGGGTGATCGACAACGGTGCTTCATTTTATTTCCATCATTCGTGGATGAATTTCGAAAAGCACGCGCTGAGCCCGTTTGCCTATGTAAAAGATCATGTTTTGCTTAGTCAGGCCACAATGCTCGACGAGGCTGATGCGTTTGCGAAATCGGTGCTGAATGAAGAAAATCTGCGGGCGTGTGTAGAACTTATCCCGCTTGAGTGGCTGCAGTGGCAGGACACTGATGACTCAC
The DNA here is from genome assembly GCA_000023725.1 of Flavobacteriaceae bacterium 3519-10. Taxonomy (NCBI): domain Bacteria; kingdom Pseudomonadati; phylum Bacteroidota; class Flavobacteriia; order Flavobacteriales; family Flavobacteriaceae; species Flavobacteriaceae bacterium 3519-10. Next base: position 1,667,458 of record CP001673.1, read on the forward strand.
CGGAACAGATTAAAGAAATCTATTTCAACTTCCTTAAAACAAGGCTTGAAAACTCCCATAATTTTGTAAACGAAGCAAAGAATGCAAGAGCTTAAAATTTACGAATACGCCGTCATCCGGCTGGTACCAAAGGTGGAGAGAGAAGAATTTTTCAACATCGGCCTTGTGATGTTTTCGAAGCGCGAAAAATACATCAGGGTAGAATTTCATCTGTGTCCGAACAAGTTTCAGCTGATGCATTCGAAACTCGATTATGATGATGTGCAGAAAAACCTCGAAAACTTCAGGCATGTAGCTCATGGCGACAAAGCCGGCGGCGAAATCGCGACTTTTGATATCCCCGAAAGATTCCGTTGGCTGACAGCGGTTAGAAGCTCTGTGGTACAGACTTCGAGGCCGCATCCGGGAAAAACCAGGGATTTGGATGGGACGTTTGAGCGGTTGTTCGAAGAATTGGTAAAGTGAGTCTTTGTGATGAGGAAGTGCGAAGAACAAGCAATTCCTGAACAAATATAAAATCCACGGATTGCCGGGTCATTCCGCATGCGCTCCATTCCTCGCAAAGACAAAATCAAGAAGGAGATGCTTTAATCTCCCCTTCTTAAATCTTCGTCAGCTTTGCAAACTTTAAAATCAGATTCTTCTCACCTTCATGCTGGAATTTTACTTTAGCTTTGATATTCTGCGGGTCTGTACCGTCTAAAAACAGTACCTCGCCAACGCCAAAACGGTCATGACGCACCTGGTCGCCCACTTCGATATTTTCCGATGAAGCGCCGCTCGGATTAATAATTCTGGCAGTTGCAACAGGTTTTAGATTTTGCGGAACCGGTTGTGGTTCGCTACGCTCGATGGTTTTTTTCTGTGCTTTTTTACTGAATGATCTCGGTGCAGTAGGTTCGTCATCAAAAATACTCGATTTTAGACCTGAATGGTTTACAAAACGGCTTTCAATAGCTGGATTGATAAACTCAAGATACTGCGGATCTACCTCACTCAAAAAGCGTGATGGCTCGGCATCCGTAATTTTTCCCCACTGAAACCGCGAAACCGCGTACGAGAAAAAAGCCTGTTTTTCGGCCCGCGTGAGCGCAACGTAAAACAAACGTCTCTCCTCTTCAATCTCTTCGCGGGTGGACGAACTCATGAAACTCGGGAACAGATTTTCTTCAAGGCCAACCAAGTGTACCACCGGAAATTCAAGCCCTTTTGAAAGGTGAATCGTCATCAGCGAAACCTGGTCGCCACCGTCTTTTTTATCGTTCTGCGTATCCGCGGAAAGCGCGATATTCTCAAGGAAACCTGAAAGTGAAGGATCGCCGTCTTCAAGTTGCTGCTGTTCTTCGATGTAACCCTGCATAGAGTTCATAAGTTCCTGCACGTTTTCTACGCGCGAAATTCCTTCAGGCGTCTGGTCGTCATTGAGGAATTTTATCAGTCCGCTGCGTTTGGCAACTTCCATCGCGACGGTGTACGCGTTTTCGGTTTTAAGCATAACCTGAAAGGCTTTGATCATCGCCCAAAAGTCAGAAAGTTTGGTGAGGATTCCGTTATTCAGACCAAGTTCAGGCGCGTAATGTCCTAAATTACCAAGAATTTCAGTAATGGAAACATTCTTTTTATCGGCAAAAACAATAAGCTTATTCTGTGTCGTTTCGCCGATCCCACGAACCGGATAATTGATTACGCGCGACAGCGCTTCAGCATCGTTTTCATTAACCAACAATCGCAGATAGCCGATTAAATCCTTCACCTCCTTTCTCTGATAGAAGGAAAGTCCGCCGAAAACACGGTACGGAATATTTTTGCGTCGCAAAGCATCTTCAAAAGCCCTCGTCTGCGAGTTTGTGCGGTATAAAATGGCAAAATCGGTGAATTTGCGCTGAAACGAATTATGCTGTTCCCAAATGTTTGAGGCGACAAAATTCGCTTCATCCGCATCTGAAAGCGAGCGGTAAACCTTAATCTTTTCGCCTTCTTCATTATCACTGAAGACATTTTTCTTGAACTGCTGAACGTTTTTCGAAATCACCACGTTCGCGGCATTTACGATATTCTGCGTCGAGCGGTAATTCTGTTCAAGTGCAACGGTTACAGCGTCGGGATAATCTTTTTTAAAGTTTAAAATATTAAAGATATTCGCGCCCCTAAATGAATAAATCGACTGCGCATCATCACCCACCACACAAATATTTTCGAACTTTGAAGCGAGTGCTTTCACAATGAGATACTGCGAATGGTTGGTATCCTGGTACTCATCCACCAAAATATAGCGGAACCTGTCCTGGTATTTAGCCAGTACTTCTGGGAAACGCGTAAGCAGTTCGTTGGTTCTCAGCAGCAAATCATCGAAATCCATCGCACCGTTTTTAAAACAGGCGTCTACATATTTCTGGTAGATTGCGCCCATGTGCTTCATGTTTGCACGCTCGTCGTTCTCGATCAGTTCAGGATTATTGTAGTACGCTTTTACGGTAATGAGGTTATTTTTGAAGTTCGAAATCCGCGCCTGCACTTTCTTGGGCTTGTACAGATCGGCGTCGATATTAAGTTCTTTTAAAACTTTTCTGATGACATTAAGTGAATCCTGGGTATCGTAAATCGTAAAATTAGAAGGATAACCCAAATAGTGTGCTTCACTTCTGAGAATTCTCGCAAAAACGGAGTGAAAAGTCCCCATCCAGAGCGATCTTGCCTCGCTCTGCCCCACTACTTTTGCGATACGCTCTTTCATCTCTTTGGCCGCTTTATTGGTAAATGTGAGCGCGAGGATATTGAACGGATCCACCAGATTTGTAATTAAATGAGCGATACGCATCGTAAGCACACGCGTTTTGCCGGAACCTGCGCCTGCAAGCACCATCAACGGTCCTTCCAGCGTGGTAACAGCTTCATACTGAGCTTCATTCAATCCTTTTAAGTAATCCATCAGAGCAAAAAATTTTGGGACACAAATTTAGTGAAATATATACGGACCTCAAAAGCTAAGTTGAAGCAAGCGGGCCGTCTTTAAAAAAAATAAAGCCCCGAAAAACGGAGCTTTATAGGAATACTGTATTTGAGTTTGGCTTACACCAATTTTACATTTACTGCGTTTAATCCTTTGTTACCTTGCTGAACTTCGTAAGTTACCTTATCGTTTTCACGGATTTTGGTGTTTACTCCCGATGTGTGAACAAAGATGTCTTCTCCTCCGTTTAATGGAGTGATAAATCCGAAACCTTTAGTTTCGTTGAAAAATTTTACTGTGCCTTCTTGCATTGTATGATATTAAAAAATTATTTTTTGTTTATTTGACGATCTGAATATTGATCGCTGAAAAACCTTTGGGTGATCTTTCTTTCTCAAAAGATACCTTATTGCCTTTCTTTACCTGATGTGCACAGTTATTTTCGTGGAAGAATACATTTTCCTGTGAACCGGCTTCGGTGATGAAACCGTAACCTTTGTCGCTCAGGAATGTAACGATACCTGTTTTCACAAGCTCTTCCGCCTCGATTGGCGCTGCACCCAGCTGAATATCGTCCAGGTTTACTCCTTCGCGGTTCTGATCTTCGGGACGCGTCTCGGTAAGTTGGCCGTTTGCATCCACATAGAGAAACATTTCGTCTAAACCTTTCCCTTTATTGTTATTGGTTTTACGCTCTTCGCGCTTTGCTGTTTTCTCCTTTTGTTTCTGAAGTTTTTTCTTGAAATTTTCTTTTTTTTGAGAAAGAATCTGCCATAAATTATATAAGTATTAAATTATTCTTTTGTTTCCCGTCCCACACGCAACATGCTGATATGGGCTCATTTCACCGAAATAAATATACATAAATTTTCGGATAATAAGTGAATGTGACTGCAGACAGAAAGAATGAATAAAAGAAAAAAGGCAACAACCTTAGGACAGTTATATAAAAAATGCGCAGGCACAAGACCTTATGAAGTGGCAAAGATACGCAAATTAAATCATAAGCGTGTATAAAAGGCAAACGCGTGTTAAAGGGATGCTTCCGCTGTTTATATTGCGAATAAGAATAATCATGCGTGTAAGCGCTGCGGAATATGTAACTTTAGACCTCATACTTGTACCAATAACCTAAATTACTGTTTATGAAAAAAAGACTTCTTTCGGCGGGCGCAGCCGCATTCTTAGGAATGTTAGCGCATGCGCAGCAAATTAAATTTGAAGAATACGACCTCCCGAACGGGATGCACGTTGTTCTTCATCAGGATAATTCGGCACCCGTGGTAACGACCGGTGTTATGTACCACGTGGGTGCTAAAGATGAAGCCGTGGGACGAACCGGTATGGCTCATTTCTTCGAACATCTGCTTTTTGAAGGCACCAAGAACATCAAGCGGGGCGACTGGTTTAAGATCGTGTCCTCGAACGGCGGCACCAATAACGCCAACACCACCAACGACCGAACGTATTATTATGAAACCTTCCCATCCAATAATGAGCAGCTAGGCTTGTGGATGGAAAGTGAAAGACTCCGAAGCGGTACCGTTAACCAAACAGGTGTTGATACCCAGCGCGAAGTGGTGAAAGAGGAAAAGCGCCTCAGAATGGATAACCAACCGTACGGAAACCTCTTCACCGCGGTGCAGAACAACCTGTTCACCGAACATCCTTATCACTGGTCAACCATTGGCTCAATGGAAGATCTGAATGCAGCCACACTTTCGGAATTTCAGGATTTTTACAAAAAATACTACGTCCCGAATAACGCGACACTGGTGGTTGCCGGCGACATCAACCCGGAACAGACCAAGAAATGGATAAACGAATACTATGCAGACATCCCAAAAGGCACCGTTTATCCTAAAAACTTCGCTAAAGATGAACCCATCACAAAGGAAAAAGAAGTAACAGTTACCGACAAGAACATCCAGCTTCCCGCCTATGTTTTCGCATACCGCACGCCTTCGAATAAAGAAAAAGACGCATACATCCTTGATATGCTTTCTTCTTACCTGAGTAATGGAAAATCTTCCGTGCTTTATAAAAAACTGGTAGATCAGGAGAAAAAAGCACTTGAAGTGCAGGCATTCAACGAAGGGCTTGAAGATGCAGGTATTTTTGCGTTTTTCGCGATTCCGATGGGTGCCACATCAAAAAGCACCTTACAAAGCGACATCGATACTGAAGTGAGAAAATTACAGACGACGCTAATTTCCGAAGAAGACTATAAAAAACTTCAAAACCAGTATGAAAACCAGTTTGTTAACGCTAATTCCTCCATACAGGGCATTGCATCTTCACTCGCGACCTACCACGTTCTACATGGCGAAACGAACCTGATCAATAAAGAACTGGATATCTACCGTTCTGTGACACGCCAGGACATTATGAATGCCGCAAAAAAATACCTCAACCCTAACCAAAGAGTAGTGATTAATTACTTACCTGAAAAAAAATAACCTATGAAATACCGTTTAAAATATATTGCTGCAGCTTTTCTGATCGCAGGAACGCTGTCTGCACAAAAAATCAACAGGGACGAAATGCCCAAACCCGGCCCTACACCCGTAATAAACATCAGTAAGCCGAAAACCTTTACGCTGAAGAACGGATTGACCGTGATGGTGGTGGAAAACAATAAACTTCCACGCGTGAATATGACGCTCACGATTGACCGGCCACCGGTTTTTGAAGGAAATATCGCCGGCGTAAACCAGGTGATGGCAGATCAGCTTGGGAGCGGAACCACTACGCTGAGCAAAGACCAGTTCAATAAGAAAATTGACTTTCTGGGTGCCAACCTGAATTTTTCATCCAGCGGCGCCAATGCGAATACGCTTTCTAAATATTTCCCGGAAGTTCTTGGGTTAATGGCAGACGCTATCGTAAATCCGAAATTCTCAGAAACTGAAGTAGAAAGTTCCAAAGACCGCATGATTGAAGGCTTAAAGGCCGATGAAAAAAACGCGAGCAGCATTGCAACGCGGGTTTCGAACGCACTTACTTACGGGAAAAACACCTCACGTGGAGAATTTGAAACCGAGACGACATTAAAAAATATTAAGCTGGCTGACGTTCAGGACGCTTATAAAAAATACTACGCGCCGGACAATGCCTATCTTGTGGTTGTAGGCGACGTAAAATTTAATGACGCCAAAAAGATGATCGAAAAATCTTTCGCAGGCTGGAAAAAATCGGGGACACAGTTTCCTGCGATGGAACCGGTCGCGAATGTGGGTAAAACCGAGATTAACGTGGTTGATGTTCCCAATGCCGTACAGTCTGTAGTATCTGTGGGAAATGTGCATAATCTGCGCATGAACGACCCGCAGTATTTCGCCTCGATGATCGCCAATTATATTTTAGGCGGAGGCGGCGAATCCAGGCTTTTCATGAATCTTCGTGAGAAAAACGGATTTACTTATGGTGCATATTCTAACCTCACGGCAAGCAAATACACACCAGGATTTACCAGCAATGCCAGCGTGCGAAATGAGGTGACTGATAAAGCCATCAAAGAATTCATGAATGAATTAAAAGATATTTCTACCATTAAACCCGATGAACTTGCTAACGCAAAAGCAAAGCTTAAAGGCGATTTCATTCGGTCATTAGAAAGACCCGAAACCATCGCAAGGTTTGCAGTGAATGAAAAAGTTCAGCAACTGCCCGCAGATTTTTATACCAATTACCTTAAATCGATCGACCGTGTTACGGCTGCTGAAGTTTCTGAAGCCGTCCGTAAAAACATCCTGCATAACCAAAGCCGGATTTTTGTAGCCGGAAAAGCCGCAGACATTTACCAGGATGTGGAAAAGCTTGGCTATCCTGTTTCCTATTACGACCGTGAAGCGAATCCCGCGGGTAAACCGTCAGCTAAGAAAATGGATCCGGGCATCACAATCCAAACCGTATCGGATAAGTACATCAACGCGATTGGTGGCTTAGCGGCTGTTCAGAAAGTTAATTCTATCACGACCGATGCAGCGGCAAAAGTTCAGGGGATGGATATTGATATGAATATGATTCAGGCGCGAGGTGGTAAGATGAAGATGGAAATAAAAATGATGGGCAACACGCTGCAGAAAATAATGTTTGATGGGAAAGAAGGATCGATGGAAGCGCAGGGCCAGAAAACTGCCTTGCCGGAGGACATGAAAAAGGAACTCATGGCTTCGCCGGAACTCTTCCCTGAACTGTTATTCGCCAAATCAGCGGATTATCAGCTTTCGGGCATCGAAAATATCAACGGTGAAGATGCTTATGCTGTAAAAAAAGGTTCGAACACGTATTATTACAGCGTAAAAAGCGGTCTGAAAGTTGGGGAAATTAAAACCCAGAAAACTCCGATGGGCGAAATGGCGGTGCCAACAAATTTCTCTGATTACAAAACGGTTTCGGGTGTACTGATGCCGTATAAAATATCGCAGACGATTGGCGGAATGCCGGTGGATTTCATCGTTTCGTCTTACCAGATTAACCAGGCGAAAGACGCGGATTTTAAATAAATACTTCGCAAATATTAAAAAGAGACGGCAACGGAAAGTTGCCGTTTTTTTATTGAAATAAACTCAAAAAAAGAATATTTAAAAAAGATCCTAACAAATAGTAAAAACTGTTAAAAAAGGCATAAAAATTGTCTTGAAGATTCTAAATAAAAACCAATACCTATGTCTGAAAATATACTCTCTGTAGAAGACCTTAAATTTCTCGAAAGGTTGCACTCGCACTACGGGCTTGAATTTATCAGATTTGATGATTCAGGTATAAAACTAAACAATCAGGATCTTCTTGATGATGATATTGCCAAAACAGATTATTTCAATCTGCTTACCGAAATATCTAAAAAGCTTAAATACCGTCTGAATTCAAATTTTCAGATGAATTTTACCACATCCTTCAATCTGGATGTAGTTCGGGTTTAACAAAAATCCGTATAAATAATTAATTTAAGAGGTGAGTTGATATAATGTATCGACCACCTCTTCTATTTCGAAAGGTTTGGAGATGAATGCAGTAGCACCCGAATTATAAGCGGCTTTCTCCAGATCCCGGCCTGCCGACATCATCACCACCGGAATATTCTTCGTAAACTCGTTTTCTTTAAGTTTTTTGCAGATGTCGCGGCCGTCTTCGCCGGAAAGCCAGATGTCCAGCAAGATCAGGTCAGGCTTGGATACCGATTCTACAAAAGGAAAAATTTCCGTACCTCGCTGAAAAGCGTTTACATCAAAACCCTCATAATCTAACATTACCGATAAGGAATCGAGTATTGCAGTGTCGTCATCGACGATAATAATTTTTTTTGAATTCATTTTTAATCATCACTTGATTGGACCAAAGGCAGTGAAAAGTAAAATGTTGACCCCCTGTCTATTTCACTTTCTACCCAAATTTTACCATTGGATCTCTCAACGATCTGCCCTGCGATATAAAGCCCCAGACCCAGACCCGGAAACGTATTCTGATCTTCAGCACTCACTCTGTAATACTGTTCGAAGACCCTGTGCATCGTATCCCGTGGCAAGCCAATTCCAAAATCTGTGACCGAAAATACCAGATCACCATCAACTTTTTTAGTTTTAACAATGATTTTGGAAGCCTGCGGCGAATATTTAATTGCATTTGAAATTAAATTGGTCATCACTTGCGAGATCCGCTCTTTGTCAGCAAAAACCATACCTCCCGCCAATTCTTCAACTTCTATCGTATGTAAAGTGGACATCTGCTGCTCCTCCACTGTTTCTTCAACAAGGCTTTTAAAATCGAAATGCGCCTCATTAAGGTGAATCTTACCTGCGTTAATTTTGGTTACGTCCAGAAGATCGGCAATTAATGAGGTGAGTTTCACAACCTGCAGATCCATTTTCTTTGCAAGGTCAGCATGCTTTTGGTCACCGCTTTTTGCGAGCATCCGTTCAAGTACCTGCGCGTAAAGTTTAAGCGAGGTAAGCGGTGTTTTGAGCTCATGACTGGCAATGCCGAGAAAAGTATCTTTTTGCGTGACGAGGTTTTTGAATTCGTTGATATTCGTGCAGCTGCCAATCCATTTCACAATCTCATCATTGTCCATCACAGGCGTTGCGGTGCCCAGAAACCAGCTGTACTGTCCTGTTCTGTGGTCTCGCATCCTATATTCATGTTCAAAGCTTTCTTTCTGTTCTGTAGCCTCCTTCCAAAGGGCTTTCATCAGCCTGAGATCGCTTGGATGAATAATATCGGTAAAATCGTTGATCGCCAGCTCTTCCGCTGTACAGTCAAGCATTTCACACATGTTTCGGTTGCAGTAATCAATTTTTCCTGATGGAACCGCTGTCCAGACCATTTGTGGCATTGCCTCGGCAAGCGTTCTGTATTCATTTTCATTGGCTCTAGCTTTTTCGCGGGCGTTTACAAGTTCCGTTACATCAACGGCAACGTTCATAATAGCATAGATGCCGCCCGAAGCGTCGCGCAGAGGTTTGTATGAAAAATTAAAATAAAAAGTTTGAAGTTTGCCGTCTACATCTAAATGCACTTCATCTTCCTTAGCGATGTAGGGCTTCCCTGTTTCAAAAATATCTTTGAGGATCTGCACAAAAGGCTGGCCGGCAAGTTCGGGAATTGCGTCTTCGAGTTTTTTTCCGATTACCGAACTGTTTTTGCCCCATGAGCGGATCATCTGGTCGTTAGCAAATTCGATGATCAGATCGCGGCCGCGGTAGATTGCGGTGGAATAATCTGAAACCAAAAGCAATTCTTTAAAACGAAGCTCACTTTCAAGAAGTTTCTTCTCAGACAGTACTTTATCTGTTACTTCGGTGGCAACAACACTGATACCGCTGATTTTGCCTGCCTCATAAATCGGGGAGTACACAAAATCAAAGTAACAGAGTGTGGGCACACCCTCTTTAATTAAGGTCGCCGGTACGCCGTCTCCACTAAAAGGAATGCCGGTTTCATACACTTTTTTTAGAAGTATCGGAAAGTCCTGGTTACGTATTTCGGGAATGGCCTCGATAATCGGCAATCCGATTACGCCTGCATCTTTTCCCCATAAATCTAAAATCTGTCGGTTAGCCACCTGTACCACTTGTTCATCGCCCATCAGCATCGCCAAAGCCACAGGTGCCTGGCTGAAAAGTGTTACCAAAGAATCAAAACTTAGATGATCCTGTAGAAAATTCTTCATGAGCACGAATTTAGTATAAATTTGAATATTCCGGCAATTTCTTTTCTTGTGAAATAAGAAGCGCAAATAACGCCATAAAGTGCAGATGTAGTTAAAAGACTGTTACATTATTGCAGCAGTAATTAAAAATAATAATTATATTTGCACTTCGAAAACTTTAAAAACGGAATGAGTACAATATTTACCCTGTTCATGATCCTGATCATGATTCTGAGCATCCTGCTCGTTATTATCGTAATGGCCCAAAACCCTAAAGGTGGCGGCTTATCCGGAACATTTGGCGGAACATCTTCTGCTCAGTTCGGTGTGCAGCGCACAAATGACTTTATGGAGAAGGCGACCTGGATTTTAGGTGGATCGATTGTATTTCTGATTCTCTTAAGTGTTATACTAACCGCGAAGCCTTCAGTTTCTATGAAACAGCAACTTCCAGCTTCAACTGAAGCGCCGGCACCACAAACTGCGCCGGGAACAAACAGCACAACAACATTGCCAGCTGCACCAGCAGGACAATAAGAACGATATTTTCACGTAAAATTTAAGAAAGAGATATTTTTATAATATCTCTTTTTTCTTTTGCCTGTACTTTTCAATCAGATGTCTCACATGCAGTCCGGCAGAAAGAACTGCGTACTGCAAAGGCTTTTGTTTTCCGTAATATTTGTCCAGAAAGATCTGCATGGCACCATAAAAGCGCTGAAGATAAACATCGTTTTTCACGGTGCTTTCGCCTTTGTGATGCAGAATTGAGGCTTTGCCGTAATACCAGTTTGTATAGCCTTTATTCAATACCGTGTAACAAAGGTCGATATCTTCCCCGTACATAAAATATTTCTCGTCGAGGCCGCCGACTTCCAGATAAACATTTCTGTTCATAAGTAAAAACGCACCTGTAAGTACTTCCACTTCAGCGACTTCAAACTCACCGATATCGTTCCGATAATAAGATTTTGCGTTGTTCTTACGGAAGCCCGTAAATAACTTCTCGAACGAATTTACCATATCCGGCACCGAGCGTTTGCTTTCCGGCAAAAACTGCCCTGAAAGATCGTGCATTCTTACACCTAAGCACCCAAAACTATTCTGCTGGCCGGCAAAATCTAAAATTTCTTTCAGATAGAAACCTTCAAATTCGGTATCAGGATTCAAAAGCAGAATATATTCACCTTGAGCAAGTTCTACGCCCCGATTATTGGCAACTGCAAAACCTCCGTTCTGAGTAGACGCGATGAATTTTACGGACGGGAATTCACCTTTAAGATCAAGCCACGCGGGATCAGGTGATAAATTATCGATTACTATCACCTCTAATTCAATATCCTGCGTATATTTCTGTATCGAAATCAGGCAGTTGCGCAACAGTTTGGCGACATTGTAATGAACTATAATGATCGATAATTTCATTTCGCAAGCATCTTTAAGTATTGGTTACGGCACAATCTAAGGATGTACTTAAACTTATAGAAAATAAAATAAGCAATGTATTCGGTCTGGTTTATTCTTTTCGAGTCAAGCATCTGCTTAAGGTTTTGCTGAAAGCCTTTCTCCATTTCCGACAGGTTTGCTGAAAGTCCGGACACGCCAAAAGAGCGTTTGCCCCCACCGGCAATTACCAATCCTTCATTCAGGATAAACATCGAATTGTTTTCTGAAATCCGCAACCAATAATTAAGGTCTTCGGCATATCGTTGATCCTCCATATAAATACCGGTGTTTTGAAGCACTTTTGCTTTAAAAATAACGGTGGGTGTCGGCGCTTCGTTGCGCAGCATCAGTTTGCGGAAGGTAATTTCAGCAAGTCCATTTTCGTCAGCACGGTAAGGAAAAAGCAGTGGTTGATTGAGTCTGGCGCATGCAAGTAAATCGATATTTCGTGCGGAATCGGTGAGGAAATGCATTTGTCGCGCGGTTTTCTCAGGGAGCCATTCATCATCTGCATCCAGCAGCGCGATAAACTCCCCTTTTGCTAATTTCATCGCTGCATTTCTTGCGCTGGAGACGCCAAGATTTTCCTGATGCACAAGCGTAATATCCATCCCAGGATTCTTACGCTTAAAATTTTCAATCACGCCAACACTCCCGTCTGTGGAGCCGTCGTTTACCATAATAATTTCGAAGCGGCCCTTCCAGGTTTGGTTTTTTACGGACGCTAAAGTTTTTTCTATGCTTTTTTCGGCATTAAAAACAGGAATTATTACTGAAATCACACGTTGAATGTTCTTGAGTTATTATAAAAAGCTAAAAGTAATATTTTAAAGTGTAAGGCTTCAATCTTTGTCGTGATACGGCAAACGGTTCTGAATGGAACGCCCGAGCGAAATCTCGTCGGCATATTCCAGCTCATCACCTACCGAAATCCCACGCGCAATCGTAGAAAAATTAACACCGGAATCCTTGAACTTACGGTAAATATAATATGCGGTGGTATCGCCCTCCATTGTTGCACTTAAAGCAAAAATAATTTCTTTCGCACCGGCTTTCTCAAGCTTTTTCCCTATTGACGAGATATTCAGCTGATTGGGCCCAATGCCTTCCATCGGCGATATTTTACCACCCAAAACCAGATATTTCCCGCGGTATTTACCTGTATTTTCAATTGCCATCACGTCGCGCACATCTTCTACCACGCAGATAATTTCCTCGGTTCTTTTCGGATTTGCGCAAATATCACAGACCTCATGATCAGAAAAATTATGGCATTCGCGGCAGTATTTTATTTCGGTCACGAGTTTTTTCAGCGAATCGCCTAGCGCAACAGCCTGCGTTTCGGGCTGCTTCAGCAGATGCAGCGCAAGCCGCAACGCCGATTTTTTGCCGATGCCCGGCAGGCCAGAGATTTCTTCCACAGCTTTCGCCAGTACCTTACTCGGATAGTCCATTCCACAAAAATAAAATTTAATACGGCAAGGCGCAAGTCTGGCGGCTTTTATTATCTTTGGGTACATTACATATTATGGTACTCGAAAACTTAAATTATCCTTTAGAATTCAGATTTAAAATCACCACGCTCTCGAGTGATTTCAACATTACCGATAAAAACGGCAATTATGTGGCGTATGTGCGCCAGAAAATGTTCAAACTTAAAGAAGACGTCGTTGTATTTAACAATGAAAGTAAATCAAAGGAACTTTTCCGGATTAAAGCCAACCAATGGATTGATTTTAATGCATCTTATGCCATCACAGAGCAGAGTTCTGGTAGAAATTTCGGTACACTTGCCCGCCGCGGAATGCGTTCTTTATGGAAATCTCAATATGATATTGCAGACGGCACCGGAAACTCCAGATATCAGATCAATGAAGACAACGGCTGGATAAAAGTACTCGACGGTTTTATTGGCGAAATACCGGTTCTGGGCATGTTTACGGGATATTTCCTAAATCCTTCCTATACCGTTCGCGACAATGCAGGAAAAGAATATTTCCGACTAAAAAAAATGCCTTCGCTGTTTGGCCGTAAGTTTCAGCTTGAGCGCTTAATCGACATCGATGATCAGGATGAATCGCTGGTAGTGCTGAGTTTTCTGATGATGGTACTGCTTGAGCGCGACCGTGGCTAACAGCCGTATTAAACATTGACAAAACACTAAAAGACGTCTTCATTTTTAAGGCGTCTTTATTATTTGTAAATTTGAATTAAATAAATGAAAATGGAAATTACGCAACTAGAACCCCAGGTTATCTGGAAAAATTTCGCAGCCCTTAACGCGGTTCCGAGAGCCTCAAAAAAAGAAGAACAGGTTATTGAATTCATAAAAAATTTCGGCGAAAACCTCGGTTTGGAAACCGTCGTTGATGCAGTCGGGAACGTTATCATTAAGAAACCTGCCACAGCTGGCATGGAAGACCGAAAATCGGTTGTGCTGCAGTCGCATCTCGATATGGTGCACCAGAAAAACAATGATGTAAACTTCGATTTTGCCACAGAAGGCATTCAGATGGAAGTTGATGGTGATTGGTTAAAAGCCAAAGGAACCACACTGGGCGCAGATAACGGATTGGGCGTCGCAGCGATCATGAGTGTGCTTGAAAGCAGCGATATCCCTCATCCTGCACTGGAAGCGCTGTTCACGATAGACGAAGAAACCGGAATGACCGGCGCGATGGGATTGAAACCCGGTCAGCTTGAAGGTCAGATTCTGCTCAACCTCGACACTGAGGAAGACGACGAAATCGACATCGGTTGTGCAGGCGGAATTGATGTAACGGCCTCGCAAAATTATAATCTGGAAGAAGCTCGCGGCCAGATCGTGAAAATTGAAGTAAAAGGACTCCAGGGCGGCCACTCCGGGATGGACATTCACAAAGGTTTTGGTAACTCAAATATCATCCTCGGCAGACTGCTGTATGCGGGCGCTTACACACAGAATATCCAACTGATCGAAGTGGACGGCGGAAGCCTCAGAAACGCCATTCCACGCGAAGCTCGGGCCGTGTTCTCTGTGCGGAACTCAGTAGAATTTATCGAGGTGGCAACCGAATTAAAAGCTGTGATTCTCGAAGAATTTGAAACCATCGAAAAAGATCTCGAAATTACCATTGAAACCTTTTCTACCAGCGAGAAAGCAATCCCCGAAGAAGATTCAAAAAAAATAATTCTGGCTCTGAAAGCCGCCCACAACGGCGTTTACCGCATGAGTCCGGATGTGGCTGATCTGGTGGAAGCCTCAAACAATGTAGCCCGTGTAGAACTTAAAAACGGTGAGCTTAAAATTCTTAATCTTTCCCGTTCATCGGTAGACTCTTCAAAATTCGCAGTGGCTGAACAGCTGAAATCTGTATTTGAACTGGCGGGAATGAATGTCGAATTCAGCGGCTCTTATCCGGGCTGGAAACCAAAACCCGGTTCAGAAATCGTAAAGCTGATGGAGAAAATCTACGAAAACGATTTTGGCTCAAAACCCCACGTCGTTGCCTGCCATGCGGGCCTCGAATGCGGTATTATTGGCGCGAATTATCCCGAGATGGAAATGGTGAGTTTCGGACCAACAATCCGCGGCGCGCACTCGCCGGACGAAAGAGCGAATATACCGTCAGCCCAAAAGTTCTGGGGTTTTTTGAAAGAAATTTTAAAGGAAATTCCGAAGAAATAATTAAAACTTTGAATCCAAAACGCGCGAGTGTTTTGGATTTTTTTTTTGGATTCATTTTAAATTATCAAATTGGCTAACTTTAGGTTAAATTTAAAACATTGTTAAATGTTAGCAAGTTTTAAGTAATTCCATTGAATAATTAAAAACCATAAAAATGACATCTGACGAAATATTATCTGTCCTCGAAACCCGTTTTGAAAAGAATCCCCAGCGTCACGAAGGCCTTGAGTGGAATTCAATTGCAGAAAAACTTCAGGCAAACCCTAACAAACTCGCCATACTCCAGAAAATGGAAGACAGCGGCGGCGAACCCGATGTTGTAGGTTTCGACGAAAAATCCGGCGAATATCTGTTTATGGATTGCGCGCCAGAAAGCCCGAAAGATCGACGCAGTTTGTGTTACGATAAAGCTGCGCTCGACAAAAGAAAAGAAAACAAACCAAAAAATAACGCTTTGGATGCCGCTGCAGAAATTGGCATTGAACTGCTTGACGAAGCGCAATACCGTTATCTTCAGACGCTGGGAAGCTTCGATACCAAGACTTCAAGCTGGCTTAAAACCCCCGAAAATATAAGAAATCTCGGCGGTGCCATTTTCGGCGATTACCGCTACGGAACGGTTTTTATCTACCACAACGGTGCAGATTCGTATTATGCAGCACGTGGGTTCCGGGGTGTTTTAAAAGTGTAGATTAAGAGCCAGGTAAAAAGTAAAAAGGTAAAAGTAAAAAGTTGCGCTGAGTAAAAACACCTTACCGAAAGTGGATTCGCATATTCACCACAAAAAAATCCCGGAAAATATTTTCCGGGATTTTTTTATAAGTTTCAATAGCAAAAATGCATACGTCAAATTCCAGCATCCACCTTTTTACTTTTACCTTTTTACTTTGCTCTTTTCCTAAGGATACGGCGCAATTTCCACCTCAAGACCATCAATTTCCGCAGTAACATGGATCTGGCAGCCCAGCCTTGAATTATCCTGAACGTGGAATGCTTCACTCAGCATCGCATCTTCCTCATCCCCCATTCCGGTTAGCTTTTCGGAACCCTCAACGACGTACACCTGACACGACGCGCACATTGCCATACCCCCACAAACGCCGATAGTGCCTTCGTCTGCAAGTTCGTACGATCGGATTACTTCCATCAGATTCATCGACATATCCGTTGGCGCCACAACTTCGTGGGTTTGTCCGTTACGGTCAATTATTTTTAAAGTGATATCCTGCATGAGTTGTATAATATTATAAATTCTGAGTTTTAGAATGAATTTCTACCGTCTGATTTACAAATCCTGATTTTAAAACCTCGCGGGTAAATTCGTTCTATTTTTTACTTTTAACTTTTGCCCTGGATCTTTATTAATCGATCTTTTTTACGACTGCCTTTTCAGCTTCCTTGCGGCTGCCGTCGAAACCGTCTACACCGCTTACGGTTGTGTATTTCAGAACATATCTTTTACCCGGATTCAACATATTATAAACACTCTGGCACATCAAAGTAGCTTCATGGAAACCACACAAAATGAGTTTCAGTTTGCCAGAATAGGTGTTGATGTCACCGATTGCGTAAACACCAGGTATGTTGGTCTGATAATCGAGTGCATTATTTACAACGATCGCATTTTTTTCAATGTTCAGACCCCAATTGGCCAAATCGCCAAGTTTTGGTGTAAGTCCGAACAACGGAATAAAATAATCGGTTTCGTAATCGTAGGTTTCACCTTCTTTTTCAATCGTGATGGCCGATACTTTTCCTTCCCCTTTAATTCCGGTTACTTCGGCTGGCGTAATCAATCGGATCTTTCCCTGATCTTTAAGCGCCTGAACTTTCTCCACCGAATCCAAAGCGCCGCGGAATTCGTTCCGGCGGTGGATTAACGTTACTTCACTTGCAATATCGCTGAGGAAGATGCTCCAGTCGAGCGCAGAATCACCACCGCCCGCAATCACCACTTTTTTTCCGCGGAAATGTTCGGGTTCTTTGATGAAATATTCCAAACCTTTCTCTTCATAATCGGCAATATTCTCAATTGTAGGTTTTCTCGGCTCGAAAGTTCCTAAACCTCCTGCGATGGCAACCGCTTTCGCATGGTGAACAGTACCTTTATTGGTGATGACTTTGAATGTGCCATCTTCAAGTTTGGTTAATGTCTGAGCGGTTTCACCCAATGTAAAACCAGGCTGGAACTGCTTGATCTGCTCCATCAGATTATCTACAAGCTCCCCGGCATTGATTGACGGAAAGCCCGGAATATCGAAAATAGGTTTTTTAGGATACAGTTCGGTAAGCTGGCCGCCAGGTTGTGGCAACGCATCGATAATATGGCATTTCATCTTCAGCAAACCGGCTTCGAAAACCGCAAAAAGTCCTGTTGGTCCTGCCCCTATAATCAGTATATCGCTTGTAATCATGATGTCTATGTTTAAGGAAAAATTTAATTTTGCAAATTTAGGAAAAATAAAAGAACAGCGGCAGGCATAATACTGATTTCAGCTCACAGACACCGGCGGAATCAGTGTTTTATATTTGTGGCAAATTATTTGCAAAACAAAGCATATGAATAAATTTTTTGGCTTTTTGGGTATACTTTTTTTTGCCCTTGGTTTCTCACAAAAACTCGATAATATTCAGTCCGGCGAAAGCCTGAATTACAGGATTCACTACGGCCTGCTGAATGCGGGCTCTGCTACACTGTCTACCTCTAAAACAACGTACAAAGGCCAGCCACACCTCCATGTGAAAGGTTATGGGAAGACGACGGGAGCGGTTCGGGCATTCTTTAAAGTTGAAGATTTTTACGAAAGTTATATCAATTCTAAAACCGGATTACCGAGTTTTTATGTTAGAAATGTGAAGGAAGGCGGCTATACGCAGCATCTGCAGACTTCATTCAACCATAATAACCAGACGCTGCTGCTTACTGATAAAGAGAAGAATACCACGCAGACAATGAAATCCGTTAAAGGCGTGCAGGACATGTTGTCAGCTTTTTACTACCTGCGGAGTTTGGAGGCTTCAGATTTAAGAGTCGGAAGCGTTAAAAAACTCAATGTATGGATTGATGACGAATTTTTTCCATTCCAGCTTAAAGTAATCGGAACCGAAAATGTTAAAACAAAATTCGGTACGATCAATTGTCTTAAAATCGTTCCTCAGGTAATCAGCGGACGTGTATTTAAAGATAAAGAAGGCGTAACACTTTGGGTGAGCAACGACCGAAATTACGTTCCCATCGCCATTAAAGCAGAACTGGCTGTAGGATCGCTGAAGGCCAGCATAGATTCTTATAAAAACGTGAAGTATCCGATGAAATTTGTACGGTAAATTGACCTTCCCATATTATTTAAGCCCTATTGTAACAAATTGGGGCTTTTTGTTGTCCTATAAGAAGCAAACTAAAACTCCATGAAAACTAAAATTCCGTGCCTGGCGCTTGTGCTGGCATGTACACTCGGTACCGCACAAAAAACCACCGGCGACAGCATTGCGCGCAAGACAGTTACGGCCGTTCAGATCAACCAACAGGTGAAAATAGACGGTATTTTAGACGAGGAAGCGTGGCAGACGACTAATGCTGCAGCAAATTTTGTGGAAAGACGCCCAAATAATGGAAAAGCAGAACCCGATTCGCTGAAAAGTGTTGTAAAAGTACTTTACGACGACACCGGTATTTACTTTGGCGCGATGCTTTATGACACCAATCCGGCAAAAATTGCGAAAGAACTCACTGAACGCGACAATATTGAGAACGACGATATTTTTGGTATTACACTCAACGGCTATAACGATCATCAGCAAAGTCTTGAATTTCTGCTCACGCCTGCAGGCGTACAGGCTGATGCAAAACTCACCACAGATTTTGGTGAAGATTTCAGCTGGAACGCGGTGTGGTTTTCGGCAGTGAAAATCACCGAAAATGGCTGGGTGGTAGAGATGAAAATTCCGTATTCGGAACTCCGATTCCCCAAAAAAAACGTGCAGGAATGGGGCATCAATATGCTGAGGCTTGTCAACAGAACCAGCACAATGTACGACTGGAATTTTGTAGACAATAAAAAAGGCAGTTATATGCTTTACGACGGTGTTCTGGCAGGAATTGAAAATATAAATCCGCCAACGCGCCTCTCCTTCCTTCCCTATTTTTCAACTTATCTTAATAATTATGACGGCAAAACCACGGCTAACGTAAACGGTGGAATGGACTTAAAATACGGTATTAACGACGCTTTCACGCTTGATCTGACGCTGATTCCTGATTTTGGACAGACCTCGTTTGATGCATCCGTGCTGAACCTTTCGCCTTTTGAGGTTCAGTTTGATGAACAGCGGCCATTCTTTACCGAAGGAACTGAGCTTTTCAGCAAAGGCGACCTGTTTTATTCCAGAAGAATCGGCGGGAATCCAACGCATTCCCCTGAGTTGTCTGATGAAGAAGAAATAGTTGAAAACCCTGAAAAAGTAAAACTTTTCAATGCTGTTAAAATTTCAGGACGTACAAACAAAGGCCTTGGAGTGGGATTTTTTAATGCCGTAACCGAAAAAACAAGCGCAGTGATCAGGAATATTGATACCGGAGAAACGCGCCGCGAAGTAACCGAACCCTGGGCTAATTACAATGTTTTTGTCCTCGACCAGCGTTTCCGCGGCAACTCATCGGTATCATTGGTGAACACCAATGTGACGCGTGACGGAAGTTTCCGCGATGCAAATGTTACCGCCCTGCTTTTCGACATCCGGAACAAGAACAATACATACCAATATTTCGGAGGAACCAAAGGCAGTTTCGTGATGAACGGCGAAACAAAATTCGGTAACGAAAGCTCCCTTGGCTTTAATAAAGTTTCGGGCGTACACCGTTTTGGCGCCAACTATTTTGTGCGCACCAAAGATTATGACATCGGCGACCTTGGCTATTACGACCGTACCAATTTTCACAGCATCAACACCAATTATTCTTACCGTTTTCTTCAGCCAAAAGGTAATCTCAACAATCTGAACTATAACCTTAATGTATCGCACAACCGCCGTCTGGGCGACGATATCTTCACCCAATTTGTAATTCACAACAGCATAGAAATGCAGACCAAGAAATTCTTCAGTTTCGGTGGCGGCCTTATGATCTGGCCCTTCGGTGAAAACGACATTTACGAACCGCGCACAGCCGGGCGCCATCTTGATGTACCCGCAATGATCAATCCGTGGATCTTCATCAATACAGACAACCGCAAGAAATTCCGCATCAACACCTTTATCGATTATTATGCATTCGACGAGAAAGGCCGCTACCAACTGATTTATCAGCTTAACCCGAGTTATAAATTTTCAGATAAACTGAGGCTTTATTACAATGCAAATTTTAATTATCAAAATAACGACCGCGGCTTTGTAGGTGCGGACGCTGAGCAAATATTCATGGGAAGCCGTAACCGTTTCACCGTAGAAAACGGCATATCGTCGCAGTATACCTTCAACAATAAAATGGCGCTTAATCTGTCTTTCCGTCACTATTTTTCGCAGGTTCATTATAAAAACTTTTCTACTTTAAATGCCAACGGCAGCGTAAGCGGCACCGATCTCTTCACCGAAAACCGCGACGGTACTTTCAACTCCTGGAATGTAGACCTTCGTTATTCGTGGTGGTTTGCGCCCGGAAGCCAGCTCACGCTTTTGTACCGAAACGCGGTCGGCAATTATGTGCCGGAATCAAAACTCGGCGTGAAACGGAATTTCGACAGATTATTTGAGGAGCCAATGGTGAACAGTATTTCATTAAAACTCACCTACTACATCGATTATAACCAGGCCAAAACATGGTTTAAAGATAAGATCTAAATAAAAAAAGACCGTTTCGTAAATGAAACGGTCTTTTAAATTTAATTTTTTAAAGCGACTTAAATTGCTCGAGCATCCGCTTATCATTCTCGAAGAACATCCGGATATCGCTCATCTGATACAGCAACATCACGATTCTTTCGATGCCCATACCGAAGGCGTAACCGGAATATTTATCGGGATCAATGTTCACGTTCTGAAGGACCGCAGGGTCCACCATGCCACATCCCATTATTTCGAGCCAGCCGGTTCCTTTGGTGATGCGGTAGTCGGTTTCTGAATTCAGTCCCCAATATACGTCAACCTCAGCGCTTGGTTCGGTAAACGGAAAATATGATGGTCTCAACCGGATTTTTGATTTACCGAAAAGTTCGGTCGTGAAAAACTGAATGGTTTGTTTTAAATCTGCGAAACTCACATTCTCATCAATATAAAGCCCTTCGATCTGATGGAAAATACAGTGCGAGCGCGATGAAATGGCTTCATTACGGAACACACGGCCCGGCGACAGAATGCGCATCGGCGGTTGGTTTTCTTCCATATAACGGATTTGCACAGATGACGTGTGGGTCCTTAAAAGAATATCCGGATTGGTTTCGATGAAGAAAGTATCCTGCATATCTCTCGCCGGATGATATTCAGGCAGGTTTAAGGCGGTGAAGTTATGCCAGTCGTCCTCAATTTCAGGGCCGTCGGCTACAGCAAAACCGATCGATTTGAAAATATCGATAATTTTATTCTTTACAATGCTTATCGGATGCCGGGTGCCGAGTTCAGACGGAAAACCGGGGCGCGTAAGATCTTCTTTCTCGAGGATAAGATTCGAGGTGGTAGCGTTTTTAAGGCTATCGAGTTTGGCTTCAACGGCCTGTTTCAGTGTGTTGATTTTCTGCCCGAACTCTTTTTTCTGATCATTCGGCACGTCTTTAAACTGCCCGAAAATATCATTCAGAAGTCCTTTCTTACCACTGTAACGAATCCTGAACTGCTCAATTTCTGCCTTATCCGACGAATGGAAAGCGCCAACTTCCGCCAGTAAATTATCTATATTCTCTAACATCTTTTATAAGTATATCGAGGTGCAAAAATACACTTTTTCGATGGAAATCAGGTGCCGCACAGCTCCCGAATTAGTTTGCGAAGCCGATTTTTACGGATGCGGAAGTTCAGTCCTGTAAAAATGCCAGCAGTTTTTCGAGTGCCTGGCTACGGTGGCTGATCTTATTTTTATCTTCGGCCTTCATTTCGGCAAATGTAATATCATGCCCATCGGGAATAAAGATCGGGTCGTAACCGAATCCTTTCGCGCCGCGGATTTCCCTCGTTAATTGTCCATAAACGCGACCTTCAAAATAATGTTCGCCGGCGCCGTCGACATGACACATAACGGTCACAAAATAGGCGTTGCGGTTTTCGGTTTCCTTTAATTCATCAAGCACTTTTGCCATATTTTTGGCAAAATCGTGATCGCCTGCATAACGCGCCGAATAAATTCCGGGACGGCCATCCAATGCTTCAACCACCAAACCCGAATCATCGCCAACACTTGGTTTTCCGGTCTTCTCAAAGCAGTATTTGGCTTTGATGAGTGCATTTTCATGAAAGGAATCTCCGTCTTCTACAATTTCGTCATGAATATCATAATCAGTTAAAGAATCGACGTGAAAATCTTCACCCAGAATCTGCTGAATTTCTTCTTTCTTGTGTTGGTTATGCGTAGCGATTAAAATTTCTCTGGCCATATTTTAGATTTTAATAAGTAGGATCCGCGGAAAGCACGCGGTATTTTTTGATGAATAAATAGCCGAATCCGGCGAATAACAATAGGCCGGCGATCAGCAGCATCCAATCTGAGATTTTAAATGCGTCGGCGAAACTTTCGGTATTCGAATAAAATATTAAAAGTGCTGAACACAGGTTGTTGAAAGCATGCAAAAGTATCGGCAGCAGCAGCGATTTGGTTTTGTAATAAACCAGTCCTAAAACACAACCGAGTAATACCGCGCCCACAAACTGCCACGGATTGCCGTGAACAACTCCGAAAACCAGCGATGACAGTAATATCGCCTTTACGGGGCTCATGCCTTTGTTAATTAAGCCTTTTTGAATAATTCCGCGGAACACAATCTCCTCAAAAAGCGGTGCCATCACCACAGCAAGCACGATCAGCGTGGCTTTGTCTTTAGTCATCTGCTCCATCAGCTTCGAGAAAAAATCGAAGTAGCGGCCAAAAAAAGGTCCGGTTATGGGGATATTTCCGGTGATAAATTCAGCGATCAGCATCATTCCAAACATCATCGGGAAGACCAAAAGATAGGTTCCAAGATTGCTTCGGGACAAGCTGAAATTAAGTTTTCTGCCCGTCTGCGGCCTCGCAACCAGATAATCAAATGCGAGAATTGCGCCCAGAAAACCCGCGGCATTCGCAATCAGCAGATAATAATCTTCATACTGGAAATTCTTATGAAATATAAATATCGAAAGCGTATTGAATACAGAGACCAGCATGGTACCGCCAATCATTCCGCCAATCAGCGCGAATGCGCCCGTCCAGTTAAATATGAAATGTTTTTTGTGCGATTCTCCTACCATCCCGCAAATATAATTTAAAATGCCAAATCGCTGTTTGAAACCCGGTTTTCGTTTTCGGTAAAAAAACACGATTTTTGCACACTCAAATATAATTATGTCAGCACTGCTAAAAGAAATTGAAAGGCGTAAAACCTTTGGAATTATATCCCACCCCGATGCCGGAAAGACCACCCTCACAGAGAAGCTTCTGCTATTTGGTGGAGCCATCCAGGAGGCCGGCGCCGTAAAATCAAACAAAATAAAAAAAGGAGCCACCTCCGATTTCATGGAAATTGAAAGACAGCGTGGTATTTCCGTCGCTACTTCGGTGCTTGCTTTCGAATATAGAGACCACAAAATAAACATTCTCGATACGCCTGGCCACAAAGATTTCGCTGAGGATACTTACAGAACTTTAACGGCAGTAGATTCCGTAATTGTGGTGATCGACGTTGCAAAAGGGGTTGAGGAACAGACTGAAAAACTCGTTAAGGTGTGCCGCATGCGGAATATCCCGATGCTGGTTTTCATCAATAAATTAGACCGTGAAGGTAAAGATGCGTTCGATCTTCTTGATGAAGTGGAACAGAAACTCGGGCTTACCGTTTGTCCGCTTTCGCTGCCGATCGGTATGGGGGCAGATTTTCAGGGAATTTATAACATTTGGGAAAAGAATATTCAGCTGTTTCTTGAGGAGAAAAAACAGCGCGTTGGCGAAGCTATTAGATTTGATGACATCAATGACACCAAGATTGATGAAGTTATCGGTGAAAAAGCAGCCGCAACCCTTCGTGAAGAACTCGAACTTGTGGAGTCGGTTTATCCGGAATTTAACCGAGAAGATTACCTCAACGGCGATCTGCAGCCTGTTTTCTTCGGTTCAGCTTTGAATAATTTCGGCGTACGCGAACTGCTGGATGCTTTTATCGACATCGCTCCTAAACCACAGCCAAAAGAAAGCGAGACGAGAATTGTGAAACCTGAAGAAAAAGATTTCACCGGTTTTGTATTTAAAATCCACGCGAACATGGATCCAAAACACCGCGACAGACTGGCGTTTGTGAAAATTGTTTCCGGAACCTTCAAAAGAAATGAGAATTACCTGCTGGTGCGAGAAAATAAAAAGATGAAGTTTTCTTCACCCAACGCATTCTTTGCCGACAAAAAAGAAGTAGTCGACGAAAGTTTTCCGGGTGATATCGTCGGTTTGCACGACACCGGAAACTTCAGGATTGGCGATACGCTCACGGGCGGCGAAAAGATTTCGTTCAAAGGAATCCCAAGCTTCTCACCCGAACATTTCCGCTACATCAATAATGACGATCCATTAAAGGCAAAACAGCTTGCAAAAGGAATCGACCAGCTTATGGACGAAGGCGTGGCGCAGCTCTTTACGATGGATATGAACAACCGGAAGATTATCGGAACCGTGGGTGCGCTTCAGTACGAAGTTATCCAATACCGTCTGGAACACGAATATGGCGCAAAATGCACCTACGAACCCCTTTCCATCCACAAAGCGTGTTGGATTGAAGCTGACGAAAAATCTGAGGAATTCAAAGAATTCGCGAGGCTAAAGCAGCGTTTTATGGCCAAGGACAAATACGGACAACCCGTCTTTCTGGCTGATTCGTCGTTCACGATTCACATGACGCAGGAGAAATTCCCGAACGTGAAACTGCATTTCATTAGCGAGTTTCGCACTCAACCACAGTAAAAATAAAAATCTTCAATTTTATTGGAGATTTTTTTTGGTTATAAAAGCAAAAGCGCTTCGATCAATTTTAACTTTAACTTAATTGGTGATAATTGTAAACAATCCGTAAAATGATTTACAAAACATTTATAATCAATACGATAACAAACAACGGGATTTTTGGGGAATACTATTTGATTCCATTCCTCAGTTTTAAAATTAAAAATAAACAATGAAGAACTTATTTCTGATCATATTTTTTGCAACCGCTGCTATTTCCTGCGAAAAAGGCAGTATACAGCAGACTACCGATAATTTAAAAAGGGCCGACAGCCTTTTCACCAAGGCCAACGACGGCATTAAAACACTTGATTCGATCTCGAAAACGATCAGCGATTCGAACGGTATCGCCAAAAAAGTGATCCTTCCGGAAATTCAAAAACAAAAAAAATCAATCGACAGTACGATTAAAAGCGGCGGATGGAGGATTGACTCAATTAACAAACAGATTGAGAAAATAACGAAGAATGTGGTCGTCGGAACTGAAGTTGTGAAAGCACTTGATTCCGCCAACAATGCTTTGCAGAGCGGTGAAAACGCACTGAAAGTACTTACCAGAACGGCAGATAAAATCCTTAATCAAACGAAGAAACAAAATCCGACCACGGAAAATTCAACCCAAAACAATTCGGTTACGCCGCAGGAGCCCACGGCGCCGGTTGTTGTTCCGCCGGCTGTGGTGCGCGATCCGCTGGTAAAAACGGCCACGCTCGAAATTCAGGTTGATGATCTTAACAGCGCTAAAGCACTTCTTAAACAAAGAATCCGCGAAAACAACGCTGATTTTGTGAGCGAAAACTTCAGCCAGAACGAAGGCATTGAGCGCGAATATATCACCGTAAAAGTGCCGCTGCAAAACTTCGATGGCCTTGTTAATGACCTTACCAACGGCCTTGGCGACGTAAAGGTTAAAAACACCGAATCTGAAGGGAAAGATTACATTGCCTCGCAAATGTGCGACATCCAGATCACCCTTCTGCAGAACGAAAACATTGCGCAGAACCAATTCGGAAAAGACAATACAGAAACAGGTGAAAATTCATTCAGCAGTGCATTTCTAAAAGGATTTGAGGTTCTGAAAAAAGGATTGCTTTTCCTGCTTCCATTCTGGCCGATTTTCCTTATTGCGGCAGGAATCTGGTATTTTGCAAACCGGAATAAGAGAAAAAAAGCACAGCAGGAATTTGAAAGACAGCAAATCCTCAGTCAGCAGAACAATGCGCCCTATCCGGTTGAAAATCAAACATCAACTGCCGAAGCTCCAATCGAAAAGACTACAGATCCTGACGAGCCTGATTACTCGAAATATCTTCCTAAAAATTAAAAAAAAAGAAAGCCTTCCATTTCCGGAAGGCTTCGCCTTTTATTTCATGTTCACGATTCTGTCGACAACATACGTGGTATTTCCGCGCCAAGGCAGCGCCCCGTGATATTCTTTATAATGAAGATCAAAGGTTTTACCGTTATTGATTTCGAGTTGCTTAAAGATTTCTTCATCTTCAATTGAAAACTCAAATTCATAACTCGTCAGGCTGCCGGTTTTGGCATTGGTTCCGAAACCTTCCTGAATCAATTTACCTTCATACGTCTTGAAGATATTGCCTTTCTTCACGGCATAATTAAGGATACCCGATTTCACGCCTTCGCCGAATACAAAATAATATTTGTAATAAACGACGCCGCAAAGTACCAGGACAACGGCTACCAGAACAATCCACAGATATCTCATGACGAATCTTTTTAAGTTATTTTATTTAGCGATACTCCGCGAAATTACGATTTTCTGAATCTCAGATGTTCCTTCGTAGATCTGGGTGATTTTCGCGTCGCGCATCATACGTTCAACGTGATATTCTTTCACATATCCGTAACCGCCGTGGATCTGCACCGCCTCAATAGTCGTATCCATCGCAACCTGCGAAGCGTATAATTTTGCCATCGCACCAATTTCAGCGATATCTTTTCCGGCATCTTTATCTACCGCAGCTTTGTAGCAAAGCATTCTTGCAGCCATAATATTGGTTGCCATGTCGGCTAATTTAAATGCGATTGCTTGGTGGTTGATGATTTCAGTTTTGAAAGCTTTTCTTGTTTTGGCATATTTTAAAGCCAGCTCGTACGCACCTGAAGCAATTCCGAGTGCCTGTGATGCAATACCTACTCTGCCGCCGCCGAGAACACCCATCGCGAATGCGAAACCAAAACCGTCGTCACCGATGCGGTTTTCCTTAGGCACCTTAACGTCGGTGAATAATAAAGAATGCGTATCAGACCCGCGGATACCGAGTTTATCTTCTTTCGGCCCGATCTCAAAACCTTCCCAACCTTTTTCTACGATGAAAGCGTTGATTCCTTTGTGTTTTTTCTCAGGATCTGTCTGTGCAATTACGATATAGTAAGTTGCGTTTCCGCCGTTGGTGATCCAGTTTTTGGTACCGTTCAGTAAATAATGATCGCCTTTATCAATAGCTGTAGTTTGCTGCGAAGTTGCATCAGAACCGGCTTCAGGCTCAGAAAGCGCGAAAGCACCGATCACCTCACCGCTTGCGAGCGGCTTCAGATATTTCATTTTTTGGTCTTCGGTACAGTATTTTTCGAGGCCGGCACAAACCAGGGAATTGTTCACAGACATCACCACAGCCGCAGAAGCATCTACTTTAGCAATTTCTTCAATCGCCAGAACGTAAGAAATACTGTCCATGCCCGCGCCGCCGTATTTCGGGTCTACCATCATGCCGAGGAAACCGAGTTCCCCCATCTTCTTCACCTGCTCATGCGGAAATTTCTGTGCATTGTCTCTTTCTATAACGCCGGGCAAAAGTTCTGTCTGTGCAAAATCTCTCGCCGCCTGCTGAATCATTACCTGTTCTTCGGTTAAATTAAAGTCCATAAATTATATAATTGTTTGCCCGTAAATCTACAATATTTCTAAAAAGTGAAAAACAGCCATTTGTGATTTAAATATTTCATTAAAGTCAGATCATATTACCTGCATAATAAATTGTTTATTGCCGCTTTTATTGAACATTATTGAACGGGAAAGTCTTTTTTTGTGGTTTAAAAATAAAATGATATTTTTACAAGAATCCAAAATAAAATCACCTGGATAAAATAACCGTATAAAAAAATTAAACGATGACGATCAAACGAATTTTTGATTTCCCTAAACATGCCCTCGAGAATTATCCGCGAGAAGATATGTTTGTAACCAAATACAACGGTGTGTGGGAAAAAACCTCCACCCAGGAGTTCCACAACATGGCTAATAAAGTATCGCGTGGGCTGCTGAAATTAGGCATCAAACCCGGAGATAAAATTTCCCTGATCACCACCGCAACCCGCACAGAATGGGCCATTATGGACATGGGGATTTCACAGATCGGCGCCGTTTCGGTTCCGGTTTACCCTACCATTTCGTCGGATGATTACGGTTTTATATTTAATGATGCTGAAGTGAAATACTGCTTCGCATCAGACCGCGAACTTCTGGATAAAGTACTGAAAATTAAAAGTATAGTACCGTCATTACAGGGAATTTTCACATTTGATCAGATTGAAGGCGCGGCCAACTGGAATGAAGTGCTCGACCTGGGCTCAGATGAAGCCAGCCAGAACGAGGTGGAAGACATTGCGAACAGCATCAATTCCGAAGATTTGGCAACGCTAATTTACACCTCCGGAACTACCGGGAAACCAAAAGGTGTAATGTTGACCCACCATAATATTGTATCCAATGTGCTCGCATCCAATTCACGGATACCGCGTGTGAAAGGTTTGGAATATACCGACATCAAGATCCTGAGCTTCCTGCCGATCTGCCATATTTTCGAACGTATGCTGTTCTATCTGTACCAGTATAACGGTTACTCGGTTTCATTTGCCGAAAGCATCGAAAAGATGGGCGAAAACATTAAAGAAGTGAAACCACACATCATGTCTGTGGTTCCAAGGCTTGTAGAAAAAGTGTACGATAAGATCTACGACAAAGGAAGCAGCGCAGGCGGACTAAAAGCAAAAATCTTCCATTGGGCACTTGAACTCAACGAATCTAAACAGAACATCAGCAAACCGTCCGGATTAAAGGAAATCATCGCAGACAAACTCGTCTTCAAAAAATGGAGAGAAGGTCTCGGCGGAAATATCATCACGCTTGTTTCGGGCTCGGCATCGCTGTCTGCACGGCTTAACAAACTGTTTCAGAATGCCGGAATCCCTATTCTTGAAGGCTACGGACTTACCGAAACTTCGCCTGTAATTTCGGTGAACAGTTTCGGGAAAATTAAAGTCGGAACTGTAGGACACGTGCTTGAAAACCTCGATGTTAAGATTCAGGAAGACGGAGAAATAACGGTGAAAGGCCCTTCTGTTTTTAAAGGTTATTTTAAAAATGAAGAAATGACCAAAGAGGCATTTACCGATGACGGCTATTTCCGAACCGGCGACATCGGCCATATCGATGACGAAGGCTATCTGCACATCACCGACCGTAAAAAGGAGATGTTCAAAACCTCCGGCGGAAAATATATCGCACCTCAGGTGATTGAAAACCTAGCTAAAGCCTCCAAATTTATCGAGCAGATCATGGTTGTGGGCGACGGCGAAAAAATGGCGTGTGCGTTCATCCAACCCGACTTTAACTTTGCCGGACACTGGGCCGAAAGAAAAGGTTACAAAATAGGAACTACGCCTGCAGAAATGGCCGCCAATAAAGAGTTAAAGGAAAGAATCGGTAAAGAAATCGACTTACTTAACAGCAAACTCGGCAACTGGGAGCAGATTAAGAAATTTGAACTCACACCCGAGGCCTGGACCATCGAACAGGGCGTCCTTACGCCAACGCTGAAACTGAAGCGGAAAGCGCTGAAAGAGCGTTACCTTGATCTCTACAATCAGATGTACGGTCGCTAGACAAAACTAAAGCACGGTTCTCAGAGCCGTGCTTTCTATTTTAAATTGTTGAAGATCGCTTACACTAGTTTGAGATAGACTTTAAACATCGTCCATTCATCAACCACGCTTTCTACGGAAACTTTTCCGCCGCTGCTGCTCACAATTTCTTTAACGAGATGCAGCCCTATGCCTGAACCTTCAATATCTTTTTGAAACCGGTGATACTTCGAGAAAATCGGTTCTAGCTGTGCTTTTTCAATACCCCGGCCGTAATCTTTAACCGAGATCACCACGAATTCCCCTTCGCTGCCAGTGCTCACCTCAATTTTCGGATCGCGGTCCGTCGCTTTAAATTTAATCGCGTTATTAATGAGGTTATACAAAACCGTCCTGAGTTTCCGTCTCGAAAAAGTAAGTTCTGAAACTCCGATGCTGCTTGTGATTGTCGCATTTGCCGCTTTAATGTCGTCTTTAAGCGTAAGCCGCACATCTTCAAGGATATGCTCGAAATTCAGCAGTTCGTCATCTGTCCTGTATTTATAACCGCTTTTTCTTTCTTCGGTAAGGTCTGTAATTACACCATGCATCGTCGAAAGCGCTGAATCCACAATTTTTAGCAGCGACTGGAATTTCTTTTCATCATTCGGCGACACCCGTTTGAAAAGGTCGATGGCCAGAACTAAATTCGTAAGCGGGTTTTTGATGTCGTGCGAAATCGTATCGAGCAGAATCTCATAATCGGCAATCAGCTTTTCCTGCTCCCTGAGGTCTTTGATGCGCATCGTAATTTCGACGAACGTAATAATCACACCATCCGACTTCTTATCACGCAGGCGAACGTATGGAATAATGTTCATCTGGTACCAGCGCAGATCGGTGGTCTGGATTTCTTTTTCGAGGATTTCATTGCTTTCAATGACGTGCTGAATATTTTCAACAATGGAAGGAAAGCGGAAGTTGTCTTTAATGTCATCAATATGCCGGCCCACATCCGTGTCGCGGAGGCTGAACTGCTTCATCGCAGGCGGCGTAAATTTTTGTAATTTAAGGTCGCCGTCCACAAACAGCTGGGGGATGATCGTATTGCGGAAATAGTTTTCCAACAGGTCGTTATGATCGGTAAGTTCCTGTACTCGCTGGTCGTCGTTGGACATAATCTTTTTTAAATTTAAATGGAGCGTTTGGGCAAACATCCGCGCTGCGTTCTCTTCCTTAGGAGGATACAAAGATATTAAAATTAGCAGCATAACACGGAATAATGAAAATACGCGATGCGGATCAGTAAGTATAACTCAGGCTTTTTGCTTAATATTATGCAATGAAATTTCCACCTTACAAAACTTTTCCAACCTTAGATAATGAACGCGTTTCTCTCCGCGAGATCAGAAGCTCAGATATGGAAGCGCTTGTTGAAATTTCGTATTATGACGCCATAAAAGCCGAAGACGCGCAGCAGGCCGCTGAAATGCATGCCAAAATCAATGAAGATTACTTCGACGGAAACTCAATTCACTGGGGAATTGCGGACCGCGCGACCGACTGCATTATAGGTACCTGCGGTTACTATCGCGGTTTTGAGAACGGTAGAGGCGAATTGGGATGCGTGCTTCTACCCGATTTCCGCGGCAAAGGTTACATGTCCGACGCAATGAAGCTGGCTGTGGATTTCGGGCTGAATACGATCGGTCTCAAACAAATCTGGGCCGCGACTGACCGAACAAACATCGCTGCGGTAAAACTGCTTGAAAGGGTTGGCTTTAGGAAAACCGCGGAGCGTGAGGACGGTGAGGTGGAATATTTTTTATGCGTCATTAATCATGTAGAAAAACACATTTAATTCGTGCGAAGTATTGTTTCGATTAAGTAAGAGTCCGGCGATCGTTCGATTTTGTTAATTTTACATCAGTGCAAAAAAAAGCACCTATCAGGATTAAACTTTTGTTGAAGGAACTGTAGACTTTCCAGGTAGAACTTTTGAAACAATCCAACCTCATTATCGCTTCTTAAAATGATAACAGTAAAATATAAAGGACCATGATTAAAGTATTTTTAATTTTATTACTTAGTTTAATTTCCTGCAATACGGAGTATAAAACATTCTATAATTTACATGAATTAAAGCCTAAAACTTTTGAAACTGAATCCTCAAAAGGAAATACAAACTTGATTCATATCTATTCGTTTGACAATAATATACTGGATAGACGAATAAAAGGGTTCAAAAGCTTGACATACAGTACGCTCACGTCTGAGAGAGTTTATATTGCCACCGAGACAAAAAACAGAAAGAAATACATCGCCTCACCATCAAAACGTAAACACTTTGAAGAATTCGACTTTATACTGGATCAATACTTAAAAGGTAATACTGAATATTTGAAAACACTTGTAAATTCATTTAGTGGTGCAGAAATTGGCTCAAATTTTTACTTATTTGACTTCAGAACAAATAAAGTTTTGGAAATTGCTGCAATTGGCTTTGACTCGGATGGAAAATTAATACAGTAAAATTCTGCAGCTGTAAAAAGCAAAATATAACGGCAAAGATTCGTCAAAAACACTTCACCAGTCTGTACCGTTTAGATTGCTTGCCACCCTACTTCCAAACCCTTACTTTTGTGGCGACAAAACCTTATGAAAGCAGCCCTCAACCTCTTCGATTTCTCCCAAAAAGTAAACTACCGCACCGAAATCCTCGCCGGACTCACCGTTGCAATGACGATGATTCCCGAATCGCTGTCGTTTGCCATTCTTGCCGGGTTTCCGCCATTGGTAGGATTGTACGGCGCGTTTATCATGGGAATTGTTACCGCTGTTTTTGGCGGCAGACCCGGACTCATTTCCGGCGGCGCGGGTGCCACCGTAATTGTATTGATCGCGCTGATGAAATCTCACGGCCTTGAATATGTTTTCGGTGCCGTTGCGCTCGCGGGCGTGCTGCAGATTATGGTCGGGCTATTAAAACTTGGGAAATTCGTGAGGCTGGTGCCGCAACCCGTGATGTTCGGTTTTGTAAACGGTCTTGCGATCGTCATCTTTATGTCGCAGTTCGAGCAGTTTAAAATCTCCACCAATGGCCAAACCGAATGGCTCACAGGAACGCCCTTTTTAATCATGGCCGGACTTGTAGCGCTTACAATTGCAATCGTACTTATTCTGCCCAGATTCACAAAAAAAATTCCGGCCTCGCTGGTCGCTATTATGGTTGTTTTTGCCGTGGTGATGGTGTTTTACATCGACACCAAACGCGTTGCCGACATCGCCTCGGTAAGCGGAAGTCTGCCACCATTCCACATCCCAAATATTCCGTTCACGCTCGAAACACTGCAGGTGATATTTCCTTACGCGACGATTATGGCCGCGGTGGGTTTAACAGAAGGACTTTTAACCCTGAATCTGGTCGATGAAATTACCGGAACCAAAGGCAATTCGAACCGCGAATGCGTTGCTCAGGGCGGCGCCAACATCCTCAACGGTTTCTTCTACGGAATGGGCGGCTGCCCGATGATCGCACAGACGCTCGTGAATCTTTCGGCAGGTTCGCGCGCCCGACTTTCGGGGATTGTGGCTGCCCTTACAATTCTGGTCATTATCCTTGTCGGCGCTCCGGTGATCGGACAGTTACCGATGGCGGCACTTACCGGCGTGATGATTATGGTGGCGATCGGCACTTTCGAATGGGCAAGCCTTAGGATTTTCAAACGCATGCCCAAATCCGATATTTTTGTGATGATTGTGGTGACTTTAATCACGGTGCTGCTTCATAACCTGGCGCTGGCAGTTTTAATCGGCGTGATTATTTCGGCGCTTGTATTTGCGTGGGATAACGCCAAAAGAATCCGTGCGCGAAAGCATGTTGATGAAAACGGCGTGAAGCATTATGAAATTTATGGCCCCCTGTTTTTCGGCTCAGTAGCCGGATTTGCGGAGAAATTCGACGTTGCTGAAGATCCCGAAGAAATCGTAATTGATTTCAGGGACAGCCGCGTGGTGGATATGTCGGCGATTGAAGCGCTCAATGCGGTCACCAGCCGTTATAAAAAAGTAGGCAAAACCGTGAGGCTTCAGCACCTCAGCGCCGACTGCATCAACCTCCTTAAAAACGCCGATGCCATTATTGAGGTGAATATCGCGGAGGATCCGGATTATATGGTGAGTGAAAAACAATAGCTGTTGCGGGGCTTACCTGCGCAGAATTTCACTACTTTACTGTAGTATTTCAGCAGTTTAGTCTTAGCATAAAAAAGTATCACATTTTCCTCGAACTCAGAAGTTGGCCGCACTATTACCTATAGCAGTTCAACATCGCATCATTGTAAGACCAATATTTTCCTGGAGATATAATGAGAATCGTCCCTGTTTATCGTTAGTTCCAAACAATGCAAATTCGTTTAATGATTGCAAGAGAATTTTCGCTACTTTTATCAAATCGCCAAAGTATTGATTATTTATACCTATACGCCGACAGTATTTGGCTTTTAGAATTAAGTGATACAAATAAGCGAGTTAGCTGCAATTCCCCTACTCGAAAACGAAGTTGTTTTTAACCGCTAACGAAGAATTTTCATTATTTTGGATAATCAAATAGTTAAAAAATGAGAATCTATAACTATTTGATTATCAATAGAATAATTTAACGATAGTCAGAATTTTACCTAAACCACGCAAATAGAATGGAAATAGATAATTGGGAAATAAAATTAAAAGAAATTTGGAATATGTTGGGTGAAATTCCTAATAAAGAATTTAATGAACTTATTAAAATTCATACTGAAAAAATACGAGGAAGTGGATTATTAGCAATTGCAGACTTTGAAAGAGCTTGTGCATTTGATTCTACTGGATATGAGAAGGAGGCAGAACCACTTTACAGATCAGCAATTAGTATTGGACTTGAGGGAATAAGAAGACGTAGAGCAAATATTCAATTAGCAAGTACACTTAGAAATAACGGAAATAAATGAAAGTATCGATATTTTACAAAAAGAAAAACAAAACTACTCTGACGAATTGGATGATGCTGTAAATGCATTTTTAGCATTATCACTATCATCAAATAACGAAGATAAAAAGGCATTGTCTTTAGCACTTGAATCTTTATCCAAACATCTTCCACGATATAATAAATCTCTTCTTAATTATTCCAGAAACCTTAAATAAAAACTTCTGCTAACAGTGGTAGCCGTTGCACACCCTCAAATTCGGCGTTAAGTTGTGAAAACTCTAGAAAAAACAACCTGTTTCGAACAGGAAGAATTAATGAAAAGCAAATTAATAGATGAACATAAAATGCAGCAAAATTTCGTGGATCAGAATATCCAAAACTAACAATTAACAGCGGTATTTATTAAATAATGATCGCAGTTTATATCAGCCTCAGTATTTCAATTGTCTTTATATCGTTCATCGTTGGAATGGTTATTACCGCCGTCGTGCAGAAGACTGATTTCTACAAAAAAACCTTATCGAATCTTAATTTTCTGGAAAGCGAAAAACTTAATACCTTAATTGGCGTTGGGGCCGTAAGATGGCTTGTCAGGAATACTTTCTTTAAAATCTTCAATCCAAATATTAAAATCCCCAGAGGAGCAAATAGTGCAGATTTACGACGAATCCGGGACGAAATGACCAAAGCTGAAATCGGGCACCTGTCCGCTTTTCTGTTTGTCACGCTGTTTATGATTATGAAAATTTTTCAACAGGAATATACGTTCGCGGTCGTCATTCTGGCCGTGAATGTTTTAATGAATCTGTGTCCGTCGCTCTTACAGCAGCAGAATAAAAGAAGACTGGACGGGGTAATTTCCAGAATGACGAAGATTTTAAGATCAAAAACTTAAAGGCCGATCGCTCTTACAATATAAAAACCTCTTTTAATGTTAATCTAAAAGAGGCTTTTTTAAGTAAAAGTACGGGTTCTAATGCGGCAGTTTATCGCGGAACTTCCCATAAACCCAGGTTCCGGCAATCGCGCTGAGCAATGTTACCACAATAACGGTGGCTCCGGTTCCGATCTGCGCAAACAGCGGTCCGGGGCAGGCTCCGGTAATCGCCCAGCCAAAGCCGAAAATCAGTCCGCCATAGATCTGACCTTTGTTGAATTCTTTTTTATGGAAGATGATTTCTTCGCCATAAACGGTTTTTATTTTGAATTTTTTAATCAGAAATATCGAGATCATCGCGACCAGAATGGCGCTGCCAATGATGCCGAACATGTGGAAAGAGTGCAGCCGGAACATTTCCTGGATGCGGAACCAGCTGATTACTTCAGCTTTGATGAACAGGATTCCGAACAGAATTCCCATCACCAGATATTTCAAATTATGGTACCATTGGTGCTGCAAACGGCTTTCGTTCACACACATGGTGTCGAGGGATCTTAATTCGAGATCTTCCTGTGGAGTTATATTCTGAGACATTTATTTTAAATTTTAAAGGGAAAGAATGATCGGAAGTAACACGTTGGCCATCAGAAATCCGCCAATCATAAAGCAGATGGTGGCAATTAAACTCGGAAGCTGCAGATTCGCAATACCCATAATGGAGTGACCGCTGGTGCAACCGCCCGCATATCGGGTACCGAAACCCACCATAAAGCCGCCGCCGACCATCATGATCAGACCGCGAACCGTGAACAGAGATTCCCAGTTCATCAGTTGGGTCGGAACGAGGTTGCTGAAATCGGTGATGCCGTAGCCCGCAAGTTCTTTTGCGAGATTGGGATGAACCTCTACAGGATTCGGGTTTGAGAAAAACAACATCGTAATGACGCCGCCAAGGAAGATTCCGAAAACAAAAAACAGGTTCCAGGCTTCCTTTTTCCAGTCGTATTTAAAGAACGGAATATTGGCCGGCAAACACGATGCACAGATGTGCCGCAGCGAAGACGAGATGCCGAATGATTTGTTTCCGAGGATTAAAAGTGCCGGCACGGTGAGTCCGATCAATGGGCCCGCGACATACCAAGGCAACGGCTGCTGAAGAAGTTCTAACATATTTTTTATTGATTGTTTAAAAGATGATTTACATTTTGCCAGGTTCTGCCATCGCTCACGTTGCTGATGCCGTTCTGTTCGAGGATTCTTTTGGCCTGGCCGCTTCGGTTGCCGCTTCTGCAGAAAACCACGGTGTTTTTCTTACCGGCAAATTTACCCAAATGTTTAGTAATAACGTCGAGCGGAATATTTACCGCCCCTTTAACGCTTCCGGAACGGAATTCACCTGGAGTCCGCACATCGACCAGAAAAGCGCCGCTGTTGATGATGTCACCGAGCGCGCTGTTGTCAGGCGGAGTGAATATATTTTTTAAAAAATTAAACATGGTTTTTCTATTATTGAATTGAGGATTTGACGAAAGCACTTTGCTTTGGCAGATAAAATCGGTTGTTGGAACTTCAGTTTTGGCAATAGCAGCGAACCCACCTTCCACTTCGGTAAAATTGCGGTAACCCCGCGCCTGCAAAATACTGGCGGCAATCATGCTGCGGTAACCGCCGGCACAGTGCAGATAGAAATGCTGCTGCGGATCGATATCGGTAATCCAGTTGTTAATGTACGCAAGCGGTTTGCTGTAGGCATCTTCAACGTGTTGAGCAGCGTATTCGCTTTCTTTACGGACATCCACAATGGTGTTTTCACCGATTTTCACCTCCGATGCGAATTGCGCTGCAGTAATTCTGTTCACCGTATCGGTTGATTTTCCTGAGTCTTTCCACGCAGAAAAACCTCCGGCCAAATGTCCGGCAATTTTATCGAAACCCACCCGGCTGAGGCGCGTGATGGCTTCTTCTTCCTGTCCTTCCTCAGTTACCAATAAAATGGGCTGATTCACATCCACAATCATGGTTCCGACCCACGGTGCAAAATCTCCGTTCAAACCGATATTCACTGATTGCGGAATAAAACCTTTTGCGAAATCCGCGTTGTTTCGGGTGTCCAAAATCAGCGCGCCTGTATTTTCTGCTGCCGTTTCGAAATCATCGGGCGAAAAAGCCGTCATTCCCGAACGCTTCACGTCCTGAAAACTGTCGTATCCTTTTTTGTTCATCGCCACATTCATTCCGAAATAGGCGGGCGGAGGTAAAAGTCCGTCTGTAACTGCATTAATAAACGCCTCCTTGTTCGGCTGATTCAGCGCATAATTCGTCTGCTTCTGGTTACCCAGTGTGTCCACAGTTTCTTTCTGCATGTTTTTTCCGCAGGCCGAACCGGCGCCGTGCGCCGGATACACCGTAATATCGTCTGCAAGCGGAAGAATTTTATTGCTTAAACTTTCATAGAGCAGACCTGCAAGTTCTTCCTGCGTGAGGTGTGCGGCTTTCTGAGCCAGATCCGGACGGCCGACATCGCCCAGAAAAAGCGTGTCGCCACTGAAAAGCGCGGTCTCATTTCCTTTCTCATCAATCAACAGAAAGCACGAACTTTCCATCGTGTGGCCCGGAGTGTGGAGCACTTTTATTTTTACATCTCCAACCGCGAAAATCTGGCCGTCTTCGGCAATAATGCTTTCAAACTCAGGTTCGGCGGTAGGGCCATAGACGATCGGTGCGCCGGTTTTTTCACTTAAATCCAAATGTCCGCTCACGAAATCAGCGTGAAAATGGGTTTCGAAAATAAACTTCAAAGCAACGCCATCTTTTTCAAGCCGTTCTATATAAGGCTGGGTTTCGCGTAATGGATCGATGATGGCTGCTTCACCGTTTGAGGTGATGTAATACGCGCCCTGTGCGAGGCATCCTGTATAAATCTGTTCTATTTTCATTGTAAATTTTGTTTGATTTTAATACTGCAAAAATCGGCGAACCGAAATTGCTGCACAGTTACTTTTGTTACAGAAGTCCGATATTCAGCGTCACGGCTGTTTTCATTGAGTTGGTCACTAAACATGCAGCTTTGGATTTTTCAAGAACTTTCAGGGCTTTGTCGCGGTCCTGTTCAGAATTTTCAAGCTGAAGTTCGGGTGTTATCTCTGCTTCGGTGATCTGGAATCTGCCTTCCACAAGCTCAAGTTTACACACTGTTTTGCACGAAAAACTTTTAGAAGGCAGTTTGAAATTTTCAGCTACCGCCAGAAAAGTCGACAGGAAACAGCTGCTGATGGCAGCGGCGTACAAAATGCTCCGGCGACCAGATTCCAGGTTCACCTTTTGGAAATTCGGGAGGTGTGGCACATTCTATGGTTTCATTTAAAACCGTGGAAGATAAGGTTCCTTTACGGCCGTTTTTCCATTCTGCTTTCACTTCGTAATAATGTTGATGTGACATGATATTTTATTTTTAAGGTTAAGATTTTAATGTGAAATTATTTTCAACGAGTTCACCGGATCACAATTTCTTTGATGATGATATAAACGCCCATCACCAGTACAAACCATCCAAAGGCGGGCTTTAGTTTTTTGCCCTCAATTTTGGTTGAAAGCCAGCTTCCGATAAACACGCCGGCGGCTGCAAGACCCAGAATTTTTAAAATTAAATTCCACTCAATCACAAATTGCGAAACCGAGACGCTAAAACCGAATATAGAATTGAGTGAAATGATGAACAGCGAAGTTCCGATGGCTTTTTTAATGTCGAGTTTAAGTAAACCCACCAATGCCGGAATGATCAGAAAACCGCCGCCCGCCCCGATCAGGCCGGTTACAAAGCCTACCAATGCGCCGTGCAGAATTACTGCGGTGTTTTTTACTTTTTGATCTTCAGACGGAAAACAGTCAGCGCCCGTGCATTTTTTAATCATGCTGTACGAGGCGAAAATCATGAGTACCGCAAAAACAAGCATCAGCATGATGTCTTTGGTGATTATAAAACCACCGACCGACATTATTTCTTCCGGGATGGCAGGGACGATGTAAGTCCGTGTTATAAATACAGAAATAATGGATGGAATCCCGAAAATCAGGGCGGTTTTAAGATGAACCAAACCTTTCCTGAAGTAAGAAAATGAACCCGCAACACTGGTTACTCCAACGATAAAAAGTGAGTAAACAGTGGCAACAGACGCATCCACACGGAAGAGATACACCAGCACCGGCACCGTGAGTATGCTGCCGCCACCACCAATAAGTCCTAATGAAATTCCGATAAAAAGTGAAGCGATATAACCAATTGTGTCCATAATTCTGTTTGATGCTGCAAATTTGCACCAAGCCAGAAACCTGCACAGTTACTTTGGTTACATAAGGATGATTTTGTTGCGGCCGAGCTGAAGGTTCCCATTTTCTTCAAGTTGTTTCAGCAGTCGCGAAACCACAACTCTGGCGGTTCCCAGCTCGTTGGCGAGCTGTTCATGGGTAATGCTGAGGGTTTTGCTGCCGGTAAGTTCCTGCTTTTTGTGAAGCAGTGACAGCAATCGCTCGTCCACTTTTTTGAACGCGATGGCGTTGACAATTTCGAGAAGTTCTTCAAAACGTTTGTGGTAAAGTCTGAAAATATAGTCGAGCCACTCGGGATGTTCTTTGATAAACAGGTGCACTTTCTCCATCGGCAGAAACAGGATCTCGGCGTCCTCCTCCACTTCGGCTTTCACTTTGCTTTTTTCGTCGTGCATGCCGCCTAGAAAAGACATGATGCAGCTTTCGCCGGCTTTAATATAATAGAGCAGAATTTCGCGGCCGTCTTCTTCGGTGCGCATCACCTTCAAAGTTCCTTTCGTTACAATCGGAATTGCACGGATAGCGGAGTTTTCGTCAAGAATTAAATCGCCCGCTGAATAGGCCTTCGCCATGCTGTGCTGGCGCAGTTTTGAAATGAGTTCGGGTGAGGTTTTGAATTCGATGATCTGTTCAAGTGGATCCATGGGTACAAATTTACCTATAATCGCGGACAAAACTTAAAGTATGACTTTACACAAGAATTTATGAATATTTCCAGCGGCGAATGATAAATTTTATATATTTGATTATCAAATGATTGCTATGCAAGACTGCCTCGAATGTGGCGAAAAGATCATCGGTCGCAGCGATAAGAAATTCTGTAACGACGGTTGCCGGAACGCCTACAACAACAAACACAATAAAGATTCGTCTAACCTGATGCGCAACATCAACAACAAGCTGCGCAAGAACCACCGCATACTTTCTGAACAGAAATTCACCGAAGGCAAAGCCAAAACAACGCGTAATAAACTAACTTCCGAAGGTTTCGATTTCGGCTATTTCACAAGCCTTAAAATCTATAAAAACGGCGCTGAATACCGCTTCGTGTACGACATCGGCTACAAACTACTTGAGGAAGACTGGATATTGCTCGTGCGAAAGGAATGATATATATTTGGGCACAATTTATTTGATGAAAAAAAATCTACTTCTTGCCTTTTTCTTTTCTTTTTCCGCTTCACTTTTCAGCCAGAAACTCCAGACACGGTCTGATGCGCTTTTCTATGAGAATAAGGGGCAGATAATTGACCAGAACGGCAATGCAAATCCTGATGTAAAATATCTTTTAAACGTTGGCGGATTAAATGTTCACATTAAAAAACAGGGGTTTTCATACGACGTTTACGAATCAAAACGGACACTCAAAAAAGGTTTAGAAAAATCTGACAGAAATAACTTTCAAGGAACAAAAAAACGTCCGGAATATGATGTGGAACAACAGTTTCACCGTGTTGATATTGATTTTGTAGGTGCCAATAAAAATCCTCAAATTACTGCAGAAGGCAAATCCACGGATTACGATAATTACTACAACCTTCCGCACCTGCCTGCTGGCGCCGAGAAGGTTCACCGTTTTGAAAGAATCACTTACAAGGATTTATATGCCAATATTGATTTAGTTTTCATTAAACCAGCAGACAGCCTAAAACCGGTGGAATATAATTTCGTGGTTAGTCCTGGTGGAAAAATTTCAGACATCAAACTGCAATTTAAAGGAGCAAAAACGAATTTAAAAGACGGTAAAATATCCATGGCATTGCGTTTTGGCGAAATGCAGGAAAATATTCCGGCCTCCTGGACCGAAGCAAAGGGGAAGAAACAAGAGCTTACCGTGGCATATTCCGATTTAGGAAATGATACATACGGTTTTAAAACAACACAGGACACTTTCGATAAAACGGTAATTATTGATCCAGTTCCGACAAGGATTTGGGGCAGCTATTTTGGTGGAAGTGGAGATGAATTTGGTTGGATCAAACCTGACCGATTTGATAATATTTTTTTACACGGTTATACATCAAGCGCCAACAATGTTGCCACCTCAGGTTCTCATCAACTAACTCTTGCAGGCGGATATGACGCATTTGTTAATAAAATCACTAAAGACGGACAAAAGGTATGGGGAACTTATTATGGAGGTCAGTACTGGGATGCTTCGGGCGGTTTAGACTTTGACAATCATGATAATATTTTTGTTGTAGCAGATATACACATCCCTAATCCGGCACATCCCGGAAATGTATATTATTATTTCGGACAGCTTGCCATTTTAAAATTTAAGCCGGACGGCACATTAGTTTACGAAAAAATATTTGGTGGAAAACGTGATGAAATTTCTTACGACCTAAGATACTATAACGACAACATTTATATTCTTGGGGAAACTTTTAGTGATGACCTCGCGACGCCCGGAGCTTTTCAGGATAGCTCTGTTTCAGGTATGCAAGCCGGTTTTGTCGGTAAATTTAAAGCTTCGGACGGAAGTACCGAGTGGATCTCCTATATAACAGGTAATTCCTACACAACAGTTGGCAAAATTTTTAACGCAAATACTCACGGCATCGAAATTATAGCAACCACACGAGCTACGGATTTCCCAATGGTGAACGCATTTCAGCCAACCAGTCATGTCGCTCCCGGCAGCAGCTATAATAATGGTTTATATCTGAATTTTTCCGAGACAGGCGCATTGCTGCGGTCAAGTTATGTAGGCGAAAACCATTCATACTATTTTGAGAGTGCACGCAGGTTTGGGGATGAAATTTTCTTCGGAGCCCACGTCTATACTAAAAACCAAGCAAGCTTTTTTATTGCGAATCTTCTAAATAATACTGTTGTTGAGAAAAATATTCCAGTTGCATACGGATTGCAGACATCAACATATATTGATGTTCACCGTAATTTATTCATCGCAAATTATGCTTGCCCTGGTGATGCTGGATTGAATCAAGTAGCAACACCCGGTGCATTTATGGAAATCAGCGGCCCCGGATGCACCTCCCATTTCATGAAGTTTGATGAAAATCTAAATAAAATATGGGGAACTTTTTATCCTGGGCATACCCAGATTCCTTTTATTACCAAAGACAACAGCAATAATATTTATTTTTGGGGTTTAAATTTTGGTACCACACCCGGTATGGTAACTCCTGGTACATTTCAACAAACAGCTTCTTCGACCAATGACGAAATGTTTATCGCCAAATTCGCCGACTGCAAATCTACTGTGAACATCTCATTTTCCCCTACCTGCATCGGACAGAATCTGCAACTCAATGCATCCGGCGGATCAACGTATGAATGGTTCGGACCTAATAATTTTCATTCCACTTTGCAGAATCCGTCTATAAATAACGCTCAGGCAATTAATTCCGGAGAATATTTTGTGAGAATAACAGGCGGCCAGTCATGTGGCGGAATTTTTTCATTGAAGGTAAAT
This sequence comes from Flavobacteriaceae bacterium 3519-10, assembly GCA_000023725.1. Classification (NCBI taxonomy): domain Bacteria; kingdom Pseudomonadati; phylum Bacteroidota; class Flavobacteriia; order Flavobacteriales; family Flavobacteriaceae; species Flavobacteriaceae bacterium 3519-10. The sequence continues at coordinate 1,711,316 of CP001673.1, forward strand.
ATAGGCAGTCCTACAGGACCGGTGCTGGACCTTCCTGCTTTACCCCATCTCACCGGTGTATGCAGTGTTACTGTAACTACACTACCTACAGCTACAACTGGATGCGGTACTAAAATAACAGGTGTCACTAGCGATCCCATTACTTATACTATACCTGGAAGTTTTGTAATTCACTGGAAATTCGATGATGGAGAGGGAAATATTTTAACTCAAAACCAGAACGTTACTATAACAGGGATTGCAAAGCCAGTGGCTTCGCCAACGCAAAGTTTCTGCAAAATCGCCAGCCCGACAATCGTGAATATTGCAATCACAGGAACCGAAATTAAATGGTACGATGCAGCCGGAAACGCTTTAAACACAAACACTCTTTTAACCGACGGTACTAAATATTTTGCGACACAAACTTTGAGTGGCTGCGAAAGCGCGAAATTTGAAATCACCGTTACGCTCAACGATCCCGCGCCACCCACCGGAAATATTCAACAGGATTTCTGTTCAGCACAGAATCCTGACCTTTCAAACCTCGTGGTTTCCGGAACTGATGTAAAATGGTATGATTCGCTCGGAAACAGTATTCCCATTTCAACTCCCCTTATTGATGGCGAAACGTACTACGCCACACAAACCGTGAGCGGCTGTGAAAGCACGACTAAACTGGCGGTTAAGGTTTCTGTTGCGAACGGCGGAATTCCCGCAAAGGATCACGCTGAAAGCATTTGTAATGACACGGTTTCTACTTCGAAAACTGTCGACCTTAATGATTATAAAAGTGATTTGATCGCAAATACAACCGATCTGACTTTCGAATTTTATAATGCTTCAAATCAGCTTATTTTAAATCCTTCGAATGTTACGCTTACGATTGGTTCAAATGAATTCATTGTTAAAATCTCAAATACTTTAGGCTGTTTTGTATCCGTAAAACTTAATTTAACCTTTAACCCAAAACCTGCCCTTAACCTGCCCACAAATGCTGAATTCTGCAACGGACAATCCGTTACGCTTGATGCCGGCGCGGGATTTTCGTCATATGAATGGACAAAAGACAGTGATTTGAACGTAATCTCAACAAGCCAAACACTTACGGCTTCTGAAATCGGAAAATATACTGTTACTGTCACGAACGCATTTAACTGTAAAAATTCAGCAAGCGTTACGGTGACAAAATCTCCGTTAGCTTCGATTACGGGCGTTCAGATCGTGAACAATACTGCAACCGTACAAATGTCGGAAACCGGCGACTTCCTGTATTCTCTGGATAACAGGATTTGGCAGATTTCAAATGTATTTTCAAATCTTTCAAATGGAAATCATACCGTTTATGTAAAAACAAGCGGTGGCTGCGTGATTGGCCAGATGGATTTTACGATTTTTAATGTAAGCAACAGTTTCAGTCCGAACGGCGACGGCAAAAACGACACCTGGAAAGTTGGCGGTCTCGAAAATTATCCCAATTCCGAGATCACGGTTTTAGACCGTTGGGGAAATGCTGTTCTAAATAAAGTGTCAACAGGCAGTTTCGAATGGGACGGAAAATTAAATTCACGCCCGCTTCCCACCGGAAATTACTGGTACCAGATTAAAGTTTCCGACGGCCGAATTCTCAACGGCTGGCTGCTGATAAAAAACAGAAATTAGCCACAAAAATCATTTTGAGAGTGCCAAACAATTTAATATTTTTGCACCGCAATTCGGGATGTAGCGCAGCCTGGTAGCGTACTTGCATGGGGTGCAAGGGGTCGCTGGTTCGAATCCAGTCATCCCGACAAATCAAAAAAAGAGCAGTTTCTTCAAACTGCTCTTTTTATTTATACGAGATCTTAGATTTTATTCTGTTTCTTCGATGAGACGTATTTTATCTTCGAGAATCTCAATTTTCTTGTCGCGGTAAAGACCGCCAATCGCTTTCTTGAAGTTCTTCTTGCTCATCTGGAGCTCGTTTTTTATTTCTTCAGGTTCAGACTTGTCTGAAAGATACAGCAGGCCGTAATTTTCTTTCAGTTTCTGCAAAATGATCTGCTGAAACTCGTCGTTGTTTTCGTAACCTTCAGGCTGAAGTGACACGTCGATCTTTCCGTCTTCACGAACCGACTTTATGTAGCCAATCTCTTCGGAAAGCGGAAAAAGTTTCTTGTAAACATCCGATGTATAAATAAGTCCGATGTATTTTTTGTTTATAACCACATTCCAGCCCAATTCGCTTTCGCCCATCATAATCAGATTTACGCGGTCGCCTTTGCGAAGCGGCAGATCATCGTACTGCGGATTTCTTTTGAAAGTGGTGGTACCGGTGATCAGACCGAGGATCTCATCAATATAAACATGAACAAGATAACGTCTGCCTTCGATGATCTTCTGTTTCTGCTGCTTGTACGGAACAAATAAATCTTTAATGATTCCCCAATCCATGAACGCGCCGCTCGGAAGGCTCTGTACACACGCCATTACTGCAAACTCGCCAACTTCGGCGTTTGGCTTTTCTGTAGTCGCTTTCAGTTTGTCGTCATCCTGATAGACAAAAACCTCCATTTCTTCACCAATCTGCGCATCTTCAGATGCAAATATTTTAGGAAGAAACGCCCTTTCGCCATTTTCATCCTCAAGAAAAAGTCCGGAGTAATTTTTTTCTGCGATTTTCAAAAGCTGCGTGTGGCCTATATTCATAAAAAGGGTCATATAAAGTTAGCTGCAAAGGTATGAAATCTAAAGGAACAGAAATTGCAGAATCCCAATATGCCTTCCTCTGTAATCCGAAAATATTTTTACAAACCTGAACTTCAGATCCTCACCATCGTTTATGTATCCGGTGCGGTCTACGATTATCTTGATGTTCCGCAGCAGGTTTTCGATGATTTCAGAGCCGCATTTTCAAAAGGCACCTATCTCAACAAAAACATTAAGCCAAACTTCTGCTACGAGAAAAGGGATGATATTTAAATTCAAAAATAAAAAAAAGAGAAGCCGAAACCTCTCTTACTATTATGCCACTACAGACAAATAATGATCTGTCCCAACATGGCTCTTTTTACTTTTAGGTTTGCTCTTACATATGGATCGCGATCTTCGCGGTTGCATCCAACGCAGCTTCTTTGATGGCTTCAGCAAATGTCGGGTGTGCGTGAGACATCCTCGCGATATCTTCGGCACTCGCACGGAATTCCATCGCGGTAACCGCAGCAGCGATCATATCAGCAGCTCTTGCTCCGATCATATGAACGCCCAAAACCTCATCGGTTTTTTCGTCCGCTATAATTTTCACAAAACCGTCGATATCTCCTGACGCGCGGCTTCTTCCAAGCGCTCTCATCGGGAAATTACCCACTTTTATGGCAACACCTTCTTCTTTCAGTTGCTCTTCAGTTTTACCTACGGCTGCTACTTCAGGCCACGTGTAAACTACGCCCGGAATGAGGTTGTAATTGATGTGCGGCTTTTGTCCGGCAAGCTGTTCTGCCACTAAAACGCCTTCTTCGGAAGCTTTGTGCGCCAGCATTGCGCCCGCAACTACATCACCGATCGCGTAAATATTGGAAACGTTTGTCTGAAGATGACCGTTAGTTTTAACTCTTCCTCTTTCGTCAAGATCAACTCCGGCTTTTTCCAGCGCAAGCCCGTCCGTGTAAGGTTTTCTTCCAACCGAAACCAGAACATAATCACCTTCTACAACTACTTCTTCGCCTTTTTTATCTTTAGCCGTAACTTTTACAGCGTCTCCGTTTCTTTCCACAGCCTGAACGGCAGTTGACAGCATGAATTTAATTCCCTGTTTTCTTAAAACTTTATTCAGTTCTTTTGACAAAGCACCATCCATAGTGGGGATAATTTTATCCATAAATTCCACAACAGTAACTTCAGAACCTAATCTTTTGTAAACAGAACCCAATTCCAAACCGATAACACCGCCACCGATTACGACAAGATGTTTAGGAATTTCTTTAAGTTCCAATGCTTCGGTTGAAGTAATTACACGCTCTTTATCCAGACTGATAAAAGGCAATGAACTCGGTTTTGAACCGGTTGCGATAATCGTATATTTTGAATCGATGATTTCAGTAGCGCCATCGTTTTTAGTCACTTTAATTTGAGTTGCAGATTCAAAACTTCCTACGCCTTCAAAAACCGTGATTTTGTTTTTGTCCATCAGGAACTGGATTCCTTTGGTCGTCTGCTCCACCACTTCGTTTTTTCTCGCGATCATTCGTGCAAGGTCGGCTTTGGGCTCATCGATGATGATTCCGTGGTTCGCGAAAGTATGTTTGGCGTTTTCGAAATGTTCCGAACTGTCCAGCAAAGCTTTGGAAGGGATACAGCCTACGTTCAGACAGGTACCGCCCATGGTTGGATATTTCTCAATAATGGCGGTTTTAAAACCTAACTGTGCACAGCGGATTGCCGCAACATAACCCCCGGGACCGGAACCGATTACCGTAACATCGAATTGACTCATCTCTATTTTTGTTTGATTAATTTAAGTGTCACAAATTTACAAAAACTCGCGTAGATTTGAGGTGGTTTTGGCGGCAGGATTTTCAATTTCAGCGCATAATCACAAACCGTGAGCCCGTACAATCAGCCGCGCATACCAAATTCTGCTATTTCCGTCCCGGCAAACATAGAAATCGACCACTTTCAGTGCAATGGCAATACTTCTTTTTGTCAGCTGTGCAAAGATTAGATTTTAGAACATTAAATTTTTAAATACATTTGTTATAAACTAAAAAGACAGAATCATGCAGAACATTTTCGATGCGCGCGACGCCCAAAATTACATTTCCAGAATCAACACCCTCACGCCTGAGACACAGGGAAAATGGGGCGTAATGTCTGTTGATCAGGTCCTGGCGCATCTCAACGTGGCTTTCGAAATCGCCTTCGAACCTCATAAATTCAAGAAAATGGGCAGCATCGCCAAATTCATCATGAAAAATTTCGTGAAGCAGAAGGTAGTCGGCGAAAAATCTTATCCCAAAAACGGCCCCACAAGCCCGCTTTTCAAAGTATCTGGTGCTAAGAATTTCGATGAAGAGAGGAAAAAACTGATTGGCTACATCCAGAAAACACAGCAAATGGGCCGCGAAAGTTTCGACGGAAAAGAAAACCACTCATTCGGCAAACTCACCGCGCAGGAATGGAACAATATGTTTGTAAAACACCTCAACCACCACCTTGAGCAGTTTGGTGTTTAAAAATCTGCTGCACTCCAAAAAAATTTAAACATTAAAATACAATGATATGTTGCGGAAAGTTTTAGCAGTTATTGCAGGTCTCGTGGCCACGGGTTTAGTGGTAGGTCTGGTGCAGATGCTTGGTCGTTACCTCTACCCGATGGCGCCCGGCAGCGACCCCAACGATATTGAAGCCGTAAAAGAATACGTGGAAAACGCACCGTTTATGGCCTTGTTTTTCGTCATTATTTCTTACGCAGCCGGGGCATTAACCGGAGGTTTCACAGCGACAAAAATAGCAAATGACAGCAGCCGTGCACCGGCGTTTATTATCGGCGCCATATTCGCGCTGATCTCGGTTTACATGATGCTCACCATTCCGTCGCCGTTCTGGTTCTGGATACTCGGGATCGCCGCGTGGGGACTCGTGATGGTGGGCCGCACGCTGGCGCGCAGAACTTCAACTTTAACAGTAAAACAAAACTGATCATGGCACAGATAAACGCGTATCTAACATTTAACGGAAATTGTGGCGAAGCATTCCGTTTCTACCAAGAAGTTTTCGGAACCGAATTCCAGAATTTCAGCCGGTTCGGCGATATGCCCGCAGAAGAAGGCAGGCAGCTTCCTGAAACTGATCGAGACAAAATCATGCATGTTGCACTCCCGATTTCGCAGGAAACAATTCTCATGGGATCGGATACCGGCGAGGGATACAGCGCACGTTTTGTTGCCGGCAATAACATTTCACTCTCAGTTAACACAGATTCTAAGGAGGAAGCCGACAGGATTTTCAACGGACTTTCAGCCGGCGGAACTGTTACCATGCCGCTTGCCGAGACGTTCTGGGGTGCCTATTTTGGGATGTGGACCGATAAATTCGGCATCAACTGGATGGTAAATTACGATGATCCTACGAAAGTTCAGGCTCATTAATTCTCTTAGGAGCAACTGGGATTTCTCTTCTGTCCGAAAACACTTCCCCGCTTTCCGCTATATCTTTTGCTACACTGCGTTCCGCAAAAGGATGCCGCTGCAATCGGGGCTAAAAATGGAGTCATTTTTTCTTAGAATCACAAAAACCCAACCCAAAAGAGCCGGAAATTTTCCGGCTCTTTCTATTTGAATAATTAGTGCTTTATTAAACAGCATCATTCTCTAAAATCACTGCGTAACCCTGTCCCACGCCTACACACATCGTGGCGAGTGCATATCTTTTGCCTGTCCTGGAAAGTTCCAGCGCAGCCGAGTATGTGATGCGGGCGCCACTCATCCCAAGCGGGTGACCTAAAGCAATCGCACCGCCGTTCACATTCACGCGCGGATCATCGTTCGCAACACCCAACTCCATGAGGCACGCGATGCTCTGCGCCGCAAACGCTTCATTCAGTTCGATGACATCGATCTGATCCAATGTCAGTCCGGCTCTTTTAAGTGCGAGTCTGGTTGCTTCAACTGGTCCGATGCCCATAATTCTTGGTTCGGCTCCTGTAACTGCCGAAGTTACAATTCTCGCCAACGGCTTGAGATTAAATTCATTCACAGCATCTTCGGAAGCGATCAGTACGGCGGCGGCCCCGTCATTAAGGCCCGAAGCATTTCCTGCGGTGACGCTACCGGTTTCTTTCACAAATGCGGGACGCAGTTTTGCGAGTACCTCAAGCGAAGAATCGGGCTTTAAAAATTCGTCTTCATTAATGATTTTCGGATCGCCTTTACGTTGAGGAATCACAATTTCCGAAATCTCTTCTGCTAAACGGCCGTTCTGCTGGGCTTTGTAGGCTTTTTTCTGGGAATTTAGTGCAAACAGGTCCTGGTCTTCACGTGAAATATCAAACTTTTCGGCAAGATTTTCAGCGGTTTTCCCCATTGCATCAACGCCGTACATTTTTTCCATCTCCGGATTGATGAACCGCCAGCCAAAACTGGAATCATACATTTTCTGGTCGGTAGCAAATGTGTTTTCAGCTTTAGAAATAACGAAGGGCGCGCGCGACATTCCTTCAACACCACCTGCAATAAAAAGGTCGCCTTCGCCTGATTTTATGGCCCTCGCAGCCTGAACAACTGCGCTCATACCCGATGCACAAAGCCTGTTCACGGTTTCCCCCGGAACATTTACCGGTAACCCTGCGAGTAGAGAAGCCATACGTGCGACATTCCGGTTGTCTTCACCCGCCTGATTGGCGCATCCGATGATTACGTCATCAATTCGGTGCAGCGGAATTTCCGGATTTTTATTTACAAGACTTTTAATTACGGACGCCAGCAAATCGTCGGTTCTTACCGCTGCCAGACTTCCTTTGAAATTACCTATCGGCGAACGTGTTCCGTCGATAATATATGCGTTTTTCATTTTTAAATTTTAATGGAGCGTAAATTTAGCAAAATAAAAAGACCTCCGAAGAAGTCTTTATGTCACTATTTAATGAAAGCCAAAAGCGGGTCGATAAACCTGTCGAATACCTCGATATGTGGCGAGTGGCCAACATTTTCGAGCTCCACAAGTTTTGAACCTTTAATTTTTCTGTGTGTCTCTTTGCCGAGATTCTGGTACAACCCCATCAGTGGTTGCAGTTCTTTCGGCGCATTTGCTTTCCCAATCGCTGTTCTGTCGCGGGTTCCGATAATAAGCAGTGTAGGTACCTTTATATTTTGGAAATCATCTACCACGGGTTGCGTATAGATCATATCAGAAGTAAGCGCCGCATTCCACGCCGTGATGGGAAAATCTTTGTGGACGGTCCAGCCTGCGAGCAGATTCAGCCATTTGTCATATTCAGGTTTCCACTTTCCGTCGTAATAAAATTTCAGCTGGTAATCGCGGTAAGAGCTGTAGGTGTTTTTAAGTTCTGAGGTGTAAAGTTTATCGATATTCTGGTAAGGTGAAAAATTGCGGTAATCTTCGAGACCAATAGGATTGGTAAGAATTAATTTTTCAACATTTTGGGGATACATCACCGCCATTTTTGTTGCGAGCATTCCTCCCATTGAATGGCCCATGATGATAAAGCGATCAATCTTGAGGTCATCCAATATTAATTTTGTGTTCTCCGCGAGTTGCTCAAAACTGAACTGATACTGTTTAGGTTTTGAAGACTTCCCAAAACCGACCTGATCGGGAATAACCACGCGAAATCCTTCTGCTTGCAGCACTTTTGCAGTCTGCTCAAAATAGTAACCGTTAAAGTTTTTGCCGTGAAGCAGCACAATGGTGTTGCCGTTTGCTTTTGCAGGCTTCACATCCATGAAAGCCATTTTGAGTGCCTGACCCTGCGTAGTGAGCTTTTTAAACTGAACCGGGAAAGGATACTGAACAGTGGTAAGTTCTGCATCCAGCGGCTGGAGCTTTGTAAGATCCTGAGCGCCAAGCGTGGCGAGCATCAGGAATAAAATTAAAGAAAGGCTTTTTAGTTTCATGTCCGATTTAAATATGTGTAAGTTGATTTAGGCAGTCTGTAACTTTGCTTTTCTCCGGATAAAATGGAGCACGCAGCTCACTAATACTACACCTGCCGCTCCGAGAGCAACCGCATAAACCGTTAAATTTTCAGATTGATTACAAACTGCAATTGCGATAAGCGCCCAGACGGCAACCAGCGCGAAAACCGGCGCGTTTTTAATCCAGGTCATATAAAGATGGACCAGCACTGCGACTGAAATCATAATTACTGTCCACGTAACTTCCGAGAGACCCCAACCGTCCCAACCGATCTTCTGCAGCCACGATGCCGCCGCGGCGATTAGTGCCACGCTGATCCAGCCGGAATAAATCTGAAACGGAATATTTATGAGCCATTTCTCCGCGGCATTTCTTTTATATTGAAGCGCTGTAAGCAATATGATCAGTAATGCAACTAATAAAACCGCGAGAATAACTACCGACAAACCCGTATATCCGTAGAGCCAGGTTACGATCCACAAGCAGTTGGCCACACACGAGATCACAAACCACCATCCGATTTTCTCCACAAAGCCATCGGCTTCGGTTTTATCTTTAGTGAAAATACTTCGGCCCGTATAAATCACAAAGCCCAGCATGAGCAGATATATCAGTCCCCAAATCGAAAAGGCATATCCGGCGGGAGTAAATAAATTGTGGTACTGATCGGAAACTTTTCCGATGGTGTTGCCATCGAAAACTCCTGTGTTGCTTACGTAATTAAAGATAATTGTGAAAACCAGCGAAACTCCGTTTGCAATTTGTAATGATTTTTTCATGGCCGTTTATTTTTCCCTCACCGAAAGTAAAAATCGTTCCAAATACGATCAGCGATATTGTTCCCACCATTTTTCATAAACCTTTCCATCATCCTGCCAGTTTACTTTTTCGCCTATTTTAGGCATAATAATCCTGAGGTTTTCTGTATTCAGCTCAATCATCTTATCCAAAGGTTCATACCATGCATGCGGTGCAAGCGTGAATTTGGAATTATGAACCGGGATCATGCGCTTGGCGTTGAGGTCTTTCATCGCGTTGATGTTTTCGCCCGGCATAAAATGAATATAACGCCAATCCCGGTTATACTGGCCGTTTTCGAGAATTGCGAGATCGAAACCACCAAATTTGTCACCAATTTTTTTGAAGTGCGTATCGTATCCACTGTCGCCGCCAATATAAATGCGCTGTGTTGGCGTTTCAAACACAAAACTTGCCCAAATCGCCTGGTCACGCTTCAATCCGCGACCGGAAAAATGGCGCGCAGTTTCACAGTACACTTTAACTCCGTCACCCAGATCGGCGCTTTCTGCCCAGTCGAGTTCAATTAGTTTTGCTGGGTCGTATCCCCAGTATTCCAGATGTTCGCCGGTGCCGAGGCCTGTAATTACCTTTTTGACTTTCGGTTTAAGCTTTTTAACGGTTTTAAAATCCAGATGATCCCAGTGATCGTGCGAGATGATCAGATAATCGAGTTCCGGGATGTCGTCTGTGCTGTAAAGATCCGCGCCGGCGAAAGCTTTGGTGGTGAAAGAAACCGGTGAGGCGTTGCCACTGAAAACCGGATCTACCAGAATCTTTTTGCCGTCTATCTGTATGAAATACGACGAATGGCCCATCCATATATAAACGTTTTCTTCAGGCTTAAGTGTTTTTAAATAGGTTTTGGTAAAACTGAACGGTTTACGCGGTTTCGTATCCTGCGTCTTTCCGAAAAACATCCTGAACATCACTTCGGGCATCGATGTGTCTTCGGCAAGCTGTGGTGTTTTATTTAGATTATCGAAGCGGCCGTTTTTGTAATGCGGCGACTTCTGAATCCGTTCCAAACGTTTGCCCGAAGGAGCTTTTCCGAACTGCGACTGGTTTAAAAACAGCGAGGTTCCCGATGCCAACAGCACGATAAATATCAGTAGTGAAATCATAATTTTTTTTAGCGTCTTCATATTTGGGGTTTGTCGAACCGTTTAATACGGTTTTGAAATCGCTGCAAAATTAAGGTAATTGCAGTAATGTATCGGTGCCGGGAACGGTGTATGAACAAATGTACTTCATAGCCCCGACTGAACGGCCTGTCTGAGCTCTCCCCTGTCTGAAAATGCACATTTTCAGACAGGGGAAGCGAGTAGTGAAGGCGGGTACGCCGGTGGAAAGAGCGGAAACTTAGCTGCTCCTTAAACTCGTTAGGGTTTTGCCGGAAGCTGGTCGCGCAACTGCACTTTCTTGAAGGTATAAGCGCACATCATAATGCTGAATTCATACAGCAGAAGCAGCGGAAATGCGGCCATCAACATGCTCAGCACGTCTGCCGGAGTGATGATGGCGGCCACAACCATAATCAGCACAATTGCGTGGCGGCGGTAAGTGCGCATGAATGTCGGCGTTAAAATACCGATAGAAGTAAGGAAATACACGATCACCGGAAACAGAAATATGATGCCCATGCCCAGCACGACCTGCATGAAGAGCGTGGTGTAATCGCTGAGATCAAAAAGCTGTGTGATAGAATCTGATATGGTGAACAGCAAACCGAAGTTGATGGCGAACGGCAAAATAAGGAAGTAGCCAACAAGGATACCGACCAGAAACAGAATCCACACAAAATTGATCAGAAACACCGAATTTTTGCGCTCACTCGGATGTAAAGCGGGCGAAATAAAACGCCACAACTCCCACACGATATACGGAAAAGCGACCACCATGCCGCCAAAAATAGAGACGGACATCATTACATTGAACTGCTGAAACAGCTTTTTCTGCTGCACCGCAAAATGATCGGGAAGAATAATACTATCATAACCCAGAAGTTCGCGAGAGTAATGATTGACGACACGAAAGGTGAAAAAATCGTTTTTGGTAGGCCCGAAAAAGACATGGTCCATAATCCAGTTTACATTAAGACCCACCACCACAGCTCCGAGCACAATAGCGATCAGCGAACGGATCAGGTGCCCTCTCAGCTCGCCAATATGTCCCCAAAACGACATTTCTTTCTTTTCGACCACAGAATTTTGTTTAGAATTTTTACGATCAGGCCCGATTTATTTTGCCCTAATCTGCCGCGAAATTACTGAATTAAGTATAATTTTTACGCTGTGAAAGGATGTAAATTAGTTTATGCCTTCATCCAACAGCCTGTGAATATCGATAATACCTGAATATTTACCGTTATCGGTAACGATCAGCTGCCCAATATTTTTATCCTTTAAAATCTGCATCGCTTCTTTTGCAAGCGCGTTTTTATCAACGGATTTTGGGTTTTTGGTCATAATATCCACTGCCGTTACTTTGGTTAAATTCTGCTGGCTGATGAGCATCCTCCTCAGGTCGCCATCAGTAATTACGCCTGTAATTCTCTCGTCGTCTGTCACCACCGTAATTCCGTGGGTGGAAGCGCTGATTGAGATTATAATTTCGCGGATGCCTGCATTCTCGCTGACCTGCGGTTTCTGCGGCGACAGGAACTGCTCCACTTTGGCAGTAAGATTCTTACCCAGCGCTCCGCCCGGATGAAATTTGGCAAAATCGCTTTCCTTAAAACCGTTGATTTCCATAAGACAGACGGCCAACACATCTCCAAGTGCCATCTGAACTGTGGTTGAACTTGTAGGCGCCAATTTTATCGGGCAGGCTTCTTTTTCTACTGAGGTATTTAAAACAACATCCGATATTTCAGCAAGTTTAGAATTTAAATTGCCTGTCATGCCGATTAATGCTGAGGAATATCCTTTTAAATAAGTGAGCAGATTTACAATTTCGGGCGAGTTTCCCGAATTTGAAATACAGAGTACCACATCTGATTTCTGAATTACACCCAAATCGCCGTGCAACGCTTCCGAAGCATGCAGAAACTGCGACGGAGTGCCGGTAGAATTAAGCGTAGCTACAATTTTATTCCCAACATGGGCAGATTTCCCGATTCCTACGACAATAAGTTTTCCTTTGCTTGAGTTAATAATTTCTACCGCCTTCAAAAAACTGGCATCAAGACGGTTTTTGAGGTTTTCGAGCTCTGAAATTTCGGTTTCAATGGCGGTGCGGGCTGTGCGGAGAATTTCCTCGTTATTCATTTTATTGGTTTGGTAATGAAGTGACTATTCGCTGGTATTTATCCCGAAAGCACGTTACATTCTTTTTATTCTGACTTTTATTTTTTAACTTTGAGTGATATGCAAATTTAGCAAACAATTCGGACGTGAAGAACTGCGCTGCAGAAACCGCCAGACAGGCTTATCCGGACGACTTAAAATCTTATTTACAACATAAATGAAAACAAATACCGCCGATTTACCAAAGCTACTGAAGAAGTATTTCGGCTTCTCTACATTTAAAGGTCATCAGCAGGAAATCATACAGAATCTGCTCGAAGGTCAGGATATATTTGTGCTTATGCCCACGGGTGGAGGCAAATCGCTGTGTTACCAGCTTCCCGCATTGATGTCGGAGGGTACGGCCATCGTGGTTTCGCCACTCATCGCACTGATGAAAAATCAGGTTGATGCGGTGAACGGCCTTTCGTCTGATCAGGGCGTCGCTCATGTACTCAATTCATCACTCAACAAAACGCAGATCAAGCAGGTTTTTGATGATATCCGCGCCGGCAGAACCAAACTTCTGTATGTTGCTCCCGAATCCTTAATTAAAGAAGATTATCTTGAGTTTTTAAAAGAGGTGAAAATTTCATTCGTCGCCATCGACGAAGCGCACTGTATTTCGGAGTGGGGGCATGATTTCCGTCCCGAATACCGCAACCTTAAACTTATCATCGATAAAATTGCCGATGTACCCGTGATTGCTTTAACGGCAACGGCTACCCCAAAAGTGCAGGACGACATCCAGAAAACCCTCGGAATGTCCAACGCGCTTGTATTTAAAGAAAGCTTTAACCGCCCGAACCTTTATTATGAGGTGAGACCCAAAGTAAACATCGACCGCGAAATCGTTAAATTTATCAATGCGCGGAAAGGAAAATCGGGTATTGTGTATTGTCTCAGCCGCCGGAAGGTGGAAGAATTTGCACAGCTGTTGCAGGTCAACGGCATCAACGCCCTGCCCTACCACGCCGGCCTCGACCAGAAAACGCGCGTGATGAACCAGGACAAATTCCTGATGGAGGAAGCGGATGTAATTGTGGCTACAATTGCGTTCGGAATGGGTATCGATAAACCGGATGTGCGTTTTGTAATTCATTATGATATCCCGAAATCGCTTGAAAGTTATTATCAGGAAACCGGCCGCGCCGGAAGAGACGGTGGCGAGGGCTACTGTCTGGCTTTTTACGATCCCAAAGACATTGAAAAACTCGAAAAATTCCTTGCACAGAAACCGGTATCGGAGCGTGAAATAGGTCTACAGCTTCTGAACGAAGTGCAGGGCTACGCGGAAACATCGATGAGCCGCCGACAGTATATTCTGTATTATTTTGGTGAGCAGTTCGATCCCGTAAACGGTGCCGGTGCGCGGATGTGCGACAATTTCACGAATCCGCCTACACTGAAAGATGCAACCAAAGAACTGAAGCAGGTTTTAAGCCTTGTGAAGGAGCTCGAAGAAAAATTTAAAACAAAAGACCTGATATCGGTAATCGTCGGCAAGGAAAATTCGGTGACAAAATCTTACAAACTTGAGACTTTGAAACAGTTCGGATTTGGCAGAAACCAGCCCGAAAACTTCTGGAAATCTATTATCCGACAGGCTACTGTGCAGAATTTCCTTCAAAAAGATATCGAAACTTATGGCGTGCTTAAGATTACAGACAAAGCACAAAAAGTAATCGACGGAACCGATAAAAACCCTTTTCTCATCGCCGAAGACCGCGAGTACAACCTTGCGCAGACAAAGGCAGACTCTGATCAACTGGAGCAGAACAGCGTTTTGGATGAAGTTCTTTTCAAAAACTTAAAAGATTTAACGGTACGTGTAGGCAGAAAACACGGGGTTCCACCCTACACTGTTTTTATGGACCCGAGCCTTGAGGATATGACGGTTCAGTATCCTACAACGATCGAGGAAATGTCGAAAATATACGGCGTAGGCGAAGGTAAAGCCAAACGTTATGGTAAAGATTTCGCAGATTACATCAAAAATTATGTAGCCGAAAACGGGATCGAAAGAACCCAGGATATGGTGATCAGGCAGGTTGCCAACAAATCGAGCCATAAAGTTTTCATCATCCAAAGCACCGACAAGAAAATTGACCTCGAGGATATTGCAAAAGCCAAGAATCTTTCAATGGAAGATTTGCTGAAAGAAATGGAAAGAATTGTATATCAAGGCACTAAACTCAACATTGATTATTATATCGACGAGAATTTTGATGAAGATATCGTTGCCGATTTTATGCAGTTTATGAGCGAAAGTGAAAGCGACAGCATGAAGGTCCTTCTGGCAGAGTTTGGTGACGACCTCAGCGATGAAGAGGTGAGAATGCTGAGAATTAAGTTCATTTCTGATGTTGCTAACTGATCTGTTTAACGCAAAAAACACAAAAGATGGTAAACAACATGGAACCTATAAAAACCGAGATCGCCGACTGGTTAAAATCGCTTGAAGACGAAACTGTACTGCTGGAGATTTTAAAGATAAAAAACCGACTTGAAATTCCGCGCGTGTCTGAGGAAAGAACTGCGTATTCTATTAAAGATGATTTTGATGAAAGGTTTGCGCAAGGCCTTACAATGGAAGAATCGAGAAAAAGAACGCGCGAATTTATTGAAAAATTGCCTTGGAAAAAACAATAATTTTTTCTCAGGCGTTTCATCAGTCGATCGAAGAGCTCATCTACGTATTATATGCAAAAAAATATTTTGGCTTTAAAACAGATTCACATGCCTATGCGCAGAAAATTTATGATTTCATAAGTATCAATGTTACAATGCCTAACTCCAGAAAAAGCCCGTTCAACTTTCAACAATATGGCAAAAAATACATAAAATACAAAGCCAACAGCCACACAACCTGGTATATTTTCTTTGACCAGAAAGGCGACCGCTTTGTTATTAATTATATTCTCAACAACCATTCACAGGAATATCCTGAACTTTTCTAGCTGTTCGCAACACATTTTTAAAGTTTCTACATAAACTTTATGAAAAAAACCTCCATAATCTTTATCCTTCCCGATCTTGAAACGGGCGGCGCAGAACGTATCATAACCACCATCGCTAATGAACTTCCACGAGGAATTTTCGAACCTAAGATTCTGCTTCTCCGGAAAACGGGTGCTTTCCTCGGTAATGTGAAGGATGACGTCGAGATTATTGATATAAAAACGCAGAAAATCCGGTTTGCCTTAAAGCCAATTCTACTCGAAATAAAACACCGGAAACCCGACATCGTCTTCTGTGGTTTTGGCGAAATCAATGCCTATCTCTCGCTTTTTATACCTCTTTTTCCTAAAACAAAATTCATTGCCCGCGAAACGAACGTAGTTTCGCAACACGTCAAACGGCCGGAAATCAGGTTTTTCTACAAATTCTACAACAATTTCCACCGGATTGTTGCGCAGAGCGACGATATGAAAAATGACCTTATAGCGAATTTCAGCGTTAGGCCTGAAAAAATAATCAAGATCAACAATCCCGTTGACTTAGATTATATCGGAAGACAAACGGAGAATGCAACCCTACCGGAAAGCTTTAAACAAGATTTTAAAAATGTAGTTGCGATCGGAAATCTCTCTGCCAGGAAGGGTTTTGATCATCTGCTCAAAGTATTTTCACAGTTAAGAAATGAAAAATTCCTCCTCCATATCATTGGCAGCGGACGAGATTACGGAATGCTGGAGCAATTAAGAACTGATCTGAACTTAGAAAACGTCATTTTCCACGGCCAACAGGACAATCCTTACAGATTCTTAAAGTTTGCCGACCTTTTCATCCTGTCGTCGCGCTACGAAGGTTTCCCGAATGTATTGCTTGAAGCGGGCGCGTGCGGAATTTATTCGCTCGCAAATAACTGTCCGGGCGGAATTTTGGAGATCATTCAACCAAAAATTAATGGCGAAACAGACAACATCACAAATCACGAAGCATTTGCAGAAAAAATCAAATTAATTTTGAGAGAGGATCATAATGAGGATAATATCAGATTTTCGATAAAATCCCGATTCGAAAAAAATCTTATTATGAAACAGTATGAAAATATTTTGATAAATATTGCGTTAAAATAAATTAAATATTTTTAATTTCTGCAAACTTTTTACTATTTAAAAATATTTATATTCCTGATTTGCAGCCAACTAGTAAAAAATATTTGCAAACTTTTCGCCGTTCAAATTAAGTTCACTACATTTATTTTTTAAATTAAAAATGCATGGAAGCACTTGTCACGGAGAGAAAAAATAAAAATTACACGTACACCGATGCGTATGAGTCGACGCTGAATTACTTTAACGGTGATGATCTGGCGGCAAAAGTTTGGGTGAGCAAATACGCGCTGAAAGATTCAGACGGCAACATTTATGAGCGGACGCCCGACGATATGCACCGCAGAATCGCGTCGGAGATCGCCAGAATAGAAGCCAATTATCCAAATGCGTTGTCTGAAACGGAAGTTTTCGATCTGATTAAAAACTTTAAATACATTATTCCACAAGGCAGCCCGATGACGGGAATTGGCAACGATTTTCAAATCGCGTCGCTCTCCAACTGTTTCGTGATCGGCAGTGGCACGCAAAGCGATTCGTACGGCAGCATTATGAAAATTGATCAGGAGCAGGTGCAGCTTATGAAAAGACGCGGCGGCGTAGGACACGACCTGTCGCATATTCGTCCCAAAGGTTCGGCGGTGAAAAACTCGGCGTTAACTTCTACGGGATTGGTGCCGTTCATGGAAAGATATTCGAATTCTACGCGGGAAGTGGCGCAGGACGGCCGACGCGGTGCGCTGATGCTTTCGGTTTCAGTCAACCATCCTGATTCCGACGACTTCGTAAATGCCAAACTGGAACAGGGAAAAATAACGGGCGCCAATATTTCGGTGCGTATTGATGATGAGTTTATGCAAGCCGTGGTTGGCAACGAAAATTACACGCAGAAATACCCGATCCACAGCGAAGATCCAAAATTCAGAAAAGAAATAAAGGCCACCGAACTTTGGGATAAAATCATCCACAATGCCTGGAAATCCGCGGAACCGGGAATTCTGTTCTGGGACACGATTATCCGGGAGTCTTTGCCGGACTGCTATGCAGATCTCGGCTACGAAACGGTTTCGACCAATCCTTGTGGTGAAATTCCGCTTTGCCCATACGATTCGTGCAGACTTCTTGCGGTAAACCTGTTCTCTTATGTAGAAAATCCGTTCACCAAAAAAGCAAAATTTAATTTTGAACTTTTCAAAAAGCATGTTGGTTATGCCCAAAGGATGATGGACGACATTATCGACCTCGAAATTGAAAAAATCGATGCAATTTTAGATAAAATTGATTCCGATCCTGAAAGTTCTGAAATTAAAGCTACCGAAAAAAATCTCTGGAATAACATCCGTAAAAAAACCATCGAAGGCCGCCGTACCGGTGTCGGAATCACGGCTGAAGGCGATATGCTGGCGGCACTCAACATTCAGTATGGCAGCAAGGAAGGCAATGAATTTTCAACTTTAGTTCATAAAACTTTGGCCCTCGCAGCTTACCGTTCTTCGGTTGAAATGGCAAAAGAGCGCGGTGCTTTTGCGATCTACGACGCGAAGCGTGAGGAGAATAATCCTTTCGTTCAAAGGATAAAAGACGCGGATCCGCAATTATTTGAAGACCTTCAGAAATTCGGCAGAAGAAATATCGCATTGCTGACGATCGCTCCTACCGGCAGTACTTCGCTGATGTCACAAACCACATCGGGGATCGAGCCGGTGTTTTTGCCGGTTTACAAAAGACGCCGAAAAGTAAATCCTAACGACCAGGATGTACGTGTGGATTTTGTGGATGAAGTGGGCGATCACTGGGAAGAATATATTGTTTTCCACCACCGCTTCAAGCAGTGGATGGAAGTAAATGGAATCGATACCGACAGAAAATATTCGCAGGACGAAATCAATAAAATCATTGAAACGTCGCCATATTATAAGGCTACATCAAATGATGTTGACTGGCTCAGCAAGGTTGAAATGCAGGGCGCCATCCAAAAATGGGTAGATCACTCGATTTCCGTAACGATCAACATTCCGAACGATGCCACCGAAGAACTCGTAAACCAACTATATATTAAAGCGTGGGAAGTGGGTTGCAAGGGCGTTACGGTTTACCGCGACGGTTCGCGCTCGGGCGTGCTGATTTCAAATGAAGATAAAAAAGAAGAAGTGCCGGCCAACACGGCTTTCCCTAAAAAAAGACCACAGATTCTGGAGACCGATATCGTTCGTTTTCAAAATAATAAAGACAAATGGATCGCCTTCATCGGTCTCATCGACAAAAAACCTTACGAAATTTTCACCGGTCTGGCCGACGATGAAGAAGGAATTACGCTGCCAAGATGGGTAAACGAAGGCGTCATCATTAAAAACCGCGACGAAAACGGCAAATCGCGCTATGATTTCCAGTTTAAAAATCTCCGCGGCTACAAGACTACAATTGAAGGACTTTCACATAAATTCAATCCTGAATTCTGGAATTACGCAAAGCTGATCTCCGGCACATTAAGACACGGAATGCCTATTGAAAATGTGGTGGAACTGATCAATCAGCTGGAACTGGATTCCGAATCCATCAACAACTGGAAGGCAGGCGTGGCACGCGCATTGAAACGCTATATTGCTGACGGCACCGAAGCTTCCGGAAAATGCTCAAACTGCAGCTCCGACCAGGTTGTGTATCAGGAAGGCTGCCTGATCTGCAAGAACTGCGGCTCGAGCAAATGCGGGTAGATTTTAATCCCTCCAGCCCCAGGGCTTTTCATTGAATTCAACAGGTTTAGTAAGATCGAAAGTGGCCGTGAATACACGGTCACTTCCTATTTTACGAAGGTTGTAAGTGTATGTTTTATCGTCGAGCGTGACCCACCACATATTTGTTGACGCATAAGAAATACGCTGTGCAGTTTCCTGATCGGCCGGAAACATCTGCAGATTTTCAAAGCCATGGTTGCTGTTCGTGCCGCCGTATTGGGTTACTTTATCCTCACTTCCGTCCTCATGTCTGTGATCGTGCTTCAGCGTCAGGATTGAATTTTCGTTTTTTGTCAAAACCCAGGTTCTTGATTGGTTTGCTCCAACGTAAAACGGAATCCGAATACGGTGCTCGTCGCAACTCAAAACCTGCATCACCAAACGTTCTCCTGAAAATCCGTCGCCTTCTTTAGCGCCTGCAGTAATTTTGCCTTCGTACGATTTTCCGCAATGCTTTTTAAGATTTTGCCAGAATTTTTCACTTGGCAAATCGGCGGTTTGTGCGTTTAAAGTAAAAAAGGCAACTGTAAAACCTAAAGTGAGGAGTTGTTTCATGGATTTTTGTTTCAAATATAACGATATTAAAGCTGAAAAAACCGCCTCAGATACTGAAGCGGTTTAGATAATATATCATGACAACAACTACTCGCTGATCGTCACTCTCGTTCCCATCGTATGGGCATTCATCTGAGGTGCGTAATAGTTCTGCAGCGTCGTAATTCCGTTGCTGAAGGTTCCGGACGCATTGCAGATATAATCGTATTCAAACACATACTTCCCTTTCGGCATATATTCGATATAGAAATTGGTGGAGGCATCCTTCGTAGACTGATAATAGCCCAAACCGTTTTTCCATTCATATCCGGAAATGACGTTCACTGGCTCAAATCCGGCTGCGCGCATGTCTTTCAGATGGATGAATTCCATATTTCTGTCGGTATTCAGGATCATTCTTACGGTAACTTTATCACCAACTTTTAGAGGTGTCGAGGAAGTTATTTTCTGAAGTTCCTCACCATTTACGGTCTTCACTTTTTTGTAAAGCTCCTTGGTGATTGAGATGTAAGATTCGGACGATCTAATTTTATCAAGATCTTCATAATACTGCCAGAAGAGTCCGCCCTGAACAATGCCGGGACCCGGCTTTGTAACTGTCACCGTTCCCAGGGACTTGTCAATCAGTTCTGGTTTTACGGTAGATTTCACATACCCCGTGGCCTTGGTGTCCGGATTTACCAATTCCTTCCCTCCCCACACAATTGTTGCCTTATCACTTTCAGGACTTGTCCATGATTTTCCGGAATTCAGCATCGTAAAAATAACTTCAGCCGTTCCGCGCGAACTTCCCCAGGAATTCACTTCCTTCTGGGTTACGAGCCATATTTTCATTTCCTCAATGAAATCCGTATCGTTTGGAGTAAGCGTGTTAAAGACTTCTAGAGCGCCGGCGTGGTTTACCGTTTTGGACGAATACCAACCCCAATCGTTCAGGTTCTGTTTCCAGTAAACGCCCTGGGTTTCAGTTTCTGTAGAGGTTTCCTTTAAATACGTAAGGAATTTCTTCGACTCCGTTTTCATTCCAAATTTATCAAACAACAACGCCAGACGGTGCAGGCCAAAGAAGGTGAAATCAGTAATTTTCTCCGTCTTAGCTTTGGCAATCACTGCATTTTTTAAAGATGTTCCTTTTGCTTTCAGCGGATACTGAGCCTCCCAGTAACTGCGGGTATCCAGATAATCCAGTACGAAATTATTCACCACAAATTTTTTGTCAATGTTCCCATACTTATTGACTTCCTGATCTACATAACCAATGAGTTTTGAAACCAGTTCTTTCTGTTCCGAACCCTGATAATCAGTCATGTTTCCTTTCAGCCATTCATTGATCCTTCCCAGATTTTTAAGAATGTAAAGCGAAGTGTAATAGGAACTCGGATAACCCTGATACCAGGAGAAGCCTCCGTCCGGATTCTGCAGCTGTTTCAGTTCTGCCCAGTCGGTTTGGATGGAGTTCCGCATTGTATTGGCATCGAAAAGACGAGCCAGTTTCTGCATCTGCTCGGTTTCATCCTTACTGTCCAGAACCCAGGGAGTTTCCTCGAGCAATAATTGTTTCAACTCCTGATTCTTCTCAAGATTTGAAGTTAATAAACCTTTCTGCTGGTATTCATCAAAAACAGTTTTAAGTTTCGGGTTGGCTTTAAATATTTCCGAAGCCAAAACATCGGCAAACCATTTGTTGAACACCACATCGGCCGAGCCGTTCTGATTATTTTTCAGGCTTGGTAAGGCAAACATAATTTCCCAAATTGGGTTTGTCGTCAGCTCTAAAGTATTGGCAACGTTCGTTGCGGTTGTTGAATTGTTTTTAGCCAGGTTTTCCAGCGTGAACGTTTTGGTTTGGCCTTCTTTTACGAAGATCGGAACTGCATCCGTTACCAACATTCTGTTGGGCAGAACTGCAATTGCTTTCTGCTCGCCATCAGAAAAGTTTCCGGCCTGAGCGATTACCTTAATAATGATTAAAGAAACATCGTTCGGAACTTTAAGGTTCCAGTTCACAACAGAATTTCCGTTTTCTTTTAAGGCGAATGCGCTCGAATTATTACGAATTAACCCGAATCGATCCGAGATGTCCTCGTTTGTAAACGCATCCAAAATCTGAAGTTGTGCGGTACCATTTAAACTCTGGCTTACCAGACTCGAAAGTTTGGACTGCAGGTTCAGCTCGTCTCCTTCACGCAAAAATCTTGGATAATTTGGTGTAATAGAAAATTCTTTCTGCGTTACAACTTCTTTTTCTAAAGTTGCCGCTCGGGCATCTTTCGTATGCGCCAGGAACATCAGTTTCCATTGCGTCAATGCTTCCGGTGAGGTAAATTCAAAGGTGACATTCCCGTCCTTGTCCGTCATGAGATTCGGATAGAAAAATGCGGTTTCGTTTAAGTTTTGACGCACTGGTATCTTTTTCAATTCTTCATTTTCCAATGGTCCATCTTGGCCAGGATACTCTTGCGCAGTTGGCGGCGGCGGCGGAGCACTCGGGATTGCCGAATCTGCCATTTGCATACCTTCAAAACGGGATTCCATTTTTTCAGATTGCGCACGAACAGCGGATGCTACTACTGCACTTTGGCGAACCATTCTTCCATATACTCCACCATCAAACCAATTAAAATTAGGAATATTTATATATTTCTGGTTTATGTAAGGAACACGTTTGCTATAATGCTCCTGCGCCAGGTTCT
Organism: Flavobacteriaceae bacterium 3519-10; assembly: GCA_000023725.1. Classification (NCBI taxonomy): domain Bacteria; kingdom Pseudomonadati; phylum Bacteroidota; class Flavobacteriia; order Flavobacteriales; family Flavobacteriaceae; species Flavobacteriaceae bacterium 3519-10. The sequence continues at coordinate 1,734,052 of CP001673.1, forward strand.
GGTCTATACCGTAGGATATCATTCTGAAATACTTCTGGTATAATTGCTGCCACGACCAACTGTTTACCGCAAACTGATCCAGCGACATATCATACATATTTGCCAAAACTTCGGCGTTCACTTTTTCCTTGTCATCGCCCAGGATTTTCACAGTCCATTTCTCTTTTGAATTCGGTTGAAGTTTATCGCGGAAAGTGACGGTTTCAATTCTTAAAGGTTTTTTATCGGAACTGATCTTAAGATTAATACTTTCGGTTTGTACATCATTGAATGCGACAATTTGAAACTGAACATTCACCTGGTCGATGCTTTCGTCATTCGGGAAGGCAAGGTCGTATTCCAAAACACCATTCCTAAGCTTCCACTGCTCAGTGATGGTTTCCCCGTTTCCATTCTGCATATATACGTTGACCAAAGCATTTGGGATGGCCGAATACACATAAATCCTTGCTTTTTCAGAGCGTTTAAATTCACTTTTTGGCTGAAGTACTTTGAGGAAAGGTTTCTGGGTATCTACCAGAAATCTCTTGTCGAAAACTTCAAAGGTTTTTTCCGTTTTGATCGTGTCTTTCCCTTCAATATTGTAGAGTTCAAGACTGTATTTTCCGGCGGCGAGTTTGCCCAAGTCAAGAGATTCATCAGTTTTCTGCACTCCATTCAGAATGACAGACTGAATAGCAGGTTCTTTCTCGTCAATAGAAAAGTAATCATGCGGGAATTTCTGGATGAATTCCTGTTTTGACAATTTAGGCAAATCCTGGATTTCATTTTGGAAATTACTTCTGAAGATCCTTTCAGGCGGCAGCAGCTTCGAAAGTTTAACCTGATAAGGTTTGTTCAGGTTCTGATCATTATAATTCTTAGTCTCAACCTTGACCTTAATATTCTCATTGGTGAAGCTGTCTTTTATATCATCAGCTTTAATATAATGCGACACGGAGGCGACTTTCACGTTCGTGGTTTCCGACTGGGTTTCGCCATTGATGTCGGTCACCGAAGCGTTGATTTCATAGTTATCCACCTGAATTCCGTCCAGGTTTTCATCCTTTTTAAGGTCGATTCTGATCGTAAATTCGCCTTTTTCATTGGTTTTCACATCACCAAGGATGGAATTCTCATTGTCGTTTCCGCGCGGATACCACCAAAAGTACATCCAGCGGATATTCTTCTTTTTGATTTCGTAGTTCACCGTAGCATTGCTAAGCGGAACTCCCGAAAACATCATAGCTTTTCCTTTGACTTCTATTGTCTGCCCATATTTATATTCATCTTTTACAGGCTCAAAAGTCACTTCAAATTTGGGTCGTTTATATTCTTCAACCTGAAAATATTTGGTTCCATCAATCAAGAAATCTGATTCTTCATTATCATTGTCAACCTCAATATAAAACTGTCCGTTCAGTTTTCCAAGCGGAAGCACGAATGAGCCGTTTACAGAGCCGAATTCATTGGTGGTGAGTTGCTGCTTACTTACTTCATCGCCATTTGCATTGTTTAGCGTGATGTTCAGTTTTGATTTTGAAACTACATTTTCTGTTTTAGATTTTCCGTTGAAAGCCGTTGCAATCACTTTAAAATAAACCGTCTGCCCGGGTCTGTAAATAGCGCGGTCAAGGAATATTTGGGCAGTTTCACGGTCGTTATTGTCCTCTCCTCCATAATACCGGTCTCCATACACCTGAATCAGGTTAAAATCGTTGGACTTTGGCTGCTGAACCAGATAATAGCGGTAGTATTCCTTACTTCCTGAATCAGGGAATCGGAAATTAGCAGCCTTGTCCGTATTTTGGTTGGTTGTTGTTACCGTTTTCGCACCGCTGTATTCATAGATTTTCAATCCTTCGTTTGAGACCGACTGTCCGTTTTCGCGGTTCACCAGCTTCAGCTGGTTGTCGACTAGCTTCCTGTCATCCTTTTTATCATATAAAATACGGGATTGGGTCGCAATGAAATAAAAATGTTCCTGGATGGCGCCATCCACAACGTATTCAGCCAGGTAAATTCCGGAAGGCAGAGGTTTGATTTCAAGTGAAGTTTTATGCGGTTTATAGTCTTTCTGGTCCCGAAGCTCAAACATATCTTTACGAACTAAAGATTTCTTAACCGCCGCAAAACTGTTTTTATCGTAGGAGTTGCGCACATACTTCATAAAGTTCTGTACATCGTCTTTTAGCTCATAAATATTCAGGGAAAACTGACTGACATTCTTAGCCTCGGCAACCAGATGTATTGGGCGGTTGGATTGGGTATGGTCCTCAAATTTAATAATCAACAAAGGATTCGTAATCTGGTTTTCGCGGTTCTTAATATTATCGAGAAATTTAGATTTCGGATACTGTTTCTTTGCAGAGTCAGCCAATTGAAGCGCTTGAGTAAACTTCTGTTCAGCCGAAAGTAAATCCATCATTTCTGCGATAACCAATACTTTGTAATCGCCATCAATGCCGGAATTTAAAAGAGTCTGAAGTTGATTAAATTTATCCTTACAGTTCAGGAACCCACAGTTATAATTAATTTTCTTGTGCTGAAAATAAAGTTTCGCATTACCCGTATTTTTAGCGATTAGTTCATCATAAAGAGTTATGATTTTTGCATGATTAACTTTGAGTTCATTTGGAGTAAAAAAGTTACTGTTCTTTAAAAACTCAATTTGATTCACCGTGTTCCAGTCAAACAGTGTCGGGAAGTAACCCAGATCTTCAGTGCCTTCAAAAATATCTTTGTATTTGCCCAGCTGAACCTGCTGCAAAGCCGCTATTTTGGTTTCAAGTTCAGCAAACTGTTTGGTGAGGAAATTCTTAAAATCGAGTTTGCTCCAGGTTTCGATCTGCGCAAAATCCTGGTTGTTGATGTTCGTGCGCTGGTTGATTTCCCAGGATTCATTCTCGTAATAATCAATAAAAAATTCGCCCAAAAGCACCTCATAAAGTAATTTCTGTTCACCTTTAAGCTTGTTGCCAAACGTAGAAAGTTTTGTAAAGAACTGGCTGGCCGAATCATTATTTTCATCGTCCTGTGTTTGGTTTACAATGCTGAATTCAGCTTTCAGCGAGCGTATAAGCTGGTTCGCATTGTCGTCTTTCATGGCCTGATTCTGGATTTCTAAAATAATAGGAAGGTTAGATTTATATTTTCCGGTCTTGTAATTTGTGGCAACTTTTTTCCATTGATCGTCGTAATATTTCTGCCCAAAAAGTGGTGAAAAGACAGAAATCAGGAGAAAAAGAATAAAAATTCGGGTGAAGTTCTTCATATGCGTTGTACTTGTACGTAGGTAGGATGGCTAAACGGTTTATTGGTTAAATTTGCACAGATGCAGCTTCTAAATTTAGTGAAAAAATACGTTATCGACAGTCAGGTGTACGTTTCGCTGATGGGAACCGCGCTTGCCGTATTTTTTATGCTTGAACAGAACGTATTGCGTTGGCCCACAGTGTTGCTCATCTTCATTACCTACTTCAGCGGATATCTTTATACGAAATATCAAAGACACCGTTTTTTCCCTAAAATCCTCATTTTTAATGTCATCTGTGGGATCATTTCAATGGTGCTCATTTTTCACAATCACAATGAGATCCGTCTTCTGAAATGGTTGGTAATTGTGACGTTGGGATTACTCTACAATTCATTTTTCCTTGAAAATTTCATCCGAAAAATCCCTTTGCTTAAAGTATTTTACGTCGGATTTACGTGGGCATTAGTCAATTCATGGCTTATTTTGCCGGAATTTAATCCTGGTATTTTCATCATCACTCTTCTCTTCATCACAGCACTCGTCTTGCCGTTTGACATCAGAGATATGAGATCCGATGATATTGTCACATTTCCGCGGCTAATTGGTGTTGTGAAGACTAAACTGGTCGCGTACGCGCTAACTGTTGCAAGTGCGCTAACGGCATTTGTCAGCCTGGAGACTGAATTTGCTGCCGCCTTTCTAATGACCGCCTTTGTAAGTTGTGTTCTTATTTATTTTTCGGATAATAAACGCCCGGATGCTTATTTCTCCTTTGGCGTGGAAACGATGTCGAGTCTTCCGTTTTTAATTATAGTTTTATTGAAGTATTTTTGACGAATGGTTATCCAAAAACTTCAACTGATTCAATTTAAAAATCATTCCCAACAAACCCTCGAATTTTCGCCGCAAATCAACTGTTTCGTGGGCAACAACGGCGTGGGAAAAACCAATGTGCTGGATGCGCTTCATTATCTTTCTGTCGGGAAAAGTTTTTTGGGAAATACCGATCTTAATAATATCCAGACTGACGGCGATTTTTTCGCAATTGAAGGCAAAATTTACGATGGCGAAAAGGAAAACATCATTAAAATCCAGATGCCGCGCGACGCTAAAAAACTCATCAAGAAAAATGATAAATCCTACGACAGGATGGCCGATCACATCGGATTTTTGCCAAGCGTGATCATTTCGCCCTATGATTCGAACCTGATTTCAGATTCAGGCGAAAGCCGACGAAAATTTCTGGACGCGATGATCTCGCAAACCGATTCCGATTATTTATATAACCTTATTCAGTACCAAAAAACAATTCAGCAACGCAATGCTTTGCTTAAAAGTTTTGCTAAAAACAGATATTTCGATCCCGAAAACCTTGAGATTTACAACGAACCTCTGATCAGATTCGGCACCGCTATTTTCATAAAAAGAACGGAGTTTTTAGATTCCATTTTGCCTCTGATACAAAGCTATTACAGCATTATCTCGAACGGAAACGAACAGGTAACGGTGGATTATCATTCCGATTTGAAAACCAGCAGCTTTGAGGAACTTTTAAACGAAAATCTAGACAAAGACCGTGTCCTCACCTACACTTCAAAAGGAATTCACAAAGACGACCTTGTTTTCGAAATGAACGGAAACTCGCTTAAAAGAACCGGCAGCCAGGGACAGCAGAAATCGTTTTTAATTGCGCTGAAACTCTCGCAAATGAACCGCATTAAAGAACTTACGGGAAAAACGCCTGTGCTTCTGTTGGACGATATTTTCGATAAACTGGACGATTCCCGCGTTTTGCAATTAATAGAACTCGTGAACCGCGAGCATTTCGGCCAGATTTTCATCACCGATACTAATAAGGAACGGACTGAGAGTGTAGTTCGGAAAATTAATGAGGAATCGAAGATTTTTGAAATATGAAAAAGAAAAGAGAATTTCAGTCGTCCGAACTTGTAAAATCCTTTGCGAGAATCTATGGTTTTGAAGACAAGCTGCTGGCTTTCGAAGTGAAAGATTTTCTGAATGAATACCTTAACGACGAACTCTTCCGCGAAATAGAAGCCGTGAATTTGGAGCAGAAGATTTTAAAGATTAAAATAAAATCGCCGATGCTTAAAAACGATTTCAGGATGAGAAAAAGCTTTTTCCTTAAAAAGTTCCAGGAGAAATTCGGCGCTGAAAATTTTAACGATCTTCAGATCTCGTAGCCTTTTTATAATTGAGCATATCGGCGGTTTTGCCGTCGAGTTCCGAGCGGATCGGCAGGAAAAAGCGGAAAGGATTCTTCATAAAATACCTGAAAATTTCACGGTAAATCTCTCTCAATTCATGGAAATTTATCTTTCTGGATCTGAAAGCCAGCAACATTGAAAGACCAAAACTCACAGCAAAATTGAAGAAACCAATCACGAATACGGTTATTATCGAAATCCAGACGGTGTACATATTCACCTCAAATCCTTTACCGTAAAAGCCCAGCGCCACATTTCCGGCCGCAAAAGTAATGTGACGGATGTCCAGATCAAGTCCTAGAAAAATCCCAATCGGACCTGTAACACCCAGAAAAATCCCGAACCAGAAATTCGAAACGATTCCCGCAGCATTTCTGGCGTAAAAATCAGACATATTCTGCGCGGTTCTTTCACCTAAAAAATAATTAAGCAGCGGATTCTTCGCGATCCGTTTCGGGATGTTGTAATATACCGAGCTGTTACCTACGTTTCCCGAAATGATACCCGATAAAAACAGGAAAAAACCCGCGATACACGCATGCAATATTGCTTTGGATTGGAACGGATCGTGGTCGCTAAGAAGTTTTGTCGCCTTCTCGGCCGCAAAATTCTGCTGGAAGATTACATCCAAACCATAAACAATTGCGAGCGCAACCGGAAACGAAAGCAGCACATTTCCCATAAATGCGATAAACTGCGAACGAAAAACCTTCGATACAATATGCGCAAAATCTATATAATTCTCGCGTGTGTTTTCGCCTTCTGAAAGCACTTTTGCCATCGTAGCTGCCGTCATAGCAGGCTGCTTGGTCGCAAGACTGAAATTCATCAGATAAATCATAATGAAACCCATCGCATAGTTAAAGGCAAATAAAACCGCGTGCGAAAAATCGCTTCCCGGCAACGACCCATAAAAAAGCTTAAGAACCACAAGGCACGCGACGATAATTCCACCGCCGCTGGCCTTAAGAAACATCGAAACATAATCGCTTTTAGACGAGGTGATATAGTGCATTCCAGTCTCAGCGGTATGATTGGTGATGAGGTGAGACATCAGCGTGGTGCTGTCGGAAATAAGGTCGCGGATGTTATTTTTATGCGTTTTGTATTCGAGGATATTGAAAAAAAGCATCTTCGAATTACGCAGAACATCTTCTTTGTCATCAACTACAAGAATATTCAGGATATCCGTCATCCGGTTCAGCTGCTGACGGATTTTGATCAGCGACTGATTAATCTTACCCGAAATGCCATATTTCTCAGAATTTTTAAATGCAAGTGTCACGAAATCAAGACACTGACCCATATAAACCTTGATCTGTTTATACAGCATATCGCGCGAATGCAGGAAGTATCCGTGGTCTTTGGCGAAATTCTCATTCAGAACATCGAATTCATTCTGCAACGCCAGAAACGGATTATCGAACTTTCTGTATTCGGGCACCATATTCACCACTTCAGCATCCATGGCGTTGCCGATCACGCGCCAGGCAAGGATATTCAGCGAAAACAGAAGCTCCTGTTTGGCTTTCGGACGCGAAATAAAATCGTCGATGCCAAGAAGTATAAAAAACTCATCAAGCTGGGCTTCGCTGAGATTGCGGAAATAATCGAGGTCTTTAATGGGTCTCACTGACGCCGTATCCACGAGGACCCATACAGAATTTTCGTTTTCTACCGCGGGCAGAACCTTATCCAGAAGCCGCTTCTTAAACTCAGGAAAAAAAGAATTTTCCGAGATAATATTGGCTTCGGTAAGCGAGAGATTAAACGGTTTTCCTTCGAATAAATGATTGATGTAGAAGCCGAAATTCTCTGCCACATCCGCATTCCCGCGTAAAAAGTCCAGAATTTCCTCAAAAGGGGTTCGGCGGAGATGCAGCATGAGCTCCGAAAGCGGTTCCAGGGATTTCGTTTCATTCCGGAAACTGAAAAATTTGGAAAGTACTGTATTGAAAGTAGCTTTGTTTCGGTTATAAAAAGGCGTCATCGCTACAAAGATAAATTATTTCAGGCTTACGTTATTCATTTGCCTCATAATCCAGCGGTGCTTCTTCTGCAGATACGCAGACGGGTTTTTCGGGTCGTGCTTTTTGGGGTTTGGAAGAATGGTGGCAATCCACGCAGCCTCGCTTTTGGTAAGGTCTTTCGCGCTTTTATTGAAATAATAGTCGGCTGCTGCTTCAACGCCGAAAACTCCACGGCCCATTTCAATTGAATTGAGATAACGCTCGAGGATCACGTCTTTGCCCCAAACCAATTCGATGATGAAAGTGTACACAGTTTCTAGGCCTTTCCGTAACCAGGACCGGCCTTGCCACAGGAATACGTTTTTTGCCGTCTGTTGCGAAATTGTGCTGCCGCCACGCAGTTTTTTTCCGTCCTGATTGCTTTTCATCGCTTTCTCAATTGCCTTATAATCGAAACCGTTGTGCGAATAAAACGCCTGATCTTCTGAAGCGATCACGGCTTTTTTCACATGGCTGCCCATTTCGTCGTAAGAAATATAATCGCGTTTGAGTTTACCGAAATCAAGGATGCCGCCAATTTGGGTTACCGTGATGGGCGGGTTGAAAAATTTGCCCCAAACAATAAACAGAATGTTGGCAAGAACGATTACGTAAATCAGTTTTTTGAGTTTTTTCCACATAAGAGGCAATCTGAGGCAGGTTTTTTAGAGCCGCAAAAATAAGGATATTATTTAAGTGCTTTGAGGTAAGTTAACTGATAATTAGGCAAAAGATCAGGGTGAAAAATGCGTATGTAATCTGTCAGCACCAGATCCGCACGCACCACTCCGCTCTCGAAATAATCATTCGACTTACCCCGTTCCCGGCCGCTTACCGTGAATAGTTTACCGTTATTGTAGACATTCATCTTTGCGTAATTCGGGTTGATCTGAAGCAGTTCTTTTTTGCTTCGGTGGTTACCGACGTTAACCCAAAACTCAGCACTTTCAGCTTTTGCAAAAACCTCTTCGAAACTGACGGGAACCGCTTTAGAATCTGGATTTTCGGCATTGATGTACTGCGCGTTTGCATCGGCGATAAAAGTTGCAAGGTTTGATTGTCCGCCCGGCAAAAACCATTGATTTCCGTACATTTCGTTTGCGAGGACAACAGGTTTTGTAGCTTCTTTTTTACTTAAATTCTTAAGGAAATCGTAAGAAGCCCGAATTTCATTAAACCGTGAAGCAGCGCCTTCGTAATTGCCCAAAAGTTTACCGAAAACCAACAGATATTTCGATTTTTCTAGCGGATTCTGCTCAAGATATTCATCGAGAAAAATAATTTCGACGCCATTCTTTCTAACTAAGTCATAAGTATTATCGAAGCTTGCGACGTAATTGGTAAAAATAACATCTGGTTTTAACGCAATGATTTTTTCTACATCATATTTCTGCTCGTTTCCAATATTCTGAATAACTCCTGAAGAAATTAGATCTTTAACTTTCTGTGAATAAATATATTCCGGACTGGAAATACCGATAATTTTATTTTCCAAACCAAGCTCTGTAAAATAGCCAACCAAACTTGCATTCAATAAAATCACTTTTTTGTAGGGTAATGTAGAAGCGCTAATGTTGTAAGTGAATTTTCCCGATCTTAATTTAAAACCGTCCGGATAAGGTTGAATTTGAACGTGATGAGAAATCTTTTCCCATTTTGCGGGATTAACCTGTTGTTCTTTTTTACAGCAAATCAAAGAAAAAACTGTAAAAACTAATAAAAATTGCCATTTCATTTCTCAAAGAAAACAAAAAAGTGTTATATTTGCAAACCGAAAAACGGCCTCGTGGCGCAACTGAATAGCGCATCTGATTACGGCTCAGAAGGTTACTGGTTTGAATCCAGTCGAGGTCACTAAAATCCTGCATTTACTGCAGGATTTTTTAATTTAGACGTAGCCCGCTTCCGTCCCAGACATATATAGTTTCCGATACCGAACTCTCTTCCGAACCATTGTCGGTATTCTGGTCTGATGATTCCTTTTTAATTTTAAGAATGCTGCTTCCACTGCCCGGACTTTGGGGAAAATGTAAGGTTTCACGGTGCGAAAAATAGGGCTGCTCTACGGTTTTGAGCAATGGAAGCATGATGAGTTCCTTGCTTTTAGTCACCAGCATATTCTGTTCATACGTAACCGTCTGATTTTGATGCGCGGTACCCGTAACCTTGATAGTAAGCAGAACATTTTTGAGGTTCCGGTGATTTCCTAACGAAATTTTAGAGGAAGAGAAAGCGTCTGCTGCAAATTCGAAATCATTTTCAGCAACAAGAATCCTGTTTTCATAAACTTTTACGGCAGCGCGGCTATTGGCTGTTTCCGGTTTTTTACATAATATTTACCAAACAACACCTGAAAATTTCCTGATTCAGCCATCGCAAAAGCGAGTGCATCCGCACGAACGTAACCTTTCTTTTTCTGCTTTCCGGCCTGATAAGATACGCTGAACCAGTCGGCTGCAGTTTGCTCCTCATCAACGGAGATCTGCACCACTCTGTTGGACGCAAGCGAATCGTTTACTGAGGCATCCTGCGCCGGTGCACTGTATACTTTTGCGTAAGTCGGGAAAATCCGTGTAGTGGCATTCTTAGTTTCGGATGGCAATTTTTGCGCAATTGCATAGCTGATGGGCAAACCTAAAAAGGCCAGCACTAAATAAAATTTCATCATTTATTGTGTTTTTGGTGCAACTAAGATATTAATTTACACGCGCCTGACGAGCATTTTATTGCACGGACTTCAAATAAAAAAAACACTGAGTTCATCAGTGTTCTTTATGCTTAATTACAAATTCAGAAATAGTTTGGGGTTAACCGGCGTGTTGTTTTTGTGAACTTCGTAATGCAGATGTGGCCCTGTGGAACGTCCCGAATTTCCTGATTTGGCAATCACCTGGTTTACATTTATAACGTCGTTTGCTTTTACGCTGATTGTTGAAAGATGACCATACAGCGTTGCTAAGCCATTGCCGTGTGCTACAATTACGCAGTTTCCGTAGCCGCCTTTCGCACCCGCAAAGATTACTTTTCCTTTCGCAGCAGCACGTACATCGGTTCCATAAGCCACGGCGAAGTCCATTCCCTTATGAAACTGTATTACGGGTTTCTTCTCAGCTGAAGTTTTCTCCGGCGAATTATTCTTTACAGGCGAACTGATCACAATTCCTAAACTGTCTTTTTCTACAGCCTTAGCCGCCAACGTTGTTTTTGAAATCGGCGTTGCAGAAGCAAACATCACATTTGGTGGCGGAATCGGATTTACGCGCTTACCAAAGTTTGAAGAGATATAACCATCAGTAGGCACACCAAGCGGAACCTGTTGAAGTTTGGTCTGCAAATCCATCAGATATTGGCTGTAACGGTTGGTTTGCTTGGCTAGATAAACAGCATTTGAAATACTGTCCTGCGCAAGCGTTGAAATTTTAGCGTCGGTGAGATTTTTAGAGGCCAGAAAATCGTTCAGCTCTCTAACCGTATGATCTACGAGCGCCAGATTATTTTTCATCTCTAGATAATCTACGCTGTCTCTTTGGGTGTTGATTTTCACCAAATTTACCTCGTATGATTTGTTATCGCGTTCTGAATAGAGTTTTCCGATAAACAGTGCCTGTCCGAAAACAACCATCAGAAGTACTGCCATGATAAGGTTGATTTTTCTTTTCCCTGTAATCATATTCTTCATTCTATTTTTAAAAGCCATTATGTTTAAATTTAAGGTTGCAAAATTACAAAATTTCAGACAATTCAATAATAGGTCTGAAGTTTTAAAAAAACTTTAACGGTTCCTTTGAATAAACTGTTCAGGCAAGACTCAACTCCAAAGCCTAAAAAGTACTTTCACCCAATAAATCGTTGGTTTGGATGCACACACTTTGTATCTTTGTTCATTAAGTTCAAACATTAATGGCAAAAAGGGAGACCGAACCGGAAAAAGTAATTGGCGTGATCGGAAGTGGCAGTTTTGCAACCGCGATCGTAAAAATGCTCGCAGAAAACAGTAAATCTGTACACTGGTGTGTCCGCAACGAATTCGTTAAAGGCGCCATCGAACTTCGGCATCACAACCCCACTTACCTCACCGCCGTAAAGTTCAATGTAAAAAACCTTCGGCTGACGACGGATGTGAATGAGTTGGTTTCGGCCTGCGACATCGTGGTGCTTGCAACACCTTCGATCTATCTTTCCGATTCTTTGGAAAAGATGACCTGCGATTACAGCGGAAAGATTTTCGTGTCTGCGATTAAGGGAATTGTACCGAAGGTGAATGATGTTGTCGCCCATTACCTCCGCGATGAATTTAAGATTGGCTTCCGCAGCCAGGCGGTAATTGCAGGACCTTGCCACGCCGAAGAAGTCGCGATGGAAAGGCTTTCTTACGTCACCATCGCGACCATCAAAGAAAACCAGAAGATACTGAGCCGCAAGTTTGCGTCACATTTTATAAAGGTGAACTGTTCGGCCGATATTCTGGGGAATGAGTACAGCGCTATTCTTAAAAATATATATGCCGTGGGTGCCGGAATTGCGAGTGGCCTTGGATACGGCGATAACTTTACAGCCGTTTTCGTAACCAATGCGATCCGCGAGATGGAAGTTTTTCTTGAAGAAATACACGAAATGCCACGCGACGTTAATGAAAGTGCATATCTGGGTGACCTTCTGGTAACTGCCTATTCACTTTTCTCGCGTAACCGCAGTTTGGGAAACCTCATTGGTAAAGGCTACACCGTGAAATCCGCGATACAATCGATGAACATGATTGCTGAAGGTTATTACGCCGCAGATTCAATTTACAAAACATCGCAGGAAAAAAAGATGAACACACCAATAATTGATGCTGTTTACCGGATATTATACGAAGAAAAAAACGCAGAGCAGGAATTTAAGAATCTTACGAAAGTACTGAATTAAACTGCCGCGCAAGCCCTGAGTACCGTACGTGGCACAAAAATAGCATTGCTGAATTTAACATTAAAAAAATAAAGCTATGGAAAATTCTAACAGAAATAAACCCGGTAAATTTATGATCGCGGCCATCGCGCTGCTTATACTGGTAATTATTTCTTACCTGGTTGTGATTCAGTTATTCCCGAATTTCTTTATGACACTGCCTTCCGGCGCTGCACAGCCTGTTGACGCTAGACCTTAGCTAAGAACTCGCTGAACGCCGAATCCACCGAGACACTGCCGTCTTCATGTAATTCGCGCAGCGTTACAAACTCAATCTCATTTACCGATGACGGATCGAAGGTTTTGTGCACACGCACATAATTTTCGGTAAAACCGTACATCAATCCGTTCTTATTCTCATGTTCCCAAAGAACAGGAAGCGTTTTCCCGGTTTGCGACTGATAAAATGCCATCTTTTTCTTTTCCGAAAGTATCCGCAGCATCTTGTTGCGTCTTTTTCGCTCCGGCACCGGCACTGCGCCATCCATTGCAGCTGCTTCTGTATTTTCTCTTTCGGAATAGGTGAAGACGTGCAGATAGGAAATTGGAAGATCACTTAGAAAGCGATAGGTTTCGAGGAACTTCTCTTCAGTTTCCCCCGGAAAGCCGATAATCACATCCACGCCGATACATGCATCGGGCACTACGCTTCGTATTTTATTGATCCTTTCGGAATATAGAGCCGTAAGATAACGGCGCTTCATTTTCTTTAATAAGTCGTCGCTGCCACTCTGCAATGGGATATGAAAATGAGGCACGAAGCGCTTGCTTCGTGCGACCAACTCAATGCTTTCATCTTTGAGAAGGTTAGGTTCAATGGAAGAAATCCGGATTCTTTCGATACCTTCCACAAGGTCAAGTTCCGAAATCAGGTCCAGAAAAGTGTGCTCGTGCTTTTTATTTCCAAATTCACCTTTACCATAATCACCAATATTTACACCGGTTAGTACGATCTCTTTTATGCCTTTTGCCGCGATTTCTGCAGCATTCTGAACGACGTTTTCAATGGTATCTGAACGCGAAATCCCACGCGCAAGCGGGATCGTGCAGTAGGTACATTTATAGTCGCAGCCGTCCTGAACTTTAAGAAACGCGCGCGTTCTGTCGCCAATTGAATAACTTCCGATAAAAAAATCGGTTTCATCGATCTCGCATGAATGTATCAGCCCATGATTGGCCGTCTTCTGAAGATCTCCAAGATAACTTAGAATATTGAATTTTTCTTTGGCTCCTAAAACCAGATCTACCCCTTCAATCGCCGAAATTTCTTCCGGTTTCAGCTGTGCATAACACCCAAGAATTACTACCAAACCGTCCGGATTGGCTTTCATCGCACGTTTAACGTGATATTTACATTCGCGGTCTGCATTTTCGGTAACCGAACACGTATTGATGACGTATACATCTGCTTTGTCGTCGAAGCCCACCTTTTGGTAGCCGGCGCCGGTAAGCTGCCGTGCAATGGTGGAAGTTTCGGAGAAATTCAGTTTGCAGCCAAGCGTGTGATAGGCAGCGGTTTTAGGTTGTAAAGTTTCCATATAATGAGGCTGCAAATTTAATGAATTTTTTATGACTGATATTTAATGATGTTCGCCGTTGGATACTTTCAAAAAAATAGCTATTTAAAATGACGGAGATCACCCATCACCTTTTCGTGCGGGAAAGAATGAATATTTTTTTTGAAGTTTTAAAAAATAACCGCCTCCAAATATTTAAATTTGATAAAACTTAAACCATGAAACATACCGAAAGCAGGTGCCTGAACTGCAGGCAGCTCCTGTTGATGAACCAGCGGTTCTGCCACCAGTGCGGCCAAAAGACAGATACCCACCGGATAAATTTCCATTTTCTGGTGCATGAGGTTCCGCACAGTATTTTTCATGTAGATAATGGTATCCTTTTTACACTAAAAGAACTTTTTACACGCCCCGGGCACAGCATCCGCGAATATCTGGAAGGCAAACGGCAGCAGCATTTCAAACCGGTGATGCTGGTACTGATCATGGGATCGTTGTGCGCTTTGACACAATACCTGCTGAACGGCAAACCAAAGGCCGAAACCGAGGTTTTCAAAGGCGACATTTCTGGCACCAACATCACAAAATATATCGATTTCAACGGTTTTATAAGTTACTTCCGCCATATCGTCGACTGGCTCGGCAGCCATCTTGCCTTCACGGTACTTCTGATGCTGCCGATTGCTGCTTTTGGGTTTTACCTCGGCTTCAGGAAATATAAGCTGAATTATCCCGAGTGGTTCGTTATATTTCTTTTTCTTGCGGGGCAATCGCTTACCGTATATATTCTGTTCATTTTTCTTAACCGTTTCGCCGGTGACTTTAATCCACTGTTTTTCTTCGTATGTTTTGGACTGGTTATCTTTTCGCTGCTCCAGTTTTTTGAGGAAAGAGGCAGGAAATATGTTATTCTGCGGGCACTTTGGGCTACGGTGCTGAGTTATATTTTCATTTTAATTTACCTGTTATTTTCAATAATTATCGTTGCCGCGATCGGCCTGATGATGTACGGATATGGAAACATCATTACCGAACTGCAGAACGGTAAATTATGATAAGAGTTAGGTCTGCCGTTAATTTACGCCGAATAATCTTTGGCAGTAAATTAAATATCTACCTTTGCGGCTTAATTTTTTACAAAGCAATTATATGGATTTTGATCAATTTAAAATGCCCTTCAGCATTAATCCCGATTATTCAAAGAAAGTAGCCTATTTTTCAATGGAATTTGCGATCGATCAGGCACTGAAAATTTATTCAGGTGGCCTTGGCTTCCTTGCCGGTTCGCATATGCGCAGCGCCTATAACCTTAAGCAGGATTTGGTGGGTATCGGCATATTGTGGAAGTTCGGTTATTATGATCAGGCCCGAAACCACGATCAGACCCTGCAGCCAACGTGGACAAAAAAAATGTACACATTTCTTCAGGATACGGGCATTAAATTCCAGATTGAAATTCATTCCGCACCGGTTTGGGTAAAGGTGTATTATCTTGATCCTGAGATCTTCCACACCGCCCCGATGTTTTTCCTTTCAACAGATGTTCCGGAAAACGACCATCTTTCGAAAACCATCTGCCACAGGCTCTACGACGCTAATGAATCTACCAAGATCGCGCAATATATCCTTTTGGGCAAAGGTGGCGCCAAGCTGCTTGATGAAATTAAACTTGAACGCGATGTTTACCATCTAAATGAAGCTCATGGCCTGCCTGCAGCGTTTTATTTACTGAAGAAATTCGGCGGAGACCTCGCCAAAGTGAAAGAAAAACTTGTATTTACCACACATACGCCAGAGGAAGCCGGCAATGAAAAGCACGACCTTTATCTTTGTCATAATATGTCTTACTTCTCCGGTCTTTCGATTGACGAAGTGCGCAATATTGAAGGTGAGGAAGACGACCGCTTCAACCACTCACTCTGCGCGCTAAAAATGGCCCGCATCGCCAATGGCGTTTCCCAGCTTCACGGCGAAGTTTCGCGAAAAATATGGAGTAAATATGAAGGCATTTGCGAAATAAAAGCAATAACCAACGCACAGGAATTCAAATACTGGGCTGATAAACCGCTTTACGATGCTAAGGACGAAAGCGATGATATGTCTTTCGACTTCCGTAAAAAACATTTGAAAAAACGAATGTTTAAAATCATCGCAGACCAAACCGGCAATCTGTTTGATCCGAACATCTTCACCATCGTTTGGGCGCGTAGATTTGCTGGCTATAAAAGAGCCGACATGCTTCTTCATGACAAAGAACGTTTCGAAAAACTCCTCAACAATCCGAAATATCCGGTACAGATCATCTGGGCAGGCAAACCCTATCCGATGGATTATTCGGCGATTTCCACCTTCAATTCCCTTGTAGAAGAAAGCAAAAACCATAAGAATATGGCCGTGCTTACAGGTTATGAACTTTCATTGAGTAAATCTCTGAAACAGGGTTCTGATCTTTGGCTTAATAACCCAAGAGTTCCGCGTGAAGCTTCAGGAACTTCAGGAATGACGGCCTCTATGAACGGTTCTGTAAACTTATCAACTGATGACGGCTGGATTCCGGAATTTGCCAAAAACGGCGTAAACGGATACGTTGTTCCGCAGGCAGATTATGATAACCTCAGTGTGTACGACCAGGATAACTTCGATCTTGAAAACCTTTATCAGGCACTTGAAAACGAAATTTTACCAACGTATTACGACAGACCGGACGAATGGAGAAAGATCCAGCAAACCGCAATGGATGACGTGAAAACCGCTTTCAACAGCGACCGAATGGCGGACGAATATTATAAGCAGATTTACGCTTAATGCAGTAAAATAAATTAGTACGAAATCCGGGAAATTCATTTTTTCCGGATTTTTATTTTAATGATCGCAAAGATTTTCCGGCTATATTTTCGGATGTCGTTCACTTCATCAGCAACAATTACATCTTCAAATCACGACATTTTCAGATTTTTCCGACCCAATTCCGTATTTTTACAAAATGATAAACAGTGACCTGATAAAAGATACAAATTCCCGCATCGCGGATTTATATAAATACCTGCAGATCGAAAAAAAGAAAATTGAGATCAGCAACGATGAGGAAAAAACCCTGTCGCCGGAATTCTGGGATAAGCCAAAAGACGCTGAGATATTCATGAAACAGCTCCGTTCAAAGAAAAAATGGGTCACCGATTATGAGGAGATTTTCAGTCGTTTGGAAGACATCCAAGTACTGATGGAATTTGCAAAAGAAGATCCGGATTCTGAAAAGGAACTTGATGAAGCTTTCCCGGTTCTGTTGGAGAAAATAGAAGATCTGGAATTCAAAAACATGCTCTCTAACGAAGGCGACGAGCTCTCCGCCGTACTGCAGATCACTGCCGGCGCAGGTGGTACGGAATCTTGCGACTGGGCTTCGATGCTGATGCGGATGTACACGATGTGGGCCGAAAAGCAGGGCTACAAACTCCGCGAACTCAATTATCAGGAAGGCGACGTAGCCGGCATAAAAACGGTGACGCTGGAAATTGACGGCGAATTTGCATTCGGATATCTTCGTGGTGAGAACGGTGTGCACCGGCTTGTTAGGATCTCGCCATTCGATTCGAACGCCAAACGCCACACGAGTTTCGTGTCCGTGTACGTATATCCGCTTGTGGACGACACGATAGAAATCAACATCAATCCTGCCGATATTTCGTTTGAGACCATGCGTTCGAGCGGCGCTGGGGGGCAAAATGTGAACAAAGTTGAGACCGCTGTGCGTCTGCGGCACGCACCTACAGGCATCATCATCGAAAACTCCGAAAGCCGCTCTCAACTTCAGAATAAAGAGAAAGCAATGCAGCTTCTGCGTTCGCGCCTTTATGAGATGGAACTTGAAGAACGTATGAAAGCCCGTAACGAGATCGAAGCCGGAAAGATGAAAATTGAATGGGGCAGCCAGATCCGCAATTATGTGATGCACCCGTACAAACTGGTGAAAGATGTACGCTCAGGCCATGAAACCTCGGATGTTGATGCGGTGATGAATGGTGAACTTACGCCATTTTTGAAAGCCTTTTTAATGTCGGATGGCACATCGGTGGTTGAGGACGATTTTCTGCTTTAATTTTGGCAAACTTTAACAACGCCGGAAATCCATAAAAACCTCCCTTTTGCTATCTTTGTAAATATGGGAAATTTTGAAAGTTGGAAGGATTTACTAAATCCCGAATTTTACATACAAATGGGCGGTTTCTGGCTCATTTTGTTTATTATTTTCGCAGAAACAGGCCTGTTCATCGGGTTTTTCCTGCCTGGCGACAGTTTGCTGTTTGTATCCGGAATTTACGCGGTAGAAATTATTGAAGAAGCAATTGGATCTACGGGCAGCGATTTTTGGGACACCACCATTCTTGCGACTGCCGTCGCCGTAGCAGCGGTAATCGGGAACGAAGTAGGTTACTGGTTCGGGTTGAAAGCCGGCCCCGCGCTCTATAAAAAAGAAGACACCTTCCTGTTTAAGAAAAAATACCTTTTCCAGGCACATGACTTTTTTGAGGAACATGGCGCACTGGCCGTTATCATGGCGAGATTTCTGCCGGTTGTCCGGACGTTCACGCCGATTGTTGCGGGCATCGTGAAGATGAATAAAACGCGCTTCCTGATCGATAACATTATCGGGGCCTTTTTGTGGTCGTTCTCGCTTATTTTCGCAGGTCATTATCTTGATAAACTTTTCCTTGAGCAGTTTGACATTGATCTGAAGACGCACCTCGAAATGATTATCCTCATCATCGTACTACTCACCACAGTTCCGTTGCTCATGAAGTTTTTCTTCGGCAAGAAAAAAGACGAATCTCATTACAAAGATCCCACAGCTTAAGATTTAAATCAAAAAAAAGCAATCCCGAGAAGGATTGCTTTTTTATTTATGGATAGAAAATTTATTCTCCGCAATTATTTTAATTGAACAGGTCGCGTACCTTATCGAAAAAAGTCTTTTCTTTTCCGGAAGGTTCGGCCATCATCTCGTTGTTCGCAATCTGCTTTTCGAAAAAAGCGCGCTGCTCAGGCGTAAGATGTTGTGGCGTCCATACGTTGATATGCACGAACATATCGCCTTTGCCGTAGCTATCGATACTTGGCAAACCTTTACCCGACAGCCTCAGAATTTTACCTGACTGCGTTCCCGGATCAACTTTAATCTTTACTTTTCCACCCACTGTAGGGATTTCTTTCTGAGTTCCCAAAGCAGCCTCAGCGAATGAAATGTAAAGCTCCTGATGCAGATTATCTCCTTCACGCTTGATTTTAGAATCCGTCTCCTCCTCAACCACGACAAGCAAATCTCCCGGATTGCCGCCGAAAGGTGCATCGTTTCCTTTGCCGCGTACATTCAGCTGAATGCCTTCTCTTGCGCCTGCAGGAATATTGATTGTTACCTCTTCATCTTCTTTCACAAGACCCTGCGCGTTGGCGCCGGCTGGAATTTTATCCGCTATTTTACCGATGCCCTGGCAGGTTCCGCAGGTCGTCTGCGTCTGCATCTGGCCGAACATGGTATTCATCACCTTCATCTGCACTCCGCTGCCCCCACATGTTGTACATGTTTTTGCTGTGGCACCGGCAGCCATTTTCATTTTCTTTACTTTAATGGTTTTCTGGGTACCGTTTACCATTTCTTCGAGATTCAGTTTGATCCGTACCCGAAGATTTGATCCGCGTGCCTGCTGGCGCTGGCCGCCTCCGCCGCCTCCGCCGAACTGTCCGCCAAAAATATCACCGAACTGCGAGAAGATATCTTCCATATTCATCCCGCCGCCAAAACCACCGCCGCCGCCACCAAAACCGCCACCGTTCATTCCGGCGTGCCCATACTGGTCGTAGCGCGCTTTTTTATTATCGTCGCTTAATACTTCGTAAGCTTCGGCAGCCTCCTTGAACTTTTCTTCCGCTGATTTATCACCCGGATTTTTATCAGGGTGATACTTTAAAGCCATTTTGCGGTAAGCTTTCTTTATTTCGTCTGCAGAAGCACTTTTAGAAACTTCCAGAATATCGTAATAATCTCTTTTTGCCATCTTAATTTTAATAAGTGATGGGTAATAAGTAACAGGCAATTTCACAAATTACCCATTACCCATTTCCTATGTTTTAATTGCCTGTTACTACTTTGCTGAAGCGGATTACACGCTCGTGCAACTGATAACCCGTTTCTACCACATCTACGATCTTGCCTTTCAGTTCTTCGGTTGGAGCCGGAATCTGCGTGATAGCCTCGTGAAAATCAACATTAAAAGTGTCGCCTACGTTCACTTCAATTGGCTTGAGGCCTTTTTCGGTGAGTTTGCTTTTAAGTTTCTGGTAGATCAATTCAACACCTTGAAGATCAGCTTCGTTACCGTTCTTGGCAATCTCCTTCAAGGCTCTTTCGAAATCATCTAACACGCCAAGCATCGAAATCATCATATCTTGATTCGCGTACTGGAAAAACTCCATTTTTTCTTTCGAAGTTCTTTTTTTGTAGTTTTCGAATTCGGCGAAAAGGCGGATATACCGTTCTTTTTCGTCTGCCAAAAGGTCATCCGAACTGGGCGGAGTTGTCACATTTTCCGTTGTTTCTTCTTCAATATTTTGAGTAATTTCCTCCTGAGGATTCAGATCATCGTCCAGGATCTCCTTGTTTTCTGACATAATTATACTATTTATAAGCCGAGGTTCACAAAGATTTTGCCAAATGCGGTTAACGGACAATTCGGCAGAGTTCTAGCGCAGGGGAAAACGGTAAGAAACACCTCCTGAAAGGAAATAATTGGGTGAAACTTCTGAAAGGCCTACACCCGCGGAGGCATCCAACATTAAATTATTGTTGAGGAGATAGGTGAAACCTGAATCAAAACGATGATCTGCAGTCGAATGTTTGTTTAAAAAACCATAGAACTCCGCGAACATACTCAACTGCGGAGTGAATGCATACGAAGCGGCGATGGTGTAAATGGAAGTCGCATCGGGCGTTTCGCCATTCCATTCAGCGCCCAAATTATAGCTCAGGCCTAACTTTTCGCCCAGCGAATGCTCAATTAAAAACCGAAAAGAAGGCGCCCAGTTAACCGTCTGCATAACCGGTGAAGCTAGATTACCTGCGGCAAGGTGGCCAACGAATGAAACCGCGGGCATCATTTCTTTCTTTTGAATGAGTTTTGCCTTAAAACCGAAAACAATCGGTGCGAGGCCGGTGCGGAGATCGTCCCCAAACTGCTCTGAATTCAGTTCAGTAACCATCCGCATCTCAAAACGATCATTGAGCCCATAACGCCAAAGCACGGTTCGATGCGATGCGCTTTTAGCACCGTCCCGCACCTTTTCATACAGAAATCCGGTTTCAATCTGTAGAAAACCCGCCGGTGTTACTGACGGCGTTTCGGTCTGGTCAGGCCGGTCAGTTTCGATCGTTTCCTGTGCTGTTATACTTGAGAACAAATGCACCAAAAGAATTAAAGTAAATTTCCTCATCAGCTGAAAAATGTTTCATAAAGCAGGTACACATTTAAAACAATAATAATAAACGCGATGACCCAGACGATCACTTTAAGTATCGGTTTGTTCACGAATTGACCCATTTTCATTTTAGATCCGGTGAACATCACGAGCGGAACTACCGCAAAACTAAGCTGCATCGAAAGTATTACCTGGCTCAACACCAGTAAATCTGTTGTTCCCTGTTCGCCGTACAGAATGGTTACGATTAGAGCGGGAATTACCGCAATCAATCTTGTAATCAGCCTTCGCAGCCATGGTTTAAGACGGATATTAAGGAAGCCTTCCATCACGATTTGACCTGCAAGCGTACCTGTCAGCGTGGAATTCTGACCCGATGCTAAAAGCGCAATCGCGAAAAATATACTTGCGAACGTTGTTCCGAGAATTGGCGCAAGCATTTTGTGGGCATCATGAATGTCGGCCACGTCGTGGTTTCCGGTGGTATGAAAAGTCGCAGCGGCTACAATAAGGATCGCAGCATTTATAAAAAAAGCAAGGAAAAGTGACACGGTACTGTCGATAGTCGCAAACTTAATGGCTTCTTTTTTTCCCGCCTTAGTACGTTCGTAATTGCGCGTCTGGACAATACTACTGTGAAGATATAGGTTGTGGGGCATTACGGTCGCACCTAAAATCCCAATTGCGATATACAGCATCGCAGGATTTGTAATAATTTCTTTTTGTGGAACCAAACCGCTTAAAATGGGGAAAACATCGGGTTTACTGAGAATGATTTCGTAGATAAAACAGCCCAAAATCACAATAATAAGTCCGGCAACAATGCTTTCGATGTAGCGGAAACCTTTAGCCTGAAGAAAAAGAATAATAAAAACATCCACAACGGTGATCACGACGCCCCAGGTTAACGGAATCCCAAACAGCAGGTTGAGCGCAATGGCGGCACCGATCACTTCAGCCAAATCGCACGCGGCAATCGCTATTTCGCAGAAAACCCACAGAATAAAATTGGTTACGGGATTGAAATGATCTCGACAGGCCTGCGCCAAATCGCGCTCTGCCACGATGCCAAGTTTCAGCGACAAATGCTGGAGAATCATCGCAAAAAGGTTCGAGATTAAAATTACAGACAAAAGTGCATAACCGAATTGCGCGCCACCGGCAATATCCGTGGCCCAGTTTCCCGGATCCATATAACCTACGGCCACCATTAAACCCGGCCCGGTAAATGCAAACATTTTGCGCCAAAAGCCAGCATTCTTGGGAATATTAACGCTTGAAAAAACTTCCGGCAATGAATCTGCGCGTCTGGGTCTTCGCCAGCCTATATTTGGATTATTCAAAATTGTTAGATTAGTCTAACAAAAGTAAATAAATATTTTTATTGCGCAAATTTTCGCAAAAAAAATCCCGACCAACGGCCGGGATCCTATTTATCTGCTGCTCAAATTACTTTGTAAATCTGATGGCAGTAATTCTGTCTTTTTCTCTTTCTTCATCTGAAGCGGTTTCCGCGACTGTCGCACGTTCTTCTCCGTAGCCTTCGGCTGAAATAACTTGTGCCGAAGCTAAAGCAGATTTCACAGCATCAGCGCGTTGCCGAGATAATGTTTTGTTCGCTGCATCATCACCTTTCTTGTCGCTGTATGCACCAATTTTAATTTTTGCATCTGGATAGGCGGCGAGGATTGCTTTAATATTATCAAGCTGTGTCTGAGATTCCGGAGTTAATTTTGTGGAATTGAATTCGAAACTCAGATTATCAAAATTAAACCATCTTTCCTTCAGTGCTGTTTCATCAGCATTTTTATATTCTTCAGAATTAAGGAAGGCAACTATTTGATCCTCTATTCCACCACGGTACGCGTTAAGCGTCTGTCCGGCAGGCAAACTCACGGTAGTGGTCTCACGGTTGGCCATGGAAGTTGTGCCAATAGAGGCCGTATCATTAATTATCGCGGCTGAATCATTATCAGTAACTACTGAATCTGTCACAACTGTATTTTCAGTAGTCTTTCTGTCGCACTGTTTCCATAAGAACCAAGCTGCCAGCGCAAGTAATAAAAGCGGAAGAAGCCATTTCCAGACAGATCCGTTATCCTTGTGAGCATCATTGTTATCCACATGAACATGGGTGTTTCCGCCACGGTTCACTTCAACTTTTGGCGCATCATGCGTTTCGGCTGTAATTTTTGCGGTTTCCGGATATTCATCACCATTTGCAAGATTACCAACGCCTAATGAAGCCAGGGATAAACCGGCAGGAAGAAGAGACGCGACAGTACCGCGCTGTTCATTTAATAACCCTGCGACACCGGAAGCATCCATATTCTGATCCTGTGCATATTTGCCAACAGAACCGATCGTAGCACCTGTTACCGTGTAAAGAAGCGAATTTGCGGATGTATTGGATACACCTGCGTAACCTGAAACTGCATTAACAAGCCCCGGAACTTTATCGCCGAAGATAGCCTGCAGCACAGTTGCAACCATTGAATTTCCGGCAGCTCCATCAAGCAGATTTCCTAAAATGCCGCTTGATGCGGAACCTGTAATTGACTCCAGGACTCCCGGTTTGTCGCTGTTATCAGCCAATGCGCCAACCACTGCGGGCAGCAAGGCACTGATAGCTTTTGAAATTCCGGATTCGCTTTCGCCTAATTTTGTTGCGCTTTGCGTTACCAACGCAGGACCCAATTGCCCTCTGATGAGATCGATTACATTTAATGCCATAATAGTTTATTTAAAATTTTAATACGATCAACGCATCAAATTTTAATCCAAACGTTATAGCCCTCAATTTAACTGCGCAGAACAACGTCCGTTTCTGCCCTATTAATAAGCTTTGGCGAAGATTACACGCTGAGAAGAAGGCTTACCTGAGATCAGCGAAATGCCTTCCTCCTGCACATTATCCAAAGGAATACAGCGTATCGTTGCCTTGGTTTCGTTCTTTATCTGTTCTTCTTCTTCGGCAGTTCCATCCCAATGGGCAGAAATAAATCCTCCTTTTTCTTCGAGCACCTGTTTGAACTGTTCGTAAGAATCTACTTTTGTGATGTGGCTGTCGCGGTAATTAAGCGCTTTTGTATAAATGTCTTTCTGAATCGTTTTAAGCAACTCTTCGATATAGTTTTCGATACCCTCCAAAGGTTGCGTTTCTTTCGTCAGGTTATCTCTTCTTGCGATCTCAACCGTTTTGTTTTCAAGGTCGCGGGCACCCATCGCGATGCGGATTGGCACGCCTTTAAGCTCATATTCAGCGAACTTCCAGCCCGGTTTGTTTTCGGTTCGGTTATCGTATTTCACTGAGATTCCTTTTGCTTTAAGTTTGGCCTGAAGGTCATATGCAACCGCATCAATCTGGCTTAACTGTTCTTCACCTTTAAAAATAGGCACAATAACCACCTGAATAGGTGCAAGCGAAGGCGGAAGCACTAGCCCCAAATCATCGGAATGCGTCATAATCAGCGCGCCGACAAGCCGTGTTGAAGTTCCCCAAGAAGTACCCCAAGCATGCTCTATCTTTCCTTCACGGTTGGTAAATTTAACATCGAAAGCCTTACCGAAATTCTGCCCTAGGAAATGTGAAGTTCCTGCCTGAAGTGCTTTTCCATCCTGCATCAGCGCTTCAATACAATAGGTTTCGTCGGCACCGGCGAATCTTTCGCTTTCAGTTTTTATCCCGCGGATAACGGGTATTGCCATGAAGTTTTCGGTGAAATCTGCATAAACATCCAGCATCTTTTCGGTTTCCTCAAGCGCTTCATCTCTTGTGGCGTGCGCGGTATGTCCTTCCTGCCAGAGGAATTCTGCCGTTCTGAGGAAAAGCCTTGTACGCATTTCCCATCGTACTACATTTGCCCACTGGTTAATTAGAATTGGCAGATCGCGGTAAGACTGCACCCAGTTTTTATAGGTATTCCAGATGATGGCTTCGGATGTAGGACGCACGATAAGTTCCTCTTCGAGCTTTGCTTCGGGATCCACGACCAACTTTTTAGGATCGTTAGGATCAGTCTTTAATCGGTAATGTGTTACAACCGCGCATTCTTTGGCAAATCCTTCGGCGTTCTTTTCTTCAGCTTCAAACAGGCTTTTCGGAATAAAAATCGGGAAATAGGCGTTTTCGTGACCGGTTTCTTTGAAACGCTTATCCATTTCATCCCTCATTTTTTCCCAGATTGCATAACCGTAAGGTTTGATGACCATGCAGCCGCGCACTCCGGAATTTTCCGCAAGATCTGCTTTCACTACCAACTCGTTATACCATTTGCTGTAATCTTCTGCGCGCGAAGTAAGTTTTGCCATATTTTCTCTATCTTTGATTTAACTTTTTCTATACTGCTATATCTAATATGCAGCGTGTATTTAAAGGCCAAAACATAACATTGCGTGGTACAATTTTGGCATAAAATGCAAATATAAATCAATTTAAAACTTTTTACCTATCATGGAAAAAATTACTTATAAAAATATACTGCTGGCCATAAAATCGAAAGTGGTTTTAGCTGTTGCCGGAGGTTTGGTTTTGGCATCCTGTACTACTCAGATGGGAGGTTATACGGAAACTGACGGGGTGTATTATGACCCAAGCAGGGATACTTTACCTGAAGGATCAATGACACGCAACACTAATCAGGTGGGCGATTATTATGATTATCAGGCCAATGATGACGCTAACGTTTATCTAAACGTTGATAACCGCAACGAGCGCTGGCGTGAAGCACAAAGTTCCGACTGGGGTTCGTATCAGGGAACTGATACCTATTACAGTGACAACTGGGGTTACCCATACAGTTATTATGGAGGCTTTGGTTTCGGAATGAGTTTCGGATGGGGTTCACCATGGGGCTATGGAGGTTATTACAACCCGTGGGGATTCGGATACAATCCATGGTACAGCTATTACAGCCCATATTACGGATATTATAATCACTATTTCGGTTATAACCCTTATTACGGTTACGGATATGGAGCGCCATATTACGGTATTGGGAACGGATACAACAGCTACAACGGAGGTTTTGTAAATAAAAGAAGCGGCCGCACCGGCTCAATCACAAATTCTTTCCGCAATTCTAACGGAACGTTAAGAAACAGCAGTTCTTCAGATTCAGGTTTCCGAAATAACGGTACGAACACCTATCAAAATAACAATAACGGTTTCCGCCAACAGAATTCAAATCAACCCCGTTTGCGTAACAGCCAACCAACATCGCCAAGACAAAGCATGCCAAGACAGACTGCGCCGACCTATAGCGAGCCCCGATACAGAGGAAACAGTAATGACGGTGGTGGGTTCCGTTCCGGAAGCAGCAGCGGCGGCTTCAACAGCGGCTCATCGAGTTCCGGTTCAACCAGATCATCTGGCGGCTTCAGAAGATAAAATTTAACTAAAGTTTTTTATATAAAAATGATTAAAAAATCACTTACAGTCCTGAGTATTTCCGCAGCTTATCTGCTGAATGCTCAGGATATTTCTACGTTACGGAATACAGCAGAAGTTTATTCGAACTCTTCACTGAACGGTTCTGCAAAATATAACGCCATGGCGGGTTCAATGGGAGCTTTGGGTGCTGATTATTCGGTGCTTAATTCAAATCCAGCCGGCATCGGTGTGAGTATAGCCAATGAGTTTTCGCTAACACTAGGTATCGAATCACAACAAAGCGCATCCACACTGGCCGGACCAACCACTAATTATAAAATCAACAATACCGATATCGGGAGCGCAGGCGGCGTGGTCGTATTCCCATTAAGCCCTAGTTCTGCATGGAAATTCGTTAATGTTGGTGTAAGCTATTCAAACCAGTCACTGGAAGATTACATTGAAACCCCCGGAAACAGCAATGTATCGTTTGAATTCCGCGATGAAAATGATGTACTGCTCGAAGATCTGGCCCTTGCCGGACATGCTTACAACCGATACGGAAACCTTTCTAAGACCAGCATCGGCGTGGGCGGGAATTACGACAACCGCATCTACGTAGGGGCTGGCCTTAATTTTCATAATTCTGTGCTCGATCAGTATGATTCTGCGGCATTTAGTAATTCAGCAAATGTGACAACGGTTTTCGACAAACAATACACTCCATACTCTGAAGCTGCAACAGGATTTTCCGCTTCTGTGGGCGTCATCGGCAAGATCAACCCGAATTTCAGAGTTGGAGCAGCCCTTGAAACTCCTACGTGGTGGAACATGGAACGCATCTACAACGAATATGAAAATCCTGTTGATGGCACTTATTCTGAAGAGCGAAGATTATCCTCACCTATGAAAGCGACACTAAGTGCAGCGTATGTTGCTAATAAAAATTTCGCACTGAATGTTGATTACTCTTTAGGTCTTACCAAACCGAAATATAAAGTATATGGTGATGCAGAGACAGAACTCAACAATTTTTTCGATGCGAATTCCGCAGCTCTTTCAGAAGTAAAAGTAGGCGCAGAATACCGTGTACAGGCTTTCAGACTTAGAGCCGGTTATGGTTTTGCCTCAAGTCCGTATGATTCGGTATCTCTAAATGCATTTAACGAAACTGGAAACGCCGGCAACCGCTCATTCGATAATTTTATTGTTGGAAAACGCAATACAGTTGGAGCAGGAATAGGATACGACTTCAGATCTTTCTTTATTGATGCCGCTTATCAACACGTAAACTCGGAGTATACAAATCCGTTTCTTCAGGGCTCAGAAGTTGACAATACAGGATATTTTTCAAACGCATATATTGTAAACTCAGGCGCGTCCGCAGTTTCAGATGTTGAGCGTAAACGTGATAACTTCTTTATCACGCTCGGCTGGAAATTTTAAGATAAAACAAACATGTTTACAGCATAAAAAAGCTCCGAATTTCTTCGGAGCTTTTTTTAATGCGAATGGAACAGATGGCCAATCATGCCGAGAGCGACCCCGCAGATTACCATTAAGATTTTAGGCCAGTCGATGTTATGGTTTTTGTTACTCTCGAAGATAATCACCGACGAGATATGCAGGAAAATTCCGCCTACCAAAGCAAGAAAATAAACCTTGAAATCGGGATTAAAGTAATTTCCAAGCAGCAAACCTAAAGGTGAAGCAATGGCGAAAATGGCAATAACCAACCATGAAGACGTGGATAACTTCTTATTCTTGTGAAACAGAAACGCGCCAAGCACAAATGAAATTGGCAGATTATGAAACAAAATCCCCATCAGATAAGGGTTTGACGCATCATGCTCGTTAGCCAGCGGAATACCTTCAAGAAAAGCATGCACGAACATACCGATCATCAAAGCCAGGGGCAAAATATTCTTTTCCTCGTGGTGGTGATGAAAATGGCCGTGTTCAAAACCCTTTGTGAGATTTTCAAGAAGCATCTGAAGCAGCACACCTCCGATCACGAACAGTCCGATATTGGCTCCGCCATGTGCGTAAACCTCCGGGAATACCTCATTCAGGCAAACTGTTATTAAAAAACCGGCGCTGAGTATGAGTAAATTTTTAGCGAATTTCTGCTGGGCACCGAAGTACTTGCCAAGAAATACACCCAGAATTACGCTTAGTATGAGTAGAATAATTATCGAAATCACTTGTGAATGTTTTTGAAGTATATTTTATTTCTTCCGGAAAACGTTGATGCAGCGGGGCGATGTTTCAGCTTCATAAGCGCCAAGTTTGTAATCGCCGTAGGTTTTCACGCTTTCAAATCCAAATTCGGCGGCGTAAGCTTTGATGGTTTCAAGCGAATGAAGTTTTACCCTCTCAAAATAGTGATGATCCTTGCCTTTGTCGCTGAAACGGATGTCTT
Organism: Flavobacteriaceae bacterium 3519-10; assembly: GCA_000023725.1. Classification (NCBI taxonomy): domain Bacteria; kingdom Pseudomonadati; phylum Bacteroidota; class Flavobacteriia; order Flavobacteriales; family Flavobacteriaceae; species Flavobacteriaceae bacterium 3519-10. The sequence continues at coordinate 1,763,248 of CP001673.1, forward strand.
TCACAACAAAATGATCTTCAATTTTTTTTGAGATTTTAAAAGTAATATCCTGCCGGAGCACTTCTTCTTCAGGAACGAGCGTGTTTTGCACCCATTTTTCATTCAGGAAATCAAGCACGAAAAGACCGCCGGGAAGCAATGCATTTTCTACTGATTTAAATATTTTTTTATCATCTTCCTCACTATCGAAATACCCGAAACTCGTAAACAGGTTGAATACTGCATCTACTTTTTCGGGATTTACATTTGGATATATCTCGTTCCGCATATCATGCACCTGAAATTTCAGTGTTTCGTTTTCGAAAGAATTATTCTGTCTGATACTTTCGTCGGAAAGATCGAGCCCAAGAACTTCGAAACCCGCCTTGTTCAGAAAAACCGAATGCCGGCCTTTGCCGCATGCCAAGTCGATTATTTTTGAGTTCGGCCGAACTTTAAGATCACTGATCAGCCGTGAAATGAATTCCTCTGCTTCGGTAAAATCCCGGTTGTTATAAAGAATATGATAATAAGGGGTATTAAACCACGTTTCAAACCATGCCATTCTGCAAAAATAACTATTTTTGCATTTCTAAGACCATTAAGACCGCACATTTCGTGAAGTCTGAAGTTCCGCAGCAACATCTCAAACCGAAATTTTAAAGCAAAATTAACGCTAATAAACTGCTGCTCACTCACATTCATGGTTTTGAAAGTACAACAATCAGTATGGATACAGACAATTTAAAAATTCAGATAAAGACCTTTTTTGGTCTCGAAGAAATTCTGGCAGAAGAAATTAGAAAGCTCGGCGGCGCAAACGTCGAAATTAAAAACCGCGCGGTAAACTGCGAAGGCGATCTCGGATTTCTCTACAAGATAAATTATTCAGCCAGAACAGCGCTCAAGATCCTTATTCCGGTGCTCACTTTCAAGGCCTGGGACGAAAGCAGATTTTACGACAAACTTTTCGATTTCCCGTGGGACGATTATATGAGCGTGGACCAAACTTTCGCCATTGATGCCACGGTGTACTCAGAAAGATTCAAGCATTCGCAGTTTATGTCGCAGAAAATGAAAGACGCGATTGTGGATTATTTTAAATTCAAGCACCGAAAAAGACCCGATGTCAATACAATTGATCCGGACATCAAATTTCATCTCCATATTGACCGCGAACTTGTAACCATTTCGATGGATTCTGCCGGCGATGCCTTATTCAAAAGAGGCTATCGCAAAGAGCAGGGCGAAGCGCCAATCAACGAGGTGCTCGCAAGCGGTATGCTGCAGCTGGCAGGTTGGGACGGAAAAGGCAACTTTCTGGATCCGATGTGCGGCTCGGGAACTTTGCTCATCGAAGCTGCGATGATCGCAATGGATTTACCGGCGCAGATATTCAGAAAGAAATTCGCCTTCCAGAACTGGAAAAACTACGATGAAGAACTCTTCCAGAAAATAAAAGAGGTACGCATCAACCGTGTGAAAGAATTTACCGGCAAAATAGTGGGCTACGATGTAGATTCGCAAATGCTTAATGCGGTGCATCTTAACATTGAAGCCGCCGAGATGGAAGATGTGATCGAAGTAAAAAACCAGGATTTCTTCGAATCTAAAAAAGAACTTTTCCCGCTTCTAATGGTGTTTAACCCACCTTACGACGAAAGAATTGAGATTGAAGACGACGAATTTTACAAAAAAATCGGCGACACCTTCAAGAAAAACTATCCGAATACGTTAGCCTGGTTCATTTCGTCGGACTTAGATGCGGCTAAAAAAGTTGGTTTAAGACCTTCAAGACGAATTAAACTGTACAACGGTAAACTCGAGTGCAGATTTCTGCAGTTCGAGATGTATGAAGGGACGAAGAAAACACACAAGCTAACCAACGAACCTATATAAAATTTACGGGTTTAACATGAATTTCGATTGTTAAACTGTTACATTAATTCATTGCTACATTGCCAACGTTATCCCTAATCATCGCGATTTACAACCGTAAAAACGAACTTTTCGAGCTTCTGAATTCGCTGTCGCACCAATCCGACAGAGCTTTTGAAGTTATAATTGTCGATGACGGTTCGCTGATCGATTTAAGGCCAACCTGCGAATTATTCAATGAAAGTTTAGCCATTCAGTTTTTCCGCAAAGACAATTCCGGACCCGGTTTATCGAGAAATTACGGCGCGAGAAGAGCAAAAAATGATTGGCTGGTTTTCGTCGATTCTGATGTAATCGTAGAGAAAAACTATATTGAAAACATCAGAAAAAACCTCCGTGAAAAACCTTGTGACGCGTTTGGTGGCGCCGATAAAGCACATAAAGGCTTCAACCTTATGCAGAAGGCGATCTCCTACTCGATGACTTCCGTTTTTACAACAGGTGGGATTCGCGGAAACAAGAAATCGATAACCAAATTTCAGCCGCGTAGTTTTAATATGGGCGTGCGGAAATCGGCTTTCGAAAAGGTGGGCGGCTTCTCCGAAATGCGCGTAGGCGAAGATCCGGATCTCTCGATGACACTTTGGGAAAACGGCTTCACTACAGCGTTTTATGATGATATTGGCGTTTACCACAAACGCCGCGTTGATTTCGGTAAATTTTCGAAACAGGTCTATCAGTTTGGCTGCGCACGCCCGATAATTAATCAGCGTCATCCCGCGTATGTAAAGATTTCGTTTGCATTTCCGAGCCTTTTTCTGCTCGGTTATGTGCTTGGTTTTTTAGAATATTTTGCGTTTCAAAACGGCTTCATTCTGGCGATGTATGGACTTTACACGATATTGGTTTTTTTCCACGCCTTGTACAAAACCCGCAACATCAGCACGGCGTCGTTCGCCATCATTGCCACGTACATCCAGATGTTTTCGTACGGTTACGGCTTTCTGAAATCGTGGATTCTGCTCAATATTTTGAGACAAAAGCCTGAGGAAGCCTTCCCGAAACACTTTCATAAACCCTGATTTTGGGCGCACATTTCCGGCTTTCACTGCTCGCTTCCCGCGTCCCGTGCGGTCCGCGGGAGAGCTCAGACAGGCCGTTCAATCCGGGGCGCAACCCTTTATCAAAAGAAAATTAATTATTTTTACAAAAATTTAATCATGAACAGTTATCTCGAATTCAATTTTAAAATATCACCACTCCAACCCTGGAACGAAATCCTGATGGCCGAACTTATCGAAATTGGCTTCGACAGCTTTACCGAGGAACATGACGGAATTTTAGGCTACATCCAAAAAGAACAGTTCAATGAAGATAGCCTTAAAGAAATCGGTCTTATGTCTCATCCAGATGTGCAGATCTCATACACCTTCAGCGAAATGCCGAACATCAACTGGAACGAGGAATGGGAAAAAAACTTTGATCCGATCAACGTCGAAAATCAGGTTTCTATCCGCGCGGAATTTCACGAAAACCAGAATCTGCCGCACGAAATCATCATTCAGCCAAAGATGTCTTTCGGAACCGGACATCACGCGACCACTTATCTGATGATTCAGCAAATGCTCGACATGAATTTCGACAGCAAAACCGTTCTTGATATGGGTTGCGGAACCTCCGTGCTCGCCATTTTTGCCAAACAGAAAGGCGCGGGAAAAACAGTCGCGATCGATATTGATGAATGGTCGGTTGAAAACTCAAAAGAAAATGCAGCCAGAAACAATGTAGAACTGGAGATTTCACAGGGCACCGCTGACAATCTGGGGGATGAGAAGTATGACATCATCCTCGCGAATATCAACCGCAACATCCTCATTTCCGACATACCAACTTACGTTTCGGTAATGAATGAAGGTGGCCAGCTTCTCCTTTCGGGCTTATGCTTTTTCGATGTGGATGACATCCTGGAAGTCTGTACCGCGCAGAATTTAAAACTCAAAAAGCAGCTGCAACGCGAGGAATGGGTGTCTCTTCTGATGGAAAATAAGGCTTGAAAAAAATAAAGGGTTTTGCAGTTTTGTAAAACCTTTTTACATTAATCCCGACAAGCTGATAGCTAAAAAGGAAAAGCACCTACATTTCTGTAAGTGCTTTATTGTAGAGTGGCCCAGCTTGGGCTCGAACCAAGGACTTGCTGATTATGAGTCAGCTACTCTAACCAGCTGAGTTACAAGGCCAGAAAACAGATTGGGTTACTTCCTCCGTTTTGCGAGTTGCAAATGTAATATTTTTCCTTTAATATCTGAAAATTTTTAAGGTTTTTCCTGACACAATTCTACCAGAACACCGTTTGTAGACTTCGGATGCAGGAAAACAACAAGCTTATTATCGGCGCCGTCTATGGGCTCTTCGGAAATAAAAATGAAACCTTCTTTTTTAAGGCGTTCTATTTCGTAAGCGATATCGTCTACGCCAAAAGCGATATGATGGATGCCCTCGCCTTTTTTATCGATGAATTTGGCAATAGGGCTCTCGGCGTTGGAGGCTTCCACGAGTTCGATCTTGCTGTCGCCGGTTTCATAGAAGGAGGTTGTAACGCCTTCGCGGGCTACGCTTTCCTGCTTGTAATTCTTTTTTCCGAGTAGACGCTCAAATAGATTATCAGAAGTCTGAAGAGATTTTACGGCAATACCGATGTGTTCTATTTTCATGAATAGTTTTGTTTTTATAAAGTGTCCCGCGTGAGGGCGAAGTGCATTATTGGAGCTCTTTTTCGGGACGACGGCGAAGCCGCCGCCCCGAAAAAAGCGACTGCACGCAGACCGGTCTTTTTTGCGGCTGCCTCCGGGCGCGGGCGAAAAAAGGACACGCCCAAATAATTCCAAACAAAAATACTAAATTTGCAGCATGAATGAAAGCAACAGACAAAGAAAAGTAGCCCAGATTATACAGCAGGATCTTGCGGAACTGTTCCGCAAACAGGCCTCGGACAGTAAACAAAATTTTCTGGTAACCGTTTCGGACGTAAAGATTACGGCAGATCTGAGCATTGCTAAAGTTTATCTAAGCATCTTCCCTCCCGCCGTGCGAGCCGCCGTTATGAAAGAAATAGAGCAGAATACTTCTGCCTACCGCAATTTTATCGGCCAGAAGATGGGCAAGCAGGTGCGCATCATTCCGGACGTAAAGTTCTATCTGGATACCACGCTGGATGATGTAGAAAAAATAGAGAAAGAACTAAAAGGCGAAGGCGACAACCCTGTCCTTTAATCCTCTGAACTACCATCTTGAAAAACACGCCGTTCTATATCGCGAGGCGCTACCTTTTAGCTAAAAAAGGCAGTACTGCAGTTACGTTTATCACGTGGCTTGCCGCATTGGCGATGACGGTTGCCACCACGGCGATGTTTATCATTATCTCGGTTTTTTCGGGTCTTGAAGACCTTAACCAGGACCTTATCGCAAATCTTCACGCGGACCTCACGCTAAAAAGCAAGACAGGAAAAACACTTCCAAGTATTGAAAAGGCGGAAAAAATTCTGCAGGCTGAGCCCGAAATTGCGCATTTTTCGAAAGTAATCGAGGAGAAAGTATACATCAACTTCCGCGAGAACGGCGACATTGCGAATCTGCGTGGAGTTGATTCGGCATACGTGCTTGTGAACCCCATCGATAAAAATATATTCTACGGTAGCTACCCCAGCTTTAAATATTCAAATGAAGTGCTGCTCGAGAATAAACTCGATAACCGCCTGAGTATTCCTGTGGGTGAAAGTTCGGAAGTTGCCAACCTGATGATGCCCAAACCCGGCACCGGCATGATCAGCAAAGAAGAAGACATCTTTAACAAGCGCGATATTTTTGTGTCGGGAGTATTTCCGGGCAACGACCAGCTAGATAACACCATTATTTCACCAATTGAGCTGAGCCGCGAACTGCTTGATCTGCCTAAAGAATCGGCGTACCAGATCGTTATCAAACTTAAAAACCCTTATCACACAGACGCTGTGAAAGCCCGACTGCAGAATAAACTCGGCGCCAAATACATCCTTACAACCAAATCTGAAGAAAATGCGGCCTTCTGGAAGATGATCAACACCGAAAAACTGTTTATCTATCTGATTTTCGCGCTGGTGATCTTCATCACAACTTTTAATCTTGCCGGCGCCATCATCATTCTTCAGCTTGATAAAAAAGAGCAGGCAAAATCGCTGATTTCGTTAGGACTAAACTTAAAATCGCTGCGGAATATTTATTTCTATACAGGAGTTCTCATTGTAGGTTTCGGCATCGTCAGCGGACTTCTTTTGGGCACGGTGATCTGTTATATTCAGATAGAAACCGGAATTTTTAAAGCAGGCGCGGGTACGGATCTTGCGTTTCCGGTGCGCATCCGGCTTCTTAATTATATTACGGTTGCCGGCACTGCTGCGGTTTTCGGACTTGCCGTTTCATGGTTTTTTTCTAAGATTAACAGGTCTAATATCACGAAATAGGCTTAATCGCATTCCATCACGGAATTTCCCCGGTGAAATTCACATTTTAAAGGCTGATATAAAACATTTTACAGCCGTCCACATTTTGCTACCTTTGCATCCTTAAATTTACCTTCAATCAATGAAAAATTCAATCAGTTTATTTCTTGCTGTGTTTATGCTGAATCTTTTCAGCGCGCAGATTCCGACCGGATATTACAGCCAGGCGAATGGCCTCACCGGTTACACCCTCAAAACCAAGCTTAAGGAAATCGTTACGAACGGCCATCAGGACAATGGCTATAACGGCTTGTGGAATGCTTACAAAGTTGGCGATCTCGACAAATTCTACGAAAACGACAACACAATCCTCGATATTTACTCAGAAAAACCTTTGTCGGCAGACGCGTACAATTATACACCCGGAGCTAACCAATGCGGCAATTACAATGCTGAAGCGGTGTGTTACAACAGGGAACATCTATTCCCGCAGGGCTTTTTCGACGAAGCTTTCCCAATGAAAAACGATTATCTGCACATTATGCCTACGGACGGTTATGTGAACGGAAAAAGAAATAATTTTCCTTTCGGCACTGTTGGCGCAGCAAGCTGGACATCCACAAACGGATCTAAACTGGGAACCAGCAATTTTCCGGGTTATGGCGGAACCGTTTTCGAACCTATCAACGAGTTTAAAGGCGACATCGCGCGAAGTCTGCTTTATTTCATCACAAGGTATGAAGACAAGCTGCAAGAGTTTGATTATGATGATGCGAACAATCCGCAGGATGGCAGCAAAAACCGTGGTTTTGACCAGTGGTACATTAATCTCCTGCTCCAGTGGCACCAGAACGACCCGGTTTCACCCAAAGAAATTGCACGTAACAATTATGCGTACACTTATCAGAAAAACCGAAATCCTTTCATCGATCATCCCGAATACGTAACATTGATCTGGACGTCTACACTAGCCACAGAAAGCGCAGACCTTACTGAAAACGTTTTAAGAATCTCAAATAACCCTGTAAGAAATGGCGAGCTCACGGTGAACGGTAAGAACATAACCACGATTGCATCAGCCCAGATTATTTCAGCAGCAGGACAGGTTGTGCAAACATTGAAGGAACCATTCAAAAATTCAAACAAAATTATTCTGAATAATAAAACCAAAGGTATTTACTTTCTTAAAACCGAAGGACAATCGGTTAAATTTATTGTGGAATAATCTGTTAACCACCAGAAATATAAACTCAGGCCGGCAATTTTGTCGGCTTTTGTATGATTAAAAGTGGATAGTAAAACCGTGTTATTCCTTAAATTGAAATAAAGGCTTTACAATAGATTTCGAAATTGGTTTTTGTAACTTTACGGTCCAAAATTTTTATCTTAAATCAAATGAAAAAATTAACTACACTTTTGCTGGGCTTTCTGTTCTCGATGGCAGTAGCCCAGGCACCTCCCACTTACTATAACGGTACCGACGGCCTCACTGGCGCTGCGCTAAAATCAAAACTCAGCCAGATCATCAGTGCCGGAGCATCAGACCGTGGATATGACGGTCTGTACACAGGTTATCCGACTACAGATTCCGATCATTTTTACGAAAATGACGGCACTGTTCTCGACATGTATTCTGAAAACCCTGCGGGGACAGATCCTTACACCTATCGCCACGGCCAGAAAAGATGTGGAAATTATAGCGTGGAAGGAGATTGTTATAACCGCGAGCACGTAATTCCGCAAAGTTTCTTCAAATCACGCGCGCCGATGGTTTCAGATATTCACCACATCCGCCCTACGGATGGCAAGGTGAACGGCATGAGAAGCAACTATCCCTTTGGTGCGGTAGCAAATCCTTCCTACACGAGCAAAAACGGAAGTAAGGTGGGTCCAAGCTCCTCACCCGGATACGGAGGAACTGTTTTCGAACCGATTGACGAGTTTAAAGGCGACATTGCAAGGATGGTGTTCTACTTTGTTACACGATATGAATCGCAACTTTCGGGCTTCTCAGCAGGCAACATGTTAGGCGGCTCTTCTTATCCCGGCCTGCAATTATGGGAACGCGATGTGCTTTTGGCCTGGTCTGCGCTTGACCCGGTTTCACCGACCGAAATTGAAAGGAATAACGCTTCCTACGTCTTCCAAAATAACAGAAACCCCTATATCGACCGCCCGGAATGGGTGCAGCAGGTTTGGGGCACGCAGGTGATCGATACACAGGCACCTTCAGCGCCGGCAAACTTAGTACTGTCCTCTACAACTACCGCTGCCGCCAACCTTACATGGTCTGCTTCTACAGACAATATTGGCGTAGCTTACTATAAAATTTATGTGAACGGCCAGTTTCACAGCAATTCAAATACAACCACGGCAACCGTCTCAGGGCTTACACAGGGAACGGCTTATAATTTCTATGTGGTGGCCACGGATGCGGCAGGAAACGTTTCGGCGCCAAGCAACACCGTAACAGGAACAACACTTACAGACACTGTGGCTCCTACCGCTCCTGTTAATTTATCGGTAACATCTGTAGGAACCAACAATATCGCTGTACAGTGGGTTGCGGCCACCGATAACATTGGCGTTGCAACGTACGATATTTACGTGAACGGCGATCTTGTAGGCTCAAGCAGTGCAACATCTACAAATATTGCGAACCTTGCTCCGGCCACAGCTTATTCTATCTACATCTTAGCCAAGGATGCGGCAGGAAATGTATCGGCACCGAGCAACACCGTAACGGCTACAACAGCAGCCGTAGGTGTAGATTGTGGAAATGAGAATTTCGATTCTATCCCGGCAAGCTCACCGAACTACTCCACTTATAACTGGACAAGCAACGGAATTTCATGGACTTCCGAAGACTCCAGAACTGATCAGACCATCAACGGAAAAGCACTTACCATCCGTAACGGATTCCTTACCGCGCTTTCGGTTCCGAACGGTATTGGCGATCTTACCGTGACTACTCAGCTAAAATTCAGTGGCTCACCCGGCACCCTGCAGATATTGGTGAACGGTGTGGATACTGGCAAAACGGTTCCATATAGCAGTACGGCGACCACGACGACCGTAACCGGAATCAATATTTCGGGCACCGTAGAAATCACGCTCCAAAACAACAGCACAACCAACCGTGTGGCCATCGACAATATGAAATGGACATGCTACACCGTGGCAGGTGTGAACGACAGCGCAGCAGACAAAAATGCACTTTCCATCTACCCGAATCCCGTGAAAAACGGCGAACTTAATGTAAAAGGAAACAACCTAAATAAAATTGAAGTCGCACAGATTTTCGAATTTACCGGTAAACTGGTGCAAACCGTTGCGCAGCCTTTTAAAAATTCAACAACAATTAAGTTGAAAAACCTTCCGGGCGGTGTGTACATCCTTAAAGCAGGTAACAGCAGTACCAAGTTCATCGTACAGTAAAAAGTTTACGACTATATTTAAAAGCCAGCTTTCGAGCTGGTTTTTCTGTTAAATCGTACAAAAATGTTTGTACGCGCCGAAAGTCTTCCTAATTTTGATACATGGCACAAAAAAAGCTCGCCCTGATCGGCAAAAACATCTCTTATTCATTTTCTAAAAAATACTTCGAGAACAAATTCAGAAATCTGATGATTGATGGTTATACCTATGATTTATACGATTTGGATACAGAGTCGGAAATCGAAAAACTATTAAAGACTCCAAATCTTCGCGGTGTGAATGTAACGATTCCGTACAAAGAAAAAGTGCAGCCCTTTCTCGACGAATTAAGTGAAGAAGCCCGCGAAACGGGGGCCGTGAACTGCATACTTATTAAAGACAACATAAAAAAAGGGTTCAACACAGACGCATTCGGTTTTGAGCAGACGCTTCTTCTGCACCGCAAAGAAAAACACCAGTCTGCACTGATTCTGGGTAACGGCGGCGCGGCGAAAGCAGTAAAGTATGTGCTGCAAAAACTTATGATTCCCTATAAAACTGTGGCGAGAAAAGAAGAACTCACCTTTGATCATCTGGACACTGAAACGGTTGCGGATCACCGTTTAATTATTCAGTGCACGCCCGTGGGCACTTTTCCAAATGTAGATGACTGTCTTTCATTTCCGTTCGAAGCTTTGTCGGCAGACCATTTGGTAATCGACCTTATTTATAACCCGGCGATGACTGCATTTCTGCAAAACTCAGCACAACATAACGCCAAAACGGTAAACGGACTTTATATGTTGGAACAACAGGCTGAAAAAGCATGGAAAATTTGGAATTTTTAAAAAAAATAAGTTAATTTAGTGCGCTGATACACAAAAAATTGAAAAAAAATCCACTGTTACATCTAATAAAAGTTTGCTATGATCACAGAAGATTCAATCTCTGACCAACCGGAAAAAAAACCGGTTTCTGACGTTTCTCAGGAAAACAATTCAGGAAATACGTCCAACGTTGAAGAAACAGCGCCGGAGGAAATCACAGCTGCAGAAGAAGCAGAAGCTCCTACGGAAGTTCTATCTGAAGAAGCTGAATCTGAAAATGCTGTGGAACCGGCAGATTCTGCGGAGCAAAACGCTGCTGCTACAGATACGGTTGAGAACGAACCAAGCGAGACCCAAACCTTGGAAGCTCACGAAAACGCAGATTTACAGAATATTGTCGATTCCCAGCCCGAAGAAAACCTTGTTTCGGATGTTTCAAGCGAAAGCGGCAGTGGGGAAATCCAAAATGAAGAACCTGCAGAGCACGAATCTGTGGAGCATTTATCTTTAAATGAAACGCTGAACGAGATGCAGGAACTCATCAGCAAAGAAGATGCAGGCGCGAATTTCAGGAAGTTCAATCAGTTGAAAGAACGTGCGAATCATCTGATTCACGAGCAGACCGACGCGCAGAAAACGGAATTCACAGAGGCAGGAAATGCTGCAGAAGATTTCAGCTTTCATCATCCTGAACAGCATAGGCTTTCGGCACTCATCAATCAGTTCCGCGAAAAGAACGATGAATACAGCAAAAAGCAGGAGGCAAACCACTCGAAAAACCTCGAAGAAAGGCAGAATATAATTGAAAGACTTAAGACACTTTATACCAATACAGAAGCCGGAACTAACCTTTTCAAGGCCATCAGGGAAGTGAAAGAAGCCTGGAAAAATGCCGGCCAGGTAGCAAAATCAGAATTTAAAATACTGAACAACAACTATTTTCATCATCTGAACCAGTTTTATCAGATGTTGGATATGAATAAAGAATATATGGAGCAGGAATATGCCCATAATCTTGAACGCAGACTTCACATTATTGAGCGTGCAAAGCAGCTTCAGGCCGAACCCGCAGTACAGAAAGCGCTGAACGAACTTCAGTATCTGCATAAACTCTGGAAAGAGGAAGCCGAACCCGTTGCTGAGGAATTCCGCGAAAAAACCTGGGAAATATTCAAGGACATTTCAAATAAAATCCACGACCGTAAATCCGAGCTTTCTTCACAGATTGAAGGCGAACAGGTAGAAAATCTCGAAAAGAAAAACAAAATCATTGAAGAGATAAAAAAACTGGCGGCGCCCGAAAAAGAACCTAACCACAGTTACTGGCAAAATTCCATCAAAAAAATCGAGGATTTGCGCAGCGAATTTCTGAAGATTGGCAGCGTTCCGCGAAAAGTTTCAAACCAAAACTGGAACGAATTCAAACTTCACCTCAAAAATTTCAATACTGCCAAAAACGAATTTTATAAAGGCCTTAAAAATTCGCAGCAAACAAATCTCGAGAAAAAACTGCAGCTCATACAAACCGCTAAAGACAACAGCCTTTCTGAAGACTGGGAAACAACGGTGCCGCTGTTTAAGAAACTTCAGGAAGAATGGAAAACAATCGGCCACGTACCGCGAAGCATGACGAATAAAGTCTGGGACGACTTCCGCGAAGCCAGCAACACTTTCTTCAACAATTTCCGCGAAAAGAACAACGCGGTGAATGATAACTGGAAAGAAAATTACAAACAGAAAAAACAACTTCTCGAGGAGTTGAAAGAAGTTACCGATCAGGACGGCAGTGTCGAAAAAATTGAAAACATCAAAACCAGCTGGAATAATATTGGAAAGGTGCCGCGTGAAAAACTGAGTATCAATACGGAGTTCAACAAAACCCTCCGCGAAAAGATGAAACTCAACAAAATTCATGATTATAACCTTAAAGAAGAAGGTCTCTCTGAAAATCAGCTCACCGACAAAGCAAGAAAAATAAAGAACCAAATCGCCGATCTTGAAGCTGAAATCGTAAAAATGGAAACCAATTTGGGCTTCTTCAGCAAACCAACCCGCGATAACCCTCTGCTTAAAGAGACGTTCGATAAAATTGATGATAAAAAAGCTCAGCTCGAAAGTATGAAACAAAGTCTGCACAGTATTCTTGCGGGCGAAAATCAATAATGTAAAATGTTCAGGAATCTACTTTTTGCACTGTTATTCTGCACATTGACAGGCGTGAAAGCGCAGGACGGTGTGCGCGACCTCCTTTCAGTCCCTGGACCTATTGAGTTTAACGGAACTGACTTTCTGCTTGCCTGGAGCAAAGAATCATCCAAAACCCTGATGCGGCAACAGTATATGCCGCGCGACGAACGGATTGAGGATTTCAACCAGATCCTGGATTTTTCTTTTTTCACCAAAGAAATCGATATGGAACTTGCGGTGAGGCAGAAAGTGGAATCAATACAGAAACGGGAAGAAAAGGACAGATTCGCAAAAGTGAATGTAACCGAAAGTCCCGACGGAAAAGAGTTTGTCGTCGATTATTTTATTTCAGAAAACCCCAACGGAGGTGATGCTTTTGTTGAATATAATATTTACCGCTTCAAACCTTACGAAAATACTACAGGCAAAAATTTCCTGATCCTAGCCTACACCACACGAATGTACGGTGACACAAAATCTGCTGCAAAAGCCCTGGCAAAACAGCGTGATGCGCTTATGTTAGCTATGATCGAATATAAAATCCCTGAAATTAAGGTGAACCGCGACATTACCAAATAAATTTAACACCCGGCGGACGTTGGGTGTTTTTATGTCTGCTCCGATTTTGCAAAAATTACTCAGATGACCGACGAACTATATATGAAACGCTGTATTGAACTGGCGAAAAAAGCGCTGGGCCAAACATATCCAAATCCCATGGTTGGCAGCGTGATCGTGCATGATGGGCGTATCATCGGTGAAGGCTTCCATCAAAAAGCGGGAAGTCCGCATGCAGAAATAAACGCGATCAATTCGGTAAAAGATCCTTCCCTGTTACGAGATTCTACGATTTATGTTTCGCTTGAACCCTGCGCACATTTTGGTAAAACTCCACCCTGCGCAGATAAATTAGCGGAAATCGGTTTTAAAAAAGTTGTGATCGGAATTTTAGACTCACACGATAAAGTAAACGGAAAAGGGAAACAGATTCTAGAAAATGCCGGCATCGAAGTGGTTACAGACGTTCTGAGGAACGAATGTTTCGATCTCAACAAAAGATTTTTCGCTTTTCAAGAAAAAAAACGGCCCTTCATCCTATTAAAATGGGCCGAATCTGCTGACAGATTTATCGATAAAGATTTCGGGCCTACCCAAATTGGAAATGCACTGACGAAGCAGTATGTTCATACTTTAAGAAGCGAAGAACACGCAATTCTCGTGGGTACCAACACCGCGCTCACCGACAATCCAAGCCTTACCGTGCGGGAAATTTCGGGCAGAAATCCTGTGAGGATTCTGGTGGATTTCGACTTAAAAGTGCCCACTTCGTTCAACATCTACAACAGCGAAGCACCAACTCTTGTTTTTAATGGCGTTAAAAATTCCGTTGAAGGACACATCAGCTTTATAAAAATTTCTAAAGACAACTTCCCTGCAACGCTGATGTCGCAGCTTTATGAAAAGCAGATTCAGTCTGTGATTGTAGAGGGCGGCAGGTTTACGCTGCAACAGTTTATAGATACAGATTTGTGGGATGAAACCGTCATCATCAGAAATGAAAATATAAACCTTACGAACGGCACAAAAGCCCCGGATTTTACAGCCGAGGCTTCAGAAACGCAAATCTTCCGGGATAATACAGTTGAGTTTTATAAAAATAAGACGTTTTGAAATTCGAATACAACACGCTTAAAACTTCGGTCAGCGAGGTACTCATCAAAGAAAAAGGCAGCAAATTCATCGGCTTTGCGTTTCCCCTGGGCGGTGAGGCAGATTTAAAGAAAAATTTAGACAAAATAAGGGCCGAGCATCCAAAGGCAACGCACCACTGCTATGCATTCAGGCTAGGTATAAACGGTGAAAATTACCGTGCAAACGACGATGGCGAACCTTCCGGAAGCGCAGGTTTACCCATCTACAACCAGCTTCTTGCCCATGAAATCACCAACGTTCTTGTGATTATTGTACGTTATTATGGAGGTACAAAGCTGGGCGTTGCAGGATTGGTGAAAGCTTATAAAGAATGCGCAAAACAGACCATTGAATCTGCCGAAATTGTCACAAAGGAACTTGAAACCACGGTTGTTATTCACTTCAGTTTCGAAAAACAAAACCAGATTTTTACCTTGCTTAATAAATTTGACGCCAGAATCGAGGAATTTATGTCCGAAGAAAACTGCAGCATTTCAGCACGGATTAAAACTTCTATAAAAGAAAACATCTCGGAACAAATGTTCGAGATGCAGAATATTTCTTTTGAATTTTTAGATCAGTAAACGCTAATCACGTCTTCCCATCAGCATCGACGCCCAGTAAAGCAATTGGGCAAGTGAGCCAAGTGCCGCTACAAGATAGGTTCTTGCAGCCCAGGTTAACGAATCTTTCACGCCCACATATTCTTCGGCGGTTACCGTTCCGGTATCTTTCAGCCATTTCATCGCGCGGTTACTCGCATCGTATTCCACCGGGAGTGTAACGAAAGCAAATAAGGTGGTGAGCGCAAACATCGCAACACCAATTGCAAGAACTGTCGTATTTCCGTTAGGATTTTCAATGGTTCTCGTGGCACCCATTAAAACAATACCCGCGATCAGCACGAACTGCATTAAGTTTGAACTGATGCTAACCATCGGAACCAATTTAGACCGTAGTTGCAACATCGAATAACCAACCGCATGTTGCACGGCATGTCCGCATTCGTGAGCTGCAACGGCCGCGGCTGCCGCATTTCGCTGCATATAAACGCCTTCAGAAAGGTTTACCGTTTTATCAGCCGGGTTGTAGTGATCTGTCAGCTGGCCTGGCACAGAAATTACTTTTACATCCTGAATGCTGTTGTCTCTCAGCATTTTCTCGGCGACTTCTTTCCCCGACATCCCATTTCGCAAATGGACCTTGGAATAGTGTTCGAATTTAGACTTCAGTCTTGCGGAAACAAGCCAACTCACCAACATCGAAATCCCAATAATTACATAATAACCCGTCATTTTTATTCTTGAATTTTTAAATTAAAATACATGCCCTTCTACTTGTAAAAAACATGCCAAAGTTTTTATATCTGTTTTAATCAATTATATTTGTTTTCCCAAAAATACAGCAATGCCCAAGGTTTCTTTGATTGAAGTAAAAACAGCGCGTGACTTAGACATGTTCGTGCGGTTCCCGATGGAACTTTACAAAAATAACAAAAATTACGTACCGCCTTTAATCAATGACGAAAAAAGCATCTGGAATCCGGGCGAGAACCCGGCGTTAAGCTACTCTGAAGCAAAACAGCTGCTGGCTTATAAAGAGGGAAAATTGGTTGGCCGAATTGCGCTGATCATCAACCGGAAAGAAGAAAAAGAACTAGGCATCAGCAAAGTACGTTTCGGCTGGCTGGATTTTATTGATGATTTCGAAGTGAGCGAAGCCTTAATTGAAGCCGCAAAAAACTTTGCAAAAACTCACCGCATCAACAAGATCGAAGGTCCGATGGGTTTCACCAATCTCGACAAATCGGGCATGCTTACGATGGGGTTCGATAAACTGGCCACAATGATCGGGCTTTACAACTTCCCTTATTACCCGCAGCACCTCGAAAAACTCGGGCTTGTAAAAGAAAAAGAATGGGTTGAGTTCGAAATGAACTTCCCCACGGTACTTCCGGAAAAGGTAGACAGGTTCAGTTCGCTCATTGCAGAAAAATTCAAGCTGAAGGTCATCGATTTCAAAAGTAAAAAGGAAATCCTGCCCTACATCGAACCAATGTTTAAATTATTGGATCAGACTTACAATTCGCTGTCGACATACACGCCGATTACCGATGAGCAGATTACCACTTACCGCGAAAAGTACTTCCCGTTCATCGATAAAAATTACGTGATCTGCGTTGAAGATGAAAACCATCAGCTGGTTTCCTTTGCGGTTACAATGCCCTCCTATTCCAAGGCACTGCAGAAATCGAAGGGTAAATTATGGCCGTTTGGCTGGTGGCATTTTCTACAGGCAGGCAAGAAGAACGACCGCGCAAATTTCTACCTAATCGGCATTCATCCCGAATATCAAAGACGCGGCGTCACCGCTATTATCTTCAAAGAAATCTTCATCCGCTTCAATAAAATGGGCATTAAATTTGCCGAAACCAACCCCGAACTCGAGGAAAATAAAAGCGTGCAGTTGCTGTGGCTTGATTATAATCCGGTTTGCCATAAACGCCGACGCACCTACTCCCTCGAGATTGAGGCGTCCGGTGATGGTATGACAAACGATCCTGCAGTAAATCTTTAATGAAAAAGCAACTCTATATTTATATGTTTCTGGTGGTGGTATTTATCGCATACAACCAGTTTTTTGAGGTGCAGGACGAGCGGATGCATAACCTAATCAACATCCTGTTTGCAAGTTTTCTGTTTCTCTACATCGGCTATCTGGCCTATTTGGTACTGCAGCGGTTAAAAAAGGGCGACAGGAAGTAAGGATGTGCTTTGTAAAATGCATTTTTTAGCTTTTTAGATAGATTTGAGGGCATAAATTTTTATCTCTCGCACTTAATTCCGTAAATTTGTTGATTGAAAATATATCAATATCGCTATGAATATTCCAGAAAACTATATCCCCATCCTTATTACGTTTGCCGTCGGTTTTGGATTCGTGATGCTATGTGTTTTAGGTACGCATTTCCTCGGCCCCAAACAGAAAGAGTCGTCATTTAAAAAGAATGAAAGTTTTGAGTGTGGGATTGATGTTGAAGGTAATGCACGGAGTCCGTTTTCGGTTAAATACTTTTTAACCGCGGTTCTGTTTGTGCTTTTCGATATCGAAATTGTATTTTTTTATCCGTACGCAGTTAATCTGCGCGAATTCGGAGTGGAAGGTTTTTTCGCAGTTCTTACCTTTATTTCCGTGTTTCTCCTCGCTTTCGTTTACGTATGGAAGCGCGGCGCCCTCGATTGGGACAAATAAAAAGAACGAGCAACTTTTATTAACTCATTAAAGGAAAATTAAAATGTCTGATACAAAACCAGTAATAAGAATGGATGCGGAACCTCCTGAAGGTTTCGAAGGCGAAGGTTTTTTCGCTACCAAGCTGAGCAGTGTAATTGGGATGGCACGTAAATATTCTCTCTGGCCACTGCCGTTCGCAACATCATGCTGCGGAATCGAATTTATGGCCGTTCTGAACCCAACCTATGACGCTTCGCGTTTCGGGATGGAAAGAAATTCATTTTCACCGCGCCAGGCAGATATGCTGATGGTTTGCGGTACCATTTCTAAAAAATTAGGTCCTGTACTGAAGCAGGTTTATACGCAGATGGCGGAACCAAGATGGGTTGTTGCTGTAGGCGCGTGCGCATCCAGCGGCGGTATTTTCGATACGTATTCAGTATTGCAGGGGATCGACAAGATCATTCCTGTGGACGTATATGTGCCGGGATGCCCACCAAGACCTGAACAGATTATTGAAGGCGTAATGCAGGTGCAGGCGCTTTGCGAAGGCGAAAGCATAAGACGACGCGATATGCCTGAATACCAAAACCTTCTGGCATCTTACGGAATCAGCTAATTTAAAAACTATTGAAACCCGCCCAAAAGCGGGTCTTCAGTGATTGAAAATAATGTTCTGATGCAGCGGCCTCAACCGCCAGGAGATCAGAACATCATCAACTAAAATTTATGACCAACGAATTTGTTTTAGAAGCCATCACGCGGGAATTTCCTGATTCGGTGATCTCACATTCAGAACCGTATGATTTTTTAACTTTAGAGATAAAGAAAGAAGATATAAAGAAGGTTATTCATTATTTAAGGGATTCTTCACTTGAAATTAATTTCCTTACCGATATCTGCGGAATCCACTATCCAAGCGATCCAGAAAAAGAACTTGGCGTAATTTATCACCTGCATAATATGATGACCAACTTCCGTATCCGGCTGAAATGTTTCATGCCGCGGGAGAATGCTGAAGTAGATACAATGACCGATCTTTATGCAGGAGCTAACTGGATGGAACGAGAAACCTTCGAGTTTTACGGCGTTAAGTTTAAAGGCCACCCGGATCTGCGTGTAATTCTTAATATGGAGGATATTGGCTACCATCCGCTGCTGAAAGAATACCGCCTTGAAGACGGTACCCGTACCGACAAGGACGATAAAATGTTCGGCCGGTAATTTTTAAATGATACAGATACGCGGTCCATTTGACTACTTATCGCCCATCAATTATCAATCATAACAATATGAAAGACAACGCATTATCAAACATACTTAATCAGCACGACGCTAAAGACCAGATTGACGGGCAGTTGTACACCCTGAATTTAGGGCCTACGCACCCGGCCACGCACGGGATTTTTCAAAATGTGCTTACGATGGATGGCGAACGGATTTTACACTCCGAGCAGACCATAGGTTATATCCACCGCGCTTACGAGAAAATTAGCGAGCGCAGAAATTTCACGCAGATCACTACACTTACCGACAGGATGAACTACTGTTCTGCGCCCATCAACAATATTGGCTGGCATTTGACGGTAGAAAAACTCATCGGCTGTGAAGTTCCGAAACGCGTAGATTATATGCGTGTTATCATGATGGAGCTTGCACGTATCGCTGATCACATGGTTTGTAACGGTGTAATTGCGATGGATGCCGGAGCAATTACCGGACTTACCTATCTTTTTCAGGAAAGAGAAAAAATCTACGAAATGTACGAACAGGTTTGTGGCGCGCGAATGACCACCAACATGGGACGGATCGGAGGTTTTGAAAGAGATTTCAACGATAAATTCCATGAACTTCTTCAAACCTGGCTTAAGAGATTCCCAAAAATATGGAGTGAATTCTGTGCATTGAATGAGCGAAACCGTATTTTCATGGACCGTACGATAAACGTAGGGCCAATATCTGCTGAAAGAGCTTTAAGTTACGGATTTACAGGCCCTAATTTAAGAGCAGCCGGTGTAGATTACGATGTTCGGGTGGCGAGTCCTTATTCTTCTTACAACGATTTCGATTTTATCATTCCTGTCGGATCTGCCGGAGACACTTACGACCGTTTTATGGTGCGTCAGCAGGAAGTTTGGGAAAGTTTAAAAATAATTAACCAGGCTTATAAAAACCTTCCGGACGGACCTTTCCATGCGGATGTTCCGGAATTTTACCTTCCCGAAAAAGCTGATGTTTACAATAACATGGAAGCCCTCATTTACCATTTTAAAATTGTAATGGGTGAAACCGATGTGCCAATTGGTGAAGTGTACAACTGCGTAGAAGGTGGCAATGGCGAACTCGGTTTTTATCTGGTGAGCGACGGAGGCAGAACGCCTTACCGTTTGCATTTCCGCAGACCTTGTTTCATCTATTATCAGGCTTACCCCGAGATGATTAAAGGCGGAATGATCTCCGATGCCGTGGTTACCATGTGCAGCATGAACGTAATTGCAGGCGAACTCGACGCCTAAATATAGAATGATCTGAGAAATCAGACCAATAATTAATTTTAAATCCGACATCCTGCAGCTGATGTCTGAAATCTAAAATAGAAAATGAGCGAAACTATTGCTTTTCAACCTGAAACTCTGAAACAGGTACAGAAAATTATCGGCAGATATCCGGAAGGAAAACAGAAATCTGCACTGATCCCGGTGCTGCATCTGGCTCAGAAAGAATTTGGCGGCTGGCTGGACGTTCCGGTGATGGATTATGTGGCTGATGTTCTTTCGATTAAGCCGATTGAAGTGTATGAAGTTGCTACTTTCTACACCATGTTTAACATGAAACCTGTAGGTAAATATGTTTTGGAAGTTTGCCAGACAGGTCCGTGCATGCTTAGCGGCAGCGATGGGATCCTTCAGCACATCCGAGAAACATTAAATATTAAAAACGGCGAAACCACTGCAGACGGTTTATTCACTTTGAAACAGGCAGAATGCCTTGGCGCCTGCGGCTACGCACCGATGATGCAGCTTGGCAAATTCTATCACGAACATTTAACAAATGAAAAAGTGGATGAGATCCTGCAGCTTTGCAGACAGGGTGCCATCGCTTTAGACTAATTTTTTTGAAGATAAAAATGAGTAAAAAACTTTTACTTAAAGACGCACATATCGAAGGAATCCGTTTCTACGACGTTTACCGAAGACAGGGCGGTTACGACGCGGTAGACAAAGCCCTTAAAATGACACCGGATGTCATCGTAGAGGAAGTGAAAACTTCCGGTTTGCGGGGCCGTGGCGGTGCGGGTTTCCCTACCGGAATGAAATGGAGTTTTCTTGCAAAACCCGAAGGCGTACCAAGATATTTAGTGGTAAATGCCGATGAATCTGAACCGGGCACTTTTAAAGACCGGTACCTGATGGAATTTCTTCCGCATCTGTTGATCGAGGGAATGATTATCTCTTCCTATGCGTTGGGCGCAAACACAGCCTACATCTACATCAGAGGCGAATATTCCTGGATTCCGGATATTCTGGAGCAGGCGATTAATGAAGCAAAAGCAGCGGGATTCCTTGGTAAAAACATCCTTGGAACCGGCTACGACCTTGAAATTTATGTGCACCGTGGTGCCGGAGCTTATATCTGCGGAGAAGAAACCGCACTTCTTGAATCTCTCGAAGGTAAAAGAGGTAACCCAAGACTTAAACCACCATTCCCGGCGGTAAAAGGACTTTGGGAATCGCCGACGGTAGTGAATAACGTTGAAACCATTGCTGCAGTTGTTCCGATTATGAACATCGGAGGTGCTGAATATGCTAAAATAGGAGTAGGCCGTTCAACAGGAACGAAATTGATCTCCGCCTGCGGAAATATTAATAAACCGGGTGTCTACGAAATCGACATGACGATTACCGTTGAAGAGTTTATTTATTCCGACGAATATTGCGGCGGCATCCCGAACGGCAAGAAACTTAAAGCCTGTATCCCGGGTGGTAGTTCTGTGCCGATTGTTCCGGCAAATTTATTACTGAAAACCATTAACGGCGAACCACGATATATGAACTACGAATCGCTTGCCGACGGAGGTTTTGCTACCGGAACTATGATGGGTTCGGGTGGATTTATCGTTTTGGACGAGGATCAGTGCGTAGTAAAACACACAATGAGTTTAGCACATTTTTATGCCCACGAAAGCTGTGGACAATGTACACCATGCCGTGAAGGAACGCCGTGGATGTACCGAATTCTTAAAAACATCGAAACAGGAAAAGGAACGATGGCAGACATCGATCTGCTGTGGGATATCCAGAGAAAAATTGAAGGAAACACGATCTGTCCGTTAGGTGATGCGGCTGCATGGCCTGTGGCTGCAGCAATACGCCACTTCCGGGACGAGTTCGAGTGGCACATTGATAATCCAGAAGCATTAAACAGAAATTACGGACTTGCCAATTACGCGGATCCAATTCCACAGGCTGCCACCGCAGAGTAAGCGGAAGATTTTGGTATGAGAAATAAATATTCTGACTACCTTTTTATATTAAACAAAACAAAGCCGACTGCTTAAGGCCCGAAGCTTAAAGCAATAAGATATGAGCGAAGACATCAAAAAATTTAAAATCACGATCGACGGACAGACAACCGAGGTTGCACCGGGCACTTCCATCTTAGAAGCTGCCAGACAGATTGGAGGAAGATCTGTACCGCCTGCGATGTGTTACTATAAACCTTTGGAAAATAGCGGAGGCCGTTGCAGAACGTGTCTTGTGGAAGTTTCTAAAGGTTCCGACGCCGATTCCAGACCAATGCCAAAACTGGTTGCGAGCTGCCGGACAGGCGTTATGGACGGTATGGAAGTGAAAAATCTTACTTCTGAGAAAACCCAGGAAGCAAGAAAAGCAGTGACAGAATTCCTGCTGATCAACCACCCGCTGGACTGCCCTGTATGCGACCAGGCCGGTGAATGCCACCTTCAGGATCTAGGGTACGAACACGGCCTCGAAAGAACGCGTACTGAATTTGAACGCAGAACTTTCGATTCCGAAGATATCGGTCCGTATATCAAACTCAACATGAACCGATGCATCCTGTGTGCGCGTTGCGTGTTGGCGGCAAACCAACTTACCGACAAACGTGAGCACGGAATCCTTTTCAGAGGAGAGCAGGCTGAGATTGCGACCTATCTCAACAAATCCCTCGACAACGATTTTATCGGAAACGTTATCGATGTATGTCCGGTTGGAGCATTAACCGACAAAACTGCGCGTTTTGCGCAGAGAGTTTGGTTCACCAAACCTGTGAACGCTTCATGTTCGTGCGAAAAATGTTCAGGTAAAGTGGTGTTGTGGATGAAGGGCGAGGAAGTTATTCGTGTTACTGCTAGAAAAGACCAGTATGATGAAGTGGAAGAATGGATCTGTAACGAGTGTCGTTTCGAGCGCAAAGACGTAAAACTCTGGACCATCGAAGGACCTCGAAACATTGACCGCCATTCAGTAATTTCACTGAATCACTATGAAAAACCACAGAACATGATCAATCTTTTGAACAATCCGGATGCAAAAGAAATCAGTGTAAAAGACGAGAAAAATTTAATTTAATGAGGCATCTGTCCGGAATCCAGGCTTATAAACCCTAGGTTTCAGACAGCATACGATAATAAAAACTATGGATTTAATCACTTTTAAAATCATTTTAG
Source organism: Flavobacteriaceae bacterium 3519-10 (assembly GCA_000023725.1). Taxonomy (NCBI): domain Bacteria; kingdom Pseudomonadati; phylum Bacteroidota; class Flavobacteriia; order Flavobacteriales; family Flavobacteriaceae; species Flavobacteriaceae bacterium 3519-10. The sequence continues at coordinate 1,786,626 of CP001673.1, forward strand.
TAGTATCACTTTTCGCATTGTCGATGGGCGTTGCGGCCTATTCTACATGGGGCGAACGTAAGGTGGCGGCAGCGCTTCAGGACCGTATCGGGCCGAACAGAGCCGGACCTTTCGGCATCTTGCAGCCATTGGCAGATGGTGGTAAACTCTTTTTCAAAGAAGGGTTTGTGCCGCAAAATGCCGACCGCTTTCTGTTTTATCTGGGACCGGGCATCACGATGTTCGTATCGCTCATCACTGGTGCCGTAATTCCGTGGGGAAAAAGCCTTAATATTGGCGGAACTTCAATGGCCGTTCAGGTTGCAAACATCGATATCGGTGTTTTGTATCTAATCGGGATGGTGTCCATCGGAGTGTACGGAATGATGATTGGTGGCTGGGCTTCGAATAACAAATATTCATTGATTGGGGCGATTCGTGCCTCATCGCAGATGATTTCGTATGAACTCGCGATGGGTCTTTCGTTACTTTCAATTATCCTGATGGCCGGAAGTTTAGATCTTTACGCCATTACTTCATCGCAAGGTGTAGGTAATATCTGGGGTTTTATTCCATTAGACGGGATGAACTGGAATATCTTCTATCAGCCATTAGCCTTTATCATCTTCTTCGTTGCTGCGCTGGCAGAAACCAACCGTCACCCATTCGACTTACCTGAATGCGAATCCGAACTTGTGAACGGGTACATGACAGAATACTCTTCAATGAACTTTGGACAGTATATGTTTGGTGAGTACGTGAACATGTTTATCTCAAATGCACTCATTGCTACGCTGTTCTTTGGTGGATTCAACTATCCTGGGATCAACTGGGTATCTGAAAACTGGGGCGAAAACATTGCAGGTATCTTAAGTATTGTAGCAATGCTTTCAAAAGTAATTCTAGGTATTATCATCTTTATGTGGATCCGTTGGACGATACCGAGATTCCGCTACGATCAGCTGATGCATTTAGGATGGAAAACTTTAATTCCGTTAGCATTAGCGAATTTAATTATTACAGCGGCTGTAATTATTTTCTTCACCTAAATTTTAAATAGTAAGTTTTAATGCGTAGGCTAACGCCGGCCGCTAAAACCAAAACAATATGAAGTTAACAAACCGATCAAAAGTAGTCTCGAATAAAGAGATGACTTTTATGGAAAGAATATACCTCCCCGAAATACTGAAGGGAATGGCCATCACGATGAAGCATGCGCTGCAGGGTTCAAAAGGAAAAGTATTTTCGTACCCTGAAGTAGAAAAACCCCGCGCAAAAGTTTGGCGTGGCCTTCATGTGCTTAAACGTGATGAGGAAGGAAGAGAACGCTGCACAGCGTGCGGTCTGTGTGCCGTTGTGTGCCCTGCAGAAGCAATCACAATGACGTCAGCAGAGCGCACACGCGAAGAAAAACATCTTTACCGCGAAGAAAAATATGCTTCCGTATACGAGATTAACATGTTGCGCTGCATCTTCTGTGGTTTGTGTGAAGAAGCCTGTCCTAAATCTGCCGTGTACCTTACCGACAGGTTGGTAGATGTGGAAGTAAACCGCGGAAGCTTCATCTACGGAAAAGACAAGCTGGTTGAAAAAATCAACGAAAGAATTGATATTACCGACCGCCAGAGCGAAAGACAAAAACAAGCAGTAAAATAAATGGAACAGGTAATATTTTTCTCCGTAGCAGCCATAGCGCTGGCCAGCGCAGTATATTTTGTGATTGCGCGCAACCCGCTCTACGCTATTCTTGCTTTAATTGTGACGTTCTTTTCAATTGCCGCCATGTACATTCTGCTTAACGCACAGTTTCTGGGCATTGTTCAGATCATTGTGTATGCCGGTGCGATCATGGTGCTTTTTCTGTATATTTTGATGATGCTGAATTTAAACAGAGCCGACGAAAGCAAAAAGCAGAACCTCACCAAGTTTATCGGAGTTTTTGCTGCATGTATCCTGTTCATAGGGTTATTGGGAGCTTATAAAGGTCTTGGTACCGGCACTTACGGCACCGGTGTAGATTCTTCGATCGGCTTAACAAAGAACCTTGGCAGATTGTTGTTTAATGAATATGTATTGCCATTCGAACTTGCGTCCATCCTTATTCTTGCAGGGATTGTGGGCGCGGTGCTGATCGGTAAAAAAGATTTATAGAATTATGGGAGAAGTAAATTCATTTATACAGGCTGTGCCACTCGAATATTTTATTATTCTGAGTTCACTGTTGTTCTGTCTGGGCGTGCTGGGCGTGTTGATCCGCAAAAATGCAATCATTATTCTGGGTTGTGTGGAGCTTATGCTTAATTCAGTAAACCTCTTGCTTGCAGCTTTTTCAAGCTATAAAGGCGACGGAAACGGGCAGATCCTGGTTTTCTTTATCATGGTAGTGGCGGCAGCTGAAGTTGCTGTGGGACTGGCCATTATTGCAATGATGTACCGCAACACAAAATCTGTGGACATCAGTATTTTTAATAAACTAAGAGGATAAAATAGAGGATGGAAAATTTAATCTACGCAATTGTACTTTTACCTTTATTAGGATTTCTGGTTAACGGTCTGTTCGGCAAAAATTTACCGAAAATGGTGGTTGGGAGCATCGCAACGCTTGTTGTGTTTGCCTCTTTCTGCATCGCGGTAAGTATTTTTCTGAAGTTTGATGCAGATTCGCAACCGGTGATCGTTCGGGCCTTCGAATGGTTCAGGATCAGTGGAATCCAGGTGAACTTCAGCTTTCAGATCGATCAGCTTTCGTTGATGATGGTGATGATCATTACCGGAATCGGTTCGCTTATCCACCTTTATTCAATTGGATATATGAGCCACGACAAAGGTTTTTATAAATTCTTCGCTTATCTGAATTTATTTATATTCTCGATGTTGCTGTTGGTGATGGGAAGTAACTATCTTATCCTTTTCATCGGATGGGAAGGTGTTGGTCTCTGCTCTTACCTGCTGATCGGTTTCTGGTACACCAACGCGGAATACGGCGCTGCCGCAAGAAAAGCATTCATCATGAACAGAATTGGAGATCTTGGGATGATTATCGGGATTCTGATGATTGCCTATCAGACCAACGCGGTGGATTTTCTTTCCGTTGCGCAAAACTCCTCAAAATTCGAACTCGATTCACCTGTAATCATATTTATTACAATCAGCCTTTTCATCGGTGCGGTGGGTAAATCTGCACAGATCCCGTTGTTTACGTGGCTTCCGGACGCGATGGCCGGGCCAACACCAGTTTCAGCACTTATCCACGCTGCCACGATGGTTACAGCCGGAATTTATCTGGTTGTAAGATCCAACTTCCTGTTCTCACTTGCGCCAAGCACCTTGGAAGGCATTCTGTATGTCGGGCTTCTCACGGCACTTGTAGCGGCATTTATCGGTTTGAGACAGAATGATATTAAAAAAGTACTCGCCTACTCCACGGTTTCACAACTTGGATTTATGTTTGTTGCACTAGGCGTGGGAGCTTATACCACAGCGATGTTCCACCTGATGACGCATGCATTTTTCAAGGCATTGTTATTCCTCGGTTCAGGTTCCGTAATCCACGCGATGAGCGGCGAGCAGGACATGAGACTTATGGGAGGTTTAAAGAAAAAAATCCCGATTACACATATTACTTTCCTCATCGGAACCTTGGCAATTTCGGGTTTCCCGTTCCTTTCCGGAATGATTTCCAAAGACGAAATATTAGCGAATGTTTATGGTAAAAGTCCCTTTTTATGGGTCGCTCTGTTTATTGTAGCTACACTTACCGCGATTTATATGTTCAGAGCTTATTACTTAACATTTCACGGTGAATTCCGCGGTACTGAGGAGCAGAAACATCATCTTCATGAAAGCCCCAAAAGCATGACGGTTCCTTTGATCGTGCTTGCCGTTCTTTCTATTGTAGGTGGTTTCATCAATCTTCCACATTTTATCGGACATGGTAATTACGCTAAACTTGGCGAGTGGCTGAAATCTGTTTATGTATACGACCTTGAGCTGCCTGAAGTGAACTTCGGTACCGAAATGATCTTGCTTGGGCTTACTGTTTTGATGTTTTTCACCGTATGGTTTTTCGTGAAAAAAACATATGTGGATAAGAAAAAAATGGCTTTACCTGAAGACAAATATACCGGCTGGGAAAGGCTTTCGAACAAAAAACTGTTTCTTGATGAGCTGAATAGTGCCATGATCGTACGGTTCATAGAAGGACTTGGTGTAGCAGGAAACATGTTCGACAAAGGCGTGCTGGGCAGATTTACCGATTTCATTGGTACAGGAGCTGAAGATTCAGGGCGCGCTGCGAAACGTCTGCAAAATGGTAACGTAGAGAATTACGTGCTCATTATGTCGCTCGCAATCGGAATTATTTTAATTGTTAACTTTATATTACAATAGTAAATGTCGTATCTCTTATTAACATTCCTTCTTTTGCCTCTGGTAGGTTCTGCAGTAGTGTTCGCGTGGAAAAACCCCGCAAGTAAATTTTTGGCGCTGGGATTTGCATTTGCACAGATGTTTCTCACTTTATATATGCTCGCCGGGCTGGATTTTAAACCAACCGTAGATGGCGTATTGCAGTATGAAATCAACTATCCGTGGTCTCAGTTTATAAGAAGCAACCTGCATTTCGGTATTGATGGGATGAGCATGCTGATGCTGCTACTCACCAACATTCTTACCCCGCTGATCATTCTGTCTTCATTCAATGAGAAACCTGGATACCGAAACACATTCTACGGTCTTATTCTGCTGATGCAGTTCGGCCTAATCGGAATTTTTACGGCATTAGACGGACTCCTTTTCTATATTTTCTGGGAAGTTACACTGATCCCAATCTGGCTTATCGCCGGGATTTGGGGCCAGGAAAACAAAAAAATTGAGTTTACCACCAGATTCTTTGTCTATACGTTTGTAGGTTCACTGTTTATGCTTTTAGGGCTGATCTTTGTGTACACAAATTCGGCTTCATTCGCATTAACCGATCTGTATAACGCGCAACTGAATACCACCGAACAAACCGTGGTTTTCTGGTTTATCTTTTTTGCCTTCGCGGTGAAGTTGCCGGTGTTCCCATTCCACTCGTGGCAGGCAGATACCTATACGTATTCGCCAACGCAGGGAACGATGCTGCTTTCGGGAATCATGCTGAAAATGGCAGTGTACGGTCTTCTGCGATATTTATTACCGATCACGCCGGATCCTGTTCTTGGAATTTCAGGACAGATTGTTTTAGTGCTGGCAATTGTAGGTATTGTCCACGGTGCGCTGATCGCAATTGCTCATAACGATACCAAGCGGATTTTAGCGTATTCATCTCTTTCTCACGTTGGATTGATGGTGGCCGGAATAATGGCTTCGGCGATCGTAACGATGAAAGGCAGTTTATCTACACAAGGCGGCGAAGGTGCGATGGTGCAGGCGTTCGCACACGGGATCAATATTGTAGGTCTGTTTTATTGTGCTGATATTCTGTACAAAAGATTCAAGACGCGGGATATCCGTCAGATGGGCGGGCTTGCAAAAGTAGCTCCTAAGTTTGCGGTACTCTTTATGATTATTTTACTTGGATCCATCGGTTTGCCTCTAACAAACGGCTTTATCGGCGAATTTATTCTGATCAAATCAATCTTCGATTATAACAAATTGGCAGCGGTAGTTGCAGGTCTCACCATGATTTTCTCAGCGGTTTATCTGTTCAGAATGTATGGTAAGGCTATGTTTGGCGAAGGCGACGAGCGCGTTCTGTCTTCCGCAGAAGATCTTTCGGGCATTGAATTTTCGGTGCTTGCCACGCTGGCGGGCTTCGTGATTCTGTTCGGAGTTTTTCCGCAACCGCTAATTGACATGGTGAGCAGTTCGCTGAAGTTTATTTATGCTTCGATGCTGAACTAAAATTATAAATAATAAGAGAAGAATACCAATCTCGATTTTCAAATCTGAAATCTATCTTAAATGAGCGTTTTAATTATTATATTCATTACCGCAGTGGCCGCCCTGTTTTCCGGAGTTTTCGACCAGGGTAAGTTTTCAAGGTACATAAGTATTTTCGGACTGCTGATTGCGTTTTATGTAAGCTTTTTACCGGAACTTGAGTTCTTCAGCCAATACAAGGCGATGTATGAATTCGGTGCCAACGCGGCCCTTTTCACACGGATTTCGATCGTGGTGACACTGCTGCTGTTCTTTTTGGGAGGGTTCGCATTCAGTAACCACCGCAGCCATCAGTCAGAACTTTATGCACTGATGCTTTTTTCGCTCACTGGAGGTATCGTATTATTCGGTTTCCAGAATCTTGTGACTTTATTTTTAGGGATAGAAATCCTTTCGATTCCGCTTTATGTGCTTGCCGGAAGCAGCAAGACGAATTTACGCTCAAACGAAGCTTCGGTTAAATATTTTTTAATGGGAGCCTTTGCAACGGGCTTTTTACTGTTCGGGATCGCGCTCGTATACGGAAGCGCAGGAAGTTTCGATCTGTATCAAATCCATGAATATTCGGTAAACAATCCGAAAAATTATATGTTCGCCGCAGGTGCTGTGCTGATGTTGTGTGCCCTCGCATTTAAGGTATCGCTCGCTCCATTCCACATGTGGAGCCCCGATGTTTATCAGGGTTCGCCGTCGCTGATTACAGCGTTCATGATGTCTGTCGTTAAAATATCCGCGTTTTTCGCCTTCTTCAAAGTAATGTCAATCGGATTCTCCGGTATTACCGCAGGATGGATCAACATTATGGGTGTGCTCATCATCATCACCTTGTTTTTAGCAAACGTGATGGGCCTTGCGCAGAGCAACGCCAAGAGAATGCTCGCGTATTCTTCGGTATCGCATGTGGGTTATCTTGCACTGATCTTCTTTGGTTTAAATAATCTATCCGCGTACAATCTCGCATTTTACCTGTTCGCATATTCATTGGCCACTATCGGCGTGATGATGTGCCTTATTTGGGTTGAGAAAATAAAACGCGAAACTTCATACAACGCGTTCCGCGGCCTTGCGCAATCTGAACCTATTCTGGCGGTGGCTGCAGCTGTAGGCATGCTTTCTATGGCTGGTATTCCGCTTACCGCGGGGTTCATGGGTAAGTTTGCGATATTTGCACAGGCGATAGAAGACACCCCGTTTTTAGTTCTGGTCGCCGTATTAGGCTCCGGAATCTCAATCGCATACTACCTGCGTTTAATTATGGCGATGTTCTTCCCGAAAGAAAGCAGTTTCAACACGGCAGAACGTGTTCCGCTTACCTATAATATCATGGCAGTTACAGTCGTAATCGCGCTGATTGTATTCGGTATCTTCCCAGATTTATTCGCACGACAGTTCGGGATTTAATTCCATACAAAATATTTAAAATATAGCGCAACCGTTTAGGTTGCGCTTTTTTTGTGGACAATTCGAAAAAATTATGCGCCCACTATTTCTACACCGCCTAATTATGCGTAAATTGAATAACCGCCCGAGAACATCAAATTTGGATTAAATCAAAATGCAAAAGATAATTTTACTGGTTTTTCTAGTGCTGTTTGGATCTATAACGCTTTTTATGAGCAGTTCTGTACTGTTCGACTGGTTTGGCATCAGAGCGAAAGAAGGAGATTTCGTACCTGCTGTGGTTTGGGCAAACTGGCTGTGTGCAATCCTTTATTTGGCTACCGCGGCGGCAATTTTAAAAAACAGAACGTGGGCGAAACTGCCTCTAATCATAGCGCTGATAATATTGCTTGCAGCGTACGCCTATCTTTTTGTGCATATACGAAATGGCGGTTTATTCGAGACCAAAACGGTAGATGCAATGGCTTTCCGCATCGGATTCACTATCCTATTACTTTTAGCAACTATAAAAATAAGTAACAAATGAAAAACATTATTGTACCTGCGCTACTCTGCCTGATATTGTTCACTGCTTGTGAGAAAAAGCATGATTCGTCAGCAGACGAAGACCACACAGCCTCCATTGAGCAGATGGCGACCGACCATGACAAAGAAGATGATCATTCTGCCACGGGTGTATCGCTCGAGCTCGACAACGGTAAAAAGTGGGCAACCAATGCCGAGATGCTGCCATTCATTCAACAACAGGAAAAGCTGATCAATGAGTATGATTATGATTCCGGTGATTACCATAAATTAGCTGAAGATCTTAATTCAGCTAACGAAAAACTGATTAAAAGCTGCACAATGACGGGAAAATCCCACGATGTGCTGCACGTTTGGCTCAACGAACATACGAGTAAAATTACCAGCCTCAGCAAAGCAGGAAGCAAAGCGGAAGCAGACAAAATTTTGGATGAACTCGAACATTCAATGGAAACCTACCGGCAATATTTCAAATAAAACAATCTTTTTTCATTTTACCGCGATTTCAAACCGGCTGATCATCAAAACTTTATCCGATTCAAACGACTACAAACGATAATAAACAGTTCATTACCGACTAATTTTTCACCACCGCCGAATCTTTGCACTAGAGATTTGGGCAAAATCAGTGAGGCCCGCTTCTAATTGTTTAATTATAAATTTTAAAGCTATGTCACTCAGAAACAAAGTTACCTTAGTTGGTAGAACAGGAAAAGACGTCGAAATCGTAAATTTCGAAAACGGTAAACTCGCTAAAGTCAGTTTGGCAACATCCGACTATTACACCAATGGTCTTGGCGAAAAAGTAGAAGAAACCCAATGGCACAATCTCGTGGCCGGTGGTAAACTCGCAGACATCATGCAGAAATACGTGGAAAAAGGAAAAGAAATTGCCGTGGAAGGCAAGGTGATGTACAGGACCTGGGATGATAAAACAGGTGCAAAACATTACATGACTGAAATCCGCGTGGAAGAACTTGTACTGCTTGGCAGCAAGTAATCTTTAGCAAGATAATTTTATTTTCCTTCGATCATTCACTAATTCTAACCTCGCACACCTCTCTTTCCATGGAGAGGTGCTGCGAAAAAAACACAAATCATGAATGTAAAAATTTTAAAAGTCAGGTTGTCAGATCAATATATTTATACTGACCAACGTGCCCTCGACCGTTTTCTGCAGCAAAATAACGTCATCAGATTCGAATCCGCATTTGTAAAGGATGAGGAGGCCTACTGGTCGGTTATTCTCTATTACGAAGACACCAAAATGACCGTAAACGAATCGAAAAACCAGAAATACTCGGCTGATACCGATGAAGAACTGAACCCGGACGAGATTAAAATTCTGGAGTCACTGAAGCTTTGGCGAAGCGAGAAAGCAAAAAACCAAAACCTGCCGGTTTACTTTATCGCGACGAACAACGAGCTGCTTTCTATCGCCAAATACAAGCCGGCAAAGAAAGAGGAACTTTGCGGCATAAAGGGGTTTGGCAAGCATAAAATAGAGCATTACGGCGAAGAAATCATAGGAATTCTCGAAGAGGTTTAGCCACTGTAATTACGTAAGCAGCAGATGTAAAAACCTCACTCCGTAATACGTTAGGTTTGAACAGAATATTCAGCGACAGCAGCAGCAGTATAATCGCGGCAATTCCTTATTTTTGCAGCTTCAACGTGCTTCTTCAGACAATGAAGAATCTACCCACAAATTGTTAAACGTAATTCATCTTAATGAAGCCAAGCTTAGCCAAAGGAACCCGCGATTTTACCGCAACTGAAGTTGTCAACCGAAGAGCGATCATCAATATTTTACAGAAAAATTTCGAACTGTTTGGCTTTCAGCCTCTTGAAACACCAAGTTTCGAAAATCTTTCGACGTTGACAGGCAAATACGGTGAAGAAGGTGACAGGTTGATTTTTAAAATCCTGAACTCTGGCGATTATGCGTTAAAAACTAACGGAGACGACTGGAACGCGAAAAACTCCCAGAAACTGATTGCGCAGATTTCTGAGAAAGCGCTTCGATACGACCTTACCGTTCCGTTCGCAAGATTTGTAGCAATGAACCATGGGCAATTGGTTTTCCCATTCAAAAGATACCAAATTCAGCCGGTGTGGCGCGCGGACAGACCTCAGAAAGGTCGTTACCGCGAGTTTTACCAGTGCGATGCCGATGTTGTGGGAAGCGAAAGCCTTTGGCAGGAAGTTGAACTTACACAGTTATACCTTAAATCGTTTTCTGAATTGCAGATTCCGGTGACAATTCATCTGAATAACCGCAAAATACTTTCGGGTTTAGCCGAATATGCAGGAATTACCGAGCAACTTATCGACTTTACGGTGGCACTTGATAAACTGGATAAAATTGGAAAAGATGGCGTGATAAAGGAACTTCTGGAAAAAAATATATCCGAAGAATCCATCAGCAAGCTCGATTTTCTGTTCAGCCAGAGCGAAAACGCATTAGACAATTTAAAGGAACTCAAAACAAAATTTGCAGGAAACGAAATTGGCACGGCCGGTGTGGATGAACTGGAAGTTGTACTTACTAAATGTATGGATCTGGGAATTTCTTCCGCCAGTTTAAAATTCGACATTACGCTTGCAAGAGGTCTCGATTATTATACTGGAGCAATTTTTGAAGTAAAAGCCAACGGTGTGGCGATGGGCTCGATTGGCGGCGGCGGACGGTATGATAATCTTACCGAAGTTTTCGGCGTAAAGAACATCCCCGGAATTGGGATTTCTTTCGGACTAGACCGTATTTATCTTGTGATGGAAGAGCTAGCGTTATTCCCGCAAAACGCCGCAAATGCTGTGAAATATCTGTTTGCAAATTATGGCGAAAGCGAAGCACTTGAGGCCACTAAAATTATCGCCAAACTGCGCGCAAACGGAATATCTGCAGAACTTTATCCGGAGTCTTCAAAGCTGAAGAAGCAGTTCACCTACGCTGAAAAGAAAGGAATTCCAAACCTTGTATTCTTCGGTGAACAGGAAATTGCCGATAGAAATATTACCGTCAAAAATTTACAGAGTGGCGAGCAGGAAACCATAAATCTCGACACTTTTTTGGATCAGAATTAATTTTCGTGCCCGCAAAGGGTTTTACCCAGAGATTGCGCCTTTTTTAAGGTTACTTTTATTATTTCGTGCTGGCAGTTCGACAAGCCACGGCAATTTTTCGTGAAGTGGTATTTTTTGCCGCCATCGCTGTCGCATAGATATACACCCGATTGGGAATGGTTAGCGCCGGCACTAAGAAGAAAAGTTAAAAACAGCAAATAGAGTAACTTCATTCAAAATGTTTTGTTGCCGAATTTAAACAAAACAACCCACTTCCAATAACAATTCGCCAGTAATCCTCTCAAAATTAAAATAATCTGCATCAAATTCAAGTTTTAAATATTGAAAATGTTATCTTTACGTAGATGATCGTCTAAAAGAAAACGTACAAGAAAATGTTTAACTAAATACATAACCTTAAAAATCCCTGATTATGGCATACATGCTTTTACCTGCTCTTCTCGCCGGGGTTTTCGCGGGATATCTGGTCTACCTTTTTTTCTGGAAAAATGATCCTGCAACACTAAAATCGGTATTGTATCCAGGCTTATTTTTCGTTTCTATTTGGGCACTGCTCTATTATTTAGTGCTTAAATAAACCGAAGAATTACGTCAAAAACACCAACGGATTTCATTCAAAACTTTTTGCACCATGGAAAACTACCTTGATATCAACAGAAACTCATGGAACGCGAAGGTCGAACCGCACCTCAAATCTGATTTCTATTTCGTTGATGAGTTTATCGCGGGCAGAACTTCGCTGAACAGTATTGAACTGGAGCTTTTGGGAGATATAAAAGTAAAAAAGATCCTTCATCTGCAGTGTCATTTCGGGCAGGATTCAATTTCGCTTTCGAGAATGGGTGCGTACGTTACTGGTGTCGACCTTTCCGATAAAGGCATCGCCGCCGCAAAAGATCTGGCCGCACAGTGCGGTACAGACACGCGCTTTGTAGTGGCAGATCTGTACCAACTTCCCGAACTGCTCAATGATAAATTCGATATCGTATTTACCAGCTACGGCACAATCGGCTGGCTGCCCGATCTTCACAAATGGGCAAACGTAATCTCGCATTTTCTAAAATCTGGCGGAAAGTTTGTTTTTGTTGAATTTCATCCTGTCATCTGGATGTTTGATGACGATTTTACCCATATCAAATATAATTACTTCAACGAAAAAGCCATTGTTGAAACCAATGAAGGCACCTATGCCGATAAAACAGCGCCACTTGTACTTGATTTTGTGATGTGGAATCATCCAACCTCGGAAGTTCTTATGAGTCTGCTCAATGCGAGTCTTGAAATTTTATCGTTCGAAGAGTATAATTGGTCTCCGTACGCATGTTTTAACCAGAATGATGAGTTCGAAAAGGGAAAATTCCGGATTCCACAGTTCGGTAACAAAGTGCCTCATGTCTTCTCGCTTGTGGCCGAAAAGAAAGACTGATAGCCGTCATCAGTAAACCTCATCAGCACCTGATGATGCGCGGTCTAGATGTAACTTTATCCTCAAAAAATTCTGTTTAAACCACTTGCAACTTCAGGCAAATTATTTGTATCATTGCAAAACTAAAAATATCAGGATCAGATCCTGGTTTTTTTAATTTGGGGGATTAGCTCATCTGGCTAGAGCGTTAGACTGGCAGTCTAAAGGTGGTCGGTTCGATCCCGATATCCTCCACAAAACCACTTGCTTACGCAGGTGGTTTTTTCTTTTTTGTTCTAACCATTTTCTTCCGTTAACGCCGGCAAACTGCACACCTTGGGAGATGCGTGGGTTTTTAATATCTTTGCTTAAAATCAAAAACTATGAGCGACACGCTAACCTGCCCGAAATGTAATTCCGAATTCACGTACGCACAGGATGAACTGATGGTATGTTCGCAGTGCTTCCACGAATGGAACCCTGCGGACGAAGAAAATGGAGATGCAATTCTGGACATGAACGGAAACGTTCTTGTAGACGGCGATTCTGTAATTGTAATGAAAGACCTTCCCGTAAAAGGCGCACCGAAACCTGTAAAAGCAGGGACTAAAGTGAAGAATATTCGCCTCCGCCCGCTCAGCGACCATAATATCGACTGCAAAATCGATGGTTTTGGCGCGATGGCATTGAAATCTGAATTCGTAAAGAAGGCTTAAACGGGTTGACGCGCTGCAGTTTATTTTAAACTTTAAGGACGCATTTCCGACTCAATATTAGCGGTCTCTTCTAAAGGTTATATTTACCTTAGATTCAAGTTGATGATCGGTATATACCACCATGTTAACGCCTTTCAGCACAAGTTTATTCCAGTAATAACTGCCCGCAAACCGACTTTCTTTAACCTCCGCTTCGAGGCCTTCGTCTGAGATTGTAATCTGATGCGGATAATAGATCATCGATGGCAGCTCGAGAATTGCTGCGTCAACATCTGTGAAGACATTCACTTCACCGAAAAGGCGCGCAACGTAATCGTTATAAGGGTTTCGGTAGGTTTCTGCTGGCGTATCGTTCTGTATCAGGCGGCCTTCTTTCAGGACGATAATCTGGTCCAGCCACGGCATTACTTCCTGGATTTCATGTGTCGAAACAATCAGTGAGATATTTTTCTGTTTCACGTAGCTGAACAGTTTCTCGCGCAACTCTATTTTACGCGGAAAATCGAGGTTGCTGAAAGGTTCGTCAAGCAACAGAAGTTTCGGCATCACTGAAAGCGCACGCGCGATTGCAACCCGCTGCTGCTGTCCACCGCTCAGAAATTTGGGCAGAACGCCTGCATAATCTGTAAGGCCGACCACGTCGAGAAGCTCGTGTACGCGTTCTTTCTTTACTTTCAGGTTAATGTTAGAAATGAATTTCCCTACATTGTCTGCTACCGTTGCGTACGGCATCAGGTCATAATTCTGCGCTACCAGTTTCATCTCGCTTTCACCCGGAACGATGTTTTTCTTAGGACCATAAACGGCCTTTCCGTCAAAAATTATTTCGCCTTCATCCCAGTCGAGCAGACCGTAAACGAGACTTAGCAGCGTAGATTTTCCACAGCCACTTTCGCCGGTCAGCGCGATCGTCCGGCCCTGTTCAACACTAAGGTTAAGATTCTGGAAAAGCTTTTTATCTGCGGTGTAGGAAAAGTAAAGGTTGCGGATTTCTAACAGCATCTTGCAAAAATAATATTTTTGTTCTTAATTATTATTTAATTATTTTAGCGAAACAATTAAATTTCAGTTTTTTATGAATAAATTATCTACAGTTTTGGTGTCTTCTATGGTTGCCGCAGCAATATCGCTGACGTCCTGTGGTAAAGATAAGCCTTTAACCAGCGAAAGCAGTGACGTTACAACAACCAAAGAAGGAAGCATATTCGAACTTGATACACTCAACAGCCGCGTTGAGTGGAAAGGTTTTAAAGTTGTGAAAACTGACAATACCAGCCACTTCGGGACCATTAAATTTGAAAGTGGCGAGGTTACGGTGAAAGACGGTGAACTTGAAAGCGGAAAATTCGTAGCGGATATGAATTCGCTGACTTCAGTTGATTTGAAAGACGATGCCGAACAACTTGCCAAACTGAACGGACATTTAAAAAGCGGGGATTTCTTTGAAGTAGAAAAATTCCCGACTTCATCTTTTGAAGTAACCAAAATCACCAAAAACTCCACCGGCGATTATAACACCACAATTGACGGGAATTTAACGATAAAAGGAATTACGAAACCGGTAAAATTCAATGCAAATGTCTCTGTAAGTGAAGGTGATGTTAGCATTGCGACCGAACCTCAGGATATTAACAGAGAAGATTTCGGTGTGAAGTTCCAGATGCCTGTCGCAAACGGAATCATAAAGAACGAAGTGAATCTTCAGATCGTCATTAAAGCACTTCGCAAAAAATAAAAGATCAAAAATTATATAAAAAAAACCTGTTCAGTGCATGAACAGGTTTTTTTGGTGATGACGTTCTAATTTAATTTGCGGCCTGCGGCATCTGTTTGTTTCTAATCAGCCAAAGTCCGAAAAATGTGAGCAAACCATTGATGATAATCAGTTCCACGCCGATGCGGTAGTCGGTCTGCTGAGTTACAACATAGTTGATTAAATATGTTAAAACCGGTGCGAGCAAGGTAACAGCGATGATCGCGTACTTTTTAGTGATCTGGAACTTGGTGAGGATTCCAAATGCAAAAAGACCAAGCAGCGGCCCGTACGTATATCCGGCCACTTCCATAATCAGATAAACAATAGATTTATCGTTGATGGCTTTAAAAATCATAATCAGGGCAAAGAAAACCACAGTGAAAATGAGGTGAATCTTCATTCTGAGCCTTTTTTTCTGCTTTTCGGTTTTGGTAGTATCGTCGTTTATGTTGAGTAAATCCACGCAATAGGAACTTGTAACTGCGGTCAGCGCGCCGTCTGCCGACGGAAAAAGTGCTGAAATCAATCCAATGATAAAGATCACCGCAATAAAAAGCGGAAAATATCCCTGAAGCGAAAGCGCCGGGAAAAGGTCATCGCCCATCACATTGGTGATCGTGCCGTTTGCAGCATCTTTGAAACCAAACGCATTGCTTACGGTTTCAGTTCCGTTTACCACATCCACAACCTGGCCGTAGACCGCGCCGTTCTCCATCGCAAACAGATAGAGCAGTCCGCCAAGAAAAAGAAATGCCAGATTTACGATCAGCAAAGTGCCGGCGAACGTGAGCATATTTTTCTTTGAGTTTTTAAGGCTGTCTACCGAAATATTTTTCTGCATCATCTCCTGGTCCAGACCCGTCATCGCGATCGTTATAAACATACCCCCGAGAATGGTTTTAAGAAAGAAAGTTTTCGAGTTTACATCATAGTTGATGAAATGGGTATAATCTTTTGCAGCCAGTACATCGTATGCCTCGCCAGCCGAAAGGTTAAGATTCGAAAGGATAAAGATGATACATGCAACAAGACTCAGAATCATAAATGAGGTCTGAAGTGTATCCGTCACAACAATCGTCTTCACGCCGCCTTCAAAGGTATAAAGCAGCACCATCAGCAGGATTACCGCAGAAGTTACCCAAAATGGTACGCCCAGATCTTCAAGCAGGAAGATCTGCAGCACGTTCACCACCAGGAACAGCCGCGCCGTAGCCCCGATAGACCGTGAAATAATAAAAAACAGCGATCCTATTTTGTGCGCTTCCACATTAAAACGCCTGCCGAGATAAGTGTAGATCGACGTTAAGTTCATGCGGTAATACAGCGGCAGAAGCACTGCGGCAACAATAAAATAGCCGATAAAAAAGCCGATTACAAGCATGTAATATTCGAATCCGCCAAACGGATAATCGCCGGCCGTAATCTTGCCAACGGTTCCGGGCACCGATATAAACGTCACGCCACTAAGGCTGGTGCCAATCATCCCGAAAGCAACGAGCCACCATTTGCTTTTTTTATTTCCGATGAAAAACGACTGGTTGTCGGCGTTGCGACTTGTAATATAAGAAATCACGAGGAGCCCGATGAAGTATGCGAAAACAAAAAGGAGCAAAATCGTTGATGGGTTCATTGAGTAGGTTTTTGTGCAGCAAATATAGTTTTTTGTCTGTATTCTGAAGCATCATTTAATCTGCTAATAAACATCTCACGACATAAATTTGGGCGCCATTTCCGGCTTTCACTACTCGCTTCCCGGCTCCCTGCGGTCGCCGGGAGAGCTCAGACAGGCCGTTCAATCCGGGGCGCGTCGCTGTTTTCACCGAAGTTTTTAAGCAAACAAAAACCTTCCCGTAAAGAAAGGTTTATACATTTCAAAATAAATCGGTAATCTACGCGAGCACATCCTGAAGTTCGGTGTTTTTCCTGATGGTTGCATTCGCATACGTGCATAGCGGAATCACTTTCTTTCCTTTTTCGCGCGCGTACGAAACGGCAGCGACTACAAGATCCTTTGCCAGACCTTTCCCGCTGAATTTAGGATCAACTTCTGTATGGTCAATGATGAACTTATCTTCACCGGCCCACGTATACGTAAGGCTTCCGGCTTTTTCGCCTTCAAAATAAATATCAAAAGACCCTTTTGTGCTGCTTTCTACATGTTTTATTTCTGCCATAATTCGGTTTGTTAATTTAAAAAATAAAAAAAGATGGCGGAAACTGATGAGTTTTCCGCCCTCTGAAAGTTTTACGGTTGAGTGCGCTTTGGCGCATACCTGTCGTAAGGCGTCATATCAAAGTTCATCACTTCGTCCATATCCAATCCGAGCGTGTAGGCTACGCCTTTTCCGTAATCGGGGTCCGCCTTATAGCAGTTGCGGATATGGCGAATCTGAATGAATTTTTCGGCTCCACCGATATTTACGGCCGTATTCTTAAAAAGTTCTTCAGCTTTTCCATCCGCTTTTATAATTCGGAACAAATCGCCGGGTTGGGTGAAATAGTCTTCATCATCATCCCGAAAATTATGCGCGAAAGCATCGCCTGAAAGTTCCAGCGGCGGTTCCTTGTGCTCGGGCTGCTCCTGCCATTCGCCGTAACTGTTCGGCTCGTAGTGTTTTGTGCCACCGTAATTCCCGTCTACACGCATCGCACCGTCGCGGTGGAACGCATGATATGGACATGTAGGTTTGTTTACAGGAATCTGGAAATGGTTAACCCCTAAACGGTAGCGTTGGGCATCACCATACGAAAACAATCTGCCCTGAAGCATTTTGTCCGGAGAAAAACCAATGCCCGGAACGATATTAGTCGGGTTAAAAGCAGCCTGTTCTACATCCTGGAAATAGTTCTCTGGGTTTCGGTTCAGTTCAAACTCCCCTACTTCAATTAAAGGAAAATCTTTCTTCGACCATACTTTGGTGAGATCGAACGGATGGAAACGGTAGGTTTTGGCCTGTTCTTCGGTCATAATCTGGATGAACATTTTCCATTTCGGGAAATTACCCTGCTCGATATTGTCGAAAAGGTCGCGTTGTGAAGATTCGCGGTCCGAGCCGATTACTCTGATAGCTTCCTCTTCGGTAAGATTTTCAATTCCCTGTTGCGTACGAAAATGAAATTTTACCCAATGACGAACGTTATCTTTATTGATGAAACTGTAAGTGTGAGATCCGAAACCGTGCATGTGGCGGTAACCTTTGGGTATGCCACGGTCGCTCATTACGATAGTTACCTGATGCAGCGACTCCGGCAGCAGCGTCCAGAAATCCCAGTTGTTGTTGGCACTGCGCAGATTGGTTTTCGGGTCGCGCTTCACGGCATGATTGAGGTCTGGAAATTTCATCGGGTCGCGGAAAAAGAAGACCGGCGTGTTGTTTCCCACCAAATCCCAAATACCTTCGTCAGTATAAAATTTTAAGGCAAAACCGCGGATATCGCGCTCTGCATCGGCTGCGCCGCGTTCGCCAGCCACCGTGGAGAACCTTGCGAACATGTCGGTTTTCTTGCCAATGGTGTTGAAAATGTTGGCTTTTGTGTATTGCGAAATGTCGTGCGTAACGGTAAATGTGCCGAAGGCGCCTGAACCTTTCGCATGCATCCTGCGTTCGGGTATGACTTCCCGGTCGAAATTGGCCATTTTTTCTAAAAACCAAAAATCCTGCATCAGCATCGGGCCACGTGGGCCTGCCGTCTGTACGTTCTGGTTATCGGGCACGGGTGCACCGGTTTGGCGGGTCAGTTTGTTGTCGCTCATTGTAAATTTTTTAATGTTGTTTAAAGTTACAAATTATAATCACTGAACATCATTCATTTTGTCTAAGAGCGTTACCGCTGTTAAACAATCATAAATTTTAAACGTTTGCGGTCAGGATAATCTGCTCTTTAGCAGGGCTTCGGGCAGCGGCACATACTCTTCGATATCGCCGGGCACAAGCGGGAAGGCTTCGTGATTCTGCTGATGCCAGTTCTTTTTTGCGGTCTCGATGACGTCTTTTTCGGAGTTTACGAAATTCCAGAAAATATAGCGCTCCTCAGCAAACGGTTCGCCACCAAAAAGAAATACGGTCGAATTTTCAGACATTCCGAATTCGCACAAACCAGCGTTTTTGGCCACCAGAAGTTGTTTTCCGCTGAAGGTGTTCCCTTCGATCTGCACGCTGCCATCTAAAACATACATCGCAACCTCGCCAAACAGATGTCCGCCGATATTCACTTTTTGAGCCGCCTTACTTTTAATTTCAAGAAAAAACAATTTTGAGTGGACAGGGACGCTGGATTTCCGCCCAAATAAATCGCCCGCGATCAGTTTATAATGCAATCCGTCTGCTTCCCACTTAGGAATTTCGGATGCTTCGGTGTGATGGAAACTGGGCTCGCTCTGCTCAAGTTCTTTGGGAAGCCCAACCCAAATTTGGAAGCCGTGCAGTTTCTTATCGGTATATCGCAAGTATTCGGGCGTTCTTTCTGAATGCACGACGCCTTTTCCGGCCGTCATCCAGTTTACCGCACCTGGCTTAATTTCAATATCGCTGCCGCGGGAATCTTTATGTTGAATTGAACCCTCCAAAAGATAAGTCAGTGTAGAAAGCCCGATGTGCGGATGCGGCGGCACATCGAGATTCTGATAATCTTTAAGGGCGGCTGGCCCCATATGATCTATAAAAACAAAAGGCCCGACGGCTCTTTTTCCGCGGAAAGGCAACAGCCTGCCGACCAGAAAGTTTCCGATGTCTGCGGCTTTTTCTTCAATTATTAATCCGATGTTCGACATGATTTTTAAGATTTAATTAAATAAATATGAAGTAAGATGGATCTACGACGCTAAATAATGAGTTCAAGAAGAAGTGACTCACCGAGCCAATTTTTTTTTAAGCCACACCCAGTCGTCGCTTCACTTCCGGCACCACCTGCGTCGCAAAGAGGCTGATGGATTTCATCGTGAGTTCATGAGGCACAAAGCCAAGACTGGCCTGTGCAAAAAATCTCGTAAATCCAAAAAGCTGATGTTCATACACGATCTTTTCAACTACCTGTTCTACACTGCCCACCATGAGTGAACCTACCGGCGCGCGCATATAATCGAACTGTTCGCGGGACATGGGCTGCCAACCACGCGAGCGGCCCACCCTATCCATCATTTGGGCATAGTGCGGGAAAAAATCGTTGGCGGCCTCTTCTGCATTTTCGCCGACAAACATGTGGTTATTGATGCCGACCTGCAAATCCTCAGGTTTTACGCCGTTCGCAAGCGCCGATTTTTTGTAAAGATTGATAAAAGGTGTAAACTGCCGCGGCATCCCACCGATAATGGCAAGCATCAACGGAAGGTTAAGTTTTGCAGCGCGTTCGGCTGATGCCGGAGTGCCGCCAGCCGCGAGCCAAACAGGAATTTCACCGTTTAAAGCTCGCGGATAAACGCCCAGATTACGAATTGGAGCACGAAGATTGCCACTCCACGTTACATTTTCAGACTGGTTTATTTTAAGTAAAAGATCGAGTTTTTCTTCGAAAAGCTCATTGTAATCGTCCAGATTAAAACCGAAAAGCGGGAAAGATTCAATGAAAGAACCGCGACCCGCCATAATCTCTGCACGTCCGCCAGAAATTGCATCGACCGTGGCAAACTGTTGGTACACGCGCACAGGATCGTCAGAACTCAGCACCGTTACTGCGCTCGAAAGCCGGATATTCTTTGTAACAGCGGCCGCCGCCGCCAGCACTGTTGCAGGTGAAGAAACGGCATAATCAGGTCTGTGATGTTCGCCAATACCGAAAACGTCTATGCCCAATTTATCTGCCAGGGCCACTTCTTCCAAAAGGTCCTGTAGGCGCTGATGGGCATTGAGGCCTTTGCCCGAAACCGTTTCGGGAGCCATATCTGCAAACGTCATCAAACCAAATTCTATCTTTCTCATAGCTGTAATTTTTATTGTAAGGATGTAAATATTTGTCGGGAAGGTTCTTAAACTCTTCTCTGTATTACAAATTTAACCCTTGTAGAATATATGAACATTGATGTACGGTAACAAGCGAAAAAACTGAAGCCGTATTAAATTAGAATCTAAGCAGAATCCCAGTAATTAATCGTCCGAGCGCATGTTTTCGCCATCTTTATAATGAAGGCGGCGGAAAACAAATCCGGATAAAACCGTAAGAATTCCCACCACAAAAAACGTGTAGCGGAAGGCAAGATGTGGATTGCCATGCATTAATTCGGTATTTCCTTCGAATATTTTAAGCACAATTAAACCAAACGCAATACCGAATCCGATGGCGAGCTGCTGATTCACAGCAAGTAACGAATTGCCGCTGCTCGTATGAGAATTGCGCAAATCTGCAATGCTGATGGTATTCATCGCTGTAAACTGTATGGAATTAAAAAAACCCAATACCGCGATGATCGGAATAAACCAGTAAATACTGCTCGTTATCCCAGGTATCCCAAGGCAGCAGATAAGCAAACCTATGATGAACGTGTTACCCATCAGCGTACGGCGGTAGCCAAATCTGTTCAGCACTTTGAGGACAAAAGATTTCCCGAACATTGCTGTAAGCGCCATCGGGGCGACGATCCAACCCGATATTACAGCCGATTCCCCATATGCGATCTGAATCATCAGCGGCAACAGCAACGGAATTGAACTGATCCCGAGCCGTGTCGCCAAATTCCCTAAAATCCCGACGCGGAAAGTTCTTACCTGAAACAGATTCAGCGGAAAAATAGGATTCTCAGCCTTTTTCGCGTGTTTATAGTAATAGTAAATCATCACAAAACCCAGCGTAAACACCAGCAACACGAATGTAGTGTGTGAAGTGTTGCCAAACGATTCGAGTGCCACTGAAAGCAGAAGAGACGCAGAAGCAAAAATGATAAAGCCTTTAAAATCAAATTTAATGGTGTCAGAACGGTAATCGGGCATATGTTTTAAACTCATCACAATCCCAACAATGCCAATAGGAAGATTAATTAAAAATATCCAGTGCCACGAAAGATAATCAACCATATAACCTCCGACCAGCGGACCCAGAACCGGGCCGATAAGTGCAGGAATGATCGCATAGTTCATGGCTCTTACAAGTTCATTCTTGTCGTAAGTTTTAAGCAAAGCCAGCCGTCCCACCGGGGTCATCAAACTGCCACCAATTCCCTGCACCACACGCGAAATCACAAGCTGTGTAAGATCCTGCGACATTGCACAGAACAGGGAGCCTAAACTGAAAACCACGATCGAAAATATAAAAACTCTCCGCGTCCCGAATTTATCTGCGAGAAAACCACTAACCGGCATGAACAGGGCCAGCGTGAGCACATAGCTGATAATTGCGGTCTGCATATCGAGCGGTGATTCATTGAGGTCTCTAGCGATCGACGGCAGCGAAGTATTAAGAATGGTAGAATCCAGCATCTGCATAAAAATGGCAGTTGCAAGAATAAAAGGCAGCATCTTTTTTGTGGAAGAACTGAAGGTCGGAGATTGATTGGGCATGGGTCGCCTGCATCAAAAACTGAACCCAAAAAAGCCCTGCATTTGGCAGGGCTTCAATATCAGGTTAGTAAGAATCTTCATGAACGGAAATAACCGCCCGGCCGCTTGGGTCATTCATTTTTTTAAATGCTTCGTCCCATTCCAGTGCGATTGGTGTAGAACACGCAACGGACGGAACTGACGGAACTGTTGCTGCCGCGGTTTCGCTCGGGAAATGTTCTTCGAAGATCGTGCGGTAGCGATATTCTTCTTTGTTCTGCGGTGTGTTTAATGGAAATCTGAACCTGGAATTCAGCATCATTTCATCTGAAACTTCTTTTTCTGCCAGTTCTTTCAAAGAATCAATCCACGAATATCCCACGCCATCGGAAAACTGTTCTTTCTGTCGCCACGCGATAGATTCGGGAAGTAAATCTTCAAAAGCTTTCCTTAACACCCATTTTTCCATTTTCCCTTCGGCTTTGTTAATCATTTTATCTTTAGGATTCACCGTCATCGCCACATCCATAAATTCTTTATCGAGGAACGGCACACGACCTTCGATGCCCCAGCTCATCAACGACTTGTTGGCTCTTAAACAGTCGTAAAGATGTAGTTTCCCTAATTTACGCACCGTTTCTTCATGGAATTCTTTGGCGTTCGGAGCTTTGTGGAAATAGAGATAACCCCCAAAAAGTTCGTCACTGCCTTCGCCCGAAAGCACCATTTTTATCCCCATTGATTTTATTACCCTTGCAAGAAGATACATCGGCGTAGACGCGCGGATCGTGGTAACATCGTAGGTTTCAAGATGATAAATTACGTCGCGCACTGCATCCAGACCTTCCTGAACCGTGAAATGGACTTCATGATGAATTGAACCGATATGTTCGGCGGCTTTTTGTGCTGCAATCAGGTCGGGAGAACCTTCTAAACCTACCGCAAAACTGTGCAGACGCGGATACCAGGCTTCCTGCGTGTCGCCACTTTCAATTCGGTTACGTGCATATTTCGCCGTTACCGCTGCAATAATTGATGAATCCAAACCGCCGGAAAGAAGAACGCCATACGGAACATCGCTCATCAACTGGCGGTGCACAGCGGCCTCAAGACTTTCTCTGATTTTGGAAATATCGGTCACGTTATCTTTTACGTTGTCGAAATCGTCCCACTCACGGTGATACCATTTCTGCATTTCATAACCGTCCGGACTGTACAGAAAATGGCCGGGCAGAAAAGTTTCAATTTTTTTACATACGCCTTCCAAAGCTTTAAGTTCGGACGCAACGTAATAATTCCCGTTTTTATCCCACCCCTGATACAACGGACAAATCCCCATGTGGTCGCGGCCTACGAGATAGATGTCGTTTTCGGTATCGTACAGGGCAAAAGCAAAAATACCGTTGAGTTTTTCGAGGAAATCCTTTCCGTCGCGACGGTATAAGGCAAGAATAATCTCACAGTCGGATTGCGTTAAAAATTCGTAATCTGGGAATTCTGCACGAAGTTCCTGATGGTTATAGATTTCGCCATTCACAGCCAGTACCACTTTACCGTCTTTGGTAAAAAGCGGCTGTTTGCCCGAAGTAGGATCTACAATGGCGAGTCTTTCATGGGAGAAAATAACTTTTTCATCCTGAAAGATTCCGCTCCAGTCGGGTCCGCGGTGACGGATTTTCTTAGACATTTCGAGAACCTGCGGCCGCAGGATTTCGGTTTTCTGTTTTGCATCAAGAAGGCATATAATTCCACACATAATTTTATAGTTGATAACTGATTAGTAATAATTGATTAAAATACTGACGCAAACTTAAAATAAATGTATATAAAATAAAACAGAAATATCGTTTAAGCGAAATCTTTTCTATTATTCGCGATAAAAACGTAAAAAAATAAATGCAGATTAACTTAAGTAAGTATTTTCGCGGATATTATTCAAAAAAAACAATCCGAAGATTGCCTTTTAAGTATATGTGTTGGTAATGTTTAAGCATTCCTGCCGATCAGCGCCATATAAAAACCGTCGAAACCATCGCTCGGCATTACTTTCTCTTCTCTGATCAATGTGAATTCTTCGTTGTTTTTAAGGAAAATTCCTACCTGCTCGCTGTTTTCGCTCGGCAAGATTGAACATGTTGCATACACCATCTTTCCGCCTTTTTTTAGCATTTTCGAATAGTCCTGAAGAATCTGCTGCTGTTCTTTTTTAATTCGGTCGATAAAATCCTGATCGATTTTCCATTTGGAATCCGGATTTCTTTTTAAAACACCCAAACCTGAACACGGCGCGTCAATCAGCACACGGTCTGCGGTTCCATGAAGTCTTTTGATTACTTTATTATCGTCGATCAGGCGTGCTTCGATGTTGTGCGCACCCGCTCTTTTCGCCCGGCGCTTAAGCTCCGCAAGTTTCCAGGCGTAAATATCAAGTGCGATAATCTGGCCTTTGTTTATCATCAAAGCGGCCAGATGCAGCGTTTTTCCACCGGCTCCGGCGCATGCATCGATCACGCGCATCCCTTCCTGAACATCAAGCAACTCGCCAATTTTCTGCGAGGAAGCGTCCTGTACTTCGAACAGCCCGTCCTTAAACGCAGAGGTAAGAAAAACGTTCTTTTTCTCCACCAACTGCACTGCATCGGGATAATTTCTGATTGTGGAACTTTCTACATTCTCGTCTTTAAGATCCGAAATAAGCTCTTTAGTAGTGGTTTTCAGCGTGTTTGCACGAAGAATCGTAGGCGCCTGCTCGTTCAGTGCGTTCATCTCGCGTTCCCATGTGGGGCCCAGCTCTTTTTCCATCGTTTCAGCCAACCATTCGGGTATTGAATGCTCAATCGATTTTGTTGGAACCGTATTTTTCTTGAGTTTATTAAGAATTTCGGCATTCTTAATACCATCGAATTCCTCGAACTTTTTGTAGTGGGTTTTAGTCCAGAGACAGTAAGTAAGGATCAGTTTATAAATATTGTTGGGTTTCACACCTTCGCCCATGTAATATTCAAGGCGTTTTTTCCAGCGGATGATGTCGTAAAAAATCTGCGAAACCACCTTACGGTCTTCGCTGCCCCACTTGCGGTTGGCTTTCAGAAGGCGTTCGATCACTTTATCTGCATACTTTCGGTCTTCAAAAAAAGTTTCCTGTAGTGCATCGTGAATTCCTATGAGCAGATTTCGGTGTATAAGTTCCATTAAAAATAAAATTAAGTTTGGGTAAGATTTTAAAATTAAAATCTTTAGCCGGCAAATTTACGGTTTTTACAGCAAAAGCAATCCGCCGCAATTTGTAATTCGCGACGGACTGGTTTTATTTAATATTTTTTAAATAATAAAGATGTTCAATCAAAAATTAAAACTAAGAAAGCGTCTGCTCATAAGCATTCCAGCCTTCAATTTTATAAGTAAGCGCGGCACTTTCCGCATCGTCGGCTTTATAAATTCCGCGTCCAACAATAATGAAATCGGATTTCAGATTGCTGAACGCATGCTTAGGCGAATGATATTGCTGCCCTTTTCCGTCAGATGCCTCACCAAGGCTGATGCCCGGCGTAAAAAGCAGAAGCTCATCCGGAATTGCTTTTTGCGAAACACCGCCGATGACGTTCGGGTGCGCCTGTGCAACTTTCAACGCTTCTTCCTGGTAATTTTTGTCGGTAAGCGTTCCTTTGGATGACATGCCTAAAATGGCCACCACACCCACATTCAGAAAGCAATCGAGCGCGTGGTAACCGCCAATAACGTGAGAAGTCACAAAATCGGCCCAGTTCGAAATCTTGTACATCCCGTACGAAAACTGAAGTTCCTGGGTATTTCCGATATCGCCAAACTTGCGGTCTTCCATTAAAAGAAAGTTATGCTTCAAGGCCAAATCCTTGAGTGGAAGAATGGTATTGTCTGGATCAAAATCGGTAATGATGTCGATATGTGTTTTTAAAGCCACGATATGCGGGCCGATTTTGTCGGCAAGATCCAGCAATTCCTGCGTGGTAAGCACATCGGCAGAAGCGATGAGGTTAGATTTTTTTGCAATGGCGGTTTCAAGCAGTTTTTTTGCGACAGAATGCTCAACCGACTGCAATTTCTGCTCATAACTCAGGCGTTTTCCTTCATCAAAAACAACCTGATTTCCCTGCAGAAAATCTCCGATTCTCAGCACTTCATCGTCGCTAAGTAAACCTTCTTCCTGCAGCATTTTGCAAACTTCCGAAATTGTAAAGAGCGTATGTACGCGGTAACCTTTGCCCTCCAGAAGTTCCTTACCGCCCTGCTGCCTGTCTAAAACCACCACCACGTCAGATACTGTTATTCCTTCGTTTTCGATCTCAGGGATAGTTTCCAGCAGCGATTTTCCAGACGTGATGACGTCTTCTACGAGCAGACAGTTCTGGCCTTTGCGGTAAATACCTTCAATTAGTTTTTTGGTGCCATGTTCCTTGGCTTCTTTTCTTTTGATGATCAGCGGAAGATAACTTTCGAGAGACATCGCTGTAGCCATCGGCAATGCGGCATACGGAACGCCGCAAATAAGGTCGAAATTATCAAGTGGAAGCATATCGAGCATATAATTCGCAAGCCGTTTCAGGATTTTAGGATCCGAAGCCAGCGGCCGAAGATCAACGTAGAAAGGACTTTCGATGCCGCTTTTAAGCGTAAAACGCCCAAATTTAATGATGCCGAGCTGATAACACTCAAGGAAGAATTTCTTTTTGCTTTCCATATTCTAATTTCAGGTTTAATACAAAGTTAAGGTTTTAAGCCCATCTGAAGGAATTTGATGCGCTTAAATGTACGTATGGTGACGCCATGATGCAACAGCAAGTATGCCAAAAAACCACGGGAAGGATTCAGCGGGTTTTATTATTTTAAACATCAAAACCGTGGCGCAAAGCTTCAAACTGCAAGGCTCCGGCTGAAAAATGCCTAAAAAATTCTATCTTCGTGCAAATCATATTTTAAGATCATGAAACGTAATTTATCACTGCTTTTTGTCCTCATTTCGCTGTGCGCCTTTTCTCAGATTGAAGAAAAGAAACTCGACGACCTTATCCAGAATACGCTTAAAACTTTCGACGTTCCCGGAATTTCCGTTGGAATCATTAAAGACGGCCAAACGGTTTATGCGAAAGGCTTCGGCGTAAGCTCGCTCACTTCCATGAAGAAAATGGACGAAAATACACTGGTGGGCATCGCTTCAAACTCAAAAGGATTCACCGGAACCGCGCTTGCGATTTTAGCCGACGAAGGCAAACTGAGTTTTGATGATAAAGTAATAAAATACATCCCTGAATTCCGCATGTACGATCCGTACGTAACGCAGGAAATTACAATCAAGGATCTGATCACTCACCGTGCAGGCCCCGGTTTGGGACAGGGCGACCTTATGTTTTTTCCTGAAGGCGGAAACCTAACTGTTAACGACATCATCCACAACGTACGTTATCTGAAACCCGAAAATTCTTTCCGGGCAACGCTGGATTACAATAATATTATGTTTATCGTTGCAGGCGAGGTTATTCACCGCGTTTCAGGTTTAAGTTGGGCCGAATTTATCGAGCAGCGGATTATGAAACCTGTCGGGATGAATTCGAGCTACGGAAGTTACAGCCGCGCTAAAGCTGCGAAAGTGCAGAATATCATCGATGCGCATGCGCCTGTTGACGGTAAAGCCGTGGCAGTGCCGCATGACTGGAATGAGACGGCCAATGCAGCAGGCGGCATCATCAGCAACATTAAAGATATGAACACCTGGGCCGAATTTCTGATGAACGGATTCATCACCAAAGACGGTAAAAAACTGGTTTCCGATAAACAAATTCAGCAACTCTGGAATCTGCAGATTTCAACGCCGGTCGCGCTTAAAAATTCGTACGACTCTAATTTTGGAGGTTACGGACTGGGCTGGTTTCTAACCGATGTGAAAGGCCATAAACAGGTGTATCATACGGGCGGTTTAATTGGTACTGTTACCCAATTCACGCTGATTCCTGATATGAAACTGGGCATTGTTGTGCTTACGAATCAGCAGAGCGGCGCGGCATTCACGGCCATAACCAATACTGTTCGGGATGCTTACCTCGGTATTGAAGACCGCAACTGGCTCAAATCGCTGGGTGAACGTATGGCTAAAACGAACGAAAGTTTCGAAAAAGGAAAAAGGGAAATTTTTGCCCAGTCAGACGCATTTAAAAAAGATAAAAAATTGCAGCCTCAACCTGAACAGTTTGTCGGAACCTACACCGATGCGTGGTTTGGCGACGTCATCATTTCTAAAGAAGGCGCAGGCTTCCGTATCATTTGCAAAAATTCTCCGCGCCTTAAAGGCACTCTTCTACCGTACAGCCACAACACTTTCATCGCCAAATGGGACGACAGAAGTTATGATGCGGATGCATTTGTAATTTTCAGTTACGATGAAAAAGGAAAAGCACAGTCTGCGAAAATGAAACCGATTTCTGACATCACAGATTTCAGTTTCGATTTTGAAGATCTGGATCTGCAGCGTAAAAACTGATTTTAATAAAATAAAACAACCCGCAATCACCAGATTTGCGGGTTTTGTATTTTAAAATAACAGGGTTTCCAGTTCTGTGGAATACCGATCACGGATTCGCCTCGATACTCTTGGGCTCGTAATAAAACGCCAGTTCTTTCGTAGCACCTTCGAAATCTGCCCAGGAATCACAACTGATCTGAAAACCCGCAACGCCACAGGTCGGAAACACAAAAATATCGTCACAAAGCATATTTGCGAAGTTTGAAATGCCGTTGTTATGCGAAAAAATCGCCACGGAATTAATGTCGTCGGTCAGGCCGTAGATCACAGACTCGAAATTACTTTCGTTCGCGTTATAGAGTTTCCTGTTGGTCTCCATGTCGGTAAGATAACGTTGGTTGAAAATCTTGCACGTATTCAGCGCGCGCAGCGCCGGACTTGTAACCAGCTTATCGATGACGATTCCGGACTTTTTCAGATGCTCTGCCATGCGCCCGGCATCGTGTATACCTCTATCAGCCAGCGGCCTGTCAAAATCTTCAGTATCTTCGGGCCAGTCGCTTTTTGCGTGGCGAACCAGTATAATTGTCTTCATAATGTGCTTTTTACGGAAATAAAATTATACAATATTTTAATATGAAACCGAAAAATAATCATTCTCAGCATTGAATCAGGGTTCACGAAATTTTCTTAAATTTGCGCACTATGGCACAAATCCTCGCAGTAGATTACGGAAAAGCGCGTTGCGGCATCGCTGCGACGGATGATTTTCAGATCATCGCTTCGGGACTTGATACCGTAGAAACCAAAAATATCTTCACTTTTCTTGCCGGCTATTTTGCCGCGAACAACGTGGAACTGGTGGTTGTGGGTCTTCCTACCGACCTAAAAGGGAATCTTTCATCGATTGAAACAGACATCGCGAAGTTTCTTGAGAAATTTAAAACCCAGTTCCCTACAGTTAAAACCGAGCGTTTTGATGAACGGTTTACGTCGAAGATGGCGTCGTTTTATATTTCGCAAAGCGGAAAAAACAAGAAGAAGCGCGAAGAAAAAGGTTTGATAGATAAAGTGAGTGCGACCCTCATATTGCAGAATTTTTTAGAACAGAAACAAAGATGATACTACCGATACGCGCATTTGGCGATGCGGTTTTGCGGAAACACTGTCAGGAAATCACCAAAGATTATCCGGACCTCGACGAACTTATTGCAAACATGTTCGACACCATGAATTCCGCACACGGAATTGGACTGGCGGCCCCACAGGTTGGCCTCGATATCCGCCTTTTTATAGTGGACCTTTCGCCTCTGGCCGAAGACGAAGATTATGCAGATATTGCTGACGAACTTAAAGATTTTAAGAAAGTGCTGATCAATGCTAAAATCCTTGAGGAAACCGGTGAAGAGTGGAAATTTAACGAAGGTTGCCTTTCGATACCGGATATCCGTGAAGATGTGAAGCGCAAAGAAACCATCGTGATCGAATATTATGATGAAAACTTCGTAAAACATACCGATACTTTTTCGGATATGCGCGCCCGCGTCATCCAGCATGAATACGACCATATCGAAGGTATCCTGTTTACCGACCACCTGAGTTCGCTGAAGAAAAAACTGGTAAAAGGCAAACTCGTTAAAATATCCAACGGCGATGTGGCGGTAACCTATAAGATGCGGTTCCCGAAGTAAAGACGCTTAGGACGGATCAAAAACTAATATTTAAATTAAAAAAACAAGAAATATGCAGTTAGAAAAAATAATTTCAATTTCGGGCAAACCGGGACTTTTCAAACTAATTTCACAGCTTAAAAGTGGCTTTATCATCGAAGATGTGTTAACAAAGAAAAAAGTGAGCATTGGTAACACTTCACAGGTGAGCCTGCTGGATAATATCGCGATGTTTACGTTTGATAAAGAGGTACCGCTTTTTGAAGTTTTCGAGAACCTTGCTAAAAGTTCTGATTATAAAGAAACCATTTCGCACAAATCTACCGATGCTGAACTGCGCGAACTGATGCAGACTGCACTACCCGATTACGATACCGAAAGAGTGTATGTATCCGACATGAAAAAGCTTGCACAATGGTACAACATCCTGCATAAAGCCGGTTACATTACGCCGGAAAGCTTCGTGAAAAGCGAGGAGGCGACTGAAGAGTCTGCAGGCGATGCCATAACAACCGATAAAAAAGAAGGTAAAACGGCAGCCCCAAAGACCGAAAAAACATCTGCACCAAAAGTGAAAGCATCTACTTCAAGCGCCAAAGGAGCGCCGAAAAGTACGCACAGAAAAATGGGATAAACCATTTTTCATTTTTAAATTAACTTTGTCTGAGAAATTTCTTCGGCAAAGTTTTTTGTTTAAAAGAACTTGTGTTCCATTCAATATAAACATTCAACTATGAATTCCAGACAGGAAAAACTCGAAGCTTTTGGGCGCTTGCTCGATATCATGGACGATCTGCGCGAAAAATGTCCGTGGGACAAAAAACAGGATTTCCAGAGCCTGCGCCATCTAACCCTCGAGGAAGTGTATGAACTTTCAGATTCTATTCTCGAAGAAGACCTGCCCGAGATAAAAAAAGAGCTTGGCGATGTGCTTCTGCATCTGGTTTTTTATGCCAAATTGGGTTCCGAAAAAGAAAGTTTCGATATCGCCGACGTCATCAATTCATTAAATGAAAAACTCATCTACCGCCATCCGCATATTTACGGTGACGTTGAGGTAAAAGATGAAGACGAAGTGAAGGAAAACTGGGAGAAACTCAAACTTAAAGAAGGTAATAAATCCATTCTGGCAGGCGTCCCGAAAGGTTTGCCGAGCCTTGTGAAAGCGTACAGAATACAGGATAAAGTGAAAGGGATTGGTTTTGAATTTGCGGACGCTGATGATGCCTGGAAAAAAGTGGACGAAGAACTCGCGGAATTTCACGCTGAAACTGATCTCCACGAAAAAGAAAAAGAACTTGGCGACCTTTTCTTTTCGCTGATCAATTACGCACGGATTTCAGGCCTGAACCCCGATTCAGCGCTTGAAAGAACGAATATTAAATTCATCGCAAGGTTTCAGCACATGGAACAACTTGCAGTAGCGCAAAATATTAAAATAGAAGACCTTACGCTGGCCGAAATGGATAAACTGTGGGAAAAAGCCAAGGAAGCCGAAGTGCAGAATGAGCAAAACCGCTGATTTTCAACCTTAAAAATTACAGTATGAAGCAGATAAAAGTTGGCCTTTGCGCGTTCGGGATGAGCGGAAAAGTTTTTCACGCACCGTTTATAAAAGAACATTCCGGATTTTCGTTGACAGCAATTGTAGAACGGAACAGGGAAGAATCGAAAGAAAAATACCCGGACGCGGTTATTTATCAGAGTGTTACAGAAATGCTTCAAAATGCAGATGTTGATCTGGTGGTTGTAAATACGCCGGTCCAGATGCATTTCGATTATGTTAAAGCATCACTCGAAGCCGGAAAAAACGTTATCGTCGAAAAGCCTTTCACCGTAAGTACCGCCGAAGCTGAAGAACTTGTACGTCTGGCTGCAGAAAAAAATCTTTTTCTAAGCGTTTACCAGAACCGGAGATTCGACCGAGATTACTTAAAGGTTCAGAAAGTCATTCAGAGCCGAAAATTAGGTCAAATCAAAGAAACCGAAATCCGCTTCGACCGGTACCGAACCGAACCCAGTGCAAAAGCACATAAAGAAAACCCCGAACTCGCAGGTTCAGGCGCGCTTCACGATCTTGGCTCCCACCTAATCGACCAGGCCACGCAACTTTTCGGATTCCCGGAAAAACTTTTCGCGGATGTGTTTTCAATGAAAGGTGAAGCTTTCGCAAATGATTATTTTGAGATTCTACTCTACTATAAAACCGGACTTCGTGTACGCTTGAAATCATCGGTATTTACCAGGGAAGCGCATTATGCCTATGCGGTTCACGGCTCGAACGGCAGTTTCCTGCAGGAAAGAACCGATAATCAGGAAAGCGAACTGGTGGCAGGCTCCGCACCTGTATATGGAGCAGATTGGGTGAAACCTTTGCGCGATAACGATGGTATTCTTCATTTTTTAAATGAAAATTCGGCTGAAGAAAGATCATTTACCCACAGCGAACCCGGTAACTACATGAATTACTATCAGGCGATATACGACCATCTTACGGACGGAAGTCCACTACCCTCTCCGGGTTCCGAAATCATCGGAAATATGAAGGTTATTGAAGCGACGATTGAGAGTGCAAAAAAGGGTGCGGTGGTATCATTAAATCCATTCTAAAAAGATTAAAACCGATTTTTTTCAAACAGATTATCCGGAGGCTCACCGCTTACCGGATAAGTTGTTATTGATAAAAATCGTCCGCTCTAAAAAGCTCTGTTTACCAGTTACTTCCATCATGTTTTTTACCTAGTCGAAAATATTTTTAAAAACCTTAACTTACTTAAGGTCTGATATTTGTATTCGGAAAAACAACTAAAACAAATATTATTATGGATAATACAAAAGGTAATTCGCGCGGGCAAAGCACCCGCAAAGTTGAGGCAAAATCCTCTGCAGCCGAAGGTTTACGCGAGCTGTTTGTTGATGAACTAAAAGACATTGTATATGCTGAGCGGGCTTTGCTTAAAGCTTTACCCAAAATGGCCAACAATGCTACTGAACCCAAACTTAAAATGGCAATTGAAGACCATATTGCCGTTACTGAGGGGCAGGTTCAGCGACTTGAGCAGATTTTTGAAATTTTAGGCGAATCCAACCGCGGCAAGAAATGCGACGCGATGGAAGGCCTTATAAAAGAAGGTGAAAGCATCATGGAGGAAACCGAACAGGGTCCGGTTCGTGACGCCGGTATCATTTCCGCTTCGCAAAAAATCGAACATTATGAGATCGCTTCGTACGGAACACTTGCCGCTTTCGCAAACACACTGGGTGAAACTGAAATCGTGTCGCTTCTAGAAGCTACTTTAGCTGAGGAAAAGGAAGCGGATGCCCTGCTTACAGAGTCGGCATATAATTCAATTAATTTCGAAGCTGCTGAAGAAGATCAGGAGTAAAAACATCAAAGGCTGCATTGCGCAGCCTTTTTTCAATAAAAACACATACTATGAGTAAGAATTTATTAACTAAAATTTTGCCTCTTGCCGGCGCGCTGATATTTGCGCAGTTACCGGCTCAACGAGGGATTCCGCCCAAAGAGGTGACGCGGATTACCCATTCTACCAACTACCCTGAACATCTGGATTTCCTCCCGGAAATGGTAAACCTTCTTAAAACTCCCGCTGGCTGGAAGGTCTCTGTCGCAGCATCAGGCTTGGGCAAACCACGGATGCTGTATCTGATGCCGGATGGCAATATGTACGTCACACGCCGCGACGCAGGTGATGTGCTGTTACTTAAAGATCCTAACGGTGACGGTAAATTTGATGAAGTAAAAACCGTGGTGGCCGAATTCAAAGGTGTCCACGGCATTACGATGAAAGACGGGATGCTGTACCTATGCAACAATAACGAACTGCGGCGGTACAAAATTAATCCCGATGGAATGCTTACCGATAAAGAGATGCTCTTCAACGATATGCCTAGCGCAGGCCAGCATCCTAACCGAACCATGGATTTCGGTCCCGACGGCAAACTGTACATTTCAATTGGTACCCTTTGTAATGACTGTAAGGAAATGGACCGCGAAGCAGCTTCAATTGTTCAGGTAGATCCTGCAACATGGAAGCGCACTATTTTCGCGTCGGGCTTAAGAAATACAATCGGTTTCGACTGGCATCCGCAGACGAGCGAATTCTGGGGCTTCGATAATGGCGGCGATGCTAAAGGCGATGACTGGCCGCCTGAAGAGCTCAACCTGCTCCAACAGGGTAAAAATTACGGCTATCCGTTTGCCTACGCAAAGCGTGAAGTGGATGAGACACGCGAAGATCCCGCAGGCAACAGCAAGAACGAATGGGTAGAAACTACAGAACCTTCTACAATGGAGTTCCAGGCTCACATGGCGCCGATTGCCTTTCAGTTCTTTCCGTCCTCTGCACCTTTTAGCGGTGATGGAATTATTGCGTGGCATGGCTCGTGGAACCGCAGTAAGCCGGTAGGTTTCAAGGTGCAGCGCGTACGTTTCGCCAACGGAAAGCCTGTAGGTGCTGAAGATTTTCTCACGGGTTTCCTTAAAGGAAAGACTAGGTTTGGCCGGCCCGCGGGCGTAGCGATATCTGCGAACGGAGCCGTGTATATTTCTGATGATGCCAATGGCGTACTTTACCGAATCTCACAAAATTAACTACTATGAAAAAATTAGCAATATGTATACTCTTTGTGGGTTGTGCGGCGGTACTGCCCGATGAGCCCACGGCAC
This sequence comes from Flavobacteriaceae bacterium 3519-10, assembly GCA_000023725.1. NCBI lineage: Bacteria > Pseudomonadati > Bacteroidota > Flavobacteriia > Flavobacteriales > Flavobacteriaceae > Flavobacteriaceae bacterium 3519-10. The sequence continues at coordinate 1,821,739 of CP001673.1, forward strand.
GGATAGAATTTAATGCACCGGAAGCTTATCCTGAAGGCATCGCCTACGACAGTATTTCGAATGTGTACTACGTGTCCTCCGCGCGGTTTGGCAGTGTAGGAAAAGTTACTCCCCAAGGAGCCTATACCTCCCTGATCAGTGATCCGGGATTTAAATCGAGTTATGGTCTTAAAATTCATCCCGACGGCAAACGGGTTTTCGCGTGCATCAGCGATGCGAATTACAGTAAATTCACTTCACCTGATACCCGGAAAAAAATGGCAAGACTGATAGGAATTGATATGGCCACCGGAAAAGTGACCGATGATATTAACCTTGCCGGACTTATTCCGGGTGAACATTTCGCGAACGACCTAATCTTCGATAATCAGCAAAACGCGTATGTTACGGACAGTTTTGCGAACGTGATCTATAAAGTAACACCGGCCGGCAAAGCCTCGGTATTTGCTGACAGCCCGCTATTCAAGACAAAAGGAATCGGTCTTAACGGGATTGTGTATCACCCGTCCGGCTACCTTTTAACCGTAAGCAGCGGAACCGGTGCGATCTATAAAGTAGACATCGCGAATCCCAAAAATGTAACCAAACTAGCGACCGAACAGTTCTTTATCAACGGTGACGGGCTGCTGCTTACCGCAAATGACAAATTGATTGTGGTACAGAACGGCGGCAGCGATAAAATATATGAACTGACTTCAAATGATAACTGGGCTTCAGCTAAACTGACAGCTTCGACGCTCGTAGCTGACCGGTTTACCTATCCTGCAACCGCTACCAAGGCACAGGATAAAGTCTGGATTATGAATGCAAAATTCTCTGAACTTACTGACAGCACGTCTGTTCCGTCAAAAAAATTCGCGATACAGCACGCCCGTTTGATGCCGCTGCCTAGGGCTAAATAATTTGTAAAAGGTAGGTTGCAAAACCTACCTTATTATTTCATCAAAAGAAACATTAGAAAAATGAACACATTAAAAACCAACCCAATTGTCGCTGGCTTCACTTGTCTGTTCTTATTCGCGGGTTGTGAAGACCACAAGATTATCCCGCAAACGGAGTTGCCGCCAGAAGTTACGGCGTATATATTGAACAATTTCAAACACACCACCATTGCGCAGGCAACGCAGGAGCGCGAAGGTTTAGGCAAAACCTACGACATTGTGCTCGCAGACGGCATCATCCTGGAATTTAACGGCAAGAATGAGATTACCGAAATCAAAGGTAACAGGGCAATTCCGGACGGTGTAGTGCCGCAGAAAATTCGCACGTACGTTAATCAAAAGTATCCGGGCAGCACCATTAAACAATGGCAGAATGAGGGGAATGGGCAGCAGGTAAAACTTGATAACGGCATTGAACTTAAGTTCAACAAAGCCGGAGATTTCCAACGGATTGACCAGTAAATTTCATCAGGTGATTTGCCAGCGAAAACCTTATCTATTTTACCATATTGCCAATATGGTTAAAGATCCCGTAGTATATGACAGGCATCTGGAAGGGAGCTATTGTGGAATTATAGTTCAACCTTCGATATTATTTGGGACAAAGTTCTTTGTAAAAAATAAACATTCATTAATTTTTTGCTGGTCTAATCTCTCTCAAACAGTTCCTCAGACTCATTAGTAAAGTAGTATATTTTGTACTGTTCAGTAGGTTCAGCATCGGTATTTAGTATCGTATATGTCCAACCGATCATCCATGAATTTGTGGAATCTGACCACGCGACAGTAACTGCTTTTGGACTGAATGAAGGCCAATTGCGCGATTTCACTATTAGAGCAGCCCTGGATAAATCGATCATTCTGTTAATCTTCTCAATGGTGATGTTTGCGAACTTATCACGATCAGACAGGAAAAGAAATTCGGTTTCTGTTGGCTCATTTACTCCGTTCAGCACAGCTATTTTCTTCTTGGGCAGAACCCCTGCCGAAATTTTTGTAGATAACGGTGTGAAATCTGACATCTGTAATTTTCCGGGCTCAGCATTGGGCACGTATTCCCAGGTTTTATCACTGTTAAGCTTTATCGAATTTCCTTTGCTGTCTTTTACGGTTTCCTGGCCGAATGACCATCCGGAAATTAAGACAACAGCGAATAATAATTTTTTCATCATATTTGGGTTATGCGCTAAGGTTTATCTAGAAGTTAAATCAACTAAATTTTTCCACTACTGAGCAGAAAACGGTGGTTTAAAAGGCTAGTAATAAAATCTGATCTCAGTTCTTACCAAAATGGGTAAAACAGTTAGCATCAGGAACGTCAATGCTGCAAGCAAAGGTGTTGTCACACGCCGATCAAGCTTCTTTTATCAATGTGTATTTATAGCGGTAAATATAGTAATTTACAGTGGCTTTGAGTAATAGTAAGCTTTCTGCTTCAAGTCCTCTTTTTTAATTAAAAAACATATATTCGTTGTGCGCATTTGCTTCAGAACATGTAAACGACGGCCCGACGCCCACAGCGAACGAAAATTGGCTACACAGGTTATCTTCAGAACATTATATGCTGGTAAAAAACATAATTTATAAGATAAACCATTGGGAAACCTGGGACTGGCGGCTGAAGTATGTCCCGATTCTGCCAGTCTGGATCTGGAACTGCATCCGTGCAAAATCCTGGTGGTTTTTTTCGCCGTCAAATCCGAAGCTTACCTTTGGGGGTTTTGAGGGCGTGAGCAAAATGTCGATCTATCAACACCTTCCGCCCGGAACTTATCCGCCAAGTACCGGCATAAAAGCCAACCTGACTTTTCCTGAAATGCAGAAACTGGTCGAAGATCGATATGCTTATCCTTTTGTCGTAAAACCCGATGTTGGCAGGATGGGCTATATGTTCCGCATCGTCCGTAACGCTAGCGAACTAAAAGCCTATCACGAAATAATGCCAGTGGATTATCTGGTTCAGGAACTGGTGTTGCACCCGCTCGAAGTAAGTGTATTTTATTACCGTTTCCCGGATCAGAAATCAGGAACAATAACCGGCTTCGTGCGCAAAGAATTTCTGGAGATTACCGGCGACGGTCATTCTACGGTAGATGAGCTGATGGCAGCCTCACCGCATACCTGCTTCCGGCTTGAGGAATTAAGAGCCAAGCACTTAGACAAACTCCACCTTGTTCTTCAAAAAGATGAGATATTCTGCCTGAGTTACGCGCTAAACCTCAGTCGCGGCTGCAGCCTCATAAGTCTGGAGGATGAGATTGATGAAAATCTGGTAAAAGTTTTTGATGAATTAAGTTCTTATTCAGATACACTTTTTTACGGCCGCTACGACATCAAATGTGCCTCAATTGCTGACCTTAAACAGGGAAAAAACTTTTCAATCATCGAATACAACGGGTGTGGCGCGGAGCCGCACCATGTGTATGGCAATGGCAACACGCTATTTAAGGCCTGCCGGATCCTTGCCCAACACTGGCTAATCCTTGCCGAAATTTCGAGGTATAATTATTCGAAAGGCGTACGGTATATCAGTTTCAGACAAGGCTGGGAAACGATGCGGAGTTGCCGGAAATATTTTGCGAAGCTTAGAAAACTCGACGCAGCCTTTCCGGAATTCTGAAATTGAGATTCCGATTTTCTTCGGAAACAGCGGGATTTCGTATCTTCGTTTACTGATTTCTGATCCGCCACCAGCTCTCCGGTAGAATTTTAAACTAACCTCCTGAGAAAATTCCCGCCGGCGGGTGACAATAAACTCTATGACTGAAAACAGAAATAACAGACCGCTCGTCCATTATTCCCTGATTGCCGCCACGCTTCTTATCCAGGTGGTAATCGCTGTTTTTATTTACAATGAATATTTCAACCAGAAAAAACTGGAATCGATAGAAAGCCAGTTGCGCGACAGCCGCACGCTTGAAAAAGCTGCCCGCGAAGCACGTACAGACCTGCTTCAGGCGCAAAATCATCTCCAGCTTTATATGGATACGCAGGGCCGCGAAAATCTGGAGGCATACTTTGCATCACTGAGAAAACTCAGCCGTAATCTCGACAGTATTTCTGGCTCGCCAGACCTCAACCCCGAACTGGCCAAACTGATCCAGCGCAAAAAAAGCGAACTCACTTCCCTACCCGATCTTGACGGTCTCATCCGGTCAGTTTATCAAGAATCACAGAAACCCAAATCCGAACGGAAACCTATAGTCATTAAGGAAATCAACATTCCTGCTCCTGCCACGAGCTACCGGACGGATATTGAACGACGCGCAGATACGCTTGCAAAGAAGCCACTGCTTTCGCGCCTCAAAGATGCCATCAATAACGAAACCGAGGTTCAGCGCGAGGTGGTTCTGGTTACAACAAACCGGACAGATTCTTTAGATACATCCAAGATCCGGACAGATATGGACAGTATCGTAAGAAATTTACAGAGCCATTATCAGGACGAAATACGAAAATATGAAGCCGGTATCGTAAGCGCACGACAACAGAGCGATAACCTGTATCGGACGTATGACCAACTGATCCGCATCAGTAATAACTGGATGGAAGTGTACACCTACGCCATCGGCGACTACAATGCTAAACTTCAGGAGCAGCTTGATGATCAGCGTTCTGTAAACAGCCAGGTTCGGAGATACACACTTGTAGGCCTGATTGTTTTAATGTTTCTGGTGCTATTGCTGATCATTTATTTTACCCGTCAGAGCTTCGAGTATCAGCGGGAATTAAGAGCGGCCAACGCGGAGATCCGGAATAACCTTAAATTCAAGAACCGCGTGCTCGGGATGCTGAGCCATGAAGTACTCGCACCGCTGAAGATCATCAATTTATTTATCGACCGGATAAGCCGCAAAAACGGCGATTCCGTTATTGAAGGACATCTGCAATCCATGAAATTTACGAACAGTTCATTGCTGATTCAGGCAGGGCAGATCCTGGAATACGCAAAAAACCAGGAAAGAAAACCGGTATTGCATCCCGAAAAGTTTAATCTGTTCAACGAAACCGAACGCATTTTGCAGGTCTTCGGGCCATTTATTGAATCGCGGAACAATGTATTTGAAGTTGAAAACACGATTCCTGCTGACACCGCGGTTTTTGCTGATAAAATCCTTATTTATCAGTTGTTTACCAATATTTTGGGTAACGCCAATAAATTTACCGAGAATGGCCGGATCGCTGTCTCTACTAGAATCAGCAGCGAAGAAAAATTAAGATACAGAATGGACGTCACAGTAGCAGATACGGGTTCGGGCATAAGCAGTGCGGACCTTAAGCGGATATTTGAACCTTACTATCAGGGGCAGTCGTCGGCAGGTCCCGAAAACATTGGTGCCGGTCTTGGTCTTAATCTTTGCCGTGAAACTGTGGAGCTACTGGGCGGAAAGATCTGGGCCGAAAGCCAGTCCGGGCGCGGAACCACCATTAATTTCTATATTCATCTCGATAAAGAATCTTAAATGACTGAGGGAAAAATAATATTCCTGTTGGGCGACGACCACCAGATTGTACGGCAGGGCCTAAGCTTCGTAATCAACGATCTGTTCCCGAATTCGGAAATCAAACATGCGCCCACTTTAAACGACGTTCTTTTAAAAGCACAGGTCGGCCCCATCGATATTGCGGTGCTGGACGCGCAGTTTCCGGACGGAAATTCAATTTCAATCATTAAAAAACTGCGTGAGCTTCAGCCCGCGGTTAAGATTCTCATTTTTACAAGTTCAGAAGAAGAGCATTTTGCGTTGAGGTTTCTCCGCGAAGGAGCCAACGGGTTTCTAAGTAAGCTCAGCGAAGAATCTGAAATTGAAACCGCACTGGCTGAAATGGTGAATAACGGAAACTACCTTCCGCCCCTTACCCGCCAAATGCTCGCGGAATCGGCTGTAAATCCGGAAAATACAGATCCTCTGTCAAAACTTACCGACCGCGAACTCGAGGTAGCTGATTTGCTCGCCCAGGGTCTTGGGAATCTTGAAGTGGCAAATCATCTGGACCTTCGCCAAAATACCGTAAGCACTTTTAAAAAAAGGATTTTCAGCAAACTGAATGTGGAGAATATGGTAGATTTCATCGAACTGATGCGGATCATCCGGCCTTCAGGCGGTAGATAAAAATCTACAACGATCTCGACAAACATCGGTACGTTCTATACGCTGAAAAATAAATACATGCCCTTACTTTGCGCCGAATCTTAATGAAACAGGCACACTAAGGCATATGAAGAACAGCATTTTACAACATAAATTACCTTTTCCTACCCGAAGAATCGGTTTTATAGCACGGTTAAAATCACTAAATAAAAAAGAATACGGCGTATTGATCGGAGCACAGATCCTGATGTTCAGCGCGATATACGCGGTAAACAATTTCCATCCCTATTTCGAGGAACTTCACTTTCAGCGCATGGAAACACTGCCTGGAAGAATTTTGGTTTACTTCCTGCTTACAGCACTTGTTTTCCAGGTGAGTTTTCTGCTCTACATCGCATTCTTATTCGTAAGATACAGGCCTGTGGAAGGTGTGGCGGACAGCGAATTGCCAACCTGCACAGTCATCGTACCGGCCTTTAACGAAGGAAGTTTAGTCTATGACACCCTAAAAAGTATCGCTGCCAGCGGCTTTCCGGCGCACAAGATGCAGATCATCGCGATAGACGACGGAAGCACGGATGATACCTGGCATTGGATAGTGAAAGCCAACAAGGACCTCAACAACAGCATAACCATCTGGCAACAGCCCGAGAACAAAGGAAAACGGCATGCACTTTACCATGGTTTTACTACAGGAAGCGGCGAGGTTTTTATCACCATCGATTCAGATTCGGTGGTAAAGCCGGATACCATTCGAAACCTCGTAAGTCCGTTTGTGGTAAATGAAAACTGTGGCGCTGTGGCCGGAAATGTAAAAGTACTGAACCGCAATCAGGGAATGATCCCACGGATGCTGAATGTGAGTTTTGTTTTCAGTTTTGAATTTATGCGCGCAGCCGAAAGTTCCCTGGGCTTCGTCCTGTGTACGCCTGGCGCTCTCTCCGCCTACCGCCGTGATTCGGTCTTAAACTGTCTCGACGAATGGATCAACCAGAAATTTATGGGGAAATTCGCTACCATTGGCGAAGACCGCGCGATGACGAATCTTATTCTTGAACAGGGACGCGATGTTCAGTTTCAGCGGAACGCAACCGTGCTTACAAATACGCCTGTAGGTTATAAAACGCTGCATAAAATGTTCACGCGCTGGGGACGCAGCAACGTTAGGGAAACGCTTATGATGAACAGGTTTATGTTTAAACGCTTCCGCGAAAACAACAGAGGCGGGGCCCGCTTTATCTACCTTCATCAGTGGATGAAACTGGTGATGGCATATCCGCTGATGCTGCTTATGTTTTGGTTCCTGTTTACACATCCTTTACTTTATGTGAGTTCCGCGCTTACCGGAACCTTCGTTTTTTCAAGTATTCAAATGCTGTTTTTCAGCCGGAAATATCCGGTTGGCGAAGCGTTGTGGGCGTATCCTTACAGTGTGTTATACCTGTTCGGCCTCTTCTGGATCTTCCCTTTTGCGATTGCAACCGTGAAAAACGGAGGCTGGCTGACACGTTGACCGACACTCATTCTGGCGTGGGTTGGCTATAAAGCCCGAAAACATTATCTTTGAAATCTTATGTATTTCAATTTTAATTTATTACTGAAAAATGATCTTAATTGTCGATGATTCACCTCAAAATATTATATCCCTCAAAAAGGTTCTCGAGAAAAACGATTTTGAAGTCGACACGGCGTCATCCGGCGAAGAAGCATTAAAAAAAATTCTTAAGAAATCATATGTTCTGATCATCCTCGACGTGCAGATGCCGGGCATGGACGGTTTTGAAGTGGCAGAGGCTATTTCCGGCTACAGCAGGGCAAAAGAAACCGCCATCATCTTCCTTTCTGCGGCCAGCGCCAATGTTAGCCTCATCACAAAAGGCTACTCATCCGGCGGCCTCGATTACATCAGCAAACCTGTGGATATGAACATCCTGCTGCTGAAAGTGAAAACGTTTTACCGCATCTATGAACAAAGCCGTGCACTGAATGAAATGCAGAACGCGCTGCGCGAAGAAATCGAGTTCAGGAAAGAAGCAGAACGTAAAAAAGACGAATTCATCTCCATTGCCAGCCATGAACTTAAAACCCCAATGACGAGCATCAAAGGGTACATCCAGCTGCTTGAACGGAGCATTGAAAAAAACGACATCGAAACCACGAAAATACGGTTGGGTAAAGTACAGAACCAGATCGAAAAACTCAATCTCCTCGTGGCAGACCTGCTCGACATCTCAAAAATCGAAAGTGGCAAGCTGAAATTTAATAAAAAACATTTCTGCTACGATGAAGTGCTGAGCCATATCCTGGAGGTGATGCAACAGTCGAATCCGCATATCACCATCATGAAAATAGGTCAGGTAGAAGACAGCGTGTATGCCGACGAGATGCGTATTGAGCAGGTGATTATTAATTTCATAACCAATGCCATAAAATATTCGCCTGGCAGCGAAGAAATTCATGTACTCACAGAAATTCAGGACGGGCACATCTATTGCGCGGTCCGCGATTTCGGCATCGGAATGTCGCCCGAGCACCAAAACAAAATCTTCGACAAATTTTACCGTATTGAGGAAACCTCCGAGCGTTTTCAGGGGCTGGGCATCGGGCTCTACATCTGCCAGGAAATCATCGGCCGCCACGAAGGCACCATTGGCGTAAAAAGCACGCCTGGCCAGGGTTCTGAATTTTATTTCACACTGCCGCTCACTCCAGTACAATGACAAACAGAATAACCAACACTATGAGTTTTAAAAAAAACCTACTATTTGGCCTTGGGCTTTCCCTGCTACTGCTGCTGATCAGTTCCGTGGCTTCATATATCAGCATCAGAAACCTCATCGAAAGTTCCACGATGGTACGGAACAGCAACAAGATCATCACAGATCTCGATCACGTTTTTTCTTTGGTTAAAGATGCCGAAACCGGTCAGCGCGGATATCTGCTTACCGGCGATGCACGTTTTCTGGAGCCTTACAACCGTGCGAAAGACAAAATTTCGGATGCTGTTACCGTACTTTCCGCAGAAATCAGCAACACGCACACGCAGAGCAGAAACCTCGAAAAGTTGCAGCAAAGTATTGGGTCGCGGATAGAAATCCTGGATCGCAACCTGAATTACAAACGTACTGATAATCCGGTGACACCGGAGCAGATGCTCTCAGGCAAAATTCATATGGACCAGATCCGCACCACCGTGGCCATGATGCAGGCCGAAGAGCAGGCAGTGTTGAAGGCCCGTACGGACACCATGAATAAGTTTGCCTCCTATACGCCGGTGCTCATCATATTCTCGGCACTATTGGCGATCTGCATTACGCTCATCTTTTTCCGGAAAGTGAGTCAGGATTTCAAAGAAAAAACGCTCCTTACCGAGAAAGTTGAACAAAAAAACCTTGAAACTGAAAACCGACTGATCGCGATTGAAAATGTGGCGGCGCAAATCTCGGGCGGCGACTATAATATTCTGCTCGATCAGAATGCCAAAGACAGCCTTGGCAGTGTGGCCGGCCCACTCAACCGTATGGCAGAATCCCTTCAGACATCATTTAAGACACTTGAGGAAAAGGAATGGCTGAGCAGCGCAGTTGCAAAACTCAACGACCGCATGATGGGCGAAAAAACCATGGAAAAACTCGCGGCCGATATCCTGGACAGCATTACCGAACATACTGAAAGCAGTGTTGCAGCACTCTATCTGCACCAGGACAACCGTCTTCACCTTACGGGCAGCTATGCACTTTCGGTGGCTAATACCAAAAGGACGCTGGAGATGGGTGAAGGTATTTCGGGTGAAGCCTTTAGGAACGGTAAAAGTCTGCTTGTTGAAGATATTGCTGATGACCAAACCACCATCAGTTATGCCTCCGGAACCACAAAACCGAAAAATATTATTGCGATCCCGATCACCACGTACAATATTCCGCTGGGCGTACTTGAACTGGGCGCTACGCATGAATATTCCCCACGTCAGATTGAATTTCTGAAAGCTGTGGCTGGCAACGTTGGGTTGGCTTTCCATAGTGTACAAAGCCGCATCAAACTGCAGGAACTGCTTGAAGAGACCCAGGCACAGTCGGAGGAACTGCAGTCCCAGCATTCAGAACTCGAGAATATAAATTCCGAGCTTGAAGCACAGTCGCAAAAGCTGCTCGCTTCCGAAGAAGAACTCCGCGTACAGCAGGAAGAACTTCTGCAGAGCAACCAGGAACTCGAAGAAAGAAGCGCACTTCTTGAAGAAAAAAATATGCTTATCGAGCAGCGTAATATCGATATTCAGCAGAAATCAATTGAACTTGAGCAGAGTACAAAATACAAGTCGGAATTCCTGGCAAACATGTCGCACGAACTCCGCACTCCGCTCAACTCCATCCTTTTGCTGTCTAAACTGATGACCGAAAGCGAAGACCTCGACGAACAGTATGTGGAATATGCAGCGGTGATGCAGAGCTCCGGACAGGGTCTGCTCACGTTGATTGACGAAATTCTCGACCTTTCGAAAATTGAATCGGGCAAAATGACGCTTGAGATCATGGACGTACCGCTGGCCGAAATCACCGATGATATGCGGATGCTGTTTTTGCCGATGGCCAAAGACAAAAATCTTGAATTGAAGGTAGAGACCGAAGCACAGGCTCCTCAGATGTTGCAAACCGATAAACTCCGCCTAGAGCAGATCCTTAAAAATCTGCTTTCAAACGCGATTAAATTTACCTCAACCGGAAGCATTACCCTGCAGGTGAGCGGTGATGAGGCACACACTAAAATTATTTTTAAAGTAATCGACACCGGAATCGGTATTGCTAAAGACAAAATGCGCCTCGTATTTGAAGCCTTTCAGCAGGCTGACGGATCTACGCAGCGCAAATACGGCGGCACCGGACTCGGACTTTCAATCAGCCGCGAACTTGCCAGACTTCTCGGTGGTGAAATTACACTTGAAAGCACTGAAGGCAAAGGCAGCGAGTTCACACTCACGGTGCCCGTGGACGCTTCAAAAGTACAGGAAATTACAGAACTTCGTAAAGAAGAACCCGCTGTTACTATCGTTGAGAAAACTGCAGACAAGCCTCAGCGTTTCATTGCGAGCCACGTACCACAACCCGTGGACGACGACCGGGATTCCATCACAGAGGACGATAAGGTAATCCTGATTATCGAAGATGACACACCGTTCGCCAAGATCCTGCTGGAATATGCGCGGAACAAAAATTACAAAGGACTTGTCGCCGTACGTGGAGATGTAGGCCTCGAAATGGCGCAGCAATATAAGCCGTTAGCGATACTTCTGGACATTCAGCTTCCGGTTATGGACGGCTGGCAGGTGATGGAAGCACTTAAATCCAATCCCGAAACCAAGCCGATTCCGGTTCATATCATGTCGTCGATGAAGCTTAAGCAGGAAAGCCTGCTGAGAGGCGCCGTAGATTTCATCAACAAACCTTTCGCACTCGAGCAGATGCAGGTGATCTTTAAAAAACTTGAAGATGCCCTCAACCGCGGACCTAAAAAAGTGCTGATTGTAGAAGAGAATGAGCAGCATGCAAAAGCGCTGAGTTTCTTTTTGAGCACCAACAACATCACCACGAACATCGCCACCAACGTAAGCGACAGTATAGACTCGCTTAAAAAACGTGAGATCGACTGTGTAATACTCGACATGGGAGTTCCCGACAGAAATGCCTACGAAACCCTTGAAACCATCAAGCAGAGTGAAGGCCTCGAGCAACTGCCGATTATCGTATTTACAGGCAAAAACCTGTCGCAGGGCGAAGAAAACCGAATTAAGAAATATGCAGATTCTATTGTGGTGAAAACAGCGTACTCGTACCAGAGAATTTTAGATGAAGCCGGGCTTTTCCTTCATCTGGTGGAAGAAAAAAACAAGAAAAAGCACGAAAGAATTTCAGGTTTCGACAATTCGGGCGAACTGAGAAATATTCTAAAAGATAAAACTGTTCTGATCGCTGATGATGATGTGCGCAATATCTTTTCACTTACCAAAGCTCTTGAAGTGCACGGCATGAAGGTAATTCCGGCAATGGACGGCAAGGAGGCACTCGTAGCTCTGGAGAAAAATCCTGCAGTGGATGTGGTGCTGATGGACATGATGATGCCCGAGATGGATGGCTACGAAAGCATCCGCGAAATCCGCTCGGCACCCAAATACAGAAACCTGCCCGTGCTGGCCGTAACTTCTAAAGCGATGATGGGCGACCGCGAAAAATGCATCGCGGTTGGAGCCTCAGATTATATTTCGAAACCGGTGGACATCGATCAGCTTATTTCGTTACTCCGCGTTTGGCTTTACGATAAAAATTAAAATTTCAGCTTATGAAATCATTAAAGGAAATCCTCATCATCGACGATGACAGCAAGAATATTTTTGCCTTAAGTGCGGTTCTGAAAGCCCGGAAATACAGTTGTGTTTCAGCACTCAGCGCGCAGGAGGGACTCACGAAACTCAAAAACAACAAAAATATCGGTGTGGTTCTGATGGATATGATGATGCCCGAGATGGACGGCTATGAAGCCATCGCTAAAATGAAAGCTGATGCCGACCTGCGGCATATTCCGGTAATTGCCATTACGGCGCAGGCGATGACGGGCGACCGCGAAAAATGCCTTGAAGCCGGTGCGGACGGATATATTTCGAAACCCGTAGATGTGGACGAACTTTTGCAGCAGCTGAATAAAATATTTTAACGTGATTTCTGAACACAGCGACGAACATTTAGAAACCATCCTCTCGGACGTGCTCGAAATTTATGGGTACGATTTCACGGGTTATTCGCGTGCTTCCCTCAAGCGGCGCATCGTAAGGCTGTACGAGCTCGACAAATTTGTGAGCTTCGCCGAATACCGCTATAAGATCCGGACAGAACCTTCGTACTTCAAACGTTTTCTGCAGCAGGTGACGATTAACGTTACTGAAATGTTCCGCGATCCGGCATTCTACAGCACCCTCAGAACCGAAATTCTGCCACGGCTTGGCACCTACCCTTTCATCCGCATTTGGGTGGCGGGCTGCAGCACGGGCGAGGAAGCGTACTCAATCGCGATTTTCCTGAAGGAACTTAACCTGCTGCACAAATCACTGATTTACGCTACTGATATTAACAGCGCAGTACTCGAAAATGCCGCACAGGCCATCATCCCGATGAGCAAACTGCAGCTTTACACCGAAAATTACATTGCCGCGGGAGGCAGCGAGCAGTTTTCAGACTATTATACCGCGAATTACTCATTGGGTAAACTCAACAACGAACTTAAATCAAAGATTATATTTTCTGGCCACAATCTGGTGACTGACAATTCATTCAACGAATTCCAGCTTATCCTTTGCCGCAACGTGATTATCTATTTCGACCGGCCACTGCAGAATAAAGTGTTCGGACTTTTCGACAACAGCCTCGAGAAATTCGGTTATCTCGCACTCGGAACCAAGGAATCGCTCGATTTCTCACCGGTCGCGAAAAATTTCGAAAGACTGCCGGCAGCAAAAATCTGGCGAAAAATCTACTAACCATGGAACATTGCGAAGCACTCATTATTGGTGGATCTGCCGGCAGCCTTGAAGTTCTTTTGAAGGTGTTACCCGGTCTGAAAGAAACACTTTCTTTCCCGATCATCATCGTTCTGCACCGCAAATCCGGAAAAGACAGAATACTTACGGATCTGCTTGCGAGTAAAACAGTCCTGAACGTAAGCGAAGCCACTGAAAAAGATAAAATTGAACCAGCCACGGTGTACATTGCCCCACCCGATTACCACCTACTGATTGAAAACGACCGCACTTTTTCCCTTGACGCCTCAGAAAAGGTAAATTTCTCGAGACCTTCAATTGATGTCACGTTCGAAAACGCCGCAGCCGTGTACGGAGAAAATGTGGTATGTTTGCTGCTTTCAGGCGCGAACACCGACGGCACGGCAGGCCTCAAAGACGTGCAAATAAGCGGCGGCAGAGTGCTTGTACAGGACCCTGAAACCGCTACCGTGCGTTATATGCCTGAAAACGCACTGCTTCATGTGGCTGCCGATGCGGTGCTGGACCCGGAACACATCGCGGATTTTATAAACAAACTTTAGAACTGACTTAAATAATTATGATAAAAGAAAACAAGAAGGTATTTATTTTCGACGACAATGTTGAGATCCTTGAATTGTGCACAGAAATATTAAACGATATCGGCTGTGAAGTGAAAACCTCGCCTACCACAACCGACGTTGAGGAGCAGGTTGCCGAATTTATGCCGGACCTTATTCTGATGGACAACTGGCTGCCCGACATCAGTGGTGTTGAAGCTACAAAGCTCATCAAAGCCAATGACGACCTCAAACACATCCCGGTGATTTATTTTTCCGCGAACAGCAACATCGGCGAACTCGCTTCCCTTGCCGGCGCCGAAAGTTACCTCGCCAAACCGTTTGATATTGATCAGTTTGAGCAAATGATTCTGAAATATGCTGATGCCTAACTGATTCATAAAAAAAACCAAAACATGTCCACAGCAAAAAATACCGAAAAAACAAGACTTCACCTCCGGAATAAAAACCGCGAGCGCTACGACCTCGATGCGCTGAAAATTGCAGTGCCGGAACTCGAAAAACACATCAAAGCAAATAAATACGGTGAAGAATCGGTAGATTTCGCAAACCCTGAAGCGGTGAAACTGCTCAATAAAGCTCTACTCAGCCATTATTACGGCATTAAAAACTGGGATTTTCCGGCAGAAAACCTTTGTCCACCCATTCCCGGGCGGGCAGATTACCTTCATTATATGGCGGATCTTCTGGGCCAGAGTAATTTCGGCACAATTCCCACCGGCGCAAAAATCACGGCGCTCGATATTGGCGTTGGCGCGAGCTGCATTTACCCGATTATCGGAGCTACCGAATATGGCTGGAATTTCATCGGTTCTGATATTGATGAGCAATCTGTTGATTCAGCGCAGAAAATCGTTGAAGCCAACGAAGCACTAAGTGGTAAAATCGAAATAAGGCTGCAGAAAAATCCCGAAGCATTCTTTAAGAACATCATTTCTCCCGACGATAAAATCGATTTAACGGTTTGTAACCCGCCTTTTCATTCATCGGCAGAAGATGCTCATAAAGGGAGTTTGAGAAAAATTAAAAACCTTTCCGGCAAAAAAACCGAAACCGCTGAACTCAACTTCGCCGGCATCAGCAATGAGTTGATTTATGATGGTGGAGAAATTGGCTTTATCCGCAACATGATCCTCGAAAGCAAGGATTTCGCGCAGAACTGTTATTGGTTTTCGACCTTGGTTTCAAAGGAATCCAATATGAAAAAGATCTATAAAATGCTTGAGGAAGTGAAAACGATGCACCTCAAAACCATTCCGATGGGAACCGGAAATAAATCGAGCCGCATTATCGCGTGGACATTTCTTTCGAAAGAAGAACAGCGGGAATGGCGGGAAACGCGCTGGAGATTGTCGGAAGATAAAAAAACAGGTGAGTAAAATATACATTTTCAGTGGCTTGGGTGTTGATCAAAGGGTTTTTGAAAACATTGATTTCGGAAACCTGGATATTGAATTCATTGACTGGATTGTTCCTCTCCGTCACGAGCCTATAAAAGACTACGCCAAGAGAATATCGCAGAAGATTACGGCAGATCAACCTATTTTAATGGGTTTATCTTTTGGCGGATTCATTGCCGTTGAAATAGCAAAGATTATTGAGACGAAAAAAGTCATTTTAATTGCGTCAGCAAAAACCTGCGCCGAACTTCCTGCAATTTACAAGTTCATCGGAAAATTACAACTCAACAAATTAGTACCTGTCGCCGTTCTTAAAAGTCACAGTTTTATGACGGACTGGTTCTTTGGAACCGAATCAAAGTCGGACAAAATGCTTCTCAAAAACATCCTGAAAGACACTGATCCCAGATTTATAAGTTGGGCCATTGATGAAATACTCCATTGGCAAAATGAGAGCGAACCCAAAGACTGGGTTCACATTCATGGAGACCGTGACCGGATCCTCCCCTTAAAAAACGTAAAGACAAATTTCGTGATTAAAGACGGTGGACATTTTATGACGGTTAATAAAGCGAAAGAAATTGAAGTAATAATAAAAAACATTCTCACTTAAGGCATTAATTATTTTCTGCATAATTAAAGAACAGAATTCCGAAATAAATTGGGTTCTTATCCTGTGTGGTGTACAAATTTAACATCACAATCATACCCATTATCTATTTCCTGTCCATCGCTATGGAACAATATTTCCATAACTTGCCTTTATAAATGGTATCATGACGGACAGACAATTCACCTTCAGGCAGGGTTTTACCTTCACCAAACATACACCCGAAGAAATTTCACATTTCGACAGGGTTTTTGAGGTGTTCAAAGACCTGCTAACGCATACGTCGGGCGACATTGAGGAAGCTTTTGAATGGCTTGAAATGCTCGACAAAGAATACGACATTTTTACCGATGAATATACGCTTGCAGATTTTGAAGAAGACCTGAAAAAGCGCGGCTACATCAAAGAAGAAAAAGATCCCGATGACGGCAACACCGGCACCGGAAAAGGCAAAAACATCCTGACGCCAAAACTTGAAAAAGCACTGCGCGAATTTGCGTTGGACCAAATTTTCGGTAAGCTTGAAAAAACCGGCATCGGAAACCACCGCACCGCGAAAGTAGGTGTTGGCGACGAGCGTGATGGCGAACACCGCGCGTTCCAGTTCGGCGACGACCTTTCCGCCGTAAATATGACCGAAAGCCTTAAAAACGCGCAGATCAACAACGGTATTTCGGATCTCAGAATGACGGAAGACGACCTGATAGTGGAGGAAACCCGCCACAAAGCCCAGATGAGCACGGTGCTGATGATCGACATCAGCCACTCGATGATCCTCTACGGTGAAGACCGCATAACGCCGGCCAAAAAAGTGGCGATGGCGCTTGTGGAACTCATCAAAAGAAAATACCCGAAAGATTCTATTGACATCATTGTGTTTGGCAACGAAGCCTGGCCGATTAAAATCAAGGATCTGCCCTATCTTAACGTCGGGCCTTTCCACACGAACACGGTTGCGGGTCTCGAACTGGCGATGGATATCCTTCGCCGGAAACGGAACACCAATAAACAGATTTTTATGATTACCGACGGCAAACCCAGCTGCATTAAACTGCCAACGGGTGAACTTTACACCAATAGTTTCGGTCTCGATGAGATGATTGTTTCGGAATGCCTCACAAAAGCCGCGCAGGCCCGAAGACTCAAGATTCCGATCACGACATTTATGATTGCGCAGGATCCTTACCTCAGGAAATTTGTGGAAGCCTTCACCGCGCAGAACAGAGGAAAAGCCTTCCTCACCGGACTTTCAAACCTCGGCGAAATGATTTTTGAAGATTATGAACGGAACAGGATTCGGAGAATTTAGAGGCGAGATTCAAGAATCAAGAGCCAAGAGCCAGGAATCCAGATTGCAGATTTTGGATTTCAGACATCAGACATCTACCACCCAATGCCCATCATCAAACATCCATCACCCAACAATAAATATATGAAAAACGATACGACAATTAAAGAATTAAAGAATTCAGGATATACGCACAAAACCATTAATAAAGAAATTCAGACCAAGCTCATTACCAAGATAAAAGCCAAAGAACCTGTATTTGAAGGGCTTTGGGGTTACGAGGATACTGTAGTTCCCCAACTTAAAAAAGCAATTTTGGCCGGACATCACATCAACCTTTTAGGTTTGCGCGGACAGGCAAAAACCCGCATCGCCAGAAGCATGGTCAGCCTGCTCGATGAATATATGCCGATAGTAAAAGGCTCTGAAATCAACGACAGTCCGTTCCAGCCGATATCGAAATTTGCGCGTGACCTTGTTGCCGAACACGGCGATGATACGCCAATCTCGTGGGTGCACCGGTCCGACCGTTTCTTCGAGAAACTCGCAACGCCCGATGTGAATGTAGCTGACCTGATCGGCGATATCGATCCGATTAAAGCTGCGACTTTGAAACTGCCGTATTCCGATGAGCGCGTGCTGCATTACGGAATGATTCCGCGTGCCAACCGCTGCATTTTTGTTTTGAATGAACTTCCCGATCTGCAGGCAAGAATTCAGGTTTCACTATTCAATATTTTGCAGGAAGGCGATGTGCAGATCCGCGGATTTCAACTCAGAATGCCTTTGGATATTCAGTTCCTGTTCACGGCAAACCCCGAAGATTATACGAACCGCGGCAGCATTGTGACGCCTCTGAAAGACCGTATCGGTTCGCAGATTTTTACTCATTACCCGAAAACCGTTGCGTTAGCCCGGCAGATCACGGAGCAGGAAGCGCTTGTTTCCGAGGATGACAAAGCGCACATCACCGTTCCGGGTTTGGCGAAAGACCTTTTGGAAGAAGTCGCGTTCGCGGCGCGTGAAAGCGAATATGTTGATGCCAAAAGCGGCGTGAGCGCACGACTTACCATTTCAGCAATGGAAAACCTGATGGCGGCTGCAAAACTGAGGCTGATTGAATCTGGAGTGGAGCAAACCACTGTAAGGCTGGTCGATTTCATGTCGATCATCCCGTCGATAACCGGCAAGATCGAACTTGTTTACGAAGGCGAGCAGGAAGGCGCCGACCATGTGGCGAAGCTGCTGATCGACCAGGCGGTTATGGTTCAGTTCGAACAGCTTTTCCCGCGCATCCCGAAACTCGAGAAAGAAGGCATTAAAACGCCGTACACCGACCTCATCAAATGGTTTGACCAAAACGCTGTAGAACTCAATTACGACGATTCCGATGAAGAATTTTATTCCAAACTCGAGAGCATTACGCCTCTTTCGTCAATTGTCGAAGAAAATGTGGAACATATGAGTGCTGAGGATAAAAAATTCTGCAAAGAACTGATATTATGGGCGTTAACCATCGGTAAAAAACTGGACCGTACCGAAAACCAGAACGCCTACACATTTGATTCTGCGGGAATTGGGAAGTATTTTAGCAAATAAATACGTCAGAAAGAACATTTACAAGCAGCCTTAAATCCAGTATTTAAGGCTGTTTTTATTTGCGTTTGACATTAATAATGATGTGCTGAGAAATTAAAACTTTATCAGACGTCCGACTTTGATCAGCAGCCTTCTACTATTCAAGAAATTGAATAGCAACTAATTTTTATTGTTTATCAATAAATATTTATTACATTTGATTCAATAAAAACTTTTAGTCATGTCAAAAACAGATAACACCGTATTCATTGTGCTGCAGGTTGTGGCCTGGATTATTTTTGTGGGGCTCTCCATTGAAGCCGGCGGCCTCATCGTGAACTTCATTTTCAGTCTGTATAAGCCTGAGGTGGTTCAGAACCTTTACAACAAGCTGGATCTTAGCGAAATGTACGCCCACAGCCGCCGCGCCTACTACGGAATGTACAGTTTTGCCATTGCGGTTTCGCTGCTGAAAGCTGTGATGTTCTATCACGTGATTACGCTGCTGAGCACGCTTAAACTCACTAATCCCTTTACCGTTTTGGTGTCTAAACAGATTTACACCATCAGTTACTACACGCTTTCGATCGGGCTGTTAAGTTATCTCGCACGGCAGTCGGCGCAGAAGCTGCAGCACGCTGGGATTGATACCTCAAATCTTAATGAATACTGGGCCGACAGCCAGGCTTTTGTACTGATGGCGGCGGTAATTTATGCGATTGCGGCGATCTTCAAGAAAGGAATTGAGCTTCAGGACGAACACGATTTAACGGTTTAGGATATGCCGATCATTGTAAACCTTGACGTCATGATGGCCAAACGGAAAATGTCTCTGAATGAACTTTCCGAAAAAGTTGACCTTACCCTCTCCAACCTTTCGATCCTTAAAACCGGCAAGGCCAAAGCCGTGCGTTTCAGTACTTTGGAAGCCATCTGTAAGGCACTGGACTGCCAGCCGGGGGATTTGTTGGAGTTTGTGAGGGAGGAGGAGAAGTGAAATAAATGGCATCTAGAAAAGAAGTATGTTTTGACCGGACCAAAGAAAACATCGTAAGACAAGGATTTACTTAGTGTTGGGAATTTTTAAGCATAAGATTTTCCAAAATTTTTTTTTAGCGTGACTTGTGTTACTGATGGTCACAACAAAAATACATTCATCCTTTACCATAAAATAACCCATCAATGATCGAGCAAAAACTAGAATTATTTGAATTTCTTGACTACATTACCATAAAATATAAAATTGTAAAGAAGAAATTCACCAGTATAGATTTCGATGAATCTGCTTTAATAAAAATTTTAATGGCAACTTATTTAGATAAGTTTGAATCTAAAGATGCTTTAGAATTTTATGATCATCCTCTGTCCAAAAGAGAAATTGACATTGTTATTGAGAATTACGATTTCACTCAGATTAACAATGAAGTTTTGCTAGAGTTCCAAATTCCGAAGCAATCGAGGAATTGGAAACAAAGGTTAAAATAAAAAGCAAAGGAAAAATATTTATTATTCACAAAAATGATGCAGATCCCTTTCCGTCAAATCCTCACGCTCATTGGATTGATACCAATTTGAAAATCGACCTATCTAATGGTAAATGCTATCATATTCGAAAGCACATTTCGACCCTTTCCAAAAAAGAATTTAACGAACTGCGGACGAAAGCTGTTGAAATCGGCATAAAACTACCTGAACCAAAACACTGAAAATCCACTTGAAACGCGAATCCTAACTACCACGCGCTTCTACTCCTCCAAATACTCCCTAATCCTCTCCTTCGGAATTAAATCCAGCACGGCATTTACATCGATGATTTTATGCTCATTGATAATGCTTTCCACGGATTTTGCGGCATCAGGATAATTAACGAGACGCTCCAGAAGTCCGTATACGTTCACCATTTTTTTGTGGGTGTTTTCAGAATCGCCGCCAAACCACGAACCGTTGAAATGGTGGCTCACATAATTCTTCGGCAAATCTTGTGAGAAATATACCGACGGATAAAGTTTTACGCCGTGTTTAAGTTCCTGAATGGTGTCGCTATAACGGTTGGCGCCATATTCCTTTTCGAGCATTTCGGAGAAAACGTCGGTATTGATGCGCTCAAAAAAACCTTCCTGGCGGTTGTACCAGTCCATAAAATCTTTTGAGAGCTGATGTTTCGGCTCGGCCATCCAGAAAGCGGAATACGGCACACCTTTCACCTCAAAACCACAGACAGCCTTCTCGTTAAGGAATTCATCGAGCGGAAGTTTAAGTTCCATATCGGTGTCCATATAGATGCCGCCGTGTTCGTACATCACTTTGGAGCGCACATAATCAGACGTAAAAGCCCATTTTCCCTGCGCAAAAGCTTCTTTCACGTAACTGTTATCGTCAACCGGAGAATTGCTTTCGTTCCATTCAATAATCTCAAAATCGGGATGAATACGTTTCCAGGACGCGATGCAATGCTCGGCAAGTTCGTGTTTTGGCTGCCCGCCAAACCAGCAATAATGTATTTTCTTAGGAATCATGGAGGTTTTAAATTTAGATTTTAGATTGTTCAGCTCACACTCTTTAGCAAAGATTGCACCTAATTTAACGCCGTCAAGGTGAATAAGGTTTATGATTTAAATGCTAATTTTAATCTTTAAATAAAATCAACTAAAATGACACGTGCGATCATCGCCTTTTTTCTCCTTTTTCATTTTACCATGAACTCACAGCAAACCCAAAATCCGTATCAGCCCAAAACATATGTCGAAATCAAAAACCCCGATTGGGTAAAGAACGCGACCCTTTATGAACTCAATGTGCGGCAGTTTTCGGCGGAAGGAACATTTAAAGCAGTCGAAAAAGAGCTTCCACGTCTGAAGAAAATGGGTATCGACATCATCTGGCTGATGCCGGTGCAGCCGATTGGCGTGGTGAACCGCAAGGGAAGCCTGGGCAGTTATTATTCGGTGAAAGATTATCTGGGCATCAATCCGGAGTTCGGCACAGAGGCAGATTTCCGGAGTCTGGTAAAAGCCATTCACGCGCAGGGAATGTATGTAATCCTCGATTGGGTGGCCAACCACAGCAGCTGGGATAATCAACTCGCGACCGATCATACGGACTGGTACACCAAATCCCGCGACGGCAAATTTCAGTCGACGCCATGGCGTGATTATGACGATATTATCGATTTTGATTACTCAAAACCTGAACTCCGAAAATACATGACCGAAGCGCTGAAATTCTGGGTCAGAGAATATGATATCGACGGCTACCGCTGCGATGTCGCGAGTTTTGTGCCGATTGATTTCTGGGAGCATGCGAGAAGTGAACTCGACGCCATTAAACCTGTATTTATGCTGGCCGAAGCCGAGGACAAAGAACTGCACCGAAAAGCTTTCGATGCGACGTACAACTGGACATTGTGGAATATTCTTCATCAGATTGCGCTTAATAACAAGAGCGTAAAAACGCTCGGGGAAGCCTACATCGCCGAACATGTTTCGATCTTTCCGAAAGAAGGTATCAGCATGAATTTTATCGATAATCATGACAAGAATTCCTGGGAAGGCAACCAATACAGCAATTTCGGCGAAGCACTGCAGGCTGCAACCGTATTCACCGTGATGATGGACGGCATGCCGCTGGTGTATAACGGGCAGGAAGCCGGCCTCGACCGCTCATTGAAATTCTTTGAACGCGACCCAATTGATTGGAATAATCACCCAAACGAAGCGCTGTACACTGCCCTTTTCGCGCTCAAACATAAAAATCAGGCGCTATGGAACGGAAGCCGCGGTGGTGAAATGGTGAGAATCATGAACGATAAAATGGATCAGGTGATTTCTTTTGTGCGCGAAAAAAACGGCGATAAGGTTTTAACTTTTATCAATCTGAGCAAAGAAAACGTTCACGTCACGTTCGATACGTCTTACGATGCCGGAACTTACACCAATCTTTTCACCGCGAAAACGGAGCGGGTTCCGCAGAAAATGACGCTCACAATGCAGCCGTGGGGTTATGTGGTGCTGCATCGTTCGAAGTGACGGTGCTTTGAGGAACAGAACGAATTCAACTCTCTCAACCTTGTCAAGGTTTAAAACCTTGACAAAGGTTAAACCCAAAGTGATGTTAGAAAGCTGGAAACACCATTGACACGCCATAAAACAAAGGTATCATGGACATCAGAGTTACTCCAACTGAGCCAGATCGTTTTTATCACATTTACAATCGTGGAATAAATGGCGAGATCATTTTTAAAACCAAAAGAAACTTCCTGTTTTTTCTTTCAAGGATCAAGCAGCATCTACTTAGCGTCTGCGACATTTACGCTTACTGTTAGATGCCGAATCATTTTCACCTGCTGGTTCGTATCAAACCGGACCTGGTCTTAGAGGAAGTGGTTAAAGGGCAAAATGGGAGCAGTACTGAAATAAAAGGTTTACATTCTTCTCAGCATATTTTTTCGAAACAGTTCAGCAGGATTTTCAATTCTTATTCTCAGGCATTTAACAAGGAAAATGATCGTCACGGTTCCTTAATTGAATCGCCATTTAAAAGAAAACTGATCACCTCAGAAGAATATTTAAGACAATGCATCATTTACATTCATCAAAATCCGATCTCTGAAGATTTTACAAAGTATCCATACTCATCTTATACGACCATGTTAAGCAAATCTCCGACTTCGCTAAAGAGAGATGAAGTGATCGAGCAATTTGAAGATATCGAGAATTTTATTTTCTGCCATAAGAAAGAAAACACCTATGAGTTTTGATTGCCGTATAGATTTTACTTAGCCTCGCTTAACCTTGTCAAGGTTTGAAACCTTACAAGGTTAACCTCACCCAAACCTTTTTCACCGTCACGTCCTAATCGGTATCTTTGCGCTGGCAGAATTTTTACAAGAAGCTTTCAAATCTTTGTCTGTTCACAACCTATTCTATCCGTCAACCCTGCCGCCATAAAGGTCCATCCTGGTGAAAACGCTATGAACGAAACAAAAAACATTAAAAAGCAATATTCAGCCTGGGCGGTTTGTCCTGAATGCCAGGGACTTGGAAAGAAAAAACGCAGGATCCGAAAAAGCATCCGTCTTCACTATCTCAAAGAACTTGAAGCATTTGAAAAAACAAATCCGGAAGGAGCACCTCCTGTTAAGCCGGTTGCAGCGCTGTATCCCTGCCCTGACTGTAACGGTTCCGGCGTGATATCTGCTGAAAACTTCCCTACTCCAGATTCTGAAAAATATCCTCATATAGCAATTATTGGGGGCGGAATTGGTGGCGTGGCGCTTGCTGTAGCTTTAAAACACCGCGGGATACCGTTTACACTTTACGAGCGCGACCAAGGTTTCAGCGAGCGTTCACAGGGATACGGACTTACTTTACAGCAGGCGAGTAAAGCGATTGAAGGTTTTGGCATTACTTCACTTGATGCGGGCGTTGTTTCTACCCGCCATCTGGTTCATACGCCTGACGGAAAAGTGGTTGGTGAATGGGGAATGCGGAAATGGCTTGAAAACGGAACTGAAAAAAATCCGCGCCGTACCAATATTCACATAGCAAGACAGTCGCTCCGGGCGGCTCTTCTCGGGCAACTTGGTGGAAATGAGGCGGTGAACTGGGGCCATCAACTCGTTGGATTAACACAATCTGAAGATGCCGGCGTGGAACTCAAATTTGAACTTAACGAAAAAATTATTGCCGCAAAAGCTGATCTGGTGGTAGGAGCCGACGGCATCCGCAGTGTTGTGCGAAGTTTACTCATCAATGATGAAATTTCTCCGTTACGGTACCTTAACTGTATCGTGATTTTAGGGATCTGTCCGTTGAACAGACTCGAAAATACCGAATCCGATTTACTCGATTCCGCGACCGTTTTTCAGACAGCCAATGGTCACGAACGGATTTATGTGATGCCTTACGATGCAGATTCGGTCATGTGGCAGCTGAGTTTCCCGATGTCCGAAGACGGGGCGAAAGAACTGAGTGCTAAAGGTTCGTCTGCTCTTAAAACTGAAGCCATCAAAAGAACACAGTGGCACAGTCCTGTTCCGCAAATTTTAGCGGCAACCCAGGAAGCGCTGGTTTCGGGATATCCGGTTTACGACCGTACGCTGCTCGGGCCTGAAATGTTGGAGAAAGCCGGACCCGTAACGCTCATTGGTGACGCCGCACATCCGATGAGTCCGTTTAAAGGTCAGGGAGCTAACCAGGCTTTGTTAGATGCGCTTCACCTGGCGCGCGAAATCTACAGCAAATGCAAAACCTCTGGAGATTGGCGTGCAACCGGAACCCGGGCTAACATCCTCGAAACCTTTGAAACCGAAATGCTTGCCCGCAGCGCATCAAAAGTACAGGATTCTGCCGCCGCAGCCGACTTCCTTCACAGCGAAACCGCACTTTATGAAGGTGATGAACCGCGCGGACGGGTATTGAAACGGAAGGAGAATTAATTTAATTTGATAATCCGACAGGAGAAGTCCACTCTTACTGACTTTAAACTATCAGAGATATTGTGTATATTTGAAAATAAGCGCTCAGACGGCGGAGTCAAATGATGATGTTTCCGGACTCGATGCCAGACGTTTTATGATGACCACAACCATAGTTGTTTCATTCCATTTAAAGAAACGGCAACCAATAAATAAATAATAATTCAGTAAAATAGAAGATATGAAATGTCCAAATTGTAATGTAAGTTTAGTAATGACAGACCGCAGCGGTATCGAAATAGATTATTGCCCGGATTGTAGAGGCGTTTGGCTTGACCGTGGCGAACTCGATAAAATTATTGAACGGGCCACACCCGAAAATCCGGCTGCGCCACAGCAACAGTTCCAGCAGCAACAGCACCAACAAAGTTATAGCGACCGTCGCGATTATTCCAGAAACGACGATTACCGTTATAAGAAGAAAAAGGGATTATTAGGAGAACTTTTCGATTTTTAAGTCGATAAATAGAATCTGTAATCTTAAATAGACAGAAGTTCAGTCCAAAGAATTGAACCTGCTAAAAGTTTATATAACGAAAAACCTGCCACGCGGCAGGTTTTGTTGGTTATTCTGAAATTAATTATGATGTTTAATATCAAGCTTAATCTTTTTTAAATCTTCGAGTTCATGCACCGGTCTTTCGATATCGTAAGGAATCGGCTTTTTTGAAAATGTCTGGAAATAAAGCAGGCACGCATCCTTCCACCAAACGGCATCTTTAGCCTGAATTTTCAGCCGCGACTGAATATGACTAAATCTTTCCGCATCCACATAAGGCTGCATGCGGTCCCAGGTTTTCTGGTATTCGCGCACCTGCTGCACGCCCAAATCGTATCGGTAAGCGAGGTTTTCCCATAGCGTTTTGCCGTCTTTCATTTTATAATCCCATGGCACATGATGAAACCACAGAATCAGGTTTTCGGGCGTTTCGGCGATGTTATTAAATTGTTCTTTTAAGGGCGAATTATACTGTGCCGCCGCATTGCTTCCGGTAGAAGTGCGGTTAAATCCAATACCGCTCGCATCTGCCTTGTGGTAATAAACCGGCGTCCAGTCGGGTCTTGCGCCCGGATAATCTCCCCAGGGTTCGGGTCCGTAATGATGTCCCGACGCAAAAATATGGTGAAGTCCGAGTGGCATCATATAATCGGTGGCGGTTTCGCGTGAGCTCAGCATCATGTCTTTTACAGGATTGATGAAGGCGGCGTTGTCGGTAAATGTCATTTTAAGCCATTCGTCGGCAATCTGTTCGGATGAGAGCTGGTGGTTCCACGCGAGCCTTCCGAAAGCATACCAGTTTGCCTGCGCGAAATGATGGCCGGTCCAGTTCGTGTCTTCACCAATATTTGCTACGGCAGAAATTGCAGTCAGTTTTGCAGGTCTTAATGTGCCGTCGGTAATCTTAGCAACGGTAGAACCCGGACCGTCCGAATACGTGTCACTGTCTAAACTTTCCTTAAAAAGTGGCGCGAGATACACCAAATGATTTGAAAAACCCAGATATTCCTGTGTGATCTGGAACTCTACCATTTCAGGCGTTTTCTTTAATGCGCCGAA
Organism: Flavobacteriaceae bacterium 3519-10; assembly: GCA_000023725.1. Classification (NCBI taxonomy): domain Bacteria; kingdom Pseudomonadati; phylum Bacteroidota; class Flavobacteriia; order Flavobacteriales; family Flavobacteriaceae; species Flavobacteriaceae bacterium 3519-10. The sequence continues at coordinate 1,848,785 of CP001673.1, forward strand.
CAGTGGACTGAACGGTTCACGCGGCTGGAAATCAACTGGGCCGTTCTTGATCTGAATAATTACGTTATCGCTGAACTTACCGTCGAGCGGTACAAATTCGGTGTAGGCCTGTTTTGCACGGTCTTCGGGCGTCGGATTGTACACAAATGCACGCCACATCACGATGCCGCCATGCGGTTTCAGCACATCGGCCATCATATTGGCACCGTCAGCATGTGTTCTTCCATAATCCTGTGGACCGGGCTGTCCTTCGGAATTGGCTTTAACCAGGAAGCCACCAAAATCCGGGATGGTTTTGTAAATTTCTGAGGCTTTATTTTTCCACCAATTCCGGACATCATTATTCAGCGGATCAGAATTTTCTACACCGCCAATCACTTTCGGCGAAGAAAAATTCACAGAGAGATAAACTTTGATGCCGTATGGTCTGAAAATATCTGCCAGTGCCTTTACTTTCTGAAGGTATTCGGTTTTAAGGACATTGGGCGAGGCGTTCACATTGTTCAGCACCACCGCGTTGATTCCGATTGACGCATTTGCGCGTGCATATTCTTCGTAGCGCGGCGATATCGTCTGAGGAAGTTCGTCCCATTTCCACAGTGAATAGCCGGCATAGCCGCGTTCCACGGTTCTGTCGAGGTTATCCCAGTGATTCAGGATCCGGATGTCGTACGAGGGCTTTTCGGAAATATTAAGATTGGTGAGATTTTCTTTTGTTTCCTGAAGCCTTAAAATATGGTAAACGCCATACAGCAAACCGCTTTCTTTCGCTGATGAAATAGTGATTTTAGACGCGTTCGATTTTATGGTATAACCGTCTTTAAGTTTAGATAAAGACTTATCGATTCGAAGCTCTACTGCCCGTCCCTGCCAAAACGAAGTCAGTTCTTTTTTAGCAATACCGAGTGTTTTGCTGTTGCCTTTTGCGGTTATTTTTTGTGCTGAAACACCGTTTTTCACATTCGGGAAACGCAGCCACAGCTTGCTTCCGTCTTCTGCCATCGCAATAAACGGCAGCAAAAAAAGCACGAATAAAAAACCGTATCTGGAGTTTGTCTGAGTCATTCAATTAAAATTTAATTAAAAATAAAGGCCGGATTAATCGTCTAGCCCTTCGATGGTTTTAAAAGTTCCGTCTTCATTGTATTCAAGCTCGGTCACTTTCATGCTTCTAAGCCACGTTTTTCCGCCACTAGGCACCGCGTCATGGTAGAACAGCCAGGTTTTGCCTTTATATTCAACAATGCTGTGGTGGGTTGTCCAGCCTACAACAGGCGTCAGGATTACGCCTTGGTAAGTAAACGGCCCGTATGGATTATCGCCAATCGCGTAACACAGAAAATGAGTGTCGCCCGTAGAATAAGAGAAATAATATTTGCCGTTGTGTTTATGCATCCACGAAGCTTCGAAAAAGCGGTGCGGATTGCTATGCAAAAGTTCATTTCCGTCCTGATCTACTATTTTCACATCGCGCGGTTCTTCGCCGAATTCGAGCATATCATCCTGAAGAACAGCAATTTTAGGACAGATTGCGGCTTCATTTTCTTCGGGAAGAATCGCACATTCCAGCGCTTTGTTATTTCTGTAGCGCTGCAATTGTCCGCCCCAGATTCCGCCAAAATACATATAATGCTTACCCTCATCCTCAAATACACACGGGTCGATGCTGTAGCTGCCCATCATCGGATGTTTTTCGGGAACGAAAGGTCCGTACGGTCTATCGCTTACTGCGACGCCGATGCGGAAGATATCGTTCTTATCTTTCATCGGGAAATACATGTAATATTTTCCGTTTTTAAAGGCTACATCGCAGTCCCAAAGCTGGCGGCCTGCCCACGGGACATCTTCCACCGAAAGCACAACGCCATTGTCGGTAACTTCACCGGTTTCCACATCATCCATCGAGAAGACGTGGTAATCTTTCATATTAAAATGGTCGCCGTTATCGTTTTCTTCCACGCCACTTTCCCAGTCGTGCGACGGATAGATATAAATTTTGCCTTCAAAAACATGCACGGAAGGATCTGCCATATAATCGCCCGGAAACAGGTATTTCGCTTTCTTCATTATCTTAATATTTTTACTGTTGTTCTGTTTATTTCTCTTTGTTGAGTTCAACAAGTTTTTTAACGACCGGTTTTGCCTGATAATTTCTGTCGAACAATAACGGGTAATCTGTACGGCCAACAATCGGGAAATCATTCTTCCATGAATCGCCATCTGCCACACCCCAGAAAGTTACTCGCTGCACGGTTTCCTGATACTTTTTAAACAGGCTGAAGAAATCAATATATCGCTGCTCCCACCGGCTCTGTACCTCAGCCGGAAGCCCGGTTGTGTAAGGGTTCATCTTCGCTTCGTATCCTACCGTATCAGCAACGTTCGCCGAAGTTCCCCACGGTGAAGGCAATGCCGAAATCTCAAGTTCAGTGACACTCACTTTAATGCCGGCATTTTTGTACGCCACGATGGTTTTTTCGTATTCTTCAATACTCGGTGTGTCCAGACCGACATGGCCCTGCAAACCGATCCCATCGATGCGGATACCACTCGAACGCAGATCATTAATGAGTTTCGTTACAGTTTCAATTTTCTTCGGATACCATTCGTTGTAGTCGTTGTAGTATAATTCGGCCTCAGGATCGGCTTCCCGCGCATACTGGAACGCGAGCGGAATAAACTCTTCACCCAAGATCTCATAAAACTTGCTTTTCCGGTAAGAACCGTCTTCTAAAATCGCTTCGTTCACTACATCCCAACCCTGAATGCGACCTTTGTATCGTGAAACAACCGTGTTGATGTGGCTTTTCAGGCGTTGCTTCATCACTTCAGCACTTACATTATTGCCGTCTTTATCGGTAAAAAACCAGTCGGGTGCCTGAGAATGCCAAATTAAAGTATGACCAATTATAAACTGATTATTCTTTTCACCAAACGCAACAAACTTATCTGCGTCATCAAAAAAGAACTGCCCTTCCTGAGGTTGCAGGAACATACTTTTCATACAGTTTTCGGCAACTATGGACGAAAAATGTTTTTCAACAATGTCAATCCCTTTGGTATCCGCGCCATGAATATGATTTAAATTCAAAGCCGTTCCGATGTAGAACCGATCTTCGAATGCGTCTTTCAGGGATGCCTCAGTACTTACGGATTTCTGCGTAACTCCACACGAAACCAGTGCGAATAAGGCGATTAAAATACTTTTATTCATAATGATTATTTTCTGCGTTCGGCCAGGTCGCTTTCAATCTGACTTTCCATTTTTTTATTGATTTGATAGAAGAACAGTAATCCACAGGCGATAAAGAAAGGTATCGCAGCAAAGATGCTCACCAACATTCTGGCGCCGGTGGCGACGGTTTCGGGCTGAATTATTGAGGTCGCGCCATCGGACGAAATATACCCGTACTGGCTGATCGTCCAGGCGACAAACGAGCTGCCGATACTTAAACCCACTTTAAGCCCTACCATCATCGCCGAGAATATAATAGCGGTTGCGCGGCGGTTGTTTTTCCATTCAGAATAATCGGCCACATCAGCGATCATTGCCCACAACAAAGGGGTGCTGATGCCGTAGAAAAATCCGTGCATGATCTGCGATGTAAACATCAAGCCAACAGATTTTGGCGGATAAAATATGAACAGCAGAACGAACAGCGTTGAGATAAACAGTGAGGCCATGAATACATCGCGCTTTCCATATTTATCGGCAAATATTTTTGAAAAAGTAATTCCGATAATCATCATAATAATTCCGCCCGCATTGAAAAGTCCGAAGCCTGCCGACCTTGTATCTTCTCCGAAGAAATTAAGCCCGATTGAACTGAAGAAGCCTGTTATGGGAGAAATAAAGTTTTTCAGCGATTCTTCGTCCACGTAATTGTTGAAATAATAAACATATGAACCGCCCTTCATCGCGAGCGTGATGAAAATAAGCGTCGTTACCGAAAGCATGATAATCCACGGTCGGTTGTTGAATAAATCTTTAAGGTCACTTTTAAGGTTTGAAACCTGGCCGGCTTTCGGAATCACGCGTTCTTTGGTGGTGAAAAATGTAATCAGCAGCATTATCGTTCCGATAATCGCGAGCCAAGTCATCACGATCTCAATGCCCACGGCCTTATCGCCATCGCCGGCCGAAAGGATAATTGGCAGCATAAATACCTGCACAAAAAACTGCGCAAACATCACGGCGACAAAACGGTAGGAAGAAATACTGTTCCGTTCGCCCATATCGCCTGTAATTACGCCACTCAGCGCAGAATACGGCAGGTTATTGCCGGCGTACAGAAGCAGAAGAAGCGTGTAAGTTGCGGCGGCATAAATTACTTTTCCTTTATAATCGAAATCGGGTGTGCTAAAAGCCAATAAGGCGGCAACACCCAGCGGTACGGCAGTCCACAGAATCCACGGCCGGAATTTCCCCATACGCGTCGTGGTTCGGTCGGCCAATGCGCCAATCACCGGATTGAAACCAAAACCGGCAACAAGACCCACACCTAACGTAATTAAAGAGGCGTCTTCCGCTTTCAGGCCATAAATATCGGTGTAGAAATACGCCAGATAGGTGACTAAAGTCTGAAAAACCAGGTTGGCGGCAAGATCGCCGAGGCTGTAGCCTACTTTTTCGACAACCGTGATTTTCTGTGTGTTATTACTCATTTTTAAAAGTTTTTTTTCTGAATTTATTCTGTGGTGAAGGGCGATGCGGGAAGTCCGGCTGTGTTTCTTAAATTGGCATCAAGCGGATTATCGGCCCAGGCATATCTCACCGCGACGGGTTTTGCAATCTTGCTGTTCGAAACCACAATTTTATTACCGTCAATCTTTGCATCGGCCCAAACCCATTTGCCGTCTGAACCTTTGACCGCAAAGCCTTTAAGTTCATCTACCGGTGCGAAGTTGTCTGTTCCGGGTTTAAATGAAATCACGGCTATATTTCCTTCAAACTTCACCGATTGATAAACCGGGCCGTCAGCAATTACGTTATCATTATAAGCGATCTTGTGGGCCTGAAGCGCGAGCCGGTCGCCCACGTCTTTTTTGTTGAGCGGATGGATGTCATTCCATTCACCCAAATCGATGGCCACAGCTAAACCGGTCTTTGGAAGGGTTTGGGTGACTTTAAACTGTTCGAACCTTAACTTTGCCCAATTGCTTTCCTGTGGCTGCGCTTTTGGTTCCATGAAATTTGCGAGTTGCACCACAACAACCGGCAGTTCAGGCTGTCTGAATTTGAGGCGCCAATCGGTGATCATCGTCGTAAGCAAATCGCCGTATTCCATTGGTTTTCCAATGTTACTTTCGCCCTGGTACCAAAGAGCCCCTTTGATGTTGTAGTTGATTAATGGATGAATCATCGCGTTGTATAAACCCGTAGGTTTCCAGCGGATAAAAGTCTGTCCCGGCGCGCTGCGGTTCATTTTGGTGCCCACTTTATATTTCCATTCGCCTTTTAGATCAGTTTTTTGTCCGCCAATTTCAAGTTCATAGGGTTTGTCCGTGATGAATTCGCCTTTTCCGCTGCCGTTGATGATGCGCACGGTAATCACGTTTATACCTTCTTTCAGAACTCCGGCAGCAACTTCGTACCAGCGCGGCGGATATTCGTAGGTTACATTTCCTACTTTCACGCCGTTGATATAGGTTTCGTCAGCGTCTTTAATCCTGCCCAAATTCAGAAATGCTGGCTTTCCGGCATTTTCAGCTGAAATAGTAATTTCTTTTTTAAACCAAACCGTCCCGTCGAATGAACCTTCAAAATCTTCCCACGAACCAGGAATCTGCATGGTTTTCCAGTCGGAATATTCGGTTAGATTTTTCCAGTCATGCTTCAGCCCCGGATCATTTTGGTTGAGTTCTGCATACCACGCGTCGCTTAATGCGCGCTCTGAAGTTTCAGTTTGTTTGATTAGATCATCATTTTTCCACCTTTCGGCTTCAGCGAGATACTCGGGATATTTTTTTAAAGTCACGGGATCCATCCAGGCCTGAATGGGAGAACCACCCAAACTTGCATTGACGATTCCGACAGGAATTTTATACTTTTCATGGATGTTTTTAGCAAAGAAATACGCCACAGCCGAAAAATTAGAAATGGTTTTTGCATTCATGGCTTCCCATTTGCCGCCGTCCAGATTCTGCTGGGCATTTTTGAAATTATACTTCTGAGGAACAGCAAAAAACCGGATATTCGGGTTGTTGGCGGACGATAGTTCGTCTTCATACAAAGGTTTCACCCGATACATCGGAAGCTCCATATTCGACTGGCCCGACACCAACCACACATCACCAAATAAAATATCGTTTAGCGTGATTTCATTCACCGTCATGAGATAAGGTCCACCCGCTTTCTGGGCAGGCAGCGAAACGCTCCAGTTCCCTTTTGCATCGGCTTTTACAAAGTATTTTTTATTTTGAAATTTCACCTGAACTTTTTCGCCCGCATCGGCTGTGCCCCAGATTTTAACAGGTTGGTCGCGCTGCAGCACCATGCCGTCGGAAACCAGTGCCGGAAGCTTCACTTTGGCCTCCAGCGCTACCGACAATAAAATGAAAGCGCTTAGACATATCAGTTTCGAAATATTCCGGGTTTTCATGATCTTAAAATTTTAATAATTGCAGAGCTTTAATGAAGACTGTAAAGCCTTTTTCAAACCATTTAAAAATAGATTTTTTACGTAAGCCAGCCAAGCCAAACACACCGGTTGCAGTATTTTATAACTTAACTTTTTCCCTTTTAATAAGACTTCAACGCAATACTTATCATATTTTACAAGATTACTTTTTAGAAAATTATTGCGCTGCTTTTTTTAATTGAATGAGTACCAACGGTCTTGCAAAACATCACTTGAAACCGCTCCAGTTACTTATCGTAGATTCCACAGTAAGTCGCTTTACTGCCACCGCAGGAATATGAACTGCATTTAAATTAAACTTTAACAAATTTTTAACAATACACAATCAATAAATTCGCAATTGGGGTGCTATATCGGCAATGAATCACGGTTTATTTTTCCCCCGAAACAAGTCCGTGCGCTTACCTGGCCACCGAAAATTTAAAAACCGTTTTCGATTCGTATACTTCTCCGGGCTTTAAAATCACTGACGGAAAGTCCTTTTGATTGGGTGAATCCGGGAAATGCTGGGTTTCCAAACAGAAACCTGTGCGCTTTTCAATACTTTTGCCCGATTGGTTTTTGAGCTTGCCATCGAGATGGTTCCCGGTGTAAAACTGCACGCCGGGTTCGGTGGTGAGCACCTCGAGGATTCGTCCGGATCTTTCGTGAACGGCTGTTGCCGCAGATTTAGACTCTTCGCCGTTTAACACCCAGGTATGGTCGTAGCCGCTGCCTTTCATAATCTCAGAATCTTCCGAATCGATTTCCAATCCGATGGTTTTTAGTTCACGAAAATCGAAAGGTGTATTTTCTACTTTGCGCAGTTCACCGGTGGGAATCATCGCGTCATCAGTCGGTAAAAAATAACCGGATTCAATCTTGATTTTATGGTCTGAAACAGACTCCGAGAGATCACCTGACAAATTAAAATAAGTATGCTGCGTAAGATTTACGACGGTTGTTTTATCGGTGATCGCCTGATAAGAAACCTCGAGCGCGTTGTCATCGGTCAATGTATAAACTACGCTCACCGCCAGTTCCCCGGGAAAACCTTCTTCACCGTCATCGCTGATATAGGTGAATTTTAAGGCACATTCTCCTACGGTTTCGGCCTTCCAGACCTTGGTGTGAAAACCGTTTTTACCACCATGAAGAGCATTTACTCCATCATTGGCTTCAAGCGTGTACTTTTTTCCTTCAAGTTCAAATTCAGCATTGGCGATTCGGTTACCGAAACGACCGATAATCGCGCCTAAATAATATGGATTTCCATTGAAATAATCGGCCGGATCTGCATATCCGAGCACCACATTCTGCAAATTGCCGGCTTTGTGGGGCACAGTAAGTGACGTGATAATTGCGCCAAAAGTGATTATTTCGACCGACATGCCATGCGAGTTTTCAAGTGTGAATTTTTCTACACGCTCACCGGCCGGCGTAATTCCATAATCAGAAACTTTTATTTTTTCCATGTTTAGAATTTTAATCAGCGGTAATTGCTTTCGGGCGCCCCGAGGTACGAAGGTTTGAGGCCACCCGTGTTGATGAGTATTTTCTCGAACACTATTCCGGGTTCTAAAACCTTGATTTTTAATATATGCGTGCCGGGCTGATCCACCGTAATTTTCGAAACCGAACGGATGATGTGTTCGGCTTGCCATTGTGCGAGTTCGCCTTTGTAATGCCCGTTGAAATTAATGGTTTGCGGATTTTTACCGTTTAATGAAATCTCATAGCGCAAGCCTTTGTTATGATTGAAATTAAGCGTTGGCGCGAGCAGTAATTCAACATCAAATGTCCCGGTCGATGTGAAATCGATATCATATTCGACTGCGATATTGTCTTTTGAAGTCGGATATGCGTTCTGCGGAAGCGTCGTAAGTCCGGACTTCGTTTTGCCGAAATCAGGAATTACTTTCCACTGAATTTTAGATGAACCCGCTGCGCGCGCAAAATTTTCAGCTTCTATTGAAACATAGCCATCGTTCTCAATAAATACTTTTGATTTCCGATTCAGGTTTTCCTCAACATATTTCACTTCGGGCATTATGTTTTTATCAGGTTGCTGCCAAATCTTATAACCGATATGGATCTGATCCATCATGTGCGGCCATTTCCCGCCCGCGATTTCGGTGTTGTATTTTTGAGCTAATTGGGTGTCATATTCAAATTTCTGTTTTGCCAAATCCGCATAACGGTTGGCGTCAGGGTTGTTTTCGGCTGCCAGTTTTTTATTCATGGCAATATTAAAATACATCTCATACAGATTGCTGCTGGCATCCACCGGATAAAGAACCAATTGGAAATAAGCATCCTTATATTCTGCCGGAATATCGTTGTACAGACGGTTCGCATCCAAAGCCAGCGCGCGGTATTCGTTCACCACGGTCTCAAATTCATTGTAATTCTCGAGGCTGTACGTTTTATCATCAAGCATCTCGGGCGTTACGCGGCGGTTGTATTTTGAATATAAATTAATCAGGCGTGCAATTTCTTTTGAATGTTTATCGCCAAACTGTGCGGCCGCCCAGTTTTCGGTGTACTGCATTAAATTATCCGCGTTGAAATTCTTCGGATTCCAGGCCATGTCCATAAAAAAACTCATCGGGAATTCCATCGGTTTGAGGTCACCCACATTTACAACCCAAAGTTTCTTAACCTCGTGCTCGTAGGTTAAATTCATCTGTTCCCAAATCCTCTGTATCGGGCTGATGTTGATCCATTTTGCGTTTCGCGGCGCGCCCACATAATCGAAATGATAATACATGCCGTAACCGCCTTTGTGCAAAGGCTTCGACAGGTCCGGAAGTTTTCTCACGTTGCCCCAATTGTCATCTGCAAAAAGCAGAATTACGTCTTCGGGAACGCGCATCCCGGCATCATAATAATCCTGTACTTCCTTGTAGAGCGCCCAAACCTGCGGTGTTTTGGCGGCTTTTCTCCCCGTTGCTTTTTCGATGATCGCACGTTGGTTCTTCACGATATTTTCGAGTAGTGAAATATTGGTTCCATCCTCCATGGCTTCGTCGCCGTCGCCGCGCATCCCGACGGTTACGAGTCTTTCCCAGTTGTTGCTGCGCTTGATGCCTTCAGCCCAAAATTCATTTAAAACTTTTGAATTTTTGTTGAAATCCCAAACATTCGGGAGATTGTTTTTCTTGATATACCGGCGCCAATCTTGCTGTGCCAGCGCCATTGGTTCGTGGTGAGAAGTTCCCATCACGATTCCCATTTCATCAGCCAGCGGACCGTTCAGTACATCGTCGTCATAGAAAGCGCTGCCCCACATCGCAGGCCACATATAATTGCCTTTCAGGCGCAACACCAGTTCGAAAACCTTTTCGTAAAACTTCGAATTGAAACCTCCGAACGTCGCTCTTGCCCAACCTCCGAGCGCGGGTTCTTCATCATTAAGGAAAATTCCGCGAAGTTCTACAGCCGGTTCGCCGTCGGTATAAACGCCTTTTTTGAAGTATAATTTTTCGCTTTTTTTCACCGGAACATCGGCCCAGTAATGCCACGGAGACACGCCGATCTGTCGGGAGAACTCGTAAATTCCGTAGATCGTGCCGCGTTTGTCGCTGCCTGCAATCAGGACGGCTTCAACACCTTCCGCCGTCGTGATATTGGTGATCAGATACTTTTCTCTCTTTCCGAGAAGTTCTTTTGAATTGATTTTTTTCTGTTTAGCTAAATTATCTACAACTGAATTGGTGCCGATGGTCCCAATGATGATCAACGAGTTTTTTTCCGCCGAAAATCCCGTAACAAAAGCGGGTAGATCTCTGGTTACTTTGTGCAGATCCGACCGTAAATTATTGACCGCCCGCAAAACGCCTTTATCAATATTGCTGTCGTAATATATCGCGAGCTTCACCGACGCATCTTTCAAAACAACTGTCGATTCGCTTTTTGTAGTGACAATAAACGGTTCTGCAGCATTTAATTCAAATGAAAAAACCAGAACCGCCGCAATAATTATTTTCTTTAAATTACACCTCATCATTATAGTTTAATATCATTCGCAACTGTTGAATAAAGCCCGATAAGTGCACCCGTGAAACCGCCCGCAACATCGGTCGAAAGGATGTCGCCCGAAACCGTACCGCCTAGATTGACGAAGTTTTTACCGTCCGTGGCATAGCTGAAACGGTAGTCGTCGCCATCAGCGGTGACCTGCAGTTTTACGGGTTTCGAAAGCGTAATTTTCTCGCTCGCGAGTATGGTAGAAGCTCCTTTTTCGGTGCGTTCGAGGACAATGTAGAAGTCTTTGTCTTTTTTGGTAATTCCGAAAACGTAGTTGAAGTTCTCACTTTGATAGCATGTAATTCCTGACAGTTCATTTTCCGATTTAGGCTTAAAATCAACGCTTACCTCCGCTTCAAATGCCGCGTGCTGCTGGCGGTGAAACAATGCCGAAACAGGTGATTTGGCTTTAATGTTTACCGGAAACGGAATGATCTTAACGCCGTTCTTCGCAGAACTGATGAAATTTTCCCTCGGTCCGCGCATTGCGATCCATTTAAAATCGAGGTTTTTGGCTGTTAACGGGTCCTTGAAAGTGAAGTTTCCGTTGGGTAAGAATCCGTTGGTTCCGGTTTGATTCTTTATGCCGGTCGGCATCGCCATTTTGGGTTTCATCGGGACGAGGCCGTTCTCGAAAACCGGGAAAGTTCCGCTCCAGTCTACTGGAAGTATAAAGGTTTCGCGGCCTGTATTTACGCGGTGTTTATCGTTCGGTCGGATGCCCAGAAATACTCCATAATATTTACCATCCGGACCTTCCACCAAATCGGCGTGGCCGGCCCAGTCTACTTTTTCCTTACGTTCTTTCGGGAAATACCGCTGCGTGAGAATCGGGTTGCTTGGCGCCGGAAGATATGGGCCGCGCGGACTGTCGCTGATAAAAACCACTTCGCTGTGGTTGCCGCCCGTGCCACCTTCTGCACAAATCAGGAAATATTTGCCGTCTTTTTTATAAATATGCGGCGCCTCAATCCAGATTGGGTTTTGCGACAGATCTACGCCACCATTCACAATAATTTTATCGGTTCCGGCAATTACCTGGTCTTTTTCGAGGTCGTAATCCCAAACTTTAATTACGCGATGTCCGCTGTAGCGTTCTGTTCCGGCTGGTGGTGCATCGTTATGAACCACATACGCCTTGCCGTCTTCATCAAAAAACAGCGAAGGATCAATTCCGTCGAAATTCAGTTTCTGGACTTCGCCCCAGCCGTTCGCAGGGTCTTTGGTTTTCACCACCATATTGCCGATGTCGCTCGCAATCTGCGTCGTGATCATATAAAACGTGTCGTTGTATTTATTGTATTTTATAGCAGGCGCATAGATACCTTCGGAAAAACCGGCTTTTTCGACTTTTAGCTGAGAAGGTCTGTCGAGCACATGGCCAAGCTGTTTCCAGTTCACTAAATCTTTAGAATGGAAAATCGGCACGCCCGGAAACATTGAAAATGATGAATTCACGAGGTAATAATCGTCGCCTTTTCTTGTAATGCTGGGATCGGGATAGCAACCCTGAAGAATGGGTGAATAAAATTCATTATCCTTTAACGGGTTTTGGGTATAAATTTTATCGTTTCCACGATATTCGAAATTGGAAAATATCTGCGCTGAGATGCTGTTTGCCGATAGCAAGGCAATTGCTGCAACAAGTGCGGTTCTGTTTTTGTGGAATGAAGCCATATTTTCAAAGATTTTTTTATTAGATCTGCTTTTAAGCAGTGGAATAATATAGTCCGGATAATGATATTTAAGTCGGCGAAAAATCTTAATAAGAAGCCTCACCAAAAATATTTTTCCGTTTGTGGATTGAGGTATTCATTTAATTCTTATTTAAAAATGAGTAGCGGAATTAAACTCGCGTACTGAACATGAACATCAGGAAAAAAGCAAGAATCCTAACCGGTTCCTTAGATCAGGATCCTGCTCCCATGAAAAATATAATTACATACTATACGCCGCTATAGGCACTGAAACCGCCGTCTACAGGCAGCAGAGCTCCGGTGATAAAACTTGCAGCTTCCGAACACAGAAACTGAACAGCGCCATTCAGTTCTTCAGCATCACCAAAACGGCCCATTGGCGTTTTTGCGATTACTTTTTGGCTGCGCTCGGTAAGCGAACCATCTTCGTTAATTAGTATCTTACGGTTTTGGTCGCCAATAAAAAAGCCCGGCGCAATGGCATTCACGCGTATTTTGTCGCCGAATTTCAGGGCAATGTCCGTTGCGAGCCATTGGGTGAAATTGGTAATTGCCGATTTTGCTGCCGAATATCCCGCCACTCTCGTAATCGCAGAATAGGCGGCCATCGATGAAATATTCACAATACTTCCCGAACCCTGATCAGCCATTACTTTACCGAAAACATACGATGGATAGACGGTTCCGTTGATATTGAGATCGGTAACTTCATCCCACGCGCTCATTTCGAGATCGAAAAAAGACTGCTCGGCGCTAAGCGTTGCTGCCGGAATATTGCCGCCCGCTATATTGAGAAGAATATCAATCTTACCATATTTTTCTAAAATTTTATTTGAAGCTTGCTCCAAACTTGGTACGTCCATTACATTCGCTTCAACGGCGAAAACTTCACCGCCGTTTGCAGAAAGTTCGGCCGCTTTTGCATCTAATTTATGTTGACTCCTGCCTAAAGCGACCACGATGGCACCGGCCTGCAGAAAACTTTTAGCAAGGCTGCTGCCCAAAACACCTGTAGCACCTGTGATTACCGCTACTTTTCCTTCTATGCTGAATAGATCTTTCATTCTAAATTTTTATTTTGAGTGGTTCGCAATCATTAATCGTTAAACTCTGATTTTACCGCGGCCATAACGCCGTCGATCTGCCCTAACGCGAGCATTCTGCCTAAAAAGGAATAACCCGGATTGTAACCTTTATCGATATCATCGGTTAAAAGCCGGCCATGATCCACACGCATCGGCAAGCTTGGATTTTCTTTTTCAAAAACGCGGACAACCTCTACGATTTTTCCGCGGCCTGAAAGATGGTCTGCTTCGATAAAATCGCCGTTGCCAAAAACATTGGTGCTGCGCAGATGCACAAACTTTGTTCGCGACGCATATTTTTTAGCTAAAGCCGGAACGTCGTTGTGTAAACCTGCACTCAGAGATCCGGTGCAGAACGTGAGGCCGTTATGCGGATTGTCTACAGCGTTCAGAAACCAGTCGATATCTTCTTCGCACGTCACAATTCTGGGTAAACCAAGAAGCGCAAACGGCGGATCGTCTGGATGTACACACATTTGGATATCGTATTGTTCGCAAACAGGCATGATGTTTTCGAGGAAATACTTCATGTTCTCCCGAAGCTGGTTTTTATCGATTCCGCGATATAATGAAAGTAAATTTTTGAATTTTTCTACGGGATTCAGATCTCCCTCTTTTATATTACCGTTGACGAAGCCCTGCGTCTTTACGATTATGGCGTCGATCAGTTCGTTGTTATCAGTTTCAGTAAGTGTGTTTTTAAGCTCCTCTACTTTCGCGAGGATCTCTTCGGCGTAGTCTTTTTCCGCTCCTTCTCTTTTGAGGATGTGAATCTCGAAATAGGCAAATTTAGCTTTGTCGAAATAAAGTGAGGAAGAACCGTCTTCCCATTGGTAATAGAGGTCGGTACGCGCCCAGTCGAGCACAGGCATAAAGTTGTAGCACACGGTTTTAACGCCTGCTTTACCCAGATTTTCAAGACTTTTAATATAATTTCCGATCAGCTGATCTCTGTCTTCGCCACCATATTTAATGGATTCGCTTACCGGCAGGCTTTCTACAACCGACCAGCGAAGACCGTAGCTTGCGATGTGGTTTTTGTAATCTTCAATTGCATCCAGCGGCCAGATTTCTCCGTTTGGGATATCGTGTAAGGCTGAGACGATACCTTCAACGCCAATCTGGCGCAGCATATCCAGCTTTATTTTGTCGTTCTTTCCGAACCATCTCCATGTCTTTTCCATAACTTCTGATTTTTTTGATTAAAAACAAAGCAGACGTAAACATCTGCTTTGTTCGTGATATGACTATGAAACTAATCAAAAAAAAATTAATATCCCGGATTCTGATAAGCCGCCTTTTCTGCATCCGTCATTTCCATGAGGTCGAACTGCGACTGTGGGATCGGTCTTAAATAGTGATGTGGCTGAATGGCTCTTGTAACGGTTTGTGCAGTGTGATCACCATAATTGCTGCCTGCAATTTTGTAGGTTGTGGCATACTCGCCCCATTTCTGCGTTCGGACAAGATCATACCATCTGTACCCTTCACCATAAAACTCGCGGGATCTTTCAGCTAGGATATAGTCAATAGTGATCGTTGCGGGAGTTGCAGCTACCATTTGAGCGCTGTAATCGGCTACTTTTTCCACATTTCCGTTATTATCCCATCTCCATTTTCCTGCTCTTGCGCGAAGCACATTTACCAAATCTCTGGCGGTACGTGGGCCGGTTGCGCCTTTCACTGCAGCTTCAGCAGCTACCAAATAGAACTCTGAGAATTTCGCTGCATAGGCCGGACGCGTAAGACCTGCGTTAGGATAACCTAAACCATTAGGGTCATCTGAACGGTAAGTCCCGATTTTCCAAAGTCCGGGATAAACAATACGGCTGATGTGGCTCGGTGCGATTACAAAATCTGCCCGTCCGGGAAGTACGCCGGCACCGATATTATTCTGGCCTGCGCCTGATGGATAAACGATATTGGCTGCCTGCGAATCGTCGTTAAGGAAAGAAAGTATCGCATCACCCTGCTTCACCGGGAGGTTATTCGCATTGTAAAGTGTTTGAGCTGTATTACCCGCTTTGTTCCAGTTGCCTCTGTACACCATCTGGAAAGTACCGTCGAAACGTGAATCGAAAGTTTTATCGTCGAATGTATTCGTTATCGCACCGATGGTTGGCGCCATACGGGTCCATGGTCTTCCCAAATCCTGCGTTGCTGCGCGCTGCACAGAGCTTACGCCCGTCCAGGTAGTTGGCGACGAGCTGCTTCGTAAATTGGTATAATTAAATGTTACGATCCACGCGGCGAAGTTGTCCGGTGACCAGCCAGATGCAAATCCGAAAGGATCACCTTCGTTGTAGTAAGCACTGTTCTGGGTATGATCTGCGTACAGCATTGTTTCGCTGTTTCTGTCGTTTGCGCCTAAATTCACATCATAATAGGTAGGCTGCAATGAGTATGAGCCGGGATTGTTAATGCCCGCAAGTGCTACATCATAAGCCTGCTGGAAATACCATTGCGCTGTCTTGCCATCCGGATCTGTACGCGGTGTCTCAGGATAAGTTGGGATTCCGTTTGGATTCTGAAGCCACCAACCATAAGTTAAATAGGCTTTTGCCAACTGAAGTCGTGCTACGTTCTTAGTAACTCCGCCGGTAACTCTTGGCGTAACAGGCAGGTTTTCTACTGCTGTAAGCAAATCCGGGAAAATGGCTTTGGTATAAACCTCGGGCACCGTGTTCCGTTTGCTGGTTGTAGAAGGTGTAACATTAAAAGTAAGCTCACCTGAACCCAAATCCAACGGAACACCTCCGTAGGTCTGAACCAAAAGGAAATAATCGAACGCTCTGAAAAATCTGGCTTCAGAAACCAAAGATTCCGCGATTCCTACTGACGAACCATTCTGAATAATTCCGTTTGCTGTATTGATGTACGGGAACACCGCGCTCCATACCATGCTTGCAGGAAATGTGGCGGTATTCAAGGTACCTGCGCCGGAGAAATCCATTTCCTTGAAGTTTCCATCTGCACTCTGTGCGTAGGTAGCTTCGTCGGTTCCATTAACGTTGGCACTCATCCAGTAGCCGTTACCGTAAAGTAAGCGCATGTGGCGGTATAATGCAGTAACACCTTGCCGGATCCCCTGCTCTGTATTAAAATCATTGGGTGTGTAGATCCCGCGTGGCTCTTCTTCAAGGACGTTATTACATCCGGCGAAGGTCATCGACGCAAGGATGACACCTACTACAAGTTTTTTATTGAAATTTTTCATGATAAGCATTTTAGAATGTTAGATTAATTCCCATTAGGTAATTTCGCGTGGAAGGATTGTTGGTCCCAATAACCCTCATTCTTGCCTGGTACGCGGTAGTTACTGCCTGGTTTTCGTTACCCATTGAGTTCGGTTCCGGATCCATCCCTGACTCTTTGTGATAAGGTGAGAATAACACAAAAGGATTCTGAACCGTTACGTACAACCTCAGACCCGACATATTAAGTGCGTCGATCAGAGATTTCTCGAAGTTATAACCTAAGGATATCGTTCTGATTTTCAGATACGAACCATCAAAATAGCCCAGCGTGGAGCCATATTTAGGATTATCGTTACTTGCCACACCTCCCGGTTTTGGGTAACGTACGTTAGGATTTTCGGCTGTCCAGTAGTCTACATCCACATTTCCTCTACGTCCGTTAAGCATATTCAGATAACTTGACGAACCGTACAGCGTGCTGACTAACACACCACCGTGCTGGAATGCTCCCACAGCGCTTAAATCGAAATTCTTATAGGTCCAGCGGGTGTTGAAACCACCAAGCCAATCGGGATCGGTATCAATAACCTGTCGATCGTCTGCACCGATCGCTCTAACCGGTGTACCGTCTGCGTTATATTCACCCGTATACAAAACTTTAATCATCCCTACGTTTCCACCAGGTTCCAGGATGTTAAGGTGCGGATCGCCTTCCTGCCATAAACCTACATACTGATAGTCGTACAGCGAGTTCACATTATGACCTACAAACCAGAAGTTACCTTCATCCCTAAGCTGTCCGGAATTTAACTTTACAATTTTGTTTTCGTTGGTGTAGAAGTTCACGCCTACATTCCAGCTGAAGTCTTCAGTTTTAATAATTGATCCATTTAACGATACTTCCCAACCTTTGTTTTCGGTTTCACCTACGTTCTGGATCACCGTTTCAACACCGTTTGTAGTGGGCAGACGTTTTGCAAGCAAAAGATCTACAGTGTTGGTTTTGTAATATTCTACGGTACCTGTCAGCCTGTTATTAAAGAATCCGAAATCCAACCCGTAATTCCAGGTTTCAGAGAATTCCCAGCCCAGATTAGCGTTTGGAAGCTGTGTTACGTAATTACCGATTTCGTAAGATCCTGCGCCACCGTCTCCAAAGTTGTATGGAATGGTACCCAATCTTCCCCAGGTAGAATAAGGATCAACCGACTGATTGGAAGTTTCGCCGTATCCCACCCGGAATTTAAGTAAATCTACATTTTTAACGTCGCTCAGGAAAGATTCGTTTGTCGCGTTCCAACCCACCGAAACGGCCGGATAGGTGTGCCATTTTCTGCCCGGAGCCAGTACTGATGCGCCATCCGAACGCAGTGTCGCGGTAAGCATATATTTATTATCGAATTGATATAATATACGGCCCATATAAGACAGTAAGCCTCTTTTGTAATAGTTCTGGTCCGCCGGGTTTATGGTGATTTCGCCCTGTGCATGACCTAAATTATAGAACTGGAACGCATCGATAGGAACATCGGTTGCCCTTACAAAAGAACTGTTGAAGGTAGTCTGTTCAGCAGAATATAATGCGGTCCCGTTAATTTTGTGTTTGCCGAAAGTACGGTCGTAGGTGAGGATATTCTCCAAAACCCACTGCGTCATGTGCGTAGCCCCGATTGAGGCTGATGACACTGCCAGCGGATTGGTATTAAATACACCCATCCCTGTGTAGCCTCCACGGTTGGAGACGCGGTAGTTAAGACCTGCATTTAAGCGGTACTTTAAACCCTCAATTCCAGGAATTGCAAGTTCTGCGTATAAATTATTATAGGAACTGAAGGCACGGTTCTGATCTACATATTTATTGCCAAGTGCTTCCAGGGTTTCTCTTGAATACAGCCAGTTCTGGTCTGCGGACGTGTTGAGTAAAGATTTAATTGAACCATCCGGCCGGTAAGGATTAGAAATCGGGGTGTACTGAAGAACAGCGCCCGCATTTAAACCTCTTCCGTTTGTTACTGAATAATTATTGTTGGTCGTAACGCCTACTCTTAGTAATTCGCCGATCTGCTGATCAATTGAAGACCTCAGCGAGAATCTTTCATAATTCTGGAGTGGAATAACGGCTTCCTGATTAAAATACGCCAGACTTGTGCTGTAGCTTCCGGTTTCTGAACCGCCAGAGAGCCCTACATCGTGGCTGCTGATCATTCCCGGCGTATAATAAAGGTCCTGCCAATCTGTATTAAGGCCAAACTGTTCGTCACTTCCTAAACTCGGATATAGTTTTGCATCTGCTTTCAGTTTGGTGAATTTTTCGCCGTCCATCATTGGATACTTCGAGAAAATAGTCTGTATACCGCTGTAGCCGTTATAGGTTAGCCTTGCTTTCTGGTTTTTGGTGCCGCGGTTAGTGGTAATAAGAATAACCCCGTTTGCTCCTCTGGAACCGTAGATCGCTGTTGCAGAAGCATCTTTAAGGATATCAAGACTTTTGATGTCGTTCGGATTGATGTCTTCGATGGACCCCGCAAACGGAATCCCATCCAATACAATCAGCGGATTATTTGAAGCGGAAAGCGATCTTGTACCCCGAATCCTGATCTGCTGCTCGGCGCCGGGCTTTGTTGAAAGCCTGCCAATCTCCACACCCGGCAAGCGGCCCGAAAGCGCTTCCGTGATGTTAGAGGCAGGCACTTCTTTCAAGGCGCTGCCACTTAATGAAGATACCGAACCCGTAACCGCCTCCTTCTTCTGCTGCCCATATCCGATTACAACGACTTCTTCAATTTTCTGTTCTTTGGCCAACGTATCCTGTTGCGCGTAAACCAAACCGGACGGTAACAAAGCCATCGCGAAAAATACCGCTGCTCTGTTCGTCCCTGCAAAACTAAATCTGTTCATAATTATTGTTTTTTAAAAGTATAGTAGAATAAAAAGCTGCTGACATTCAAATAAAAAAAAACAACAGCTTTCTACCCGCTCGTTTAGATATACATATTTACGATGGCTTCAAACAGCTCCTGCTTGCCGCTTTTCGGCTGAGGCTCGCCGGATTCGTGAGCAATTTTTCTTAAATCCTCGAGCGTAAGGGTGCCCTGTTCGAAGGCTTTTCCGTTTCCGCTGTCGAATGAGGCATAACGCTCCGTTCTCAGTTTGTTATAATCTGAATTTTCAAGGATGCCTGCTGCAGCGATAAGTCCGCGCGCAAAAGCGTCCATACCAGCCACGTGCGCGATAAAGAGGTCTTCGGCATCGGTAGAATTTCTGCGGATTTTGGCATCGAAATTAATTCCGCCGCTTCCCAGACCGCCATTTGGCAGAATCGCAAGCCAGGCCTGGGTAAGATCGAACGTATCAATCGGGAACTGATCGGTATCCCAGCCGTTTTGTGCATCACCACGGTTCGCGTCGATGCTTCCGAGCATTCCCGCATCTACAGCGGCCTGAAGTTCATGTTCGAAGGTGTGGCCTGCCAGTGTTGCGTGGTTTACTTCAAGGTTGAGTTTAAAATCTTTATCCAAACCATAATATCTGAGGAAGCCGATCACCGTTTCCGCATCGTAATCGTACTGATGTTTGGTGGGCTCCATTGGTTTAGGTTCGATCAGAAAAGTTCCTTTAAAACCCTGCGAACGTGCATAATCTCTTGACATCGTAAGGAATCTCGCGAGGTGATCTTTTTCACGCTTCATATCAGTGTTCAAAAGGCTCATGTAACCCTCTCTTCCGCCCCAGAAAACGTAATTTTCACCACCAAGCGCGATGGTTGCGTCGATAGAATTTTTAACCTGAGTAGCCGCGCACGCCACCACATCGAAATTTGGATTCGTGGATGCTCCGTTCATATATCTCTCGTGCGAAAAGACATTGGCGGTGCCCCAAAGCAGTTTGATACCGGAAGCAGCCTGCTTTTCCTTGGCATATTCTACAATCGTCTGAAGGTTAGCTTCGTATTCTTTCCAGTTATCGGAAGGATCTACCAAATCCACATCATGAAAACAGTAATATCCGAATCCCATTTTGGTCATAAATTCGAAACCTGCATCCATTTTATATTTCGCACGGTCGATCACGTCAGACGCGGTTCCCCACGGATGATGAATTGTTGGTCCACCAAACGGATCGCTGCCGTCCGCGCACAGCGTGTGCCACCAGGCGGTTGCAAAACGCATCCACTCTTTCATCGGCTTGCCCATTACCACGCGGTCTGCATCATAATATCGGAAGGCGAGCGGGTTTCTGCTTTCGACACCCTCGAATTTAATTTGTTCAACTCCAGGAAAAAACTCTTTTGTTCCTTTTAAAATATTCATATTATAGTTTTTATTTAATAAATTTTCTTTAATATTTGCATAACTCTTCCCTGTCACTGAATTTCATGCTTCAGTAATTTTGTCTGATGATATGTTTGATGATTTATTTTTAATTAAGATGGCTCTTCCATCTGTGATAAGATTCTAAATACTGTTCTCGTTTTTCCATTTCCGGTTCTATCACGGCAATTTTCTCCAGCGAGGCAAAAGCTTCGCCTGAATCTGCATAAAACCCGATTCCCATTCCTGCAGCGCGTGCGGCTCCTACAGAACCGTCGGTATCATAAAGTTCAATTACCACGTTGCTCACTGTTGCAAGCGACTGGCGGAAAATAGAACTCAAAAACATATTGGCATTTCCGGCGCGGATCACCTCTATTTTCATTTTCATATTGCGCATAATATCCATTCCGTATTCGTAGGAATACACGATGCCTTCCTGCGCAGCGCGTAAAATATCTCCTTTTGAATGAATGTTGAAATTAATCCCGTGAATTGAGCAGTTGACTTCACTGTTTTCTAAAACCCTTTCCGCTCCGTTACCGAACGGTATGATGCTTAATCCTTTCGAACCTACCGGCGAAAGCGACGCCAACTCGTTCATATCACCATAAGTTGAAAGCGACGTGGCAAAATTATGCTTGAGCCACGAGTTCAGACTTCCCGTTCCGTTGATGCACAGCAGCACGCCCAAACGCGTAAGTTCCGCGGTATGATTTACGTGCGCGAAAGTATTTACTCTAGAAAACTGATCATAATCAAGCTGATCTAAAACCCCATATACCACGCCCGAAGTTCCTGCTGTGGAGGCAATTTCGCCGGGGTTAAAAACATTCAGCGAAAGCGCGTTGTTGGGCTGGTCGCCGGCGCGGTAAGAGATCGGCGTACCTTCTTTAAGCCCCAATTCGGCGGCGGCTTCCCTTGAAACGCGCGCCTGAATACCGAATGTCGGTATAATTTCAGGGAAAAAACTTTCAGGAATGCCGTAATGATCCAAAACATCTTTTGAAATACAGTTATTCTTAAAATCCCAGAAAATCCCTTCAGAAAGACCTTCAACGGTCATCCCGATTTCACCCGAAAGCTTCATCGCGATATAATCTCCCGGAAGCATTATCTTATCTATTTTGCTGAATAATTCAGGCTCATTTTCCTTTACCCACGCCAGTTTGGAGGCAGTGAAATTCCCGGGGGAATTAAGCAAATGTGACAGGCATTTCTCTTGACCTATGGTTTCAAAAGCTTTCTCGCCATAGGAAACCGCGCGACTGTCGCACCAGATAATTGAGGGACGAAGCACGTTCTGGTCTTTATCCACGAGGATAAGCCCGTGCATTTGCCACGTAATTCCGATCGCCTTCACATCCTCTGCATCGATACTTGAATGATGCATCACCGATTCGTGCGCAAGCTTGAGGTTCGTCCACCAATCCGCGGGGTTCTGTTCGGCCCAGCCGGGTTTGGTCGCGATGATCTTCATCTCCTTTTTGGGAGAGAAATCGGTGGCCATAATCTTTCCGCTCGAAGCTTCAATTAAACTTACTTTCACAGAAGAGCTGCCTATGTCATATCCTAGCAAATACATGTCGTCGTCTTATTTTATAAGTTTATTGTTGCTTTTCTTAAATACTTTCGGGTCGAATTTGTAGAAACGTGCGGCGCGGTGGGCTACATTGGTTTCAATCTCGTCCAGTGGGATGATGTAAGAAAAAGATGATATTTTTTTGTGAAAATTCTTGATGTCGATTTTCTTCTCGCTGATCGCACTGTAAAGCTGATAAAGCTGACGGATCGTAAAACGTTTCGGCAACAGCTGGAAAATTATTGAGAAATCAGATTCTATCCATTTGCGGATTTCTACGAGCGACTCGCTGATGATCTGGTTGTGATCGAACGGCAGCAAAGGCACCTGATCAACCGGATACCAGTCGGCGGTATCGTATTTCGTTGTATTGATCTTATGATCGATCTTGCATAGCGACAGATATGCTACAGTGATAATGCGGTCGATATTATGTTTATACTCGTCGCCCATCCACTTGATGTCGTCTTTATTGCTGGCGCGGTTGGGATCTGCATAACATTTAAACTGTTTGAGCACCATTTTCTTAATTCCGGTAAGTTCGAAGAGCACGCGTTCTGCGGCATCGTCTACATCCTCATTATTTAAAATCAGGCTTCCGGGCAGTTTTTTGGGCCGCTCGATTACTTCCTCATCAATGCGTCTCTGCACCAACAGAACATTCAGCCTGTTTTCGTGATTAAAACCGAAAACCACGCAGTCTACCGAAACATAAGTATGTATAAAATCTGGGCTCATGTTGTGTTAACATTTACGTAACATTACAAATATAAAAATACAATCGAGATAAAAAAATATATTTTATATTACCTCTTGCATATCAGCAGTTTACATACCGATATTTGATGATAAGACTATCGTAATAATTATGATAAGGTTATCATGTTACTAATGATATGAAATATTAACAAGTTCAGAAAGAGCCGATTATCCACAGAAATCTGGGGCCGAAAAAATTAAAACAAAGTGTATAAAATATGATAACGAATTGAGGAAGAAATGCGCGAAATTTCTTGAATTGCAAGCCGAAAATGATATAAAAGCGCACAAAACAACACTCAATCACGCAAAAAAAATCACCGTTTGAATGGTCCGAAACAAGAATTATGTTAAATCAGCGCGAATTTGACAATAGGACTTATAACCAAAACAGCGCATCAAAAGTTCTGATTCTCGTTTTCTGCGCAGAGAAATGCTCAAGCAAAATTAATCACAAAAAAACCTCACGATTCCGCGAGGTTTATATTTAAAAAGTTGAATTAAAAGATTAATCCACCATCGCTTCACCCGATTTTCTGTAGATGAAGTTTCCATAGATATGGCGGCGCGCGAAACGGCTTGGCGAATCTGCATTTACCATTTTGATATAGGTATTTCTCGGAACCCCGATGTATTCGAACATTTTGCCGTTCAGATGCTGAATTTTCAGAATCTGTTTCTCAAACTCAAAATCCTGGATATTCGATTTCGAAGTGGTTTCGGTGTATTCTTCTTTATATTTTTCCTGGGTTTCGGGGTTGATGCTCACTAAAAAGTGGTACGCTTCAATCACCGATTTGCTTCTCTCTTCAGCCTCCAGTTTGGCCTCTTCGTCATTTACAAATTTATCAGGATGCGCTTCTTTCATCGTATTTCTGTAAATTGTTTTTAGATCCTTCAAAGTGGCACTTTTATCAACGCCTAAAAGTTTTCTGTGTTCGCCAATTCTTTTCATTGCAATAATTTTAATTTGGTTTGGTATAATACCCTCGGTGTAGATTTGCAACAAACATCAGCGACGGCTTACTTATAAATTTCGGGGTGCAAAATTACGATATTAAAATTTAACCGTTAATCGGTAGAAGCATTTCGTGATTTCCGGTTCCGGTCCCAGATCACATACGCAATAAACAGGACCAAACTCACGATTGAACCCCAAAGCAGACCGGTTTTAAGCGAATGTGTGTTGTCGCCCATGATCGCAATGAGCAAAATAAGCGGCGAAATACCGAGCAATGTTGCGTATATAAATTTTAAATATTTCATCTTCAGAATGCCCGCTACAAAACTGATGGCATCATTCGAAAGAAACGGATTGATACGCGTCACCGCGATCGCCCAGAAACCGTATTCTTTGAGGAAAGTTTCAACTTTTTTGAAAGTTTTCTCACCTAGAAGACCTGTAATTAAACCCGTCCCGAAATAATTTCCCACCCAATAACCTACTGTAGAAGCAATAAACACCGCGAAATAACTGATTACGCTTCCCCAAACGGGTCCAAATGCAAGTACCGCCACGATCATGAGTAAAATGGTTGGGATCACGAGTAGAAACATCTGGGCTGTCATCGCCACAATAATAATCACCGGGCCCCACCAGCCGTATTGGCCGACCCAATTGCGGATACGGGTTTCGTTATCGCTTGTAAGGACCTGCCAGGCTTCGGTGAAAAATTCCTTTACATCCGGGACCGTAAAATAACTCACGGCCAGTGCAGCAATAAGCAGCAGCGACATATATAATGGAAGTTTACTTTTTGGGGTTGAATTTTTCGTGGATTTTTCAGTCATAAACCGGATATTAGGCATTTAATTTCTTCGGTGCCGAATCGTCTGGTTACAAAAATAATGCCCGCTAACAACTGGGTTTGGGACTCTTCAACTTCACCCCAAAACACTTATATTTGCGTCTCCAAAAAAACTGTAAAAAAATGAATCCCTTTATTGAAGAACTGAAATGGCGCGGCCTCTACGCCGACATGATGCCCGGAACCGATGAACAGCTGAACAAAGAAACTACCACTGCTTATATCGGCTTCGATCCTACCGCAGATTCACTTCATATCGGGAGTTTAATTCAGATTAAAATTCTTGCGCATTTCCAGCAGCACGGTCATAAACCGATTGCGCTTGTTGGCGGTGCCACCGGAATGATCGGCGATCCATCAGGTAAATCAACCGAAAGAAACGCTTTGGACGAAGAAACCCTCAATCATTATGTTTCATGCCTAAAATCTCAACTTTCAAAATTTTTGAAATTTGACGGCACCGAAAGCAACAGCGCTGAGCTGGTGAACAACTACGACTGGATGAAGGAGTTTTCTTTCCTTGAGTTTATACGCGATATCGGCAAAAACATCACTGTTAACTACATGATGGCCAAAGAATCGGTGAAGAAAAGAATCACAGGTGAAGGCGGTGCCGAAGGTATGAGTTTTACCGAATTTACCTACCAGCTTCTGCAGGGTTACGATTTTCTGCATCTGTACCGCGAAAAAAACGTTAAACTTCAGATGGGCGGTTCGGACCAGTGGGGAAATATCACGACAGGAACTGAACTTATCCGCCGGAAAGCGCAGGGCGAAGCTTTTGCGTTGACGGTGCCTTTAATCACAAAATCTGATGGTTCCAAATTCGGAAAATCGGAAAGTGGTGAAAATTACTGGCTCGACCCGAAAAAAACTTCAGCTTACAAATTCTACCAGTTCTGGGTAAATGCGACGGATGAAGATGCGGAGCGTTTCATTAAATTCTACACGTTCTTAAGCAAGGAGGAAATAGAAACTCTGATCGCAGAACATAAAACTGCTCCCCACGAGAGAAAACTCCAGAAAAAGCTGGCCGAAGAAGTTACGGTCTGGGTACACAACCAGGCTGAATACGAGAAAGCGGTAAAAGCCTCGGAAATCCTGTTCGGACGGTCTACGGCTGAAGATCTGGTGAATCTTGACGAAGCAACATTCCTTGAAGTTTTCGAAGGTGTTCCGCAAAAGGAGCTCACTAAAGATGAAGTTCTGGCAGGCAATATTATCGACCTTATTTCCGAGAAAACCGGCTTCCTGAAATCCAAAGGCGAAGCGAGACGCGAACTTCAGAGCAACGCTATCTCTGTAAACAAAGAAAAGGTGACCGATAGTTTTGAAGTTGCAGCGAAAGATCTCATCGACGGTAAATTTCTGCTCATTCAGAAAGGCAAGAAAAATTACTTCATCGTAAAAGCGGTTTAAACACTTTAAGCGGAACTGAGTAACGGCCTCGCAACATATTCATATGCAGTGCGATGTTAAAAACCCTTAAACGTTTGTAATTAAACAACCAATAAAATACCTTTACAGCAAATTATATTTTTAAATGACAATTATTATCTTCATCATTGTTCTGTGGTATTCAGGACTATTCTTCCAGACTTTTTTTCTACACCGTTATGCTGCGCACCAGACGTATAAAATGTCGAGGTTCGGCGAAAAACTGTGTTATTTTTTAACCTGGGTAACTCAGGGTTCGAACTATCTTTCTGCTTACGGCTACGGCGTTATGCACAGGATGCACCATGCGTATGCTGACACGGAAAAAGACCCACATTCCCCGAAATACGACCATAATCTGTTCACGATGATGTGGCGTACAAAATCAATCTATCAGCAGATTAACCAGCAGAAAGTAAAAATAGAAGAGAAATTCACCAAGAACGTTCCTCAGTGGGAATCTTTCGATAAGTTCGCAAGCTCATGGGGCTCACGAATCGGCTGGGCTGTGGCTTACACGCTGTTTTTCTACTTCTTTGCAACCGCGTGGTGGCAGTGGATTCTGCTTCCGGTAGCGTACATGATGGCGCCTATTCACGGCGTAATCATTAACTGGTTCGGACACATTTACGGTTATGTGAACTTTAAGGTTTCGGATACTTCTAAAAACCTTTTCCGTTTCGACTGGCTGATGATGGGCGAAGCTTACCATAACAATCATCATAAATTTGGCGGCAGAGCGAATTTCGGTGGCGTAAGATGGCACGAAATAGATGTTACCTACCAGATTATGATTCTTCTTGATAAAATGAAACTGATTAAACTGAAACCGGTTCCGGCCGTTACCAGAGAGATCTAAATAATTACAGGCCGGTTTTTTTTAATCCGGCTTTTTTGTGTTTTAATTTCTTGTCGGAATATAAATGTCTGTTATCTTAGCCCGGATGGGAGCATTTGTCTGAGCTTCTAATTAGCGCGGCGGCTTCGCCGCCGCGCTAATTAGAAGCGAGTGCGGACAGCCGGATGGGTCTGCGAAACAGCAACAACCTTGTTGCTCCCTAAAAAAATAAATATATTTGCCTTATGGATTTAAAATACCTCGTGCGCGAACCCGCGAACATCACACCCGCAACGCCGCTTCTTATCCTTCTGCACGGTTATGGCAGCAACGAAGAAGACCTTTTTTCGTTTACGCCCACCTTGCCCGAAGACTGGCTGATCGTAAGTTTCCGCGCTCCGCTTTCGTCACAATATAATGGATATTCGTGGTACGATATCGACTTGATGAATGTAGAAAACCGCGTGGATGTGCCACAGGCAAAAGACTCGGTTAACCTGATTCTCGAAAACATCATGTCGGTCTCAAACCGTTACGGATTAACCGAAAACGAAACGCACCTGATCGGTTTTTCCCAGGGCGGAATCCTGGCCTATGCACTCGCGCTGCAAAACCCTGAACTTTTCAATAAAGTCGCCTGTTTAAGTGCCTATCCGGAAGAGAAAATCATGGAAAACATTGTGAAAGACAAGAAAAAACTCGAACGTTTACGGTTTTTCATCTCGCATGGTACTGATGACGCTACGATTCCTCTCGAATGGGGACGGAAAGCGGCCGACCTGCTCTATGATCTCAGCTGCTACTTCAGTTTCCGCGAATATATGAGCGGCCACGGCGTGAACCAGAAAAACTACATGGACCTGATGGACTTCCTAAGAAAATAAGATGATAAAAAAAGGGCTTCCGTTTGTTCTGTTTCTGTGTGCTTTGTCCGTTCAGGCGCAGGTTCAGCTGGTCGTTACTTCTGTTCCGGCGGATACACCGGCCGGTGCCAAAATCTATGTTGCCGGAAGTTTTAATAACTGGAATCCTGCCGCAACAGTTCTGAACAAATCATCGGATGGGAAATTTACCGTAACAATTCCTGAAACTGAAGGCATCGCGGAATACAAATTTACGCGCGGGTCCTGGGAAACTGCTGAAGGCAACAGCGCCGGAAATCAACTGCCCAACAGATCGTTTACATTTACAGCCAAGCCGCAGACTATAAACCATCAGATACTTTCTTGGCCAAAACCGCAGATCAGGAAAAGCACGGCCTCGCCAAACGTAAAAATTTTAAATGAAAACTACGCGGTTCCGCAGCTTCAGACGACGCGCCGGATCTGGATCTATCTCCCCGCTGACTACGAGACTTCCAAACGAAAATACCCGGTTGTTTATATGCACGACGGACAGAATCTTTTCGATGAACTGACCTCATTTTCGGGCGAATGGAAGGTTGACGAAACGCTTGATCAGTTATTCGGAAATGGTGGAAAACAGGCAATTGTGGTTGGAATCGACAATGGCGGAAGCGAGAGGCTGAACGAATATTCGCCGTGGAAAAACGCAACACACGGCGGCGGAAAAGGTGGTTTATATGCAGATTTTCTTGCAAACACTTTAAAACCTTACATCGACAAAACGTACCGCACACGCCCGCAGGCCAGGCACACGGCATTGATGGGTTCGTCGATGGGCGGGCTTATAACGTTCTACACCGGCATGCGATATCCCCAAAAGTTTGGGAAACTGGGAATTTTCAGTCCGAGTTTTTGGTTTGCGAAAGACGACGTGAAATCGTTTATTGCGAATAATTCAAATGAAATCAAACGCACCAGATTCTATTTTCTGGCAGGCCGGAAAGAATCCGCACAGATGACCGCGGATGTAGAAGAAATCGTTCCGATACTTTTAAAAAATGGCGCACGCAAGAAGAACATTCAAACTAAATTTGATGATGAAGGTACCCATTCCGAAAGTTACTGGGCAAAAGAATTTCCCGCGGCGTACCGCTGGCTGCTCGGCTTATAATTCAGCGTGAAGGTCGGCGTCATAAGCGTTTGGATGGCTTTTCCTGATTTCATCCACAGTACCCAAAACTTTTTCCTTTAGTGAATCCTGAAAGACCTGCAGTTTTTGAGCGACGTTTTCGTCGGCACTCCCAATGATTTTCGCGGCCAGAATACCTGCATTCATCGCTCCGTTCAAAGCCACAGTAGCAACCGGAATCCCCGAGGGCATCTGAAGTATTGAAAGTACAGAATCCCAGCCATCAATTGAATTTGATGATAGAATAGGAACCCCGATTACCGGTAAAGTGGTGCAGCTTGCCACCATTCCTGGCAGATGTGCAGCGCCGCCGGCTCCGGCGATTATTACTTTTAAGCCGCGCTCTTTGGCTGATTTTGCATATCCGAACATCCGTTCAGGTGTTCGGTGGGCCGAAATCACAGTTAATTCGTAGGCAATTCCGATGGTTTTAAGGAAGTCCGCTGCCTGCTCCATCACCTTCAGATCACTTTGGCTTCCCATAATTATTCCGACCATTTACTGAGTTTTTAATTAAAGATTTAAAGGTAAGAATTTTTAATAAGCCTCCATTGCCCGAGCCTTCACTTGATGTGGAAAGTTGTACTTTTGCCGCGTGAAATTCAGTAATGATTATCGGCTCATTCTTGCCGTACTGACCGTGGCCATCGTTTGGGGAACCACATTTTTAGGCATCCGTATCGCGGTTGAAAGCATTCCGCCGTGGTTCGTGGCGGGCATCAGGCAGTTTATCGCTGCTGCGCTTTTACTCGTTATCCTTTTGTTTTCTAAAGAATTAAAATGGATTGGCTGGAAAAATCTAGGCATTCAGATCATTTTTTCGATTCTGATGCTCATCATCGCAAACGGAATGATGACGGTGGCCGAGAAACACATCACGAGCAGCCTTGCGTCACTGATCAGTGCGGCCTCGCCGCTTCTGGTTTTTCTGGGAAGCATTTTTTTCAGGTTGCAAAAATTTACCGTCCGCGCTTTGGTTGGAATTATTATCGGATTTATTGGGATTTTACTGATTTTTAAAGACGGCCTCGAAGACCTTCTGAATCCGGATTACCGCATGGGCGTTCTTTTCAGTTTTATTGCGATTTCAGGTTGGGCTCTCGGCTCCATTTTCACAAAGAAACTTCATTTACAGAAGCAAAATATTTCACTCAATCTTTTCTACCAGTTTGCGTTTTCGGCGGTGGTGCAGATCACTTTCGGCTTCATCTTATCCGATAAAATTGAAGTGGAAACATGGACTTTCAGGAGCATGTTTGCGACGGTTTATCTTGCGGTGTTCGGTTCTGTGGCGGCTTATTTTGCATTTCATTATGCACTTAAGAAAATTTCGCCCACCCAAATTTCACTGCTTTCTTACATCAATACCATCATCGCCATATTTCTGGGGTGGCTGGTTTTAGACGAAGAAATTTCCGCAGCATTCATCACCGCAACTGTGCTAATCATTTGTGGCGTTTTCATCACCAATTATCAGAAAGGAATGTTCAGCCGCAGCAGGCCTTCACGCGAAATTGATTAATTCCGAAATCGTTTAAATGGCAATAAAGCAGCTAAAATTTGCAATCCCGAAAGGACCGAAATTGCGGATAAATAATTATGCAATTACTTTAACCAATGATTTAATGTGCGAAAGTTTTGCCAGAAGTTCTTCGCGTGAATCTGCCAGAACATTGATGTGGCCCATCTTACGCCCGGGTTTTGTCTCGGTTTTGCCGTAAAGGTGTACGTAGGTTTTGGGGAGTTTCAGCACTTCATCCAACCCTTCATAAATTACCTTCCCTGAGTAATCGGCGTCGCCCACCAGGTTCAGCATGCCGGAAAATCCGAAGTTTCCGGTGTCGGCGATCGGAAGATTTGTGATGACGCGGTACAGCTGTTCGAACTGAGAATTTGCATTGCCTTCCTGCGTCTGATGCCCCGAATTATGCAGTCGTGGCGCGGTTTCGTTCACCCAAACCTTACCTTCCGTGTCCAGAAAAAGCTCAATCGCAAAAAGCCCCGAAGAAGCTGCGGCCTCTATAAATTGCTCTGAAATTTTTTCGATTTGAAGTCTCACATCGTCTGAAATATCCGCCGGACAGATATTGAAATCGAGCAGGTTCAGCACAGGATCGGCAACCATTTCGGTAACCGGAAAAGTTTGTGTTTCGCCATTTTCATTTACAGCAACAATGATCGATAGTTCCTTGTCTATATCCACCAGACTTTCTAAAACCGACGGGACGTCCCACATATTCTGCAGATCGTGTTCAGTCCTGATGACCTGGACGCCTTTTCCATCATAGCCGCCTGTATTCATTTTCTGGACGAACGGAAGCGGGAAGTCGGCCTCAGATTTATTATTAATCACCTGAAAATCAGGACTCGGAATATTATTTTCAAGATAGAATTCTTTCTGTAAAATTTTCTGCTGAATGGTTTTAATAATTTCGGGCGACGGAATTACTTTTACGCCGAGATTCCGAAGTTCAAAAAGAGCATTGACGTTTACATGTTCAATTTCAATTGAAACCACATCTTTATCGTGGCCAAAATTCAACACGGTTTCATAATCGCCGAAATCACCCTGAGTAAGCACCGAAATATTTGCGCACGGTGCGTCTGCAGCGGGATCCAGCGTGTACCATTCGTCATCATACTTCAGCGCTTCCTGAATGAGCATACGGCCAAGCTGACCTCCACCGAGAATTCCGATTTTCATATTTTAATTTTTAATAGATCCTGAGGCCGGTCGCCTGAAAAAATCTGCTTTCGCAGCGATTTCAACAAAAATACAAAAGCAATCTTTGAACAGAAAAAATTCAAACAATTATTTGATTTTTATTTAAACTGAAAAATTTTTATTTTACTTTGTATTAAATAAACTATGGATTTGGTGCTCATCATTTTTTCTCTGCTGCTCATCGTTATGAGCGTTCTGCCCTTCGTTAAAAATCAGCACTGGGTTTTCCGCGTCCCCGAATTTATGAAGGTGCAGCTTCTGGTCCTACAGGGGCTTTCACTTGCGCTGAACATCTTCCTGCTCGAGAAAAACCTGTGGTTTTGGGTAATCAACGGTGTGCAGGTCGTACTGGTGGCGTATCATTTCTATATCCTGATCCGGTACACGAAATTTTACCGCAAGAAAGTCGCCAGTCACAACGGGAATGCACAAACCATCAAAGTAATTTCTGCAAACATCTATCAGTTCAACAGCAAATATGAAAAATTTCATCAGCTGATCCGCAATTACAGTCCGGATGTTTTTATCACTTTTGAAAGCAATGCAGCCTGGGAAGAAGCCAACCGCACGCTTGAAAAAGAGTACCCGCACACGCAGAAAATGACGCTTGAAAACACGTATGGCATGCATCTTTACTCGAAGATTCCGTTCGACAGTGC
Organism: Flavobacteriaceae bacterium 3519-10; assembly: GCA_000023725.1. NCBI lineage: Bacteria > Pseudomonadati > Bacteroidota > Flavobacteriia > Flavobacteriales > Flavobacteriaceae > Flavobacteriaceae bacterium 3519-10. The sequence continues at coordinate 1,881,565 of CP001673.1, forward strand.
GCAGTTTCATTTCTTCGTGGCAGAGGATATACCAAGTGTTGAAGTGCATTTCACCACGTCCGAGGGTCATAAATTTGTACTTTTCGGTGTTCATCCGCCGCCGCCAAGCCCGACGGAGGAACGTACATCGAAAGAGCGTGACGGTGATCTGCTGGCGCTTGCCAAAAGAATTAAAGCCATGGATCTTCCGTCACTCGTGATTGGCGATTTCAATACCGTTGCGTGGTCGGATACCTCGATCCTTTTCCGCAAAACGAGCGAACTGATCGACGCACGCGTTGGCCGTGGAATCCTCGCGACGTTTCATGCCAAATACTGGTTTTTCAGGGTTCCACTGGACCTGCTTTTCCACAGCCCTGACATTATGATTGAAAAACTTCAGACCCTTGAAGACATCGGGTCCGACCACTTCCCTATCTACTGCGCATTTTATCTGAATCCGTCGGATCCCACGCAGGAAGATGAAGTAAAAACGCTTGACGAAGACGAAGGTGAGGAAGTGGATGAACTGATCGAAGAAGGCAAAAATGAAGTTACTGACAACCGGAGCGGCCACCGAAACTAAGATATCGATCAAATTACGCCGCCAAAACTTACCGCAGATTTTCCACGCGCATTATCTTTGGTTTAGATAAAACTTAAATTTTTGATGATTGCTTCGGATTTGAGTTCGGTTTCACGCCACTCTTTTTGAGGACTGCTTTCGGCTGTAATGCCGCCACCTACGTAAACCAGCGCGGCATTTTGGAAGAATTCCGCGCAGCGCAGATTCACGAAATACTGTACACTTTCGTCTGTTTCTACTTTAATGTATCCGGCGTAGAATTTCCGCGGATGATCTTCGAACGCAGCAATCGCTTTGGTGCAGATTTCTTTTGGGATTCCGCAGACAGCGGGAGTTGGATGCAGTTCAGCAATGATATTTTCAAGGTCCTCAGCCTTAATTTCAGCCTTGAAATCGGTGCGTAAATGCTTGATATTGCCCGATAGGTGATCGGCGGTTGAAGAAACCCGAACGGTTGAGGAATATTGCTTTAATATATTCAGAATATACTCTGCCACAGGCTTTTGCTCTTCAATTTCTTTACGCGTCCATTCTTCATTCACCGGAATTGTGCCCGCGAGCGCCATGGTTTCGAATTCGGCTGTGTTTTTATTGAATTTCCCGAGAAGTTCCGAAAAAGCACCGATCCAGCATTTACCGTCTTTCAAAAATACATAGACAAAAGCGTTAGGGTAAGCCGTTTTTAAATTAAGAAAAGTTTGAGAAAGGTTAACCTGCGCATCATTAAAATCAACTGATTTGCGTCGCGAAATAACCAGTTTTTTAAGTCGGTTTTCCCGGATAAACGCGATTACATTCGTTAATTTCTGAGTGTATGATGATTCAGTTTCCTGTTCGAAGTGCGGCAGAATAGTAGAAAAATCAGCAGTAAGGATGGGCTTATTTAAAAATTCATCAATGGAAATCTCTTTACAATCACCCTCAAAACCAATAATTTCCGACTGATCAAACGACAGAAACGAAACTCCATTTCGACCCGGACTGTCATCAGTCGCATAAATTATATCAGAAAAAGGAAATGAAAAAAACAGCATGAACCGGAATTTTATCGGGAGATAATATTGTTGGTCATCGTGGTGTGATTGATGAGTTCGCCGTTCTCGTCACGGATTTCAATTTCTGAGACGTGCATCGTTTTGCCTTTTCTTATGAATCTTGCGGTGCCCGTCACAACGCCGTCTCTTTTGCTGCGAAGATGGTTTGAATTGATATTGGTGCCCACAGGCGCGAACTTTTCGGTATCCACATGAATTACCGACAGGCACGAGCCCAGTGTTTCCGCCAGTACGCAGCTTGCGCCGCCATGTAAAATTCCGTATGGCTGATGCACTTTTGGCGTCACCGGCATCGTGGCAGTAAGCGTTTCGGCCGAAACTTCGGTGAAAATAATACCGAGCGTTTTGCCGAGGTTTTCGCCGCCCCAGTTATTTAATTTATGCAGAATTTCGGCTTGTTGAGTATCGTCCATTTGGGTAATTAATAGATTTTGGGATTCCAGTTTTCGGGAAATTTTGGTGTAATTTTCTTGTAATATTCCTCCATTTCGTTCATGATACTTTCAAAAGTGCGCGTTTCGAGATCTTCTACCGAAATTTTGTAGCCGAGGTGAATCTGTTTAGTCCGGAAATCTCCTGCTGCCACAACGATCGGAACCTTTGCGGCGATTGCCATATGATAGAAACCTTTGCGCCATTTCGCCACCCTTTTTCGTGTGCCCTCGGGCGTGATCACGAGGCTGAAATCTTCTTTCGCGAACTGATCCACAACAAATTTCACGAGGTCGTTTTTCTGCGAACGGTCGATCCCAACTCCGCCTAAAGCCTTTACCACGGCGCCGTACCAGGCCTTGGTGTGTTCGTCTTTGATGATGATTTTCAGAGGTTTATCCAGCGACCAATACGCAAGATTACCGAGCAGATATTCCTGATTGGAAGTGTGTGGCGCCACCACCAGCACGCAGCGGTCGAGATTATTTACATCGCCTTCCAGCACTACTTTCCAACCGATAAGCTTAAGTATTAATTTACCTATAATTTTCTTCATAAAAGATTACATTTCACAAATTCTAAAAAACAAAAAAGTATAACCAACTGCTTGGTTATACCTACAAATATATTGAATATTAATTCTAAAATAAACTGCTGACGAAATCGATGATGAACATTGCGATTTCAAAAACGAACTGTACCATGATTTTTAGTTTTTATCTGTTAATTAGTTTTTAAGAAATTAACACTACGAAATTAATAAATAAATTAAAGATTTACAATTCCTGATGTTAATTTTTTATGAATCTTAATGTGAGGAACAAGCCCGGAACAGATTTTTTATTGCTAAAGCCACCGTTCCGGCTTATCCACTCTCATTATTTGGTTTTGATGGAAATTTCTTTTTTGCCGTCTTTTACAGAAATATTCACATTTTCCATGTGGCGCAGATTAAGTTTCATCGAATCGATGATTTTGTCGGCTGCTGCTTTCGGCATTTTTGTACCGTTGATGATCACGCTGTCGGCTTCGTCTGAACTGTACTGGATCGTAGAACCGTTAATTTTGATCTTGTCGTTCTCGAATATAATTCCGTTGCTGTCGTCGTCATCATCGTCTGTTCCATCACCATTCAGGTCGCCGTCGAGGTTCAGGGCGTTATCTTTTACTTTAAAGATCCTGGTCGTCATCGGAACTACCAGTTCATAATTCACATTGTAATCGCGGAAACGATCCTGATAAGGATATTTCACGAAGTTTGGAAGAAGGACTCTGTTGCCCTGAATTTCTACCGGAACATTAAGCTGAACGGGAAGATTGTACCCTTTACCGTCTTTCTTAATGATTAAGTACGGCGCCGTAATATCCGCTTTGCGCGTTACTTCAACGTAGGGATAATCTTCTTCGTACACCATTTTCTTGTCGCTGAAGATATCGTCATCATACGCGGTGAAGTTCTGTGGAATGGTAATCTGTTTCACATCAACATAAAGACTGTCTGAGGTTGTGTTGATCGCTACATTTTCCACATCTTCTTTATGACCTTTATAAATCATATCTTTCTTGGCCATATTGATTCCGAAATAAGTTCCGAAAGCGATGAGAATAAGAAACAGCGCTCCTAGCACATAGCCTACATTTCTGAGCTGGGTCTTCGGAGATATGAGTTTTATTGAAAGCAAACTGAACAGGATAGCCGGTATAAGTACACCAATCAGCATCATTGCATACAGCACATTGCTCATTCCGTCGTCATCAAAAAGGAAGTTGAACTCCTGCATCGGCGCAAAATCTGAGCCTCCGAACAGTCCGAAGATGAAGAAAGCCCCGATAATGGATCCCAGCGCCATCAGTCCGAAAATTCCGCCCAATACGTAACGGATCACGTTCCAGATTCCGCTTCCGGCGTTGCTGATGTAAGGTTTGTTTTCGGTATAAATTTCGCCTACTCTTTGTGTAGATTCGTTGGCGAATTGTACCAGTTTGTTCGATTCGCTCTTAAGGTTGTCGAAGTTCATCGGTTTACCTTTCATCTTTAAAAAATCAGTAGCGGTTTCTGCTCTTGGCAAAACAATCCACAGAATGATATAGATAAGTACGATCAGCGAGGTTGAAATAGCTGCTGTGAATACGCCTAATATTGCGATCCCGAGCCAGATGGCGCGCATCGCACTCACATCCATGCCAACGTAATGGGCCAAACCTGCGCAAACGCCTGCGATTTTCTGCTTTTCAGGATCGCGGAAGAGTTGCTTCTGTCCGGTGAAATTCGCTGATGTTTTGTGGTCTTTTCGTGCAGCTTTTTCTGAGAAATAAGCTTCTTCCTGTTCTTCAATCTGCTCTGGTCTTCCGATTTGGGCAATTACCCTTTCAACATCAGAATCATTAATTACTTCACGTTTTCCTAAGGTATCCTTGAAGATTTCAACCATACGGATCTCGATATCGTGCATCACTTCATCCGCTTCACTGGCTTCCAGCGAACTCCGCAGGGCGGCCAGGTAGTCGCTGAGTTTTATATAGGCGTGTTCCTCGATTGTGAAAGAGAAACCTGCGAGTCCTATTGAGAGTGTCTTGTTCATAGTTTTAAGAATTTGGTTCGAACGAATTTTGAGGAGCGTCCGTCGGGTTATTGTTTTTGGTAATTTGGTTCACAGATTCGGTAAGATCTTGCCATGTGTTGATCAGTTCGGCCAGGAATAATTTTCCTTTTTCGGTGATCTGGTAATACTTTCTCGGTGGTCCTCCGGTAGATTCTTCCCATCGGTAGGAGAGAAACTCTCCGTTTTTCAGTCGTGTAAGCAGCGGATAAAGTGTTCCTTCCACTACATCTAGTTTTCCTTTCTTAAGCGCATCGATGAGGTCGGAAACATACATTTCTCTTTTGTCGATTAAGCTCAAAATACAGAATTCCAGAATTCCTTTCCGCATTTGCGCTTTGGTGTTTTCTGTGTTCATATTATTGAGGTTATTAATTGGTGTAACTCTACTCTTTTGCAAGTGGCCGTTCTTCAACTTCCAATCTTACTATGCAAAGATATAAATTAATTTTAGTATTATGCAATACAAAGTAGTAAATATTAATTAAAATATTTAATAATTTTTCACAGAGAAATTTTGCACAGAACACAAATTTCTGCGTGGATTACCTCTACCAAAGGAAACTTTATCATAAAACAACGGTCTGATATTAAAAAATAAGATAAAAAAAATCCGCCTCATTGCTGAGACGGATTACTAATATGAAGAAATATTCAGTTAAATATTACTTTTTGATCGCTTTAACCGATTTCACTGTGCCATCTTCCATATGAAGCGTCACAATGTAAAGACCGGTTTTAAGATCTGAAACGTTAAGCTGAGCGCTTGCTTTCATTGATTTAACCTGTCTTCCTGCAACGTCAGTGATTGAAACAGATTTCACACCTTTCACATCAGAGATGTTCAGTACGTCGCTGAATGGGTTAGGATAAACCGAAACGGCAGACTTGGTTACATCAGATGCAGCTAAAGTTCCTGCACTTACAACTTCCAGGTTATAGTCTTCAACCTGACCATATGATGAACCAGTAGTTACACAAGCATCTGCGAAGTTGGTAAGAGTAGTTCCAGCAGCAGGCCCTGTAGCTCCGTAGAAAGCTGATTTAATTCTCATTCTTGTAACTCCTAGTGGTGCGTCCGCTGGTACTGCGATAGTTCCTGTAACATGATTGTTTGTTGTAATCCCTGTAGAGTTAAGGATAGACAAGAAACTTGTAGAGGTAGTGAAGTATTTCTCGTTTGCATCATTGAAATCTCCATCCTGGTTCCAGTCAATGAATACAGCAAAGAAATGTCTGAAATCACCTCCTGTGTTTGCATTAAGGGTAATGGTAGTGTTCGCTCCTTTTTCTGCTTTGAAGGTTTTACTAAGGAAATACTCATGTGCAGGCGCAGCAGTAACCGGTGATGTATTCGCTGTGTTGTGTGTAAGGTTAACATACGTTGTTGCCTCCACAGTTCCATACGTTAAAGGACCACAATAATCATTTACTGTTGTAAAGGAGTAAACTGCACAATTTGTTGCGCTACCGTCTGCATTTTTAGGTACAACGCTCCAATAGTAAGTAGTATCCTTAAGTAAGCCTGTTATGTTAACGCTCAGTGCAGCTGTTGAACCCAAATTAGCCAAAGTTGTTGGTGAACTTCCTAAGAATATATCATATCCCGTTGGTGCTCCACCAGTTGTAGGTGCTGTCCATGTAAGTCTGGTTGGGTAAGCTACATTCACAGCTGCATTAAGCGGCGCTACTAATGTTGCACAACCCGGAGGGGCTGCTGCTTTAGTCGTAAATGAAAACTCGGTACAGCCTGTAGCGCTGCCTATTGCGTTCTTGGCAACAACTCTCCAGTAGTAGGTGGTAGATGCGGCTAAACCAGTTACAGCTGTGGAAGTAGTGGTTACGTTTCTAAGCAATGCTGTAGGATTTGCAGTAGTTCCGAAGTACACATCATAGCTGTCAGCTGAAGCTCCGGTAGAAGGTGCCGTCCATGTTAAAGTAGGAGCAATTGAAACACCGGTCGCAGCATTAGCCGGAAGTGTAAGTGTAGGACAGTTTGGAGCTACTGTATCCGGAGATTTTACCACAACATCATCAATTGAAATAAAATCCATATCAGTAACACCGTGGTGTCTGAATGCTACATAAACAGTTTGTCCGGCAAAACTTGTTAAATCAAGAGTTCGCGAATATTGTGTTCCCGCATCTGCAGGATCATCGTAGGTTTCTGAAAATTTAACAGGAGATGCTGTTAAGGATGCAATATCACTAGCGGTAGCAACATAAACAGAATAATTCTCATTATCCCACGCAGCGGCCGCGGCCAGCACTTTCCAGTTCAGCATAACGTCCTTACCTGCAGCAGTAGAAAGATCAATTGCAGGAGAAACGATCCAGTTATCTGGTGTTAATGGGGTTACTTGCCATGATCTTGAAATTAGCGAAACAGGAGTGGACGGATTGCCAGCTGCATCTGGAACAACAAATATGTCCGCCCAGTTCTTGCCATCACCGTCTTGGTCAATGCGTGTCCAGTTGGAAACATCTTCGTCATTAAAGTTGTCCGAGAAATAAGTCTGCGCTGTCGCGCTCATACCCAGTGCTAAAAAGCACGATAGTAGAATTTTTTTCATAAAAAATATTTATTTGTTTATCGGAGCCAAAACTAAACATTTTATCTTAAGAAAACCAAATTTTGTTTTAAATTAATTAAAGATTTAAAGAAGATGTTAAGAATCCTACAAAATCAGCCAAAAAATGAAATCAAAAAATTCTGAGAAAAAAATGCTCCTTCTACAAAAACACCACCTGTTTTCATACACATTCTACATTGCGTTTTGGCGATTGATGGCGGGCCGTAAACTCATTCATTCTAAATTTTTATTTTAGCTTAAATTTATCTCAATGAATTTGAAAACCGCCCCATTCCTTTTCTTCGCGCTTTACACCCATGCACAGCAGGCCGACTCTGTGAAACTGATCTCAGAAGTACAGATAGACGCCTACCGCAAACCTGCAAAACTCATCACCTCAACCAAATCAGTATCGGTTGCGCAGCAGAATATATTAAACCAAAACAGTCCGGACCGTCTTTTGGAATCGGTAAATCTAATGCCCGGCAGCAGAATGGAGGAGCGCTCCCCCGGAAGTTACCGTTTCTCAGTCCGCGGCAGCACACTGCGCTCGCCATTCGGCGTAAGAAACGTGAAAGTTTACCTTGATGATTTCCCGCTTTCGGATGCTTCCGGAAATACCTACCTGAATGTGATCGACCCCGAACTTCTGAGCGAAATAGAAATTTACAAAGGTCCTGAAGGCGGCGACTTTGGTGCAGCTACCGGTGGCACTGCCCTGCTGAGAACGGCGCGAAGCGCAAAAACCAGTTTCGGGGTTGCCGGCGGAAGCTACAATATGTTCAAAGGGAGGATTAACCATTCGCAGGAACAGGGTAATCATTTTTATCAGATTTACAGCAGCTACCAAACAACAGATTCTTACAGGGATCAGGCAGCATTAGAACGTAAATTTCTGTTTTTGAAAGACCGAATAAACTACGCAGGCAGCAATCAGTTGCAGGCGATGTTGATGCTGTCTGATCTGCACTATGAGACGCCCGGCGGACTCACGCTGCAGCAAATGACTGACAACCCACGGCAGGCACGCCCCAAAACGTCCGCTACGCCAGGTGCTGAAGAACAGCAGGCCGGGATTTACAACAAAATGTTATTCGCTGGCGCCTCAAATCTTCTAAATTTAACTGATGGTTTCAGCCATTTTGTGGCCGTGCATATCAGCTATAGCGATTTTCGGAATCCGTTTATCACCAACTACGAGAAGCGCTATGAAAATAATGTAGGTCTGAGAACTCATTTAAATTTCGAAAAATCGTATCCGCAATCTTTCTATCAGACGCGATTGGGATTTGAAGGCGCTTCAGCCAAAATCCTCGTCCGCAACTACGATAACAATTTCGGCACCGCCGCCGATCCGCAGAACTTTGACGAAATTTTCACCAAGAGCGGCTTTATTTTCCTGTCGCAGAAAGCCGAATTCTCAGACAGACTTTTTCTTGACGTTTCCGGAAGCCTTAATTTAACGAATTACCGCTGGGAAAGCGCCTTTCCAACAATGGAAACAGGCGAAAAAAAATTCAAAAATGACTTTCTGCCAAGCGTTGGAGTTTCTTATCTGATTTCAGATAGATTTTCGGTTCGCGGCAAGATCAGCAAAGGAAATTCTACGCCTACAACCGAGGAAATCCGTTCTTCAGCGCAGGAAATCAATCAGAACCTTGATGCGGAATATGGCTGGAACAAAGAAATCGGAATCCGGAAACAATGGGGAAACGCGCTGTTCACCGAAGTGAGTGTTTTTGATTTCCAATTGAAAAACGCAATCGTAAGGCGCGAAAACTCCGAAGGGCAGGAGTTTTTTGTGAACGCCGGCGAAACCGTGCAGCAGGGGATTGAATTTATTGTCGAAACCAAAAAACTGAATCTGAATTCGACTCTGCTGAACAGCCTTAAATTTTACATATCGGGCACTTTTTATGATTTCACCTTCAAAAATTACCAAAAAAACGGAGACGACTTTTCCGGAAACAAACTTACAGGCGTTCCCACGACCTCGCTGCAAAACCTTATTAATATTGAAGTCTTAAATAAAATCAGAATCGATATCGCCCATTTTTATACTTCTTCTACTCCACTTAATGACTCGAATTCCGTTGTCGCAGAGCCTTCATTCATCGGCAACATTTCGGTAAATTATCCCATAACAGTATGGAATTCAGCTTTAAATCTTCAGCTGCGCATCCAGAATCTGTACAACACAAAATACAGTTTAGGCTACGACATCAATGCGTTTGGCAACCGTTTTTATAACCCTGCAACGCCCAGAAATTATATGGTGGGCGTTAATTTGCAATTAAAGTAAAATGATGAAAATTATTTCGGCTGTACTTTTACTCACCGTTGCGTCCTGCAGTAACGAAAAAAGCAGTGTAGGCCCTACAGCGGCCGACAGCGTGAGGCCAGAAGAAAATCAAAATGAAAAAGCGATACCCAAACCTGCAAAACTGACTAAGCAGGATAGTTTGCGAAACATTAGTAAGGACGTTTTGAATACGCTTAAATTAAAAGATTATCAACGTTTTGCAACTTTCATCCATCCTCAAAAAGGCGTCCGTTTTTCGATGTACGGCTTTGTTCGAACCGAAACCGACAAGCATTTTTCGCGGGCAGAATTTCTCAATTATATTAACACGCCGACGCGGTTTACATGGGGCGAAAAGGACGGAAGCGGTGATCAATATGTAATCTCACTTAAGGATTATTTTGAAAACTGGGTCTTCAAAAGAGATTATACACAATCAGATATTTATCTGAACGAGTTTAAAGGCACTGGAAATTCACTCAACAATTTGCAGCAAATATATCCTAATGCAGATTTTACCGAAAACTACATCGCCGGCTCTGAAAAATATGCGTTCATGGACTGGAATGCGCTGCGTCTGGTTTTCGAAAAGTTCGAAGGGAAATACTTCCTCATCGCTGTTGTGAATGACCAGTGGACGATTTAATCTCTGTTTTTAAGGAAGATCCATCCGTAGAAAATACGTCCGTCCGGCAGCCTCAGAACATACCAGTAAGTACTTGTAGGTACGGGCCTTCCCATCCATCTACCGTTCCAGGATAACCTGTCCGGTCCTTCTTCCTGATGAACAAGAACCTGCTGACGGTCGAAAATCTGTATTGAAGAATTGGCACCATCAAAAACATCGAGACCGCTGACCTGCCACACATCATTGATGCCGTCTTCGTTAGGTGTAAAGGCATTAGGAATGTCGAGAATTACGCCTTTTTTAGGCAAGCCGATACAATCTTCATCAGCAAATTTCACATAGAAAGTAGTTTGACCTGTCGGCAGGTTATAAAAAATATTGCCCGATTGCCATGTAAGCCCGTCGATCGAGTACAGAATTGTTTTGCTGCCGGTCGCGGTTACCGTGTAGTTGCTGCCGTTGGCTGTTAGCTGTGTGATGATGGGAACTTCGTAGTGTTTTACTTCGAAGGTTGTGCTGAAGGTACAGCTGTTGGATGCGGTTACCAATAGACTATACATGCCGGTTACATTTACATCGCGCAGATATTTTGTGGTTGATACTATTTCTCCGGCCGGATTTCTCCATTCGTACGATACAATATCCTGTCCTGTAAAGTCGGGTTCAATATCCACCGAATCGCCGTTATAAGGACAGAAAAAATGATCCTCAATGCTGAATTGAGGTGTCTTTTTAAGGTTTACATTAATCACCGCATAAACTGGGCAAAAGCCTGCAAAACTCACCTTCGCATAAAACGCTGAAAGATTTGAACTTTTATTAAAAGTATAGGTTGCCGGACCTGTTATCTGATTTCTGGCTTTATTTAAATCGGTGAGAGAAGGATAGTATTCGAACTGAGCACCCGGATACATCTGACTTTCGAATTGGGTTAAGTTGATTACTTCCTGGCCGTCGTTTGCGGTATCGCACACATCAAGCGGAAAAGGCCCCGGCTGGATGAGTTGCAGTTTGGTTCCCGCCTGAAGCGTGATAAAAGAAATATCGTTGCATCCGGGGATATTCTGCACTTTCACGTAAATCCTGTCCGGAAGTGGAAAGACTGCAAAATTTTCAGGATCGGCGATTGCATTTGTTTCCGATTGCGCATCACTTAAAGTACGGTAGAATGTGAACGTGTTTTCGGGATCCGCAAAATCTACCACCTGAGAGGTGTACTGAAGCAGATTAAGTTCAAAAAGGCCATCCAGATTGCTGTCGCAAATACCGGTCACTGCAGAATTAATTGCTTTTGGCGGAAAATAGGTACGAAGATGAATGGGTTTCACTGAATAACAGTCGGTGGATTTCGCCTCAAACCTTGCGTAAAAAGTCACGAGCGACTGCAGGGTAAGCTGAGTTGGGGAAACCGCAGTCGAGCTGATTCCCGCATTGGCAGCTGCAAGCGTACGGTAATAAGTAACTTTAATATCAGAAAGCGCTGTGCTGTTCGCAGCAGGATCGAACATTTGCGGTATCGCGTCAGCAAGGTTAAATGTTTCATTAAAGTTAAACTGCTCATCACAAATCCGGAGGGTAGCTTCCTTAATAACCGGAGCCGGTATAAAATCGATATTAAGCTGAAGGGTGCTTACTGAAAAACAGCCGCCGGTGGTGAACTGCACCCGCGCATAAACAGTGTTGGAGCCAGTAGCGATAAATCTTTTTGGATCTGCGATTGGCCCTGAAAAAGACTGATTCGCGGCATTATATCCCGTAAAATAACTAAGCACAACGCTGCCCGACCCGGCGTAGATTTCGGACTGGTGCTGAGTAAGGTCATACGCTTCGCCGCCGTCGTTATTGTGGTCGCAGAAGCTGCGGCGCGTAATTGTAACCGCTGGATTCACCACAGGCGTCGGGATCAGATTAAATGTAATCGGATAAATTTCTACGCAGCCCTGTACGACAATTCGTGCGAAAAGCTGCGCGCTGCCGGTAAGGGTAAAGGAAGTAAGCGCTCCGCTGTTATCCTGCGCATTCTGCAATGACTGGAAATAAGAGACCGTCGCTGGCTGCGCGCCTGAAATAGGTCCGGTGTACTGATTTAAGCTGAAGGTTTCGGTTGCGTCATTATTGAAATCACAAACATTAAAGTTGTTTTTCGCCGCAACGGGATGAATCAGAACAATGGTTATAACACGAACCGTGTAACAGGTTGGAGATTCGGCAAAGCGTACAAAATATCGCATTGAAACTGAATTGCCATTCGCCGTAATCAGCTGCATCGGGCTGATTGGCGACACGTCTTCTTCCGCATCTGCCTCCGTGGCGTGAAAACTGACCGTCAAACCAGAAGCTGGACTTAAGAGCATCGACGCAGACAGCGCTGAAAGATCTACCGTTACGTCTTCAGTACCGTTAAAGCAGATATATTCTGTTTCATTTTTGGCTTCGATTTCGGTAAACTCCACTTTCAAACGGACTTCCGCAACAGAAAAACATCCGCCCGGCTGCTCTACCCTCACATAAATAGAATAATTACCTTCTTTTATGGTGTTTATCTGCGCACCTGCTCCGGAATAAGCCTGCTGAAAACTGCTGTAATATGAAAATGTAACATTAGGATCAGAACTGATGAGGCCCGATACAGAAAGATCGAAATCATAGGGTTCCGTATCGTTATCGTTGATATCACAAATTGTAATTTCGAGATCGATTGGCGTTGAGACCGCCGGCCCCGGCGTGAAATTAACGGTAACAGGCCCGATAACCTGCGAACACTGCGCAGTGGCAAATTTCAGCCAAAGCCGCATTCCGTCCCTAAGTGTAGCGGTTGCTACTGGGTTGGTTCCGTTTTGCGCATCGACTTCGGAAAGGTAGTATGTAACAGCGCCCGAAATGCCCGGAGCAAAAAGCACGGCATTGAAAGTGGACAGTGGAAAGTTGTTTTCTACACCATCATTATTGGTATCACAAACGCTTACAATGTCGGTAATAATTACGGCGCTGATGAACTGAAACCTCAGCAAAGCTACTCGGAAACATTCTGTATTTTGGGGATGCTGAATCCGCACATAAATCAGGCGCTCTTCATTTAATACCAACGTAGTAGGTGTTGCATTAGTGCCGGCCTGCGCTTCAGCCAGTGTATTGTGATAGGTAAATTGCAGGTCTGCGGGATTTTGCGGCGTAAGAAACTGCCTGTAATCATCCAGATTGATGTTTTCTACACCGTCTGCCGATGTACAGAATACTTTGGTGTAGTTTCTAGCCAATGGAAAATCAGCCGCGAAGGTAACATCAATCGTATCGGTAAGCGTAAAGGGCGCGCCGCACATGTTGTAGGTGGCTTTGGCCGAATACCGCGTATTTTGCTTCGGGCACACATTAAATGTCGAACCGCTGCCCAGCCTTACATTACGTTCGTCGAACCATTCAATTAAAGGATTTATCACTGCGCCGTCCGGTGAAAACCGCCATGCTTCCTGTTGAGCTTCCCAGACGCCAGTATTTCTGTTAGGAGGCGAATAACCCAGAGTTCCGTTCGCGTTGGTAATGCCTAAAAGTGCGTTCGGAAATCTTGCAGTTGCACATGGCAATGCCTTCTGATCGATAAATATTTCAATTTCGTTGGTAAATTCGGACAGTACGATTTGTGTTGATGAGCGGTCCTGGCACCCCGCAATTCTGCCTTCAAAAAAATTAATGACGAGCTTGCGGCAGTTTCCGTCATTGATCACGGAGTAATAAATTTCAGACGAATCTGCATTCGAAAAAACCAGGTCCTGAAATACACCAAATATTGAATTACCGGGCAGCAGCGGATTGGGGTTAGTCTGTTCCACATTCGGATAACTGATCTTGCCGAGCTGCGATGCATCGAACGTGACGAGGCCATTTGAACCGATTAGCAACTTGTTAAAGTTCTTTCCGAAAAAGCAGAAAGCGAAAGGGATATCAATGATTTCAGCGAACAGATCATCATAGTTTGCATTGAGTGGCGTGCCGGCATTAAAAGGAATATAGGGCTCAAAATGAATTGGATCAACACGGTACGAAGAAGTTTCGCGTGTGGAAGGTGCGGTAGCGGTAAGGCTTACACATTCGCCATTGACGAGCGGGTAACTACAGTCGATCAGAACATTATCGTTTCCCCAAACGTCTTTCACGTCCATCGGTATGCAGGTCTGAGCGCTGAGCAACCCAAAACAACCCGATAAAAGCAAATACAGAAAGATAAAGATTCTGTTCATAATTTTACTTTTCTTTCCAAATACCGCCCGGGACAATGCTACTTCGTAAAAAAAATTACATTTGTATCCGATTAATATTCGATCACATGAAAAACCTCATCAACAATTATTCCGCTATCTTCCTGTTACTTATGGGAATAGCGGTTGGCAGCCTCATCGGTATATTTGCTCCCGAAGCCGTAATTTACCTTAAACCTTTGGGCGACATCTTCCTCAATCTGCTTTTTGTGAGTGTGGTGCCGCTGGTATTTTTTGCCGTTGCCAATTCTATTGCGTCGCTCGAAAAACAATCAAAGTTCGGCAAAATTATTTTCACGATGGCCGGTACTTTTTTGCTTTTTATCCTTATTTCAGCAGTATTTACCGTCATCGTGGTGTACCTGTTTCCCACCGAGGCACTGCCGTCCACTGCGGATGAAACTCTGGAAGCCAACAACCCCGTTTCGTGGAGTGACCGCCTTGTGAGCTTTTTCACAGTAAGCGAATTTACAGAACTTTTTTCCAGAAAAAACATGCTTGCGTTGCTAATTTTTGCATTTCTTACCGGAACTGCGGTACGGAAGGCAGGCGAGGCCGGTTCATCATTTAAAGAATTTCTGGCTTCGGGCTTTGAGGTGATGAAGGAGCTTTTGCTCATCGTAATGAAGGCTGCACCGATTGGTTTGGGAGCTTATTTCGCCTATCAGGTTGCGACAGTCGGGCCACAGCTTTTCGGTTTTTATGCAAAACCACTCGGATTATACTACGCCGCCGGCACCGTTTATTTCTTTGCGTTTTTTACGCTGTACGCATTCATGGCAAAAGGCAAAAACGGAATCAGCCAGTTCTGGCGAAACAATATTTACCCAAGTTTAACCGCAGTTTCAACGTGCAGCAGTTTCGCGACAATGCCTGCGAACCTTCAGGCGGCATCACGCATCGGTGTACCGGCAGCGATCGCCAATATTGTAATCCCGATCGGGAGTACACTTCATAAACAGGGTTCGTCGATGTCTTCAATCATTAAAATATACGTGGCTTTTCTGATTATCGGCGAAGATTTTTTCGATCCGATGAATCTGCTGCTCGCGCTTGGCATCACGGTCTTTGTGAGCATCGTGGCAGGCGGCATCCCAAATGGCGGCTATATTGGTGAAATGCTGATGATCTCGGTGTATCAGCTTCCGATAGAAGCCATTCCGGCCGTAATGATCCTCGGCACTTTGGTGGATCCGTTGGCAACAATACTCAATTCCACAGGAGATACGGTAGCCGCGATGTTTGTGACGAGAATTTCAGGCGAAAAGTTTGTGGAAGAGTAAAGTCCGATGGTAGATAAAAAGGCAGCAAAAGTTCGAGATCAAAACGTTTTGAAATGACTGAGAATCAATTTTAAGTTTACATCAAAATGATTTCCGCAAGTTATTCTCATCGGCACATTTACTAAAACCCATTCATCATTCCAAAAAAAAACCATTTCTCCCGAAACAGTTTTTATGTAAAGCTTTTCAATCAGCTATTCTCCCTCACCCATTTCCCATAATCCGGAACCGCCACTTCGTCCCAGTTGGTAAGCAGGTTTTCGATTCCTTTTTTAAGCCCCACTCCACTCATCGCTGTGCCGTGGCCGGGAATAACCGTTTGCGGATTAAGTGCTGCCAGCTTTTCAACTGACTGTCGCGCTGCACCCCAGTCCGTGGTCAGGTACACCGGCGGTCCGCAGACTTCTTCTTTCTGCACCAAAACTTTATACAGCGAATCCTGCTCAACCGTCACAAATGCATCAGCCGAAATGAGTAAGCCGTCTGCCTCGCGGAACAGCGCAACCTGGCCCGGCGAGTGCCCCGGAACATGAACCCACTGCCAGTCTTCAAGAAACGGAACTGCGCCCTGCGGCGGAAGTTCACGCAACACTTCCTGAATATTGATCGGTTCGTGTGGATAAATTGAGGAGATTTTTGCGAGCATTCCGCCCTGAACGGTAACATCAGGCTCGGGATAAGCCTGGCGACCAGTGAGGAACGGCACTTCGAGGGCGTGCGAATAAACCGCCACATTCCATTTATCGATTAAACCTACGATACTTCCGACGTGATCAAAATGACCGTGCGTGAGTACAATCGCCGTTGGCGGAGTATTTTTACCAAAACGCTGTTCCGCAACTTCTATTATTTCCGAAGCGGATTTTGGCATCCCAGCATCCACCAGAACCCAGCTTTCACCGGGCTTACCGATCATAACAAGGTTTACAATCTGGTTTGTATAATACGCCACATCCGGCGTTACTTCCCGAAGTTTACCGCTGTCGACGGAGGTCATCGGGATTATTTTGTTGTCTTTGCTCTGTTCCATAGTGTTGATTTTCAATTGCTGCGACCAAATTCGATGCCGTAACTGGGGAATTATACGCACGAAAATCTTAAAATTTCGCTAAATTTTTAAGCAAAAAAAAGGCTGCTCCGGATGGGAACAGCCTTTAGTAAAAATTCAAAAATACTATTGATAACTCTTTATGGCGTCGTTAATTAAATCAACCTGCTTATTGATAGTCGGGCTTGAAGGATTGGCCTTCAGCACAGCCATCTTTTTTGCGAGGCCGTCTTTAAGGATCTGAACAATCATCATTTTTGCCTGCGGGTTATTGCCGATCTGGCTTTTAACCTGCGTAAGAATTTTGGTAATATTTTCAGTCGCTTTTAAATTATCGGAACTCATGATCCAGTTGTAGCCTTCTTCGGCAACAGTTCCCAATTCGGGATTCTGAAACTTCAGGAACGGATAAAACGCAGCGGTGGAAGCAATTGCGGGCATCTGTTTTTCAATCTTGTTCTTCACGATCACCGGCAGCAATTCTGCCATCAGGTCGTCACTTGCGCCTTCAAGATCAATTTTATCTGCAAATGCCAGCACGCGCGACGGATCAACTGCTGAAATACCGGCTAAGGAATTGGCTTTCACCGAATTCGAAACCGCATTCATCCCTTTTTCGAACAGCGGCAGATATTTTTTGTCCTTTGTTTTTGCCAATGCAGAAATTGCTGCACCCTGAACTAATGTTTTCGGATCGTTGGATGCCATTTTTTCTACCTCGGCCAGGGCTGCTTTCGCCTGATCTGCTTTTGATAAATCAAGACTGCTCAATGCTTTCATGCGGATTCTGAAATTGGAGTCTTTCAGTGCTGCCACAAGGGTTTTAACTGAAACCGCATTTTTTGAATTGTTTTCGGCCGCGTTTTCGACTGCTTTGTAGCGGCTTAAAAACTCTTTGGAAGTTGAATACTGCGTGAAATATTGCTCAGGCGTCTTATTTTCAGTGAATTCTGCCAGCAACACGCCATCAGCATTAACATTGATGAAATCGGGGTTTTTTGAAACCGGAAAACTGAAGTCGGTTTTCTCTTTGGCATTTACCCAAACATTCTGCCGCGTGGCTTTTCCGTTTTCATACACATCAATCGCAAGCGGAAACTGGAAATTGCCGCCCAGCTGATCCTGGCTCACGGTTACTTTTACCTGTTTTTTCACGGGCTCGAAAGTGGTGGTGTACGAAATCTTTGGATGTCCGCTGCCAAAAAACCACTGGTTAAAGAACCAGTTGAGATCTTTACCCGAAACTTTCTCCAGTGAAAGCCTGAACTGATGGGCTTCGCCGGTTCCGTATTCGTTTGTTTTAAGGTAATCGTTCATTCCGGCCCAGAAAGCTTCATCGCCAAGATAATTCCGCAACATATGAAGGATTGAACCGCCTTTGTTGTAGGAAACGCCATCGAACATATCTTCTTTGTTGTGATAATTGAAACGCACGAGGTCTTTCGTAACATTAGACGGATCACGGAAATAGCCAGCTGCGGCTTCCATTAAAGTATAATTGGCGAAATCTTTGCCGTATTTATGTTCGTTCCAAAGGTATTCGGAGTAGTTTGCGAACGATTCGTTTACCGTCAGGTTGCTCCAACTTTCGGTGGTTACCAGGTCGCCGAACCAATGGTGGAAAAGTTCATGTGAAATCACATCTTCCCAGCGGTTTTCATCGATGAGGTCGCCGGGTTTTTGCTGCGCAGATTCCTGATGAAGTACGGCTGTGGTGTTTTCCATCGCACCTGACACGTAATCTCGGGCGGTAATCTGAGCATATTTAGACCATGGATAATCGTAATTGAGTTTTTTAGAGAAGAACTCCAGCATTTCAGGCGTGTTGCCGAAAATCTGTTTAGCATAGGGTTCATATTCCTTTTCCACATAATAATCTACAGGGATATTTCTCCACTTGTCTTTCACCACGGCATAATCGCCAACCCCCATAAAGAAGAGGTAAGGCGCGTGTTTTTTGTCCATCACCCAATGGTCGGTGCGTAGACCGTTGGCTTCTTTTACAGACGATTTCATGAGGCCGTTTGACAGCGTAACATATTTATCGGGAACCGTCATGTATATTTCCTGCGTGGTTTTCTGGTTTGGTTTATCGATGGTCGGGAACCAGGCGGAACTGGCTTCGGTTTCACCCTGAGTCCAGATTTGCGTGGGTTTATCGGCATCTTTGCCCTGAGCGTTCACAAAATACAGGCCTTTGGCAGCCGTGATGGCCGCGCTTCCTTTTTCTGTTACCTCGTTTGGCCGTGCGGTGTATTTTATATAAACCGTATAATCCTGGTTGCGATTATAGGTTTTATCTAAACTGATCCTCAGCATGTCATCTTTGTACGTGTACTTCAGCGATGTTTTGCTGCCGTTTCTGTCGAGCGCCACTTCATGGATCAACATTGCTTTTGCGTCTAAAACCAATGAATCTGAAGGGTAGAAATGTGGGCTCGCGGTTAACCATTCTTCGCCGTTCATCTGCTCTTTCTGATAATCGAAGTTTACCTTGAGTTTAGTGTGTTTGAGTTCTGTAGACTTGGTGTGGGTTTGTCTGTATTCGGTTCTGCCGGAGGTTTCTGTCTGTGCAAAAACGTTTCCGGTAAATAGAATTCCCAGTAAACCAATTGAAATGATCAGTTTCTTCATGTATATCTGTTTAAGATTTGTTGTTTTTTTTGATTGGTAAATATATCAAAGGTAAAATTCGCAGCGCTCTACTGCTTCGTAAATATAAGCTCGTTAGCGCCCTGTTTGAAATTGAAAGTGTTATTTTGCGGATTAAATTTAATTTTAATTCCGGCCGGCATAAACTGGAATTCGGTGTCAGAAACCACTTCGAGTGCAAAAGCGCCCTGCCCAGTCGCCTGAGCCATCAGCTTCCCGTTTTCGGTAAAGATTTTTATATCCAGCGGAAATCCGGGTGCTTTATAAGTTCCTTCATACTTTTTAAGAATTGAAACATCCACCGTTTTTTCTTTAAAATCAGGCATGTCAAAATCCATATTCATCGCGGTTCTGAGCATATTGATTGAAATCTGGTTCACGTCATAATCAGACTGGTTCGTTACGAAACTGATTCCCACTTTATCTTCAGGAAAATAAAAAAGCACCGAACGGAACTCATCAATCCTGCCGCTGTGGCCATACCCGTATTTGTTGATGAACGGCACTTTCGCGAGGCCGAAGCCGTAACCATCCTGAAAGTTTTTCATCTGATCCACGCTTGTTTTCGAAACCAATTTTCCGTTTTCAAGGGCAATGATAAACTTCAACAGTTCGGTTGGAGTGGAGATCAGGTTTCCGGCGCCAATCGGAACACTCATATCGGTTTCGGTGTTTTTGTCGAATGTGCCCGCGTTATAAATGTAAGAATTCGCCTGGTTTTCAGACCCGCTTATTTTACTACCGACGCTGGTTAAGGTCAGTTTCAGCGGTTTCGCGATTTTTGTCTGAATCAGGTCTGCGTATGATTTTTTATTTACTTTCTCAAGGATGTAGCCCAGCAGAATATAGTTTGAATTGCTGTATTCATGCTTTTCCCCCGGTGCGAAAACGCTTGCATATTTCGTGATGGTATCAGTGATCTGCTTTTCAGTCTGTGGCTTCAGATTATAATCCCAGTACTCCGCTTCATCGGTGAGGTTACGGATGCCGCTTCGGTGCTGCAACATTTGCTCAACAGTAATTTTTGACGCGTTGGGAATAGCCGGATAAAATTCAGAAAGTTTCGTCTGAAGCGAAAGCTTTTTCTCTTCTACAGCCTGCATCACCAGAACAGCCGTGAAGATTTTTGATACCGAACCTATCCGGTATTGCGTGTTCATGTTGGCTCTCTGCTTGGTTTCAACATCTGCGAAGCCGGTAACTTTCACAAAATCCGGCTTTCCTCCGGTTGCCATGGCGTAGCTGCCCATCGCTTTATGATGTACCGCCAGAGAGTCGAGGTAGCCGGAGAGTTTCTCACGGTTTCCCTGCTGAGCGTAACAAAGGCTTACAAGCCCCGAAAACGCAACTGCAAATAATTTGTTATACATGATCATCGGTTTTTTTTTAATGGGTAGCAAAAAAAAACGATTAGTTACGTGTACGTGCGTATAGTTGAAGTTTGGGTTGGAAATGCCTTTTAAACCGCAACCGGAGCTTTAATTCCCGGATAAGGATCGTAATTCTCGAGCGTGAAATCTTCAAAATTAAAACTGAAAATATCCTTGATCTCAGGATTGAGTTTCATCACAGGCAAAGGTTTCGGTGTTCTTGAGAGTTGTTTGTTCACCTGCTCGAAATGGTTGTTGTAAATATGAACATCGCCGAATGTGTGCACATAATCGCCCACTTCAAGTTCACAAACCTGCGCCACCATCATCAGCAATAACGCGTAGCTCGCAATATTGAACGGGACGCCAAGAAAAACGTCGGCGCTCCGCTGATAAAGCTGCAGCGACAGTTTTCCGTCGGCAACATAAAACTGAAACAGCGCGTGGCACGGCGCCAGCGCCATATTCGGGATTTCCGAAACATTCCAGGCAGAAACAATAAGCCTTCTGGAGTCAGGATTTTTTTTAATCTGATCGATCACGTCTGAAATCTGATCTACAACTTTTCCGTCCGCACCGTTCCAGCTTCTCCACTGGACACCATATACAGGGCCAAGGTCGCCATTTTCGTCGGCCCACTCGTTCCAGATGCTTACGCCGTTATCGGCGAGGTATTTAATATTGGTATCGCCTTTCAGAAACCATAAAAGTTCATATATAATCGATTTGAGATGAACTTTTTTGGTCGTAACCAACGGGAAACCTTTGGATAAATCATATCTTAACTGGTAGCCGAAAATGCTGCGGGTGCCGGTTCCGGTCCGGTCGGTTTTATTGGTTCCGTTGTCAATGATATTTTGAAGAAGGTCGAGGTAATTTTGCATGGAAACCGGACTGTTTTTGGATTTTATTTTTGAATTCGACGGATAAAAGATTTTCTCCGATATTTTAAGGACTACAAATCTAATAAATATTTTTGAGCGTTTGCAACGCACCATTCATCGTAAAAGTTTCCCCTTTATTCTTTCCGTTCATCGCTTTCGCGATAGGGCTTTCTGTGGACACGGTATGAATTTTCATACTCCCGAGGCTGATCACGCCTACCGATGTCGCCACATAGAAAAACCCCAGATTTGTTTCGGCGACTGCGCCTAACTTCACTTCAGTACAGCTTTCTGTAATGAGTTTGGTAACTGAGTTTTGTTGCTCCAGACATTCATTAAGCTGCCTCTGCAGATTGTTAATTTCCTGCTGAATCATTTCACGTGAAGTTTCATATTTGTCACCCATCGAGCTCTTGGTCTCCGAATTAGATTCCTGGGTTTGGCGGATAAGTTTTTCGAGGTTTGAGGCTTTATCCGCAAGCTTGGTTTTCACCAACTGTACCAGTTCCGTTTTATCCATAAAAATTTCGTCTGAGGTCCAATTTAAGTAAATTTTGTATGTTCTGTGGATTCTGAATTCAGTTTTTATTCAATCCAGATTTCGTCAATCGCCGCCAGAGGCGTTTTAAATGGATGAGATTTCCACTCAGGTAAGGCTTCAAGTGGCTCAAACAGCAGCTTGATGTAGCGTATTTTGGCGCCCACTTTAAACACAACCTCATGTGGTTCCACTTTATACTGTTCGGAAAGTATGAATTCCGGCGCAGGCAGTTCACGATAAATAACACCATCTGCAGAAACCGAAACCTTTACAAGCTTTGGCAGAAATATCCAGTGCCGCTGGTCTTCGAGAAAGCTCGGAGATACAGATTTCACCTGCTTCAATTCTTTAAGATCGATAAGAATGTCGGTATTTTCATCAAACAGCAACCAGTTATAACTGAAATCATTCAGACCGAACATTCCGTCGGTTAAAGTCCGGTGGCGCTTTGCCGGATAATCGGGTATCCACGGATTTTCAAAAGTAACATCAGAACCGGTTGCCAGATTGGTGCGCGGTTCTTTTTTTAATATTCCGTACCATTCGCGCGCATAATTTTCTGCGGTATATCCCGCTTCCGACAACGCTGTGATACCGTACACTTCCAGGTCTTTACCAAACTGTTGGACTTTTCTTTTGAGGCTTTTTTTCACCGTCCAGCTTCCGTTTCTGCGCTGTGTGTAAATTCCGCTGGCCTCACGGCCGTAAAATTTTGCCTGCTGCAAATTGGTGTAATCTAATGACAGTTTAAGCTTGCCGATGCGGCTCACAATTTTTTTGTCGTCAGCCAACTTTTCGGCTTCATCCAGCAGGGCATAATATTCCGTCATTTTCTCCGGCGTGAGGTAAGAATTAAATTCACCAATCGGGTTTCCATAAATCCCGAGCTTTTTGCCGGATTCTTCTAAATACGAATGCAGTTTTAAAATATACGTTTTAACCGGAGCCGCTGCCACACCGTAATATCCGGCCAGAAAATGATCACGCAACAAGCTGTTATCCGCTTCATGATTCCAGAGTTTCCTGGCGAGTATATATGTTTTGAGGTCGCTCTGATCTACATAGTCGTGGCCGCCCATCTGCGCAAAGACGCCGGTGACCTGCTTTTCTTGATAATAATCTACATTTGGCGCTGCATTAAGCAGATCCGGAAAGGGTGCGAGGTAATTGGTGAACTGCGTGTAATAATCCCAGACGAATACATTTGGCGTAATGTTCAGCCAACCGTCGAGATTTCTTCTGAAACCTGCAGCCGACTTTTCCACGGAGACCGGTTCATTCCGGGAAACATCTACTGAACTTAAAAATACGGTCACGTTAGACAACGGTTTCGCTTGCAGTGGAGGCCTGGCGGTGGCACCATAAGCCAACGTGGTGAAGGTTTTTTCAGGATAGCGTGCAGCGATACGGTTGATGAATTTTATCAGCGTGCCCTGTGGGCCGCCTTCGGCAGCGTTCACTGTCGTGCAGCGATCGCATTCGCAATGGCCGATATCGTCGTTGGCGCTTACCGACCAATACTTTTTGGCAGGATCATCTTTAAAGAGATTTTCGAGGGTCTGCACGGCAACATCAAACACGTTCTCGTTCGACAGACATAACTGCAGCGGTCTTCTGCGACCTTTGAAGAGACCAAAATACTCGGGATGAGCGCTAAAATTACTTGCCGGCACCAGTTTGAAATAGGAATGTCCCCAAAGTCCCCACAAATCATCCAACCGCTGAAGTTTATGCCAATCCATATACTCCTGATCCTGCTCTGCAGTGGAATAGATTTCGCGGTAAATAAATGAGGGTTTTTCTGAAATATCAATCGGCAGCGGAATGTGTATAGCTTTGTTCACCGGACAATCGGCGGGTTCGTATGGCGCCCATTTTCTGCATTTAAGATAGACATCAATAAAATGATATGCTGCAAACAGAATGCTTCTGCTATCATCGCCATACAGCACAATATTTACGTCTGAACTTTTCACCGCAAACTCATCATGAGGCAAAAACGTGGCTGCAAATAAGGTGCGCCCGACACTGATGATAGGTTTTTCTGCAGTGTATATTGTGGTAACCTTCAGTTCTGCGCCTGAAACTGTTTTAATATAATGCTGCAGCACCTGCGCGGCTTTTTTTTCATTTGCGTTCGGTTGTTCCGGCAGCAGTATTTCATAGGTCGAAGCTCCGTTCGTAACCAGAGTCGCATTTATTTGCTGTGCCGATGCCGCGCCTGCTGTCATGAAAATAATTATAAATACGCTGAGGAATTTCATTAAAATAAGTAAAGCCGCAAAATTAAGTTTAAAATAAGCTAAAGTGTTATTCTCTTAACTATTTTATCGAGATCAGGAAGTGTGTAATCTGTAAGCTGCCATCACTTTAATTAAAAACGGTGTGGAGTTGAACACACATTTAAGAACTAAAAGTTCAATATATTTGCGGTCGTAAATAATATCAAATGCAGATCACCCCTATATTGCGCAGCAATTCTTTGAGACAGTTTTTATATACCCTTTTATTTGTTTTTGTCCCTTTACTATCGTTTGCTCAGGAGGAAAAAACAGCAGACGATCTTTTTACACAGGCGCGCACAGTGGCTTTCGACCAGAAAGACTATCCAGCCGCTATTTCACTTGCCAAACAGGCACTCGAAAAAGCGCCGGATTATACTGATATTTCGGTTTTCCTGGGCCGGCTTTATACATGGAACAAAATTGTCGATGAGGCTCGTGCGGTATTTCAGGACCTGGAGCAGAAACAGGTACAGGACGAAGATTTTTATCTGGCTTATGCTTCTTTGGAATACTGGAATGATGAGGAAATGAAGGCACTTGAAATTGCAGATAAAGGGCTCACACAGAATCCCCGGTCAGAAGCGCTTTGGTTGCTAAAAGCCAAAATACTCAACAGTACAGACGAATATCTTGCAGCAGAAGACGCTGTTACCCAGCTTTTGAGGATTAATCCTTCAAATACCGAAGCGCGCGGGCTGCTCGTGAGACTCAATGAACTGACATCAAAAAATGCCGTGGGCATTACATACGGCTATACCCATTTCGACAAACAGTTTGCCGATGACTGGCATTTGTTCGGAGTCAGCTACAAAAGGGTAACACCGATTGGTTCAATAATCCTCAAAGGAAATATAGCCAGCAAATTTGGGGATACAGGCACCCAAATTGAGCTTGAGGCGTACCCGCGGCTTTCGGATATCTTCTATCTGTATGTTGGCGGCGCCTACTCTAACGATGTGGGAATTTTCCCGAATTACCGCACGGGAGTTTCACTCAACGCAAACCTGCCTAAAAGTTTTGAGGCTGAAATCGGTTACCGTCAGCTTTATTTTTCCGATAATATCTGGTTGTATACGGCGGCTGTAGGGAAATACTACAAAAATTTCTGGTTCAACCTGAGGACTTACATTACGCCGGACAATTCAAATATTTCACATTCCTATACCGGCACGGTGCGTTATTACACGAAAGGTGCGCAGGACTATTTTTCTATTCAGGCCGGAACCGGGATCAGCCCGGAGGATAACCGCAGCAATCTGCTCGACAACGAAACCTACAAACTGAAAACCTTCAAGGTAGGCGCGGATTATAATTTTTCAGTTAAAAATAAAAATCTCTTCTCCGTTGGCGCGATGTACTTTAATCAGGAATACCGTCCCGGGACACGCGGCAACCAGTTTGACCTTACATTCGGCTATACGAGAAGATTTTAATTAAGTGTTCATCGTCTGCACAAACGTTCAGAAACAATTTCACTTTTGCGAAATTATACGTCCGCAGAATTATTCTGATGAACGCGGCCGCACGAGATCTACCGTGATAAAGGCGTAGTTTACGGCCTGGTAGGGGCAGGCTTTTTAGCGCTTTTAAAGAAATTAATCGTTACACTGTCCGGCAGCAGTTTTTTTACTGAGCTGAAATGGGCATTCATTGCCTTGAAGTTGCTGAAATGAGCCTTCACCCGCGAGCGCTCTTCTTCGTCGTTTATCGGATCTTCTTCGAGATTTTTAAGCTGAAATAATTGGTTTTCTTCGAGATGATAATTTCCGAAAATGAAATTATGCAGCTGGTCCTTGCTCTTCATAATCGGGATTCCACGTTCAAGCTTATCACCCGCGCCTTTAAGGCCGTCAGTGGTCCACGCCACCGTTTTTGGCGTATGAAGCCCGTAATTGTTCCTGTAATATGCAAGCAAAGTAGGTGCTACATCAAAATGGCTTACCGTGGTGCTAAAACGTCTGGATTCTTTCAGCAACGGTGAGTAAATCAACAGTGGAACATGAAAGCGGTCGGCCTTCGACTGTAGCAGGATCTCGGGCATACTGTGGTCTCCGGTTATAATAAAAATGGTATTTGCGAAGTCCGGGCGCTGTTTATATCTAGTGAAAAAACCTCTCAGCGCATCATCAGCGTTCAGCACTGCTGTTAACTGTTTTTTGTGTTTTGCAGACCACTCTTTCTGTTCTTTGCTCAGCCTGCCCGACGACATTGTCTTTTTAAACAGATTTTCGTAATAATCCTTTCTGTTAATTAAGAACGGACTGTGTGTGGACAGCGTGAAAAGCATATTAAAATACGGTTTCTGATCCGGTTTCTGCACCTCCAGCATTTTAGCGAAAACCGATTGGTCGTCGTATCCCCAGCTGTCACCATTTATTGCAGGCAGCTTCCTGTAAAGCGCACCGAAAGAGCCCTGATCAACAATCCTATCCACACCGCTGTACGTCAGAAAACGGTCCATTTTGTCGAATTTGGCGTCACCACCATAGAAAAACCCGGTGCTGAAACCGTTCTTCTTCAACACATTATAAAGATTGAAATGGGCAGGCGTTTTATCCATTTCCAGGAAGCCGTTATTTCCAAAAGGTAAAGATCCCGTAAGCGTTGGAAGTGCGCCGAACGTGCGCCCGTGGAGCTCAGCGCATTTTCCCAATAGAGACCTTTGCCTGCAAGTGAATCCAAAAAAGGGGCAAAGTTACCGATATATCCGCGCGGTGTTGTGTACGCGTTTCCGAAGCCTTCCATCACTACAAGCACAAGGTTAGGAACGCGCTCTGATTTGTTGAACATCGGCCCCAGAAAATCCCGCGTGTCTTCTTTTTTCCAGAAAGGATAATCTTTATCCAGCATTTCGGAATGTGATGCAAAAGTTTCGGGCTTCCCAAGCAGTCTGGTAATTTCGGGATTTTGGCTGATGATATTGCTGATGTTTGAGCTGAAGAAATATTCCCATTTGCTTTTGGCGGCATTCTGCTCAAATTCATTTGCATCACGAAGTACAAAAGCCTGTCTGGGGATGAAAAGCGCTACGAGGCCCAAGCCCAGAATGATCAGTCCGGCGGCAGGCGATTTTAACGTCGACCTTCCCGCAAACAAGAACGGAACAACGGCAACTGCGGTGAGGATGATTCCTAAAGCGATATTTTTCAAATTCAGCATTCCGCTTGCCTGAAGGGTTTGCTTCATTTCTTCGCGGTCATAATACTGCACATCAGCGCCCAGCAAACTCCCGGATTCAGAAAAATAAATGAAAAGTACAAACTGGAAAATAACCATTCCGCTGAACAGCACTAAAGCCAGATTGCGCGCCCATCTGCCGTTCACAAGATAAACGATGAGGTAGATGATACCCAGGCCGAACAGCATCTTAAATAGAAAGAGCGTATTATCTAAAAACAGATTCCCGACGATCCGTTCTGTATTTAAACTGTCCTCACTGTAACCATACCACGCCCATTCGGCACCCACGGCAATCATGAAGAAAAGGATGAGCACCAAAGCCGCAACTCCCCAGGACCGAAGCGCAAATGTAACCATCGCCAGCAACCTTTTCGCCAGCGGCAGGTTCTTTGTCTCCTGGCTGAAGCCCTGCCTCGTCATCTCGCCCCAGGAATGCGATTTTTTGAAATAATCAACAAAACCTTTAACGCCGGCTCTTACCACGATTGGATGGAAATAAAACGGCTCCAGCAAAGCAGTGGTGATCAGCGACATAAAATCCTTACGTTTTGTGTAGACCTGCCGGCTTACCAAATCGACAAGAATCGCATAAATCGAGTAAAGAAAACCTGCAGAAATTACAAGGGCAAAAAGAATCCAGAAAAACGACCAGTTTATAATGCCCAACAGTAAGAAAATCACAAAGATGAAATATCCGGCAAACTCAATCAGCGGGCCCAAAAATTCGAAAGTGAACCAATACGGCAAACTTACCGTGCCGAGTTTTCCGTACCTGGGGTTGAACATCATCTTACGGTGCTTCCACAGCGTTTCCATCGTACCGCGCATCCAGCGGTTTCGCTGTTTCACAAGGATTTCTTTAGATTCCGGGGCTTCCGTCCAGCACAGCGGATCCGGAATATTAATTACCTCATACGGTTCATTCCGTTCCTCCATGTATTGTCGCATTCGCACAACAAGTTCCATGTCCTCACCCACCGTGTTTTTATCGTAACCGCCGCAAGCCAGCACAATTTTCCGGTCGAAAACGCCGAACGCACCGGAGATCAGAATCAGTCCTGAGGCGCGCGACCAGGCCATGCGACCCAGCACAAAAGCCCTGATATATTCCAGGACCTGCGTTCTGCCCAGCAGCGTACGGGGCAGATTCACTTCCACTACCTTTCCATTTTCAATGCGGCAGTTGTTAGCCAGGCGGATGACCCCTCCGCATGCTATCAGTTTTTTGTCAGTCTGCTCGAGGAAGGGTTTCGCCAGTTTTAAAATGGCGTCCTGCTCCAGGATACAATCTACATCGATGCAAACGAGATAATCGCCACCCGAAATATTAACGCCTACGTTCAGCGCATCGGCTTTTCCGCCATTCGCTTTATCAACGACCGTGAGTTTTCGAAAAGCCGGGTTTTTACTTTTATAGATACCGCGTACCTCAGCTGTGGGAATATTACCCTGAATGAAGAAATTTACAGATTCCAGTTCATAGGCTTCGATGAGCTTTTGAATGGAATCGTCTTTACTGCCGTCATTTACAATAATGATTTCCAAATTGTGGTAATACAGTGAAAGCAGCGAACGCACATTTTCCACAATCGTCATGCCCTCGTTATAAGCCGGGGCAATAAGGCTGAAAACAGGCGCATTAGGATTGGAAGCAATAATGCTATAATCGGTGAAGGTATTCTCTCGTTTGTAGCGAAGAACCGCGCCCAAGGCATAAATCCCCATCCAGCTGTAGACCAGCACAACACCGCAGGCATACAGCAGGAAAAACCATATTACGATCTCATATACGATATGGGAAAACTCTGTCATGCTTTTTCCTGTAAGGCGTGTTTAATAATCATAATGAGTTCAGTTTCAGTATCGGTCCGCGAGGCAAGTTCTTTTAGTTCGCTTGCCATGCCCAGCTCAAAAAGGCCTTCGGCTGCGTGTATGCGGACTGATGCAGGAGCATTGCTGTAGAGTTTTTCCCGAAAGAAAATCACCGCGCGAAGATCACCCATTTTTTTAATTGCTTTCAGAATTTCTATCTGTACATCTACCGGCTGCGACGTATAAACCGACTGTAAATCTGTGAGAGTCCCGCTGTTTTCAAGCGACTGAAGCGACTGTACGGCCTGAAGGCGAACCGATAATTCGTGATGGTTAAGGAGGAGAAGCACTTCATCATACAAAGACAGCAACTGGTACTTCGTGATAAGGCGCAACGTGAAAATAATGACGGATGAATTGCCGCTCTGAAGCCAGAAACTTATCCTTTCGCCCGCATCTGCCGGAACAGAAGGTATAGAGTTGAGCAACCGGAGCTGCTGCCACTCGGAAAGTATACCCATCGCATCATCCAAAAAGGCAAGACCTTCGAAACCTTTAAAACTTACCACCGAATACTGTGCTTCCTGATAAACCTGAGGAGAAAGATGCTGCAGATAGCCGGAAATTGCGGGAAGTGCTTTCTCCACCTGCATCGAGGTAAGTTCCTGAATTCCGCCTGCAATAAGAAACGGACGTTTTTGGTTGAGTTTGTTCAGTGCTTCTTTTTCCAAACCGTAGCGACCGAACAGCGACCTTATGACCCCGCCAGCCATCCCTGAAAATTTACTTTCGGCGCTTACGAGTTTCTCGAGAAAAATCATCCTAAATGCCGGCTTTCCGGAGAGTGCATCCAGTTTTGGACGGGCGGAAGCTTCATCTTCATTTACGATCGCATGCGAAATTTCTTCATCAATAATTTCCTGCCATAAATCGATCTTACCCTGCTTCCTGTATTGGTATAAACCGTAGAGCAGCACAACAACGATCAGCAAAGACACCACACAAAGAAGTATGATGAATGCAATAACCAGAAAATGAAGCGAAATACTCAGCATTTATTTTATCTGGACGTAATTCTCTTCACCCGAAGCATCAGTTCATTGGGACTGAAGGGTTTTACGATGAAATCTGCGGCACCCAGATCGAAGGCATTTAGAATTACGTCCTCCTGCCCCATGCTGCTCAGCATAATTACCGGGATATTTTTGCCAGCAATTTTTATTGCAGAAAGAATTTCTATCCCTGATGCGAAAGGCATCATAATATCGGTGATAATGAGGTCTACCTCAGTTTCCAGTATTTTATCTATGGCATCTTTTCCGTTGCGGGTAAGGATCACTTCATATCCTTCTTTTACTAGTTTATGTTCAATAGTTTTTAAAATCAGTTCGTCGTCTTCAGCTACTAGAATAGCCATACATCATTTATTTTATTAATTTCTTTATAAGCTCCAGGCCGGTAGCGATGCCGGCGGCAATTTCTTTTTCTAGGGACGTGAGATCAGGACTGCGGTCTATCCGGTTTTCCCACTTTGCGGCAGTTTCGGCAAGGCTGAAAAGTCCGGCAGTTCCGGCAGTTCCTTTCAGTTTATGGAGTATTTTTTTAATTTCACCGCGATCGTCCTGCCTGCAGGCCTCCTTTAATGCGAGTCCGGAAGCTTCCGTTTCCTGCACGACCAAATTAAGGAACATATTCCGGAATTCCTCATCGTCGCCAACCTGCTGTTCTAAATGGTTCATATCCAGATACAGTTCGGCGTCGCCATTGCTGCCACGATCATCGTTTTTCCCGTAAATATTGTTTTGGAGAGCAATAAGAAGTTCTGCCTGTCGCAGCGGCTTGGTAAGAAAGTCGTCCATACCCGCATCGAGACATTTTTCCTTCTCACCAACTACGTTTCCGGCGGTTACCCCAATGATAACCGGCTTAGCGTGCGGCAGTTCGCGGATCTGTTTGGTCGCCTCAATTCCGTCCATTACCGGCATCTGCACATCCATCAGTATCAGATCAAAAACCTGGTTCCGGCAGAGATCCAGCGCCTGCTTACCGTCCGTAACTTCAGCAAATACGGCATCCTGCACCAGCGACTGCATCATGCGGTTGTTCAGCACCATGTTCACCGGATTGTCATCCACCAAAAGCACCTTCAAGCCACTCAAAGCGGCTTCTTTTTCCTGCGTGGTAACATCAGTCGGTTTCTTTTCCGTCTGTCTTACCGCCTGTTTAAGAGTGGCGTAAAGATCACGCGATTTTATCGGTTTCAGCAGGCAGTAACTGTTCTCGCTCTGACGGAACGAATTGATTACCTCGTGCTCTTCTGATGAGGTATGAAGCACGACCAGTGGTGACACCTCATCATGTTCTGTGTAGAGTTCGCGTATCTTGGTGACAGTTTCTAGGCCGGAGATTACCGGCATATGGTAATCCATCAATATTATGTCGAAACGTTCGCCGGCCATTAGGATCTGAAGAGCTTCCATACCATTGGCCGCAAGTCTGGAATCGATATTTTTATAGGCGAGCATGTGCTGAAGGATAATGCGGTTGTTCTCATTGTCATCTACAATAAGTACACTTTTGATCCCAAGATCAGCAATATCTTCCTCTTCACCCGCTATCACTTCTTCGTACGGAACTTCAATATCAAAATAGAACTCCGAACCTTCACCCGGCGTGCTTTTCAGGGAAAGTGAAGTTCCCATATATTTGAGGATATTGTTCGAAATGGTGAGCCCTAAACCGGTTCCACCATATTTTTTGCTCACAGAACTGTCTTCCTGCGTAAACGCGTCAAAAATCCGTTTTTGCTTGTCTTTGGGTATTCCGATGCCGGTATCTCTCACTGCAAACCTCAGCGCAATGCGTTCTGCATCCATCCTGAGTTTTTGAACTTTGAGTTCGATCTCTCCCCTCAGTGTAAACTTTACCGCGTTACCCAAAAGGTTGATCAAGATCTGTTTAACCCTCGATTCATCCAAAAAGAGGATTTCAGGAAGTCCGGGTTCGATATTCAAGAGCAGTTCAAGGTCTTTCTTCTGCGACTGAAACAGGATCACATTGATGACCTGGCCCACCATGTCGTACACGGGTGTTCGGTCGATCATCAGTTCCATCTTGCCTGACTCGATCTTCGAAAAATCCAGAATATCATTGATTATCGTAAGCAGGCTTTCACCGGATTCGTTGATATAATTCAGGTACTGGGTCTGCATCTCGTTGAGCGGTGTCTTCAGCAATAGGTCTGAGAAACCGATCACTCCGTTTAACGGTGTCCGGATTTCGTGACTCATATTCGCCAAAAATTCTGATTTGGCTTTGCTCGCGCGAACGGCCAGCTGCTGTGCATTTTTAAGTTCAACTGTGGTTCTAACACGCTCGGTAATATTCTGAACGGACACAATTACACCGCCAATAACCTTGTTTGCAAGAAACCAGGGGCTTACTTCCATGTTATAATGCTGTACCTGTGTCTTTCCGGGAACCGGCAAAACCAGGTTTTCACTTTTATACGATTTACCCTGAAGGGCACCCATGTACATTTTCACGCGCTCTTCCGGCACATTTGGCGACACCTCAAAGATATTCCTGCCTTTCATGGCATTTACATCCATGGAGAATTCATCGGTCCACCACTTGCTCACGGAGAGATAATTGAGATTATGATCAAACATTGCCACCGCGACAGGAACGTCTTTAACAAAAGACTGAAGCATTGCTTCTTTCTTCTCGAGTTCGAGATAGGTTCTTTTTGCAATGTCAATATTCTGTATGATGCCGAAAACCTTCTTACAGACGCCGTGCTCAAACTCAGGAATTCCGATGGCCCGCACCCAGATCCGGCTGCCGTCGGGCTGGCTGAGCTCAAACTCGTCATCGTACCTTTCGCCGGTTTTCACTGCGCGATCGAACAGGGCGCTGACGCGTTCGCGGCTCTCTTCTGTGTAAAAATCGAGAGCGCTGGCTAATTCAGGTTCGAAATCATCAGCCACTTTATGTATCTCCTTCGTGGTCTGAGACCAGAAGGTTTTACCGTTCTGGAGGTTTACTTCCCAGCCACCTACCCTTGCGGCCGCACTCGTCTGCTCCAGGATTTTCTTTGTATAGATCAGGTCTTTTTCCAAAGACATCTTTTCGGTAACGTTCAGTGCGGTACTTACTACATACGGCCTCCCGTTTTCGTCTATTTCCACTAGATTGTGGTACATCCAAACTAACTGCTCACCATCTTTCGCACAGAGCATCATGTAACCGGAATCTTCTTTATATTCTGCAATACGCTCGAGATATCCCTGCAGTAAT
The DNA here is from genome assembly GCA_000023725.1 of Flavobacteriaceae bacterium 3519-10. Lineage (NCBI taxonomy): Bacteria > Pseudomonadati > Bacteroidota > Flavobacteriia > Flavobacteriales > Flavobacteriaceae > Flavobacteriaceae bacterium 3519-10. The sequence continues at coordinate 1,915,327 of CP001673.1, forward strand.
TGCCAGTTGTCTTTCGGCACCAAATCCCTCAGATTAAGCTTCTGGGTTTCTTCAGCAGAATACTTCAGTGTCTCGCGCCCTTTTTCGTTCACTGCCAGAATATTGCCTTCCATATCATGCATACTCATGAGCCCGATTGCGTTTTCGAAAAAGCTCCTGAAGCGCCTTTCGGAGCGCTCCAGTTTTTGTTTCTCTGCAATGAGCCGTGTCACATTCCGCCCGAAACAGAATATTTCCGTACGGTTATGGTTCCGTTTGATAAGCCATTCAATAACCATTGTCTCACCGGAACCTGAATTTAAACGGCTGGTAAAAAAATACTCGCCGGCATCCATCAGATGATCTTCACTTAGAGACACAGGGTTGCCGCCCCGACTTAAAATTTCGCGGAAGTTCTTGCCCAACGCTTCCGAAGATGTTCCGTAGGTGTTTTCGAAAGCAGTATTTACAGTCTTAACATTAAAGTTATTATCCAGAACACAGATAAGATTGTTGGTTACGGTAAAAAGCTGTTCGTAATATTCGGCATGAGCAGCTTTACGTTTCGCCATCAATTGCCTCGAAACCGCCTCTGCCAGTTTACTCAGCGCGGCGATCTGCTCATCAGAAAGCGTGCGCGGTTTATAGTCGATAACGCACAGCGTGCCCAATACAAAACCTTCCGCGTCGAGCAGGGGAAAACCCGCATAGAAACGGATACCACCAGCGATGATCAGCGGGTTGGCGGATGAGCGTTCATCTTCAAGGGTATCATTAATAATCACAACCTGCCCGCTTTGCACCGTGTACTGACAGACCGTATCGCGACGGTCAACAAAATCAAGCTCGAGGCCTATGCAGCTCTGTATGGTCTGCGTATCGCGCTCCATCATTGCAATGAGCGAGGCCGGACAGCCGGAAATGAGGCAGGCAGCTTCGGAAAAAAGATCAAGATCCGAATCCCTGGCCAGGTTTATCAGGTCATAATAGGCCAGTTTTTGGAGTCTTGCCTCCTCATTCTCCGGCACAGGGAATTTATTCATAACAATCAGTAGTTATTTGGGTACTGTAAATTTAAAAAAAGTGAATGCTATTTCGCGAAAACTGCATAATCGCCGGCCTTCAAAACAAAACCTTTATCCTGCGAAAAGTCGCGGGCGCTGTTTTCAAAGACATTGGTGTAAACTCCATTGATCATTGCATCGTCAAGACGGAAAGTCACCGCTTCCTGCGACATGTTAAGCACAGTAAGCACTTCGTCTTTGCCATTTTTCCTTAAATAGGCCATGATTTTATCGTCGGCTGAAGTCTTAAGCAAATAGGTCGTTACCGCCGGATCTCCACCACGCAATGCAGGGTTATTTGATTTTAAATTGAGCAAAGTTTTGTAAAAATCATGCAGCTCATAAGTTCCGGTCCACGGTATTGGATCTTTGGTAAAAAATTCGAGGCGTTTGCTTTTTAAAGGTAATTCCTGGCCATTGTAGATCAGCGGAACGCCATTCCACGTAACCGAAAATACTGCCAAAGGTTTTGCAAGCAAACCATATTTTTCATATTCGGTGCCGTTCCACGTGTTTTCGTCGTGATTTGAGGTAAACCAGGCGCGCATTGAAGAATCGCCAATTGCAGAATATCTTGAAAGCAAAGTTTTAAGGTCGCCGTACGATGCCTTTCCCTCGTTATAATCTTTGGTTTTGTGCATCCAGTTCCAGATATAACTCGCGTCGAAAACTTTACCATAATCAGGATTATCGAGTTCATCGAATTCGCCGAGCCAGAAAAGCGGTTTTACTTTTTCAACTTCAGGCCTTGCCTGCTGCCAGAAATCTACTTCCACCCACGCTGCAAGATCGCATCGGAAACCGTCAATGTTGGTTTCGCGCACCCAGAATTTCATGGCTTCGATCATGGCCAGACGCATCTGCGGATTGCTGTAATCAAGTTCAATAATATCATCCATGCCCGATGCTTTCTGGAAATCGTTGGTATTTGGATCTTTCAGATAAAATTCGGGATTCGTCTTCGTCCACACATGATCCCAACCGGTATGATTCGCCACCCAGTCGATGATGACTTTGAAACCCATTTTATGCGCTTCATCCACCATGTGTTTAAAATCTGCCATCGTACCGAACTCGGGATTGATGGCGGTATAATCCTGCGCGGCATACTGGCTGCCGAGCGGACCTTTTTTGTTTTTCTGAGCAATTGGGGTAATCGGCATGAACCATAACGTCTTGACGCCCATTTCTTTAAGCCGCGGCATTTCTTTTTCGAACGCGCGGAACGTGCCCTCCTTTGTATATTGTCTGATGTTTACTTCATAAATATTGGTTGTGCGTTTCCATTCGCTTGGAAGTTCTGTCATTGTAGTATTTTTTTGTGTGGTGCAGGATACGAGTCCGAAGCCGACGATGGCTGCAAAGAGAATTTTTTTCATTGAGAAAGATTTAAAAACAAATTTATCATTTTTAAACTTAACAAACGACGGCCGGAGCGTAAACCCGGCATTCTGCGCACAAAAAAACCCCGGAAAAACCAGGGCTGTATTTTATGTTCTCTCTTACACTTCTTCCGAATCATCATCGGCGAAGGGATCATCATTGTAGTCGTCTTCCTCATCATCAAAATTGTCTTCATCTTCATCCGCAAAGCTTCCGGCGGCAAACTCATCTTCGAAGCTTCCAAACTCGTCGTCCATCAAAGGAGCAGAATTCTTTGGTTTTTTAGCGCCTGTTTTGCTTGGTGCTTTCAGCGGCATGTTACCAAAACGGAACACGGTAATCGGATAATTTACGGCTGGTTTTTCGTCGGTGATTTCTACCAATTCGAGGAAGAATTCCCAAAGATCCATGAAACCATACTGAAAATGCAGCTTATCGCCTACCTTTTCGAATGCTTCACTGATGTAAACATCCGACATAATTTCGCCTTCACCGTCATCACTCATATCTTCGAGCGGAACGGTTTTCACCACGGTGCCCTCTTCATCCAGAATGCTGAAAACAGAAAGATCTTCGCCCATCAGTGTGAATGCGCTTTTGATGCCCAGATGCAGATTCCAGAGGTTTTGCTTGTCTTTAATTTCTACATCCCTGAAAATATCGTCTCTGGCGTCTAAAATAATACGGATTTTATAAACCATTATATTTTTTAAATTTTTTGGTGGAGTTTTTATACGTGCTTGAGGTTACAAATATAAAACAATTGGATTTTGACAAAAAAAATAAAGCGCCGGATATATTAAAAAAGTTTTGCTTAAATTTTCGCCCTCCTCAGACTGTTTTTTCGAGGAAAAAACTGAATTTGGTGCCCTCCAGATATACACTTTCAACTGTAATGTTTTCGCCGTGCGCCTCCATAATATGTTTAACGATCGCAAGGCCAAGTCCGGAGCCACCATCGCTGCGGTTGCGGCTCGTTTCCACGCGGTAAAAACGCTCGAAAATTCGCGGCAGCACCTCGGGTTTGATGCCCATCCCGTTATCTTCCACCACCACCAGCACTTTATTTTTAAGTACGGTTGTGCGTACAGTGACCTGGGCTTTTTCGCGGTTTGCGTAATGTACTGCATTAGCAATCAGATTAATCAGTACCTGAGAAATCCTCTGTTTGTCTGCAAGCACAAATATCTGCGCGGCCGATGGCTGAAGGATTACTGTAGCGCCTTTTCGCTCGGCCTCCAGATCCAGCAGATCGATGATTTCTCTGATCAACAAATTGATATCGAACCTGCTTATATTTAATGTGATCTCACCACTTTCGTACTGGTTGATCATATCAAGGTCTTTCACGATGTTCAGCAGCCTTTCCACCGACTTATCTATTCTTTCGAGGTATTTATCACGAATCGCGAGATTCTCTACGCCCCCGTCGATCAGTGTTTCCACATACCCCTGAATTGAAAAAAGCGGTGTTTTAAGTTCGTGGGAAACGTTGCCGAGATATTCTTTCCGGTAGGTTTCCATGTGCTTCATGCTGCCGATTTCGGTAGCATTCTTTCGGCTGATCTCTGAAAATCGCTGGCCTAAATTATTCAGGTTCAGGTCGCCCTCTTCGCCATCATCAATATACTCGGGGAGTATGGTAGATATTTTTTTAATCTGCTCTTTCCCATAGATGTTAAACAGATAATCCAGAATGATATAATTCAGTCCGAAAATCAGCAGCACACATAACACAAGCGTAAGATAGAAGCTATTGATATTGTGGAAGGCATCATCGTTTGTATAATTGAACAGAAGCGCCACCAACGACATGGCTATGGTGAGAAAGACCGACGCAACTAAAGTGAGTTTCTGTACCTGCATCGCACTAAGTTACACAACTAATTTGTAACCGATGCCTTTAAGCGTCTGTATGGTGCCGATACCTAGTTTTTCGCGAAGGCGGCGGATGTGCACATCAATCGTGCGTTCGCCTACAATAACGTCGTTGCCCCAAACTTTTTCGAGGATTTCTTCGCGTTTGAAAACTTTATTGGTGTTCGATGCCAGCAGATAGAGCAGATCGAATTCTTTTTTTGGAAGCAGAAACTGCTGTCCGGATTTTGATACGCGGAAATTGTCTTTATCAATTACCAGATCGCCGGCGGTTATGGTTTTTTTGGAATCGTACACATTGGAAGTGAGTTGTAGCAACGCATTTACTTTGGATATCAGCACTTTCGGTTTAATGATCTTCACGATATAATCATTAGCTCCTGCCTGAAAGCCTGCAAGCTGAGAAAACTCCTCGCTCCTTGCAGACAGAAAGACGATGAGTGTTTTCTGAAGATCGGGCAGTTTGCGTAAATCCTGACATGTTTCGATGCCGTCTTTTTCTGGCATCATCACATCCAAAAGAATGAGGTCGGGCACAATTTCTTTGGCTTTTTGTATGCCTTCGTTCCCGTTTTGGGCGGTGTGCACCTCGTATCCTTCTTTCTGCAGATTATAAGACAGGATTTCTAGAATGTCCTGTTCATCGTCGATCAATAGAATTTTTTTCTGAGTCATCTTCACTGTTTAACCTTTCAAAGTTACTCAAAACTATAGTGAGCATTCCTGCCTTAACCAATGTTCATAATTATTTAACATACATCTGGTTTTGTTCAACATTTAGTAAAGTAATCTTAAAACTTACGAAACGCCCTGCGCTGAGGTTAATCCATTCCTTTGCAGCGAAAGAAACTAATTAAAACGACGAAATGAAAATCAGAAAACTGAGTATCGCTGTCCTGTTCCTAACGTCTTCGGCAAACTTGTTCTACGGCCAGGTGACAGAAAATGATACCGTGAGAAAGGAAAAAAATATCGAAGGCGTTGTTATCCAGGGAAATGGAAACAGAAAATCTGAAACGGCGATTCTTGGCGAACAAAAGAAAGCAATCATCCAGAAACAGTCTATGGGTGCTCAGGAAATTTCGCGGAAAGGCATTTCTAACGTTGAGCAGGGTCTTGTGAAAATAACAGGAATTACAACCGTGGAAGGTCGCGGCCTGTTTGTGAGAGGCCTTGAAGAAAGATACAACACGTTGCTCATTAACGGTTTAGGCTCACCTTCAAACAACCCATTCCAGAAAATAATTGCTTTAAAGCAGTTTCCGACCGACGTTGTGGGTAAACTTAATATTTATAAAACCTTCAATTCTAATCTCTATGCAGATTTTGCGGGCGCCACTTTCGATATTGAAACTTTAACCATCGACCGGGCTTTCACGAAGCTTGAATTTGGTTTTGGCTTTAATACACAGTCCACGTTCAGAAACTTTAAAGTGAATCCGAATGCGTACACAATGGACGGTTATTTCGGATTGAATTCAAAAAACCGTCAGCTTCCCGGTGAAGTGAAAGGCTATGTGCCAACAAACTATAATTTTACCCCGCAAGAATCTGTGAATTCATTTAAAGACGGCTGGAATGCCGATAACATCAAGGCTTTACCCAACACCAGCACCGAATTTACAACCGCGCAGAAATTTAAAGTGGGCGAAACGGGCGACCTCGGACTGCTTTTATCATTGAATCAGGGCAGCAAATACGAATATTCTGAAGGCCAAAAAAACCAGTTCATTTCCTTACAGACCGAAGGAAAAATGAACAACGACCTCAACCGTAAAGAATATACGTATGAACTTGAATCGTCGGCATTAGTTGGTTTAGGGTATAAAAACAAAGGCTTGAGTGTGGCTTTAAATACTATTTTCCTGCAGAATTCAGCCAATATGATTTCGGATTTCGTGGGTTATAAGGACCAGAAAGAACAGGACGCAGGCAGACGCTTTTTCCGGGTGGACCAGATGGATTTATCTAAATTCCTTGATGTTCAGTTGCTCGCGAGCCAGAAAATCGGCGACCGTCATCTCCTGAAAGTGGGTGGAAGCTGGGTGAAAAATAATTTTCAGCAGCCTGACCGGAAGATCTCCGAAGGATTTCTGACGGGAAGACCCAATGAAGTGGAAATGACGTTCGGTGGCAATAATCTCATCCGCCAGTATCTTGATGTAAACGGCAACAATTATCTCTCAGGATTTGCTGAATATTCAGTATCTCTGGGTGAAAAAGGCGACCGATCCAGTTATCCGTGGCAACTGGCATTGGGTTACAATGGCTTTTTCGATCACCGAAGCAATTCTTACCGTTTTATCGCCTCGAATATTGATAATGTCGACCTCCGAACTGTGGTTGTAGACATCGATAATCCGCAGCAGACGTACAATAATTACATCATGAACGGTGCTTTTCATTTCAAGGAAGAAACCAATGAGAACGATTACCGCTCCAACTTATATCAGTTTGTAAATGCAGGTTATCTGAATTTAAACTTCAAACCAAATGACACGTGGGATATTTTGCTTGGCGGACGGGTAGAAAACAACCTCAACATCACGCGCTTCAAAGAACAGGGCGATGCAGAATTCAATAATCTCAACAAAAACCAGTATTTCATTCTGCCATCGTTTTCGGTAAAGAAAGCACTGAGCACGAAATCGAACATCAGGTTTGCAGCGAGCAAAACCATTACGCGGCCGATCCTTATTGAATACATGCCAATTACTTACATCAATCCGGACAACGAAAATATCATCGGAAACAAAAACCTTAAAAACAGTGAAAATTATAATCTCGACCTGAAATTTGAGGTATTCCCGACCAATAAGGAACTGTTTTCGGTAAATCTTTTCGCAAAGAAAATAGATCACGCCATTGAAAGAGGTTACACCGCATCGGGCAATTCAAACGGAATGGCGATCACTTTCTTCAACGCTGAAAATGCAGTTTTAGCCGGGGCAGAACTCGAAGGAATTATGAATTTATCGCGGATTTCAGAATCTTTAAGCAGATGGAGTTTAGGCGCGAACGCAACTTTCATGTATTCAAATGTCGACCGCAGCGCAGACCAGCTTGAGCAGGAAAGGCCGGTAAATTTTGCGGGAACACTCAAAAACAGAAAACTTCAGGGCGCGGCACCGTGGACGGCAAATGCAGATCTGAAGTACGAATTCCGAAACTCAAATAATCTCCCGCATACGTTCTCGCTGGTTTATAACGCGTCAGGCTCAAAAATATTTACCGTCGGAACTTCGGGCCTCGACCATATTTACGAAAGGCCTTTTCACCAGCTCGATTTTGTTTACAACGCACAGCTTACCCGAAACTGGAACCTCAAATTTGGCCTCGCCAACCTGCTGAACAGCACTTACAGACTTGAACTCGGAGAAGACGGTTACATCCCTCTCGATGTAAGAACCCTTACGCATACCGACTTTAAACGCGGAACAACATTCAATTTCACCGCCGGATATACTTTTTAGAAACCTCAAAATAAACTTAAAATCAATATGAAAAAGAACATTTTAAACCTATTGTCACTCGCAGCACTATTTGCGGTGACCTCATGTACAGTTGAAATTCGCGAAGAAGCCGACATCAATGGCGGCGGAACCGGAACAGGCGGCACTACCGGCGCGATCCTCAGCGGAACCGGAACCCTGACAGGCACATTAAAACAAAACACTGTCGTAAAAAAAGGAACATACACGCTCGAAGGCATCGTAAAAGTGCCCGAAGGAATCTCGCTTACCATTGAACCGGGCGCGACCTTCACTGCAAAAACTTCGGTGGGAAGCAGCCTTGTGGTTTTGCAGGGCGGCAAAATTTATGCTGAAGGAACCGCTAGTGAACCGATTGTATTTACCTCAGATAATAAAAAACCGGGCGACTGGGGTGGTGTAACATTATACGGAAATGCGCCGATTAAAGCGATAAACGGTGCTGCCAAAGCACTTTCGGAAGATGGCAACAACGTGTATTACGGCGGAGATAACCCGAATGACAATTCCGGAAGCCTTAAATATGTGAGAGTTGAATATGGCGGAAAAAAGATCGGCGACGGAACTTCTGAGACCAACTCGCTTACGTTCTATTCCGTTGGTGCCGGAACCGTTCTCGAAAATATTGTGGCTTACATGGGGACCGACGATGGTTATGAATTTTTCGGCGGAACTGTAAGCGGAAAAAACCTGGTTGCCTACGGAAATTATGATGATTCGTTCGACTGGCAGGACGCCTGGAGCGGACAGAACAACACCAATTGGTTTGCTTACCAAACGGCAATTGGAAATTTCGGAATGGAAATCGAAGCCTCGGGAAATGCCGACAATACTGCACCGAAAGTGAATGGAATCACGCTGATCAGAGCAGCCGGAACAAAACCTGAAACTGCGGGTTCGGTGGAAGTTTCTGCCATTCAGTTTAAAAAGCACGGCAACGGAATTTTCTCGAATGTATTTATCGACGGTTACAAAGATACAGACGGAAAAAAAGCATACGCAGTGCTAATCCAAGATGCCGCGACCGAAAATGAGCAGGTGAATAAAGGAAAAATCAGCGTTTCGCCGGTTAACCACACCGGTTCCGATAATCTGAATATCTGGGGCTATGCGTACACACCGAACGGTGGCAAAACTTTTACGAGCGATACTGCGGTGAAAAAAGTAACCCTAAGTTCAGGAAACTGGGCGACAGTGAATGGAGTTGATTTGCTATCTGCCTTAAAATAATTACCCTTTTTTAATAGTTTTTCATTCATATCAAATAAAAACCACCCGATTTTTGGGTGGTTTTTTTTGTTGTTGAGTTATTCTTCGTCGTCTTCGTACTGCTCCAGATAATACGCAAATGAGAAATCTTCTACCTCCTCCTCGGCGTCTTCGAGGGTTAAAAGCAAATCCTCAAAAGTTTCGAGCTGATCCACGCTGAGATTCACAAATTCAATATGCAGCGGAAGTTCGGAGAATCCGCTGATAAAATCGTTCAACGCATCCAGATTATCGCCGAAAAATTCGGGCAGCGCAAGTTTTTCTTTTAACTGGGCATAGAAATCTTCGTAATCCCCGATTTCAGCAAAGTCAAGATAGATTGTTTTCATTTTTTATTTATTTTTTTGAACTGCAGCCACCGGCTTTTAATCCATTTTACTTTTTCCTTTTTCCCTGGCTCTTTTTACCTGGCTCTTTTTCCCTGACTTAAACCTTACTGTTTCCCGAAAGTTTTATAATGATCTTTCGTCAGCCACACTTCACCGTTTTTGGTATATACAATCCGGTCCGCATTTCTGCGTCCACAGCTGTAATTTACGTCGGCTTCGAAATATTGATTCCCGCTGGGCAAAGTTTTTTCACGGTTGCTGAATTTATCGCCACCAATGGCTTTGCCGGGAAGAACGTCGCACAGATTGCCTTTCGAGGCGACCCATCCCTGATTTCGGGCTTCAGCTTTTGTCAGATAATAATCGGGCAAGGCTTTGTTTTGTTTCACATAATCGATTACGGTTCTTTCAGCCGTAAGTTCGTCGATTTCACTTGAGGCCGGCAATGTATTAGTGTTCTCTGCCTGAGATGTGGACTGAGCCTGAGACTCTGTTTGATTCACCGTTGCGGACGAAACTTTTTCCGTCTGATAATCAGTGATGAAATACATCACCAGAAAAGCCGCAAGCATTCCGATGATAAAAAACAGAACAAGTTTTAAACTTTGTTTATTCATTTTCACTTTTACTTTTTACCTGGCTCTTCTTACTTTTACTTTTTACCTGGCTCTTTTTACTTTTCACTTTCCTACCTCCACTCTTCCGGAATATCGCACACCGGGATCGGCTGAATTTTATGTTGTGCCGCTTTGTTCATTTTCGAAAAAATCCTGAAAACTTCGAGATCGCGCCCGGAATAATCACTTTCTGTTTTATTGCCCCATTCTTTCTGGATTTTTTCAAGTTCGGGATAGGTGGCACCGATCTGCTGCTCATCGGTTCTTTCGGCGTCCCACAATCCGTCGGTAGGAATTGCATTTTTAATAGATTCAGGTAGATCCAGCGACCGTGCAAGTTCGTAAACTTCAGTTTTGTAAAGGTCTGCAATCGGCGAAACATCTACGCCGCCATCGCCGTACTTGGTATAAAAACCGATACCGAAATCTTCAACCTTATTTCCGGTTCCGCAGACCAGCAAACCGTTGATCTGCCCGTAATAATACAAAGTAAGCATACGCAGACGCGCTCTGGTATTCGCAAAAGCAAGTTTCTGATCGGGAAAATGCGCTTCGTCCACCTCAAAAGTCCTGAAAAGTGCTTCGAACGGTTCGTTAAGATCTACCGTCTGTCCTTCAACATTCGGGAATTTACTTTCAAGAAACTTTATGTGTTCCTGAGCGCGGTTAATCTGATCTTCTTTCTGGCGTATCGGCATTTCTATGGCCAGAACTTTGAGGCCGGTCATCGCACAAAGCGTTGAAACCACGCCCGAATCTACCCCTCCGGAAATTCCGATTACATATCCTTTTACGTTGGCCTTTGTGGCGTAATCTTTAAGCCACGTAACTATTCTTTCGGTTATTTTTTCGGTCTGCATATGTTTTTGGATTTATCTGATGCGGGAATCGCTCCTAAAAATTTCGCTATTTTTGCTGCTTCAAATCTCATGTAAAAATAATGAAGTTTTTTAGATATCTTCTTTTTGCCGGCATTTTTGCCTTTAGTATTACATCCTGCAAAAAGGATGCACAGAACCGCTGGCAGGTTAATATTGAAGAACCTGCTCAGAACGTAGAAGTTACCGATATTTCGAAAGAATTCTACGACCAGGCTCTGCCACTTGCACAGTTTCAGCAGAAATATCCATGGTTTCAGGGCACAGTGCCTGATGAAGATTTTGCGATACGCCGCGCCGACCCTGCCGAAGCAAAAATATATCAGGATGCCATTTCGAAGATTGATATTTCCAAATTAAATACAGAGCTTACCAGCCTCTTTTCGCACATAAAATATTATTTCCCAGAGTTTAAGCAGCCTAAGGTTTATCTTTATTCATCAGCTTTACAGGGAATTATGGAACCCGTGTTTTTTCAGCCTGAACAAAACCTGGTCTTTATAGACGTCTCCGCATTTATGGGCGAAAACAACCCAAATTACCAGGGACTCGAACAGTATTGGCAAACCTCAATGAATCCGCAGAACATCGTTCCGAAAGTTTCGGCAAGTCTTGCTGAATATTTCGTGCAGCGTGACGGAGATAGCCAGAAATTTCTCGGTGAACTGATTTACAACGGCAAGATCCAAATGCTGCAGGATGCTTTCCTGCCTGGATTTCCAGATTATCTAAAGATCAACTATACGCAGGAACAGTACAGTTGGGCACTCGCCAACGAAGCGAATGTGTGGAACTACTTTGTAGAGAGCAATCTCGTTTACAGTGATGATCTGAGGCTCAGAGAACGGTTCATCAATCCGGGCCCATTTTCGAAATTTTATACCGAAATCGATAACGAATCTTCGCCACAAATCGGAATTTTCACCGGCTGGCAGATTTGCAGAACGTTTTTTGAGGTAAATCCTGACACAAAACTGCCCGATTTCCTTAAAATGGACAGCCAGAAAATCTTTGACGAAAGCAACTACAAACCCAAAAATTAAGTGGGTTGCAGATAAATATTTAAATAAAAGTTCTTAAAAATAGAAATATGAGAAAGACGCAAATTACGATCGATGTAGAACTCGACGAAAACCATATCCCTGAAAGAATGCTTTGGAATGCGCAGGACGGCGGCATCGAAGCACAGGAAACCAAAGCCACGATGATCTCTGTGTGGGACGATAAAAACATGGAAGCCCTAAGGATCGACCTTTGGACCAAGGACATGCCTGTAGACCAAATGAAAATGTTCCTTCACCAGATTTTAGTATCTTTAAGCAGCACCTACCAACGCGCGACGGGCGAAGACGATGTAGCTGCCTGGATTGAGCAAATGGCAGAAGAATTTGCCGCAAAATCAGCGATAAAAATGTAAAACCAATTTGAAAATTTAAAAATTAGCTCATTTGAAAATTAATGCATTGATTTTCAAATCTAAATTTCAAATTTCCAAATTATCAAATTAAATAGAAATGAATTTCAACACTAAAGTTATACACGGTGGCCAACACCACGAATCAGCGACAGGATCTGTGAATGTTCCGGTATTTTTAACCTCAACATTTGCACAAAAATCTCCGGGAATCCATTCAGGATACGAATATTCAAGAGCCGCAAACCCTACAAGACAGGCCCTGGAAGACAGTTTGGCAAGTATTGAAAACGGTGCGCGCGGTTTGGCGTTCGGTTCCGGTTTAGCCGCGATCGACTGTGTTTTAAAACTGTTGAACCCAGGGGACGAAATTATCGCGGTAGACGATTTATACGGCGGAACTTACCGGATGTTCACGCGTCTGTTCGAGAAATATCAGCTCAAATTTACTTTCGTAGGTTTTGATGACGTTGCGAAGATCTCGGGTTTAATTACAGACAAAACAAAACTGATCTGGCTCGAAACGCCTACAAATCCTTTGATGAAGCTGGTGGACATTAAAGCAGTAACAGATTTGGTGAAAGGCAAAGATATTCTTGTCGCAGTAGATAACACGTTCGCGACTCCATACATTCAGCAGCCGCTGGATTTGGGGGCGGATATTGTGATGCATTCAGCCACCAAATATTTGGGCGGACATTCGGACGTAATTGCTGGCGCGCTTATCGCGAAAACGGCTGAACTTGGCGAAAAACTTCACTTCATCCAGTTTGCAAGCGGCGGGATTTTAGGCCCGCACGATTCGTATTTGGTTTTGAGAGGAATTAAAACTTTAGCATTAAGAATGCAACGGCATTCATACAACGGGCTCGAAGTTGCGAAATATCTTGAAAATCACCCTGCAGTTGACCGTGTGATCTATCCCGGTCTTGAATCTCACCCGCAGTATGAGCTTGCCCAAAGACAGATGAAAGAGCCGGGCGGCATGGTTTCGTTCACCTTCAAATCCGGCAAAAAAGAAGATGCCGTGAAATTCTTGGAAAGGGTAAAAGTCTTCACGCTGGCGGAATCCCTTGGCGGCGTAGAATCGCTGGCAAACCATCCAACGCTGATGACGCACGCCTCAATTCCTGAAGACAAACGCCTTGAACTTGGCATTACCGACGATTTGGTAAGGCTGAGCGTAGGAATTGAAGACAAAGATGATCTGCTTGCGGATCTTGAAAGAGCATTCAACGCATAACAGTAAAAACGGGCAAATAATTTGCCCGTTTTTTTTATAATTTTGAGCATGACAGAATTTCAGAAATACATCCAGCGCTACCAGGACCTCGTGCCTTCCGAAAACTGGATTGAGGAAATGAAAATTTCAGGAGAACGCACTAGTTCCCTCTATAAGTTTCTATCGGAAGAGCAGGAAAATTTCGCGTATGCCGCAGGAAAATGGACTTTAAAAGAAGTGCTGCAACACCTCATCGATGCCGAAAAAATATTTGCTTACCGTGCACTGCGTTTTGCGCGCGAAGACAAAACTCCACTTCCTGGCTGGGACGAGGAAGATTATGGAAAGACGTATTCACTAGAAAACAGAAACATTGAAAGCCTCGTGGAAGAATTTGAAACCATCAGGAAATCATCTGTTATCTTCTTCGGAAATTTAGATCAAATTCAACTTTCCCACACAGGAATTGCTAACGGAAACGAAATTTCGGTAGAGCATCTTGGGAAGCTGACTGTAGGGCATAACATTCATCATCTGAATGTGATCGATGAACGTTATATGACCACAATAACACCTCTTTTATGATCTGCCCATGCTGTTCTGAAAAATCTTATGAAGATTGCTGCAGACCTTATCATGTAGGCGAAAAACATGCGCCGACAGCTGAAGCATTGATGCGTTCGAGGTTTTCTGCTTTTGCGTTTCCCAACGGCGAATATTTAATGGAAACCACGCTTCCTGAAAAAAGAAAATTTCATAATACCAATGATCTTCAGGAATGGGGCGAAATCAACACGTGGACAAAACTCGAAATTGTCCAGAAGCCCGCCCAGGATCAGGTAGAATTCAAAGCGTATTATACCGATGAAGACGGGCAGCCGCAGCTTCATCATGAACTTTCACTGTTCAGGAAACTGAAGGAGCGGTGGTATTATGTCTCAGGTAAATTTTTAAGTTAAATCATCTTTTCGCGCCGCTTTCTTTTTCTGGCGTAAAACATAGAGATACAGGCTTTCGACTTTCGTTCTGGCCCAATCTGTTTTCCTTAAAAACTTCAGCGACGAACTGATACTCGGGTTATCGGTAAAGCATTTTATGTTAATCTGCTCACCGAGTTTTTCGAAACCTCCATAATAATCTACCAACTCTTCGAGGATGGCATCGAGGCGCTTTCCGTGCAGCGGATCTTTAGATTTCTCTTCCATGCTGTAAAAATAAGGATTAACATTTTAGCTTCGCTGAAATTTAAACCTCAAACAAATGTTTTAATTTTGCCGAAAAGCACTCTCAATACTATGCAAAACCTTATCGATACCTTAATTTCCGGCGGAACCATACTTTATCCTACTGATACGATTTGGGGAATTGGCTGCGACGCCACCAATGTTGAAGCCATCAACAAAATATTTGAAATAAAAAGGCGCGAGAAAAGCAAGTCGATGATTGTTTTGGTAGAATCGGTGAAGCGTCTTCAGGATATCGTTGACGTTCCGGAACTGGCGTGGGACATCATGGACCTTTCGGAAAAGCCCGTCACAATTATCTACGACAACCCCAAAGGTTTGCCCGCAGAACTGCTCGCAGAAGACGGCAGCATCGGAATCCGTCTGATTAAAGATCCGTACCTTAAGAAACTGATCGGCAAGCTCAACAAACCGTTGGTTTCTACTTCTGCAAACTTAAGCGGCAGCAAATCACCAATGAAATTTTCGGATATCAGCGACGAAATCATCAGCTCGGTTGATGCAGTTTCGGATGAAAACCACGATAAAGTTTCGGAATATTCCGGATCATCCGTGATCAGAATGTGGATGGATGGCCGCGTAAAAATTCTGCGGGAGTAACCCGCTATTTTTTGTACAGCTTTTCGTAAAGTGCGATCCAGTCTTGTGGTGAACGTCTTTTTACAAGTTCGGCAACCAATTCAAACGGAATTTCATCGGGTTTTTTGAAGCGGATACACGATTTTCCCATGTCGAGTTTTCTTGCTGAATGTTTCGGATATTCCTGTACAAACCAATCCAACAGTTCGGGTTCGGCATAAATCCCCATGTGATAGAGTGCAATGAAATTCTTCTGCGAAGCAAGATTGATAAATGGCAGCGGCGCACCCGGCGTACAGTGATAGCCTGCAGGATAAGTTTCTAGCGGAACGCTCCAGCCGATCATCCCGTAGCTGATGTTTTCCTGAAAGCCTTCGGGTATATTTTCGGATATCGTTTTATAAAGTTTGGTGAATGCCTCTTTTCTGTCTTCAGGGACACCCGACAGATATTCCGCGATTGTGTTGGCCGCTATTTGCATGGTTTTACTTTTTTATAAAATTACAAAACAAAAAAAATCCGGAATCAACATTCCGGATTTTATATTTTATTTCTTTAAATGATTATCAAAGTAATCGGTTACTTTCTGCATCAGGTGAACGCGGTCTTTCCCAATCACGTTATGCGCGTGGCCGGGATACACGAAATAATCGAGCTGAACGCCGTTATCTACCGCGGCTTTCAGAAACTTCACCGAGTGCTGCCACACCACAACATCGTCCTGCGTGCCGTGAATCATCAGCAATTTTCCTTTTAAATTCTGCACTTTATCTAATAGGTTCGCTTTCGCATAACCTTCCGGATTTTGTTGTGGCGAATCCATATATCTTTCGGTGTACATAATTTCATACATATTCCAGTCGATTACAGGTCCGCCGGCAACGCCTGCCTTAAAGATTTCAGGATGTTTAAGCATAAAACTGGTCGTCATAAAACCGCCATAGCTCCAGCCGTGGATACCCATATTTTCGGCATCTACATACGGCAACGATTTAAGATAATCTACGCCTTTCAACTGATCATTCATTTCGGTTTCACCCATATTTCTGAAGACAGCCTGCTCGAATTTCATTCCTCGGTTCGAAGATCCCCGGCCATCCATCGTGAAGACGATATATCCGTTCTGTGCCATATATTCGTACCACAAATTACCCGATTCCGGGAAACTGTTTGTTACCAACTGCAGATGCGGCCCGTTGTAGAGGTAC
The DNA here is from genome assembly GCA_000023725.1 of Flavobacteriaceae bacterium 3519-10. NCBI lineage: Bacteria > Pseudomonadati > Bacteroidota > Flavobacteriia > Flavobacteriales > Flavobacteriaceae > Flavobacteriaceae bacterium 3519-10. The sequence continues at coordinate 1,931,882 of CP001673.1, forward strand.
ACAATAACAGGATATTTTTTCGAGGCGTCAAAATCTGTTGGCAGAATAATTTTACCGTAAAGCGGCGTGCCGTCGTCGGCTTTCAGGTTTACATTTTTTATTTCCGGCCTTTTATATTTTGCCAAAGGGTTTTCTGAGGTCAGAATATTTTTGGTCTGCAGCGTAGAAGTGTTGATGAAGTTTATGCTGCGAGGCGTTGTGGCATTGCTGTAAATATCATAAAGCTGCGAACCGTCTTTGCTCAAAATTCCGGTGTGCATGCCGGGTGCGGTGGTGAGTTTTTGCGTTCGGAAATTGTTCCAGTTGATTTTATACAGATGTCTTTCGAGCGGACTTTGCTGCGTTGACGCGTAATAGATTTCTTTTTTCTTTTCATTAAACCCTAAAACATCGGTTACTAGCCAGTCTCCTTTGGTGATCTGTGAAACAAGGCCTTTGTCTAAATGGTAATGAAACAGATGATTGTAGCCCGTGCGCTGGCTTTGCCAGATGAAATCGGTATTCGAATTCGGGAAGAACATCAGTTGATGCTGCGGCTCGACATACTGCTCAGATTTTTCTTCGAACAGCGTTTTCATCAGCGTGCCCGTGGCGGCGTCGTACTGATTCATTTTTAAATGATTCTGGTCCCGGTTCAGCACACCTACAAAAATATACTTAGAGTCGGGGCTCCAGGTTACCGCTGTTAGATACTGTTCCTTATCGCCTTCAATGTTCAGAAATGTTGTTTTCTGTGCATTGATATCGTAAACACCCAAGGTTACGTGGTGAGAAGTACTGCCCGCCATCGGATATTTGATGTTGGTATTTTTGGCCGGCGTTACAGACCAGTCGATTACCGGATAATCCGTCACCATCGTTTCATCCATCCTGTAGAACGCGATTTTAGCTGAATTGGGCGCGGCAAAAATACCACCGCTGATTCCGAATTCACTGCGGTGCACCGCCTGGCCGTTTACGATATGCTCGTTTTCGTCGCTGGTAATTGCGACGGTTTTTCCGTTTCTGTTCAGAAAAAGATTGTTCTTTACGGTATAGGCGATCGATTTGTTATCGGCTAACACCTGAATATTTTCGGCACCGTCATTCAAAGCCGTCCATTCGGAGGTCTTCCAGTCGTTCCCTGATTTTTCGAGCCTGTAATATTTACCCTTTTGCGAGAAATAACCTTGGGTGCGGCTCGTGAACTTAACCGGCGGCAAAGCATTGAATTTCTGCTCTGCAGAAAGATTTTTATTGATTTGATACAGGGAAACCAGTGTATCCTGTTTCATGCTTTGCATTTCGGTGATCAGATAGCCGTTTTTCGTGCCCTGAACATACGACTTAGCGTCATCATTCCACGAGAACTGAGAGATGCTTTTTACGGCAAGATTACTGCGCAAGCCATTAACGGCTTCTGCCATCGTATATTTTTGGTTTTGCGCAGCCAGTAAACCACTAAAACCTAGGAATACAAGGGATAAATGTGAGAATTTCATTGTCTTATTTTAAGCTTTAAAAATAAGAAATAAAATTGAATTGTTAAAAAATGTTAATTTGGATGAAAGCGGTAAATAGAAACGAACGGATCTACGGTTGATTTTGTCTGGTTCCACCTATATTGGTGCGTCCAGTAGGCAATTTTCATCGAAATAATACCCAGTCCCGCCCCAAAAAGAACATCGGAGATATAGTGTTTATCATTGGCCATCCGCATGATACCAATACCCGTTGCAAAACCGTATGAAACGTAAGGCACCCAGCGGTGATTTTCGCCATACTCAATTGAAAGCATCGTCGCACCAGCGAACGCGTTGGCGGTGTGGCCGGAGGGAAATGAAAAGGCTGTACCGTCAGGGCGCGGCTTTTTAAGTGTTTTCTTTAATGCGTAAACCAATCCAAGATTCAGAACCTGACCTTTTATGAGTATTGCGGTGCGGTTTTGCCAGTCGGTTCGTGGTTGCATTCCGGCCCATTCAAAGCCGTAAACTGCGGCCACTGGCGCAAACTGGGCATAATCGTCAAGATGGTTTCCAAAGCCTAAGATATCGGAAGTCTCACTTCCGCTGTTTTCAATATCAATCGCCTGGACGCGGTCGTAATCAAATAAAATTCCGGCAGTCATCAAAACTGCCGGAATATAAATTTTTTGGGTTTTAAACCCGAAAGGTTGATTGTAAAGACGTAAAGAATCGCTTTTCTGAGCAAAACCACTTAGGAAACTGCAAAGGAAACACAGAAAAAAGCAGTTTTTAATCATCAGTGCAAGTTAATCGTTTTTCTCAATACAACCCGCCAGCGGTTCTGTGGATTATCTGAAGTTAATTTTACCTCCGATCACGTTTTTCACTTTACGGTCTTCGGGATCACCAAAGACATCGATTATTCCGCCCGCGCGTGTCGTTGCGTTCACCGATCCTGTGGCGGTTACAACAGCTACACCACCAGCATTAGCCGTAACTTTGGTGTTTTCCGACTCCACGGTTTCACCAAAATACTTTCCGCCTGAATTGACGATCACATCCTGATTATCCGCAATTCCTGTAAGTTTAATCTCTCCCGCAGAATTGGTTTTAATGTTAAGTTTCGACGTATTCACGGGCAGTTCAATTACAGAACCTTCGTTGGAAACCAGGGTAAGCATTTTCGAATCGAGCTCATTTTCTGATGAAACGCTTGACCCCTGACTGGCCTGGATATCGTTCAGGTTTTCGTAATACACCTTTACCGAAGTATTATTACCCTGCAGGATTTTAGCCGGCGCCATACGGATCTTCAGTTCGCCGTTTTTATTGACGATTTCTACATCCGGATCATCATTCTCGAGCACTACCCTGCTGTTATCCGACTGGATGAGCGTCACTTTAATCTTATCATACACTTTAAGCGACGAAAATTCACCTACATTCCGGGCAGTCTGTGCCAACGCAAACTGCGCGGCCACTAACAGAAAACTTCCTAATACTTTCTTCATTGTTTTTTATTTTACTCCTGAACAAACGGTTTCAGGACGGTTTTATTTCTTTTTTAAGTTTTAAACTTTCAGTAACAGCGAAACCAGATCCTGCAAAACACGCTGCGATACAAAGGCTGCAAAATCATTACGCTCCATGTGAGGAAGATACAGACGGTTGGTCTGCTCCACGTCTTTAATCCGAACAGAATAATACACGGTTCCAATTTCATTATTAAATTCATCGGAGTTCGGCCCTGCGACGCCCGTCGTAGATAATGCAATATCGGTTTTAAACAACTGCTGACATCCGCTGCTCATTTCCTGAGCTACCTCAGCGGATACAACTGTATGATTCTGAATGGTTTCGGGATTTACATCCAACAGTGCGATCTTTTGATGATAATCATAGGCAACCACGGATCCCGTAAAATAGGCCGAACTTCCGGATACTGAAGTGATCAGTCGCGACAGTTCTCCGCCCGTACAGCTTTCGGCAACGGACAGCGTCAAATTCCGGCTGGTGAGCATTTCTTTCAAGATTTCCTGGATATCATTCCCATCCCATGCAATTACGTGACCGCCGATTATAGGTTTAAGTTTTTCAGCCTCGGCGTCAAGTTGATTTTCGAGTTGTGCCGCGTCGTCTCCCACCGCCGTAAGGCGCAGCTTCACTCGGTTTCCTACGGGAAGGTAAGACAGCGAAATATTTGCAGGAAGCGCGAGCTCCCAATTTTCGATCGTGAGCGCGAGCAGGCTTTCGGGGAAATCAACAACAGAGATTATTCTCGAAGTGATATGGTTTAAAGCATACTTTTTACGCAGATACGGCAAAATTTTATCTTTTAGCAGTGGTTTCACCTCGTAAGGAACGCCCGGCAGACAAATTGCGGTTTTTCCGTTTTTTTGAATCATCTGGCACGGCGCCGTACCGTTCTCGTTCTGGAAAACATGCGCCTTTGAAAGTACAACTGCCTGATCTTTATTGATTTCAATTAAATGTTCGCGCTTCCGCTTGATCATTAAATTTTTCAGATGCTCGAAAGTGGCGTCATCAAGTTTCAGTTCGTCATCAAAATATTCGGCAAAAGCGGTCTTTGTTCTGTCGTCTTTTGTGGGACCGAGCCCGCCGGTAGTGATGATTAAATCGGTAATTCCGAAGCCTTCAGCAAGCGCCTGCCTGATCGAAGGAATCTCATCGGCAACCGTTAAAATCTTCAAAACAGGAATCCCAATGCTTTTTAGCTGTTGGGCAATAAAGTTAGAATTACTGTCGAGCGTATTTCCGGACAGAATTTCGTCTCCGATCGTGATGAGAACTGCTTTCATTTACTTTTTTAAAGGTTTAAATATAGTCATTTTAAGAGCCATTAAGATGATTAAAACCGCGAATTAATGAGTTTAAACATAAAAAAAACGCCCTCGTAAAAGGCGCTTTATAAAATGCTGTATACTTTTCTAATCATGTTTTACCCACACCAGATCTGCGGTGTTGTAGCCGATGCTCTTTGCTTTCTGCAGAAAACGCTGTTTAATATCTTCCGGAACTGTTTTTTCGCGCGATAATATCCAAAGGTTTTTGAGGCTGTCGCCTGCTACCAAAGCATATCTGTAATCTTCATCAATGTCAATTACATTATAGCCGGCCCAAATTGGCTTAAAAAAGGAAACTTTCAACTCGCCAACATTTTCAGAACCCCGAAAACGCGCTTCACCCACACTTTGTTTCTGCTCTTTTTTAACGTAATCGTAACCCTGATTATCTACTTTGATATGGCCGTTGTCTTTGGTGGAATATTCTGCGGTAACATTATTGAGGTTTTTCTCAAAACGGAAATCGAGTCTCGCGATTTCATACCATTTTCCGAGATATTTATCGGCGTTGAAATTTTGCACCGCGGTAGCTCCTTTTGGGATGCCCGCCGAACATGAATTTAAAATAAGCACTCCTAAAATCCCTACCGAAAGCGGCAGAATAGTTCTTGTAAGCGTATTCATATGATTTATTTTTGCGCTTAGCAATCAAATATAGTGCCTTCGGTAAACGCAATATTTTGGAAACCGGTGTTGAGCGTTCTGGTATCGAGACCTGTAAATTTGCTGAATGCGGGTAGAATAATCTGTGAATCCGACACCGCATAACACGGCAGTTTAATGATTTGCCGGCCGCGCCCCGCGAGCACGACACCCGGATGAATATGCCCGGACACCGTGAAACCGCCGTCTTTTATTTCAGGCTCGTGGATAAATGTAAAAGGAGGAATTTCGAGCACCGCATCAATCGTGCTGATGCAGTTATCTTCATAAAATTTCTTCGGTACACGATCGTGATTGCCTTTGATCAGGATAATTTCTATCTGATTAAATTTTTCGCGCCAGGTGCAGAAAATCTCGAGATCGCTGTTGTAGCCTGCATGGAAAAGATCGCCCACGATAATCAGTTTTTTGACACTGAAATGACGGATGAGTTTCTCGAGAACTTCAAGGTCGTCAACCAAAATCTGTGAGGGAACTGCGATGCCGCTTTTACGGAAGTGCGCGGATTTACCAACATGTAAATCGCTGATGATCAACGCATTTTCACGTTTCCAAAACATGGCTTTCCGGTTGGTGAAAATTAAATGTTCGTTCCGGATGGTTTTTTCTAAGGTCTTTATCATAGTTCAGGAAGCTCCGTCTTCATTATCGTCAGCTGTTGATCGCGCGCTTCATCGATTCTTTCTGAAGCCGCAATATCCGTGAATCCAAATCTTCGCTGGTTAGGCTTTGGCGCAGGCTGTCGACTTTTATAGGGAAACTGAGCGGCGTAAATGCGTTTGCAAATTTCAGGATAATTTTGGACTTCGCAATCCTTTTGAAAGCGTTCATCAGACGGTGCTCATCAATCTGCTGGTTAAAAACCTCGGCGTAGGCCTGCCTGAACAGTAGATTTTCCGGATTGTAATCTTCGAAAACATTAAAAATAAGTCCGGAGCTGGCCTGAAGGCTTTTATTATTTTTCTGAATTCCGGGATAGTTCTGCACCACCATTCCGGAAATCACAGCGATATCGCGGAACTTCCGCCGCGCCATTTCGGTCGCGTTTACACTGCTCATCACATCCTGTATTAAATTATCTTTCGTCAGTATTTTCTTTAAAACTTCTTCGGTCACGGGTATTTCCTGCGAGCTCAAAAGTTCGAAACCATAATCGTTCATGGCCATTGAAAAGGAAATCGGCATGATCTTCGAAATTCTGAAAGCAACCAGCGCAGCCATCACTTCGTGGATCAGACGGCCTTCGAACGGATACATAAAAAGATGATGTCCGTCGCGGGTTTCGATCAGTTCAACTAAAAATTCGTCATCTTTGGGGATGTGCGAATTACGTTGCTGGCTCACCAAAAGAGGATGAAGGAATTTGAGTTCTTTTTCTGATGATTTCGCCTGTAGTGAATCGGATAACTTGAGCCTTAAAAAATGGCTCAAATGTGAAGTGAGCGGCAGTCTGCCACCCAAGTAACTCGGAATCATGGCTTTTCCTTTTGAATTTCTTACGAAAACCGTCATCTCTTTGATGTGCGAAATCTCGAGCACGCGTCCGGCCAGTATAAACTTATCTTCTTTTTTGAGTCTTGTGATGAAGTATTCTTCAATCATACCGATATAGCCGCCACCCAGAAATTTCACTTTAAGCATGGCGTCGCTAACGATTACGCCGATATTCATTCGGTGAAGCATCGCGATTCTGCGGCTCGTCACCTTATAAATTCCGTTTTCGATGGAAACCTTGCGGTACTCTTCATAATTCTTCAGCGCGCCGCCGCCAACGGTAATAAACTGCAGCAGACTCTGCCAGTCATCAGGCGTAATTTCCGAGAATGCAAAGGTTGATTTTATACGCGGAAACAGAGCTTTTTCGTCGAAACCATCGCCCACAGCCAGTGTCATTAGAAATTGGATAAGCACATCAAAAGACATTACCACAGGCGTGCGCGGCTCGATAACTTTCTGCTTCACGGCTTCTTTAAGTGCCGAAACCTCGATGAGTTCAAGTGAATGTGTCGGCACAAAATAAATTTTCGAGGTTTCGAAAGGTGAATGCCCGCTTCTACCCGCGCGTTGCAGAAACCGCGCTACGCCCTTGCTAGAACCGATCTGAATAACCGTATCAACCGGTTTAAAATCAACACCCAAATCCAGTGAAGAAGTTGAAATCACGGCTTTAAGATATCCTGAACTCAAATTTTCCTCGATCCAGATTCTTAGCTCGCGATCAATAGAACTGTGATGAATAGCGATCTGCCCGGCAAAATCCGGATATTCTTTAAGTAAGAGCTGGTACCACATTTCGGCCTGACTTCTTGTGTTGGTGAAGACCAGCGTGGTTTGGCTTTGCAGAATCACGGGCACTACTTTATCGACCAGTTTGGCTCCAAGATGGCCGGCCCAGGGCAAAACTTCAACCTCATCAGGAAAGATTGAAATGATGTCAATTTTCTTTTTTTCTTTCGCAACGACTTTTGTTTTCTTTAAATCGTAAGGAATCAAAACCTCCAGTGCTTCATCGAGATTGCCAATGGTCGCCGTAATGCCCCAAATTTTAATTGAATTTTGGTAACTCAGAATCTGAGACAGCGCCAACTCAACAAGCACGCCTCTTTTCGAACCGATGAGTTCGTGCCATTCGTCGATGGCTACACATTTAAGACTTTTGAAAAACCGCTGGTTATTTTTCTGCGCTAACAGTAGTTGCAGACTTTCCGGCGTGATGATCAGGATTTCGGGCATTTTCTTTGTTTGTGAAACGCGTTCTGCCTGCGGTGTATCGCCGTTCCGTACAGAAACTTTCCAGTCGAGCCCAATTTCGTCAATTGCTTCAGTCATTGCCTTCGCGATATCTTTAGCCAAAGCCCGTAACGGCGTAATCCACAGGAGCTGCAGGCCGTCTTTGTAGTTCCCGGGACGGTTAAGAAAATCTGTAATCACCGCCAGAAAAACCGAATACGTTTTGCCGAAACCCGTTGGCGCCACCACCATTCCGCTGTAGCCTCTGCCGAATTTTTCCCAGGTTTCCCTCTGAAAACTGAAAGGCGTGAAACCCTTCGCAGCCAACCAGCGCTCCACAATACCGTATCCTTCGGATTCAAGAAATTTACCGGCCATCAGCGGATTAGTTTTTTCACTTCTTCAATATCATCGATTTCATCAGCTTTTTTATCGCGACGCCACCGCAGAATTCGCGGAAAACGCAATGCGACGCCACTTTTATGCCTGTTGCTGAGACCAATTCCTTCAAACGCGATTTCGAATACAAGCTCAGGTTTCACAGTGCGCACGGGCCCGAACTTCTCGAGTGAATTTTTGGTTACAAAACGGCTGACTTCCATTATTTCTTTGTCGGTTAGGCCCGAATAGGCTTTGGCAACGGTAACCAGCTGGTCTTCTTTTTTCACCGCAAAAGTATAATCGGTGTAATAGCCGCTGCGTCGTCCACTGCCTTTTTGGGCATAGATCAGCACCGCGTCGATGGTAAGTGGATCAACTTTCCACTTCCACCAGTCGCCTTTTTTACGGCCTGAATGATACAGAGATTCTTTATGTTTAAGCATCAGGCCTTCGCTGTTGTTCAACCTCGAATTATCGCGTACTTCCACGAGGTCTTCCCACTTTTGAAACGGCACGATGTCGGAAAGTGTAATGTTTTCGGGTGCCTGGCTGTGGATCAGCTCTTCGAGAATCTTTCTGCGGTATGTCAGCGGTTTACCTCGTAAATCCTCATCATCGCGCTCAAGAATATCGTAGGCAAAAACTTTTACCGGAATTTCCTTCAGCATTTTTGCACTAATGGTCTTACGGTTGAGCCGCTTTTGCAGTTCATTGAAATTAAGTACGCCTTTCTCCGTCACGGCCAGAATTTCGCCGTCGATAACGAAGTTGCCCGTCATTTTTTCAAGAGCTGAAACAATTTCAGGGAACTGCGGAGTAACAAGTTCCTCACCGCGCGACCAGATAAAAACTTCGTCGTTGCGACGTATCAGTTGCCCGCGGATTCCGTCCCATTTATATTCAGCCTGCCATTCTGCGGGGTCGCCGAGCTCATCGGTTTCCTTTTCGAGCGGATATGCAAGGCAGAACGGATAAGGTTTGGAATTATCAGGATTGATGTTGATGCCGGCGATTAAGTCTTCAAAATTAATTTCATTGATGTCCCATTTGCCCATAATGCTGTGCATCAGCTGGCTGGAATCTATTTCGGAGTATTTTGAGAGCGCACTGATCAGAAGTTTTTTTGAAACCCCGATGCGGAAACTTCCGCCAATGAGTTTATTGAAGATAAACCGTTCGGTGTAATCGAGGCCGTTCCAGGATTCGGTGACGTAGGCTTTCTTTTCCGCTTCGGTTTTATGGGCAAGATCACCCAGTTCATCCATCCACTGCGACAGCGATTTGCTGATGTCGTTTTGAGGCGGCGGAAGTATGAGTGAAATGGTTTCGCCGAGATCGCCGACTGAGGAATAACTTTCTAGAAAAAGCCATTCAGGCAGCTGAATAATCTCGAGCGCCCATTGTCTCAGCAAATTGGTATTTACTGGACGTTTCGGCCGTTTACCTGTGAAAAGTGCGAGAAACCACAGCTTGTCATTCTCCGGAGCGGTGCGCAGATAATGCACCATCGCATCAACTTTAGCGGTGGTTTTATTACTGCTTTCGAGGGATGATATGAGTTCTGCAAAATGCTTCATGATTACTCCTCCTTAGGTTCTGTGGTTTCCTGCAGCAACACTTTCTCTTCTTCCTCTTCATCGCCATAATTTGTTTTAACCTCGTAGGCTTCGATTCCGATTTCGTTCAGATATTTTGAGAACACGGCGGTTTGTCCGTGCGTAACGTGTACTTTTTCTGCACCAGTCGCTTTAACCGTTGCCAACAGTCCGCCCCAATCAGCATGATCTGAAATGGCAAAACCCGCATCGGCCGATCTCCAGCGGCGCGAACCCCGCACCTGCATCCAGCCCGAACACAGGCCGGTGGCGCGGTTGGGTATTTTCCTGATCACATTAGAATCGAGCAAAGCGGGCGGTACAATCACGATTTCGTTATTTGTTTTTTTGAGGTCTTCCTGGAAGTTCACACATTCATATTCGGGTAATTTAATGCCGCTTGCTTCGATGGCTTCGTTAATTCTTGCGACCGAACTGTGTACAAAAATTTTTCCGCAACCTTCTAACGCTTTCATTATTCGCTGTGCTTTACCTAAAGAATAGCCGATGAATACAGACGTTTTGCCTATCTCACGGTTGCTGTTGTGCCAGGTCTGCATCTGCTCTGAATATTGCTCAGGCTGCAACCAATTGTAGATGGGCAGTCCGAAAGTGCTTTCTGTAATAAACTCGTTGCAGCGCACCAGTTCAAACGGAGTTGAAAGCCCGTCATCCTGCACTTTGTAGTCGCCAGAAAATACGGTTACGTAGCCTTTATACTCCATCTTCACCTGTGCTGATCCTACAATATGCCCGGCGGGATGAAATGAAACCTTCACTCCGTTAATCACAATTTCTTCGCCGTAAGGTAACGACTGAACTTCGATATCGGGTCCTATGCGGTGACGCAAAATTGGTTTTGTAAAATCCTGACACAGATATTTCTTCATACCGCATTTAGCATGATCGCCGTGGCCATGCGATATAACCGCAAGATCTACCGGACGCCAGGGATCGATGTAGAATTTTCCGGGGATACAGTAAATGCCTTTATTCGTGAATTGTATGAGTTTCAAAATGCGGAATAATTTGCTTGGGTTTAACAAATATTAAGCCTAAATACAGTGAGCTTTTCCTACCATTTTATAAAAGTACGCAGAAAAATATACAATTGAACACTTCGAAATTTGGCGGTTGGTTTAATTATTGTTCAGGAATCTGCAACACGTTCGGAAGAAACCTGTAAGAACTTTTAGCCCGGATTGAAACGGCATCCTCCGCGAGCGGCAGCGAGCGGCGATACAGTGGAAAGCCGGTACAACAGCCGGAAGAACGTAGATCGTGTTGCTCCTTAAAAACTTAAAAAAAATAGAAATATTATGATCACATTAATCCCTGACGTACCCGAAAATGTAGCCGCCTTCCGCGCGAGCGGCGAGATTACCAAAGAAGATTTCGAAAAACTGGTGATGCCGCATGTAGCTGCAAAAGTGAACACCTTTAAAGAGCTGAACTACCTGCTGCTGCTGGACACCGACCTCGACAAATTCACCGCCGGTGCGTGGATGCAGGATGCTTTTCTGGGTTTGCAAAACCTTACGAAATGGAACCGCGCCGCGATTGTAACCGATAAAAATGCAGTGAAGAAGTTCACCGATGCTTTCAGCGTCGTGATGCCGGGCGAATTCCGCGGCTTTGGCAAAGAAGATCTTGCAAGCGCGATATACTGGTGTGCCCACGGAAAAACTGAAAATTAATCATCTTAAAACCTAAAAAATATGTCAACAGAAAACCTGAACAATACTGAAGCATTAAAAAAATTAAAAGAACTGTCTGAAAGCGCGCGCATCTGCATGTTCTGTACGGACCTTACTTCTCTGCCAATCACGGTGCGGCCGATGAGCCTGCAGGAAACCGATACCGAGGGTAATCTTTGGTTTATCAGCAGCGACGCAAGCAACAAAAACTTCCAGATCGCAGAGGATAACCGCGTGCAGCTGCTTTTTATGAACAACAGCAATTCTGAGTATCTGTCTGTTTTTGGCAATGCCTATATCTACAAAGACAAAGCGACGATTGAAGATAAATGGAGCAACCTCGCCAGCGCGTGGTTTGAAGACGGAAAAGACGACCCGAACGTATCGATCATCCGTGTAGCGCCCGAAGACACTTATTATTGGGATACAAAAGCAGGAAAACTGGTTTCGCTGATTAGTTTTGCAGCCGCAGCAATTTCGGGAACCAAAACCGATAACAGCGACGGTGTGGAAGGTAAACTCAACATTTAAACTTTCCGCTTATTAAATTAAAAACTCTGCTTCAAACGATTTGAAGCAGAGTTTTTTTATGTGTCAGTTTGGTTTATTTAAGAACTTCGGCGAGAAATGTCTTCATTTCGTTCCACGATTTTTCGTCGGCTTCTTTGTTATACGCGATCGGAATGTTGAATTTTTTACCCGTTTCGGTAGCGGCCGGATTTGTAAAAGCGTGCAGCGCATTGGGGTAATCGATCAGTTTGTAAGTAATTTTGGCGCTGTCCATTTCTTTTCTGAAGGCTGCAATTTCGTTTTTCGAAACCATTGAATCGGCGGCGCCGTTCAGAACCAGATATTTTACTTTGTTGTTTTTAGCGCGGATTCCGGTTTTTAAATTTCCGTGAAAACTCACAACGCCTTTGAAATCTCCAGAAAGCCTGCCCATATTCAGCGCCTGGGAACCTCCGAAGCAATAACCGATGATTGCCATTCGGCTATAATCTGCTTTTTCGGCTAATATCACCTGATGCTTAGTGGCATCGAACATCCTGCGCGCATCAACCGGAATACTATAAAAGTGCGAAGAAAGTTGCTGCGCTTCTTCGGGCGTTTCCACCACTTTGGCATCGCCGTAATAATCTACCGCAACTGCGTAATAGCCTAAATCTGCGAGTTGTTTAACGCGGCCTTTTACGTAATCTGTAAGTCCCCACCATTCCGGAAGCACGAAAACTACAGGCAGCTGCCCGTCTATATCTGCATTGTACGCCGCAAACGAGCGGTGTGTAACGCCGTTAATTTCAGTAGTAAGTTCTTCTGTTTTTATATTTCCGCTTACACTTTCTGCAGAACCGGCGTTTTGCGGTACGGGAGCAGCTTTGTCTTTGCAGGAAGTTGCTAACAGAAGAATTGAAACTGCAATGGTAAAGAATGGGAGTTTCATAATTTTTTATTTAAAAACGGCGAATGTAAATTTTAATGAATATGCTTTTCCGCATGATAAGAACTTCTTACCAGCGGCGAACTTTCAACATGACGGAAACCTAAATCTACCGCAAAAAGGCGGAATTCTTCAAATTCCTCAGGATCTACAAAACGTCTCACAGGCAGATGTTTTTGCGTTGGCTGCAGATATTGGCCGATTGTAATTACGTCCACATTTGCACCCCGGATGTCCTCAATAGTTTGCAGCACTTCGTCTTTCGTTTCACCAAGACCGAGCATCAAACCGGTTTTGGTGCGGTTTTGTCCGGCCTCTTTCATATACCGCAGAACCTCCAGGCTTCTTTCATATTTTGCCTGAATGCGGACTTCCCGTGTGAGGCGTTGTACGGTTTCCATATTGTGGGAAATCACTTCAGGTCTCACTTCGAGAATCCGGTCGATGTGTTTGGTAATTCCCTGAAAATCCGGAATTAAGGTTTCCATGGTAGTTCCGGGCGAAATTCTTCTCACGGCTTTTACGGTTTCTGCCCAGATAATTGAACCCATATCCTTCAAATCATCTCGGTCCACAGAGGTGAGGACGGCATGTTTTATTTTCATGAGCTTAATTGAACGGGCTACTTTCTCGGGTTCGTCCCAGTTTACGTCGAGTGGTTTACCGGTTTTCACGCCACAAAATCCGCAGCTTCTTGTGCAGATATTGCCTAAAATCATGAAGGTGGCCGTGCCTTCGCCCCAGCATTCGCCCATATTCGGGCAGCTGCCGCTTTGGCAAATGGTATTCAGCTTATATTTATCGACCAGCGTCCGCAATTCACGATAATTTTTTCCAGTCGGAAGTTTTACGCGGATCCATTTCGGCTTCTGTATAGGGGAAACAATAAGGTTGTCGTTCATTTCTAAAAAATAAAATTCAAAGATAACGATTTAGGAACTTAATTTCAGTCCGTGAAATCATTCGATTTCAGCAGTTCTGCCAGTACTTTTTTGGCGCGCATGATCCTCACTTTGGTATTCGCAACCGTTAAATTAAGCTCGTCTGCAATTTCTTTAATACTTTTCTCTTCAAAAAACCTCAACCGGATAATTACCTGATAGTTTGTGTCGAGGCTTTCAATGGTTGAGAGTATTTTTTTATGGTCTTCTTCGGAAATTAAAAGTTCTTCAGGCGAGCGTGCGAAGTTGTTTTTTATGCCTTCAAAACTGTCTGTTGAATCTTCGCTTTCGCGGTTTTTTTTACGCCAATAATCGATCACCGTGTTTTGGGCAATGGTAAGAATCCAGGTTTTAAACTGAAAGCTCGGGTCGTACAGATCAAGCTTTGCAAGGACTTTGGAGAATACCGATACCGTGATTTCATCGGCAACATTTTCGTCCTGAACTTTTTTCATGATGAAACTGAAAACATCAACCCAAAACAGGTTGATGAGTTTGGTCTGCGACTTCTGGTTGCGGTTTCTGGCCAGCGCAATCAGCGATAAAAGTTCGGCATTGTCCATTATTGTGCAAAGATATGGTTTTAAGGCTACATGACTTTTGGCGGAATCGGTTCTGCGGAGAAATTTGCTGTTGGCTGTTCGCTTAAAAAAATGTATTTTGCGTGGCTAAAACCGCCTTATGAAAGCAAAAAAGAAATATAAAAAACAGTTAATTAACTCCCTGAAAGAAATGGCTTCTACAGAATATGTACTGCTGGAGACGATGACGAACCTCATGCTTCTGAAGGAGATGAAGGAGCAGAATATTTCTTTTAAAGAAGGAGATACATTTTCGTTCGAAGATAATATTTTCGATTACAGCGAGGACAAAAACGTGCGGCGACTTGCAAAACTCCGCAAGAAAATGATTAAAACCATGAACAAACTCGTGGATAAAGGAAACTTCAAGGATAAAGAAATAGAATTCCTGGCATAAAATCCTGTCTTATTTTAACTGCTTTACCCTAACTGAACCTTTTCAAATTACGATACGGCCGTCGAGCGGAAAAGTAATGCTATAATAGGAGCCCTCGCGGCTGCAGGTGCCGCGCAGCTGCTCTATCATTGCGTCAATGATAAATCTGCCGAGCGAAGATTTGCGCTCTTTTTTGGTGAAAAGTCTGCCGTTATCGGAATATTCCACTTCGGCTTGACCGTTGTTCTGGCGCACTTTCAAAAAGATCTTCAGCGTTTCGCCATCCGATGGCACCGCGTGCTTCATCGAGTTTGTAAGCAGCTCATTCAGCAACAATCCATAAGACAGGCCCTGGTCTACGGGCATCTGAACTTCATCAAACTCCGTCTCCACTTTCAGGGGTTGGGTAGAACCTGCCTTGTGCAAATCGATAATTTTTTCTGAATATTGCATGAGTTCCACCGATGTATGATCGAAATTATCTACATTATAAGTAAAAAGCTGATGCGCAAGTGCAATCGTATTGATGCGTGCGTAGAGCTGTTCAAATTTGTTTTTATAGAGAACGTCTCGCGTCTCATCCCGCTGAAAGCCGACTAGACTTAAGATTACGGCAAGGTTATTTTTCACACGGTGGTTCAGTTCGCGCACCAGGAACTCTTTTTCGTCCACGTTTTTCTTCAGCGCTGCATTTTTTTCTGAAATACTTTGGTTCTGCACTTTAATTCGGGCCCTGCTCCGCGAAAAAAGCCTGACTACATAAAGCAGTACGGCCGTGAAAAACACCAGAACCAAGGTACATATCGCAAGCATGCTGTTCCATTTCCGGGTACTTTTCATGCTGTTGAACATCTCCTTTTCGCGCAGCTTATTCGTTTCGAAATCATACATCAGGTCCAGTTCCCGAACCTTTGTTTCACGCTGTTCCTCGTTGTCTTTTTTGGTAAATTCTGCGGCTGTTTTAAAGTCTTTGAGGGCCTGCGGATAATTGTTCTGGCGCTCGTTAATCAGGCTTCTGATGCGGTAGCTTTCGGCCATGATGTGGAAGACTTCGATGTTTGAATGTTTCGCAACTGCCGAGTCGACGTATTTCCGTGCAAGCGCCGTTTCGCTACGATCGAAATAAAACCGGCTGATAATATTGTACATGCCGGCCGTTCCGCCCTGGTTGTTGTGATTTTTAAACAAACGTACTGCTTTCTCAAAATATCGAAGTGCCTTTTCCGGCTCTGCCGACCATGCGTGACCCAAAAGCACATTCAGCATGGCGCCGTTCTTTTGGTCTTTATTTTTTGCGGCAAATTTATCTGCGTCCATTGCGGTCTGCATTGCCTTCTGCTTATCACCAGCCTGGTTGTAGTAAGAAGCTTTCCGGATGAGAAAATAAGTAAAATTGGCAGGCTTCAGCGCTGGATTTCTGTTTAAAATCTGTTCAGCGATATCCACTTCTTTTTTACAGCTCGAAAGGTTTCGGCCCAGTTCGTAAATGAGGGCGCGCTGAAGATGGGTTCGCAGTTTTAACTTTGGCGAAAGATGAGTTTGTGATAGAATATTCTGTGACAATGCAAAAGCTTCATCAACGAGATTTAATTTGTTCAGACATTCCAGTTTCAGTACATCAAGCTCAGATTGCTGATGTTTCGGGTAACTGCGGCGCTCGTGGTTCGCCAACTCTAACGCTTCACGGTACTGCGAGTATAAAATCTTTTGTTCAACCTCACTCCTCAATGCTGAAAAATTATCGTGAGCGCGAACAACGATCATCAGTAACAAAAAGAAAAAACAGGCGTAGATTTTTACCATTACACAAAACTAATGATTCTCAGTTAATGTTTTCATACCTTTTAACTCTACACTTTATTTATGTGGTAAATGAGAAAAGGATTGGTAGGTAATGTTATTACAGAAATTTGGTTTTAACTGAAATTCAACCATAAAAAAAACAGCTCCAGAAAAATCTGAAGCTGTATTGTTAAAATATTTAATCAAGCTTAAGCCTCACAGCTTGAGCAGGTTACAAAATTAACCATCATTTCTTTCGAAACTGAAGAACTTCTTTGGTAATATAAAGTTTTCACGCCTTTTTTCCACGCTTCGATGTAAAGGTAGTTCACATCTTTAACCGGCATTGTGGATGGAATCTGCAGGTTAAGCGACTGTGCCTGATCGATATACTGCTGTCTTTGCGCGGCCTGAGAAATAATTTCCATTGGAGAAATCTCTCTGAAGGTTTTGAAAACCGCCTTTTCTTCTTCTGTAAGTTCGTTCAAATGCTGCACAGAACCGTGGTTCAACATGATCGTTCTCCAGGTTTCTTCGTTATCGAGGCCTTTTTCCTGAAGAAGTTTCGCGAGGTATTTGTTCTTACGCATAAAGTTTCCTTTCGCAAGTCCCGCTTTGTAATAGTTAGACGCAAACGGCTCGATCCCCGGGGAGGTCTGACCTAAAATCGCCGAACTTGAAGTGGTTGGAGCAATTGCCATTGTGGTGGTGTTACGCATTCCGTAGCCTTTAAGCAACTCAGGTTCACCGTAAATGTTCGCAAGTTCCTGGGATGCAGCCAATGACTGTTCTTTAATCTGACGGAAAGCGCGTGCATTAAACTGCGTGGCTTCGAAACTTTCAAACGGAATCATGTTTTTCTGAAGGTAAGAATGATAGCCTAAAACGCCAAGTCCGAGCGCTCTGTGGCGTAAAGCGAAGTTTCTGGCGCCTGTTAAATAATAGTTACCTTCGGTTTTCTCGATAAATTCAGATAAAACCGCATCGAGGAAATAAATCGCCAGTTTCACGGCATTGGTATCTTTCCATTCGTCGTATAATTCAAGGTTCATCGAAGACAAGCAGCAGATAAACGATTCTTCAGCATTGGATGGCAGCATAATTTCCGAGCAGAGGTTACTCGCATTAATCGTCATGCCGAGGTCTTTATAAACCTGCGGTTTGTTGCGGTTTACGTTGTCGGAAAACAGGATGTACGGCAGGCCTTTCTGTTGGCGGCTTTCTAAAACGCGGGCCCAGATTTTACGTTTGTCCATATCACCGTCGATCATATCCTGCATCCAGTAATCAGGTACACAGATTCCGGTGAAAAGGTTCTGAATCGGGCTACCAATATCTTTAATCGACAGAAATTCTTCGATATCACCGTGATCAATGTCCAAATAAGCGGCGAAAGCGCCACGACGCACGCCGCCCTGGGAAACCACATCCATGGCGGTATCATAAAGCTTCATGAACGAGACCGCGCCTGAAGATTTACCATTGTCGGTTACGGCCGTTCCGCGGTTTCTCAATTCACCGAAATAGCCCGAAGTTCCCCCACCAATCTTAGTCTGCATAATTACTTCGCCCAATTTGTGCGTGATGCCCTCAATATGATCGGGTACGTGCACATTGAAACACGAAATCGGCAAACCGCGCTGCGTGCCCATATTGGCCCACACGGGTGATGAAAAACTGATCCAGCCTTTCGTAATCATTTCCTCGAAAGCTGGCTGCAGCTCGGGTTTGTAGAGTCTTTTGGCTGCTGCGGTGGTAATTCTTTCAATTGCGCCTTTCACGGTTTCGCCTTTGAGGAGGTATCCGCGGTTCAGCATTTGTTCAGACTCTTCGTTGAGCCACCAGATGTTTGTGTTTTCTTCCATTTTACTTAAAATAATGGGTTAAAAAATTAGTAAGAAATGATGGCTCAGCAAGACCCAAAATAACTACAATCAAAACAAGTAATATAATACATACTTGTTCTGAAATTGAAATTGAAAGGCCTTTTAAACCACCCCATTTCTCGATTTTAATTTTAACCATAATATAATTGTTAAATTATTTCGAGATCTAAATTCTTTGAAGCAGTGGCATTCTGCATCGATTCACATGCGTACCCGCTTTCCGCTGTATCCCGCCGCGGCGGGGATGCCGCTGCAATCGGGGCTAGAAAGTTCTTTCTGTTTTTCTTCCGAAGATTAACAAAAACTCTTTTTGGCGCTCGCTTCGCTCGCGCGCGCCAACTACTCTTCTTCCTTTTCCTCCCTCTACTTTAAATCCTCACGCGCCCCGACTTGAGCGCAGCTCTTTTTATAATTTTTGCAAAAAATTATAAAAAAGCGGGAGCGGAAGGCGGAAAAAGGCGCCCAAAGAATACTAGAACAAATCGTTCTCCGTAATACTTTTATCGTGTTTGGTATAATCTACCGGTCTTTTCGCGAAGAAATCGTCCATTGAATTGGCGAAAACCTCTTCCTCGAACCACACCATCGGCCGGTACTCATCACCCGAAACATTGTAACGGGTCTGCATCCCAATTTTTTTGAGGCTGTCGTCCACACGGTATTTCATAAAGTTGAGCAGATTCTCTTTTGATACATTGTCGATTTCGCCCATTTCGAAAATCCAGTCGAGGATTTCAGCTTCGAGCTCGATTGAATGGTCAACAAGTGTATAAATGTCTTCGATATCAGAATCAGTAAGCAGATCTGGCTGTTCTTCACGGATTTTATTGATCAGGTAAATCCCCGCGTTGGCGTGAATCTGCTCATCAACCGAAGTCCAGGCGATGATATTGGAGACATTTTTCATGTACCCTTTAAACCTTGTGAATGACAGAATAATTGCGAACTGCGAGAACAGCGACACGTTTTCAATTAAGATACTGAAAAGCAGAAGCGAAGAAACGTACTCTTTCGGTGTCGTTGAATTTGCGTGTTTTAGGACGTTCGACAGAAAATCAATTCTCTTCTTAATCGCAGGAATTTCTACCACATGGTTGAACGCATCGTTATAACCTAAAACTTCGAGCAAGCGTGAATAGGCTTCGGAATGGCGGAACTCGCATTCGGCAAAAGTAGATCCCAAACCGTTAAGTTCGGGTTTTGGTAAATGGTTATAAAGATTACCCCAGAAAGTTTTTACTGAAACTTCAATCTGCGCGATCGCTAAAAGTGCGTTTTTCACCGCGTTTTTTTCGTGCGGCTCGAGCTGCGACTGAAAATCCTGCACATCGGCCGTGAAATCTACTTCGGAATGAACCCAGAAGGATTTGTTGATGGCCTCCACAAATTGCATAATCTCCGGATATTCAAAGGGTTTATAACCTATTCTTTTATCAAAAATTCCCATAATTACTTCGGTTTTGTAAATAAATTTCAGCTTCCGCGCGCGGCGCAGATGTCGGACGGTAATTCACAAAAATAGAGATTTGGAACCTATGATAAAAGGAGGAATAAATAAAGGACTGACTGTAAGCTGCATAAGTTTTCCACAATGCCCCAAAGGCCGACCACAAAAGACATTGCCCCTGCACCGCATGATTTTTCGCCATTTTATGCGCTATACACGTTAAACAAAGATCAGCACAAATGTTTGTTCACAAGCGATTGAAGTTAAACAGTGCCTGATTTCGGAAAAACAAAAAAGCTGCCTGTAACAAATATTTACTTTCAGATACCTATAGTTAAATTCTTTCCGCCCAATGCTATTAATAAAGGACTTACATAAATCGTACGATACCGGCAAAAGTAAACTTCATGTTCTGAAGGGCATTAACCTCACAATTGATGAGGGTGAATTTGTATCAATCATGGGAAGTTCGGGTTCGGGAAAATCCACGCTTCTTAATATCATCGGAATTCTGGATGAAAAAGACTCGGGAATTTATGATCTGGACGGTATCGCGATTGAAGAACTGTCGGAAATAAAGGCAGCCGAGTACAGAAGCCGCTTCCTTGGTTTTATTTTCCAGTCGTTTAATCTCATTGGGTACAAGAATGCGCTTGAAAATGTTGCACTACCACTCTACTACCAAAATGTTTCGCGGAAAGAACGTAATAAGAAAGCCCTTGAATATCTGGAAAAAGTAGGGCTCGCGGAATGGGCAAATCACCTTCCTAATGAACTTTCGGGTGGACAGAAACAAAGAGTCGCCATTGCACGCGCACTGATCACTGACCCTAAAGTAATTCTGGCCGATGAGCCAACCGGCGCGCTGGATTCTAAAACAACCTACGACATCATGAAGCTTCTGCAGGAAATAAACCGCGAAGGCAAAACCATAATCGTCGTTACGCACGAGCCTGATGTTGCCGCCCAGACAAAAAGAAACGTCATCCTGAAAGACGGCATCATCGAAAGCGACGAATTCATTGCCCAAAAAGTGTTGGTATAAACAGGATCTTTAGTAAAAGTTAAGTAAAAACAATAAAAACCACCGCGGCGGAAAATCATTTTTCCGGATCTGCGTTCCATTGAAATATGTTTGATTTAGACCGTTGGAGAGAAATTTTTGAGTCAATTCGCAGTAATATATTGCGGACCGTGCTTTCCGGCTTCACGGTGGCGTTGGGACTCTACATCTTTATTGTGCTTTTCGGGATCGGTTCCGGGCTCAAAAATGCATTTACCGAAGGTTTCACACGGGATGCGGCCAATCTGATTTCCATATTTTCGGGCAAAACCTCGCTGGCTTACGGCGGATTACAGTCGGACCGGCAGATTGTACTTAAAAATGAAGACTTCGACAATGTGGTAGACAGCGATCCTGAAAAAGTGGAAAGCGCAACGCCACGATACTCCACCAACATGACCGTGAAATACGGCAAAGAAAGTGGCAGCTACCAGATCAGCGGTGCGAATCCCAACGAACAGATTATAGAAAACAGAGTTCTTACTGAAGGGCGTTACCTCAACAACCGTGACATGTCCGAAAAACATAATGTGGCCGTAATTGGAAGGATGGTTCAGCGCGACCTCATTAAAAACGGAAGCCCGATCGGCAAAGATCTCGCAATTAACGGAACCTTCTTTAAGGTAGTCGGCGTTTTTTCTGATGACGGTGGCGACTGGGATGAGCGGATGATTACGGTTCCGATTACCACACTTCAGCAACTCAAGAAAGGCTCGGATACCGTTAGTACAATCTTCGTGACTTATGATCAGAAGCTTTCGCCCGCACAAGCCATTGAATATGGTGAACAGCTGCAAAAACAACTTAAAGCCAAAAACAAAGTTTCTCCCGACGATGAACAGGGAATTATCGTGCGGAACAACGCCAAAAACATGGGCGACACCATACAGTTTCTGTTTATCATCACGCTAATCGTAGGATTTATCGGCATGGGAACACTGCTTGCCGGTATCATCGGCATCAGCAATATCATGGTGTATATCGTGAAAGAACGCACCCAGGAAATCGGTGTTAGAAAAGCGATTGGTGCAAAACCGGGCAGCATTGTTGGACTCATTATGCAGGAAAGCGTTGTGATTACTGTGATTTCAGGCGTTATTGGTGTCGCACTGGGTATTTTGTCGCTTGAACTGATTGGCGATAATCTTGAGAAATATTTCATCAAAGACCCTTCAGTGGGTTGGGGACTGATCTTCGTGGCATTCATAAGCTTAGTGTTGTCAGGCCTTATCGCAGGTTTCGTACCCGCGTATCGCGCGAGTAGGATTAAACCGATTGAAGCGCTCCGATCTGAGTAATTATAAAACAGCAAAGAGATGAACATCATTTTCAAAATAGATACGTGGCAGGAAATTTATCATTCCCTCCGGAATAATAAGCTCCGCACCTTCCTCACCATGATCGGTGTGGGCTGGGGCATGTTTTTATTTGTAGTGCTGCTGGGTGCTGCAAAAGGCATGGAGAATGGTTTCGATAAAATCTTTGCGGGCTTCGCCACCAATTCAATATTTCTTTGGGCACAGAATACCACCATTCCTTACGAGGGTTTTCCCAAAGGCCGGAAAATGGATCTCCATCTCAGCGATATTGAAATGTTACCCCGAAAAGTTGGAGAGATTGATTATATCTCACCACAGAACTCGCGCGGGAATTTTGGAAGCCCGGGCGAAAGCTTTTCGAGAAACGCTAAAAAAGCAACCTACACTTTAACCGGCGACTACCCCATCGGAAATAAAATCTCGCAGAAAAAACTGATTTTCGGGCGATACCTAAACGATGCCGACGTAACCGGCAGCAAAAATGTGATTGTAATTGGCGAAGAAATCTACAAGAACTTTTTCGATGCCAAAAAGAACGAAAATCCAATCGGGAAATCCGTAAATGTAAAGGGTATTTTCTTCTCGGTGATCGGTGTATTCCGGGCGCAGAAAGGTGGCGGACCCGAGAATGACCAGTCGGCTTTCATCCCGCTTTCAACTTTTACTAAAATGTATAACGACGGTGATAAAGTCGGGTTTTTTGCAATCGTGAGTAAACCGAATGCGGATCTTGCGAAGGTTGAAGATCAGGTAAAACTCGAACTTAAAGACAAATACAACGTTTCGCCGGATGATACAAATGCCTTCGGAAGTTTCAATCTCGGTAAGGAATTTAAAAAACTCACCGGATTTTTAACGGGAATGCAGCTCCTCACTATCGTTGTAGGATCTTTAACGATTCTTGCAGGGGTTATTGCGATCTCTAACATCCTGTTGATCACCGTGAAAGAAAGAACAAAAGAAATTGGCATCCGCCGGGCTTTAGGTGCAAAACCTGCAGAGGTCCGAAACCAGATCCTGCTCGAAAGTGTTGTAATTACGCTGATTTCGGGCTTGTTAGGATTTATTATCGGAATTTTTGTGCTGATGATTGCGGATATGCTTACAAAAGGTCAGGACGAATTTCCGTTCTACAACCCAACCGTTAATTATGGCGAAGTTTTAGCCGCGATGGCCATTATGGTTTTTCTGGGGCTTGTGATCGGGATGATCCCTGCGCAACGTGCAGTAAGGATTCGTCCAATTGAAGCGCTGCGGTCTGAGTAAGGAGTAACGCTGCTGAGCTTTTAGGGTTTTTGCAAAGAACGATGGTTAGCGACCCGACCTGAATGGAGCTCTTTTTGTGAGGCGGAAGCCGAACATAAAAGCGGGAATGGAGGGCGGATAATGTCGCCCAAAAAATAAAAAAAAGAAAAAATTAAACTATTGATATGAAAAAGAAATTCACTTTAAAGAAAGGAATTTACATCTTTTTGGGACTGATTTTCGCCGTTGCGCTGATTTCCGGAATAAGCTACCTGATTACTTCGAACACCAAGGAAAGCGAAACCTTCCTCACCCGAAAACCTATGGTTCAGAATATGGACGATAAAGTGATGGCAACCGGAGATATTGTTCCGCGCGAAGAAATTGAGATCAAACCGAACATGTCGGGAATTATTGATAAAATCCTTGTAGATGAAGGCGATCAGGTTACAGCCGGACAACTTATTGCAACTTTAAGAATCGTTCCGAGTGTTCAGAATGTAAATGCCGCGCAGCAGGAAATAAATAATGCTAACCTGCAGATCAGCAATGCGAGAATGACCGTGAACAACCAACAGCAGCAGTTCGCAATGCAACAGAAACTGTACACCCAGGGCGTAATCTCTAAGCAGGAGTATATCACGGCGCAACAACAGCTTGTAAACACGCAGCAGCAGCTCAGAAACGCACAGCAGCAGCTACAAACCGCACAGAAAAACCTTCAGATCGCAAGAACCGGAGCAACACCGGAGCTGGCAGGGCTTGCAACTACGCAGATCCGCTCAAAAGCCAACGGAACGGTGCTTGAAGTGCCGGTGAAAGTCGGCAGCCAGGTGATTGAGGCTAACTCTTTCAATGCCGGAACTACCATCGCGTCTATTGCAGACCTTAACTCCCTGATCTTCCAGGGAACCATCGATGAGGCGCAGGCCGGCAAACTTAAAGAAGGAATGGAAATGAACGTGGTAATCGGTGCGTTGCAGAACAAAACTTTTCCGGGACGCGTAACGATGATAGCGCCCAAAGGCAAGGACGAAAATGGTACCATTAAGTTCCCCATTGAAGGCGACGTCTTCAACAAAACCAACGAATACATCCGCGCCGGGTTTTCGGCTAACGGTGAAATTATCCTGAGTTCGCAGAAAAACGCGCTTCTTCTGGATGAATCTTTAATTCAGTACGAAAAAATAAACGGCAAAGACAATCCGTTTGTTGAAGTGAAACAACCGGACGGCAAATTCAAGAAAGTGAATGTAAAACTTGGAGCCAGTGACGGTATCAACGTTCAGATCCTATCCGGAATTACGAAAGATGCCGAAGTGAAAGTCTGGAATCCGTCGGATAAAGACAAGGAAGCACTCAAAGAAAAGAAAGACAAATAAGATATACATCCCGGATCAAACATCCGGGATTTTTTTATTTGCGACGTCTGATCAGCAACGTGATATTCAGGAATAAAAGGAGCAAATCCAGCGTCATCCAAATGGCCGTTTTCATGTTTCCAAACTTTAGACTTTCGATCTGCGTGGCGGCAGTTTCCGAAAGTTTTTGGCTTTGGTTGATGTAATTCTGGATTTCGATGATCTGGTCCTCATTTTTGTTTGGCACCGCATGCTGAGAAAAATAAACCATGTTCTTATTGCCCATAAATCCTGCAATCCAGAATTCATCAGAATCAGTCATATCCAGATATTCAATTCGGTAATAGCCGCTTCTGATGTCGCCCGGATGGCTCGTTTCGTAGGTTGGCGCTGAATCTTTCCCGGTTTGCACCTTCACAATATAAAAATCGAGCGGAAAAGGCAGTTTATTGATCAGTTGAACCGTAAGGGAATCTTTACGGAACTGCGTAAGGCTTCTTGTGACGAAATAGTAGCTGAAAATACCGGTGGCAAAAACAACAACTGCAATCCGGAATATCCTCGACCATAATCCGGGCTTTCCGCTTTCGAAAATAGTGGCCAGTAAAGCAGCCGAAAGCAGGATGAACAGAAGAATAAACAGATAAAACATGCCGTAAAGGTAATTAAAAATCTCTCTTAAAACTGCGTTGCGCCGGAAGCACAGGCGCAATCTTCAGATGATTTTCTGCTAAATATGATCATCCACGTTCCATTCCTTCTTGAACTCAGCAAGGAATTTCAGCATAAAATCGTGTCTCTCAGACGCGATTTTTTTTGCACTTTCGGTATGCATCAGGTCTTTTAGAAGCAGTAGTTTTTCGTAGAAATGATTGATCGTCGTCCCGTCGTTTTTCTTGTATTCTTCCTTACTCATATTCATTTTTGGCTGAATATCAGGATGATACATTAAATTATTTTTAAATCCGCCAAAATTGAAAGTTCTCGCGATACCAATGGCACCAATTGCGTCGAGGCGGTCAGCATCCTGAATAATTTTAAGTTCTATCGGAAGTTCAGCAGGCGCCTCATTTCTGTTTTTGAATGAAATATTTCTGATGATGAAAAGAACCTCGCTGATTACCGAGGGCGACGCACCGTGGCTCTGCAAAAATTCCTGAGAAATCCTGATCGCTAAATTTTCATGTCCATTATGAAATTTCGGGTCCGCAATATCGTGCAGCAGCGCGCCAAGTTCTACAATTTGGAGGTTACACTGCTCCACCTGCGCAAGCTTCCTTGCAAGTTTCCAGACACGTTCTGTATGGAACCAGTCGTGGCCCGCTTCAGCGCCTTCTAGCGTAGCTTTTACAAAATCGACGGTATTTTCAATTAGATCAGTAGGCATTTCGTTTATTTTTTCACTTCTACGAACTGGTATACCATGCCGCTTTTCGGATTATAAATCACCGTGCTTGCGTTTGGAAACCTTTTGATCTTATAATATTCGATGCTTTTATCGCTTTTGATGTCGCGCAGGAAACTCAGGTCAATTGTATTTGCGGGCAGAAATTTCTCAAAAAAGGTAATTTTCTCCACGATTGATGAGCCATCCACTTTTTCAAATTCTTTTTTCGATTGGGTTTCGTCCGTAGTTGGCTGTTCCACAAGGGTTTTTAAAAGTAAATCGCGCTGTGTTGTTTTATATTTAAACACATAAAACGGAGTTCCGTTCGGAAACGCAACCTTTTTTCCGGTTTCATTTTCCAGTGCTAGATTATTGCTGTTGGGGAAAACTTCATTGAAAGTCACCGTTTCAGCGTTCACGAGTTTCGTAAGCTGTTCGTTTACAGTTTCCTGAACGATTTCATTGGTTTTCTGCTGAGCTTTTTCCTTGGCAGATGTTACGGTCTGCGTTACGGTTTCTTCGATTTTAGAACACGAGAGCGCCACAGTGCTTAGAAGCGAGGCAAGTAGTATATTTTTCATTTAGTTTAAGATGTAGACTGAAGTCTTTACGTTAAAATTTTATTTAAAGCTTATAGATCAAGTGTTTAGTTTATTGCAGATGATTGATAGTTTTAATTTACTATCAATTCTCGCGGTATGAACTTACCAGTTTATCGAGATTTAAACTTCTGGCAGATGCGTCGAAGATTTCTCGGTAAACGCCATGCATTGCGATCAGTTCGTCGTGCGTACCACTTTCGGCTACTTCACCTTTTCTCATGACGTAAATATGGTCAGCGTCAAGGATTTGTGAAAGCGAATGCGAAATGATGACGACCGTACGGCCTTCCTTAATGGCGTCAAGTGAGTTTTTGATCTGCTCGGTTGCAATGGCATCGAGACTAGCGGTAGGTTCATCAAGAAAAATAATGGGCGGATCTTTCAGAAATAGCCTCGCGATCGCGATCCGCTGCTGTTGGCCGCCCGAAAGCTGCGTGGCGTCGTGCTGATACTTCTCAGGTAAATCCATGATCTGTTCGTGAAGGTATGCTTTTTTGGCCGCGGTTTCAATTTCTTCCAATGTCGCGTTCATGTTTCCGTAGCGGATATTATCTTCGATACTGCCCTGGAAGATGTGGTTTTTCTGTAAAACCAAACCGATGTCGTTACGCAGGGCCGTATTTTCAAAACGGTCCAGCCGGTGATCATCCAGCAGAATTTCGCCCGAATCGGGCAGATAAAACTTACACAGAAGATTGATGACTGTTGATTTTCCGGCTCCACTAAGCCCCACCAGCGCAGTTGTTTTCCCGTTTTCAATCAGCATCGAAACGTTATTGAGGGCTTTTGCACCGTTCGGATAAGAAAAGTCGATATTTTTAAGTTCAAATTTACCTTCAACACTTTCGGTAACGAAATCGCCGGTGGGTTCCACCTGATCGTCAGCCTCTAAAATATCAAAGAAACCCTCAGCGTAGATCATAGCATCGTTCATATCGTCGTAGATGCGGTGCAGCTGGCGTATCGGCGCTGAAACATTATTGAAAAGAAGGATGTGCAGCATTATTGCACCAATTGTCATCTGCTGATCGAGTACCAGAAATACCGTTAAAAGAATGATTAGAACAACACCGAACTGCTCAATAAACGTCTTTAAACCGTCATAGATAAAATTTGTCCTTCGCGTAAAAAGCTGGCTGTCCATGAGTTTCATCTGAAGGTCGTACTGTTTTTTACCTTCGAATTTCTCGCGGACGAAACTTTTGATCACCATGATGGAGTTGATCAGGTTTAAAAGCCCTGACGTCTTCTGCTCGCGCTGGTTTCTCAGCGTACGTCTCACGCCTGAAAGTTTTTTGGCCTGTAAAGCACTAATATAGAAGTAAATAGGAACAACAATTGTAGAAACCAAACCTACATACATATTCTGCATATACATAATCACCAGCGCGATGATCGCATTGGAGAATAAAGGTAAAATATCGATGAAAAAATTCTGAACGAGCTTGGTTAAACTTTCGATGCCTCTGTCGATACGGATCTGAAGTTTACCCGACTCATGGTTTTCATCATTGAAAAATGCAACCCGGTACAGCAGAATCTTATCGATTACCGATTGCGCCAGGACAGAACTTGTGCTGATCCGGATTTTCTCACCATAGAATTTCTGCCCGAATTGTATGAATATATTTAAAAGCTCCTTCCCCAGCAATATCGCCGAGATCAGTACCAGTACGTGTATGCCTTCAGCCATTGGATCCGGAAGTTTGGTAAGTTCCGTAACCTCGTCCACCGTATATTTAAGGACCAGCGGATTCACCTGCGCAAGCAAGGCGCCCACAAAGGTGAGTAAAAGAGTTCCGTAAATCATTCGCCGGTAAGGCTTGATAAACGGAATCAGCTGCTTATAAATATGATAAAGATTGATGGTTCGGTTAAAGCGTTTGGGCATACTCTGATTTGATTTCTGCGTACGTTATTTTAAAACTGAATAACCTCATTCGCTTTCATAAGAAAAGGTGGTGAGGTAATGCAGTTCTGGCGTGCTGAGTAACTGAGCCGCACTTTCAGCCGCATCTTTACTGAAGGTGTCACTCACCAGTTTCTTCTGAAAAACAAAAGCGTTATTTGCGTTTTTATCGACAACTTCATTGAAAATATGTTCGATTTCTGAACTCGACAGCGACGCAAAACTGATGTCCTCAAAACCATACATCAGTCTGAGGCCTTCCACACCCTCAAATCTGGTGCTTACGAAATCCTGAAACTGCGCTTTTGAATCGAAATTTCCGGCCCAGATATTATAAACAAACGATTTCTTTTTGGGCTTGTTGAGGATATCCTGGTAAACAAAATTCTCGCCAAGATAAGCCTCGCGAACCATCGGATCATTTGCAAGGTCGTGCGGAAGACCTTCTTTAAGAATTCTTCCTTCAAACATAATATACGTTTTATGCGTGATGGCAAGGGTTTGCTGCACATTGTGATCGGTAATCAGGATGCCGATATTTTTATCAACCAGGCTTCTTACAATTTTCTGGATATCTTCTACCGCAATCGGGTCAACGCCCGCGAAAGGTTCATCCAATAAGATAAAATTGGGGTTTGTGGCAAGACAGCGTGCAATTTCAGTCCGGCGTCTTTCGCCGCCAGAAAGCAGGTCCCCGCGGTTTTTCCGCACATGCTGCAGTGAAAATTCTTCAATAAGCTCATCTACTTTCATCTGCTGCTCGCGTTTGCTGAGCTTGGTGAGTTGCAGAACACCCAAAATATTGTCTTCAACCGAAAGTTTACGGAAAATGGAGGCTTCCTGCGCGAGATAGCCGATCCCTTTTTGGGCACGGCGGTACATCGCATCGTTTGTAATCTCTTTATCATCAAGAAAAATCTTTCCGGCTGTTGGCTTCACCAAACCTACAATCATATAGAAACTGGTTGTTTTTCCGGCACCGTTCGGACCCAACAGCCCTACAATTTCGCCCTGCGCAACCTCTACTGATACGCCTTTCACAACTTTCTTAGGTCCGTATTCTTTAATTAAATTTTCTCCGCGTAAAATCATGCTGCAAATATAGGAAAAAGTGGATGCATGATGAGAAAGGCTGCAAGCCTGTGGGATGCGTCACCGCGGAAGTGCTGACGCATTGCGTCATTTGGCAACTGAAAAATTTTTAGAAATCGGGCTCAAAAAAAACTTATATTCGCTTCTTAAATTTCCAGAGGTTTTGAGCGCAAAAGAGCAGGAATTTTCTAAGCTTATCAAAGATAATCAGGGTCTGATTATAAAGGTTTCGCGGCTCTATACCAATTCGCTGGAAGATGAACAGGATCTTTTCCAGGAAATCGTGTTACAACTCTGGCGTTCCTACGACACATTCAAAGGGCAATCTAAAATCTCGACCTGGATGTACCGCGTGGCGCTGAATACCGCCATTACCCTTTTCAGAAAAAAAACAAAGTCGCCGCAAACGGATGAACTGATGGATTTTCATCATTCAGGTTATATTGAAGATGATGATGAGAAGCAGCAGCAGATCTCGTTACTGTATAAAGTGGTGAAGATGTTGCCGCATGTGGAACGGGCTATCGTGATGATGTATCTGGACGATCTGCCGTACCGCGATATTTCTGAAAACCTTGGGATTACGGAGGTAAATGCACGTGTGAAAATGAACCGGCTGAAAAAGACCCTGAAACAATTAATGGAAAAACATGCCTGAATTTGATATAGACAGTTTCAAAAAAACATGGCAGGAGCATAAGGTTCAGCCAAAATACAGCAGCACAGAAATTGAAGCGATGCTGAATAAATCTTCGCGCAATTACGTGAAATACATCCTTTGGATCAGCATTGCGGAATTTCTTCTTTTTCTGAGTGTGAATATTTACTACACTTTCATCGGAGACGACACGCAAAGCTTCATTACCGTTTTAGGTAAATTAGGTGTACATAGCACATTGGAGCTTGAGAAAGATTTTGCGCATCTTTATTTTCTGCTGAAGGTCATAAGCCTCGCTCTTACCACAATTTTTGTAATTAAATTTTACCAAAACTACCGCCTGATCAACGTTGAATCTAATCTCAAGAAACTTATCCTTCAGATTATAAGGTTCAAGAAAACCGTTAACGTTTTCATACTCGCCAATCTTGTGCTGCTTGTGGTATTTACGGCGGTACTTACCATATTCACCTTTTCGGTTCTGGCGAGCCAGAATGTACATCTAAACAACCCTTCGCTGATCGGTTTTGTTGTCGGGCTTGTAGCCGTAACACTATTAAGTTTGCTTCTTATCTGGCTTTATTATAAGCTGCTGTATGGCATCCTACTCAGAAAACTGGGCAGAAACCTACGCGAACTTCAAAAGATAGATACCGAGGTATCATAAAAAAGTCAGCTTTCGCTGACTTTTATTTTTTATAATTCTTTCCTGAGTCTTGCGACCGGAATATTTAACTGTTCACGGTACTTGGCAATGGTACGCCTCGCAATGTTATAGCCTTTTTCTTTCAGCAGGCCTACCAGTGCGTCATCGGTAAGCGGCTTTCTTTTATTCTCCAGACTGATGACTTCCTGCAGGTGATTCTTAATTTCTTTTGTTGAAACTTCTTCCCCGTCGTCATTGGTAAGTGAGTCGGAGAAAAGGCTTTTAAGGTACACAATACCGTTTGGTGTATCGGCATATTTGCTTTTTACAACACGCGATATCGTAGAAATATCAAAACCTGTAATGTCTGCTACATCTTTCAGAATCATTGGCTTCAGCGATTTATCATCACCTGTGATGAAATAGTTTTTCTGAAGTTTAACAATGGCCGAAATGGTCTGAAGCAAAGTATTCTGGCGCTGGTTAATCGCGTCGATATACCATTTTGCAGCATCCAGTTTTTGCTTGATGAAAAGCGCAGCCTGTTTGTGATCGGGCGACTTCTTATCGTGCGAATACGTGGTTAAGATGTCTTTGTACTCATCTGAAACCCGCAGCGTTGGCGCGTTTTTACTGTTTAATAAAGGAATAACATCTACCTGACCGTTTTTATTTTCCTTAATCTGAATTACAAAATCGGGGATAATCTCCTGATTGATGGTGATGGTCTGCGTATCGAAATTGCCGCCAACCCGTGGTGAAAGCTTAGAAATTACCTCCAGTGCATCTTTAAGGTCTTCTTCCTCGATATCGTACTTCTGAATGATCTTATTGTAATGCTTGTTGGTAAGCGCATCGAACTGATGTCTCAGGATATTTGCGGCGAGGCTCACGGCTTTGTCTGCGCTCACTTTTTTCTCAATCTGAAGAAGCAGACATTCCTGCAGGCTCCGTGCGCCTACCCCATGCGGATCGAGTTTCTGTACATAATTTTCGAGTACGTCCACTACCTGCTCCGGCGTGGTATAGATTCCCTGTGAAAATGCAAGATCGTCTACCAACTGTTTGATTTCGCGACGCAGATAACCGTCATTATCGAGGTTTCCGATGATATATTCAGCTACTTTGAGGTCATCGCCATCGATGTTTGCGAGATGAATCTGCTCCAGAAGATAATCGTAAAGCGACTGGCCTTCGGTAAGCAGCGAACCGCTGTCGAATTCCTCATCATCAGCAGAATAATTGCTCGAAGTTGTTTTATAGGCGGGTTCGTCATCGAAGATATAGTCGTTCACATCGAAATCTGTATCGATGCTTTCGCTTCCTTCCTCTTCAAAAGTCTCGTCGGGAGTTGAATATTCTTCCTCATTAGATTCTTCCTGAACTTTCTCCAAAGCCGGATTCTCTTCCAGTTCACGCTCCAGTTCTTCTTCGAATTCGAGGGTATGGAGCTGGATGAGCTTCATCAGTTGTATCTGCTGTGGTGCGAGTTTCTGCCCGAGGCGTAATTGTAGGTTCTGTTTTAGCATTCCTTATATAGTCTCACAAAAAATTAATTTTGCATTTTTTTGAAATATTGCTATTCCGTTGTTTTCAATTTAATATTGATAAAAGTACTGATTTTTTTTTAGAACTCAGCGTTGTTAGGCGTTCGCGGGAAAGGTATCACGTCGCGGATATTCGTCATTCCCGTTACAAAAAGCACAAGTCTCTCGAGGCCCAAACCGAAACCGGCGTGCGGCACGGAACCGAATTTTCTGGTGTCTAAATACCACCAAAGCTCGTGTTCATCAACGTTCATGGCTTTCATTTTTTCCGTAAGCACATCAAATTTATCTTCACGCTGCGAGCCTCCGATAATTTCGCCGATACCCGGGAAAAGCACGTCCATTGCGGCTACGGTTTTGCCGTCTTCGTTCAGTTTCATGTAAAAAGCCTTGATTTCTTTGGGATAATCGAATAGCACCACCGGGCTTTCGAAATGTTTTTCCACCAGAAATCTTTCATGTTCGCTCTGTAAATCCGCGCCCCATTCTTCAATCGGGAACTGGAATTTGCCTTTCTTGTTTTCTTTTGAATTTTTAAGAATATCAATCGCTTCCGTATAAGATACGCGCTTGAATCTTTTTTGAATTACATTCTGAAGTTTTTCAATTAAACCTTCGGAAGCTCTGTCTTTCTCAGGTTTTTGCTTCTGTTCCTCAGCGAATCTCTTATCAAGAAACTCGAGATCATCTTTACAGTTTTCAAGAACATAACCGATGACATATTTTAGGAAATCTTCAGCCAGATCGATGTTGTCTTCAAGGTTATTAAAAGCAACTTCAGGCTCCACCATCCAGAATTCTGCAAGGTGACGCGTTGTATTCGAGTTTTCAGCGCGGAAGGTAGGCCCGAATGTGTAAACACGTCCAAGTCCCATCATCGCAGTTTCCACATTGAGCTGTCCTGAAACCGTAAGGTTTGTTTTCTTACCGAAAAAATCCTGGGAATAATCTATTTCGCCGTTTTCATCTTTTGGAAGATCATTGATGTCGAAGTTCGTCACACTGAACATTTCGCCAGCTCCCTCTGCATCTGCGCCGGTAATAATGGGCGTGTTCATGTAGAAGAACTGGTTTTTATTGAAAAACTGATGAATCGCGAAACTCACCGCACTTCTCACACGGAAAACCGAACCGAAAAGATTGGTACGGAAACGGAGATGTGCCTGCTCACGCAGAATTTCAAGCGAATGTTTCTTCGGCTGAAGGATGGTTTTATCTCTTTCTTCGGTGAAGTTATCGCCCAGAATGATAATTTTCCTGGCGATGATTTCAATGCTCTGGCCAGCTCCCTGACTTTCAACCACTTCGCCAACGATCTTTAATGATGCCGCTGTACTGATATTTTTGAGTGTGTCTTCATCAAATTTTTCAAAATCCACAACGATCTGAAGGTTGTTGATGGTGGAACCGTCATTCAGAGCGATAAAACGGTTGGAGCGGAATGCGCGGACCCAACCCTGAACGGTTATATCGTGATGTAATAGTTTTTTATAATCTGAAAGCAGTTCGTTAATCGTGGTTCTCATTGCTGGCATTAATTTTTTTATGGTCGAAACTCTGTGGTTTCTTCCTGACAATTGTTACAAATGTAATAAAAAACGGCGTAATTGTTGATGCAGGCCGGGGCTTTTAGAAAAAGAACTGTGTTGATCAGCGCTGATTTTCCTTGCCTGGCTGGCATTGCGGCCCAACCTGAACCGAGCTCTCCCTCGCGGCGGAAGCGGGAGTGGAAGGTCTCGTCTGAGGACGAGATCGCCCGAAAAATTATTCGTCTTTTTTAGACGGGATAAGGAAAACGTCCATCAGACCTTCGGGTAAAGACATTTTGAGGTACTTTTCTTCGCGGTTAAGTTCTAAAATCCATTCTCTGATAATCGGGATCACGACCTGCTTATCGGCAAGGTTCAGAAGGAAATAATGCTGGCCGGTCTGATCGTTGACAGACTCGATAATTCCACAGCTTTTGCCGTCTTCTTCGCGGATCTCAAATCCTACGACCTCGTGATAATAAAATTTATTCCCGGTAAGCACAGGCAGCGTCGAAAGCGGCAAATACACGTCTTTCCCGAGCGTTTGGTCCACAAGGGCTTCACTTGAATTTTTAAATGAAATGATCAGTGTTTCGCCTTTGCTCCACGACTGTTTTGCCACAAAAAACGGCACCAACATGCCGTTGATGTCCACAAATATGGAATCGAGTTTACTGTACATTTCGGGTTGGTCTGTATCCAGTTTAAGGAATACGTTTCCGTGAAGGCCGTGGCGGCGGGTTATTTTGCCTAAAAAATAGCAATCTTCTTTTTTCATCTTTCAATAAGTTTCTTTTCGGCCATTAAGCCGGATCATGAGACTGAAGCTATGGACAGTTTCAGCGCTGCAAATATAAAATGTTTTAAAATAACAAAGACGCCCGAAAGGCGTCTCTGTTTATATTTCCGGGAAAGGAAGATTATGCTTTCGCTTCGTCTTCAGCTTCAGGAGTTTCTTCAGTTTTAGGAGCTACTGCGTCAGCGATTTTCTCGGTTACGTCAGCTACAGTTTCCTTCACTGCATCCACTACACCGCTCACTGCTGCTGCTACATTTCCTAAAGATTCTGCAACGTTTTCAACTGCTGATTTTGCAGTATCTTCTGTTGCTTCAGCTTCGGGAGCTTTTGCTGCTTCTTCTTCTGCTAATTTAGCGTCGGCTGCTGCTTTCTCTTCTGCTGCTTTAGCATCTGCTGCCGCTTTTTCTTCAGCTAATTTTGCTTCAGCTTCAGCTTTTGCATCTGCTTCCACTTTCGCTGCTGCATCAAGTCTTGCCTGATTTACTTTCGCTTCAGCTTCCAGCGCTGCTTTTTTAGCATCGTCTTTCGCTTTGTTCAAATTGTCTTTTTTACCAAGAACCTGCTGCTCTTTGTTTTCTAACCATGCAGAAAATCTCTTTTCAGCTTCAGCTTCGTCGAATGCGCCTTTCGCCACACCACCTAAAAGGTGTTTCTTGTAAAGCACGCCTTTGTAAGAAAGAATTGCTCTTGCAGTATCGGTAGGCTGAGCACCGTTGTTAAGCCACTTCACTGCTGAATCCACGTTTAATTCTATAACCGCAGGATTGGAAACCGGATTGTAGGTACCGATTTTTTCGATGAATTTACCATCTCTTCTTGCTCTTGCATCGGCAACAACAATGTGGAAAAAAGGTTTACCTTTTTTACCGTGTCTTTGTAATCTGATTTTTACTGACATAAATGTTTGAATTTTTGGGAACTCGTCCCTGTTAAAATATTAAGTGTGCAAAGATAATTAAATAAACCGAATCTGTCTATCGTTTTGTGCTTTTATTAAGTGTCAAATCGTTTGACTTAAATGTAGCACATCGATCAATCAGTCTTTTTTCTTCATCAAAAAACCCATCAACAAAAATGCGACGCTGATCCACAGGTACGTAAGACCATTCGGCGAACTGAAAGTGCCAAGAAGCACCACAACAATTCCGAAAATCGCGATCACCGTCATCACGATCTTAAGGATTTTATTGCCTGTGAACACATTTTTCCTGAAAAGCCGGAACAGGCCAATGAAAAGCGCGCCATTCACCAGATAAATAAACACGATCGGAATAGCGGATAAATCGAAAATCCTAGAAACGAAAAAAGCGTTCGAATTGGTTTCGTAATAGATCAAAAGATAAATTGCAATTAAGGCAAGACCCAGCAGAGCGCTGTTTACGGGCATTCTGGTTTTCTGGTTGATCACATCAAGGTTCAGCACCTTTTTAGATTTCGGCAGATTCGAAAACTGAAACGGAACGCGTATCGTGGCCAGTAACAGGCCGTTCGCAGCACCCAAAACCGAAATAATAATAAAAAGCTGCATAATCAGCGCACCCGAATCAGCAGCAATTTTTCTCGAAAACTCAGTAATATAAGTATCTTTTAACCTGATGATTTGGTCGCCACTGATCCGGAAAACAATTCCCATGTAGTAAGAAACATAAATCACAGTAACTGCAACAGTTCCGATGATCAGAGCTTTGGGTAGGTTTTTTCTTGAATTTTTAATCTCACCGGAAATCTGTGTGGCAATGTACCAACCATCAAATGCAAATGAAATGGGCACAAAACTCGCCGCGATCAACAATAGAAAAGTTTGGTTATCACTTACGTTTTTGGCAGCGTAGGCAAAGGTGTTCGCTTCTTCCACATCGCCTTTAACCAAGCTTAAAATTCCGAGTGACGCGATGAAGATCAGCGGCAGCACTTTAAGAACCATTGTAAGCTGCTGAAAGATTCCGCTGCTTTTCGGCCTGAAAATATTAAACGCAAAAAATATCAGCAGGTTTACCGAGCCAATCAGCATAAAATGAAGAGGCGTAGGTTCAAACGCCATAAACTCAGCGCACAGATGCGCAATATAAATCCCTGAAACCGTAAACAGTACAGCAGTGAGCAGCGGATAAAACAAAACCATGTACATCCAGCCGACAAAATAGCTTGCGGTTTCGCCAAAGCGGAAATTCACGTAATTCAAAACTCCGCCGTCTTTAGGAAGCACTTCGGCATAGTTAGCCATCGAAATAGCCCCGAAAACCACGCTTACGCCCACGATAATAAAACCCAGAAGTCCGGCCAAAATATTACCCTGGGTCGCGACCAGCACGTCATCCACTTTAAAAAAAATGCCCGAACCGATTACCTGGCCAATCACCATAGAAATTGCGGTAAACAAGCCGTATTTTGCTTCGAGTTGCGGATTTTTATCCATTGATTTTCGGGTAGAAATAGATTAGTGATAAATAATACAGCGAAACATTAATCCTGCAGTTCAAGCCAACGCAGTTCCAGATTTTCGAGTTCGTTGCCTATTTTTTCGAGTTCGGTGGAAAGAACGGAGATTTTATCGTAATCGGTTTCGTTATTAAGTTTTTCAAGGATTTCCGCGCGATTTTTCTCGAGTTTCGGCATTTCCTTATCTATCATTTCTAGTTCACGCTGTTCTTTAAATGATAATTTACGCTGACTCTGGACCGGTTTCGGCGCATCCTGTTTGATCACAACTTCTGCGGGTTTAGCCACTTCCTGTTTTACAGCAACCTGATTTTTCTTACTTTGTTCCTGGCTCCTTGCCTCACGATATTCCGAAAAATTACCCACAAAATCTTTGATTTTTCCCTGACCTTCGAACGCAAGAACATGATCAACAATTCGATCCATGAAATATCTGTCGTGCGAAACAATGATTAAACTACCCTGAAACTGCAGCAGGAAATTCTCCAAAACCGTAAGCGTCGGCAAATCCAGATCGTTTGTAGGTTCATCAAAAATCAGGAAATTCGGATTCCGATAAAGCACGTACATCAGGTGCAGACGGCGTTTTTCACCTCCTGAAAGTTTTGAAATCGGCGAATACTGCGTCTGGTCATCAAACAAAAACAAACGCAGAAACTGCGAGGCAGAAATGGTGCGACCGTTTGCGAGCGGAAAATTCTCACCAATTTCTCTGATGAAATCAATCACGCGTTCGTCTTCTTTATATTTCAAACCTTTTTGGGAGAAATACCCGAATTTAATGGTTTCTCCGGTTTCTATTTCGCCATTATCATAAGGTTCAAGGCCTTGAATGATGTTTAAAAGCGTCGATTTTCCGGTTCCGTTATCGCCAACGATCCCAATTTTTTCGCCGCGCTGAAACTGATAACTGAAATCTTTAAGTAAAACCTTAGAGCCGAAACTTTTATCGATGTGGCGAAGTTCGAGGATTTTTTTTCCGAGTCGCTTCATTTCAAAATCCAGCTCCAGTTTATCTTTTCGCGTATCCTGTTTGGCAACTTTCTCGGTCTCATAAAAGTCACCGATGCGCGATTTAGACTTGGTTGTGCGCGCTTTGGGCTGGCGGCGCATCCACTCAAGTTCTTTGCGGTAAAGATTTTGGGCTTTATCGATTGTCGAATTTAAATTGTCTTCACGAATTATTTTATTCTCAAGATAAGTCGCGTAGCTTCCGTTGTGCACGTAAAGGTTATTATCTTCCATTTCCCAGATCATATCGCAGACTGCGTCGAGAAAATAACGGTCGTGCGTCACCAGCAGCAACGTAATTTTCGCTTTAGAAAGATAATTTTCAAGCCATTCTACCATTTCCACGTCGAGGTGGTTGGTCGGCTCATCCATAATTAACAGGATGTGGCGGTGCTCGGCGCGGGTTTCTGTAAGAAGTTTCGCTAAAGCCACACGTTTGATCTGCCCCCCCGAAAGCGTTCCCATTTTCGCCTCCAAATCAGTGATTTTCAGCTGCGTAAGTATCTGCTTCATTTCATTTTCGAGGTCCCAGGCTTTATGAAGTTCCATCTGCGCAAGGGCTTTGTCGAGATCATCAGGATCTTCGGTATGAAGCGCGTGGTGATAACTTTTCACCGCCATTATAGGTGCTGAATCGAGTGTCATCATGAATTCTTCAATCGAAAGTCCAGAATCGAACTCAATTTCCTGATCGAACAGAACCACCTGAATATCCTTGCTAATCACAACGTTGCCAGAATCCGCAATCTCGGTTCCCATCAAAATTTTAAGCAAAGTAGATTTGCCGCTGCCGTTTTTGGCTACGATCGCGATCTTATCGCCTTCATTTACATTAAAAGCGATGTCTTTAAACAGCACTTTTAAACCATAAGATTTTGTAAGATTTTCGGCGGAAACGTAATTCATCAGGATTTCGGATTTGGAATTTTTGCGAAAGTACTGAATTTTAGGCAGATTCTTTCGGGGTCATTTTAATAGATTTAAACTTAAATTTTTAAGAAGATGCTGATTTTACCTTAAAAAAGTGAATTTTTTGAGAATTAATCAAGCGTCAGTCTTTTCAAAGACCACAAACTTCCATTGTACACATTCACGTCCACTTTGGTATTGATGCCATACACAATTCCGTTTTCGGTGAACTGCCAAATGTCCCAGTTTGCATGCGGCGCCGGCTGCGGTACGTCATTATAATTGGCGAGCCAAAGCGGGTAATCGTCGAACTCACCTTTAAGAAAATCGTTGTAATAATGGTAATAAGTGTAGATGATGGGTTTTTCGCCATAGGTTTCCTCTACGATCCTGCACCATATCTTAAGATCTTCTACAAGTTTTGCGTTGGATTTCCGTTTCGGGACTTTTTCAATATCAAGAATTGGCGGCAAATCTCCTTCTTCGAGTTTTACATTTTCGAGAAAATTGTTGGCCTGACGCACCGGATCCTCGTCTGCGCGGTAAAAATGGTAAGCACCGCGGATGAGTTGATGTTGCTTGGCAAGCTGCCAGAAATCGTCAAAATTACGGTCGCTGCTGCGGTTTCCCATGGTAGCGCGCAAAACCACGAATTCTATCGGAATGGCGCGGTTGGCTATACTCAAACTGTCCCACGCGATATCTTCTTTCCGCTGATAATGAGACATGTCGATGCCGAAAGTTTTGTCGTTGTAATCTGCAATTATTCGGTTAATTCTGTTTTCCTCGAATTCGGTATTGGAAAGAGTCTTATGCTCGAATTTATTAAAATACATCGCGTAATAGAAAGCTATTTTCTGCTTAAGGTAAAAACCGGTTCCGAGCAGTGCTGCAGCGAGAATTACAAGCAGTATCTCCCGTCGCAAAAGGAAATGTCTTCTGCGGTTCTTATGTATTTTTCGGGTGGTTTTTCTCTTCGTAGTTTT
The DNA here is from genome assembly GCA_000023725.1 of Flavobacteriaceae bacterium 3519-10. Taxonomy (NCBI): domain Bacteria; kingdom Pseudomonadati; phylum Bacteroidota; class Flavobacteriia; order Flavobacteriales; family Flavobacteriaceae; species Flavobacteriaceae bacterium 3519-10. The sequence goes on from CP001673.1 coordinate 1,972,210, forward strand.
CTTTGCCATGAAGTGCAAAAATAGTTTTTTTTATAAGAAATTTAGAGTTTTATATTTCGCCAAAACTCGTTTTATTTCCTAATTTTGGCGGAATATAATTTTTTGCAAATGTCAGGATTAATCGGTAGAACCTACGAACTTGGATTGCTGAAAGAAACACTTAACACAGACAAATCCGAGCTTATTGCCGTTTATGGAAGGCGGCGCGTTGGCAAAACTTTTCTGATCAGAGAATTTTTTAAGAACAAAATCATTTTCGAGGTTTCCGGGTTATACCACGGCTCAATGCGGGATCAGCTCAGTAATTTTGCAAAAGAAATCAATAAAAAATCCAAAAAAAACAATACAGAAAATCCCCAGAACTGGTTCGATGCATTTTTACTTCTGGAACAGCGGCTTGACCGCCAGAAATCTGCCGGAAAAAAAGTGGTATTTATCGACGAATTTCCGTGGATGGCCACCGCAAGATCAAAATTCCTCACTGCTTTCGAGCATTTCTGGAACAGCTACTGTACAAAGCGAAACGACCTCATCATTGTAATTTGCGGCTCCGCTGCTTCGTACATGCTGCAAAAAATCATCCGCAATAAAGGCGGTCTTCATAATCGGATCACGCGGCAAATCCGTTTGCTGCCCTTCAATCTGCATGAAGCGGATCTCTTCCTTAAAAGCCGGGGTATCCGATATACCCAATATGACGTGGCTCAGATTTACATGGCGATGGGCGGCGTGCCTCATTATCTGGAAAAACTTCAAAAAGGACTGAGCGTTGCCCAGAACATTGATGAGCTATGCTTCACCAAAGACGGCCTGCTGCGGACAGAATTCGATCAGTTATACGCCTCGTTGTTCGATGATTCGAACAAACATCTTTTGATTATCAGAACATTGGCAAAATCAAATAAAGGCCTTACGCGCAAGGAACTGCTGGATCAGACGAGGTTACCAAGTGGCGGAGATATTTCGCTGAAGCTTGCCGAACTTATAGAATCGGGATTTGTGACTGAGTATAACTATTATGGCAATAAAATACAGCTTACCCTTTACCGCTTGTCCGACGAATATTCTAAATTTTATCTTAAGTTTATTCAGCAGAATCAAAACAGTGGTCCCGGAACGTGGCAACGGCTACAGAAATCGGCCAGTTATGCTTCGTGGTCAGGTTTCAGTTTCGAAACGGTTTGCCTGAAGCATATTTCGCAGATTAAAAAAGCATTAAGGATCGATGCGATCTATTCGGTGAACAGCAGCTGGTTTAATGCCAATGCGCAGGTAGATCTGTTGATTGACCGTGACGACAATATTATGAATGTATGCGAAATGAAATTTTATAACGCACCGTTCGCCATCGACAAAAAATATTATTTAAATCTTAAAAACAAAATAGCTGAGCTGCAGCAATATACAACTACATCCAAAAATATTTACCTCACAATGGTTACTGCCTTTGGTTTAAAGGAAAACGAATATAGCCGCGAATTGGTGGAAAACAGAGTAGAAATGAAGAATTTGTTCGCAGAATAAAAAACTATAATCCGCCAAAACTCATTTTTTTTAAGAGTTTTGGCGGATTATAAATTTATATTAAAATAAACTACAACCTGATTTACTGTAGTTTACGCTCCATAAGGAATCCAGATGTTTTTTATTTCTGTAGCATGGCGGAGGAACTCCTGTCCTTCGCCGTGTGACGTATCGAGCCAGTTGCGGTATTTGCCGAAATTCACCCATGACCGTTTCATCGAATCGGTCGCGAGCATTTCAATTTCGCGGCTTCCCTCGCGGCTGCCGAAAAACCATATACCTTCTACATTATAATGCTTTGCGAGTTCTTTTGCGAGTTCGTCTTTGGGTCCGGTCACAATGTTAACGGTTCCGCCCGGCACATCAGATGTTTCCAGAATCTGATAGAAATCGGTTGCTGAAAAAGGATGTTTTTCAGAAGGTACCACCACCACTTTATTGCCCATCGCAATTGCCGGAATTACCGTTGAAATAAATCCAAGCAGAGGATTTTCCTCAGGACAGATCACCGCCATAACGCCGATAGGCTCGGGCATTGCCAATGTAACCATCCGCTGGACGGTTGAATGGGCGGCACCATCGTACTTGTCCGCATAGGCTGCATAAGTATAAATGCGTTCAATTGATTTTTCAACCTCATCTTTAGCGGAATCGAGCGACTGATCGGTCATCTGCACGATTCTTTCTGCAAATTCGTCTGCACGGATGGCTAAATTTTCTGCAATGTAGTATAAAACCTGCGCGCGTGCATGCCCCGTCATTCCTGCCCAGGATTTCTCGGCGTGTGCGGCTTCCACTGCATTGCGGATGTCTTTTCTGTTGCCTTCCGAAACCTCGCCGATATATTCTCCGAACGAATTTTTTATTTCTGTGCTGTAACCTCCGTCAGGCCTTGCCTGTTTTCCGCCAATATACATTTTAGTTGTGCGGTCGATATCAGCCAGACTGTTTAAATTCTTGCGCGGCGCTGATGATTTTTCCGTCTTAGGAACGGAAGGTTGCTCCGCGAAATCATCTTCGACCCGGGGTTTCATGTATTCGTAAAGACCTTCCCTGCCACCTTCGCGACCGAAACCGGATTCTCTGTAACCGCCAAATCCCGCCGCCGCATCAAACTGATTGGTACAATTGATCCAGACACTTCCAACCTTCACTTTGGGAGCGATATCGAGTGCAAGATTGATATTTTCTGTCCATATGCTTGCAGCCAGTCCATAGCGCGAATTATTTGCCAAGGGCAGGGCTTCCGTGTGCGATCTGAACGTCATAGCTACCAGAACAGGCCCAAAAATTTCTACCTGTGCAATTACTGAACTCGTAGCAACATCTGTGAATAAAGTCGGAGGATAGAAATAACCCTGTTTTGGCACTGCATTTTTCGATTGGTAAAGTGTGCATCCTTCCTTAACGCCCAGTTTCACCATATCGTCAATGGTTTTGAACTGTTCTTTGGAGACAATTGCGCCCATATCGACGGTTTTATCTAATGGATCGCCTATGCGCAGCGTGTCCATCCGCGCCCTTAATTTCTGATAGAATTTTTCTGAAACACTTTCCTGAATGAGCAGTCTTGAACCTGCGCAGCAAACCTGTCCCTGATTGAACCAAATTGCATCCACGATGCCTTCAACGGCAGAATCCAAATCAGCATCTTCGAAAACGATAAACGGAGATTTTCCACCCAATTCAAGTGATATTTTTTTGCCCGAACCTGCAATTTGTCGTCTTAAAACCTTACCAACATCCGTTGAGCCCGTAAAAGCGACTTTATGAACATCCGGATGGCCGACCAATGATGAGCCGGCTACCGATCCTCTGCCAGTTACAATATTCACCACACCTTTCGGAAGCCCTACTTTATCGCAGATTTCAGCAAAGAGCAAAGACGTGAGCGACGTGAGTTCCGCCGGTTTAAGCACGACGGTATTTCCCATCGCAAGTGCCGGCGCAATTTTCCATGAAAGCATCATTAAAGGAAAGTTCCACGGAATAATCTGTGCAATTACGCCGACTTCTTTATAATCGCGAAATTCCGTATCCATCAGTTTTGCCCAACCGGCATGATGATAAAAATGGCGTGTCGCAATCGGAATATCCAGATCACGGGTTTCGCGGATCGGTTTACCGTTATCTAAAGTTTCTAACACTGCGAATAATCTCGAATGTTTCTGAATCTGCCGCGCAATGGCGTACAGATATTTCGCTCTCTCAAAACCACCGATTGCAACCCATTCCGGCAGTGCCTTGTTGGCAGCCTGCACGGCGTTGTTTACGTCGGTTTCGTCCGCTTCCGCGATCTTAGCGAGAAATTCTTTTGTGGACGGATTGTGCGTATCTGCGTATTTTTCTGAGTTGGGTTTCACCCATTTCCCATCGATAAAAAGACCGAAGCTTCGTTTGTGAGCTTCCAGAAATTCTATTGCCGGTTTTGCTGTTTCAGGAGCGGGTCCGTAAACCATGGTTTCGTATATTTCTTTAATTTCCATCACATTTTTGCTTGAAGAATGATGATTATATTTTATTATCGTACTTGAATATTTTTTCTTCCATTGCCGCACTCCGACCTGAGTGCAACTCTCCGCCGCGGCAGAAGCCGGAATCCAGTTCTAAAGACGAGAAAAAGCGCCCATATAATTTACGCCATCGGATGACGGAAACCTGCGCTGTAACTACCCGTTACGTAATGTTCCAGCTGCCGCTCGATGTCTCCTAAAAGGGAACTCGCGCCAAAGCGGAACAGTTCAGGCGTGAGCCATTCATTCCCTAATTCTTCTTTAATTAAAATTAAATAATCCAGCGCTTGCTTGGCTTTCTGGATGCCACCAGCGGGTTTGTAGCCGACTTTCACGCCGGTTAATTCGTAATAATCGCGAATGCAGCGGATCATCACCAAACTTACGGCGAGCGTGGCGTTTACCGACTCTTTTCCGGTGGAGGTTTTAATGAAATCGGATCCCGCGAGCATTGCAACCCAGGATGCTTTCGCTATTTTGGTGAAAGTTGGGATTTCGCCGGTTGCGAGAATGGTTTTCATGTGCGCATCGCCGCATGCCTGCCGGCAAAGTTTGATTTCGTCGTATAACTCCTTCCATTTTGATTCTAAAACCAGGTCGCGCGAGATGACGATATCGATTTCCGTTGCACCGGCAGCTACTGATCTTTTAATTTCAGCAATTTTCTCTTCTATGGCATTTTTGCCGGCCGGAAAACCAGTGGAAACGGCCGCAATAGGGATTCCGGAACCCTGCAATGCCTCAGCAGCAAAAGGTATCAGGCTATGATAAACGCATACAGCGCCTGTGGTAAGGTTTGCATCTTCCATCCCTAATTTCATCAGGATATCCTGCCGGACAGGATTTTTGGCTTTTTCGCATAAGCGGATCACGTTACCGCGCGTGTCGTCGCCCGCAAGCGTGGTAAGATCTATCATTGAAATTGCCTTCAAAAGCCAGGCAGCCTGAAATTCCTTTTTCACGCTGCGTCTGCCGGGAAGCGTGTTCACACGGCGTTCCACCGCACTGCGGTTTATATTTATTCCATCGAAAAACCGGGTATTGAAGGGTAAACCGCCGTTCCTTTCCTCAACATGCTCCTGTGTAGTTTCTGTATGGTTTTTTGCCAGTACTTTAGTCATAAGACATAAAATTTATTAGTAAAACAATGGATGTAAATTTAGCCAATTATCTTCAATTGAACCGAAAGCTGAGGGGCTAATCACTCAAACAAAAAAATACACCTCCGCGGAAGTGTACTTTTCTTTATGCTTGTCTGTATATTATACTTTAAGTTGGCGGTTGATGCTCTGTTCCAGCGATATGAAAGTTTCTGTTCTGGTAACACCTTTCAGTTTCTGAAGTTTATTCAGTATTTCCATCAGGTGATCGTTATCGCGGCATAATACCTTTAGAAAAATGGTGTAATTGCCGGTGGTGTAATGTGCTTCCACTACTTCATTCACTTCTTTCAATGCCTTTACAGCGTCGTGATAATGACTTGGTTGCTCCAGAAAAACGCCGATATAGGACACCACTTTGTAGCCGATTTTGCGCGGGTTAAGGAAGGAAATAGAATTTTCTATGACGCCAGCCTGCTCTAATTTTTTGATTCGCTGGTGCACGGCGGTGGTAGAAATACCAACATTTTTCGAAATATGCGCCAGGGAGGTTTTGGCATTGTCCATCAGCATGTAAATTATCTCTTTATCCACAGAATCTAAGTGATAACTTGAGTTCATTGCACTTTTCATATATAACTGTTCTATATTTTTATCGTTTTTCAAATTCAGTAATTACAGGAAAATGATCGCTGTATCCCCCAAGATAGCGTGTGCCGGCAAATGTTTTTGCGGGCCTGGCAGCTAATTTCCGATCACGAACCCGTAATTTTTCATAGCTGAAAATTTTTGCGGTTTTAAATTTTAAGGGAAAACCTGTACGGTAAAATCCGTCAGACAGAATGATTTGGTCAAAAAGCAAGCCATTTGCGCGATGATAGGTTGAAAATTTATTTGCCGAAAGCAGTTCCCCGAAAGGATTATGCAGCACTTTCATAAAATCTTTATCATAAAGCAACTTCTTTACAGTATCTTCATCCGGATTGGCATTAAAATCACCGCAGATGATCACCGCTTCACCGTTTGCGATGTATTCGGTTACCACTTGGTGCAGCTGCTCAAGAATATTTGTGCGTAACGCCTTGTTTACGTCTTTTTCTCTTTTTGAAGGAAGATGCAGCACAAAAACATTAAGGTTCCGTCCGTCGCAATGAAACCTGCAGTGCAGAATATCGCGCGTTGGGTCAGGTTGCGATTCCCCGTCCGTCGTTTGAAAGTTAAAACTTAAGGGTTGCGAAGAGATCAATTGCAACTTTGTCCGGTCGTAAAGCAGCGCAACATCAATTCCTCTCAGGTCTGACGAACCGTAATGTACAATCTGATGATTTGGGAATGGTGTCAGCGCAAGAAGTTCTTCCAAAGGTTCGCGACCCTGCACTTCGCAAAGCCCTATCAATAAAGGCGTTACACCTTCCTGATCTGCAATCAGCTGAAAAACATGTGCAATCTTCGAAAGTTTGATACGGTATTTTCGCTCGTCCCAGTTTCGAAGTCCAGAGGCACTGGGATCGGTTTTATGTACTGGCGGCGGGTCCGGCATCAGCAAATTCTCTACATTATAAAATGCGATAATTTCTTTCGAACCGTTATTTTCCATGTACCAACACCCCTTTATTTTTAGCCATGTAAATTTAGGTAAAATAATTGATTATGAATGCATTATTGTAGAAGGTCCGGCCGCTTCTCGCGCGTGATTTTAACGGCTTCATCATGGAGCCAGTCTTCTATTTTGGCGAAGTTGCCGCTAAGCAAAATCTCAGGTACCTGCAAACCTTTATAATTTGCCGGCCGCGTATATACAGGCGGTGAGAGCAGGTTATCCTGAAAACTGTCAGTAAGCGCACTTTGTTCGTCATTCAGTACACCGGGCAGCAAGCGGATTACAGAATCTGCCAGCACGCAGGCCGCCAGTTCGCCGCCGGTGAGCACATAATCGCCGATTGAAATTTCTTTGGTAATGTGCATTTCGCGCACCCTGTGATCAATCCCTTTATAATGGCCGCACAGCAAAATAAGATTTTTGCGGGTAGAAAGTGTATTGGCTGTTTTTTGATTTAAGGTTTCGCCATCTGGCGTCAGATAAATCACCTCATCGTAATCACGCTGCATTTTAAGGTCTGAAATACACTGATCCAAAGGTTCCACCATCATTACCATTCCGGCAGAGCCTCCATAAGGCGCATCATCGATCTGGCGCTGTTTGCCGAGGCCATAATTGCGCAGATGATGGAAATGAATTTCGGCCAGACCCTTATCAACGGCTCTTTTTAGGATAGAAGTTTTGAACGGACTCTCCATGAGCTCCGGTAAAACGCTTATGATGTCAATTCTCATTGCTCGGTTCGGTTCTTTTTGTTTGGGATAATAATCAGACGCAGCGAAGAATCTTTGTTGAGGTAACTCCACATCCAGTTAAAGAAAATGGCCACTTTATTCCGTACGGACAGGATCAGCATCAGATGTAAAAACATCCAGAAATACCAGGCCAAAAAACCCTGAAATTTCAAGTTCGGAAGATCCACAACTGCGCGGTGCTTACCGATTGTTGCCATGCTTCCCTGATCTGTATATTCGTATTCTACCCAATCTTTTTCATTCTTCTTAAGGAAATTCTTACCTACATTCTTACCCTGATTGATCGCCACATTTGCCACCTGAGGATGCGCTAGCGGATATTTAGGCGTTTCCATATAGGCGATATCGCCGATCGCGAAAATATTATCATAACCTAAAACACGATTGAAACGGTCGGTTCTGTATCGGTTGCGGACCATTATTTCGGGATTCAAACCATCGATAATATTACCGGTTACGCCGGCAGCCCAGATTACGTTATTGGAAGCAATGGTTTTACCGCTCTGCATGTACACTTTATCGCCGTCGTAATCTACCACCATTTCTGCGCTGAGAAAATCCACACCCAGCTCTTTCAGATACTGTTCAGACATTTTCTGCGATTCTTCACTCATCGTACTCAGCGAAGTTGGCGTAGAACTAATTAATATAATATTGAGGTTCTTAAAATTCATGTGCGGATAATCACGCGGCAGAATTTCCCGCTTCATTTCCGCAAAGGCTCCCGCGAGTTCAACACCCGTCGGTCCGCTGCCCACAATAACAATGTTCCAGTTTCCGTCGTCGCTGCGCTGTTTTTCAATAATCAGCTTTTCGAATGTGAGAAGCACGTGGTTTCGGATCGCGATGGCTTCCTGCGTATTTTTCATACCGAAAGTGAGTGATTCCATCTTGTTATTGCCGAAGAAATTGGTTTTGCAGCCGGTAGCGATTACCAGTTTATCGTATTTGATTTCGTAGTCGTGGGTGACAATTTTGTTCTGCTCAGGCACTATTTTTTCCACTTCGATCATCCGGTACTGAATGTTCCGCGAGCGCTGGAAAATTTTCCGGAAAGGGAAAGAAATATTACTTGGCTCGATACGTCCGCACGCAACCTGATAGAAAAGTGGCTGAAACATGTGATGATTAACTTTATCAATCACAATCACTTTTTTGTTTTTATTATTGAGCATTTTAGCCAGGTGCAGACCGGCAAAACCTCCGCCAATAATTACTATTTTTTCCCTGCTTTCCATAAGACAAATTTAAGAATTTATTTGGGCCAAAATCCGGACCAATACATAATAAAAAATCCCTGAATGTCAGGGATTTTGGTATTATTGTTTTACGATCTGCGTAACTTTCTGTGTATTGTCACTCATCGTGTACCTCATCAGATACTTCCCCGGCCGCAGCCTGTCGAGCCTTATTTCACCTGAGTTCATATTCACCGCGTATTCTGCAACCTGAACACCCAATATCGAATAAAAAGTAACTGATTTTATTTTAACGGAACTGTCCTTCGACTTTACGACGATGAAATCGCGGGCGGGGTTAGGATATGCAACGATCACTCCATCATCAGATTTCTGTGAAGCAGCAAATGGCTCCCGGTTAACAGACTGTGCGGAAACTTCCGAAAACGCTGTTAAACTGCCGATTAGCATAATAAAAAATAGTAATTTTTTCACCGTATAAAACTTTATATTTTTAAATATCCTCACAAATGTAAGAAATTGAAATTTATATACAATAGTTTTTTAATAAAACTATATTTAAATTTGCAGCGATTAATTCAAATATTATTCCAAAAGAAAAATGATCATATATTCCCGAAACCGAAGATTAAGAACAAACTCTTCAATTCGTGCGCTGGTGCAGGAAACGGTTTTAACCACCAACGATTTCGTGATGCCAATCTTTGTGATGGAAGGCGAAAATAAACAGGAACCCATCGCTTCAATGCCCGGGATTTACCGGCGCACTTTGGACCTGACCGTGAAGGAGTGCCGCGAGCTTTTTTCACTTGGAATAAAAGGGATCAATCTGTACATGAAAGTTTCTGAAAACCTGAAAGACAACAAAGGTACCGAAGCCTGGAATGCAAACGGATTGATGCAAAATACCATCAAAGCAATAAAAGATGCAGTACCAGGAATGGTAATTATGCCCGATGTGGCGCTTGACCCCTACTCTGTTTACGGACACGACGGCATCATCACGAACGGAAAAATCGATAACGACGCGACCAACGATGCTTTGGTGAAAATGTCGGTTTCGCTGGCAGAAGCAGGTGCAGATTTCATGGCTCCAAGCGACATGATGGATGGCCGCGTGGCTGCAATACGCACTGGTTTAGAGGAAAATGGCTTTACGGATGTAGGGATTCTAAGTTATGCCGCTAAATATGCAAGTTCGTTCTACGGCCCATTCCGAAGCGCGTTGGATTCTGCACCGAAAGAAGATTCAGAGATACCAAAAGACAAGAAAACCTACCAGATGGATTTTCATAATGCACGCGAAGCGATGGATGAAGTGTACAAGGATATTGCTGAAGGCGCGGACATCATCATGATTAAACCCGGAATGCCTTATCTGGATATTGTGTCGAAAGTACGTGAAGCGATCGATCTCCCGATAGCCGTTTATAATGTAAGCGGCGAATACGCGATGCTGAAGGCTGCGGCACAAAATGGCTGGCTGGACAATGACAAAGCGATTATCGAAAGTTTAACCTGCATAAAACGCGCAGGTGCCGACATAATCTTCACTTATGCAGCGAAAGAAGCAGCGATTCTACTTAATAACTAAGTTGGCCTGATTTCACAAAAAAAAAGAGTCCTTTTGGGGACTCTTTTTCTATTTATATTAAAACCAAGCTTTCTTGTTCTGCACATAAGTTCGGTCGAAATGTTCGTCGCTCATGGTGAGGTAAATAATTCCTTCAATCAAAGGGATAATTGTCGCGATACCACAGGTTACGATATTCAGTACGATCTGAATAATTCCTTCATTGATGTATCCAAGAAAAAATTTGTTTGCGCCGAAAGCGCCTAAAAGAATACCTAAAAGCCCTGCCGCGAGTTTCTTTTCAGAGCGGTAACTGTTGAATTGTGGATTTTGCTGCGATCCCGGATTATTGTAGCCGTACGTTTCCATTTTTTTGGTTTTTTAATGTTTAGAAATCAGTCGGGTACACAGCTAAAAAGTTACACGGTTAAATTCTGCCCAGAAAAAAAAGTCCGTAGCATTTTTGGTTCTCCTCGAGTCCTAAAAATTCATCGAGATGTTTAATAATTCCGGGGCTGCTCCAGTACGCGCCTACATTATAAGCAGATGCCGTAAGATACATATTCTGCACGGCCATGGCTGTGGCGGCAATTTCTTCCCATTCGGGAACCAAACCGCTGAAGTTTACCGAAATCGCAATGATTGCATTTGCCTTCGAAGCTTTTTCTGAAATACTTGCATGCTTTTTCTCAAGAAAAACCTCAGGACGTGTTGTGTCACGATATATTTCGGCCATTTTATTCCCAAGATCTGCCTTTTCCTGCCCCTTGAAGACCTTAAAACGCCACGGTTTTGTCTTCTTATGATTGGGTGCAAAATTCGCTGAGCTCAGTATTTCTGTTAAAACGCTTTCTTCAATTTCCTCATCTGTATAATCTTTCGGGAAAGTACTTCTGCGGTTTTCTATAATTTCTTTTAGTATTGCTGCTTTTTCCATTTTAAAATTTTTGTTCAGGTTACATTACACTTTCGATCGTCTGGCTGATATTATTAAGGACAAACGAATCGCCTGCCTGCTTCCCGAACATAGTTTTTGCCATTGGGCTCTCCTCTGAAATCGCGTAGAAACGGTCGCCTTCAAAAAAAAACTCGCCAAGCGATACCGAAATATAGAACCGCGCCTTATTGGTGAAAACCACCGATCCGATCTGAACCCTTTCTGTAGGCGAATTAAGTACTTTCGTCATGTTGCGCTGCATATCGTTCAGCGCGCCCAACTGTCTTTGCATGCGGTATATTTCTTCCTGAATTTCTTCACGGATTGAATCGTATTTCGGTGTTTTTTTGATGTCGCGGCTCGCATCCAAAGTAAACTCAAGGAATTTCTCCAATTTTTGAATTTTCTCTGAAATAACTCCGAGCACAAAGGTGCGTACATCACTTTTTAAAACCGTATTGCTGCGCATAAACTTCTTTTTTTATTAAAGATAAAAAATCTTCTTAATTAAGAATTGTTTGGGCTGCAAAGGTTATACCGGCGTACTGAGTTTCTGTCGAACCGCTTCGTACAGGATGGCGCCGCATGCAACAGATACATTCAGCGACTGTGTTTTACCTTCTATCGGAAGCTTGATTTTTTCATCTGAATGGTGAAGCACTTCTTTGGAAATCCCGGTTTCTTCGTTACCCATCACAATTGCACACGGTTGCGTAAAATCTACATCATAAATGAGTTTCTGCGCTTTTTCTGAAGCTGAAAACACCTGTAAACCTGACTGCTGGAGGAAATCCACCGCATGCGCCAGATTTTTTTCCTTACAGATCCGCAGGTTATAAATTGCGCCGGCAGAAGTTTTGATGGCGTCTGAATTGATCGGTGCGGCTCCTTTTTCAGGCAAAATTATAGCGTGAACCCCCACACATTCCGCAGTGCGGCAAATGGCGCCGAAATTTCTTACGTCTGTGAGGCGGTCTAAAATGAGGAGAAACGGCGTCTTGCCTTCCTCAAAAAGTTGTGGCAAAACATCCTGAATGCTTTCAAACGGAACATCCGAAATAAATGCCACCACACCCTGGTGATTCTTCCTCGTAAAACGGTTCAGTTTTTCGATCGGGACGTAGTTTGGCCGGATGTTATGTTTGGAGAGAAGTGTCTTAAGTTCATAGTAAATATCTCCCTGCAAAGCGTTCTGCATGAAAATCTTATCAATTGTCTTTCCTGCTTCTATCGCTTCTATCACGGGTCTGAGGCCAAAAATAAAGTCGTCTTTCTTGTTTGGTTCGGCCTGGCCAGACTCAGGTTTGTGGGAATGTTGAGAATCTTTCAAAATGAATTGTTTTATTTTAAAATCTATATGATTGTTCGTGGAGTTTGCCTAAAAAGTTTCGCCGATCAGAGCCCTTTTCTGTGCCATCGCATAGCCAAAATGCAGGGATTCATGCATGTTGTTGAAGATAATGGCATCCTGGATGTTCTTTAAATCGAGTCCAAAACTTGTTGTGTACGGCGTATAATCTGCAAAGAAATCGGCGTCATAATCCTTCATCAGGATCTTCGAAGTTTCAGTGAGCAGAAATGCAAGGTCATCCACTTCAGACTGCTCAACATTAAGGTTCGGAAGCGTACCTTTTTTATACGTTTCGATCCAGTATTTATCGATTCTGAAGGGGTTACCGCTGAGATAGTAGCACAGCAGCTGCTGCGTGGCCACGGTATGCGCAATATTCCAGTAAATATTATTGTTGAAACCATCGGGGATCAACATTAAATCCTTTGGTGAAGTATTCTGCAGTATATCAAGAAGGTTTTTCCGGACCTGACGGTGCGCCTGAAAATGATAATTCATTGGACTCTGATTTTAACCCACAAAATTAGAGTAATTAACTGAAAACGACAAAAATGCATCGTGCCGCGCTATTTAAATTTAATATGGAGCTTTCCAGATCATCCGAATTAATAAAATGTATCTAAATAATACGGTTTACCACGGCCCGCTCCTATTTTGGTTTAACAAACTTTAACTTAATCTTGGCACTAATTGTGTTGACTTGTGAGCTGTTTATTTGGAAATTTACAGCATTAATACAAAAACTACATGTCAGAACAATATCAGGCGGAAGATATCAGGATTCTTACCGAAAAAGTGCGCGAACAGAACTACTTTTTCACCCTTTTAAAACAGGAAATCAACAAAGCAATCATCGGCCAGGAATATATGGTAGACCGTTTATTAATCGGACTCCTTGGGAATGGCCATGTGCTTTTGGAAGGTGTACCCGGCCTCGCAAAAACCCTTGCGATAAAAACTTTGGCCGATGCGGTACAGGGTGATTTTTCAAGGATTCAGTTCACACCTGATTTATTGCCCGCAGACGTTGTGGGAACGATGATGTATAATATCAAAGACAACGATTTCACGATAAAAAGAGGACCTGTATTCGCCAACTTTGTACTGGCAGATGAGATCAACCGTGCGCCCTCGAAAGTGCAGTCGGCTCTGCTTGAAGCCATGCAGGAAAAACAGGTAACAATCGGCGATGAAACCATGAATTTACCTAAACCATTTCTGGTTTTAGCTACACAAAACCCTATCGATCAGGAAGGAACCTATCTTCTGCCCGAGGCGCAAACGGACCGTTTTATGCTGAAATGCACCATCACCTACCCCGATTTCGAGGACGAAAGGAAGATTATGAAAATGGTAGCAACCTCTCACCAACTGGAAATCCGACCCGTAATTTCGTTACAGAATATTGTTGAAGCTAAAAACCTGATCAACCAAATCTACCTCGACGAAAAAATCGAAAAATACATCCTCGACATGGTATTTGCCACGCGTTTTCCCGAAAAATATGGCTTAGCAGAACTTAAAAACTACATCAGTTTTGGTGCATCACCGCGGGCTTCGATAAATCTGGCGATTGCATCACGTGCGATGGCTTTCCTAAAAAACCGTGCGTTTGTACTGCCTGAAGATGTGAAAGAAATTGCCAAAGATGTGTTGCGCCACCGTATCGGACTTAGTTTCGAAGCGGAAGCGGAAGAAATTACGGCAGATGAAATTGTGGACAGAATTCTGGGCAAAGTACAGGCACCGTAGCGTAAATGAATTTTTGAATTTTAGATTTTAGATTAATTTCGGAATTAAAATTCAAGTATTCATAAACCAGCTACCTCATTAAAATCTCAAACCTACCTCTGTGGAAATAAAAGACATCATCAAGAAAGTAAAGCAAATCGAAATTCGGACTAAGAAAAAGTCGGAAGCTACTTTGATGGGTCAGTACCACAGTGCTTTCAAAGGCCAGGGAATGACGTTTTCCGAAGTGCGACCCTACCAGTTTGGCGACGAAATCCGCCGCATCGACTGGAATAAAACCGCCCGCTTCCGCGAACCTTTTGTAAAAGTGATGGAAGAGGAACGCGAACTCACGATGATGCTGTTAGTAGACATTTCTGCCTCGATGGATTACGGAACCCGCACGCAGCTTAAACGCGAATTCGTAGCAGAAATCGCTGCCAGCGTTGGCTTTTCCGCCGCGGGAAATAATGACAAAGTGGGTCTCATTCTTTTTGCGGACAAAGTATATAAAGTAATTCCGCCCCAAAAAGGCCGCAAGCATATTCTCGCCATCATCAGCACAATCCTTACCGCCGATTATGTGCCGGGCGTTGCTAAAATCGACGCAGCGCTCGAATATATGATGAGCGTTTTCAAGAAAAAATCGATGGTTTTTATGTTTTCAGATTTTCAGGACGAATACAGTCTGAAAATTCTGCGCGTTGCATCACGGAAACATTCGTTATTGGGTATGAGGATTTTCGATGATAAAGACAGCGATATTCCGGACGTTGGCTATTCACTTTTTGAGGACGCCGAAACCGGCAAGCAGATTTGGGCCAATACAGCAAACGCGCGGTGGCGGTATGAATATGCTGAAAAACAAAAACAGAAGCTTAAAAGTGTTGAAGAAGATTTCGAAAGTTCCGCGGCCGGCTTCATGAGCATCAATACCGACGAAGATTATTCGAAATTTCTTTACAAATATTTCAGAAAAAGGTAAACTGAGTCGCAACAAAAAATAATTACAGAAGATAATTTTGAAGAAAATATATTTAGTTCTATTCCTGCTGACCGGACTTTTCGCCTTCGCGCAGACATTGGGCTCCCGACTCGAAAAACGTACGCTAGCATTAGGCGAGGTGGCCGTTTTGCAGATTACAGTTTCCGACCTTCAGGGTAAAGATGTGGTTTCGGCACCAAAAAACGAGCTGTTGCCCTTTCATTTTGAAGAAGTGAAAGACAGCATCAGCAAACAACATGATGTCTACGAACGCGTGATTGAGTTTGCGGTTTTTGAAGAAGGCAAATTCACCATTCCGGCGCTCGATTTTACCATTGGCGGTACGCTTTTCCATACCATTCCGTACGAGGTAGAAGTGGTAAATACCGCGCAGAAAGGCGATAAAATTAACGACATTATGAAAAACAAAGAGGTAAAACTCGGCGTTACAGATTATTGGGAGCTTTACAAATGGTACATTCTGGCATTTTTAGTGCTTCTTGCATTAATCTTCATCATTTACCAAATCGTCCGTTACGTCCGACGCAGAAAAGATTCGCCTGTAATGATGACCAACCAAACCCTGCGCGATCTTGAAACTTTAAAGAAGAAAAATTATATCGAAAATGGCGATTACCGCTCGTTTTATGTAGAACTCATCGATATTTCGCGGAACTTTATCACCAAGCAATACAAAATCCCTGCGGATGTATTACTTACTGACGATTTGATCGATGTGATGAAGCTCAACAACACCATTTCTCCCGAGAACGAACAAATCATAGAAGAAATCTTTCTGCGCGGTGATTTGGTGAAATTTGCAAAAACATTCCCCGATCAGGACGCGATGCAGAAAGATTACAATGATATGAGGGCTTTTGTGAAACGTTCGTCCAAAGATCTGGAGGCCGAACAGCTTAGAACCGGTGTATAATGAAGATTGACCTACTCCATTTCGAATTTTACAGCCCGTGGTTCCTGCTTCTTTTCCTGGCCTTTATTCCGCTGGCTATTATCGATATGCGGAAAAAGAAGCGGCGCGGAATCCGCGTTCCTTCAACGCAGAATATGAGCGAAAACCGTGGAATTCTGTTTGTATTGTTTCTGCTTAAAATCTCAAAATACATCCTTCTTTCGGCGCTGATCATCGCGATGGCGCGCCCACGGACCTTCACAATCTCCGAAAATAACGACGACACCAAAGGGATCGATATTATGATGTCGGTGGACGTTTCGCTTAGTATGCTGGCGAGAGATTTAGAACCTGACAGATTGACCGCGCTAAAAAATATCGCCAAAAAATTTGTCGACAAAAGGCCGGGCGACCGGATCGGACTTGTGACCTATTCGGGTGAAGCTTTTACGAAAGTTCCCGTTACGTCCGACCATGCCGTGCTGCTCGAAGAACTCGAAAATCTGAATCCCCTTGAACTGCAGCCGGGAACAGCCATTGGCGAAGGTTTGTCGGTAGCCGTAAGTCATCTTCGGCACAGCAAAGCAAAATCGAAAATCATTATTCTGATGACCGATGGTGTGAATACGATCGAAAATGCGATGCCCGCGCAGGTGGGCGCACAGCTTGCCAAAAGCAATGACATCAGGGTATATTCAATCGGGATCGGCACCAACGGCTATGCGCTGATGCCCACCCAGACAGATATATTCGGCGATTTGGTCTTTACCGAAGTTGAAGTGAAAATAGATGAACCTGTGCTGCGCGAAATTGCACAGACCACCGGTGGCAAATATTTCCGCGCCACATCCAACCAAAGCCTCGAGGAAGTGTATGAAGAAATTAACCAGCTCGAAAAATCTGAACTTCAGAGCTCGAAACTTTACAACTACGAAGAATATTTTAGAATTTTCCTGTGGATCGCATTGGGCATTCTGTTGTTGGATGCTGTTTTGCGATGGGTTTTCTATAAATTTTTAAGTTAAAATGAAGATGAATATTTTATAATGAATTGGTATCCCGGAAATAACTGGTATTTACTTTTGCTGTTGCTGTTGCCACTGCTCGGATATCTGATGGTAAATTTTGCCAGATGGAAGAAAAAGAAAAAAGAAATCTTTGCCGATAAAAGATTCCGCGACGAACTGTTTGATTCGCGCAGCAGATTCAGCAGATTTTTTCCGTTTTTATATTTGATGGCTTCGCTTTTCCTTATTATTTCAATCGTGGACGTGCTGAGTGGATCCGAAGAAGTGGAAACCAAACAGAAGATGAACAACGTAATTTTCCTGTTGGACGTTTCGAACTCGATGAACGCTCAGGATGTGGAACAGAACCGGCTGCAGCAGGCGAAAAACCTCATCATTAACGCGATGGGCAAAATGACCAACGATAAAGTTGGAATCATCGTTTTTGCGGGCGAAGCATCATCCATAATGCCGCTTACCACAGATTTCACGGCCGTTGAAACGTATGTGGGCGGCGTTGAAACCAGCATCGTAAAAATGCAGGGTACAGATTTTCTTAAAGCAATGCAAACCGCCGCCGATAAATTCAGGAATGTTGCCAAAGGAAGCCGGAAAGTTGTGCTTTTGAGCGACGGTGAAGATAACGAGGGCAACGAAAAAGCAGCGGCGAAACTGGCCAACCGCGAAGGTATCAGAGTGATTTCCGTTGGCATCGGTTCTGAGGAAGGCGCTCCGATTCCAGAATATGTTTTCGGACAGTTAATGGGTTACAAAACCGACCTTTCCGGCCAGACGGTGATTTCGAAAAGACAGACCGCTGCTTTAAGTAACATTGCAGATAATACCGGCGGCACCTACGTGGACGGAAACGACCTTGAAAGTGCAACGATGCAAATCACAGATGGTCTGGCGGCAACCGCGGGTTCTTCATCCACCACCATCAAATCGCAAAACGCAGTGCACTACTACCAATATTTTCTCGCGGTGGCCATCTTTCTGTTCCTGATTATTTTTCTGTTTAATCCGCGAAAAGATTTTAATATTTGATAATAAAACCGGCTGAACAGGTGCTTTTAACCCAACTTTAACAGATACCGGTAAAAATATTAACATATAAAGGAATAATTTTGCGGTAATGAACTGGAACTCAATTTTTACGGTAATTCTTTTAGTATTTGCGAGCGCTGATTTTTCTGCCCAGAAGAATTACAATACTTTGGTTTACGAAGGCAACAAAGAATTCGATAAAAACAATTTCGAAAATTCTTCATCGAAATACCTGAGTGCGATTAAACTGCAAGACAAAGATTTCACAGCGCACTACAATCTCGGCAATGCTTTGTACAAAAGCAAAAAGTACGAGGAAGCCAAAGCCGAATACCAAAAAGCCGATCAGCTTGCCACAAATCTTTCTGATAAAGCAGCCGCCCTTTACAACCTCGGAAACACATACATGCAGACCGAGAATTCCAAAAAAGCTGCAGAGCACTACCGCCAGGCTTTAAAGCAGGATCCTTATAACGAGACCATCCGTAAAAACTACGAGATTGCCATGCTGAAGGAAAAAGAAAAGGAAGAGGAAAAAAACCAGAAAAATAAAGGCGGCGGTGGCGGAGACGCCCAAAATAAAGACCAGAACCAGGGCCAGGACAAAGGTAATACCCCGCAAAACCAAAACGGCAGCGGCCAGAAAAACAAGGGCGAAGGCGAAGGTGACGACCCCAACAAAAATAAAAACGATAACTCCGGCAAAATGCCGAAAGATCTTGAAAACTCCATACTTAACCGTGTAGAAAACAAAGAGCGAGAAACCGCCAAGCGGATTCTCAATAAAAATTCCTACTCCATGCCGCAGAGCAATGAGAAGGATTGGTGATGAAGAATAAATTTTACTACATATTATTTCTATTTTCTGCTCTGTCTGTGGCCGGACAGGTTACGCTGGAGGTTTCTGAAGTGAAGGATACCAAAGTAAACCAAAAGTTTAATCTTACGGTGCTGCTAGAGATCAGCGGCGAAAACATGGTGCAGGAAACTCCGCTGAGGATGCCGGATATGTCGAAATTTGATATTGTCGGCTCTGCCTCCGAACAGAATACGGTGGTGCTCGATCCCAAAAAAGGCGATGTACTCAACCAGCTCATTTACCAGTATGTCCTCAGCCCCAAACAAAGTGGAAAAATAAAATTCGGTTCCGTGCTCGTAACGGTAAACGGAAAGATTTATAAAACCGAACCTTTTGAAATTAACGTCCGCGACAGTGAAAAAGCATCTGCCCCCAACGATTATGCAATAAATGATGATGTGTACCTCAACATGGAGGTGCAGGACCGGTCGATATACAAGCACCAGCCCACGGTCGCTATTCTGCGGGCATACAGCCGAAATTACGGCAGTTTAAGGAAAGTGCAGGACATCCGGTATCCGAAACAGAAAAACATCCGCATCGAGCCCGTTCATTTTGCGAAAGCTGAAATAGAAACCAGATCAGGGCTCGCCTCACAGGTCTTAGCCGTATTTCTAATTTTTCCTTCTGAATCCGGAAGTATCGATATCAGTCCGGTTTCTGCGTCACTCAGCAACGCCAGATCTGAAAAACTGTCCTCAAACAAAGTGCGTCTACATGTAAAAAAATTACCTGCAGGAATGCCTGCATTTTACAAAAATGCTGTCGGTAACTTTGATATTTCGGTGGCCAAGCGCGATCCGGCGGAAAAAACAGAAATTGATAAACCGCTGAACGTAACGGTGAAAGTTTCGGGATCAGGGAATTTCAAAAGTCTGAATCTTCCTAAAATGGTTCCATCTGAAAATTACACATTCTTTAAACCGAAAGTTACACCCAACACAAATCCTGATAAAGAAGGACTTGAAGGAAGTATTACGGCTGACTATGTGGTGATTCCGAAAAAGGCAGGTCCGGTTACGATTCAGTTTGAGCAGTTTTCATATTTTAATCCCACAGAGCAGAAATACGTCGATCTCGGAATGCAGGAATTGCTGATTGATGTGCAGACGCACGAGCAGATCGTCGACGCCAAATCCGCGCTCGAACGCGTGAACGATTACACCAATAACGTACTCGAAACTGTGAACACACCTGTTCTTCAGACGCAGCATTTAAAAATAAAAAATAAAGAAGTGATCAACTGGAAGATCGTATTCGGTAATCTGGCACTTCTGGGTGTTTTAATCTCAGCATTTTTCGTCGCGCGGAAAAAAATAGACCGGCACAGAGCGAAGCCTGTAGCAGTGGGGAAACCAATTGTTACGATTGCGGAAACCGAAGAAATCTTAAGGAAAAAGATGAGTGTGCAGTTTGACGATAATATCGAATACCTAAAAAACCGCTTTAAAAATAAAGATTTTACAAAGTTCTTCACGGCGTACGACGAGTTGCATGCCGAAACAAAAAAATCGCTGAAGGTGGCGAATGACACCGACTTCAGGAAATACCTTGAACAGCACTTCGGCCAAATAGTAGCGGAGGATTACCGTATTCTGTCGGAGCAGATCAAGATCGAAAAGTACGCGCCATACCATAGTGAAGAAACTATGGAAAAGCTGCTTAGAAGCATCATTAAACTTTATTCGGAGATTAGGCATTAACCACTTAATTTTCATATTTTTGCGGAATTTATAATCTCAGAAACATGTTTGAATATTTCTCGCTCAAGGAAACGCTTACTGCAACCATGGTACTATTCGCGGTAATTGATATCGTTGGATCCATCCCGATTATTGTAAGCCTTAAAAAGAGGTTTGGCCACATCGAAGCCGGCAAAGCTACGTTGGCAGCAATGTTTCTGATGATTGCATTTCTTTTTATAGGAAATAAAATCCTCAAATTTATCGGTGTTGACGTGAATTCATTCGCCATTGCCGGAGCCATCGTGATCTTCATTATTGCGCTCGAGATGATTTTAGGCATAGAAATCCACAAAAATCAGGAAGCAAAATCAGCTTCTATCGTGCCCATTGCTTTCCCGCTGATCGCAGGCGCCGGAACGTTAACCACCACGCTGTCTCTAAAGGCGGAATATCACGACATTAATATCATTTGTGGCATCATCCTCAACACGCTTTTTGTATATTTGGTGCTGAAATCGGCAAACTGGATCGAAAGAAAACTTGGCGAAGGAACTCTTCAGGTTTTGCAGAAGGTTTTTGGTATCGTGCTGTTAGCGATATCGATCAAGCTGTTTACCGCGAATTTCGCCCAGCTTTTCAGCAGCTATGTTAACTTTTAAACTGACTTACAATGCAACTGTATTATAAAATATTCCTCGCACTTTTCGTAATTTTCATCGGCTTCAACCTTTACTCAATGGAATGGCAGCTCGGCTTTTGGCACGAGGAGAACTCAAAATTCATTCTGTCGCTTTCTGCGGCGGTTATCGGTATTATCGTGGTTTTTGTACTCCACATGTTAAGCCGCCTGGCCGGAAAAAGATAACATTTAAAACCTCATTACGTCCTTCACCACGCCCTCGTTCTGAGTGTGCTGCAGAAGTTCGCGTGTGATAAATTCTTTGATGTTGTCTTCGTCTGTATTTGCCGGAAATAAAAGGTGAACATTGGCACCTGCATCCAAGGTGAAAAAAAGCGGAAGACCCGTTTTTTCCCTGAATTCCCAGATTTTATGAATTACGTTAAGCGTGCCGGTTTTCATTAAAATAAAAGCAGGATCGCTCATCATCATCATTGCGTGCAGCGTAAGCGCCTCATGTTCAACGAGTTTAATGAAAGCCGCGAGGTCGCCGGTCTTCAGAATATCTTTTAAAAGAGTAAAATTTTCATGTGCTTGCTGAAAACGTCTTTCAGCATAAGGATTCGTGTTCATGAGGCTGTGGCCAATGGTAGAACTCACCGATTTTTCGCCTTCGTGAATGAGCAGAACCCAATCGTTAAAACTTCTGAAAACCGAATGCACTTCATTTTCAGGATACGGAACCGCAAACAGATCGGAGCTGCCTGCCACTTCGTCTGTTTTCCCCCAAACTACAAGACCGTCGTACAAGCTTCTGCCCGCACTACCACTGCCAAGGCGTGCGAGAAAACTTGCTTTCTTTAACTTAAAATCGCAGCCGTGCGGTGCCGAAAACTGCTCATCAAGGTCCATCAGACATTTTGCAATGGCGCCAAAACCTGAGGCAGAGCTCGCAATACCGGAACTGTGCGGGAAAGTGTTTTGGGTAGTGATGATGTATTTGCCCTGAAGAATCCACGGCAGATACTGTTCAATAGTGTGGAAAAATTTTTCGATTTTCTCGGCGAATTTAGCTTCTTCGTTTCCCGACAGAAATGTCTGAACCGAGAACTTTTCATTCGCTATAAATTCAATTGAAGTATTTGTCTTACAGTTGTTTAGTGTATAACTGATGCTCGGATTGGCAGGAATCTGACCGGCATATTTGCCCCAATATTTAATTAAAGCAATATTCGACGGGCAGGATTGCGTTACCTTTGAATCTGATATTTTATATGAATCCGTACTGAAAAATTCTTTCATTTGAATACTATTTTTTGCGTGAGGCAAGGCCAGCTTCCTGAACCAAATTAATAAGCGGTTTTGCTGATGATGATCTTAATGTTCGTACATCTTATCGATGAGCTGCGCATATTTCTGCATCACGACATTGCGTTTTACTTTTAAGGTGGGCGTGATCTCACCCAGATTGATCTCGAACTCCGAAGGCATCAGCACAAATTTCTTTACTTTCTCGAAACCTGAAAGCCCCTTCTGCACCTCCTCGAGTTTTTCGCGGTAAAATTCCTTTATTTTATCGGAATTTACCAGTTCCTGCCAACTAGTAAACGGAAGATTCATACGCGTAAGCTGCTCCTTTAATGCTTCGAAATTCGGAATGATTAACGCGGTGACAAAGGGTTTTCCTTCGGCTACAATCATCGCCTGGGCAATGTAAGTATTGTTCGACAGCAGGTTTTCTATCGGCTGCGGTGTCACATATTTTCCGTTGGAGGTCTTCATCAGGTCTTTTATCCGGTCGGTGATGAAAAGGTTTCCATTAATGTCGAATCTGCCCGCGTCGCCGGTTCGGAACCAGCCGTCGTCGGTAAAAACAGCCGACGTTTCGTCGGGAAGATTGTAGTAGCCATTCATGATGCCGCTGCCTTTGGCCAGAATTTCATCATTCTCGCCAATTTTAAGCTGTGTGTCGCCGAGCGGTATTCCGGCGCTGCCATGTTCATAATGTTTGAACGGGAATGCGGTAAGTGTGGCGGTAGTTTCGGTAAGGCCATAACCAACCGTCATGTGTACGCCCAGTGCATCGAAAAATCGCGTAACCTCCGGCGAGACAGATGCGCCACCGCAGGGCATAAACCAAAGCCTGCCGCCCATTTTCTTCTTGATTTTGTTGAAAACCAACAAATCCGCCACGTTATTTTTTAATTTTAAAACCAGTGGAATCTGCTGATCAAGCCGCTTGTGTTCCCCGGTTTCAGTACCAACTTCAACTGCCCAGTTAAATATTTTTTTCTTGGTCGCAGAGCCGTTTTCCACCATTTCCTGTACGCCGGCATAAATTTTCTGGTAAAACCTCGGTACAGCGCACATCATCGTAGGTTTCACTTCGGTGAGAGCATGCGCGATGAGTTTGGTATTTTCGAGGAAATATACTTTCGCACCACCAAAAAGCGAGAGCAAGGTCCAGCTTCTTTCGAAGACGTGGGTAAGCGGTAGAAATGCGAGCGAAGTTTCGTTTTCGAAATTTTTAAATTTAAAAAAATCGAAATGCGCAGTGATACACTGGTGGAAATTGCCGTGCGTAAGCATCACGCCTTTCGGTATGCCCGTGGTTCCGGAGGTATAGATAATCGTGGCAAGATCATCATTCTCACGTTTCACAATCTCGAATGTTTCATCGCCGTCTTTAATAAAATCCTGAAAATAATGGCTGCGGTCTTTCTTGATCCAAATCGCCTTTTTTGCCGCCACAATTTGCTGCAAAGAGCCGTTTTTCTCCAGAATTTCATACGCCGCATCATATTGCTCCTGATTACCCACCAGAATGAGCTTTGCCTCAGAATCATTGATGATGTATTCGGCCTGCTCGCCGTTGTTCGTTGAATAGATTGGAACCGTAACTGCGCCCAACGACATAATCGCGAGATCGAACACGATCCATTCCGCGGAATTGTCCGCGTAAATCGCCACTTTATCATGACCTGAAATACCTGCATCGCGCAATGCATTGGCCGTTTTAAAGATCATCCTTCGGAAATCAAACCAGTTAATCTCTTTCCAGTCTTCTTTTTTCTTAAAGCCAATGGCGGGTTTTGTAGGGAATCTTTCGGAATTTGTATTTAAAAATGCTGCGAAATTCATGTAATGTCTATTTTTTTAGTTCTGAAAGATAATTGGTGAGATGAAAATCTATACTTTCTTCAATGGGAATAAACTTAAAATCAAGTTTTTCTGTTATTTTTCTGTTAGAAATTTTCTGGAACGAATTGATTGTCTCTGTGTTTACCCTGTTGATCATTTTTAATGGCCGAAGTAGCCACCCTAAAAAAAAATTGAGGATTCTGCCGAACGTGATCAGGCCTTTCGGAATTATCCGCGGTGCCGGTTTTCCTAATTTTTTTCTAACCATTGTTGCTAGTTCAACAAAACGACGATTTTCTGAAGCTAGAACAAACCTTTCACCAAAAACATGCTTCTCCATTAATTCAATTGAAACTTTTGCCACATCGCGCACATCAATGTACGAGGTTCCGCCCGAAAAGGTAAATCCGCGCGAAAAATTTTTAAAGATCTGGCCGCTGCTTTCATGCCAGTTGCCGCTGCCAATGATGATTCCCGGATTTACAATTACGGTGTTGAGGCCTTCGGCAGAAGCGCGCCACACTTCCATCTCAGATAAATGCTTTGAAATTGCGTAGGCAGAATGATCGGTTTTAAGATTATAATCAGAATCTTCATCGAGTTCTCCTTGGTCGTTCAGACCGTCTAAAACAGCGGTGGAACTGATGAAGCAGAATTTTTTCACGCTAGAACCCTCGCAGGCGATCAGTAAATTTTTCGTTCCATCGATATTGGTGCGGAACATCGTATTCTGCATTTCGGGATTAA
Organism: Flavobacteriaceae bacterium 3519-10; assembly: GCA_000023725.1. NCBI lineage: Bacteria > Pseudomonadati > Bacteroidota > Flavobacteriia > Flavobacteriales > Flavobacteriaceae > Flavobacteriaceae bacterium 3519-10. The sequence continues at coordinate 1,997,496 of CP001673.1, forward strand.
AACTGACAGTCGCTGCGCAGTGATAGACTTCGGTTATGTCTTGAAGCGCGGTTTCGAGTGAAAAAAGATCGTTGAAATCAACGTGAATCCATTCAATTTTATCAAAATATTCCGACGCATTTTCGGTGTAAAAACGGTAGGAATCTTTCACTTCAAGAATATTGCTGGATTTGCGTTTCGTAGCGCGCACGGTTTGGCCACGCTTCAGCAACTCCAAAACGATCACCCTTCCGAGGATTCCGGTGGCGCCTGTAACTAAAACCATAGCGGTCTTTTGCTGTTCAACGGTTTCTGCAATTTCTTATATTTTAACTTCAAGAATAAAATCTTTTACCACTTCGGCAAAATCCTTTGGGTTTTCTGCCTGCACCCAGTGGCCAGCATTTTCGATTTTAACAACCGATGCGTTTGGAAACTGCTGTTTAATCTGAAATTCGTCCTGCGGCAAAATATAATTCGACTTTGCGCCACTTATAAACAGCGTTTCGCCGGTGAATACGCCAAATTTAATCGCATTTGAAACAAATTCGCTGTATTTTTCGGATAGCGTTCTGAGATTAAAACGCCAGTTCAGTTTTTTATCATCGGTCCAGTACAGGTTTTTAGCCAGAAACTGAATCACACTTTTTTCGGGGATGTATTGCTGCAAAGCCTCCTCCACTTCCTGCCGGGTAGCGAGGGTATCGAAATTTACACTTTCCAGGGCTTTTAATATGCCCTGATGGTGCGGTGGATATGCTTTTGGCGAAATATCAACAACGATAAGTTTCTGCACTTTTACCGGATAGGTAATCGCAAACTGCATCACAGCTTTTCCGCCTAACGAATGCCCTAACAAATTGACTTTTTGCAGGTTATGAAATTCCATGTAATGCAAAATATCATTGGCGAGCACCTCGTGCGACATTTCTTCGGAATGGAAACTTTTCCCATGATTTCTTAAATCAATCAAATGAACCGGGAAAAACTCGCCCATCTCTTTGCCGAAACTGCCCCAGTTATCGAGCATGCCGAAAAGACCGTGGAAAACGAGCAGTGGCGTTCCCTGTCTGTCTTCGCCGTAAATTTTAGAATGTAGAATTTGCATGATATACTATTAATTCAAAAATGAATAAATCAAAGACCGTATTTCCTGTTTTCAGTTGGAATTTACCACTTCGCAAGCCGCTTCAGGTAACTCTGAACAGTATTTTCGAGACCCATATAAAGTGCTTCTGAAATCAGTGCGTGGCCAATTGAGACTTCGAGTAAGTTCGGGATGTTGTCCGCAAAATATTTCAGGTTTTCCAAACTAAGGTCGTGCCCTGCATTTACACCAAGACCGTGTCGTTCTGCTTCCAGTGCGGTCTCCACGTAACTGCGGATGGCTGCCTCCTTATCTTCGGAATAGTTTCGGGCATAGGCTTCGGTGTATAATTCAATCCTGTCTGTGCCGGTTTCTTTCGCGAACTTTACCATCCCAGGGTTTGGATCAAGAAAAATAGAGGTTCTGATGCCTGCGTTTTTAAATTGTGCAATCACATTTTTGAGAAAATCCATATGAACCTCACAATCCCAGCCTGCATTTGAAGTAATTGCATCTTCAGCATCCGGAACCAAAGTTACCTGCTCAGGTTTTACGTCCAACACCAGATCGATGAAAGGCTGATGCGGGTTGCCTTCGATATTAAACTCTGTGTGGACGTGCGGTTTCAAGTCGTACACATCCTTGCGCGTGATATGTCTTTCGTCGGGCCTCGGGTGAATGGTGATGCCGTATGCGCCAAATTCCTGAAGCTTTACAGCAGCTTCGGTAACACTTGGCAACTCTCCGCCACGGGCGTTTCGTAAGGTTGCAATTTTATTGATATTTACACTGAGTTTTACCATTTTATTATTGAATTTTTGGAATCTGAACCACTTCGAGGTCGAATTCCTGTGAAGCAACCAACAGATGGTCGAAGATGTCAGCCAGGATATCTTCATAAGTCGCCCACTCCGAATCGTTCGTGAAACAGTAGATTTCAAGCGGCATACCGTGCGGCGTATTTTCGAGTTGGCGTACAATCACAGTTCCCTCCTGATCGATATGCGGACTGTTTTTAAGATAATTCTGAACATATTCGCGGAAAACGCCAATATTGGTAAGTTGCCGGCCGTTGATCAGGCGTTCTGCGTTCCGCATAGTGCCGCGCTGTTCGTTTATTTCAGCCTTTTTCTGTTCAAGATAATCGGCAATAAGGTTGATGCCTGCAAGTCTGTCGGCAGTTTCAGCATCCAGAAACTTGAATGATTTTATATTAAATATGATCGACCGTTTGATGCGCCGCGTGTTACTTTCCGTCATCACCTGAATATTTTTTATTTCAGTGGTGAGGAAATCGTAGGTCGGGACGGTAGAAATTGTTTTGTCGAAGTTCTGAATTTTGGTCGTCAGAAGATTGATATCCATGATGTTGCCTTCCAGATTATACTTCGGGATCCCGATCCAGTCGCCAACTTTGAGGTTTTTCGAGGTCGCGACATGAATGCCGGTAACAAAACCTAAAATAGTATCGCGGAAAACCAGCACCAGGACGGCTGTAATGGCTCCGAGGCTGCCAACAATCGCCGATCCGCTGATCCCGAATATTACACAGATTGCAACCACGGACGCTACAAATATTCCGAAAATTTGTACGGTTTGCGAAACTGCATTCAGCGCAATGATCTTATAAAAATCCTGCTTGATCACGAAGTAATGCCGGAACGCGCTGAGCCCACGGTATAACATGCCTGCCACAACGATCACAATCGCCAGCGCAACCATACGTTCGAGGAAGGTGAAACTTTTCGGATGCCTGTAAAAAATTGAAAAAAGCGCGAAACTGCCAATTAGCAGAGCAATAAGGTTCGCAAGAGAATTGGTAATTTTCGAAAGGTAAACCGATTTCAGTACCGGATGTTTATCTGTGTTGAAATACGCTTTGAAAATGCCGTTCATCAGCAGACTCAGCGCGAGATAAGCCAAAACGATGATGCCGACGAGGAATGAAAATTTCAGCACAATCTGTATCAGCAACACCCAACTGTCCGGCACGGTATCCTTCACAAAATAATGAAGACTGTCACTCATTGCCTGCAAAAAGTCTTTGGTATTGTTGAATTCATTCATCCCCGCAAAAATATGAAATCTGTTTGTGTTTATGGGATTAATGCCTACTTTTAACTAAATTTATCAAATGGACCACACGCTCATTAACCTCCTCAGCATCGTACTGCTGATCGTGGGTATTCTCGGAACTTTCCTGCCGGTTCTGCCCGGATTACTGCTCAGCCTTTGCGGTTTGCTCATCTATAAATTCGGCACAGACGCAGACTTATCGATGGTTTACATCTGGATTTTCGTTGTGCTTACTCTAATTTCGATCATTCTGAATTACGTTATTCCCGCAAAAACTACCCGCAAATATGGCGGAACACGCTGGGGAAGCATCGGATCTGTGGTCGGCACTATTGCCGGAATGTTCTTTATACCGGTTCCGTTTGGCTTTTTAATCGGGATGTTTGCGGGTGTATTTTTCGGCGAACTTCTGCACGATGCAAGCGACAAAAAGAAAGCGTGGAATTCCACCAAAGGCGCTCTTGTTGGTTTTCTTTACGGCACAGGATTTAATTTCATCGTAGGGTTGGCAATGTTTTTGGTAGTTGTGTTTGATATGATTTAAAAACCTAATCCAATGATTTACAAATTATTACTGAGTACCTTCAGCATTCTTACCTTAGCTACCTGCCAAAACCAGACTATGACTGAAAAAAACCTCACCACATCCGCAGATACGGAAAATACGACACATGCGACGCCCACACCACCAAAAACCGCGGAACCCGAAATGTCAGTGGGTTTACCGCCGGATTCCGCTGCTGTGGAGCTTTCTAAACAGGAGCAGGCCAACGCTGCTAAGAATACTGCAGGCGTAATTTATCTGAAAGAGGGTGAAAACAAATTCCTAAAAGAGTATGAAATGAATGTAACCTTCAAAAAAATGACGGAAGACAGCCGTTGTCCTGAGGGTGTAAATTGTGTTTGGGAAGGTGTCGCAGTGGCCGAAGTGGAACTGATGGGACTTGCCACAAGACCCGTAACAGTGAGACTGAGCACAATGAACGACGCAAAAAAAGGCCATACAAAAACCCAGGATTTCAACGGGCATAGTGTGTCACTGGTAGAAGTAACCCCGAATACAACTTCCTCTAAAGGCTTTAAGTCCATTGCAGGCAATTACCGAATTGGTATTAAAATCACAAAAGGAATGTCCGGCAACACATCAGATCAGCGCACTACCAAGAAATAATCTCCTGTCCGCTTGCTGCAAGATAATCGTTGATTTGCGAAAACGGTTTACTGCCATAAAACCCGCGGTAAACTGATAACGGCGACGGGTGCACAGATTTAATCACCAAATGTTTAGCTCCGTCAATCAGCGGGGCTTTTTTGTGAGCGAATGCACCCCAAAGCACGAAAACCACGTTTTCTTTTCGGTCTGAAACTTCTTTTATAATAAAATCGGTGAACTGTTCCCATCCCAGATTTTTATGGGAATTCGGAGCGTGCGCCTTTACGGTAAGTGTTGCGTTTAATAATAAAACGCCCTGTTCCGCCCAGTCGTCGAGTTCTTTTTTAGTGCGATCTATTCCTAAATCATTTTTAAGTTCTGTAAATATATTTTTGAGTGAAGGCGGCGCGGCAACCTTTTCGGACACCGAAAAACACAATCCATTTGCCTGAAAATCATTATGATATGGATCCTGACCAAGAATTACAACTTTCACATTTTCGAACGGAGTAAGTTCAAGCGCGCGGAAAATCTGGTTCTGCGGTGGAAAACACTCCGACGACGCATATTCGTTTTTCACCTTGCGCCAAAGTGCTTCAAAATAGGCGGTGTTCTTTATTGGTGCGAGAATTTCAGTCCAACTCATGGATATTATATTTTAAATTCTGAATTTTAGATTGTCAGGTCAAGGTTCTGTTTTCCGGTCCCGGCTTTTGCCACTACAACTTCAAATATAAATAATTATCACATTCACACGTTCCCAAAAATCTCATTAAATTTGTTCCGTGCATATAACCAAAGACCAGTTAGAAGAACTAGAATTTCCTGAATTGCTTGCGGAGATTTCGCCGTTCGCCTATTCGCCAAAAACCGCGCAGAAAATCGCCGGACTGCGGCCGTTTCAAATTGATGAAGCCGAAATTTCATTGAAAAAAGTATCGGAATTCGTGTCCAGTTTCGAAAGCGACAACGCCATACCATTTGACGAATACGAAGATATTGAGGAAGAACTCAAAATGATGATTATCGAAAATTTCAGACTCGATAACGTTTCATTCATCAAAATTAAAAGCATCACCGAGCAGATCGGAAAACTCCAGCGCTTCCTGCCCGTGTCTGGCGACCTGTTTCTGCACCTGAATAACGACATCAAAGATTTAGAATATAAAAAAGAAATCATCGACAAGATCGACAAGGTTTTCAACCGTTTTGGTGACGTGAAAAGCGAAGCCTCGCCGATCCTTAAAACCCTGCGTACCGAAATTTCATACGCGCGCAAGACCATTCAGGAGAATTTCAACCGCAGCCTCACGGCTTTATCATCAACGGATTTCCTAGACGACATCCGCGAAAGCATCATGGACGATCAGCGTGTTCTGGCAGTAAAATCAGGCTACAAGAAAAGAGTGCCGGGCAGGGTTCTCGGCGTTTCAAAAACAGGTTCAATTACCTATATTCAGCCCGAATCTGTGGTGAAACATCATTTCAAACTGCGTGAAGATCTTGAAGAAGAGAAAAAAGAAGTCGATAAAATCCTGCGTAAACTTACAGCCGAAATCGCCGAATTCCAACCACAGCTATCTGACTATCAAGCTTATATATTTGATCTTGACTTAACGCGTGCTAAAGCTAAATTCGCGGAGAAAATCGGGGGAATTCTGCCAAAAATCAACCGTCACAAAACGCTTCGCTTGGTTAATGCCTATCATCCGCTTCTGCTGCTGAGAAACCGCGCTGAAAAAAAAGACATTTACCCGCAAAGTTTCACACTCACCGAACATAACCGGATATTGTGTATCTCGGGTCCAAACGCTGGTGGAAAGTCAATTACTTTGAAGACAGCGGGATTGCTTCAGCTGATGATCCAAAGTGGGATTTTAGTGCCGGTTCATCCTAAATCTGAAATGTTTTTCTTCAGCCGGATTATGACCGATATTGGCGATAACCAATCAATCGAAAATCATCTTTCCACGTATTCATCAAGGCTTAAAAAGATGGCCGGAATCATTCGCGAAGCCGATGAGAGCACACTTCTACTTATCGACGAGTTCGGTACCGGTTCAGATCCTGAGCTTGGCGGCGCGCTGGCGGAAAGTTTTCTTGAATTTTTCTACAATAAGAAAAGCTTCGCGATCATCACGACGCATTATACCAACATCAAACTCGTGGTGGAGCAACTTCCGAACGCCCAGAACGCGGCGATGCTTTTCGACGAACATTCGCTTGAGCCGCTGTATAAACTCGAGGTGGGCCAGGCGGGAAGTTCATTTACATTTGAAGTAGCCCAAAAGAATAAAATTCCGGCTTACATCATCGATTCTGCCAAGAAAAAAGTGGAACACGATATTGTGAACCTGGATAAAACCATTGTAAAACTGCAGCAGGAAAAATTTGAAGTCGAAAAACTCAAAACAAACCTTACGGAGCAGAAAGAGTCAACTCAAAACAAGAAAGATAACCTCGAAAAACTGAACGAACAGCTTCAGCAAAAACTTTTCAACTTTCAGAAACTCTACGAAGAAGAACACCGCAAATTGCAGTTCGGCAACAAGATCGAAGGTTTTATCGATTCATACATTAAAGGTAAATCCAGAAAAGACGTGGTGACGGAATTCGTGAAAATCCTTGAGCAGGAAAAATTCCGCAAACTCGGATCGGATAAAGACGAGACCAAAAAGATGCAGGTTGTAAAACGCAAGATCACGCAGCAGCTCAAGAAGGAAACCATTCAGGAAAAAATTGCTGAAACGCACGAAAAACTCGAAGATAAAAGAGTGAAAGATCGCGCGGTGTGGCTTAAAATCGGGCAGCGGGTACGGATTTCGGGTAGCACGAGCGTCGGCACCATCGAAAAAATCGACAAAAACCAAAAGGTAACCGTGAATTACGGCATGTTCAAAACCCAGATTTCCGCTGATGAACTTGAAAGGATTTAATAAAATTCAGGTACAAATACTTTATTTCAGATATTTAGCCAAAGGATGATTCTGTCGCTTGAGTTCTGCAGCAAAAATTTTGGAGATTTCGTTGGCGCCAAGCACTGAAAGGTGCGTGTTGTCATCAATACCATCCGGGAAAAATTCGTTTTCACCTTTTGCAAAATGAAGATGCAGCTTTTTGGATTCTTCAACGCCATAAGCCATCTCGAGGTTTTCGGTAAGGTACTGCATATCGAAAAACGGTACTTTCATTTCTGAAGCTACCAATCTGGCGACCAGCGTGTAATTGCCGTGCGCATCAAGCAAAACCCCCTCTTTGTTGAATTTCCGTCTTGCAATCGAGGAAAAAAGAATCGGAACTGCGCCTTTAGAACGCGCTTCCTCGATATACTGGATCAGGTTATAGCGATAGGAAGTCTGCGGATTGGTGTAGCGTTCGGGATCAGTGTCTTTACCGTCGTTATGCCCGAATTGGATGAACACATAATCGCCTGGTTTTAGGGCTTCAAGAACGGGTTTCCAGTGGCCGCGGTCGCGGAAGCTTTTGGTGCTGCGTCCGTTTACAGCGTAGTTTTTTATCTCTACATTTTCATTGAAATATTGGTCTAAAACCTGCACCCACCCTCGTTCAGGATTCTTTTCGGGATTGGGTTTGTTAGCCATTGTAGAATCGCCAATTGTGTGGATTGTTACTTTTTTATAATTGTTGTTCGCTTTGCATGCGACCAATAAAACTGCCGCCAACAGCAATAATTTATAGATTTTCATACCAGTTTGTGTTGATATCGGTTTTTAAAACGTTCTGTTTGGTGTACTTTTTCGCCTGTCTTTTTGAAAGCTGATTCGACCATTTAACACGGAAATCAGGTCTGAAGCCTTCACCGAAATTTTGGAACTCGGCAAATAAAACATGCTTTTCTGCACTGGAATTATTCCAGTTGTGCCAGCCTTCAGGAGCAATAGCAGAACTTAAATTAGTATTTAAAAATACTGCTTTTGCATAAGTTCGCCACGGTCTTCCGAGGTAAACTTTCGTCACATTTTCCGCAGCCGTAAGTCTGCACTTATTAAAAACAAAACCGAACTCGCTGCCTTCTGGTGTTGAAGGTGCCGTGATATATGAATCTTTCTTGCTGTGGAGTTCGCAGTTTTCAAAATAGGCTGTTGCACCGCCGAAAATATAATCGGTTGTACCTTCAATGTAGGAATCTTTAATGTAAATTTTGCCCTCATTGCCAACATAAAGCGTATCCTGATTTCCGCGGAGTTTACAGTTAAAGACGGCAACCCGGTCTGAAGTTATACTTAATGCAACTGCCTGACCTGTTTCACGCGCCGTATTTTTTACAGTAAGATTTTCAAGTATAATGTCATTTGCCTCAATGCTTAAGGTTGGCGTGTAGAACGTACTGTTTCGGCCTTTGTCAATGTCAGCGAAAGAATCGTTAAATGTAATGATGGTTTTTTCGCGGTCTTCGCCGATGATCTTTATATTGGTATTCCATTGGTGAATTTTAACCTTTTCCTCATACTTTCCGTTTTTTATGAAAAGTGTAATCCGCTGATCGGGAAAAGATTTAAGCTGATCAACAGCGTCCTGAATACTCTCGAAATCCGCAGAACCGTCTTTGGAAACCGTGTACTGCGCTTTATCGGGAATAATTTTTACATGTTTTTTCTTCCAGGCCTCATATTTCTTCAGCACTTTTGCTGGCTCGTACGTGTACCACGCATATCCGTTCCTCCGTTCAGCCTCAATTTCGTCGTACGATTTTTTCTTCTCACCATCACGTCCGGAAACAAAAATCTGATTGTTTTCAAGATCATAAAATCTTCCCCACATCGGCGGCGCAGCCGCATCTGCAATCAATTTTTTATCACCAGAAATTTCAATTTCTTTATATCCTTTAAGCTGATTTTGCTCAAACCATTTCACTGCCTTTTCTACAGAAGAAATTACGTCTTTCGAAGGTTTTTCCAGCGACATCAGCAGCAGAACGAGGGTCGCAGATTCTTTGGCTGTTAGCGAGGGCAGCTCATAAGCGCGGGCTTTGGTTGGTAACAGATTATATTCGTCATGTTGGGCGCCCCAAACCGTGAGTTTCCCATTTTGTCTGTACTGGGTTTTGAGAATAATATCGATTCCTTTTTGGAACGAAGTGTTAATCTCCGCCAGGGTTTGCGCAGGAATTTCTACAGGAAACGCTGGACCTTCATCAATAATTCTCTTAAAAAAGATAAGTACCCGTGCTATCGCATCATCGTTAAAAGTAATGTGCGAACTGTAATTATTCTGAACCGGATAAAACTGCGGCCAGCCACCGTTTTCGTACTGTGCTTCGAGTAAAAAGCCAAGACCTCGCAAAAAAGCATCGCGGTACTCGTCTTTCTTGTGGAAGCGGTAAACATTGGCCAAAAATGTAAGTTCCTGTACAGTCGCCTTATTATCGATCGTGGTGACTTTCAGATCTCCTTTTGCAGCTTCAATTTTCTTTTTCTCATCAGCTGAAAGCTGTTTTTGTACCGCTACGTTTTTTCCCCATCCGCCATTACTTTTTTGGTAAAGCAGGATGTTTTCTGCGATTCTCTCTGCATCTGCAGACTTCAGCAGGTTCTCATCTTTAGTGAAAGCGATTTTACTCCAATCCTTTTCAGGCGTTTGGGCCGCTAAATTTTGCAGGCTGAAGAACAGTACGATGAAAAGTAAAAAACAGTTTTTCATTTGCAATTATCTGTTAAGTTGAAGGGCTGCGAGGATGAAGGGTCCGGTTCCTTTCGGGTCGTTGTCTTTCTTTCTTTCATTCACGTAATATTCAAAAGAACCATCGCGGTATGGTTTTCCACCCAAGCCGGCGACAGCGCAAACCTGGGTGAGTGTAACGTAACCTTCGGGCGAAACGGTGATAAGATTTTTAACCAAACCATCGAACGCTTTGTTCGCAACTGTTTTATATTCGTTCGGCAGGTAGCCTTTATTGGCGCCTTTGGCGAAAGCATACGCAAACATTGACGAACCTGAGGCTTCAAGATAGTTGCCGCCACGGTTTCCCTGATCCGTCACCTGATACCAAAGCCCGGACGCATCCTGATAGTTAGTCACCGCTTTTGCAAGGCTGTTCAAATAAGAAATAAGCTGTGGTCTTTTCGGATGATCCTTCGGGAAATAATCGAGAACATCTACCAAAGCCATGGCGTACCAGCCAAGAGATCTCGACCAGAAATTAGGTGAATTTCCGGTGGTTTTATCTGCCCATGGCATTGCGCGGCTTTCGTCCCAACCGTGATAAAGCAAACCTGTTTTTGGATCGACCATGTTTTTCTGAACCAGTTCAAACTGAAGAGCTACATCATTTAATTTGTCGCCATTTTCAAATGTCGTATTGTAGCGTGCGTAATATGGCGAACCCATGAAAAGCCCGTCGAGCCACATCTGATTCGGATAAATTTTCTTGTGCCAGAAACCGCCTTCAGAAGTTCTGGGCTGAGCATCGAGTTGAGAACGCAGGGTTTTCATCGCCGTAAGATACCGTGCATCTTTAGTTTTATCGTATAAATCGAACAGATGATGACCAGCTACCACCATATCGATGTTGTAATTCTCGAATTTGTAGCTCGGAATTTTTCCGTTCGCATCGATGGTTGCGTCTGCGTAACCTTTAAGATAATCGTAATACTGCTGATTGTTGGTTTTCTGGTAAAGTTCTTCAAAACCCATCATCACGAGGCCATGCACATAATCCCATTTTGGAGCTGTTTTGTCATCGAGCATATAGGCTTCGGGATACTTTTTCATTAAAGTAAGCGCCATCCTTTCGGACCACTTTTTATTTGAAGGTACTTCCATATTCGCTGTGGAGGCGGTTTTGCAGCCAGCGAGAACAAGACTTCCGAAGATTGCTACAGCGAGTGTTTTTATTTTAATGGATATCATCAGCTTAATTTAATTGGTTGGTTTTGTTTAATTTATCCAGGTTTTCATCGAGATATTTCAGGAATTCTGCTTCAGTTTTAATTCCGTTAATTTCTTTTTCCCAGGCACCGAGAAAATAGAACGTAATTTTCTTCGTAGTGGGTCTAAACTGAACCAGATGATCGGTGGCTCCTTCAAAAATCTTCTCAGCATCCTCTGTTCTGTAGAAAACTGCCATGCCAAGATTGTCATCAAACAGCGTTTGCTTTCCGTAAGACGCCACATACGCCCACTTCTGGTTCGCACTTGTTTTTTTAATCGCAGGCAATTTATAAAGATTTACAATTCCTGTCACGATACCGTTTAATGCATTGCTGCTTTGAATTGTGTGTCTCGTGTATCGCTGATCGGGGAAAATAGTAAGTTCTGAACTCAGGTCCGTGGATTCGCCGTTCGTTTCCCAACCTTTGTAGTTTACAAAAACTTTTGAGTTTGAATTTGAATTTTCAACTCGTGCCGAAGTATTTTCCACCTTATTGAAATGCAGCAATTCGTTGTTAACAACCCGCCCGATGGAACCGATGCCGAGGCCTTTTCCAACTTTAAGAATATCCGCGCCCCAATCGCTCATGTTGTGATACGAATCGAAACCGTCCTGTCCCACCTCCTGCAGCACCATATCTTCGGTAAGTTTCCCGAAAATATCAATCGCGTTTCGCCAATCGAGGTACAATCTGTAGCCCACTTTGTTGCTTTCCCAGCCCGGACCTTCGTAGCGGATGTAGTAAGAATGATCTGTATGCGTTGATGGAAGTGTGAGGTCTTGCACGTTTTTGAAAGTGCCGCCCTCGTATTTCTTTCCGTTCCACTGTCCGCCTTCTTTGATTGAAATTTCAGCGTAGGTTTTCGCGTTTTGTGCAGTAGATGCATTATTGACGGTTGTGCAGTTTGCAAGTAATGCCAGTGCTGGAAGCACTAAAATGCCAGGTATGAATTTCATATTATTTTTATTTTGAATGAATAATTTGCTGAGGACTGAACTGCTTATTAAGAAAACCCGTAATATAACCTAATACCGGATCAAACCACTGTTCAAACATCCAGAAAGTATGTGGTGAATTTTCTATTAATTGTGTATGTGAATAAACTGAGTGATTATTCAACAGTTTTATCATGTCTTCCCTTCCTGCCTGAAAACGTGTGTACTGACTCCCGATAAACAGAACCGGCGCAGATTTGCTGCTCACGTGCGTTAAAGGTGAGGCATCCTTCCAAATTTCGGGTTTTTCGTCGAAAGTTCCGCCAAGCCAAGCCGCTGCTGCAGCACCTTCTTCGGAATCGGGATGATGAAAAGCGAGAATTCCATCGATGTTGATCACTGCCGCCACTTTATCAGGATATTTCGTACCGATTAACGAAGCCATCTGTCCGCCGGAAGATGTTCCTAAAACGACAATCTTGGCCGAATCTATATTGAATTCCTCGGCATGGGCTTTCACATAATGTATCGCACTGATCACATCATCAATTCCTGCGGGATACTGCGCTTCTCCTGAAAGCCTGTATTCAATTGCAAAAGAGTGATATCCATACTCAGCCAACGCAGTAGCGAGGGGCTTCATCATCCGCCTGTCCCCGGATTTCCATCCGCCACCATGAATAAGGATCACGGGTGGTTTTTTGTCAACTGATTTATGCAGATACGCATCTAACTTAAGTTCGCGTTTACCGACAACTGTAAAAACTCGGTTTTCAATTACGGCAACAGAGTTGGCGGCCACAGGTGAAACCAATTTAGCTTCAGGGAATTTCTTCCGTACTTTCAGTTGTTCAGAATAATCTGTAAAGGAACTGTCTCTGGGAATCTGCGCACAGACCAGAGAAAAACACATCAGAAAAGCCACTGTGGAAAAACGCTCCATAAAACGGTGAATATCTGTTTATTTTATCACGTAAAAAGCTTTGAAAAACAAGCAATCGATTACACAAATATATAACAATAATCGATTTTAACTACCCGGGTAAGACGATAATTGACGATTTTCGTGGTTAAAAAATTGTTAATTATATGAATTTCCAGACATATTTGTTTTGCAGTTTCAACCTTAACACGCTCTGCTGCTTGTATTTTATTGGTAAATACAAATATTCTTAAATCTTCTTGCGTGTTTAGATAATTAAAATAACTTTGTGTAATCCATTACATAAATTTAAATTCAATCAAATCTACTGAATTATGAACAGATTTCTATTCATTTTAAGTTGGCTTCTCAGCATTACGCTGATTAATGCGCAGGCTGCCAACATCACCCAACAAAGCGGCTCGCTGGAAAGCGCCTACGTAAAATGGGATCCCGTAACCGGCGCCGACAGTTATAACGTATATTATTCCGGCGCTGGAATTACCGACAGAAAAATTGACACCCAACTGATCCGCAGCTACGGCACCTATTTCCGTGCAGATGTGTTAGGTCTTGCCGCAGGTAGCTATACAATTAAAGTTGTACCGGTGACAGAAGGTGTAGAAGGAAGCCCCGCGGTTTCAAATCCAATAGAAGTAGTTGCTCATGACCGGAACGGCTTCGCACATCAGGGAAGCAGAGTGCCCGGCGCCTATAACCTCGATGGTACACTTAAAAGCAATGCAGTTGTAATATATATCACGCAGAATACTAAGAATACGGTTACACTTAACGTTACCGGCGCTACTGCAAATCCATGTGTAGGTCTTCAGACCATCCTCGACGGTTTTAAAAAAGGCAAAGACAGCAGACCGCTCGCCGTAAGACTCATTGGCAACATCACCGACCCGAGCTATCTGCTTAGCGGTGACCTCGTGATTGAAAATAACAACCTTGCAACTGCATCGATGACCCTCGAAGGTGTTGGCGATGATGCCTACGCAAACGGTTGGGGAGTACGGATTAAAAACGCTTCAAATGTAGAAGTCCGCAATTTGGGACTTATGCTTACGGATGCGTCCGAAGGCGACAACATTGGTCTGCAGCAGGGCAATGATCATATCTGGGTGCACAACAATGACCTGTTCTACGGAAAATCCGGTGGTGATGCAGACCAGGCGAAAGGCGACGGCGCAATGGACGTAAAAAAATCGACTTATGTAACCCTTTCATACAACCATTTCTGGGACAGCGGAAAAGCGAATCTTTTAGGTTTAAGTGAAGGTACGGCGGCCGGACTTTATGCCACCTATCATCATAACTGGTATGACCACTCAGATTCTCGTCATCCAAGAGTGCGTTATTACTCAGCACACGTTTATAATAACTATTTCGACGGCAATTCAAAATACGGCGCCGGATCTACGATGGGTTCTTCGCTTTTTCTTGAAGGGAACTTTTTCAGAAACAGTAAATATCCAATGCTGACTTCTATGCAGGGATCCGATATTTTTTCAGGTCCAGGTACGTTCTCCAGTGAAAACGGGGGTGTGATTAAAGCATTTAACAACACCATGAGCGGACAAAACAGATTTGTTGCTTACGACGCGGTGAATTATCCTGTAGAATTCGATGCCTATGTTGCCACAAGCAGAGGCGAAGTGCTGAGTTCAGCTATTAAAGCAAAAAAAGGCGGAGCAACCTACAATAACTTTGATACCGACGCGGCTCATTATATTAAAAACCTCATCGTTGATGAGCCCGAAGTTGCGAAAGCAAAAGTAATTCAGTACGCAGGCAGAGTTGATGGCGGCGATATGAAATGGACATTCACCTCGGCTGATGACACTTCATACGATGTGAATACAGGTCTTAGAGACATGCTGATCAACTATAACAGCAGCATGGTTTATGTTCAGGGAGAAACACCGGTGGTGGTAAGCACGCAGACGTTGCTGATCCCGGAAAATAACGACCAGACCGTGCCGGCAGGAACACCAATCCAGAACATGGTATTTACATGGGGCGGAACCGCAAACGATGTTACAGTTGACGGCTTACCAGCATCAGGCTTGACCTTCACGAAGAACATTACCGCTAAAACCGTAACCATCACTGGTACACCAACTGCCGACATTTCCTTCACAGTAACCACTTCAGGCACTGCAGGTACACCGGTTTCAGGTACTGGAATTGTTACCATTGGCGAAGCTTCAACGGAAAGCACCTTCATCCATAACTTCACGACCGATGGCAAAATCAGTTCCTACTACGCTATTTCCGGGAACATGAATTCTACCGACGGATCAAACACGTATGACGGTAACATACTAACAAAAAGGCTTAAGATTGAAAGTGCTACCACAATCAACTACACTACAGCTAAGAAATCTACACTTACGCTAGTATTCGATCCTACTTTCGCAGGTAAAATTAAACTCAACGGAACCAACTACACAGTTCCTGCAGGCGCCGGCGGAGTGATAACCATCCCTAATGTACCGGCGGGTGCCACCCAGATTCTTAAAGGTGATACTGCGAATCTGTTCTACATCAAAACAGTATATGACGACGTGGTTTTAGGAACCGGCGTACAGAACACCAGAGCAGAACTCAGTGTATATCCGAATCCGGTTACAGAAACTGTATTCATCAGAACGGATGAAAACGTGAGGAATGTAAGCATCTTCAGCGCCAACGGAAGTCTGGTAAAATCAGCGGATGGAAACGTGAAATCAATCGATGTACGTGGATTAACAACCGGCATGTATATCGTAAAGATCGTCACACAGTCCGGAACAGTAACCAGAAAGATCATCAAAAAGTAAGTTTTTAGGATTAATTTATTTTTTAGCCTTCCTCTTCTTAGGGGAAGGTTTTTTTGTTGATGATATTTACTCTTACTTACCAAATAAGACTTAATCAAAGTGTTTTTTTTCGCTCCGGCAGCGTGCGCTACTTCCGCTTCGGAGCACCATGGCGCAACTTAAATCGGGCTAAGCTGCGGACTTTACTACATAGGTCTATGACGATTGGTTAAAGTTGAAAATATGCTGCTGTCTTGCATAACTAAATAAGCAAATGTAACGTGTGAAAGCAGCTTAGGAGTACAGTTGCCGTGAACTATATGCAAATTTTTCCTACCTGACTTCTGATGAAAACCTTGCGCACAAAAAAAGCAGCATTTCCTTAAAATGCTGCTTCATGAAAAAGTTTAAAATGTGTGTTATTTCACTAAAACCTTCTGAGATTTAACACCCTTGTCTGACTGTAGATTTACGATGTAAACCCCTGTTTTCAAGGCAAAGTTAACGTCAGATTTTGTGTTTAACGCTTTTACAAGCTGACCGTTGGCAGTAAATACATTTACTTTCGTGTCGCCGGAAACGTTAGATACGTAAACATTGCCCCCGTCTGCAAATGCGTTGGCAGATACTTTGGTTGCTGCATTACCGGAAGTTGAAAGCGTATTCGAACTTAAAGTCGTTACCACGCTTGCACCCGTTACCTCAATTTTGTAGAAATTGATGGCGGCGTCTGTGTAAATGTAAAAAGTTCCTGCAGTTGGGATATTAGCTGTAAGAATCGCAGTATCCGCAGGAGATGCCGCTGGACTCGTCGCAGCAGAACCGTAAAGAACACTGTTTCCATCACTTACATAAGCAGAACGAACAGCGCCGCCGCTTCCGCTTTTGTACCATAATTTCACCGTTGCTGCACCACTTACCTGCACAAAGAAATAACGTTGCTTAGGTTTGTAAGTTCCCTCATCGGCGGAACCTCCACCGTTAGTTTGAAGACGGTTTCCTGTAGCCACGTAGCCATCAGAAAAGCTTACCTGCGAAGAGTTTGTAATGGCTCCAAAATTTGTGTTTGTTGCGATTGGATACATTCCTAAGCCCTGTTTTACGATCGGATTGTTGCCGATACCCGAATTAAGAGGCCAGTTAGTTGAGTCGTTACTGAAGTCCCAGGTTGTAGTCTGCGCATTTGCTGTGAACATAGCCAAAACAGCTGTAAATGCAATTAGTAATTTTTTTTTCATGATCCGAAAATTTAATACGTTGTTTTTGTTGTTTTAATTTAATACAATCGATTACACAAATATAATAACAATTTTAATACCGAACGGATTTGAGATAGATATTTATGTAATTATTTGAATTACAGCTTGAAAGACCTCTATTTAACTTAAAAAAGACAGCATCATTTGATGCTGTCTTTTTACTCTAAATTCATATTTTAGGGTATGCGTGATTACTTCACACTCACTTTTTGAGATTTAACACCTTTAGCAGATTTCGTATTTACAATATAAACACCTGTCTTTAAAGTAAACGCAACATCGGTGTTAGCCTGTAAAGATTTTACCAGTCCGCCTGTGATGCTGTATACCGAAATGTCGGTAGCTGTTGTGATATTCGAAACACGAACTTCGCTTCCGTTCGCAAAGACCTTTGTTCCAGCGTTGTTAATGTCGCCAGTCGCCATTGTGGCGCCGGTAACGGTTATCTTATATATATTGCAAGACGCGTCTGCAAAGACATATAGCCTTTCGTTACCTGATGAGGTTTTGTTGGCAGTGAAGATTACACCTGTACCGGCGGTATCTGTAGCAGCCTGACCTAAAACCGTTGAACCGTTAGTTACAAAAACCGTTCGCGAGGAACTGTTACTGCCAGACCGGAACCAAACAGTTACGGTCGCTGTGCCGGTTACATCAAAATACATATAACGCTGGGTTGGCAAAGGCACGAAACCGGTACTTGATGTATAACCCGCCCCGTTAAGCTGAAGGCGGTTTGCACCGGTATAACCATCGCTGAACGTGTAGGAGGTCGCAGTAATAGCAGCAAAATTGGTAATTGACCCGTCTGACTTACTGAAAAGACCTAACTGATCTACCGTTTTTTCCGGAACGCCTGTACCCGCACTTAGCGGCCAATTGGCCGTGTCATTAGCAAAATCCCATGTTTTCGGCATTGAAATCTGGGCGTTGGCAGTTGAGGTGATACTTATGAGACCCATCAACATAAAAAGTAAAGTTTTTTTCATAATAAATAATTTTTTAAGTGGTTGATTTTTTGACGATTATAATAATTCAATCGATTGCACAAATATATATTATTTTTATAGTATGTTTTGAACTTTATGCGTTTTAATTTTATTTGGATAAAAAAAAGAGCGTACCCAAAATTGAGGATACGCTTAGTAGGACTCATATAAATTCCGTTTATTCTTTTATAAAATTCAAAGGAAATGACCTGTCGCCATGTTGCAGCCTTCCATAGTAGGCGCCTTTTGGCAGATGACCAATATCGATGTTCAATCTGTTACCCGCCATTTTTGGCGCTGATGACGTGAAAACCTTCTTTCCGTCAACGGCGTAAATCTCTACAAGCATCGAACTGCTTTTTACACCGGGAACTTCAATGTTAAGAATATCCTTCACAGGAACCGGGTAAAGTTTCACAGCTGCCTTACTGATGTTTGCTGTCCCCATATTGGAGCACTGTCCTGGCGTTATAACGCCGGCAGTACTTACCTGAAGTGTGGCTCCTGCTCCACAGGTCGCGTCTGCGACATACTTTGCCACATCAGCAACCGGCATCACCGTGTATGCATAATTCGGCGGACTTACAGTTCCGATATTCATCGATCCGGGGACAGGTGAAGTTCCCGTAAGACTGTTCACAAAGTTGATCGCGATAGAACCGCCATCGCTGGAAACATAATTTTTAAAGTACGATGAAATTTTGGCAAAGTGTGTATTCTCAACAAATACAGTCGAATTGCTTACGCCGCCGCCCAAACCGATTCCTACAGCACCCGGTACACTCGTGTAGTAATAAGAATTCAGGATATGAAGTTGCGCATTGCGCGCACGTGGCATTCTTTCGCGGGTTCCTTCGCCCCAGTAATTGCTTTGGTACGTAATACTGTAGTGGCCATCAGCGGGTTTGTCCGTCGCGCTCGATCCAACGAGGTTCGAAAAACGGTGGTCATTACTCCCGCCCGAACCGCCCGGTACCGGAGGTTTCAGATAAGTGAACTTATTCCAGGAAATGGTGATGTTGTCCGACTGTCCTACATTATCGAGGTTTCCATCCTGCCCATCCTGAAATTCGCAATGATCGATCCATACATTTGTCCCGCCTTGGTTCGTGAGATTATCCTGACCGTTGTTGTCATATGCTCCCGGACCTACGAAAATCAGGTTTCTGATGATGATATTGTTGGATCCGTTTTTTAAATTAAGAATTCCGGACCCTGACAGGTTTTCGTTCACGAGTTTAGCGCCGGGCAATCCGATCAGCGATTTATTAGAAATAACCGCGCTGATCTGCTGATTGGCAGGAATATTAATTACGCCTGAAACCAAAATTACGCGAGGCCCTGCAGCTGTTAAATTTGTACGTAATGAGGCGAAATCGGAGACAATTACCGGCGCCGCAGTTCCACCTCCCGTTGCTGCTGCGCCGTAACCTTCTGGCACTGCCTGGTACGGAACCTGCGCATGTGCAGTGGATACCGCCAGGAAGCATGCAGCAATAAAAAATATTTTCTTCATATGATTTATTTAGGAAAAATATTCCACGGAATAGCATATAAAATCCCGTGGAAGCATCTTTCGTTAATTATTAATTGGTTCTTAACTTTACACTTTTCGTGCCTTTGTTATTCTGTACTGTTACCAGCCAAATACCTGCAGGCAGTGTGAAGTTTGTGTCTTTCGACGTGTTTAATGTTTTGTAAAGCAGACCGCTCATCGTATAAACTTTTACAGCCGTTTCACTTTTTACCGCCTTTACAAATACTTCATTCTTCACCGCATAAACAGCCGTACCGTTATCAGTTTTTACAACTCCTGTGGACAATGTAATGTCGTTAAACGGATCCCAGCCATCATTTCCTTTGGTGAAATTCAAAGTGGTGATCGAAGTTCCGTCCGTAAGTACAGGTTGGGAAAGTGATGTTGCCCAGGTCGCGCGGCTTCCGGAATTATTTACACCCGAAAGTTCCGTCGTGCCGTATTCGTACATGCCCGGAGAAGTTCCGCCGAGTGAATTCTGCCAACCGAGCGGCAATACAAGAGACTGACCTACAAATCCAGGGAAATCACTTGTTTCAATTGTGGTATTGTAAAACACAGCTTCACTTGTATTCGCGGACCATGGACGGCCAAAATAACCCGGTTTCGAACGGTACGCAGAAGCAGTTTGCGTAATAGGCTGCGCTGAAGTGATGGTTGTGTTATACATTAAGAATCCTCGTCCGCTGGTCTGCTGCGGCGCAACGATGTATGAAAGATCACTGCTCTGGTCGCTCGTGTTCATTACGAGTTTCGTTTCGTAAAACACGGCAGTCATTCCACCAAAGATGAAATCTACTGCACCCATTACGTCGCCTCTGTAAACAGCCACACGTGCGCCCTGTGCGCCGTAGAATGTATCCTGACGGCCAATAATTCGGCAGTTTTTAAGAAAAGCACGGTCCCCACTTGCGGTGATAGCTAACGCTGCAGCTCTTTCAACAAGCGTTTTGTTCTGAACTGATGTATTATTTAAATTCGAAGGCCTGGCACCCGGACTTCCTGAAGCCCATGGAACCACAACATCCTGGGTTTCTTTTGTTGAAATATATTGGTTGAATGAATTTTCGAAGATGATATTCTCGGCTTCAAAGCCTTTGGCATTCAGCACCACGGTAGCATTCCAGAACGATCCGTTTGTTGTGCCTGCGCCGGTGTTTGTGTACGAATAAGCTCCGTTTTCTTTGTTTACATTCAACACTTCTTCATTCCATTTCTGGTTTGCACCCATGGAATAGTAATTATAGCCGTGGCCATAGTACGAAGTGATGCGCACGGCGTTTGGCGATATTTCGGTTCCCTGATTAAGGATATCGGTACCTGGAGCTGAGGATGCATTTTTTAATGTCACATTCGGCTGGCTGATCACAAGCATTTCCTCGTAGTTGCCCGGATCGATCGAGATCGTCACGCGTTGTCCTTCCGTTCTTGTCATGTTCGACACCGCAGTCAATGCTGCGTTAACTGAAGCGTACTGTTTGCCGGGACCAACAGTTAACTCGGCGGCGTACGGCACATTAGGAATGGTTCGGATTTCAGTGAAATAAGATGTTGAACCCGCTGCACCACCCATTGCTACAGTTACATTTCCCGCGGAAGCCCCAGTGTAGGCATATTCCATTGTTTCTGTAATAGAAGTGGAATTAGAAGCTGTAGAAAATGTAGCGCCGCCTTCAACCGAAAAATTAGCTGAATAATAATAAGACACCACCACTTTTTCACCCGGATTTACAGGCACCAAAAGCGTTGCTCCCGGTTTAGCCGTTAAATGCCCTGATGCCGGAACTGTAGTAACCTGACCATTAAGCTGCATGCCTTTGTAATACGCTGATGTAGAAGTGTTAATCTGCTGATCATCAAATGACCAAACGGTTACAGGTTTAAATGAAATCGACTTATTCACCGCAGCGCCGTTAACCGTTAGGTTTGAGGTCAGTGACATTTCCACAGGGAAATTATCGAGTCCGGAAACCGATATTTTGTATACTCCATTTCTCAGCGTAATATTCTGAAGATCTGAAAAACTGTACACGTAGCCAGGTTCGTTCAGGTTTGTCAATGTAACGTTTAATGCGGCCTGTTGCGCTGTACTTAGCCCGCTAACATCCAGATTAACCGCATATTTTGGTTTTTCCGCAAAGTTGAGGTTATAAGTTGTGTCGCCGGTTATTGTTAACGTATTATTTGTGATTTCATAATCGTTTACTCCAGATGCTGAAACCGCGTACTGAATATTCGGAGCCAGCTGTACTGAATAGGTTGACGCAGCTGAATTCACCACAGGGCTCGGTACATAAATACTCTCACTTGCAGGATCTGGCGTAAATGTGAGTGTTAAGTTAGAAATCTGACTGGCAAGTCCTGTGATATTGCCTGTAACCGTATAAAGACTTACTGAAGCAACAGAAATATTGTGGGTTAGTATATTTGAAGCGCCAACAGTGCTGAAATTTTCGCCTGAAGTAACGATAAATCCGCTCGCATCCGCCAAACTTACACTATAATCAAATCCCACTGGTAAGTTCACCTGATAAGCATTTGTACTTACAGGCACACTCCAGCTCTTCCCCGCAGCGTTTGTGAAAACGAGTGAATATCCAGCCGGAATGCCTGCAGCCTGCGAAACATCGACGGTTCCCGATACGGAGGTGTACACTGCGGCTTTGCGGTAAATGCGGTAAAAACTTCCTTTAGCCACCGCATCATAAATAAAGTAAGTACCGGTTTGTTTTGCAACAAATGTAGCTTCTGTAACAGCTCCCGAGGTAGTGGTAGTGGGGAATTTATCATTCTGAACAGCCGCATCGGACGCAAAACTGAAAGTAAGGTTTCCAGCGGTATCGCCTCTCGAAATTACTTTTACCTCATCGTCCGCGTTAAGAGTCATTCGGAAATACCTCGCGTTGGGCAGACCCGCGGTGACGGTAGGAATCGCATTGCAGTACAATCTGCCGGTGTACGACGTAACGGACGCAATGTTTTCGTCATAACGCGTCAATGCAGGGTTCGTGGTCCGCAACCTGTCGTTGTTACCACCCGTCCACGAAAGTTCGCCTGCAGTAAAGGTGGAAGGAAAAACATTAGATGTACTTGCAGTTCCCGGCGTAATAGCAGGGTTATACCACGAATTGATCACTGAAACGGTGAGTTTGTTATTGTACTGCGCAGGATCCAGCTGCTGCGCTCCGAAATCCCATACATCGGTGAGCTGCCCAAAAAGCGACATCACCGGAATCAGGAGATAAATTAAGAGTAAATTTTTTTTCATGACTTAAATGTTTGTTGTTGGTTTAAAAAAAAATTGCTGTTTAATCCTTTAGATAAAAGATTAAACAGCAATTATTAATTGATTTATATGCTAGAACTAGTAGCCATAATCATTAGCCAAAGTTCCGTTGCTTGAGTCTATGAATACCTGCCAGATCGGCCAGAACTGTTTAGTATCCGGATTGTTTCTGTACAGTGACGCAATTTTAGAATCTGAAAGCGAAGTCCAGTCCACTGCAGTCCAACCGGTGCCTGGGTTTGTAAATTCCCCACGGTTCAGGCCGTAAATAATTAGCGTCTCATTATCAGTGGCATATTTATAATACAGCGTTGAAGGCACATCTTCATATCTTCCGGTTCGGTTTTTCAGTTCGGTAAGTCTTGCTTTAGCATCGGCCATTCTTGTCCCGAGCAAATTCCATCTGATCAGTGCGAGTTTACGCTCCATTTCGCCGGTAAATTCATACTTATGTTCCTCCACGATCGCGTTGAACATTGCAGATTTTGAAGTAAGTGCGTTCACATAGTTCTCCACTTTTACAGGTCGGTCGGCAGGCGCAAATGCTCTGTTTCTGATCTGTTTGAGGTAAGGTGCTGCCGCGGCAGGTCCTTCAATTTCGTTCGCTGCTTCGGCTGCCATCAGAAGAATCTCAGCGTATCTCATGTAGATTTTGTTTACCCCATCGTCATTGGTTGAAGTTACAAGCCTGTTCATCCACTCGAATCGGTATTTACCGAAATACCATCTGTTGAATGCACCAACTTCCTGTTTTGCTTTGCCGGCTACTGCGCTGCCCCATTTGTAAGGCACGCAGGTTACGTTCCGTCTTTGGTCAGTTTGGTCGTAATCATAAAATACGTTCGGTAACGGACCTCCCTGTCCACCTCTGTTGTTACCCATTTGCTGGTATTGGTTATTATTCGTGTGGTTTACAGCGAATGTAAACAGTACACGACCTCTACCTGATGAGAATGGTATTTCCCACAGTGATTCGTTTCCTGCAGCAAGAACTTCCTGATTGTACTTTTTCCAAAGACCTTCAAACGTAGGTTCGAGGTGTGCAGAACCACTATTGATGACATCGCGGCAGAGCTGCAGCGCCAGCGGATATAATGTAGCCACGGATAATTCAGGATCATTGCTTCTTCTGATTCCGTCGGGATATTGCGAATAACCAGAAGCTGCCATTGCAACTCTGGCTCTGAGGCCTTTCACGAAAGCCTTGTTTATTCTTTCCACAGATGCAGTTGCCGCATTTCCGTTAGGCCATGGAACCAAAGTTTCTGCCTCTGCAAGATCGGCTAACAGCTGCTTGTAAATTACGTCGCGGCTGGATTTAGGCATATAAACTGTTTCGGTGGTAATCGGCTCGAATCTGGCCGGAACATCACCCCAACCTTTTACAAGATCTGAATAATAAACCGCTCTTAAAGTAAGCGCTTCACCCAAAAGATAACCGAGTTCAGAACCCGGAGTTGGGTTTCCGTAAGTGCGCAATCCTCTGATACACAGGTTTGCTCTTTCAATACCGGAATACATCATCGCCCATACGTTATTGGCCGTGTTCATCTGGCTGTTGTTCGGTTTTGGATCATATACTACCAGATCGGCGTTGTCATTAGAAGTAGATTCTGACGAGTTCAGCCATTCTGTATCGGTGTTCATACCATAGAAGGGAATCCATCTGCCTCTGTAGGAGTTGGTTTCAGCCATCGGAACCTTTATCCCGTCCACCGCGCCTTTCGCAAGGTCAGGGTTTGAGAATATAACTGCTTCGGAGGACGACGAAGGCGCATCCACAGTAAGCAGGTCGTCGCCTAACTGCTTGCAGGAGAGTACTGCGAGCGACATCAGCAAGACCGAAAGTTTTATTGATATTTTCATTATTTAAATATTTATAGGATGATAAACTGTTTGCTATATTAGAAATTTAGGTTTGCACCGAATACAACCTGTCTGCTTCGTGGAAAGCCCGAATAATCAACACCCGGCGTCATTGGCGTCTGTCTTCGTGTGGAAACCTCAGGATCCATTCCTGAATAATTGGTAATTACAAATACGTTATACGCGGAAGCATACAGTCTGAATTTTGTAAGCTTGATGCTTCTCACAAAACTGTCTGGCAGTGAATAGCCTAATGTCAGGGTGTTTAATCTCAGGAAAGAACCGTCTTCAACCGCCCAGTCGCTGAATACGTATCTTGGCATGTAAGGTGACCACATTGTGGTTCCTGCATTAAGTGCGGCCAGCTGATCCGGATCTGTAACGAGGTTTCCTGCAGAATCCATATTGGTCCAACGGATACCGTCTGCCATTTCTGTGCTTAAGTTTCTGAACTGTCCGTCAGGTGATGATATGGTTGTTGTACTGAATTCGATTTTGTTCGCATTATAAACATCATTCCCTACACTCCAGTTAAAGCCTGCGGAAAAATCAAAATTCTTAGCGGTAGCATTAAGTGTAAATCCACCAGTATGTTTCGGTGTAGCGTTACCGATAATGGTTCTGTCATCTGCATTGACGATGCCGTCGCCGTTAATATCTCTAAGTTTCATCGAGCCCGGTTTCACAGCACCCACGATTGCCGATGCATTGGCGATACCAGTTCTTAGCACAGGTGACCCCGTGGTATAATCGAAATCTGCTACCTCATACCGGCCGTCATTCTGGTATCCGTACATCACACCGAGTGGCAAACCTACACGGACAAGATAATCAACCCCTACAGCCGACGCGAAGTTCGATGACTGTAACAACTCCTCCATGCCGCTGCCAAGTTCATTGATGTTATTTTTATTGAATGAAACGTTAAAACCAAGACTCAGGGAATAATCCTCTTTTTTGATGGCCTCGATATTTAACGACGTTTCTACACCCTTGTTTTGGGTTTCACCCATATTTCTCCATTGCCCGTCGTAACCTGTGCCCGGCGTCGGAAAAGGAATAAGCAGGTCTTTGGTGATGTTTTTATAAACCTCCACAGTACCGCTAATTCTACCATTAAATAATTCATAGTCTAAACCCGCATTCTGCGAAACTGTGGTTTCCCATTGCAAATCCGGATTTGCCAAAATTTTTGCGGCTGCCCAATAGCTGCTCACGTCGTTGATCCAAGTAGTTTGAGTAGACTGAAATGTCTGAACACTCACGCCCGTTGGGATTCCGTTATTACCCGCCTCACCGTAGCTCGCGCGAAGTTTCAATAATCTTATCCAGGAAACATCGTTAAGGAAATTTTCTTCATTTACTTTCCAACCCACAGCTACAGACGGGAAATATGCCCATTTATTATTGGCAGCGAATTTACTTGATCCATCAGCCCTTAGCGTTGCAGTAAGTAAATATTTGTTAAGGAAATCATAGTTCAACCTTCCGAAAAAGGAAAGCAACCTGTCGTCTGGTGCATATTCATTGCTTATACTGAAATCCTGTGCCTCTGAAGTCAGATTAACGGTATCATCAAAAGAAAACAGTCTTGGGAACCCAAAATTAAGCGTAGAAAGGACATTTGACTTTAAGTTATTATATTCCTGCCCCACCATCAGTCTCAACGAGTGATTATCGCTTAGGATGCTTTTAAAGTCATAATTCAGGGTATTCGCAATCCTGAAACCTTCCCGTTCGGTATTTGTGAATGCCATCGCCGGCAAGCCCTGAAGTGTAGAAGGCGCATTGTTTTTTGCGTAATAAGTAGATCTACCGTAATACCGGTAATCCTGAAGTCTCGAAAATTCCATTCCAACATTAGACTGGAACTTAAGATTTTTGATAATTGTCCAGCCTAAACCTCCCTGTACGGTATAATTTTTTCGGTTCTGTCTGCGGTCGTTATCGCGTACCGCAACATATGGGTTTACGAGGTAACCTGCTTCTGCCTCATCGGTATCATCCGTCGTAAGTGCCGGAATGTCAATTGGCGAATAGCCTACACTGTGGCGAAGCCTGGCGTCGGTGTTAGAAAATTCACGCTGCTCGTTAGCGCCACCGCCTTTGATGTCTGTATTTGAGTATCTGAACGTTACTGATAAATCAACATTGTCTTTCGGTTTGTTTTTGAGGTTTACCGTAATATTATCTCGGTTGTACCCTGAACCCAGCATAATACCATCGTCCTTGAAGTTGGCAAGGTTGATGTTGAAGCTTGTTTTTTCGTTTCCGCCTCTTACACCGAAGTCGTTGCTGTGCACAACGCCGGTATTGCCATAAATTCTGTCCTGCCAGTCTAATGCTTCATAAGATCTGTACTGATCGATCTGGTTGAACGGAAGGAAATAATTATTGTAAGATGGAACATCGTTCAAAAGCAACGCATTTTCGAACTGCCACTTTGCATAATCGTATGGCGTTAAAACATTAATTTTCTTTGCGAGCCATTTGTATCCCGTAAAAGAATTAAATGCACCTGTTACTTTACCGCTTTTCGCACCTTTTGTTGTAATGAGCACAACCCCGTAAGCACCACGCGAACCGTAGATTGCGGTGGAGGATGCATCTTTAAGAACTGTTATCGTCTCAATATCCGACGGTGTTACCTCACTCATTGAGCCAACGGGAAAACCATCAACAATGATGAGCGGTGAACTGTCCTGCGTAATAGAACCGCCACCACGCACTCTCAGACTGATTTCTGCATCAGGCGCACCTTCAGTTGATATTATCTGTACACCCGCAACCTTACCGGTCAACGCTTCCGCAACATTCGAAACGGGAATCTGCTTCAGTGCATCGCCACTTACAGTTGCAACAGAGCCGGTAAGATCGCTTTTACGCACAGATCCGTAACCGATCATTACTACCTCCTCGATCTTGTTTTCTTTAAGAACGGTATCCTGTACGCTTTGTGCGTGCGCGCTGATTCCAAGAAAAAACACGGCTGCAATGCAGGTTACTGTTATTGTATTTCTCTTCATATAGTTATTTTTAGTTCGGAGCATATTCGGTTTGTGCTCCGTTTATTTTAGTATTGATAAGCTTCAGGTTTTCAACAAATTTCACGTTGAAATTGGCTTTCACCTTATCAATCGTAACATTTTTGAAAGTAATGTTCTGAATTTTTGAGTTTTCAAGACCGTCCGCGAAGATTGCGTATTTACCGCCATTCTTCACCTTCACATCTTCAAGCAGAATATTTCTGATCTGTGGAGTGAAGTTTCCGGTTCTGTTTTTATAGTCCTTATAATTCATGGTGATATGCAGCACAGCTTCCTTCACCTCGCCAACGGTAAGATTCTTTACATAAACGCCGTCCACAACGCCGCCTCTCACATTATTGGTTTTAAGGCGGATCGCTCTGTCGAGTTCGGGTGAATCCATGTGGTTGTTGTACACAAATACATTTCTTACGCCTGCCGACATCTCGCTGCCAATTACGACACCGCCGTGACCGTCAATCATTTTACAATCTCTCACGATGATGTTTTCAGTCATAATTCCAACTCTTCTACCCTCTTCATCCCTACCTGCTTTAATTGCGATACAGTCGTCGCCGGTATTGAAAATAGAATTTTTAATCAAAACATTTTGAGAATATTCGGGGTCAAGGCCGTCATTGTTAGGTCCATGGCTACGGATATTCACGCCGTCTACGATTATATTTTTGCTTTTTATAGGATGCAAGATCCAGAACGGTGCGTTGATAATTGTTATTCCCTGAATTAATACATTCTCACACTCAAATGGCTCTATAAAATTCGGGCGCAGGTAACGGCCGTTTCCGAAAGTTCTGTTCGAAACCGGAACGTTTGTATCAGCCATCTCCATCAGCTTGGGGAGATTATTGGGATCCAGCTGGCTCGGCATTCCGGGTTTAAAACCATAGGCCGAACTTCCTTTCCAGGTCCACCAGTTATCATTGCTGGCCTGTCCGTTGAGGATTCCTTTTCCGGTTACCGCAATATTTTTCTTGTTTTTTGCATAGATAAGCGGCGAATAGTTCATCAGCTCCATTCCTTCAAAGGATGTATGAACCAAAGGATAAAAATCATCCGGATTGGTGCTGAATAGAATTTCAGCGCCCTCCATAAGATGAAGATTCACATTATTCTCCAGATGAATAGGGCCACTCAGGAATTTTCCTGAAGGAACTATAACCTTTCCTCCGCCGTCTTTAGAGCACGCAAGAATCGCTTTTCTGATGCTTTCGGTGGCCATCGTCTTTCCGTCTGCCACGGCACCATAACTCACAATGTTATAGTTGGCATCCCTGAATTTGGGTTCTTTAATGGATTTTTCAAGTTCCAGCATGCGCTCCATGGGGAAACTGTCTGTAGAACCAATGGCTATTGCATTATTACTCGCCGCTGAACATGCATACAGGAAAACAAGCGCTGAAAAGGCCATTAAGACCATTGGAAAAACAAATCTGGCGGAAATAAAACGTTGAACTCGGTAATTCATAATTAATTAATGTAATCGATTACAAATATATATAAAAATATTAATACATTTACAAATAAAATTTCTTTTTTAGCTACATTTGTGCCCATCGAAGCAGCAGGCTGACACGCAACAAATGCGTCATTTCACTATTCCTCTTAATGATCCTTACCGTCTTAAACTTAAACCCACATGAACAACAAAGTCACGATTTACGACATCGCTAAAGAACTCAATATCACCGCAGCTACGGTATCGAGGGCGTTAAACGGAAATCCGAATATCAGTGAAAAAACAAGAGACAAGGTGATCAGCATGGCAAGTTCTATGAACTATAAACAGAACAAGCTGGCGCTCGCGCTGAAGAGCGGAAAGAGTAATTACATCGGCGTGATTGTGCCGCGCATTAACACCAATTTTTTTGGGTCGGTCATCCGAGGTCTGGAAGAAGAATTAAACGCGAAGGGTTACAACATCATCATCTGCCAAAGCCATAACGACGAGGAACAGGAATCTAAAAACATCGAAACCCTTATCGACTCCCATGTAGACGCCATTTTCATCTCATCATCAAGTAAAAACACAACGTCACTCGAAAAAATCCTGAAAGGAAACATCCCTTTAATTTTCTTTGACCGAAAAAAGATTATGGATAACGTAAGTTCGGTGACAATTGATGATTTTGCAGGCGGCTATATGGCCACTAAACATCTTATAGACACGGGCTGCCGCAGGATTGCACACATTGCCTCGGGTCCGCTGGAAATAGAAATCTTCCGCGAAAGACACAGAGGTTACCAGCAGGCACTCGCAGATCATAATATCGATTACAGAAAAGAATATTGCCTGCAGACAAACAGTAGCATTGAAGACGGTAAAAAAGCAGTTGAAATCCTTTTCAGCCTTGATGAAAAGCCGGACGCGATCTTTTCTGCCAGTGATTTTGTTGCGCTTGGAGCCATCCAGGAGTTACAGGCACGAAACATAAAAGTACCGGATGATGTATCGGTGATCGGGTTTGCAAATGAACCGTTTACGGATTTTCTTGAACTGTCCATCTCGACGGTTGACCAGTTCCCAATTGAGATGGGCAGAAGCGCAGCCAAAGTATACCTTTCGCAGGAAACTGAAAACAAAGAGGAAGGGAAAGTTCAGAAAAAAGTCGTGCTTGAACCTAAACTTATTCTGCGGAAATCAACACGAAGTAAAAATTAAAAAGGATCAGTTAATCAACTGATCCTTTTTTTTGTGAAAAACTGAATTATTATAATGAAACTCCCCGCTTCCACGGGATAAAGACATCCTGTTTAAGCTGATCTGCCTTCGTTTCAACGTTTCCGCTGGCCAGATCGATGATGTATTCTACAATTTCTTCGCCTACTTCCTGAATTGTTTTTTCTCCTGTAATCACAGTACCCGCATTGATATCGATGATGTCCGACATTTTTTCAACCACGGCACTATTTGATGCGATTTTCACCACCGGTGCAATCGGATTCCCCATCGGGTTCCCAAGTCCGGTTGTGAACAAAACCACCGTAGCGCCCGCGCCTACGAGGCCTGTTGTACATTCAGCGTCGTTTCCGGGTGTGTTCAGAAGGTTTAGTCCGGGCTTCGAAATATACTCGCCGTAATCGAGTACATCGACAATGGGCGCGGTACCGCCTTTCTTGGCAGCGCCGGCAGACTTCATCGCATCGGTAATCAAACCGTCTTTGATGTTTCCCGGTGAAGGATTCATATCAAAACCTGAACCCGCGTCTACCACGGACTTTTCAAAAGCTTTCATTAATCCCAGAAATTTATCGGCCTTTTCAGAATCAACACATCTGTTCATCAGTTCCTGCTCTACTCCACAAAGTTCGGGGAATTCAGCTAAGATTGTTTTTCCGCCTAATGCTGCGAAAATATCTGAAACGACGCCGAG
This sequence comes from Flavobacteriaceae bacterium 3519-10, assembly GCA_000023725.1. Taxonomy (NCBI): domain Bacteria; kingdom Pseudomonadati; phylum Bacteroidota; class Flavobacteriia; order Flavobacteriales; family Flavobacteriaceae; species Flavobacteriaceae bacterium 3519-10. The sequence continues at coordinate 2,028,703 of CP001673.1, forward strand.
GGCTGGATTTGCTGAGATTCCTGAAAAACCATCGGAGCCGCCACATTCAAGGCCAATACTTAATTTAGCCAACGGAGCTGGTTGTCGCGGAATTTTATTCGCCCTCTTAATGGCTTCAAATGAATCTTTAATCACCATCTGGAACATTTTATCGGTGGTTCCGATCTGCTGCTGCTCATAAATCAACACTTCCTTCTGGCTGTTCGGACTCATTTCCTGCAATGCATTTTTGAAAATATCAATCTGCAAATTCTGGCAACCTAAACTTAAAACGGTTGCACCTGCAACGTTGGGATTGTTCACATAACCCGCGAGCAGCTTCGCCAACAGTTCGGAGTCCTGTCTGATGCCGCCACAACCGCCCTGATGGTTGATAAATTTAACTTCAATATTATCGAGAAGGTTTGGATCCGGTTGCTTTTCAGCCACTTCTTCCACGCTTTTTTCTTCAATCAAAGAGCGCAAAAAGAGCTTATAAGAGACCTCTTTTTTAGGAAGAAGTTCATTCTCGAAAATCTCTTTGAGTTTTTCGATATTTTTATTTTCACAGAAAACGAGCGGAAAAAACAGCCACACATTTTTGGTACCCACCTGCCCATCAGCGCGGTGATAACCCATAAAGGTGCGGTCTTTCCAGCGGTCAACATTTGGCACAATCCACGGAAGCGTTCCGGTTTTACCGTGAACTTCTTCACTTTGGTGCTTCACGTTTTCAGTAGTAATTACTTCGCCACGAAGGACCGGCAGACAAGCTTTCCCAACCAGAACGCCATACATTATGATGCTGTCGCCCGGCATAAAGTCGGTTTCTGCCATTTTATGTTTGGCTTTCACGTTGGTTTGCGCGGTAAATTCTACACCGTTGAACAGTACAGTATCTCCGGCAAAGATATCGGCCAGCGCAACCAGAACATTATCGTTCGGATTTACTTTTATGAGCTTATTTTCCATGATTCAAATATTTAAGAAAAATGACTGATGAAGTTTTGGTATCCTATTTCGATTCCATGTTCTTCAGCATTTTCTATGGCATATACAATTGCAGCGCTGAGCCCGGAAATTTGGTTTAAATCTTCACCCCAGAACTCAGTATTTTCAAGAATTTCTGAAACCGTTCCTTCTAAACTTGTGTTAATCCAGGCAGCATCGAATGCGGCAATAATTTCAGGAGAATCTTTCACCGGCAAGATTTTTCCGTTCCAGCTTCCTTTGTAAAAGCGGATTAAGCACGCGAAACCAAAAACAAGATTCACAGGTAGCTTTTGATATTTTCCAAAATATTCAACAATAGTTGGCAGCACTCTCACTTTAAACTTTGAGATTGAATTAAGGGCAATGTCGGAGAGCTGATGGCGGATAAATGGATTTCTGAAACGGTCGAGCACTTCTTCGGTAAACTTATTAAGTTCGTCCTTATCCATATTCAAGGTTGGCAGAATTTCGTTGAATGCGATTTCAGAAACATACTTCATCGTAAACGGATCGCCGACTGTTTCCTGAACTGTTTCATTTCCGTACATCACGGAAAAAGGCACCATCGCGGTATGAATTCCGTTTAGAATCCGCACTTTACGGTCTCTGTAAGGCTGCATGTCTGCGACGATTTTAACATCCAGATTTGTCTTATCAAAAGGAAGTTTTTCTTTAAGTTTCTCATCGCCTTCAATCACCCAAAGGAAAAACGGTTCCGCAGTAACCATGAATTTATCGTGATATTCGAGTTTATTCTGAAATTCGGCTTCCTCATCCTTCGGATAACCCGGCACAATCCTGTCGACCAATGTATTATGGAAAGTACAGGCTTCGTTAATCCACGCCGCGAAATCGTCTTCGAGTTTCCAAAGTTCATGGTACTGCAACAAAACAGTTTTTAGCGTGTCCGCATTATAATTGATGAGTTCGCACGGAATTATGGTTAAACCTTTGGAGCGGTCTCCTTTAAAATGCGTGTATCTTTCATACAGAACCGCGGCTACTTTTGCGGGGAAAGATTTGGGACTTTCATCAGATAAAACATCGGTATCCACAAATTCTATTCCTGCTTCTGTGGTGTTGGAAATAATAAACTCCAGACTTTCTTCTCTGGCTACATCTAAAAGTGCCTGAAAATCTGTGTACGGATTGATACACTGTACGATATTATCAATCAGATGAACTTCCTGTATTTTTTTGCCGTTTTTTATGCCATTGAGAAAAACCGTGTATATACCGTCCTGCTCTTCAAGCATACCCACCATACCGCCCGGAAGCGGCTGAACTACCGCAACTCCGGCATTGAAGCCCAACTCGTTATTGAGGGCTTGGAAAGCGTAATCAACAAATGCTCTGAGGAAATTACCTTCACCGAACTGAAGAATCTTTACAGGTAGCTTATTTCCTGCTGAATATGCTTCGCGGTTTAAGCGTGGTTTTGTATTTATATCTGTCGTCATTATTAATCTTTTATTACTTTATAGGTTGGAACTAAGGCTTTCATTACGACCCATGCGATAAGGTAAGCCACCGCGCATACTGAAAATATAATCATATAGCCGGTGTTGATTCCGTCTGAAATTACCGCACCTGACGCTTTAAGCTGATTGAAAAACTCGTCCGGAATTCTTTCGGTATTGAATTTTGGGTATTTTTCGAGTAAAGGCACCGCATCTACCGTCGTCCAGTTCTTATGTGAAAAATCGAAAAGTGCACCTGAGCTTTTATTTATTAAAAAAGATCCGATTCCGCCTGCCATACCACCGATTCCGGTAACGGTTGCGATTGCTTTCTTAGGAAACATGTCGCCTACCGTAGAAAAAATATTGGCTGACCAAGCCTGGTGTGCTGCGCCAGCGATACCAATGATGATCACCGGGATCCAGTAACTGTAGTTTCCGCCGGGTTGCGCAAGCAGGGCTAATAGCGGAAAGAATGCGAATATCAGCATCGCGCGCATTCGGCCGGCATAAGGATTTAAACCTAATTTGTCGACAAAATACTTCGGTAGCCAGCCGCCGATAATCGCGAGTAGCGTAATAATGTAGAGCACAAACAGCGGCAGGGCACTTTCGGTACTGTCCATACCGTAAACTGAACTGAGGTACGCGGGTGTCCAGAACAGGTAAAACCACCAAACGCCGTCGGTCATAAATTTTCCGAATGCAAATGCCCAGGTCTGACGGTATTTGAAACATTCCTTCAACGTGAATTTCTTGCCGATGTCTTCGCCAGCAGCATTTAACCTGATTGGTTCCCCGTCGATATCCTGTTGGATGTACGCAAGTTCGCTTGCATTTACTTTTTTGTGAAGGTGTGGCTTCTTATAATAAAATATCCAGAAACCCATCCACACAAAACCCAACGCTCCGATAATGATAAATGCCATTTCCCAGCCCAGCGCCTTTGCAATAAACGGAATACTCACTGGTGCAGCCAACGCACCAACCGTTGCACCTGCATTGAAGATACTTGTGGCAAACGCGCGGTCTTTTTTAGGGAAATACTCGGCGGTAGTTTTTATGGCCGCCGGAAAGTTACCGGCTTCACCAATCGCAAGCACCAACCGCGCGAAAATGAAGAGCGTTACACTGGTACTGATGACCAACGAAACATTATTTACAGTAGCAATGGCTTCCTTAGCTTCCGCAAAACCTACGAACCACCGTCCGGTAAGAAGTCCGGAGGTCGCGATACCGCAGAATGCGTGAAGAATTGCACCAATGGACCAGATGAAGATTGCCCAAAGGAAACCTTTTTTGGTATCCATCCAGTCGATAAACTTACCTGCCATAAGCATACTTCCGGCATAAAAAATAGAAAATAAAGCTGTAATGTTACCATAATCGTTATTATCCCAATGGAACTCGGGCTGCAGATAATCTTTCCAGGTTAAGGACAAGACCTGCCGGTCCAGATAATTAATTGTTGTAGCAAAAAACAGCAAAACGCAGATTGACCATCTGAAATTTGTTGCTTTAGTTTCGGTATTTTGTGCCATAGTGGTAAGTTATTTCGTTTAAGAATTTTTAACTGAAGAGACTATTTCTAAAACTTTTCTGGTTTCGTCTTCCATCTGATCGTAAGCTTTATCGGCCATCAGTTTTTTGCTGATGAGCTTGCTGCCCATACCAACTGCAGAAACGCCGGCTTTAAACCAACCTTCAATATTTTGGCGGGTTGTATCTACACCACCAGTTGGCATAAACAGAAGGTTCGGAAAGATGTCTTTAATTCCGCTCAGGAAATCAGGGCCTAACATATTTCCTGGGAACAGTTTAATAAACTTCACACCTGCATTTTCAGCCGCGATAATTTCAGTTGGCGTCATGCAACCCGGGCTGTAGAATTTATCCTGCGAAATAAGGAAATCTGCAACTTCGGGTACGAAACCCGGACTGATGAAGAAATCTGCGCCAGCATCAACAAAATCTCTTGCCTGCTGAAGATTCTTGATCGTACCGATGCCTAAAAGCAAATCAGTCATTTCAGCGTCTCTGGTTTCTACCATTTTTCTGAAATTGTTCAAAGCTGCTTCACCGCGGTTTGTGTATTCTACGGCACGGATCCCGGCGCGATAAATTGCGCGGAGGGTTTCTATTGTAATAGTTTCGTCAGCATTAAAGTACAGGGGTAAAATTCCCTGCTTAACGATTGCATCTGAAACTTTCTGAATATTGCTCATTGTACTTTTATTAAATCTTTACTTTAAATACTAATTTTCTGATCACGTCTTCGCCAATCATCGGCGCGTGCACATCGCCTGGATAGAAAATCACAAACTGACTGTCCTTCAAATTAAAAAACATATCAGGTTCGTCTGCGAAAAAGAGAACGTCTTTAACCGGATCATACTCCCCTTTTGGCTGTGAACAGTTCTCGCGCGGTTTCCAGCCAATGGTCTCCGCACCTTTTACACAAATCTGAATATCAATGCTTGCATTGTGACATTCGAATTTCTGTAAACTTTCTTCAGGCGTCTTTCCATTTTTCTGGCTTACAATTACTTTCAGGCCGTCTTCGATCTGAATAGTACCCTCTGGCAAATTCATCAGATTATTTTCATTCACAAACTCAAATGCCTTAGAAAATAATGGATGCAGGTCGTGATAGGTAGCAGCGTTATGCAGAGAATCTATAATCATGGCTCAGTTTATCTTGCGACACGGCCAGATGCATCACCGCCCATCAGTTTCATCACTTCATCTACCGTCACCAGATTTGCGTCACCTTTGATGGTATGTTTAAGGCATGAAGCTGCCACCGCAAAATCGAGTGCATTCTGGTCGTCATCAGGATAAGTAAGTAATCCGTAAATCAGTCCGCCCATGAACGAATCTCCGCCACCAACGCGGTCTACGATATCGGTGATCTGATACTGACGTGTCTGTAACATTTCCTTACCATCGTATAAAACGCCGGCCCAGGTATTGTGCGAAGCTGAGATCGAACCTCTCAACGTTGTGATTACTTTTTTGGCTTTCGGGAATTTTTCCATCATCTGCTGGCAAACCGAAAGAAACGCTTCTGCTTTCACATCGTGACCGTGTGTCTGAACCGCCGCGCCCTCGGGCTTGATGCCGAAATGCATCTCAGCGTCTTCTTCATTACCAAGAATGATGTCGCAGTATGAAGTAAGTTCAGTCATAATTTTTTCTCTGTCGCCACCGTATTTCCACAGTTTAGCCCTGTAATTGAGGTCTGTAGAGATGGTAAGTCCGAGTTTGCTCGCCGCTTTCACTGCTTCAAGACATACATCCGCAGAGCTTTGGGAGATTGCAGGTGTAATTCCGGTCCAGTGGAACCATTCAGCACCCTCAAAAACTTCTTCCCAGTTAACCATTCCGGACTGAATCTCGGCCATGGCTGAATGCGCGCGGTCGTAAACCACTTTGCTTCCACGGGAAACTGCGCCTGTTTCAAGGAAATAAATCCCAAGACGGTCTCCGCCCCAAACGATTTTATCTACGCCAACGCCTCTTTTGCGCATTTCCATCATCGCGCACTGTCCAATATCGTTCTTTGGTAAACGCGTTACAAAATCTACCGGAATACCATAATTTGCAAGGGAAACCGCTACATTGGATTCGCCACCGCCATACACGACATCAAAATTATCGGCCTGCGAAAATCTTAAATAACCCTGTGGTGCAAGCCTAAGCATTATTTCACCGAAAGTAACTACTCTACTCATCTGTCTATTTTTTGTATAATTATTATGTGTTTAAAAAATCTTCTCTTGCCGGACTGAACGAATCAATTAAAACTCCGTCTTCCAGACAAACCACGCCGTGGATCTTATTGGTTGTGATGAAAAAAGAATCGCCTTTTCCCAGAATCACGGTTTCATTTTCAACGGTTACCTCGAATTTTCCTTCAGCGATATAGGTCGCCTGCGAATGAAAATGCTGATGCAAAGCGCCAACTGATCCTTTCTTAAACCGCACAACCACGATCATCAGCGTATCATCATGTCCGACAATCTGTCTTTCGATGCCGTCTCCGACTTTTTCCCATGCATTTTCTGCGGTCTTAAAAAACATCGTTCGTATTTATAAATTAAAATATTCTTTAGCGTTGTTGTAAGAGATGTCTGAAACTATTTTTCCGATCCACTCCATATCATCCGGAAGTTCACCGCGTTTAATTTCGTCACCCAAAAGATTACAGAGTACGCGACGGAAATACTCATGCCGTGGGAAGGATAAAAAGCTTCGGGAATCTGTGAGCATCCCTACAAAACAGCTCAGCAGTCCCATATTTGAAAGTGCGTTCAGTTGCTTTGTCATACCGTCCTTCTGATCCAGGAACCACCAGCCGGAACCAAGCTGAACTTTACCTTTCACACTTCCGTCATTGAAGTTTCCGATCATCGTGGCGAAAACCTCATTATCAGCCGGATTAAGGTTGTAAATTATTGTTTTCGTAAGCTTATCGCTTGAATCTAAACGGTTTAAAAAAGCTGAAAGTTGCTGCGCCTGCGGAAGGTCACCGATAGAATCCCAACCCGTATCCGGACCTAAAATGCGGTGCATTCTCGCGTTATTATTTCTCAAAGCACCCAAATGGAATTGCTGTACCCAACCAACGGCATGATAAGATTCGGCTAGAAAAACAAGAACTGAACTTTGGAATTTCAGGGCTTCCTCAGTTGTAATCTGGCTGCCTTCTCTGCGTTTTTTGAATATAGCTGAAACCTCATTTTCAGTAAATGAAACAGAATAAATCTGGTCCAGACCATGATCTGAAAGCCTGCAACCGTTTTCATGGAAATAGGTAATTCTTTTGGTTAAGGCGTCGCAAAGATCGGTGTACGAATTAATTTGGGTCTCGGAAACTTCGGCCAGCGTATTCAGGTACGCGTTATAGCCTTCATTTTCGATGAGAATTGCTTTATCCGGTCTAAAGGCGGTGCTTACTTTAACTTTAAAATCGCCCGCAGCTAATTTCTGATGATGCGCCAAATTATCCGTAGGATCTTCTGTGGTGCACACCAATTCAGCGTTCATCTTTGTTAAAAGATTCTGTGTACTGTATTCAGGTGTTGAAATTTTTGCAGAAACTTCTTCATAAATCTTCTGCGCGGAATTCTCATTCAACAGTTCATAGATATCGAAATATCTCGCGAGTTCAAGGTGAGTCCAGTGAAAAAGCGGATTTCGAACTGTGTACGGTACCGTTTTGCCCCACTGCAGAAATTTGTCTTTCGCAGATGCATCTCCGGTAATGAATTTTTCGTTCACACCTAAAGTACGCATCGCGCGCCATTTGTAATGATCGCCGTTGATCCAGGCTTCAGTAATGTTTCCGAAAACATGGTTGTCAGCGATAAGGGCAGGCGAAAGGTGATTGTGATAATCGATGATCGGCTGATTCTTAGAAAAGTTATGGTATAACTCTTCGGCGTATTTATTTTCTAATAGAAAGTTGTCGTGAATAAAATTTGTACTCATTTTCAGTAGTGATTATTCTTCGTTCGAAGGTTTTCCGATGGTGGCCAGGATGCCGCCGTCAACATAGATGATTTGCCCGTTTACAAAATCACTGGCTTTAGAGGCTAAAAAAACCGCTGCGCCTGCCAAATCTTCGGGGTTTCCCCATCTGCCGGCCGGCGTTCTGCTAATGATAAATTCGTTAAATGGATTTCCGTCAACGCGGATAGGTTCGGTTTGTGAAGTTGCAAAATACCCGGGACCGATTCCGTTTACCTGAATGTTGTGTTTTGCCCACTCTGTGGCGAGGTTACGTGTGAGCATTTTCAAGCCTCCTTTTGCGGCTGCATACGCTGAAACACTGTTTCTTCCTAATTCACTCATCATCGAACAGATGTTAATAATCTTGCCTTCATTACGTTCAATCATCTGTTTAACAACAAGTTGAGACATAATAAAAGGCCCAACCAAATCTACATCGATCACCTTCCTGAAATCGGAAACCGGCATCGTAAGTGCGGATTCGCGTTTAATGATTCCGGCGTTATTCACCAGAATATGTATACCTCCAACTTCAACAGTAATTTGGTCAACCTGTTTAGCGGCCTCCACTTCGTCTGTAACATCGAAAATATACCCCCGGGCATTGTAACCTTTGGAATGATAGTAAGCTAACGCATCTTCCATCTTTTGAGGCGTTGTTCCGGTGATGAGCAGGTTTGCTCCGGCAATTGCCAATGCTTCTGCCATTGCCATTCCGAGACCGTGGGTTCCGCCCGTAACGAGGGCATTTTTATTTTTTAAACTGAATATTTCCATGTTTATCTTAATTCGTTTGGTGCACAGATATCCATATCACCATAATCTAAATTTTCACCAGCCATTCCCCAGATAAATGAGTAATTAGAGGTTCCGGCACCGCTGTGGATGGACCATTCCGGCGAAAGGACAGCATCATAATTCTGCATGAAAATATGGCGCGTCTGCTGAGGCTCGCCCATAAAATGTGAAATAGTCTGCCCTTGTTCAAGGTCGAAGTAGAAGTAAGCTTCCATCCTTCTGGAATGCGTATGTGCCGGCATTGTGTTCCAGATATTTCCGGGAAGCAGTTCGGTAAGCCCCATCTGCAGCTGATTGGTTTGTACAATACTGTTGACGATCAGCTTGTTTAGAACCCTGCGATTCGCCTGTTTCTCGTCGCCCAGCTGAATCACTTCGGCATTTTCCTTTCCCACTTTTTTGGTGGGGAATTTTTCGTGTGCGGGGGCTGAATTGATATAAAAAAGTGCAGGATTTACACTGTCTTTACTTACAAAAAGCACTTCTGCCACACCCTTTCCGATGTAAAGCGCTTCTTTTTTATCCAGTTCGAATATTTCGCCATCAACATGAATTTCGCCTTTTCCACCTACGTTAATAATCCCGATTTCACGACGGTCCAGAAAGTTTTCAGACTTTAGATAGGGAATCGTTTCAAGCGTAAGCTTTTCGTTTAAGGGCATTGCTCCACCAACAATAAGCCTGTCGTACATTGAGTACACGAGGTTCACGCTGTTTTCGGTAAAAAGATTCTGGATTAAAAACTCACTGCGGAGTTTTTCGGTATCGTAAGATTTTACGTCGGCAGGATTAGCTGCGTACCTGAAACTAAAATTTGTCTTCATAATATACTATCTGTAATCGATTACACAAAGATATATATTTTTTTAATATGGCATATTAAAATGCTTAAAAAAAGCAATAGGATCATTCAACAATTCTTTAAAAATAAGAGCTAATACATCGAAGGGATTTAAGCGGGAATAAATTTGCTACAGTGGAAATAAGTAATATTCTATCGAAATTCGGTCCTTTTAAAATAAATATAATTTGTCCGAAATAAAAGGTTCGCACGTTTGAAAAGGAATGGCCTAGTTCCATCAATCGCTGGATTTGGAATACAATCGATTAACTCCTTAACTTCGGAATGCCGCAGTGGAAGTTTATCAAGAACAAAATGCACTGCTGCCGAAAAGTACTTCTTAAGAAGAATGCTTTCTATGTCACCTGCTTAAGCCCGGGATATGGACATTGTGGCAATCGATGAAAACCGTCAATGGGCGGCGTGATGACGAATGGTATGGAGGCTTTTGAATAAAGCCGGATCACTGACAAGCCCACAAAAAAAAATCACCTACAATTATGTAAGTGATTTTTTAGTGGTCTCTCCAGGAATCGAACCAGGGACACATGGATTTTCAATCCATTGCTCTACCAACTGAGCTAAGAGACCTCCTACTTTTCCGTAGTAAAGTGGTGCAAAAGTATAGATTTTCGGTATAGCCTCCAAATAAATTAGCGGGTTTTTTACCTAAATCTGAAAACCTACTGATTCTCAGCGCCATTGTTTTCTTCATTGCCAATCTGCTCGCTCATCTCCTCCAGAACCGGCTTAATGGTGCTCTCCGGAAGATCGCTGATGCGGATATACATAAGCCCGTCAATCGCGTCGTTGAAGCCAGGATCTACATTGAAGGAAACTACCTTCGCGTTCTGCTTGATGTATTTCTTAATCAGCACCGGAAGACGCATTTCGGGTTCAAGGTCGTCAATTATTTTATCGAGTTTGTTAAGGTCTGATTCTACCTCATCGAAAAACAGATGTTTATCGCGATCCTTAAGTTTTACTTTAAACTCCTTCTTTGGATGAATATACTGCGCCACTGCAGAATCGTAATAATGTGAACGCATAAACTCAATCATCAGCGATTTCGAAAACTCCGAGAACTTATCGGAAATACTTACGCCGCCCATCAGAAATTTATGTTCGGGGTTACGGAGACAAACGTGTACAATGCCGCGCCACAAAAGGAACAGCGGCAACGGTTTCTGCTGATAATCGGACGAGATGTAAGCGCGCCCCATTTCGATTACTTTACGGAAAAACGGACGCAGTTCCTGGTCAAATTCAAACAGTGAACTGGTATAGAATCCTTCAATACCGTGATTTTTCATCACCTCACTTCCGAGTGCCATCCGGTAAGCGCCCACGAGCTTCTTTGGGCCCGCATCCCATAGGAAAAGATGATGATAGTGCTCGTCGTAACGGTCGAGATCAAACGGCAGGTTGCTGCCCTCGCCTATCTTTCTGAATGTAAGCTCGCGCTGACGACCGATTTCACGCATAATCGACGGAATTTCCGAATAGGTACAGAAATAAACCTCATAATTACCGTTGCGGAAAAGCATCTTGTCTTTCTTGCGAAGGCCCGAAATTTCGGTCTCGATATCTTCGGGAGGAGTTTCATCGATGATGTTCTGCACCACATTTTCCTCCTTCATCAGTGGAAAATTAAGTTTAAGATTGGGAAGTTTTAGCTGTTCCGCAATCGATTTCCTGCGTTCGTAATACGATTTCAGCATGTAGATTTTGTTCTGCAGAAATTCACCCATTTCCTCAATTGAATCATGGTCTTCCAGAACTCTCACCGCCACCTGTTTGCCAATGCGGATGCGGATGGGCTTTTCACGTTTATGCATCATTTCGGCCGGCAGAATCAATGTCTGCAGTTCCGGATGAAGTTTCGCAAGCTGATAGAAAAGGCGGCTGTTTTTAGCATGAAAATACATTGGCAGAACTGGCACTTTTGCCATTTTGATGAGTTTCAACGCTGGTTTTTCCCATGCCCGGTCGTGAATTTCGTTGAACGTATTATTTTTATTGGAGACCTCACCGGCTGGAAAAATACCGACGCAACCTCCATTTTGGAGATGTTTTAAGGTTTCGCGCATTCCCGTGCTGCTTTTTCTGAGTTCCTTCCGGTTTTCAAACGGATTCACCGGGATGACGTACGGCTTCATCGGCTCTATTTTTTCGAGCAGGAAATTACCCATAATCTTAAAATCGGGGCGGATTTCCGTGAGGATTTTAGTCATCAGGATACCGTCGATCGCACCCAGCGGATGGTTAGAAACAAGAATAAACGGCCCCGTTTTAGGAACTTTAGCGAGGTCTTCTTCGAAGACGATATATTTCAAACCACGCTCACGCACGAAAGAATCGAAAAAATCTTTGCCTTTTTTGTCCTTTAAAACATCGTAAAGTCTGTTGACCGCCGATATTTTCGTGAGGCGCATAATGGCGGATGCTACGGGACTTTTCAGTAGCCCCAGCTTGTGTAGACCCGACGCGCTGATCAGATCGTGTTTGGAAATAAGACTCATTGGTTATCAGTTGGTTACTACCTGAACAGTTTTTTTTGAAATTTGCTCTAAAAGAATATTTTTACCGGCATAAAAAGAATCCAGGTTCTGTAAATCTGCATTTCTTACGGTGAAAAGCGAAACACCTCTGATAATTTCGGTGGTAAACATCTGCGAAAGCTCGCGGTTCAGTTCGTCGATCCTGCCGTATTTATCTTCAAGGCACAGTGCAAGGGATATCGCCGAATTCTGCATCAGCGATATTTTAATTTTAAATTTTGCGAGTAAAGAAAAAATCTGGCTCATGTGATCTTCGGCAATAAAAGAAAAATCGCGCGTTGCAATCCTCATCAGCTGCTGGTTTTCTTTTAAAATATAGGTTTCTTCATAGCAATTGTTGTCTGCCGCTCCCACCTTGGTTCCGGACTTTTCAGGTTCCAGAAAAGATTTTACATAGAACGGAATATTCTTTTGCTGAAGTGGCTGCAGGGTTTTAGGATGAATCACCGAGGCTCCGTAATAAGCCATCTCTATCGCTTCTTCGTAAGAAATATTCGTCAACAGCGATACATCCTCGAATTTGCGGGGATCACCGGTCATAACGCCCGGCACATCCTTCCAGATCGTCAGCATTTCTGCATTGAGGCAGTATGCAAATACCGCCGCCGAATAATCTGAACCTTCACGCCCCAGCGTGACGGTAAAATTATCACTTTCAGACCCGATAAAACCTTGCGTTACGTAGCTTTTCTCAATATCAAGGTCTGAAATATTCCGGTAGGTCTGTTCCCAGTCGATTACGCCTTCGCGGTACGTGCTGTCTGTTTTTATGTATTCGCGCGCGTCGAGAAAGGAGTTTTCAAACCCTTGCGTATTCAGGAAGGCACTAAGTATTTTGGAAGAAACCATTTCGCCGCTGCTTACAACCTGATCGTACACAAAACTGTAATTCGGCGACTTATTGCGCTGTAAAAAAGCCGAGACATCATCAAACAAAAGCGAAATTTCCCCGAAAACAGCATGATCTGTCTCGAATAAATCTTTAGCGATGCTAAGATGATTTTGTTTTATCTCATTGATTTCGTGCTGAAAATCAAGTTTAGCGAAATACTGCTGCACCACTTTCTCAAGGAAGTTAGTTGTTTTGCCCATGGCCGAAACCACAAGTACACAACGTTCAAAACCCTGAGATCCGAGCACGCGTGCTACATTTTTTATTCCGTCGGCATCTTTCACTGATGCACCTCCAAACTTGTAAACTTTCATTTAAACCTTTAAAAATCAATAATTTAATCAGCCATATTCCACGCTTTGCGCTGCGCTAATAACCTTCAAAATTATTAATTTAAGACGAGATAAAAAAAATATGGGAAAAAGCGCAGCGTTCAAAAGAAGTCTGCGTGCAATTATCACCGTATTTAAATAGCAGAATTAAAAGAATTTTCGCAAATTTGGGACAATAAACAAACGAAAAAAAATGCCGGAACAGAATTTTCAGACGCTCGGAGAATTTATCATTGATAAACAGGAAGATTTCCAATACTCAACAGGTGAATTTTCGCGCCTCCTGAGCGCAATTCGCCTCGCCTCCAAAGTGGTGAACCGCGAAGTTAACAAAGCAGGAATCGCAAATATCATCGGGCAGTCCGGCAACGAAAACATTCAGGGCGAAGAACAGCAGAAACTTGATGTTTTGGCAAACGAAATATTCATTGAAGCCCTTTCACAGCGCGAAGTGGTGTGTGGAATCGCCTCTGAGGAAAGTGACGATTTCATCGATGTACGCGCGAGTTCAAATGCGCATTTAAGTAAATATGTTGTGCTTATCGATCCGCTGGACGGTTCATCAAATATCGACGTAAACGTATCCGTTGGGACTATTTTTTCGATTTACCGAAGAGTTACCGAGCCCGGAACGCCAGTCGCTCTTGAAGATTTCCTTCAAAAAGGCGTTAACCAGGCGGCAGCAGGATACGTGGTTTACGGATCTTCTACCATGATCGTTTATACGACCGGCAACGGCGTGAACGGTTTTACCTTGGACCCGAGCCTCGGTACCTATTACCTTTCGCACCCATGCATGAAATTCCCGGAAACCGGAAAAATCTACTCAATCAACGAGGGGAACTATATCAAATTTCCGCAGGGCGTAAAAAATTACATTAAATATTGCCAGCGAGAAGAAGACGACCGACCTTACACATCACGTTACATCGGAAGTCTGGTGTCAGATTTTCACCGGAACATGATCAAAGGCGGAATCTATATTTATCCATCCACCTCACAATCACCAAACGGAAAACTTAGACTTTTGTACGAATGTAATCCGATGGCTTTCCTGGCAGAGCAGGCAGGCGGCAAATGCACCGACGGTTTCCAGAGAATTCTTGAGATCCAGCCCACAGAACTTCACCAAAGAGTGCCGTTTTTCTGCGGAAGTATAAAAATGGTCGAAAAAGCTGAGGAATTTATGCAGGCTGCTGCCGATAAATAATGACCGCGCGTTTCTATCCTTATCTCCTTCAGTTCAAACGGCCCGGTGGTACGTCACGCGGCGTGCTTCATACCAAAGAAACATTTATTCTTGAGGTGTTCGACGGTGCTGAAAAAGGTGTGGGCGAATGTGGCCTTTTCCGTGGATTAAGCCATGATGACGTGCCGGAATATGAAGCTAAATTACAGTGGCTTTGCGAAAATATTAATGCTGGATATGAAACTTTAAAGGCTGAGTTAAAACATTTTCCATCAATTTGGTTCGGCTACCAGCAGGCAGTTCTGAACCTCAAAAACGGTGAAAACCTCTATTTCCCAAGTGCTTTTGCAAGTGGTGAATCATTTATAAAGATAAACGGTTTAATCTGGATGGGCGAAGCTGGTTTTATGCAGACCCAAATTGAAGAGAAAATTTCAGAAGGTTTCACCTGCATCAAATTAAAAATCGGGACCGACTGGCCCACTGAAAAAAAAATCCTTCAGCAGCTTAGAAATGCTTTTCCACAAGACCAACTTGAGTTACGCGTCGATGCAAACGGCGCTTTTGATGCGGAAGAAGCTTTGAGTGTTTTAGATGATTTGGCAAAATTGAAAATCCATTCGATTGAGCAACCGATCAAAGCAGGAAACCACTCGCAGATGCAGCAACTGTGCATCAGTACGCCAACGCCGATCGCGCTTGATGAAGAACTTATCGGAGTGGTGGAAACCGCTGATAAACGCGAACTTCTCGAGAAAATAAAACCGCAGTACATTATTCTCAAACCTTCATTGGCAGGCGGTTTTTCAGGCTCAGACGAATGGATTTCAATCGCTGAAGATATGGGAATTGGCTGGTGGATTACATCCGCGCTCGAAAGCAATATCGGTTTGAATGCGATTGCGCAATATACTTTTACAAAAAAATCAAAAATTCCGCAGGGTCTTGGCACAGGCGGCTTGTTCACCAATAATTTCGAGACTGAACTTTATCTCCGCGGCGACCGTTTGTGGACAAAAAAAGCATAGCGAAAACGCTATGCTGATTTTATAAACGTGGCAAAACACTAAAACCGGTAGCCTATCGAGAGTCCTGTTCTTAGGCCTGCCCACGGACCGTCGACGTTGATGTTGGCGCCATTCGGATCTGTTGTAACAGTATAATCTACATACGGAATGTCAAGATTTTCTATTTCGTCTCTCAGTTCCGCCTGCTCGTCTGCAGTGAGCGACCGCGGAGACTGCGCCCTGAAATCGCCTTTTCCGCCACCGTAGTGTGCGCCGGCAATCCACCAATCGAGTACCCAACTGTCGGTTTTACCCAAAAACCATTGCGCGCCAACCATAAGACCCGCGCTGTTTCCTTTCGCTTCGCCGGCAATATTCATAGGCACTGTATCGCCCGAAAAATCTACGTCCAGCGTAATTTGTTCGGCATTAAAAGTGGTATGGCGGTAGTAGGGCGCAAAATAAAAGCCGCGGCCATAACCCTGACCAAGGTAAATACGGGGTTCAATAGTGAAATTGGTCTGTGAAACTTCAACATCCGAAAATTCAGTATCATCAATGAAGCTTTTGCTGAACGGAACACCGCCCTTCGCCACCGTTCCGAAACCTACAGCCACCGAAAACCGCTGGTTGATCACGCGTTCGTACGTTAGGTTTACATTACGGAAAACGTAACCCGTCACATTGGTCTTTACGATATTCATCTTTTGCACAGGTGCGGTTTGGGAGAACATCGCTGCAGGAAGCAGAAGTGTCAAAATTAAATTTCTCATAGTTATTTGGTTTAAAAGTTTTTTTAATGATAATCGTGACCTCTTAATTAAAGCCCGTAAAGCAGCATTTATCGCATTCACGATCTTAAATAACTATCAAATATATAACAAAGTTTATATTTATATGCAGATTACATAATTTTTTAATAGGTCGGAATTCAAAACTTTAAATAGAAACCGAAAGCATTTTTATACTCGTTAAATTCAGAACTTTAGAAATCTGTTTTTTCCTAATAAAGCTTAAATTTGCCAGCTACAAGAAACTGATCATGGAAGAAGAAAAAAAACCGCTCAATTTTATCGAGCAGATCATCGAAGACGATTTAGCCAACGGATTTCCGCAAGAAAAACTGCGGTTCCGTTTTCCGCCCGAGCCTAATGGCTATCTGCACATCGGGCATACCAAAGCAATCTGTATTAATTTTGGTCTCGGCGAGAAATACGGCGCGCCCGTGAATCTGCGTTTTGATGACACCAATCCCGAAAAAGAAGAGCAGGAATTTGTTGATTCAATAAAAGCCGATATTGACTGGCTTGGATTTAAATATGATAAAGAATTATACGCGTCCGATTATTTCGGCCAGCTCTACCAGTGGGCGGTTGAAATGATCAGCGAAGGCAAAGCCTACGTTGATGAGCAGAGTTCGGAAGAAATCACCGCTCAGCGAAAAAATCCTTTTGAAGACGGCATCGATTCTCCGTTCCGCAACCGACCGGTTTCCGAAAGCCTTGAACTGTTCGAGAAAATGAAAAACGGCGAGTTTGAAGAAGGCTCAATGTCACTCCGTGCAAAAATCGACATGAAATCTCCGAACATGAACATGCGCGACCCTGTAATGTACCGCATCCTGAAAAGGCCGCACCACAGAACCGGTGAACAGTGGAAAATATACCCAATGTACGACTGGGCGCACGGTGAATCGGATTATATCGAGCAGATTTCGCACTCTCTGTGTTCGCTTGAATTTGAAAATCACCGTCCGTTATACGATTGGTATCTTGATCAGGTTTACGATGAAAACCTCGTAAGAAACAAGCAGCGTGAATTTGCGCGGATGAATGTTTCTTATATGATTACTTCGAAAAGAAAACTTCAGCGGTTAGTTGCGGAAAAAGCAGTTACGGGCTGGGACGATCCACGGATGCCTACCATTTCGGGCATGCGCCGGTTAGGTTACACGCCAACCGCGATAAAAAACTTTATTGAAAGAGTGGGCGTTGCCAAAAGAGAGAATTTAATTGATATCCAGCTGCTAGAATTTTTTGTACGCGAAGATTTAAATAAAACCGCAACCCGCGTGATGGCGGTTGTAGATCCGGTGAAACTCATCATCACCAATTATCCTGAAGATGCAGAAGAATTTTTAGAAACCGAAAACAATCCTGAAGACGAGAACGCGGGAACGCGAGAAGTTCCGTTTTCAAGAGAACTTTATATCGAAAGAGAAGACTTTAAAGAAGAAGGAAATAAAAAGTTTTTCCGCCTGAAACTTGGTGGCGAAGTGCGGCTAAAATCGGCCTACATTATCAAGGCAGAACGTGTTGATAAAGATGAAAACGGCGAAATTACCACGATTTATGCTACCTATGATGAAAAAAGCAAATCTGGAAGTGGCACCGAAGAAACCGTAAGAAAAGTAAAAGGTACGCTGCACTGGGTTTCTGCAAAGCACGCACTGCCTATAGAAGTGCGTATTTACGACAGACTTTTCACCACGCCGCAGCCGGATGCAGAAAAAGAAACCGATTTTATGGAGTTCATAAATCCGGAAAGTTTAAAAACTGTTGAAGGTTTCGCAGAGCCAAGTCTGGCAAGTGCTAAATTGGGGCTGAATTATCAGTTCCAGAGAATCGGATACTTTACAAAGGACCGTGATTCCACTCCGGAAACATTGGTTTTCAACAGAACGGTTACGCTGAAAGACGGTTACAAGCCGGAATAAAACATCGGACAAGACTAAAATAACTTCGGACACATTCCGGAGTTATTTTTTTAGGACGTAAGCCGGGACACTCGAAAGAATACGGTTTGACACTACGAGTTGGTCATAGATTGTAAGTAGCCTATTTTAATTATAATTATCTTTGCAAAAATTTCAGGTATTCATGAAAAAGATTCTTTTATTAATATTATTCAGTATTTCAACCCCATTTCTAGCTCAGCAAAGCATTAATTTCGAAACCGGAACTTTCCAGGAAATCCTCGCTAAAGCAAAGTCTCAAAAAAAACTTGTTTTTATGGATGCTTTTGCGGTGTGGTGCGGTCCCTGCAAAATGATGGAGAAAAATATATTTCCGCTTCCTGCTGTGAGAGAATATTATAATGCGAACTTCATCAATGCCCGGATCGACATGGAAAAAGGCGAAGGAATCGGTATCGCACAACGTTACGGCATCCGCTCCTACCCTTCTTACCTTATCCTAAACGGAGATGGTGAGGTGGTGAAACAAACATATGGTTACATGGGCGAGGAGCCTTTCTTAGCCTTTGCAAAACAAGCGAACGATCCTAAATTTGCGACCTCATCCAACAAAGAACTGTTCGAAAAAGGAGAGTCGGCGCCCGAATTTTTGCTGAATATGATGCAGCTGTATTCGCAAACAGATTTCGATGTTGCGCAAAAAGCATCTGAGCGGTATTTTCAGGTGAAGAAAGACCAGGCTTTAACCAAAGACGAAGTGGGATTACTGCTTTATTTCACCAAATCTCCCGTGGATGTTAATTACAAAACTTTTGTTTCAAGAAAACCGGAGATCATCACGTTGATGTCTGAAGATATTTATAATCAGTTTGATACAAACATCAAAATATCGAGTATCCTTGAAAATGCAATGGATAAGAAGACCGGCAGAATCAATGACGGTCAGTATTATAAGGATGCTATTCCTTTGGTTGGCGCCGCAGAAGCAGAAATCGCACTCCACCGCACGAAAGTCATCGTGTATCCAAACGCGGGATTATTTGATGAATACGAAAAAGCAGCGCTGAGCTATTACAAAAACTCCGAAAACTTTTCCCAGGACGAACTGCTGAAGGCAGCCTGGATTTTCAGTGATCATGTTACCAATATCAGTTCGCTTAAAAAAGCGCAGGAATGGGCAGAAAAATCGGTGATGCAGGCCGAAACTCCGGAAAACACATACATTCTGGCCCGACTTTACGCGAAAACCGGACAGAAAGAGAACGCAAAAATGTATGCTGAAAGCTCGAAAAATCTTGCAGAACGGCTCGGGAAGGACGCTACAGCCGCCATCCAACTTCTCGGAACATTAAAATAAACCAAAGCCACATTGAAAAAAATACTATTTGCATTGGCCATCGCTGTCGGAAGCATGGCAAACGCGCAATTACAGGATTCTACCCATCAGAAACAACTCTACGTAAAAGCCAACACGCTTTTTCTCCCTGTAGGAGTTCTTAACGCAGGTCTCGAATACCAGGTAAGCAAAAAAATGACGGTGCAGGCAGACGTATTTATCTCGCCATGGAAATCTTTTATGGGAAAATATGCGCAAATGTATATGTTGGGCTTTGACGGAAGATATTATTTTAATGAAGCATTTAAACATTTTTACGTAGGCGCAAATATCTCTGCTGCTCGCTATAAAATGCAGAAATATAATTACTGGAGTGACGGACCGTACCAATACCAAGAAAATTCGCCCATTTACGTCACCTCAGATCTCTACCAGGACGGATACGCTTTATTTCTTGGGGCGACGGTCGGTTATCAATGGCAACTCAGTGAAAACTGGAACCTCGATCTTTATGTAGGCGCCGGCACTGCGCAAAGCATGTATAGAGGATACCACAAAACTCTGGGTGTAAGGTATGATACAGATCCCAACCGAGATTACAACCTAAGCGGCGAACTGGTACCTTACCGAGGCGGGCTCATGATTTCCTATAAATTAAAGTAAAATGAATATCAGAAGTACCAAATATTACATAGTGGCCGCCCTTACGTTCATTATTTTATTTTTGATGAATTACATCGGCAACGATCTTCCGGACCGGCTGGAGCGCGCACTGATGACGGCAGTTGCAGGAGTTATCGGTCTCACGATCGGTATGTGGTTTGTGTACCGCAACGCAAAAGACGATACCCATCACGATTTCGACTGAAAATTTACAAGTTGTTGGCCGGACATTTCGTCTCGCCTAGCGGACGAAACTGCAATCTTTTTTGGTAGCTTCGAGAGCCTCAGCCACCAAAACAGGATATACGCTGCGATCGCGGCCGCAATCCATCCAAAACAATTACGGCACTTTTACAAAGACAAAATCAAACTCCAAGACAAATTATACTGTTACTTTTAGACTGCCGACTTCCAACTGCCTATTTTTTCCTCTTCTCCCGCAATTCCGTTAAACTCATAATCAATATCTTTGCACCATGATAAAAATCGGGAATATTGAACTTCCGGAATTTCCGCTTCTTCTCGCTCCCATGGAAGATGTTTCGGATCCACCCTTTCGCCGTCTGTGCAAAATGCACGGGGCAGACTTAATGTACTCAGAATTTATTTCATCCGAAGGCCTCATTCGCGACGCGATGAAAAGCCGCAAGAAACTCGATATATTCGATTACGAAAGACCAGTCGGCATTCAGATTTTCGGGGGTGACGAAGAAGCAATGGCACTTTCAGCAAAAATTGTGGAAGCCGTTGAACCGGATATTGTAGACATTAATTTTGGTTGCCCCGTAAAGAAAGTAGTCTGTAAAGGTGCGGGTGCGGGCGTTTTGAAAGACATTGATCTAATGATCCGCCTCACAAAAGCGGTGGTGAGTTCTACGCATCTGCCCGTAACCGTGAAAACCCGTCTCGGCTGGGACACCGAAGGAATCAATATCATGGAAGTTGCGGAACGTTTGCAGGAAGTGGGCGTAAAAGCTTTAACGATTCACGCACGTACCCGCGCGCAGATGTACAAAGGTGAAGCGGACTGGAATTACATTCACGCCGTGAAAAACAATCCTAATATCGAGATTCCGATTTTTGGGAACGGTGATGTAGATTCGCCTGAAAAAGCACTGGAATACAAACAGAAATACGATTGCGACGGCATTATGATAGGTCGCGGCGCGATTGGTTACCCCTGGATATTCAATGAAGTGAAGCACTTTTTTGCAACCGGTGAAAAATTACCCGAACCAACGATCTCGCAAAGACTCGAAGCCGTTCGGCAACACGCGGAATGGAGCATGGAATGGAAAGGCGAACGCTTAGGACTGATTGAAATGCGGCAGCATTACAGCAATTATTTCCGTGGGATCCCACATTTTAAAGATTTCAGAAGGAAATTTCTCGAAGTATTCACTTTGGACGAAATGGACGAAGTGATTGCGGAAGCTGATGATTTCTACAAAGAATTTCAGTTCCAAACGCAATAAAATGAAGCTTTAATTATTCACTTATGCTGACCAACATTCATCCAAAACTTCCGATGCGCAGTAAAGAAGCTACAACAAAATATTATGTCGGTTTATTGGGATTTAAAGAGACGGACAATCAGGATTTTGATGGATATCTGATGCTAAAAAAAGACGGTATAGAAATTCATTTTTTTCAGTTTAAAGAACTGGTGCCTTCCGAAAATTATGGGCAGGTTTATATCCGTACCGATGATATTGAAAGTCTGTATCAAACTTTTTTAGACCGCGGAGTCAGCATTCATCCGAACGGACCTTTGCAGATTAAACCGTGGGGACAAAAAGAATTCTCGCTGCTCGATCCAGATAACAACCTGCTGACTTTCGGGCAAAGCTGCTGAAACTTAATTGGGGCTACCAAACTCCATTTTTCAGCATTCACCCTAGCCCTGATTGCAGCGGCATCCTTTTTTGACGAGGAACGAGGAGAAAAAGATACAGCGGAAAGCAGGTTCCCGGCTCCCAAACCAAATCATAAAGCATTCCGTAACTTTAAATGCAATTTGCAGACTTATACCTAAATCTATTTTTTGATGCTTAAAGCAGAAAATGTTACCAAAACCTACAATGCCGGCAAAAAACTGGCTCTCGAAAACTTCTCTATTGATGTTCCCGAAGCCAGCATTTATGGGCTTCTTGGCCCGAACGGAGCCGGGAAAACCACGTTCATAAGGATTATCAACCAGATTACGCAGGCCGATTCCGGAAATGTCTTCATCAATAACCAAAAACTCAATCCAGAACACATCCGGCAGATCGGTTATATGCCGGAAGAGCGCGGACTTTACAAAAATATGTCGGTTGGCGACCAGCTGCTTTATTTTGGTGAGCTGAAAGGCATGAGCAAAAACGATGCGCTGAGCGAAGCAAAATACTGGTTCGAGCAACTGCAGATCGACCAGTGGTGGAAGAAGAAACTCAGCGAACTTTCGAAAGGTATGGCGCAGAAAATACAGTTTGTGGTCACGGTACTTCACCGCCCGAAACTGCTGATACTCGATGAGCCCTTCTCGGGTTTCGATCCGGTGAATGCAAATCTGATTAAAGACCAGATCCTGAATTTAAAGAAAAACGGAACTACAATTATCCTGTCGACACATCGCATGGAAAGTGTTGAGGAAATGTGCGATTATGTTGCGCTGATCGATCATGCAAAGAAAGTTCTCGACGGAAAAGTGTTTGATGTGCGCGAGAAATTCAAGAAAAACATTTTTGGCGTCACGCTGTCTGATGTGGATTCTGAACAGTTTGAAAGTTTTAAAAACCGCTTTGCGATCGAAAATTATTCAGGTGAAAATCAACTTATTTCATTCGACTTAAAAAACGACAGCGACCAGAATCTTATGCTTAACGAACTGATGAAAGTGGGGAAAATCCGCTCGTTTGACGAGAAAATCCCAAGCATGAATGAAGTGTTTATCAACGCGGTGGCGAAGTCATGAGTAATGAGTGATGAGTAATTGGTGATGAGTAATACTTGTGCCGTTATATAGTCCGTTTTTTAACAATATGCAGCTTTAATTTAATATGAAAAATATATTTCTGATTACCAAACGCGAGTATCTCACGCAGGTAAAGAAAAAATCTTTTATTGTGCTTACGCTTCTCGCGCCCGTCCTGATGATAGGTTTCGGCGTGCTGATCGCGTTTATGTTCAAGGCGAATGAAAGTTCAAGCACCTTCAACGTCATTGATAAAAGCGGAATTTTCGTTGGAAAACTCGAAAGTGATGAGTCGGTGAAATATGTTTTTGTGCCTCAGGAAAACGAAAGAGCGCTGACCTCGACCCTTAAAGATATGTCGGGAATTGAAGGGCTTTTAATTATTCCTGAACTTAAAAACGGCAATTTCGCCGAACTTGAAAAGAATTCTAAGTTACTGATTAACAAAAAGATTGGTTTTGATACCAAGCAGAGCGTCGCCGAGGATCTCTCCAAAGTTATACGCCAGGAAAAAATAAAAACGCTCAACATTTCTGAAGATCAGATTATAAGTCTCGACAAAAATTTCTCGCTGAACACCCAGAATGTCGTGGACGACAAACAATCGGATTCTGACCTTGATTTTGGCGTAAAATCGGGTTTGAGTTTAGTGCTGATGTACGCGGTTTTCATGTTCATCATTATTTACGGCGTCCGCGTGATGCGCAGCGTTTTAGAGGAAAAAAACAACCGCGTGGTGGAAATTATCATCTCATCGGTTAAACCTTTCGAACTGATGATGGGCAAAATTCTGGGCGTGACGTTGGTGGCGCTCACGCAGTTCAGCGTTTGGATCACGATGTCGGTTGCGGGCGCGATCTTTCTGAATACAGGCTTTTCGGCGATGCAGGATCAGATTTCGGGCAGCGGAGAATCGGCAGAAATGATTCAGAAATTTGATCTGAGAAATACGGCGTCCGAAATCTCAGGAATTCTTTTGGATATGAATTTCGCGCTCGTCATCTTCGTGTTTATCGTGTTCTTTTTACTCGGTTATATATTTTACAGCTCGATGTATGCGGCCATCGGTTCGGCGGTGGACAACGAGACCGAAACGCAGCAGTTTACGCTGTTTGCCATTATTCCGCTGATGATTGGCATGTACGGAAGTTTCACGATTATGAACAATCCGGAAGGGCCGCTGGGTTTCTGGCTATCGATGATTCCGTTTACGTCGCCGGTGGCGATGATTGCGCGGATTCCGTTTGGCGTTCCGGCTTGGCAGATTGCGCTTTCGATGTTTCTGCTGCTGATTTCTACCTTTTTAATGATTTATATCGCATCAAAAATTTATCGCGTAGGAATTCTGATGTACGGGAATAAAGCGAGCGCGAAGGAGATTTGGAAGTGGATGAGGAGTTAAAGAAGTTTGAGGACGACCTTATTAAAGTTTGATAAAATATAAGCAATAAAAATCCCATCAATTTAATTTGATGGGATTTTGTATTTAGTTAAGTTCGTTATTGAAAAATATAACTCAGTCCAAGGCTGAAAACCTGTTCAGATTTTTTCTTGGCAATATTCGGATCGCTGCCGTCCTCGCTCATCAGACCTTTGTAGGTATTGCTTAAGCCGAGATCATAACGTCCGGTGATTTCGAGCTGACGTTTGTACGAAAACCCAAGACCAAGACCTACCGCGAAATTAAATGAAGAGGCTTTGCCCTGAACGCCGGTTTCGGGATCGCCTTCTTCGGTGTAGCGCAGCGGTGCGTTTTTAATGTTCTGACTCATCAGGAAATTAAATTTCGGGCCTGCCATTGCAAAAAATTCCGATTCTGATTCGGAGAAATATCCTTTGAAGTACACCGGAATGCTGATGTAGTTATTTGCATACACCGCATCGTAGCCTTCAAATTCTTTCGCTTCCTTATCCTTTCCCGATTCGCCTGCGCCCAGATATTCAACACCGAGCTGCAGATAAAACTGGTCGTTGCTGTCTACGGGTATTAAAGCCAAAAAACCGCCAAACCCCGAATAAATGGGACCGGACGGATTATGGGCATTCGTAACGCGCGACATTGTAGCGCCGCCGGTAATACCGAACCGCGTACTGCTAAGGTCAATTTGCGCCGCCAACAAAGCCGCGGCGCAAAGTGCCGAACTGGTTAATAATTTTTTCATATTTGTGTTTGTGTGTTTTCTAGCCTAAAACTTTGGCAACGGTAGCGCCGATCTCCGCAGGTGAATCCACCACGTTGATACCGTTCTCGCTCATAATTGCCATTTTAGCCTGTGCTGTATCTTCATCGCCACCAACAATAGCGCCTGCGTGGCCCATTGTGCGCCCTTTTGGAGCAGTCTGTCCTGCGATGAAACCTACTACCGGTTTGGTAGAACCGCTTTCTTTGTACCATCTTGCTGCTTCAGCTTCGAGGTTACCGCCAATTTCACCAATCATAACAACCGCATCGGTTTCAGGATCGTTAATGAATAATTCTAACGCTTCTTTTGTTGTGGTTCCGATGATTGGGTCGCCACCGATTCCGATTGCTGTAGAAACGCCGTAGCCTGCTTTCACAACCTGATCTGCAGCTTCATAGGTTAAAGTTCCGGATTTTGAAACGATACCAACTCTACCTTTTTTAAATACAAAACCTGGCATAATACCGATTTTGGCTTCATCAGAAGTAATGATTCCAGGGCAATTCGGCCCGATCAAACGGGTTTCTCTGTCAGCGATATAGGCTTTTACTTTCACCATATCTTCAACCGGAATACCTTCAGTAATACAAACGATTACCTTGATTCCTGCATCGGCAGCTTCCATAATAGCGTCGGCAGCAAATGCGGGCGGAACGAAAATAATTGAAACATTGGCTCCGGCTTTTTCAACAGACTCCGAAACGGTATTGAAAACGGGCTTGCCTAAGTGCTCGGATCCACCTTTACCCGGTGTTACACCTCCGATTACATTGGTTCCGTACTCGATCATCTGCTGTGCGTGGAAAGTTCCTTCGTTTCCTGTAAATCCCTGTACAACTACTTTGGAATCTTTGTTTACTAATACTGACATTTTATACTTTTTTATTTAATTGAATAACTTATATCTACAAATTTAATGAATCTCCCGGGTTAAAAAAAAATTACAATCCAGCCTATTCATTATATTTATTAAACATCTTCTGAAGACACGGGTTAGTGTTATTGAAAAAATTACAGTTGTCGATGACTTCAGCCAGCCCAGAATTATCAGAAGTGAGTTCCTTTAATTTTTTTTTGTAGTTGGTTAACATATTGAGAAATCCGTATTCGCCGTCATTTCTAATAAAGATATCGTACGAACCCTGCGAATGATCGTAAGCATTTTCGGTAAAATCTCTGTACCATTTCATCTTTGGTCCATCCTGAACTAATTCAAATAATCCGAATTTCTCCAAAGGTCTCTGGAAAGTTCTGTTTTTACCTTTTAAATCAACAAACTCGATTTGCCTGAATTCATTAAAAAGGCGTTTTTCTCTTTTATTTATGCCGTTGATCAGCACAATATGTTTTTGTGTAATACTATTCTCGTATAATTCGTCCTTATAAAAACTACTTTTTCTAAACAATATTTTAGATTCTGAAACGCTTCCGTCAGCAAAAACTATTTTGGCAGGAATCCCAATTTTCTGTGACAAGGCTACAGCACAAAGAACTAATGCAAATAGTGAAAAGAATTTTTTCATTATAAATTTTTTAGTTTAATTTCTTTCCTTAAATACTGCTTGAATTCCTCGGCGATCGGCCCAAAATAGGTTCCTTTTTTAAGGTCTCTGTTGACGCCACATTTAGCCAAAAGCACCGTGCCGGTTTCTACCCGAACGCCTGATGCCATGCCGACCTGGCCCCAAATTGTTACTTCATCTTCAATAATACAGCATCCCGCTATGCCGGTTTGCGATGCGATAAGCACCTTTTTTCCGATAATCGTGTCGTGCCCGATCTGGATTTGATTGTCTAAAACGGAACCTTCACCAATAACCGTGGAATCTGTTACTCCGCGATCAATTGTGCAGTTGTTACCGATTTCGACATTATTTTCAATTATGACGTTTCCAACTGATATTAATCTATCGAAGTTGCCGTTCAGTTTTCTGTAATAAAACGCATCGCCGCCCAAAACGGTTCCGCTTTGGATGATTACGTTATCGCCAATTACAGTGCGGTCACCAATTACCACATGTGGAAAAATCAGGCAGTTCTTACCGATTTTTATCTCATTACCGAGAACAGCGGACGGATGAATTGTGGTTCCTTCGCCTACTTCGATATCGTGCAGCACATCGCTGAAATTATAAATCCGTGTGAAATGCGTATTGATTTTATTGAAATCCCGAAAAGGATCATCCGAAACCAACAGCGCCTTCCCCGGCGGACAGGGCACTTCTTTATCGATTAAAATAACAGTTGCCGCAGATTCCAATGCTTTATCATAATACTTCGGATGATTTACGAATACGATTTCGCCCGGTTTTACGCGGTGAATTTCGTTCGTTCCCAGGACCGGAAAATCCCCGTCGCCAACCATTCTGGCACCGATTATTTCAGCGATCGTATGTAAAGTCTGCGGGTTGTTAAAAGTCATATTTTTGAAAAATGCAGGATACGCGATGCGAAACTGAGTTCGCAACACCTAAACCGGATACAATTATTTTACTCTCTCAAGATAGCTACCGTCTTCGGTGTTAACTTTAATTTTGTCGCCAGCCTCGATGAACAAAGGAACCATAACGCGAGCGCCGGTCTCAACAATCGCATTTTTCAACGCGTTGGTTGCTGTATTTCCTTTTACGCCCGGATCAGCCTCAATTACGTCCAGGTAAACCGTTGGCGGAATTTCTGCGGACAGCGGTGATTCATCAGCATCTTTCAGAATAATCGTTACTTCTTCGCCGGCTTTCATAAACTGGGCGTTCTCGATCATCGTTTTGTTAAGATAGATCTGCGAAAAATCGTCGTTGTTCATGAAATGGAATCCGTTATCGTCTTCGTACAGATACTGGAATTTACGTGTAATCACTTTTACCTCATCGATTTTGTGGCCTGCGGAAAAAGTATTGTCTAATACTTTCCCGTTGGTCACCGATTTCATTTTGGTGCGAACGAAAGCCGGCCCTTTACCCGGTTTTACGTGCATGAATTCAATAATTTTGAAAATATCGTTGCTGAATTCGATACACATTCCCTTTTTAATATCGTTGCTTGTTGCCATTTAGTATAGTTGGTTGTTTCTGTTGATGGTTATAGTTATAAATTCTTTTTATTCTTTCCCGGTTCCGTAGCCTTTAACGATTCCGCGCGGCGAATTTTTTATGAATTCGAGAATTTCGTCGCGTTCAACGGTCGGAAGCATTTCCTTTTCGATGAAACTGCTGGCTTGGGAGACGTTCATTTTCATTTGAAAAATTGCCCTGTATATTTTCTGGATCTCAAATATTTTCTCGTTGGTGAAACCTCTTCTGCGGAGACCCACTGAATTGATGCCGGCATAGGTCATCGGTTCGCGCGCTACCTTCACATAGGGTGGGATATCTTTTCTAACTAGGGTTCCGCCCGAAATCATCACATGTTTTCCGATCTTTCCGAACTGATGAATGGCTGAAAGGCCGCCCATTACCGTATAATCACCAATTTCAACATGTCCTGCAATGCCGCAGCCGTTAACGATGATCACGCCGTTACCGATAATACAGTCGTGCGCGATATGCGAAGTCGCCATGATGAGGCAGTCGTTACCGAGTTTGGTATATCCGAGAGCTTTGGTTCCGCGGTTTACGGTGACGCACTCTCTGATGGTTGTATTATCGCCGATAATCACCTGTGTATCTTCACCATCGAATTTTAAATCCTGCGGAATTGCGGAAATCACTGTTCCGGGGAAAATGCGGCAGTTTTTGCCGATTCTTGCGCCATCCATGATGGTTACGTTAGAACCGATCCAAGTTCCTTCACCAATTATTACATCGCCCGCAATCGTGGTAAACGGTTCTACGATGACATTTTTTTTAATTTGTGCACGCTTATCTACAGCGGCTAACTGATGTACCATTTAATCAGGTTTATTTTTTGCGACCTGCGCCATCAGTTCGGCTTCCACCACAATGCTGTCGCCTACATATCCGTAACCCTGCATGTGCACGATGCCTCTGCGGATCGGCGAGATGAGTTCGATTTTGAAAACCATCGTATCTCCCGGCACTACCTTCTTCTTAAATTTCACCTTATCTATTTTGATGAAATAAGTGGAATAATTTTCAGGATCCGGAACGCTTGCCAATACAAGAATTCCGCCTGTCTGCGCCAATGCTTCTACCTGAAGAACGCCCGGCATCACCGGTTCTTTAGGAAAATGTCCTACAAAGTAAGGCTCATTCATTGTTACATTCTTGAGGCCTACCACATGCGAATCTGAAAGTTCAAGGATCTTATCGATGAGCAGAAAAGGTGGCCTGTGCGGCATCAGGCGCATAATGCCGTTGATGTCGAAAACAGGTTCTTTGGTGATGTCGATATCGGGAACATTCTTTTTTTTCTGAAGCTTCCACTGGCGGTTAAGTTTTTTCGCAAACTGCGTGTTAACAAAGTGTCCGGGCTTGTTCGCGATCACTTTACCTTTAATCTTAACTCCTACCAATGCGAGGTCACCAATTACATCAAGCAGTTTATGTCTCGCGGCTTCGTTCGGATAATTTAATGTAAGGTTGTCTAAAATTCCGTTCGGACGGATTGAAACATTATCTTTTCCGAAAGCTTTTTTAAGTTTGTCGGATGTTTCAGGTGTTAATTCTTTATCTACATAAACAATTGCATTCGAAATGTCGCCGCCTTTAATTAAACCGGCATCGAGAAGCATCTCGAGTTCGTGCAGAAAGCTGAAAGTACGTGCTGAAGAAATTTCATCTTTAAATTCTGAAATATCTTTTAAAGTGGCGTTTTGGGTTCCCAATACTTTAGTACCGAAATCTACCATTGTTGTCACCTCGTAGGTTTCTGACGGAATAATAGTAATATCCGATCCGGTTGTCGGATCTGTGTAGCTAAGAACTTCTTTTACAACAAGATACTCGCGGTAAAGGTTTTGCTCCTCAATACCCGCTTTTTCGATGGCTTCCACGAAAAATTTAGAAGAACCGTCAAGAATTGGCGGCTCAGCGCTGTCCATTTCCAGAAATGCGTTATCGATATCGCAACCCACAAGAGCCGCCAACAGGTGTTCGCAGGTATGAATCCGTACGCCAAGTTTCTCCAGTGTTGTGCCTCTTTCTGTAGTGGTTACGTAATTTACGTCGGCTTCCACATGAGGCTGGCCTTCAAGATCCGTCCGTACAAAGACAAAACCGGTATTCTCTTTAGCGGGTTTTATGGTAAGTGTAACCTGTCTTCCTGTATGAAGACCAATTCCACAAAGCGAAATTTCCTCTTTTAAAGTTTTTTGTTTATCACTCACTGCTATTATTTTTTGAAGTGTTCTCAATGGCGGTAATCCGCTTTACGATTTCGGTAAAATTCCGGAAATGAACATAATTTCTTCTATATTCACCGGCATTTATGGCAGGTGATCCGTAGAGGACGTCGCCGTCCTTAGCTCCCGAATTCACACCACTTTGGGCCTGAATTTTCACCTGATTTCCAATATTGATATGGCCAACAATTCCAACCTGGCCGCCGATCTGGTTCCAGTCACCGATAGTTGTAGAGCCAGCGATGCCGGCCTGTGCTGCGATGACGTTGTTCTGGCCGATCTTTACGTTATGTGCGATCTGAATAAGATTGTCGATTTTAGTCCCTCTGCCGATGACGGTTGAACCTATCGTCCCGCGGTCAATACTGCAGTTTGAACCTATTTCCACATGATCTTCAAGAATTACATTGCCTAACTGCGGAATCTTCTGATAGCCGTCTTTGGTAGGCTGAAACCCGAAACCGTCTGAACCAATCACGGTGTTTGAGTGTATTACGCAGTCGTCGCCAACCACGCAGTAATCGTAGATGCGGACGCCACTGTAAATAATACAGTTCTTTCCAATCTTTACATTTTTGCCGATATAAACCTGAGGATAAATCTGGCTGCCGTCACCAATTTTTACTTTTTCCGAGACGCATGTGAAAGCACCCACATACACGTCCTCACCAACAGTGGCACTTTCGTGGAATACTGCGCCCTGTTCGATACCCGTTTTCCGGCCCTGCATCTCTTTGTAAAGATTCATGAGTACCTGGAATGAAAGGTAGGCATCTTCTACGGCGATAACGGTGGTGGGATAGGTTTCTGCAGTGAGCAGTTTTTCGGAAACAATAAGAACTGAGCATTTTGCTTTGCCGATATACTCAGCAAATCTTTCCTGTGCTACGAAGGAAAGATGCCCGGGTTCGCAGCTTTCAATTGGCGAAACGCCTGTGATGGTGGCATTTTCGTCACCTATAATTTTTCCGTCAATAAAAGCTGCAATCTGCGATGCGGTGAACTCCATATCCTGCAAAGATAGGAAAATCCCAAATATTGCAAAGGTTTTTTGCCGTTTGTGCAACCGCTTAAAGTTCCCTCGGAAATGCTAAAATAAACTTGGTGTTGGGTTGGTTGATTGCCGACGATAAAATCTGATTTTCAGAGCATTCGAGTGTTATCTTGCAGCCGTCTTTCTGAAGAAGATAGATCGGCTGCGTTTCGGTATTATACGGCAGCAGACTGATTGAAATCTGATCGACAAGTTGCGAGCCGATGTCTATTTTAAAAACTGTATTTGTACGCTCTATTTTTTCCTTAATAAATTCAGTATCAAAAGGTTTCGACGAGATAATACTCTTTGGAAAATTGCGCCGGATTATGCATTTACAAAGGTATGAAAGCATGAAATCATCATTATCCACCCAAGTTTTCATCGCCTGGATAACATCAGTATCATCGAGTTGTGTAAATCTGAAGATATCTTCTTCGGTGGCGTTTTCGAACAGTTTTTTATTAAGGAAATAGTTTAAGTTTTTTGACGCTGGAAGTGTTTTACCTTCGAAAACCAACGTTTTTGCGCGCGACAGGATCTTAACGAGCAGATGCTCCGCGAGCGCAGAAGTCTTGTGATAATAGACCTGCCAATACATGAACATACGCGCCGTAAGAAAGTTTTCAATCGAATAAATTCCTTTTGCGTCAATTACCAGTTCGTCATCCGACACGTTCATCATCGAGATAATTCGCTGCGTGTTTACATTTCCTTCCGAAACACCGGTGTAAAAACTGTCGCGTTTCAGATAATCGAGCCTGTCTACGTCCAGCTGGGAAGAAATTAACTGGTTGAAAAATTTCCGGTGATATTGCCCTTTAAACATTTGGATCGCCATCGAAAGTTCTCCGCCAAACTGCTCATTAAGCTTTTCCATCAGCAAAAGCGAGAGTTTCTCGTGATGCCAGCTGTGCATCAGCATATTCTCCAGTGCGTGCGAAAACGGCCCGTGACCGATATCGTGGAGCAAAATAGCGAGCATTGCCGATTTTTCTTCTTCTTTTGAAACTTCAACTCCTTTCAGCTTCAGCGTTTCAAGTGCGGTAAACATCAGATGCATCGCTCCCAACGCGTGATGAAATCTGGTGTGCGTCGCGCCCGGAAAAATTAAATTAAGCAAACCCGTCTGGGAAATCCGGCGAAGCCGCTGAAAATAAGGATGCTCAATCACATCATACAGAATTTCGTACGGTATCTTGATGAATCCGTAAACCGGATCATTAATTATCTTGAATTTATTCGTCATTTTTCCACAGTGCTTTCAGGTAAATATTGCCCAAATTTAGGGATTTACCGACAAAGATTTTTGCTCTGTCGCAACATGATTTCAACAAGTTTTTTAACGGAACTTTAACGGCCTCTTACATAAAAGTTGGCAATCTTTGGTTGTATTTTTGAGGACTTTAAAGAAAAAGTTTAAAAAGATTGGACTTTCTATACAAAAACTGAAATTTTTATATGGCAAAATTGATATGGATTGATGATGAAGTAGATTTACTTAAACCTCACATTGTGTTTCTAGAAAACAAAGGATATAAAGTTTCTCCTGTAAATAACGTGAACGAAGCGCTCGAAATGATTGAAAAAGAAAATTTTCAGCTCGCGCTTTTAGATGAAAACATGCCGGGAATTTCGGGCCTCGAAGCAATTCCGATGATTAAAAATATAGATTCGGCAATTAAGATCGTGATGGTAACCAAAAATGAGGAAGAGCACATTATGGAAGAAGCGATCGGTTCGCAGATTGCAGATTACATCCTTAAGCCTGTAAATCCGAATCAGGTGCTGCTTTCATTAAAGAAAAACCTTCAGGAAGATACTCTTGTAGAGCAAAAAACCATTCTGCAGTATCAACAGGAATTCCGAAACCTCTCGATGGAGCTTTCGTACATGAGAAGCTATCAGGATTGGGCGGAGTACTATAAAAAGATTGTCAATTGGGAAATTAAATTCGACAAAGTTTCGGATAATGAATTCTCTGATCTGCTGCAGTCTCAAAAAGAAGAAGCCAACATTCAGTTCTCAAAATTCATTGAAAACAACTATGAAGAATGGCTGCACGGTGGCGAAAAGCCGATGATGAGCCACACGCTTTTTAAAGATAAGATAAAGACGGAGGTAGAAAAAGAAAAGGTTTTGCTGCTGATGATCGATAATCTGCGGTATGACCAATGGAAAGTCATCGAGCCGCTTTTTACCAAATTTTATAACAAAACGTCAGAAGATTACTACTTCAGCATCCTGCCGACGGCTACGCAATATGCGCGTAACTCGTTCTTCGCCGGACTTTTACCGTCGGAGATCGAAAAAAGATTCCCGAATTATTGGTTTAACGACAACGAAGAAGGCAATAAAAATGAGCATGAGCGGGATTTTCTTGAAGATCAGATGAAAAGGTTAGGACTTTCAGGCAAATCAATGAAATACCTTAAAATCCTTAATGCCGATTTCGAAAGAAAGGTGCTTGATGATTTCAATCAGCATAAAAGCAACGACCTTCTTGTGATCGTCTATAACTTTATCGATATTTTATCGCATGCAAAGACAGATAATGTAATTGTAAATCAACTCATTAGAGATGACAAAACGTTCAGATCACTTACGTACAACTGGTTTGAAAATTCGTCGCTTCTTAAAATAATCAAGCAGGCTGCCGAAAACGGCTATAAACTGGTGATTACGACCGATCACGGAACGATCTACGTTAAAAAACCAAGCAAAGTTGTGGGAGACCGCGAAACCTCGACCAACATCCGCTACAAAACCGGCCGAAGCCTGACGTACGAAAACAGCGACGTGTGGGCAATTTCAAACCCTGAAAAACTGTTTTTGCCAAAAGGAAATTTAAGTTCGAAGTATATTTTCGCGAAGAATAACATTTTTCTGGCCTACCCGAAAAATTATAACCATTTCGTAAATTATTATAAAGAAACGTATCAGCACGGCGGTATTTCGCTTGAAGAAGTGATCATCCCAATAAGTATTTTAGAGCCCAAATAGTTTTTTTCATAGTTTATTTAATTTGGGCAGCGAGGCGGAAAAAATCAGCGATTTTTTCCGCCTTTTTTGTTGTATTTTCGGCACAGAATTCAGCCATACCAACCTATTCAACCCTTACATCAAATGAAAATTATATCCTATAACGTGAACGGAATTCGCGCAGCATTTACCAAAAACTTTGTTGGCTGGCTTGAAGTGGCCGATCCCGACATCATCTGTATACAGGAAAGCAAAGCGGGAAACGACCAGATCGATATCGAAAGTTTTGAGAAAATCGGTTACCACAGTTATTGGCACAGCGCGCAGAAGAAAGGATATTCGGGTGTAGGAATTGCTTCTAAAATAAAACCGAATTATGTGGAATACGGTTGCGGCATCGAACATTACGACTCCGAAGGGCGCATCATCAGGGCAGATTTTGATGATTTTTCGGTGATTTCAGTTTATGTGCCCTCTGCTTCCAACATTGAAAGGCTCGGTTATAAAATGGAGTTCTGCTATGATTTTCTTCAATACATTAAAAATTTAAAAAAAACCATTCCGAACCTCATCATTTCCGGAGACTTTAATATCTGCCATAAACCGATTGATATCCATAACCCCGAAGGTTTAAAAAACGCCTCAGGTTTTCTTCCGATTGAACGTGAATGGTTATCGAAATTTATCGACGAATGTGAACTGATAGACAGTTTCAGGTATTTTAATGACCAGCCCGATTATTATACATGGTGGAGCTATCGCCAAAATTCGCGGGAACGGAACAAAGGTTGGCGCCTTGATTATAATTTTGTTTCCAACTCCTTAAAAGAAAAACTTTCACGCGCTGTGATTCTAAAAGAAGTTTTCCACTCCGACCACTGCCCAGTTTTGGTAGAAATCAAACATTAAAAATGCTTTAGTGCACTGTGTATAAACCTAATACGTAATTGCTAACTACGCAATCATAACATCTATTCTATGATCACATCGCAATCCTCAGGGTTGTGACTGAGAATACTGTATTTTTGGTATGAGGTTTGATACGTTTAAGACAGGAATCCAGATTAAACTTTGTGTTCGCAAAGTGTTTAAACGGTGACTTCCGAAAGTTCTGTCTTTTTTTTGCACGAATTTCATAATTCTCAATTTTTTTGGTGCAGTTGTGCAGTCATAAAAAATGCTGGTAGTTTACTTTCGGTACGTTTTTCTTTCTGGCTCTTACTTAACATTAAAAAAAATTTATTATGGAAACACAAGTGCTTAAAACACACGGTAATCCTGATTATGACATGATTGTATTCTGTCATCTGCGTTGGGATTTCGTCTATCAAAGGCCGCAGCATATCATCAGCCGCCTTGCAAAAGATTACAAAATTTTAGTGGTGGAGGAACCAACACCTACACGTCTTAACGGACATTCACCGCTTGAAGTCCGCGAAATTACTGCTAACATCCACGTTTTCAGGCCGCCGGTTCAGAGTATTGAAAAGATTGGGGCTTTCCTTAAAAAACATCTGAAAAAACAAACCTTCCCGGTAGGCTGGTTTTACTCACCTGCGTTTATCCCTGTACTCGAACATCTTGAGTTCGACAGTGTTATTTACGACTGCATGGATGAACTATCCTTATTTAAAGGCGCCTCCGCTCATCTTATTGATCAGGAAAAACAGCTTCTGGCCGCAGCGGACATTGTTTATACCGGCGGGAAATCGCTGTACGAATCTAAAAAACAGAAACATCACAACGTGTACTGCTTCCCAAGTTCGGTAGATGTAGCGCACTTCGCTAATGAAAATGCCGAGTCCATTGAAAAGCCGTACGATCTGCGTGATATTCCGCAACCCATTGTTGGTTATTACGGCGTTATTGATGAGCGTATTGATCTTGAATTGTTGAAAAAGACCGCAGCAAAATGTGCTTCGACCTCATTTGTGATGATTGGCCCACTTTGTAAAATCGAAGAGCACGATCTTCCGAAGGCTGATAACATTTATTATTTGGGAATGAAATCGTATGAAGAGCTGCCGGCGTACCTTCACTACTTTGACATCGCAATGATGCCGTTCGCATTAAATGATTCAACGAAATATATCAGTCCGACGAAAACACTTGAATATATGTCGGCCTACAAACCAATTATCTCAACCAGAATTAAAGATGTAGTTCGTGATTACAGCCACTGCATTTCACTGGTTACGGATGAAAATGATTTTGCAGACGCAATTGAAAAAGCTCCGACAAGAGACCTCTCAGCTTATTCCGAGATTCTGGAGAAAACATCATGGGATGCAACCGCAGAAAAAATGAGTTCAATCATACAAAAAGTAATTGCATGACAGATATAGATATACTAATCGTCGGTGCCGGTATTTCCGGTGCTACGCTGGCGGAACGCTATGCAAATATTGGTAAAAAAGTACTTATCATTGAAAAACGCGATCATATTGCAGGAAACTGTTTCGATTATCTCGACGAAAACGGAATCCTCACCTCAAAATATGGCGCGCACCTATTTCATACCAATGAAAAGGATGTATGGGAGTATGTGAACCGCTTCGGCGAATGGTATCCGTGGGAACACCGCGTTGTTGCCCGCGTGGACGATAAAACTGTACCAATACCGGTAAACATCACCACTGTAAACACTTTATTCGGCACCAATATTTCCACTGAGGAAGAAATGAAACAATGGTTAGATAACAACCGTGTAGAATTTTCGCCCGCGAAAAACGGAGAAGAGGCAGTTTTGAACCGCGTTGGACCTGTGCTTTATGAGAAAATGTTTAAACATTACACCGTAAAGCAGTGGGATAAATATCCGGCCGAACTCCATGCATCAGTACTTGAAAGAATTCCGGTGCGAACCAATTATGATGACCGCTATTTTTCGGATGAATTTCAGGCCTTGCCAAAAGGTGGTTATACTAAGATTTTTGAGCAAATGCTTGATCACCCAAACATCACCGTCTTGCTGAACACCGACTATTTCGACGTGAAAGACCAGTACACAGGATACGAAAAACTGTTTTATACAGGCCCAGTCGACCGCTTTTTTGAGTTTAAAAAAGAACTTGACAAGCTTGAATACCGCTCCATCAATTTCGTGACTGAGCATCTGGATCAGGAATATTTTCAGGAAACTAGCGTCGTGAACTATCCGGGTAATGAAGTGGATTTCACGCGAATTGTAGAATACAAACATTTCGGGAACCAAAAATCAGCGAAAACAAGTATCGTGAAGGAATATACAGTGGATGATGGTGAGCCCTACTACCCTGTTCCCAATGAAAAAAACCAGTTGATCTACGAGAAATATAAAGAAGAAGCAGATAAACTTACAGACGTTTATTTCGTGGGCCGTCTTGCGAATTACAAATATTTCAATATGGATCAGGCCTTTAAGAATGCTTTGGATTTATTTTCGTCATTAGAAACGCAAAATCTGAAACATCATGCAACAGGAGCCACTTTTTAAAAGCTATTTCATGGGCGGTTTCGAATGCGCAGATCACCTAAACCGCCATGGAGAGCGCGTAAATCTGCTGAAAGAAACTCAACATGATCAGCGCGCCGAAGAAGATTTCCAACTACTTGCAGACCTTGATATTTATACGGTTCGGGAAGGCATTTGCTGGAGCGAAGTTGAAAAAAGACCGTTCGAATATGACTTTTCTGAAGTATTGCAACGGATGCGGGCCGCCGAAAAAAAAGGTATGCAGGTTATCTGGGATTTAATTCATTTCGGATATCCGGATGGCCTCTTCCCAACTCATCCACAGTTTGCGCACAGATTTGTATCGCTTTGCCGCGCATTTGCTGAATTTTATAAACAGAATTCATCAGAGCAGCTGTTGGTGGTTCCGGTAAACGAAATAAGTTTTTTATCGTGGTACTCCGGAGAGAACCGCGGAACAGTGCCGTACGCGATACACAACGGTTGGGACATTAAATATCATCTGTGCAAAGTCGCAATTCTGGGGATTGAGGTGTTAAAAGAAATTCTGCCCGATTGCAAGATTGTAATGGTGGAACCTTTGGTTAAAATTCACTGCAATGGTGACGAACCTGAACATCTGATCCGGAAAAATGAATATCAGTTCGAAGCCATGGACATTATCGGTGGACGCCTCTGTCCGGAACTTGGAGGTAAAGACGAATATCTTGAAATCTTAGGTTTTAATTATTACTGGAATTGCCAGTGGAAAGGCGAAGGCGAAAGCCTGTGCTGGCCAGGACCAGACAGGACACCGCTGCACGAACTGCTTCGGTCAGCCTACGAACGATACCGAAAACCTGTATTTCTCTCGGAAACCGGACATTTCGGAGAGGGCCGCGGTGAATGGCTCAACGAAATTGCGGCGGAATGCCTCACTGCGCAGGAACATGGCGTCGATTTTCATGGAATCTGCCTTTATCCGGTGACCGACCGTCCGGATTGGGATAACCTTGCACTCTATCATAATTCGGGGCTTTTCGACCTGGATTTATCCGGCAACCGCATTCCCGATAACGGTTACATTGCTGCCCTTAAAAACCAACAGGAGCAGCTGGCTTCTTCATTCACTTATTCTTAAATATTAAAAAAATACACAATGGAAACTTCAAAAAAAATAATTGGTATCACCTTCAGCTGCTTCGATCTGCTTCACGCAGGCCATGTGCGTATGCTGGCTGAGGCAAAACAGCAGTGTGATTATCTTATTGTGGGC
The DNA here is from genome assembly GCA_000023725.1 of Flavobacteriaceae bacterium 3519-10. Lineage (NCBI taxonomy): Bacteria > Pseudomonadati > Bacteroidota > Flavobacteriia > Flavobacteriales > Flavobacteriaceae > Flavobacteriaceae bacterium 3519-10. The sequence continues at coordinate 2,068,125 of CP001673.1, forward strand.
CTTCAGACCGATCCGACTATCGACAGGCCTGAAAAAAACAAGCCGACGCAAACCGTTGTTGAACGTTACATTCAGCTTAAAGGCTGCAAATATGTTGACGAGATTGTGCCCTATACCACCGAAAAAGACCTCGAGGATATTCTTAAACTCTACCCAATCGATGTAAGGATTATTGGTGTTGAATATAAGGACAAGGAGTTTACCGGCAGAGATTTCTGCGAGAGAAAGAATATTAAACTATTTTATAATGAACGCAATCACCGTTTTTCGAGTACCAATTTACGCAAGGAAGTCTATAAACGAGAAAGTCTTAAACTGAACGGTGCAAGTCATGGAATGGAGAAAATCAGTTGATTTAGTAGACTGAAAACAGCGCTGAATAAACCGTTAACGTTCACAAATAAAATCCAGATGAAAAAATTCTTTTATCATAATGGTCTCTCCATTGTGTTTCTTTCTCTGTTCTTCGTGACGTTTGGCGGACAGATTTATTTCGGAATTCAGGAGCATAACAAAGATCTCGCAGAATGGGGCGGACATCAGGTTAATCTGTGGTCCTACCTGAAATCAGGGCATTTTTTTGAAGCAACATTCGAAAACTGGGAAAGCGAATTTCTGCAGATGGCACTGTTCGTTTGGTTCACGATTTTTCTGCGCCAAAAAGGTTCTTCAGAATCGAAAAAATGCGATGGCGAAACCAATGAAGTAGACCGAGAACCTTCGCCAGGCAGAGAAGATGCTCCGTGGCCTGTTAAAAAAGGCGGTTTGTGGCTTCAACTTTACAAAAACTCGCTTACTTACGTGCTGTTTCTGTTGTTCGTTCTCTCGTTCGTCCTCCATATTTATGGAAGCTTTAAAGATGAAAACACCGAAAATTTACTTCAGGGCAAAGCTCCCGAAAAACTAGAAGACTATCTTCTCGGCTCGCGGCTTTGGTTTGAATCGTTTCAGAACTGGCAAAGCGAGTTCCTCTCCATTTTTGCCATTATCATTCTGTCTATATTCCTGCGGCAAAAAGGGTCTTCACAGTCCAAACCCGTTGACGCACCGCACGCTGAAACCGGAGAATAACGCATTGAATATCATGATATTATATTTATGCTCAGCAATTCCTAGACACTGAATTTAACTATCAGATCAAGTCTATGGTATCATATTTGTAAGTTTCCGATCAATCAAATCACACCACAATATTAACATTAAAAAAATCATCATGGCTAAGACTGCAACAGACAAGATCAAACCCGCAACGGATGCGGCGGAGAGTTTAAGAGAATTTCTGGTAGACGGATTAAAAGATTTATACTGGGCTGAAAAAGCATTAGCGAAGGCACTGCCTAAGATGGCTAAAAACGCCACTTCTCCAAAATTACAGCAAGCACTTACCAAACACCTCGAAGAGACCCAAAATCAGGCAACCCGCCTTGAGGATGCCTTCAAAGCATTGGGCGAAAAAGCAAAAGCAGAAAAATGCGACGCAATGGACGGGCTTATAAAAGAGGCCGACGATATTATGAAAGAAACAGAACCGGGTCCGGTGCGTGATGCTGCAATTATTGCAGCTGCACAAAAGGTTGAGCATTATGAAATCGCTTCATATGGTACGCTCGCTACGTATGCTAAACTTTTAGGTGAAAAGGAGGCGCTGGATCTTTTAAAAGCCACTTTAGCTGAAGAAAAAACCTGCGATACCGATCTGACCAAACTCGCAGTTTCGGAGATTAATCTGAAAGCAAAATAACGAGCTTTATATCGTTAAATACAGAAGCCGACCCTTTTGGGTCGGCTTCTTATTTTTTCTTTTACAATTTTAGTCTATAATTTCGTATTCTACCGGCATTGTTCCGCGGGCGACGTTCCCTATCTCATCAAATGCTGCTTTAGACAGATCCAGTGCTCTGGAAGAATGGAAAGGTCCGCGGTCGTTCACTTTCACTATTACACTTTTTCCTGTGCGAAGGTTTGTTACTTTTAGTTTAGTTCCAAACGGTAAGGTGCGGTTTGCTGCTGTAAGTTTTGTATTGTGGAAGATTTCTCCACTTGCAGTTTTCCTGCCATTAAACTTGTCGTGATAATAAGACGCCATACTTGTGCGGGAGTCGCTGGCATTATACTTGTTAAAAGAATAAATACCAAGTGTTGAAATCATCATTATGATTAGGAGTGTTGCTCTTTGCATCATGCTGAATTGTTTTTTGTTGGTTTTGACTCTGCAAATTTATTCTATAAAGCACTTTTGCAACTATTGAGAGGTTAAAGTCCGTTAAGGTATTGTTAATATTTTGTTAAGAACCTTTGCGTTTCCGCTATTCATGGTAGCTCGCGGGATTTGTTAATTTGTGTTAAAAATAGCCTTAAAACCTTAACAAAATTAACAAAAAAAGCCATTTTTGGCATACTATCTTTTCTTAACACACTAACTTCAAGCAGTATACAGTAAAAAATAAGACTTTCAGAAAAATCTGAAAGTCTTTAGTTAATTGGATTAGGGAAAAAGCAATTTTTATCCTAAAAATTCATTATTCGTTACCACTTCACCGTACAGATCGAATTCTTCAGCAGAAGTTATTCTGATATTTTCAAATGTACCAATTGCCAGATAAGTGTTTTCGGCTGATACCAGAACGGTATTGTCAACGTCAGGAGAATCGAATTCCGTTCGGCCTACAAAATAGTTGCCTTCTTTACGGTCGAAAATACAGCGGAAGGTTTTCCCGATCTTTTCCTGGTTTTTCTCCCATGAAATCTGAGACTGCAGTTCCATAATTTCTTCAACACGCGCTTCTTTCACCTCCTGCTGTACGTTATCTTCAAGCACAAACGCGGTGGTATTTTCTTCATGCGAATAGGTGAAGCAACCCAGGCGGTCGAAACGCTGCGTACGCACCCATTCTTTCATTTCCTGAAAACGCTCTTCAGTTTCGCCCGGAAACCCTACAATCAGGGTTGTTCTGATCGCCATATTCGGAACTTTCTCGCGGAATTTATCAAGAAGTGCATTTGTTTTCTCGTGTGAGGTTCCGCGCTTCATCGCTTTCAGAATATCTGAATTGATGTGCTGCAGTGGGATATCAATATAATTACAAACCTTGGGTTCGTTTTTAATGATTTCCAAAACGTCCTCCGGAAAACCCGTTGGGAATGCGTAATGCAGACGGATCCATTCGATACCGTCCACTTTCACGAGACGTAAAAGCAAATCTCCTAACGCGCGTTTTTTATAAAGATCAAGACCGTAATAGGTAAGATCCTGTGCAATTAAAATAAGTTCCTTAACCCCTTTCTTTGCGAGTTTTTCGGCTTCGATCACCAAATTTTCGATCGGTGTTGAAATGTTTTTCCCGCGCATTAAAGGTATTGCGCAGAAAGAACATGGCCGGTCGCAGCCTTCAGCAATCTTCAAGTACGCAAAATGCTTCGGCGTAGTGGTCATCCGTTCGCCAATAAGTTCATGCTTATAATCTGCGCCTAACTGCTTAAGTAAAATCGGAAGGTCTCTCGTTCCAAAATACTGGTCCACATCCGGAATTTCACGAATCAGATCCGGTTTGTAACGTTCCGAAAGACAGCCTGTAACAAAAACCTTTTCAACTTCACCGCGGTTTTTGGCTTCAACAAAATCGAGGATGGTATTGATTGATTCTTCCTTTGCATTATCGATAAATCCGCAGGTATTGATCACCACGATGTCGCCGCGGTCTTCGTGTACCACTTTTTTGCCGTTGGCCTGTAGCTGGCCCATCAGTACTTCGGAATCGTATACGTTTTTTGAGCAACCTAAAGTTACGATGTTGATCTGTTTTTTTCCTACTGATTTTGTTCTCATAAATGATTGAAATTGAATGTCGGAGCTGAAATATTTTGTGGGTGCAAATTTAGCAATAAAAAAAAGACTTTAAGATTTTACTTAAAGTCCTCATAAATAATTAAGTTGAAAGCTTTTACACGAGCGCTTTCAAATAATCGCCGTAGCCGCTTTTGCCGTATTTGGCAGCAGCTTGCAATAATTGTTCACGGTTGATAAAACCTTTGGAGTACGCAATTTCCTCGATGCAAGAAATCTTGAAACCCTGTCGTTTTTCAAGAACTTTTACAAATTCCGAAGCCTCATGAAGCGAATCGAAAGTGCCGGTATCGAGCCAGGCAGTTCCGCGAGACATTACGCCTACTTCAAGTTCGCCCTTTTCAAGATAAATCCTGTTAACATCAGTAATCTCAAGTTCACCTCGCGGCGAAGGCTTCAGATTTTTAGCAATTTCAACCACGGAATTATCATAAAAATACAATCCGGGAACAGCAAAATTAGACTTTGGCTCGTCGGGTTTTTCTTCGATTGAAATAGCCTTCAGATTGTCATCAAATTCCACTACACCATATCTTTCCGGATCTGAAACCTGATAGGCGAAAACGCAGCCGCCTTTCACATTGGTTTTTGACGCCAATAATTTTGGCAAACCAGCGCCGTAAAAGATATTGTCACCTAAAACCAGCGCTACAGAATCGTCGCCGATGAATTCTTCGCCCAAAATAAAGGCTTGTGCCAATCCATCCGGACTTGGCTGCACTTTATATTGAATTTTACAACCGATCGCAGAACCGTCGCCCAAAAGTTTAATAAAACCTTGCTGATCGTGGGGTGTCGTGATGATCAGAATATCTTTTATACCTGCCAACAGCAGCGTAGAGAGCGGATAATAGATCATCGGTTTGTCGTAAACCGGCATCAGCTGTTTGCTTACCGCGATGGTTAACGGATAAAGTCTTGTACCGGAGCCGCCGGCGAGGATAATTCCTTTCATCTTAACTGTATTGTTTATCGTAATATTTCTGATAATCGCCGCTCGTCACGTGGTCCAGCCATTCTTTGTTTTCAAGAAACCAGTCTATTGTTTTGGCAAGACCCTGCTCAAAAGTTACGGAAGGATACCAGCCCAATTCTTTATTGAGTTTGGTAGCATCAATTGCATAGCGTTTATCATGTCCGGGTCTGTCTTTAACGTATGTGATCAGTTTCTCTGAATGACCGGCAGGGTTGCCGAGTTTTTCATCCATCTGCTTAATAAGTTCTTTCACCAAATCAATATTCTGCCATTCGTTGAAACCGCCAATATTGTATGTTTCACCCGTTTTTGCCTCAAAGAATATCTGATGGATAGCTTTCGCATGATCGATCACAAAAAGCCAGTCGCGCGTATATTTTCCGTCACCGTAAATAGGAAGCGGTTTTCCGTTAAGAATATTTGAGATGCAGAGTGGAATTAATTTCTCAGGGAAATGGTTCGGTCCGTAATTATTTGAACAGTTCGAGACGATAAATGGCATTCCGTACGTGTTTCCATAAGCGCGTACCAAATGGTCGGATGCCGCTTTACTCGCTGAATACGGCGATTGTGGATCGTAAGCGGTAGTTTCTAAAAAGAAACCTGTTTCGCCCAAACTTCCGTAAACCTCATCTGTAGAAACGTGGTAAAAAAGATTATTTCGGGTTTCATCAGGGAAGCTGCCGTGCTGATGATCGGGGTTTAAAGTCCAGAATTCACGGCATAGATTCAGCAAATTAGCCGTACCGTTTACATTTGTATTGATAAATGCATTTGGATCAGTTATGCTTCGGTCCACATGGCTTTCGGCTGCAAGATGAAGTACAGCATCGGGTCTATGTTTTTCGAAAACCTTCCTGAGCTCGTCTACATTAGTGATATCTGCTTTTTCGAAAACGTAATTGGGTTCGTTTTCGATATCTTTTAAATTTTCAAGATTTCCGGCGTAGGTTAATGCATCGAGATTGATGACCTTTTTGTCGGGGTTATTCTTCACGAATTCACGAACGACGTGCGAACCGATAAATCCGGCGCCGCCGGTGATGAGGATTGAGTGCATATTTTGAGTGGGTGCTGGTTATTGAGTAATTGGGTTACGGAATAATTGGGTTGTTGGGTGATGAGTAATTACCTTATTAAAAATTTCTCTCTGAAAAAGTTGGCAAATGGCGGTCTTTTTCTGAAAGAAGAATGTCATTCTCAGGAAGTTTCCAGTCGATATTTAGATCCTTATCGTTCCAGATTACGCTTCCTTCGGATTCTTTATGGTAGAAATTGTCGCATTTATAACTGAAAACGGCCGTTTCACTCAACACCGAAAAACCGTGGCCGAAACCTCGCGGAACATAAAGCTGAAGCTTATTTTCGGGAGAAAGTTCTACGCCGAACCATTGCCCGAAAGTAGGCGAACTCTCACGCAGATCCACAGCGACATCGAAAACTTTTCCTTCAAGACACGACACCAGTTTGGCCTGGGCATGGTCGCCCTTCTGCAAATGGATTCCACGCAAAACACCGTAGGTTGATTTCGAAATATTGTCCTGTACGAAATGCCCGTTCAGTCCGGTGAGGTCCTCCCATTTCTTTTCATTAAATTTTTCGTAGAAATAACCTCTCTCATCTCCGATGATGGTGGGCTCAATTATGTAACAGTCCTTCAGAGGAGTTTTCTTAATATTCATAATTATTAGTTTGAGGCATAAATTTCTTCTATCATCTTCAGCACCTTCACACAGTCGTCGGTGGTCGTCTGAATTTGCTTTCCGTTATTTAAAAAGTCGATTACATTCTGGTAAAGATGATGATGGTTCTGGGCCGACCCTTTAAAACTTCCGTAATCATTCGCGCTGCTTGTTTCAGGAAGTTCGGGTTCAATATAATCTTTAATAATGCATTTCTCTACCTTGTTCATATATTGTCCGCCAATCTTCACAGATCCGTTTTCGGCGATGATAGTGAGTGAACTTTCGAGATTTTCATTCCAAACTGAAGTCGAAAATGTAAAACTTCCCATCCCGCCAGATTTAAGATCGAAGGTGATTATGCCACTGTCCTCAAATTCAGTTAAATGCGAATGGTTAAAATCTGCGAATTTGGATTTTATGTTGGTAATGTCGCCAAAAAGCCAAAACATAATGTCGAGATAGTGCGAAAACTGTGTGTACAGCGTGCCACCATCTAAATTTTTTGTTCCGCGCCACGAACCTTTTTCGTAATAATGCTCATTCCGGTTCCAGAAGCATGAAATCTGAACCATATAGATTTTCCCTAAAGCGTTGGCATCTATGAGGTTCTTCAGCCATACAGCGGGCGGCGAAAACCGGTTCTGCATTACAGGAAATATATTGACCTGTTTCTCAGAAGCAAGTTTTTCCAACAATTCAGCTTCTTCCGACTTTAGTGAAATGGGTTTTTCTATAATTACATGAATTCCGTGCATCACAAGAAGCGTCGCCTGCTCATAGTGCAAACCGTTTGGCGTGCAGACGGCAACGATATCTGCCTTGATACCACTGTCCAAAAATTCCTGCAAGGAAAGGAAATAAGGTGGCGTTTTCAGCCCAGCATAATCATCAGTTATAAATTTCGGATCGATAAGTGCAACAAGCTCACAGTCTTCGCTCTGAGCGACCATGTCTGCGTGTTTTTTTCCGATATGTCCGTAGCCGAGGATGGCTATTTTTAGTGTTTGTAACATTAGCAACAGGCGATATTCCGTGAATAAATATATCACAAAATTTATTGAACTTCAAAATAAACTGCGAAACTATCGGGCTGAATTTACCTTTACTTCTTCGCGGCCTTCGGGATTGCCTTTTTTACGGCATATTTTGTATAAAAATACAAAATGACCAACGGCATCAGCACCACTGGGAAAATCACTGCATCCGGCAGATCTGAGAAAATTACGAAGGCATTGATCAACAACTGGCAAACGGCATATACTGCACTCACTGTTAAATGTGAAATCTTCAGATCATTTGCAAAAAGCTGATAAAGATGGCGGCGGTGCGCCTCGAATATATTTTCTTTAAGTTTTAATCTTTCAAGTAGTGTAGCGATCACTTCCACCCCATACACAGAAAGAAATAAAATCCACTTCAGCTCGCCGGTTTTCAGAATAAGCAGGCCCAGCAGCGCAATAACCCAAAAAGCGATCCCCATGCTTCCGATGTCGCCCATGAAGCACTTAGCTTTTGTTCTGAAATTAAAAAACAGGAAAACTATTGTCGCAAGCAATGGATAAATTATGAAACCGTCGGCCGTAAAATCGATAATGTAGGTGTTAATATACCATAAAGAGAGCAACACCGCCAGCGTATAAAGCCCGGTAATTCCATTGATGCCATCCATAAAGTTGTAGGCGTTAAGGATGCCGATGATGATGATATAAAGAACCGGAATGAGCCACATAGGCTGAATTGCCAGAATATCGAGAAAAAGCATCAGAAATGTAACGACAACAACATGAAACGCAAGCCGGATCTTACTTGAAAGATCCGTGACATCGTCTATAAAGCTGATGATGCAGATCAACAGCAATCCGATGCCGAACATAAGGAAGTTATGATTTTCAAAATTAATATCAGATGCCGGCAGGCTAAGGAATCCAACACCGGCTATCGTTAAAAGAAAAAGCAGGAAAGCAACCGGAAACACCACACCACCGCCCCGTATGGTGACCTCAGAGTGGGCACTGCGATGGTTTGGTTTATCAATGATCTTATATTTAAGAGCAATCTTAAAATATGCAAGCATCAATATAAAAAGTAAAAGTGTTACAATAATATATTCCATTTATTTCTGAAAACTTTTGATCGTTTTTTCAAGGCTTTCTTCTATTGAATAGGGCAGATCTGAAACAGCCAACGTCTCTTTAATTTTTCGGTTAGACACAATATAGTTTTCGGTGAGTTTCTTTAAACGCTCGGTGGTCAAGGGTAGCCCCAATTTATCACCAATAGTCGCCGCAAACGAAACCATCGAAGTTGGTATTTTCAAAAGTAAAGCTTTTTTACCAATCGTTTTACCAATCGTTTGTACTAAATCGTTTGTTGACAGGTACCCATCATCAGCAAAGTTATAAATTCCCGACGGTATATCGGTGTGAATCATCCTATCGATAAGAAAATTTAGATTATCGATACTTAAAAAGGACCTCTTATTTTCGAAAGCTGCCAGTGGCCAGGGAATACCCTTTTCCACCACTTTATAAAGTAAATTGAGGTTACCTTGGTTTCCTGGACCGTGAATCATGCAGGGACGAATGATATACACCCTTTTGTTATCAGGTAGCGGCTTCGACAAAATATACTCCTCGGCCATGAGTTTCGACTGGCCGTAAGGCGTTTTGGGATTGGGGGTGTATTCTTCGTCCAACTCACCTTCGACTGAATCGGCCGCTGCTTTTACTGAAGAGAAATAGAAAAAATCACGAATATCCGAACTCAGAAAATCATCAAAAAGCCGGACGGTTAAATGGGTGTTGATTCGATAATATTCCTCCGCTTCACAAGTACTGCCCGTATCGTGTGCTCTTCCAGCGAGGTGGATGAGGCCGTGAGCATCAGGAAGTGATGACCAGTCACCACGGAGTGAGAGACGGTGCACCTTGTAGTGATTGTCTTCGAAATACTGCGAAAGATTTGTCCCAACAAAGCCTGTGGAACCCGTTATGATAATATTCATTCTTTTTGAACAGAGAAATTAATAGATCTCAAAGATGGTTCATCTGCAACATTTAAGTTCCACAAAAAGCTGATGCACTTTCATTGATTGACCGATTATTGATCAAGGATTACTGATCTGAGTACACTAAACCGATTTACTTTTTATTTAAGGAAAATGTCAATATAAAAAAGTATCATTTGTCATATCGTAATTATGTACTCATTTATTTACATTAATATAACCAAAAATCTTCCATAAAAACCGAAAACGCACTTTCAGCGGACTATATCCGATGTTATTCTGTTTAAAAGCTTTTTTGACTTCCCGAGTGATTACCTTATAACTTTTATATCCTGAGCTACTTGCACCGCCAACGGCCATCGAAGTGGTGGTAATTCCGGAATACTGATAAGAAATTTTTTCTTTTAAGAAGAATCTGATAATCAGCTCATAATCAGCGCTGATCTTATAGTCTAAGCGATATAAACCGAACTTGTGGTAAAGAGATGTTTTCATAAAAATAGCCGGATGTGGAGGCATAAATCCTCTCTTTAATTTCTCCGGACTCCAATTTGCCGAGGAATATTTTCTTATAATCCGGTTGTTTTTGTGCTGCACAATATTGCCTGTAATTGCATCTAAATGGGGGTGCTCAGCAAAATAATCAGCAACTTTTTCGATGGTTTTGTTGTCATAAAAAACATCGTCTGAATTAATAATACCCACGTAATCTCCGGTGGCTTGCTGGATCCCCTTATTCATTGCATCGTACAAACCTTTATCCGGTTCAGATGAAAAGTACGTAATAATATCTTTGTATTTTTCAATTATTGAAGTGGTTGCATCCTTCGATGCGCCATCAATCACAATATATTCAATGTTTTTATAAGTCTGGTTTTGAACTGATTTTAGAGTTTCTTCTATTGTCTTAGCACTATTATAGCAAACTGTTATGATAGAAATTTTCATATGAATTGGGATAAATTTACGAAAGAAGCCCGTCTAGTTATTTTGGAGTTTTGATTGCTCATTAATCCAAGAATATGTGGTCTCCATACCCACTCTTAGTGGTTGAGAGACTTCCCAACCAATCTTCTCGCGATAAAGTTGATTGTCTGAATTTCTTCCTTTAACACCTAACGGACATTTAAACCCGTACTTATCAATAAATTCCTGCCCCTCGATATTACTGATGGTTAAATCCTTACCTGAAATTTCAATCGCCATCTGCGCAAGCTGGTTAATGGTCACCATTTCCTCGCTTCCGATATTTACTGGACCGGTGAAATCCGAATTCATCAACCTGATAACCGCTTCCACACATTCATCGACGTATAAAAAAGAGCGGGTCTGCAGACCGTTACCCCAAACTTCTATCTTACTTCCATTTTCAGTCTCACAAGCCTTTCGGCACATGGCCGCAGGAGATTTCTCTTTGCCGCCTTTCCACGTTCCCTGTGGTCCGAAGATATTGTGAAAACGGGCGATGCGGACGTCTAATTTATAATTTCTGTTGAATGCCAAAAAAACTCGTTCTGAAAATAATTTTTCCCAACCATATTCAGAATCAGGATTTGCGGGATATGCGGAAGACTCTTCGCAGTTGGGATTGTCGGGATCCAGCTGATTATGCTCCGGATACATACATGCTGATGAAGAGTAAAATACTTTTTTTACTTTTTTGGTAACGCACTCTTTAGCTACGTTCAGGTTAATCATTGCCGAATTATGCATTACATTCGCGTCATTTTCGCCCGTAAAAATATAAAGCGCACCGCCCATATCCGCTGCCAGCTGATAGACTTCATCTACATTTTCCTCAATTACAAGCTCAACCACTTTCGGATCTGTTAAATCACCTAAAATAAATTCATGGCAAATGTCGCTATGGTCGAAATACTCATGTTTTTTAATATCGCAAATTCGCACGTGGTTACCTTCGTTCTTAAGCCTTTTAGCAAGATGCCCGCCGATGAAGCCGCCACCTCCTAAAACTATTACGTTTTTCATTTTTCTAATTTGTTTATATCAATATGTTTTTTCAAACTAACTATTTTTGCAATGCCTTTTTCTCATCCCACCTCACAATGGTTGCGCCCGGCAATTTATACTATTTTTTTTCTATACTAATCATTTTTCGACGGAAATTATATCATTCTCTCAACAAAGAAAGTTCTAGCTGTCCACATAAGTTAATGGAAAAATTTCTGTCTTTTTGAAAGGTCCCTGTATTGTTTTATAAAACCAATTCTTGCATCTATCTTCTTAATCAGACTTCTGTTCAGATTACTGGTGTTGCTGTGATGTATCCGATGTGCTAAAGTTTTCTCCTCAATATGAAGATTGGAGCGCAATAAATTCGCAGCCATTGCAATCCATAAATCATGTGCTTCAACGTAATCAGGCACCGGCAGAATTACAGGTAGAAGATCTTTTCTGAATGCCATTGCGCAGCCATAATAACCTATATCACCCTTTAAGATTCTTATAATATTACTTTTATAATTAAAACTTGTAGAGGCTGAGACTTTATTTAATTTATGCTCAACCGGTTGATCATTATCATCGATGCAATAAAAATTACTTGTGATAAGCTGCACCTCGGGAAATTCCAGAAATTTCTCTTCAAAAATATCAAGTCGGTCCATTTCCCAGATATCATCCTGATCACATAAAAAAATAAGCTCATTGGCAGCAAGCGACATGGCCTTGCTAAACGTTTTCACGTGGCGCTGGTTCGCGCTGTTGGAATGCAGTTTGATTCTAGGATCATCAAAGGACCTGACTATCTGCAGCGTATCATCTTTAGAGCAGTCGTCTACAACAATCAGTTCATCGCCATCATGCAACTGCGGAAGAATTGAGGCAATCTGTTTGGCAATAAAAGGACTTCCGTTGTAGGAAGCCATACAAATACTTTTCGTCATTCGTCCTAGTCCAATTAATATCGTATTTTGGAGTGCATAAATATAATAATTTAATTCAATAGACATGCAAAAGATATTCTTAATCACTCTACTTCTGGTAAGTTTATTACCCAGTGCCCGCACACTAAACGTTGTAAACTTTGGCGCCAACGGCAAAGATAAAATCGACGACACCAGCGCCTTTCAAAAATGTGTTGATCAACTGGCATCAGAGGGTGGAGGGACGATGGAAATACCAAATGGCATATACTACATATCGCATCTGAAATTTTTCGGGAAAAAGTATAGCAATATCACGATCAGAGGATTCAGTTCCACTATCCGCCAAATTCTGCCGGCCAAAAGAATCAGTGCGCATAACGGCCTATATCAGACCTTCGCCGAAAGGCTTTCGGCGGACGGGTGCTTCGTGTTTGATGCGATGGTTTCTCACCAGCAGGATGATTCTGAAAGCATAAAAAACATCAAAATAAGCGGTGTGAAATTCGAAACAGACGTGCAGAAAGTGGGATTTGACGAACTTATGCATCAGATATCCGCTCATGGTGTCAGCAATTTCAGCGTAGATAACTGCAGTTTCACCGGTTTTTTAGGTGACGGGGTGGCGATCAATGCCGGAACCGATTATCGTTTTAACAGAAATGCATACAATAAGAACATTACCATCTATAATTGTAAATTTGACGGCGTAAATAAGGATAACAGACAGGGAATCTCAATTTACTATTCCGACGGTTTCCTCATAGAAAACTGCAGTTTCAAAAACATTACGAGAGGGGATATGCCCGGTGCAATAGATATTGAGCCGAATTCCGAAACTCAAGTATCACGGAATGGAATAATCAGAAACTGTTCATTTGAAAATATTGGAGGATTGGGCGCGGTAACAATCCATACGGGAAAGTCCAGCTCTCTAAACAAATATTCCAACAAAAACTTCATCGTTGAAAATTGCAATTTCCAAAACGTCCGCGCAGCATTTTGTATCGTGGGACATGAAAAATTTATGGAGTATAAAACTAGTGAGAATGTTATTCGCATTCTCAATTCCAAGGTGAGAAACGCCGAAGCAATTGCCGACATCAGAAGCGGATTTGGCATACTCTTTTCTAATGTGCAGTTTTATGATATTCATAATGCTGGATTAAATACAGTTACCGACGGTGGAGCAAATGGCATCACCTTCGATCAGTGTCTATTTGATAATGTGAGCAATATCTATGGAGTTGTGTTTTACGGTAAAACCACAAATATCAATTTTAAAAATTCAACTTTTAAAAATTTTGCCGCGCATGCCATTACTATAAATGATCCTTTGGGAATCGGAACAATTACAGATAATGTGTTTTACTCATCGAAATACGGTCGGGCTTTGCCCCTGGTGACTTCTACCATCAGCAGAAGTGAAATTCTTTCAAAGTTGAACATCAAAAACAATCAATACTTTGGCACGTTCAAGCATATTGATCTACAGGAGTTTCTGAAAAAATAGTAAGTTAAAAAAGGCAGTGTCTTTCTAAAAGTTAAATCTCATTCTAAGAAAGCCACAAGTTTTGTGTCTAAGTGATTGCTTAATAACATGAGGGAAATCGACCATTACGAAGAAAAGTGCTTTGTTTTTATTGCGACGGAACACCTTCATATCCTGTAAAAAAAGACGGTATCGGTGTAGCGCATTTTGCGTGGAATTTGTCTCCGCAGAAAAGTCCTGATTTAAAGCAATAGGAATGATAGGGAGCTGGTCGGTATTCATCGCTACCCTTTCCATAAAATCATGATCACAAAAGTCCAACCTGAGTTTTTTATTGTACCCCTCACATTGAAAGTAGAAAATGGTATTTATCAGCAGTCCAGAATTGATGCATGTAATATTTTTCAAAGGAATAGATGCATTGTCGATCTGATTAATAAAAAACGATCTATAGTGGCATATCTTAGAAGGAGACATTAGGCCTTTTCGAGTATAAACTTTTGGAGCCGCGATTCGTAAAGAAGAATCATCAGTAATCGTTTGAAGGTATATCTTATAAAATTCCTGAGGAAGCGAAGTATCTTGATCTAGAAAGGCCACAAAAGGGATGTTTTTTCTTTTCGCAAAATTCGCAATAAAATTGTAGGCATAGGAAATACCGGGATTGGCTGGATCGTGATGATATTCCACTATACAGTCAGGATACTCTTCGGAATAACTTTCTATGTCCCAATGCCCCTTATCCGTATTATCAAAAACAAATAGGATGAGGGGTTTTTCGGTGTTATGCGATTGATAAGAGTTGTACAGAGATTTAAATGATGTTGAATTCCAAAAATTCTGGCCGTAAGTTACAATCCCAAATAAAATGTCGATTTTTTCACCTACAACCATGACCTATAAACTTTAAAAATTTCTGATACTTCTACAAAATAGTAGATTTGAAGCATCGAAAATAAAATAATTATTACCCATCCCCAGATTTTTAGAGCAGGACTAAATATATATATAAACATAGGATAAAGCAAGATCTGCACTACAGAAAACATATCAAACGTCCTGAGTGAGAATACCTGTGATAAGTTACTGAACGCAAAAAATAATGAGACAGATAAAAGGTGTGTTTTGAACAAAAGATCAAAGTAGGGCTTATTTTTTAGCTTTCTATAAAAACCCATAAATGAAACGATTATTACGAGTGCAAAAAGAACCCTGAAATTAAAAATATTCACACTCTTTTCTTTCTGCCACTGCATAATTTCAAAATAGATCTTCACTCGGGGGAAAACGCGATCCAACAAAAGCAGTGATAAGATATTCACTTTCAGAATCATGATTCCTACTGACGCCGCTAGAATTATATAGTAGTATTTTAGCTTTGTTCTAGCAGTTATTAGAGCCCAGACCAGAACATAAACAATGCCGGACGAATGAAAGAACAGACAGCAGAGCAAAGTAATCAAAAATTTCCAATGTTGACGTTTTTCTAGATATTGTAATCCAAAAAGAAAAATACCAGCCGCCACACCCGCCCTAATAGTGGTCATCTCCATTATAAAAAAGAGATTGCTTACATAGAGGATTACAGACAGGAAAAAGAACCCCGAATATTTTTGAATAGCTGCAATTTTGAAACCTACACCTAAGAAAGAAAAGAGCATAAAGGATGCAAAAGCCACCGACTGTCTATGATCGAAAAAAAATCTGAATAGATTTGGAAAGAAGTACATGCACCATTCTAGTGCTAGAGGTCGATTCATAAAATCCACCGCAGATTTTTCAGTATAAATAAAATAATTATAATATAAGCTGTAATCACTATCAATATAATAACGACTTCCTGCGAATAACGCTAATACAACGATCAGCACGACAGATAGAAGTTTCCTTCTATTTTCAAAAAGAGAGATGAAACTTGCAAAAATGAAAAGTAAATAATACGACATACTTTTTATGAGGAATTTGAGAGCGAAAAATTAATCACGCTCCCTAAAGTAATTTAACATTTTATCTCCGACAGCGTCCCACGAAAACTCTTTCACATTGAGATATGCACTTTCGCATTTTACTTTCGCAATAACTTCGCTATTAAGCACCTTGACAACTGTATTTCTAATCGCTGCGGAATCTTTAGGTGGGATAATCCAAGCATTCTCATCACTCGCCGGATAATATCCGGTGGTAATAATCGGAATTTTGCAGCCCATGGATTCTATTACAGGATAATGTATAGCTTCCAATTGCACCGTTCCTGCACAAATGTACATTGTAATTGATCTGTAATATTTCGCCAATTCTGCGTCGTTTTCCGGATAAATCACTTTTATTCCTTCAACATCAGCCAAAGCATGATCCCCAAATGCTACATGAAGTTCAATCTTGTCTCCCCATTCAGCACGGAGTTGCTTAAAGGCTTTAATAATATACGCAGTTCCTTTATACGCTTCCACTCTACCAATTGTTCCAAGTACTACTTTCTCACCGAAGTGCCTCTCCTCCACGTCCGGTTTAAAAACCCCTAGATCTAGACCAGGAAATACCACTTTATCTGTTTTAATTTCCTTATAGTTTCGATACATTTCCGCATTTACAATAGTCTCTAATCCTAACTTATAGGAATTTTTGCTAATTCGCTTATAAATAAGATCTTTAACAGTTTTATTATAATAATATTCGGGTTCATAAGCCTGTACATAATAAAATTTTCGGGCATTATTCGAGGACTGCATTACGGGCAGGGCAGAGAAGCAATGATTTGCCAAAATAATATCAGCTTCTACCTTATCCATAGCTTTCCTCAAGGAAAACCGTAAAGTGAACATTCCAAACATCGGTCTGCGTTGATAAAGATTTTTAGCACTGCTAACATCACCTTTATTATCATAATACAGAATTTCAGCATCAGTCGGAAAATAAGGGTCCTCTGCAACTATATATGATAAAAAGCAAACCTCATGACCCTGCTTTATCCAATAATTGGCAAGGTGCGATAAGACGCGAAAGCCGCCGGATCTGCCAAACGTTCCCACTAAGGGTATCAGTATCTTCATCAAAGATTAACTTTTTGCTAATAATTTTCTAAACAAGAATAGCATTATTAAAAAATACATGAAATAATTCAGACAATATGATTGCGTCACGCCAATAACCCCTTGGTAATTAATAAAGAGAATTGATAGTCCCACGAAAAGAGCGGAGAATACAATTTCAGTTATAATGTAGTATTTTATCATCGACTTGGCAATCATTACAAACGCCAATATCCAACTCATTATTTTAAAAAAATCCCCCAGTAGCTGCCAAAAGAAAAAATCCTTCATGGGGTAAAACTCTTTTGTGAACAGGATATTAATGACTAAATTTTTCAGTAAAAATATTAAAATCAGACTTCCTGCAATAATTGGCGTAATAACTTTGTACGTCTTTACGATTTCATTTCTGAGCAAAATGTTGGTCTTTATTTCCGACAATTTAGGTAAGTAATAAACACTGAAAGAAGTAGTAACAAACAGCAAGTACAGACCTGAAATCCTATTCATTCCTTCCCAATATCCCGCCGACGTTACGGAGTGGCTCTTAATAATATACGCTCTAACAAACAGCTGAGAAACCGGCACGGAAGCAGCAGAAACTAATGCCATCAAAGAGTATGATAAGTACTTTTTTACAACATCCATGTTCAGGCGTCCCCAAAACATTATGGAATCAAACCATGGACTTTCCCTTAAAAAGAAGAATGTTACGAAAAGAATCACACTTTGATAACTTACGGTAGCGATCAAAGCGCCTTTCAGCTGAAACAAAAAGACCAGCGTCACCGTAAACAAAAGGCCAACAATACTTGTAATGATGTTGATGACCACAAACTTCTTGAACTCTTTGAAACCATTTAAAATGGAAAGAAAATAATTATTGAAGGACATTAAAATTAAACTGACGCCAAAGAAAAGAAAAACGTAGGAATACTGCTGATCCAGCAAAATTAACTGACTGAAAAATGATGCTAAAACAACCAGAACACCCCCAAAAAAAACAGAAAACAACAAAGTGATTTTGAAGCCATTACGCAGAAACTTCTGGAGTTCCGTTTCATCATCTTTGTACTCTGCCACATATTTTACGACTCCATTATTAATCCCACCTGCACCCAAAGTGGTAAAAATCGATGTGAAATTGTTCAACTGACCAATTAGCGCGATTCCGCTAGGTCCAATGACAGACGCCACCACTTTTATAGTAATGTAGCTGGTGATCAATTTTATAAAAGTCGAAAGACCTGTAAAAGAAAACACTTTAATCAGGTCACTTGCAATTACACCTTTTATTTTATTGATCATTAAAATTGGTTAATTATCCTCACAATCCTTTCCACTTCTTCTTCCGATAATACAGGCGAAATTGGCAAACTCAATACTTCCGAATGCACTTTCTCGGTAACCGGAAATGATAAGTTATTCCATTCCCTGTACGCCTCCTGCTGATGGGGCGGAATCGGGTAATGAATGAGTGTCTGCACTCCAT
Organism: Flavobacteriaceae bacterium 3519-10; assembly: GCA_000023725.1. Taxonomy (NCBI): domain Bacteria; kingdom Pseudomonadati; phylum Bacteroidota; class Flavobacteriia; order Flavobacteriales; family Flavobacteriaceae; species Flavobacteriaceae bacterium 3519-10. The sequence continues at coordinate 2,086,535 of CP001673.1, forward strand.
TTTCGGTAAGGTATGCCTGAAGCTTCTCCCGCTCCGAGGTTCGGATCACAAATAAATGCCAGACGTGTTCAGCAGCATCAGAAGGATTGCCAGGTAAAATAATTTTTGCGTTTTCTATCCCGGAAATATACCTTGCTGCTATGCCCTTTCTTACTTGGTTTTCTTCCTCAATATATTTAAGCTTCACGTCTAAAACTGCAGCCTGCATTTCATCAAGACGTGAATTCAATCCTTGGTAAATATTAATATACTTTTGTTTAGAACCATAATTGGCCAGAGCCCGAATTGTCTTTGCCAACTCTTCATCATTCGTGGTAATTCCCCCCGCGTCGCCTAGTGCGCCCAAGTTTTTTCCGGGATAGAAGCTGAAACCGGCTGCATCGCCTAGATTTCCAGTTTTAACACCTACCCATTCTGCACCGATGGCCTGAGCATTGTCTTCTATAATTTTAAGCCGATGTTTCTGTGCCAATCTTTTCAGCTCTTCTGAAAAGACCACTCTGCCGTACAGATGCACAATCATTACTCCTCTGGTACGGGAAGTGATTTTTTCCTCAATTTTTGAAATATCAATATTATAGGTATCAATATCGGGTTCAACCAGCACAGGAACAAGTCCGTTATCTGAAATTGCAAGTACAGAAGCAATATAGGTGTTTGCCGGTACAATTATTTCATCGCCTTTTTGCATTACGCCCATTTCAATATACGCGCGTAAAATGAGACGAAGCGCATCGAGCCCATTAGCCACACCGATGGCATGTTCCGCACCGATATATGCGGCAAGATGTCCTTCAAATGCTTTTACCTCGTTACCCAGAAGATACCATCCGGAACGGAAGGTTTGCAATAATTTTTCTTCAATTTCTGCCTGATGGGCAAGATTAATTTTCTGTAAGTCTAAGAATTTAATCATGGTAAATTATACTTCCTTTTTCATTTATTGTTCCTTTCTGTTTTGCCGGATTGCCAAACCAAACTGTATAGGCGGGGATATCCTTGGTGACGACACTGCCTGCACCGATCATCGCGAACTCACCGATGGTATTTCCCGCGACAATAGTTGCATTGGCTCCTATGGAAGCGCCCTTCTTTACTAAAGTCTTTGCAAAAGTTTCAGGATACTGTTTCGATCTGGGCACCATGTCATTGGTGAAGGTCACATTAGGACCGATGAAAACATTGTCCTCGAGGGTCACGCCGTCCCATATCTGGACTCCGGGTTTGATGGTGACATTATCACCTATTCTAACATCGTTTTCTATCAATACCTGACAATTAATATTACAATTATTACCAATTACTGCATCTCGTAAAATAACACAGAACTGCCATATGGTAGTTCCCTGACCAATATTTTTTGACTGAACATCAGCCAACGAGTGAATTTTAACCATTTCTAAAATTTAAAAAGGTTTCATAGTCTCGGATGTAGTCATGTTCATTATAGGAGTGTGAGGCCAACACAAGACATATGGCACCGGACGAAAAATTAACTTCCGAAGCCCACACGCCCGGTGGTATATGCAAACCAATATTGGGACGGTTTAAAAACACTTGTCTTTTGTAAATTCCATCGTCCAACTCAACTTCGAAACTGCCGCTTGCAGCAATAAGAAACTGGTGACACTCTTTGTGTGCATGTGCTCCGCGGCTTTCTCCTCCAGCTATATCGTACAGGTAAAAAACTCTTTTAACGTCAAAAGGGAAAAAAGAATTGTTTTCCACCACTGTAAGATTTCCTTCGGCAAAATCAATTTTACCGAGATCTATGACTGAACAGTCAAATACCGTTTTACTGCTCATTTTTTAACTGTTTGAAATCGTCAAAATCCCTAATGTAATCGTCTCCATGATATTGCTTATCAGAAACTATAAGGGCTAAAGCATTTGTTGAAAAATTTTCCAGTCTGCGCCAATACATTTCAGGGATGTACAGGCCGTAATATGATCTGTTCAAAGAAAATTTTTCTTCTTTTTCCCCATCATGCAAAACTATATCGAAACTTCCAGACAATGCAACGATAAACTCCTGCTGCTCTTTAAAAGCATGACTGCCACGGGTTTCACCCCCAGGCACATCATAAATCCAATATGTTCTTGCTATCTCAAAAGGAAGCTGTTTGGGATTTTCAAAAAAAGAGAGGTTCCCACGGGGATCCACTATTTTGGGAAGTTTAATAATTATCGGCTGATACATAAGAATTTGTTATATAATTTTTATTAATTCAAAAACATGCTGTCCTGAAAATCAGTAAGATCAAAAAAAATAAAAACCTTCTTTACCTGTCATAACCGGTCCACTATATGTTAAACTAAAATTTTTCTTTCAACTTTTGAAAGAAGGTTCTGTTATCTACAGTATACCCATATCCATATTTATTTCCATACCCAAAATAATCCCTGTTCACGTCATTCAGTACGAATGCAACGTTCTTAATTTTTTTGGCATCGATCTGTTTATTCGCAAAATCAATTAAGCCCTTCTCTGTGTAGCCTGAGCGTGTAACATAAAGCGTAGCATCGGCCATATGAGCGAACAGAAAAGTGTCCGTCACCAGCATTAACGGTGCTGTATCAAGGATCACATAATCGTACATCGGTTTGACCGCATCAATCAACTGCTCATATCTCCCGTTCGAGAGTAATTCTGTAGGATTTGGTGGGATGCTTCCGGAGTAAATAACGTCACACTGCGGATTAAAACTTGATACATGGATGATATCCTGAAGCGAAGTCTGCGAATCGTGCAAATACTCGGTAAGTCCGATCAGGCCTTTCCGAGCCGGGTTATAACGCTGGAGTTGCGGATTTCTAATATCGGAACCGATGATAAGCACCCTGTTTTTACCGCTGGCGAGGGTCAAGGCAAGGTTCACTGATACAAACGTTTTACCTTCACCTTTAACGGAAGAAGATACAAATACGGTCTTCCCTTTCTCAGTTCTCGGAATCATGAAATTCATATTAGTAATGATGATTCGGAAGGCTTCCGCCATCGGTGACAGGTCGTTTACTTCGACCAACTCACTCTGACCGCTTGCAACACTTGGAAGTTCACCCAGAATCGGTGCGTGCGAGAGCTTTTCTAGATCGTGCTTGGACCGGATTTTATTATTAAATAGTTCTCTTAAATAAATATAGCCAAACGGCAGTAGCATTCCCAGCAAAAGAGCGGCACCCAAAACTATAATTTTCTTTGGGGAAACTGGCTTTTCAGATGGATAAGCGGCATCTATGATTCTTGCCTTTGGTGCTGTAATAGCTAAGGAAATGGCGGCCTCCTCTCTCTTCTGTAAAAGCAGAAGGTAGAGGTTTTCCTTGATCTGCTGTTGTCTCTCAATACTTCTGAACAGTTTTTCCTGAGCCGGAATTCTGGTAATCTTAGAATTAATGACGTTTTGCTCTCCCGCTATTTGGCTTCTAGCCATCTCGAGCCCAATCCGGTGCTTTACAAGGCCATCCTGGACTGAAGACCGAAGTACCGAAATCTGTTTATTCAAATCTGCAACAAGAGGGTTCTGGGGAGTGGCACTTTCAAGTAGATTGTTTCTCTCCAGGATGAGTTGGTTGTATGAATTTATGTTTGCAGAAGCTGTAGGATTGCTCAGTCCCACACTCGAAGGTAGGGTCTGATTGCTTCCCAATTTCGACATATAGAAAATAAGATCATTGGTCAGCTGGAGCTGTGTGTCGGTTTCGAGAAGGCGGGCTCTTGCTGAAGCTGAACTTCCCAAAGTAAGTGAAGCCTCTGTAGGAATATCTGTTATTTTATTAGCAACTTTAAACTGCTCTTTCTGGCTTTCAACTTCACCAAGTTCACTTGCGATAATCCTAACCCTTTCATCGATAAAATCTTTGGTTTTCTTCGATTCTGCATTCTTATCACTAATCGCATCGTTGTTATATGCTTGCACGAGTTTATTGATGATATTCCTAGCCTTATCTTTGTTCGGATAATTGATAGAGAGTTCCAGCACAGTTGCGTCCATATTGACGAGATCCACTTGAACCATCTTTTGGTACGTATTGACCGCCGCTGTGGTCGGCATGTAGGTAATATGAAGCTCCCCAAGTTTTTCTTTTTTATCTGGCTCGTACGCAGGATTCTTCAGAATCATAATATTAGCATAAGGCAGGCTAATCGTTTTCTTGTACGTCGTTATGATCGTTTTCGGAAGCTCTTCCGAAGCAACTTCAATCCGATCACCCTTGATGGTCAGTACAAGAGGTTCGTCTATACGTTCGTCGTATAGTTTTTCATTAATTATCTGCACTATTACGGGAGCGGTCTTTCCGTAAAGCTCCTTCTCCTTAAGTCCGTCCTTACTAATAAGCGAAGTCTGTAATCGCAATTCAGTCACCACATCGTGCATGAGCTTTTTTGATTTAAGTACCTCGATCTCGTTTTCGATACTATTGGTGCCCATACTTCCAAACCCTCCTAGTTCGGAAAGCATGCCCATATCGGCGGCCGGTGTCTTCTTAGTATCTTTAATCAATGCAGTAGATTTCACATTGAAGACCGGTGTCGCTGTCTTGATATAGAAAACAGCAAGCGCGACACATGCCGATACAGAAAGGATAAACCACCACCACTTTCTTATGTATGGCTTGATAATTTCATTAAGGCTGATATCTTCAGAAGCTTTCACCTCTGCATTTGAAACGTCACTCATTGATGTGTGCAATTAATTTTTGAAGATAGTAATGAAGATCCCGGCTAACCCAATAATGGTGCCCGCGACCGCAATATAAATCCCGGTATTCGGATCCTGACGCGAAAGTTTTTCTTTCGTTTCATTTGCTGAAACGTAGATTACATCCCCTTGTTTCAACTGGAAAAAAGGCGAATTGATAAAATCTGCATCCATCAGGTTGAGGCGTTCTTTCGAAAGGCTGCCGTTAGTATTTCTAACCATTAGGATATTTTCCCGCTCTCCGTAAATGGTGAGGTCTCCGGCCAGTCCCAGAGCGTTAAGAAGCGTAGTCTGTCCTTCCGGAATGGTATACTGTCCGGGCCGGTTTACTTCACCTAATACAGTTACTTTAAAATTTGCCAGCCGTAAGGCCACCGTAGGTTCTTTTACATATACGGATACCTCCGTTGTAATTTCGTTGCGCAATTGCTCCAATGATTTACCCACAGTATTTATTTTTCCGATAACAGGAAAGCTGATGTTGCCCTCAGAATCTACTAAATAGGTTTTTTCTGAATTAGCCGTGGATACTGAACCAGGCGTTTGATTATTGTAATAATTCTGATTGAAAGGCCTAACTACCTCCATATTCTTTGCCGAAACAAATATTATAAGCTGATCGGCAATTTGAATTGTTGACTGTGCATTATTCGCAGCCGCCTGCGTTGCCAATTCCTCTACACTCTGCATGTAGTTCAGTTTACTGGTCTTTTCCTGAGGTTTGCACGAAGACAAAAAAGAAATTGCGGATATGAGAAGAATAAATAAGTTTCTGTTCATTTTAAGCATTTAAAAATAGAATATTGCAAATATACACTTCTATCTTACTTATCCAAAACTTCGTAGATCGAATTATTGCTCTTATATTCTGGCACAATATCCTTCAGAATCTGCACTACCTCTACCTTTTCATGGCGAACTGCAGCTTCGATGATGTGATCGGTAAGATGCTCTATATCGGTGAATTCCATATCGGAATCCTTCGAAATAAGAATTTTTTCGTTGTGCGTAGGCAGGGTCGTGGCATCGTCGCTCAGAAGTTCTTCATAGAGTTTTTCACCCGGCCTCAGGCCTGTGTAAATAATCTTGATGTCGATATGCGGCTCAAAACCCGAGAGTTTGATCATGCGTGTAGCCAGATCCAGGATCTTTACAGGTTCGCCCATGTCGAACACGAAAATTTCGCCGCCCTGCCCCATCGTACCGGCCTGCAGAACAAGGTCGCACGCTTCGGGGATGGTCATGAAATAGCGCACGATATCAGGATGTGTAATGGTCACGGGACCGCCAGCTTCAATTTGTTTCTTAAAGTGGGGAATAACAGAACCATTTGAACCTAAAACATTTCCGAAACGTGTCGTGATGAATTTCGTCTTGTTATTCGGCGTGTTTTGCAGAGCCTGTACAAAAAGTTCGGCAGCCCTTTTCGAGGCGCCCATCACATTCGTTGGCTTCACGGCTTTATCGGTAGAAATCATCACAAAGCGGTTCACCTGATATTGGCTCGCCAAAGTCGAAAGATTTTTACTTCCTAAAATATTCACAAGAATGGCCTCATGCGGATTTTCTTCAATCAGTGGTACATGCTTGTACGCCGCAGCGTGATACACCATTGAGAATTTGTATTTCTGGAACAGCGGTTCGAGGCGGTGACGGTTAGAGATATCAGCAAGTACAAATTTGAACTGAATCATTGGAAATTTGTTCCGCATATCGATCTCCAGTTCGTACAGCGGTGTTTCTGCCTGATCCAATATCACAATTAGATTAGGTTCTAATTGCGCTACCTGACGCACTATTTCACTGCCGATAGAACCTGCACCACCTGTAATGAGTACCGTTTTACCGAAATGGCGGCTTTTCAGGTCTTCGTTTTCGATATGGATTGGCTTCCGGTTGAGAAGATCTTCAATCTGGAGCGAACGGATCGAACCTTCAAGATCAGTGCTGCGCAGTTTCTGTACGGAGGGTGCTTTTAAGATTTTAAGATCTTTTTCAAGGAAAAGGTTCACCCACGAATTCATTTCCTCTTTGGTCATCATCTCTTTAACGAGCAACACCCCGTCGATCAGCAACTCGTCTTTGGTATGTTTCTCCAGTTTCTCGCGGCTGTAGATAGGTTTACCAAGAAGATTCGCAAGGCGGTAATCATGACGCTGTGTGAGAAATCCTACAATGTAATACGGCAGATTCGGATTATCCAGAACTGCGCGTGCAATCGCAACCGACTGCTCATCAATGCCAAGAACAAGAATTCTTTTACGCAGCGTACTCCGGCGGAATTCACGTATAAGGTGAAAAAACTCCTTCACAAATAGCCTCAGCATAAAAAGAAGCATAAATGAAGTCGCAAAAAATATCGTCAGGAATGGCACCGACATATAAATCATGCGCTCGCCCGTAATAAAAAAGTACGTAAAACTTATAAATCCAACGGCGATGCTGGTACAGAAAGATGCGAGAAAAAGTTTAAAAAGGTCAATAAAAGTAGAATGGCGGATAATGCCCGAATAGGTTCGGAAAACAAACATGAAGAACACACTGATTCCCATGATCAGCAGGTACATGTTCAGACGGTTATAAAAAACCGGCTGCGCGCCGAAACTCAGTTTATCAATAAGGTAGCACGAAAAGAAGATGGCACATGAAACAAACAGGATGTCGATGGTAAGAATCACCCATCGTGGGAGATACCGCACGTCTGACAGATTCATCAGGTTGTCTCCACTGTATATTTTCTTTTTCCAAGTTTTTCGAAAACCCATGTGCCTTTATGTAATAATTACCGTTATATCCGGTTGCGTTAATAGTGTAAGAAGAGTTATTTTGCAAAAATACAAAATTGCACCCACTTTAGCCAACAACGGAAACACTGAAAACGTCGGCAAAGAAATCTGAAATGCGATTCATTTCCTCATCTGTAAGGTTGGAGCCGGACGGAAGACAGAGACCTGTCCTGAAACATTGTTCCGCGAATGTCCCACCGAAGTATTCTGCATTTTTAAATACAGGCTGCATATGCATTGGCTTCCAGATGGGTCTTGTTTCAATATTTTCTTTAAGTGCTTTCTTGCGCAGCCAATCGTTGTTAATGCCTCCCTCGTTCTTCACCGTGATCACACTCAGCCAGTGATTTGAATAAAAATCTTCACTAGGTTCACTGTGCACAGTATACTGCGGCTGATCTTTGAAAAGATTTTTATAGAACGCATGATGCTCTCTTCTTTTTTCAACCCTAAGCGGAAGCACTTCCATTTGTCCGCGTCCGATCCCGGCGCAGACATTACTCATGCGGTAATTATACCCAATTTTGGTGTGCTCGTAATGAGGCGCGTCATCCTTGGCCTGGGTAGAAAGAAACACCGCTTTCTTCTTGAAAGCTTGATCTTTCAGCACGAGGGCACCACCACCCGACGTCGTGATGATTTTATTACCGTTAAAACTCAGAATCGCAAGGTCACCAAAAGTTCCGCTTTTTCGGCCTTTGTACGTACTGCCGAGTGCTTCAGCACTGTCCTCAATCACCGGTACACCATAGCGTAAAGAAATTTCCTGCAGTTCATCTGCTTTATACGGCATGCCGTAAAGAGATACAGCGATAATCGCTTTCGGTTTTTTACCTTTTGAAATACCAAATTTAATGGCATCTTCTACGGCATTGGGACATAAATTCCAGGTATCTTTTTCACTGTCTACAAAAATGGGTTTAGCACCTACGTATACGATAGGGTTGGCCGATGCAGAAAAAGTGAGTGACTGGCATATTACATAATCTCCGGGTTTCACATCAAGCAGAACCAGCGACAGGTGAATTGCGGCAGTCCCGGAACTTAAAGCTGCAACATATACGTCCTCGCCGAGAAAATTTTGAATATCCTGTTCGAAACCGTTTACATTAGGACCCAGCGGAGCGATCCAATTGGTGTCGAAGGCGTCATGGATGTATTTTAATTCATTACCACCCATATGTGGTGACGAAAGCCAGATTTTGCTGCTCTTCATTTTTGCTGTCTATTTAATTTTATTACGAACTATAAGATTTCTTGCGCAATAGCGTGTATAAAAGTATTTGTTAGCAAACGCATACTCTCAGTGTACATTTATTTTCCGATCCAGGCAGCCTTATCTTGAGCTGCAGATCATTTTAAGTTCGCAAATTTACAAATTAAAGGATAAAAATATTCGCTGACTGGCGGGTAATTGCAAAATTTAAAGCGGCTATCTATAAAAAACCGCAACTAGCAACTACTTGGAATTCATTTAACTATGCACAGCCTAGCAGTTGGATTATCTTCCAATTATTGAGTGAACGACAGGTTGAAACTTAACTAATCGCACGATTTTTATATTTTTTGAAAACAATAAGCCCTATGGCGGCTGCGACCAGTAATGGAATATAATCGTCGATGGGGGTGGGATCACCGGGATTACCCCCACCATTGTCCATAGTACTGGGCGGTGGCTCCTGCGCATCCATATCATTAACGGTTTCACCAGAAGGTACAGCGGAACTGTGTTCAGCCTCTTCGAAGCGGTTGCCGCTTTGCTGTGCCGACCCTGTTATTCCGATTAATATAATAAATAGATAGATAAACCTCTTCATTCTCAAAACTTTGTGCAAAGATATTAAATTCAATATAACAGTCCTGCGTTTTTATTTAAGGATTTTTTTCACTGTGCTCAGGTTACCCTGATCAATTTTAAGGATATATGAGCCGTTGACAAATGTGCTGGCGTCTATTAGAGCGGTCGTGCTTCGCGGTTCTAGGCGGCGTATGAGTCTGCCTACAGCGTCATAGATGTCGATCGCGTCGATTTTGGCATCCGTTGCTTTCACAACAAAATTATTTCCATCTCTGTACACAACGAGATTTTCTACATTATTACCGTCTGTTGCCAAAACCGTTTCGGGACGGTATATGATTTCGAACCTGCCTGTGCTTACCCCCGCATTAGCCATGAAAGTGTAATTACCCTCACTCAGGTCGGTCACTGTTCCGGTCTGTTTATCCTTAAGGTAAATATGCTGTCCGTTGGCAAAGGTACCTTCTGTAGTTCCCAGACGGATCTGGTAAACTCCATCCGCGAAATAGCGGTTTCCAACTTCAAGCACATCATTGTCCTGGAAGGTGTTTCTGCCGTTGATCACTACTTTTTCATCTCCTGCGTTGGTGAACAGCGCATCGGACATGCCGGAAACCAGTTTTGAATCGTCGGCAGCAAGATCATTGTTGCCGTTTCCGAAATAAACTACGGCATTGCTAATTACTAAATTCGCAGGAGTTACCAATTCTATTAAATAGCGATCGCGAATACTGTCGGCACTGTTTTTTCCAAAAAACTGCGCTTTAGTTTGTGCGGTAATACGTTGATCATTCTTAAAATTGAGTTTTGCGACATTGGTTTTAGCTCTTGTTAGAAAACCTTGACCGACCTTTACTATATTGTTTGGCACTTTCCCCACATTATTGGTTGCTCCGACCCCCGTTCCCGGCGAAGGAAGTCCTGTACCTGAAGCGGCGTTATATATTGCATAACTATATCCCTGATATCCGGATCCAAGTTGAGACTGCTGCACATTAGAGGTATTATCCCAAAACCGGAAGGTAGATTCTATATCCGTTGAATTTGAATAAAGTAAATCCAAATCCAGATTGGAAGGATACGGATTTCCAACCAGATTATATCCGTGAGAACTGTCGGTAAAAGCCAAATTATAAGGCAGATTGCCCACGAAAGGAACGCCGGTAAATAAGGCGCTTAAATTAGTTGCGGTACCCGTCGCAATAATCGGATTTCTTACTGCCAATCCCCGTCCTGCAATATAGACCCCAGATGAAGTATAAAATTTATCATTACTCTCATTATAGTAAAGAGCGGTCGTAGGATAAGCGGGAAAAATATCTCTGAAATTTTGCGAGTTCACAGGTGAACTCCAGTACGCATATTGGTTAAAGGTACTTATGGGGATAGTAGCAGTGCGCCTGGCGGTGATATTACCGGTGTTCACAGCATCTTCATCCTGCATGAGCTGGGCGTTGTTCTCCAGACTAAGGATTCCATTTCCAAGGATCGTCACTCCTCTTTTAGACGTAACCACATTTGGAGAACTATTGTCGGGCGACGCGGGAATGGTGAGAATGCCTGTGTTGGTAACGGTAGTTGTGTGATTGACCAGTAGATTTTTTCCGCTTGGTTCTATGTTCATTCCCGAAGCTTCGATCTTATAATATTCTTTAAGATTAGATAACGCACCTGTTCTGATTTGAATTCCAGTACTAGATGTTGCCAATTCTATAACACCGCCTGTAAGATCATAAATTCCTCCTAAACTTGGTTGTAGTCCAGCACGCGATATCCTGTATCTTCCACCGGTCATTGTCAGATTACCATCTGCAAAAGCGCCATCTGCAAAACCATTACCAATTTCATCAATAACTTTTCCTTTTATTATTTTGAGTAAACCCGCACTGGTGAATTTATAAATACCAATGGCTTTAAAAGATACATTATCTTGAGCTGGATTCGTTGTGTCCAAGTCGATAATTATATTTTTGTCTGAGGCACCACTTGGCAACCCATTGCCGGAGATTTGATCAACCCCATTTAGGCTAACTTGAGCTGCATTGGCTTTCCCAATATAATGGAAAGTTGCATCTGGTGAAAAAATTCTATTTTCCGCCGTAGAACCAACTTGAACATTCCCTGTATAGTCACCTGCAACATTAGAAATACCAGCTGGTGAGGTAATTTTTAAAGTACTTCCTGATTTCGCTTCGAAAGCTGTCAAATTTGCTACACCTGCGCGTTCTAAGTTCAATGCGTTACCACTACTGTCAAAACCAAAATTTAATACGGCACCCGTTTCCACCGTAAATTTCGTGGAGATTCCCATCTTAATTGTGCTTGTCAAGGTGGTACTGCTCTTATTTAAAAGAGTAATCCCATTTGAATTGGTTAATGTTAAATTACCGGTTGATCCACCCAACTCGGCAGACACAGGTTCTGTACCATCCCCGATTTGCCATGCGCCTGAAACGCCACTTATACTCATTTTACACGTACCGAAGCATACAATACCATTTCTGAATGTTCGTAATCCGTTTTGGGCAAAAGTAACATCAGTTCCACTTAGTTGAAATATTCCATTTACAATAAGATTGCTGTCCCCATTAAACCCTGCATTACTTTTAGTAATCCTAAAAACTGGAACTGTTGTAGAAGGCACATCGGGGAAATAAACCTTACCACTAACTTCAGGAGAACTACCACCTGTATTCCACTCTAAAACTGCACTGTTATTCCAAATGATTTGTGCAGCGCTTGCATAGCCAAACTCTCCATAACGACCTCCCATAAAATTGTTGCCATTACCGACCACAATTTTACCACTGACATTCATAGATGCAGAAGAGATAAATTTGATTTTTTCTGAGTAGCTAATGTTTGAAGCTGAAGCTGTAGAAAACACCTGTAAAACACCACCGGATTTTATATCAATATCAATTCCTACTCCGTCATTAATATTTAATTTTCCACTGTTAACGTTCACAGATAGCGTTCCCTTATCTTCGATAATTAACTGATCTAATGTGACATCGGAAGCAATGGTAATCGTATTTTCATTTCGAATGGTAACCGTATTCGCGGCCGAGGTAGGAAAAAGAGTCGCATTATTCCACGTGATTCCGTCATTTGAACTTTCCCAATTTCCTGGAACATTCCAGTTTCCTACAGTCGCATTACTTCTGAAAAAAGCATTTGCCGGATTCGGTGCAATCACAATATTTCCACTCGTATCAGAAGCTAAACTTCCCGAAGTGGTCGTAATCGTGTACGTTCCCGGTGCATCAAACTGAATATCATTGAAGGTCGCGACACCCGCAACCGCGGTTTTTGTTAAAGTTCCAAGTATGTTCCCCGGTCCGGTTGTTTTAGTTATTGTTACACTTCCAGTAAAATTAGTATCTACAGAATTATCTGCTCTTTGTGCTTCTACTTTGAATGAAGCTAAATTACTTCCCACCGTTCCCGTGCCAGGAACACTGACGAATTTCAGTTTTGTCGCCACTCCCAAAACCGTGAATGGTGCGCTTGTCCCACTTGCTAAAGTTAATCCCGAAGAATTGGTTGCTGTAAGTGTTACACTTGTTCCCGGATTGGGCAAAATAATTCCGCTTACCACCACTGAATTGTTTCCTGCTGCGATGGTTCCGCTTGTGGTACCTGCGATAGCACCGGCATTACCGTTGGTCGTTAAATTAAAAGACGATGCCGAAGAAATAAGGGAAGCTGAATTATAGGCATCCTGCGCAGTAACTGTGGCACTGAAACCCGATCCTGCGACTGGTGAAGCAGGCGTAATGTTACTGATCACGAATTTAGTAGGTACAGAAACAAGTCCATTGTCTTTCCCAATGGCAAAATATTTTGTTCCTGTCGTTAAATCCGTCGGTGTAAGGTTGGTTGTAGAAGTCGCGGTTGCCGGATCCGAGGTGGTAACATTGGCCGCAACCTGTTGGCTGTATGAAGTTCCGTTGTAAATTCCGATAAAAGGATTATTCGCAGCAGCAAAACCATTTCCTATTTCAGCAATATTATATTGCGCCATCACAGACAGATTGCTGCCGCCTGCAACATCTTCCGTGGTGACCCATTGTCTGTTCACGGTTTTTGCAGGATTGGCTCCCGCAGGCGCCGCATCCACTACTCTAACGCCATAGAGATCGGAAGTACCGGAATTATTAAAGGTAATCGGATTATAGGCTGCATTTCCCACCGGAAATAAAACAGAACCGTTACCTACCGTGCGCTTCAGCTGACCGGTGCTGTTTGTCACCACATATTTTGCGGCAGCAGCGTTGGCAATAGTTCCGCCAGGCCCGATCGTTAAATCGTTGGTACCCAATGTTAGTTTCCCATTGATAAAATCTAAACTATAGTTATTGGTTATGCTGCTGGCAAGCGTAACTCCCGCAGTATTATTAATCGTCAGATAATCAAAGGTAGTTGGCCCTGTAATAGTTTGTGCGGTAGTTCCGTTAAAAAAGACGGCTCTGCTGTTTGGGCTAAAAGTCCCGGCTTTCGTCCAGTTCCCCGCAATGAACAAATCGCCTGAACTGCTATTAAGATTTAACGTACTGTTCGAATCTATATTTAAATTTCCGGCTAAGCCGTGGCTAAAGTTAGGAATATTGATGGTAGCGGAAACTAAATTCACATTTTTCGGAACGCCAAGACCGGGAGCTGTTGCATTCCCGGTCCATTCGTTCCCTACATTGTAACCGCCTTGATTTTTATATTCCAAGGTGGACGTGGGTCCAAACGTGGGTGTTGAACTAAAAAATCCCGCAGTGTTAATAGTTGCAGTTCCGTTAATCGTCAAATTTTCACCAACAGCCATACTGATGCCCGCAGCTGTTTCCAGATTTCCTGTAACAATTCTTGTGACACCAGAATTCAGAGTAAAGCCACCCTGTAGGACCCGCACATTAACGGGACCGTTCGTGTAGGGCCAATATTCGTCATTACTGCTAACGCCATATGGACCAGTAGTTTTAAATATTAAAGTGCCCGCCGGACCGTAGTTGAAATTAGTAGAGGCATTGTCAATAGAAAAGCCGTTTTCTATTTGGAAACTTCCGTTGACGTAGGTGGCTGCAGTTCGAAGTAATGCTGCATTATTACTGTATATAATATCTGTTGCTCGAATCGTAACATTATCGGTTGCAGTAGGAACCCCAACCGGCAACCAGGCATTCGGATCATTCCAACTGCAGACAGAGCAGTTTGAAGTTTTTCCAGTAGGAGCCGTTCCAATTAATTTTACATCATCAATCCTTACTTGAGCGGTTGTTTGATTTTGTCGAAATCTAATCGCCAAAGTTGAAGATGCAGGTATTGTTCCTGTTGGAGTTATTAAAGACCATGTAGCACCTGTAGTTATAGTAGGAAAATTTAAAGCAGTAAATGTTCCAGTATTAGTAGTTGAATTATAATCCGTTGCAACTTCTACAATAAATTGTACACTTGTGAGTGGTGTCGTTACTGCTGTCGATTTTAACAAACCAAAACTTAAGCTCAAACCCGTATAACCACTACTATTGATACCATAAATAGTAAAATATCTGTTTGATGCATTTGTTATAAAAACATTGCCATTTGCTGAAGCTCCAGTATATGCGGAACTTGGACTTGAAGTTCTAACATCGGAATCTCCAGAATAGGAAAGTGTTCCTTTGTTTTGAAAAGTTGCAGGTGCTGTACCCGTCGAGTATGCTGGTATAAGCGTTGTTCCAGAAGGAGTTCCTATATTTTCAGAAAATATTGTTGTCTGCCCCGAAACTCCCAAGGAGCAAAGCATTAAAAATATAGTGAGGAGCGATTTTAAAACCGTTCGGTATGGGGCTTTAACAGAAAAAATTTGAATTTTCGAAGGCGCAGAGATGAGCGTACACCGAAGTGCATCGCGCAAAGGCAGTAAATTTCTATTCATCAAATGTGTTTTGTGTTGGTGTATTACTTTTTAATACAGGATGTAAAAATATAGATTTTTTCTATACCGTTGACCTTTATGAGATTATTTTTGGTAATTTTGTGCTAATCAATAGAATATCAACGTTTATTGCATGTTCTATTGAACTTTTCACAATACCTTGAACACGATTTCCGAAGGAGATTATTAAGGGTCTAAATTTTGGCACTGGTGAAATTTTCTCCTTTCCTGCCTTTAATACACAACAGATTACTAATCTATTCATATTGTAATCACTCAGCAAGGGCAAGCCGTGTACAAAGGCCATATCACTGACTCATGAATGACAAACGTAGCACGGCTGAGGCAGATGCAATTTAAAAACATTATAAATGCATTGTTTCTCTAATAATCCGTTGGACTTATATTGGACTTATACTGTAGGGATATTGCAGATAAGTGCCGGATGACACGAGGCGGTTGAGGGGCTGTTATAGGGATGACTTTCCTGAACCGCTCCGCTGGGATTGACTTTGTCGAACTACTTCGCTACGTTTATTCACTGCGCTTCGCTACGTTCTGAATAACAAAAACGCCGCTATGTTCCGAAATCGAAGATTGGACGAAGTCAATATCAAAGGTCGCTGCATAGTTTCAGAATAGAACAAACTTCGGAAAGCTTTCATTCTGAACACAGACAGTAAGCATGACCGAAGTTCAACCCCGAGGAGGAATGAAAAGAAGAATCTCATTTTCGAAGTCAGTAAAACCGGACTAAATGCGCTGAGATGACTCGTAGAAATACTTCAGTAGGTTTCTTCACTTCCCTGACGCTTCGTTCTGGGTGACAACGCGCTATGACTGTAATTAAAGATTCAATGACAACATGATGCTGTTTAAGTTTATAATGAACTACTTCCGAACGCTTTCAATTAGAACGCAGATGATATGTCTGCGAACGAAGTTCAGCTGCGAATCGGATAAAGCGTAAAATCTCTCCTTAGAATCGCAAAAAACCGCTGACTCCCCGAGATTCTTCACTACGTGAGGTACGTTCTGAATGGCAAAATACCGCTAAGATGCGATATCAACGATTTGATGCAGTCAAGGACAGATGGTCGCATCGTGCTGTATCCGAAGATTCGACGCCGTCGATGGCAAAGACCGGAATTTATTTCATAGCCTTCAGGGTTATCATCTCACCGCCCAGATTTTATTTTGATGATATAAACCCCAACGGAAAGGCTGATAAATCGCTAAGCGCTTCAACTGCTTTCGGCTCTACATGTAAACCAGTCTGCCGCTGCTGTCGAAGAGTTCAAGACTTGTGAACTTCTTTGAAGAAGACTTTATGGTAGAAAGGTCGCGGTCCCGGTACACCATGAGCGGCCCTGTGACAGCCGACTCTGTTCCGAATACACCTCCGGGTTTATAACTTTGCGCCATCAAACATACTTTTAATGCGCTTTCAAAAAAAAGTCTCAGATCTTCGAAAGATCTGAGACTTGTACTTAATGTTAAAAAAAACTACTTAATGACCTTTTTAACGGTGATCTTGTCATTATGATTAATTTTCAGCACATACACACCATTCACCATAAGACCGGAATCTATCACCGCTGTGGTGCTTTTCGGCTTTAGCTTTTGTAAAAGCCTGCCGCTTAGATCATATACTTCTACATCGTCAATATTAGTACGTTGCGCTTTCACCACAAAGTTGGTCCCGTCCCGGTACACCTGAAGCTCTTCCTTCACAGCACTGTCGGTTGCCAATACGGCTTCGGGTTTGTAAATAATTTCAAACCGTCCTGTACTTTCACCCGCGTTTGCTGCGAAGGTGTAATCGCCCTCGCTGAGGTTCGTTACTATTCCTGTTTGCTTGTCTTTAAGATAGATATTTTGTCCGTTGGCGAAGATGCCCTCGGTGGTGTCGATTTTTATCCGGTAGTTCCCGCTTACAAAATGCGACGAGCCTAATGGGATTTTATCAGTATCCCCGAAGGAAGTACGTCCGTTTATCGCAGATTTCTCTGTGCCTACCATACTGAAGAGCGCATCGGATCCACCCATCGTGCGCGAGTCTTCGGCACCAAAAGCATCGTTACCCCCCCCATAATGCACGATGGCTATTGTTGAAGTAATACCTGAAGGGGCTGTCATCTGTAGCCAGTAACGGTCTGTAGGAATTGACGTTGCAGTTTTGCCGAGAAAATCTACTGCTGAACCTTCCGCAGTTCTTATACTGTTATCAAATTTGAAGTTGTAAGCAGTTTGCAACGACCGTGTCATAAAACCCTGTCCAACCTTTACTATTTTGGTCGGTCTTTTAGCTCCAACCACTGTTCCATTGTTGAGCGAACCTGCGGCCGTTCCGGTTCCCTCCGGACCCGTAAGTACATTGAAAATCGCGTAGGATTGTCCGCCATAACTGCTGCCCTGCTGCTGGAAGATTGTATTTTTATTGTTATCCCAGAAATAGAATGTCGGACTGATGTTAGGTGACTCAACCTGCACGCCGTCGGTCTTTCCACCGTTAATGTCATATAACTTCCGCAGATCAATATTAGACGCATACGGATTTCCCATCAGATTATAACCAAAAGTCGTCACGTCAATATTTTTATTCGCCACTGCCAATGTGATCTCACCGTTTTGCGGGGTCCCTTTAAACTGTGCTGTCGTTTTTCCGTCGGTTAAAACAGTTGTTACGGGGGGCTCTTTCACCGCAGAACCTCGACCCGGAACATTAGCACCCGACGAGGTGGAAAACGTATTCGTCGTTTGGTTGTGATACAGTACCGTCCCGTTTGTGGTTCCCGGAAAGACCGTTTTAAAGGACTGACCGCTTTCAAACGCTACGGGAGTACCGAGGTAATTGTACTGCACCCGATCTGCACCAATTTTAAACTCGCGTTCCGAAATAATATTTCCAGAATTGGCAGGTGACGGCGTGTTATTAATCTGTACAAGATTTCCTTCCGACTGAACTAAAACACTTCCATTATTTGTAAAGTTATTCACTACAGTTAGTGAGGTATTGGGAGCAATAGTGAGTTTTTTCGATGCACTTACAGTACAGTCGCACGCGTAAACCGAACCTGCGGAGGTATTGTAATCACTGTAGAATCTGACACTCAGACCGTTATTTTGAGGAATCCCCTCACTACTCCATCCGCTTGCACTATAAACTGAAGTTAATCCCACTTTAATAACTCCTGTCGCCTTTTTATCCCCACATCCTCCTGATAGGGGAATACTGTAATTAAAAGTTCCAGTTACGGTTGGGGTTCCGCTGATGGTAATCTTATTATTATTCCACAGCGCGGTTACTCCCGCTGGTAAACCGTTCACTCCGGTTGAAACACCATTGTTTGCAATGCCGTTTGCACCCGTCGTTTCGTAGGTTATCGGAGAAATTGCTGTAGCAGCACAAATCTGCTGATTATCGGTATTTGGTAATGAACTTAAAGTAACAGTGTTGGCTGGGTTGACAACCATGGTAATTGCATTGGAAGTCACGGGTGAACCCGTCAAACATGGTGTCGCATTTGAAGTCAGTGTTACCGTTACTTCATCACCATTAACTAATGTAGATGATGCAAAAGTAGCACTGTTCGCTCCAACAGGATTTCCGTTGACTTTCCATTGATAAGATGGAGCTAAACCACCGTTTGTAGGAGTCACTGTGAAAGTCACATTCGCACCTGAACAAATCGTTGTTGCTGTCGCTCCAATACGTACACTTGCAGGCAAGTTTGGATTAACAACCATGGTAATTGCATTGGAGATAGTGGGTGAACCGGCTAAACAGGACGTCGCATTGGATGTCATTACTACTGTAATAGCATCATTATTGGCTAACGAGGTAGTTGTATAGGTTGCATTGATAGCACCTGTAATGTTTGTGCCTCCTTTTCTCCATTGGTAAGTTGGTGAGGTACCGCCATTCGTTGGTGTTGCCGTAAAAGTAACCGTACTTCCTGCACAAATATTGTTAGCACTAGCTGCAATACTTACACTGGCGGTCAGCCTCGGATTAACGCTCATGACCAGCTCATTGGAAGTGGCGGGTGAACCGGTTGCACACGGGCCAGCATTTGAAGTAAGTACTGCCGTTACTTTATCACCACTTGCTAAAGCCGTGGTAGTAAAAGTCGCACTGTTGGAACCAACGTTGCTGCCGTTCACTTTCCATTGGAAGCTCGGTGCTGTTCCGCCATTAATTGGAGTTGCCGTAAAAGTCACCTGACTTCCAGCACAGATTGTGGTTCCCGAGTTGGCGGAAATACTGACACTTGCAGGTAAATTAGGAGTTACTGTAACCCATTTATAAGGACCGTATCCTGTACTGCAGCTGTTGGTTGCATTTACAGATACGTTCGCACTGCTGGTTCCAATCTTCACCGTGATAGAATTGGTTCCCTGTCCACTCAGTATCGACCACCCAGAGGCTGTATTTACAGTCCAGGTGTAGCTGGTGCCATTAGCAACCGGATCCACCGAAAATATTTGCGTGCTTCCCGCACATTGCGTATCACTGCCCGATATCGCACCGGGAGTTGCAACATTATCAAGATGGGTGATCTTAGCGGAATTGCTGTACAGTAAAGTACAACCTCCACTCTGAATTACCGCGCGGTAATACTTATCAACAGTTACATTTTGCGCGGTGAACGGACTCCCGGTATTGGCAATAGCGGTAATAGTTCCTCCGGAAAAATTATCCAGAGAAGATTCCCATCGTACGATTGCGCCAACGTTTCCGCTCAGATTTAAATTCGTGCTGTTCGAAGTACCGCAAACCACAGTATTGGCTGGTGTAACTGTTCCGGCTACCGTGGGCGGCGATACGGTAATATATTTATAACCACTTCCTTCACCGCTTGCATATCCGGTACCGCAACTGTTAACTGCATTCACGGAAATATTCCCGGCGTTGGTGCCAACAGTCACGGTAATGGAAGTGGTATTCAACCCACCGGTAATGCTCCAGCCCGTAGGAACAGTCCAGGTATAGCCTGTTGCATTAGCAACCGGTGCAATACTGTAGACCTGCCCGGTATTGCCGGCACATTGGTTAGCCGATCCTGTTATTACACCAGGAACCGCAGGCAAGGAATGGACAGTCGCTGTCACCTCAAAACGCCCCACGCTTTCACATCCGTTCAGTGTTTGAGATGCATAATATTTCGTTCCGTTGACCAATACTGTTGTTGTGGGCAACGGACTTCCGCCACTTGCGGCCGCATACCATTTTATTACTGTTCCGGTAGCAGACAGGTTGCTTACAGTTGGATTTTGATTGGAACAAAATATTTGAGATGGCGGTCCTGTGGGCGCCGGCGTACTTGTAACCGTGAGGTCTACACCATTATCTTCTCCCATAACTGCAGGAACACTGCTGACAACGCGTATTCGATATTTGGACCCTGCGGGTGTATTCGCAGGGATCACTGAAGTAATAGTGCTGCGGGATAGTGCATCAGTTACTCCCGTCAGTGTCAGTTTTTTCTGTCCGATCTCAGTTGAAGTTGCAAAACTTCCCGAAGCATCGGACAACTGAGCTTTAAAAACATTTTCCTCAATGTACGAATGAGTAATCTTAAAAGGTACTTCAATGGGATAGCCCGCACATAAAGAGGTTGCCGACATATTATCGATGCGTATACCATTTTTTCTCGCCAATGTAAAAAATCTATAATTCCCTATCACACTGGAGTTTGTAATACCTGTGTCGCCGACTGTCCCACCTAATCCATCATACGTTCCGTTGACAGTACCGCTACCTGCTATCACATCAAAAGGTGATATTGCAGACGGCCTTGATAAGGAAATCGTACTGGCAGTGTAAGTACCGCCTGATAACGACCAATACTCTGTCGTACTGATACTACCTATGGTTTTAGGTACTGTCGGAATTAAAAAGTTTGGAGAGCCTGCAGTGCTGCCTGTAAAAGCTTCCACCTGCGAAGGTGTTGCAGAGGTTGAGTTTGTTTTTAAAGCAAATGGCAAATGGGTGCTGCCTTTACCCACCGGAAATCTATACTCTGCATTTATAGCAGTCGTCCATTTAACAGGGCCATTGATGAACGATGCGGAAGAACCTCCTGTAATAGCTGCTACTGCAGTATTAGTAACATTTAACAAATTGGTGGTGGAGGTGGTAAGAATCCCCCGGGTCAATGTTAGGGTATTTGTTACGGTAACATCATCATTGGTTCCAATGATACCAAGGGAAACACCACCGCCGGTATTATTGACGTTCAGTTTATAAAACGCGGTAGGGACAAAACCCGTTCCACTGATAGATTGTGCACCGGCACCATTGAAAACAACAGTTCCTGTACCCGGTATGAGACTTCCTCCACTGGAGATATCATTAATAAAATTTCCTCCGATGTTAAAGGTTGTGTTAGTCATTGATACAGTTGCTGGCGTAGCCCCCGGAAAAAAATCACCTTTTAGATTGACGGTTGGACTATAAGTACTGAGGTCCACGTGGGAGCCTGTCGAAAAATTACCATTAATATTTAAAACACCACTTTGCACAGTTTTTTTTCCGGGAAATTGTGATTCCAGGTGATAATAATCTGGCTCCGTAGAAATAAATTGGGTAGGACCGGTTGTAATCCAATCAATGTACTGGACAATACTTCCCTCATTTAATTTTATATTAGCTTTTTTATACAGTGTGGGGAAATATGTTACTTTACTATTATGAGTTAAGTCCAGAGGCGGAACGGGAGTGGGATAGTCAAAACCTTTCCCTAAAACCAGCATTGCGTTGTCTTCGACAGTAAGTATGCCTCCCGCATCGTTCCCTACAATTTGGTACTCAAAATCAATCAATTTAGTGCCATTGCTGATATACAGGTCTTTATTCACTGTTATGGGGCCAGCTAATGATTTAATCCCGCTCCCTGAGGTAATTAAATTTCTATAGGTGCTGCCATAAACATTCTGGTCTGCGCCGTCATAGTTTACCGTACTAGTAGTTCCATTAAGGTTTAAAGTATTTTCCCCCGTAGAACTAAATGCAAATGGACTTGCATTTCCTAATAAAAGAGTACCACTTTGATTACCTGAGGCCAATGTGAACGTAGAATTATTCGAGCCATGTTCGTTGATGGTTTTAATTTGTCCATTGATGTCGACTATACCATTTCCTAACTCAAATTTTGCGTTATTAAATCGTCGAATTAAAGATGATGTATTACTATTATTATAAATCTCGATGTTTTGACCAGCATTAATTTTATTTATCTGAGAAGTTAATATTGTTGTTTTTGTCGCGGTTAGATTGACATCCGTACCTATGAAAATATTCGTAACATTTAAAATTCCTGAGCCTGTTATCAGTGCAGAAGAATCATTTGACGAACCAGAATATACCGTAAGAGCTCCATTAACCGTCAGTATAGAATTTACCGTCAATGTAGCGTTAGTACCCGAAAATCCCACCGAGGCGCACGAGGTAGTAGCCGTGACTGTCACAACATTTCCAGCCTCAATGACAAAAGAATCTGTCGCCAAAAGTACAACATTAACACCCAGTGCCGCACCATTACTCGAAGTTGACCAGGTGGTATTAGCATTCCAATTCCCGCTTTGTCGAGAATAATAAGTAGCTGCATCAGCAAATGTTAAAGACAAAAACATCAGCATCAATATCCAGCTTTTTCTATAGAAAGTAATTTTTTTTATCATGTGTGTTTGTGTTTCCAAAGGTGGTGGTAATACCAGGGTGTTCTGGCTGCGCAGCTAGCTAACAGGGCATCCGCGCATCATGAGGATTTACCAAATAAAATAGCTGCCGTAACTTAAAAAGTAGGGCATACACGCGGTGCTCCAACGCTGTGATGTTGGATAGCAACTGTAGACTGGCTATTATTAATGGAAGACAGATCGGGATGCCTAGCCGGCAAACCATGGAATACGGCAGAACGCCTGTCCATCAGGAAGTAATTTTTTTTCATCATGTTGTGTTTATTTACAAAACAGAAAACTTTTAATCTTCTGCACAGGACGCGTTACCGCCGCCTGTTAATTTAGTATGAAATAGAACAGTATCCCCGGTATCATCTACCCCCATAGGTGCTGCCGGCTGCGTATTTCAACGCGCAAATCTAGTAATTTTTATCTAATAAATACATAATTACTAATAATTAATTCGTAAACAACTGAATTTTACTAATTTAATAACAGTATTAACATAATATAGACTCCATATGCGTTACATATGTAACAATTTCATAAAGTGAAAACAAAAATTTATAATTCTTACGGATTCTACCGGAAAAACGGATAAATATTCACTAAAAACATCTTTTGGTAATAGAATATTTCCACTCTCTCCCACTCCCGAAGACGCAGCTGAATTTCTGATATTGGAGGAGCGCGACGTATATGGGGGTATCGTCATACGGGCAATAAAAAATCCCAAACTGTTTAAAGTTCGGGATTGCTGTAGGAAAGAGTACCGAATTACCTGACGATTTTCTTCGCCGTAATCAGTCCGCTTTGGTCGATCCGGGTGATGTACATGCCATTTCGCAGATCTTCAGCACTGATGAAGGCTTCCAATGCATTCGGCTGTGCCCTGTAGATTAAGCGTCCGGCCGTATCAAACAGTTCGAGCTGGGTTATCTTTTTCGACTGTGCCTTCACCACAAACCGGTTTCCATCACGGTACACGGTGAGTTCATCTTTGGTATCGAAATCCACTGCCAGGATAGTCGTCGGTTTATAGATGATTTCAAACCGGCCCGTGGATTCGCCTGCGTCAGCGCTGAAGGTGTAGTTGCCTTCATTCAGGTTGGTAATTATTCCGGTGTGTTTGTCTTTGAGGTAAACGGCCTGACCATTGGCAAAAACACCTGTCTTCATGTTTAACGAGAAAGTATAGCTACCGGCTGAAAAGTGCCTGGTTTCGACCGTGACTGCATCGGTGTCGACAAATGCACTGCGTCCGTCAATCGAGAGTTTTTCGTTTTCTACGATACTGAACACATCATCAGACCCGCCGAATGCTTCTGAATCATCCACAGCAAACAGGTTGTTTCCGCCGCTGAAATAAACCAAAGCCATATTGGACGTTATGCCTGAGGGCGCGGCCATGCTAAGCCAAAAGCGGTCGTCTGTGTTCTGTTTACCATAAAATACAGATCCTGCATTATCAGCCAATCGTAACGCATTCGCGAACTTAAGGACTTTGCCGGGGCCCAACGACCTCACCATAAAACCTTGTCCTGTTTTCACAATATTGTTAGGGACTTTGCTGGCGCCGGGAGCCGTAGCCATTTGTCCGTACCCCGGCGCCGGAAGACCTTCACCTCCCGTGCCCGTCGCGGCATTGAAGATTGCATACGCACTTCCGTCATACGTACTGCCTTGTTGCTCATAAAAACTGTTGACCGTGTTATCCCAAAATCTGAATGTGGACTCGATTTCTGTATTATTATCTTCATACAGCATATTCAAATCGATATTCGACGGATAAGGATTTCCTACCAGGTTATACCCGGAAACAGCTCCCGAATAGGCTAAGGCATACTCAAGTACGCCATTAAACGGCTTTCCTGTAAAAAATGCCGTTGGCAGAGCACCGGAACTTAGCGGCGGCTCCTTAACTGCGAGTGACCTTCCCTCAATGTATGCACCCGTTGAATTATTGAAGAAACTTGTTGCTTCATTATAATAAAGCGCAAATGGTGCAGCGACCGCAGCCATCGTGCCAGTTTTGTAGATGTCAGTTTTTAGATTAGCACCTTCAACCGGCGAAATCAGGTAGTTGTATTCTTTCCGGTCATTGTTTCTAAAACTTAAATTCCGCTTCAGCAAAATATTACCGGTGTTTACCGCCTCGTCTTCGAGCTGAATCAGGCTTCCATCGCTGTTGACTGTGACGGTTCCGTTGTTGATCAGTGCACCCCGAAGTTGCAAGTGTCTGTCCGCTTCTACAGTAAGAGATTTTCCGGGATTAATTTCGCATTCGCATGCGTCAATGGATGGGCGTACGCCGGTATAATCAGAGTCAATAAAGACCTTTTCATCTAAAGTTGGGGCTGGTATTACCACACCAGAACTTGAACGCCAATTGGTGTTGCCCGCAACTGTATTCCACACTTTGTAGACGGCGTTGCTCGAAAGTATCCTTACATCATCAATCAGCCAAAGTTTGTTGTTGTTTTCGGTTTTACCTTTAATCCGGAATTTAAGATTAGTGACGCCGGCTGAGGCAGGGATA
Organism: Flavobacteriaceae bacterium 3519-10; assembly: GCA_000023725.1. NCBI lineage: Bacteria > Pseudomonadati > Bacteroidota > Flavobacteriia > Flavobacteriales > Flavobacteriaceae > Flavobacteriaceae bacterium 3519-10. Next base: position 2,111,955 of record CP001673.1, read on the forward strand.
TTCAGCACGACACTGTTATATTTTGTGCTATTTGTATTGCTAATGACTGTTCCAAGCCCCATTGTAGCTACAGCCTGATTGCCTGATAAAAAATGGTTTCTAAAATATAAACCACTGCTTTCCGATCCTCTCAACACAATCTCATCAGACCACGTATTATCTGGCTTTAAAACAGAAACTTTTATCGTTGAATTTATATTCAATCCATTCTCCGTATCATCATTTACAGTGGGATTGTTCCACCAATGCTGAGGCTTATCGGTTGTTGTGAACGCGGCCACATTAAATGCAATTGCGACATCTTTCTTCTGTGCTACATTTACGCCGTTTAAGCCGCAAAACTCGATGGTCTTTTCTGTATTACCGCGGAACATCAGGGAACTTGTAGCGGAACTATACAGATTTTGGGCGCCAGGATAGAGTTGCGTAGTTAGCGAATTGGAACCGGAAGGACTTGAACTACCGGCCACTAAATCAGCGGCTGAACAGCTGGACTCGAGCGTTTGGTCTGTCAGCGCAAAATTGTTTGTTACATATGCAGTACTCTCCAGACTGCAACTCGCGCCAACGCCCATCACTGTAAATTTGTACGGACTTGGTGCTGCGTTAGAGTACAAATTTATTTCTGCGGTTCTAATTCCATCTGCTAAGGGTTTAAATGATATATAAAAGAGAACGAATGTACCGCTTGGGGTGGTTGCAACTCCGACTGGCGACAGAGAACTGGGACTAACGGTAAAATCTCCGGGATTCGCTCCCGAAACCGTAATACTGTTAACCGTCAGCTGAGATCCAGAAGTTCCCTGCAAATTTCTTACCCGGTAGCCTTTGGTTTGTGGCCCAAGGCTGGTCTGTCTCGTTCCAAAGTCAGTCGTCAAGGCTGCTGAAGCTGGTGATAAGTGCGGTATATGCGTATTGGCTGGGGGTGTAGCCGAATATACCTGGATCTTTGGTGTACCGGTACTTAATTTAAGATTATCTATCCTTAGATTATCACCCAAATCCAATCCGAGATAGACTTCAATGCGTATCTTTAAACCGGTTTTATTATTTGCCCCTGCGGGTAAAGCAACCGAAAAAGAATCCGTAGCAGTGCTGCCAAATAGGGATAACAGCTGGAGATCACCCAAATTCTGGAAAGAATTGCCCGCTCCCGTATTTGCATATACCGTCCAACTCCCTGTACCGAAAAAAGCACTGAATCTGCCATCGAATGATACTACCATATTTTGATACGCACTGGCATCAATTGATAATTCCAGATAATCACCCCCGCCTACCGCACGCAACCAGCTGTTATCGTAGCCGGGTGTGCGCGGGTTGCCGTTCGCATAATTATAAGTGAGAGATGTATTTAGAGGAGGAACCGGGGTTGTGTCAGAGTTCAGATTATTATTAAACTGGTATGATACGATGGTGGTCTGACCGTTATACATTACATACGACAGAATAAAACCTAACAAAAGCAATTTTACCGGCGAATTTCTGTAAGAGTTTATTAAGCAGAGTAGATTTGTTTTCATCATCGGTTCAGTTTTGTGTTAAATATGTTATACAGACTCAGCACCGGCTGCGTAACCTGCACAAAATTAAATATCTACCGGTGTATTCCCGCGCGTCATTAAACGGTAAACATCTCGTATTTTAACGCAGGAGCAGTAGCATCATTTTTGGACAACACCATGATGACTTCACCCTTAATAATACGTTTTGTGCCTGCAGACAGGAAGGCACCAAAGCCGTGAGATCTCGCTTTGACTGATAAATCGCCGGCGTAAAAGCAATTGCGTTTAAGATGAACTTAATAACAAAAAAATACCCAAACCTCAGTGAAGGTTGGATTTTTTGCTTGAATCGGTTTATTCTAGTTGATGATTTTCTTCACCGTAACCTGGTCCGCGTGCATGATCCTCAGTATATAGACCCCTGCTGCAAGGCTTTCCTTAGAGATCTCTGCGGTTCCTGCATTCGGTTTTGCCGTGTACACCAAACGTCCGACAGCATCATAGAGCTGAAGCGAAGAGATGCGGTCATGTTTTGATCTTACTACAAAATTATTCCCGTCTTTATACACAGCTACCTCCTGTTTTACGGCGTTGTCGGTCGCAAGTACAACTTCGGGTTTATAGATGATTTCGAACCTTCCCGTGCTGTCGCCGGCGTTTGCTGCAAAGCTGTAGCTATTTTGGCTCAGATTGGTGATCGCTCCTGTTTGTCTGTCTTTCAGATATATATGCTGGCCATTTGCAAAAACACCTTCTGATTTCAAAATCGAAATGGTATGAACACCTGCCGAATAATGCCGGGTTCCCAGTTCCACAGCGTCGGTATTGCTGAAAGAGCCTTTTCCGTTGATGCTCACATTTTTGCCGTTTACGATACTGAATAATTCGTCATCGCTGCCGCCGGATTCAGAATCTTCGGCACCCAATGCTGCATTACCTTCTTCAAAATATACCACGGCGAGTGAAGTGGCCATATCGGTAGGTGTTGTCAGGGTAAGCCAGTACCGGTCGTCCTCAGTTTGAGATGCTGTTTTACCCAGAAATTCAATAGGGCAAGATTCAGCAGTACGCACCGAGTTATTAAACACAAACGTTGAATTTTTAAGCAGGGCTTTTACCATGAAGCCCTGCCCCACTTTCATCACATTTGAAGGGATTTTTGAACTTTGCGGCTTTGATCCGCTGCCGGCGGCGGGCGTCCCCGTCCCGTTTGTGCCGGCTAACGCATTATATACTGCGTACGCCTGCCCTTTGTAGGATGATCCCTGCTGAACGTATATCGTATTAACCGTATTATCCCATAAATAAAAGCTTGAACTGAAAGGCACCGGCGCATCTTGTGCCACTTTGTCTTTGTTAAGTTTATAGAGGGCTTTGAGATCCAAATTGGAAGCATATGGATTACCCAATAAATTAAATCCTAAATGCGTACTGGTAGACGTATTGCTGTTGGCCAGCGCGTAATTGATTACACCGTTCTGCGGTACACCAACATAGGTAGCCGTCACTGTAGTTGCGGTTGCCGGAATGGCAGCTACAGTAGGTTCTTTCACAGCCAGGCCGCGTCCCGGAATGTTAGCACCTGACGAGCTGTAGAACAGGTTATTGGCCTCATTGTGATAGGTCACAAAAGAGATACCCGGATAAATCGTTTTTAAGCTGTGTCCCGGTGCAAATGTAACCGGTGAACCCAGGTAATTATATTGCGCACGGCCTTCGGAAATTTTAATATTGGTCAGCACCTTAATGTTCCCGCTGTTTGGGGCCGCCGAATCATTGACCTGGATAAGGTTGGCACCGTTCGCTACCACTACCGATCCGGAAGGCCGTACGTCAAGTTGGTTAGTCAGTTTCACCGCAGTGCCTTCGGAAATGGTGAGCAGACCGTTCGTTACCTCCAGAGAGCAGGCTTCAAAACCTCCGTGAACTGCCGAATTATAGTCGGCATCGATACGGGCTTTTTTTCTGATGGAAGGTGTTTCGCTCCAGGAGGATCCGCCCCATACAGCAGTGCTTGTACAGGATCCCGCATAGATTTCAGACTTAATGCCCGTGAGCGTTGGGCCTGCCAGTACGTTGGGTGTATCAGGGTAGCCATAGTTAATATAGAATTTGGCAGAGGAATACCCGGTATTATAAAAGTAAATCCTTACATAAAGAGTTTCGGCCGGATACAGAAATGCATCTTCAGTGAACTCGGCATTTAAGTCGGACCAGCCATTATCCTGATGACTGTAACGATAGTGATCAACGAGCGTCTTTACACCGCTGGAGAAATCAGCATTTTTAGAATATCTGATAGTAAAGTTGCCTGGACCTTCTGCATTATAGCGCATGTTGAAATGTTTCACCAGTAACAGCTCGTCCTGTAAAGTGGAAGTGACCGAAAACTGAATGAATTTAGTGGGTACCAGTGCACCGTTAAGATCAGTTAAAGTTGGCATCTGTTCTATTCTGAAAGCCTGATGCTTTTTATTGTTAACCCAATAGGAATCAAAATTACTTATGGTAACGCCGCCATGGGGCTGCAATGCAGAGCCTGTAATTCCTGAGATATAGTTAACAGGCATAAAATCAGATCGGTTCCACCGCTCAGTTACGGTTGCGCTGCCATCAATTACCTGCAGCTCCACCTTGGCGGTATTGGAAACCCCCGCAGAATTGGTGATGGTGTAATAAAACAGATCATAACCCGTAAAACCCATCGCGGGTGTATATACTATTTTTTTGTCACTATTCACGACCGCAACACCGTTTTGCGGTGCTGCAACAAAACTTACCGCGGTGACAGGATGCCCGATGCTGTACACATCATTTGCAAGTACATCAATGGTCACCTCCTTATTCTTGGTCGTGCCACTACGGTCATCTACAGCTAAAGGGACAGTAGCAATATCTGCTGTTACATTTCCTGAAAGGGCCGGCCCAAGGTTCCCTGCTTCGTTGTGCAGCAGGTGAAAGTTATTATAGGTGTTATATACAAATATCCTCACATACATTGTTTCTCCCGATCCTACTACCGTATTGGCTGGAAAATTGGGACTGAAAGCCTGGTAGGCAAGATTACTGACTGTTTCCGCCAGCAGGGTTTGCGCATCCGAAAAATCTGCTTTTCTGGAATATTTCACCGTAAATTTCTGCACATCATCACCCCCGTGTTTTCGTGCCGAAAAAGAAAAATTAGTAAGATTAATTTTATAACCCGCTGATGCCGTTACCGTAAACTGAATAAATTTCAGTGGGTCGGGAGCAGCTGAACTGCTGATTGTATTATGGGTAATATAGAATGCTTCCTGACTCCAGTATTCCTGATGAACGACGCCTGAGACGGGCTGTGCGGTGATAGAGTTCTGCATGACCGTAGGCTGTAAGTTCGAATTGAACCACCTTACCAGGGTGCTTTGCGACATCATCAATGCCGGTAAGAACAGTAACAGAAAGATCGCTTTCTGAAAAGTTGCCCTCTGAATTGAGTAAATAGATTTTTTTTTCATTATGTATTGGTTGTTTGTTGCTTAAACAGCACACCGGAAAAAACCCAGTACCTGGAAGGTTCTGAAAAATGGGAATGCCCCGGAAAATTTGTGTTGGTAAAAATTACGCTCTTACAGGGCCGTTAGGAAACGCCGGGCAGAAGAAGTCGGGAGACAGAGCAATTTCTGAGTATTGCACCTAAATAGTGATTTTTTTAAAGCTTTCATTTGTGTAGTATTGTTTTCAATAGGACTGCAAAGATAGGATTTTTTACTCCGCAGCCAAATAAATTTACTATTAACTACACAACAGCGCCAGAACGTTACAAGTTTGGTCATAATTCATCTTTTGAACTAGTAATTCGAAAATCCGCGCTCTTTGTTGTGATATTCAAAAAAACCACACTTAAACGGATAATATCTCAATTTGAGAAAATCGAACTCACATTACAAAAAATCTAATCCGAGATAGACTTCAATGCGTATCTTTAAATCGGTTTTATTATTTGCCCCTGTGGGTAAAGCAACGGCAAAAGAATCCGTAGCAGTGCTGCCAAAAAGGGATAACAGCTGAAGATCACCCAAATTCTGGAAAGAATTGCCCGCTCCCGTATTTGCATATACCGTCCAACTCCCTGTACCGAAAAAAGCACTGAATTTGCCGTCGAATGACACTACCATATTTTGATACGGACTGACATCAATTGATAATTCCAGATAATCACCCCCCGCCTACCGCACGCAACCAGTTATTGTCATAGACCCGTGTACGCGGGTTGCCGTTCGCATAATTATAAGTAAGTGTTGTATTTAAAGGAGGAACCAGGGTTGTGTCATGGTTCAGATTATTATTAAACTGGTACGATACAATGGTTGCTTGTCCTGAAATCATATGTGTCAGCAGGACCAGCATTAAAAAAAATAATTTTACTTTCATAATGTAAGTGTTAATTAGTCGGACATCAGCAGTTTAAAGAACCAATACACCAATCAAATTTATCAATCCCTACTGTGATCCCTACAGCGGCAAAACCCCTTTACTATTACACCGTACTTACTATTCACTACCGGTGAAAGCACCACTTTCCGATCATACGTCCGTGAAATTTATTTTATTTAATTAGGCGCTTACTCGTTAGCACCCCATCTTGATTAATCCGTAAAACGTAAAGCCCCTGACTGAAGTTCATCGTATCGATAGATGCTTCAGTATCGTTTGGGTGTGATGTATGAACCAGTCGACCGGCCGCATCGTATAATTCCAGCGTGGTAATCTTTGTAAACTGTGCTTTTACAATGAAATCGTGCCCGCTTTTATAGACACTTATGTTGTCTTTGGGATTGTTTTCGCTCGCCAATACCGTTCCCAGTTTATAAATAATTTCGAATCTACTCATCGTCTCACCGCCAGCCGCCGAAAAAGCATAAGACCCTTCGGAAAGATTGGAAATGATACCGTTGAGTTTGTCCTTAAGATATATCTGTTGCCCTTTTGCGAAAACACCTTCAGCCCGGTCTAGAGAAATTGAGTAAGTACCGGACGTGAAATGTGTGGTGCCGAGCGCCACTACATCATCCGTTGTAAAATCACTTTTACCGTTGATGCTCACTTTTTCACCATCAACGAGCGAGTAGATCACGTCTGAACCACCCATCGACTGCGAATCGTGCATCGTGTAAGCATTATTTCCTCCGGCAAAGTAAACGACAGCGATGTTGCTGGCGATATTGGAGGAATTTGCCATGTTCAGCCAAAAGCGGTCGGGTTGATCTGCAGCTTCTTTCCCAAAGAAACCTTCTGCACTTTCAGCACTTCTGATATTGTTGTTAAATTTGAGGTCCATCTGGCTTGCACCAATGAGCTTTGCCATAAAACCCTGAGCCACTTTCACATACCTGGTCGGAACTTTCAGCGTCGCAGTTCCCGGATCTCCCGTTGCCTCAAGAGGTGTACCCTCTCCAGGTGGCGTTGCCGCATTGAAAGTTGCGTAGGCTTGCCCCTCATACTGATCACCCATCTGCTTAATTTGGGTATTCGCGGTATTATCCCAAAAATAAAAAGTTGGACTTAACGTATTTGATTCCGTGTTATTCTGATAGAACTTAATAAGATCCATATTCGATGGATAAGGATTGCCGATGAGATTAAACCCGCGTTTAGGATTATTAGGATTTGAATTAGACAAAGAATACACGAACGCGCCGTTAGCCGGTTTTCCCTCGAAGACCGCGTTAATTTCAGAGGCCGGAAAATTCGCTGTAGGCTCCTTAACTGCCAGTGCACGCCCTTTGATAAATGCACCGCTCGAATTTGCAAACGTGTTGGTAGCTTCATTATGGTATAAAATAAAAGGCACGTTCACAGGATTTCCGGCGGAATCTTTATAAATATCTTTCATATTCCAATCCAGTGCAGGGGAGATCAGATAATTATACTGCTGTCTGTTGGCAGAAAGATTAATTTTCCTATTTACTCTAAATGATCCGGTTCCTGAATTTGAATCGCTTTCGTTTACCTGCACTAAATTTGCATCTGACTCCACAATTACATTCCCATTATTTACGAGAACATCTGAAGCTTTAACAGCACCAACTCCCGACACGGTTAATGTTGCACCACTGCTTACTTCACACTGGCAGGCCGTGAAACCGCCATCAACTGCGGTATTATAATCGCCTGCAAAAATGGCTTTATCTGAAGGCTGCGGCGCGGAAGGAGACCATGAGCTACCGTTCCATACTTTTGGTACCAGTCCAGTGCTCATAATTCTGATATCATCAATAATCCAGGATTCATTCAGCGCATTGTTCTGCAATGAAATCCTCACTTTTAAACTGGATACCGATGGGAGATTATTGATGGTAACTGCACTATATCGCGCCATAGAAGTGGATTTGAAATATGTCAGGTTGTTATCGGCAGAATAGGCACGACTTGCTTGCGCTGTAAAATCGCTGCCGAAACTCCAGGCAAGATTCAATTGGTCGGATACCACTTTAGCCTGCCGGTACCAGTTTGCTCCGCCATCCGGACTGATTTCTACAAGAACATGATCAATCTTTGTATCGTCCGGAATAAGTTCCGGATCTGAATCGGCATTTTTGCTGTCCATTCCGTTGCTCGAACTGCCCAGTGAGAAGCCTGCGATTTTAAACGAGAGCGAAAGATTAGTGTAACTGGAAGTATTGACCTCATTAAAAATTAACATTAAGCCTGACGCCGTCTCCCCGATCGGGTCTGCACCTTGCACCCGGTAGCCACGGCTGCCTTCCGAATACAGTTTGTTATTTTTAGGCGATGAATTGTTGCCGCTGTCTCCGATTGTAAATCCCGAGCCCAATCCCGGTGCTAAAGAACCTATATTCGTTCGTGTAAAATTCATTACTGCAGGTGGAGCGGTGGTTTCGAAATCCTGCACAGCGACCACAATTTCACCGGGCGAAGAACAATAGACAGCGCCTCCCCTAATTGCAAATGTGTAAGGATTATCATTCGGATCATTGTTTGCGATTGAAACCGTTGCATTTTTGGTCCCAATAGTCGTCGGTGCAAACCGGATCTGAAAAGCCGCGGTCTGGTTCTGATTGAGGACAGTACCGGATGCCGGCCCATTCAATATTGAAAACGCGGTAGCATCAGCACCCATAATAGTGATTGCACCCAACGTAAGTGGCGCCCCACCCAGGTTCTTTATCTCGAATCCTTTAGTTTGGGATTCCCCCAGGTTCTGGCTGGCAAAAAGCGTATTATTCAGGCCGCTTGCAGTTGCACTTCCGTTATTTATGGTGGTGCCGTTTCCTGTGACTTTCATTTCCACAATGCCAACAGTTACCTGCCCCGAAAGATTCACTGTTTTGGAAACCGCAGATGGCGATGTAAGCGTCACGGTTCCGCTATAACTGCCAACGGGCAGGCCGTCTTTAAGCCGAACATATACAGTTTTGTTAGTCACCGCGCCGGTCTGGGTTTTGGTCAAAACCAAGGACGTCCACGGCGCGACGTTGTTGGCGTCATAAGTTTGGTTGGTTGATATTTCCCAGTTAGCCGATGCCGTCACTGTAATATCGGCCGCGAGATTGCTTCCGTTCACTTTAAAACTCTGCAATGCGGACGGACCCTGGGCTAAGGGGTAAGTAAATCCGGAAAGTGATGTTTTATCAACCGTAATTAAAGGTTGGGCCACCGTAGCCGCGACAAGAAAAGTATATAGAGGCGTATCGGGATCATCGCTGGCAATCTGTACCGTTCCAGTATGACCTCCCGGAATCATGCTGTTGAATTTTATCTTAAACGTCACACTGCTGAAAGCAGGTACATTACTGGCGGAAGGCTGCGCAGAAACGCTGAAGCCCGAACTTCCGCTCACTAAACTGACCGCGGGGTTCGCAAGGGCTAAAGTTGCAGATCCTAGATTCTTAATCGTAAAAGTGCGCTCAACATCCGTTCCGGCAATAATTGCGGCTCCAAAGTCGGTTAAATCGTTTCCGGCTGGAGTGGTATCACCGTTAACAATAGTGGTTGCGTTTCCCTGGATGTTGATATTGGGTTGAGCAGTTCCAGTGAAACAGGTCCACGTCAGATCGTCAATGGCATATCTGGCTCCGGCGGATTCCAAGGTAATTATAACAGTTCCAGGAATATTTATATTATTGAATGTTTTTTCTACTACCGAATTATCAGTTGGCATTTGAGATGCTTGCAATGTTCCTACTATTGTATTATTCACTTTAAGTAAAAGATTTCCCGAAGTATCATTAAAAGGAAACTTTGCATTAAAACTGATGCTTGAAACTCCGTTTGTAAAAACAGGAGAAGTTACTACTCCAGCCCTAATAGTGATTGCTTTGTCATTGATTACTTGATCAGTGCGCGCATCGGTCGCTGTCCACGTTCCTCCCACACCGGACCAGAACCGATCAGTATAGGTATTAGCATTACTTGCAGACAAATTTGAAAAATCCTCCGTAAAATTACATGGTGGCGCCATGGTTGTGCAGCTTGTCTGCGGTTCACCAACAAGCTTATAATCAATGTCGGTTCCTGAATTTGTATAAGACCAAATCTTAAAATAATAAGTAGTAGAAGGTGTCAAATCTGACACTGAAAAAGTCTGGACGCCTTGACTTATATTTTGTTCACCCGGACCATTAACTACAGCAGTACCGTCAGCTGGATTGGTGATAGCTGCATACGAAACACTGCTCCACTTTACCAGATACCCGTCAGGCACGGAAGTTCCGGTTGCATCTGTCCATGATAGCTGAATAGAATTACTGTTGCTGACGAGGCAGTTGAAGGAAGAAGGAAAATCACTCGGTTCCGGCTTTATTATGGTCGATAGAACGGTTCCATTAAATGTGAAATCATTAATACTGAATGTTCCAGCGGCCCCCGAGGCTCCCCAGCCGTATACCCTAAAGGTGATTGCAGATGTTATATTCTGAAATGCCGCAGCGCTTAAACTGATGGTTGCACCGGTCGCTGTGGGATTTCCAATATCTGAGGTGAAACTATCTAAACTTGAGCGGAATGCAAAGAATGTTGGCCCGGTTCCGGACTTTTCACCGGTATAAACAAAATCGCTGAAGTTAATTTTAAAATTGGGATTGGGAGTCAGGGTGAACTCAAAATAATCATTGGCTTCCAACGAAAGGCTGTTCCAACCTGACGCATTATATCTATCAGCTGCATTACTTGCCGCTATCCCACTTCCGCGACCTATTCCGGAGACTGTGATATTTGGTACAACATACTGTCCAGTTGTGTACGGATTAGCAGTATTGGGATTGATTCCGGTTATCGGATTGGTGAATAAAATCTGGCCGCTGAAACTCACTGAAAACACCAAACTGAAGTATACGGCAAGCCGAAAAAAATAAGGTAAATATTTTTTCATGTCATTTGTGTGTATAACAAAATTAATCAATACCCCCACAAATAATATAAACTTTTGCTGGTAAATTACGACATTGATTAATAATATTTACAATTGACGCAACATCCTACATCTTAGCGGCATCGGCAGCACAACACACGGCCACCATTACTTAAAAACCCCTATTTTTGCAGCAAATAAATTTCTATGCTCATCATCGACTCGCCTTCCAACAATGCCTATTTCAACATCGCCGCCGAAGAATATCTTCTTAACCGGTTTCCGAAAGAGGATCTTTTTCTGCTTTATGTGAATGCGCCATCAATTATTGTCGGTAAATTCCAGAATACCCTGGCTGAAATCAATTTGGATTATGTGAAGGAGAAAAACATAAAAGTCGTACGCCGCATGTCGGGCGGTGGTACCGTTTATCATGATCTTGGCAACCTGAATTTTTCATTCCATACCCTGCTCGGAAAGCATGATTTTATGGACTTTTCGATCTTTACGAAACCCGTGATCACTTTGCTGAATAACTTAGGCGTGCCCGCCGAACTCAAAGGACGGAATGATCTGCTTGTCGACGGTAAGAAATTTAGCGGAAATGCGAAACTTGCGAGGCAGGGAAAAATGATTCAGCACGGAACTATTCTTTTGGATTCTGAAATGGAAGTTTTAAGTCAGGCACTTACGGTGAATCCATTGAAATTCGTCGATAAGGCCACCAAATCTACACGTTCGCGCGTGACAAACCTTATTGATTATCTGCCTGAAACGATCTCAACTGATGAGCTGAAGAATCTTCTGACCGCCGAAATCATCAAAAACAATCCGGAGGCTACACGCTATCAGCTCACGAACGAAGATCTGAAGGGAATTGAAAAATTCATGACTGAGAAGTACGAAACCTGGGACTGGAATTTCGGCTTTTCGCCAAATTACAACTTTAAAAAAGGGATTAAAGTGCCGGCAGGTTTTATCGAAGTGCATTTGGATGTAGAAAAAGGAAGCATCCAACAGGCTAAAATTTTCGGCGACTTCTTCGCAGCAGAGCCCATTGAAGAATTTGAAGCAAAATTAATTGGCATAAAACACGAACCTTCGCAGTTGCTGGCGCTGCTTTCTTCTGTAAATATCACGCAGTATTTTGGCAATGTAGAACCGGCAGAGCTTATTGAAGCATTCCTGTAACCCACTATTGTTTCTGAACCGTCCAGCTACCGTTCCAGTCGCCCATCTTCCAGGTGCCGGACTTGGCATTTAGGTTTCCGAGCAGCGTAAAACCAGATTCTAATTTTACAGATTGAAGCGCGCCATCGTCTCGAACCATTCCGGAAAAAGTAGATTCTTCAGTACCGAATGCTGCAATTCTGGTAACCGAAGTATAGCCGTTCTTTGCAACCTCGATCGACAGTGTTCCGACCTCATCACCCGAATAGTTTCCTTTGTAAATTCCCTTGAATGGCGAAACATAGTTTTCTTCAGCTTTCCGGTCCCAGTAGTTATCGAGGATTTGGTCGCACGAAAACAGGGTGAGCGAGAAGAGCAGAAGCAGCAGGTGGTAAAATTTGGTTTTCATCATTCAGAGTAAACTCAAATATAATTAAAATCTGTATTCTTGTTTAAATAATTATTTTTGCACAAATAAAATCTTTATGCAACGCACGCTTATCTATTTTTTAGCCGGAACCGCCATCAGTTTTTTGCTGAACTACTTTCTGTTGGGTAGCGCTGGCTGGGCGCTGGATCTGTATTATGCAGTGGCGTTTGGTGCAGCATGGGCAATTGCGTACTTTCTGGATGATGAAAAGTTTTCACTGATACAGAAACTTGGGATTTCATTTATAAGCATGGTGGCACTGGTTGCGTTGGGTACTTTAATCTTCAGCCTCGAGCTCGCTGTGCCGTCGGTGATTAAATTTTCGATGGTTTTCGTTGCTTATTATGTTCTGGCGAGTTTCCGCGGAACGAAGTCATTGAGAGGAAAGCGCTAGTGGCGTGAGAAATAATTTATTTATAGTTTCCTTCCGTATCAGTTTTAACCAGCATTATTTCATCATACCACAAATTAAAACTATAATAACGCCCAAAAGCGAACGCAATTCTATAACTCTGGTCATCTTCCAAGACTACATCGATACCTGCAGCATAATTTGGGAGGGAGTTGTAATATTTCTTATAAAGCATATTTCCTCTATTATCGGTTCGGAAATAAACACCCAGCTTGTCTTCTTTTCCTACAAAGACGAGATCGCCTGACGCGGTTTCTTTAAAAGAATAAAACATACTGTACATCTGAGTAACGGCATAATAGGTCTTAGCCCACACCTCGTTCCCGGACTGGTCTATTTCTACAATACTTTGCTGGCTGCTGAGGAGATAATTTCCGTTCTTTCTCCTCAAAATCTTATGAGACAGATTGTTATGATGATTATAAGCTTTTTCTGACAGAGAGCGGCCATCTGTATCGGTTTTTAGAAAGTAAAAAACTTGTTTTACCATATTAGAGTTAGTATCCATACCGGAAACATCAATATCTCCCAATATATAAATTTGATCACCCTTTATATCAATATCCATAAATCTGAGATACATTGTTTTATTACCGGTTTCCGTAATGTATGATGTATACTTTTTCTCCCATATTAATTGGCCATCCGGTGTTAACTTAGTGATCATACCCATTTCAGCACTCTCATCAGTAGTATCTGCCAGTGTTCCTACAATGTAGATATTATGATCCGCGTCGGTCGCAAACGAATTAATGGTAGAATCTCCATAACCATTATCGTACGTTGTAATACGTTTCTCCCATTTCTGTATCCCGTCCAGATTTAGTTTGGCTACTGTATAACTTGCGGCAAGTATAATTTCGCCTTGTATTTCTTTCATGATAAAAGTAAAGGGAGAACTTTCGCCCGCTATATCATAATTTTTCTTCCAAATAATATTTCCGTAATAATCTGTTTTCATTAGAAATACGATATAAAAATATGTACCCGCAGATACATATCCTCCGACAAGATAATTCCCATCTGATAGTTTTAAAATATTATAGGGAGCTCCAGACGTTAATGTAGCTCCGGGAAACAGATAGTTTTTAACAAAAGTTAAATAAAACTTTTTAGTTTGAAAAGAAAAGGAAGTAGATGTGGTATTTTTATGTGCGTCGGTAACGATAATCTTCCCACTGTAAGTAGTAAGTTCGTCTAAGTTCTGAAATTTATAAGTTCTATCCTTAGCGCGTTCTAACACTAACTTGCCATCTAGTTCAATACTATAGCTCAGCTCATCACTTTCAGGGTCGCTCGCAGCTTCCCAAGATAAATGAGCACCATTGTGCGAGATACTGTCTATTGTAAATTTCACTGGGGAGGGAGGCTGATTTACTTCAACTTTTGGATTTGACTCAGTAGGGCTCAATTCACGATCAGAACACGAAAGTATCCAACATATAGACAGAATAAAATAGAGGTATTTCATATGTGCTTAAAAAAATTAAAAAGGAAAGATAATTCTTTTTTGACTTCATTCGGTTGACAATCAAAAATTCTTTAATAAGCTGAAGCCTAAACCGTTTAATCGACTTTATAAGAAAGGACAATGTAAATCTCCGTTGTTATTTAAGAAAGAAATAACACCCCGAAGTGATTTTTCAAGGATTGTTGACCCTTAAAAATATTCAATAATCGCAAGATTTTCAAAACCTTAGGACATTCTTTGCCGAAACGCTTTCAGTTTCAAATTAAATCTTTACCTTTGCACACCCTATTTAGGGAAAATTATGTTTAATCGTTAAACGAAAAAGTGTGAATACATTAAGTTACAAAACAGTTTCAGCTAACAAAGCTACCGCTAATAAAGAATGGGTTGTGGTAGACGCTGAAGGACAGCCATTAGGAAGACTCGCTTCCAAGGTTGCAAAGATTTTGCGAGGTAAGCACAAAACGGATTTTACGCCTCACGCAGACTGCGGAGACAACGTAATCGTTTTGAATGCTGGGAAAGTAACCCTTTCCGGAAACAAGTGGGCGGACAAAACGTACATTTGGCATACTGGTTACCCAGGAGGTCAAAAGTCAATGACTGCGCTTGAACTTCAGAAAAAAGACTCTCTAAAAGTTTTGGAAAAATCCGTAAAAGGTATGCTTCCTAAAAACAAACTGGGATCTATTCTGTTCTCTAACCTTTATCTGTATGAAGGTACTGAACACAAACATGAAGCTCAGCAGCCAAAAGTTATTAATATTAACGAATTCAAATAATTAATATGTCCACAGTTCATAAAATCGGAAGAAGAAAAACTTCTGTTGCAAGAGTTTATGTGAAGCCGGGTTCTGGTGTTATCACGATAAACAAAAAGGATTCTAAAGATTATTTCGGTACTGATGTTTTGGTTTACAAACTAAACCAGCCATTTTTGTTAACAGAAACTGCTGGCCAGTATGATGTTACCGTAAATGTTTTCGGTGGTGGTATCACAGGTCAGGCAGAAGCCATCAGACTTGCGGTTTCCAGAGCACTTTGCGAAATCAACGCAGAATTCAGATTATTGCTTAAGCCACACGGTTTGCTTACCAGAGATGCAAGAATGGTAGAGAGAAAGAAACCAGGTCAGAAAAAAGCAAGAAAGAGATTCCAGTTCTCGAAACGTTAATCTGCGATTGGCTATTGGCTTATGGCTTTTAGCATTCCGGAAATTAAAATTTATTAACCGCTTAACCGCCAATTGCCAAAAGCAAGAAGCCAAAAGCACCTTAAATGCCCCGTTAGTTTAGCACCCAAACATTTCTCCCATCTAAAGAAATTGTTGATTGCACAAATGCGGAACGTAAACTAAAAACAAAAAAGCGACATGGCAAAAGCAAATGTTAAAGACCTTTTAGAGGCAGGTGTACACTTCGGTCACATGACCCGCAAGTGGAATCCAAATATGGCTCCATACATTTTTATGGAGAAAAACGGTATTCACATCGTAGACTTACATAAAACAGCAGTGAAATTAGACGAGGCTTGTACAGCTTTGGAAAAAATCACTTCTGCAGGCAAAAAAGTTCTTTTCGTAGCTACTAAAAAGCAGGCGAAAGAAGTGGTAGCTAAATATGCAGCTGACCTTAATATGCCTTATATTACTGAAAGATGGCCTGGAGGTATGTTAACAAACTTTGTTACCATCCGAAAAGCTGTTAAGAAAATGAACCAGATTGATAAAATGAAGAAAGACGGTACTTTTGAAACTTTATCTAAAAAAGAAAGACTTCAGGTAGACCGTCAGCGTGCTAACCTTGAGAAAAACTTAGGTTCTATCTCTGATATGGTACGTCTTCCGTCAGCAATCTTCGTTGTTGATATCATGAAGGAACACATCGCCATCACTGAAGCAAAAAAATTAGGTATCCCTATTTTTGCAATCGTAGATACAAACTCAGATCCTAGAAAAGTAGATTACGTTATTCCTGGAAATGATGATGCATCTAAATCTATCGATATGTTGCTGAGCATTGTTTCAGCTTCTATCAAAGACGGATTGTCTCAGAGAAAAGCAGATAAAGAAAAATCTAAAGAAGAAGGCGAAAAAGTTTCAGCAGATGCTGATACCGATTTCGACACTGAAGCTACGGCTGCAGAATAAGATTTTATCTTAATAATTACAAGAATCCGCCTCACCATTAAACGTGAGGCGGATTTTTATTTGTAATTAATCCGTAGGTAAAAAATATGCGTCCAAATTAAACATCAAACTCATGCACACGATGCCTGACAATCTATGGAGCATAGAAGGACACCAAGGTTTGTTTCTTTATCGTAACATCCGTTTGCACGATGACATTTAATAATGCAATCAGCGCCCACATTATCTTGGGTTACTGCAATATTGTTCTTTAAAAGTTTACTACTGATGCTTTTCAGGTTCTGAATCTTACTAGATGGCAATTCGGCGTCTTTAGCCACACTCAAATAAGTTGCAACTTCATGTTCATCCTTATCAAAACTTATTTTAAAATAATATCCCGCCGTATCGGACGTCTCCTTATAAATAATATAATAAAAAGCCTCTTCGGCAGCTATTCTCTTATCTAACAACACAAATGTTGCTGCTTTTGGAGATTCATTCTTTCTGAAAGTCTTAAAATATTCGGGATCGTTCCGGTCATTTTTCAGGGTTGCACTGCAATTTGCGTAACTAACCAGAAAAATAATTAATGTAAGTAGTTTATTTATTGAGAAATTTTTCATCTAATTTAAATTTTTAAAGCTCGATATTATTTTCATTTTGAAATTGCTTGATCATAGTTCTTTGATTCTCTTCGAAAAGTTTTCTTAGATCAACTACATCTCCATTTTTGTCAGGAACTTCGTAGATTTGCGACGAATTCATGAGTTGAATCAACCGCTGCAATGGAGCTTTTCTATACGCTTCCCTTGCTGTATTAAATTTCAATTTGTCGGTTTCTTTAAACTTCCTGCTTTCTAAATCTAAGTGAATTTGCCTGCCTTCTGCAATTCCAACCGCTTCAAAATGATGTTTTTTTTCATCATCAAATATCTCAAGAATGAGTCCAGGCAATCCAAAAAACTTATAAGGCCCATCACTTACAGGTATTTCAGTCGTGAAATAGGCCGAGTATTGCCGTCCCATATATGAAGTTTTTGCAAGGAAAACCTTATAACCTAAAACCTGCTTATTTTGCGCGGTAATCTGCCATTTGAAGTCTGGTTTTTCATCGTACTGAAATTCCAGATCATCGAACTCATCAGAATAGTACGTGATCGTTTGCAGGTTGAGATTCTTTTTAACAAATCCTCTGAGATGATCCTCGGGCAAATTTTTAAAATCAGTCCTGACACCATTTTTAGTGTTTTCGGCAAAAACTGAATCAGAGACATAAGCTGCCTCACTAAAAAACATGGATTCGTTATCGCGCATTACAAGAAAAACATGCTGCCGCAGCAGAGCTGTATCTACTTTAGAAGTTTGTTTCGTATAACGGTATTGCATGGTGAAACTCTGCGATTTAGAAAGCGAAAAAAAGGTGATGAACAGTAAGGTGAAAAATTTCATAGATGAAGCATGCTGGAAAACGGTTAGCTAATCAAAAGTAAAAAAAAGTCACGATGTCTCACTAAATAAAAATTTATTCATAAGCTAACTCCAACATAAGTACACACCAATATCTACAAAAAACCCGCCTCACAGTGAGACGGATTGGTTTATTTTGATTTAAAATTTTTAAACAATTTCTTCATTTAGTCTGCTTCAGTTTTTGGGCAGACAAAAATATTGAAGAAAAAGGAAGTTATTTAATCTTAAATTTAATGTAAGTAATGGTTTTGCCTTTTGCCGAGAACAAACCTTCATAATACGTCTTGATTTCACGTAACAGCGGTGTGTCCGGATCGAATTCGGGCGCGCCGTAAATATCGTGGTGCGCTGAAATAATCTCGTGGCCCATGCCCTGAAGCAAACCCAAAGTATAACCGTGAAGGAACTCAGAATCTGTCTTCAGATGCATGATGCCGTCCTTTTTTAAGATTTTCTGATACCGTGCAAGAAATTCGGGATTAGTCATCCTGTGTTTTGTACGCCGGAATTTTATCTGAGGATCAGGAAAAGTAATCCATATTTCATCCACCTCATCTGCTGCGAAAAAACCGTCGATAAGTTCGATCTGAGTTCTGAGGAAAGCTACATTATTGAGGTTTTCTTCGAGCGCTTCTTTAGCACCGAACCAAAACCTCGCACCTTTGATATCGACACCGATAAAGTTTTTTTCGGGAAACGCTTTAGCAAGCCCTACGGAATATTCGCCTTTGCCACAACCCAGTTCCAGCACTACCGGATGGTCGTTTTTAAAGACTTCGCTCCGCCATTTACCCTTTAAATGATACCCTTGTTGTGCTTCTTCCCTTGTTGGCTGAAAGACATTTGGAAGTATCCTGTTCTCATCGAATCTTGCCTGCTTATTTTTACCCATTTTCTATAAATCAAAAACGTGCAAAAATAGTTAAAATTGGCCGGCCTTCACAGTTTTATCCGGTTTAAAATTATTGGGATGCCGCATCTCCGAGTGAAACCATGATGGCTTTCTGCACGGTCTTCTGGGAAGCGTATTGCGCGCCGCATACAAGCCCAGAGAACAGATAGTCGCCTTTGGCTACTACGATGGTATTATCGCTCTGTGCGGGCACCGCAAGGCGGTATTTGGTATTGCCCACGCCTTCAATCCTCATAATCATGTTGCAGAGCGATTTGTTTTCAATCAGAACGATGCTTTCTTTGCTGTTCGGATCATTGTCGAACAGCGCGTTAAGTACTTTTACGGTGTTGTTTTTATAGTCGGTTGGGTTCACGGCCATCAACATGTTGAATTCTTCCTGTTCAGTGTCGGTATATCCTGTCGCCGCGCCTGCAGAAGCTGAGGAGTTTCCGTATACTTTGGTCATGTAGGTGCGGCCCTGTTGCAGCTGCTCTTTGAACTTCGCGATCTGTTTCTGTCTGATCATTTCGTTCATTTCTTCAAAAGAAATCCTGGTAGATGGCTTGCGGCGCAGCAGCGCAATCTTTTCCTGAAAATCTTTAACCCGCTGATCGGCAGGATGGGCATTTTTGATGTACTCTTTCAGCATTTTCACAAGCCTGGGTTTCAGCACCGACCGTTTTGGGTCATCGGGATGTGCATCACGCAGAAATGCGTCTATTTCGTAGATACTTGTGCTGCGCAGGATGTGGGTGTAATCTTTCTTTTTCTGCTGTGCCATCAGCATACTTCCGGCAAGTAGAAGCATTATGCATAATAATCTGTTACCTGTCATCATTTGTGAATAAATTTTACGTCATCATCTTGAAAACGAATTAAATATAACAAATATTTTGGAAAATCGGGCAGCACGTTAATCAGCCCGACTTTTGGTAAGGTGGAATGTATTACGTAAAAACTGTATTCAACTTAATGGATGAAGTTTATTTAGGCACTTCCATCAGGCTCGAATTCCGCAGTCGGCGCTGATAAATCGGAAGGTATTTTTCAATGTAAACCGCGATGGCTTCATAATTATTTGCCTGGATGTACGGATACAGATTCTCTGATGTATACACAAACTGCAGGAAATTATCTGTAAGCTGGGCCGGAATTTTAAGTGCAGCAAAATACTCTTCACCGTAATATTTCCGGATGTTCCCGACTGCGGTATTCATCCGTTCATATTGGTTTGCGCGTTCTTTTTTCTTGCGTTCGCCCGAAAGAATATCATAAATACTTTCTAAACTGAACGTGAGTCCGCCTCCCGAGAAGCCGGCAACCGGAAGTTCAGGTGGTGTACCGTCTCCTTTCGGTGTCGGTAATCCTATCATCTGCTGCAACGCAAGTGTCTTTTCGCCGGTTTTAAGCGAACTGACATCTTTCCGCAGATTTCCGGTGGGCTTGAATTTACTGATCACCACTTCCTGAATATCATAGTACGCGATTTTCAGTTCTACAAAGTTCTGTGTATTTGCTAAATCTGCTTCGCTCACCTTCACATCCTTCCTGTCCGTAACGATGGAAGTAAATCGGATAATGTCTCCGGGTTTGGCGGGAATCTTAAAAGCGCCAAAATAATCGGTGTAGACCGTGCTTTGCGAGGTAAGGTTCGTTACATAAACCTGATTAAGGTAATAAACAGAATTATCGCGTATAATTATTTCGCCGGAAAAGAACTGTGCGTGGATGGCATTGAGAGTAAAAAACGCGGCAAGCAGAAAAAACTTCTTCATATAGAGCGCAAAAATAATTCAATTTTCGCACAGTTAGGCATTTACAGAATCTTCAGGTGGGTTAAAGTTTGGTTAAAATACAACTTAAAGTTCATGTAGAATTAACAAAAAAAGAGTTGCAGCCGAATTAGAGAATAAATGTGCGGTCAGTATTCTGACATACAATCCTTTCGATTTTATGCCGGACAGCTCGCTACAGAACATAAAAAAATCCCCGGTGGTATTCCGGGGATTCATATTAAAAGGAAGGGAAATTATTTTTTGATGAATTTCACCTGGCTTACCTGACCGTCGTTATTAACAGAGATCATATAAACACCTTTCGCTAGTTGCGAAACCTGAACTTTGTTATCGGTTACTTTACCTTTCGAAACAGCCTGACCAGCCATGTTGAAGATGGTATAAGTAGCTTTGTCTGATACTTTAGTGATGTTCAGCAAATCAATTGCAGGGTTTGGATATACCTGAACTGAATTTGATTTCACATTGTCATTCACACCTAACGTAGCAGAAATCTTAACAGCATAATCTTCCACTTCACCGTAGGTATAAGTACCACATGGGGTGGTTTGAGGTGTGCTGAATCTAAGTGCTACTCTCATACCAACAGTTTTGTCTCCAACGTACGCATCAGCAGGAACGGAGAAGATATCGCTTACAGGGTTAAGTTTATCAGCACTTGTAGACATTACGATTTCGTCGTTATCGAATGTTCCGCTTCTGTCGAAGTCGATCCACGCAGTAACTGCTTCGTTGTATACAGTACCCGTCCAGAATTTGGTAACAGTAATGGTGTTATTAGTGGTACCTCTTGCCAGATTAACTAATCTTGTAGCATCTGAAGAGTAATTAGTGTAAGTAGATGGCCCGGAAGCGCTTACCATACCAGCTGCACCTTCAGGAGCGATGGCTACATTAGAGATGTATTCATCATTTGGATTGGATGACGTTAGCGTACAGTAAGCCAGCATTAACGTGCTGAAATCCGTTACTGTAGTGTAAGAACCGGTAGTTCCTGTACAAACAGCAGCTACCTGAACATTGTAAGCAGTACCTTCTTCCAAATCTGTTAAAGCCAAAGAGTTGGCCGTTACAGGAACTTCAATCCACGTAGCATCTGTTGCTTTTTTGTATCTCACAATATAGGTCGCTCCGACAACCGGATCCCAGGTAATACTTGCTCCTGCAGTAGTTATTGAAGAAACAGTAAGACCAGCCGGAGCCGTACCGTCGCACGCAACGATTGCAGAAACCGTAACCGGAGCAACTGCGTAGAATACGTTTCCGATGGCTGAAATTCTTACTTTCAGTGCAGTGTTGGTTGCGAAGGTTGCAAAAGAGAAATCTTCGGTTCCGTCATTAGGCGTTGATGCGCTGAGCACATTCCAGGTAGCACCGTTATCCGATGTATAATCTATTTTAACATTGGCTACATTGAATGGCGCCGCGTTGGTACCTACCACATCCCATGTTAAAGGACCCGGAGCGTTGTTATATACTTTCGTAGAAGTAATCTTGAACGGACCGTTCGCGCTGATGGTAACTTTCTGCAAAGCGTTCTGCGTTTGTTTCTGTGCTACGTCTGCATTGTTGTCTCTCACAGTTACGCGGAAGTTCTGAACTCTTGCAACAGTAGATACCGCTTCCCAATCTGTATTATTCTTAAGGCTTCCAGCTAAAACAGTAGAAAGTTTAGGGAAATATCTTGTTGGGTTGGTTGTTGGCGTCCATGATCTGAAAGTTGGGCCGTTCGTAAGTGTGCCCAAACTTGCTATTGTGGTAGAAGTGGTCGCATTATCTACTTCCTCCCAGGTGTAGGTAAGCGGATCGTTTTCAGGATCTGTTGCCTGAGCAGTCAGAACGAAAGCGGTGCTTTTCGGAATCGTAACGTCAGCCATTGCAGTAATTACCGGTGGATTGTTAGCCACTGCAGTTTCGATATCGCAGGTTTTTGAGGTTAAATTAGTCTGAACCTGGTTGATACTAACATGATGGAAATACGCATCTGAATGCGGCTGAACATCTGTTGCGCCGGTAATACCCGCGTAACCCATAATGGTAGAACCTGAACCTGGCTCCACATTAACTCCAGTACCCTCAAGCTGGAAAGAGAAAGTGTGGTTTGCACCTAGCTGGTGACCGATTTCGTGAGCAACATAGTCGATATCAAAGTTGTCGCCCTGTGGAATGCCGTCTGCCGGTGAAGTGATACCGGAACCTTTTCCGTTGCCGGTAGGTACACCTGCGGTATTAAGTGGTGGGCTGATGCATACACAACCAATGCAGCCTGCGTTACCGCCACCGCCTGATGCGCCGAACATGTGTCCGATGTCATAATTTGCCTCGCCAGCCACCGCCGTAATTGCTTTCTGCGCAGAAAGGTTCCAGGTGGACAAAGTTGTGGAATAAGGATCGGTAGCAGGATCAGTGTAGATCAAAGCCGGAAAATCCTGAAGAATCAAATGAAGGCCGAAATCCATTTCGAAGATGCCGTTGCAACGGGTTATCGTCGCGTTGATGGCGGTTAATGCGCCGGCTACGCCCCCATGGTAGGCTGTATATTCAGCATTGGTAGACATCACAAGACGCATTGTTCTGTATTTTTTGTCTGAAGCTTTGCTGAAATCAGTAGGGTTATTGGTAAACGATTTACCAGACATATACAGCTTATCCAGCTGAGATTTGCTTAAAGGAGCTTCGCTCGTAGAACACACAAATGCTTTGTCAGCTTCCGATTTGTTGGTCTTCGGCAACACGCCGTACACCGATTTCTCTTTGTTCTGCGGCTCTACAAATTCGTAGACACCGTTTCTCACTACCATCGACTGGAAGTCATTAGGTGCTACACTGAAACGCACAAACGCGTTCGGATCGTCAATCCCCTGACCAATGTATGAGCCCAGCTGATACCTGTCTGCAAGTGATTTAACCACCACCGGTGCGCTGTACACAGCAAACCTTTCGATCTTTCCGTTAAGTGTTGGTAATTTAATTTCTACCGGTACCGCATTCCGGCCGGTTTCCTGCGCATTGGCAAGTGTGGATCTCATTTGATCAAGATCTAATGAGTAGTAACTCTTGACGTTCGACGTCGTGCGAATTCTTTCTCCCTGCATAGACGTCGGGCTCCATTGTGCAAAAGCAGCCGTAGACATCAATCCGCAAAGTAAAGAAGTAAAAATTCTCTTCATAGGATTAATTTTGTTTAGTTACCCAAAAGTAATTTTTTTTTCAGCACGGTCAAAATAAAAACCATGGAATTTTGA
Source organism: Flavobacteriaceae bacterium 3519-10 (assembly GCA_000023725.1). Lineage (NCBI taxonomy): Bacteria > Pseudomonadati > Bacteroidota > Flavobacteriia > Flavobacteriales > Flavobacteriaceae > Flavobacteriaceae bacterium 3519-10. The sequence goes on from CP001673.1 coordinate 2,135,829, forward strand.
AGATCGCAGTCTAAAATCGATATCAGAACATCAATTTGACTATTGAATTCGCAATAATTTTTACTAAAAAATAAATATAAATTAATCTATGGAACAGAATTAAGAAAGTGAAGACCGCTTTATGCCTTTTAAATTATTGCAAAACTATTCAATGCATAACTTAACCGAGCCCTAAAAGCTATACGCGATATTCCAGGAAAAACCCATATTGAACTTCGACGAACTCTTGCCAAATCCCGGGACAATCATTGGCTGAATCTCTTCTTGGGTAGAAGAGTACAGCAGGTATTTTGGCTGCATATTGACGTCAATGTAAAAAGGTGAATCGAAAAGCTGCACGCGACCGCCCACCGTACCTTCAAGCCACGCCGAACTTTGGGAAGATGCGGGAAATGCTGCCGAGGTATCACTGCCACCGAACCCACGAACGGGAACCGCGAAATATTCCTGACTGTAGAATGAAGCTGCGGCCTTGGCTCCCGCATAGAAACCGTTCAGGTGATTTTCCTTATCCTGGGCAAGCATATAAAACGCTCCCAACTTAATAAAAGGTCCATTGGCAGTTGCATCGTAGCCGTTCTTCCGGTAAATATTTTTCTCAAACCCTGCATCGGCCACAGCGTGGATATTCCGTGAAATACGTGAAGACACAAAACCCTGAAACAGCTTTCGGTCCGAAAAAACCGATGTTCCGGCATTCAGCAGATCGATACCCACCATAAAATTAGGCTGATATTTCCATTTTGCCTGCAGCGTGTCCGGTGGTTGCTGGGCACACAAAACAGCGGCTAAACAACTAAAAAAGAAGGAAAAAGTGAGTCTTGGATTCATCGGTGATCTGGGTTTGGTTCTGTTCGAGACCGGTAACTTCATTTACAACTTCTACCGTGCCGATAACATTTTCGTACACTTTTCTGATGCCGCACGCTGGCGAAACATATTCGGATTTCGTGGTGTAATTCAGCTGGATTTCTGAGGGTACCGAGGTGCGCGACAATCCTACAAAAATTCTGGTAACAGGTACATCGTCCACGCGCAGCGGAATAAACACCGAATCCGTCTTCTGCCGTGCTGCAATTACCGGCACCTGGCCATTTCCGTAATCTACATTCACAAACAGCGAATCAAGCGTCTTAAGCTTTCCGCTGGACTGCGTTTTAAACTTGAGTTTCATCCGCGGGGTGGCTTCCCCACTTAGGCATATATCATCATCGCTGCCGCATGAAAAAAGCGAAAGCAGAAATACGGACAGCAAGAGAAAGCGCAGGATTTTCATACACAAATTTACCTAAATCTTTACTAAAAGTGCGATATTTTCGACATGGTGAGTCTGCGGAAACATATCCACGGGTAAAATCTTAACCAGACGGTAATGATCCTTCATCAACGCCATATCGCGCGCCTGGGTGGCCGAATTACAACTTACATAAACGATTTTTTCGGGTGCGAGTTTCAGGATCTGTTCCACCACTTTCTGGTGCATACCATCTCTCGGCGGGTCAGTAATCAGAACATCGGCTTTAGGATGATTGGCTAAAAATTCATCGTTGAAGATGTCTTTCATGTCGCCACAATAGAATGTGCAGTTATCAAGTCCGTTCAGTTTGGCGTGTTCTTTAGCCGCGTTGATAGCTTCCTGCACCGACTCGATCCCAATAACCTTTTTGGCATTTTTCGCGACATACTGTGCAATTGTGCCCGTACCGGTATAAAGATCGTAAACCACCTCATCACCTTTAAGATCTGCAAATTCAAGGGTTTTTCTGTACAGTTGCAGAGCCTGTTTATAGTTGGTTTGGAAAAAAGATTTTGGACCTATTTTAAACTGAAGACCATCCATTTCTTCCATCAGGAAGCCTTCGCCAAAATACGTCACCACGTGCTGATCGTAGATCGAATCGTTCTGTTTGGAATTGATGCAGTAAACCAAAGATTTAATCTGTGGGAATTCTTTAAGTAAAAAATCAAAAAGTTTTACGCGGTTTTCCTGTTCATCGCGAAAAAGCTGAAATAGAACCATCCACTCACCTTTTGAATTCTGGCGCAGCATCAATGTCCGTAAAAAACCTTCCTGATTTCTCACGTCGAAAAATTCAAGTCCGTTTGCAACCGCATACTGATTAACGGCTAAGCGGATATAATTAGAAGGATCTTCCTGAAGCCAGCATTCCTTTAAGTCCAGAATTTTGCTCCACATGCCCGGAATATGAAAGCCCAATGCATTCCGGTTGCCAAAATTCTCTTCGGAGCTTATCTCGTACTGCGTCAGCCAGCGCGCATTTGAAAATGAAAACTCCATTTTGTTGCGGTAAAAATACTGCTCATCACTGCCGAGAATGGGCATGGTTTCAAAATCTTCGAAACCGCCAATACGTTTGATATGATTAAATACTTCGTCCTGCTTAATATCGAGTTGTTTTTCGTAAGACAGATTCTGCCATTTGCAGCCGCCGCACACGCCGAAATGCACACATTTCGGTTCTACACGATGCGGTGAGCGCTCCACGATTTCTATCGCTTCAGCTTCGAAATAATTTGATTTCGACTTTTTTACGCGTGCATGCACAGTATCGCCGGGCACCGCGCCCGACACCAACACGGTTTTGCCTTCGTTGGTTTTGCCTATTGCCACGCCTTTAGAGCCGGCCGATACAAGCTGTATATTTTCTAAAACAATGTTCTTTTTGGACTTTCGCATCTATAAATTTAATGAGAGCAAAAGTAAAGGTTTTAAAATAAAAAATATGGTAAGAATTCCGCGCCGACATTAATTACTGAAATGATTTTGCCTTTTTAAGATTCAAATATTTCAAAAAAAATTCCTGCCAGAAAATCCGGCAGGAATATTATTTAAAGTTTCAGAACCAATTTTATGGCGCAGTCTGCGGTTGCATTTCCTGCGGCGGTGCCAATAAATCATTCTGCAGCTGAACTTCAGGCTGAACCGTTGGCGCTTTTAAACCCGAAATTTTATCTAAAGCCGTCACGATTTCAGGGTCTCCAAGGTTGTAGAAAAACCTGCTGGCTACCTTGCCGTCTTTATCCAGGATGATGAATGATGGCATCTTGAACCCGTAGATTCCGTAATCTTTGGCAACAGCGGAACTCATGCCGCCTTCACCGTAAACATTGGCACCCTGGATGCCTTTCAGCATCGCATTGCTGGTTTTGGTGAACTGCTTTTTGGTATCGTCAAGATTTACGAAAGTGAAATCTACTTTCGATTTGTAGAAATTTACCACTTCACGCAACACAGGAACCGTTCCTTCAGAAATATAAGGATTCCACGATGCATAGAACATTACTAAAGTCGGTTTTCCTTTTCCACCTGTTAAGTTGGCGGCAGAACCGTCCTGCTTGATCAGTTTGGATGCTGGCGCAGCTTCGCCCATTTTCGGGCCGGCAATAACGAACTGTACTTTTTCGATGTCTTTTCTGATGTCGGCATCTTTAATTTTATCCTGAACCAGTTTGTTTATTTTACCCACATTTTCTGCGGTCATACCCGGTGCGATATCGCTGCTGGACAATACGAAAGCCAAAAGATAATCTTTGGTAAGTTGTGGCATCTCTTTTTTGGTATCTAGGAATTTAGCAAAAACTTCCGACGAAAGTGCGCCCGGAGCCGGAGCTTGCGCTGTGGCAAACTTCTGGAATTCGGGGCTCAGTTTACTTAACAGATAATTGCGGTAAATCGGTTGGGTGCGTAGCATGCGCTTTTCATCCTGTACCAGATTCTTTTCGGTGTCTATAAAGTTTTTCGATGGTTTATAGGAAGGATTCTGCGTTGCCTGCGGGTGATTCGCTTCGTATTGGCTCATTAAACTTAAAACACTTGCATTAAGCTCATCTTTTTTCCAGTTAACCACCTCTTTATCAGCTGATGTTTTATCGGCAGCCGCATCGATGCTTTTTTCAAGATCAGCACGCAGTTTTTCAGCAGCTTTAAGGAACTCAGGTTCTTTTTTGGTTACCAGTTCACCTACGTTTATGTTTGAGGCATAGCCCTGAATAAATTTCTGAACTTCAAGCAGGAAATCGTTGTTGTTTTTAGCGTCGCCCGTGATGGTAAACTGCTGTGGGAAATTCGCGGCCTGACCGGAAATGTTCAGTTCCTGTCCACCTTTAAGATAAATCATTGCGGTTTTACCGGCGTAGGTCATGATGTACATCCCGTTCTTCGGCGCTTCGAAACTTCCGGAAAAACTTCCTTTGCTGTCTACACCTAAATTAACCAACGGCAGCGTGGCAACGCCTGAAGCTTCAATAAACTCAATTCTTTCGAGTGGCGAACCGCCAGCAAAATTACCTTTTACTTCAACTTTCTTTGAACATGACATTGCGGTGATTGCCACAAACAGCATTAAAAAAAATTTATTCATTATTTGATTTTAAAATTTGAACAAAAATAAGCTATTTGTAAGCGTCTTTGGAAACTTTGAAACACATTTTGTAAAAGTTTAACAAAGAAAAAACCGCAATCTGTTCGAAAGCGGTTTTTAAAAATATTGTGATGGAAGATTATCCTCTGTCCAGGTTCGCCGACATAAATTCACGGTTCATCCTTGCGATGTTTTCAAGTGAAATTCCTTTCGGACACTCAACTTCACAGGCACCGATGTTCGAGCAGTTTCCGAATCCTTCTTCATCCATGGCTTTCACCATATTCAGCACTCTACGTTTAGCTTCCACCCTACCTTGCGGCAACAATGCGTACTGCGAAACTTTCGCGCCCACAAACAGCATTGCAGAACCGTTCTTACATGTTGCAACGCAGGCTCCGCACGAGATACATGCAGCTGCATCCATCGCCTTATCGGCATCTTCTTTAGGCACCAGAATAGCGTTTGCGTCGAGCGTGTTTCCCGAAGTGTTTACAGAGATGAAACCTCCGGCAGCCATAATCCGTTCAAATGCACTTCTGTCTACCACTAAATCCTTAATCACCGGGAAAGCGGCGCTTCTCCACGGCTCGATATGGATCGTTTCGCCATCCTTGAACATCCGCATATGCAGCTGACAGGTGGTGATGCCGGTATCAGGTCCGTGTGCGCGGCCGTTGATGTAGAGCGAGCACATCCCGCAGATTCCCTCGCGGCAATCGTGATCGAAAGCAATGGGTTCTATTCCGTCGTTGATCAGGTTTTCGTTGAGCATGTCGAGCATCTCAAGGAAAGAAGAATCGGTAGAAACGTCGGAAATTTTATAGGTTTCGAACTGCCCTTTTGATTTATTGTTTTTCTGTCTCCAAATTTTCAGAGTCAGGTTTAATCCTTTTTTTGCACTCATTTTTATAATTTCTAGTTTGGAGATTATTTATAACTTCTGGTTTTCACTTCGATGTTTTCGTACACCAGATCTTCTTTGTGCAACGTCTCCTGGTTAATGTCGCTTCCCTGATATTCCCAGGCGGCCACATATTTAAAGTTTTCGTCATCTCTTTCAGCTTCTCCCTCCGGAGTTGAATGATCCCAGCGGAAATGTCCGCCGCACGACTCTTCTCTTTTCAGTGCGTCAATCGCCATAAGCTGGCCCAATTCAAGAAAATCTGCTACACGGATGGCTTTTTCGAGCTCCATATTCATTTCTTCATTGGTTCCGGGTACCTTCACATCTCTCCAGAATTCTTCGCGGATCTCTTCGATTTCCTTGATGGCTTCTTTCAGACCTTCAGGCGTACGTCCCATCCCTACTTTGTTCCACATCACGAGTCCTAACTTCTTGTGGAAATAATCAACCGAATGTTTACCTTTATTATTGATCAGGTGATTAATCTGATCGCGCACATCTTTCTCAGCGGCATCAAAAGCAGGCGAATCGGTAGGAATTGTTCCGGTGCGGATATCGGACGAAAGATAATCTGCGATGGTGTAAGGAAGTACAAAATATCCGTCCGCAAGTCCCTGCATCAGCGCAGACGCGCCAAGGCGGTTAGCACCGTGATCGGAGAAATTAGCTTCACCCAAAACGAAACATCCCGGGATTGTTGACTGCAGATTGTAATCAACCCAAACGCCACCCATCGTATAATGCACCGCCGGATAAATCTTCATCGGCGTTACGTAAGGATTATCAGCCGTAATTTTTTCGTACATCACGAATAAATTACCGTATTTTTCTTCGATCCATGCCTTACCCAAATCGTAGATGAGTTGTGGTGAAGGATCGTGAATATTCTTTTCAATCGCAGATTCTTTACCTTTCTTCATAATTTCGGTAGAGAAATCGAGGTAAACACCTTCCATGGTATCGTTATTTTCGATACCGAAACCGGCATCGCATCTTTCCTTAGCAGCTCTTGAAGCTACATCACGCGGAACGAGGTTACCAAATGCGGGATATCTTCTTTCAAGGTAATAATCGCGGTTTTCCTCAGCGATGTTTTCAGGTTTGAGTTTGCCTTCGCGAATCGCCACCGCATCTTCAACATTTTTAGGAACCCAAATTCTGCCTGAATTTCTTAATGATTCTGACATCAGCGTAAGTTTAGACTGCGCCGTGCCGTGCACCGGAATACAAGTTGGGTGAATCTGCACAAAACAAGGATTTGCGAAGTAAGCTCCTTTTTTATGAATCTTCCAGGCCGCAGAAACGTTTGATCCCATTGCATTGGTAGAAAGGAAATACACATTTCCGTAACCACCTGAAGCAATAACCACAGCGTGAGCAGAATGTCTTTCGATTTCGCCGGTAATAAGGTTTCTTGCGATAATTCCGCGTGCCTTGCCATCAACGATCACCAGTTCAAGCATTTCGTGACGGTTATACATTTTGATACGGCCTTTACCGATCTGACGGCTCATGGCAGAATATGCTCCTAATAAAAGTTGCTGTCCTGTTTGCCCTTTCGCGTAGAAAGTTCTTTTAACCTGAACCCCACCGAAAGAACGGTTATCCAGCTGGCCGCCGTAATCTCTTCCGAACGGTACGCCCTGGGCCACACATTGGTCGATAATGTTGGCAGAAACCTCAGCGAGGCGGTAAACATTAGCCTCACGTGCTCGGTAATCTCCACCTTTAATGGTATCGTAGAATAATCTGTAGGTTGAATCGCCATCGCCCTGATAATTTTTCGCCGCGTTAATTCCACCCTGCGCAGCGATTGAATGCGCTCTTCGTGGAGAATCCTGGTAGCAGAATGCTTTCACATTATAGCCCTGCTCTGCAAGTGTTGCAGCTGCTGAACCACCCGCTAAACCCGTACCGACAACGATAATATCAATCTTATCGCGGTTGTTTGGTGCTACAAGATTCATGTGGTTTTTATGATTTTCCCATTTCTCCGCCAGCGGGCCGGAAGGGATTTTTGCATCTAATTTGCTCATCTTAAATTTTTTAAATTTTAAATCCTAAATTTTAAATTAACCTTTAAAACTTAAATTTATTGAGTTACATAATGAAATACGGCAATGAAAATAAACCCGGCAGGAATAAGGATTGAATACCATTTCCCAAACGCCTTGATCGTCGGTGTATATTTTGGATGGCGTGCGCCGATCGACTGAAAAGACGACTGGAAGCCATGCGCAAGGTGAAGCCCAAGTAGTACAAATGCCACCACATATAACAGCACGCGCCATACATTTGCAAATCTTTCGTGCAGTTCGCCCCAATACCTCATGTTATCGATTTCGTTACGTTCGATATATTTGAAGTTGATTTCATGCCACCAGAAATCGTACATGTGAAGCGCTAAAAACGCCAACACCACGAGCCCGGAGATCAGCATGTTTCTCGACATCCATGACGAGTTGGCCGAACCGTTATTTACGGCGTATCCCACAGGACGTGCTTTCCGGTTTCTAATTTCGAGGATAAAGCCCAAAACGAAATGGAAAATTACCGCGAAACCAAGTACAGGCTGCATAATAAACTGAATCAGTGGGTTGTAACCCATAAAATCAGACGCTGTATTGAACGCATCAGGACCGAAAACTGAAAGGAAATTCACCGTGAGGTGCATGATAAGGAATATCAGCAAAAACATCGCAGATAATGCCATTGCGTACTTTCTACCAATCGTAGAACTTGTTAATCCTGCCATAATATTGTTTAAATTTGAATTTTTCCAAAGTTAAAAAATTGTGAAGGTATATGAAGGTGAGAAATGTCAGTATCAATTAGTTTGTAATCTTTCTAAATAAGATTATCATTCAGTTCAAAGCCCAAAGCCGTATTTCAGTCAAAATACAATGTCAAAAATTTTGGATTAATTTATAGGTAACACCATTTATCCGTACCTCTTCCACTCCGCGCGGAAGCGTTTTGATTTCGTAATTTTTTGTGCGTCTGGCTGTGAGATAAGGTTCAATAATATATTGGGTTATCTTTTCGGAATCTGAGCCATTGATCAGGAAAAATTGAACCCTGTCTTTTTTCTTAACCGAAAGTACGTTTTCCCTGAAATAGCGGTGAACCAAAACCTCGTCGATCTCATTTGCTTTATAATTCAAAAGCATGCGCAGCGCCACAAAAAGCAGCAGAAAATAGACAATACGCATGGCATTTTTAATAGTAAAGCGTAAAATGGCGAACCTTAAAAAATAGATCATTACAAAACTCACGAGCACTTCAGGCATTGACATTGGAATCATCCTGTAAAAGGCAAAACCAGCAACCGCGAACAGATGAATCATTTCTAAAGCAGCACTGACGAAAGAATCATAAATAAGATTCAACAATTTAAACTCAAGCGAAAAGGCGGTCAGAACCGTCATCAAAAGCGAGAAAATAATCAGCACCTCCGAAAACGGAATTACAATCAAATTGGCCAAAATGGAAATGAAAGAATACTGGTGAAAATAAAAAAGCACCAGCGGAAGCGTTACGATCTGTGCAGCAACACTCACCGAAACCACATTCACGAGGAAGTTCTGGAAATTGTTCTTAGGCCGTGGCAGATAGTTCAGAATCGGCTGGTTAAGCCAGAAAATACCGAACACCGCAAGAAAACTTAACTGAAAGCCGACATCGTAGAACTGGTGCGTGTCGGCGATCAGAATAATAAAGGCTGCAACAGCCATCGCATGCAGCAAATCTGGTTTGCGCTGCAGCAAAATGTAAATATAATAGGCCGAAATCATTATACAGCTTCTTACCACCGAACTTCCGTAGCCGATAAACACAGCGAAAGCCCAAATAAGAGCCAAAGAAATTACGATTTTAAAATTTCTGAGTTTGGGCGGAAAAATTCGGTTTAAAAACAACAGGATAAGCCAGAAAATAATCGCCATATGCGAGCCTGAAATCGCCAGAATATGCATCAAACCTGATTTACTGAAGTCCTGCACTGTACCCGAATCCATTTCGGTGCGGTCTGCCAGGATGATCCCTTTGGTGAACTCGCGGGTTCTGCGGCTTAAACCGGACTCATCAATTTTCTTTAAAATTTCAAGTCGTTTCTGCCTGATCTTTTCAGAAAACGAAACATCCTTCCGAGTTCCGGTCGCGAAAGAACCCCCGAGATAAGACTGAAAATAAATATTCTTCCGCGCGAGATATTTACCGTAATCAAACTGAAAATCGCTGTACGCTTTCTGCAGCCTGTTGATGTAAAGAGACGCTTTGTAGTAATGCAGAAAATCAAGTTCAGGCTCTTCTCTGGGCACCGAAAGTACACTTAAAAAAAACTGGTCTCCCTTCCAGGCGCTAATTTCATAACGCCGGTTTTTCTCATTCGAATTCAGTTTCCTGTTGATTTTAAATACAACATTCTGGCTTCCGGCGATATCGGGAAGTTGCGGAATCCTGTTGTTTAAAGAATGCGCAAATATCCCGAGCGAAACGAACAGAAATAATAACGGTATATGCCTGAAGCGGCGGAGGTGAAAATTATTTACAAAATACAGCGCAAGCATTAAAAAGCCCACAACCAGAAGTAAGCGGACAGAACTTGTTTTGAGCAGAAGATAATCCTGCAAAACAATTCCGATGATAAAACTTACGCAAAGGATGAGTACAGGTTGTTTTTGCAACGTGTTTTAAGGTAAATGTATCGATCTTCGGGTAATAATTCTACCGTAAAATCACCCATTCACGATGATATCTGCCGCCACGTCGCTGGCACCGCTTCCACCAAGTTTTTCGCGCAGCATCGCAAACTCCCTAAGCATCTTTTCACGGTCTTTTCCTTCCAAAATATGGGTGAGTTCGCGTGTCAGGTTTTGCGTAGTAAGTTCATCCTGAATAAGTTCGGTAACAATTTTCCTGTCCATTATTAAATTCACCAAAGAAATAAATTTCAGGTCTTTCACAACACGTTTCCCGATTTCATAAGAAATCCGGCTACTGCGGTAACACACCACTTCCGGAATATCAAGCAGCGCGGTTTCGAGTGTTGCGGTACCCGACGTTACCAGCGCAGCTTTGGAACAGCGCAGTAAATCATAGGTTTTATTCGAAACAAAATGAACGTTTTCATCCACATATTTTTGGTAAAAGGTTGCGGGCAAACTCGGCGCACCCGCAATTACAAACTGATATTCCTGAAAAAAAGGCCTTACTGACAGCATGATCTCGAGCATTTTAGTAACTTCCTGCTCGCGAGATCCGGGTAAAAGCGCAATGATTTCCTTTGAATTTAATCCGTTTTCCAATCTGAACCCTGAAGCATCAACAGGTTTCAGAAAAGAAATGGCGTCGAGCAGCGGATGGCCGATAAAATGGGCATCAACGGCATGTTTTTTATAGAAATCTTTCTCAAAAGGAAGTATCACCAGCATCTCATCAACAAACTTCTGTATCTTTTTTACGCGACCTTCCTTCCAGGCCCAAAGCTGCGGCGAAATATAATAGATTACCTTGATGCCGAGGTTTTTGGCAAATTCAGCAATTCTTAAGTTAAAACCGGGATAATCAACCAAAATCAATACATCGGGAGAATAATTTCTGATGTCAGCTTTGCAGAGTTTAATATTCCTGAAAATGGTACGCAGATTCTTCGCTACTTCAAGAAAACCCATAAAAGCAAGGTCACGGTAATGTTTAACGGGATAAGAACCCGCCACTTCCGTCATCAGATCACCACCCCAGAAGCGGAACGCGGCATCCGGATCTTTATTCTTCAAAGATTTCATGAGGTTGGAAGCATGCAGATCTCCGGAAGCTTCACCGGCGATAATGTAGTATTTCACGTGGAATTTAAGTTGTAATTTTGCTCAAAGATAAAATAAAAAAACATGTCTGAATTTGAAATAAAAAACAAGATTGCGGATAGTGGTTTGGTAAACTTCGACCTGTCTAAACTGGTTCCGCAAGGGCGCCGCGTTGGGATCGACCTCAAAGATTTTCTGTGGGAAGGGCTGATTCTTAAAGAAAAAGACTTCCGCGATAAAGTTGCCGCTATTTCTCCCGAAGAATTCAGTGGAAGTTATGTTTACATCTATAATTCTGCTGAAGCCATCGTTCCGCTGTGGGCTTATTTTCTGCTTACTTCCAAAATTACTGGCGAGGCCAAAAAAATTGTGTACGGAAGCCGGGAGGATCTGGAAGTTCTGCTAATGCACACTGCCATCCAAACCTACGATTTCACCGAGTTATCCGGTAAGCGGATTTTAGTTAAAGGCTGCTCCGACCAAAGCATTCCCGAAAACGCGTACATCGAACTTGTAGAACAGTTGAAACCGATCGCGAAATCGCTGATGTTTGGTGAAGCCTGCTCGAATGTGCCGATTTTCAAGAATTAATTTCTGATGAGGAAGCTAAAAAATCCGGTCTCTATTTTTCTCATCTTTCTGCTGATTTACTCGCTGGGCTCATTCTCTAAAATACCTTTTGGCGACTGTATGGCGCTGGTGCTCGATACCGAACTCGGCGTTTACATAAAAGCTGCGACGCCCACCTCGCACTTTCTGTACAGCAATGCTGCCATCTTTATTAAAAACATCACCAACCTCGACGCGATTTTGGTAAGCCGTTATCTCGTGATTGTTGCAGGTGCTTTTGTGGTGATGATGGTTTACAGAACGACTCAAATCATCACGAATAAAAACTGGGTTTCTATTGCTGCGGCGTTTGTTTTTGGCTTCAGTTTCACCTTTTGGCGGAATGCGGAAATAGTGGAAGTTTATACCTTTAACATGGTCTGGGTTTCGCTGCTACTGCACTACCTCATCAAAGTATTCCTGGTCGAAAAAAACCGTGAAACCAATATGGTGCTCGCTGCATTTTTCCTTTCGGTGAGCGTATGGGCACATATTCAGAATATATTTTTTATTCCGTCAGTTCTGCTGATGCTTTTTTATTTTAAAAACTACAGTCGGGCTGCATTGATTTCACTTCTACTGCCTATCGTCAGTTTTGCGGTGATGATGGGGTTGAATTCGAGCCAAAATCTGTCGGTTACAAGTATTTTTAAGTCGGGCGAAAGTACCTGGGTGGCTGACAGTTTTAAAAAAGATTTATTTACCTATTTTAAAGATTTCATTAAGGCTTTCGGGTATTTGCTCTATAATTTTAATGTGTTCACCATAGCCGGAATTTTTGGTATCATCGCCCTTTGGCGCGTTAACCAAAAACTTTTTTATACGGTTTCGGTGGCAGCTGTAGTCATTTACGGTTTTGCCACTTTCTACGCGGTGAGCGATAATTACGTGTTCTTTTTGCCGTTTAATTATATTTTCGCGCTGTCGGTCGGGCTCGGTGTTGCCAGCTTAAAAAAACAAAAACTCCTTGCGCGTCTATCACCGCTTTGTCTGCTTATTCCATTCGTATATGTTTCGGCTTTTGCAATCAGTTCAAAAATACCCGCAGCCAAAAATTTTAATGACAGCAAAGCCTATAAAGGCGGTCTGCGCTATTATCTTGTGCCGTGGATGCATGAAAATGTGGGCATTCTGGAATTTACCATTGAAAAAAGAAACGCACCCGAACCTCTCTATTGGATGATCGACAGTGCTGAAAACTATATTGAAATTTTAAAACGTAAAGGCCTCAGCCGTGAAGAGATAAAAAAACTTTAACACTAATTAACGGCGCTGTTCAGACTTTGCGGTATTGTTTTGGGTAAATCTGATATTCACATTAAAACAATATTATGAGTTTAATCGATTTAATCACAGGAAACGCGGGCAACCAGGTCGCAGACCAGGCGAAAAACAAATTCGGCATCGACAAAAACCAGGTGATTGCACTACTCGCTGTAGCTGCACCACTGGTAATTTCTTATTTAAGAAAAAAATCCCAGGATGACCCTAACGAGGCTGAAGCTTTAAACAACGCGCTGGACAAAGACCATGACGGAAGTATCCTGAATGATCCTGCGCAGGTTGAAGCGCGTCAGCAGGAAGGCGGATCAATTCTCGATCACGTTTTTGGCGGCCAGAAAAACCAGGTCGAAAACCAGCTTTCACAGAAAACCGGTATTTCGATGGACAAGATTGGACCGGTTCTGGCGATGCTTGCACCGTTGATTATGGGTTATATCGGAAAACAGAAACAGTCTGGCGGCGTAGCTTCCGGTGGAGGATTAGGAGATCTTTTGGGAGGGATTTTAGGCGGCGCGCAAAACGAAGCGCAGGCTCAACCTTCAAATCCGCTGAATGACATCTTGGGCAGCGTTCTCGGTGGCGGTTCTCAGCAATCTTCAGGAAACTCACTGAACGATATTTTAGGAAGTGTCCTCGGCGGAAACAGTGGCGGCCAACAGCAGGGCGGACTCGACGGTCTGTTAGGCAGCATTTTGGGCGAAAATAACGGACTAAATCATAAAAAAAACCGAAGATTATTCTTCGGTTTTTTTTGCTTTTGGTTTTGCTTCTGCGGGTTTTTCGGTCTTTTCCGCTTTTGGTTTTGCGGCTGCTTTAGGTTTTGCGTCGGTTGGCGGTTCTGCATTTTCAGATTTTCCGGCTGGATAACCTACTTCTTTCCGAACTTTTACTTTAGAATCTTTTTTTTCATCTTCATCCATCACCGTAACCGGAATGTTTTTTACTGAACTGGATTTTCTGGGTCTCCGTTTACCGTAACTTCCCGCGGTTACTTTTCCGCGTCTGGATTTCTGATCGCCTTTTCCCATAATTGATAGTATTTTGTTAATGATTAACATCAAAGTTAGCGAATTTAGCCAAAGGCGGCTTCTTAAAAATTCATAAAGTTTTGGCCGCTTTCTTCCTGCTTTTACGGAAGTTCCACGGAGCGACAGGTTTTGGATCCTGCCATAAACCTTTTCTGCTCATTCTTGCCCGCTTCTCGAGCTGCGCGTAGTTTTCACTTTTCGAATACGCTTTATAATGCCACGCGAGTCCGTTCCGCACTAATTCTTTACCTAAATTCTGGTTTTTATAAAAAATTTCGGCGATCCAGCGGCCATTGCGGTCGCGCTTGCCCACGCTCACCACTTTCACATTTTTACCGAAGCAGAAATCTGAGGCGAACTGTTTCGCATTATTGCCGAAAGGCTGCTTTTTCTCAGGCGTATCCACGTGTGCAAGCCTCACCACAAACTGCCTGTCTTCAAACAGCATTACCATCGTGTCGCCATCCTTTACGCCCACAACTTTTGCGGTGATGGTCTGGGACAACATAACACCCGAAAATAACACGACACACCAAAGGATTAAAAATTTTTTCATATTTAAATCTGTTGGCCCAAATCTAACGAAATACACGCACGTAACCTCAGCTGTCGCCACATTTTCGGTCTAAAAAACTTACCTTTGCTCACGAAAAATTCAACCTTTAAAACTTTTGAAATATGTTCCGAACGCATACCAACGGAGAGCTTTCTCTCACCAACATTAACGAAAATGTAACCCTTTCCGGTTGGGTTCAGACGATTCGCGATAAAGGTTTTATGATTTGGATCGACCTTCGCGACCGTTACGGTATTACACAGCTTGTTTTCGATCAGGACCGTTCTTCAGTTGAATTATTGGAGAATGCCAAGAAACTCGGGCGCGAATTCGTAATTCAGGTTGAAGGTAAAGTGATCGAACGGACCAGTAAAAACCCAAAAATCCCTACCGGAGGAATTGAGATTTTAGTTGAAAAACTCACTGTTTTAAATGAATCTCAACTTCCTCCATTCACCATTGAAGACGAAACCGATGGCGGCGAGGAACTGAGAATGAAATACAGATATTTGGATATCCGCAGAAATCCGGTGAAAGACAAACTTATTTTCCGTCATAAAATGGCGCAGAAAGTAAGAAATTATCTTTCCGACCAAAATTTTATCGAAGTGGAAACTCCTGTACTTATCAAATCAACTCCTGAAGGAGCAAGAGATTTTGTGGTACCGAGCAGGATGAACCCGGGACAGTTTTACGCATTGCCACAATCTCCGCAAACCTTCAAACAATTACTGATGATCGGCGGCATGGACCGCTATTTCCAGATCGTGAAATGTTTCCGTGATGAGGATTTAAGAGCCGACCGTCAGCCTGAGTTTACCCAGATCGATTGCGAAATGGCGTTTGTAGAACAGGAAGATGTTCTTGAGATTTTTGAAGGAATGACGGCGACGTTGCTAAAAGATATCACTAGCAAAGAATTCGGAAAATTCCCACGCATGACTTTTGCCGATGCAATGCAGAAATACGGAAACGACAAGCCCGACATCAGATTCGGGATGGAATTCGTGGAAGTAAATGAACTGGTTCAGGGAAAAGATTTTAAGATATTCGATGAAGCCGAACTTGTTGTCGGAATTAATGTTGAAGGCTGCGCAGATTACACCAGAAAACAGATCGATGAACTGATTGATTGGGTTAAACGTCCTCAAATCGGCGCTTCCGGAATGATCTGGGTGAAATATCAGAATGATGGCGTTGTAACTTCTTCCGTAAATAAATTCTACAGTGAAGAGAATCTAAAGAAAATCACAGAAAAATTCGGGGCAAAAGAAGGAGATTTAATCCTGCTGATGTCCGGAAACGAAAATAAAGTAAGAACCCAACTTTCCGCCTTGAGAATGGAACTAGGGAACAGATTGGGTTTAAGAAATTCAAAAGAATTCGCGCCGCTTTGGGTGATCGATTTCCCGCTTTTGGAATGGGACGAAGAAACAGGAAGATACCACGCAATGCACCATCCGTTCACGTCGCCGAAACCCGAAGATGTACATTTACTTGAATCTGACCCTGGAAAAGCAAGAGCAAACGCGTATGATTTGGTTCTGAACGGCAACGAGATCGGTGGTGGATCTGTAAGAATTTTTGACAAAGATCTACAGTCGAAAATGTTCGATTTGCTAGGTTTCACCAAAGAAGATGCAGAAGCACAGTTCGGATTTTTGATGAACGCTTTCAAGTACGGCGCGCCGCCACACGCAGGTCTGGCATTCGGTTTCGACAGGTTGGTTGCCATTCTCGACGGAAATGAAGTCATCAGAGATTATATCGCGTTCCCGAAAAATAATTCAGGACGGGATGTGATGATTGATGCGCCTTCCTACATCGCTAATGAGCAGTTGGATGAACTTTATTTAAAGGTTGAGACAAAAGAATAAGAAATCTTTCTTACCATAAAAATCCCCGCAATCTGCGGGGATTTTTCTATTTTTAATTAAAATTCCTCCATGACCAAATTCCTGACACTCTTCTCAATTTCACTTTTAATAACAATGAACGCTCAGAAACTCACTTCTTTCGTGAATCCTTTTGTAGGCACCAAGAATATGGGACATACATTTCCGGGTGCCACTGCGCCGTTTGGGATGGTGCAGCTTTCGCCGGAAACTAACCAGGTTCCGTATGCGGTTGACGGAAAATACAATCCGGAAACGTACCGCTACTGCTCGGGATATCAGTTTGAAGACGAAACTATTTTTGGGTTTGCTCACACGCATTTCAGCGGGGTTGGACATTCGGATCTAGGGGATTTTTTGGTAATGCCGACCACGGGAGAACTGAATTTAGAACCCGGAAAAATCAATGAACCGAAAAGCGGCTACCATTCCAGGTTTTCAAAAGACACTGAAAAGGCCGAACCCGGTTTTTATGAAGTCTTTCTTGACGATTATGGCGTTAAAGCAGAACTAACTTCTTCGGAACGCGTTGGTTTTCATCGATATACATTTCCAAAATCAGGCGAATCGCATATTATTCTGGATCTAATGTCGAATATTTATAACTATGATGGCAAGAACGTCTGGACATTTGTGCGGGTTGAAGATAACCAAACCGTTGTCGGATACCGCGAAACAACAGGTTGGGCTAGAACCAAAAAAGTGTTTTTTGCGATGAAGTTCTCGAAACCGTTTAAAAATTATGGCAGAAAGCGCTATGAAAAAGTAGAATACAACGGCTTCTACAGAAAATTCAATGAGAACGAAAACTTCCCTGAATTTGCCGGCAGACAGATCCGCGCTTATTTCGATTTTGCCACTGAACAGGACGAACAGATTCTGATCAAATTTGCGCTTTCCAACACTTCGACTAACGGCGCTTTAAAAAATCTGGAAGCAGAGATTCCGCACTGGAATTTTGATCAGGTAAAAGCAGAAACTTCCGGAAAATGGGGAAAAGAACTTTCGAAAATTGAAGTGGAAACTTTAAACGAAAACGATAAAAAAACTTTTTACACGGCACTTTATCACACGATGATGTCGCCAATTCTGTATGAAGATGTAGACGGAAAATATCTCGGACTCGACCAAAACATTCACGAGTCTGAAGGTTTTACCAACTACTCTATTTTTTCGCTCTGGGACACGTATCGTGCGCTGCATCCGCTTTACAACATTATTCAACCCAAAAGAAATAACGATTTCATTCATTCGATGATGGCGCATCACGACCAAAGCGTGCATAAAGCGTTGCCGATCTGGAGTCATTACGCGAACGAAAACTGGTGTATGATCGGTTATCATTCGGTGTCGGTAATTGCCGACGCCATTGCGAAAGGGACCACAAATATTGACGTAAGCAAAGCTTTAGCAGCTTCAAAAACCTCATCAAACCTCAAATATTACGACGGAATTGAAGATTATCTGAAATACGGTTACGTGCCCGAAGATAAAAGCAGTTCATCGGTTTCTAAAACGTTGGAATATGCGTATGATGATTGGGCAATTGCGCAGATTGCAAAAAAAGCCGGCGATAAAAACGCTGAAGCCGAATATCTGAAAAGAAGTGAATCGTACAAAAAAGTGTACAATCCGAAAACCGGATTTATGCATCCCAAACTTTCAGACGGGACTTTCAAGAAAGATTTCGACCCGATGGATACGCACGGACAGGGCTTTATCGAAGGAAATGCTTTCAATTACGGATTGTACGTTCCCCAAAACGTTCCGGAAATGATTAAATTGATGGGCGGAAAACAAAAATTTTCCAAACATTTAGATGAAATTTTCACCACTGAAATCGCTGATAAATACATCGAGAAGAACGAAGACATTACGCGCGACGGCATCATCGGAAACTACGTTCACGGCAACGAACCCGGACATCACATCCCTTATCTCTACAACTGGACGGGCGATGCGTGGAAAACCCAGGAACGCGTGCGGCTGATTATGCGGAAAATGTATTCGGCGGAAGAAGACGGACTTTGCGGAAATGATGACGCCGGCCAAATGTCGGCGTGGTATGTTTTCTCGGCGCTTGGTTTTTACCCTGTTTTGCCCGGTTCAGATGAATATCAGATCGGTTCGCCATTGGTGAAATCGGCTAAAATTAATCTCGAAAACGGTAAGACTTTATCGATTAAAACCGAGAATCAATCAGAGAAAAACGTTTATGTTAAACGAGTTTTGGTGAACGGAAAAGAACTTAAAAACCACGTTCTTAAGCACAGTGACATTGCAAATGGAGGCGAAATTGTTTTCGTGATGAGCAATAAGCCGTAGACTAAGGAAGTTTCGCCACTAAAGATTCTGGAGATAATTTCAGAATCCAGTAAATGATTTTCCATTTCCAGTTTGGAACGATGGCGAAGGAATTTCCGGCATTCACGATGTGTTTGGCAACATAATCCGGTTCCATGATTAAAGATTCATTCAATTGTAAACCTTCATTAATTTTGGTTCGTATGTAGCCGCTGACCAAAACATTTACGGTAATGTTCCGCGAACTCAAATCCTGCCTCAAACCCGCAAGATAAGTTGTGAAGGCCGCTTTTGTACTTCCGTAAATATAATTGCTTTTTCGGCCGCGAACGCCTGAAAGCGAGGATAAACCTATGATTCTTTCTAGGTTTGTGTTTGATTTATCTTCCGCGATAATATTTAAAACAGAAACCGCGCCGGCATAATTCACTTTCATCATTTCGAAAGCATCACTGAAATTTCTGCACACTTCATCATTCTGCCTTAAAAATCCGGCGGCATAAATTACAATATTGGGCTTTGTTTTAAGCTCATTATTAAATTTCTGGTGCGACGAAAAATCAACCGCGTCAAAATAAATCACCTCAACAAAATCATCGAGTTGATGGGCATCCACGAAACTAGTCAGTGAATTTAAATCTCTTGAAGCCGCCGTAACCGCAAATCCTTTTTGGGCATACTGTAGAATGCACTGTTTGGCGACATCGGAATTGGCGCCGAGAATTAAAACCATTTTGTTGACCTGCGACATTATTGGAGTTTACTTTGCGCTGAGTCTCGCTTTAATTTCTTCGATGCTTTTTTTGGCAGAATCTTCCAGAATCAGGCTTGCACTCATATGAATGCGCTCCGGCATCAGACTTTCGAAATGTTCGGTGCCTTCCCAGGATACTTTCTTGATTAACGCCAAGGCATCTGTACTTCTAACCGAAAGCGCAGCCAAAAATTCATCAAGTTTTGCATCCATTTCAGCAATCGTTGGAGAAACTGAATGGTAAACATCATGCTTTTCGCACCAGTTTGCGCTGCGGAAATCAGCATCAATTGACATTGCTGCGTATGCAGAATTTCCGATTTTTCTCTCCACATATGGCCCGATAACAAAAGGTCCGATTCCCAGATTCAGTTCTGTAAGAGCCATCGCCGCATTCTCAACAGCAAAACAGTAATCTGCCGCGCAGGCAATTCCTACTCCACCACCGGTTGTTTTTCCCTGAACCCGAACGATTACCAGTTTGCCACAATTGCGCATTGCGTTGAGCACTTTCGCAAAACCGCCAAAGAATTTCGTAGAAGCTTCAAGCTCTTCAATGGACAGAAGTTCGTCGAAGCTGGCACCGGCGCAGAAGGCTTTCTCTCCGTCAGATTTAAGTAGGATGGCCTTTACAGCTGCATCTTTTCCGGTTTGCAGAATAGTTTGGGCCAGTTTTTCCAGGATTTCACCCGGAAGAGAGTTACTTTTTGGATGTCCGAAAGTGATTTCGGCAATATTGTTCTTGATTTCGTGGTTTACAAATCCGTTGTTCATTATTCTTTATTTAACGCAATTAAATATTTATCAATGTATAACTGTTTCTCCCTGCTTTTGTACTGTTGAATGTATCTTGGATGTTCCAACACTGTCAACTTACTGAAAAAATGGTTTTCACTGTTGAGTTTCTCAATGAATGCAGCATTTTTCTTTCCCAAAACAAACACTTCCGAAGTATCCAGGCCTAAACTGATATGATTCCTGATGCTTTCAACCATGAATTTCTTTACAGCCTCAAACAGTGACTTGTCGTCGTAATAATTCGCATTCAGCCAACTTCCATTTTTTTTCTTCCTGATGATAGCCAGAGGGAACGGCGAATTTATATAAAAATCCGCATAAAACCGCTCCGCACCACCATACTGTTCAATAACATCATAGAGATAAACCGATGAAATCTCATGCGTACGCGCGGACTTCATTTCTATCCCACATACCGACTCCAACCTTTTCGTATCCGTAAACGGAACTCCGGTAACGCCCGCGCCATGCCGGCTGGGATTGATACCAATGATAAATTTCCTCGAACAATGATCGCTGTAAAACTTATGGTAAAAGGAAGTCATAACCTCCAGCGTTTCAGGATTATCGAAAAAAGGATTCAGGACATCAAAACCTGGCGGAAGTGTGCCGGTATATTTTAATTTTTTGTTGAATTCAATAACATTTTCGCCGAAGGATTTTTGCATAAGATTAAATTAATTCTACAAAAATGACGGTCCACCATCCTCGCAGAGCTATAACAATTTTCGCAAATAAGATTACGTAGGAATCATATCTATGTAGCTAATGTATGCCCTCCGGAAAGGCGTCCCGTAGGGACGCTATCTTGAATCTTCTATCCGTCATAAAAATCAAACAAATATTTGTCATCATTTTCAATATCGAACTTGCTCAGGAAATCCAAAATATTCTTCCCTGAAATTCCTTCGCTGGTGATGCTGAGCCTGATTTAATATATAATTACAGACATAATCCTTTTGACTTCTGGAATATGAAAAAATGCCATAACCTTCCTGCCATGAAAACTTACCACATATCAGGTTCTTCTCATTAATAAAATTTGTGGACTCTGTTTTTATAATTTAACCAATTCAGGAACGGTAATTTGAAGACTCTTATAACTAAACAAAATATGGATATGGTCTGGATTCGCATAAATCGCAAGCACTTTCTAACCTTTATTTCTAAAGATTCCACAGATGACTTCTCAACATCATCTTTAATTGTCGCACCTATTCTGGTTTCTCTGCCTTTTGTGGCAAAAACCAATTGAAGATAGATTTGTGAATAGGTGTTTGGCATCGCAATTATTTTTAATGTCTTTAATATAGCGTTCCTACGGAACGCATAATTTTCACCCTACATTCTTTCTACACAGATGTTGTTGCTATGGAACAAATATTAAACCTATTTAAGTTAGTTAATAAACGACAACAATCTTATTGCGCCAGAATATTAATAAATCATACTAATTCGCAAGATTCCCCAAGAATCGTATTTGTGTAGTTTTAAAACCTGATTGCTGGAACGGCGTCCCGTAGGGGCGCTATTTTAAAATCACCTACGAACGCAAATCCCTCATAATTTTCTACACTGGTTTTGTCCTACTAAACAAAAATAATAACAATTTAATAGGTTCACCGACTATGATCTGGATGCGCTAAAACATTAATATTTCATAACACATTGAAAAATTCCGTAGGAATCATATCTGTGTAGCTGAATGTATGCCCTCCGCAACGGCGTCCCGTAGGGACGCTATCTTAAAATCAATCCTACGGAACACAAATTCTTCCTATATTATTATAGATAGATATTTTTCTACGTACAATACCAGTTTACCCGAACGAACTCCTACAAAATCTGCGCGATCTGTGAAATCTCTGCGCCCCTTTACAAGCCGAACTGCTCAAAATGATGCGTGAAGTGCTTCCTGTGGAATAACTCCATCATCTCTTTGTTCAGTGTTCCGAAACGAGGATGGAAATGTTCCGCGTCCGGGTTCTCACGGTAGTAAATAAGATATTCCTTAAGGGTTTGCATGAGCTTTTCTTTGGCCTGAGCAAGATTCTTAAATCTGAGGGTTGGCATTTCACCTTCCGCAAGCATGGGATACTTTGCGCCGGGTCTGATCTTTTGCTCAGTGTAGATCCAGTCCTGCAGCAAATCCATTTTTTCCGCCGGAATTTCCGGGAAGTCTGAGGGATCCAGTTTACTGAAACCGTTGCGCATCACTTCTTCCAGATGCTCCACCATCATTTGCGGAGTCATTTCGCCGAACTTTCTTTCGGTGGAATCAGTTAATCCGTTCAAACGCTTCTGAATTTCCTTCGCATTCAACTCCATAAACGGCGACTGTTTCGCTACCAGTGTAAGGATCGTGGCAACACATACGATCTCATCACGCTGATTTACAACTTCAACAAGCCACTTTACTACGCCGCTTGGGATATTGCGTCCTTTTACACCTTTGTTTATTTTCTCTTTTGCGGTAAGATAAACAGTAATGGTGTCTCCTGCGTATACAGGTTTGAAGAAACTTGCATTTTCCAATCCATAATTGGCGATTACCGGCCCTTTTTTGCCGGAAACAAACAGACCCGCTGCCGCTGAAAGGATAAAATATCCATGTGCAACGGTTTTGTCGAAGATGGTTCCGTTCAAACTTGTGGAATCAGTGTGGGCATAGAAATGATCCCAGGAGACATTGGAAAAATTAACAATATCGGCTTCGGTAACCGTCCGGCCGGCGGTTTCCAGCGAATCACCGATTTCCACCTTTTCAAAGAACTTTCTGAAAGGATGTCTGTCAGAGAAATTCTGCGTGGCACCCTGCTGGTACACCTTTGTAATGGCAGAAAGCATATCCGGTGAACCCTGAATGGCCGTTTTTTGAAGGAAGAAGTGCAGACCGTTAAGCCCGCCCATTTCTTCGCCACCACCCGCTCTTCCCGGTCCGCCGTGCATAAGTGTAGGCAACGGTGAGCCGTGACCGGTACTTTCCTTGGCACTGTCGCGGTTCAGGACGAAAATACGTCCGTGCTGCGAAGCCATTTTCCAGGAAGTTTCAGCGACAAATTTCTCGTCGTTGGAAACGATGGAACCCACCAAACTTCCTTTTCCGCGTTTTGCTAATGCAGCGGCTTCTTCGGCATCGCGGTATGGCATAAGCGTAGAAACAGGTCCGAACGCTTCCACATCGTGAGAGATATTCTTTTCGAAAGGCTTATCGTTATAAAAGATTTTCGGACTCATGAAAGATCCTGACTCGTAACTGGCATCCAGAAGTTCATGCTGCCCGTCATAGATAAGTTCGGTTTCGGCCTTAAGAAGATTAACATTTTTAAGAACTTCTTCATACTGCTGTTTACCAACTAAAGAACCCATGCGTGTCTCGCGGTTCAGCGGATTACCTATTTTGGTCTGGTCCAAAGCTTTACCTAGGGCATTCTGAACTTCATCAACCAAATTCTCCGGCACCATAATACGGCGGATTGCTGTACATTTCTGACCTGCCTTGGTAGTAATCTCATTGCGGACTTCCTTAATAAAGAGATCAAATTCCGGGGTACCGGGTTTTGCATCCAAGCCTAAAATGGAGCAGTTCAATGAATCGGCTTCCATATTGAAGCGCACGGCGTTGGTTGATACAGAAGGAAGCGATTTCAATTTTTTACCCGTTCTGGCCGATCCTGTGAAAAGCACAGAATCGCCATCCTGCACATAATCGAGCATATTTCCCGGCTCACCGCAAACCAGCTGTATGGCACCTTCAGGCAGAATTCCGCTTTCAATCATATCGGTGAAAACCGCGTTGGTAAGGTAAGATCCCGGTGTGGCGGGCTTTACAATACTTGGAACACCTGCCAGAAGTGAAGTGGAAAGTTTTTCCATCATTCCCCATACCGGAAAGTTATACGCATTGATCTGAACCGAAATACCTTCGCTTGGCGTCAGGATATGAGTTCCGATGAACGTTCCGTTTGCTGAAATCTTCTGCGTATCACCATCTACCCAGAACGGCGTGTTAGGCAACATCCGTTTTGCCAGACCGGAATAGGTGAAGAACGTACCGAAACCACCTTCGATGTCTACCCACGAATCAGCATGTGTTGCACCCGTCTTATAAGAAAGCTCATAATACTTCTTCTTTCTCTCCAGAAGATAAAGAGCGACCTTCTTCAGCATTTCGCCACGGTCGTAAAAGGTCATGGACGAAAGGTTTTTATAACCAACGGTGCGTCCGTAGTCCAGCGCCTGCTGGTAATCAATACCGCCGGTATCGGAAATGGCAACCAATTCACCGTTTACTGCGTTGTATAATGGAATTTCTTCGCCGGAACCTTCGCTCCACTGGCCGTATATATAATTTTTTAGTTTCATGATTTTGCTGATGAAGTTTTCATTTTTCTGAATAGCATTTTAATTAAAAAATACAGTAGAATTAAAACACCGAATATATCGAAGGTAAAAACTGCCGACGAAAATATGTCGCTGAACATTTCCTGCTGCTGAAATGAGTCCTTCATTCCAGCGTTTGCATGTGGAATGAGTTTTCTGTTGTCGATACTTTGGTTCAGGACATACAATGCAATAAAATTAAGGGCAAGCAGAAGAATGATTGCAAGCGCGATCCACTTACTTTTTTGTGATTTGAACATATATAAAAGTCTGTTTAGCTGAAGTTGTTTTGGATGCGTTAAGATACAGAAAATTTCAAATTTGGCCGGGTTTTCTTGTGGGAAGGGGACTGCGCCCCGGATGGAACGGTATGTTTGAGCTCTTTTTGGGTCTTTTGGCGCGCGGCTTCGCCGCGCGCCAAAAGACCCAAAAAAGCGAGTAGTGACAGCCGGAATAGGCGCCCAAATAAAAACCCTTCCAACATTAATTGAAAGGGTTTTTTATAAGTAAATCAGTAATTTATCTTGCGCTTAAATCTAAATAATCGCGCTTTTGGGCACCCTGGTAAACCTGTCTTGGACGGCCGATCGGGTCGTTGTGCAAACGCATTTCTTTCCATTGCGAGATCCATCCCGGAAGTCTTCCCAATGCGAACATTACGGTGAACATTTCGGTTGGGATGCCTAACGCCCTGTAGATGATTCCGGAGTAGAAATCTACGTTTGGATAGAGTTTTCTGCTTACGAAATACTCGTCTTCGAGTGCTACTCTTTCAAGCTGCATCGCGATGTCCAGAGCTTTATCTTCAATCCCGAGTGAATTTAGAATATCATCAGCCGCTTTCTTGATGATGGTTGCGCGCGGATCGAAGTTTTTGTAAACTCTGTGTCCGAAGCCCATCAAACGGAAGTTATCTTCTTTGTTTTTAGCTTTCTCCACATATTTTGCAACATCGCCACCGTCCTGCTCGATCATTTCGAGCATTTCGATCACCGCCTGGTTTGCACCACCGTGAAGTGGGCCCCAAAGTGCAGAAATACCTGCAGAAACTGATGCGAAAAGACCGGTGTGAGCGGAACCCACCATTCTTACGGTTGATGTAGAACAGTTTTGCTCATGATCTGCGTGAAGGATTAAAAGTTTATCTAAAGCCCCTACTACAACCGGATCAAGTTCAAATTGCTGATTCGGACGACGGAAACACATTTTGTAGAAATTTTCTACATAATTCAGGCTGTCATCACCGTGGTTGATGGAAAGACCCATTTTTTTACGGTAAGTCCAGGCGCAAAGGTGAGAGAATTTAGCCAAAAGCATTTCTGCAGCTTCATCCATTTCTTCTTTTGAAGATACGTCCACTGCTTTCGGGTTAAATGCTGTTAATGCGGATGTTAGTGATGACAGAACGCCCATCGGATGCGCGGAACGTGGGAATACGTCAAGAATTTTCTTCATTTCGTCCGCAACGAAATTGTATTTTTTAATTCCACCCTCGAAGCCGGAGAACTGGTCTTTTGTTGGCAGTTCGCCGTGAAGAAGCAGGTACATCACCTCGGTGAAGTTAGATTTTTCTGCGATCTGCTCAATCGGATAGCCGCGATAGTAAAGTTCGCCATTGTCGCCATCCAGATAAGTAATATCACTAAGGGTTGCGCCTGTATTTTTATACCCTAAATCGAGTGTAATAAGACCGGTTTGGTCTCTTAATTTAGAAATATCTATTCCTCTGTCACCGATGGTGCTATCTACAATCGGGTATTCATAGGAATTTCCGTCGTAGTTCAGTACTACTTTATTATCTGACATTTTAATTTATTTTTTACGAATTTATGATTATTCAAAGAAAAGGACAAGCCCGAAAGGACTCATCCTGATATTTATTTTCTATGACCGGTTTATCTTAAATGTATCTAAACCCGGGAAGATTGCCGTTTCGCCTAATGCCTCCTCAATTCTAAGGAGTTGGTTGTATTTTGCCATACGGTCTGAACGTGATGCCGAACCTGTTTTAATCTGTCCGCAATTCATCGCCACTGCAAGATCTGCAATTGTAGAATCTTCAGTTTCGCCGGAACGGTGAGACATTACAGAGGTATATCTGTTATGTTGAGCCATCTGTACGGCAGCCATGGTTTCTGAAAGTGAACCGATTTGGTTAACCTTAACCAAAATAGAATTCGCGATTCCTTCGTTAATTCCACGCGAAAGTCTTTCTACGTTGGTTACAAATAAGTCATCCCCAACAAGCTGAACGCGGTCGCCGATTTTTTCGGTAAGTTCTTTCCAACCTGCCCAATCGTCCTCGTGCATACCGTCTTCAATTGAAATAATAGGATATTTAGAAGCTAATTCAGCCAGATAAGAAACCTGCTCGGAGCTGCTGAACTGTGCCGAATCCGGCGTCTGGAATTTCCGGTAATCGTAAGTTCCGTCTTTGTAGAATTCGGAGGCTGCGCAGTCTAACGCAATCATAATGTCATCGCCAGGCTTGTAACCTGCTTTTTCTATTGCCTGAAGCAAGGTATCCAGTGCATCTTCGGTTCCTTTGAATGTCGGCGCGAAACCACCTTCGTCACCCACTGCGGTAGACAGTCCTCTTGAATGAAGGATTGATTTTAAGCTGTGGAAAATTTCGGTTCCTTTTCTTAAAGCATGTGAAAACGAATCTGCTTTCACCGGCATCACCATAAATTCCTGAAATGCAATCGGCGCATCAGAGTGCGAACCGCCATTAATTACATTCATCATCGGAACGGGTAGCGTGTTTGCATTTACACCGCCCACATATTTGTAAAGTGGCATTTTGAGTTCTGCGGCAGCGGCTTTGGCAGCAGCAAGTGAAACACCAAGAATTGCGTTTGCGCCCAGATTACCTTTGTTTTTAGTTCCGTCCAGTTCGATCATAATCTGATCGATGAAATTCTGGTCGTACACCTGCAAACCTACAAGTTCCGGTGCTATTACATCTCTTACATTTTCTACGGCTTTCAGTACGCCTTTACCCATATAAACTGACCCGCCATCACGCAGTTCAACCGCTTCATGCTCGCCCGTGGAGGCGCCGGAAGGTACAGCGGCGCGACCCATGGCCCCGCTCTCGGTGAAAACGTCTACTTCGATTGTAGGATTTCCGCGGGAATCCAGAATCTGCCTTGCTTCAATGTAAGAAATGTAACTCATTATTATTTGTTTTAATCGTAAAAATTATACTTACAAATTTAATTAAAATAGAATGATTTTGCGGACTTAAAGGCATGATTTTGCGTTTGTCGCCGTTAAACTTTCGTTAATAAGCCGCGATTAAGCCGCACTCAGAAACAATTTGTAAATTTGATAGATTCAAATATAAAAATTATGAAAAAAGTTGTTTTAGTGGCATCAGCAATACTCTTTTCAGCCGTGCAAAGCTGCGATAAAAAAGAGGGGAATAAAAGCGTAATCGCAGCAGAAAATGCATCGGATACGAACAGAGATGAGAAGACTGAACGTTATGTGGCCGAAGACGGCTCTTCCGCACTTGTAAGTTTTATTACCAAAGACAATGAAAAATCAATCAGCGTCCGCAGTAACAACAAAACAATCACCGCTCCATGGAAATCGGAAGGCGTTTACAGCAATTACGACTTTGAGATCATGACTAAGAACGACAGCGTGACGATTACGCAGGGAAATAATGTGATTACGCTGAAGAAAGCGAGAGGACAGTGAAAAGTAAAAAGTAAAAAGAGGCAAGTAAAAAGTGATTGAGTTAATGAGTGATGGATGATGGATGATGGGTGATGGGTGATGAAAGTTTGATTATAAACACAAAAAAGCCGCTCAAAATAAATTGAGCGGCTTTTTTTGGGGAATTATAAAACTGAGGATTAGTCAGTTTTGTGATCTGCAGATTCTGCGGCTTCGCCGGTAGTTTCTTCAGCTTTCGCTTCTTCTTTTGCAGGAGCTTCCTTCACTTCAGCAGTTACTGTTTCAGCTTTAGCGGATGAACCTCTTCTGCTTCTTCTTGTTGCTTTTTTCTCTTCTTCATTTGGGTTGTAGATATCGTTGAAATCTACAAGCTCTATCATCGCCATATCAGCAGCATCACCCTGACGGAAGCCAGTTTTGATGATTCTTGTGTAACCACCGTTTCTTTCTGCGATCATAGGAGCAACTGTTCTGAATAATTCAGCAACTGCTTCTTTGCTTTGCAGGTAAGAGAAAACTGTTCTTCTGTTATGTGTAGTATCTTCTTTTCCTTTAGTTAGTAAAGGCTCAACATACACTCTTAAAGCTTTCGCCTTAGCAACTGTAGTGTTGATTCTTTTATGCTCAATAAGAGAACAAGCCATGTTAGAAAGCAATGCGCTTCTGTGTGAAGTTGTTCTTCCTAAGTGATTAAATTTTTTACCGTGTCTCATTGTTTGTTATTTATCAGCGTCTAATTTATATTTAGCAACGTCGAAACCGAAGTTCAGACCTTTTGCATGCACCAATTCTTCTAATTCTGTTAAAGATTTTTTACCGAAATTTCTGAATTTCATCAAATCAGACTTAGTATAAGAAACCAGTTCTCCCAAAGTTTCCACTTCAGCAGCTTTCAGGCAGTTTAATGCTCTTACCGAAAGATCCATATCTGTAAGTTTAGACTTAAGGAGCTGACGTGTATGTAAAGTTTCTTCGTCGTACTGGATGGAGGCTTTCACGGCTTCGGTTTCCAAAGTAATTCTCTCGTCGGAGAACAACATGAAATGATAGATTAATATCTTCGAAGCTTCAGTTAAAGCATTCTGAGGGCTGATGGAACCATCAGTCTCAATATCCAAAACGAGTTTTTCGTAGTCTGTTTTTTGCTCTACACGATAGTTTTCAACGCTGTACTGAACTTTCTTGATCGGGGTGAAGATAGAGTCGATTGCAATGGTACCAATTGGCGCACTGCCGGTTTTGTTCTGATCAGACGGAACGTAACCTCTTCCTTTCTCGATATTGAACGTAAGTTCAAATTTCACCTCTTTGTTAAGATTGCAGATCACCAAATCGGGGTTCAAAATTTCGAAGCCCTGAATTGATTTTCCTAGGTCTCCTGCGGTAACAGTAGTTTGGCCGGTAACCTTTGCGGTAACGGTCTCTGCTGCAGAAGCTTCAGATTTAGCTTTTAGCCTTAATTGCTTCAGATTCAGAATAATTTCTGTAACGTCTTCAATAACGCCGGGAATAGTTGAAAATTCGTGCTCTACGCCTTCTATTTTAATAGATGAGATAGCATATCCTTCCAGAGAAGAGAGTAAAACCCTTCTCAAAGCATTGCCGATGGTTAATCCGAATCCCTGCTCCAATGGTCTGAATTCAAATTTACCTTTGAAATCATCGGAGTTGAGTAAGATTACCTTATCGGGTTTAATAAATGTTAAAATTGCCATATAATGTGGGGTTGAGCAAAAATTTGAAAAATTATTTAGAGTAAAGTTCGACGATCAGCTGTTCTTTAATATCCTCCGGAATCTGTATTCTCTCCGGTGCTGATACGAAAGTACCTTCTTTCTTCTCGTCGTTGAACTGTAACCACTCATAGTTTGCTTTGCCAGCCAGTGAATCTGCAATAACTTCCAGAGATTTAGATTTCTCTCTGATCGCAATTACATCACCTGCTTTAAGCAAATAAGATGGGATGTTCACCAATTCTCCGTTTACAGTTACGTGTCTGTGAGAAACAAGTTGTCTTGCGCCTGCTCTTGTTTTACCAAAACCAAGTCTGTACACAACGTTGTCTAATCTAGACTCGCAAAGCTGTAAAAGGACTTCACCTGTTACGCCTTTTGCTCTTTGCGCTTTTTCATATAAGTTTGCAAATTGTCTTTCTAAAATACCGTATGTGTATTTTGCTTTCTGCTTTTCCATTAACTGAACAGCGTACTCAGACTTCTTTGATCCTCTTCTTTTGTTCACACCGTGTTGTCCCGGTGGTTGATTTTTTCTTTTCTCGAAGTTTTTATCATCTCCGTAGATTGCAGCTCCAAATTTTCTTGCAATCTTAGTTTTAGGTCCAATATATCTTGCCATAATTCTTATTAAGATTTTAGATTCTAGATTTTAGATTTTAGATTTAAAAATGAAAACATTCAAAATTTAAAATTCAAAAATTTAAAATTCCAGATTATACTCTTCTTCTTTTAGGTGGTCTACATCCGTTGTGTGGCATTGGAGTTACGTCTACGATTTCGCTTACTTCAATTCCTGAATTGTGAATGGTTCTGATCGCAGATTCTCTACCTGCACCAGGACCTTTTACAAACACCCTTACTCTTCTTAGGCCTGCATCGTGTGCTACCTGAGAGCAATTTTCAGCAGCCATTTGCGCTGCAAAAGGAGTATTCTTTTTAGAACCTCTGAATCCCATCTTTCCGGCAGATGCCCAAGAGATAACTTCTCCGCTTTTATTCGTCAAAGAAATAATAATGTTGTTGAAGGTAGCCTGGATATGTGCTTCACCAATCGCTTCAACTTTTACTTTTCTTTTTTTAACTACTTTAGTCTGTTTTGCCATAATTCTTACCGATTATTTACTTGCTTTTTTCTTGTTAGCAACAGTTTTTCTCTTTCCTTTTCGGGTTCTAGAATTGTTTTTGGTTCTTTGGCCTCTTAAAGGTAATCCCAGTCTGTGACGTATTCCTCGTTGGCAACCAATATCCATCAATCGCTTGATGTTTAATTGAGTTTCAGAACGCAGTTCACCTTCTACTTTGATGTTTTCGGTGATAAAGTTTCTGATCAGTGCCAATTCATCGTCATTCCATTCGTTGACTTTCTTGTCTTCGCTGATGCCGGCTGCTTTCAGGATCTCGGACGAAGTGCTTCTCCCGATTCCGTAAATATAAGTTAAGCCGATAACGCCTCTTTTGTTCTTTGGTAAATCAATACCGGAAATTCTCGCCATAATTTAATTTTAGCCTTGTCTTTGTTTAAATTTGGGGTTTTTCTTGTTGATTACAAACAGGACGCCTTTTCTGCGAACGATTTTGCAATCAGCACTTCTTTTTTTGATAGATGCTCTAACTTTCATTTGATTTTTGCTTAATTTTCCAACGGTTAGATGAATTATATTTGCTTCACCCCCTTTTGTTTAAATATTTAAATGATTAATAAAACCTTATGGCTTTATTCTGTTTTCTATATATTAATCCAGATTTCTCTGAGACTAGTATCTAAATGTGATTCGTCCTTTTGATAAATCATAAGGAGAAAGCTCCAGTTTTACCTTATCACCAGGTAAAAGCTTGATGTAGTGCATACGCATCTTACCAGAAATATGGGCAATAAGGATATGCCCATTTTCAAGTTCAACACGGAACTGCGCGTTCGAAAGTGCTTCGGTAATCACGCCGTCCTGTTCAATATGTTTCTGTTTTGCCATTTACGAATTTGGGTTTGTTGTTCTGGATAGCTTGGATTGCATCAGTCCGTCATAATGATGATTCAGCAAATACGTGTTGATTTGTTGAACCGTATCGAGTATTACCCCGACCATAATTAACAGCGATGTGCCCCCAAAAAACAGGGCAAATCTATCCGTCTGAACAAACGCTCCGTGCACTATTGCCGGAAGGACTGCAAAGATAGCTAAAAATATTGAGCCTGGCAATGTAATTTTTGATAGAATATCATCCAGATAATCAGCGGTTTCTTTCCCAGGTCTAACCTTAGGTATAAGCCCGCCGTTTCTCTTAAGATCATCCGCCATCTGGTTCACCGGGATGGTAATCGCAGTATAGAAGAATGAGAAGATGATAATAAGTACCGCAAACAACACATTATACTGCCAGCTGAACACATCTTTGAAACCTGCCAAAAACGTATTCGACTCGTCAACTTTAGTTAAAAGCCCGGGTACGAACATCAACGCCTGCGCGAAAATGATCGGCATTACACCGGATGCGTTCACCTTAAGTGGGATCCACTGTCTTGCGCCCTGCATCAGGTTTCGGTTTGCTCCGCCACGTGCCTGCGCACGGCTTACATACTGAATCGGGATTTTTCTTACTGCCACAGAGAGTACAATTGCCAGAAGCACCACCAACATCCAGAACAGAACTTCAATAAGGATCATAATAGTTCCTAATCCGCCTTTTCCTGTCTGTGTAGCTACTTCCTGAATAAATGCTCCCGGGAGGTCTGCAAGGATACCCACCATAATAAGGATGGAAATACCGTTACCTATTCCTTTGTCCGTAATTTTTTCACCCAGCCACATTGCGAATACAGATCCTGCTACCAGAATCACGATGCTCGGCAACCAGAACATCACCGACTCGGGATGCACATAATATGCTGAGGCGAACTGCGCGTGCGGCAGGAACATCTGCGTGATTGATGTAAGGTATGAAGGAGCCTGTACTAAACATACGGCAATGGTTAACCATCTTGTAATTTGGTTCAAAGTATTTCTGCCACTTTCGCCATCTTTCTGCAGCTTCTGAAGATACGGTATTGCCATACCCATAAGCTGAACGATGATGGAAGCGGAGATATAAGGCATAATACCGAGTGCCATGATAGACGCCCGGCTGAATGCACCTCCCGTAAACGAAGAAAGCAAGCCAAGAAGTCCTGCTCCCTGCTTGTTGCCTCCCTGGTTCTGGTAATGATCCAAAAGATTCCCCACCTCTGCCATGTTGATGGCGGGTAGGGAAATATAAGATGCGAATCTATACACGAGGACTAAACCTAAAGTGAAGAGTATTTTCTCCCTAAGTTCCTTTAGACTCCAAATGTTTTTCAGTGTTTGTATAAATTCTTTCATTCGTGTAGATTATAGAGTAATTGCTTTACCTCCTGCTTTAGCAATTGCTTCTTCAGCAGATTTGGTGAATTTGTGTGCAGAAACTGAAACTCCCGTTGTCAATTCGCCTCTACCCATAATCTTCACGATTTCGCTTTTCTTAGCTAAGCCGTTTTCAACTAAAATATCTTTAGTGATCTCGGTGATGCCTTTAGCATCAGCAAGAAGCTGAATCGTATCAATATTAATTGCTCTGTATTCTTTTCTGTTTACGTTGGTGAAACCAAACTTCGGAAGTCTTCTCTGCAAAGGCATTTGTCCACCTTCGAAACCAATTTTCTGAGAATATCCGGCTCTTGCTTTCTGGCCTTTATGACCTTTTGCCGAAGTACCGCCTTTTCCACTTCCCTGTCCTCTACCGAGGCGCTTGGAATTGTGAGTTGAACCTGAGGCCGGTCTTATATTATTTAAATTCATTATTTTTTAGATTTGAGATTTAAAGATTAGAGAGAGGAGACTAATTACAGAGTCTCCCGTCTCCTGTCTGTTGTCTTATTTTTGAACTTCTACTAAGTGACTTACTGCCGATACCATTCCTAAGATAGAAGGAGTATCGTCGTGTTCTACAACCTGGTGAAGTTTTTTCAATCCTAATGCTTCAAGCGTTCTTTTTTGGGTTTTAGTTCTACCAATAGCGCTCTTTACTTGTTTTACCTGAATTTTTGCCATTGCTTTTATATTAACCGTTAAACACTTTACTTAATGAAACACCTCTTAATTTTGCGATATCTTCTGGTCTTCTGATGTCTAACAACGCTTTGAAAGTAGCTTTCACCACGTTATGCGGGTTAGAAGATCCTTTAGATTTCGACAGGATATCGTGTACACCTGCAGACTCCAACACCGCTCTTACTGCACCACCGGCGATAAGCCCGGTACCGTGAGAAGCTGGTCTTAAGAAGATATCTGCACCACCGTATCTTGCTGAAGACTGGTGAGGGATGGTGTGGTTGATTACCGGTACTTTCACTAAGTTTTTCTTTGCATCTTCTACCGCTTTCGCGATTGCAGAAGCAACTTCCTTAGATTTACCAAGACCGAAACCTACGGTTCCTGCTTCGTCTCCTACAACAACAATTGCAGAAAATCCGAAAGCACGTCCGCCTTTAGTTACTTTCGTAACTCTGTTTACTGACACGAGACGATCTTTAAGTTCTAATCCTCCCGGTTTTACTTTTTCTATATTATCTAGTCCTAACATAATTTCCGAAATTTATTGATTAGAATTTTAGTCCGCCTTCTCTCGCACCGTCAGCCAGAGCTTTCACTCTTCCGTGGTAAACGAAACCGTTTCTATCGAACACTATTTTTTCAATGCCTGCCGCTTTCGCTTTTTCAGCAATTGCTTTACCTACTTCTGCAGAGATCTCTACTTTTGTACCTGTAGCGTTAAGGCTTCTTGATGAAGCTGAAGCTAAGGTTTTACCGTCTTTATCATCGATTAATTGAGCGTAAATTTCTTTATTACTTTTGTAAACAGATAACCGTGGTAATTCTGAAGAACCGGAGATTTTCCCGCGCACTCTTCTTTTAATCCTATTTCTTTTTTCTACTTTGCTTAGTGCCATTTTCTTAAGTTTTAAAATTAAGCAGATTTACCAGCTTTACGTCTAACAATTTCTCCTACGAAACGAACTCCTTTTCCTTTGTACGGTTCAGGTTTTCTGAATGATCTGATCTTCGCTGCTACCATCCCAAGAAGTTGTTTGTCATGTGAAGTCAAAGTAATAATAGGGTTTTTACCTTTTTCAGATAAAGTTTCTACTACGATTTCTTTTGGAAGATCCAGTACGATACCGTGAGAGAATCCCAGTGCAAGATCCAAACGGTTGCCCTGATTAGATGCTCTGTATCCTACCCCTACAAGTTCCAGTTTTTTTGTCCACCCTTCGGCAGTACCCTGAACCATGTTATTGATTAACGCTCTATTAAGACCGTGTAATGCTTTGTGTTGTTTAGATTCTGATGCGCGGTCGAATGTGAGCACACCGTCTTCCTGTTTTAGTGTAATTCCTTCGGCTAATTGCTGTGTAAGTTCGCCTTTCGGGCCCTTCACAGTTACCAGTCCGTCTTTTTCAGTAACGGTAACGTTAGCGGGAATTTCTATAATTGCTTTACCAATTCTTGACATTTTCCTTTGATTAAAAATTAATAAACATAGCAGATTACTTCTCCACCCACTTTTTCCTGACGTGCTTTTTTATCCGTCATCACACCTCGTGATGTAGATACAATTGCAACACCCAAACCGTTAAGTACTCTTGGCAGGTCCTGTGAACCTTTGTACTGTCTTAGACCTGGTCTTGAAGCTCTCTGGATGCTTTTGATGGCTGGTTTGTTGGTTGTTTTGTCGTACTTTAAAGCGATTTTGATATTTCCCTGAACAGCGTGATCCTCGAACTTGTAGTTCAGGATGTAACCCTGGTCAAATAAAATTTTTGTAATCTCCTTTTTGATTTTCGATGCAGGAATGTCCACCACTTTGTGGCCTGCGCTTTGTGCGTTCCTTACTCTGGTTAGGAAATCTGAAATTGGATCTGTTACCATTTTTCTATTTTAATTATTGGTTTATGACAGTTAGTTTTGAAATGAGACCTAAGATTTTTTAGATTTGAGATTAGAGACTTAATTAAAAGTCTCCGATCTCTTGTCTATTCGTCCCGAGTCTAAAGTTCAACTTTACTGTCTCGATTGTTCTAAACTGTTACCAACTGGCTTTTTTAACTCCCGGGATAAGGCCCTGGTTGGCCATTTCGCGGAACATAACTCTGGATAAACCGAAAGTTCTCATGTATCCTCTTGGTCTCCCTGTTAATTTACATCTGTTGTGTAATCTTACCGGGGAAGCGTCTTTAGGTAATAACTGAAGTGCTGCGTAATCTCCGGCTTCTTTCAAAGCTTTTCTTTTCTCAGCATATTTTGCTACTGTAGCTTCTCTTTTGCGCTCACGCGCTTTCATTGATTCTTTAGCCATCTTTTAGTTCTTTTTAAAAGGCATACCAAAATGCGTTAATAATGATTTCGCTTCTTTATCGGTTTTCGCGGTGGTAACGAAAGTGATGTCCATCCCCTGGATTTTCTTCACTTTGTCGATTACGATCTCAGGGAAAATGATCTGCTCGGTGATCCCTAAATTGTAATTTCCTCTTCCGTCGAAACCATCAGCTTTGATACCGTTGAAATCTCTGATTCGTGGTAATGCTGAAGAAGTAAGTCTGTCTAAGAACTCATACATTTGGTTTGCTCTTAAAGTAACTCTTGCACCAACGGGCATCCCTTTTCTCAGTTTGAAGGCGGCCTCATCTTTCTTAGAAAGTGTGCCTACTGCCTTCTGGCCTGTGATAGCGGTAAGTTCTTCAATTGCATAATCCACAATTTTCTTGTCTGCTGTTGCAGCTCCCAAACCTTGTGAAATAACGATTTTTTCTAATTTAGGTACCTGCATAACAGATTTGTACCCAAATTCTTCCATCATCGCAGGAATAATCTGTTCTTTATATAGTTTCTTTGGTCTTACTGTATATTCCATCGTCTTTTTTATTATAAAGTTTCCCCGGTTGATTTAGCAACTCGCACTTTTTTATCACCGTCTACTTTGCTTCCTGTTTTGGTTGCTTTACCGTCTTTATCGATAAGCATAACGTTGGAAATATGGATCGATGCTTCTTTCTCTACAATGCCGCCCTGTGGGTTACCTGCTGATGGTTTGGTATGTTTTTTAACGATATTCAAACCTGCAACAATTACTCTGGCGTCTTTGCCTTCTTTACGGATCACTTCAATAACTTCACCTGTCTTACCTTTAATTTCTTTCTTACCGGTAGTGATGATTACGTTATCTCCTCTTTTGATTTTTAACTTTGTCATTTCTGTAAATTTTAAAATTAAAGTACTTCAGGAGCTAATGAAATGACTTTCATAAATTCTTTATCTCTCAGTTCACGGGCAACAGGTCCGAAAACACGGGTTCCTCTCATTTCGCCGGTAGCGTTAAGAAGTACACAAGCATTATCATCGAATTTGATGTATGAACCATCTTTTCTTCTTACTGCTTTTTTTGTTCTTACAACTACTGCCTTAGTAACGGTTCCTTTCTTAGCGCTACCCTGTGGTGTAGAATCTTTGATAGTAACTACGATCTTATCACCAACTGAAGCATATCTTCTTCTGGTTCCTCCCAGAACTCTGATCACCAGTACTTCTTTGGCACCTGTGTTATCAGCAACTTTTAATCTTGATTCGGTTTGTAACATTACTTAGCTTTTTCAATGATTCTTACTAATCTCCATCTTTTACTTTTACTTAAAGGTCTTGTTTCAGTAATTAATACTGTATCGCCTTCAGTACACTCATTGTTCTCGTCGTGAGCGGTATATTTTTTCGTCTTAAGGACGAATTTACCGTACATTGGGTGTTTTACTCTGGTTGTTTCACTTACAACAATGGTTTTTTCCATTTTATTGCTGGAAACAATACCGATTCTCTCTTTTCTTAGATTTCTATCCATGATAAAATGAAATTCTTATTGTTGTTTTAGTGTTAGTTCCGTTTCAAGTCTTGCGATTGTTTTTCTCATGTCTCTGATCAGGATAGGATTTTCAATCGGGCTGATGCTGTGCGATAATTTCAGTTTATTGAAATCTGCTTTTACTTCAGCTAATTTGTTTTGAATATCTCCTGCGCTTAGATTTTTGATGTCTGCTTTTTTCATAATTTCAGATTATTGAGGTTGAACAAAATCGTTAGCGACAACAAACTTGGTAACTACCGGTAACTTCTGTGCAGCAAGACGCAATGCTTCTTTTGCCACTTCGTAAGGTACCCCTCCAACTTCGAACATTATTTTACCTGGCTTCACTACGGATACCCAATACTCTACGGCACCTTTACCTTTACCCATCCTTACTTCGGCTGGTTTCTTGGTAATAGGCTTATCCGGAAATATTTTGATCCACAGCTGGCCCTCTCTTTTCATATATCTTGTAGCTGCGATACGCGCTGCTTCAATTTGTCTTGCAGTGATCCAAGCACCTTCTGTTGCTTTGATCCCGAAAGTTCCGTAAGCGAGTTGGTTCCCTCTTTGGGCAACTCCCTTCATCTTCATCTTGTGAACTTTACGGAATTTGGTTCTTCTTGGTTGTAACATTGTCTTAAATTTTAGATGCTAGATTTCAGATTTTAGATTTCAGATTTTAAAAAAGTAACGGTGATTTAAAACTTAAAATTTATTATCTAAAATTTTAGTTGTTATTGTTTCTTCTTGGTCTTCTGTCGCCGCCTCTGTCTCCTCTGTCATTACGATCATTTCTGTCGCCTCTTCCTGCAGGTGCTCCTTTTTTCTGTTGTCCTACCAATGGGCTAAGGTCTCTTTTACCGTAAACCTCGCCTTTCATGATCCAAACTTTTACGCCAAGCTTTCCGTACTGAGTTAAAGCTTCACCGATATGATAATCGATATCTGCTCTGAAGGTAGACAATGGGATTCTTCCGTCTTTGAAAGATTCGCTTCTTGCCATCTCCGCTCCGTTCAGTCTACCGGAAATCTGTACTTTGATCCCTTCTGCGCCCATTCTCATGGTGCTTTGGATAGACATTTTTACGGCTCTTCTGTAAGAGATACGGTTTTCTATCTGTTTTGCGATGCTGTCTGCAACTAATACTGCATCAAGCTCGGGTCTTTTGATTTCGAAGATATTGATCTGGATGTCCTTATCGGTGATCTTTTTCAATTCTTCTTTCAGTTTATCAACTTCCTGGCCTCCTTTTCCGATGATCAGTCCTGGTCTTGCAGTAGTGATTGTTACTGTTACTAATTTAAGGGTTCTTTCAATATAGATTCTTGAAATACCGCCTTTAGATAATCTAGCTTCAAGGTATCTTCTGATTTTGTAGTCTTCAGCGATTCTGTCGCCGTAGTTTTTACCACCGAACCAGTTCGAATCCCATCCTCTGATGATACCTAATCTGTTACCAATTGGATTTGTCTTCTGTCCCATACCTTGAATTAAATTTCTTTTGTACCTAAGATTAATGTAATGTGGTTTGATCTTTTTCGGATTCTGTGACCTCTACCCTGTGGGGCTGGTCTCAGTCTCTTCAATTGTCTTGCGCTGTCCACAAAAATTTCTTTTACGATTAAGTTTGCTTCTTCAATATCAGCATCTTCGTTTTTCAGCTGCCAGTTGGCCATTGCAGAAAGAAGAACTTTTTCTAACTTGTTAGAAGCGTCTTTTTTCGAAAATTTCAGGATAGCTAAAGCTTTGTCAACTTCAATTCCTCTGATGATATCAGCAACTAATCTCATTTTTCTAGGAGAAGACGGGCAGTCGTTATGTAACGCTTTTGCTACATCCTGGTTTGCTATTTTACGTGCTAATGCACTTTCTCTTTTTCTTGATCCCATGATTATCTACCTCCTTTATTTTTGTTACCACCGTGACCTCTGAAAGATCTTGTCGGAGAAAATTCGCCTAACTTGTGACCTACCATGTTTTCAGTAACGTATACAGGGATAAAAGATTTACCGTTGTGTACTGCGATGGTTTGTCCTACGAAGTCCGGGGAGATCATTGATGCTCTGGACCAAGTTTTTATTACTGTCTTCTTACCAGACTCTATATTTGTCTGAACCTTCTTATCTAAAGTATGATGAATGAAAGGTCCTTTCTTAAGTGATCTTGCCATAATTATTTTCTTTTAGATACGATAAATCGGTTAGACGCTTTGTTTTTCTTTCTTGTTTTGTAACCTTTAGCCGGCATACCGTTTCTGGATCTTGGGTGACCTCCGGACGATTTACCTTCACCACCACCCATTGGGTGATCTACAGGGTTCATCACTACCGGTCTTGTTCTTGGTCTTCTTCCCAGCCATCTGCTTCTACCTGCTTTACCGGATACGGTAAGCTGATGATCAGAGTTGGATACAGATCCAATCATTGCCATACATTCAGTAAGGATCATTCTGGATTCTCCTGAAGGCAATTTAACGATTGCATATTTACCGTCTCTTGAAGTTAACTGTGCCGAAGATCCTGCGCTTCTTGCCATTACCGCACCTTGTCCAGGTCTCAGTTCGATGCATGAAACTACAGTTCCCAACGGAACGTTTTTCAACTTCATTGCGTTACCTACGTTAGGCTCAGCTGTTTCCGATGAAATTACTTTCTGGTCTACTTTGATACCGTTTGGAGCGATGATGTATCTCTTCTCTCCGTCTGCGTACTCTAAAAGTGCGATGAAAGCAGTTCTGTTCGGATCATACTCTACAGTTTTTACCGTAGCTTCAACATCGAATTTGTTTCGCTTGAAGTCGATAATTCTGTATTTTTGTTTGTGTCCACCTCCGGTGTAACGCATGGTCATTTTACCAGTATTGTTACGACCACCTGACTTACTAATACCAACGGTTAGAGACTTCTCTGGTTTGTTGGTAGTAATTTCCTCAAAGTTGTTAACAACTCTGAATCTCTGTCCCGGGGTGATAGGTTTTAATTTTCTAACAGACATTACTATTGATTATAATTAATTAATTCGTTTTGTTACTTGTCTTAGTTGGTAGCGAAAATATCAATCACTTCTCCTTCTGCAAGGGAAACAACTGCTTTCTTCAACTTGTTGGTTTTGCCAACCTGCAATCCTTTCTTGGTGTGTTTCGAAGAAACTTTAGGAGCGTAAATCATTGTTCTTACGTCTGCTACTTTCACACCGTAAGCCTCTTCTACCGCTTTTCTGATCTGGATTTTATTCGCTTTCGTATTTACGAAAAAAGAATAGGCACCTCTCAAATCCGTAAGATAGTTTGCTTTTTCTGAGATGATGGGTTTAATAATAATAGACATGATTTATTTTCTTAAGTTTTCCTGAAATTTTTCGATAGCACCTTCTAAAAATACAATCTCGCCAGCGTGTACCAAATCGTAAGAACTGATCTCGTTGTACGTCAGTACTGTAGTTTTAGGTAAATTTCTAGATGACAGATATACATTTTTGTTAGCTTCAGGCAAAATATACAGTGATTTTTTACCCTCGAAACCTAATGCATTGTTCAAGTTGATAAATTCTTTAGTTTTAGGAGCATCAAAGTTGAATGCCTCAAGAACTTTAATAGAATTGTCTCTCATTTTTTGAGAAAGCACTGATTTTTTTGCTAATCTTTTCAAAGCTTTGTTCAGTTTGAAACGGTAATCTCTCGGTTTTGGACCGAAAACTCTACCTCCACCTCTGAAAGTTGGCGACTTGATATCACCATATCTTGCAGAACCTGAACCTTTTTGCTTCTTAAGTTTTCTTGTAGAAGCAGTAATTTCGCTTCTTTCTTTTGATTTATGTGTTCCCTGACGCTGTGCGGCAAGATATTGCTTCACTTCTAAGTAAACCGCGTGCTGGTTAGGCTCAATTCCAAAGATGGCTTCGTCTAACTGAACTGATCTTCCGGTTTCTTTTCCTGATGTATTGAATACTGTTAGTTCCATTTTCTGATAATTACATAAGAATTTTTCGCTCCCGGAACAGCACCTTTTACTACTAAAAGATTTTGCTCTTCATCTACTCTTAACACTTGAAGGTTCTGTACGGTAACTTGCTTACCACCCATTCTACCTGCCATGCGCATTCCTTTGAATACTCTGGACGGATCTGAACCTGCACCGATGGAACCTGGGGCTCTCAATCTGTTGTGCTGGCCATGGGTTGCCTGCATTACCCCACCGAAGTTGTGTCTTTT
The DNA here is from genome assembly GCA_000023725.1 of Flavobacteriaceae bacterium 3519-10. NCBI lineage: Bacteria > Pseudomonadati > Bacteroidota > Flavobacteriia > Flavobacteriales > Flavobacteriaceae > Flavobacteriaceae bacterium 3519-10. The sequence goes on from CP001673.1 coordinate 2,178,075, forward strand.
TACAACCCCCTGGAAACCTTTACCTTTTGAAGTTCCTGTAACATCAACAAATTCTCCTTGTGAGAATAAATCAACTTTCACTTCATCTCCTACGCTTAATTTGTCTACGAACTCATGATAGAATTCTACAAGTTTAGCTTTTGGAGCAGAACCAGCCTTTTTAAAATGGCCGATTAACGCTTTACCAACGTTCTTTTCACTCTTGTCATCGAAACCAAGCTGAGCAGCTTTATACCCATCTTTTTCTATGGTTCTGACCTGTAAAACCGAGCAAGGACCAGCCTGAATAACGGTGCACGGCATATTTTTGCCGTTCTCGTCGAACAGGGAAGTCATCCCGATTTTTTTACCAATAATACCTGACATTATTTATATATATTATTTATGTTCACAGTTTTCAATTGAGGTTTAGGTGATTTCTATTTTTGAAATAGGCATACTTCTTCCCTAAATTGAGTGTGCAAATGTATGAAGATTTTCTGAATTGACAAATACTGATGCAAAAATATTTTGAAAATCAGCGTTCTATGAAAATGCCTCAGAATTATCCTGAGGCACGGGTCTAAATCTTTGCGAAAAAATGAATTTGAGCAATCCAGCCGCCAAAAATGCGTGGATGCAGTTTATCTCGGCTGCGGAAAGCGAATCGCTTTGCTGATCTCAATGGGGTTATTCTCGCGGCGGATGCGGGCCTGTGCATCCTCGGTAAGGGGTTTAAACTGGTCTAAACCCGTCACCTGTTTGCCTGCATACATAAAGCGGGCGCTTGGATCCGTATTGTTTTTGTAGGCTTGCTTCATCTCACGCAGCGGATCATTATAATTTTCAAGCTGTTTTGCAAGCCAAACCTTTTCAGTTATTGCTATCGGTTTTTTTCCGGCGAAAGATTCGAGGAACAAAGACGTATCATAGGTATCCTTAAACTGCTGACTTTTAATTAAAGCGAACTTAAAGTTATCCTTATCATCATACAGTTCGAAAATAAGCCCCGGCAAACCACGGAATTTGTACGGACCTTCAGATATCGGTACTTCTTTGCTGAACCAGGCCGTCCAGTTTCTGCCTCCAAACTGAGTAGTGGCTTTCTGCAAAGTGTAATCGGCGGATTTCTTGGTTTCTTCTGTCAATTTCCACGAAATTGGATCAACAGTTTTAATACTGAAAAAATCACTAGTAAGCAGAAAGCTCACATTTTCGTTAGAATCGCGCTTGCGGCTGAGCGCCGGCACGCTGTCGTCCCAGATAATATTCTTGAAATCGCGCACTTTGTTCAGCGAGTCGTTTTCAGCATACATATAAGGATAGAATTTCACATTGTCCGGATTCACGTCCAAAACCATGTTCTCTGTTCGGAACTCTTTGGCGAGCGAATCGCTTTTAAACTGAAATCCGTAGATGAAGCGGTGCGTCTGTGCCGTACATAAAGATGAAAGCAGCAAAATGAGGAGGAGCAGATTTTTCATGGCGATTAGTTTATCCAAATTTAGTAATTCCTGAAAATATGCTGACCTTATTTAATTGTATTAAAAATCTTAATCTATTTCGCTTTGCGAAATCTGTTGAACCAAAAAATAAACCCGGTAACCGGAAGTGAAAAACCGATAAAACACACAATAAAATAAAGGATGATGCTTTTAAGACCCAAAATTTCGCCGGTGTGCAGCGGTTTAGCAAGTGAAGTAAATTGCTGATCAAGTGGTTTGTCCTGAAACAGGTCTTTCGATTTTAGCTCACCGGTCTTGTCGAAAGTGATCTGATCAGGGAGCATCGCGCCGAGCCAGTTATCGGTATTGATTTTCGTTACTACAAACCGCGGGTTCTCTTTATTAGGATATTCTACCGTTGTGGCCGCTTCATAGGGCAAAATTTTATTTGCCGCAGCGATTATTTGTCCGAGCGTCGCGGCTTTTTCTTCTTTTAGTGAAGACTTTTCTTTTTGGCGGCTCAGCATATCATTAAAGAGATCGTCAAACGCATTGTCTTCTTCACCGGTATTTGTGGCAGCGGTATTCGAAACGAGTGTTCCTCCAAGTGAAACAATCAGCGCATTTTTAACCCACGGATAAGTAACGTAAAGCCCGGTGACAGCCATAAAAAACAACAGGATGCAAGCGTAGAAACCCATCGTGTTGTGGAGGTCGTAATTCAGACGCTGAAATTTCGCATTGAACTTTACAGTTAATGCCTGCCTCATATGTTTGAGTTTCTTCGGGAACCACAGAATAAAACCCGAAAACAACAGAATGCAGAACATCAGAACCGCTACCCCATTTATCTGGCGACCAACATTGCCCATCGCAAGATTCTTGTGAATATCAAGTATAACTTCAAAAAAATTATTGAGGCTCACATCTGCGTTGCCGAGATTCTTGCCGGTGTAAGGATTAAAATATCCTGAAGATGCAATACCGTTCTGGCTATAATTCAATACATAACTTCGGTCCTTTTGCGCAGGCATAAATATTCCGGTGAGCACTTTCTGGTCTTTCGCCAGCATCTGCTGAATCTGATCGGGTGTTTTTTGGGTCCCGACGGCTTCAACATATACTTTGTCGCGGTTCAGCAAATCGGTAAACTGATTTTTGAACGCATAAATACAGCCCGAAAGACATACAACGACGATCACAATACCCGACAGCAGCCCCAACCACAGATGAAGCAGGCCCATGATGTATTTGAAAAGCGATTCTTTTTTGCGCCTTTTGCGGAGGAGAGTTTTCTTTAAAGGGGAAGTTTTCATAAGATGCACAAACGTCAAAAAGCATCAAGACAGTTTTATCTGCCTTAATGCTTCGATGAATAATTAATCTGTTTATTATTCTCTCCCTTTGAAAGACTGATCTTTCACAATCTCGAGATATCTTGCGTGCTGCTCCGGAGTGAACACTTTTTTAAGTGCCTGCTTTCTCTGGTTGTCGAACTTCGTCCAGTATTCACGGGCCATTTCGGTGTTGCCGTGATATACATCGTGGGCATCATTAAATGATTTTTCGAATGCATCATTTGCCGCATTAAGCATCGCAAACTGATCATCAGATAACTGTGTTTTGGTTTTGATCTGCTCTAACAGCTGATTGGTATAACGAGGTCTTTTTCTTGAATTTTTATCAACGTAGGTATTGAATTTCTCCATCTGTGCAGGATCCAGCACCTTTGCCATTTCCTCAGCCTGCTTTTCGCGCATTTCTTCAGACTTTATTGCAAGTGCCACGCGGTCCATCTGTCCGCCCTGTGCTTTGGCAGCTTCGAAATTCTGCTCAGCCTGCTTTTGGTAACGGCCGGTAATCTCGTCGTAACTTTTTTCCTGATCAGCGGTGAGCGTAACTTCAGTCTTAAATTTCTGGTAATCTACGCCTCTTTTCTTTTTGCCCTCTCCGGAACACGAAACGATTACGAATGCAAGCAGTGCTAAAAAAAATGTTTTCATTTTGAATTTATTTTTAATTGTTTAAAATTTATAGTTTAACTGAATTGAGAAGTTGCGGGGCTGAATCTGATCCAAATAACCTCCTCGGAAGTAAGAGTTGTAACCCAATGCATCGAAAATGTTATTGAAGAAAACACGTACGCCAATATTATTCTGGCTGTAACCAATCTGAGCATCCACGGTGGTATAAGAATTCATTAAAAACGGTTCCAGTCCTGGTGTTACGGAATTGGCATGACCTGAAACAATTGTTGTCTGGGTAAATTCATCTACCGGTCTTTCACCAACAAAATAAATACCTGCACCCATATCAAATCTGTTTAGGATTCCTGAGTCGAATTTATAATTCAACCAACCGTTTGCTGTGTGTTTAGGCGCATTCATTGGGGCAGAACCTTCAACATAAGCCGGGCTGTTGTGATATTGCGCATCAAGATATGCCCAACCCGTCATCACCTGAAGGTTCGGTAATATTTTACCAATTAATTCTACTTCAACTCCTTTTCTGCGCAGCTGGCCAGCCAAACCATAAAAACCGGTCGCGGTACCATCTGCATTTAGGATGCTGTAGGAAAGATTATCATTTTTAATATCGAAAAGGGTAAGATTGAATCTTAATTTTTCGTCCAACCAATCAGATTTAATTCCGGCTTCAAACTGCACTGCATCGGCCGCACCTACTGTTCCCCCATCGAGCAAACGGTTGTTCGCGCTTCTTAGGCTCGTTGTAGTTGTATAAGAACCGAAAAGGTTCACATTTTCACGTGGTGAAATGATCAATCCCAAAGATGGATTCCATGTAGCGTTCTCCTTATCTTCCGAGGTGCCATTTAATTTGCTGTAACGAACCCCAAGATGTGTTTTGATGTATTTATTCCAGGTAATTAGATCCTGAGCCATCAAACCAATTGAAGGTGTTTTTGCATTAACATTGGTACCCGTTCCGAAATTAACCGCATTTGGCAAATTGTTGTTGATGTCCTGCAGAACATTGATTTGATCTACCACTACAGCACCGTATGAAGTTGTGGTAACATCAGACTCTTTCCAATCAAAACCAACCTGAAAAGTGTGCTTCAGAAAACCTATTTTCACGTCTTCACCGATAAAGTCGGCCTGAAAAACCTGGTTGCGGTCGTCTCTTTCCGAACGCGATAAAGAACGTCTGCGGATTTCCCAAGGCTGATTTTTGATTGTACCAAGTGATGCTCCCACATTATCCTGCTGATAGGAAGAGTTCATATAAGCAGTTCTGATTTTCAGCTGATCTGTCAGTTTTCTTACAACCGTCGAAGAGAAATTGAATGTTTTTGAATTGTTATTATCCGTCTGGAAACCTAAGAACTTACCCTCAGGCATTTCATAGATTGCGTTTACGTTGCCATCCGCAAGATTCACTGTTCCGCGATCCGGAGTAACGTCGTTATGCATATAATCCATCTCGAGGATAACCGATGTTTTATCATCCGGTCTGTATGCAATGGAAGGATTAATATAAATACGCTCTGTATTCACATATTTTCTGAAGCTGTTGCTGTTTTGGTAAGCACCGTTGAAACGAACCGCGAATTTTCCTTCAGAATCCAATACTCTTTGGAAATCTACTGTTGGGCGGTAAAAATCCCAGCTACCGTATCTGAAACCGACATTTGTTGCATTATAGAACTTGGGAACTTTAGTAACTACGTTTATCACTCCGCCAGCTGCTCCTAAACCGTCACCGATTCCCTGAGTAACTGCGGCAGAACCTTTAATAACCTGAACGGTTTCCACTCCCTGCATATCAGTAAGCATTGATCCGGTTCTGAAGTCGGAATCCATGGCAACGCCGTTTTTAAGAACCGGTACGCCACGGTAACCACGGATAGACATACTTTCTTTAGTACCGCCATAACTGCCAAACTGCGTAACACCCGGAATATTTTTCGCTACATCGGTTACCGTAAGTCCGCCAAGCTGTTCGATCACTTTGTTGCTCACAACCGAGATACTCTGGATCTGATCGCGCGTCTTTAGAGGAAGACGTGTAATGGTTTCGAGCTTAACTGGCTGCTGTTTGGCAACACCGAAAAGTTCAACCTGATCAATTTCCGCCTGCTTTAGTGAATCTCTCTCCGTTGCGGTCTGCTGAGCCTTTATAGATATCAGGCCAATGAGAAATGCCGCGGGTACTAGTATGTTCTTCATAGTTTAATTTAATTTCGGCAAATATATCTATTTTTAATTATTCTAAATAAGGCTAACGAGGTGACAAATGTCATGTTTTTAAATTAGATGACCAAAAAAAAGTCCATCCTCTTTCAAAGAGGGAGATTATTTGGCTTTGAGGCTCGAAATGAAACTTTAAGGACCGTGGGTTTTACAGCACGTGCGAAACCTGCGGCGATAGTGCTTTGCGGAATAACATATCCCGAAATCCTAGCCCCGATTGAAATGAAAATCCTTTTTTGGTGGCTGAGCCCTGCGAAGGCACCAAAAAAGATTGTAATGGAAAGCGGGACCCAAATTTCGAAGAAGCAGTAATGTTGTTGCTTCAAAAAAAAATCATAAACCGTTGAATTGCTTCATTCCCCGCAATGACAAAAAAAATTCCCTCTTCTTGCGAAAAGGGAATTTCTATCATAGCAAAGTGCAAATTATCACACTTTAATTTCTACGTCAACTCCTGAAGGAAGCTCTAATTTCATTAGCGCATCAACAGTTTTAGAAGAAGAAGAATAGATGTCCATCAAACGCTTGTGAGCTGAAAGCTGGAACTGTTCTCTTGCTTTTTTGTTTACGTGCGGAGATCTTAACACGGTGAAGATTCTCTTGTTTGTTGGCAAAGGAATCGGGCCGTTTACAACAGCGCCGGTAGCTTTTACCGTTCTTACGATCTTCTCAGCAGATTTATCTACTAAACTGTAATCGTAAGATTTTAATTTTATTCTGATTCTTTGTGACATTTTAATTTAGATTTAAAGATTAACCTCTTGCTTTTTCGATTACAGATTCAGCCACGTTTTGCGGAGCCGCTTCATATTTTTCGAATTCCATTGAAGATGTAGCTCTACCAGAAGAAAGTGTTCTGAGTGTAGTTACATACCCAAACATTTCAGAAAGTGGAACGAATCCTTTGATTACTTTCGCGTTGTTTCGGTCATCCATACCGTTGATGGTTCCTCTACGTTTATTAAGGTCGCCTACGATATCTCCCATGTACTCTTCCGGAGTTACCACTTCGATCTTCATGATCGGTTCCATGATTACCGGTTTTGCCTTCTTACCAGCTTCTTTGAAGCCCATCTTAGCAGCAAGTTCGAATGAAAGTGCATCCGAATCCACCGGGTGGAAAGATCCGTCTTTCAAAGTTACTTTAATTCCTTCGATTTCGAAACCTGCCAAAGGACCATTCTTCATAGCTTCTTTGAAACCTTTCTCTACGGAAGGAACAAATTCTTTAGGAATGTTACCCCCTTTGATTTCGTTGATGAACTCTAAACCTGGTTTGTTATCATCAGCCGGAGCCAGTTCGAACACGATATCAGCAAATTTACCTCTACCACCTGATTGTTTTTTGTAAACTTCTCTGTGGTTTGCAGATGATGTAAGGTTCTCTTTATATTCAACCTGAGGTTGGCCCTGGTTAACTTCTACTTTAAACTCTCTTCTCATACGGTCTACAAGAATATCCAGGTGAAGCTCGCCCATTCCGGAAATAATTGTCTGTCCTGAAGCCTCGTCTGTTTTTACCTGGAAAGTTGGATCTTCTTCAGCAAGTTTAGCCAAAGCGTTACCCATTTTATCCTGGTCAGCCTTCGTCTTAGGTTCTACCGCGATACCGATAACGGGATCAGGGAAGATCATAGATTCAAGAACGATAGGGCTTTTCTCATCACAAAGTGTATCACCTGTTTTGATGGATTTAAATCCTACTGCTGCACCGATATCTCCAGCCTCAATATATTCTACAGGATTCTGCTTGTTAGCGTGCATCTGGTAGATACGTGAGATTCTTTCCTTATTGTTAGATCTTGTGTTAAGAACATAAGAACCTGCATCAAGTCTTCCTGAATACGCTCTGAAGAATGCAAGTCTACCTACGAAAGGATCGGTTGCAATTTTAAAAGCTAATGCTGCGAAAGGCTCGTTAACTGAAGGTTGTCTTTCGATTTCCTCGTCAGTTCTTGGGTCAGTTCCTTTGATATTGTCCTTATCCATTGGAGAAGGAAGATATTTACAAACTGCATCAAGCATGAACTGTACTCCTTTATTCTTGAATGAAGAACCACAAGTCATCGGGATAATTGATAAATCAATTGTCGCTTTTCTTAATGCTTCGTTGATTTCGTCTTCTGAGATTGAATCTGGATCTTCGAAGAATTTCTCCATCAAAGTATCATCATAATCAGCAACTGCTTCAACTAATTTTTCTCTGTATTCCAGAACGTCGGCTTTCATATCTTCAGGAATTGGCACTACCTCGAAAGTAGCTCCCTGTCCTGCTTCGTCCCAAACGATCGCTCGGTTTTTAATAAGGTCTACAACCCCTTTGAAGTTCTCTTCAGAACCGATTGGCAAAACAATTGGAACTGCGTTAGATCCCAACATTTCTTTAACCTGGTTTACCACGTTAAGGAAATCGGCACCCTGACGATCCATTTTGTTTACGAATCCCATTCTTGCAACTTTATAGTTGTCAGCAAGTCTCCAGTTCGTTTCCGACTGTGGCTCTACGCCGTCTACAGCTGAGAATAAGAAAACCAAACCATCAAGTACTCTTAAAGAACGGTTTACTTCTACAGTGAAGTCAACGTGTCCCGGTGTATCGATGATGTTGAAGTGATATTCCTGAGTATCAGGTAATATTGTGCCCTGGTTGGTAGGGAAATTCCATTTACATGTAGTTGCTGCAGAAGTAATGGTGATACCTCTTTCAGCTTCCTGCTCCATCCAGTCCATTGTAGAAGCACCTTCGTGAACCTCTCCAATTTTGTGTGTTTTACCGGTGTAAAATAAAATTCTTTCTGTCGTGGTGGTTTTACCGGCATCAATGTGCGCGGCAATACCGATGTTTCTTGTAAGTCTAAGGTCTCTTGCCATTTCAGATTAGAATTTAAAGTGAGAAAATGCTTTGTTTGCTTCAGCCATTCTGTGAGTGTCTGTTTTCTTTTTGTACGCAGCACCTTCTTCTTTCGCAGCAGCGATTACTTCAGCAGCTAATTTCTGAGCCATTGATTTATCGTTTCTTGCTGTTGAATATTTAATTAACCATTTCATTGCCATAGAAATTTTTCTGTCGGCTCTGATTGGCATTGGAATTTGGAAGTTAGCACCACCGATTCTGCGTGAACGTACTTCTACGTGCGGCATTACGTTAGTTAAGGCATCTTTCCAGATCTCCAAAGCAGTTTTTTCGGTTTCTCCTTTTCTGCTTTCTACGAGGTCTAATGCATCGTAGAATATTTTGAATGCGATAGACTTCTTACCGTCCATCATCAAATTATTTACAAATCTTGTTACCAGCTGATCATTAAATTTTGGATCCGGTAACAACGGTCTTTTTTTCGCTTTCGTCTTTCTCATTGTTTCGTTTCTTTAAAAAAATTAATGATTACTTCTTCTTACCTTTTGCTGGTGCTGCAGCTGCCTGACCTGGTTTTGGTCTTTTTGCTCCATACTTAGATCTTCTCTGTGTTCTGCCAGCTACACCTGCGGTGTCCAAAGCTCCACGAACAATGTGATAACGTACTCCCGGTAGGTCTTTCACCCTTCCTCCGCGTACCAATACTATCGAGTGCTCTTGAAGATTATGACCTTCGCCCGGGATGTAGGCGTTGACTTCTTTACCATTAGAAAGTCTTACCCTTGCAACTTTTCTAAGTGCAGAGTTAGGTTTCTTAGGTGTGGTGGTATATACTCTTGTACATACACCCCGTCTTTGTGGACATGAATCAAGTGCAGCCGATTTACTCTTCTTGGTAAGTGCGACTCTTCCTTTTCTAACTAATTGTTGAATAGTAGGCATTTAATTGCTTTTTATTTTAGGGTGCAAAAGTAGGGATTAATTTTAAACCTGCAATACGTAATAGCTAAATAAAAGACTTTTTTATCTGTCAATCACTCACATAGACCCCGAAACTGCAAAGCATCTTCGCAACACTGTATCGCTTAGCCTAAATTTTATTCAATGAACCCTTCATATATTAAGGTGTACATCAAAGATCCGCACGCAACTGTACTCCTTTTAATTATATGATCTGACTCTATTATATTTGAAAACATTTAATTATCAGATACTTCACCCTGAATTCGTCATTATATTTTAAAAACATTCATTTTCAACTTTTCTATATATTTGCAGCCACTAATAACACAAAACCGGTGAAAAAAACTTTATTCTTTTTACTCTTTACTCAGCTCTTTTTTTCGCAGCAATACACCATTTCGAACGCCGAAAGAACCGCTCTTGTCAACATCTACAACGCTACTTCAGGAAACGAATGGAGCCAAACATGGGATTTCGAGAAAGACCCAAGGCATTGGTACGGCATCAAAATCCAGAACGGAAACGTTATCGAGATCAATCTGCGTGGTAACGCACTGAAAGGAAGTTTCCCGGTTTATTTTTCAACCTTCAGCAAGCTCAAAAAGTTAGACCTTAGTTCAAATCAACTCACAGGCGAAATATCAAACTCCGTTTCGTCGCTTACCGATCTTGTGCGGCTGGACATCAGTAATAACCGGCTTACAGGAGATCCGGCCGCTGCCACCGCAATGCTGATCAATCTTGAGGAACTTTCGCTGGGTAACAACCAGTTTGTTTTTAATGATGTAGAATCTTTCCTTCAGAATTTTCCGAATCTCAGGATTCTTGATCTCGCGCATACCCAACTTTTGGCAGTACCACAAAAGATTTCAGGCTTCCCAAAACTACAGTCACTAAACCTGAGCAACAACACCCTTTCGCAGAATTTCAGCGCTCTATCTACGTTACTTCAACTTACAGAACTCAATCTGAGTGGGACTCAACTCATAAAAATCCCTGTGGAGCTTTCCGGGTTGCCGTTAGTAACACTGGATGTAAGCAACAATGCATTCGCGCCGAATTACAGCATGGTTTTATCAAATATGTCCGAACTTGAATGGCTTTCACTCGAAAACAACCAATTAACCGCTCTTCCGCGGGAACTGGCTCAGCTTAAGAAACTCGTTCATCTTAATCTTTCAGGCAATAAAATCACCGGCGGCTTCGACGGTTTTTCCGCACTTAAAAATTTAGAACAGCTTTATCTTAATCATAATCAGATCGAAGGAAATTTCCCGGCCGCACTTCTTCAACTCGATAAACTTCAAATGCTTTCGCTCACTGGCAACCAGCTTACAGGCGAAATACCTGAAAACATCCCCCAACTTACCTTCCTCGAAAACAACCGTTTCAGCCAGCAGGATATAAGAAACTTTATGCTGAAAGAAAAAGTGATGGCGGGTTTCAGCTATTCTCCTCAACGCTATGATGAAGCAAAGGCAGTTCCCGCAGTTCTGGGTTCGTCCGCGTCACTTCCACAATCGTTGTCGGGCAACAGCTATGAGTTTTCATGGTTTAAAAATTTAGACCAAAAAACTCCGCAGACCACCGAAAATTACCACATCAGCAAAGTTGAAGAAACCGATTATACCGCTTATACCTGTGAAGCTTATTATTTTGAGAAACTCCCGAAAGAGCTGCTCGAAATCTCATTTTTCCGTGAACCTGTCACTTTGGTGAAACAATTGGGAACCGAAGAGATATTCCGTGATTTGATCGTCTATCCAAACCCGACTTCAGATTACCTTACAATAAGGACTACGAAACTCGATATCGAAAAAGTCTATATTTTCGACCTGAGCGGCAAACTTCTTTTCAGCAGTAGTACCAAACATATCGATGTGCGTCACCTGCCTTCCGCTACTTATATCATTTCAATAAAAACGTATGAAGGCGTAAAATCCTTCAAGTTTATTAAGCATTAAATTCTGCGTATAGGCAAACTCAATCGGCACCGTTGCGAAAGCAGCACAGAGTTTGCTAACTTTGTGTAAAAGTAAATTGTTATGAAAAATGCTACTATCATTGGGCTGCAGGAGACCGACTGCACTGCCATCGCTGAAAAATTAAACGAACTGCTTGCAGATTATTCTGTGTTCTATCAGAATACGCGAGGCGCACACTGGAACATCAAAGGAAACGATTTCTTTACGCTTCATCCGAAATTCGAGGAACTCTACAATAATCTTGTTCTTAAAATTGATGAAATCGCCGAGAGAATTCTTACGCTTGGCGCCGTACCGAACCACAACTACTCCGATTATCTTACGCTCTCTACGATTAAAGAAAGCCGCGAAGTTTCAGACGGTGCCAAATGTGTGGAGAATATTCTGGCCTCATTCAAAATAGTAATCGATCTTCAGCGCGAAATCCTCGACATGACCGAAGAAGCCGGTGACGAAGGCACCAATTCGCAAATGAGTGACTATATTACGGAGCAGGAAAAAGAAGTATGGATGTATAATTCGTACCTCGGAAAATAACTCCGGTAAATCCAAAACCATTCAAAATCGCCTTTCGCAAAGGCGATTTTTTGTTGCTGAATCTTTACATTTGTCCAAAGATTACCTTATAATATGAGTGAAGTCCGTCTAAAATCAATCCTCGATAACGATTTCTATAAAATCACGATGCAGAATGCCGTGGTGCAACTTTTTCCAAACGAAAGGGTGAGATACAGCTTTATCAACCGTGGAAACCATCATTTTCCCGAAGGTTTCGATGTGGAACTGCGTAAAGCTGTAAACGCGATGGCAGAACTTAAACTCACCAAGACCGAAAAAGAATTCCTTCGCGTAACCTGTCCTTATCTCGATCTTCCCTACCTCGATTTCCTTGGAGGCTATCATTACGACCCGTCCGAAGTGACCATATCGCAAACCGGAAACGATCTTGAAGTTAGTGTTGAAGGCGAATGGTACCGCACCATCCTGTGGGAAGTGCCGCTACTTGCGCTGATTTCTGAACTTCATTATGTGATGAACGGATTCGAACGTGAACCGGACCATGCAATCGTGAGCAAAACTATGCAGAAGGCCAACGAATTAAATACCCTAGGCGTTACTTTCGCTGAATTTGGCACGCGCCGCCGACATTCGTATCAGGTACACGACATGGTGATGGATGCTTTAATTCAGAACAAAAACTCGAAGTTTATCGGCTCCTCCAATGTGCATTTTGCAATGAAATATGGCGTAAAACCTATCGGAACGCACGCCCATGAATGGTTTATGTTTCATGCCGCCGAATACGGATTCAAAATGGCTAACGCGCTTTCGCTGGAGCATTGGGTGGATGTTTACCGTGGCGATTTGGGCGTAGCTCTTTCAGATACTTATACCACTGATGTATTCTTCCAGCAGTTCGATAAGAAATTTGCGAAACTTTTTGATGGCGTGCGGCACGACAGTGGAGACCCGATTGAGTTTGCGCAAAAAACCATCGCGCATTACGTGAAAAACGGCATTGATCCGCTATTTAAATACATTATTTTTTCTGATGCTTTGAATCTTGAAAAAGTGGCCGAAATAACCAACGCCTGCAAAGGAAAAATCGGGATTTCATTCGGAATCGGTACAAACCTTACCAATGATGTAGGCCTGAAACCAATGAACATCGTTATGAAACTAGTTGCTGCAAAATCAGTGAGCGGCGATTGGATCCCAACCGTAAAACTTTCGGACGAACATGCCAAATACACCGGCGACCCTAAAATGATCGAGCTGGCGAAAGAATTCCTGCAGATTAAAACCTAAATAAACAGCTATGAAAAATCTAATCGTACTATGTCTGATTTGGTTTGCCTGCGGTCTGCAGGCGCAGAACATCTCCCTCGAAAGCGGGAAAGCAAACTACGATAAAAAACTTGCAGATTCATTAGGCGCGGACGAACGCGGAATGAAAAACTACATGTTGGTCATCCTTAAAACCGGCCCACGGGATTCTGTGATTACGGACAAAAAGCAGCGTGAAGAACTCTTTAAAGGACATTTCAGCAACATGGACGAGATGGAGAAATCGGGAAGATTAAAGATGGCGGGTCCTTTCGCAACGAAGAATAATCTGGGTTACCGCGGAATTTTTCTGCTCGACGTAAAAACTGAAGCAGAAGCAAAAAGCCTCCTCGAAAAAGATCCTACCGTGAAAAACGGCATTTTCGAAGTAGAAATACTGCCGTTCTACGGATCCGCCGCGATCCCGATGCACCTCAAATTCCACGAGAAAATTAGCGCACAAACACCCTAAACTTCGGTTAGTTTCTGCGTCTTCAACATTCTTTCTGTTGTGTCCTAAAAAGCGTAATTTCACTTTCACAAAACACGAACAGATGAAAACTATTACGACCATTGAGGAGGTTCTGCTGAGACTTGACGACATTATTGAGTGGAGCCAAATAAACAAAAGCCCAACAGGATATTTTGCGTGCACCTACAAAAGCATGACGCTCGCGGTGGCTAATGGCATTAAAAAAAGAAAATTCGAAGACGGCAAACGGATGGTCGCTCTGGACGTCGCGTTTGCGAACCGGTATCTGGATGCCTTTGAAAATTACAGGAACAAAAAGAAATGCAGCAACGCGTGGTTTACCGCATTCGAAGCGGCTAAAAATAAAGACCTGCTGATTATGCAGCATATCCTGCTTGGCATCAACGCACACATTAATCTGGATCTGGGCGTTTCTGCGGCATCCATCGTTCCTTACCGAAAAATTGCGCCGCTGAAAAACGACTTCAACAGGATTAACGACGTAATCGCTGCCATCAACCAGAAAGTGCAGGACTCACTGAATAAAATCTGCTATCCTGTAGGGCTTATCGACGAACTTTCGAACGGGCAGGATAACGTTATGCTTGATTTTGCGATCTCAAAAGCAAGACAGACTTCCTGGGCAAGTGCCTTCATCCTGTCGAATTCGCTCGTTATTCTGAGGCCGTCTTTAATCAATATGATCGATAACGCAGCCACGCTGGTGGGAAGAAACATCATCTTATCAAATAAAACTCCGAAAAGCATCCTAAAAAAATTTAAAAGCTGCGAGAGCAGCGATGTTGCGAAAAATATCGAGATCCTTGCCGCGACCGCGATCTGACCAAAGAACTTTTCCACAATACGGTTATTCACCTTTTTTCTTTATATTTTTGAAAAATGGAAACCACTTCTCTTATTATTGGTCTATTCGCCGGCGCAATTGTGGGCGCAGTAATTTTATATTTTGTCTTAAAATCTGCACATGTACCCAGAAAACTTTACGATGATCTTAACGGAAATTTTATACGAAACCATTCTGAACTCCAAAATTCAACGCTAAAAATCAGCGATTTAGATAATTTTCTGAAAACTGAGAAGCAAATTAACCAGCAACAGACCGAACTGCTGAATACGTTGAAAAACGAGATGGCTACGCTTTCGGCAGAACATGCTACCCTGCAAAACCAGTTTCGGGAGCAACGCGAACTAAACGCGAAACAGAGTTTGCAAATTGACGGAATCCGAAGTGAGAAGGAGGAGATTTTCGGACGTAACGCCGAGCTTGCGGCCATCAATGAAAGTCTCCAGCAATCGTTAAAAAATCAAAAAGAAGAAATCGAAAAGATTCAGGAAACGGCGAAGAATGAATTTAAAAATCTCGCAAACGAAATTCTCGAAGAAAAATCGAAAAAATTCACCGATGCCAATAAAGAGAACCTCGATATTCTTTTAAAACCACTTGGCGAAAACCTCGAAACTTTCAAAAAGCGCGTGAATGAGGTGTACGACAACGAAGCGCGCGAAAGATTTTCACTCAACAATACCATCAAACTGATGATGGAACAAACTACAAAAGTGAGTCAGGAAGCCAATAATTTGGCGACCGCGCTGAAAGGTCAGACCAAAACACAGGGAAACTGGGGTGAAATGATTCTCGAAAGAATTCTGGAAGATTCCGGGCTTTGCAAAGACCGCGAATATTTTTCTCAGTATAATATTAAAACCGAAACCGGCGAAAACCAAAGGCCCGATTTCGTGCTTAAACTTCCTGGAAACCAAATCGTGATCATCGACTCTAAAGTTTCGTTGAATGCTTATGAACGAATGTGTTCCGCAGAAACCGAGGACGAAAGAAAACAGAATCTGAGCCTGCATATCGCGGCCATAAAAAAACACATCGATACCCTCGCGCTGAAACGTTACGATAATCTTAAAGAAGCGCTGGATTTCACGATCATGTTTATTCCCGTGGAACCTGCGTTCCTCACTGCGGTGCAATACGATCAGCAACTTTGGAATTACGCGTACCACAAGCATATTATTTTACTCAGCCCCACAAATCTTATTGCTTATCTTAAATTGATTTCTGATGTGTGGAAGCGTGCGGACCAGAACCAAAACGCGGAGGAAATCGCAAGGCAGGCGGCAGCACTTTACGACAAATTCGAAGGTTTTGTTTCTGATCTGCTGAACGTCGGCAAAAAGATGGAAGGAGCCAAACAGGATTATGAAAGCGCGATGAAAAAACTGTCGACAGGAAACGGAAATCTTGTAAAAGCCACCGAAAAACTGCGCCAGCTTGGTGTGAAACCTAAGAAACAACTTCCCAACCAGTTGCTCGAAAGGGCGAATGTAGAGGAAATTGATTTTGCTAACGACGAAAGCGTAACCGAAAATGATTGAAAGCCTTCAGAACGAAAAAATAAAACATCTGACGCGCCTGCTCACCGATAACCGATTTCGAAAAAAATCAGGAACGTTTGCAGTGGAAGGAAAACAGGAAAACGAACGCGCACGTAAATTTGGCTACGAACCTGTTGAGTATTTTCTATGCGAAAGCATCTTTGACGAAGATTTCCCGGCAGGAAAAATAAGTCTTGTTTCGGAGAAAGTGTATGAAAAAGTAGCTTACCGCGGCAGCTCAGAGGGAATTATCGGAATCTATAACACCAAAAGTTTTAATCTTAATGCTTTTGCAATAAAGGAAGATTCCTCAGTGATCATCATCGAAAGTGTGGAAAAACCGGGAAATCTCGGCGCTGTACTCAGAAGCTGTGAGGCTTTTGGTATCGATGCACTGATTATCACAGATCCAAAGGTAGATTTTTACAATCCTAATGTAATCCGCTCAAGTGTGGGATGCTTATTCGGGATGGATATTTTCCAGTCGGAAAATAACGCATTACTCGATTTTCTGGAGAGCAACCATTTTAAAATCTTCACAACACGCATGTCTGACGACGCGACCGACATCTTTAACCAGGATTTTGGCGGGAGAAGTGCATTAGTTTTCGGAACCGAGCATTCAGGCCTAAGCGACTTCTGGATCGGAAAGGGAACAAATACACTGGTTCCCATGACGGGCAGCATAGATTCGCTTAATCTGAGCAATGCTGTAGCTGTTAGCGGTTACGAGATCCTCAGACAAAAACTTCAGAAAAGCACATAAAAAAAACCGCCCACGCAGAAGCGGAGCGGTTATTTGGAGCGTAAGCGTTAATTACTTAGCGTCGTTTACAGCGTCTTTTGCGTCTTTGGCAGCATCTTTAGCAGCATTTGCAGCTCCTGTAGCAGCCTCACCAGCTCCTTCAGCAGCAGCTTTAGCAGCGGCAGCACCAGCAGCAGTAGTAGCAGAAGCAGCATCTTTAGCAGCATCCATAGTTACAGTAGCGGCAGAATCAACAACACCGGCAGCAGAATCTGCAACAACGGCAGAAGAATCAACAGCAGCTACGGCAGTAGAATCAGCAGCACTTGCCGTTTCTACAGTTTCTTTTGTACAAGCTACAAGAGCTAAAGCAGCGATACCCGCTACGAAGAATGACTTTTTCATAATAAATAAATTTAATTGTTTTGGTTAATAAATCTTCTGTCCGCCGGATTTCCTCTTTTGGACATGACAAAGATATAGCGCCTAAAAAATTTGTTTCGGTAAATTAATTGTAATGAGGTTGTAAACTCGTTTTACAAAAAATTCCAATTGTTAATGAGGTGAATAAATAAATGCGTCACATGAGACAGCTTACCTTAATGAATAACGAAATACACATTTAAACATCACCTGGAAATCACCTGAAGCATTTAATTATGGAAAGTTGCGCGCGCCCGTCCCCGGAATTTCAGGTAAATTTCATTATAAAACACAAAAAAACCGTTCGCGCAAATGCGGAACGGTTAATTTGTAAGTAGCTTTGCTAATTATTTTGCAGCATCAACGCCAGCTTTGATAGTATCAGTAGCAGCTTCTGCAGTTGCCTGAACTGAATCGATAGCAGCAGTTTCAGTAGAATCGATTACGTTGATTGTAGAATCAGCAGCAACCTCTAAAGAATCAGTAGCGTTAGCAGTTTCAACAGTTTCAGTTTTTTTACAAGCTACAAGAGCTAAAGCAGCGATACCCGCTACGAAGAATGACTTTTTCATAATAAAATAAATTTAATTGTTTTTTTTAAATCTTGTGTTCGCCAGATATTCTCTTTTTGAACAGGACAAAGGTATAGCGGATAAAAAATTTGTTTGCGCAAATTAATTGTAATACATTTGTAAAACTGTTTTACAAAATAATACAGTTGATAATCAAGACATTAAACAAATATCCACATTGAGCGACCTGGATTTATTACACTTCGAACAGCTAAAAAATGAGGTACAAACTCAATATTTAGAAAAACACAGCCCCTCTTCCGATGACATCGCGAAATGGAAAGGTATAGATATTATCTACTTTCAGGAAGATCTGCGGAAAAAAGCCAAGGGAAACATCAGCGAGAAATCCTTTTACACCTATTTCAAAACTTCACCCGTCACCAAACTTCCGCGGATTGATATGCTTAATATCCTCTCTGTCTATGCGGGTTACGTCTCCTGGTACGATTTCAAGAAGAACCATCTTTTCAGCGATGAGATTTTAAAAGATAACGAAGATTACGCTGAAGCGGAACCTAACAGCACTGTTATAAATAATTCTGACGATCCGGATCCGGAAAAACTTAATTCTGAAGAGAAAACGCTACAAAAAGACGATATCAAGTCTGACGAAAATCATGTTTTACAAAATACTGATTATGTTAATCAAACAGTTAACGAAAATAACAGCGTTTTAGAAACGTATGACATTCAGGATAGAAAAACCACATTTTCAGTCGTAAAAAAGTATATCTGGATTGGCGTTTCTGTGATCCTGGCGCTGCTTGTGGGGCTGCTTGGGTTTAAAGATGAGATTTTCAGTAAAAAATACTATTACAGCTTTATTGATGCAGACCGTAATTCTAAAATAAACGCTGAGCTGCAGGTGCAGATCCTCAAAGAAAACGAATCGCCTATTCTATACGTGGCCAAACCAAACGAACCGTTCGTGTATACCACAAAATCTAAGAATCTTACGATGGTTGTTTCGTCTCCTTACTACCGGACGGATACCATCCACAGAAATCTGGAAACAGCGCCCGAAGCTGAAAACATAGAACTGAAGCCCAACGACTACGCAATTATGCTGTTCTATTACTCAAAATCAATAACAGATTTGAAGAAAAAAAGAATCAGCTTGAATTACCTCATCAGCAATGACGCGCTCATTTATCAGGTTTTCGACAACCAGTTCTACGGCGTGGAAACAATGGACAAACAGCGTTACATAAATCTTGTGACTCTACCTTCAACTTCTCTTGAAAATCTGGATGTAATTGATACCCAAACAGATAAATCGGGTAAAATAATAATGATTAAATTTAAAATTGATAACGATGAAGAAAATAAATAATCTCATGTTCGCCTACCTGGCGTTGATATTAATGCTGTTTTCATGCACAAAGGAGCAGCCTGAAATGTCGGATCTGGAGAAAATAAGGAATAACACCAACACCGTTTCTTATCCGGTTACCAAAATGGACAGCGCGCAGGCAATTTCGCTGATTACGAAACAAAAAATTCAGGAATTACTGGATCTTTCTACACTGTACACTTCCGGAAACCGCGATACAGAAATTGATTCGGTGATTTACGCACAGATGAAAAGTTATTTTACCGAAGGCGATTCCACCAAACTTGCCCCCATTCTAAAAGAACTCGACAGCTTTAAAGTGAAAACCGCGAAAGTAGGAAATATCGCCGTGAGCAAAGAAGTTTTAGGTACGGACACATTGGATTTCGCACAGTTTAACGTTGAATATTTCGACCAAAAGAACAAGTCGATAGGCACGTTCTCGAAAAATGCCCAATATATCCTGATGCCCTCGCCGGTCAAATTTAAAAAGGAATTTAAATTCTATTTCGTAAATTTTGATGTGCCACCAGCAAAGGACAGCACTTCAGTTGGTGTAACGAGATAGTCGAGCGAAACATCATTTTCCCAAACATCACTGATCTCTTCAGCAGGGCTAAAAAAATTGAGACCTATTTTAAAAGCATTCGCATTCACAGTGGCAAAAAAAGTGTCGTAAAAACCTTTACCATATCCTACGCGGTTGCCCGAACGGTCGGCATATAACAGCGGAACGAGCACAAAATCAAATGAAGATTCACCCGAATCTTTACTACTTTCGGGCTCAGCAATCCCCCAGGAATTTTTAACCAATCTTGTATCTGAGTTAATTTCGAGCGAAATCATTTTACCGTCCACTATTTTAGGAACAAACACGCGTATTGAATTGGTGAAGAAGTAATTTAAAAACGGCACTGTATTCACTTCATGTTTGTCCGTAATTGATAAAAAACAGTGCACTTTCTGGTTGGTAACAGGTTTAAATTCAGCAATGAAATTTTTAAAGATTTCTTCTGACATCCGCATAAGTTCCTCGATGGGAAGTCCTTTTCTTTTTGCGAGGTACAGTTTGCGGATTTCCGATTTGTTCATATTCAAATTTAGACAAAAAATAGCGCTCCTACGGAGCGCCATTCATAACATATCTTCATGTGCAGCGTTAATTTTCCGCAACAATTTTATAAATTTTATCCGATAACCGGATTCTGAAAGGCGTTTCAAACGTAATTTGATCTCCTTTATTTGCGGTTTCGCACGGTCCGCCGTTCGCAAACATTTCCTTGATTGTAAATTCCTGTTCGCCAGTTGTAGGCCCGCTGATCAACACCTTATCGCCTGCCGATAACCCGTTACTGTTAATTAAAAACTGCGAGATTTTCGATTTTGTGTAATAATGTTCGGCTTTGCCTACGAGCACTTTTTTCACAGCAATTTTTTGGCGGATATTTTTCGTGTTGGCTTTTGCTAAAGGCTGATCCCTCAAATTACCTGAATTTTTAAACTTCAGCGCGTCTGATTTTCCTTTTTTGAAAATTTTGTTCCCAACCTGTAAACCTTTGCGCAACTTCGCCTGCTCTTCCAAAGGCAAATGAATGGTTTCCAGACATTCCACAGAACAGCAGTTTTCCATCGCTGTTTTACAATCGTCGCACTGAATAAACAGCAGGTGACACGCGTCGTTAAAGCAATTGGTGTGGTTATCACACGGTTTTCCGCACTGGTGGCACTGCGAAACTACATCGTCCGTAATTCTTTCTCCTAACCGGTGATCGAACACGAAGTTTTTACCGATGAACTTACTTTCTATATTTTCTTCTTTGATCTGGCGTGCATATTCAATGATTCCGCCTTCAAGCTGGAAGACGTTTTTAAAACCTTGGTGCTTGAAATATGCGCTGGCTTTTTCGCAGCGGATACCACCTGTGCAGTACATCAGCAGGTTCTTATCTTCTTTAAAATCCTGTAACTGCTCATTAATGATCGGCAAACTTTCCCTGAAAGTTTCTACATCAGGAGTAATTGCTCCTTTAAAATGGCCGACTTCACTTTCGTAATGGTTTCTGAAATCAACCACAATCGTGTCCGGATCATCAAGTAAAGTGTTGAATTCTTTGGCTTTAAGGTGAATTCCTTTATTGGTAACATCAAAAGTTTCATCATTCAAACCGTCGGCGACAATTTTATTTCTGACTTTGATGGTCAATTTTAAAAAAGAATGGTCATCATGCTCTCTGGCGACATTCAGACGGATGCCTTTCATGAAATCATACACTTCGAGCGTTTCGCGGAAAGCTTCAAAATGATCTGCCGGAATGCTCATCTGAGCGTTGATTCCTTCGTGCGCAACATAAATGCGGCCGAGTGCATCGAGTGCAT
Source organism: Flavobacteriaceae bacterium 3519-10 (assembly GCA_000023725.1). Taxonomy (NCBI): domain Bacteria; kingdom Pseudomonadati; phylum Bacteroidota; class Flavobacteriia; order Flavobacteriales; family Flavobacteriaceae; species Flavobacteriaceae bacterium 3519-10. The sequence goes on from CP001673.1 coordinate 2,199,672, forward strand.
TCCAGGCTATAAATAATTCGTCGCGAAATTTTTTGGGATCTGAGATTTTGGCGTACGCATAGAAAGACAAAGTAAGGCGTTGCTTACCGGCTTCATCAATAAGACGGGCTCTTTCTTCTGCGCTTAAAGTGTTGTACAGTTGCATGCTATAAACGGTTTAAGTGAGAAAAATTATGGGTGCAAAGATAAAGATTTTGGCCGGAATGGAATTTGAAAACTTGGGAATTCTTTATTTGAGCCCTAGATTATTTTACCACTTAGCCGCCGCGTGTCCACGACGGATACTGCGAAATCTGTGTAATGGCCGACTGGAAAGCTTATAAATTGCTGTAAATGTATTTCAGAATGTTTCTGTCCTCCTCCGTAAAAGCAACCTTCCGTCTTGCCATTGCCAGTTCGGCAACTTCGTACGCTTTTTCGAGTTTGAATTTTTCGTCGCCTTTCATTCCGCCCCACGAAAAACTATCAATTAAGTTGGGTGGAAAGCCGCTTTTGAAGATATTCGCAGCCACACCCACAACTGTGCCGGTATTAAACTGTGTATTTATCGCAGTTTTAGAATGATCTCCCATAACCAATCCCGCAAATTGAAGTCCGGTGTTTGCAAACCGTTTGGTTCGGTAGTTCCAGAGTTTTACTTCAGCATAATTGTTTTTAAGGTTGGATGAATTGGTATCCGCACCGAGATTACACCATTCGCCAATCACCGAATTACCTACAAAACCGTCGTGGCCTTTGTTTGAATATCCAAAAATTACAATATTATTCACCTCGCCACCCACTTTACAGTGCGGACCGACTGTCGTCGCTCCATAAATCTTCGCGCCTAGATTAAACTTAGATTCCTCGCACAGCGCAATCGGGCCGCGCAGGTTGCAACCTTCCATCACTTCGGCGTCTTTTCCGATATAGATTTTTCCGGTTTTTGTATTTAAAGTCGAAAACTCAACAGAAGCTCCTTCTTCGATAAACAGATCTTCCCTGTTTCCAAGAAAACCGTTGGTGGCTGAAAGTTCAGCAGAAACCCTTCCTTTTGTAATCAATTCAAAATCGAAATCAATCGCTTCCTGATTAAATGAGAACAAATCTGTAGGTTGCTTATAAAACCGGAGTTCACCTTCAATGTCAGTCATTTTTTCAATCTGGTTCAAAGAGAAATTTTCCATATTGATCCGCACGGCGAGGAGTTCGTTATTATACACCAGCGCTTCACCGAGCTTGAGCTCTTTAATCTGCTTCAGAACAGTTTCTGTCGGGAGAAAGTTGGGAACCAGAAACAGACTTTCAACCTTTGCTGGCTTTGCAAATTTGTGCTGCAAAAAATCTTCGGTGATGAATGAGATTTCGGAGATATCCAGAAGCCGCTGCCATCTTTCGGAAAAAGTGAGGATTCCGCAACGCATCTCTGCAATTGGCCGCGTAAAGGTGAGCGGTAAAAAATCTTCCCAAAACTGGGCGTCGGAAAAAACAAGCTGCATAATTGCGGTTTTAAAATTGGTATTTTAGATTTTGAATTTTGCCGCGATGAGCGTTACTCTACCGCCGCAACCCAAATTTACAATAAAAAAAAGTCCTTCAGTAAGCTGAAAGACTTTAAAAAAAATATCATTAAAATTGCTCAAAAATTATTTTGAGAATTTTTTGTACTTGTTCATAAATTTGTCAACTCTACCAGCAGTGTCAACCAACTTCACTTTTCCAGTGTAAAAAGGGTGAGAAGTAGAAGAGATCTCCATTTTTACCAATGGATAAGTTTCTCCTTCGTACTCGATGGTGTCTTTAGTATCTGCAGTAGATTTACACACAAAAGTCTCGTCATTACTCATATCTTTGAAAACAACAAGTCTATAATTTTCCGGGTGGATTCCGTTTTTCATAATTAGAATTTTAATAAATTAAAGTTTTGCTTCAGAAATAGTAATGGTATTCGTCTGCTAATTTTTAGACCGCAAAAGTACAAATAATTTTCTAATCCGCAAATACTGTTATCAATAATTATAATATTTTTAGGTTCCACATTTTTAATTAAATTTGAGAATTATATCACGATCATATATCAATGAATAAAGTTAGACTCATCTTCGCTGCTTCCTTTTGGCTTCTGCTTACCGCGATGGCCTGCAACCGCGACGATATATCCTTCGAAAGCCCTTCACAACTGCTGCGCTTTTCGGCAGACACTCTTTTTCTAGACACGGTTTATAACCAGGTGCGGAGCGAAACTTATGCTGTGAAGATATATAATGATGAAAACAGCGATGTGATGATCCCAAAAATTTCATTAGAAACAGGCGCCGCATCGCTCTACCGCATTAATTTGGATGGAAAAGCCGGAACCGAGTTTACCAACGTAGCTTTAAGAAAGAAAGACAGTTTATTCATTTTTGTAGAAATTGCGCCGGTGGCCAACGCTACAGAAGCTATAGCCGAAGACCGCATCCAGATCACTACACCGGCCGGAAACCAGCATGTAACCTTATTTTCAGTGGTTCAGGATGCTGAATTTTACATCCAGACAGAAGATAACCCAAACGTTTTAAGTGAAAACACATCATGGAACAGTGATAAAGCCAAAATTGTTTTTGGTGACCTCACTTTGAAAGAAGGCAAAACACTTGATATTCAGCAAGGAACTAAAGTTTATTTTTATAAAAACAGCGCTTTAAAAATAGCCAAAAACGCAACACTTAACATTGCGGGCGATCTCAACAAAGAAGTGATTTTCCGCGGCGACCGAAACGATACCCGATACGACACTATTCCTAAAAACTGGCAGGGAATTTCATTTGAATCCGGCGCGAAATTAAACATGAACTATGCACGGATCTTTGGAGGTACGCGCGGTCTTGAAATGACGGAAACCACCGCCGTCATTAATAATACGATTATCCACACCCACCAGGAATACGGCATTTACGCCCTAAATTCAAATATCACAGCGGCCAATCTGGTGATGAATAATTGCGGCGAAGCAACTCTCGGTATTTTCAAAGGTGGAACTTATAACATCACGCATTCTACGCTGGCCAATTACTGGAACTTAAATTCTGCACTCGCCGGACTAGGGATTTATGCGACGAATGAATACCAAAACGGCACTTCGCTTGAAAACGCCGCCCTGACTTTGAATCTCAGAAACACAATTGTGTACAGCGATAAAGACAATGCCGTAGTTTTTAAACCAACTTCAGGACAGACCTTTAATTACGTTATTCAGAATTCGTTGCTGAAATATGGGTCTAATGCAGGCTTCAACTTCGACGGAAACGCAAATATCACCGGATCAATTAAGAATGAAGATCCCAAATTCGAGAATTATTTCACACAGAAAATGAATTTGCGGGTTAAAGATGACTCTCCGGCACGCGGCAAAGGAAACATTGCGGCAGCGCAGGCCGTTCCACTGGACATTGTAAAAAACTCAAGGTTAAGCTCACCAACGCTCGGCGCGTACCAATAAATATCCGAAGCCTCGCAAGTTTTGCGGCGCTTTTAAATTATGGAAATCACTAAACTCCAGAACGAAGTTGACGAGTGGATTAAAACCGTCGGCGTCCGTTACTTTAATGAACTCACAAACATGGCGATGCTTACCGAAGAAGTGGGCGAAGTAGCCCGGATTATCGCGAGGAGCTATGGCGAGCAAAGCGAAAAAGTATCGGATCAAAGCAAAGACCTCGGCGAAGAGCTGGCCGATGTTCTGTTCGTAACGCTGTGTCTGGCAAACCAAACCGGTACTGACCTGCAGAAAGCATTCGACGCGAAGATGAAAAAGAAGACCGAAAGGGACTCCCTGCGGCACCAAAATAATGAAAAACTTAAATAATTTGCGTAGATGTTTCTGCAGAAAAGTAAATTAACAGGTAACAAAACGATAGAGATCAGCGGTTCGAAAAGCATTTCGAATCGCTTATTGATTTTGCAGCATCTCGTAAAGAACATTAAGATCATCAATCTGTCCGATTCTCAGGACACGCAGCTTCTGCAGGAGGCTTTAAACAGCGATAAAGACCTCATCGATGTTCATCATGCCGGTACCGCAATGCGCTTTCTCACTTCCTATTTTGCGATTCAGGATGGGAAAACAGTTACACTGACAGGCTCAGCGCGAATGAAACAGCGGCCGATTAAAAATTTGGTTGACGCATTGCGGGATTTGGGCGCAGATATACAATATCTTGAAAACGAAGGATTTCCGCCGCTTAAAATCGTAGGGAAAAACCTAGAGAAAAACACGGTGACTATTTCCGCAGATATTTCGAGCCAGTTTATTACTTCACTTATGCTGGTCGGCGCAAAACTCGAAAACGGCCTTCAGATCAACCTCAGCGGAAAGATCACTTCGAAACCCTATCTCGAGATGACTTTGAAAATCCTGCGGACGCTCGAAATTCCGAACCAATGGACGGGGAACACAATTTCTATTTCGCCGGCAATACGATCGCAAAAAAGTTCGCAGCCGGTTCCGTTTGTTGTCGAAAGCGACTGGAGTTCCGCATCGTACTTCTACTCGTTGGCAGCAATTTCTCGTGAAACTGTAAATCTAAGATGCTTTAAACCTTATTCTCTTCAGGGCGATTCGGTTTTGAAGGAAATTTACTGGAAGTTTTTCGGAGTGAATACCATCTCAGAAGGCGCAGAATCCAGGATCTCACTGATGCCCGAACCTTTCTTTTCACTGCCGGAAAGCATTTCTCTCGATATGAACGACTGTCCGGACATCGCACAAACGCTTTGCGTAACGGCCACAGCCTTGCAAATCCCTTTCGGGATCACAGGACTCGCCACTTTAAAAGTGAAGGAAACGGACCGTCTTTTGGCTTTAAAAAATGAACTGTTCAAGATCGGCTGCATCGTAGAAATAACCGATGACAGCATTTCGTCTGTAAAATTTTTCGATCCGAATGAAAACATTTGCATCGCTACCTATAACGACCACCGGATGGCGATGAGTTTTGCGCCGTACTGTTTAGTAAAATCCTTAACCATAGAAAACGCGGAAGTTGTAGAAAAATCCTACCCGAAATTCTGGGACGATCTCAATGAAATCACCGTTATAACAGATTGACATCATGACGATTATTATTACTGGCAGCTCAACCGGCATCGGTTATACGCTAGCCGAACATTTCGGCCGTTTGGGCCACAAAGTTTTCGGGCTGAGCCGTAAAGATGCCCAATCTGCTTATTTCACCACCATCCCGACGGACATTACCGACAATGCACAGATCCAACTCGCCGTAGCACAAGTTCTGGACAGCACAGGACAGATCGATGTACTGATCAACAACGCGGGTATGGGTATGGTTGGTGCTGTGGAAGATTCTTCGCAGGAAGAAATCCTCAAACTTTTTAATTTGAATCTGGTGGGATCCGTACAGATGATGAGCGCTGTATTGCCTGCCATGCGCAGCCAGAGATCGGGGAAAATCATCAATATTTCAAGTATTGGGTCTGAAATGGGCTTGCCGTTCCGTGGATTTTATTCAGCTTCAAAATCGGCTCTTGATAAAGTGACAGAAGCGATCCGCTACGAAGTATCCCAGTGGAATATCAATGTCTGCTCGCTTCATCTTGGCGATATTAAAACGAAAATTGCTGAAAACCGTATTAAGACAAACGTCTCCGCACCTTACAAAAACACCTTCAACAAAGTTCACTCATTAATGAATGCACATGTTGATCAAGGTACCGAATCCGCAGAAGTTGCAGAATACATCGGGAAACTTCTGGCCAGAAAATCATGGAAAGCGCATTATTATTTTGGTAAATTCGGTCAGAAAATCGGCGTGCCGCTGAAATGGTTCCTGCCGCAGAATGTATATGAAAACCTGATGCGGAAATATAATAATCTCGATTGATATTCAGGTTTTTAACATTACATATTAATCCGCGTCTAATTGACTATAAAACACAAATAAATGTATATTTGTGTAGATTCAAAACTTACAAATTACAGATTGATGAAAACATTTTTTAGCGTAATGGCGCTTTCGCTGGCAGGTTTAACTATACACGCCCAACAGATAAGTTTAGGAGAAATCTCGCGGATGGCGAAGTTCTCTAAAATGATTGACGAGGTGAACAACGGCAAGCAGAAAATAAAATATTCCGATATCGAGGGCAGACCCTATTATAAGCCAGACTTCGCCGTGGCACGTGTAGGCGACACCTCAGGTTCGGTACCAGTACGTTACAACAGTTTTCTCGATACCGTAGAAATACTTGCCGGAATGGAAGTTTACGAAATTCCGCGTGAAGAGTCTTATCCTAAATTCACTTTCGAAAAAACAGGTGAGAAATTAGTTCTGGTGAATACTCGCGATGAAAATGCGGGCTACTTTTTCGAGCTTGAAGGCGGTAAAAACCGTCTGCTTAAGAAAGTGGTTACGAAATTCCACGACGCCATACCGCCGCCAAACACCATGATTCCAGGCACTCCTGCCCGATTCGAAATGCTAAAACCGATGTATTTTATCAAAAGTGAGGCGGGTCTTGTGAAAATTCCAAAAAATGCAAAAGACCTGGCAGAAAGTTTTCCCGAAAAGAAAAGCGAGCTTAACGCCTTTATTAAAACCAACAAAATCAAACTCAATCAGGAAGCAGACCTCGTGAAACTCACAAAATTTTTAAATAACTAAGATAAAAGAGCGAAAATATTTTCGCTCTTTTTTTTAGAACAGTTCGCGCGCAATCTGCTTAATATTATCGCTTTTTCCCATCGAATAAAAGTGCAGCACCGGCACCCCAAAATCCAGCAGTTCGCGGCACTGACTAATGGTCCATTCAATCCCGATCTGCTTCACCGCAGCATTGTCCTTCGCTTTTTCCACTTCTGAAATCAGCGCTTCAGGCAAATCAATTTTAAATACTTTAGGCAGCATTTGGAGGTGGCTTTTGGCAGCAACAGGCTTAATTCCGGGTATTATCGGAACGTTTATTCCAATCGCTCTGGCCTCTTTCACAAACTCAATAAATTTTGTGTTGTCGAAAAACATCTGCGTCACCACATAATCTGCGCCCGCATCCACTTTCTGTTTGAGCCATTTCAGGTCATAATTCATCGAGGGTGCTTCGATATGTTTCTCGGGATAACCCGCCACGCCGATACAGAATTTGTTATTTTCGTCACATGTCTTATCCTCGTGCAGATATTTTCCGCGACCCAAATCGTTCATCTGCCTCACGAGATCCATCGCATTTTTGTGGCCGCCAACTGTGGGTTCAAAATACTGCTGACCTTTCATTGCATCTCCACGTAAAGCCATCACATTTTCAATTCCTAAATACATACAGTCGACGAGCAAATATTCGGTTTCTTCTTGTGAGAAACCACCGCAAAGCACGTGCGGAACGGTATCTACATCATACTTATGCTGAATCGCCGAGCATATCCCAAGCGTCCCGGGTCGCATCCGCGTGATCTTCCGCTCCATCAGGCCATTGCCTTTATCGATATAAATATACTCTTCACGCGAAGTTGTGACGTCAATAAACGGCGGCTTAAACTCCATCAGCGGATCGATGTTCCGGTATAAATCTTCGATGCCGCTACCCTTCTGAGGTGGCACCACTTCAAGCGAAAAAAGGGTTTTGCCGTTAGCGTTTTTTATATGTTCTGTAATTTTCATTGGTCGTTGCGGGCAAAGCGATGCAATCCCGCAGTATTAAATTGTTACTTTTTTTTGAAGCTTTTTCCCGCTGTCCGTTATATCTTTTTTGCCACAAATATCTTCCCGAAACCCAAAGTTTCGCTGGCAAAAAAGGATGCCACTTCCATCGGGGCTAGGGATGCGGAACTCTTAAGCCAAATTGGGGCTCAGCCATTTTCTGGCATATTCCAGATCCACATTTTTGCGCTCAGTATAATCCTTCAACTGGTCTTCGGCGATCTTTCCGACACCAAAATACTTCGCGTTCGGATGCGCAAAATAATAGCCGGAAACCGCCGCTGTCGGAAACATCGCTAAGCTGTCTGTCAATTCAAGCCCTATATTTTCCTTTACCTTCAGCAATTCCCAAATGGTGAGTTTTTCAAGATGGTCAGGACACGCAGGATAACCTGGCGCCGGACGTATCCCGGAATATTTTTCAGCGATCAAATCTTCATTCGGCAGGTTTTCATTTTCTGCATATCCCCAGAATTCAGTCCGTACCTTGTAGTGCAGAAATTCGGCGAAAGCTTCGGCAAGACGGTCGGCCAGCGCTTTCACGATAATGGCATTGTAGTCGTCGCCTTCAGCGTAATATTTCTGCGCAAGTTCTTCGGTTCCGAAGCCGGTTGTGACGGCGAAAGCACCCACATAATCCTGAATTCCGCTGTTTTGGGGTGCGATAAAATCACTTAAAGCCAGATATTCTTTTCCGTCAGATTTTTTATGCTGCTGCCTCAGCGTATGAAACGTGAATGACTGCGAACCACTTTGGAGAATAATGTCATCACTTTCGTTCGAATTTGCAGGAAAGATCCCGAAAATACCTTTTGCCGTGAACAGATTTCCATCCAGAATCTGCTTCAAAATCTTCTGCGCATCATTAAAAAGTTCACGCGCCTGCTCGCCAACAACCTCATCATTTAGTATCTGCGGATATTTTCCGAAGAGTTCCCAGCTTCTGAAGAACGGCGTCCAGTCGATATAAGTGAGCAGTTCGTTTAAATCCTGATTTTCGATTATATGAATACCGAGCGTTTTTGGCTTTGTAATCATTTCATTTTGCCATTCAATGCTGAATCTTTGTTTCCGTGCTTCTTCAATTGAAATATATTCCTTATCAATTTGCCGGCTCAGGAATTTCTGCCTGAAATCTTCATAATCAGATTTTAAATCCTCTTTAAACCGCTGCGAATTTGAATCCAAAAGTTGCGATACCACACCTACAGCCCTGGAAGCATCATTAATATGGATGACGGGAAATTCATAGTTGGGGAAGATCTTCACGGCTGTATGCGCTTTTGAGGTGGTGGCACCGCCAATGAGTAAAGGAAAATTAAGGTTTCTTCTTTGTAGTTCTGCGGCAACGTGCACCATTTCGTCGAGGCTTGGCGTAATTAAACCACTCAAACCAATTGCGTCTACCTGATGATCTATCGCGGCCTGAATTATTTTTTCCGCCGGAACCATCACGCCCAAATCGATGATTTCGTAATTATTGCAACCCAGAACGACGCTTACGATATTCTTACCGATATCGTGTACGTCACCTTTCACGGTAGCCATCAGTATTTTTCCGTTTGCCTTTTGGGTCTGGTCTTTCTGCGCCTCAATGAAAGGCTGCAGGTACGCGACGGCTTTCTTCATCACCCTCGCCGATTTCACCACTTGTGGAAGGAACATTTTGCCACTTCCAAAAAGGTCGCCTACTATGCCCATCCCGGCCATCAGGTTTGTTTCGATAACATCCAGCGGCCTTTCGGTGAGGGTTCGTGCTTCTTCGGCATCCTCAATAATAAAGCTGTCGACACCTTTTACGAGCGCGTGCGTTATTCTTTGCTGCAGCGGTAAATTTCGCCACTCCAGCTCTTCGACCACCTCCTTTTTGGTAGACTTTACACGTTCGGAATAATCGAGCAACCGTTCTGTAGCATCATCGCGCCTGTCGAGCATCACGTCCTCTACGAGTTCCAGAAGGTCTTTAGGGATTTCGTCGTACACTTCGAGCAAAGCCGGATTTACAATTCCCATGTTCATCCCCACTGTGATCGCGTGATACAGAAAAACCGAATGCATCGCGCTTCTGACGCTGTCATTACCTCTGAATGAAAAGGAAACGTTCGAAACGCCGCCACTCACCGATACGTGCGGAAGATTCTGGCGAACCCATGCGGTCGCTTCGATAAAATCCAACGCGTTCCGCCGGTGCTCGTCCATACCTGTTGCGACGGGAAATATATTAAGGTCGAAAATAATATCTTCGGCGGGGAAGTTCACCTGTTCAGTGAGGATGCGGTAACTTCTTTCGCAGATTTCGATTCGTCGCTCATAATTATCGGCCTGACCTGACTCATCAAAAGCCATCACCACAACAGCGGCACCATACCTTCTGATTTTCCGTGCCTGGTCGATAAATGTTGCCTCGCCTTCTTTTAAACTGATAGAATTCGCCACGCATTTTCCCTGAACAACCTGTAACCCGGCTTCGAGAATTTCCCACTTGGACGAATCGATCATGATCGGAATCCGTGAAATGTCGGGTTCTGACGCTATTAAATTTAAAAATTTAACCATGCATTCCTTACCGTCCAGAAGTCCGTCATCGAAGTTCACGTCAAGAATCTGCGCACCGCCATCAACCTGATGCCGCGCAATATCGAGTGCTTCGGAAAATTTTTCTTCTTTAATGAGCCGCAGAAATTTTTTTGAACCCGAAACATTGGTTCTTTCGCCAACATTGATGAAATTGGATTCAGGGGTAATCACTAAAGGCTCAAGGCCTGAAAGTTTTAAATATTTCAATTTGATTATTTGATTTGTTTTTGAATGGCTTAATTATTCATTGGATACTAATCACGTTTTAAGCGCTGACACCAACTTGTCTGGGAGAATAATCCTTCACTAAATCCGCAATGGCTTTGATGTGAGCCGGCGTGGTACCGCAACAGCCACCGATAATATTCACGAGTTTTCGGTCGAGATACTCCTTAATCTGCTCTGCCATACGTTCAGGTGATTCGTCGTACTGGCCAAAAGCATTGGGAAGGCCGGCGTTGGGATACGCGGAAACGTAAAACCCGGATTTTTCCGCAATCTCCTCAAGATATGGTGTGAGTTGTTGCGCACCCAGCGCACAGTTGAACCCGATGCTCAGAAGATCAAGATGCGACACCGAGATCAGAAAAGCTTCCGCGGTCTGTCCGCTTAAAGTTCTGCCGGATGCATCTGTAATTGTCCCCGAAACCATCACGGGAATGTCAATACCGCGTTCACCCCGAATTTCATCGATAGCAAACAGTGCTGCTTTTGCATTGAGCGTATCAAAAACGGTTTCTACTAAAAGAATATCTGCGCCGCCATCCAGAAGCGCCTCCGACTGCTGTTTGTACGCAATTCTCAGTTCATCAAATGTAATTGCGCGATAACCGGGATCATTAACGTCCGGACTTAAACTCGCTGTTTTATTCGTAGGACCAATGGAACCGGCCACAAATCTTGGTTTTTGAGGGTCACTGAGCGTAAATTCATCACAGATCTTTCGAGCAATTTTTGCCGACTCGAAATTAAGCTCATAAACGAAATCTTCAAGATGATAATCGGCCATGGCAATTGTGGTAGCGGAAAAAGTGTTGGTTTCAATAATGTCAGCGCCTGCCTCCAGATATTTTCTGTGCACCTCCTCAATAGCGAGGGGCTGCGTAAGCGAAAGCAAATCGTTGTTGCCTTTTAAGGAATGCGCCCAGGTTTGGAATCTGTCGCCGCGGTAATCTTCTTCCGTAAATTTATAATGCTGCAGCATCGTGCCCATAGCGCCATCCAGAACAAGGATTCTATGATTAAGTTGGGGAATGATGGATTTTTTCGAAATCATCTTCAATAATATTTAACAATAAAATTGAAAATGCTACCTGTAGAATGGTAAGAAATTTTATACGTTATCTGTTCCGCCGGGGCGGATAGAATGTAGCACCTTCTCCGTTTCTGAAGGGTTGCCAAGGTTTCACAGAGTCTAATCTCTCCACCTTTCTTGATAACATTTTCAATATGTAAATGAACTAAGTCTGTCGCAAAAATAGGTGATTTTTATCAATACGCAAGGAATCAGGGAAATATTTATTTCATAATTTCGCAGCTGAAAAATATTTTTTATGATCGTAGAGGAGCAACGCATGGCAGATGAAAAGTGGAAGAAGTGGGGGCCATATGTAAGTAACCGCCAGTGGGGAACAGTGCGTGAAGATTATAGCCAAAACGGAAACGCGTGGGGATACACCACACACAACGAGGCGATCAGCAGGGCCTACCGCTGGAATGAAGACGGCATTGCGGGCATCTGCGACGATAAACAACGGCTCTGTTTTGCATTTTCTTTCTGGAACGGACAGGACGACATGATTAAAGAACGTTTTTTCGGGCTTAGCAATCATGAAGGTAACCACGGCGAGGACATTAAAGAGATTTTCTATTACCTCGACAATACGCCTACCCATTCGTACATGAAGATGGTTTATAAATATCCGACTGTGAAATTTCCGTACCGCGAAATTATAGACGAGAACAGAAGCCGGACAAAAAGAGAGCCTGAGTTTGAAATAACCGACACCGAAATTTTCAGTAATAATCAATATTTTGACCTGTTTATTGAGTATGCCAAGATCAATCACGATGATATTGCGATCCGTATCACCGCAATCAACAGAAGCTCCGGCAAAGCACCGCTACACATTCTGCCGACACTTTGGTACCGCAACAACTGGGCTTGGGGAAACGGCAGCTACCGCCCAGAACTGAGAAGCAGCCGCGACGGCATAATAGATATAGGCCATGAGTCGATCTGCATGAAAAAACTGTATGCAAGAAACCCGGAAACTGCGGCGTTATTTTGCAACAACGAGTCGAATCCGGCGGTTGTTTTGGGCGCAGCTTCAGACGCTGCATTTTTTAAAGACGGCATTAATAATTTTCTTATCCACGACGACTTCAATGCTGTAAATCCGGGACAAACAGGCTCTAAAGCAGCTTTCCACGTGAAGGCTGAACTTGAAGCGGGCGAAACCAAAACTTTTGATTTCAGACTAAGTCCGCACACAATGGACGACGCGTTTTTCGATTTCGATGAGGTTTTCAGATTAAGAAAGGAAGAAGCCGACCTTTTGTACGAAAAAATACAGTGTGACATTAGTGATGTAGAGGAAAAAAATATTCAGAGACAGGCATTCGCAGGACTTTTATGGAACAAGCAGTTTTACTATTACAACGTGTCCAAATGGTTGAAAGGCGACGCAAAATATCCTGCTGAGCGCGATTTCGGAAATTTTGTACGTAACACGGGCTGGGAACACATGCAGAACAAAGATATCATCTCCATGCCTGATAAGTGGGAATATCCGTGGTTCGCTACGTGGGACCTCGCATTTCACTGCGTGCCTTTTGCAATACTGGATCCGGGGTTTGCCAAGCATCAGCTCAAACTGCTCACAAAAGAATGGTACATGCATCCAAACGGGCAGTTGCCTGCATACGAATGGGATTTCAGTGATGTAAACCCTCCCGTGCACGCGTGGTCCACCTTCCGCGTCTTCAAAATTGATGAGAAATTCCACGGGAAACCAGATATTCCTTTCCTTGAAAGCGTTTTTCAAAAGCTTCTGCTGAATTTTACCTGGTGGGTAAACCGAAAAGATAAAAACGGAAACAATGTATTCGGAGGCGGATTTCTGGGACTCGACAATATTGGCGCTTTCGACCGGAATATGAAATTTAAGAACGGTGATTATCTTGAACAGGCAGACGGAACCAGCTGGATGGCGATGTACGCCCTCAACATGATGCGTATTTCGATGGAACTGGCCTTGTACAACTCTGTTTATGAAGATATGGCAATTAAATTCTTCGAGCATTATCTTTACATTGCCGAGGCCATGGAAAATATCGGTGAGCTGAAAGGCGGGCTGTGGAATGAGGAAGACGGCTTTTTCTACGACGTGCTGCAACTGAACGACGGTGATTCTATCTCGCTTAAACTCCGCAGCATCGTAGGCCTGATACCGATGTTTGCAGTGGAGATTGTAGAACATGAAACGCTTGAAAAACTGCCGAATTTCAGAGCACGGATGGAGTGGATTCTTAAAAACAAACCCGAACTCGCGAACCTCGTTTCCCATTGGGAAGTGGAAGGTAAAGGCGGCAAACATATGATGAGTGTCCTGCGGAAGACGCGTCTTCGGCGGATCCTCGAACGGATGCTGGATGAAAATGAATTTCTTTCACCCCACGGCATCCGCTCGCTTTCGAAAATCTATCAAGATCATCCCTACGTTTTTTCTGCGGACGGAACAGATTATGTAGTAAAGTACACGCCTGCCGAAAGCGACAGCCGCATGTTCGGAGGCAACAGCAACTGGCGCGGACCGATTTGGTTTCCGATCAATTTTCTGATTGTAGAAAGCCTGCAGCGCTACCACTATTATTACGGAGAAAGTTTTCAGATTGAATTTCCTTCGGGCAGCGGACAAAAGTGTAATCTGGGGTATGTTTCAGACGACCTTGGCAGCCGCCTTTGTTCCATATTCATTAAAGATGAAAACGGAAACCGGCCTTTCAACGGCCAGAATTATTTTCTAAGTCAGAACGAGCATTTTAAAGATTACATTATGTTCAATGAATATTTTGACGGCGACACCGGAAAAGGAATTGGTGCATCGCACCAGACCGGCTGGACCGCGACCGTTGCCAAACTGCTGAAACCACGATTATCTTAATATCCGGAATCCGCAGACCTGAGAGAATACTAGAATAATGATTTAGAAACCGTACAGGTGTTTTAAACGCCGGAATCCGTCGCGGGAACATCTACTTGAGCACCATTAACAAAAACCCTGTAATTCACTTCTACGCCAGGCTCTAATGTCTTGGAAACCGAGCAGTATTTTTCAAACGAAAGCGTAGCTGCTTTAAGCGCTTTCTGCGGCTCGATTACACCTTCCAGAAAGAAAATAACGGTTATCGAACGGAAAGGTTTGGCCTCATCAACCTGAACGCGTTCACCCTCCACTTCTGCAGAGAAAGATGTGATGGTCTGTCTCTGTTTCTTAAGAATTGAAACAATATCAATCGAGCTGCATGCCGCCGTGGCCATGAGGATGCTTTCCATAGGAGATACACCTTGTGGATTTGGCTCGGAAGTATTGTCGAGGTGAATAGTGTTGCCTGCTGAATTGGTGCATTTAAATAAAAAATCGTCGTTGATACGCTGAAGAGATACTTTCATGTTTAAATTTTTAGAGGGTTTGCAGACCTATTTCTCGCTATGGATTAAGTTTAATCTGATAAACTTTAGGCCAAGTCCGGCGTCGTTAGGCAAAGTATTTGATATGCTTTGCAGAATTAATTTCCAAGCAATAAGTTATGAATTATATAAATGACAAGTCGGGTAACGGCGGGGCCATCAGGCTGAACAACGAAACAGAAGAAATCGGCCGTCTAACCTACACGATCCTTCCGGAAGATAATAAGCTGATTATTTCATACGTACTCGTTCACCATAAATTCGAAGGCCGCGGAATGGGGAAATATCTGGTAGATGAAGCGGTGAAATTTGCACGCGATAATCAATGGAAAGTTTACCCGCACTGTTCTTATGCGCGAAGCGTGATGAACCGAATGAATGATGTTGATGACGTTCTGTTGTCTCGCTGATCATTCTCCTTTAGCTCACACTACAAATTTTCGAGATGTTCCTCTGCCATTTCCATGTTATGGTAGACATTCTGCACGTCGTCGTCTTCCTCGAAACGGTCGAGCATTTTCATGTTTGCCTTAAACTGCTCTTCACTAACTTCCTTGGTGTTATTAGGTATTCTTTGCAGTTCTGCAGCCTTCACTTCAATACCGAGTTCATCAAGCTTATGCGCAACGGCTCCGAAATCTTCGTAGGCTGATGTGATCATCACTTCTTCTTCATCGCTATCGATGTCTTCGGCACCGCCATCAATCATCTCCATTTCGAAATCATCCCAGGCCATTTTAATCAGTGAACGGTCTATTGTGAAGATTCCTTTGCGGTCAAAAACGAACGCGAGTTCACCGTTCTTACCTAAATTTCCATCAAATTTGTTAAATATCGCACGTACGTTGGCAACGGTCCGGGTAGTGTTATTGGTGGTGCATTCAATAAAAAATGCGACGCCGCCCTGTCCGTATCCTTCGTAGGTAACTTCTTCATAATTTTCTGCTTCAGCGCCACTTGCTTTCTTTATGGCACGTTCCACATTATCTTTCGGCATATTAGCACCTTTCGCATTCTGTATGCATCGCCGTAGGGCGGGATTAGCTTCGGGATCCGGACCGCCTGCTTTCACCGCAAGTGCAATATCTTTTCCGATTTTTGAGAAGGTTTTAGCCATCTTGTCCCAGCGGGCCATTTTTGAAGCTTTTCTGTATTCGAATGCGCGTCCCATATTATCCTTTAAAGTTGATTGCAAAAATAAATAAAAAAGCACATAAAAAAAAACACCTCCGAATAATCGGAGGTGCCTTTATTTATTGAAAGTTTCTAATTAGAAATCTCTCTTTTTCATTGAATCCCAAGTAGCAGCGTCAGCTGGTTTCACAACTACTTTTCTATCTTTCAATCTTTCTGCGTTTGAAGCAGTTTCAGGAACTGTAGCGTCTTGCTCACCCACACCCATTGATTTCAATGAGCTGTCTGCAACGCCTCTAGCTTCTAATGCATCAACTACTGCTCCTGCTCTTCTTTGAGACAGTTTCAAGTTGTAAGATTCTGCACCTTTCTTATCAGTATGACCGATAATTAAGAATTTACCTTGAGAATCTTTAATGATCTGCGCAGCAGCATCTAATTTTTCTTTAGACTCTGGTCTGATAGTCGCTTTGTCAAAGTTGAACAAGATGTTATCGAGTGCTTTGGTAGCATCATCTGCCCAAGCTTCCTGTGGTTTTGGACAACCATTGTATTGAGCTAATCCAGGAACGGTAGGACAAGCATCATCTTTATCAAGGATACCGTCTCCGTCTGTATCTGGCCAAGGACATCCGTTATTTTCTGCAGGACCTGCAACTTCAGGACAAGCATCATCTTTGTCTACAACACCATCACCGTCAGTATCTGGCCAAGGGCATCCGTTGTTTTCAACTGGACCTGCAACATCTGGGCACTGATCGTCTTTGTCTGGAACTCCATCACCATCAGTATCAGGGCATCCCTGGAACTCAGCTAAACCTGGAGTATCTGGACACAAATCGTCTTTGTCTAAGATTCCGTCTTTATCTCTGTCCGTATTTCCGAATCTGAATAATAAAGATGCAGAAGCTTGCCAGAAGTTTGCGATTGTAGAATTATCAATCGGTGTAGAAACGTAATCTCCCTGAACACCAAGACCGAAGTTTTTAGTGATCCAGAAGTTAGATCCTAAACCAGTTGCAAGTGCAAAATGGTCAGCTCTTCTTTGTGAATTTGGAGTGTTATCTGCAAAGCCAGAAATAACCTCACCGTTGCTGTCAGTTAGAGGGAAGTTCACACCTGTATAATCATGTCTAAGATAGTTTGCACCTACTCTCAAGTATGGATCAAACCAAGATTCTTCATCCCAAAGTCCGTTGAATTTGAATTGAAGACCAAGACCTGTCATTAGGAAAAACTCTTTCCCCATACCGATTTTCTTGTTGTCTACATTACCAACAGAAGTCTGCCAGTCAAGTACAAGTAGTCTGTTAATGTTTCTAGCAACTGTTAGCTTAGAAAGTGGTGGTGTGATTGTAAAGTTGTTAATATTATACAACTCACCTCCGTCTCCACCGCCAAATGCTGTTGCGAAGACATCACCAACGCCTCCTCCTGCTGCAGCATGGTTTACTCCGTGAGCACCAACACCGATAAGCCACGGGTTACTGGTCGTCTGAGCGAATACAGTAGTGGCTACAGTAAGTGCCAATGCTGAAATTCCTAATTTTAGATTTTTCATAGAATTAAATGATTAAATAATTGATAATGCAAATTAAATATAATTTTTCGTTATAGTCAAAGTATTTAGGACTAATTTTTAACTTTTCTTTAGTATTCTGTCAATATTACGCTTATTCTCACGGTCCTTTATGGATTCCCGCTTGTCGAACAGTTTTTTACCTCTCCCCACAGCGATAAGTATTTTCGCTTTTCCCTTGGCATTGATGTACATTTTTAAAGGAATAATGGTATTGCCAACGTCTTTCAGCTTTTTCTCGAATTTCTTCAATTCTGTTTTGTGCAACAGCAACTTCCGTTCCCTTTTTGTTTTATGATTGTAAAATGTGCCCAGTTTGTACTCATCAATCATCATGTTGATGATGTATAGTTCCCCATCGATAAACTGGCAGAACGCATCTGTAATGCTCGCTTTTGATGAACGTAACGACTTGATTTCGGTGCCCGTAAGCACCATGCCTGCTTCGATTTCTTCAAGTAGCTCGTACTCAAAACGTGCGCGTCTGTTAAGTATCGTGACTGATTTTTCTATCTTCATTTTAAACAAATAACGTGATTTTACGAAATGTTAAAATTATAATAACTTTAACTGATTTTTTCTTAAAAATTTAGAAATAATACAAGCCCATTTTAGCTTCGAAGGGCATTGTTTAAACCCAATTTCTTTTCGTAATTTTGCACCAAATTTACAAAAGTATATGCTAACAGTATCTAATCTATCTTTACAATTCGGGAAAAGAATCCTTTTCGATGATGTAAATATCATGTTTACCAAAGGAAATTGCTATGGAATTATCGGCGCAAATGGCGCAGGAAAATCCACATTCCTCAAAATCCTTACCGGTCAGCAGGACCCAACTACTGGCAGTATTTCGTTAGAGCCGGGAAAAAGAATGTCTGTTTTGGAGCAGGATCACTTTGCCTACGATGATTTAACCGTTTTAGAGACAGTGCTGCGTGGAAATAAAAAGCTGTTCGTTATAAAGGAAGAAATGGACGCCCTCTACGCCAAAGAAGATTTTTCTGACGCAGATGGTATCAAAGCCGGCGAATTGGGTGTAATATATGATGAAATGGGCGGGTGGAATTCAGAATCTGACGCCATGACGATGCTGTCCAATGTCGGCATTAAAGACGAAATGCACTACCAGCTCATGGGCGAACTCGAAAACCAGAACAAAGTAAAGGTGCTTCTTGCGCAGGCTTTATTTGGAAATCCTGATGTCCTTATTCTTGATGAACCAACGAATGACCTCGATATTGAAACCATTGCGTGGCTCGAAAACTTCCTGGCGGATTACGAAAACACGGTAATCGTGGTATCTCACGACCGTCACTTCCTCGATACCGTCTGTACACATATCGCGGATTTGGATTATTCCAAACTGAACCTATACACAGGTAACTATTCATTCTGGTATCAGGCGTCACAACTCGCTACGCGCCAGCGCCAGCAGGCCAACAAAAAAGCCGAGGAAAAGAAAAAAGAACTTCAGGACTTCATTGCAAGATTCTCTTCTAACGTGGCTAAAGCTAAACAGGCGACAGCACGTAAAAAAATGATTGATAAACTGAATATTGAAGACATCAAACCTACTTCAAGACGGTATCCGGCCATTATATTTGATACCGAGCGCGAAGCCGGCGACCAGATCCTGGAAGTGAAGAATTTAGAAAAAACCAAAGACGGCGAACTTCTGTTTTCTAAAATTGATCTTAACCTGAAGAAAGGGGATAAAGTTGCGATCCTGTCTAAAAACAGCTTGGCAATTACCGAATTCTTCGAAGTTTTATCGGGAAACACGACGGCAGATAAAGGCGAATTTAACTGGGGAATCACCACTAACCAGTCTTACATGCCACTTGATAATAATGGTTTTTTCCAGGACGACATCAATTTGGTAGACTGGCTTCGTCAGTACACAAAAAATGATGAGGAGCGCCATGAAGAATATATGCGCGGTTTTCTTGGCAAGATGTTATTTTCCGGCGATGAGGCACTTAAATCGTGCAAAGTCCTTTCCGGAGGCGAAAAAATGCGCTGCATGTTCTCAAGAATGATGCTTCAGAAGGCAAACGTGTTGCTGATGGATGAACCAACCAATCACCTGGATCTTGAAAGTATTACAACACTGAATAACTCCCTGACGAATTTTAAGGGAAATATCCTGCTGTCCTCTCATGACCACGAGATGCTCCAAACAGTCTGTAACCGTATTGTGGAACTTACTCCGAAAGGCATTATCGACCGTGAGATGTCTTATGACGAATATCTCGCCGATAAAAAAGTGAAAGAACTTCAGCAGCAAATGTATTCATAACAACAACAGGCTTTGTCTGAATTATAATAAGACCGCTCAATCACTGAGCGGTTTTTTGCTGCCCGAAAAGACGTAAAACCACGCTCCTCTCTATTAAAGATTTCGTATTTTTGTGAGATTATGAGCCAAAAATGGATTTATAGACCGGAGCCCGATGAAGAAACTGTTGATGCCATCAGTTCCTCGCTGGGATTTGGCACGTTCGAATCCAAAATTTTGGTTATGCGGGGTATCGACAATTACCAGAAAGCGCGCGAATTTTTTAAGCCCAACCTTAATGACATCCATAATCCTTTCTTAATGAAGGATATGCAGATCGCTGTAGACCGTGTGGCAACCGCCATAGAAAATGGCGAGAAAATTATGGTATATGGCGATTATGATGTAGACGGCACCACCGCTGTGGCGCTGATGTATCTATATTTAAGTAAAATTGTAGATAAAAAATACCTCGAGTATTATATCCCAGACCGGAATATTGAAGGGTATGGCATCTCAATCGAAGGTATAGATCATGCAAAAAACAATGGATTTTCACTCATTATTGCGTTAGATTGCGGTATAAAGGCAATTGATAAAGTTGATTACGCAAAATCGCTCGCGATCGATTTTATCATCTGCGACCACCATCTTCCGGGCGATGAGATTCCTGACGCCGTGGCTGTTTTAGATCCAAAAAGAAAAGACTGCCGCTACCCTTTCAAAGAACTTTCCGGCTGCGGGGTTGGCTTTAAACTTTGCCAGGGATTAAATTCAATCTATAAAATCCCGGAGGCAGAACTTTTTGAACTCACCGATTTACTGGCCATTTCTATAGCGGCTGATATTGTTTCAATGACTGGCGAAAACCGCGTTCTGGCAAAACAAGGTCTTAAAGTTTTAAGAAAATCGAGAAATTTAGGTCTTAGAATGTTAATCCCTGAAGAGAAACTGGCAACTTTCGAAATATCTAATATCGTATTCGAAATTGCCCCTAAAATAAACGCCGCCGGACGGATTTCTCAGGGAAAAGCGGCAGTAGAGCTGATGGTATCAGATAATCTGAAACAGGCCCACCAGATTGTAAACGACATCATTACGCTCAACGATTCACGACGTGAAATGGACATGAGCAGCACCACCGAAGCCCTTCTGCAGGTGGAAGAAACCCAGCAGGTACAGAATTATACCACCGTGGTTTACGGCTCGGGATGGAATAAAGGCGTCATCGGTATCGTTGCTTCGCGGCTTACAGAAACTTATTTTAAACCCACCCTGGTTTTCACTGATGGAAATAATGGTGAAATGGTAGCTTCCGCACGTTCGGTTGCAGATTTCGATGTACACGACGCACTCGAAAACTGTTCGGAATTCTTTCTGAAATTTGGCGGGCATCCCGCTGCAGCCGGTCTTTCGATGGAAAAAGATAAGTTTGATAAGTTCCGTGAAAAGTTTGAAAAGGTGGTTTCAGAAAAAATTCAGCAACACCAAAAAGAACCATCACTTCTCATTGATTCAGACGTAATTCCGGACGACCTTAACAAAGATTTTTTCAGCTTTCACCGCAAACTCGCACCCTTCGGTCCGCATAATATGAAACCGATTCTTGCAATGAAAAACCAGAAAATTTCGGGATATGTAAAAACGATGGGCAAAGACAACTGCCACCTCAAATTCTACATCAAGCAGGAATCTACCGGCAGAAATATCGAATGTGTAGGTTTTAAACTCGGGAAATTTGTTGAGGATTTCCGCAACAGACCGTTTGATATCGCGTTTACTGCAGAAGAAAATCACTGGAAAGGTAACGTTACCTATTACCTGAATATCCGCGACGTTAAGTTTATCGACTGATTTCTAAAGACGCGGATGTTTCTCAAACACCGTTGCTGCGTCAAAATGATACCGATAAGTGGCGAGTTTGCGCGTCACGGTAGTTTCCAGGCTTTCGGCTATTTTGATCATTTTGGGGTTAAAATCGCCAATCCACTGCATTTCGTAATCTTCAAAATCGGTGGTCCTGCGGAAATGTTGGGTTCCTTCCCAAATCATATACCCGTCGATTCCTTTCCTTTGCCACTCCGGAACAATCCCGAAAACCAGCCCGATCATTTTTTTGTTTTTCTTAAATTTTTTAAGCAACAGAAACATTATTTTCTGCCAGATTCCCAATTTACCATTAAGATATTTGAACCATTGGTTAAGATCCGGAATGTTCATCCACACTGCAATCGGCCGATCATTTTCGTACACAAACCACGAAATATGTTCGTTAATAACAGGTTTTAGGGTTTGAAACATTTTCAGCGTCTGCGCTTTAGAAATTTCTTTGCCTTCGCCGTGTTGCGCCCAGGCGCGGTTGTAAACTTCAGTAAAATCTGCCGCGTATTTTTCCAGATTTCCGCGTTTCATCCGCTGTGCAGAAATAGATTTGTTTTTAGAGATGCGTGCATGCATCGCAAGAAAATTCTCGGCAACAGCGTCGTGGATCTTCCGTCCGAAACAGAGCTGATTAAAGTAAATCTGAAAACCGTAATTTTCGAAAAGCCTTTGGTAATAAGGCGGATTATAATTCATTCCGTACAGCGGCTCTGAAAATCCTTCGATCAGAAGTCCCCAGAATTTATCGCGTTCGCCAAAATTTATCGGGCCGTCCATCGCCTGCATTCCTTTTTCCTCAAGCCATGTTTTACAGAAATTAAATATGAAATCTGCGCTTTTTTGGTCATCGATGCAATCGAAAAAGCCAAAACCGCCCGTAGGCTGTTTCTGTTTGTATTTTTTATTGATGAAGACGGCTACTTTACCGACTGTTTTGTTATGGCTGTCCTTAAAAAGGAACCTCTCACACTCTCCGGAACGGAAATATTTGCTTTTTTTCGGATCGAAAACGGCCTCAATTTCATGATCAAGCGGACGGATATAATTCGGATCGCTGCCTAACAGCACGGCTGGGAAATCCAGAAATTCCTTTACTTGATCTCGCGTAACTACTTTCACTGCCTTCATTGCTCAAAAATAAGAATTAATTATTCTTGAGAAAGCATTAAAAGTATGCATGCAAAATTGGGTAAGATTTTTCAGAATGAAGTTGGTTTTAATAATTGGGGCAATCCTGAACGGCAACTTGCGCAAGTTTCAGGGTTTTTCCATCATGCGAAATTTTCACTTCGGGGAAAGTGCCGGCAACACAATCATTCACCATTTCTCCGAAATCGCCGTTTGTTGCGTGAATAGTTACACCATCACCCGACAGCGAATAATTATTTTCATTAAAATCTGCGCGGTTCAGTTCATATTCAACGCCATCAATTCTTACGACCCCTTTGTTTGCATCGATATCAAAATAAAAAAGTGTGCTTCCGTTCTGGGTAAACACTGTACGGCCTTTCTGG
This sequence comes from Flavobacteriaceae bacterium 3519-10, assembly GCA_000023725.1. NCBI lineage: Bacteria > Pseudomonadati > Bacteroidota > Flavobacteriia > Flavobacteriales > Flavobacteriaceae > Flavobacteriaceae bacterium 3519-10. Next base: position 2,223,001 of record CP001673.1, read on the forward strand.
GAGGAGATATCCTGCGCATTGATTTTAAAAACAGCGGCATCAGATGGGGCAACCGTGTCAATATTTGTGCTGTCCGAAAGAGCAGATGAACCGCCATGAGCTGCAGATACATCCGATTTTACTGTTTCATGGTCCTTTTTGCAAGAAATTACTGTGAAAACAACCACAGAAAGAAATCCGATTATTGTATTTTTCATAAGAAATATCTGTTTTACTGTTTTAAACTCAGCACTGCAAGGCGATAGCCTTCTATACCGAAACCACTAAGAACACCGTTGGTGTGAACTGCTGTTACTGATTTTTGTCTGAACTCCTCGCGTTGGTAAATATTACTTATATGGACTTCAATTTTCGGCTTGCTGATATTTTTAAGACAGTCCGCAATTGCATAAGAATAATGGGTGAAGGCACCGGGGTTGATGATCAGCGCTTCGAAATCGTCCTGTTGAAGCCTGTTGATGATCTCGCCTTCGACGTTCGATTGGTAATAAGCTAGTGTGTGCGCCGGAAAATCTTTCTGCAAATCCGAAAAAAAGTCTTCCATTGACAGGTTGCCGTAAATCTCAGGTTCCCTGGTTCCCAGCAGGTTTAGATTGGGACCGTTAACGATTAAAATGTTCATCCGCTAATTTTTACAAATATAATAGGTTTCCAGTGAGTGACTTTGTTAAAAAGATCACAATATTCAGTCAAATTTAATTAAAAAGGGCGCCAAATTTGTTGTGCACACAGACTCAGGCAGTAAGTAAATCTATTTTTTTTAAAAAATGTATTTTTGTTCAAACTCCGAATTCTACATATTCAACATTCAATGACAACTTTTAAAAAGATTTTAAAATATACGGCGATATTTATTGGTTCCCTTTTACTTCTTCTCGTTATCCTCGCACTCAGTTTGCAGCTGCCGGGCGTACAGAACTTCGCCAAAGGAAAACTCGTAAATTACCTGGAAGAAAAAATTCACACAAAAGTACGTTTAGACCGCGTGTACGTTGGCTTTCCCAACAGTTTGGTGATGGAAAACCTCTATCTGCAAGGTCAGGAAGTAGATACTTTGCTGTTTGCGAAAAAACTGGATGTGGGTCTTAACATTCCTAAACTTCTCAAAAACACCGCCGATCTAACGTCGATCGATCTGCAGGGTGTTAAAGCAAATGTAGTGCGTTCGAAAGACGGCCGCTTCAATTTCGATTATATCATTGATGCTTTTGCGACGAAAGATTCCGAAGAAAGCGAATCTAAGCCATTTATAATTTCGCTGGATAAAATAAAGCTTCGCGACATTCGCGTTTCATTCATCGACCAGCAGTCGCGAAACGATATTGCACTGTATTTTAAGTCTTTCGACACCCGCGTGAAGACCTTTGACCTTCAGAATAATTCTTACGCAGCCGGCGACATCAATATGGATGGCCTGCGCCTTAAACTGAAGCAGGATTTACTTGAAGAAGTAGCCGAAAATGTTGAAGAAAAAGTGGATTCGCTGAATCAGCAAAAGCCAATGAAGATCGGTCTCAATAAAATTAAGTTCACCAACTTCAATATTGATTATGGCGATGACAACTCGAAAACTTTCGCCAAGGTTATCTTTAAAGAACTGAGCACCAAAATTAATCAGCTTGATCTCGAAAAAAATACTTACGGAATTGAAAACCTGATTCTGAAAGGCGCAGACATCAATGCAAAACTGTTTATGCCCGCGCAGAATGCAAACCCGTCGAACGAAGACAAAAAGGATGAATCTTCCCAAACCGAAGGATCCCTCGCACTTCTGCTGAATAAACTTCAGCTTGAAGATGTGAAAGTGGTATACGACAATACTGCAATGGCACGAACGCGCAGCGGAATTGATTTCAACCACCTGAATTTTACTAAAATGAATCTGGAGGTGCGGAATTTCAGGATGCAGGACGGTACGTTTGCCGGAACTGTAAATTCTGCAGAAATAAAAGAAAGCCGCGGCCTTGATATCCAGAAATTCAATACAGATTTCGTGTACGATAATGAGCAGGCTTACCTCAAAGACCTTTATCTTCAAACCCCCAAAACAGTTTTGCGCGACGAACTCGCGCTGAATTACAACTCGATGGAGCAACTCAGCGCAAACCCGGGCGCAGTGAGAATTGCAGCCAATATTCAGAATTCCAAAATAGGATTTTCCGATATTCTGATGCTTGCACCTTCGTTGCGAAGTACAGCACCATTTAATAAATACCCAAATGCGATCCTAAAAATTAACACACGTTTAAGAGGTACGCTGAACGACCTTCAAATCCAGACTTTGCAGCTTTCGGGCATCGACCAGCTTAAAGTGAATGCGTCAGGTAAGATCAGAAATGCAATGAATCCTGCTCAGTTGGCCTACGATCTTAATGTGCGCGAACTTTCATCATCAGCAAAAACCATTTATAATTTAGTTCCAAAAAATACAATTCCATCAAATATTTCGCTGCCGTCGCATTTAAATATAAGCGGAACCGCCAAGGGAACAACTGAAATTGTTAATGCAAACCTACGCATGATTTCAACTTTGGGGAATGCGGCCGTCCGTGCATCTGTGGATATGCGGCGCAAAAACCAGGAGCGCTATGATATTCTGGCCAATCTCCAAAATTTGCAAATTGGAAAAATAATTCAGAATAAAGATCTGGCAGGCATTACGGGACAGGTTTCGGTTAAAGGGCAAGGTTTTGCTCTGAATAGTGCCATTGCAGATATCAAAGGAAATATCGGGTCGGTATATTATAATGGCTACACCTACCGGAACATGGCTCTTGCAGGGAAGATCAACCGCGGTGCGTACGTGCTGAACCTCGATTCCAAAGACCCAAATGCCAACCTGAAACTATTGGCGTCAGGCGTTTACAGGGAAAACAATCCGACTGTAAAGGTGAACGGTTCCATTCGAAAACTCGATCTTAACAAACTTGGGTTCTACAGTGACCCGATGATTCTTGCGGGAAATCTTGATGCCGATTTCACAAGCCTTAATCCGGACGCACCAAATGGCTATCTTCACCTTGAGAATTTTGCAATTTCGGATACGAAGGATATTTTTCCGTTGCAGGAAGTCTACTTAACGGCGGTTTCAACGGCTGACAGCAACCGCATCGTGCTGCAGTCGCAGGTCGCAGATGTGGACCTTTCGGGTAAATATAAGCTTACGCAAATTTTCGGCTCGCTTCAGCAAACGATTAATCAATATTATCAGTTCCAAAAACCAGGAACCAAAGCCGCGAGAATAGATCCCAACCAGTATTTTACGTTTAATGCAATAATAAAAGACGATAATCTGCTGCGGAGGTTTGTACCGGATCTTACTGAATTTGAGCCAATAACCTTAGCCGGAAATTACGACGCCGACAGCCGAAAACTCCAAGTAAACGGCCAGATCCCGCAGGTTACCTACGGCAAGAATATTATCCGCGGCGGAACCATTGCTGTGGACAATCAGAACGATGCGTTGGTCTATAATGTGCAGCTCGCCGAATTTAACAACGAAAGCATTGCCCTGATGAAAGTTGGACTGGTGGGCGACATCCGTGACAACCTTATTACTTATAATGCCTCTACCAAAGATGAAAAAGACGAAACAAAGTTTCTTGTGGCCGGAAATGCACAAAAAGTAGGCGACCTTACTCAAATCCGCCTTAATCCAGACGGCTTAAAACTTAATTATACGAATTGGCAGGTAACACCCGATAATTATCTGCAGCTTGGAAACGGAGGAATTTTCGCTAATAATTTCGGAATTTCAAATGAAGGAAGCCAAATACTTCTTCAGTCTGAAAGCAGATCGGCCAACAGCCCGCTGAACATTTCAATTAAAGACTTTAAAATTGAAACGGTTACCGAACTGGTGAAGAAAGATTCGCTGCTGGCAAGTGGAAATATCAACGGAACCGCACAACTGAGGAATCTGCAGAGCAATATGACCTTCGATGCGGATATTGATATGACTGAACTTTTCGTGTACGGTAGCCCGGTTGGAAATCTGGATGTGAAAGCCAATAGCGAATCCGGCAATCTCATTCGTGCTGACGTGGCACTCTCAGGATTCAATAACGATGCTAAATTATTCGGAACTTTTAATTCAGCTACAAGCACATTCAATATGAATCTGGATTTGAATCAGCTGCAGATGCAGACCGTTCAGGGGCTTACCATGAATGCGATTGAAAACGCTGAAGGTTATCTTTCGGGCGATTTAAAAATAACCGGCAACACTTCTGCCCCACAAATTCGGGGCGATGTAAAGTTTAATGATGTGGGCCTGGGCATCACGCAACTCGGAAGCAAATTCAGCAACATCAACGACGAAATAAATTTCACAAGCCGTGGTATCGATTTTAATCAGTTCAAAATCAACGACGATTCCGGAAATTCAATAATTATCGATGGAGCCGTACTGACGCAGACTTACACCGATTTTACCTTTAATCTCGACGTAGATGCGGACGACTTCAAAGTAGTAGATTCGGAAAAAAACAACGACCGGATGATGTATGGCATTCTCGCGATCGATGCGGACTTAAGTATTCGGGGTGACCTGGATCTGCCCCGCGTGGACGGAAACCTGAGTGTTACGGATGTTACCGACTTCACTTTTGTGCTACCAACATCCTCGCCGTCACTGCAGGACCGCGAAGGCATTGTGGAATTTATTGATCAGGATCAGATCGCGCTGCAGGAAACCATCACTACAGAAGCGCTTACCCACCAAAGCGACATCAAAGGAATGGATGTTAACGTGAATATCGACGTCACTAAAGAAGCAAAGATTTCTTTAATTATAGACAGAGCCAACGGCGATTTTGTGAAGCTACAGGGCGACGCGCAGCTCACAGGTGGCATCGATCCATCCGGTAAAACAACTTTGGTGGGTGTGTATGAAGTAGATCAGGGTGCATATGAAATGTCGGTAAGTTTGCTGCGTAGAAAATTTGATATTCAAAAAGGCAGCACCATCACCTGGACCGGCGAGCCTACAACGGCCAATTTGGACGTTACGGCTGTATATAAAACCGACGCAGCACCGCTGGATCTTCTGCAGCAGCAACTTACAGGAGCGTCGGGCAGCGAACTGAACCAATACAAACAGCGGATTCCGTTCAATACACTTCTTATTATGAAGGGTGAACTGATGAAGCCTGTGATTTCTTTCGATATTACAACAGATGAAGAAAACAGTTCGGTTTCGGCAACCGTTTTAGATAATACAAAAACAAAACTGGAGCAGCTTCGCCGCGAAGAAGCAGAACTGAATAAACAGGTTTTCGCACTGCTTCTGCTGAACCGTTTTATAGGTGAGAACCCATTCCAGAGCGACAGCGGACTATCTGCCAGCACCATTGCCAAACAAAGTGTGAGTAGAATTTTATCTGAGCAGCTGAATGATCTGGCGTCTGATTTGATAGGTGGTGTGGAGTTGAATTTCGACCTGGAGTCCACAGAAGATTATTCTACCGGAAGCCGCAATGAACGTACTGACCTGAATGTAGGATTGAGTAAAACATTGCTCGATGACCGCCTCACCGTAACGGTTGGTAATAATTTTGGTCTCGAAGGCGATGCACGTAAGAATGAACAGATGACAAATATCGCGGGAGATATTACGCTCGATTACAAACTCTCCAGGGACGGACGCTATATGCTGCGCGCCTACCGCAAAAACGATTATCAGGTTGCCTTGCAGGGGCAGATTATCGAGACCGGCGTAGGGTTTATCATCACATTGGATTACGATAAATTCCGCGAAATCTTCGAGCGCGCTAAACGTAACAAAGAATTAAGAAAACAAAAACGTCTTCAAAAAAATGATTAAGTTTAACCTAACGACCTATACAAAAACTGCTGCGATCTGCTCAGTATTACTTCTGAATTCTTGCAGCAACACCAAATTTCTGCAGGAAGGGCAAATGCTGTACATAGGCGGTGAAGTGAAGATTAAAAATGATACGCTTTCAAAAAAAGAAAAATCAAACCTTTCTGAAGCGCTCGAAGAGCAGCTAAGGCCAAAACCGAACACGTCTTTTCTGGGCCTCAGACCACAACTCTACATCTATAATATTACGAAAGAACCCAAAAAAGAGAAAGGCTTAAGAAACTGGCTTAAATACAAAATCGGTGAAAAACCGGTGCTTCTTAGTGATGTAGACCGCGAATTTAACGAGGATATCATCGTAAATTATTCTGAGAATAAAGGCTTTTTCAATGCAAAAGCGGTTTCAGATACGGTTTCAAAAAACAGAAAGGCAAAAGTGATTTACACGCTTACGCCAGGCGCGCGATACTTAATCAGCAATGTAAACTTCCCCGAAGATTCTACCGTAATCAACAGCGAAATTCAGGCAATAAAGGGCGAAACCTTTCTTAAAAGTGGAAATCCGTTCGACCTGGATGTGATCAAAGCAGAGCGCGAAAGGATTGATGAACACCTTAAAAACCGCGGTTTCTATTATTTCAGCGATGATAATATCGTAGTTCAGGCAGACAGTACTGTTCTTAAAGAACCGAAAGTAGAACTTTTCGTAAAACTTAAAAACAACACGCCGGCTCTTGCAAAAGAGCAGTTCACCATCAATAAAACGATTGTTTTCCCGGATTATAATATTGATGACGTGAAAGTGGGCAAATATGGCATCCCGTATAATACAGATTCGGTTGAAGTGATCGATGATCTTTATATTGTTGACCCTGAAAAAAAATTCAATCCCAGGATATTCAACCGCGCCCTGTACTTTGATAAAGGCGATTTGTATAACCGAAAAGACCATAATCTTTCGCTTAACAGACTCATCAGCCTTGGTGTATTTAAGTTCGTAAAGAATGAATTTGTGGTATCCGATTCGTTAAATCATGAGTTCGACGCGTATTATCTGCTGACACCGCGGCCATTCCAATCGTTGCGGCTGGAAACTTTAGGCAAAACAAGTTCGGCAAACTATACGGGTGGTGAAGTAAACCTTAACTGGACACACCGCAACTTTTTCCGTGGTGCAGAACAGCTCAAAGCTGCTGTTTATGGTGCTTTCGATGTTCAGATCGGTGGGCCAAAAGACGCAAATAACATCATCCGCGTGGGTGCCAATGCGCAACTTTCTATCCCGCGTCTTGTCGCTCCGTTCAGGTTCAGGTCTTCCAGTGCTTATGTTCCGCGCACAAATGTTGAACTTGGCTACGAATATCTGAGCCGAACCGAACTTTACACATTGCATAATTTCAACGCTTCATTTGGTTACCTCTGGAAAGAAAACGAGCGCAAGGAGCACGACCTTAAAGTTCTGGATGTAACGGTAGTTGCACCGCAAAATGTATCAGATAAATACAACGAGCAGATTTATGGTAACGAAGCGGAAGGAATCAGACCAAATCCGTCTCTTCAGCGTGTGATCGATAAACAGCTTATTTTCGGCCCCACTTATACATACACTTATACGAATACCATGTTGCCGCAGAAAAATACTTTCTATTATAAAGGAAGTCTGGATCTGGCCGGTACAATTGCTGGTATTGCAAGCGGTGCGGATGCAAAAGCGGGCGATCAGAAGGAAATGTTCGGCATCCCTTTCAGCCAGTACACCAAAATGGAGCATGACCTCCGCTACTACCGAAAAGTAGGCGATAAAAGCACAATTGCAACGCGTATTATTGCGGGAGTTGGTTATCCGTACGGCAATTCAATCACGATTCCGTATGTAAAGCAGTTTTTTGTAGGTGGCAGCAACAGTATCCGGGCCTTCCGCGCGAGGACTTTGGGACCGGGCAGTTATGACCCGACAGTTCAGAACGCTTCATTCTTTTTCGATCAGTCGGGCGATATTAAACTTGAACTTAATGCTGAATACCGCGCAAACATTTATAAATTTTTAAATGCTGCTATTTTTGCCGATGCGGGCAATGTGTGGCTTGTGAATGAAGATCCGGAAAGACCCGGCGGAAAATTTTCTAAAGATTTTGTGAAAGAAATTGCAGTTGGAGCGGGCGTTGGTCTGCGTCTTGATTTTAATATTTTAATTCTGCGCCTGGATTTGGCGATGCCGCTGCGGATCCCTTATTATGAAGCCGGCGAACGCTGGACTTTTGACCGAGTAAATTTCGGCGACCGTGCCTGGCGACGTGATAACCTGATCCTCAACATTGCGATTGGCTATCCGTTCTAAATTAAAAATTGATCAAAATGAAGAAACTGGGTTTTTTTTGGGAAACATTAAAGGAAACATTTACTGAATGGAATAACTCACCTGCCGGAACAGATTCTGCAAGTTTAGCCTATTATGCAATTTTCTCAATTCCCGGCCTCCTGATTATCATTATCTGGATTGCCGGATACTTTTTTGGGCAGGAAGCGATTCAGGGGCAGATCAGCAATCAGATCGGCGGTATGATGGGTGGCAATGTTGCGGACAGTATCGAAGAAATGATCGCAGGTGCACTGATCGACAAAGAAAATATCTTCATGAAGATTGTAGGTATATTCTCACTGGTTTTCGGTGCAACCACAATTTTCTTCCAACTGCAGAAATCGCTCAATAATCTTTGGGACGTGGAACCTGCGCCTAAGAAAGCGTTTGTAAAGTTCTTTCTGGACCGCGCGAACTCGCTCGGGATGATATTGGTAATAGGTTTTCTGCTGATGATTACGATGGTGCTTTCTTCATTAATCAGCTTATTCAATAATTACATTGCAGCGCAGTTCGGCCTGGAGACTTACTATTTAATGGAGTTGGTGAATTTCGTTATTGGATTTCTCTTGGTGATGCTCGTCTTTGCCTTTATGTTTAAAGTGCTGCCCGATGCTGAAATCCGATGGAAATCGGTGTGGGCGGGTGCAACGCTCACTGCTGCGCTGTTTACAATTGGAAAGTTTCTATTGAGTTTTTACTTTGCCGAGTTCAAACCTGAATCTGCCTTTGGTAAAGCAGGTACCATTATCTTAATTATGATGTGGATTAATTACTCCTGTATGCTCATCTTTTTTGGCGCTGAGTATACGAAGGTCTATTCCCGCAAAAAAGGATATAAAATTGTGCCTTCAAAACACGCAAAATGGAGTAGCGAAAAACTGTACCGTAAGAAGCTGGAAGAAATGTCAGAATTAGGAAAAACAGCGGAAATGGAAAAGATTTAATAAAATACAATACATTTAAATATCAGATCCTTCAGTCTATACTGAGGGATTTTTTAATGCAAGATAAAAGCAAGTCTGCGACGACCGAATTAAACTGATATGGATGTATCTACAGTTCATTCATCTATTTGCACAGGAATATTTTGGAGAAATGAATGAATGGAGAAATCATGACGAAAGCACCCCAAATAATTCTTTTGGCAGCAAAAAACTTACTGGCAACTTGTTTAGGCTGGATAAATAATAATGTAATTACAAGTTCAGCTTTCCATGAAAATATCCTCCCAGATATACTGCATACATCCGCAATAAACATTCTATGGAACCCATCGCAGAAGTTTCACAAACCTGATAGATAGGATATCACAAGTATTGTTAGTGGTTAGATCTCATGAGTACCACACCCTTGAGTTCATAATAAAAAAAATCCCAATCAAATAAATGATTGAGGGTTTTTAAAAAAACTGGTCTTCTCAATGGCGGGATAAATAGGCGATTTACTCTAACGCTTTCGATGTATCATGGTCGCCCGCGGCGGGTTAACTTCTGGGCTTTCGCTATTGTGCACTTATATGTGTATCTGTTCAGACCATTTTAAAACAAAAAATCCCCAATCAAATAAATGATTGAGGATTTAAAAAAACTGGCGGCGACCTACTCTCCCGCTTTCGCAGTACCATCGGCGCTAGAGGGCTTAACTTCTGTGTTCGGAATGGGAACAGGTGAGCCCCTCTGCTAAAACCACCCTAAATATGGGTAATGTAACAATGAGGGTAACGTAGCAGTGTAGCAATCAGATTGGTACAGTGATACTTTGATAAATTGTTAGATTATTTATCGATAAAAACTTTCACAAAGAGTAAACCTTTAGTGCACTTCCGAGTGCGCCTATATCAGGCTATAAATCTACGGGTAATTAGTACTACTCGGCTATGACATTACTGTCTTTACACCTATAGCCTATCAACGTTGTCATCTCCAACGACCCTTAAAAGATGTCTCATCTTGAGGCAGGTTTCGCACTTATATGCTTTCAGTGCTTATCCATACCAAACGTAGCTACTCAGCGGTGCACCTGGCGGTACAACTGATACACCAGAGGTTTGTTCAAATCGGTCCTCTCGTACTAGATTCAAGCCCTCTCAAACATCTAACGCCCGCAATAGATAGAGACCGAACTGTCTCACGACGTTCTGAACCCAGCTCGCGTGCCACTTTAATGGGCGAACAGCCCAACCCTTGGGACCTTCTCCAGCCCCAGGATGTGACGAGCCGACATCGAGGTGCCGAACCTCCCCGTCGATGTGAGCTCTTGGGGGAGACTAGCCTGTTATCCCCGGAGTACCTTTTATCCTATGAGCGATGGCCCTTCCATACGGAACCACCGGATCACTATGTCCTGCTTTCGCACCTGATCGACTTGTAGGTCTCACAGTCAAGCACCCTTATGCCATTACACTCTACGCACGGTTACCAAGCGTGCTGAGGGTACCTTTGAAAGCCTCCGTTACTCTTTTGGAGGCGACCACCCCAGTCAAACTACCCACCACGCAATGTCTCCGCCGAACGGCGGATTAGGCTCCAAATAAACAAAGGGTGGTATTTCAACGTTGACTCCACCGACACTAGCGTGCCAGCTTCAAAGTCTCCCACCTATCCTACACATTGTTTATTCAAAGTCAATACGAAGTTATAGTAAAGGTTCACAGGGTCTTTTCGTCCCATTGCGGGTAATCGGCATCTTCACCGATACTACAATTTCACAGAGCTCATGGTTGAGACAGTGCCCAGATCGTTACACCATTCGTGCAGGTCGGAACTTACCCGACAAGGAATTTCGCTACCTTAGGACCGTTATAGTTACGGCCGCCGTTTACTGGGGCTTCAGTTAATTGCTTCGCATTGCTGCTAACAACCTTCCTTAACCTTCCAGCACCGGGCAGGTGTCAGACCCTATACAGCATCTTTCGATTTAGCAGAGTCCTGTGTTTTTGATAAACAGTCGCCTGGGCCTCTTCACTGCGGCCAGCATTGCTGCTGGCGTCTCTTCTTCCGAAGTTACGAGACTATTTTGCCTAGTTCCTTAACCATGATTCACTCTAGCACCTTAGGATTCTCTCCTCGACTACCTGTGTCGGTTTTGGTACGGGTTGCTTCACTTCGGCTTTTCTTGGAATCTATTTCCCTGCAGCAGCTTCGCCCGAAGGCTAGGCCTTGACTATTCCGTCAGTCTCCAGCAAGTACGTAAATCCGTCCCCTTTTTAATGTGAGCAAGTTAGGGAATATTAACCCTATGTCCATCCACTTCCCCTTTCGGGTTCGCGTTAGGTCCCGACTAACCCTCAGCTGATTAGCATGGCTGAGGAAACCTTAGTCTTTCGGTGAGCGGGTTTCTCGCCCGCTTTATCGTTACTTATGCCTACATTTTCTTTTCTGTACGCTCCACCAGGCCTCACGACCTGGCTTCTGTGCAAACAGAATGCTCCCCTACCAGATATAACTCAAAAGTTATAAATCCATAGCTTCGGTACTATACTTATGCCCGATTATTATCCATGCCGAACCGCTCGACTAGTGAGCTGTTACGCACTCTTTAAATGAATGGCTGCTTCCAAGCCAACATCCTAGCTGTCAATGCAGTTCAACCGCGTTATTTCAACTTAGTATAGATTTGGGGACCTTAGCTGTTGGTCCGGGTTCTTTCCCTCTCGGACATGGACCTTAGCACCCATGCCCTCACTGCCGACGAACATTTATTAGCATTCGGAGTTTGTCAGGAATTGGTAGGATTTGACTCCCCCGCATCCAATCAGTAGCTCTACCTCTAATAAACTTAACATCGACGCTGCACCTAAATGCATTTCGGGGAGTACGAGCTATCTCCCAGTTTGATTGGCCTTTCACCCCTACCCACAAGTCATCCGAAGACTTTTCAACGTCAACCGGTTCGGTCCTCCACTTTGTGTTACCAAAGCTTCAACCTGCCCATGGGTAGATCACAAGGTTTCGCGTCTAATCCTACTAACTAAGCGCCCTATTCAGACTCGCTTTCGCTCCGCCTCCGTACCTGAAGTACTTAAGCTCGCTAGTAAAATTAACTCGTAGGCTCATTATGCAAAAGGCACGCCGTCACCCAACTTGTGGGCTCCGACCGCTTGTAGGCGTACGGTTTCAGGTTCTCTTTCACCCTTCTATTCGAAGTGCTTTTCACCTTTCCTTCACAGTACTTGTTCACTATCGGTCTTTCAGGAGTATTTAGCCTTGGAGGATGGTCCCCCCATATTCAGACAGGATTTCACGTGTCCCGCCCTACTCATTTATCATCTATGTATGCCTTTCATGTACGGGGCTATCACCCTCTATGGCTGTTCTTTCCAGAACATTCTATTAAACATATAAAGACTTTTGGGCTAATCCGCTTTCGCTCGCCGCTACTTACGGAATCTCTTCGATTTCTTTTCCTCAGGGTACTTAGATGTTTCAGTTCTCCTGGTTTGCTCTCTAAATAAATTTAGAGTGACTGGTCTTCAACCAGCCGGGTTGCCCCATTCGGACATCTGCGGATCAATTCGTGTGTGCCGATCCCCGCAGCTTTTCGCAGCTTACCACGTCCTTCTTCGCCTCTGAAAGCCTAGGCATCCGCCATACGCCCTTAACGATTTCTTTCCTAATATTAAATTAGTTCAGTATTTTTATACAACACAACCGTGTTGTATGATATTTTTGTAAACTCGGCACTCGAAAGTGCTCGGTTTTCTCTTTGTGATGTTCTTACCGTTAATGTCAATGATCAATTTTCTTATTACTTCTTTAATAAACAGAAATTGTTTTTGGCTCTTTCCGTCACTTTTAAATTAAAGTGGTAATACGTGAATAATATAGGTCCTGATCCTATCAAACTTCTTAATTTCTTAAGCCGTTTCGCCTCCTTAGGGCATAATTCTTCAATCTGTAATGTAAATATCTTCTGTTCTCGTTACATTTCTGTAACTTATGTGGAGAATAAGGGAGTCGAACCCTTGACCTCCTGCGTGCAAGGCAGGCGCTCTAGCCAGCTGAGCTAATTCCCCTCTAGTTTCAGACTTGAGATGTTTAGATTTAAAATCTGAGAGTTTTTTTGTCTCCTATCTTCTGTCTTTCTGTCTCCTGTCTTGTAATTAGTAGTCTCGGGCAGGCTCGAACTGCCGACCTCTACATTATCAGTGTAGCGCTCTAACCAGCTGAGCTACGAGACTGTCTTTTTAGACTATTAGATTCAAGATGCTAGATACAAGACGTCTTTTTGTCTTGATTCTTGCCTCTTGGCTCTTGTATCTCTTCCCTGTACTAATTTCTAGTGGGTATATTTTATAAATAGCAACCTTAAGTAAGTAAAAACCATAAGCATCAGTTTTTGAGTGAGTGCTCTGATACATTTAAGTATCTTTTGTTTGTTTAACGTCTAAAAGACGCTCTAAAATGAGATGTTCCAGCCGCACCTTCCGGTACGGCTACCTTGTTACGACTTAGCCCTAGTTACTTGTTTTACCCTAGGCAGCTCCTTTTACGGTCACCGACTTCAGGTACCCCAAACTTCCATGGCTTGACGGGCGGTGTGTACAAGGCCCGGGAACGTATTCACCGCGCCATGGCTGATGCGCGATTACTAGCGATTCCAGCTTCATAGAGTCGAGTTGCAGACTCCAATCCGAACTGAGACCGGCTTTCGAGATTTGCATCACATCGCTGTGTAGCTGCCCTCTGTACCGGCCATTGTATTACGTGTGTGGCCCAAGACGTAAGGGCCGTGATGATTTGACGTCATCCCCACCTTCCTCTCTACTTGCGTAGGCAGTCTCACTAGAGTCCTCAACTTAATGTTAGCAACTAGTGACAGGGGTTGCGCTCGTTGCAGGACTTAACCTAACACCTCACGGCACGAGCTGACGACAACCATGCAGCACCTTGAAAAATGTCCGAAGAAGGGTCTATTTCTAAACCTGTCATTTCCCATTTAAGTCTTGGTAAGGTTCCTCGCGTATCATCGAATTAAACCACATAATCCACCGCTTGTGCGGGCCCCCGTCAATTCCTTTGAGTTTCAATCTTGCGATCGTACTCCCCAGGTGGCTAACTTATCACTTTCGCTTGGTCTCTGAATCCGAAGATCCAAAAACGAGTTAGCATCGTTTACGGCGTGGACTACCAGGGTATCTAATCCTGTTCGCTACCCACGCTTTCGTCCCTCAGCGTCAGTTAAATCTTAGTGACCTGCCTTCGCAATTGGTGTTCTAAGTAATATCTATGCATTTCACCGCTACACTACTTATTCCAGCCACTTCAAATTTACTCAAGACCCGCAGTATCAATGGCAGTTTCATAGTTGAGCTATGAGATTTCACCACTGACTTACGGGTCCGCCTACGGACCCTTTAAACCCAATAAATCCGGATAACGCTTGCACCCTCCGTATTACCGCGGCTGCTGGCACGGAGTTAGCCGGTGCTTATTCGTACAGTACCTTCAGCTACTCTCACGAGAGTAGGTTTATTCCTGTACAAAAGAAGTTTACAATCCATAGGACCGTCATCCTTCACGCGGGATGGCTGGATCAGGCTTTCACCCATTGTCCAATATTCCTCACTGCTGCCTCCCGTAGGAGTCTGGTCCGTGTCTCAGTACCAGTGTGGGGGATCTCCCTCTCAGGACCCCTAAAGATCATTGACTTGGTGAGCCGTTACCTCACCAACTATCTAATCTTGCGCGTGCCCATCTCTATCCACCGGAGTTTTCAATATCAAATGATGCCATTCAATATATTATAGGGTATTAATCTTCCTTTCGAAAGGCTATTCCCCAGATAAAGGTAGGTTGCACACGTGTTACGCACCCGTACGCCGCTCTCTCTCTTCCGAAGAAGAAATACCGCTCGGCTTGCATGTGTTAGGCCTCCCGCTAGCGTTCATCCTGAGCCAGGATCAAACTCTCCATTGTATGTTTGTCTGACTCACTCAAAAGTTTTGACGCTTTTTGGTTTTTCCTTACTTAATTTTTGGTTGTTATTTGTATGTCAATGATCTCTTTTCTTTTCGCGTTCATCCGGAAACTCTTTCTGTCGTTTGTTCCGAATTGCGAGTGCAAAAGTATAAACTATTTTCTAAATGACCAAATTTTTCTGAAAGAAACTTAAAACTTTTTTTCGTAAGCCTTATCTCTCATTAAACTCAATCTCAAATCTCTCTACTTCGCTTCCCGCTTCTCTCGATTTGGGATTGCAAAGATACAACGATTTTTTATCTGACAAAATATTTTGTGAAGAAATTTTAAAAAAGTTTTTCTCTTAAACTTCCTTCCTAATATACCCTGTCAATACTGTTTTACTTCGCTCCTTTCTTCTTTCGAATTGGGATTGCAAAACTAAAAACTATTTTCTAAATGACCTAATGTTTTTGCAATAAATTTTTAGAAATTTCTAAACCATTATTACTCAACGTTTTCAATATATAAATAGCTTTCTGCTGCGCTCCCTCGTTCTCTCGATTTGGGATTGCAAAGATAGGCACATTCCACCAAAATCCAAACTTACACCCGTTTATTTTCTCACAAAACACTCAACTCTCTGATTCTTTGAGTGAAAAATTTCAAGCCGATTATTACCGTTTATCATTCTAAGTCCTCCCGCACATTCCCGAGACTCCAAAATGGCGATTTATATGACTTCCGGAATTGTACTGCTGGCCTGGTGGTGATTAATTTTTGCGCTGTAGTGCTGGCACTGCAACCTTAGAGTTCAGAATAACCGCCCGACACAAACGAAAAACCCCGCCAGAAGGCGGGGTGGTTATAAGGTAAGTGTTCGGATCCTGTTAAAAAGTACATATCCTAAAAGGAATCCCACCGTGTCTGCTAAGAGGTCAAGGTTTTCGAGCGACCTGCCAAGCCCCATCTCATCCTGCAAAATTTCCGTGAGTAAAGAGTACATTAACATGATCTCTATATAGTATATGAATTTTACTTTGGGAAAGGCTGCCATAAAGCAAAAACCCAGTAAAGCAAAAATACTAAGATGCAGTAATTTGTCAATACCGTCGAACATAAACAGAAAATGTAAAGTTTCGACGCCTGGACGCAACAGCATATAAGTAAGAAATGCCCAATAAATGGGCAATATCTTTTTGAAAAGTTTCGAAATTTTATCCAAGCGATTCCTGGTATTGCTCAGCAGTAATCAGTTCGGAAGTATCTGCGTCGTCACCGATTTCAAGTTTTATAATCCAGCCTTTCCCGTAAGGGTCGGAATTCAGAAGTTCTGGCTGACTTTCAAGTTCGCTGTTGAGCTCGACTACAGTGCCCGAAACGGGTAAAAACAGGTCGGAAACCGTCTTCACTGCTTCAACACTCCCAAAAACATCGCCGGCGGAAAGCTCGTCGTCCACAGTATCTACATCCACAAAAACAATATCGCCAAGTTCGCCCTGTGCGAAATCTGTTATTCCTATCGTAGCTACGTTGCCATCAATCCTCACCCATTCGTGATCTTTGGTGTACTTTAATTCAGACGGTGTATTCATTTTCTTTGATTTTTATTTTTCCAAAATTAATTAAAAAATATCAGACCGGCGAAGTTTGAATGAAGTTTAGAAAGACACCGCCGCGATTCTGAAATTTAAAACAAACTATATAAAGTGCGGGATTTAATATCTTTGTTAAGTTAAAACAAACCACTTTATCAAAGTTTAACACAAACAACAATATAATGGCAACCCAAAATAAATTAGAAATAGCTGACAGCGCCTTTAAAAAATGGAAAAGCGTCAACTTCAAAACCAAGCAGACTTTACTTAAAAAACTTGCTGATCTCCTTGATAAGAATGCCGAGAAGTATGGGCAGAACATCACAAAAGAGATGAATAAGCCCATCTCACAATCAATTGCCGAAATAGAAAAGTGTGCGCTGATGACGAGATATTATGCCGAAGCCGAAAATGTGCTGCAGCCGGAAAAGATTTCCACTGAGTTTCGTATTTCGGAGGTGCATTACGTTCCGATGGGCGTAATTTTGGGCGTGATGCCATGGAACTTCCCGTTCTGGCAGGTATTGCGGTTTGCAGTTCCGGCAGTTCTGGCAGGCAATACAGTTGTGCTGAAGCATGCTTCAATCTGTTTCGGCAGCGGAAAACTGATGGAGAAACTGTTTCTGGATGCTGGATTCCCAAAAGGTATTTTTCAGAACCTCGAAATTGGGCACGCCGAAGTAAAATCGGTATTGGAGAACCCGGTTATTAAAGGCGTAAGTTTAACCGGCAGCGAAAAAGCCGGCGCTGAAGTAGCCTCCATTGCCGGGAAAAACATTAAGAAATCACTTTTGGAACTTGGTGGTAGCGATGCTTTTATCGTTCTGGACGATTCCAACCTAAAAAAAGCAGCAAAAAGCGGTGCAAAAGCCCGGCTCGCCAACTGCGGACAAGCCTGCAACGCCGGAAAAAGGTTTATTATTCAGAAAAACGTGGAGAAAGAATTTCTGCCTCTGTTTATTAGCGAATATCAGAAATACGTGCCCGGCGATCCGATGGATAAATCGACCAAGTTAACCGGAATGGCGCGGCCTGACCTCGCCGACGAACTCGAAAAACAATATAAAAAAGCGCAAAAGCACGGCGCAAAAATTATTCTGCCCTTGAAAAGAGTGTCAGATTACGAATTCGAGCCGGGTTTAATTAAAGTAAAGAAAGGGAATCCTATTCTTCAGGAAGAACTTTTCGGGCCACTCGGAATTGTGATGAGTGCAAAAGATGACAGCGAGGCGCTGGAACTGGCGAACGATATCCCGTTCGGGCTCGGAAACTCAGTGTGGACTAAAAATAGAAAAAGACAAAAATTCTTCAGCGAAAATCTGGAATCCGGCACGGTGAGCATTAACAAAGAAACCAGTTCGGATCCAAGGCTTCCGTTTGGTGGCGCAAAATCTTCAGGCTACGGCACCGAACTTTCGCTTATTGCGCTGAAAGAATTTGTAACCGCAAAAACGATTGTCGGAAATTAAGAAGGATCTTTACGGCGCACTTTCTTCCACTTCATGTTTCAGCTGCGATCTGTAAAGTGTTGAATAATAGCCGTTTTTGCTAAGGAGTTCGAGGTGTTTGCCTTCTTCCACAATTTTTCCGTGCTCCATCACTATTATTTTATCGGCCTTTTCAATAGTGGAAAGACGGTGAGCGATGATGATGGAAGTACGGTTCTTTGTAATTTTATCCGTCGCACGCTGAATAAGTTTTTCACTTTCGTGATCAATCGAAGAAGTAGCCTCGTCGAGGATCAGGATTTTCGGATCAGACAGATATGCCCTCAAAAACGACAAAAGCTGCCTTTGCCCGAGTGAAATTGAAGAGCCGCGTTCGCGCACAACATATTCATAACCCCCGGGCAGACTTTCGATAAAATCGTCGACCCCAATATCTGCGGCAACAGTTTTTATCTTTTCTAAAGTAACCGATTCGTCACCAAACGAAAGATTCTCGAAAATGGTTCCATGAAAAAGAAATACATCCTGCAAAACCACGCCGATATGGCTGCGGAGATTATACAGCTCGTATTCTTTCAAATCAACATCATCCAACAGAATTTTTCCTGAATTGATATCGTAAAGCCTCGTGATTAAACTGATGATCGTAGATTTTCCCGCGCCCGTTGCCCCCACGATGGCGGCCGTTTCTCCCGGATTTACTTTAAAACTGATGCCCTGAAGGACGTTCTGGTTTTCATCATACGAGAAATAAACATCCTTAAATTCAATCTTCCCGTCGAATTTATCTTTTGATACTTTACCTTCATTAGGAAGTGCAAAATCTTCATCCATCACACCAAGTACCCTTTCGGCGCCCACAATACCGCGCTGAATGTTGTTGAAACGGTCGGCGATTTGTCTTAAAGGCCTGATCAGCATCGAGATGTACTGGATAAATGCGATGACGACACCCGCAGAAATAGTGATGTAACCGCCATAAAATAGAATAAACCCGATGAACAGCGACGAAATAAGTTCTACCACCGGAAAAAACAGGGAGAATATATAGACCGTTCTCAGCAATGCTGACTTTAACGTAATATTAATCGAATCAAATTTATCGAACTCAGCTTTTTGCCGGTTGAAAACCTGGATAAGCGACATGCCGGAAAGTCTCTCCTGCACAAAAGAGTTCTGATTTGCAGTCCACGTTCTTTCGTCGCCAAATGCTTTCCGAAGTCTTTTCTGGAAAAACCGCGTGATTACAACCATCAGCGGCAATATCGCGAGTGAGATATAACTCAGATGCACATCAACCTGAAACATCATAATCAGCACGAAAACGATACGCAGAATATCGCCGAACACCATTAAGAAACCGTCTGTATAAACCGTCGCGATGGTTTCTACATCGCCAACCGCCCGTGTAACGAGCTGCCCCACCGCCGTTTTATCGAAAAATGAGGTGCGGAAATAGATGAGTTTATGGTAAAGCCGTTCGCGGATATCGCGGATTACATTCTGGGAAATAAAATTCGAAAAATAAACCAGGAAAAAGTTAAGGATCGTTTCCCCAAAAACCAGTGCAACCAGGATGTAAATATGCTTCATCATGAGGCCTTCATCGCGAAGCTTAATGATGTCGGAATCCACGATTTGCATCGTGAGATACGGCCGATAAGTTGAAATCACCGAAAGCAGAACCGAGATAATCAACGTGATGATAAACCAGGAGCGGAATTTCATGCCGATCCGGAAAAGCCTTTTAATAATATCCCAGGTTGATTGTTTCTTCATATTCTGTTTAAAAATTCTGCGCAAATTTACAGATTTTAGCGCGGAGTAGTCCGCAAAGGTTTGAGTCAGTCTGATAGTACTGATCCGTTAAACCCCAAAATCATAACCAACATCTACTAAAAACAGACCCTGCGCAGGTGCTGAAGTGCCTGCAAAACTGCGGTCTTTTGCTTCGATAATTTTCCTTAAATCCATAGGTTGAATTTTTCCGTTTCCGATTTCAACCATCGTACCGACGATCGCACGCACCATATTTCTTAAAAACCGGTCAGCCGAGACCGTGAACTTCAGTTCATTCCCGTTCTGTTCCCAAAATGCTTTGTAAATTTTGCAGTTATTGGTTTTATTATCGGTGTGTAATTTAGAAAAACTTGTGAAATCTTCATACTCGAAAAGGATTCGGCATGCCTCATTCATTTTCCCGATTTCAAGCGTGCGGTTGCGGATCTGCCAGGAAAAATCCTGCGAAAAAGGATTTTTAGCCAATGAAATATAGTATTCGTAAGTGCGGAAAGTAGCATCAAATCTGGCGTGGAGGTCGTCTTTTACTTTAAAAATTCTTGAAACTGCAATATCCTGAGGCAGAAAACTGTTGAGTCTGTATGGCAGATTATCCTCCACGGCTATTTCCGTATCAAAATGCGCATACATCTTTTTGGCGTGTACGCCGGTATCGGTTCTTCCCGCGCCGGTTGTTTTAATTTCTGCACGAAGTAATGTCGAAAGTGCTTTTTCAAGTTCCTGCTGAATCGTGATTTCGCGGGGCTGAATCTGGTAACCGAAATAATTTTTGCCGTGATAAGAAAATTCAATAAAATATCGCATGGCTGCAAATTTCTAAAATAATATCGGTAAATTTTAAGAAAAAATCGAGTTATTTGTGGCTTATGAAAAAGATACTGCTACTCTCAGATACGCATTCGCACCTCGACGAACGTATCCTCGAATATGCCGGACAGGCTGATGAAATATGGCATGGCGGCGATTTCGGGAATATGGAAGTTGTGGAAACGCTCGAAAAGATAAAACCGGTTCGTGGCGTTTATGGCAATATCGACGGTGACGGTATCCGCAGAGTTTTTCCGGAAGTTCTTCAGTTCAGATGCGAAGAAGTGGATGTGCTGATGATACACATCGGCGGCTATCCGGGCAGGTATTCGCCTTTGGCAAAAAAAGAAATTGGTGAGAGCAGGCCAAAATTATTTATCTCCGGACATTCACACATTCTCAAAGCGATGTACGACCAAAAAAACAATCTGCTTCATTTAAATCCGGGCGCATGCGGGAAATCCGGCTGGCACAAGGTAAGAACAATGATGCGCTTTGAAATCAGTGGCGACAAAATTGAGAATCTGGAAGTGATAGAACTGGGTTCCCGATAATCTTATTATTTTATAAAACATGAGAGAAAAACTTCGCAACATGCCACTTTATCTAAAATCACAGGAGATTTTCGAAACTGTACAAACTATTTGCGACCTCATTCCGCCCGAAAACGAATATTTACGTGACGCCAAGATGCATCTGCTCCAAAATTCAATGCTTATCCAGGTCAAAATTTCGGGTGCGGAAGCCGTGCTGTTGTGGGATCAAAAAATTGAAAACGCAGCCATTATCCGCAAGTGCGCGCGTGAGCTTATGGTGAGCTATCATTCGCTGAAGGTTTTTGGTTTTGATGAGGCAGAATACTACATGATCGTTCGCAGACAGATCGAGGAGTTCCGCATTCTGTTCCGGGAGTGGGTTGCGGGGTTCAACCCTAAACATTTTATCGTTGATGAATGGGGGCTTTTTAATCCCCCCGGCATCTCACAAGATTATGTGCAGCGCGATGATGAACTCAATTTTTTAGATGATGAAGATTTGGGTTTTGAAGATTAGCTCTTTTTCCTAAGACCTTCATATATATTATGGATGAGGCCGTCCGCAACTGAAATTTTAGGCACAAATATCTTCTCGATTTCGCTCCAGGTCATTACTTTATTAAATATTTCGAGTGCCGGAACCAGCACATCCGCGCGGTCTTCCCTCAGTCCAAACTTCGTCATCCGTTCGGCAAGTGTGAGGCTGTTTAGTTCCTTATAATATTTTCTAAGCAAAACAATCGACATCGATTTTCCTTCTTTAGTCTTGCTCATCGAAAATATCTTATTGATGTTTCCGCCCGAACCAATTGCAACCACAGGCTTTTTGCTGTTGATGTTCTTGCGGATTTCCTCTTTCATTTCTTTCCAGTGATTATCGGTGACGAGGTTATTGAGCAGTCTGATCGTGCCGATATTGAACGAATGTTCGTGCTGCATCGCACCATTTTCGTAGAATGTAAGTTCCGTAGAGCCGCCGCCCACATCAATATAGAGATACGCAAAATCTTTGTCAAGACCTTCTGCAATGTGGTTCTCGAAAACCAATGCTGCCTCCTGATCACCTGAGATAATTTCAATATCGATCCCCGATTCAGCTTTTACCTGCGAGATGATCGCGGCGCCATTTCTTGCATCGCGCATTGCACTCGTAGCGCATGCGCGGTAGTGCTCCACCTTGTAAACCTTCATCAAACCGCTGAATACGCGCATACAATCGATCACCATCTGCTCTCTTTCGGGCCCGATTTCGCCGTGCGCGAAAACATCTATACCGAGTCGCAGCGGAATCCTAAGAAAATTAAGCTTTGTAAATTCGGGCTTGCCTTTTTTAGGTTCTTTTACTTCGTTGATGAGCAAACGTGCGGCGTTACTACCGATATCTATGGCTGCAATAATCATTATTATTTGCGTTTACAGGTTTCTGTTGTATTTAATAAAAGTCCGGGCTGCAGTGGAAACAGGAGGAATTTTTAAAGATAAGAGGAATCGAATGAAAACGGCAATAGATCTCGTATTGAGTTGGTTTTAAAAATTTCACCGTCAAGCGAGGCAAAATAGATTTCGATGCCGTCCTTTTGTTTGGCCTCATACTCCAGAATCGACTGCCGGCATGCGCCACATGGCGGAATGGGTGTAGATGAAACTGCATCTTTCGGCGCACCGATGACGAAAAGCTTCTTGATTTTTACATCCGGAAAATTGGCAGCCGTCCAGAAGATCGTGGTGCGTTCCGCACATAAACCCGATGGGTAAGCCGCATTCTCCTGATTACTGCCGGTGATGATCTCGCCGTTTTCGAGAAGAATTGCGCAACCAACATGGAAATGCGAGTATGCAGCGTACGCTTTATCACGGATTTTGCTGGCAGCATCAAACAGTTTTTTCTCCGTCTGATCCAGCGCTTCGTAATTCGGGATTGCTTCAAAAGTAATTTTAATTTCTCTTTCCATTTTTAAAAAATTGGGGAGTAAATATACCTTTTATTTTCCACCTTCCGCGCTTATACGCAGTATTTTTAAAACACACTTCAGCGATAAATCTTGTGAGATTTTAACGGTTTCGACGCGCAATTTGGTTTAAATTTTGTTCCCGAAACAGTGCCAACTTTTCTTGTGCATGCTGATCCAAACTGTTTATTTATTTTTAAAACCCTTTGCCAGAGCCGGTTTAGCGTTCCACATACAATTTAGGCTTAATAAACCATCTTTTTAATTTAACATAAAACATCAACAAATGGACACAAAAAAAACCAATTCAAAAGCAGCTGAGCAACCGGGCGATGCTAATTCGTTACGAGAACTTTTTACCGACGGCCTCAAAGACATTTACTATGCAGAAAACGCTTTGCTTAAAGCATTGCCTGAGATGTATGAAAAAGCCGTTAATACAAAACTCAAAACCGCCATTAAAGACCATATCACGCAAACGGAAATGCAGGTGATCCGGCTTGAGGAAGCATTCAGCCACATGGGGATGAAAGCCGAAGGAAAAAAATGCCTCGCGATCGAGGGCATTATCGCGGAGGGACGCCAGTGCGTATCGTCTACAACGGAAGGGCCAGTACGCGATGCCGCCATCATCGGCAGTTCGCAAAAGGTGGAGCATTATGAAATTGCGTCTTACGGTACGCTTGCCGCACACGCAAAAGTTCTAAATGAACGCGAAGTTCTGGATCTACTGCTTCGCACTTTGGGTGAAGAAAAGAAATCTGACTGTCTGCTCACCATCATCGCAGATACTGAACTCAACTCGCAGGCGGCCGGCGGCATGCATCAGTCTAAAGATTTCAAGGCCGTATAACTTTTAACCAACCAGCACATTATGAAAGTAAACGAACAGGAGCCATTTGCAAATGGTGCCAACCCCAAAATAGAACAGCTCGGAAAATATAAAAACAGCGATCATGGCGAATTTATGACCACTGATCATGGCGTGAAAATCAATGATGACCAAAACTCTCTGCTTGGCGGCGAGCGTGGACCTTCCCTACTCGAAGATTTTATCTTCAGAGAAAAAATGACGCATTTCGATCATGAACGTATTCCGGAAAGAATTGTTCATGCGCGAGGATCCGGCGCGCACGGCTATTTCCAGCTTTACAAACCGATGGGGAAATACACAAAAGCCAAATTTTTAAATGATACAACAATCAAAACTCCTGTGTTTGTTCGGTTTTCTACAGTTCAGGGAAGCCGCGGTTCGACAGATTTACCGCGCGATATCCGTGGATTTGCAACTAAATTCTACACGCAGGAAGGTAATTATGATTTAGTTGGTAACAATACACCTGTATTTTTTATTCAGGATGCGATGAAATTCCCTGATCTTGTGCATGCACTGAAACCGGAACCCGATAACGAAATTCCACAGGCAGCGTCGGCACACGACACTTTCTGGGATTTTATTTCACTGATGCCGGAAGCGATGCACAATATTATGTGGCTGATGAGCGATCGTGCGATTCCGCGTACTTACCGCGCGATGGAAGGATTCGGAATTCATACCTTCAGATTTATCAATGAAGAAGGACAGTCTCATTTTGTGAAGTTCCATTGGAAACCGCTTCAGGGAGTTTTGGGACTTGCGTGGGATGAAGCGCAGAGGCTTTCCGGAAAAGATAATGATTTTCACCGCAGAGATTTGTGGGATGCCATCGAAAACGGGATGTATCCGGAATGGGAGTTAGGCGTGCAGATCGTGCCACAGGAAGATGAACATAAATTCCCGTTCGACCTTTTGGACGCAACTAAAATGATTCCTGAGGAAATGGTTCCTGTGGAAATTATCGGGAAAATGACGTTAAATAAAAACCCTGATAACTTTTTTGCTGAAACCGAGCAGATTGCGTTCCATCCCGGACATATCGTTCCCGGCATCGATTTCACCAACGATCCGCTGCTTCAGGGACGGTTATTTTCCTATACCGACACGCAACTTTCGCGTCTTGGCGGACCAAATTTCCACGAAATTCCAATCAACCGCTCAATTCCGGATGTAACAAATAATCAGCGCGACGGTCTTCACCGGATGCAGATTCCGAAAGGCAAAGTTTCTTACCATCCAAATTCAATGGCACAGGGCTGTCCGTTCCAGGCCATGATGAAAGAAGGCGGCTTCACTTCATTTGAAGAACGCATTGATTCCAGAAAAATCCGTAACAGAAGCAGAAGTTTCTTCGATCATTTCAGCCAGCCTACTCTATTCTATAATAGTTTAACGGATCATGAAAAGCGTCACGTTCAAAATGCATTCTCCTTTGAATTAGGGAAAGTGAAACTGGTGCCGATCCGCCAAAGAATGGTGAATATGCTGCTTGAAGTTGATAAAGAACTCGCAAATAAAGTGGGCGATCATCTTGGTCTTGTGCCGGAAAGATTGCCGCAACCGATTACAGACAGCATTCCGGCCGATGGAAAACTTGAAGATTATCACTCTTTCAAAGCTGAACTTCCTATAAGTGAAGCGCCGTCTGTAAGTATGGCGACCAAACTTCCGCAGAACATAAAAGCTAGAAGAATTGCAATTCTTACCGCCGATGGCGTTAGCGACGAAGCCTTTACAAAAGTGAAAAAAGTTCTTTGTGAAATGGATGCGTTGGTTCAGATTATCGCGCCGAGACATGGTTTCGTTACTACCGCATCCGGCGATCAGTATCCGGTTGACGACAGTTTGCTTACAACTGCTTCGGTGATATTCGATGCGGTTTATATTCCGGGCGGTGACAGCGTGAAAACTTTAATGGAACATGCAGGTGCGATCCATTTTGTTGCGGAAGCTTACAAGCACTGCAAACCGTTCGGAGCTGACGGTAATGGAGTGGATCTGTTGCAGAAAGCCATTCCTAAATTAACATTGCCTGCTGACGGAATTGTGACAGAGGGAGATTTAGACTTGTTTACAGCATCAATTATCCTTCATCGTTTCTGGGACCGCGAAATGAATCCGCTACCGGCATAGATATAAAAGATCTGTTTATGGAGGTTTCCCGCATGGGAAGCCTCTTTTTTATTACCGGAATTCTCTTCAAAAATTAAACTCACGTTTAAAAACCGTAATTTTGCAGATTCAAATAAATTCTTAAATATGTTATATACACCCATTCAATTCAGAAATCTTACATTAAAGAACCGCTGGGTCATGTCGCCAATGTGCATGTACTCTTGCGAAGACGGTTTGGCAAATGATTTCCATTTACTGCATTATGGAAGCCGCGCGCAGGGTGGCACCGGCCTGATCATGGTGGAAGCGACCGGCGTTGTACCGGAAGGCCGCATCACCAATAAATGCATGGGAATATGGAATGACGAGCAGGCAGAAAAGCTGAAAAAAGTAGTCTCGATCGTGCATGAAAATTCTGAGAGCAAAATCGGCATCCAGCTTGCGCATGCCGGCAGGAAAGGATCTACGTGGAACGGAAAACAAATCTCAGTTGAAGAAGGCTGGGAAACCGTTGCGCCATCAGCGATTCCTTACCACCAAAGCGAAAGAATTCCGCATGAGCTAACGGCAGAAGAAATTAAAAATCTTGTTCAAAGCTTTAAGGAAGCTGCGCAGAGAGCACTTGATGCAGGGTTTGATGTGATTGAAATTCATGCTGCACACGGTTATTTAATTCACCAGTTCCTGTCACCGTTGTCGAATGTGAGAACCGACGAATACGGTGGAAGTTTCGAAAACAGAAGCAGGTTTATAATTGAAATCATTGATGCAGTGAACGGACTTCTCGATGAAAACCATCCGTTATTCGTACGAATCTCAGGAACCGAATATGCGAAAGACGGCTGGAACATTAAAGACAGTGTGGAATTAGCTAAAGTATTAAAGGAAAAAGGTGTCGACCTCATCGATGTTTCAAGTGGTGGAAATATCCACGGCGCGAAGATTTCTTTGTTTGACGGCTACCAGGTTCCTTTAGCGGCGAGCATTAAGAAAGAATCAGGAATTGCAACCGGCGCGGTCGGCTTGATTAAAACCGCAAAACAAGCCGAGGAAATTTTACAGAACGAACAGGCTGACTTAATTTTTGTCGCCCGCGAAATTCTTAGAAATCCTTACCTGCCGGTTCGTGGATCATTTAAAAACAATGACAATTGCTTTTTCCCGCCACAATATGAAAGGGCGAAACCTTAAGCCCACTAACTAAAATAAAAAAGCCAACTTCTTCAGTTGGCTTTTTATTTTTTCAGTTTCAGCTGGTCAGTTTTCGAAAACTCGTTTTGATAAATAAACTTCCAAAATAAAAAGCTGACAGAAATAAGAAGACGATTCCTAACATAAGAAAAAACTCTGTAAATCTTAACAGTACACCCGGTACTTTAGGATCGCCGTCCATTATAAAACCAATTGTCGTAATGATTGATGAAATGGTCAGGATGTTGAAAATTTTCTTTTATATAGCTTTTTTTATTAGTTATTTTTCTATAAACGGCAACTTGCGTCCATTATTATCAATATTTTACCATTAAGAATATTCAAACTGTCTGATTACCTCTAATGTACGGTCGATTTCTTTCTCTTTAATCGCATCCGAAATAAACCACGTTTCGTACCCGCTCGGAGGAAGGTAAACTCCGTTCTTAAGTAAAAAATGAAAGAAATTATTGAACAGTGCGTGATTTGCCTGCGCCGCTTCATCAAAATTTGAAACAGAATTGATGTGGAAAAAGATGCTCATCATCGATCCTTTACGGTTGATTCGGTGCTCAATATTCTTGGAATTCAATATTTTTCCGATTTCGAAATCAAGCGTTTCGGTGGTTTTATTGACGTTTTGATAAAAGTTTTTATCCTTTCTGATGAGTTCCAAAGTGGTAAGTCCGGCGCGCATCGCTAAAGGATTTCCACTTAAAGTTCCAGCCTGATACACCGCGCCTTTTGGAGCCAAATGATCCATAATTTCGTTTCGTCCGGCAAACGCTCCAACCGGCAGACCGCCGCCGATTACTTTTCCGTAGGTTACCAAATCGGCTTTTACATTAAATACTTCCTGTGCACCGCCAAAACCCAGACGAAAGCCCGTCATCACCTCATCAAAAATCAATAAAGCACCGTTTTCATCGCACAGCTTTCTTAAATTCTGCAGGAAATTATTTTCAGGCAACACGCAGCCCATGTTTCCGGCCACGGGTTCTACGATTACGGCAGCGATTTCTCCTGAATTATGTCTGAACAAATCTTCAACCTGTTCGATATCGTTATATCTCGCGAGCAAAGTATCTTTTGCAGTGCCGGCAGTAACTCCCGGAGAATTCGGATTTCCGAATGTAGCCGCGCCGCTTCCTGCTTTAATTAAAAATGAATCTGAATGACCGTGATAACAGCCTTCGAATTTGATGAACTTATCTCTTCCCGTAAAACCTCTGGCTAAACGAATTGCGCTCATACAGGCTTCGGTTCCCGAAGAAACCATTCTGATCTGATCGATATTCGGAACATTTTCCGCAATGAGTTTAGCAATCTCAGTTTCGAGTTCTGACGGCGTACCGTACGAAAAGCCGCTTTCCGCCTGCTTTTTAATCGCTTCAAGAACTTCAGGATGCGTGTGGCCTAAAATAGCCGGACCCCACGAATTGATATAATCGATGTACTTATTGTCGTCGGCATCGGTCATGTACGCGCCTTTGGCCGACTTCATAAAAATGGGCACGCCGCCAACAGATTTAAATGCACGGACTGGCGAATTAACGCCGCCCGGAATATATTTGTAGGCCTCTTCGAATAAAGCTGAACTTCTTTGATATAACATAAGATGGTGTGGGGTGATGGATGATTACGCTTTGGGCTTTTTTCCCTGAAGATAAATAAGCTGACCAGATTTGGGCTGCTGACCGTACGCCATGCGGTTTTTGGAATATAATTTACTGAGTTTGATCCCGAATTTCTGTGAAACATCGTGCATTGTCTCTCCTACTTTGGCTTTGTAGGTAGCCACATTGCCGTCTGAAGCTTTGCCTTCGAGGAAAATAACGTCGTTTCTTTTGAGTGCAGTACCGTCCAGTTCGTTCCATTTCATCAGTTTGCTTTCGGAGATTCCGAATTTTTTTGAAATCAGTTCGAGGTCTGTATCTTCAGGAATAATTACAAATTTTTTGCCTCCATTGGGATGGTTTTTCACCAGAACCGTGTTCAGAATTTCTGCGCGGGTTTTAATTTTCTCTACCGTCTGCTGCTGTCTCGCGTAGGACGTCTGCTCGTAAGGAACTTTAACCGTAACGGGTTTTGAAGAGGCTTTGCTCTGATCGAGCTGCGCCATAAATATCCTGTCGTCGCGTAGAGCCGGATACATTTTAAGAACGGTATATAAAACTTCTTTGGAATTGGTATTGTCGAATTCGTAGAGCCTGTTTTTTTCAATCTTGTCGATCAAAATGTAAGCGTAGCGCGGGTTTGTGGCGTATCCGGCTTTCTTCAGGCCGTGTGCCCAGGCTTTGTAATCTTTAATATCGAGCTTGAAAAGATTTACATAATATTTCCGGTTGGTTAAAAATTTTGAATGGTCTTCGTACGATTCTTTCGGATCATCATACACACGGAAGCATTCGTTAGGCGCGTCATCGGTATGCTTCATCGATTTGCCCGTCCAGTCTTCCTTGCACTTTATGCCAAAATGATTTTTTCCGATCTGCGCTAGGCGACTTTGTCCGCCACCTGTTTCGAGTAATCCCTGTGCAAGCTTGATAGATGCCGGAATTTTGTATTTTTCCATTTCCTCCACGGCGTAGGCCGCGAATTTCTGAATGTACTGTTCGTCGTTTTTCCAGGTCTGCGCCTGCGTTTTCGATACAATGATCAGTGCAAATGCAAAAAATATTCTCTTCATAAACTGTTGTTTGGTCAACTTTTTATTACTTTTATTAAAGGCCTTTTCTGCTTTTTCAGCCTTTCGTTTGCGCCTTGAATACCCTGTAAACCGCCTGTGTGGAATACCAGTATTCTGCAGTTGTCGGGAAAAAAATCATCCTCAATAAGTTCAAACAGACTTTTCATCATCTTGCCTGTATACACAGGATCGAGCTGGATGCCATATTTTTCGGAGAATTTATTGATGAAACGGATATTTCCGTCAGTTATTTTACCATATCCACCATCGTGTGAATTGATCAGTTTGAAATTATCGCGTCCTGAAAATCTAAGAACACTTTCATTCAGCGACTGATCGTTGACCACTTTGAAGCCCAATATTTTCTGATGTTCTTCCGCAAATTTCGACATTCCGGCGAGCGTTCCGCCCGTTCCCACTGCGGTGCAAAGATAATCAAAACTTTTTGTCTGCTCATCCAGCATGTGCCGGATGCCTTCAACAGCCGCTTCATTGGTTCCGCCTTCCGGGATTATCAGGGCTTGGGGAAAGTCTTTTTGCAGGCTTTCGGTTAGGGTATTCTTATCGCGATATGCCTCACGCGTGACAAACCTCAACTCCATTCCGTTTGAATGAGCGGCGGATAAGGATGGATTTTCATGCCATTTCTGAGCAATTTCTTCGCCCCGAATAATGCCAAATGTCCTCATCTGCATTTCGTTTCCCAACGCAGAAACGGCGGTAATGTGATTGGAATAAGCGCCGCCAAAAGTGATGACCATCGGCTTTGGCGGATTTAGTTTGCGGTAATTATTAATGTTATAAAAGAGTTTCCAATATTTATTGCCGGAAATCTCGCGATGGATGAGGTCTTCTCTTTTAATGAAAAGCCGGATGTTTTTCTTTAAAGATAATTCAATGATCGGAATGGCAGTATCGGGGATGATCATAGCGCAAATTTCGGTATTTTTTAATGATAATTAAGTTTGTGATGGTTCTGCAACAACGTTTATAAAACTTTGTCAAATATTGGAACTTTAACAAAGTGGGAGAACTGGAGTTTTTATTCTCCCAGACAATTGGTTTTAGAATCGTGACGCGCCCCGGATTGAACGGCCTGTTTGAGCTCTCCCGGCGACGACAGGAGCCGGAAGCGAGTAGTGAAAGCCGGATAAGGCGCCCCCAAAATTCTCAGTCAGGCTACAAGTATTTACCCCATATAATTCCAGAAACTCCACAGTTTTCTGGTTGCCAAATAGTTGGGATCATGCTCCATTGCGTAGGCTTCTCGCTCGAATGAAATGGCTTTGTATGCCTTATACGGGTTTTTTAATCTGAAAAAATGGTAATAATATTCTACGACATACCAAATATAAAAAAACACGATCAACAGTTCGAGCTGCTGGCGCAGATGAATCTTCTCGTGGGTGATCAGCTCGGAGTCGCTGCGCAGGGCACGCGTACGCAGAATAATGAGCGGGAAAAGTGTGATCGCTGAAATTTTTGTATTTTTGAGAAGTGCGTGGAGGACAATAATCATTCAGCAAAGGTAAAATTTTCAGGCACTATCATTTAACTCATGAGCGCAAACGGCATCAAAGAAAACGAAGACTTTTATTATAATGAGCAGGGATATAAGGTTTTTACTGAAAAGTACCACCTGAAACGTGGCTACTGCTGCAAAAGCGGCTGCAAACACTGCCCCTACGGATATGATAAAAAGACCGACCGTTTTATAAAACCCATTAAAAAAAACTAAAATAATTAACGAGTTATGAAAAAATATATTTTTCTGCTGTTAGCTTCGGCTACACTTGGACTTACCTCCTGCAGCCCGTTTCAGGTAAAATCTGATTACGCGGAGACCGCGAATTTTAACACATACAAAACGTATAAATTAAGAATCGACGACCTGAAACTAAACGATATTGATAAAGACCGTGTGCTGAATGAGGTTTCAAGACAGTTACAGAAGAAGGGCTTAAGCGTATCGGAATCGCCGGACCTTATTGTGAACGTGAAAGCCAATCATAAAAAAATTCAGGACATCCAATCTTCCAGACCTTACGGAATGTATGGCTGGGGCGGGCCATTTGGCTGGGGTGTTGGTATGAACAGAACCTGGACTTCGAACTACAATCAGGGTGCATTAATACTAGACCTTATAGATGCCAGAACCCAAAAGCTGGTTTGGCAGGGAACCGGAAGCGGAATTTCGGTAGATTCACCAAAATCCAAACAGAAACAGATCCCTGAAATCGTTGCTGAGATCATGGCGAATTATCCGCCTCAACGCAAATAAGCGTAGTTTCAAAAATAAAAAAACCGCCTCAATAATTAATTGGGGCGGTTTTCTTTTGGTGTATTGCGAGGTTCTATTTGTCAATCGCTTCTGAAATCGGATTTCCGATGTTACCACTTGGGTTTTCAATTTTAAGGATCTGCGCGATGGTTGGCGCAATATCCGTCATTGAATATGGTTTTGAGCTTGTTCCTTTTTTTACGCCGGCGCCCATAAAAATCAGAGGAATATGTGCGTCATAGGAGTTCCAGACGCTGTGGGTGGTGCCTTTTTTGGCGTAGCTCGGCAACATTCCGTCGTGGGAGATAATCTGGATATCGCCGCTGCGCTGCCAATTGTAGCCGTTAATGATGCGGCTTTTTATCGGTTCGGGAATTGAGGATGATCTAACTTTCGCAAGGTCAACCGCGTACAGCACCCGTGGATTTCTGTTAAGGTTAGCGATTATATTTTCTTTAATTTCGTTGGCATCAAGCTTATTTTGGCGGATTAAACCGTGATTTAAATAAATCTGATAATTGTCGATTCCCCAAATCAGTTTTTCATAGCTGTACTTCTGTTTAAGTTCTTCCTCTAAGTTTTTCTGCAAACCGTCATCAAATAATCCGGTAAGCATTTTATTTGCTTCCATATAACCCAGTGCGTGCGCGCCACCGTGATCAGCGGAGATGAAAACAAGGTATTCGTTCTTACCTACTTTTTTATCCAACATGTTGAAAAACGCCTCCAGATCTTTGTCGAGCCTTAAATAAGTATCCTGCACTTCAATTGAATTGGGCCCGAACGAGTGTCCCACATAATCGGTGGAAGCAATATTGACGGCAAGGAAATCGGTATCCGTATTTCTTCCCATATTATATGCATCAAGCGCGGCTTCAGCAGCTTTTAATGTTAAAGTATTGCCGAAAGGTGTAGTTCTGATAATTCCTTTTTTCGTGGCGTAGTCTGAAGCCAGACTGTTATACGGAAAGGTCGTGGTTTTTGCACTTCCCAGAAGTTGTTCCCACGGCACATCATCGGCCGTACTTTCGGTGTACTGATTTATCGGCAAAGTGGTGTCCCAGCCATTGGCCACAAGTTTTTCGCCCCAGTTTTGCGCGTTGAAATTCTTCAGCCACTGTGGCAATTCGTTCATATAATAAGAACTCGTTACGAAATGGCCTGTACCTTCATCGAACCAGAACGCACCTGTCGGATTGTGACCTGCCGGCAAAATAGACGCACGGTCTTTGAGTGAAATGCCAACAACCTTCGATCTGAAATTAGTAGCAATGCCGAGTTGATCGGTAATTGTGGTGCTCCAGAGATTGTGCGGAGAATGCGCACCGATTTTTTCAGAACTCGCTCCTACTCCTTTTACACTGGTATCGGTTGTGCAATATACATTTTTGCCGGTCTCGCGGTCAGTCCAGTCGTTTCCTGCGATGCCGTGGATGGACGGAACTGAGCCGGTATAAATTGAAGTATGCCCCAATGCAGTTACTGTTGGAACGTAGTTAATCATTACATTATTAAGATTATACCCGTCATTCATCAGCCGTTTGAAGCCGCCGTTTCCGTACTTGCTTTCGTAGCGGTAAAGGAAATCCCAGCGCATCTGATCGATTACGATGCCTACGACGAGTTTTGGTTTTTCGGGTGCGGTGTTTTTGGTTTTCTGAGCATTTAGGGAGACCGCCGCAATAACTATCATCCCAATTACCTGAATTTTTCTGAACATTTCTTTGATTTAAAATAGATGTTCAAAAGTAAGCCAATTCAAAGGAAAGCAAAAGTTATGGATGTTAATTTTAATGTGGCTTCGTATAATCTAGGCTTTAGGATTTGTATTCGATCCTTACGCTGAAAACCACTGCGACGCGGAGTTGAAGGTGGCTTCGAGAGCCTCAGCCACCAAACGCAGCGAAGCAAGAAAAATACTCCCCAGATATTTCAGAACTGATCAATCTTATGCTTCATCGAATTCTCAATAACAAAAAGAGCCAATGGTTAAACTGGCTCTGTATTAGTAATTATTAAAAAAGAGTTAATCGTCGTTGTCGCTGTCTTTTTTTGATGACAATAGGGTGATCGCTACCGCCGATACTGCGGCTACTGCTGCAATTTTTAGCAGAAACCCTTTTTTATTGTATTTCCATTCAGCACCCCAACCGTGTTCGGCAAAAAAATTAGGCACATGACCTTTTTTTAAGTCGTCGATAATTCCCTCAACTTCGCCCACCCGGTCGGCCAATACAAGTGGAAGCCATCTTCCGTAGCTTGATTCGCTGTATTTGAAGGCAAGTCTTCGCAGATGTCCGTTAAGACCTTCGGGCGGAGAGGCTGAACCGAAAACAGAGGTTAAATTGGGCCTTTCTACGGATTTTAAAATTTCCACATCATCGGATTGCTGCTCCGGGCGGTCCCAGGCATAGCCCTCATGTTCTTCGTTGGTTCGTTTTTTCATCGGATAACTGGGATCATTCTGCGGGTCGGCATCAATTCCCCAACCTTTTATGTGGCTGTAATCTGCCCTTTCGCTTTTTTTAAAGTCGGAGGGCTTGGTTTGATCTGTAAGCATGTCGTAGTATTTTTTAAGTTAAAAACCTGTTAAGCTGTTGGCGGAATCAGCACTGTTTTTATACAGTTATCGAGTTTCTGAGAAAATATGTGATAAGCATCCGCTACTTCTTCAAGTGGAACACGGTGGGTAATAATTTGTTTTGGATCAAGAACACCGTTTTTTACATGTTCAATAAGTTTTGGTAAATTTCTCTTGACGGCTGCCTGGTTTGCGCGGATCGTAATTCCTTTATTCACAACGTTACCTATCGGCACCAGGGCATCAATCGGGCCGTAAACTCCTACGATAGAAACGATTCCGCCTTTTTTTACCCCGTTAATAGCCCAGTGCAGTGCTGTTGTGGAACCACCCTGCATAAGAAGTTTGGTACCGAGGAGCGTATTCATCAAATCTCCTTTTGCTTCGCAGCCCACCGCGTCAATACAAACATCCGCACCAAGGGAGTCGGTTTGTGTTTTTATGAAAACCACCGGGTCGCCGATACTTCTGAAATTATAGGCTTCACATTGTGCGTATTTTGCTACGAAATCAAGCCTGTACTCCAGATGGTCGATTACGATTACTCTTCCCGCACCAAAAAGCCATGCACTTTTGGCCGCCATAATACCAATTGGCCCTGCGCCAAATACAACAACGGTATCACCTTCCTGAATGCCCGCCATTTCTGCAGCCTGGTATCCTGTAGGAACCACATCTGTAAGCAATACTGCATCATCATTATCCATCCAATCCGGAATTACGGTTGGCCCGACATCCGCATACGGAACGCGGGCATATTCTGCCTGGCCGCCCTGGAAACCGCCTGCTGTGTGCGAATAACCAAAGATACCGCCTACAGCTGTAGCCATTGGATTTGATTCATGGCAATTACCATAGAGTTCCTGTTTGCAGAAGGCACATTTTCCGCAGGCTATATTAAAAGGTACCATTACCTTATCGCCCACTTTCAGTTTTTCTACAGACGAGCCAATCTCAACAACTTCGCCGATAAATTCATGCCCAAACGTAGTGCCCACGCGTGTATCGGGAACAAGGCCGTGATAAAGATGGAGGTCGGATCCGCAAATGCAGGATCTTAAAACCCGCACGATGGCATCCTGTGGATGTTCTATTTGCGGCTCCGGCATATTGCGGTCTGCACGCACGCGGAAAGGTCCGCGGAAATTCATTGCTAACATAGGTGTTTATTTTTTTGGTGAATGACCAAACCTGAAGCAAAATAAAGACCGCCATAACGTGATTCGCTATATTTTATGATTTTTTATGAAGTGAGGAGTGATGGAAGACGGTCATACTGCATCGCGTATCCGCCTTAGTATCAGCGTACTTTCCTCACCGAATCTTCTGTATAAAAAAAACGTCCCAAAAAATTCGGGACGTTTTAACTGTTATGGACCGGAAGCCGGAGGCTACTGTCCAATTGTGGTTTTTTCGATAAAGTTCTAAAACTTCAGATCGCCATTTACCTCTCTTACCGCTTTAGCTGCAGTTGCGAATTTTTCTTTTTCTGCATCTGTTAAGCTGATTTCAACAATCTTCTCAACTCCGTTTTTACCAATAATCGCAGGTACGCCCAGGCAGATATCGTTTTCGCCATACTCACCGTCGAGCATTAAAGAACATGGAATCATTTTTTTATGATCGCAAAGGATGGCCTGTACCATTACAGAAACCGCCGCACCTGGTGCGTACCACGCTGAAGTACCTAAAAGTTTGGTAAGCGTTGCGCCGCCAACTTTAGTTTCTTCCTCAACATACGCCTGCTTCTCGTCGCTTAAGAATTCTGAAACCGGAACTCCGTTTCTTGTGGCTTTGCTCATTAACGGAAGCATCCCGGTATCACTGTGAGCCGCGATTACCATCCCGTCAACATCAGAAATCGGGCACTCTAATGCCTCTGCCAATCTGTATTTGAAACGTGCAGAATCCAGTGCGCCGCCCATTCCGATAATCTGGTTTTTCGGAAGACCCGAAGTTTTGTGCACCAAATAGGCCATTGTATCCATTGGATTAGACACTACAATGATGATTACGTCCGGCGAATGCTTCACAAGATTCTCGGTAACCTCTTTCACGATACCGGCGTTAATGCCGATCAGTTCCTCTCTGGTCATTCCCGGTTTCCTTGGGATCCCGGAGGTAATTACGGCTACTTTGGAACCTGCAGTTTTGCTGTAGTCGCCGGTAGTGCCGGTCACTTTGGTATCAAAACCATTCAACGAGGCGGTCTGCATCAAATCCATTGCCTTGCCTTCAGCAAAACCTTCTTTAATGTCCACCAAAACTACTTCTGCAGCGAAATTTTTCATCGCAATGTACTCCGCGCAACTTGCGCCTACTGCTCCTGCTCCTACTACGGTAACTTTCATATTGTTTTATATTATTTTCTGTTGGAATAGTGGAATCCTGTGACTCCGAACTGCATCTGAAACTAAAATCAGAAAGCACCACAAATTTAAGAAATAATGAGGTGGTGGGCAATTTTGGAAATATCAATTACCGATTTATTTTATGAATGGCACCTATGTGTTTTTTGTTACCCTACATCAACCCCATAAAAAAAATTGTTATTTACCTTTGTTTATACTTTTTGGTTAAAATGAATTTCTCAGAACATCTTCACCGCGGTTACCTGAACCGGAAATCGGATATCGACAAGCGCAAAACCGAGGATTTTATCGACCGGTTCTTCCGTTTTATATTCTATCTTGAATTACAGCGGTGCGCAGAACTTTCGCTTATCGAGGAAAGGCTCAACAGTTTCCGGACGGAATTTGATGAGATCCTCTCGGCCGCGATGCAGGGCGCAGAAACAGCCGAAAGCGAATACTTCTTTTCGCGGTTTCCTGAAATTTACCGGCATCTCGAAGAAGACGCGCAGTTTATATTTGAGAACGATCCGGCGGCAAACAGTGTTGAGGAAGTAATGTTTTCCTATCCCGGGTTTTTCGCGATTGCCGTTTACCGCTTTTCGCATGAGCTTGTAAAAAACAATGTTCCTTTAATCCCAAGGATCTGGACTGAGTTTGCGCACAGCAAAACCGGAATCGATATTCATCCCGGCGCCCAAATCGGCAGAAACTTCTTTATTGATCACGGAACAGGCATCGTAATCGGCGAAACTACAGTAATTGGCGACAATGTGAAACTCTATCAGGGTGTGACCCTCGGCGCATTATCAG
The DNA here is from genome assembly GCA_000023725.1 of Flavobacteriaceae bacterium 3519-10. NCBI lineage: Bacteria > Pseudomonadati > Bacteroidota > Flavobacteriia > Flavobacteriales > Flavobacteriaceae > Flavobacteriaceae bacterium 3519-10. Next base: position 2,261,122 of record CP001673.1, read on the forward strand.
TTACAAAAGCCCTCCAAAATGAAAAAAGGCACCCTACAATTGGCGACAATGTGGTTATTTACGCGAATGCAACCATACTTGGCGCCGAAACCGTCATCGGAGAAAATTCGCTTATTGGCGGAAATGTCTGGATTACAGAAAGTGTGGCACCGAATTCGGTGGTTTTCCATAAAGGGCTCGTCACCGTTAAAAATAAATTACCGGTAAACGAACCGATTAATTTTATCATTTAATGAGAAGTGAAAAACTGCAGCCCGGCTCAATTTAAAAAATTAAATTTACAAAATGAAACTGAATACAGTATTAGAAGCCATTGGCAAGACACCTACGGTAAAAATCAATAATATTTTTGATAAAAATGTTGAAGTCTGGATGAAACTCGAGCGGCAGAATCCCGGCGGAAGCATTAAAGACAGAATTGCGCTGTCGATGATTGAAAAAGCCGAAAAAGAAGGTAAAATCACAAAGGACACACTGATCGTGGAACCGACTTCAGGAAATACAGGCGTTGGGCTGGCGATGGTTTGCGCCGTGAAAGGGTATAAACTCGTGCTCGTAATGCCTGAAAGTATGAGTGTGGAACGCAGAAAACTGATGTCGTCGTACGGCGCGAAGTTTGTGCTGACGCCGCGCGAACTGGGAACTTCCGGCGCGGTGAAAAAAGCGATGGAAATGGCTGAAGAACTCGATAACGTCTGGATTCCCCAACAGTTTGAGAATGAAGCCAACCTCGAAATCCACCGGAATACTACAGCGCAGGAAGTTCTTGAGGATTTCCCGCAAGGTTTCGATTATCTGATTACCGGCGTTGGAACCGGCGGACACATCTCTGGAGTTACTGAAATTCTGAAACAAAAATTTCGCGATCTGAAAAGTTTCGCGGTAGAGCCTAAAGATTCGCCTGTAATTTCGGGCGGGAATCCCGGTCCGCATCCGCTGCAGGGCATCGGCGCGGGTTTTATTCCGAAAGTGCTCAACACCGGGATTCTTGACGGCACCATTCAGGTTGAAAAAGAAGAAGCGTATGAATTCACCAAAAGACTCGCGCGTGAGGAAGGCATTCTGGCGGGCATTTCGACCGGAGCTTCATTGGCTGCAATCAATAAAAAACTGGCTGAAATACCCGAAGGATCGAAGATCCTTACCTTCAATTACGACACCGGCGAAAGATACTGGTCGGTTGAAGGCCTGTTCGAAGAGAATCTTTTTACATAGTAAGAACAAAATCCTGCACATCAGCAGGATTTTTTTTATTCAAATTTTTTCTGGCATTTCGGGCAGACGTAGGTTTTACGCTTTACTTTTCCCATTTCTTCGATGATCAGTTCCCACTTGTCTTTTGGGCAAATTTTCTTGCCATAGATCAGCGTTTTCTCTTTTACAGTGTCTTCCTTTGACTGTTCGAGGAATTCGTAGGCATAATTCACAACAGTTTCGATCAGAAAGACGAGTTTTTTTTCCGGAATATTCCTGATGACGCTTTCGGGATGAATTTTGGCGCGGTACAGCGATTCCACACGGATGATATTTCCGACTCCGGTGAAAAGGTCCTGATCCATCAGTGCGTCGCCAATCATCTTTTCGGCGTACTTTTCCTGCAACGTACTCAACACATATTCGCCGTCGAATGTTTTCTTTAAAATATCGGTATTGTAATTGAAATGATCCTGAGGTTTACCATCAATCTTCTTCGTATTGGCGATATAAAAATTTATTTCCTTGTCGTCAAAATGCAGCGCAAAACTCGCGTTGGATTTTTTCCGCTTGTTGATCAGCATACTCCCGAACAAACCCAGATGCACGGTGACGAAGAAATCTTTAAATACAAAGATGAAATTCTTGCCGTAAGCGTCGATGGCCATTAACTTCTGGCCGGCAATTCCGGTTTTGTCCATCTCGGCATAGCCCGTGGCATCGGTTACGGTTTTGCCTTTGAAGCGGCTAATTTTTGAGGTAAGGTTTAAAATAGTTGGTCCTTCAGGCATGATGGTTTTTCTGATTTAGTTGTTGTCTTGTACGGATGGAAACGTTATAAATTTTTCGGCGCACCTGCTGCATACGGCCCACGGGTTGCAAAAGTCCGTCATTTTCGAATGGATTAAAGGATAAATTTTCATAATCTTCCGTTTCGTGATTTGAAATATCCTGGCGCATCAGGATGATTTTCCCAACCGTGACGAACGGCGCATGTTTTTCGCGCCACATCTTCAGCAGATTGTTTACCGGCGTTTTCTTTTGGTCTGTTGCCAGCTGTACCTGGAAATCGAGTGAAAGCTCGTTCGCCTGAAAGTAATCTCTGAGCAGTTTGGCCTGTTCAAGATCATTACCTTTTTCTACGGGAAGCGTGAAATTTGGTTTCAGCCTGATTTTCGCCACTTTCTCTCCCAAACGGAAGCAGCCTATTGAGTGGAAATCGTAAGTCGGGATGAACTGTCTTTCGATATCAAGAACTTTAAGCATATTGCGGAGGATTGAAGCGAGTTCGCGATCCCAAAAAAGGCTTAAACCCGCACGCAAAAGTGCAGGAATCTTTAACGCAGCTAAAAAATAATTGCGTCCTGCTGCGATGAAAAAGCGGTTGGCCTTAATGTGGATATTCAGAAATTTTGATACTGAATTCGTAATAAATACAGGCAAATTCACCAACGGGTACTTTACACTTACCGGCGCATCTTTATTGTATATTTTAATGGAACAGCCGTACACCGGATATTCCCATTTGCCGCCCAGCACAAAGAAATTCGGATGCGAGTAACGGATGATGACGCCGAGGTTTGCCCCATCCAAAAGCTGGCGAAAATCTGCTGCTTCATTTTTAACCGGTACGAAATGTCCGCGTACAAAACCGAATGCTTTTGCGTGCGCATTTCTGGTGTGGTGAGGCGTTTTATTTACTTTTCGGGAAGCTTTCACCGCCTGTTCAATAAGTGGCAGGTCTTCGGCTAAAAGTTGCTCTTCCTCGGGCGAAAGCGCATCCATTTGGGGAGAATATTTAAGAAACTGCTTCATTACTGTATTTTGCACTACGCATCAAAAATGAAACCACCGTTATCACTATGGAAGGTCGAGCAGAAAGCGGTACGCTTTATTGGCGCCGGCAATGCATTCTTCAAACTTTTCGGGTGCAACTTGCTGATCGAGTACTTCTTTAAACGATTTCCAGTACGAACCTGTATGTTCGCCGTAGCAACGGAAATAACTGAAATTCACATTTTTAAATTCTGCATTTTTGCTCAGTTGTTTCGCAATCATATTGCCGCCAAGTGTAGAACCTTCCATCACATAAAAAACGCCCCAGGCTTCAGCTTCACTGTTTACTGTAACCGAAAATTCCTGTGGTGGCAGTTCAGTTCCAAAATTTTGGAGGTCGGTTTCGATCAGTTTTAACTTTCGTCGCTTTTCGAGCTGAATTTTTAGCGCTGCGTCCGTAGGAATTAACGAGAAAACCGCATCCTCGAAATTACTGATCAGAAAATAATTATATAACAGTACCTTCCGGTAATCTTCAAGGCTAAACGTGGATTCGAAAATCTTTTTTGAATTGAATTTCTCTTCGGTGAGGTCGTGGAGGTATCGGGTCTCGGTCTTTAGCCGGTCTGAAATCATATGTGGATTTAAGGTTTTCGGAAAATTAAGGTAAAGGTTGTGCCTTCGCCTTCTTTACTCTGGTAAGAAATAGAACCGCCAAGTCTGCCCATAATGCGGAAAACGATAGAAAGGCCAACGCCATTTCCCTGGAAACCTTTGGCATTATCCATCCTGTTGAAGATTTTGAACATTTTTTCCTGCGCTTCAGCCGGAATCCCGATTCCGTTATCTTTCACTGTGTACACCACCTGATCTCTCTGCTCAGCACCATGAATCTCAACTTTGGGCATTGCGCTTTTACTTGAATATTTCACCGCGTTGCCGATGATATTAAGAAAAGCCTGCATCACCATGGTTTCATCGGCCAAAACACTCGGTGTTTTGCCGATAATAATTTCAGTCGTCTGGCTTAATGTAAGTTGTGCATCAAGGCAGATTTTACGGATAATTTTTGCCGTTTCAACTTCTTTCACCACAATTTCGGTAGATTTTGCGCGGCTCAGCTGCAGCACTCCACGCATCATATCTTCCATACCGAGAATTTCTTGCAGAATACTTGCAACACGTTTACCAACTTCAGGATTATCATGGTGCGCACGTTCAAGCAGCTGTGCATTCAGTTTCATCACCGTCAGCGGTGTGCCAAGATCATGCGAAATGGTATAGGAGAAACTGTCGAGTTCTTCATTGAGATTTTTAAGTTCTTCGTAGAGATCCTGAACTTTTTTAAACTGGCTGTAAGTGGTTTCGAGAATTGCCGCTACCACTTTCTTAGCCGCGAAAATATCACGGTTTTTCCACGGTTCAGATTTCCCTTTAATGCTTTCAATATAAGTTGCGAACGATTTACGCGGTGACATTACGTAATGCTGGTCGCCGTTCAGGATGGTTTCTGAAGTTTCTTTCGACGGATTTCCGGCCCATAGCACCTGCGTATCGATCGCGCCACGAAACCAAATCAGGAGTTCGTTGCGTTTATCATCGGTAAATCCGAAAATTACGCCGGCCGCATTGGGGATATTTCCCAATTTTCCGTCCGAAACATTACCAAAATCGTTGGTGAAATAAAAATTCTGAGGCGGATTTTCGCGGGCGTAACGCACGATTTTCATAATATTTGCATCATCGGGCACAGTGCCCGACGTGCGGATCTCATCAGCAATTACAATCGCAAGACCATCTGCCGACGGATATTTGCGCATCTCATCGATATTGCTGAAGAGCGAATCATTGAGGTTTTCGTGCTTCTGAAGACGGCTTTTCAGCAGGTTAATTTTGCTGTCGAGTTCTGCACTGTCTTTAAGGCTCTGCTGAGATTTGTAAGATGTATAGGCATTTGAAGCAATCACGGTGAAAACTTCGCAGCGGATTCTGTTTACAAGATCGATATGTTTTGGTTCCGTATTCTGGCAGGTTACCAGACCCCAAAGTTTGTTCCCCACAACAATTGAAGTACTGAAACTGGAGGATACACCCGAATTTTTAAGATACTGCCCATGTACGGGAGACATCGCACGAAGCGTAGAATACGTAAGATCCACAGGCTTTTCCAGTGCACTGATAATAGGCACCGGTGTGGAATAAACATTACTGAAAATGCGTTTGCGCTTCTTCATATAAAGTTCGCGTGCCTGCCTCGGAATATCGCTTTCAGGATAATGAAGATGAAGGAAACTATCCACTTCATTCTTCACTTTTTCGGCAATTACTTTCCCACTTCCATCATCGAGAAAACGGTAGATCATCACCCGGTCATAATCGCAGGTTTCGGCCACTACATTCAGCAACTGTTCCCAGATTTCGCCTGACGTAGGAGCATTACTGATGCTTTCATATTTCTTGGATACAAATGTCTTCTGTTGGAAACTTTCGGACATTTCCTCAAGCTCAAGAAAAATAATACCAGTATACCTGTAAATGGTTAAATGAAAAGTTGCATTACCGATCTCTATCTTATCCAGAAAAACATCCACGTCTTTCATGGTTGCGAAATCCAGATTAGAAAGCACCACGGACTTCAGTAAAGCGCCGAAAACCTCGGGCGCATCCTGCATTGTTCTTCCTATGAAACTTTCGTCGACCGGGATGATTTCGAAAATATTCTGGCTGAACAGTCTGATGAATTGTGTATCTGGATCCAGCCCGATAAGATATCCGAAGTCCTGTATATGACCCGAAACGTGAATCTTTTCTTCGTGGCAATCTGCTAAATTCATAGAAAAAAACTAATAAATAGTGTACCAAACAAAGATAAGATATTTCGGGTTATTTTTCTTCCTCGAAATACAGGCGATAATATTTGCCTTTTTCGTCCTGTCCTGTTTCAATCATTTTGCGGTCGCCGTGCACGTAAATATGGAAATTCTTATCGAGTTTGATCACACTTTTGAAGCCACGGCTCTGTTTTTTCACAGCTGCTTCAGAAATTGCAAAATCCTCGGAAATAGAAACCTGCATTTCCTGTTCGTAATCGGATTTGAAGTTGCTGAAACTCTCGATCACACTTTTGTCTTCGAGTACTTCATTGGTAAATTCTTCATAATCGAAAGTATCTTTTTCCTTGAAAAAATTAATCGATTTGTTTAAGAAGTCGGCCTGATCTGCTTTGGAAACTTCGAATTCCTGCGGCAGTTGCTTGGTGATGAAGTCTTTGTACACCGAAAGGGTTTCCTGGGTGTGAAAATATTCGTCGTCGCGCTGTTTTACCTTCAGGAAATTTTCAAACCAGTAATCTGCATCGCCATTTTTGTTATTATCTACCACCGAAACTGCATACCCGCTTTCTTTGCTGCTGTTGTAGATCAGCGCGCCTTTATCGAGTTTTGCTAGCCCGATTCCGTAATCTTTTTCAATTTCAAACGTTTGGCCCTCAGGAAAAATCTTGAGGAAAGGATTTTTGTTTTCGGTTTTAAAAATTCCGATTGAATCTATTTTATTACCGTCTACGTTTTCTTCGCCTTCAAAATAAACAATGAAAAGTTCGCCGCTCTGAACGCGTGGATTTTCTGTAATATCGTACAAGTGTTGCGCAATGTTCTCAGCTTCCTCAATAAATTTGGCTTTGTCCTCAAAAATCTCTGCAGCCGCGCCGTAAACGGTATTGTTTACAAGATAGGTTTCGCTGTAAAAGCGGTACTGTTCTTCAGATTTGAAAGATTTAAGGAAAAAATCTTCGAGCAACTCGGTCATTTCTTCGTCAAGCTGTAAAACTTCCTGTGAGAGAATTAAAGATTCCTGGTTGATACGGTTTCCGACTTTATGAACGATTATTTTTGAGAGCATTTTATCAAATTTAAAATGCGAAGATAAAATAATGTATCGAAATCTTTCCCGAATTATTTTACAGGTCTATTTTTAGTACTAGTAATGACAAAATAAAAATCAAAAATAGTACTTGCTAACCTGATTATAGAAAAAATTAAAAAACTCGTAGACATTGAAAACGTCTGAATAATGGTATTGTAGCTTAAATGATTGATGAAAATGGGATACGCGAAATTTAAGATTAATAGAAATGCTAATAAAATAACCAAGAAAATAAAACTAGAAACAATTTCATCATATAAAAAAGTCTTTGTTTTATTAAAGAAACCACTTATTTCTTTTCTTTTTGCATCATTGACTTCGTCAGTGCTAATAGTAATTACAACTGTAAAAACAGCAGATACAAAGCCTAATAGTATTCCAAGTAAATTAATCGAGTTACTTACTAATGATTTGATATCCTCAATTGTTAATTCCCTGCCATAGTAGTTTATTACAGAAAATATAAATAAAGTGAATGAAAAGTACATCAGCAACCTCCTCCTTTTAAAATAAAAGAATTCAAGAATCAATATTAAAACATTTAAATTCATTAAAAATTCTCAGAAATGTTAACCAAATCATTTAGAAAATCACCACTAATTGTTTCCCCTGTATCCTCATTTAAGTTGGCATTAACAAAATCAACTTTTCCCATGAAACTTGTATCAACAAAAGAGCTATTGCCATTTTCATCAACACCGTAGATTCTTATCCTATTGATACCTACATCGGTCTTACCATTAAATTTATTAAATATGTCAACTCCAAACTTTGTCAAGTCTGATTTCAAATCTGCTTTTACTGTTAATTTTACATCTTGTTTAATTTGCACAATTTTTTCTGAAAAATTTAATGCATCATTTCCTAGCAACTGTTTATCAATATAAACTTCTGCAAGTTTTGCTCTTTGCATATGCTCAAGCTCAGTTAAAAAATTATGCTTCGCAATAATTGCAAAAACAATTTTGTATCTAGTGGGAACATTATTTTTTGCGTCTAGTGATTTCGAAAATGTCTGCACATAGTTTATAAAGTTATTGATAGTAATTCCAAAATGGTTATGTTCTAGAAATAAAATAACTTCACCAGTACTATCCTGCTTTATCAAAAAATGGGTTTTCTCAATATCCCCTTCTGATTTAAACTTAGGATTATTTCTTTCTACTAAAGTTTTCCTATCTATTAACTTTGGCCGAAACTCATTTCTAGCACTTTTAAAATATCCATAGCAAGTTTTATCATTAAGCGTCAAATTATCTAGAAGACAAAACTTATTACCTTTTAAATCATACGTTCTATTGAATTTGGATAGAGACTTTATTTTTCGCAAATTTTCAAACACCTCTTGGAAATACATTTCTTCATTTTCTTCCTGCTTTGAGGATTTATATAATCTTTTGATTAAAGAAAAATAATTAATTTTAGTCTCCTTAGTGTTCATGTTTTTTTTACTAAAGTAATAAATATTAAACTAAAATAGTCGGGATATAATAAAAAATTCCCCAGGTTTTCACCTGAGGAATTACTATTAAATAAACGGATTGCTTCTCCGCCGCGACGGATCGTAATGACGTCTAGAGTTTATTTCACTTCTTCGAAATCAGCATCCTGAACATCGTCAGCACTTGAGTTAGCTCCGGCGTTGCCTTGCGAAGGATCTGCGCCCGGCTGACCTTGCTGGCCTGCTGCATACATTTCCTCAGAAGCTGCCATCCATGCTGCGTCTAGTGCTTCAGTTTTGGTTTTGATGCTTCCCATATCTTTGGCATCAAAAGCAGTTTTCAGTTCTGCGTGTGCAGATTCTACGGCTGCTTTTTTATCTGCGGACAGTTTATCACCGAATTCTTTCAGTTGTTTTTCTGTCTGGAAGATCAAGCCATCAGCTTTGTTCAGTACTTCTACTTCTTCTTTTTTCTTGGCATCAGAAGATGCATTTTCTTCAGCCTCACGCTTCATTCTGGCGATTTCTTCTTCAGAAAGTCCTGAACTCGCCTGAATCTTGATCGACTGCTCTTTACCTGTTCCTTTATCTTTAGCCGATACGTGAAGGATTCCGTTCGCATCAATATCGAAGGTTACTTCGATCTGGGGAACTCCTCTTGGCGCCGGTGGAATGTCTGCAAGGTCGAATCTTCCGATTTCTTTATTATCGTTGAACATTGGTCTTTCACCCTGTCCTACTCTGATTGAAACTGCAGGCTGGTTATCGCTTGCTGTAGAGAAAGTTTCAGATTTTTTGGTTGGGATTGTTGTGTTCGCATCAATCAATTTAGTGAAAACTGAACCCATGGTTTCGATACCTAAAGAAAGCGGCGTAACATCTAATAAAAGAACGTCTTTTACGTCTCCTGTTAAAACTCCACCCTGAATCGCAGCACCGATTGCTACCACCTCATCCGGGTTAACTCCTTTTGAAGGTTTTTTACCGAAGAATTTTTCTACTTCTTCCTGAATGATAGGGATTCTTGTAGAACCACCTACCAAAATTACCTCATCGATATCGGAGATTGAAAGGCCTGCATCAGAAAGTGCTTTTTTACAAGGCTCCATTGATCTTCTTACCAAATCTGCAGACAGTTGCTCGAACTTCGCTCTGGTTAAAGTCTTAACCATGTGTTTCGGACCTGTAGCAGTTGCAGTGATATAAGGAAGGTTAACTTCTGTCTGGCTTGCAGAAGATAATTCAATTTTTGCTTTTTCAGCTGCTTCTTTCAAACGCTGAAGCGCGATAGCGTCAGATTTCAAATCAACACCTTCGTCTGCTTTGAATTCGTCTGCCATCCAGTTGATGATCACATCATCGAAATCATCACCACCAAGATGCGTATCTCCGTTAGTAGAAAGCACTTCGAAAACGCCGTCTCCAAGATCAAGGATAGAAACGTCGAACGTACCACCACCTAAATCGTACACCGCGATTTTCTGGTCTTTGTGTGCTTTATCCATTCCGTAAGCCAAAGCTGCGGCTGTTGGCTCGTTGATAATTCTTTCTACAGTTAAACCAGCGATTTCACCGGCTTCTTTTGTAGCCTGTCTCTGCGCATCATTAAAGTAAGCCGGAACCGTAATTACCGCTCTTGTTACTTCCTGACCTAAATAATCTTCGGCCGTTTTCTTCATTTTCTGAAGAATCATGGCAGAAATTTCCTGCGGAGTATATTCTCTGTCGTCAATTTTTACTTTTACGGTATCGTTTGGCCCGCTCACTACCTGATAAGGAACACGGGAAACTTCTTTCGCGTCATCATTAAAATGGGTTCCGATAAATCTTTTGATTGAATACACCGTTTTTGTAGGGTTCGTCACCGCCTGTCTTTTGGCCGGATCGCCCACTTTTCTTTCGCCATCTTCGGTGAAGGCAACGATAGAAGGCGTTGTTCTTTTACCTTCTGCATTTGGGATCACAACCGCATCTTTACCTTCCATCACGGCAACGCAGGAGTTGGTTGTACCTAAATCAATTCCAATTATTTTACTCATAGTATGTATATTTTTAATTTTTAATTTATTTGAGGTGGCTTTCTCCAATTTTATACCAAGCAAAAAAGTGTGACAAATTGACCTTTTTTAAAATTTTAAATGAGTTCTGCCGCGTGATATACGACCTAAACTATCAGTCCTGCGACTCCACCTATTATTTCTTCAACCTAAAATCAAAAACAAACACTCCCTCGCAGAAGTGTTTGCGCCTCATCGGTTTTAAATTGATCAGAACAAATACGTAAATCCAAGATTGAAGCTTCGCCCTCTTTCGAGTATTCTTGAATTGCGGTCAGTTGAAAGGGTGCGGTTCAGATGTTCCGCGTAGGCATTGTCGAAGACATTGTTTACCTCAGCATCGATCGAAGCATTCCGGAAAACATTGTATTTGAGATTAACATTAAAGAGTGAGAAATCTGGTGTTCTTAATTCACCGAAAGTGTCAGCGACACGATTCTGTGCGGCTGAGTAACGGTAATTCACCACGATGATTACCGGCGACAGGTCAGCCTGAAGTTTCCAGCGGAAATCCAACGGAAATATTTCGGGCAAAGGTCGTTTGGTGTCGAGATCTTCTGCGTACGTATAGGCCACTGCCATTTCTGATCTTAATTTGGGTAGTACCTGCCAGTTCACGCGCGATTCGAAACCGGCTTTCATCGCGTTACCCAAATTCTGCATCTGCCGAACCCCAGGACTCTTCATTGTTGCCGGCATAATATCGGGGCGAATTACACCTGAAATATAATTTTCGAGGTAGGCATAGAAAACATTGGCCTGCACGAAGACTTTTTCGCGAGAAAACGTATAAATCAAGTCTGCCTGATTGTTTGTTTCGGGCTTCAAATGCGGATTTCCAAGCACTTCATAGTTGTCATTTCCCACCGCAAATAAATTGATATAACGTTCGGTTAAACTTCCGCTGCGCTGCGCACGGCCTGTCCAAAGTGCGATTTGGGAATCTTTGCCCAGACTTCGGCTGTAACCCAAACTGAAATTGCTGTTCCAGTTTTCCGATGACAGGTCGCCGTAGAGATTCTGAAAAAGCTGCGAAGGCTTATTTGCATCTGAGGAATTATAATCGATTCTTGCGGAAGCTGTAAGTTTTGCGTCCGGAAAACGGTACTGATATTCGCCGAACCAACCGATCTGCGAGACCTCGGAATCCTGCCACGAACTGCCGTCGCGCGGTTTCATGCCCATCATCATTGGCATCACCATGCGGAGGTTTTCGGCGGCTTCATGCTTATAATCTAAACCTGTGTAAAGAATATGGTTATTCCAGGTTTTTTTTAATTCGCCCCTTCCACCAAATGTCAGCGATTTCACATCAGAAACCATTGATCGGTCCGCAGTTCCCATCGAATGATCGACCACCGAATAATACGAATTGAAATCGACCTGGTTGAAAAAGGAGTTTTCAAATTCTGCCAGATGCTTAAGTTGGTACATCCAGGTTTTGTCGTAAATCAGATCCATCTGCAGCGCCGCAAATTCTACATCGCGACCTTGATTGGTGTTAACCTGCAGCGTTGTGATATTATTTTCATTCCATTTAAAACTGCCTTTAGTTCCAATATTATAACGCAGAAACGCCGAGCGAACTTCGTCTCCGTTACCGTCTTTGTAAGCATCACCTTTCTGATAAGATCCGAAAAGATTCCACACCATTTTCTTGGTGGTCAGTTCGGTGAAAGCTTCATTTCGGAAGATGTTGCCATTGCTTTCAAAACCCGTGGAAATCCGTCCACCAAATGTCGGATTCTCGGTAAAAACAGTCTTCAGTGTCACGAAATTTATGGTTCCGCCAAAGCTGTTGCCGTTGCGGAAATGATAAGGCCCTTTGAAGATTTCGGCTTCCTGAACCATATTCATGTTCACCTGGCTTACGGCCGGGTCCATTCTGCTGGGGCAGGCATTCACCGCATTTGCAGCGCCGTCGATCACAATGTTCAGCTGTTCATATTTGAAACCGCGAAGTACGGGATCCGTGGCGTAGTTGCCGGCTTTTTTAATTCCAGAGATTTCAGGAATTGAACTGAGGAATTTGCCCGCGTCATGATTCAGCAAATCGGTGTTCGAAGTGGAAATTTTAGATTTATTCTTGTCGCCTGTGGCGATCTTAATGATTTTTACCACCTCAATATCACGATACGCGAGGCTGTCGTGAGCGTGAGTTTGAGCAAGAATATGGATGCATGGAAAGAGCAAAAGCGCAGTAGCGTATCGGTTCAGCCCTTTAAAGGCCGAATATTTTATAGGAGTCATATTGTTTTAAGATTTAATTAAATTTTACCCGACGATGGCGTCGTATTACAGGTTAAACTTAAATTAAATCCGGAGGTGGGTTTGGGACGTGCTGCGGAACTGCATACCGGAAATGGCTCATGTGTTCGCCAATTTTTTCACCATTTACGAACAAAGTTTCAGTCCGCTCGGGAATTGCGGCTTCTGCACTGGCATAAAAATTAAATGAAAAATGGCTGAAACTGAAACCTGCGCTGCTTTGCTTTGAATCGCTGCCTGCCTGGCATTTACCATGACAATCGAGCTCCGGCCGGTTTTGGTTTTCGCAAATTAACTCGTAATAATCTCTGTTGACCTGATAGTCTACCAAAAAGAGCAGGTTTTTAGTGCCGGCGAATATCACCAGACCTGTCAGCAGATATGCACAGAGCAATTTCATGGGCGCAAATTTACGGACTCCACACCGTTAAGTTTCCATAGTATGCGTTTTGTCATGATGATAAGCGTCATGCTAAAAAAAATCCGGCAGTGAATTAACACGCCGGATCTCCGTTTATTTTTTATAGTTTATTTCTTAAGCGTAAGAATGTATTCCACCATTTTTTTTGCGTTGGCTTCGCTCATTCCGGTGTGTGGTGTCATCGGGATTTCGCCCCAATTTCCTTTGCCACCATCAATAATTTTACCTGCAAGCATTTCTATATCTGCTTCGGTATATTTATCGGCCACTTCCTGGTATGAGGGCCCAACAACCCGCGCATCCACTTTATGGCAGGTGAGGCAGTCTGCACCCTCGATCAGCGCCAGGCCTTCATGTTTGCCGGCAGCAGCAGAATCTACAACCTGAATGGTGGGTTCTTCTAACATCACATTACTTTCTTTTCCTGAATCTACCTCGTTCTTTCCGCATGATACCGCGATCATTAATATAGCGACTGCACAATATTTATTCATTATTCTAAATTTTTTTACAAAATTATTTAATTCTTCTTCTGTTTACGAGCAAATATGACGATATATATCATATAAAGGGTATGACTGCAGTCATACTTGCCGGCAGCCAAATCTTTCTACTTTTGATGGTATAAAAAATAATAAAATTATGAAGTCACTAAAAGCAATTGCACTTGCAACACTCACCTTCGCACTATTTTCGTGCGGAGACGACAAGAAAACCGATTCAATCCCAACGGCATCTACTACTGATGCTGCCGCTACTGAAGCACCTGCTGCCGGAGCCGCGGACGCTGCTGCTTACGACCCAAAAAGAGGTCTGGGACCCCATGAAAACATCGACGTGAGCAAATTCGACCCTGCAATGGCAGCGTCAGGTAAAAAAATCGCTGACGTGAAATGTACTTCATGCCACAAAACTACAGAAGAAAAACTGGTAGGTCCAGGCTGGAAGGGGGTAACACAAAGACAAACTCCGGAGTGGATCATGAACTTCATCAGCAACCCAGATCCAATGATCGATGTGGATCCGGAACTTCAGAAACAACTCGAGCTTTGTCTGGTAAGAATGCCTAACCAGGGTCTTGCAGATAATGAAGCCAGAGAAGTGCTGGAATACATGCGCGAAATCGACGGCGCGAAGTAATTTCCCCGCAGAGAAAATCTTAAATCAAAAAATATAATGAAAAGTCTTAAATTATTTGGACTGGCAACCGTAGTGGCTATAAGTGCCGTAACTGGATGCAAACCAAAAGGCACTGAAACTGCCGTAAGCGGCGACGCCGCACAAAAAGTGTATGTTGCACCCGGTAAATATGATGAGTTCTACAACTTCGTCAGCGGCGGCTTCAACGGGCAGGTGAATGTCTATGGATTACCGAGTGGAAGGTTGCTTAAAGTTCTTCCGGTATTTTCCGTAAATCCTGAAAACGGATATGGATACAGCGAAGAGACGAAACCAATGCTGCAGACATCACACGGCTTCATCCCATGGGACGATCAGCATCACCTCTCGCTTTCGCAAACCAAGGCTGAAGTTGACGGCCGCTGGCTGTTTGCAAACGCCAACAATACTCCGCGCGTTGCCCGAATTGATTTAAAGACTTTTAAAACAGTTGAAATTTTAGAAATACCTAACTCAGCTGGTAACCACTCCTCGCCTTTCCTTACAGAAAATACCGAATTTGTGGTTGCAGGAACCCGTTTTGCAGTGCCAATGGATGATCAGAATGGTGATGTGCCAATTAGTTCATTCAAAGAAAATTTCAAAGGTGTGCTTTCTTTTATCGGAATTGATCAGCAGACCGGCGGAATGGACTTAACCTTCCAGATTGAAGCACCCGGGATCAACTTTGACCTTTCGCATGCCGGTAAAGGGAAATCAGGCGACTGGTTCTTTTTCTCCTGCTATAATTCAGAAAAAGCAAATACGCTTCTTGAGGTAAATGCGTCACAAAACGACAAAGACTTCATTATGGCAGTGAACTGGAAAAAAGCTGCAGCACTCGCAAAAGCCGGAAAAGGCCGCAAAGTGGTGACAGAATACGCCCACAATAAATGGGATGAAGAAACGCATAGCGCCACTTCTACGATGAAGAAAGAGGTTGTCGTACTTTCCGTGCAAGATATGAAGGATGCGATGTATATGATCCCATGTCCGAAATCGCCTCACGGTGTAGACATCGATCCTACCGGAGAATATATTGTAGGTTCAGGTAAACTGGCAGCACTGATCCCTGTATTCAGTTTTGATAAAATTCAGAAAGCTATCGCAGACAAAGCGTTTGCCGGAGAATATGACGGCGTACAGGTGATTAAATACGAAGCCGCACTGTACGGTGAAGTACAGAAGCCTGGTTTAGGCCCGCTGCACACTGAGTTTGACGGAAAAGGAAACGCCTACACATCAATGTTTGTATCGTCTGAAGTAGTGAAATGGAACATCAAGGACCTCAAAGTGCTGGACAGAACGCCAACGTTCTATTCCGTAGGACACTTAATGATTCCGGGTGGCGACACTTCCAAACCTTTCGGAAAATACATGGTAGCGTATAACAAAATTACCAAAGACAGATATCTTCCTACAGGACCAGAATTAGCACAATCTGCACAGCTGTACGATATCAGTGGAGATAAAATTCAGCTGCTACTGGACTTCCCAACTTTCGGTGAACCGCATTACGCACAGGCTTTACCAGGTGAGATGATCTCTAAAAACCAGGTTAAATTCTTTAAAATTGCGGACAATAAACACCCGTATGCCACAAAAGGAGAAGCCGAAAGCAAAGTGGTTCGTGAAGGCAACAAAGTTCACGTTTACATGACCTCAATTCGCTCGCACTTCGCACCGGATAATATCGAAGGCGTCCGGGTTGGCGATGAAGTGTACTTCCATGTCACAAACCTTGAGCAGGATTGGGACGTACCGCACGGATTTGCGATCTTAGGAAACGAGAACGCCGAACTCCTCATCATGCCGGGTGAAACCTGCACGCTGAAATGGGTTCCGAAGAAAGCCGGTATGTTCCCGATGTACTGCACCGATTTCTGCAGTGCGCTGCACCAGGAAATGCAGGGGTACGTGAGGGTTTCGCCAGCGGGCAGTAACACGCCGCTGATCTACTCGCTCAACAATAAGAAAGACAATGCACAGAGCCCTGTAAAACCAGGAGAAACTAAATAAATTTAGAAATAAAGGGCAGAGGTTTCTGCCCTTTTTAATTTATAATACAATGAAAAATAATTCATTACACAAAATTACACGCATTCTTCTCGCTGTTTGTGGTGTAGCGCTCGTCGTATCTATCTTCGTACCAATGTGGTCAATCTACTTAACTGCTCCCCAGTATCCGGAAGGTCTTTCAATGTTTTTGTGGTCTAATAAAATTACCGGGGAATATGAAATTATTAACGGCCTGAACCACTACATCGGGATGAAAACAATTCACGCGGAGGATTTCTGGGAGTTTAAAGTTCTGCCCTACGCGCTTGCTTTCTTTGCTTTATTATGTCTTGCTACAGCATTTTTAAATAAAAAAATGTGGCTGTATGTTACGGCCGTACTTTTCATGATGTTCGGCGTAGCTTTTATGGTCGATTTTTGGCTCTGGGAATACGATTACGGACATAATCTGGATCCAAATGCTGCCATTGTGGTACCGGGCATGTCTTATCAGCCACCGCTCATCGGGTTCAAGCAACTTCTTAATTTCGGAGCCTATTCTTACCCCAATATCGGCGGCGGAATTATGTTTGGGGTTGCACTTATTTTGGCTATCTTAGCATTTATTGAGTACCGCAAACCGGTTTCAACACCTTTAAAATAAACATTTAAACTAAGGATTAATTTAAAAAATAAACCAATGAATATTCTGAAAAACACGTTCGCAGTTGGGTCGGTAATCGCGATGCTGTCGTGCCAAAGCAGTGGCCCTAAAGATATTGCGCTGGGCAAAGACCAATGCGATAACTGCCGGATGACGATCAGCGCACTGGGCTACGCAGCCGAACTGGTAACCGATAAAGGACGCGCCTACAAATTCGACGATATCATGTGCATGAATATGTACGAAGGCTCAAATCCGGACCAGGCAAAGAACGCCAAACTTTATGTGGTAGATTATCCTACCGGAAAATTTATTGAAAAATCCAAAGCGACCTTCATTAAAGGCGGAAGCATAAAGTCGCCGATGGGTGGCAACACGCAGGCCTACCAGAACAAAGCAGCAGCTCAGAAAGCCGCAGCAGCACTAGGCGCAGGTTTAACTAAATAAACTTTTAATGTTTAGAATTCTATTTCTGTTTTTTCCGGTTCTTATATTTTCGAATGTATTGAGAGTGGGGAAAAATGAACAATTTAAAACGATACAACAAGCTGTCGCCGCATCAAAAAGTGGCGACAGTATTTTAGTGGAAAGTGGTGTTTACCGAGAAGGAAACATCAATATCACCAAACCGCTGACGCTCATCGGCATCGGAAGACCCGTGCTCGATGGTGAAATGAAGCACGAAATTCTCTCTTTCCGGGGTCATCATATCGTTCTTAAAGGTTTTAAAATAATTAATTCAGGCCAGGACGAAATAAAAAACATCGGCGCGATACGTCTCTACGACAGCCACTTTTCGGTTATTGCAAATAACATTTTCGAAAATAATTATTTTGGAATTTACATTCAGCGCGGCTACAGATGTTTAATTGAAAACAACAGAATTACAAGTTCACGCTCCAAATCGCAGGAAGGTATTGGCGACGGAATTCACGCGTGGGTAAGCGAGGAAATCTGGATTAAAAACAATTACATTGAAGGCCACAAAGACGGCATCTACCTCGAAAAAGTTACCGACTCGTACATCTACCGCAACTTTTCGAAAAAAAATCTGCGGTACGGCCTCCACTTTATGTCATCGAACGACTGCGTGTATGTAAACAACACCTTCGATAACAACAATGCCGGCGTAGCCGTGATGTACAGCAATAATGTGGGAATGGCGGGCAACAGCTTTATCAACAACTGGGGCGACGCCAATTACGGCCTCCTGCTGAAAGACATCAGCTTCAGCAAAATCAAACAGAACCGTTTTTCTAACAACACCATTGCGATCTTTATGGATGGTGCCACCAAAGTTGATTTTTTCAGAAATAACTTCGAAGACAATGGCTGGGCGATGAAAATCAATTCCAACTGCATGGAAAATAAGTTCATCAACAATAATTTCATCAACAACACTTTCGATGTAGGCACCAGCGGCACGATGGCAATGAACGATTTCAAACGGAATTTCTGGGACAAATACGAAGGTTATGATCTTAATAAAGACAAAATTGGCGATGTACCCTTTCATCCGTTGAGTTTATACGCGGTTTTAGTGGAGAATAATCCGGCAATTATGTTGCTTTTCAAGACGTTTTTTGTGGATTTACTCGATAAAACCGAGAAAATAATCCCGAGCCTTACGCCCGAAAACTTCAAAGATGAAGAGCCCTTGATGAAGAAAGTAATATCTTAAAATGGAATTGTCGGCGGCCTGTAAACCATTCATAGCGCTGTAAAGCCCGAACTGATTATCATGATAGAAATAAAAAGTTTAACAAAGAAATTCAATAAATTCACGGCGCTCGACAACCTGAATTTATCCTTCACCGACAGCAAATCTATCGCGCTGATCGGCCCGAACGGCTGCGGAAAGACCACCCTCATCAAGTGCATTTTAGGTCTGAATGTTATTGAAACCGGCGATATCCTGGTGAGTGGCAAAAGCGTGAAAGACGATTACCGTTACCGCAAAGACATCGGATACATGCCGCAGATTGGCCGCTACCCAGAAAATATGACGATCGGCCAGACCATACAGATGATAAAGGATACGCGCAAAGTTCCGGAAGATCAACTGGATAAAGAACTTATGGGCGATTTCGAACTAGAAAAAATGTACGGCAAGAAAATGAGTACGCTTTCGGGCGGAACGACACAGAAAGTAAGCGCCGTTCTGGCATTTATGTTCGATCCCAAAATTATCATTCTGGATGAACCCACTGCAGGCCTCGATCCGCTGGCTTCCGAAATCCTCAAGAATAAGATCATCAAAGAAAAAAACAAGGGCAAACTCATCATCATCACGTCTCACCTATTAAGCGAGCTGGATGATATCGTGAGCGAAATTGTGTTTATGAATGAGGGCAAAATAATTGTTCAGCAATCTGTAACCGACCTGATGAGCGAGCATAAATCCGAAAAAATTTCAGAATCGATCATCAGTATTTTAAAAGAAATGAAAAAATGAACAAGATAGCCCGCTTTATACTTTTTGATATTTTAAAGAATAAAATCATCATTTTCTATACGATTCTGCTGTTCATTATTTCGTGGTCTGTGTTAGGTCTGGAAGGTAACTTCACCAAAGCAACGCTGAGTTTACTGAATGTAGTTCTCCTCGTAGTACCACTGGTAAGCATTATATTTTCGACGATTTACGTCTACAACAGCAGCCAGTTCATCGAGTTACTGCTGAGCCAGCCCGTGCCGCGCGCAAAGGTTTGGTTTAATATTTTTCTTGGGCTTTCCACAGCGCTTATTCTCGCATTTCTTATCGGTTGCGGCATCCCGATTTTCCTTTATTCATCAATCGAAACAGGTTTTTCACTCATTATCATCGGGATTTTACTGTCGGTAATTTTCACTTCTTTTGCGATGCTTTCGGCGATCATGAGCAGAGACCGCGCGAAAGGAATCGGTATTTCAATTTTTATCTGGATATTTTTCAGCATTATTTACGACGGCATTCTACTCGTACTGATGTTTCAGTTTGCAGATTATCCTATTGAAGGCATCATGGCAACCTTAGCCGGTCTCAATCCGGTGGGGCTCTCACGCATATTTGTGTTGCTACAGCTTAATATTTCAGCGATGCTCGGTTATTCGGGTGCTGTTTTTCAGCAGGTCTTCGGTTCGGGCGGCGGAATGGGGATTTCGATGTTGATTTTGCTGCTCTGGACAACCGTACCGTTTTTGATGTCACTGATCAGTTTCAACAAAAAAGATCTGTAGCCTCGTCGGAAGTTATTTGTGATGACAAATATCACCGGACACCAATGAACGTTATGATCGCAGTCATACTTATCACCCTGGTTTTCAGTGTATTTTTATAAAAATAAATCATATGAAAAAGTCAGTCTTTATCTTAGGCGCATTGCTTTTAGTCCTTGCATCTTGCGAAAAAAGCGAAACAGTAACCGCAGCAAATTCGGATACCACTACAGAAGCCGTTTCGCATGGCCAGGATGGTGTTCAGGATGATGAATCTAACCCCAATATTGTCCAGTTAGCATCCAAAAACCCTGATCTGTCTACGCTGGTAAAGGCTGTGCAGACCGCTAATTTGGTCACTTCGCTCAGCAATACCGGCCCGTTCACTGTCTTTGCTCCACTGAATTCAGCATTCGACAAGCTTCCGGCAGGCATCGTAGACGGACTTTTGGAGCCAGAACAGGCAGATGCTTTATCGGATATATTAAGCTATCATACCTACGTAGGCGTCATTAAAGAAGATCAGATGACAGACGGGCAAAGTTTAGGAATGGTGAATGGGAAAAATATTAAAATTACAATGGTTGACGGCAAGCCGGTAATTAACGGTAAAGCAAAAATAGTCGCGACAGTACCTGCATCGAACGGAGTAGTTTACGCCATTGATGAAGTGCTGCTGCCGGAATAGAAAGGCTAGGTTTAATTTAATTGTTTGATAAAGCGGCTTGCAGGTATTTCTGTAAGCCGCTTTTTTTTAGATCTGCCTAAGCGGTGCATTCTTGATTTTTAAATTGACGAAGACCAAAGCGAGCCCGACAAAAATAAGCAGGGAAAACAGCAGCAACAACTGATTGGCGAACGGTACTGAAATGTATTTTATTGAAAACGTTCCCATGATTCCGAGGATTGCCTCATTCAGAAATATGCCTAACAAAACCAGTTTAAGTCCTAACAAAAGCCGTTTGCCTACGGTAAAATAATTTGTCGCGAGGATCTGGCTCACAAGAAATGTCGCAATACACATCAGCAGAACTAAATGCAGATAGGCAATCACCACGTTACGGAAACCAAATGCAAACTGGTTAAGCGCCGGGATGTTAGACCCCAACTGCAGTGCGATTTTCGCCGCAAATGCAAATCCTACGAAGATGAGTACAAACCGCTGAGTTGGCGACCACGCCAGCACGAGGTTAGTCCAGCTTTTCTTAACGAAATTAAACAGCATCAGCGAGCCAACAGTCTGTGAAACGCTTGCCACCACAATTAATCCGAAGATAAATGCGGGTATTTTCATCCACAGCACAGACAGGCCAAAACCGATCAGACAGCCAAAAAACATCAGCCAGAACATCAGCTTATTCTGTTTTTCCGAAATTACAGCTCCAACTTCTTTTATTGAATACAACAGCAAACCAATACATGAAAATATAAAAAAGCCATTGTACTGAAAGTGCAGGAAATAATATTCTGATGCCAGATACATATCCTGCGAGACGTTTTTCGAACCCATCATATACGCCAGATTAAATACGCCGGCAGAGGATATAACCGCGAAAAAAAGCCCTGCCACGAACCAGATTTTCGAAGCGTCAGTTATGCTCCGCACGTCGCGTACAAAAAAGTAGCAAAAGACAAAACTGGTGAGCAGTGCCATCGTCGAAGCCGCAATACTGGCCCAGAAATAGCCACCATAAATAAACGTCCCGAGCATCGCAAAAGACGCGATAAGATTACTGATAATCAGAATATTGTAGGTTTTATAATTAATCTGCGGCTTGTTTTTCAGCAAATAATTGGTCAGCAAGACGTAGAGCACATGCGTGATCCAACCATAAAACGCGAAATGCGAATGTGCTTCCTGCAAATGTTTTTGATCCAGAAAAGGCAGTGAATACAGAATTTTGTAACGCATCAAAACACCCAAAAGTGCAACCAGTAAAAAATTAAAGACCGAAAATTTCAGCCAGAATGTCCTTTGCATCAGAAATATATTTTATGGTTGATAAGCTTCAATTTGTCTTCACGCTCCATTTTCTTAACGGTACGTATCACGGTTTCAATCGCAAGGCCGGTAGAATTGGCCATTTCTTTGCGAGTCACATTAATGATCGCCTTTTGGCCGTCATCAATACCCAGGTTTTTTTTGTGGATTTTGAGAAAATTAGTAATCCTTTCGTGGGGACACTGATGAACGATTGATTTAAGACGCAGTGTTTTTTCGTAGGCCTTCTTCGCAATTTCTTTGGTGAACTCAAATAACATTTCGGGGTGATTTACCATGTATTGCTTAAAGAGTTCTTCGCTGAAGCTGAAAATTTCCGCAGTCTCACTTGCGATTTCAGCATTTGCCGGATATTTTTCGCCGAGGAGAAACGGTGGTTCACCCAGAAACTGGTGCTCGTTTACTTTGTTGATCAGAAACTCTTTACCTTCGGAATCGGTATTATAAATCTTTATCTCACCTTCCATCAGATAGAACAGATTTACGGCCTTTTGGTCCTCACGGAACAGCGTGTCCTTTTTATTTAAGTGCAGCACCGGAATTCCGTTTTCCAGCAGAGTCTCTCGTACAAACATAGGCTTACTTTCTTTCAAATTTACCAAAAAATAAGCGTAAACGGCGTCTTCATTTCTGAAAAAGTGCCCTGAATAGCCTATTTTTGAGTTTAAATACAGTTAAAATGTCAATTCAGTTCAATCCACGCGATATAACATGGCTGGCCTTCAACGCGAGGGTGCTGCAGGAAGCTACGGATCCCAATGTGCCGCTTCACCTGCGCATCCGTTTTCTGGGAATATTTTCGAATAATCTCGATGAGTTTTTCCGTGTTCGTGTGGCAGGTCTTAAGCGTGCGATGGATTTCAAAAATAAATTCATCACCGAATCTTTTTACCAGCCACCCACAAAGATTCTGCAGAGCATCAATGACACCGTGATCCAACAACAGCAGAATTTCGATAAGACCTGGAAGAAGATTCAGGTAGAAATGGCTGCCCAGAATGTATACATCAAAACCTATAAAAACCTCACTGAAGAACAGAAAATATTCACGCGGAAATATTTCGATGAAACTGTAGAGAGCAATGTGATCCCGATTTTGCTTCACGAAAACTCCGCAATGCCGTATCTGCGAGACAAATCTCTGTATATGGGCATTGCGATGCGCACGAAAGAGTTTCAGTATGCGAGTAACTATGCCATCATCGAAATTCCGTCGCGCGCACTCGGGCGTTTTGTGCTGCTGCCGTCTGAAAACGATGAAAAAAATGTGATTTTACTTGAGGATGTAATTGCGTTTAACCTGCCGCATATTTTTTCGTATTTCGGGTATAACGAGTTTGCCGCGCATTGTTTTAAAGTGACCAAGGACGCAGAATTCGATCTGGATAACGACATCAGAACCACGCTCGCTGAAAAAATTGAAAAAGGAATAAAATCCCGTAGAAAGGGAAAACCCACGCGGTTTGTTTTCGATAAGGAAATGGATAAAGCGCTACTCGAATTTCTCATCCGCAAACTACATCTTACAAAAAAAGACAGCATCATACCGGGCGGTAAAATTCATAATTTCCGCCATTTTATGGATTTTCCGGATGTTTTTAAAGCGTATGAAAAGCCTGAAGAACGCACGTCTTTTGATCATCCGCAGTTCATCAACAAACGTGTAACAGATGTAATTCAGAGTACAGATGTGCTGCTCACCTTTCCCTATCACACCTATACGCCGGTAATTGATCTGCTGCGCGAATCGGCTATGGATCCGGAAGTTAAATCAATCCAGATCACCGCTTACCGCCTGGCAAGCCATTCTAAAATTGTAAATGCACTTATCAATGCGGTACGCAACGGCAAGGACGTGACGGTAATGCTCGAACTGCGCGCTCGATTTGACGAAGAAAGCAACCTTGGCTGGAAAGAGGTTCTGGAACAGGAAGGCGTTAAGGTACTGCTCGGAATTCCGAATAAAAAAGTTCACGCAAAACTCTGCGTCATTAAAAAACGCGTGCATAATAAAACCGTGCAGTACGGATTTGTGAGCACCGGAAACTTCAATGAAAAAACCGCTAAAATCTACGGCGATCATCTTCTGATGACAGCCGACAGAGGCATTATGGCCGACATCAATAAAGTTTTCAACGTACTGAAAAAACCTAAAGATGATTTTCGGCCGGTACTGAAATCGTGCAAAAGCCTGCTGCTGAGTCCGGAATTTATGCGCCAAAGCATAATTCAGCATATCGACCGCGAAATTGCTGAAGCCAAAGGCGGACGAAAAGCCGAAATGATCATTAAAACAAATTCATTGAGCGACAGGGAATTAATTACCAAATTCTACGAAGCCGCGCAAGCCGGTGTGACGGTAAAACTGATCGTGCGTGGCATCTACTGTGCGGTGAACCAGAAGAGTTTCAAGAAAAAAATACAGGCAATAAGTATTGTTGATGAATATCTGGAGCATGCGCGGGTGATGTATTTTTATGCCAAAGGAAATGAAGATATCTACATTTCGTCCGCCGACTGGATGACCAGAAATTTAGATCACCGAATCGAAGCCGCCGCAAAAATCAATCAGAAAAATCTTAAAAAGGAAATAAAAGACATCCTCGAGATCCAGCTCAGCGATAACGTAAAAGCCCGCGTACTCGACAAAAAAATGAGCAACGAATATGTGGAAACTGGAAAAACAAAAATCCGTTCACAGACAGAAACTTACCTTTACCTGAAGAATATCGCCTCCAAAACCTGAAAAAATTCATTTGCCGCGCATGCCGGAAAGCATTACCTTCGCAACACTTTTGGAAAAGGGAACCGCGTGAAAACCGCGGACTGTCCCCGCAACTGTAGATCACAACAAAAAAATTTGCTTCAAATAAAACCACTGGAAACGGGAAGGTGAAGCAAATGTGAAAGTCAGGAAACCTTGCCAAAAGACTGTTTATTTAAACGCTTTCGGAGGAAGAGACGTGATCTGCTGACAAAATTTATTTTTTCAGTTATTTTACCCCTATTTTTTTCCGATAAGTACACTTTAACTTAAAATGTAATTCTTTATGAAAAAGAAATTATTTTTTGTTGGAGCATTGCTTGTCGTAAGTTCAGACATTTTTGCCCAACAGGAAACCCAGATCGAGGAGGTTACCATCGCCTCCAAAACAAAACAGCAGCTTTACAAAACCGGTAAAAACGTGCAGCTGATTTCTGCCCAAGACCTTGAAAAACACCGTGGCCAAAGCCTCAGCGATGTTCTCAATCAAACTGCGGGCTTTCACATCGTCGGAGATTTCAATAATTCTCAGGAACCTAAAGCACTTAAAATCCGCGGCGGCAAAAGCTCGAATGTCTTGATTTTACTCGATGGAATCCCGCTCAAAGACGTTACCGGAAACGATTATAATGTCTCCGACCTGCGGCTGATGTCGCTCGAAAATGTAGAAAGTATCGAGATCCTGAATGGCGCGTCCTCGGTTTTATATGGAAGTAACGCGACGGTTTCGGTCATTAATATCAAAACAAACCGCTCGGCAACCAAAAAGGTTGAAGGACTTTTAGGCGCAAGAGCCGGTTCATTTTCCACCTACGCACAAAATGCACTGGTAAAAGGAAAAACCGATCAGTTCAGCTATCAGCTTTCGGCCACCAACGAAAAGTCTGAGGGAATTTCTTCAGCTACGGGCGAAGATTTTGAGAAAGACGGTTTTGAAAAACAGACGGTTAATGCGCGGATCGGATTCGAGGCAGAACAGTTCAGCATCAATGTAAACGGTGGCTGGAACCACCATCTTTTCGATTACGACGGCGGCGCTTTCAGTGATGCTGAACACCGCTCGGATGATGAGCAACATTTTATCGGCGGCAATGCAAACTTCAGATATTCGAACGGCGAAATCTCGCTCAACACGCGGTATTCGGCTAACAACCGTCTCGGCCAAAGCTTGCTCAACAGCAATTACAAAGATCAGTTTTCGTATGCCGGCAGAAATTTTTTCAGCGAAATTTTCAACACTTACCGTTTTTCAGAAAACATCAGCTTCACTGCGGGTGTTCAGTTCGAAAACCAAAAAATGGGCGCCGAATCGCTTCCTTGGGGCGCGAATGATCTGGTGGAAGATCTCAGCCTAAATGATACAAAGCTGCATAACGTAGATGTTTTTGCGAATCTGAATCTTAAATATAACATCCTGAATTTAGACGCCGGAACCCGGATGACCGATCATTCAAAGTTTGGCAGCCATTGGGTTTACAGCCTGAATCCGTATGTTTTGAAGGAAATCGGCAACCTTTATTTCAAAGCCGGCTACTCGCTTTCGACTGCATTTATTGCGCCGACGCTCTATCAGACATACGGTTCGCTTCCCTATGTTCTTCCTAATTTCGAACTTCAGCCCGAAACAAATCTGTCTCATGAAATCGATTTGAGTCTCGGCAAAAAAGACCAGAGCCTGCTGTTTACCGCGTCGTTTTTTCACCGTCACGAAAAGGACGCTTTTGCTTACGAAATTGCAGATGCGGCGACGTATGCAGGTATTTTCCGGAATGTTGCCGAAAATAAATCGAAAGGTTTTGAACTCGGATTTAATTACCGGTTAAACGACTTCGCACGTCTCGGCGCGAACTTTAGTTTTGTTGAAAAAGAAAAGCAAGAAACGATGCTTCGCCAGCCTAAGCAGCGCGTGAATTCGTATGTGGAAATTCTGCCTTTCCGCACAACAAGGGTAAACCTCAGCCACCAGTTTGTATCCAAAAGAACCGATTCTTATTACGATGAGGTCACGTTCGGAGTGAAAAGTCTTGAGCTCGAAAGCTTTAATATATTCAACCTGAACATTAACCAGAAAATCGGTGCGAACATCGAAAGCTATTTAAATGTGGGCAATCTCTTAAATGAATCTTATGTGGATGTAATTGGTTTCAATACCCTGCCCCGAAATTTTTCCGTAGGCGTAAATTATAAGTTTTAAACCTATTCTTTTCAAAAAAAAACCCTTTCTGCGCATGGTGCTGAAAGGGTTTTTATTTGTTAAATAGGCTGATAAAATTAAACCTTCAGTCCCATCTTTTCTGCCTCGGCAATCACGAAAAGCCGTGCGTCCTCTCTGTTATTCTGAATTTCGCCTTCTAAAATCGCCTCTTTCACTTTTTCTTTTAAAACCCCGATTTCGCGTCCGGGTTTAAGTGAAAAAAGCTCCATTATTTCTTCCCCGGTAATCGGTGGCTGAAAATTGCGGACCTGGTCTTTTTCTTCAACTTCTTTAATTTTAAGCGCAACGGTTTCAAAATTTCTTTTGAATTTTTCCTGTTTAAATGAATTTTTTGTGGTGATATCGGCTTTGTTCAAAATAAACAGATCCTCAAGATCCTCGCCGGCATCAAACAAAAGCCTGCGCAAAGCAGAATCTGACGTTCCGTCATCGATCAGCGCGATTGGCCGTGAGGAGAGTTTCACCAGTTTCTGCACATACTTCATATCCGGACCAAGCGGTAGTTTCAGGCGCTGAAAAATCGTTTTCACCATTTTCGAACCCAGGAACTCGTGCCCGTGGAAAGTCCAACCAGTTCCTTCCACAAATTTTTTCGTTGGCGCTTTTCCCACATCATGCAGCAACGCGGCCCATCGCAGCCATAAACTGTCGGTGTTCTTAGAAATATTATCTACCACCTCCAGCGTGTGCCAGAAATTGTCTTTATGGGTTTGGCCTTCTACTTCTTCAATGCCTCGCAATGCAGTTAATTCCGGAAGAATTATTTGCATAAGTCCGGTCTGTTCCAGAATCTTCAATCCGGCAGAAGGTTTTTCGGAAAGCATTATTTTATTGAATTCGACCATAATTCGTTCGCGGGAAACGATTTTGATGCGTTCAGCTTCAGTTTTTATTGCGGCTAAAGAGTTTTCTTCAATTTTAAACCGAAGTGTTGATGCAAAACGGATCGCGCGCAGCATCCTCAGCGGATCGTCGGAATAAGTCTGACTTGGCTCCAACGGCGTCCGGATGATTTTATTTTTAAGGTCTGAAATCCCACCGAATGGATCAATCAGTTCACCGAAGTTTTCCTTATTTAATGAAATGGCGAGTGCATTTACAGTAAAATCACGTCTTTTTTGGTCATCTTCAAGTGTACCTGCTTCGACTGCAGGATTTCGCGAATCTTCCGCATAACTTTCTTTTCTGGCTCCTACGAACTCCAGGTCTAAACCGTTATGCTTGAACATCGCGGTACCGTAATTCTTAAAAACTGAAACCTTCCACCTGGGATTAATCTCGTTCGCAAGCGCTTGCGCGAGATCTATTCCGCTGCCTTCGGTTACAAAATCAATGTCGCTGGGCACGCCTCTTTTCATCAGCAAATCACGAACATAACCACCTACAATGTATGCGGACTGACCGTTTTTTGCGGCTACTTCGGAAACGAGTTTGAAGAGTTTAAAATGCTTGTTTTGGGTAAGATTGATGGTCATAATGCAGAAAGCCTCTTCAGAGAAAGACGCGGTAATTTGGGGCAAAGATAAGGAAAGTGCAGTGCTCAGAAAAATTACGTGCGCATAGGTATAAACACCCAATTATGCGGTCGCCGACCAATTTATGGTTAAATGTAACCACGCCGGTTTCCTATTTTATTAATTTTATTACTCTAAAAACACAAATCATGAAATCAAAAAAACTACTTCTTTTGATGCTGCTGCCTGCATCCGCGTTTTCGCAGCAACAAAGTGAAACCTTCGAAATTGCAAACCGCGTGCATTCCGGTACTGCACCGGTGGAGAGCTCTTTTACAGCCGTAAAATTCGAAAAGACCGAATGCCTGACTGATGTACAGCGCTTTCAGCTTCGTTATGAGATCGCAAGAAACAGAAAAGCTATTCTTGAACAGAATCCTGACGCATTTAAAACGCTACAGAAAATCACTCCGTTCCAAAACCCTTTCCGGCCGAAAGCCGGCTTTACCGATTATGGATATCACACGTTGCAATACCAGGTTGACCATAATCTTACACCCAATAACAACCTTCTCGATTATAACTGCGGCACGCGCACTTATGATTGGACGAACGGCAACCATCAGGGAACCGACTTTATTCTGTGGCCTTATCCGTGGAAAAGAATGCAGGAAAACACCATGGAAATCGTGGCGGCTGCAGGCGGCATCATCGTGGATAAAAGAAACACCTTCAATGACCTCAACTGTACCAACAACGGCAACCCGAGCTGGAACGGCGTTGTGATTGAACATGCGGACGGCTCTTTCGCGGTGTATATGCACTTCAAGAAAAATTCTGCCACCACGAAGGAAATTGGAGATACAGTAGCCGCAGGCGAATTTCTGGGTCTCGCCGGAAGTTCCGGCAGCAGCACCATTCCGCACCTGCATTTCGAAATCCGTGATGCCGCGAGCAATGTGATTGATCCTTACCAGGGCGCCTGCAATTCGATGAACAGCGCTTCGTGGTGGCAGCAGCAGGAAAATTACTACGTCCCGAGAATCAACCGGATTGCAACGCACTCCTCCACCGCTCAGGATAACACCTGCCCAGTCGTTGAAAACACGTATGAAAAAGTGAATTTCAACACCGGAGACCTGCTGGTGCTGAAATTATATTACCGCGACATCAAGCCCGGTGACGTTACCAATATAAAAATCACAGACCCTAATGGCAGTGTGACTTCGAACTTCGACTGGACGCAAAACTGGGGCGTTTTCTATCCAACCGCTCATGCTTACTGGACTTTCAACGTTACCAGCGCCTGGATGACAGGTGTGTACAATGTGCAGTCTACTTTTGGAGGTAATACGTACACCACTGTTTTTGGGGTGCGCACAAATCTTGGTACCGAAGAATCTCCGCAGGAAAACATCAGCGTATACCCGAACCCTGTGGGCGATGTGCTTTTTATTAAAAGCAACAATGGCATAGAATCAGCCGAAATCATCGATTTGGCAGGGCGGATTGTTATGAAAGCCGGCGATGAGTTAAAGGAAAGCCGCATCACGGTAGCCACACTTATAAAGGGCATGTATCTTCTGAAATTCACAGATAGAAACCAGAAAGTGAAAACCGTTAAGTTCACGAAAAAATAGCAAAGTCGTTTCCCGAAAAATGAAAGAACTCCGGTCTACCACCGGAGTTCTTCTTTAAATGTTGTTTAATTTCTATTGACGATATCCGTCAGCGCAGATCGAGTGATTTATTCTCGGTAGCAAGCCAGTCGCCAATTTCATCTTCTAAATATTCCGTCTGAACTTTCATGGCGTTGATAAAATCATCGGGAATGTTGGAAACGTCGCTGTTTTCAAGATCCCACAATTCTTCAGCCATGTGTTCATATTCTGTGAATATTCTTTTGAACCGGTCATTTTTCTTTTCCAGTGCCTCTATTTCCTTTTGCTGAGGATGGAACTTTCTATAGGACTTTTTTGCGATCATCAAAGACAGTTTTATGTGAAGTTATGGGCATAAAGAGAGGCTGCAGAACTGCTAATTAACATAATAAAAATTGCTATAATAATTTGGTAATTAATACGTTACGCATCCATTAATTTTGTAATAACTAATGTATAGATAAATTGGGCAGCAAAAAAAATTTTAACAAGTTTTTCTTAATCTTTAACATATAGTTATAAATTTGCAGATACTTTCTTATACATGAAGGAACTCTTACTGAAGCAAAAACAAATATTCTTTTTTATCGTGGCTGGTGCGCTTAGTGCGGCCGTTGAGATTGGTTCCTTTAAAGTATTCAGCGTGTATCTGCCGCAGATTTTCTCTCAGGAGTATAATTTCCACGGAATACATTTCCCTCTGAGTAATATTTTTTCCACAGGCTGTGGGATCCTGACGAACTATTTCCTGAGCATATGGTTCGTTTTCGAGCGTGGAAAACATTCTAAAAAGCGGGAGTTTGCATACTTTATGGGAATCTCTGCATTATCAACCCTTATAAGTTTATCTTTCTTCCAGATTTTCTTCCGGTCTATATTTCTGCAGCATATCGATATTGGCTTCTTTGTTTTCAGCAGGGAAATTCTGAGCAAAGTTTCGGCAATTGTGCTGGTTTCTGTATTAAATTATTCTGTAAAGAAGAAAATAATATTCAATGGCTGATACCCGGCCGGTGGAAGCAGTGATGAATGATCTTAATAGCCCTGGTTGAACGGCCTGTCTGAGCTCTCCCGCGTCTGAAAATGCCAATTTTCAGACGCGGGAAGCGAGTAGTGAAAAAACGGGTACGCCCTACGGAAGAAAAAATGAATCTTCGGCTCCTAAATAACTTTACATGAAAAAAATTCTTAATTATATGTGGCGCGGTTGGATGGTTTTACTTGGAGCCCTACTTACCATGACCCTCGGAATACCGGTTTTGCTGCTTTCGATTCGCAAGGAGCACTATAAATATGCCTACAAATTTATCCGGATCTGGTGTTTCGGGATGTTTTATGGGATGGGCTTCCGTTATGAACTGAAAAGCCTCACCGATAAAAAAATCGATAAAAACAGGCAGTACGTTTTCATTTCCAATCACAGCTCGCTGATGGACGTGATGTTGCCATGCATCCTGATGCCCGACCATCCACTTTGCTACGTTGGCAAAAAAGAGCTTGTGAAAATCCCGATTTTCGGTACCATTTACAAAAGAATCTGCGTAATGGTGGACCGCAGCTCTGCAAAAAGCCGCGCTGATGTGTACCGAAGATGCGCCGAACGGATGGAGGAAGGCCAAAGTATCGTGCTGTTTCCGGAAGGTGGCGTTCCTGATGACACTTCTGTGGTGCTGGATAAATTTAAAGACGGTGCGTTCATTGTGGCATCGAAGCATCAGTCGCCTCTTATCGTTTTTACTTTTGTAGGTTTGAAAAAGATGTTTCCGTTCGATCACTCCAAAGGTCATCCCGGCAAGGTCAGGATCTATCTCAACGACATTATAGAGCCGCACGCCAGCGCCGAGGTGATGAAAGATGAAGCACACGCACAGATAAAAAAAGTGTTGCTAAACCCCGTTTGAGGCAAATAAATTAGTTATATTTGTTTTAACAAAATGTTAACAAATATGTCTACAACCACTACAAAAACCAACTGGGCGCAATTTATTCCATTGGTAACCGTGTTCTTTTTTTGGGGATTTGTCGCCGCGAGCAACGATATCCTTATCCCGGTTTTCAAAAAAGCTTTCAATCTTAGCCAAAGCCAAAGCCAGTTAGTATCCGTAGCATTTTATATCGCCTATACGGTGGGTTCACTGATTTATTTATTTATTTCTAAAGCACTGAAAAATGACCTTGTAAACCGCATCGGTTACAAAAACGGACTCATTTACGGATTGCTGATTTCTGTCGTAGGAACTCTTTTCTTTATTCCGGCGGCCAATAACAGTTCATTTATTTTGATGATTACCGGCCTGTTTGTGATCGGACTTGGATTTTCGCTGCTGCAGATTGTAGCCAATCCTCTAGCCATTGCATTAGGACCAAAAGAAACAGGTTCTCAACGACTTACACTGGCGGGCGGGATTAATAATTTCGGAACCACCGTTGGACCGCTGATCGTTTCGTTCGCGATTTTTGGTGCGGCATCCGCCGAAAACACCGAAGCAAGCATCGAAAGCGTGAAGACGCCGTATCTGGCTTTAGGTGTTGCATTTATATTGGTAGCAATTCTCATTAAATTCTCTAAGCTGCCGAAAATTACGTCGGTGGTATCCGAAGATACAGACGATGCACCTGATGGGCATCACCGCACGTCAGCCTTCCAGTATCCTCAGCTTTGGCTGGGTATGATCGCGATTTTCGTGTATGTGGGCGTGGAAGTGGCAACGGCAAGTAATTTACCGGCTTATATGGAAAACGACCTTGGTTTCGAAACGAAGGATATCGCTCCGTACATCTCGCTTTATTGGGCATCCCTGATGATTGGACGATGGGGCGGCGCGGTTGACGCATTCGACGTGAAGGCCGGCACAAAAAAAATCCTAAGATTTCTGGCGCCTTACTTGGCGTTCGCACTGTTTTTAGGCGTAAACGCAATCGCTAGACACGATCTGAGCCCGTTCTATGTATATGGAATTATTATCCTGGTAATGATTGCCGCGGATATTATGAGTAAAGGAAACCCAGCAAGAATGCTTCTGATTTTCTCTTCGCTCGGCATCGCTTCACTGTTAGTGGGAATGGCGACTACGGGAATGGTTTCCGTATATGCCTTCACCAGCGTGGGACTTTTCTGTTCCACACTTTGGCCGTGTATCTTTGCACTCGCAATCAACGGTTTGGGCAAGCACACCAACCAGGGTTCAAGTTATCTGATCATGATGATCATGGGCGGCGGTATTGTATCGTGGCTTCAGGGAGTGCTGGCGGATTATACCAACATCCACTTCAGTTACGTGATCGGCATTGCGTGTTTTGCATACCTGGCATTCTATGCCATCCGTGTAACCGGAATCCTGAAGGCTCAAGGCATCAACCTCGATCGATTAAAGACGGAGGGTGGCCACTAAAATTAAAATATTTAACAGCAAAAAATTTTGGGCAGGTATTTTACTTGCCCAAATTGTTGTTTTTTATATCTGTTCGAAGATCGATTTCATAGTTGAGGCGACGGCTCATTTTTTTGAAGTTCAGAAAGCTACCCACCAAAAGTTTACGGCCGGCGTACCTTTCTCGTTAGGTGACGTATTTTATATCCTACTCATCGTGCTGCTGATTATCTTTCTTTATAAAATTTTTAAGAAATCCAGCCGGAACGCGGCGCTGCTCAGCGCACTCATATTCATTAATGTGCTGCACTTTGTTTACCAGTTATATTGGGGAATGCTCTACTATCAGAAACCTATTCTCGAAACATTGTCCCGGGAAGAAATCACTGTGCAGGAAACACAGTCGCTGGCGCTGAAATACCTTGAACTTTGCAAAAAAAGCCGCGCGCAAGTGCGTGAAGATCAAAACGGAGTATTTAAAATCAGTGATTTATCTGAAGTTAAAACACAGATCCTGCAAAACCAGCATCAGTTGCCCACCTTTGCGGTTCCCAGAAAAGGCACAAATACGGATGTGTTTAAACCAAGCCTGTTCAGGGGATTGATGAGCTATTCAGGGATTTTGGGTTACTACAATCCGTTTACTGCGGAAGCGCAGTACAACGCTGAATTGCCGGCCACCTATCTGCCGTTTACGCTCGCACATGAGAGCGCACACCAGTTGGGATATGCACGTGAACAGGAAGCGAATTTCATCGGCTACCTAATCGGAAAAAACTCCGGAAATGCGGATTTAAGGTACAGCACACAATACGCCGTACTCAAATCGTTATTGAATGCTTTGTCCGAAAAAACGCCTGGTTTTGTTGAAAATGCGATCCGACTGTATTCACCCGCGATGCAAAGGGACCGGGAGGCCGAAAAACTCTTTGTACAGCAACATCAGGGAGTTTTGGATGTGTTTTTCGGATACACGAATGATTTATTCCTAAAAAGTAACCGGCAGGAAGGCAGCGTTACTTATTCATACTTTGTGGATCTGCTTGTCCGTTTCGAAAGGCAGGAAAAAAGATAAAAAAAAGAATCGCATCTTACGATGCGATCCAAAACACAAATGATGAAAAAAAATTTATGTCTCAAATAAAAGTTTGCACCCTTATTTAAGACGGTGTAAAAGTAGAACAAATCTTTGTGTTGACCAAATAAAATCCACCTGTTAGCCATAAATACTTAACTCTGGCGTGGCTTAGCTAACGGATTTATCGGTAAGCAATAGTTGAAACCAATTAGGATAGTTTAAAATTAATTCAACATTTGTGACGATATTTTATCAATCCCGCAATATCAAATCGAAAAGGATAATTATGATATTTATCAGTATTGCGAAAAAAGTTCTCAATAGTTCTCGTATTCAATGCATTGTATCTCATAAAACGTTCATGATATAGAAAATAGGTGCGGAGCCAATTCCATCAGAGAAAACAGCGTGGATCGTATAGAAATATCATTTCGTCAATAGCTTTCAGTTTAAACCGAGGCACTCTTTCCACTCGCGACCCACGCCTGACTTCAAATATCTTTCTCTGTACATCGCCTCGCTTTAGTCCGGAAAAACTCAACATGCACCTCTTCCCACGGCTGAAATTTTACGGTGAAACCTTTGGCAACCAAATAATTATGCGATCGGAATCTGTTGATCAAATCGGAAGTGTATCCAACGTACTTCATTTCAAAGCGCCGCGAGTATAATATGTAAACTACAAATTCCATAAAAACAAAAAAAATCCCAGCGATATGCCGGGATTTTTTGTAGCGAAGACGGGAATTGAACCCGTGACCTCAGGGTTATGAATCCTGCGCTCTAACCAACTGAGCTACCTCGCCGATTAAGGTGGTGCAAAGATAAAAATATTTTAGAACGCTGCAAAAGTTAATTCAGTTTTAAATAAGAAATTACATCTGAAGCATGGCTCGGCTTCGCAATAATCTTGTTCGCACCATCTAAAACGAAATAAGTCGGGGTGGCATGAACATTATATTTCTCGGCAGAAGTGCTGTACCAGCCTTTCAACTCCGCATCGTTAATCCATGGCAAACTTTTTACCTTATTTCCGTACGCAACTTTGTCGCTGTCTAACGAAAAAGCGATGATTTCGATGTTTTTCGACTTCATTGTACTATACTTTTCAATCAGTTTAGGCAGGTCGGCCTCGCAATGAGAGCAGGTAGATGCCCAAAACACAATTACTTTTCTGTCAGATTTCACGTCGTAAACAGATTTGGCGGTGGTGTTGGTGGGCTGTGTAAAGACATGATTGGCAAAAGAAGCACCAATTTCGGTGTTTTTATTTATTTCAATAGTTCGGCTTAGACGGTCATTAATTGTGCACTTTAGGTTTTTAGCTTCGGTGAGGTATTTGTCTTTTAAATCCGTCATTTCGTAAATATCAAAAATTTCAATGAGTTCCGACATCACGGTCTGCCCCCGCGGCGTTTCGGTATTTACGGCTTTGAGCAACTTATCTACATCAGCGACAAGGTTTGTACTTGGGCCAACATTCAGATACGAAACCAGTACGGGCCGCATCAGCGAGGACGTTTCAAGCATATCACCGGAGTTGCTCAAAAAGTGTATAATTTCGTCGTGAGTGAGTGTTTTTGAAGGTTTTTTTTCCACATACTTTGCGTAGTTCGTCTGGTAATAATTCACGAATGGATGTGCCGCTACATTCAACTGGCCAGCGGACAGACGGTTGATCTCCGAATTTAGCGCTTTTCTGAAATCTGTGTTTTCCTGATAATAATCTTTAATCTGATGCAGTGCCGGCAGAATGTATTCCTTTTTCTGCTGTGCGTCCTGCATGCTGTTCATCACGGCATTGCTTGGGTCTAAATACTGGATATTGGCTATTTTACCATTGATTGACTCAAATTTCAATTTCACATCTTTATTTTCGGAGATAAAATTCACGGACGTGTTACTCTCCGGAAAATAGAGCTTCATCATTCCGGTATAGGGCTTATCCACATTGATCTGCCATGCATTTCCCTTACGCTCGGCCTTGCTGTGCAGCATGTCTTTAGACCCACTTAACGTGTACAGATATACTTCCTTTGGTGTGAAAGACGGAGCAGTTTCGATATTTATCTTGAATTGTGCTGAGAGATTTGTCAGTACAAGTAAACAGGTAGTTACAATTACTTTTTTCATACCGTAAATATAAAAAAACTCACCGGATTGTGCGGTGAGTTAAATATTGCAGAACAGGCGTTTTATATTAAGTTCTTCTGAACTTTGCGCTGATAATACGCGATTAACGCCAGCGCGACTATAGCCAGAACATAAACATACATATCGACAGGCGATGCAGGAGCACCCGGGCCAACACCTCCGCCACCTCCCGGAGGAAGAGGCGGCTCTTCTGCTCTGAGAAATAAACCTGCCCCAAGGAACAAAATGAATATAATTTTATTGTAAAGTTTCATCGTTTGTGTTTTAAGTATTATCGGATAATTTTTGAACTCATCTTTTCGCCTGTTTCAGAAACAGCGGTAACAAGGTAGGCTGCATCTGCTTTGGAAAGATCCAGCACAAAATCTTCATTGGTTGAAACACCTTTCTGAGCGAGAACTAATTTTCCGCTCATGTCATACACTTTTACGTCTGCTTTATTCCAGTTAGAGTCAAACCGTACGACATAATTATCGGCCATCCTGTTGTAAACGACCATTGTGCGCGAAGGTTTCGCACCACCATCAGTCCCTAAAACAATTTCAGGCTTGCCGAAATACAAATTATACTGGTCGCCTGCTACAGGCACCACTTGATTCTGAACGATCTCAGTTAGAGCGCCGTTTGGTGCTTTAAAATAAAATCCGGTACCAGTTGAAAGGTTATGAATGCCATCCGGCAGAAGCTCCGTATTTTCTCTTATTTCAAATTTCAGCGATTTAATATCGTTGCTATACAATGCCAATGGAATGGCTTTTCCAGCGAAATCGGTTTCGTTTGCTTCGTTGATGTAGAGCCAATAAGAATTTGAAAGACTCATATCCATGCCGCCGTTTAGCGCATCTTCTTCATACGTACCGATGATGTTGGCACTTCCCAAAACAGACTGTGTTGTTGGCTGCGAAGTATGGCCGGAAATTGCTGAAGGATAAACCGCGTAATATGTTCGGGAGATCTCTTTGCCCGCGTCGTTCAGCGCCAGAATACCAAGCTGTTTTACGGTTGCTGATGCGCCTTTAGCGTTTACAGAATAATTGGTACCGTCAGCCCGTGGCGTGTTTTTAAATCTTCTGAGACGATCAAAACTTAAGGTTCTGTCTGTGCCAAGCTCAGCATTGTTATTTCTTAATTTAATTACAAAAGTCTGCATCGGCTTGATGATCAGCCCCACATCGCCGACCGGAACTGGTGCGCCGGGAGATCCTGTCATGGTAAAATTTACAAATTTTGCCCCTACCGAATAGGTTCCGGCTGTGCTTGAAACCACGCTTCCGGGATCGTAGCGGATCCCCTGAATTGATGAAATTGCATTGTTATCGCCCGGACTTGCGGTTTCTACAATACCGATCAGGCCAAGATCAAGATTGGTGAGATACGGGTTACCAAATTGGTACATATTCCGTCCAAAAGTAGGTGTAGCCCAAGGGTTCGACGGGTTCACAAGATAATCCCAGTCATCCTGAAGATAAGAATTATACCGTTCATTATAAGCATTTGTTGCGTTTCCTGTAGGGCCAAAATTAATACCGTTTGCGGCATTTATTAACTTTTCAGTTACGCCGTTGGTAAACGGAATTCCCTTCAGTGTATAGACCGTTCCGTTTAAAGCAGGGGCATTGGCAGGCATCGATGCGGGTGGATTTCCAGAGTCAAGACCATTAGAGCCGAGCATGTAATAGGTTGTGCTTTTGGGCGTTGCTGAACTTACATTTAAGTTCTGCGAAACTACGGTTGCATTGTTCCAGGTAAGCACTTCATTTTTAGAATACCTCGTGTTGGTAAACGTTTTACCTAAGGTCCCAATTGCAGAAGCACTCCCTGAAAGCGAAGAAATAAGCTTGTTATAAAACGGCAGTGCGATTTGCTGATAAGTTCCGTGCTTTGCAGTACGGTATTCCTTATCTACCACGGCGGTTACATTTGCACCCTGCGTAAGGCCGTTGATATACAGCTGGCCGTAGGTTGAAGGATTAAGTGCAGCCGAATGGTTTGCTGGATTATTCAGTCTTAAGATAAAGTTGCCGCCATCTGTCTTGCCGGTAGTTCCGGCAGCATCAAGTGTTCGGAATACATCCGTAGAGTTTCCTTCGATCATCACATTTCCGCGGACATCGTAAACAGCATTTCCTTTGGTCTGCAAGCCGCCGCCATGATACACCAGCGTGTTTTCGCCGACGTAGAACACCGCATTAGGGTTCACAGTAAAGGATACTTGTGCGGTCGCGGAAAAACTAACCGCTATGACCGATAGCATCAGTAGATTTTTTTTCATCGTAATTGTGTTTTGTGTTTGTGTTTTTGCTACCTATAACCGATAACAACACAAAGATATTTATTTTCTTAACAACACAACGCAATTATCGATAAAAATTAGAACTTCACATTGTCTTTGTTTAAAACCACTTCTTCCTGAGCCTCAATATCAAACATGTAATCTTCAAGTACTTTTTCGGTCGTTCCGCGCAGCCCACGAGCGCCCAAACCTTTGTCCATTGTTTCCTCCACAATGGCATCTACAGCTTCGTCGGTAAACTGTAGCGAAACACCATCCATCTTGAAAAGCTCCACAAATTGGTTGATAATTGAGTTTTTAGGCTCTTTCATTATACGCACCATTGTTTCCTTCGTAAGTTTTTCGAGATAGGTTACAATCGGGAATCTTCCCAACAGCTCAGGTATAAGGCCAAATTTACGAAGGTCAATTGCGTTAAGCTGACTCAGAATATAATCTTCATCTTCGGTTTTGTTGAGTTTTTCAGCACTGAACCCAATCGCCTGTTTGTTCAGGCGGCGCTCGATAATTTCTTTAATGCCATCAAATGCACCTCCGGCAATAAACAGGATATTCTGGGTGTTCACCTGTATATATTTTTGGTCAGGATGTTTTCGCCCGCCTTGTGGCGGCACATTCACGATACTGCCTTCAAGCAGTTTCAATAATCCCTGCTGAACGCCTTCACCAGATACGTCACGCGTAATACTCGGGTTATCGGATTTTCTCGCAATTTTATCGATTTCATCAATGAAAACAATGCCTTTTTCGGCTTTTTCCACGTCGTAATCAGCAACCATCAGCAAGCGTGATAAGATACTTTCCACATCTTCGCCCACATAACCGGCCTCGGTGAGGATCGTTGCATCCACAATACAGAAAGGAACGTTCAGTTCGCGCGCGATCGTTTTGGCCAGAAGGGTTTTACCGGTTCCGGTCTCCCCGATCATGATGATATTCGATTTTTCTATCTCCACTTCACGGTTCTCGTCCTTGGCATGCAGAAGTCTTTTGTAGTGGTTGTAAACCGCCACTGACAATTGTTTTTTAGCCTGATCCTGACCAATTACATATTGGTCCAGAAAGGTTTTTATTTCTTTTGGCTTTTTAAGTTCAGCAATACTGTCCGCGGGTGCAAACGATTCTGATGTATTGTTCTCCTTGATAATTGCATGAGCCTGCTCAATACAGTTTTCGCAGATAAAACCTTCATTTCCGGAAATCAGCACCTGTACTTCATTTCTTTTTTTTCCGCAGAATGAACATTGGTTGGAATTCATATGAATAAATAGAGTTTTAAGTGAATTTTGTGAAAAAATTTGTCAAAGTGAATTACTTTGACAAAAATTTAATTTAAGAATTTATAATCACGTCCTGAATTTCGAAATACTCGCTTTCAGTAAGTTGCAGGCGTGGATTTTTAAAATTCATATCTTCCGTTTTGCTGATCGGAATTAAATGAATGTGCGCATGTGGCACCTCGAGCCCAACTACCGCAACCGCGATCCGTTTATCCGGATAAGCTACTTTCAATTTCTGTGCAACTTCGTGCGCAAAAGCCCACAGATTTTTAAAATCTTCAGCTTCAAGATCGAAAATAAGGTCAGTTTCCTGTTTTGGAATCACCAAAGTATGGCCTTTCACTAGTGGCATTGCATCCAAAAAAGCCAGATGTGCTTTGTCTTCCGCAATTTTATAAGACGGTATCTCACCCGCAATTATTTTTGAAAAAACAGAACCCATGATTTTATTTTTAACTGAATCAGCAATTACAAAGAAATTTCGAGTACTTCGAATGAAAGTTTGTTACCGTTCGGAAGAACAATATCGGCTTTCTCGCCAACTGTTTTCCCCAAAAGCCCTTTGGCTATCGGCGTATTTACCGAAATCCTGCCGGATTTAAGGTCACTTTCGTTATCCGGAACCAGCGTAAATTTCTGCTCGGCTTTCGTATCGTTATTTTTAAGTCGTACCGTCGTCAAAATAGATACTTTGGAGGTATCAAGTTGGGTTTCATCAATCACTTTTGCGTTGATTACGATATCTTTGATCTTCGATATTTTCATCTCGAGCATGCCCTGCGCTTCTTTGGCGGCGTCGTATTCTGCGTTTTCAGAAAGATCGCCTTTATCCCGTGCTTCTGCAATTTGCTGCGTGATTTTTGGGCGCTCAATTGTTTCAAGCTGTTCCAATTCTGCTTTCATTTTATCTAGACCCTCTTTGGTAACGTAACTTGCCATATTTCTTGTGTTTAATGTTAGTATAAAAAAATAATCCGACATTTGCCGGACAATGATTTCTTTGTAGATTCGTTTTACAAATATATAAATTTATTTCGAATGATGGTGAAATTTTCATCCGTACTTTCAGCAATTGTACTCATTTTCAGCCTACTAATTACCTCATCCTGCCGCGAACGCGAAGAGACCGTGCGTTGTTTTCCCGACGTGCCGATCAGCGTAATTTTAAATCTGAATCTGCCTGCTTATTATAATCTTCAGAATGTAAACGGCTTCATTTATGTGAACGAACAACAATCCGGAACACGCGGACTTATCATTGTACGCACAACCAACGGTTTCAAAGTGTACGACCGGAACGCACCTCATATCTGCCCGGATACCGACACGACGTTGGAAGTGGCCAGCAATACCAAAATTGTGTGTCCGAAAGACGGCGCAGAATGGATACTGATTACCGGCGAACCCATTAAAAACGCTACTATCTCCCCAAAAACCTACCGCCACAGCTTCGACGCAAACTCCGGAATACTAACCGTTTTCGATTAATCTCTATAACGTTTATGAAGGTCGTAATCCAAAGAGTTTCTGAAGCCAGGGTAAAAGTTGACGAACAAACCGTTGGCCAGATAAACAGCGGTCTAATGCTTCTGATCGGGATTGATGAAGATGATGAAAACACCGATGCAGACTGGCTCGTGCACAAAATCCTCAATCTCCGGATATTTGGAGACAACGAGGGAAAATTAAACCTTTCAGTCACCGATACAGGCGGCGAAATACTTTGCATCAGCCAGTTTACACTCATCGCAGATTACAAAAAAGGCAACCGGCCATCTTTCATCGGGGCAGCAAAACCGCCGAAAGCAATTCCACTGTTTGAATATTTTAAAAATAAAATCGCCGGTTCGGGACTCAAAACCGAAAGCGGGATTTTCGGCGCAGACATGAAGGTATCACTACTTAACGACGGCCCAGTTACTATCGTGATGGATTCGAAAACCAAAATGTAAGCTCTTTTTTTGCGATATTTTTTAAGTACATTTGAAAAACATCCCCCGCAAATGAAATCTCTCTTTTTTGTGCTAATTGCTACCATAATCTGCTCCTGTACACCGAATGAAAACCCCGCACCCCGCGCAATATCGGCAGAGGCTCAGCGTATTGACTCAATCAACGCAGAACGCAGGAAATGGAACGACAGTATTGCAATTAAAAATCAGCAAAATATCTTTAAGGATGAGAGCGGAAAACACCGCCTGAAATTTTCTACGGATGGCGTCGCCTTTTCAGGATGGCTTACCTTCATAAAAAGCGACCGAGATTTCTATAATGTTTCGGGGCTGGCAAAATCGGGTTCAAATACTTTAAATATCCGCGGAACGATAAAGAAAGTTTCTGAAAAACATCTCAATTTCGACGGTGAAATCATGCAGAATATCAACGGAAATACATTCAAAAGAACCAAAAAATCCACCTTTTTAGATGGAGGAAAAGGAAACTTCTGGCGACTTCAGAATAAAATAAATTCCGACGGTTTTGTGGATTATATCGATATTTACTACTAAATAAAAACCTGAACTATGCTGAATTACGAAATATCAGGAACTGGCAGGGAACCACTTGTTCTGCTCCACGGTTTTATGGAAAACCTCATGATTTGGAACGAAATGGAAGAATTCCTTTCCACCAATTTCCAACTGA
This sequence comes from Flavobacteriaceae bacterium 3519-10, assembly GCA_000023725.1. NCBI lineage: Bacteria > Pseudomonadati > Bacteroidota > Flavobacteriia > Flavobacteriales > Flavobacteriaceae > Flavobacteriaceae bacterium 3519-10. Next base: position 2,304,136 of record CP001673.1, read on the forward strand.
TAAAGATAGATCTGCCAGGGCATGGTTTGTCTAAAGTGTACGCCGAGACGCACACCATGGAATTGATGGCCAACGAAGTAAAAAAAGTTACTGACAAGCTTAAACTCAAAAACTTTCATCTGCTCGGACATTCGATGGGTGGCTATGTTGCATTAAGTTTTGCCGAAAAATTTTCCGCGGACCTCAAGAGCATAACCCTGTTTTTTTCTTCTTTTCTTGAAGACGATGCTGATAAGAAAGAACAGCGAAAAAAAAGCCTGCGTATCATTAAAGAAGCGTATCCAGCGTATGTAAATGCCGGAATTCCGAACTTATTTAACGGTAATGAAAAGGATATCCTTGAAGGAAAAATACAGCTGGCCAAAGAAATTGCGCTTTCCACCAAAACCGACGGCGTGCTGGCGGCGGTTAAAGGCATGATTGAACGTACGGATAAATCAACGCTGCTTGAAAGTTTTGAAGGCAAAGTTTTAGTGCTTGCCGGAAAACATGACAACGCAGTGAAAACCGAAAACGTTTTGAGCAAACTCCCCGAAAAAACCAATATTAAATCCTACTTGCTCGATTGCGGACACAATGGTCACTGGGAAAAACCCGCCGTCTGTGCCGCCATTATCAATACAGAACTTCTTCACAACCTGCCAAAAAACCTGGTGTTTTAAAAAAACGATCTTATGGAAATTCTATCGAAAATTTTAATTGCACTTGTTGCGCTAGAGCACCTGTACATCCTGTATATGGAAATGTTTGCGTGGGAAACGTTAGGCAAGAAAACCTTTAAAGACTCGTTAAAAGACGAACTATTCAAACCCACAAAAGGTTTAGCCGCAAACCAGGGACTTTACAACGGATTTCTCGCGGCCGGACTTCTTTGGTCATTGCTCATTTCAGACGAAATGTGGTCCAGGAATATCGCTTCGTTTTTTCTCGGCTGTGTAATTGTGGCGGGCGTTTACGGCGCTTTATCGGCGTCCAGAAAAATATTTTTCGTGCAGGCTCTGCCCGCTATTCTCGCACTTGCCGTTTTGCTTTTAAGATAATTCCGGGGAAAATTTAGAAATCTTCGGCCTCGATTTTTTCTTTAAAATCTTCGATGGTTTCTTCGATATTTTTGAAATATTTGCCACCCGCCGCGTTGATGTGCCCTCCGCCATGGAAATGCTGCCTTGAAAACTGGTTCACATCCACATCATCTTTGGACCTGAAAGATATTTTGATGAAATCTTCATATAAATCTTCCATAAAAAATGCCGAAACCTGAGTTCCCATAATGCTCAGACCATAATTCACAAAACCTTCCGTATCTCCCTTCTGAAAACCGAATTCCTTCAGCTCATCACGTTTGAGGAACAGGATCGCGACTTTACCGTCCTTCACCACTTCAATTCGACCTAAAATCAGCGCCAGCAGATGTAGCCTCGAAACAGTATTCGTATCCCAGGTGCTGGAGGTGATCATCGCCGGATCCGCACCTTTTTCGATCAGGTTAGCAATAATTCTGTGTGTGGTAGCGCTGGTAGAACGGAAACGGAAACCGCCGGTATCCGTCATAATGCCGGTATAAAGACATTCGGCGATATCTGTATTCACTTTATCTTCCTCTTCAAGAGCCTGAATGAAATGATAAACCATCTGCGAAGTGGCCGGTATGGTAACATCAGAATACACAAAATCGAAATCGTCAGGCTGCTGATGATGATCAATTAAAATCTTAACAGCACGTGCTTTGTCAAGCCACGGACCTACAAGATTACCGCTGCGGTGCGACGCATTGAAATCCAGAACAAAAATAACATCCGCATTGTAAATGGCTTCGCCGGCAACTTTACGCTTATAATCGGCGATGATTATTTTTTTTGCTTCAGGCATCCATTTCAGGAATTTAGGGAAATCGTTGGGTGCAATTACGTCCGCTTCTAAACCTTTCTGCTTTAGAAAATGCTTAAGACCTAAACTCGAACCAATTGCATCTCCATCGGGGTTATAATGCGTGATGATTACAATTTTACTGTCCGGTGTGAGAAGTTTTCGAATTGATGATATTTCTGAAGGCGTAAACATATTCTGATTTTTTTTGAGAGCTCAAATATAAGTTTTTAAAGGCAGGGGAAAAACGGCTGGCCCTACTTTCGGAAAATTCCGGGGGAAAATATTACACAAAATAAATATTATATCGTAATATTGCAATATAAAAATAAAGGTATGGGAATCACTAAGTCCGAACTCTTCACGAATAAGCAAAACCAGATTGCTGACCTTGCTAAAGCGCTTGCACATCCTGCGAGAATAGCCATTCTGGAGTATCTGCTTACAGTTGAAACCTGCATTTGCGGCGATATTGTAAATGAACTTCCGCTGGCTCAGCCGACGATTTCACAGCATTTAAAAGAACTCAAAAACGCGGGCATCATTAAAGGCAGCGTCGAAGGAACCGCGATTTGCTATTGCATCGACGAGAAAAACCTCGAAGTGATGCAGGCGTTTTTCTCGAACATTATAACTCAAACGAAAAACAAAATTTCCGGCTGCTGCTAATTTTTAAACCCTTAAAACCTTACTAAAATGAAACTCTCAGAACTTAAACAGATTTTGCCCACGCTCACCAGTGTTGATTTTCAACTTGAAAACAGCACATTTGTCCCCGAACATTTCCACGTAACCGAAGTTGGGCAGGTTACCAAGAACTTTATCGACTGTGGCGGAGTAACACGACAGGAAACACGCGTGAACTTCCAGCTGTGGGATGCAAATGATTTTGAACATCGCCTCAAACCGGGTAAACTTCTTAAAATAATTCAACTTTCAGAAGATATTCTTAAGATCGAAGACAGCGAAATTGAAGTGGAATACCAAAACGGCACGATCGGTAAATTCGGCCTTGACTTTAACGGCAAAAATTTCATCCTTACCAATAAAACTACAGCGTGCCTCGCTACCGATGCCTGTGGAATTCCGCAAGAAAAAGCAAAAGTGCAGCTATCAGAAATCAGCAAGTGCGCACCGAATTCGGGGTGTTGCTAAATAATTACCGATGCAGACCCAACTAAAATTCCTCGACCGCTACCTTACGCTCTGGATTTTCCTTGCGATGATTTTTGGGGTTTTGCTCGGGCATTTTTTCCCGGGCATCAAAAACCTCAACAGTAGTTTAACCACCGGATCTACCAGTATTCCGCTGGCGATTGGTTTGATACTAATGATGTATCCGCCACTCGCGAAAGTGGATTATACGCTGCTGCCCAAAGCTTTTCAGGATAAAAAAGCGCTTACGCTGTCCTTAATTTTAAACTGGCTGATCGGGCCGGTGTTGATGTTTGCTTTGGCCATAATTTTCCTGCGCGACGAACCCGATTATATGATTGGGTTGATTCTGATCGGTTTGGCAAGATGCATCGCAATGGTGATCGTGTGGAATGACCTAGCGGGTGGCAACCGAGAATATGGTGCGATGCTGGTCGCTTTAAACAGTATTTTCCAGGTGTTTACCTACAGTTTCTACGCCTGGCTTTTCATCAATTTTCTTCCCGGCAAACTCGGATTGGGCAATTTTAACATCTCCGTACCGATAGCCGATGTGGCACAAAGTGTGGCGATCTATCTCGGCATCCCTTTTCTGCTGGGATTTGTGAGCCGATATCTCCTTATAAAAATAAAAGGAAAAAACTGGTTCGAACGGAAATACGTCCCTCTGATCTCGCCGATCACTTTGTATGCACTGCTTTTCACGATTGTTCTGATGTTCAGCTTAAAAGGTGATACCATTATGGAACTTCCGCTTGACGTCATTAAAATAGCCCTGCCGCTGGTGATCTATTTCCTGATGATGTTCTTCATCAGTTTCTTCATCAACAAATCGATGGGCGTTGCTTACGATAAAAACGCATCGGTTTCTTTTACAGCAACAGGCAACAATTTCGAGCTTGCAATCGCGGTTGCCATCGCGGTATTCGGTATCCATTCGCCGCAGGCATTTGTAGGCGTCATCGGGCCGTTGGTGGAAGTACCGGTTCTGATCCTTCTTGTGAAAATAAGTCTGTTTCTGAAACGGAAATACTATAGAAAAACTGCTGAAGTTTAAATAGAAAAAAATGTACGCAAAACTACTCCAAACAATCAGTGAATTTTCTGAAAGCCAAATTTCTGACGAAAGAAAGAAAACGCTTCAGCCATTTATCGAATTCATATCACAAAAGCAGACTGAAGGCGAGGATGTACGCCTGAACTTTATCTGTACGCACAATTCCCGCAGAAGCCACCTCGCACAGGTCTGGGCACAGGCGATGGCCTATCATTTCAGGTTAAAAAACGTCTGTTGCTATTCCGGCGGAACAGAAGCAACTGCATTGTATCCTCAAGTAGCCGAGACACTCCGGAAACAGGGATTTGAAATAGACAAATTAAGCGAAACTCAAAATCCGGTTTATGCCGTAAAATTCAGCGTAAACGCACATCCGGTGATTGGATTTTCGAAAAAATACGGGTACCACTTCAATCCCACTTCAGGATTTTGTGCGGTAATGACCTGCTCCAGCGCAGACCACGACTGCCCTTTCATCCCGGGAGCAGAAAAAAGAATCGCTATACCGTTTGAAGATCCTAAAATATTTGACGGAACCAATCAGATGGACAATAAGTACGCAGAAAAAAGCATCGAAATCGGCCGCGAAATGTGGTTTGTGTTTAAAGAAGCGCGATAAAACGACATTCAGAAGAAAATAATAGAATTTAATTTGCAGAAAATAAAAACTTCGTTATCTTTGCAGTCTGAAAAATAAGATATAGTTTATACTTTAAAATATTAGCAATGAGCAAGAGAACCTTCCAACCATCCGAAAGAAAAAGAAGAAACAAACACGGTTTCAGAGAGAGAATGTCTACCCCGAACGGAAGAAGAGTTCTGGCAGCCAGAAGAGCGAAAGGCAGAAGGAGTTTAAGCATCAGTGGCGCACGCGCTAAGAGATAAGCTCGCAATTATCATATACAGATATGCTTGAGAAGTGATTTTTCAGGCATTTTTTGTTGTTAAATTTTGCCAAAAACTGGTGCTTCAATAAAGTTTTAATTATTTTTGAAAGCAATTCGCTGATCAACTTATTTCCCCGTTGTTTCGGGATTTTTATTCTAAAAACAAAACCATTATGCCACACTCCTCACACGAAGGCCACGATGTAATTCAACTGAACAACGCAAAGATTGCACAGAAAAATTTCACCGTGCTCAACGGGGTAAACCTTAACATCAAAAAAGGCCGGTTCTGCTACCTTATCGGGAAAACCGGTTCGGGTAAGAGCTCGCTGCTTAAGACACTTTATGGGCACATCCCATTATCAGGCGGCCAGGGCAGCGTAGCAGGCTTCAACCTCGAAGGCCTTCGTACTTCTGATGTACCGAACCTGAGACGTAAATTAGGAATCGTTTTCCAGGATTTTCAGTTGTTAACCGACAGAACAGTCGAAAAAAACCTCCGTTTCGTGCTTGAGGCTACGGGTTGGAATGACAAAACCAAAATAGACGACCGTATAAATGAAGTGCTTGCAAGTGTAGGCATGAAATCTAAAAAACACAAGATGCCACACGAACTTTCAGGTGGCGAGCAGCAGCGGATCGCGATTGCAAGGGCATTGCTTAACCATCCTGAACTAATCCTTGCTGATGAACCAACCGGAAACCTCGATCCGGAAACTTCAAACGAGATTATGACGCTACTGAAACAGGTAGCTTTCGAAAACAACTCTGCAGTTGTGATGGCTACCCACGATTATCACATGATACAGAATTTTCCGGGTGAAGCAATTCGGTGCGAAGACGGAAAAGTTACCGTACTGAACACCACTGAGCTGTTTGAATAAACATCACATAATTTTAAAATAAAAATCCTGCAAATGATCTTTGCAGGATTTTTTATTGAGTAAATCCCGTGGAATTATCCTTTAAACTGGCCCATCGCGATGAATTTATCCTGACGCTGGGTCTCGAGCTCTTTACCGGTAAAAGCTGAGAATGCCTTGATATTCTGCAAGATCGAAGTTTTTAAATGATCATAAGCCACCTGCGGTTCGTAATGTGCACCTCCAAGTGGTTCTTCGATAATTCCATCGATAAATTTCTCACGTAAAGCATCCTGCGGTGTAAGTTTCAGCGCATTAGCTGCATCTTCCTTATGATCCCAGTTTCTCCAGAGAATTGAGGAACAGCTTTCGGGAGCAATAACGGTGTACCAGGTATTTTCAAGCATGTAAACTTTGTTACCGACACCAATCCCCAATGCGCCACCACTCGCTCCTTCGCCAATGATGTAAACGAAGATCGGAGTTTTAAGCATGGTCATCTCAAAAATATTCCTTGCGATGGCTTCGCCCTGGCCACGTTCTTCCGCTTCAAGACCCGGGTAAGCGCCCGGTGTATCGATGAGTGAAATTACAGGAATTTTAAATTTTTCTGCGAGTTTCATTAGGCGCAGTGCCTTTCTATACCCTTCAGGATTGCTCATCCCAAATCTACGGTGTTGTCTTTCCTTTGTTGTACGTCCTTTCTGCGTTCCGATGATCATTACGCGTTGCCCATCGAGGGTTGCAAGGCCGCCAATCATTGCAGGGTCATCAGCAAAATTGCGGTCGCCATGCAGTTCAAGGAAACTGTCTTTATCTACGATGCCTTTAATGAAATCTAATGTATAAGGCCTGTCCGGATGCCGCGAAAGCTGAACTCTCTGCCACGGCGTAAGGTTGCCATATATTTCCTTTTTCTTTTCTATTATTTTATCTTCAATTTGCGAGCAGGCCAACTTCACATCCACGCCACTCTCTTCACCTACCAATGAGCACGTCTGGTACTGGTCCATAAGCTCTTTTATCGGTAGTTCAAAATTTAAATACTCCATCGCTGCGGTTAAGAATTAATCTTTCAAATTTAGGGAAAATAATAGGATCATCAGATATTATTCACTGCATTTCTAATTCTTGAAACACATTCGGCTTTGCCAAGCACCTGCAGAATATCCGGAACATCCGGCCCCTTCAGCTCGCCTACAAGACACAAGCGCAGCGGCATCATCACTTTTCCCATACCAAGACTCTTACCTTCAGCAAACGTATGGATGGAACTTTTAAGGTTTTCTGCATCAAACTGATCTACGTTCTCAAGTTCAACAGCAAGATCATTCATTATCCGAGCCGCGTCGGCATTCCAGGCCTTCTTAAGCGCTTTTTCGTCGTAAACTGTGGGTGCTTCGAAAAAGAAAATGCCATCATTATAGATGTCTTTTACGAAAACTGCGCGGTCTTTCATCAGCGAAATCACCGTCAGTAATTTTTCATCACTGCAGTTATTCAGCGTAATACCTTCAACCTGTTTAAGGAGCGGCAATACTTCTTCACTGGATTTCAGTTTAAGATATTCGTGATTGAACCACTCTGCCTTTTCTTTATTGAAACGCGCGCCTGCTTTATGCACTTTATTCAAGTCAAATTCCGCTGCCATTTCTTCTAAAGACAAAATTTCGCGGTCGTTCGCAGGGCTCCATCCCAGCAGCGCTACCATATTGATGAAGGCTTCGGGAAGATAGCCGTCTTCACGGTATCCGCGGGAAACAGTTCCGGTTTCAGGGTCTTTAAAATTTAACGGAAATACCGGAAAGCCAAATTTGTCACCGTCGCGCTTGCTTAGTTTTCCTTTTCCTTCAGGTTTCAAAATAAGTGAGAGATGCGCAAACTGCGGTTTCTCCCAACCCATCGCTTCGTATAATAAATAGTGCAGACCCAGAGACGGCAGCCATTCTTCGCCGCGTATGACATGCGAAATCTCCATTTCGTGGTCATCAATGATGTTGGCAAAGTGATAAGTAGGCATCCCGTCCTGCTTCACTAGCACTTTATCGTCTAAAGTATTGGTATTTACGGCGAATTTTCCGCGGATAATATCTTCAAGGTTCAGAATGCGGTCAACAGGCATTTTAAACCTCACCACATACGGAACTTCGTCGCTGATGAGCTGCTGAACTTCTTCCGCTGAAAGCGTCAGAGAATTTTTGAGGTGATTTCTGGTGATATAATTATAGGCAAAAACGTCGCCTTTTTCCTCGTAACTTTTGCGTATTTCGTCTAATTCTTCCGTGGTATCGAAGGCCAGATATGCATAATCTGTTTTCAGCATCTGTTCTAAGTATCTGTCGTAAATATCGCGTCTTTCGGACTGGCGGTAAGGGCCGTATCTGCCGCCATGTTTAGGGCTTTCATCGGGAATCATGCCGCACCACTCAAGAGCCTCCATTATATACTCCTCAGCGCCTTCCACATATCTTGCGGTGTCTGTATCTTCAATTCTCACTACGAAATCACCGCCCTGTCTTTTGGCGAAAAGATAATCGTACAGCGCGGTACGCACGCCACCCAAATGAAGTGGGCCGGTAGGACTTGGCGCAAAACGCACTCTTACTTTAGTCATTTTTCCTTCAAATTTTAAGGTGCAAATTTAAGGAAAAATTGAGTTTATAAAGATTTTGGGATATTTTATTTAGTTTTGTATCCAAACTGAACAAAAATGCTAGAGATAGGCGAAAGACCGTGGGGAAAATACTATGTTTTGGAAGACGAGACCCATTTTAAATTAAAGAGAATTGAAGTAAATCCAGGCCAGCGGCTTTCTTACCAATATCACCATCACCGCCAGGAATTCTGGACCATCGTGGAGGGCAATGCTGTTGTAGTTTTAGATGACGCCGAGCATCACTTAACATACGGTGAAAGCATTTTCATTCCTCAGGGCGCAAAACACCGGATCATGAATCTGTCGGAAAAGCCGGTGATATTTATTGAGGTGCAGACCGGTACTTATTTTGGCGAAGACGACATTGTTAGGCTAGAGGATGATTATGACCGTAAGGATTAAACATTAGATCCATCAAGTTTCCGAGTGAAATAATATAATACTCAAGACTCTTCAGGGCTGTCATATTCTAATTCTTTTTCTTAAAAAAGCGCCAAAATTTCGAACGCGCAGCCCAATTACTTTGATATATAACACCGAGATAAATTTTGCTTAGCTGCTTCTCGGTTAATCTTTTTTCAATTTTAAATTGCTTTTTATAGTGATAAACTTTAAAAAGTGCGCTGATAGGATGTATCCCGATCAATCGGGTTTGAAGAAGATACTCGCCGTAAATTGTACATTCTGATGGAGAAAGTCCTTTCCGATCTATTTGCGTGAAAAACTCATCAAAACTCAGTTCTAAATTTTTCAAAAAATGGGCGTTGAAATGCTCCCAAACTTTGCAACTCCATATATAAGGGGATGGCCCATAATCATAATCTTTCCCGAAGTTATTAAAAAAAGGTCTCGTATCCCGCAGAGATTTTTTAAAAAATAAATCTTGTGAATCCAGACCAATTCGCTCTGCAATCTCCATAAGATCTTTGGATTCGTGCATTACAGTGTACGGCGTGTCAGTGTCGTACATAAAATCGGAATAATAGAAATCCCTTATAAATACGGAATCAGAATCGATGCAGACATAATTCCTGCAGATATTTAATCGGTACACATTCGATTTTATAATTTGCTGATAACGCCACCCATCCTTAATTGCAGTAGTCATGATTTCAGAATCACGGTAAATTTTATATTTTTGCTGATATGCGGGATCTAAATAATCAAAATCTGCGTCATTAACCGATATAACAACAGGGATAGATTCCCGGTTATATTTTTCTATAGACTGAAGAAGTGAGTTTAGACGAGGAAAGTCCGGTTTGTAGGTTTTAATAAAGATAATGAGAGAATTCATATATGTATTTGGTAGGAAAGATCGATTCGCTAAAATATTAAAATTAAACCGTTAATTTTGTATGATCGGCCAGGATAAAGCAGTTGCTACGCATACTTAGATCCATAATAAAGCGTTAGATTGTCGTTTGAACATTTGACTGTATTTTCAGAACACGATTTTTTATATTGATGCCAAAAATCCTATACTTCATGCCTGATAACCCACTGAGTGGCAGAGCAGGCAACCTTGTCAGGGCGAAAGTTATGCTCGATTTTTTCGAAGAACACCATGCTGATTTGCAGGTCGATTTTTTTTCCGTGAAGGATTGGGCAGATTGGACTGATCATGACGTAACCCATTTCGAAACGGTTTATCCACATATTAAATTACTTCTTAAAAATCGTAAAATTCCTTCTACAAATCCTCTACAGAGAATATTTCTGTATAAAATACCCAACTTTTTTTATAAGTTATTTCGCGGCACAAGTGTCGACATTTCGGGCTTTCGCCTGAAAAGATCAATGAAAAGATTAATCAAGAAAGAAAAGTATGATATTGTTGTCATCAGTTATGCCGTTTGGGGAGCGCTAATTGAAAACCTTAAGCATAAACCTTATCTTATAAACGACACCCACGACTTTATAAGTGCGCAGAGCAGCAAAAAAACAGCGATTGTCGGTAAGCTTGTTCAGAGCGAGATTAATATTTTAAAAAAATTTGATGAACTTTGGACCTATTCCGTAGAAGAACAATACATTTTTGAGCAATTTACTCAAAGAAAAGTAAAGTTACTGCCGGTCTCCTTTCCTCAGCACCCGCTGCTACCCGTCCAAACCAAAAAGTTCGACTTGATATTTGTTGGAAGCCAGAATCCACATAATGTTATGGGCATTAAATGGTTCATCGACAAAGTATTTCCACTGTTACCCGGATTAAAAGTGCATATTATAGGTAAAGTTTGCGAAAATGTACAATGCGATAATCCTAATGTGGTGACAGAAGGCATGGTTGAAGATCTCTCCTACCATTATAACAATGCCCGCATCGCCATTTGCCCAATGCTTTCGGGCACAGGCGTCAAAATAAAAGTGCTCGAAGCACTTTCTTATAATCTGCCTGTGGTAACAAACCGCCGCGGTGTAGACGGGCTGGTAAACAAATCAGGAAGCGGATGCCTGGTCACTAACGATCCTCAAAAGTTTGCCGGTTACATCCGACAACTGATGACAGACGACATTCTCTATGATAAGGTAAGATCAGAGGGGCGAAATTATTTTACACAGAATCACCTTCCGCAGCTCGAAAAAGCTTTTATGAACACTACGTTTTTGCATGAAAAATAAAGTCCTTATTGATCTCGAAAGGCTACGATATCCCAGATCAGGAATTGCCACTATATTTTCACACCTAGCGCAAGGGTTAGAAAGTCTGCCGCAAAGCAACATCCAACTCAATCTTTTCGCGCCTTCGGAACCTTCAAATTCCGGATTTCCTGTTTTGCGCTGGAAAAAATGGTCGAAGCTGAATCCGTTTCTGGGGCAAAAGTTCGATCTTGTGCATGTATCTCATCAGCTCTCATCCTACTTCCACAATAAACCAAAACATCAGAAAAAGATCGTCACGCTCCACGATCTGAATTTTCTTCACGAAAATTTCTCAGAAAGCAAACTCAAACGCAACATCAGTCGCGTAAACAAGAACCTGCAGAACGCGGATGTGGTGGTTTGTATTTCTGAATTTGTAAAACAGGATTATCTAAAAAACCAACATCTGTTTAAAATTCAGGCCAATCAGGAAGTAGAAGTGATTTATAACGGACTGAAATTTCCAGACACTTCCAAATTATTTGATTTGGGTGAATTTGAATTTTTAAATAACAAAAAATATTTTCTGAACATCGGCGTACTTTTCCCAAAGAAGAACCAACTTAGCATCCTCAAAACAATGCATTTACTGGATGAAGATTTGGTTTTGGTGGTTTCCGGAAGTAAAAAAGAATATGAAGCGGAAGTTTTAAAGTACATCAAAGACAATCACCTTGAAAACCGCGTTCATATCCTCCGCGATATTTCTGATGATCAAAAACATGCATTGATTCAGCATTGTGAGGCGATGATTCATCCCTCGCTGGCCGAAGGTTTCGGAATTCCGCCTATTGAGGCGATGCATTTCGGCAAACCGGTTTTTCTCAGCAGACTTACAAGCTTACCTGAGATTGGTGGCGAGCAGGCGTTCTATTTTGATGATTTTGAACCGCTAGCAATGTCTCAAACAATAAAAAACGGCATGGATACATACCGTTTTGATCTAAAGCTTGCAGCGAACCTGAAATCATGGGCCCAGCAGTTTGATTACCGCAAAATGGCTCAGGATTATTACTCCCTGTATAAAAAAGTTCTTGCTATTTCCTGAATTCCAATACCGTTTTTTCAATAATCGCAACACAGTCGTGGATCTGCTCTTCAGTGATTACCAAAGGCGGCGCGAGTCGGATGATGTTTCCGTGCGTAGGTTTTGCGAGCAGGCCGTTTTCCTTTAAAGCTAAACAAAGATTCCAGGCGGTTTTACTTTCGGGCGTGTCGTTGATTAAGATCGCATTTAGAAGACCTTTGCCGCGCACGCCGTTAACCAGATCGGTCGAAGCAATAATTTTTTCGATTTCTGATCTGAAAAGCTGACCCATTTTCTCAGCTTTTTCCGAAAGATTTTCATCAGCCACCACATCCAGTGCAGCGGTTGCCACAGCACACGCAAGCGGATTACCTCCAAAGGTAGAACCGTGCTGACCAGGCTGAATTACATTCATAATACTGTCATTCGCCAGAACCGCAGAAACAGGATACATACCTCCGGAAAGTGCCTTTCCAAGGATTAAGATGTCGGGTTGAACCCCTTCGTGATGGCAGGCGATCAGTTTTCCGGTTCTCGCAATCCCGGTCTGCACTTCATCCGCAATAAAAAGTACATTATATTTTTGGCAAAGTTTTAAGGCTGATTTTAAATAACCTTCATCAGGAACGTAAACGCCGGCTTCGCCCTGGATGGGTTCCACAAGGAAGCCCGCGATATTTTCAGCATCATTTTCCAACGCCTCTTCCAATGCCGACAGATCATTGTAAGGAATTTTAACGAAACCTGGCGTAAAAGGTCCGTAATTCCGGTTGGCATCCGGATCATTCGAAAACGAAACGATGGTAGTTGTTCTTCCGTGGAAGTTATTTTCGCAAACGATAATTTTGGCCGAATTTTCTGCAATCCCTTTTACTTCATAACTCCATTTTCGGGCTAATTTCACAGCAGTTTCAACGGCTTCAGCGCCGGAATTCATCGGAAGCACTTTATCAAAACCAAAAAGTAAGGTGATCTTTTTTTCGTATTCGCCTAGATTTGAGCTGTGGAACGCGCGCGACGTCAGGGCTAATTTCTGCGCCTGATTTATCATTGCATCAACGATTTTCGGATGCGAATGACCCTGATTTACAGCCGAATAAGCGGAAAGAAAGTCGTAATATTTTTTACCTTCAACATCCCACACAAAAACGCCTTCGCCGCGTTCAAGAACAACCGGTAACGGATGGTAATTGTGTGCGCCATGTTTTTCTTCGAGTTCGATATAGGATTGGGATGTGCGGTTGATCGTTTGCATGCTTAAAATTTTTAAAAAAGCTAATTTAACGATTTATTTCCATCCGCAATCGCAGCAGTCTGTGCGGAATGACGCTAATAACGGTCGAAATCCACATAAACTGCGCAACCCGGAAAAAGATCTTCGAGTTCGATGACATGTTCAAGGATTTTTTCACGCTCCATTTCGGCATAGTTTCCATCTTCATCAGCCTTCGTGGCTGAGACGTATAATTCCTTTAATTTTTGCAGCTGGCTAAGTTCGCGGAGGTCTTCAAGAATAATTCCGGTCCGCCAGACATCCAGGTATTCCAGATCGGTGAGTTGATTGAGGTAAGGCAGGCTTTCGCGGGAAATTCCGGGGTGCTTCATGACGGTTAAATGCCTGAGTTGCCCGACCGAACTTAACGATTTAACGCCTTCATCTGTTATCTGGGTTTCTTTAAGATAAATGGATCCTATCGTCTTCACTGCACTGAAAAGTATCGCTAAATATTCATCATCAATCTCAGAATCGATGCTGGTGAAGCCCAGCAATTCTGTGGGGATCTGCCGCGAATCGGTGATATGGCCAAAATTCCACCAAAAATTTTTATCTACACCTTTAAGTTTCATGGTTAGCTAATTTATAAAATTCAAGATGGGTCGCGCCCATTCAGCGTAGAAATATAACCGTTATTGCTCAAAATTAATACATTAACATCCAGATTGGCCATCTAAATCCATAAAAAAACCGGTATAAAAAATACCGGCTATTTGTTTTCTATTGGGTTAGTTATTAATGATCATAACTTCTATCCATCACAAAATCTTCCATAAATTTCGTCGTGTAGTTTCCGGCAAGATAATTTTCATCTTCCATCAACTGGCGGTGAAACGGAATTGTTGTCTTCACACCTTCCACATAAAACTCCTCCAAAGCGCGGCGCATCTTAGCGATGGCTTCGTCGCGGGTCTGTGCAGTGGTAATAAGTTTGGCAATCATCGAATCGTAGTTGGACGGAATAGAATATCCCGCATATACGTGGGTGTCCACACGGATACCGTGCCCTCCCGGAATGTTAAGGCCCGTGATTTTGCCCGGTGAAGGACGGAAATCGTTGTAAGGATCCTCCGCGTTAATTCTACATTCAATCGAATGAAGTTTAGGGTAATAATTTTTACCTGAAATCGGGCTGCCGGACGCCAGCAAAATCTGCTCACGAATCAGATCATAATCCACAACCTGTTCGGTAATAGGATGTTCTACCTGAATACGCGTGTTCATTTCCATAAAATAGAAATTGCGGTCTTTATCTACAAGGAACTCGATGGTTCCAACGCCTTCATATTTAATGTATTCTGCCGCTTTTACGGCTGCGGCGCCCATTTTCTCACGGAGCTCATCCGTCATGAACGGCGATGGAGTTTCTTCCGTCAGTTTCTGGTTTCTGCGTTGTACAGAGCAGTCTCTTTCAGATAAATGGCAAGCTTTGCCGTATTGGTCTCCTGCAACCTGAATTTCGATGTGGCGCGGTTCAACAATAAGTTTTTCCATGTACATACCACCATTGCCGAATGCGGCAGTAGCTTCCTGCACTGCAGAATCCCAGTGTTCATGAAGGTCTTCGGCTTTCCAAACTGCGCGCATCCCTTTTCCGCCACCACCTGCTGTAGCTTTGATCATTACAGGATAACCCATTTCAGCTGCAAGTTTAGCTGCAGTTTCGTAAGAATCAATTAAACCTTCTGATCCGGGTACGCAAGGTACACCGGCTTCCTTCATCGTGGCTTTCGCATTGGCTTTATCGCCCATGCGGTCGATCTGGTCGGGAGTAGCACCGATAAATTTAATACCGTTTTCCTGGCAGATACGTGAAAAGTTAGAATTTTCTGACAGGAAACCGTAGCCTGGATGAATGGCGTCTGCGTTTGTAATTTCTGCAGCGGCGATGATATTTGAAATCTTTAAATAAGAATCTTTGCTCATCGGAGGGCCAATACATACCGCTTCGTCCGCAAATCTCACGTGCAGACTGTCTTTATCTGCGGTGGAATATACGGCGACGGTCTTTATGCCCATTTCTTTGCAGGTGCGAAGAATCCGCATGGCTATCTCGCCTCTGTTGGCAATCAATATTTTTTTGAACATCGTACTTGAAATTTTAAATTTTGAATTCTGAATTTTAAATTATTTTAAATGAGCTCCATTTAAAATCTTAATCTCTAATTTAAAATTTCTTAAGACGGATCTACTAAGAACAAAGGTTGGTCGTACTCTACCGGAGTTGCATCATCCACAAGAATCTTCACGATTTTACCTGAAATTTCTGATTCTATCTGGTTGAAAAGCTTCATCGCTTCGATTACACATACTACTTTCCCGGCCGAAACCTCGTCGCCTACGTTTACAAAGACATCTTTATCCGGAGATGGTTTTCTGTAGAAAGTACCGATCATCGGGGATTTAATGGTGATGAAATTACTGTCTTCAGCCGCAGGCTCTGCTGCTGCTGCCGGAGCATTTTGCGATGCGGGTACAGAGGGTGCCGAACCCGGAGCGTGCTGTGGTGCTGAATGGTAAACCCCAGGCTGCTGCATGTAAGTTACTTCGTTGCCGCCGAGTGGAGTTTTAATAGTGATTTCGAAATCTTTTGTTTTGTATTTTACTTCAGAAACTTCTGCTCTGGAAACAAATTTAATAAGATTCTGGATGTCTTTTATGTCCATTTTTTGGGAGTTTGATTGTTATGCCAAAGATACTAAAAATCATTAAAAACCAACGAAAAACCACTCAAAATTGAAAAAATTGAGTGGTTTCGGTATAAAATTGAAAGTTTTCTAGAAAACGGTATCCTAGTTTTCTACTTCTGTTTCTGTGGTTTTCTCCATTACTACTTTACCTCTGTAGTACATTTTACCTTCGAACCAATGTGCGCGGTGGTAAAGGTGCATTTCACCAGAAGTTGCATCTTTAGCCAATTGCGGAACTTCCGCTTTGTAATGCGTTCTTCTCTTATCTCTTCTTGTGGACGATTGTCTTCTCTTTGGATGTGCCATATTCTTATAATCTTGTTTGATGAGCGATGAGGATTTGATTGCTCAAACTCATCATAATAAACTATTTAATTTTTTCCTTTTAATTTCTTCAGCGCCTCCCATCTCGGGTCGGTTTCCTCTTCTTCAACTTCATCTTTCGGACTGAACTTATCTAAAATCTCCAGATCTTCATCGGAAATGTTGGGCGAAATCTTCTTCATCGGTATTGCCAGCATTACACTTTCGTAAATAAGCTGGGCTACGTTGAAAGCATGATCGGAGGAAGGAATTGTTATTACATCTTCTTCGCTGTCGTCATACTCAGTACCGAATTTCACCAGAACATTAAGCTCATTTTCAACGGGATGGCTAAATGTATCGGTTGTGATATCACAAACCAGATTAACCGTTCCTGCCGTTTTAATGTTGAGTTCTAAAAAAGTGGTATGTTTATCCATTAAGATATCAGCCACAATTTCAGGTTCTGTAAATTCCTGTTCAGTATCGAAAAGTTGAAAGAACGCTTTATCTATCTCAAACCGGAATTGGTGTTTACCGTTTTTCTGTCCCGAAAAAACGATGTCGTAGTTTCTTAACCTGTCCATAAATTGAGTGTGCAAAAATATGCAATTTTTTTAATATTACAAATAATTTACTAACAAATCATTTTTGAAATATTTAAGAATATTCTCAATGACTGTTTTCGCGCGGAAGATCCTCGTCAACCCCGCTTCCCACGGTACTTCGCCGCGGCTTCATCCTGTTTGCCATCAGATCGTTATACTCCTGACGATTTTTAAAAATTTTGATCGCCATAAAGATTGCTTCGGAAAAACTCTGCTCATCGGCAAGATTTTGTCCGGCAATGTCGTACGCCACCCCATGATCCGGTGATGTTCTGATGTAAGGAAGGCCGGCCGTGTAATTAACGCCTTCTTCGTACGCCAAAGTTTTAAACGGTGCCAGTCCCTGATCGTGGTACATCGCTAGAACGGCATCGAACTTTGTGTATTTGCTCGGCTGGAAAAAACTGTCTGCGGGAAAAGCTCCAAATGCAAGGATTCCGTTATCAAAAACATCTTTTACTGCTGGCTGAATGATCTCAATTTCTTCGTTCCCGATTACACCACCGTCGCCGGCATGCGGGTTGAGCCCCAACACTGCGATTTTCGGCAGACTGATCTGGAAATCTTCAATCAGACACTGATTGAGGATTTTAATCTGTTTCTTGATTTTTTCTTTTGAAATATTTTCCGCCACCTGTGAAATAGGAATATGATGCGTTGAAACCGCCACCTTCAGGCCCTCGCTCACCAAAAACATAAGCCCTTTTTTCTGGAATTTCTCCTCAAGATAACCGGTGTGGCCTGCATGCGCAAAACCGTGCTTTATCATTTCATCTTTGTTGATGGGCGCTGTAACCAGCACATCAATATCACCTCTCACCAGAGCATCTGTAGCCGCTTCAAGAGATTCGATTGCCATGCGCGTGGATTCTTCAGTAGGTTTTCCAAGATCCACATTTACGTTATCAGCGGTGAGATTCACCATATTGATTTTGTCGCTCTGGGCCTGCAAAGCTTCAGTAATATAATTGAAGTTGATCTGCAGCTTGAAAATATTTTTCTGATAGGTAAAAAGCTTGCCTGACCCAAAAATTATAGGGGTGAAAAAATCGGTTATCGACTTGTCTTTCAGCGTCTTCATGATGATCTCCGGGCCTATGCCGTTGAAATCGCCAATCGAAATACCTACTCTCACTTTATGGGGCCTGGAACTCATTTTTAATTATCTTTGAAAAAATTAATAGTATTTCACAAATTTAGGAATTTAGAAATAACTATCGGGAAATATTCAGTTTTATAAATCTTACGCAAAATACCCTCCTATGTTTACCGGAATTATTGAAGCTACCGCGACTGTCGAAAAAATTGAGACTATCGGCGAAAATATCAATTTCACCCTCAGCTGCCCTTTCACGGACGAGCTTAAAATAGACCAAAGCTTGGCGCACAACGGCTGCTGCCTCACTGTGGTAGAAACATCAGATAAAACCTACCGTGTTACCGCTGTCGCCGAAACGCTTCAGAAAACCAATCTTGGCCGCTGGACCGCCGGTACCGAAGTTAATTTGGAACGTTGTTTGAAGATGGATGGAAGACTGGACGGCCATATGGTGCAGGGGCACGTAGACCAAACCGCAACAGTAGAACGGATTGAAGATCGAGACGGAAGTTTTCTTGTTACGATTCGGCACAATGAAACAGCCGATTTTATGACGGTTCCGCAAGGTTCAATCACTGTAAACGGAATCAGCCTGACAGTAGCCGCAAGTAACCCGGGAGAATTTTCAGTAGCAATTATCCCCTATACATGGGAATTCACGAACATGAAGAAGATTAAAGTTGGGGATTTGGTAAATCTGGAATTCGATATCATCGGAAAATACGTAACGAAACTTATGAAAAAAAATGCCATTCTCTAAATACAAAGGTTACAGTTTACGGAACAAGGTTTTCTGGGGATTCCTCACGATTTGCCTGCTGAGTATCGTAAGCTCTTCTATCCTTTCCTATTTTATTTTAAGAAATAACGCGGTACAGCAAAGCCAGACAGATCTCCAAAAAAAATCGGAGTCGCTGATGTCTGCGCTGGATTATTCCGTAAGCCATATTCAGGTAGATTCTAAAGATCTGCCTAAAATCCTGACAAACGATATTTTCGAGATTGCCGACATTAATAACCAGGATATTATCATCTACGACCTTTCAGGCAAATTTTTAATCTCCAACAAAGACATCAACCTCATTGCCCAAAAAAAGATACCCATCGATGTGCTGAATACGGTACTTAAAAAAGATGGCCGAGTGGATTTTCTGACCTATGACCAAAATATCGACGCAAACGTTACGTCCTCTTACACAATCCTGAAAAACAACATGCTGCAGCCAATCGGTATCGTTTATTTTCCATACTACCACAACGACAGTTCTTATTTCAGCGTCTTTAATAAATATCTCAATTATATCCTGATTGTAAATCTGCTGATTATTGCGCTGGCTGTTTGGCTCAGCTGGATTATCTCGAACAACCTCACCAAGGCGGTAACCCGGTTTTCGGATATGGTAAACAAAATTACGCTGTTCGAAAAAGACCTTCAGCCCATCCGTTATTACCAGAATGATGAACTTAACCAGCTGGTAAAGGCATACAATAAGATGATTCTGCAGATTAAGGAGCAGAAAGAGCGGCTTAGTTTCCGGGAAAAAGAGGAAGCCTGGCGCGAAATGGCCAAGCAGGTTGCCCACGAGGTGAAGAATCCGCTCACGCCGATGAAACTTACCATTCAGAACTTCGAAAGAAAATTTAACCCTGAAGATCCGGATATCCATAACAAAGTGAAAACTCTCAGCAAGACGCTGGTCGAACAGATTGACCTTGTGGCCACCGTTGCAAGTGCTTTTTCGCAGTTTGCGCAGCTGCCTGAAAAGAACAACGAAATGTTCGATATCAACAAGGAGATCAGGAATATCCTGAACGTGTTCAGTGACCCGGGCATCTATTTCCACTCCAATAAAACTTCGATCATGGTCGAAATGGACAAAAATTATCTTTCAGGAATCATTACAAATCTTGTAGCTAATGCAAGGCAGGCACGTGGCGATGATCAGGAAAGCCCCATCAATGTAGATGTGGAGCAGCGCCAAAAACGCGTAACCATTACTGTTCAGGACAATGGCACCGGAATTCCCGAGGAACTTTTCGACAGGATTTTCGAGCCTAATTTTACGTCTAAAACCGGCGGCACCGGACTTGGCCTTACGATGGTAAGAAAAATGGTCGAAGATTACAGGGGCGATATTTCTGTGGAGTCGGAAACGGGAAAAGGCACAACTTTCATCATTCATCTTCCTACAAACGTCTGAATACTGAATGAAGCCTTTCCGCTTTAAAAAATTCACGGTGCAGCAACACAAGGAAGTGTTTCGTGTGGGCACAGACGGAGTGTTGCTCGGTGCGCTTGCAGATGTCAGCGACGCGAAAAATATTCTTGAAGTCGGCACGGGAACCGGTTTGGTTGCACTCATGACTGCACAACGAAATCCGACCTCCAATATAACCGCGATTGATGTGAATCCTGTCGCAGCGGAACTCGCGGCAAAAAATTTTTTGGAATCGCATTTTGGGCACAGGATGCGTGCAATGCATTGCGATTACAAAACATTTGGTACGCAAAAAAAATTCGATCTGATCATTTCAAATCCGCCCTATTTCGAAACAAATCCATCGGAAAAAGATGCTACCGCAAGACAGCAGCGCGAACTTTCATTTAAAACTTTAATCAGCAAAACCGCTGAAATACTTGCAACCGAAGGCAGATTTTGTGTGATTATCCCGTTTCCGGCAGGTCCAACTTTCGAAAAAACCTGTGAGGAGAATAAACTTTTCCTATTACGTCGGATTACCGTTTATGGCAACGCGAACGTAGAACCGAAACGGCTCATTCTGGAATTCAGCTCTAACAAAAATATTAGTGTTTCTGAAGAAATTTTCGTTACCGAAAAAGCGCCGCGTGTTTATTCTGAGCAGTATTTAAAGGCAACCGCAGACTTTCACGAATTCGAATGAAGCTTATTTAGGCGCATTCAGGGTAACCACAATGTCTTTATTGATGTTTTTAGCCGACGAATATTTCGCATCGCAAACCGATGTCGTCAGCGTATAATTGCCTTTATCCACCAAAATATAGTTTTGATTTCTGGCAGGAACATCAAGGTTGTAGAATTTGCGCCCGCTGATCTTGACAATCAGGTTGCATTTTGATTTGTTCACGATCTGTACATAGGCATTTTTGCTGCTCGGATCTGTGTTGAAAAGATGCGTCAGAAGTTCTGCAGTACGCTTGTTCTTATCATTGGAACCGTCGCGAGCTACGTCTTTTTTTATGGCAGTTTTAAGCTTTTCTGTACTGATCGGTTTCACAACAGGTTTGGCTACCGTAGCTTTCGCGGCCGCCGGCTTGTTATTGTTGATGGCTGCGAAAAGTTTCCGTTTAAATTCAGGCGTTTTAGGATGATTGGGGTTATATTTTATGAAGTTGGCAATAACCTTTGGATCCGTACTTTGCTCGACCTGTGCAGCTGTGTATTTAGACTGTCCACATGCCAAAACCGACATAAAAAAAAACAGAAAGTAAAAATATTTTTCCATTAATCAGGTGGTTTTTAGAAGTTTAAATTTTACCTATAACGGCGAAATGTTCTTTTTAGTTTACGTGGAATTTATTATCTTTGCCACGCTTAAAAACTAAGCTAAAAGTAGGACAAATTTTTAATAAAAAACAAATTTATGTATACACCGGTTGCTGCAGACGTAGCTAAATTAAGAAACATTACAGGTGCAGGAATGATGGACTGCAAAAAAGCATTGGTTGAAGCCGAAGGAGATTTCGACAAAGCAATTGAAAACCTTAGAAAAAAAGGCCAGAAAGTTGCCGCCAACAGAGCTGACCGGGAGTCTACCGAAGGAGCTGTGATTGCCAAAGTGAGCGCCGACAAAACTAAAGGTACCATCATCGCCCTGAACTGCGAGACCGACTTCGTAGCAAAGAACGAAGATTTCGTAAAACTGGCACACGAACTGGCAGAACTGGCAGTGGGCAAAACTAAAGAAGAATTTTTAGCAGCAGAATACAGCGGAACTACCGTAGCTGAAAAACTAATCGATCAGACCGGGATTATCGGCGAAAAAATTGAGATCGGTTCATTTGAAACTATCGAAGGTCCTTATTTAGGAGCTTACATCCACGCAGGTAACAAGATCGCGGCTATTACTTCACTTTCTGCTGATGTTGCTGGTGGCGACGAGGTTGCAAAATCTGTTTCAATGCAGGTTGCAGCAATGAACCCTATTGCACTGGACGAAACAAAAGTTTCTCAGGAAACTATTGACCGTGAACTTGATATCGAAAGAGAAATCCTTACCAAAGAAGGTAAGCCTGCAAACATCATCGACAATATCCTTAAAGGGAAAATGCAGAAATTCTACAAAGACAACACTTTGGTACACCAGTCTTTCATTAAAGACAGTGGCCTTTCCGTTGCAGAATACGTAAAATCTGTAAATGCAGATCTTACCGTAGTAGGTTTTGTAAGAGTAAGCCTGGCTTAATCAGCAATAAATAACAATTTTAATCTCTTCCATTAATCGTGGAAGAGATTTTTTTTTCGCTAAATATGAAGTAATTTTGTCTCCCGGAAAAAATATATGTCCAGAGCCAAAACTTCCAGCAGTTTTACCCTGCTTTTCATCCTATTCCATATTTTCGCAAATGCCCAGCAATACATCAGCGTAGATACCTCCACTTATACCGCAGAGCAGCTTGTACGTGATGTATTTATCGGTACCAGCAACGCTGGCTGCATCACGGTATCGAATGTTTCAACATCAGGTTGGCAGACTGCGGGAGGCAGCGAGGCAAGCTACGGATATTTCGAAAAAGGCACACTGCCTTTTGATATCAGCAAAGGGATAATTCTGAGTACAGGCGCTGTGAGAAACGCGCCCGGCCCTAATAATGTTTTGCTGGATGATCAGGACGATCAATGGCCCGGTGATCCGGATTTAGCCACTGCACTGCAGGAACCGGTGTGGAATTACCTGAATTCAACTTCTATTGAATTTGATTTTGTAGCGAACAACACCTCAGGCATCAGCTTCGAATATCTCTTTCTTTCCGAAGAATACCGCCGCACGAATTGCACTTATTCCGACGGATTTGCGTTTCTGCTTAAAGAAACCGGCAGCTCCGATGCTTATACCAATATCGCTTTGGTTCCCGGAACTCTCGATCCGGTTACCTCGCTGTCAATTAATACCGCGCCCAACTGCCCCAGAAATACCGGATATTTCGGAAGTTTCAACGGAAGCAATAGCCCTACCGCTTTTGATGGGCAGACTAAAGTGCTTACTGCATCAACCGACATTGTTCCCGGAGTTAAATATCATATCAAACTCGTCATCGCAGACCATCTTGCAGGTTCGGACCGGACAGGCCGTTACGATTCAGCAGTATTTCTAAAAGCCGGAAGTTTTATCGGCAAAAAAGATTTGGGCCCCGACCTGCTTATTGCAACCAATAACCCCGTTTGCGAAGGAAGTTCAAGAATTCTTGATGCTACTACACCGGGCGCGACATCTTACCAATGGTTTAAAAACGGTGCGCCGATCGCAGGTGCGACCAATGCAACACTTACGGTTCCGGGTGTGGTATTGAGTAATGGCAGTTACGAAGTTGAAGTAAATATAAGTGGCTGTATTTTAACCGGATCGATTAAAATAGAAATTCAAGAAAAACCGGCAATTAATTTCGGCACTTTTACTCTGTGCGACGACAATTTATCCGGAAGTATTCCTGTAGATTTCTCCACACTGGATGCGCAGATTATTTCGAACTTTAATGCTACTTACGTCGCCAAATATTACCTCGAGAAGACAGATTCCCAGGCGGGAACACCCGGAACTGAACTGCCCAATGGCTGGCTGCTTATCGCGGACACACCCATTTATGTCAGGGTAGAAAGCGCTTTTGGATGCAATCCGGAGTTTGGTGAAATCATGCTCAAGTTCGGCAACAAAACTCCACTGCTCGCCAATACTGTTTCGGACGACGTTTGCGATAATGATCTTAACGGAAATATCACGGTTAACCTCCAAAACTATCAGTTGCAGTTTACAAATTCAGCTCAGGTAAATGTCACATTTTATAATTCGGTGCAGGATGCTCAAAATAATCTTAATCCCATTTCAGAAAACCAAACCTTGACTGCCTCCAAAACTTTCGGAGTACGTTTCGAAAGTTCAGCTCAATGCCCGAATGTGGGAACCTTAGTTATAAACCTGAAATTCCCTAAAAAGTCTACTGTTTTAGCAGATGTCATCATCTGTAACAACGCGCTAACCACTTTGGATGCCGGATCTGAGTTTGATTCTTACCTGTGGAGTACCGGTGAAACGACGTCACAAATAAGCGATGTTGCTGTTGGAGGATATTGGGTTGAGTTAGGTTTTAATGGGTGTATTTACAGACAGACAGTGAAAATTACTCCTTCGGTTTTGCCTCAAATCAATAACATTGAAGTCGCCGGAAACACCGCAACAGTCTATGTTACAGGCGGCGTTGCGCCCTATGAATATTCGCTTGATGGCATCAGTTTCCAGATTTCGAATGTGTTTAAAAACATTCCGCGCGGACTGCATAAAGCCTATGTTCGTGATGCCCAGAAATGCGTAACGCTAGAAAAGGAATTTCTCATCATTAATCTGATCAATGTGATTACGCCGAACGGCGATGGCGAAAACGATTTCATGGATTATTCCGACCTTAGAATTAAAGAAAACGTACAACTCAAAATTTTTGACCGAATCGGCACAACTGTGTATCAATCTGCAAATCAAACCTTTGTATGGGACGGAAAACTAAGCGGACGCCCATTGCCTACAGGCACTTACTGGTATCATATCTCCTGGATTGAACCGGACACGAAGCTTCCCGTAAATTATCACGGGTGGGTTTTGCTTAAAAACAGGAACTAAACTTCAGCCGCCATCAAAATATGGTCATAGTCGCGGAATCCGTTGAGGAAATCTTTCACATTCATCCGTTTTTTGCCCTCCAACTGAATTTCTTCAGGGAAATAAGCGCCATCGGATGTGAAAATCTTAAATGTGTTTTTATCAATCTTCAGCGAACCGGCTGTTTCTGAATGTTCATCTTCACCAAATTTTCCTTTGAAAATTTTTAAAGATTTCTGTTCCTCGCCAATCTTCAGCACTGTAAATGCGCATGGATAGGGCGACATTCCTCTAATAAAATTGTGGACTTTCGCACCATCCTGTTTCCAGTTAATGCGCAAATCATCTTTAAATATTTTAAAAGCGTTCTTGGGGTTTGCCACCTCAGGCTGAGGCATCTCGTTGATGCTGTTTTCTGCCAGACCGTCCAGTGTTTTTATGACCAGTTGTGCGCCCATCTCCATCAGCCGGTCATGCAGTTCACCTGCGTTTTCGTTCGGAAAGATTTCGATCTCGTCCTGTAGAAGAATATTTCCTTTATCGATCTTTTCGTTGATAAAAAAGGTGGTGGCACCCGTCTTTTTCTCACCGTTGATAATGGCATAATTGATGGGTGCGGCGCCGCGATAATCCGGAAGCAGCGAGGCATGAAGATTAAAAGTGCCCTTTTCAGGCATTTCAAACAAGATTTTTGGCATCATTCTGAACGCGACAACAACAAATATATCGGCATTCAACTGCCTGATACTATCTAAAAATTCCGGGTCTTTTAATTTTTCGGGCTGAAAAACCGGCAGATCGTTTTCTGTGGCAAAAACTTTTACCGGTGACTGCTGAATTTTCTGGCCGCGGCCACTAGCCTTATCGGCTACGGTTACCACACCTACTACTTCGTGATGCGAATTATGGATGGCTGCAAGCGAGGTTTTCGCAAATTCGGGCGTACCAAAAAATACTATTTTTAATGATTTCATGTTTCTTCTGATTATTATTTTGCGGCCGGAACCTCGTCCCGGTACGCGTAGGTGCGGAAATTAAGCATCTGTACTTTGCCCGAATCCAGCAGATGTATGAGGTTTTCGAGGATACTTTCTTTCGCGTAATAATTTAGTTTTACCGCTATTTCCTCCACGTTAGAAGGTTTTTGTTTTAAGATTTCGATGATTTCTCTACTTACGTCGCGGCCAAAAACACTCTCGCGCTGTTTGTCGCACACAGAGCATTTGCCACAGTTTTTCGCGTTTTTTTCGCCAAAATAAGAAAGGATCATCTTCATTTTGCAGTATTCGTTATCCTGCACAAAAAATTTCATTTCCTCCCATTTCTGAAGTTTATTTTTTTGGATCTGCTCAAACAGATGCCAGTATTTCCCTTTGTTAGCGCGCTCATCGCGTGGTTGAAGAAATTTCACGCTCCACAGGGCTCCATCGATATACTCAACATAGTTTTTCTGCTGCATATCGCGGATTCTGTCTTTAATGATCTGCACCTCTGTCTGAATCTTGTTGGCAAGCGTCTGCTCACTGAACATGATTTTATGCGTGGCAAGTCCCGAATAATTACGTAATAAAAGCTCAATGAAATATGAATCTTTCTTCGAAAGTAAATCGAGTTCTTCAGGTGAAATTTTTAAAGTTAACGATGATAGCGAACGGTAACTGTTGAGAAAAATAATCTCCTGATTATGCAGGAAATTGAGAACGTTTTTAATTTTCGCGGCTGAAACCTTGGTGAAATTCTGCACCCGCTGCAGATGAAGCTGAAATACACTTTCGGGCATTTCGCTTTCAGCAATTTGAAATGCGGAATATAAGTACGAAACAATATTGTAAAACTCGTTCCTTGACGGGGTTTGATTACGCAAGATTTGATCAAAATCGGCCAATTCCTGCTCGTTCCACAGCAAAAATGCTGATGAATCTCCACCGTCGCGGCCTGCACGTCCGATTTCCTGATAATAATTCTCGAGAGATTGTGGCGGCGAAAAGTGCATCACGAACCGTACATTATCTTTATCGATGCCCATTCCGAAAGCGTTGGTAGAAATCAGGACGTTATTTTGGCTGTTGATCCACAGGTTCTGTTTGGCGTTTTTTTCTTTTACGGGCAATCCTGCATGAAAAAAATCTACGTTCGGAATTTTGTTGCGCTGCAGAAATTTCACCAGTTCCTCACTCTCTTTGCGGGTCCTCACATAAACGATACCACACGAACTGTTGTACTTCATCAGATCCAACAGCCGCTGATATTTATCGGAAATATTATCTGAGACTATCTTAATATTGGTGCGCCGGAAACTTTTTTGGAATATTTCGGGTTCCTTTAAATTGAGTTTAAGTTGAATTTCGTGCAGCACTTTTGGAGTAGCCGTGGCTGTAAGTGCCATACACGGGATGTTTCTGAACTGCTCGCGGAAGGGTTTAATGTTTTGGTAACTCGGCCTGAAATCCTGGCCCCACTCCGAAATGCAGTGTGCCTCATCCACCGCGATAAACGACAGCTTAATCACTTCTAAGTTCTGAAGAAACATTCTGTTCGTAAGCCGTTCCGGCGAAATATAAAGCAGTTTGGTAATGCCTTCTCTGCATCGGTTAAATATGGTTTCTGCATCGAACTCATCAAGTTCTGACGACAGATATTCAGCCTCAATACCATTGTTTTTCAAATGATAGACCTGATCTTTCATCAAAGCTAAAAGTGGAGAGATTACAAGGCAGATGCCGTCAAGAATAATCGCGGGAAGTTGATAACACAACGATTTTCCGCCGCCCGTTGGCAGCAAAGCTAATGTATCTTTACCAGCAATTACCGCATTGATGATTTCTTCCTGTGAATCGCGGAAGGTGCTGTGACCCCAAAAGTGCTGCAGGGTCTGGAACTTCAGTGCGTGAAAATCCTGGGGAGAAATCATGGAGTAAAAATACTGAAACAAAACCCACCAAACAAAAAAAGTCACGCTGTGCGTGACTTTATACTTATATAGGATCAGGAATTATTTCGCTTCGAAGTAAACTCTTCGGTTTGCTCTGTTTTTCCATTCCGGGCATTTTGAAGTTGGGTTACATTCTGGATATTTAAGTTCCTTTTCACCTCTTCCAACTGACTGAAGCTTAGCAGATTCAACACCGTTTTGAATTAAATAATTTTTAACAGTATTTGCTCTTCTTTCAGAAAGCCCTTGGTTATAAGCCTCCGAGCCGCTTGCGTCTGTACCTCCGATTACACTATAGTTACCATTAGATGTATTAATATAGTTTACAGCATTGTTAAGAATCGGAGTGTTAGATGGAAGGATTCTGTCTGAATCGAAATCGAACTCAATACCTTCCAGTGTTCTCGTGTTATCTGTAACCGTAGTTCCTGTAGGGCAACCGTTGTTTTCAACAGGTCCCGGAACAGTTACACATTTGTCATAAAGATCGATTACTCCATCAAGGTCTGTATCCAATGCTACACCTGCACCGTCAACTCTTGCACCGGCTGGTGTATCAAGCTGTCTGTCCCAATCGTCACAAACTCCGTCGTTATCTGCATCACCTTTTTTACAAACTTCTACATCCTGGTTTTTATCAGCCAAAACATCAAGTTTGTAATAGATTTCCTGCAAAGGATCATGCCACATCAGGTGAGATTCGTGTTTACCAAGTTTCAGGGAAAGACCTAAAGTAGCATTCATGAAGTTATCAGAAACCTGCTCTTCTCTGGCATTGTATTGTCCCGCGCCGCCATCAAATGAATCGTCAGTGGTTACTACATACATCAATCTACCTTCAAGATCTATACGTCTGTTAACTTTATACTTTAATCCTGCACCAGCCTGGCCAAATAAAGACCATTTATCTAATGAAGGCTTAACTTCTGTTACCAATCTTTGTCCTGCTGCATCTTCAACATAAGCTCTGTAGCCAATTGAACCGATACCTGCATAACCGTGAAGTGCCCATCTGTATGGCGATTTGTTGTCAACACGTCTCAAAAGGTTAGAGAAATTTAGATCTCCCAAAACTGAAACAGCATCATACTGGGTTCTTGCACCAACATCCTGATAACCAGTGCCTGACGCATCATCAGTTTTGGTGTTAAACCATCCCTGTCTCGTTTCACCACGATCGTACTGAAGTTTCAGACCAAAAGCATGGGTGATGGCTTTATCAACACTCAGATAAGCTGAGTATCCAAAAAGGTTCTTTCCGTTACCGTTGTTGATAGACGATAAATCTGCGCCATAGAGCATTGGTACACCTGCTCCTACAGAGATTGCCCAATCATTAAATCTCTTGGAATCCTGCGTGAACGGAGCTACATTGGCCGAGCCTGAGCTGTACGTGTTAGGGTATCCATCTGTTGATACCGCGATAGAATCCTGTGCGAACATGCTTGCCGGCAACGCTATAGCCAATGCAAGACTTGCTAGAGTTAGTTTCATAATTTATTTATTTATAGTTAATATTTTAATTTTTATTTTAAGGATTAGACGAGCTTCGTGTGCCTGCCGGACATCCATTGTTGTCTGCGGCTCCCGGTACTGTCACGCATTGGTCGTAAAGATCAATTACGCCATCTAAATCCATATCTAATGCTACACCCGCGCCATCTACTCGTGCTCCTGTCGGAGTATCGAGTTGTCTGTCCCAATCGTCGCAAACAGCATCGTTATCATTATCACCTTTCACGCAGACAACCAGGTCATCAGGCGCATTCTCGAGCAATTCGGTACGGTAATACACTTCCTGCAGAGGATCGTGCCATGCTAAATGAGAATCGTGTTTTCCCAGTTTAAATGATAATCCCAGATTTACAGTCAGCATATCATCGCTGTATCCAGGGTTGATCAAATTATAATTAATGGATGGCCTGCCGGTATCTCTTAAATCGCCACCGCCATCGAATTCTTCATCACCACTCATGATGTACATGGTCCTTAACTCAACGTCGATCAGCTTTGATGCATTATATTTAAGTCCTAAGCCGGTTTGAAAGAAAAATGACGCAAAACTTAATTTCTGATCTACTGCAATCGGAAAAGTATTGGGTGCATATCTTGAAAGATTATTGTCTAGCAGCAGAGTTTCATATCCCTGTGCTCCTAAACCCGCATAACCGTGCAGCGCCCAGCGGAACGGCGAATGATTATCTGTTCTTCTGAGTAAATTAGAAAAATTGATATCACCCAGAACTGAAATCTGCTGATATTCTGTAGTAGCCTCGGCTACACCTGCTGCTACGCCGGCGGCTCCGGGCAACTGGCCACGCTGGCGAGATTCCCCCATTTGGTATTGTAAACTTAAACCGAATGTGTGAGAGATCTGCTTGTCGATACTTGCATATGCATTCCAACCCCAATTAATTTCATCTCCATAAAAGGAGGTTAAGTCGGATTTTAACATTAATGCTGTTCCTCCACCAACGGAGATTGACCAGTCATTAAACCTTCTTGCGGAATTGTCGAAGTTTGAAACATCTGCTGAACCGCTTGAGTAAGTGTTCGGGTAATCTGTAGACCCTGTTACCACAGGCGCGTCTTGCGCAAAGGAGGCAACGGGCAGAATCAAAGCGAAAAGTAAACCTAATTTCATATTTGTGTTTTTAATGTGTTGCTTAAATCCGACAGCAGCTCGCGGGAGAATTTCCTTTCATACAAATGTTTTTGATGAGGAATCTGCAGACGTGCAGATAAAAATTTTATATCTCCGTACAGCACCACATCTATATCAATTATCCGGTCCTCATACTTCTTTGTTATCAATGAATCTTCTGCTCTACCCATTTCTACTTCAATCTTTTTGATGCGATTGAGAAGCGAAATTGGGGATAGACCCGTTTTTATACGTAATGCAATATTACAAAAATTATTATTAGTCACAAATTCAACCGGTTCGGTGTGCATAGGTGTGCTTTGCGCTTCCACAACTCCCACTTCACGTCCAATTCTGGTTACCGCTTCTGCAATATTAAGTTCAGGTGAACCAATATTGCTTCCTAGTAACAAAGTGACGTTGTGTTGCGACATATCTAATAAATTATACTCTAAAAATTATGAAAGGTTTCCTAAAAAATGTGTTAGCGAATCTGGTTGCAATTTTATTATTAGGAGGGTTCTTTATTATGTTCGTAATACTGATGGTTGCTTATAGCGCTATCACCGACAGCAATAAATCTGCCATACCCAACAATTCTGTGCTTACACTGGACTTTAAAACAAATATTATCGATAGTCCTCTGGAAGACAGCGACAAAATTTTCGACTTCGCAGAAAAACAAAATAACATTATGGTCTATGACATGGTAGAAGCGATACAAAAAGCTGAAACTGATGACAAGATTAAAGGCATAAGTATCGAAACCGACGGCCTCTCAGCAGGCATGACCCAAATTGATAACATACGCACAGCGCTGCAGAACTTCCGCAAAAGCGGCAAATTTGTTTATGCATACGGAAATACGGTTTCTCAGTCTGCATATTATCTTGGTTCGGTGGCAGACCGTTACTATCTGAATCCGGCAGGAGGAATTGACCTGAAAGGTCTTTCTACTGAGGTGCTTTACCTTAAAAGTTTTGCCGAAAAATTTGGGATTGGCATTGAAGTCATCCGTCACGGGAAATATAAATCCGCTGTAGAACCCTTTCTGCGCGATGATATGTCGCCCGAAAACAAGGAACAGTTATCTACGCTGCTGACCGATCTATGGATGCCCACCGCCCGGAATATAGCTTCATCCCGCAAAATGGATACCGCCCAGTTCCGCACTGCGGTCGACAGTCTTTACGGAGCAATTCCGGACCTGAGCCTTAGCCACAAATTAGCAGATAAGCTGATTCAGAAATCGGAATACGATAATCTGCTTAAAACTAAACTGAACTTAAAAGAAAAAGACAAGCTGAATAATATCTCCTTCAACAAATACATCGGTTCGTACAAGGAAGATAATATTAAAAAAGATAATCAGATTGCTGTGTTATACGCGTCGGGTGCTATTTACAGTGGTGAAGGCATCGACGGGATTTATTCTGAGGACCTAATTAAAGAAATAAAAAAACTCACCAAAAACGAAAAAGTAAAAGGTGTTGTCTTACGCATCAACTCGCCGGGCGGCAGTGCGAATGCTTCTGATGAAATTCTGTTTGAACTGCAGCAGTTAAAAGCAAAGAAACCGCTGATTGTTTCGTTCGGAGATTACGCGGCTTCTGGTGGCTACTACATTGCGATGGCGGCCGATAGGATTTACGCGGAGCCAAATACACTTACTGGCTCAATCGGCGTGTTCGGTGTATTCCCATACTTCAAGGAGATAGCGAACAAAAACGGACTTAGCGCGCACTCGGTAAACACTAATGCCAACTCCAACATGTTTTCTACAATTAATGGTATCACGCCGGGCGGCGCTGCTGTGATGCAGAAAAGCGTGGAGATGACGTACAAAAGGTTTGTTCATTTCGTTACGCAAAACCGAAACAGATCTTTTGCGCAGATCGACGAAATTGGTGGCGGAAGGGTTTGGAGCGGAATCCGGGCAAAACAGATCGGTCTGGTGGATGAAATCGGCAACTTGAACGACGCGGTGAAATTCGCTGCTCAACAGGCAAAACTGAAGGATTACAATGTGGCTTCATACCCGAAAAAAGTGAGTCAGTTCGAGCAACTGTTTAAGGACATGGATCAGGAACAGCTAACAACTAAATTATTGAAGAGTAAATTAGGACAGGAAAAATTCATGATTTACGAACAGTTTACAAACCCTAAATTTCAGGGCGGCGTGATGATGGAGATGCCGTTTAAAATTAATCTGTAAAGAAAAATGCCCATAAAAAAATCCCGGACTGAAAATTTCAGTCCGGGATTTTATTTTATTTATTATAAGTTACGCTCTTCCTCTCGTAGCCATGCCGTAAATCCAGAGGACAAGCAAAGCACCTAGAACTGCAAGAAACATACTTTTAATGTCGAAGTCGTTTACTGTACCCCATCCTAGCATTGTACCGATCCATCCACCAACGAACGCACCTACGATACCCAGAATGATTGTTAGCACCCAACCCATACCCTGATTTCCTGGCATAAGGAATTTAGCGATTGCACCTGCGATAAGACCAAAAATGATCCAAGTTAAAATACCCATAGTTTTAAAATTTTAATGTTAATAAAAGGTTTATTTTTTCTAGTTTATCAAGCAGATGAAGAGTTACTAAATCCGCTTTCTAAAAAAAGAGTCAACAAATTCTGTTCCATTAAATAACTGAAGGTCGTTTATTTTTTCGCCGACGCCGATATATTTCACCGGAATCTGAAACTGATCCGAGATCCCAATAACGACGCCGCCTTTTGCAGTGCCGTCTAACTTCGTGATCGCCAGTGCATTTACATCCGTCGCCGTAGTAAAATGTTTTGCCTGCTCAAAAGCATTTTGACCTGTAGAGCCATCGAGCACTAAAAGTATCTCATGAGGCGCATCGGGAATCACTTTCTGCATTACCCTTTTTATTTTGGTAAGCTCATTCATTAAATTTACCTTATTGTGCAATCTTCCGGCGGTATCAATAATCACCACATCAGCATTATTTGCCACGCCACTTTGCACGGTATCGAAGGCTACAGATGCGGGATCCGAACCCATTTGCTGCTTCACAATCGGTACGCCTACCCTTTCACTCCAGATCACAAGCTGCTCCACAGCTGCCGCGCGAAATGTATCCGCTGCACCTAAAACCACACTTTTACCTTCGGATTTAAACTGGTTAGCGAGCTTACCGATCGTGGTAGTTTTGCCAACGCCGTTTACACCTACTACCATTATTACGTAGGGTTTCTTAGTCTCGTCGATATTTCCGGTGGAAGCATGTGGATTTTCAAGAAGAAGGCCGGAAATCTCTTCGCGTAAGATCCTGTCGAGTTCGTCGGTACCCACAAATTTGTCTCTGGCGACGCGGTCTTCAATTCTCTGGATTATTTTGATGGTTGTGGCCGCGCCAACATCAGAGGCAATAAGCACCTCTTCGAGATCATCAAGAACCTCTTCATCAACCTTTGATTTACCTACAACCGCTTTTGAAATTTTCTCGAAAAAACCCTGACTCGATTTTTCCAGGCCTTTGTCTAAAGTTTCCTTTTCTTCCTTTTTAAAGATATTTTTTATCCAGCTCATCTTTCAGTCTCAGTTTTTTTCGAATTTTATTTATATGGCAGCAAATATAACAAAAAAAACCACCCAGAAATTTGGATAGTTTTGTATATCATAAGCCGGAGCGGATGGATTATTTTTTCAAATAAGCCTCTACTTCGTCAGCATTCATTACTTTCTCATCGAAAACGTAAGCACCTGATTTAGGAGACTTCACCATTTTCACTACTTTAGTCATTTTCTTAGAACCTGCGCCCCCCTGAAGGGATGCTACTACTTTCTTTGCCATTTTTTATCCTTTTAAAAAATTACTTAATCTCTTTGTGAAGGGTGTATTTCTTCAGAACAGGATTGAATTTTTTAAGCTCCAATCTCTCGGTAGTGTTCTTTTTATTTTTGGTCGTAATGTATCTAGACATTCCTGCTACACCGGTTTCTTTGTGCTCTGTGCACTCCAGAATTACCTGTACTCTGTTACCTTTTTTGGCCATTACTTATCTTTTTTTATAAATCCGTTTCTTATTGCTGCTTCAATCGCTTCTTCGATACCAACTTTGTTGATGATTCTCAATCCGTGTGCTGAAACTTTTAAAGTAACCGATTTCTCTTGCTCCGGAAGGTAAAATTTCTTCTCCAATAAATTAATTTCAAAACGGCGCTTCGTTTTGTTATTAGCGTGAGAAACATTGTTTCCAACCATGGCACGCTTTCCTGTTATTTGGCAAATTCTTGACATATCTCGATGTTCTTTTTTACTACTAAATATTTGAGAGTGCAAAATAACGAAGAAAAATTCAGCTAGGCAAATATTTATGAATTAAATATTTAGAATTTCTCTTTAGACCTAATTCGCACACCGCGCGTGCCCGCATTACGCAGCAGTTTAATCTTAAATTACGTTCACCTCGCGCTCCAGCTCAATTCCGAACCTTTCTTCAACAGAATCAATGATCATTGACGAAAATCCGAAGATTTCTTTACCCGTCGCTTTTCCCGTCGCGTTTACAATCACCAGCGCCTGCAGCGGGTGCGAGGCCACATTACCGATCTGCCTGCCTTTCCAGCCGCATTGCTCAATGAGCCAGCCCGCCGGCACTTTCACCACATCTCCGTTCGGATAACCGGGCGCTAATGGAAATTTCACGTGAAGTTCCTCAAACTGCGCTAACGGAATGGTTGGATTTTTAAAGAAACTTCCGGCATTTCCAACAACTTTCGGATCCGGGAGTTTGCTCTGCCGGATGTTGATTACAGCCATCGAAACATCCTGAACAGTTGGGTTTGTCAGATTCAGTTTTTCGAGTTCTGCCTGTATCGCGCCGTATTCTGTACGGATCTGATGGTTTTTTCGCGTAAGTTTAAAAGCGACTTCCAAAATCACATACTTTCCTTTGCCTTCTTTTTTAAAAAACGATTCACGGTAACCGAACCGGCACTGTTGAGCGTTGAAAATTTCAACTTCCAAAGTATCCAGGTTCAGAACTTTACAGTTTCCGAAAACATCTTTAATCTCGGTGCCGTACGCGCCGATGTTCTGCATTGGTGACGTGCCCACATTACCCGGAATCAGCGACAGATTCTCCAGTCCGCCGTAATTTTTGCTCAGACAGAACTGCACGAATTCATGCCAGTTCTCGCCGGCTTTGGCGGTTACAAAAACTTCATTTTCACTTGTGCTTT
Organism: Flavobacteriaceae bacterium 3519-10; assembly: GCA_000023725.1. NCBI lineage: Bacteria > Pseudomonadati > Bacteroidota > Flavobacteriia > Flavobacteriales > Flavobacteriaceae > Flavobacteriaceae bacterium 3519-10. The sequence continues at coordinate 2,339,912 of CP001673.1, forward strand.
CCTCCGAAATACCTTTTAAATTAAGCTGAATCACCATGCCGTCAAAATCCTGAGTGAACAGAATATTGCTGCCGCCACCAAGAAATAATGTAGTTAGGGAATGGTTTTTAGCGTAATTCAGTGCTTCGGTTAAATCTCCGACAGAAGAAACCTCCACAAAACACCGCGCGGTAACGTCCACACCAAAAGTGTTGTGGTTTTTTAATGAAAAATTTTGATGAATTTTCATCTGATGGAAGAGTTTAAAAAAAACTTTGTCAAAGCTGATTTATACTTTGACAAAGCGAATGTTTTATTAATTATAACAGAACTGCCTTACAATAGATATCCCCGCGCCCCGGCTTGAGTGGAAATCCTTTCTGCAAGGAGGAACGACGCGCAGAAAGATTGGGAACGGAAGACGGAAAAAGGCGCCAAAAAAATAATTACTTTTTACAATATAACAGCTCCGGATTTGTACTTCTGAAGCGCATCGTTAAGCAACTCCACACTTCTGCGCAAATCGGCTTCCTTAAGCACATAGGCGATGCGCACCTGCTTTTTGCCGAGCTTCGGGTCGCTGTAGAAACCACTCATCGGCGCCACCATCACAGTTTCGTTGTTGTGCGAGTAGCTCTCGAGCATCCATTGTGCAAACTCATCTGAATCTTCCACCGGAAGTTCGGCAACACAGTAAAATGCGCCTTTGGGCTTCGGACATACAACACCAGGAATCGCGTTCAGAAGTTCTACAAGAAGATTTCTGCGTTGCGTATATTCTTCACGTACTTTCAGGATGTACGCTGTGTCGTTTCTGTGTGCTGCCGTAGCGGCGATTTGGCCTAACAGAACGGGACTGAGGCGGGCCTGCGCAAAAAGCATGGCCGCGTCATGTATTTTTTTCGAACGCGTAATCAGGCAGCCAATGCGTGCGCCACACATTGAATATCTTTTCGATTCCGAATCGATGATGATACAGTTTTCGGCCAGTTCAGGAAATTCAAACATCGAAACCTGCTGCTGCCCATCGTACACATATTCTCGATACACTTCGTCAGAAATCACTACGATATCGTGCTTCAGCGCAATTTCAGACAGTTTCTGCAATTCTTCGCGCGTGTAAAGGTAACCGCTCGGATTCCCGGGGTTGCATATGATAATTGCACGCGTTTTATCCGTGATTTTCTTCTCAAACTCTTCAACCGGCGGAAGCGCAAACCCTGTATCGATGGTAGAAGGCACCGCAACAACTTTTACGTTGAAGGTGTTTGTAAAACCGTTGTAGTTGGCGTAATAAGGCTCAGGAATAATTACTTCATCGCCATCGTCGCACAACGTAGAAATCGCAAAGTTAAGTGCCTCAGAACCGCCGTTTGTTACAATGAAGTTATCTGTAGTAAGATCCTTGAAGCCTAACGAATGATAATAATCTTTAAGCGCGGTGCGGTACTCAATGTTCCCTTCGGAAAGCGCATATTCCAACACTTTCAGATCAATGTTTTTTATCGCATTTATGGCCGTTTCAGGCGTTTCAATATCAGGCTGACCAATATTTAGATGATATACTTTTATTCCTTTTTGTTTTGCGCGCAATGCATACGGAACCAGTTTTCTTACGGGTGACGCGGGCATGTGCTGTGCGCGGTTCGAAATTTTTGGCATTTTCTTGAATTTTTACAAATTTAAACATTTTTTAGGAGCAACACCAGCCCGCATTCTCCGAAAGGCGTACCGGCTCTGCGCTGCAATCTTTTCTGGTGGCTTCGGGAGCCTCAGCCACCAAAAAAGGATTTACGCTGCGATCCGGGCTAAAAAATCATTCCCGCTTCTTCCGACCACAAAAAAACCGCAGAAATAATTCTGCGGCTTTAAAAATTCGGTTCAGCTTAATTTATTTGCTGATAAAACCTTTATTAATCAGAAGTGGCTTGATGTCCGGCGTTCTTCCCGTGAAATCTCTGTAAGCCTGATTAAGATCAACAGAATTTCCCACCGAAAGAATATGTTTTCTGAAACGGTCGCCGTTAGCTCTGGTCATCCCGCCGTTAGTTGAGATCCAGTCCCACGCATCAGCGTTCAGCAAATCGCTCCACATATACGCGTAGTATCCGGCCGAATAACCGCCGCCCCAAATGTGCGCGAAATACGGAGAATGGTATCTTGGCGGAACCTGCTTCAGATTAAAACCAAATTTCGCCAAAGCATCTTTTTCAAACTCAAGCGTAGGTTTAAACTGAGATTCATCCGTTACCGAATGCCAGCTCATATCAATCGTAGCCGCAGAAACCAGTTCTGTCGTAGAATATCCCTGATTAAATGACGCGGCTTTCTTTATTTTTTCAACCAGCGCCTGCGGCATCGGCTTTTTTGTCTCATAATGCAGCGCATAATTCTTTAAAACTGAGGGTTCAAGCGCGAAAAATTCATTAATCTGCGACGGGAATTCTACGAAATCACGCGGAGTATTCGTTCCAGAAATCAAAACGTATTTCTGGTCTGCAAACAGGCCGTGTAAAGTATGCCCGAACTCATGAAACATCGTGGAAACATCATCGTAGGAAATCAATGACGGTTTTCCTTCGGCGGGTTTCTGATAATTAAATACATTCACAATAACAGGTTTCTGGCCCAACAGATGCGACTGCTCCACAAAGTTGCTCATCCATGCACCGCCATTTTTGTTGCTTCGGGTGTAGAAATCTAAATAATAAAGCGCCATGGATTTTCCATCGTTATCGAAAACTTCGTACGCAACAACATCAGGATGATAAACAGGCAGGTCTTTTCTTTCTTTGAAAGTGATGCCGTAGAATTTTTCAGCCGCAAAGAAAACTCCTTTTTCAAGCACGGTGGATACTTCAAAATAAGGTTTTATTTCATTTTCGTCGAGGTCGTATTTAGCTTTCCGAACCTGCTCTGAATAATAATTCCAGTCCCAGGGCTCCACGGTGAAGCCACCTTTCTGCTTATCGATCAACGCCTGTATTTCGTTACTTTCACGCTTAGCTGTCGCAACTGCTGGCGTTGCGAGCTGCGCCAAAAGATCGAGCGCTTTTTCGGGCGTTTTTGCCATTTGGTCCTGCAGCTTCCATTCAGCGAAAGATTTTTTGCCCGAGAGCTGTGCCTTCTGAAGTCTGAGTCTTGCCTGACGTTCCAAAATGCTACGTGTGTCATCTGCGTTGCCTTTCTCGGCGCGATACCACGATGCTTTGAAGAGTTTTTCGCGCGTCGCACGGTTTTTCAAATTCTGAAGAAGCGGCTGTTGCGTAGTATTTAAAAGTGTAAGCAGATATTTGCCTTCATGGCCTGCGGCTTTGGCATCCGCTGCGGCCGCGGCAATCTCGTCCTGTGAGAGTCCGTCGAGTTCTTTTACATCAGAAATCACAACTGCTCCATTCTTCCGTGCATCGAGAAGTTTGCTGGTGAACTGGGTTGAAAGTGTTGCGAGTTCTTCATTGATTTTTTTTACCTTTTCTTTATTTTCAGGCGACAGATTAGCGCCTGCAATCTCGAAATTGGTTTTATAAAGTTCCACCACGCGCTTTTCTTCTGCGCCTAAACCGGCAGTGTTAATCGCGTTGATTCTTGCGTACAGTTTTTCGTTGAGTAATATTTTATCGCTCAAGCCCGAAAATACCGGTGCATATTCTTCTTCAAGTTTCTGCAACGCAGGATTGGTATTTGAACCTGTTAAATTATAGAATACAAGTTGCGCCCGTTTAAGGATTTCACCGCTGTTTTCAAGGGCGAGAATGGTGTTTTCGAACGTAGGCGCCGCACTGTTGTTGGCGATCTGATCAAGTTCGGCGAGTTGCACTTTCATTCCGTAATCGAAAGCGGGTTTAAAATGCTCGTCGCGGATTTTATCGAACTCAGGTGCCTGATACTGTAGCGTACTTTTCTTCATAAAAGGATTGGAAGATAAGCTGGCGTCCGGAGCAGGGATTTCTGTGGTAGAGGTCTCGGTATTTTTCATTGTAGTACAGGCTGTATTCATCACCAATGAGGAAATTAATAAAGCAGAGGTAATATTTTTCATTTTTGAACTGTTAGTTAAGGTAAAGGTATTAAATTTAGCTAAAATAAAACCAACCATGAAAACCCTAATCCTCAGCAGCGCTGCTGCCGCTCTGTTGCTTTCGTGCAACCTCAAATCCGAAAATGTTTTCCCGAGTAGTTTAGTTGCGAAGGAAGGCAAGGGAACCATTAAGACCAAGCAGTTCGTGATGAACATTGATGAGATTAAAGTAGCGCAGTCTATCCGCGCAGAAATTGTGAAATCCGACATTGAAAAAGTAGTGATTACCGCACCCGAGGATATCATCGACGACATATTGGTAGATAACGACCGTGGTGAAGTGTACATTCACTTTAAACCTAATTTTAATATTTCCGCCAGAAATGTAGCCGCAAAAATCTTCGTGAAAGATTTCTCTAAACTTGAAGCCACCTCTTCCGCAAAAATTGTAGTAAAAGATAAATTTACACAGGATAAAACCGACGTGGAAGTTTCAAGTTCGGCGAGCATTTCAGGAAATCTGGAAACCAATGACCTGTCAATTGACGTATCGAGTTCAGGAGATTTTTCCGGGGAAATCTGGGCAGTAAATCTGGAATCTCAGGTGTCATCATCTGGTGATATCACCATTTCCGGAAAAGCAAAAAATGCAGAACTTCACGCCTCTTCCTCCGGAACGCTCAATGCAAAAAATCTTGTGGCAGATGACGCAGTGATCAAAGCATCGAGCAGCGGAAGTGTAAGCGCAGGCGTAAAAAACCAACTCAACGCGTCGGCCAGTTCATCGGGAGACATTTCAGTAGCAAAAAAAGGCAATCTGAATATTGTAAGTCAGCAGCAGAACAGCGGGGGCAGCATTTCCATTCAATAAAAATTTATCAAAAAAAATCAGCCGGTAATACCCGGCTGATTTTTTATTGGTTAAGAATACGGTCGCGACCTGCTTTACCTGTTTTACCAACCTCCGGAAGCTCCGCCGCCGCCAAAACTACCGCCGCCACCAAAACCACCGAATCCACCGCTGCCACCGCCGAAGCCGCCACCGCCACCAAAACCGCCGCCACCAAAACTTCCAGGGAAAGGAAAAAATCCTCCGGGATACGATCTGCGACCGCGCCTCGAAAGAATTACGTCGTCGTCATCATCATTTCGGCCGCCGCCACCTTTGTTTTTGAACAACACGCTCAGAATCATAAAAATGAAAAACGCGATGAGTACAATTTTGAACGGACTCACCCCGCCTTTGGAATTTGTCTTGGCAATGGGTTTGAATTTACCTTCAACAACCTCCATTAAAGCCGTGGTTCCGCGGTTGATTCCTTCGTAATAAAGTCCCTGCTTAAAGCTGGGCGTTACGAGATAATCGAGGATTTGTCCTGTCACCGATGCGGTGAGATACCGCTCGACGCCGCGACCCTGCTGGATCGAAAACTTGCGGTCTTCAGTCGCGATCAGAAAAACGATGCCGTTGTCCTGTTCTTTTTCCCCGATGCCCCATTTTTCGCCATACATCGTGGCGAGATAATTTATATCCTCTCCTTTTGTGGTCGGGACGATAATTACGGCGATCTGGGTAGAGGTAGAATCGTGAAATTTAATCAGTTTGCTGTTGATTTGCTCACGCTCAGTTGCCGTTAATAAACCAACCTCATCGGTTACCGGGAATATTTTAGCGGGTCTTGCAGGAACAAGTTGGGCGAAAACAAAAATGTTCAGTCCGAGAAACAGGAAAGCAAGAAAATTTTTAAGAGAAGGTAATCTCATTCGACAGTTCATTCGGATTTTCTCCCGAAACAGGGAAATGTTTTTTAAGTTCGAAACCGGTTTTGAGGATGGCGTTTCTCAATCCTTCATGATAGTTTCCTTTCGCAAATTCGGCGGTTACTTCATCGTGAATCTGATCCCAGAAACTCTGATGAACCTTTGCATGAATACCTTCATCGCCGATAATGGTTAAATAATGCTGCTCGAAATTGATATGAAACAGCACCGCATTGCGCTCCGCCGTTTTATTCTGGCAAAGTGCTTTAAATACACCAAACGCAATTTCTGCATTATTACCTTCAGAATTGGAATCGATATGCACCCTGATCTCTCCGGTAGAATGGTCTTCGGCTGACTGAATGGCTTCCACGAGGGAAGCCATTTGGTATTCTGTAAGGAAATTACTCATCTAGTTGGTGAAAACCTCAGGCGCGTTTTCAGCACCCACGGCTGCTTTAAAATACGGTTTTTCTTTGAAGTTGGTGAAGTTGGCCAGTATGTTATTCGGGAATGTTTTGATCGAAGTGTTATAATCCTGAGCGGCTTCGTTAAAATATACGGTTTCGCTTCGGATGCTGTTTTCAATCGCTGTATATTCACGCTGGAAATTCAGGTACTGCTGATCCGCTTTAAGGTTCGGATAGCTTTCTACCACAGCCATCAAACGGCTTAACGCGCCGGTAAGTTCTCCCTGTGCCGCCTGGAATTTTGCTATGTCAGCCTCAGTCATATTGGTTGGATCGACGTTTATTGAAGTGGCTTTTGAACGCGCTTCAACAACATTTGTTAAAGTTTCCTGCTCAAACTGGGAATAGGATTTAACGGTTCTTTCGAGGTTAGGAATCAGGTTTGCGCGTTTTTGGTAAACGGTTTCAACGTTCGACCATTTTGTGTTCACATTCTGTTCCTTTGTGGTGAAGGTGTTGTAGCCGTTTTTGCCCCAGAAGAACAAAATTGCCGCAATTACAAGAAGCGCAATTCCGATGGTTCCGGCGCTCATACATCCTCTATTTTTCATAGTTTATATTTTTTCAGATTAAAATTCGGTAATCAAATATACAAATTAAGTCCTAAATTTGTAAAAATTCAATATAAATGATCACAATCGTAGTGGCAATGGGACTTAAGAATGAGATAGGTGCTGATAATCAGCTTCTTTGGCATTTACCACAGGATCTCAAACATTTTAAAGAAATCACCACCGGCCACCCCATCATCATGGGTAGAAAAACCTACGAAAGCATCGGACGGCCTCTGCCAAACCGCACGAATATTGTGGTTTCGCGAAAAAAAGACTGGTTTGCGGAAGGTGTCTTAATTGTAGGAAGCTTGAAAGAAGCCTTGAAATTTGCTAAAAAAATTGATGAAAACGTCTTCGTCATCGGTGGCGGAAACATTTACGAACAGACCATAGACCTGGCTGACAAACTGGAAGTTACGCTTGTAAAGGCTGAAATTAACGCCGATATCTTCTTCCCGAAAATCGACCTTAAAATCTGGGAGAAAACCTCGGAAACCTGCATAGACAAAGACGAGAAACACGCCTACGATTTCTGTTTCCAGACTTTTGTGAAAAAAGTAGGATCTGCAACTTCTTAATTCTGACCGCTAATTTCTATCTTTGCACTCTTAAAAAGCTGAATAATGAATAAGTATATAAAATTTGTAATTGCTGCCTTGATGATTGCCGGCGGTATTTATCTTATGATGAACCGTAACATCGGCTGGGGCGTAGTAGTGGTGATCCTTTCTGCCCTTCCGATCCTGCTTTTCTTTAAAAACGAGTATATCCTGCTTGCATTTTGGTTCCTCAGAAAACAGAATATGGCAAAAGCAGCCAAATGGCTCAGCAAAATCACGAACTACCCGACACAGCTGCACCGCTCGCAGTTCGGATATTTCCATTATTTACAGGGCCTGACATTAGCGCAGGAATCGCCGCAAAAAATGGAACCGTTGATGAAAAAGGCGCTTGAATATGGCCTGAATATGAAACACGACCGCGCAATGGCTACACTGAATGTTGCGGCCGGCGCTTTGCAGAAAGGTAAGAGACAGGAAGCTGTAAAACTGCTCGAAGAAGCCAAAAGACTAGACACTGCGGGCATGATGACCGAGCAGATAAAAATGATGAAAGACCAATTGAAAATGCCGTCGATGCAGAAACATCTTCATAACCCTAACATGAGGAACCGAGGGAAATTCTCTTAAACCGCTTTCATATAAAAACACAATCCCGCGTTTCTGCGGGATTTTTTATGATTAAATTTTAGCTACACACTTTCTCCAGAATTGTCTTCAGACAACTTTAAATCTGGCTCTTTTTACCTGGCTCTTTCACCAACTTACATCTCCGAGTTCTGTTCGTTTCCATAGAATTTAGGCATTTGCCAGTGGTATTTCACCGCCAGTGTGCGAATGGCAACGATCAGCAGAATCGTAAAGATCTGGATGAATGCATAACTTAAAGAAGAATATTTTATGAGCAAAAGGAAAACCGTTCCACCCACAATACAGGCTGTGGCGTAAATTTCTTTTCTGAAGATAAGTGGAATACGTGTGAGCAGCATATCGCGGATAATCCCGCCGAAACATCCTGTTATTGTGCCCAAAGTGAGACAGATCAGGGGATGAAGGTCTGCGTTTAAGCCTTTCTGGATACCGACGATCGTAAAAAGTCCGAGCCCGAAACTGTCGAAAATAAACAGCGTTACCTTAAATTTGTTCTCCATCGATTTGAAGATCATCGAAAGAAGACACGTGATAAAAATAACCGAGCACATCACCAGGTCGCGCATCCAAAATACGGGTACATCCAGCAGCAGATCACGTACAGTACCGCCGCCAACCGACGTGATGAACGCGATAATGAGGACGCCGAAAGGATCGAGCCTTTTCTGCATCGCTGCAAAACTGCCCGACATCGCAAATGCAACGGTACCGAGCAACTCTATCGCGAGATTTAAATTTTCGTGAACCATGTTTGGATGAGTGATGGGTGAAGGATGATGGGTGATGGGAGACGAATGATCTGCTGAATATTATTGATCGCAAATTAATTATCAATTATCATTTCTTACCCACATTAACCCTCACCGTATCGGGAACCAGAAGCTCATAATTGCCGCCGAAAGTGATAATTTCGCGGACGATGCTGCTGCTGATGAAGGATTTGCTTGCCGAGGTCAGCAGGAAAATAGTTTCCACTTTGTTGCTCTGGGTAAGCTCACGGTTGGTCTGGGCAATGGCTTTTTCGAACTCGAAATCTGCCGGATTTCTTAAACCACGTAAAATGAAATTTACGTTTTTGCTGCGGCAGTAATCAATCGTGAGGCCTTCGAAATGATCTACTTCAACATTCGGGAATTTTTCAAAGGTTTTTTTGATAAACTCAATCCGCTGCTCGAGTGAAAACATGTACTTTTTCTGCGAATTCTGGCCGATCGCGATAATGATCTTGTCGAAGAGCGGCGCTGCTCTTTCCACGATATCAAAATGTCCGAGCGTAATTGGATCAAATGATCCGGGAAAAACAGCAATTCTCATATGATGATTTTGAATTATAGATTTTTGAATTTTAGATGATCAGCAGTTTGGTCTAAAATCTTTAACGGATTAATTATTATGCCTTTGCGAGTGCTTTTTCCACCTCGTTTCCGCACAGATCTTTAATTGAAATTCCATAGATCTTCGCCTGTTGCGGGAGAATAGAAGCAGGTGAAAACCCCGGATTGGTATTCATTTCGAGCATATAAGGCGTGCCGCCCATAATGATGAACTCACTTCTGGAAAAGCCGCTCATTCCTAAAGAATTGTACGCTTTCTTCGCAATTTCCTCCACTTTTTGGCGCGTTTCATCATCAATTCTTGCGGGAGTGATTTCTTCGGAAGCGCCTTCGTATTTAGCCTCATAATCGAAGAATTCTTTATGCGAAACAATTTCTGTAATTCCAAGAACAATCGATTCACCGTTAAAATCCACAACACCGACAGAAACCTCCATCCCATCGAGGAAGCTTTCAATTAAAACCTCATCATCCTGTTCAAAAGCAAAATCTATCGCCTTCTGGAATTCAGATTTATCCTTCACTTTTGAAATACCGAGTGAGGAACCGCTTTGGTTAGGTTTTACGAACAACGGAAGTTTAAGATCTTCAATAATTCCGTCTTCATCAATCGCCTCGCCTTTTCTTATATAAACGCTTTTGGCAGCCGGAATTCCGTATTTTGAGAGGACAGCCAGCGTATCTTTTTTATTGAATGTTAATGCACTCTGGTAAAATCCACAACCTGTATATTTCTGGCCAATAGTATCCCAATACGCCTGAAGCTCGCCATTTTCACCGGGTTTACCGTGAATTATGTTGAAACACACATCAAATTTCACATCAAAGCCACTGTCGAGATTCACTGAAAAATCGGCTTTGTTCACCGGAACTTTCTGTTCACGGTCATCCAGAAAGTACCATTCGTCTTTAAGGACGATCACCTTGTACACGTTGTAGCTGTCGCGGTCTAAGGAATCGTAAATAAGCTGGCCGCTTTTAAGGGAAACTACATATTCATCCGAATATCCGCCCATAACTACCGCGACATTTTTCTTGTTCATAATTTTCAGTGTAATCAGGGCAAATTTAAACAAATTGTTTAAAAATCCGTCCGGAACGCGAATATATCGGTGTGCATCTCCTTATGATCAGTTGAATTTTATTCTGAAAAAAAATCAAAAATCAACCTGTCGCGTTTTTACTGTGCGGCCGGAAATACGTATTTTTGCCGACTATGAAAAGATGGTATCTCTACCCTTTTTCCGTTGGTTATCATTTCGTAACAGCTATAAGAAACGTAATGTATGATTGGGGAATCTTTAAATCAAAATCCTTTAAAACACCGATCATCAACGTCGGAAACCTTTCGGTGGGCGGCAGCGGTAAGTCGCCGATGGTGATGTACCTCGCGGAATATCTGTCGAAACAGTACCGAACCGGCGTATTGTCCCGCGGATACGGCCGGATCACAAAAGGATATGGCATCACGAATTACGACAGCAACTATAAAACCGTGGGCGATGAAGCTATGCAGTTGTTTGAAAGGTTCAAAAACCGTTTCGTCATCGGCGTTTCAGAAGAACGGGTGCCCGGCGCACAGAAAATGATCGACGATATGGACCTGAATGTGCTGGTTCTGGATGATGCCTATCAGCACCGTAAGATAAAGCCCGGCTTCAACATCCTGATGACGGATTATAACGATCCTTATTTCAAAGATTTCCTTTTGCCGGCCGGCGATTTACGCGAAAGCCGAAGCGGCGCTGCACGGGCTCAAATTATTATGGTATCCAAGTGCCCCGCAGATTTAACCGACGAGAAAAAACAGTATTATATTTCGAGGATAAAACCGCAGCATGACCAGAAAGTTTTCTTTTCGAGCATCGGTTATGACGAGAATGTGTACAGCGCCGATAAATTTCTGCCCGATAATAATTTGAGCTATTACGATATTTTATTAATTACAGGCATCGCGAACCCGAAACCGCTCATAAATCACCTCGCGAATTTTTCGCATCGTGTAAAACATCTCAAATTTAAAGATCATCATAATTTCAGCGATCAGGACATTAAAAACATCCTCGCCGAATACAAAAAATTAGGCGAATATAAAATAATCCTGACGACCGAAAAAGATTACGTACGGCTGAAAACCTTCGACTATCTGCGCGATCTGATGTACTACTGGCCAATTAATGTAATTATCGACCGTAAAGATGATTTTAACCAGATCATTCAGAACTACGTGAGCCGCAACTGATTCAGATACGTCCGGCGCTATTTTTCTTTGATGTAGATGTGACGGATGTTGTTTAGCCCGGTTTCACGCTCGTCGATCTCGAACTTACCGGTATTTCTTATTAAAGGCAGAAGTTTCGGGAATCCGAAATTCCGCGGATCGAAATCAGGTTTCTTTTTGATGATAAAGTTTCCGAGATTTCCCAGAAAAGTCCAGCCGCTTTCGTCTGCGAGATCGTTTACGCTTTCCACAATGAGTTTTACGGTACGCGCATCCACTTTGCTCAGCGGTTCGGCTTTCCGTTTGGGTTTTGCTGTTTTCTTTTCCACAGCGGTTTCGGTGGCTGTATTTTTAAGTATTTCGAGGTAAATAAACTTATCACATGCAGAGATAAATGGCTTGGGTGTTTTCTTTTCTCCGAAGCCGATCACCGTCATACCCGCTTCGCGCAGGCGCGTGGCAAGCCTCGTAAAATCGCTGTCGCTGGAGACGATGCAGAAGCCTGTAACTTTCTCCGAATAAAGTATATCCATCGCATCGATGATCAGTGCGCTGTCGCTGGAGTTTTTTCCGGTGGTATAACTGTACTGCTGGATCGGTGTGATGGCATTTTCGAGCAGAACACCCTTCCAACCCGAAACGGTGGGTTTGGTCCAGTCGGCGTAGATCCGTTTGATGGTGGGCGTTCCGTAACGGGAAATTTCCTCAAGCATTTGGGTTACGTTGGCGTAAGGTACATTATCGGCATCAATCAGTACGGCCAGTTTATCATCTGTCATTATTCGGTGAAATTTAAAATTGGATTAAAAACCCGAAGGTATCACAAAATTCGCTGTGAAGGATAAAATATCAAATCAGGTGTGATGAAACCCGCCTGCGGGAAATATATTATTTTTGTGATGTGACTGAAAACCGCAAAATCATTCATGTTGATATGGACGCATTTTATGCTTCCGTGGAACAGCACGACCATCCTGAACTGCGTGGAAAACCGGTCGCGGTGGGCGGCGGACAGTATGGCGTAGTGGCAGCAGCGAGTTATGAAGCCCGGAAGTTCGGTGTTCGTTCCGCAATGCCCGGCAGATTGGCGCTCGAAAAATGTCCACATCTTATTGTGGTGAAACCCAGGTTTCAGCGTTACAAAGAAATTTCGCAGCAGATCCGCAGCATATTTAATGAGTATACCGACCTCGTGGAGCCGCTTTCATTAGACGAAGCTTATCTGGATGTAACCGAAAATAAAAAAGGGATTGAATCTGCAAACGACATCGCGCGCGAAATACGGGGCAGAATTTATGAGGAAACAGGCCTTACCGCATCGGCAGGAATTTCGGTTAATAAGTTCCTTGCAAAAGTAGCATCAGATTACAACAAACCAAACGGCCAGAAAACCATTCATCCAACGCAGATTCTGGAATTTATGGAAGAACTTCCGATTGAAAAGTTTTATGGTATCGGAAAGGTGACCGCAAACAAAATGCACGAAATGCACATTTTTAAAGGTGCAGACCTAAAGAATAAATCCCTTGAAGAGCTGATCCGGCTTTTCGGCAAATCAGGAAATTATTATTACAACGTAGTTCGGGGCATCCACAACAGCGAAGTGAAACCTCACCGGATCCAGAAAAGTGTCGCGGTGGAAGAAACCTTCTGGGATAATCTGCTGGATGAGGAACAGGTTTTTGCCCAACTTAAAACCATCAGTGAAGAACTCGAAGAGCGGCTTTTAAAGAAAGAAATAAAAGGCAAATCGATTACCTTAAAGATTAAGTATAAGGATTTTACACAATATACACGCAGCACCACGCGCGACAGCTATTTTGGAGGCGCACATGATTTTTTTGAAACCGCGCGGAAACTCTGGGAACTACGCCCTGACGACAAACCCGTGCGCCTGCTAGGGCTTTCACTTTCCAATCTCAACACCCAGGAAAAGAAACAGATTTCGGTTCAGCTCAGAATTCCTTTTGAGGAGTTTGAATAGAAATTAATGTCGCAGGAAACGCGCGTTTAAATGGGAAAAATCATGCGTACTTCCGTTACAAAATAAGTTAAGACATATACTTTATGAGCGGCGCATATCAATAATATTATGATATTAAACATAATTTATCCTTATACATGTATATAATGTCGATAAGTTTTATTATCTTTAGATATCTTTTAAAGGTATTGATTGATGATGAGATTACGAGATTGGGGGCTTAGCCCTCTTGCAGAGGTGCATGACGAGGAAAAGACGATTAATTTTTCGGGATATTCTATCCTATATTCGGCAACAGAACACATTCATTTGGTGATTTTCGATAATGAAGTTTATCTGAAACCCGAAACTTTCTATTTTATTCCTCCAAACAGTAAAATTCAGTTATTTGGTGAGTCGAGACTCGCTATTCTGATCTGGTTTAAAGTCGATCTTTTTGTGGACCGGCTTGAGTTTCTGAACCATATTAAGAAAGGTATATTTTTCAGAAATCCTTTAGGTTGGGCGGTGCCGAACAATTTTATGCCTTTTGAGTCGATCATGAAGTATTATTACCTGCCGACGCAGGAAAAGCTCATCAATAAATTATTTGCGAAAAACCTGCTTATTAATTTCCTTGAGTTTATACTGATCCGCACGTTGATGGAGCACGATCCCAAAATGGAAGATTACCGTAAAGACAGTGTAGAGAAAGAAATTGCGAACAACTTCGTATTTATATTGCAGAAAGAATCTACGTTTAATTTTACGATGGAATATTACGCCGATAAGCTGAATATTACCAAACGGACACTCGATAATGCAGTGCAGACGATGTATGGCTGTACCGCGAAACGTTTTGTAATTGCAAAGGCACTCGAAAAAGCCAAGAAACTGCTCCGCGGAACAGAGATTCCTATTAAAAACATCAGCCAGGACCTCGGGTTTTCGGAAGAAAGCAATTTCAGTAATTTTTTCAAAAAGCATACAAACAGTTCACCGCGGGAATTCCGCGACCATGCAATAAGCCAGATCCCGACCCTGCGCATTCCCGGTCCGGAAGTAGTATCTTAAAAATATTAGCATTATGAAAACGGCTATTATATTATTCTTTCTGTTCACGTTCTTTTCAATATATGCACACGCGCAAAATGTAGCCGTGCTCAATATCAATCTGTATCCGGTCCAGACTATTGAGGTGAATTCAGCCAGCCAGACCGTAGATCTTGATTATAAAACGCGGGACGACTACCAGGACGGCGTGTCTGTAACCAAAACGGATCATCTTAAAATTTTCAGTACCGCAGCATTTGCCGTAAAAGTAAGATCCGAAAAGCCCACACTCACCAATCCGGACAGCACCAATTCAATAAATTCATCCGACATTACAATGACGGCATCGCAGGGAACTTCCAATTCCGGAGGTAGTTTCACGTCAAGCCCTGTGCAGCTTTCAGGTTCAGACGCAGAATTTTTATCGAGTTCGAAAGGGGGCGCGAATAATACATTTAATGTAAAATACGCTGCCAGTGGTGGCGATAAGTATATCAATAAACGCGTAAATGGGCAGAGCCCAACGGTTTATACCACGCAGGTGGTTTTCAGTATCGAACCCAGATAATCTGTTTCAAAGCATTAAAAAAAACGGGAAGTGCGACGAATGCACAGAATTTACTTTGATTATAAAAAACAAAAACGCTTTCTGTAAAAAGAAAGCGTTTTTTTGTGCCCGGAACAGGACTCGAACCTGCAAGCTTGTGGGCACCCGCACCTGAAACGAGCGTGTCTACCAATTTCACCATCCGGGCATTGACGTTGCAAATATATATTTTTTAATAAAATTAGCGCCCATTTATCAACGGAATCTCTCCGTTCAATGCATAAAACATTTATTCATGAACGATTGAAAGTTTTTGCAGTTACACTTCCGCCTCCGGCGGGTTTAAAATTTTTAGTTTCATGTCTTTTAAATCGAAAATATCATGCTCACTCATCAGATGGAGAGTCATGTTTTCGATTGAAAGCGGCGCGCCTTCTACCACTTCAAGCAGGTTGCTGTTGGTGATTCTGCGGCCGTCGAGCAGGATGCCCATGCCTGTGCCTACAGCTTCCATTTTATTTCTGTGAATAAGCAGCGCGGTATTTTCTTCAAGGCCTACACCCAATACGGCGGGGTTGCTCACCACCACTTCGAAGAGACGCGCGATGCGGCCTCTTTCAATAAAATGCGTGTCGAAAACGATATCTTTTACTAAACCAAGGCCGGTTGCGGTGGTCACTTCGCCTTTGTAGGCAGCTTCGGTGCTGCCGCCCTGTATGATCATGCTTTCTGAGGCTGCGGCTGCGCCGGCGGAGGTTCCGGCATAGACAAAATCCGGTTCCTGGAGTTTTTCGGTCAGCAGCTTATAAAATTCTGTGCCTCCAAGCGTTGAAGTCAGGGCAAGCTGCGAGCCGCCTGTGGCATATACGGCATCTGCTTTTTTCAGGCGTTCTATGTTCGCGGGATCGTCGGCTTCCTGGCGCGTCCGCATAATCAGCGCACCGCAGTTTTCGGCGCCGAGTTTTTTAAATATTTTAAGATAATCTTTCCCCACTTCTTCCGGAATCGACGAGGCGGAAGTAATTATTTCAATGCGTGAGCGTTTTTTCTGGCGGGTTTCATCAATAAAACGCTCAAGGATGGTGGTGTTGGAAAACCGGTCGCTGTTGCCATTCTTGTCTTCCGCACCTCCAATAACCAACACTTTACCTTTGATATTTACCATACTTCTACTATTTAATTTTTTAAAATATGCTTGCCGCTTTAGTGGAGTTGTTTTGCTTAAATTCATTTATGATCTCAATAACCTCCTGATAATTATCGCTTAGCGCTACAATATAATCGTCCTTTTGAGCGGTATCCAAGGCGTGCCGTATCGCCTCTTTTTCATCGGGGATAAGGTCGTATTTTACAGCGCGGCCTGCCTTTTCTATACCCTGCACCATAAGCTTATTCATTTCTGATAATTCGCGTCCACGCAGGCTGTGCTCCTGCCGTACGATGATGTGATCAAACATATTACCGGCAATTTCAGCCAGTTCCACGATATCACTGTCGCGGCGGTCGCCCACGGCGGCTATAATTCCAACTTTTCGCGGCGCCTTAATGTGGGTGAGGTAATCCTGCATCGCGCGGAGCCCGTGCGGATTATGTGCATAATCAACGAGCACCGAGAAATCGCGCACTTTAAAATAATTCATCCGGCCAGGCGTCAGTTCGGGTCCCGGCACGAAACTCATCAGGGCATCGTGTATCTGAACGGGCGTAAAACCGTAAGAAAACGCCGCTGCGGTGGCAGCAAGAATATTGGCCGTCATACATTTCGAGGTGCCGTTTATGGTGAGCGGAATATCTTTGATTCCTGCAATAAAAGTGCGGTTTTTTCCCTGATGAATGACCAGATTCCCGTCTTCAACGGTGGTTGCGAGGCCGCCGTTTGCAATGTGTTTTTTAATTACCGCGTTGCTGTTGTCCAGTGAAAAGAAACCAATGTTACAGTCCAGCTTTTCCGCAATTTTATTACAGTGGAAATCTTCGGCATTTAAAATGGCCCAGCCGGTATTTTTTACGCTGCGAACTACTGCAGCTTTCACTTCGGCCAGTTCTTCGAGGGTGTTGATGTTTTTGAGTCCGAGATGATCAGCGGCAATATTAGTAAGCACGGCCACGTCGCAGTAATCGAACGCAAGGCCGGCTCTCAATAGTCCGCCACGTGCGGTTTCGAGGACCGCAAAGTCCACCATCGGATCTGCCAGAACCGTCGAGGCGCTTGACGGGCCCGAACAGTCGCCGCTCGCAATCTGATGGCCGCCGATATAGATTCCGTCGGTGGTGGTGTAGCCCGGAAAATATCCGCAGGACTGTACCAGATGCGCGAGTATCCTTGTGGTGGTGGTTTTACCGTTGGTTCCGGTTACCGCGAAGATTGGAATCCTGCTTTCAGATTGCGGCGGAAATAACATATCGACAACGGCCGCTGCCACATTCCTGGACTTACCACGCGAGGGTTCGAGGTGCATCCTGAAACCTGGAGCCGCGTTCACTTCAATAACAGCGCCGCCGTTTTTAGCCAACGGGGTTTTAAGATCAGATGCAATAAGATCGATGCCGCAAATATCAAGACCCATCAGGGCAGCGATACGTTCGGCCATGAAACGGTTTTCAGGATGCACCTCATCGGTTACATCCACCCCGATGCCGCCGGTACTCAGGTTGGCTGTGGATTTAAGAAAGACGGTTTCGCCTTGAAGCGGCACACTTTCGAGGGTATAGTTTACTTTCTGTAACTGTCTGTCGGTATCGCAGTCGACCGTAATTTTAGTTAAAGCGGCTTCGTGACCTTCGCCGCGTTCGGGCTGTTGGTTTACCTCTTCTATCAACTGACTGACGGTGGATTTTCCGTCGCCAATCACATGCGCAGGTACGCGACGCGTTGCTGCCACCAACTTTCCGTTCACGACGAGCATGCGGTGGTCGGCACCTTCAATATATTTCTCAAGAATGATCTCTGAACCATAGTTTTGTGCGTGCGCAAAGGCTTCTTCGGCGGTTTTAAGATCTGTAATATTAATCGTAACGCCTTTCCCGTGATGGGCATCTACAGGTTTCAGCACAAGCGGAAAGCCGAGGTCTTCCACTGCCCCGCGCAGTTCCTCAAGCGAGCTGCAAACCACACCTTTCGGCACCGGAATGCCCGCCTGACCGAGGAGCAGCTTGGTTTCAAATTTATCGTCGGCCGTCTCCACGCCGATACATGAGGTCTGTCCGGTGATCGTTGCGCGGATAAGCTGCTGGTTTTTGCCATAACCCAAAAGGATCTTTGAGCGATCATTCATCCTGCGCCACGGGATTCCGCGACGTTCTGCCTCCTCAATGATGCTCAGCGTGCTTGGGCCGAGGCCTTCCGAGGTGGTGTGGCGCGCCAGTACAGTGCCTTCAGGATGCGTATTTCGGACAACTGTGGAATTATTTTGCGGCTCTGGATGATATGCTGAAATATCGTGTTCTGTGCCCGGCAAACCGTCTGCGACTGTAGCCTGCGCAGGCCTAATAAGGTTGTTATCCATCAGATTTGTAATGTTTTAATGAAACGAAAGCTGCCCAGGAAACGAAAAAAAGTAAAAACGAGGTTGTGGCAATCTTCTATGTTGCCATGAGAAACAGAATCTCTGAAATCGAAGGGAAAATAACGGCTATTATAAATGTGAGGAGGCACTAATGCCACACCGGAAAACTCCAGGTAATGGGAAGGATTAATGAAAAAACCGTGCGGCTTCATAACGAAAATACGTTTATTTTTAAATTTTCGCCATCAAACAAAATGCCAACTAAAAGAAATTTAACCTACTCTAAATTTCCCATCGGGCAAAGAAATCAGGCAGAATTTAATCATTAAAAACGGCCTTAGCGCCGGGACTTTATACTGCAGGAATAGCGTGCTGCATTACTCAGCAATTCCGAATCGTTTAATCTCGACCTTTTTTTCGCGGACTTTAAGCAAAAACTTATCGATAACTGTCACACCGCTTTCCTCAGCCACTGCAGCCTGAAGGTTATGTTCAACATAAACATTTCTCTGAAGAACCTGGCTGTCCAAAAAAACCTCGTATGAACCTAAAGGCAAATAAGCATTGTATGCGCCCTGATCATTTGTATAAAATGTAAATGTTTTGCCCAAGCTGTTCCGGAAGAGCACAGGTATCCCTGCCAGACGCTCCTGAACTTCATACTGAATTCTGGAGGTTTTCTCGTATTCAACAGTGCCGCGCATCACACCGGTCTTTTCGAGCGCAAGTATTATTAAAATCTCTTTCTGCTGAAGATCCGCTTTGGTTGTGTCTCCATACCAGTCGGTTTCGGCGGGCTTCACAATATATTCGCCGTACGGCACTTTCCGGTAGCGGATGTTGCCATCTTCATCCGCAATAAATATGGTGTTATTGATCTTTACTTTAGCCCCACGCGCCGGTTTATCGGTTTCTGCATCATACAGATTATTATTGTTGAGATCGTAGAAAGTGAAGACTTTAATCATGCCGTTTCTGTACTTCACACTCTCGTCGCCGATGCGTGGCAAGTCCTGGCTGATTCCGAACTGGTAATAACTGTTTCCGGTATCGAACCCGCCCCTCGAATACCGGTTGTAATTATAACTCCCAAAGATTTTGGTGGTACGCAAAAGCCGGTAATCGAAATGGGAACTCAGCGAAACACTGTTCCCGGTCTGGCTGTCGAGGTTGGCCAGCGTGGTAAGGTTTAAATTGAACCTGTTGTTCAGGAGCGAAAGACGGTAGTTGGCTATGGCAGAAAATTTCTCACTGTCTGAAGTCAATACTCCGTTACGGCTTCCTTCATAGAGCAGGAAATTCCCATGCTGATAATTCGCGCTCAGCATAAAATTTCCACGGTGCCAATTGGCCTGAAAACTATAAATATGCTGCGCCTCAATTCTTCCCTCATACTGCGAGAAACCCTGTGCGTGAGCCAGTGTAAACCTGTTTCTGTTGTCTGTCGTGCTGTAGTTGAGTGCCGCAGACAGGGTTGCAGAATTAAACTTTACCGGAACCTGAGCATACGCATCACCCAGAAAAACATCTGACTCTTCACCTGAAAGCTGCGACACCATATTCACCGAGATTCTTTTTCCAAGTGTGAAATTAGAACCAGCTTCAGCACGGTGTCTCTCCGTAAGCGAATTGAACTGATAAAGCGGTTCGATGTTCTTAGGATTATAAATATTAAGACTGTAACCGCCGTAAAGCGAAAATTTTTCAAATGTTCTGCTGATGCGATGTTCAGAAACAGTGCTGCCACGTTTGATTCCGGGATAATAACCACTGCTGTAATAATTGGAGGAACTGAATGCATATTTGTCCCAGCTTTTGCGATAGTTGAAACCTAATGAAACAGAAGATTTAGTATCGCCGGCATCCCTCGACGAGCGTGTATACCCATATCCGGCGTCGATGTCGTATGACGTGTCTTTTCTGTTGTTGAATTCGTAGCCGCTCTTCAGGATGAAGCTTTTCTGAAAAGGGTCCGTATCCAGAACCACTTCCCCATCCAACTTTTCGTTTTCGCCGAGGCTGTGTACACTTTTAGCGAAGGCAGAATATCCGCGCGGGAAATTATTCAGCCGTATCGGGTCGAAAATATTGTAGCTTTTTTCCACCGCACCGGTTGTGATCATTGTTTTGCCGGCGGCATCCGGCGTGTAAGATAATTGCGCACCACGTCCGTTCAGGTTAATTTCAAGGTCGGAACTGTTAAGATTCCCAACCTGGAGACCGAATTGTTTATGTTCTAATTTCAGCCAAGTGTTCTGGAACAGCATCTTCGTATCAAGCGTCGGCCAGTAAGTTCCGTTAATATTGAAGATTGCATTGGTGTCGCCTACACTCACTTCAGAGCGCAGATCGATATTGTGCGAAGCAGAATACTGCTCAAACGGGTTGCTTGTCGTCCATGAAATATGGTTTTCGCTGGCTCTGCGGTAGGTGTTGTGAAGTTGCGGATCAATGTAGCGGCGGTTTCCGAGGGCATTCTGTACCATCACCATTGCATTCCCGAAAAATTCTTTATTACTGTTCGTGCCCGCGACATTCACCGTGAAAATTTCCATTCTTAAAAGATCGCGGTCCACGATTCTTGAAAACTCCACTTTCTGGCTCGTAAAGGGCTGCAGTGTCACTTTCTTTTTAAGGACGGTTTCGCTGCCCAGATATTGGGGAAACGTTGCGAAAATTTCGGCCTGTTCGGTCTGGTTTCCGCCATTGGTTACCTGTGTGGATATTTTCAGTGAGTCTCCCACGCGATAGATCAGCACCTGTGGCTCATTCGCAGAGATTCTCAGCAGACGTTTAGGTTCTACCGTAAGTAGCGTCTCCCACGTTGCGACTGTTTTTTCTGAAGCATCCTGAAGCTGCAGGCTAATAACCGATGAGCCTGCAGGCTGCC
Organism: Flavobacteriaceae bacterium 3519-10; assembly: GCA_000023725.1. Classification (NCBI taxonomy): domain Bacteria; kingdom Pseudomonadati; phylum Bacteroidota; class Flavobacteriia; order Flavobacteriales; family Flavobacteriaceae; species Flavobacteriaceae bacterium 3519-10. The sequence goes on from CP001673.1 coordinate 2,361,419, forward strand.
TTTTCTCAATAAATATCTTAAAAGGAACAAAAAGTTTTTCACCCGGATTAATCTTTACGACGGCTTTTGCATTTAGAATGCGTATTCCGTCATCCGCTTTGCTGACCAAATGTAAATCCTGAGAAATTGCAGTGTTGTTTTCAATCCGAACCATCAGACTCCGCATCTCGCCGTTAGCCGCAACCATTGCCGAATCAGTTTCGATTGAGACCTTGCCGCTCTGGGAATAAGCGGCTATCGTTCCGAAAATGAAAAAAAAGCTGAATATGGTCCTTAGCAAGCGCAAAATGTTATTGAGGAATCATGGTAAATACCAGTGTTCCGGAGTATTGTTCAGATGATTTGTTAAGAAATGTGGTATCGCCGGCCTGGGTGGAATATACAGTGTCGAAAAACTTATTTGCACTGTGCGCAGTGCTTGTGATTATATTCTGCTGGGCACTCGAAAGACTCACCGTCCCCTTAACTGTCTGGGTTTGATTATCGCGAACGCTTAACTGCACTGCGCTTACGGGCAATGTTTTATTGGTAGTGCTTGTGAGATTGCCGGTAAGGGTGTTAACACGAATCACATAAGGCGTGTTGGAGAATGTTGAAAAAGCCTTTGTCTGAGTTTTCGTTACGCCGTTCGCATAATCACTGGCGGTTTTAAATTCCAGGAGTACGGTTTTGGCGCTGGGATCGAACTGCAGTCCGTAGGTTGGTGTTTGAGGCGGGGAATCATTTGGATATACCTGCATATCGAAACTGACAGGCTGGGAATGCATAATTTCATTCTTACGGTTCCGGATTTCGACAATTAGATTTACTTTATAATTTGCCCATGATTTATATTTTTCAAGATACGCCCCACCTTCTGCTGTGACGTCATATTTTAAATTCAAATAAGCGTACCCATTAACTTCCAGATTATACGGGGAATTCTGAACAAAAAAGGATTCAATTGTGGTAAACGGAAGCGGCCCGGTGATAAGGCGCAAATTTTGAGCGGTCGGCGCGTTGTTACCATTGGGAAATGGTGCAGTAGCGTCCAAACTGTTAAATCTAAAATTTAATTTCTCAACCGGAAAGTTTTCTGTCCCATTAGTTATCGAACCAACAACACGATATGTTAAGGACCACTGCTTCATCTGAGTTCCATTAGAATCGTTCAGGTGGATCCGGACGTTTATAAGATTGTTTATAGTGGCACCACTGTAGCTTGAAACAGGAAGAAATCCGGTATTATGAGGGTTCAGTGTTACCTGAGACCAGCAAGCTGAATATAGCAGAAATGAAATAAAAAGTATTAATTTATTCATACACAAAAGCCAGTTCGGCCATTTTTATCGTATCATCATCGCCATAAGAAAGGGTTGAAGACGCGGTGTATTTTCCGGGTTTTAAATCTGCTGGAAGCGGTACGCTCACATTTCTTTTGTCTCCCGGAAGCGTGTAAATAATCTGATCTTCAAGTTCGTATTTGGTGCCGTCGTTGACGTTAACCAATTCTGTGATCACCGTTCCGTCAGTCCAGATGTTGCCGGTATTTTCAAGCGCAAGCTGCAAACTGCCTGATTTTTTATCCAACAGATAATTATTGAATTCAATACTCGCATTGGCAGACGAATTATAACGGTGATAAATCTTCACGCCCGAACGTAAGCTCACTTTCACCAATGCGCCCTGCTCGAATGAATCTACAGGATTTGTCTGCGTAATGAACAGCAGCGACGTATGTACATCAACCGAATCTTTTTGAGCTGGAGCCACTACTGTAACTTCGAGTTCATGCGTTTCGCCCGGTGCCAGCGTGAAATAAGACTGAGGTTTAATGGTAATCCACGGCGTTGCTGAATTAACCAGCGTGCCGGCGTCTGCAACCACATTATTTCCCTGTTCATCATATTGCCAGTCGCTGAGTGAAACCGTCAGATTCAAAGAAACATCTTTACTCGTATTGGTCACCAGAATCTTATTTATACTCGATTGCCATGCGGCAGAAGTGACGTACGTCCGTGGTGGACTTACGCTTAATCCGGTCTGTGCGAGAGCGGTGCCAAACGGAAATAACAGAAAGACGGGAAGATATCTGAAAAATTTATTCATAGAATTGCAAAAAGACAATTTAAGAAGTTCTTAAATTGTCTTTAAATATATTGATAAAATAATTACTTCGCGATGATAGAGTAAGTAAGACTCGCTGTATAAGTAGTAGGTGTGGTGCCTTTTACAACACGTGACAAATACTCGTTGTTGCCAGCAGCTTTATAATTAACATTTATATTTCCACTTCCAAAAGTATCACTTCCACCAATGATTTGATCATTTTGTGTAAGAGTTACAGCGGTCAACGGCGTAAATCCTGTTAAAGGGTTCGTAGACCCCTGCGTAGCAAGAATTTGAATATCCTTCAAAGGAATAGCAGTAGTTCCAGTCGGACCTGTTAAACTAGCAGCGTTTGACTTTACTTTTACATCAAATGCCCCTGTACTGAATACTGTTAAGTGGTTAGCTTCTGTTTTGTTAACTCCTCCTAAGTAGTCCGCAGATGTTTTATAGTCTAAATTTACTACGCTTGATGATGGATTCACTGTGATAGACTGCAAAGGATAAAGATTCACGTTAAGTGTTACGTTTCCTGTTGCAGGCCCTGCATTTGTGTAGGTTGATGCGGTTTGCGCATTAGCTGCAAAAAGACCCCCTAAAAGGCCAATAAATAAAATTCCTTTTTTCATAATGTTAATTTGTTGTGTTGGTTGAATAATCTGATAACTTAACTACCCCTAGTTTTGTTGCGGCAAAGGTAAGTTGCTTAACTGCAATACGTTTTATGAAAATAAACAAAAAACTTATCCAAATGACGTGCATAATTTTTTCAGCGTTTAATTTCCATTAATAATATGAAAACACATTATGATTGATTATTCCGAAATCATAACTGAAATAAAACTTCCTGATGAAATTTGATTTTTTTGAGACAATAAGGTTCTGTTTTGAGACAATAAGATTTCCTACCAGATTGAGACCTAGCATTTAACCTCAATTTCGCACTCAAAAAATTTAATTCCGAGACCCGATTTGTTCGGCCGCAACATCATGTGAAAAAACCCATTCGGCACACCAGAAAACACTAAAAGAACATCCCTACACGTGCATCTGATCATAATATTTAAATTAAAATCTACACACCTTCTCAGATTTCTTATCCTATGTCAATTCGGTCTTCGGTCAGGAACACGTACTTTTGCATCACATTTAAACAAACAATTATCTAAAATGAAAAATCTATCAATCTTTGCGCTATCCGTATTTATGTTGGCAGCATCATGTAAAGAATCGAAAACCGACAGCGCAACTGTATCTACCGAGCAGGCTGTTGCAGAAACTGCGGGCGAAACTTTCAGCGTAAATTCAGACAGCAGCACTGTAAACTGGACGGCTTACCACAAGGGCGGCTTAAACCCAAGATTCGGTACCACCAAAGCTTCAGGTACATTTTCGGTTGAAAACGGCAACATCGTCTCAGGAAGCCTTGTTTCAGATATCAATTCCCTTACAACGGATCCAAAAGCAGTTGACCCTTCTATCAACGATGGCAAAACCTCCGCTGACCTTGATGGACATTTGAAAAGTGCAGATTTCTTTGACGTTGCAAAATATCCAAGCGTGAAATTCGACATCACCAAAGTGGAAGACCTTGCAGCCGGAACTGCAAGTAAAGTGGAAGGCGCCAACAAAACAGTGAGCGGTAACCTTACCATTAAAGACAAAACCGTAAACGTAAGCTTCCCGGCGAAAGTGGAAGTTACTGAGGGCAAAGTGAACGTAACGTCAAAATTCACCATCAACAGACAGGATTGGGGCTTGGCTTACGGAACTGAAGGCGATCCTAAAGATTGGATGATCTCTCAGGATGTAGATCTGGACCTTAATATTGTTGCAGGAAAGTAATCATAGTAATATATTTTTTTTGGAAGGGCTGCATTTTGGTGCAGCCTTTTTTGTGCATAAATTGTCGTAAAATAACGTGCTTCAGCGCGGTTTTGGGTTTCCGGGGCGATTTTTGCTAACTTCACGTCGCTAAAAAAATAACATATGAACCCGACGATGATTCAGTTTTTCCATTGGTATTCAGATGGCGACGCGCAGTTGTATGAACAGGTAAAAAATTCAGCAGACTACCTGCGCGAATTAGGAATTTCTTCGGTCTGGCTTCCACCTGCATACAAAAGCGCCGGCGGCGGTTTTTCGGTTGGTTATGATCCGTATGACCTGTATGATTTAGGCGAATTCGATCAAAAAGGGACGGTTTCAACAAAATATGGAAACAGACAGCAACTCGTTGAAGCGTGCAGGAGCCTGCAGCAGAACGGCATTTCAGTCATCGCAGATATCGTCCTGAACCACAAGGCCGGCGGTGACGAAAAAGAAATATTTCATGCCGTGAAAGTTGATCCTGAAAACCGCCAGCAAAACATCTCCGAACCGTTTGAGATCGAAAGCTATACAAAATTCACATTTCCGGGCAGAGGCGACCAATACTCAGAATTTAAGTGGAATTTCCAGTGTTTTTCGGGCGTTGACTATGCAGAAGGCCACGATGGTATTTTCCAGATTATCCACGATCATGGCGACGGTTGGGAAGAAATGATTGATGACGAAAAAGGCAACTACGATTTCCTGATGTATAATGATATTGAGCACCGCAACCCCTTTGTCCGCGAAGAACTGCACACCTGGGGAAAATGGTACCACGACCAGATTTTTTTTGATGGTGTACGCCTCGACGCAGTGAAGCATCAGACGCCGGAGTTTTACAAAGGGTGGCTATACACGCTTCGGGCAGATACCGGAAAAAATATCTTTGCAGTGGGCGAATATTGGGCTCCCGGCGAGCTGCACCTGCTTCAGAAATATATCGACGCCACCGAGGGCAGCATGAGCCTGTTCGATTCTTCGCTTCAGCACAATTTTCACCAGGCTTCAAACCAGGGCGCGGATTACGATTTACGGCAGATTTTCGATGAAACCCTAACGCTGGCAAACCCGCTCCTGTCGGTTACGGTGGTCGATAACCACGATACACAGCCACTTCAGGCACTTGAAGCACCCGTTGAATATTGGTTCAAACCACTTGCATATGCGCTGATTCTGCTGCGTGAAAACGGTTATCCGTGTGTTTTTTACCCCGATCTTTTCGGTGCGCACTACACCGATAAAGATGCCGAGGGAAACGACCGCGAAATCTTCCTCAATAAAGTTGAAAAAATAGAAGAATTACTGAAAGCCCGTCAGCTCTTTGCCTACGGACCTCAGCGCGATTATTGGGAAGACGCCAACTGCCTTGGCTGGGTTCGCGAAGGCGACGGTGAACATCCGGGGTGCGCTGTGGTGCTTAGCAACAAAGATGCTTACACAAAGCCAATGGAGATGGGCCTTACATATGCCGGACAGAATTTTTACGATTATCTGGGATGGTTCCCGGAGCAGGTTACGATTGAAGAAAACGGTTGGGGAAACTTCCCGGTGCCCGCAGGAAACGTGAGTGTTTGGGTACCCGCCTAAATTTTTATTCAGCAGCATGGAGAGTGAGCTTTTTTCCACCACACTACCGGCTTTCCACTGTATCCCGCAACCGCTGTCGCGGCTTCGGGGATGCCGTTTCAATCCGGGCTAAAAGATCATTTCCTCAACTTTTCAACGGACAGATTTTTCAAAGAAACGTCCTGAAATTTAGGTTCAAAACCACCTTCAAATACAGCATAAAATTTTAGTATTATTTTATACTAATATTTTCTTATTTGAATGGTTTTATTGCTATTTTTGCATCCACAATTTAACATAATCAAATGAATTTCGAGCGCATCCAGGAAAAACTGGAGATCCTTGCCGACGCTGCAAAGTACGATGTATCCTGCTCTTCGAGTGGCGGAACCCGAAAAAATAAAGGCGGGCTGGGCAACAGCCATGCTTCGGGGATTTGCCATACTTATACCGAAGACGGCCGATGCGTTTCGCTGCTCAAAATTCTGCTCACAAATCACTGTATTTACGATTGCGCCTACTGTGTTTCGAGAAAAACAAATGACGTTAAACGTGCCGCGTTCACTGTTGAAGAAGTAGTGGAACTCAGCATCAATTTTTACCGCAGAAATTATATTGAAGGTCTTTTTCTGAGTTCAGGCATTTTTAAAGATTCAGACACCACGATGGAAAGACTCGTTCGGGTGGCAAAAAAACTCAGGCTCGAACATAATTTTAACGGTTACATCCACCTGAAATCAATTCCCGGCGCCAGCGATGAATTGATGAAAGAAGCAGGATTGTATGCGGACCGACTCTCAATCAACATCGAAATCCCAACCGAAAAAGGACTCAAACTCCTCGCACCCGATAAGTCGCATTCTGAAATGATCAAACCGATGACTTTGGTTAAAAATGAACTTATCCTATACAAAGAAGAAAAGAAAATTTTCCGCAAAGTGCCAAAATTTTCTCCCGCAGGCCAGTCAACGCAGATGATTGTGGGCGCCACCAATGAAACCGATCTGAAAATTATTAAAGTAGCCGATCATTTTTACCAGAATTTCAACTTAAAGCGGGTTTATTATTCGGGATACGTGCCAGTTTTGGAGGACAGCCGCTTACCTTCGATTCATTCTCAGGTTCCAATCCAACGCGAAAACCGACTTTATCAGGCGGATTGGCTGATGCGTTTTTACGGTTTTGAAGCCAACGAAATCCTCGATCCCACAAATCCTTTTCTCGATCTTGAAATCGATCCGAAACTTGCCTGGGCACTGCGGAACCGTGAACAGTTTCCGGTAAACATCAACACCGCAACCAAAGAAATGATTTTGCGCGTTCCCGGAATCGGCACAAAATCTACGGACAAAATTCTGATGGCAAGAAGATTCCAGAAACTCAACCTAGAAAATTTAAAGAAAATGGGCGTCGCAATAAACCGAGCAAAATATTTTGTTGAATTTGAGAGCACGAATGTTTTCAACCGCCTGATCGATGAGCAGAATTTCCGCAAAATAATTCTTTCGGGAATGAAATCGAAATATCAAAATCCTTTTTCAGAACAGCTTTCTCTGTTTTAACTGCTAATGACGACTTTAGTTTACGACGGTTCATTTGGCGGCCTGCTGACAGCGGTTTTTGAAGTATTCGAATACCGTTTCCATCTGGCGGAAATAATCAGCAAAGAAAATTTTCATAACGAGACTTTCTTTTCGGAAGTTCACGAAGTTTTAACAGACGAAAACAAAGCCGACCGCGTCACAAAAAAACTCGAAAAAAATTTAGGAAAAAGCGGCGTCAAGCAGTTGTTGCTGGTCTATCTCTCCGAAATGCCAAATTCCGGAAACTTAATTCTTTCGGCCGTGCGCCAATCCATTAAAAATCCTGAGCAAAATATCCTTCAAAATTTTGGTGATCGAGACATCATGGACATTGCGAAGATATGCAAAAGCATGAGCCGCGAAATTCACCGCTTGCATGCTTTTGTACGTTTTGAAAAACTGGAGGACGGGATGTTCTTTGCAAAAGTGGAACCCGATTTCAATGTATTGGCGGTGGGTTTCAAATTTTTCCGAGACCGGTATGCCGACCAGAAATGGATGATTTATGATCTGAAAAGGAAATTCGGCGTCATTTATGATTTAAACTCCACCGAGTTTTTTTATCCCGAAAATGATCAGTTATATGCTTTAGAAAACTCGCGCAACATGCATCATGACGAGGAAAAAAAATACAGCCGGCTGTGGCAGCGTTATTTTACCAAAACAAATATCGTGGAACGAAAAAACATGAAGCTGCACATACAGCACGTCCCGAAACGTTACTGGAAATATCTTACCGAAAAATTTTAGAGCCAGGCTGATTAAACTGAAATTTTAGGAAATCTTTAAGACAACTCATCAGCGTCTTTCAGTAAATTTGACGGTTATTCAAAACTTTAAAAAAAATATAAATTCATGAGCAATACACAGGTAAAAGCTTTCGGCACCGAAGCAAAAGATAAAGACTTGGAGCTGATGCAGATCGAGCGCCGCGAAGTACGACCAACAGACATCGAAATTGAGATACTTTACTGCGGCGTTTGCCACAGCGATTTACATACTGCCCGCAACGATTGGGGCGGCACAAAATATCCATCGGTTCCTGGGCACGAAATTGTGGGCCGAATTACTAATGTTGGCGCGGAAGTAACCAAATTTAAAGTGGGCGATCTTGCCGGCGTTGGCTGCCTCGTTGATTCGTGCCGCGAGTGCGAAAGCTGCAAAAAAGACCTTGAGCAATATTGCCTTAACGGTTCCGTCGGAACCTATAACGGGAAAGACCAGTTTCTTGGCGGCCACACTTTCGGAGGTTATTCGGAAAAAGTGGTTGTGGATGAGGCTTTCGGACTGCACATTCCGGAAAACTTAGACTTAAAGGCTGTAGCTCCGTTATTGTGCGCAGGCGTAACAACGTGGTCACCACTGAAACACTGGGACGTAAAAGAAGGCAGCAAAGTGGCTGTAGTAGGACTTGGAGGCCTTGGTCACATGGCGATTAAACTGGCTAAAGGACTCGGCGCGGAAGTTACTTTGTTTTCGCGAAGCCCCGATAAAATTCAGGATGCCTTGGATCTGGGAGCAGATCACGTGGTAATTTCAACCTACGAAAACGAAATGAAAGCGGTAAAAGGGAAATTCGACCTCATCATCGACACCGTTCCTTACGACCACGACATCAATCCTTATATTACGACGTTAAACATCAGCGGAACGATCGTATTGGTAGGGTATCTGGGCAAAATGGAAGACCTTCTTTTCACCGTACCACTGATTGTTGGGCGGAAATCTGTAGCAGGTTCCGTAATTGGCGGCATCAAAGAAACGCAGGATATGCTCGATTTTTGCGGCGAGCACAACATTCTTCCCGAAATTGAAATGATCAAAATGCAGGACATCAACCAGGCCTACGAGCGTATGCTGAAAAGCGATGTACGTTACCGTTTTGTAATTGATATGCAAAGTTTAAAGAACTAAACAGTATTTATTTAGCGATCTAAATAATCCGGCGGAAATATTTTCTGCCGGATTTTTAATTTAAAATTTCGCTCTATTATTCATCGCCACCGATTTGAGTAAATCTGTTAATTTCTCATAATTGTAGATAAAAAACCTACATTTGTGTTGATTTTAATGTGCCCATGAAAAAACTTTTACCCTTTTTATTTATTTTTATTTATTCTGCTTTTTCAGCCCAGCTTGACAGGGAACACTGGTTTGCTCCGATGTATGACGGGCAAAGCAATACAGGCCCTTCGCAGTTTTTACACCTCTCAACCAATGAAACTGTTCCCTTTAACGTAAATGTTTACAGCAATAACGTGGTGGTTTACCAGCGCACGATAAGCAAAGGAAGCCCGGCAATAATCAGCATAGCCCGGCATTATATTATCACCACTTCAACTTCGGATTTACACAGGGTCGGCACCAAAGGCCTTTATGTAAAGGCGGACAAACCGTGCTTTGCGAACCTTCGTTTTAAAGTGACTAACCACGCTGAAATCATTACATCCAAAGGCACCGCAGGGATCGGTAAGAAATTTTACACCGTAATGGCGCCTAATCTCCAGGGTTCTTCCAACCTTGGTGCCTCAGCAAGTTTCTTAGCCACAGAAGACAATACCTTAGTGACGGTAAATAATTTTAAAAAGGTACTTACCTTTAATAGTTATGGATCTGCCGCCAGCTTCACTTTCACATTAAACAAAGGGCAATCTTATATTATCGACGGCAGGGCGGCCAACATGAATAACCGCGACGGATTAATTGGCGCCACCGTTACGGCCGACAAACCAATCTCCATGAGCAATGGAAATTTTAACGGTCAGTACGCGACGTCTGACACCAGCGAAGGATCGGATATTTTGATGGATCAGTCGGTTCCTGTTGATAAACTGGGGGATGAGTTCGCGATCGTAAAAGGGTACGGAGAGATAGGAAACAATATGGAAGGAGCTGTTGTGGTTGCAACCGAAAACAACACCGCGATCTACCTTAACGATTCCGCAACACCTTTTGCTACACTTGCTGCAGCCGGAGATTTTTATGTTATCAATGAAATAAATTACGTCAACCGTGGGAACGATCATTATAACCTCCGTATAAAAACCGACAAGAATGTGTATGTCTATCAGCTGCTTGGCGGCGTGAAGGACGGCGACGCGTTTCTTGCAACCGGCGGCATGAACTATATACCACCACTGAACTGTTATTTACCAAAAAGAATTGATGAGATCAGCAACATCAATAAAATTGCGTTAAGCGATCCCACCGAATACTTTCTTACCAAACTGAATATAATCACTGCGAAAGGTGCGGTTGTAAAAGTTAACGGTGTAGTGCCTGACCCCGAATTTGGTCCTTTTGAAACATCGAATATCCCAACCGACCAGGAATGGGTAACCTACTCTATCCCCGGTGTTACGGGTAATATCACGATCGAATCTGATAAAGCAGTAACCGCCGGAATCGCAAGTGGTAATGCGGCGTTCGGCTATGGTGGCTACTTCGCAGGATTTTCTGCGATTCCGCTTATTTTAAAAACCGAAGGCGACTGTTTACCCGGCGTGAAACTTGAGGTTACAGCAGGTTTCGATTCTTATGAATGGCTGATTAAAAACACCGACGGCACCTACAGCCCGGCTCCCGGGGTTAATAACACGTATACCTACGAGCCACCGCAGGCGGGTATCTATGCGGTTAGGGTGAAACAGGGAACCTGTGAGGAAATACAGACTCAGGATTTTAAATTTTACAACTGTACAACGTACACCAACACCGATTACGATTCGTGTGGTACTGAAACTATAACGCCTACATTTTCACTGAGCACGCAGGCTGTAAACCCGTCGACCGTCACTTTAGTAACCCCGCCAACCAAAGGAACCGTAACGATTGCCGCGAGCGGCGTAATTACTTATACTGCAAACCCTGGTGCGTCGGGCTTAGATACTTTTAAATATTCGTTCTGCGGTACTGGTGCAATTCCCGACTGTGAAACCGCACAAGCAAGTATCTTCATGATTGAGAAAAGAGACGATGCCATACTGCAGGAATGTTCGACAAACGGCATTGCGGTTTATAACCTCACGCTGGCTAACGTAACATCAGACAACACTTTAACGAAGAGCTATTTCACTACCCAAAATGGTGCTCAGAACAACGTTGCTGCTGAGCAGATCTCAGACTTTACCAGTTACAGTTCGGGCGATACCTCCGTTTATGTACGGCTGGTTAACAGCAAGGGCTGTATCTCGGTGGCCAAAATTCAGCTTAAGGCAAAACTTGCTCCCGAAGTAATGGCCGAACTGTACACAAAACTCCACTGCGACGAAGATGTCGACGGTAAAATAGACGGAATCTACAAAGTTGATTTAAGTACCGTTACCCCGATTGTTTTAGTACAGGCATCAGATTTTACAGTGCGTTATTACAATGACGGACCCAGCGCAACTGCAGGTCTTAACAATAATATTACAGGAATCTTAGAGTTTGCGGCCAACCGTTCTGTTTGGATCAGGGTGGATGCCCCCAATGGCTGCCCTACTGTTATTAAAGAAATTCAGCTGAAAACGGGAACGCCAACTCCACTCATCAGTCAGATTGTTTCTGAATTAGTTTGCGATTTAGATTTAGATAATTCTGAATCTGTAAATCTTCAAGATTATATTCCGTTATTCACGGCCGGCACCGCAACCGCGACCTATCACACCACGTTGACCGATGCACAAAATAACCAGAACGCTATCGGTGCCAATCAAAATGTTACTGCCAACAGTTCCTACTTCTACCGGATAACGGTTGCGGGATCCTGCGCAAGTATCGGAACCCTGAACCTGCAGCTCTCAGCCGGAACTCCTTCCACTACATTACCGGCCTCAGTAACCATCTGTGAAGGAGCGACTACCACCTTAAATGTGGGCTCGGGTTTTACTGCAATCTCTTGGAGCACCGGCGCATCGACACCAACGATAATTGTGGGGGCGGGAAGCTACTGGGTAGATTTAACCAATGCTTCGGGATGCGTGTACAGACAAAACGTGTCGGTTTTGGATGCTCCGAAACCCAACTGGAATGTCGCCGCGTACAACGCCGTTCATTGTGATGAAGACTTTGACGGCATCATTAAAATTGATCTTTTAACCGTAACACCGGTTATTTTACCCAACCACATTGCGTTTACGGTAGAATATTTTGCGGACCCGGCTTACACCACTCCACTTCCTGACAACTGGTCTTACTCAGCAGATACAACGGTTTATGTACGCGCAACTTCGGCCTTTTGTCCGACCACATTCGCGCAGATTGATTTCAAAACCGGAACTTCGTTGCCACTCACGATGCTCACTGCAACTACTACAGTTTGTGACAATGACCTCAGCGGTTCGGAAAGTGTTAATCTTGCCGATTACATTAATTTATTTACCACAGCGACAGGGGTTTCAGTTAAATATTTTGATCATCTAACTGATGCGCAAAGCAACAGTCCAGGCTCAGAAATAAACGCTACACAAACCATCATCGGCAATAAAACATTCTACTACAGATTTTCGAAAACTGATTTTTGCGATGTTATCGGCACGTTAAACATCACTTTTAAGCAACCTAAAAAATCAACAGTTCTGGCTGATCAGCAGATTTGTCCTGAAGCAACTACTACCCTGAACGCAGGTCCCGGCTTCGACGGATATTTATGGAGCACAGGTGAAACCACTCGTTCAATTACTGTTCCCGTTGGCGAATATTGGGTTGAACTTACCTCGAACGGCTGCGTTTACAGACAAACGGTTTCCGTAACCGCTGTTGCTCTGCCCGAAATCGTAAGTATTGACATTAAAGGAAGCACGGTTACAATAACGGCAACCGGCGGAAATTCACCGTATCAGTACGCGATAGATAACCACAACTATCAGTCTTCAAACGTTTTCACCAATGTCGTCGGCGGTGACCATACGGTATATGTAATTTCTGCAGACAACTGTAAAGCAGTTTCTTCAGATTTCAATGTGATTCAGCGATTTAACGTAATCACACCGAATGGTGACGGTAAAAATGACATTCTGGATTATTCAGGTCTGCTGAAAAAAGCCGAACCCTATCTGGTAATTTTCGACCGCCGCGGACAGACGGTTTTCACAGGATCGAGCACCAACCGGTTTACCTGGGACGGAAAGATCTCCGGCAGAGCACTGGAGAGCGGAAGTTACTGGTACGTAATGAAGTGGATTGAGCCAGGATTTACCTCTGTAACCGAATACAGCGGCTGGATCCTTGTAAAAAACCGTAATTAACAAACAAAAACCTGAATCGCATGATTCAGGTTTTGTTATTTTAAGAGAAATTTTAATCCGGCAGGCCTGCGAGTTTCATCAGCATCCTGTCGGTTTCTTCTTTCAGCCCGGCCAGATCTGTATTATTATAGATCACAAAATCTGCGAGCTTCACCTTATCCTTTTCCGGCATCTGTTTTTGAATTACAGCTTCAACTTCGCGATAAGTTTTGCCGTCGCGCTCCATAACGCGTTTAATCCTGATGTTGTCTTCAGCGGTTACAAGAACCGATTTGTAGCAGGTTTTATGCAAATCCAGCTCGAAAAGCAGCGCGGTTTCCTTAAAGATAAATGCGGTGTTTTGTTTTGCTGTCCAACTTTCAAAATCAATTTTCACAGCAGGATGAATCAGAGCGTTTAATTTCAAAAGGAGTTCGCTGTTCTGGAAGACGATTCCCGAAACATATTTTCTGTCGTAAAGACCGTTTCCATCATATGATTTATCTCCCAAAAGCGCCAAAATGCGGCGTTTGAGGTCTTCATCATCATTCACAATTTCCTTTGCACGGTCGTCGGAATAATAAACAGGGAAATCTAAATCCTCTATGAATTTCGCGACCGTAGTTTTGCCCGAACCTATTCCGCCGGTTAAACCGATGATTTTATTCATAACTGATGATTGATTTAGTATCCGAACACATCATTCAGCGAAAATGTTTCGTCCAGGCGCACGCCTTTTTCAGTCATTTTTAAACTTGCCAGTTCGTGATGCGCATCATGCTCAAAAAACAGCAGATATTCATTATCGATGCACTGTTTCAGGAATTTTCCTTTTTCTTCCATCGTGAGAAGCGGCCTCGTATCGTAACCCATCACATACACCTGTGGAATATGCCCGGCGGTAGGGATTAAATCTGCTGCAAAAACAACAGTTTTGTCCTGATAGCGGATGACGGGAAGCATCTGTTTTTCGGTATGGCCGTCAACAAAAATCACGTCCATTTTAAGGTCGGGCGCAAAACCGTAATTTCCTGTAACAGGCGTCGGTAGAAAATTCAGCTGGCCGCTTTCCTGCATCGGCAGGATATTTTCTTTTAGGAAGCTTGCTTTTTCACGCGGATTCGGCTCAGTAGCCCATTTCCAGTGTTCTTCGTTGGTCCAGAACTGTGCATTTTTAAAGGCTGGCTGATATCCGGTCCGGTCGGAATTCCATTCTATCGCACCACCGCAATGGTCGAAATGGAGATGTGTGAGGAAAACATCCGTAATATCTTCGCGCACAAAACCGTATTTTTTTAAACTTTTATCTAAATTATCGTCGCCCCAAAGAGAATAATGTCCGAAAAATTTTTCATCCTGTTTGTTACCGAGGCCGCAGTCGATCAGAATGAGTTTCTTGCCGTCTTCAACTAAAAGCGAGCGGGTGCCGAGTTCGATTAAATTTTTTTCATCCGCAGGATTGGTTCGCTCCCAGAGACTTTTCGGTACAACGCCAAACATGGCACCGCCATCTAACTTAAATTTTCCGCACTGTATTGGATATAGTTTCATTTATTTTAATTTGTAATTTCTAAAGTACAAAATTTGTTCTTAACGCAAAGGCCGCAAAAGAAATTATAATTCCGGGAAAAATTAAGTTCGCAAAGGCGCTTCGCTTAGCAACGACTTATTTATAGATAGTTTGCGATTCTTTTCACACCATTTTTAAACAGTAAAGAATGAAAATTGAGAATCATTCCTAATTTACATCCCGTAATCCTCAGATAATTTAATAATTGAAATGTGTGATAACTGTTGATTTCTGGTACTGCCTTAATCTCCACAATTACTTTACCCTCAATGAGCAGATCCAGCCGAAAAGCTTTTGGGATGCGTAATCCCTCATATTCGATTGAAATATCTTTCTGGACTTCTACTTTTAAACCCTTATTTCTAAGTTCAAACACCAGACACTCTTCATAAACTGCTTCATAAAGTCCAATTCCCAACTTACGGTGAATTTTCAAACCCGATTCAAAAATTACTTTTGAAATTTGATTCTCGGTCATAGCAATTCATTTTTTTTAAACAACCTTTGCTAAGCGAAGCGCCTTTGCGATTTAAACCGACCTGGAAATTTTCATTTTCTCCGCGATTTTTCTTGAATTTTCTTCGGGAGACTGCTGCAGTTCTTTAATGATATTCTGAAAATCAGCTTCTTCTCTGTTTTGTGAAAGCTTTGAAGCAATTTGAATTTCGGTCGGGAATATGTTAATTCCGAAAGCACCTTTCATTTCGTTTCTTATATTTTCTTCACCAATAGTTTCGGCGAAGACCGGACATTTCTGTTTTTGTTCAAACTTTAAGGTAAGCTTCCGCAAATGATCGTAAAGTTCATCATCCGTCATCAGTTTTATCGTTCCCCGCACCTGCACAGCTTCATAATTCCAGGTCGAAACATTCAGATGATCGTACCACGAAGATGAAATATAGGAATTCGCTCCCAAAAAATCGCACAGCACCTCATCACCGTCTTCTAAAACCTGCGCCTGAAGATTGCCTCGTGAGACGTGCGTTTCAAGGTAGAAATCTTGGTCAGATTCATTCAATATAAACATTGAATGCGTCGCCCACAATTTTTCTTTATTGGAGATCAGAAGTGCGAAAGCGTTTTGGGTGATGATCTCTTTCATCAGTTGCCGGTCTTCGCTTTTATAAATCTTCGGGATGTACATATTATTTAAAGCTTTATTTGCAGATAGCTTCGATGGCTTTCAACAGTTTTTCGTCCTTGTTACCCAATGCAGCCGATTTTCTGAAGTCTTCGCACGCTGCTTTTAAGTCGCCTTTACTCATCAGCGTTTTGCCCCGTTCATGATAGCCGTTCGGATCTTCAGCCCTTGCGAGATAATCATTAAGATCCTGCAGCGCCAAATCATATTTATTAAACGAAAGTTGCAGCATCGCCCGGTTGTAATAATTTCCGATGTATGCCTCGGGATCGATCGCTATCGCTTTGTCCAGGTCCTGAAGCGCGAGGTCGTTTTTTTCGTTCACGCTGTATGCAAAAGCGCGTAAAGTGTAGAGTTTCGCATCGCGATTTCCCAATTTTTCAGCCTCGGTAAAATCCGATATCGATTTATCGTAGTCCTGAAGCAGATTATAGCAAAGTCCTCTGGCGAAATATGATTCAGATTTCTTTTGATTCTTTTTAATTGATTTTGAAAACAGTTTGATGGCTTCATCAAAATTCTGGTTAGCCATTTCTGTTTTGCCTAATTCGAGATATTTTGCGCGTGCCTGAGACGGACTGGATACATAGAAAAGCAAAACAATGATGAGCGAAAGAATTTGCTTCATAAAAAAAATGATATTCAGATTAAAACAGTTGATCGGGCCTTCTAGGCAACGAGATATTCAGATGTTTATACGCTTTTTCAGTTACTTCGCGGCCGCGCGGGGTGCGGATCATAAATCCTTCCTGAATTAGAAACGGTTCATACACTTCTTCCAGTGTTTCAGGATTTTCGCCAATTGATGTAGCCAGGGCAGAAATTCCGACCGGTTTCCCGCGGAAGTTTTCAATCATTACGCGCATGATTTTATTGTCCATGTCGTCAAGGCCAAATTCATCTACATTCAAAGAATTTAATGCAAATTTGGTGATGCCGATTTCAATTTCGCCATTTCCTTTGATCTCCGCAAAATCGCGAACTCTTCTCAGCAAAGCGTTTGCAATTCTGGGCGTTCCACGACTTCTGCGGGCAATTTCCAAAGCGGCATCTTCATAAATTTTCACCCCTAAAACGCGGGCACTGCGTTCGATAATCATACCAAGGAGTTCGATTGTGTAATATTCCAATCGGGACTGTATACCGAACCTTGCAAGCATCGGTTTTGTAAGCATCCCACTTCTGGTGGTAGCGCCGACGAGCGTAAACGGATTCAAACCGATCTGCACACTTCGCGCATTCGGGCCGGATTCAAGCATGATATCAATCTTATAATCTTCCATCGCAGAATACAGATACTCTTCCACAATTGGTGAAAGCCGGTGAATTTCGTCAATAAAAAGCACGTCGTTTTCTTCTAAATTCGTGAGCAAACCGGCCAAGCTTCCGGGTTTGTCGAGAACCGGGCCCGAAGTTATTTTACAGCCTACACCCAATTCATTCGCGATGATATGTGCCAAAGTGGTTTTGCCAAGTCCGGGTGGCCCATGTAAAAGCACATGATCGAGCGCGCCGCCACGATTTTTTGCCGCTGCCACGAAAACTTCAAGATTATCGAGCGTCTTTCTTTGTCCCGCAAAATCCTGGAAACTCTGCGGCCGGATTTTCTCCTCCTGCAGCAGCTCGTCATCGGTAAAATTATCCTTGTCAGGATGTAAAAAATCGGGCATTTTATTAAATTTAGTCAAAGATAGAAATTTGAAAGGGAAAATTTAAGGCAGATTTCAAAAGCCAAAAATAATGGTTACACATTAATGATTTTGTTAACCAGATGTTAGAATTTCAGATTTCTAAATTTGTAAATTCGCGCAGATATGCTTTCAACACCTCAAAAACAAAGAATTGCTTTATCAGCATACTTTTTATTATCCGGAATCTGCTTTTCTTCATGGGCATCAAGAATTCCTACCCTTAAAACAAACTATAATCTTTCTGAAGAAGATCTGGGAAACCTGCTGATGATTATGCCTGCGAGCGCCATTATCGGCATTCCGCTCTCGGGTTGGCTCGTGGCGAAGTTCGACAGCAGAACTCCGTTGCAGATTGCAAGTGTTGCATTTTTACTGTCACTTTTTGCGCTGAGCTGGGATCTTTCGATCATCGGAATTGCAGTTTCGCTGGTCTTTTTTTCGGTCGCGCTCAGGATTATTAATATTGCCATCAACACCCAATCGCTCGCGATTCAGCAAAAATTCGAGAAAAAAATCGTGGGATCATTTCATGGCGTCTGGAGTATCGGCGGCATTTTAGGTGTGCTTTTCTCGACGATAATGCTCAAATATAACATCTCGATTTTCTGGCACTTCCTTTTTGTAGCGTTATTTGGCTCCCTTATTATTTTCACAATGTTTCCTTTTCTCATTAAAAACGACAAAGCAAAAGTGAGCGCCAAATTTAAGCTGGAAAAACCCTCTCGGTACATCACACTTTTAGGCCTTATGGTCTTTTTTGCAGCCATTTGCGAGGGCGGAATGTACGACTGGAACGGCGTTTATCTGAAAGAAGTGGTAAACCAGGAAGTTTTCACGTACGGCTATCTACTTTTAATGATCTGCATGACGATTTCGAGGTTAACGATTGACAGACTGATGGAGCGTTTCGGGATGCAGAAGCTCTACATCACAGGCTCGGTGACGGTAATGCTGGGCGTGTTGATCGCCGTGCTTTTCCCCTCTCTGTACCCGGTTCTCATCGGTTTTTGTATGATCGGCTTCGGAATTTCCGGACTTTATCCAATGACCTTTATTCTGGCCGGAAAATCCAAGAAATATTCAATCGCCATCGTAATGTCGATCATCAGCACTTATTCTACGGTGGGCATGTTTCTAGGTCCGCCGCTGATCGGATATCTGGCGCACGCATTTGGTTTGCAGAAAGCCTTTATCACGTTTATCATTGCTGGATTCATGTTCATTCCACTTTCGAAAATGGTTTTCAGCCATTTGAAAAAAACCGTTTAAATTAGCCTGAACTAAAAGCAATACAACACTGTTGTTTTAAATTGAATTAAAAATTTACCATGAAATTAATTGGTCCTTTCAAACAGATTGTAACCCTCGCCAAACTTCCTTTACGCGGAAAACTTTCCGATGAACAGCTTGAAATTATTGAAGATGGCGGAATTCTTCTCGAAAACGGAACTATTGCAAAAGTTCAGAATTTTAATGATTTAAAAGCAGAATTTCCTCACGTGGAAATTGAAAAAATTGAAGGCGAACAGATTTGTTTACCGGCATTTACCGATTGCCACACGCACATCGTTTTCGGCGGAAACCGCGCAAATGATTTTGCGATGCGAAACGCAGGTAAAACCTATCTTGAAATCGCCGAAAGTGGCGGCGGCATCTGGAGTTCTGTGCAGCATACACGAAACGCGTCCGAAGAGGAATTGCTTACAAGAACTTTAGAACGGATAAAATTTTTGATTGCTCAGGGAATCACCACGATTGAAATTAAATCCGGCTACGGTCTGGATGTTGAAAATGAATTGAAAATGCTGCGCGTAATTAAAAAAGCGCAGACCTTAACCAAAGCTACACTAGTTCCGACTTGCCTGTCAGCGCATCTGAAACCAAGGGATTTTGAAGGCAGTTCTGAAGAATATCTGAACTTTATTCTCGAAGAGATTTTACCACAAGTTAAAGCAGAAAAACTTGCTGAAAGAGTTGATATTTTCATTGAAAAATCTGCGTTTTTACCCGAAGAAAGCAAAAGTTTCCTTTTGAAAGCCAAAGAAATGGGTTTTGAGATCACCGTTCACGCAGATCAGTTTACGTCCGGAAGTTCGAGAATTGCTGTGGAAGTCGGTGCTAAATCTGCCGATCATCTTGAAGCGACGGTTGATGAAGATATCGAATATCTCGCAACATCTGAAACCGTGGCAGTTGCGCTTCCGGGCGCAAGTTTGGGCCTGGGCGAAAAGTTCACTCCGGCTAGAAAAATCCTCGATGCAAACGGAATTCTCGCTATTGCGAGCGACTGGAATCCGGGTTCGGCGCCGATGGGAAATCTGATTACGCAAACTTCTATTTTAGCGACATTTGAAAAACTTTCTACTGCTGAAGTGCTGGCCGGAATTACTTTCCGTTCGGCATTTTCGTTAAATTTAAAAGACCGCGGAACTCTTCAAACCGGTAAAAAAGCAGATTTTGTAACTTTTAAAACTGATAATTTTCAGAACGTGCTTTACCAGCAGGGAAGTTTGAAACCGCGCAGTATCTACATCAACGGAGAAAAACAGCAATTATGAACGAAAAAACCACGCAGCATCTAGATTATGGGGCGTTTTGGGATTTCTTCCAGAACAACGAACAGCAATTCTTCAATATTTTAAAAAATTACGAAGAAGTGGAAGAAAAGTTTTTGGATGTGGTTTTGCCAAAGCTCAACACGATTAACGACGATTTCTTACTTCTTGGCGGAATGTGTGATGAAGAGACGGCCGAACTGATCATCACTGTAGACGGAAATATCCCTAGCATTGTGTACGCAGAGGAACTTGTGAGTGCCGCGCCAATCCTTAAAAACTGGCGCTTCACGGCTCTGAAACCGGAATCTGACATTGAGAGTTCGACGATTTCAATGGGTGAAATGCAGTTCACAAAAGACAATATTTTTTTCTATCCCAATGACGATGAAAATTATCCAGATGAGATCGATTTAGTCTTTATTCATGAGGATCTGAATGAAGAAAATCGCAATGAAATTACAAATGGCACCTTCATATTTATCGATAATTATCTTGGCGAACTGAATTTTCTTACCCAAATAGACAATTTCATAATTACAGGAAAAGATGAAGCTGAAAAGGAACTTATTCCTATTTCAAAGCTGAAAGATTTCCTTAGCTGGCGTGAAAGAGAATTCACTGAGAAATATGCAGGTTCTAAAATTGCAACGGACGAAGATTCTTACTCGCTTTTCGAAGCCAATTTAGAAAACGGACTCCCACTGATTGCCACCATCAACACCGATTTACTGAAATGGGATGAAAAAGCTTCGCACCCGTGGATTTCAGTTTTTAGAATTGAGTATGAAGGCGATGAACACAGCGGTTTTCCCGGAGAGGAAGATTATGAGAAATTTAACAGTATTGAAGACGAAATGCTTCAGCTTTTAAAACCCGCGGAAGGAAATCTGAATATCGGTCGCGAAACTGCGGCAAATCTCAGAGAAATATATTTCGCCAGCAGGGATTTCCGAAAAATTTCAAAAGTCTTCGCTGAAACTGTGCGCCGGTATCCCGAGTATACTATTACTTTTGAAATATTTAAAGATAAATACTGGCAGTCTTTCGAACGATACGGGGTTCACTAAATATCTTTATCTTTAAAACCATAAATTTATACTTAATGAGCAATTTAGAAATGTGGGAAGTATTTATCCAGACAAAACCGGGGCTTTCGCACAAACACGCAGGAACGGTGCAGGCGGCAACTGCCGAAATGGCATTGCAAAGCGCGCGTGACGTTTATACAAGACGCATGGAAGGAACATCAATTTGGGTTGTACCCAGCAAATATATGGTCACTTCTGAAGGTGTAGACAAAGAGGCCTTTTTCGATCCGGCCGACGATAAACTCTACCGCCACCCTACTTTTTACCAGATCCCGAATGACGTGAAGAATATGTAAAATGCGGGGTGACGGATGATGGATGATGGGAGTCGGAAGACAATTAACATTTCGTATCCAACTCCGGAAATCCGGTTCTTTTTACTTTTTACCTGGCTCTTTTATTTAACAAAACATGAATCCACTTTTTAATTATATTTTAAAACTTGCCGACGATACGTTGATTTTCGGTCAGCGGCTTGGCGAACTCTGCGGACAGGGACCTTATCTCGAAGAAGATATCGCGCTCACCAATATCGCACTCGATTATCTGGGGCAAAGCAATAATCTGTATAAATATGCCGCTCAGATCCAGGGTGAAGGCAAAACAGAAGATGATCTGGCTTTTTTAAGACTTGAAAAAGAATATTTGAACTGTCAGCTTTCGGAACTTCCAAATGGAGATTATGCAAATACGCTTCTCAAAGTCTATTTTTTTGCTGTTTACCAGAAGATCCTGTACACAGAACTCATGAAAAGCAGCGATGAACAGCTTGCTGGGATTGCCGAAAAATCTCTGAAAGAGGTAAAATACCATTACACCCATACCTCTACGTGGGTAAAGATGTTCGCAGGTGGAACCGAAGAAAGCAAGACGCGCCTCCACAACGCGGTTGAAAATCTTTGGGAATATACCGCCGGAATGTTTGCCGAAACTCCCGGAGAAAGCGAACTTTCTAATCTTGAAATAGTACCCGATTCAGCTTTCATAAAAGACATCTGGAACCAGGTGATCAGAGAAGATTTTGGGAATTTCGGAATTGAAATTCCTGAGAACGAATTCATGCAGAAAGGTTCGAGAACAGGATATCACACCGAATATTTCGGTTTTATCTTATGTGAACTGCAATATATGCAGCGAACTTATCCAAATTGCGTTTGGTAACTTTAAATCCCGCAGATTTCGCTGATGTTCGCTAATGTTTTTTTTTAAATCTGTGAAATCTGCGGGATATCAAATTCATCGCTTAAAACAATATGAAATGCACACGGATTCCACAGGTTTTCACTGATGTACTTTTTAAATCAGTGAAAACCTGTGTCATCAGTGAGAAAAAAAAGATGCAGAATCTGTTAGAAATATTATCCCGAATTCCCGATCCCGAAATCCCGGTCATCAATATTGTTGAGCTTGGGATCGTTCGCGAGGCTAAAATGCTTTCTGAAAACGAGGCCGAAATTGTAATTACGCCTACATATTCGGCGTGTCCGGCGATGTTTAATATTGAAGAAGACATTATTAAACTATTTAGGGAAAACGGAATTTCCGCTAAGGTCATTACCAAAATTTCGCCAATCTGGACCACCGACTGGATTACCGATGAAGCGCGCGAAAAACTCCGGGTTTATGGAATTACGCCCCCCGAAAAAGGTTCACACGAAGATCACCTCAATGTTCCGAAAAAATGCCCGCGCTGCGCATCGGTTAATACAAAACAGATCAGCCGTTTCGGCTCCACGCTCTGCAAGGCCAGCTACCAGTGTAATGACTGTCTGGAACCTTTCGATTATTTTAAATGTCACTGATGAAATTTGATCATGAGGTCACTGTAATTATGTAGGCCATTCTATTTCAGATTTTCAAATCAGCTTATTTTCAAATTATTAAAATTATCTTTGTTAGAAGACGGTAACATCAGCTAAAATTAATTGTGAAACCCAAAATCCTATGATTTACACCCAACTCGAAATCGATTCGCACCTTGACGGTAAACTTCAGATTGCGTACCTCAACCAGCCCGACACGTTCAACAGTTTAAATAAAGGTTTACTTACCGAACTCCGGACTTTTGTAAAAGAGTGCAGCAAAAATTCAGTTGTACGCTGTATCGCGATTTCGGGGCGCGGAAAGGCTTTCTGCTCAGGCCAGAACCTTAAAGAAGCCCTCGCAATGGGCGACACCAAAGACGAAAGAATTATCCAGCGGATGGTGATCGATTATTACAATCCGCTCGTGAAAGAGATCGCTACCTGCCGCAAACCCGTTGTTTCGATGGTAAACGGCCCCGCCGTCGGCGCCGGAGCAATGCTCGCACTGATCTGCGACATCACGCTGGCCACAGAATCATCTTACTTTTCTCAGGCATTTGTAAACATCGGTTTGATACCAGATACCGGCGGAACGTACTGGTTACCGAAAATCATGTCTCGTCAGCAGGCGAATTATCTGGCTTTTACCGGAAAGAAAATTCCCGCTTCTGAAGCTAAAAGCATGGGGTTTATTGCAGATGTTTTCAAAGATGAAACTTTCGAAACAGAATGCATGGAAGTTCTCACAATGCTTTCAAATCTTCCTACCAAAGCGATTGGACTGACTAAAAAAGCGTTTAACGAATCGTATTCAAACACTTTGAAAGAACAGCTTGATGTAGAAAGTATCCTTCAGCAGGAAGCGGCAGAAACCTCGGATTTTATGGAAGGTGTAACCGCGTTTTTGGAGAAAAGAAAGCCGAGTTATCAGGGGAAATAGACTAAAAGATGCAAGAATCAAGAACCAAGATGGGCGAGGAATCTCAAATCTCAAATCTCAAATCTCAGATCTCAAAAGTTGGAATTATCGGATCAGGAACCATGGGAATCGGCATTGCGCATGTTGCGGCAACGTCCGGTTGTGAAGTTTTTTTGTTTGATACTAATGCGGAGCAAACTCAGAAATCTTTGCTGAATCTGGAGAAGACTCTGGACAAACTGGTCGATAAACAGAAAATTTCCGCCGAAAAAAGTGAAGAAATCTTTAAAAACATTAAATCCTGCACTGAACTTTCAGATTTTAAAAACTGCGATCTGGTAATTGAAGCCATCATCGAAAACAAAGAAATTAAAACAAAAGTCTTTCAGCAATTAGAACAGATTGTATCTGAGGATTGTATTATTTCGAGTAATACTTCTTCCATTTCAATCACCTCACTTTCAGCAGAACTTAAAAAACCCGAACGTTTTATCGGTATTCATTTTTTCAATCCGGCGCCGTTGATGCCTTTGGTTGAAGTGATTCCCGGACTTTTGACGAAAGAAAATTTAGCTGAAGGAATCTTTGTTTTAATGGAAAGTTGGGGTAAAATTCCGGTAATCGCCAAAGATGTTCCCGGATTTATTGTAAACCGGATCGCGCGTCCTTTTTACGGCGAAGCGTTAAGAATGGTTGAAGAAAATATCGCGACTCCGGAACAGATCGATGAAGCGATGCGGAGTGTAGGAAATTTCAAAATGGGACCTTTCGAACTGATGGATCTTATCGGAATCGACATTAACTTTTCGGTTACAAAAACTGTTTATCAGGATTATTTTTACGACCCTAAATACAAACCGAGTCTGCTTCAGCAACGGATGACCGAAGCTAAACTGCTCGGAAGAAAGACCGGGAAAGGGTTTTATGATTATTCTGACCAGAGCCAAGAGCCAAGAATCAAGAATCAAGACCTCAAAAATGATAAACTTTACGAAGAAATATTTTTAAGAATCATTTCGATGCTCATCAATGAAGCAGTGGAAGCAAAAAGACTCGGTATTGCGGCCGACGAAGACCTCGAACTCGCGATGCAGAAAGGTGTTAACTATCCAAAAGGATTATTGGCGTGGGGAAAAGAAATCGGTTACAGGAAGGTTTCCGAAACGCTTCAGAATCTTTACGACGTTTATCAGGAAGAACGTTACCGACAAAGTCCGCTGCTTAGAAAAATGTAATTTAAAAAAGAAAATATGAATCCGAAAATACTTCCGGCACTTGTTTCCATCGTGATTTCATTCATTATTATTACGCTCATCAGTTTTTTCATGACGAAATTTTTAATGAGTTCCACACAGGATTTCATGACGTTTTTCAAAGAAAAATGGCTGGTTACACTTGCCGTGGTCGTTATATTTGTCGGTTACAAATACTTTTTCAGCAAAGAAAAACCTTGAGTTCTGTTTTCCATTTTTAAATTTTCAAATCAACATATTCTCAAATCTTCAAATCCTCAAATTAACATATGTCGCCACACGAACTCGCTCAATACATACTCAGTCAGGACCATTTCTCCCAATGGATGGGAATTAAACTTATCGAAGTCCGCGAAAAATACTGCCTGATTGAAATGCCCGTTAAACAGGAAATGATCAACGGACTAAGGACGGTTCACGGTGGGGTCACTTTTTCCCTGGCCGATTCCGCGCTTGCATTTTCAAGCAATAATACCAATGACGCCTCGGTGGCGTTGCATTGCGCAATGAATTTCGCCAAAGCCGTGAAATTAGGTGATACCTTAACAGCGGAAAGCATTTTAATTTCCGATACACGGAAAACGGGGGTTTACGATATTTCGATTACTAATCAGCACAAAGTTTTAGTTGCAAGTTTTCGGGGAACGGTGTATAAAATTGATAAGAAGGTGACGGATTTATAGCAGTGAAATCTAACTAAAAATTATAAATGAAAATAAAACTACTCTTCGCATTGCTATTCGTCTACGGATGGCCTGCTGCCCAAATTAAATTCGAAAACGGATATTTCATCGGTAATTCCGGAGAAAAAACAGAAGCGCTCATAAAAGACCTTGACTGGAATGCTAATCCAACCTCTTTCCTGTACAAATATTCTGAATCAGATGAAGTGAAAACTGGCGCTATTAAAGATGTACAAGAATTTAGAGCCTACAACGGTTCCAAATTTGTGAGAACAGACGTGAAAATAGACCGTTCAGGCCAGCGATTAAATGATTTAAATTACGAACGCGAACCTGAGTATAGAAATGAGACCGTTTTTCTTAAAGAATTGGTTGACGGAAAGGTTGGGCTTTATAAATACAGTGATGGAAGTAATCACCGGTATTTTTATAAAATAAATGATGAGGAAATCACTCCGCTCATCTACAAACCATACCTAGTGAGGCATGATCAGGTGTCTTACAATATGGATTTCCAGAAACAGCTGGAAAAGAGCTTCACATGTAAAAACGCAACCCGGCCAAAATTCACAGATATTAAGTATGAGGAAAAAGCACTTTTTAATTTGTTTGTAGCTCAAAACCAGTGCTTGGATCCGGCTTTTGTTCAGGCTGAACAAACTAAATCAGATAAATTCAATTTGAATATACGGCCAAGAGTTAATTTCAGCTCCCTTACTTTAACCCGAAGTTCGACTGGGCTTGAAACAGATCTCGGAAGCAAGACCAATTTTGGTGTCGGGGTGGAGTTCGAATATTTTTTGCCTTTCCATAAAAATAAATGGGCAATTATCGTGGAACCGAATTATCATTATTAAAAAAGCACCGTAACTCAGGATCTAAACTACAGTGTTCCCGCCCCTCTGCAAACTTCCGTAGACTATAAAACCATCGAGCTGCCGCTCGGAATTCGATACTATATGCATCTTTCCTCCAGTTCTAAATTATTTCTTAATGCGCAGTATGTAATTGACATTCCAATGAATTCTACGACCGTAATCTACCGGAACGAAAACTCACTGCTAAATACCAGTTTCGAGATGGGAGCCCTACCGTCTGTTGCATTTGGATTAGGCTATAATTTCATGAATAAATATGCTGCGGAGTTCAGATTTTTT
The DNA here is from genome assembly GCA_000023725.1 of Flavobacteriaceae bacterium 3519-10. Classification (NCBI taxonomy): domain Bacteria; kingdom Pseudomonadati; phylum Bacteroidota; class Flavobacteriia; order Flavobacteriales; family Flavobacteriaceae; species Flavobacteriaceae bacterium 3519-10. The sequence continues at coordinate 2,388,599 of CP001673.1, forward strand.
ACCAACCGCTCAATAGTAGCTGGATATAGCGCTTACACTTCAGATTATAAAACCGCGTCACTCATTTTAAGCTATAACCTCTTTTAGCAAACTACTTTAATAAATATTCTTCAATTATATTTAAACTTCAAAATCATTTTTTTGAAGTTTTTTTTATTTCAATGTAACAAAAGCGCGAACTTCGGTGTCTTACCAATAAACTAAGCTATGACTCATGCAATCTTTAAGGATACGGTATTCTGTCTCAAGGATGAGATGTACCGTTTTGCGAAAAGATTCGTGATGAGCAGTGACGAGGCCGAAGATGTTGTACAGGATCTGATGATGAAGTTCTGGCAGAAAAAAGAGGAATTGGCTACATTTGGAAACCTGAAATCATACGCGATGAAATCGGTAAAAAACGAATGTCTCAACAGATTGAAGCACCACGACGTGAAAATGGGTTTTGCAGATTTTCAACTTCACCGAAGCGAGCTTTATCAGATTGAAACCAATAATCTTAAAGACCAGATCTTAGGATTCATCCGGCAGCTTCCGGAAAAACAGAAAGCCGTGATTCACCTCAAAGATGTAGAAGAATACGACATTTCTGAAATTGCTGAAATGATGGACATGGAAGAAAACGCCGTAAGAGTGAATCTGATGCGGGCCCGGCAGAAAATTAAGGAACAAATCACACAATTAATGAATTATGAAAACCGACAAATCTCAGGATAAATACAGCGAAATCTTCCAGGAGCTCAGGGAAGAAAAGATGAACTGGGATTTCGAAGATTTCCTGGCCGAAGCTGAAAAAGACGAAAATTCAATTAAAACTCCGGAAAAGAAAAGCGCGTCTTTCCCGAAAGTGTACTGGATGGCTGCAAGTGTTGTACTGCTTGCTTCGCTCGGTGTTTTCATTAATTATTCAAATGAGCAAAACATTGATGAACAGGATCAGTTCGTGAAAACCGAAATCATTAAGAACAAAGAAAATTTTAATTCGGAGAACGGCTACGCTGCGCTTCAACAGAACGATTCAATTAAAACAGACAGCCTTAAAAACGACGCTGAAGTAAGCACAGATGCGAATGTTTTAGACAAAATTCTGCCAAAAAGAGGCCGGATCAAAAGAAATTCACGTCCAGTTTACGTCCGAAACTCAACACCTGAAAAATCTGCAGAAAAACCGGTGGAGACAACACCTGATTACGAAAGCAATTACGTGATCATCAACGGGCAAAAGATCGAAAATGAGCAGGAAGCTATTGATGTGGCTAAATATTCTTTCCGAATACTGTCCGACAACGTTACAAAAACCGTGGCACAAACCGATGTGCTGAATAATTACCACGATTACGAATAACCATTAATTACGGTGAATAAACTTCACTGCAACCCAAATTTTTAAAATCATGAAAAAGATAATCCTCATATTCGCCCTTTTCTTCTCATTTGCAAACGTAAGTGCGCAGAAAGATAAACTCGATCAACTGTTCGAAAAATACCAGGAAACTGAAGGAGTTACTTCGATAAAAATAGCCAAACCGATGTTTAACATGTTGAATAAACTCAACATCAATGATTCTGAACTCGACCAGATCAAGCCGCTGTTAAGCAAAATCAACGGACTGAAAATTCTGATCGTTGAAAAACCCGAAACACCGACCACACCTGGTACAGACAATAAAAAGGAACTCGACCTCTTCCAGAATCTGCAGGCCGATATTTCGAACTCAATCAAAAACATGAGATATGAGGAACTGATGACCGTGAACAGCAAAGACAATAAGATAAAATTCCTGTCGTCCGACGCTACCAACGGAATCCTCGATAATCTGCTGTTGAGCATAAATTCCGAAGGAAACACCGTGTTGATGATGCTTGATGGGAAGATATCGATGGATGATGTAAATAACCTCGTGAATGAAGCGCAGAACGTCTCCTTAAAATCGTCTTTGACTACCGAAAACCTCAGCATCGGCGGCAATACACAGGTTAGAAAAGTGGGGAAATTCACCGGAATTAAAGTATCAAGCGGTATTAAAGTCAACTTCACGCAGGGAAACAACCAAAGTGTGATTGTGGATACCGATGCCAATCTGCAGCAATACATTTCAACAGAAGTGGTGAATGACATCCTGGTGATATCGGTGGACAACAGAAACAATAAAAAACTGAACTTCAAAAAACTGCTTGTCACCGTTGAAGCACCACGACTTACGTGGGTTGATGTAAATTCAGGCGCGCAGTTTAATACGCTGAATACCATTAAAGAAGACACTTTCAGAGCGGAAGTGAGTTCCGGAGCCAACCTAAATGCCGAAGTGGCTGCACGTAATGCAGTGGATCTTGAGATTACTTCCGGCTCCAGCGCACAGCTCGATATCGAAAGCGGCAGTTTCAATATGGCAGGAACAAGCGGCTCCAGTTCCACAATCCGAGGCAAGGCCAACAGCGCCAACTTCAAACTCACAAGCGCCGCAAGCTGCAACGCCGCAGATTTGGTTACACAAAACGCGACTGTTTCCGCGACATCCGGCTCGAGTTTACGCGTGCATACCACAGATTCGATTACGGGCACCGCAACTTCCGGCGCTTCCATCCGCTACAAAGGCGACCCTAAGAACACCTCGGGCACTAAAACTTCGAGCGGCGGAAGTTTCAAACAGCTGTAATATTAAATCATTTATTCAAAAACTAACCACATGAAAAAGTTCTCTTCTATAATCATTCCCGTCCTGATCCTTATGTCAATGCAATCGTGCATGGTATCACATAAACCGAAAATGGGTTTCTTTGATAAGGCTCAGTACGACTACAAAGACGCAAAATTCACCAGCATTAATGTGCCCATGTTTCTGGCTAAACCTCTTGTAAAAAATGCTTTAAAGGAAGACGGCGAAAGCGAAGAACTCATTAATCTCATCAGGAAAATATCAGATATCAAGGTGATGACCATCGAAAACGGCAATAAAACGATGCTCGCACACTACGCGAAATATCTTACCCAAAATAATTTCGAGGAATGGATGAGCGTGAAAAAGGAAAGCGAGACTGTGAAGTTTCAGGCCAAACAAAACGGCGATGTCATCCGGAAACTTCTGATAACCGTACATTCGGGCAATGAGCTTGTATTTGTGGATGTTTCGGGGAAGTTCACTGCGGACGATATCTCGAGAATCATTAATTACTCTGAAAAGAACGACGTAAAGAAAATGGTTTCGAAATAAATGATCAGATGGCTGCAGATTTTTCTGCGGCTTTTTTATTTAATGGAACCTGGCCACATTATCAGAAAAGTTACTTACGCGAGGTTTTTAATTCAATTGGTGCATTTTCAAGCACGTCAGTTACTTTCTTCACTTCTGTATGAGGAAGAAATATGTTGTTCTTGCTTTTTGAGGTGTCTGCAATGTTCGAAACGATTACCACGGAGGTTTTAGAAAACGGGTAGTAGATTAAAAGCGTTGGAGATCCCAGGACATAGCCGGTGTGCAGATAGCTTGCAGGACGCGCAGCCAGCATGATGCCGTAGCCATAGTCTACCGGTCCGATTACAGGATGCTTCATTACGGAGGTTTTGGCTAAGAATTTTTTAAGTGAATTTGGCTGCAGCAGTTTCCCATTGTACAGCGCCAAATTCCACCGGTGAAGATCTGAAGCGGTGGAGAGAATTCCGCCCGCCGCCGTTGAGATGGATGAATGCGCGAGCCTTCCGGGCATGTTTTCAACTGCTGTTGCATTCTTGGCTGTACCTGTATGTGCACTTGCGAGATTTTTTCCTTTAAAGTTTTCGGCAGTATAGGTGTTGGTTAGGTTTGCCTTATCAAAAAGTTCACGTGCGTTTTCATCATACGATTTACCTGACGCGGACTCCACAATTTCGCCCAGAATTCTGTAACCTTTATTCGAATAATTGAATTCTGCTCCCGGTTTGGATTGCAGGCCCGGACCCAAATCGCTGATTCCCGAAGTATGCGTGAGCAAGTGATGAATTGTAATTTCCTCAAAGGTTTTGCTTCGGTATTCAGGCAGATATTTGGAAATTTTGTCGGCAGTGCTCAGTTTACCGTTTTCCTCCAACCTCATAATCAATGCTGCTGCAAACTGTTTGCTCACCGAACCGATGGCAAAGATAGAGTTGCTGTCCAATGGTTTTTTGGTCTTGAAATCCTCAAAACCTTGTGCCCGCTCATAGTATTTTTGTGAGTTGCGATATACCGAGACGATGCCATTTAAGTTTGTTTCAGCAAAAACAGAATCCAGTTGTATCCTGAGCATTTTCTTCTGCTCCCATTCCCTTACAGTATCCTTTACAGAAATAGCGTCTTCCCCAGAAGATAGAGGTTTGGGGCTTTCAGATTTGCAGGCAACGAAAATGTACAGTAACAGAGGGAGGAAATATCTTGTCAAAACCTTCTTTTTTTATATTGTCGCCATACAGCAAAAACCGTGGCATTATTCAGAAAGTATAAAATCTTGTGATTAGTACATTAGTTCTGCAGTGGCAAGAACCTTGTTGCATAATGGTAGTAACAATGAAAAACGGAAAGTTATGAACAACGAAATGCTTTTAGAGAAACTGGCTGCCTGCATCGCGGCGTGTAATCACTGCGCAGATGCGTGCCTGGAAGAAGAAAATGTGCACCATATGATTAACTGCATTCGTACGGACCGCGTTTGTGCGGCAGTGTGTACGGCAGTACATCAGGTTGCCGCTACCCAGTACACCAATATGGTAGATTTGCTGGAAGTCTGCGTGCGGATTTGTGAGGAATGTGCAGCAGAATGTGAGAAACACGAACATGTTCATTGCCAGGAATGTGCCCGTGCCTGCCGCGAATGTGCCGAAGCTTGCAGATCATTTATGAATTGATTTTAAGGAGCCGGGAACCTGCTTTCGCTACTCGCTTTTTTCTGTGGCGGCGGTTTCGCCGCCGCCACAGAAAAAGAGCTCAAACAAACCGCTCAATCAGGGCTAAAAGAAAAACCGTGTTCAGGATACTGCCCGACACGGTTTTTTATAAATGAATTAAGTCTCTCTAAAGTCTGCTATCTAACTTCAGAATCTACATATTCCTCCTGTACATTCCTCCCACTTCAAACAGCGCATTGGTAATTTGACCCAACGAGCAGTATTTCACGGCATCCATCATCAGCGCAAAAAGGTTTTCCTGGTTGATGGCTCCATGCTGAAGTCTCTTCAGTGCATCTTCAGTTTTGTGGGCATTCGCTTTTTGGGAGTTTTCCAGGTTTTTAATCTGAAGCTGCTTCTCCTCTTCAGTAGATCGGATTACCTCACCCGGCAGAACTGTTGGAGAACCGTCTTTTCCAAGGAAGGTGTTTACGCCAATAATCGGGTATTCGCCAGTGTGTTTCAGCCATTCGTAATGCATGGACTCCTCCTGGATTTTGGAACGCTGGTACATCGTTTCCATGGCACCCAACACGCCGCCTCTCTCAGTGATTCTGTCGAATTCCGCATAAACAGCCTCTTCAACCAGATCAGTAAGTTCTTCAATGATGAAAGAGCCCTGCAGGGGATTTTCGTTCTTGGCAAGTCCAAGTTCTTTGTTGATGATGAGCTGGATAGCCATGGCTCTTCTTACTGATTCCTCAGTCGGGGTAGTAATTGCCTCGTCATAAGCATTGGTATGCAGCGAGTTACAGTTATCGTAAATTGCATAAAGCGCCTGCAGCGACGTTCTGATATCGTTGAAATCAATTTCCTGGGCGTGCAGCGAACGTCCGGATGTCTGGATGTGGTACTTCAGCATCTGGCTTCTTTCGTTGGCGTTGTATTTTTCACGCATTGCTTTGGCCCAGATTCTTCTGGCTACACGTCCGATTACCGCATATTCAGGGTCGATACCGTTTGAGAAGAAGAAGGAAAGGTTAGGAGCAAACTCATTGATGTCCATTCCACGGCTGAGATAGTATTCCACATAAGTGAAACCGTTGGCCAGTGTAAAGGCGAGCTGGGAAATTGGGTTGGCGCCCGCTTCCGCAATATGGTAACCGGAAATAGATACCGAATAGAAATTCCTAACTTTTTCGTCGATGAAGTACTGCTGAACGTCACCCATCAGCCTTAACGCAAATTCGGTAGAGAATATACAGGTGTTCTGTGCCTGGTCTTCTTTCAGGATATCTGCCTGAACGGTTCCGCGAACTGTCGCGATGGTTTCAGCTTTAATTTTAGCATAAGCATCAGTCTCAATAATTTCGTCACCTGTAAGTCCTAGCAGTTTAAGACCCAAACCATTGTTGCTTGGTGGCAGTTCACCGCTGTAAGTAGGTCTTGTTAAACCTTTATCATCAAACTTTTCCTTTAGCTTAGCCTCTACCTTATCCCAAAGGTTATTTTCTTCAATATATTTCTCACAGTTCTGGTCAATTGCGGCGTTCATGAAGAAGGCCAGCAGCATTGGCGCCGGGCCGTTTATCGTCATGGACACCGATGTCATTGCGTTTACAAGGTCGAAACCTGAATAAAGTTTTTTAGCGTCATCAAGCGTTGCGATGGAAACTCCGGCATTACCGATCTTACCGTAAATATCGGGTGGGAATGCCGGGTCCTGGCCGTAAAGCGTCACCGAATCGAATGCAGTAGAAAGCCTTTTCGCATCCATTTCTGCCGATACATAATGGAATCTTCTGTTGGTTCTTTCCGGTCCGCCTTCACCTGCGAACATCCTTGTCGGATCTTCACCGGTTCTTTTGAAAGGATAGATTCCCGCAGTAAAAGGGAAGGCTCCGGGAACATTTTCCTGGCCTTTCCAGCGGATGAGGTCGCCCCAATCCTGGAATTTAGGCAATGCGATCTTTGGAATCTTAAGGTGTGAGAGTGTTTCAGATTTGGTCTGAACTTTAATTTCTTTTCCGCGGACAAAGTAGGAATAGGTATCCGCTTCCAGTTCTTCTTTGAAATGATGCCAACCGTGCAAAAACGCAGCGTTTTCTTCAGAAAGTTCCTTTTTTGTTTTCAGGAATACTTTTTCAAGTTTGTCATGCGTATGCTGGTCGTCCTGGATAAGTGCTTTCGCGCCCTCCACGAGGTACATTTTTTTGGCGATGAGTGCCTGGTTTTCCACCTCTTTATCGTAATTCCTGTTGGTTTCTACTATTTCAGACAGATAACGGACTCTTTTCGGCGGGATGATTGTGGTTTCTTCCGAAACATTTTGCTCCTCGTATTCACTAAGGTTCAAACCTTCAAACCTGGCATTTACTTTTTTGATGAGTTCATTATAAAGCTCAGTTGTTCCCCAATCGTTGAACTGACTGGCTTTTGTGGAATATACGGGCATTTCTTCCAGCGGCTGCTCGAAGAGTACATGATTTCTCTGGTATTGCTTCTTCACGGCCTGCAGCGCGTCCAGCGCACCGCGTTTGTCCGATTTGTTCAGTGCGATAAGGTCGGCATAATCCAGCATATCGATTTTCTCCAGCTGGGTAGAAGCTCCGTATTCCGGGGTCATTACATACATTGAAACATCTGCGATATCCGTAATTTCGGAACCCGACTGACCAATACCGGAAGTTTCCAGTACAATGACATCAGGTTTTGCGATTTTTAAAATATTCAGAGCCGAATGGATGTGTGGAGAAACTGACACATTATTCTCACGCGTCGCCATGGAACGCATATAAACCCGCGCATCGTCTATGGAATTCATGCGGATTCTGTCGCCCAGAAGCGCACCTCCGGTTTTTTTTTTGAAGGGTCTATGGAAATAATAGCGATTTTCTTTTCCGGGTTGGATCGGAGGAAACGTCTTACCAGTTCATCGGTCAGCGATGATTTTCCCGCACCGCCGGTACCGGTAATTCCGATGATCGGAATAGTGGAATCTTTGGCTCTTTCCTCAATTTCCTTTACCAGCTCAGGTTTCTCATCGGAAAAATTCTCCACTGCTGAGATTACTTCTGCAAGAGATTTGGATTCTTCAAACTTAATATTGTCCAGATCAGCAACCTGCACATGTTCACCCGTAGCAAAGTCGGATTTCTGTACCAAATCGTCAATCATACCCTGCAGACCAAGTTCACGGCCGTCATCCGGAGAATAAATCCGTGTAATTCCGTAATCCATCAGATCTTTAATCTCTTCGGGAAGGATTACGCCGCCGCCGCCGCCAAATATCTTGATGTGCGAGGCATTTTTCTCCTTCAAAAGATCGTAGATGTATTTAAAATACTCGTTGTGTCCGCCTTGATAGGAAGTAAGTGCAATTGCGTTGGCATCTTCCTGCACCGCGCAGTTCACCACTTCTTCGGCAGATTTGTCGTGACCCAGGTGAATGACTTCTACGCCGGTGGCCTGTATGACGCGGCGCATAATGTTGATGGCAGCATCGTGCCCGTCAAATAAGGCGGCAGCGGTAACGATTCTTATTTTGTTTTTTGGAGAATATTTTTGGGTTTCCATAGATGAATTTTCGATGTCCCCAAAGATAGGGATTTTTCGAATTTCAGGAAACTAAGGATAAGTGCGAATACATTGCGGCGACAGCATCGCACAAAAAAAACTTCCGGAAGAATTCCGGAAGCTTCGTAGCCCGTAGGGGAGTCGAACCCCTCTTACCAGGATGAAAACCTGAGGTCCTAACCGATAGACGAACGGGCCAGTGCGTCTTTTTATTTATTAAGCAAGTTTATTAACGTGCTTTGTAAGTTTGCTTTTTAAGTTAGCCGCTTTGTTTTTGTGGATGATGTTTTTCTTCACCAATTTATCCAACAAAGAGATTACTTTTGGCAGTTGCTCAGTTGCAGCTGTTTTATCTTCTTCATTACGCAGTACCTTCAAAGCTGTTCTTGCAGTCTTATGATAGTATCTGTTTCTTAATCTTTTCTTTTCGTTTTGTCTGAGTCTCTTCAGCGCTGATTTATGATTTGCCATATCGTTTTAAAAACTTGGGTGCAAAGATATAAAATCTTTTTAAGTTACAAAATCTTTTTTATTTTTTTTCTAAATTTTCATTCTTAGTAGCCTATAGGGGAATCGAACCCCTGTTGCAAGAATGAAAATCTTGAGTCCTTACCACTAGACGAATAGGCCTTTGTTTTAGGACTGCAAAAATATTGATAATGTTTTGATCCTGCAACACCATAAACCTTTATTTTAATACTTTTTGAATCACACTATTCTTAATTCCTTTATCCTCAAGCGTTTTCTGCATTTTCACCGCCTCTTCCAACGTCGTAAAACGGCCATATGTGTAATAAAACTTACCATTTTCTTTCACACGCGTCACATCTTTCAGCGTGCTGAGCATATATGAGTTGGAGCTGAGCTTCTGCGTGCTTACCGCGAGTTCCAGAGTATAATAGCCCATCCCGAGCTTTTGGTTCGGCACAAATGAAATAGATGTCGCATTCTTGAAGCCTGCATCTTTGGCCGTCTTAAGGTTATTATCGCGGATAGAAGCCATATTGGTGGTTCCGTAATAGTATTTATACATGCCGTTTTCCTTGATTGGAAGCACATAATTCAAGCCTTTTAGCGCAGGATCGCTACTGTTATATTTAGTTGGAGTCGACATCAGCAGGATTCTGAAATCGTTTTTAAGCGGCTTTTCTTCAGGTTTAGGCTGCTCGCGCGGTGCCACTGTTCCTGTATTCCGCTCGAGTGCTTTCTTGTAACTGATGACGGCATTGTAAATGCTTTCAGCGATTTCAGTCTGCCCTTTGTCGGATTCCAGATAAACCGCATCCTCATAATTACTGATAAAACCCGTTTCGATGAGCACTGAAGGCATCGCATTCAACCTCAGCACGTGCAGGTTCTGCTGCTTCACACCGCGCGAAAAGCGCTTGTCTTTCTTCACGAAATTATCCTCAACAAAACTTCCGAAAAGCAAACTGCTCTCAAGATATTTGCTTTGCTGGATCTTCAGCGCAATAAGCGATTCCGGCGATTTCGGATCATAAGACGCAAACATCTCGCGGTCTTTTTCATCCAAAAATATAACGTCGTTTTCAGCTTTGGCTACTTCCAGATTTGTTTTGTTCTGATCCGGGCCCTGCACAAAAGTTTCGGTACCGTATGGTGATGTTTTAGTACTTGCATTGCAGTGTACCGAGATAAAAAGATCGGCTTTGCTGCGGTTAGCGAGGGTTGTACGTTCGGAAAGCGAAGGGAATTCGTCTACTTTACGCGTATAGATTACTTTGAAGTCTTTATTTTTTTCAAGCATCCGACCTACTTTTAAAACTACAGAAAGCGTAACATCTTTTTCGCGCAAAGTACCCAGCTCGCTGTAATAACGGTTTGCGCCGTGGTCGGATCCGCCGTGGCCGGCATCTAAAACAATCGTAAATTTCTTTTGAGCAAAACTGAAACTGAACAGAAGAATACCTATAAAGAGAAAATATTTTTTAACAGAAATACTGGAGCTAATCATCTTTAGATTTTAAAATTTATGCTAATTTTGACCCCAAATTACACAAAACACCGCTTTGGTCAAAACCGGCTCCAAAAATATATTACTAATCCTTATAATCCTAATTTTTAACAATTTTTTAGCACTTGCACATGCTCAAAATTTGTCTGAAAATAAGGCAGTTAACGATACCATAATACGTACGGACACCCTCACTGGTGCCAACGAACAGCTTGAGGCCGTGGTGGAAACCAGGGCCGACAACATCCGCAACGATGTTCCTAAAAAGATGACTTACCTCAACAAAAAAGCGCAGGTAAAATATCAGGATATGGAGATCGATGCAGATTATATTTCGATCGACTGGAACAAGTCGCTGATTTTTGCAAGAGGCGAACTGGATTCTCTGGGAAGGATAAAAACCCCCGCAGTTGCGAACCAGGGCGGCAAAAAGTACGAGTACGACGAGTTTACCTACAACATCAAGACCCGGCAGGCCATTGCCTTTAACGCACGTACCGAAGAAAGTGAAGGCGTAATAATCGCGGAGCGCACCAAAAAATACAACGATTCTGTGTTTTTCATGCGCCGCGGAAAATATACGACCGACGAATATTTCATTCAGAAAAAAGACACAATCGCTGACTATTATCTGCTTGCGCCCAACATCAAGCTTATAAAAGGTAAAGATAAATCGCAGGTCATCACCGGGCCGATCCAACTTTACATTGAGCAGGTGCCGACGCCGCTTATCATGCCGTTCGCGATACTGCCTTTTTCGGATAAACGCAGCGCCGGAATTCTTATCCCGAGTTTTGGCGAACGTGAAGATGTTGGTTTTTTCCTTAATTCAATTGGGTATTATCAGCCGATCGGTGATCATTTCGACTTAAAAATTCTGGCCGACCTCTACACCAAAGGCAGCTGGAACCTGCGCCCTGAAGTAAATTACAAGAAAAACTACCGCTACACCGGGAATTTTTCAGCAGACATCGGTACGACAGTCCGCGGCATCAAAGGGCTTTCAGATTACTCGAAAACCGGGACTTACCGTATTGCGTGGCGACATCAGCAGGATACCAAAGCCAATCCTTTCCTCACGTTTTCGGCCTCCGTGGATGTGGTGAGTAACAGGTTTTATAATAATACCGTTAATAACAATTACGCATTTAACCAAAACAACCTCAACGCGCAGCAAAACTCAAGTATAAGTGTGGTGAAGCGCTTTCTTACTTTGCCCGTTACCATTACCGGAACTTCATCTTATTCGCAGAATTTCTCAACCGGTTTGGCAGACATAAAGCTGCCGGTGCTTAATGTGGCGATTAACCAGTTTTATTTATTCAATCCAAAATCAGGGATACGACAGGGGCTTTTAGAAAATATTACTGTCAACACAGGTTTAAATTTCAATAATTATGTGCAGACCAACGAAGACGAGCTCTTCACGGGCGCAATGTGGGACAAAATGCAGACCGGCCTCAAAAACAATATCACACTCGGAACCAATACCACAATTGCAAAGTATTTTACGTTCTCTATCAATGCAAACATCGATAATGCGCTTACAACCAAAATTTTAACAAGGACTTACAATCCGATCACCAACAAGGTTGACGATGTTCTGAACAAGAAAATCGCAGGTTATTCTTCATTCTCAACCGGAGCAAGTTTACAGACTGTACTTTACGGAATGCTAAATTTCAAACGCAGCTCCGCTGTGCAGGCCATCCGGCACATGATGACTCCGCAGATCGGTTTCAGCTACTCGCCTGACTTTTCGGCGCCCGGCTTCGGCTACTATAAAAACTACGCGAATGACCGTGGGGAGATGACGCCCTACTCGATCTTCGACCGCGGAATTGTGGGTTCCCCAAATGCATCACTGGTTCAGGCACTAAGCCTTTCGGTGAACAACAATCTCGAGATGAAAGTGAGATCTAAAAAAGATTCCACCGGCGTAAAAAAAATAAAGATTTTCGAAAGTTTAAACTTCAACACCAATTACAACTTCGCGGCGCCAAAATACAAATGGTCAATATTTTCGCTTAACGGCCAAACTACGCTGTTTGAAAAACTTAATCTTAATACGGGCCTTAACCTCGAACCTTACCGCATCACTTTCGAGCCCGGCGAGAATGTGGGTATTCGCACCGAAGACTTCGGACATTTCTCTGTACAGGGCTTCAACGCGCAACTGTCTTATCCGCTCAGCAGCGAAATCTTCAAGAAGAAAGATGAGGAAGATATTTCGAAGAAATATAATAAGAAAGGCGAGATCCGTAATGAGAATTATTATTTCGACGAGGACAATTATTCGCAGTTTACGCAACCCTGGACCTTGAATATAAATGCGCAGTACAGCTATACGAGAAGCCTCACACGTTTCGGAAACAAAATGGCGTCTATTGGGCTGGATGGCAGCATCAAACTTACACCGTACTGGAATATCACGGGCAATTTGTATTATGACGTTATTTCAAAGGAAATTGCGAATACACAGCTTGGTTTTTCACGTGATCAGCGAAGCTTCACCATCAATTTCAACTGGATCCCGTACGGACAATATAAAGTTTACGATTTCTTTATCGGCATCAAAGCCAACATATTGCGCGATGCGCTGAAATATAAAGACCGCAGTTTTACGCAGCCTAACGCGCCATTTTAACATATCTTTGCAAGAATTAAACATTAGTTTATATTTGCGTCATAATAATAAGTTATGAAAACAATTATTTCTACTTCTAATGCTCCCGCTGCGATAGGGCCTTACTCTCAGGCAAATCTCGCGAACGGCATTCTCTATATTTCCGGCCAGATACCTCTTAATCCGGAATCCGGAAAACTGGTTGAAGGCATTGAAAAAGAAACCCATCAGGTAATGAAAAATCTTGAAGCCATTCTTTCTGAAGCGGGCATGACTTTTAAAAACGTAGTGAAAGCCTCAATTTTTCTTAAAAACATGGACGATTTTGCTGTGATGAACGATATTTATGCATCTTACCTCGATGCCGACCATTATCCGGCGCGCGAAACCGTGCAGGTTTCTTGCCTGCCCAAAAATGTAGACATCGAAATTTCAATGATCGCATATCAGTTTTAAATGAACTTTCTCAGAAACACCATCGCTGTTTTGGTAGGCCTGGCGGTAGCTGCAGTGCTGATTTCGCTGGGTGTACGCCTTAATTCCGCGTGGATTACCTACGACGAATTCGCTCCTTTTGAACATTGGGAAGAATTATTGGCCGCGATGGAACACAAGCCCTACTTTTTCGTGGCATTGCTTATTTCTTCGGGAATAGCTGCAACGGTTGGCGGTGTGGTGACGGCAATAATCGTAAAATACGCGAAGGTGGCTTACGCTATTTTAATCGGGTTTATCCTGCTGTTTATCGCGATGCTCGACATTATTATTTTCCCGTATCATCCCACTTTTTATAAAATCCTCATTTTCCTTACGTTTTTCCCATTCTCGTGGATAGGCGGAAAGATTACCGAAGTGATTTACGAACGGAAAAAGAAAAAACTCAGAAGACTAAACAAAAAAAACGCAACTTAAATTAAGTTGCGTTTCATTTTTATATCAGTTTACTAGGGCATTTTAAATCCTCTTGTGGTGATTCTTCCGTATTCGTCCACATATTTAACCTGAACGTTTCCATTGTAACCCTGCAGCACTTTATCCACATCTTTCTGCGAGTTTACAGGCTTACCGTTGATCTCTACAATGATGTAATTATCTACAACACCAATCTTTGCCATTTCGCTGCCGGGTGCGACATTCTTCGCGATCACTCCACTGTTGAGGCCATAATCGGTTTTGAAACGGTCGCTCAGCGGTTCGAAATCAGATCCAATCTTTTCACTCACTGTTAGATCGGCTTTACTCCGGAATGAAGTTCCACCTTTTTCGTCTCTAAGGGTAACATTTACCGTATTTGTTTTACCGTTTCTCAGATACGTTACTGCCACTTTATCGCCCGGGCGTCTGCTACCCACGGCAAATGAAAGGTCATAATAGCTTGAAATTGTGGTGTTATCAACTTTGGTAATGATGTCGCCGGTTCTTAAACCTGCAGCTTCAGCGCCGCCTTTTGCAACCACAGCGGTAAGATATACTCCGTCGCCCGCCTTGATGTTTGTTTTATTTTGTTGGTTGTATAACCCTACCTGACGGGTATCGGACAGATCCAACGTATTCACGCCAAGGAAGCCGCGCTGTACCAACCCAAACTGTTTAATATCTTCAACAACTTTCCTCGCAAGATTAGAAGGAACCGCAAAACCGTAGCCTTCGTAATATCCTGTTTTGGATGAGATCGCGGAGTTGATTCCAATCAGTTCCCCATTTGTGTTCACCAACGCTCCTCCCGAGTTTCCGGGGTTAATCGCAGCATCCGTTTGAATGAAACTTTCAATCGGCGTTCTGGATTGCTGGCTCAGCAAATCAATGCTTCGGCCTTTTGCCGAAATAATCCCCGCGGTCACTGTTGAATTCAAACCCATCGGATTTCCTACGGCCAAAACCCACTGGCCTACTTCCACATTATCCGAGTTAGCGAAATTAAGGTAAGGCAAACCTTTTTCTTCAATTTTTAAAAGCGCAATATCGGTAGTTGGGTCGGTGCCTACAAGTGTGGCAACGTAAGATTTTTTGTTTGAAAGCACCACTTCAAGTTTGTTGGCGCCCGCAATTACGTGGTTATTAGAAATGATGTAGCCGTCCGGGGAAATAATTACGCCCGAACCCATTCCTGAAGGCATATTCTGAGGCGGTTGCTGCTGCTGTTTTGGCTGTCCACCGAATGGATTTCCGAAAAAGAGATCGAACATATCCTGTTCGCTCCTGCGCGTGGTGCGGTCAGCATAATTTTTAATACTTACCACCGCAGGTACGGTACTTTTCGAAGCTTTTACGAAATCTTCTCCGATACCGGCAGTGTTAAAGGATGCGTATTTGGCATCACTGTTTTTGGGTTCGAAATAAGAAAATTGCGAATCCGTTTGGTGCACATTAAAGTAATTGATCGCCCCGAACGTGGTAGCTCCGGATACTACCCCTACAAAGGCATAAGGAATTAGTTTTTTTAGTATATCCATCTTCATATTTTATTTTAAAATTTTTTATTTTTAAACTTATTGTTGTCAAATTTAATGCAAAATAGGTATCGATCTCACCGGGTTCGTTTCAATTTTAACTAAATCTTAACAATCCTTGGCAGTATTTACCTTTATTCCGTGTATTTGATTGATTTTTTCCCAAAATGTTAAGGCCAGCTTTGGCTCATCAATCTGCCTTTTTGGCAGTTAACTTCCTTCAAATTGGAAATTTGCCGGAAATTTTCGCACGTCAGCCGATTTGTTTAAATTTGAAAACAGCACAATTATCTTATGAAACTTAACATTAAGAACGAAACTTCCAGACTTAAATCTGTTGTACTTGGCCTCCCAGTGTCGATGGGGCCGCCACATGCACTGGAACACAGTTATGATGCAAAATCCTATCACTCTATCCAAAACGGAATTTATCCGGGAGAAGAATGTATAATTCAAGAGATGACAGCGTTCGAAAAAGTGCTTTTGAAACACGATGTAGAAGTATTCAGACCAACACTTATCGAAAATTATAACCAGGTTTTTGCGCGTGATGTTGCTTTTGTTATTGACGATAAGATGATCATTTCCAACATTATTCAGGATCGCTATGACGAACAGGACGCCTACCGCAAAATTTTCGCCCGCGTGGGCTGGAAAAAGATCATTAACCTTCCTGATACCGCACATATTGAAGGCGGAGATGTGATTGTATGGAACGATTTTCTGTTCATCGGAACCTGCTTTTCCGAAGATTACCGCAGCTACAAAACCGCGAGAACTAACGAATACGCCATTGAAATTTTAAAGGAATATTTCCCGAAGAAAAGAATTATCGACCTTGAACTGAGGAAAAACGATTTCGACGCCTTCGCCGGAATTCTGCACCTCGACTGTTCTTTCAATCCTGTTGGAACTGATAAATGTATTATCTATAAAGACGGTTTTGTGGATGAAAGCGATTACCGACTGTTACTCGATATTTTTGGTGAAGAAAACTGCTTCCATGTCACCAAACAGGAAATGTTCGAAATGAACCCCAATATATTTTCGATCTCGCCCGAAATTGTGGTTTCAGACAAAAGTTTCACCCGCATGAACAACCATCTCCGTAACGAATGGGGCATGACGGTGGAAGAAATACCTTATCGCGAAATCTCGAAAATGGGAGGTTTACTGCGCTGCTCTACGTTGCCTTTGGCGCGGGAATAATCTCAGGAAATTAATTTCTTGATCTTTTTAATTTCAGCTTCGCTGCCGAAAGTGTCGTATTTAGGTATGGCCGAGGAGTGAAAATATTTTCCGCCGGTAAATTCTTTTAATTCTGCAACATTATCCGAACGCACGCCACCTCCGATAAGGATGTCGATTCTATCGGAATATCCGGCGACCAGATTTTTAAGTTGCTCTTTACCTTCCATCACGGATTTTTTTCCTCCTGAGGTAAGAACGGCTTTGAAGCCAAGTTTAATTAAAATTTCAACAGAATTTTCGAGGTCTGCTGTATGATCGAAAGCACGGTGAAAAGTACATGGTATTCCGCCTGCGAGGGTTATTAACTCAGCATTTTTAGCTTCATCAATTTCGTTATTTGGGCTCAAAATGCCAAACACAAAACCGTCAGCGCCGGCTTCGCCAAACGTGATGATGCTGTTCTTCATTTCAATGAATTCGGATTCTGAATAATAAAACGCACCGCCTTTAGGCCTGATCATCACATAAACCGGCTTTTGGTAGGTTCGTTTAAGGTGCATAAACTCGTAAAAATCCGGGGTAGTCCCTCCGAGTTCGAATTCCGCGCAGAATTCAATCCTGTCCGCCATTGATTTCAGGGCAGTTTCAGCAGATGTAATTTCAAAACAGGCGATTTCTAACATGGTTCTATTTATCTTATAAATTTAAGTATTTTTGCCCAACTTCAAACTACAAAACCCTTTGCAATGCAAGCAGCCAGCACTGTTCTGATGATAGAACCTATCGCTTTCGGATTTAATGCGCAGACCGCGGAAAACAATTATTTTCAGACCGACCAGCAAAATGTGGATACGCAACTGAAAGCTCTTCACGAGTTCAACACATTTGCAGAGCAGCTCAGAAGCAAAGGTATTCGGGTAATTACGGTAAAAGATACACTGAATCCCCATACCCCAGATTCTATTTTCCCAAATAACTGGGTGAGTTTTCATCACGACGGCAAGGTGGTTCTTTACCCGATGTTTGCGCCAAACCGCCGCGTAGAGCGCCGGGCAGACATCCTCGAAATCCTTAAAAATGAAGGTTTTGAAATAAATGAGGTAGAAGACATCTCTCATTCCGAAAGCGACGAAAGATTTCTCGAAGCCACCGGAAGCATGATTTTCGATCACGATCATAAAATTGCCTATGGCTCGGTTTCACTAAGGTTGGATGAAAAACTTTTCAGGAAATTCTGCGCAGACTACGGCTTCACACCTGTCGTTTTCCATTCTTACCAGAACGCAAATGGCGCGCGTCTGCCGATTTATCATACGAACGTAATGATGTGTGTTGCAGATCAATTTGTGGTAATTTGCCTTGAATGCATTGATAATGAGCTGGAACGCGAAAAAGTGCAGGAAGTTATAAAATCTACTTCAAAAGAAATCATCGAAATTTCGGAAGACCAGATGCAGCAGTTTGCCGGCAATATGCTTCAGGTAAAAAATGTGGATGGTAAAAAATTTCTGGTGATGAGCGAAACTGCTTATAAATCGCTTACGCAGGATCAGATTGACAGGATTGAAAAATACTGCGAAATTATTCATGCAAATCTGGATACGATAGAAACTAACGGCGGTGGCAGCGCAAGATGCATGCTCGCAGAAGTTTTTCTGCCTTTAAAAGTAAAATAATTTATTTGCAGCATCAGAATAGACAAAACCCACGGTTACGGCCGTGGATTTTTTAACAATTATAATATAGTAATGAAAAAATAATTTATCTCGTTCTCGATTTCACATCGCTGTTTGCATCGTCTATCTCGCGCACTTTTTTTACTTTCTTATTGCCGAAATTATACACAATACTCAGCGCTGCATTTTGCCTGTACATATCGTTCTTTACATAGTTATAGTTTCCGTTTTGCTGAATATCTTCAATTTCCACCACATTAGTCCGAAGCACATCGTTTACACTGAAGGTGAAAGTCCAGTCGTTCCATATTTTTTTGATATTTAAATCCAGACTCATCAGTTCGTTCAGCAGGCCAAGTTCAATCTGCTGCTTATCTACGTAGAAATAATTCACGCCCAGAAACCACGTTTTTTTCTTATCAAGACGTAGCGTGTTGTTTGTTTGGATCACAAAACTTGTAGAACTTGTGTTGTTTGAATACGTCACAAACTCACCCAGAATATTCTGGAACCTGTCTCCGGTGGTAGGATCCACAGCTAAACTTCCATTGTTAATGTTATGCTGAACACCTGCATTGAAATTAATGCTCAGGGCCTGTTTGAAGAACGATTTGTTGAGGCCAAGCATTGCCGCCATCTCCTGCCTGTCGCCAAAGTTAGTGCGGATGTAGCGAAGTTGGTTTTCTGGGCCAACCGTTCCGTCCGGACTTACGGGGAAACCCTGCAGCGGCACCTGCGTAATCACATCTTTAAGAAATGAATGGTTCAGGATAAGGAAATACGA
The DNA here is from genome assembly GCA_000023725.1 of Flavobacteriaceae bacterium 3519-10. NCBI lineage: Bacteria > Pseudomonadati > Bacteroidota > Flavobacteriia > Flavobacteriales > Flavobacteriaceae > Flavobacteriaceae bacterium 3519-10. The sequence continues at coordinate 2,407,714 of CP001673.1, forward strand.
GTTTTTATACATATACGTAAGTTCCTGATTATAGGTGGAAGACGCCTTCACGAATGGATTGTTCTGTGTGTAATTGTTCTCGGTAAGAATGTTTTTCACGGGATTGATCATGCCGAAACTCGGCCTCCTCATACGGCTCGAAAACGCATAAGAAATATTGTTCTTGTCGTTTAAGGCGTAATTCAGGCTTACGTAAGGAAGAAAATTGCTGTAATTTCTTTCGATGCGGCGTAAACTGATGTCGGGTAAATTATCGGAAGTTCCCAAACTGTTGGTAATTTCATACCGTGCGCCCACTTTCCCCGAAAATTTCTCAGAAACCTTTTTTTCTAAGGTCAGATAGAAACCGTAGATGCTTTCGTCGTAGATAAAGTGATTTGGCGTAGGGCTCATATCAGTATCTATAAGCGTTCCTTCAGGATTATAGAGATAATCATAGGTTGTATTCTGGGTGTCGTTATCGGTGTTTGTCTTATTAAAATTACCGCCTACAGCAACACTGAAATCTATATCGAATTTCTGGATATAATCTGCCGTTACCGAAAAATTATTAATGAGCTGCGGCAAACTTTGGTATACATAACGCGTTAAAAAACTGTCGGATCCGTCTGCCAGGGCCGCAAACGTATTATTGTCGGTATTCTGCAACCGTTTATAGTTCAGATAAGCGGCATTCAGATTAAGTTTGCTGCCGAGCGAATCGGTTTTCAGTTCGTAATTAAGATTAAAATTATTGTTATAAGACCGCGCATCTTCCACATTTCTCGAGTTGCTGAATGAAATGCCCGTAAGGTTTCCGTCTGCATCAAATTTCCTTAAAGTGTTGAACAGATTCACCTGTGAATCATAACTTTTATTGGCCCAGGTATTCCACGAAAACGCAAGGCTGCTTTTGTCGGTGAGTTGATAATCAATGTTCACATATCCGCCAATATTTTGGTTGGGATCGTCGATGTCGCCCACAGATTCATTTGAAACCAGTCCGTTTCCGTTTCTAAGCACATAGCTTTGCGCCTGAATATTTGAGCCTCCGCTGAGGTTTGCGCTGATTCCGAGTTTATCTTTCCGGTAATTTGCGGAGAAACTCGCGGTATTCTGGCTGTATTTATTCACCGAGCCTGCCATGCGCATATTACCGTTCAGTCCGTCTGTCGACCTTTTCTTCAAAATGATGTTGATGATTCCATCGGACGCGTCCACCTGAAACTCACTGCCCGGCATCGTGATGATTTCAATTTTCTGAATGTTTTCAGCCGGCGTATTCTTGAGGAACTGCACCAGAGATTCCGCATCCATATTAGATTTTTCTTCCGTTCACGTAAATCACGGCGTTGTTTTTTCCGGCAATTTTCAGTGTGCTGTCGTCGGTCGAAGAAAGCATCGGCGTTTGTTTCAGCACGTCGAATGTAGTATTTCCTTTAGCCACAGGCGTGTTAGAAAGATCATAAACAAACCGGTCGCTTTGTTTTTTGAAAACACTTTTCGTCATCAGAACTTCCTGGATGTTGTGCACCTGTGCAGTGTCCGACTTCGGATTTCCCTGGGCGAACGATACGATGCCTGTAAGTAGGGCAAGAGCAACGGTTAATTTTTTCATGGTGTAAGTTTTTAAGAAAGAAGAGAATGAAGGGACAGGTTTTTAGTTTTCATAATAGCTGGATTTGGTTTCGTCCCTTCTCTTCTTCTGGTTATTAGTTTAGTTTTAGTTTTTGGTTGAATTCTGTATTGCAAAGATATATTATCTTTTCAGTAATATGCAATACAAAGTAGTAAATAAATATTGTTTATGCATTTAACAACTTGATTGCCAGTTATATAAATTTTAATGAAATGAGTCTGGGTTTAAAGATTAGACAGTTCTGAAACCAAAACCCTTACATCCGGGCATAAAAAAAAGTGGAATAATCCACTTTTCTAATTAGTTTTTTAATGATTATTCGCGATCAAACCGCGCCAGTTTCTTATCAATCCAAATGGTTGCAAACGGAAAAAACGCCGCGATAAGGGCAAACACAGAATCCTCGTCGTCCCACCTGTAAATTTTTCGCGCCGGAAGCCAGAACAGCAGATAAAGTGTGAAGAATAAACCGTGAATATTACCAATGATAATAATGTAAATAGTTGGCAAAAGACCATCGCGGTCGTAACGGATCCAAATCATTGCAGAAAACAGAAACAGCCACGAAAGTGCTTCGGCTACGCAGATCTGCTTAAACCATCTGATGATTTTATCCTCGGGATATTTTGCGAAAAATTTTTCGATAATGTTCATAGTTCGGAATTGAGATTGAATTGGGTTTTAAGGTGAATCAAAACCAAAAATTATTTATAAAAAGCACTGCCGTCGAGGTATTCGAAAACTTCGGGCGGAAGCATAGGCCTTACATTCTTGCCTTCTTTAATCATTTTGCGGATTTCGGTGGCAGAAATCTCAATCATCGGCGCGTTAATCAGCGCGATATTGCTGTGCACAGGATATTCATGATGTGGTTTTTCATCACTAAAAGTCCTCGGATACACGATGATCTGGTGATTTTTAATCAAGGTTTCCGAATTTTTCCACTTCGAAAGACTTTCCAGGTTGTCTTCGCCCATAATCAAAGAAAAAGAATGGTCCGGATATTTTTCCTTGAGATAAACAAGCGTGTCAATGGTATAACTCGGGTTTGGCAGCGAAAATTCTACATTCGACGCACGCATTTTAGGATAATTAGTGATGGCCAACTGAACCATATCGAGCCTGTTGTGATCGTTCAGCAGCGATTTTTTGTCTTTAAACGGGTTTTGCGGACTTACAACAAACCACAATTCGTCCATATCCGAATTTTCGAGGATGTAGTTTGCTAAAATAAGGTGGCCGATGTGGATCGGATTAAAGCTTCCGAAAAACAGTCCGATTTTCTTCATAAACGCTGTAAATGCTGAATTTTAATTGAATTTTTACCGCCCTAAAGATAACAAAAATAAAAACGGCAGAAGCTCAGGATGCTTTTGCAGACGCTGTACATATTTAAATAAAAAACCATCCCTATAAAATATTCTTGCGTAAATTGAGTTCGAATTGTGAACCTTCTGTATTGAGACGATCCCTGTTTATATTCTTTGCCTTTGCCAGCGTTTTTTTTAAAGCGCAGGACAAAGAATTCTGGCTGATAGATACAGTCACAAACCAGACAAAAATCGTTAAAGACTCACTTTCTGCAGTAAAATTCCTCGACTCACTGTCTCAGAATAATTATTATCAGACAGAACTTAAGCAGGTCGTTCAAAAAGAAAACCACACAGAAATCTTTTTTGATAAAGGCAAAAACTTTAATCAGGCGCATGTTCAGCTTACTGACGAAACCGCGAAACTGCTGAAATCTGAAAACAGATTCTTCACAGAAAACCTCGATTCCTTAAAACAAGTAATTAACATCAATTACCGGCAACGCGGGTACGCTTTCAACCGTGTAAAATCTAATTTTCTTGGTATGCAGGCTGGCGTTCCGAAAGTTGAAATCTCTGTTGTTGAAGGTGGGCAGCGAAAAATCGATTCATTCGAAGTACGTGGGTATGAAAAAGTTCCGAAACGCTTTATCAAAAATCTCGAAAAAGAATTTCAGGGGAAAATTTACGAAGACCAAAACCTGGTTCGGCTAAGCCAGTCGCTTCAGAACCATCCGTTTGTCCTGCTTGATAAGCCGCCGCAGACTTTATTCACCAAAGATTCTACACAGGTTTTTCTGTTTCTGCAAAAGAAAAAATCGAATTCATTTGACGGAATCATTGGGTTTGGTAACGATAAAAGCGAAAAATTTACCTTTAACGGCAGCCTGAACGTCAATTTCCGGAATATGTTCAACAGTTTCGAAACCGTAAATATTTTTTGGCAGCGCAACCCCGACCGCGGGCAGACTTTTGATCTTAAAACCGACATTCCCTATCTGTTCAAATCGAATATCGGCCTCAATATGAATGTAAATGTGTACCGCCAGGATTCCACTTTTGCCAATGTAAAATTCCTGCCGGGCCTATATCTTCATTTGAGCAACCGCCAAAAACTGGGACTTCGCGGCACCTTCGAAACTTCTTCGGTCATCGACTCGCTCTACACCCAGGGCCGCGACTACGGCAAGAAAGGCATCGGCGTCTGGTACGATTTTACGGAGCCCACCGACGTAGAACTTTTCCTTTATAAAACACGTATTCGCGCTGAAGCCGATTTAATTTCGACAAGATATCCGGAGGAAAACACTACGGTGCAGCAGAACAATTTCTTTTTCCTGGGTGAACGCAATTTCCATATTAAAGGCAACCACTACCTCAACCTCAAAGCCGAAACTGCGCTGATGAGTTCGAAGAACGACCTTGCTGCCAACGAATTGCTTCGTTTCGGCGGGTGGAATTCGATGCGTGGATTCAACGAAAATACGCTGCTCGCCGATTTTTATTATTTCGCCACGGCAGAGTACCGCTATCTGGTCGGCAACCAGGCGTTCTTCGACATTTTCGGGCAGTACGGCGAACTCAATAACCAAAGTCTTGAGTCCAAACCCAAATTATACAGTTTCGGACTTGGCTTCAACTTCTTTCTGCCGGTGGGTTTGATGAGTTTTCAGATTTCTAATGGCAGCCAATTCGGAAATCCTGTAAAATTTGGCGACACGAAGATTCACTGGGGCATACTGAGTAGGTTTTAAATGGTGATTTCACGCATTTTTTGCCTCTCGTAAAATATTTCAAAACTTTTCCGACCAAAACGCTTAACTTTGTTTAGCAAAGATATAACACACTGCACATCAATATCTTACAGTCACAAGCGCCAACTTGCAGCACAGTACCTGGCTGAAAAAACCTACTCTGCATTCTTCCCCGGAAAAAACTAAAAACCGCAAAAACGCAAAAAAATGCCTGATCTCTCAAAAACAGCAATAGAGTTGTTGCGGGATTTGGACTTGGCTGCCGCACAACGACTCCAACCGCAACACCTTGAAGCATTACTGGAAAGTATTCAGAAATCCACTGTTGCACAAGCTCAAACCCGCACATTACGCGCCTCTAAAATCGCACACGAATCCGGCCGGATTGAAGATTTTATAAAAATCCGCAGACGTGCGCCAATTACAACACCGGAAAGACCTGAATATGAAGTGGAACAAAGTTCGGACGTTTTCGAGCGTTCGGGGCCTCATCAGATTTTCGATCTGAATAAAGTTTTCACCGTGCCCGACAAAAGACTAGGGCCTTTTCCTTCGGCCGACGGACCTGAAATCTTCTATAATTTTTACAAATATATTGACGATTTTAAGGTTTTTTTCCAGAACGATACAAAAGCCGCGCTGGTCATTCCGGTGAAACTTCCACGGTTGATGGCCTTAAATACGCGTGTCAGCACACTTACTTTAAGCAAAGGTAATATTTGGATACGCGCCGATTTACTGGATCCTGCCGCGCCAAATTCTACTTATATCGGCGTCCGTCTCATCTCGGGTACCTTAAGTCTGGGCGGAACTTTTGTTGTTGCTTCAAACGCGGTACAGGTTCCGAGACTTGCGTTGCTGGATCTGGACTTAAACCCTGATAATTCCTACGTACCTGAAATTACCACTGTTGGTTTGGACGGAAAGAACTCGAAATTCGAACCTACAGCAAAACTTCATCTGAAAAGCAACCGGGGACGGTTTATGGTGGCCGGAATTCAGCGCTTCGCAGTGAACGCAATTGGGTGGCAGTGTAACTTCAGCACCACTGACCATACCTTTATGTGGGATGCCGAAAAAAAATATATGTGCCTCACGCTGACGCCCGACCGGAACAGGTTCGCGGCTGGAGACTCAGAATCGGACCTATATGAAGTGAATGGCGAGGCGCGCCTTGATAATTCGCTGTGGATGCTGCCCAGCCGTATACTTCAGAACAACCAATCGGTAGAAGTAAAATTTAACGGGGTATTGGGTTTACATATAGGAAAAGGACTTCGTACCAGCTGGGACGGACTGAAAATGCAGGACACACAGGTGCTCGTAAATGAGGCCCAACTGATGATTTACAACGGTTTTTTCTACATTTTTTCGGAAGCAGCTGATTATTCATTTTTGCGGGATCATCTTACGATGTGGCAGAAATCTGCTGAAAACACAGCACGTATGGAACTCGATGTGCGGTTCATGAACTATAAGACCCTCCAGATCCTTTCTCAAAGTGACTCAGGCGATGGCGTAAGCTGTTTTGCCGATACTGAATTTCTTATTGATAAACCCCTGCGTGCCGATAACACGCCCGTTCACCCTGAATCTAAAAAAAGTTTATACACGAAAGTACTTACTAAGAACTCAAAAAATATGCTGATTTTAGATAGTGATATGCTGACGGAGGATCTGCAATCCACCCAAATTTACACCACACAGGTCAGCGCACAGTATAAGAAGTTTCAATTTGCTCTGGAAAATGCTTATTTTACCACTACCCAGGAGAGCGGCCTTTACCTCAATGGAAAATATGATGACGAAAACCATATATATGAGGGTAGCCTACTGCTAAATTTTTATGTACTTGAACTTCTGCCCACACTGCCACACCCCTACACCATCAATCGCAGACCCGGAAACCGATTGCGGGACCAGATCACAGGGAATCTGCAAGCTGTAACAAAATGGAAAACAAAAGAGGGATTTCCGGAAGCTGATGTAACATTCAAACTAAATCATCAGTTTACCGACATTGAAGAAAATAACAACAGTGATTTCGGCCAAAAAATTCTCATGCGTGGCCTCCCACAGCTGAAAAACAGTTTCATGCTGTTCGATGTAAGCACAGAATCCGATCACTGGGGCGTTGCACTCTCGATGCAGAACAGGGACGAAATGCGGAAAATTTACCATGATGACCTGAATGTGACGGGTGAAAATGTTGTAACAATCAACCGCAACTATCTGCAGGCTCCGATGGGCTTTCTGCGTGGTCTCACGCTGCCTGATGTTAGTTGGGAACCTGTTAATAATATCACGCCGAAACAGGAACCGGCAAATCCGGGCGACCTGCCTATTCCAGATCCTAATATGGGAATCCTGAACCAGGTTCCAAACACGATTCCAACTGTTTTCAGCCAGATGGATTACCATCAGGTACGCATCCATCCGTACGATTTTATGCAGCGTTTTAAGATGAATCTCAACAGCCCGGAACAGAATAATCAGGATTTTGAAAGTAAGATCCTTTTTACACTGCCGAACGGTAAATATTCAGTGGCAAGCGTGCACCCTTATAAAAACGAGACGATGTACACCAAGCATCATCTGCAATTCATCAGGCCCGATTTCACGCACCAAAATCAGGAGTATAAAGGCGGAATCCAGTTTCGGATTGCTGCACTTAAAGACCCAAACCCTGAAGCACCACCACGCATGGAAGGTCTTACGGCGCAGCTGCGTGCACTTCAGGATCAGCCTGGTATCAGTATTTTGGGCGAAACCGTTACCGAGATATTTAACAATGTGTTTACGCCGCAGAAACCCCGCGGTGTGCCGCTTACCCATATCGATTTGTCCGGTTACGGCGCCAGCACCTTCAGCAACTGGAAAAATCCTGCCGTGAAGTTTGCTTCCATTTCGCAGGCTAAATTTGACCTGTTGAAAGGTCGCACCGCCCATGAAATTGTGCAGGCAGTAAGCGTAATCTATCCCTGGGGAATCTGCGTAACCCGCACCGTTACGTTTGTGCGCAATAACAATGCTGTTATCTTCCGCGAAGACAGCGGCTGGGTAGCACAGAGTGAAGGATTTTTCGATTTTAGTTTCACATGGCCCACCGAAACAGAAACGCTGGAGTTTGCAAATCCTTATGATATATTTCCGGGATTGGTGCAGGGCCTTTATAACGTGAAAAACATCAGCGAAGATTATACAGATGTCATCAGTGGCCAGTATACAACCGCAACGGGTGAATATTACCTCGACGAAAGTGTGCCTATCGTACGAGAATCTGCGCCTGGAAACAAAGTGAATTATGAATTTGTAGCGGTGTATTTTGATACTGATGTTGATTTAGATGCGTTAGACCAAAACACCACAGGAAGGCATTTCAAAGGTTATCTTCAGATAAAACCTCAGGGCGTACCTGTGCCCGCGCGTATTTTAAAAGAAATTTTAAATAAAAGCCAAAACCCGGTCAGTGGGACGATAGATGCACTGATTCCCGTGGAAAAAACGCTGCAGAAATTCAAAACCAATGCGGTAGAGATGACGGCTTCCTACCAAAACGACAATATGTCCCGGCATGCATTTGTAGCTTCGGTGAAGGGTTCTGCAATATTGCCGGCAGACGGAAGCTGGAGTGTTGTGGATGTAGATAAAGACGCCGGAACCGTGCAAAACCTTAAAACCGGAACCTCTGTCGGTTTGGTTAAAGATGGATTAAGACCTAAAAACAATGGCAATCCATTTCCCCTGAGTTCAACAAAAACTTTGCTGGCGTATCCGGATGCGCTGAAAAATACCGCGGCAACATTTAACAGAACCTACGGGTTTCTGCAAAACACTGATACCCAGAAAATCCTGCTGAAATCTATCGAATACACAAAAGGCGAAACAGAGAAGTACACCTCGGAACCGGCACTTTTAGCAGACTGCTTCAGGCTGATGAACTCAAAAGGTCCTTTTCCAAATCTTGCCGACGCAATTCAGATTGATGATGAGATTAAAACTACGATGAACCTGCTTGAAAATGGAGTGGAAAAAGCTTTCAATCTTACTGTGCCTAATGATTTTAAGTTCGACATCGTGGGAACAGAGAACGATCCGTTCAGGATTTATGTAAAATACACGGCTATCGACGCGGATGGATCAGATACGAACGAGTCGTTAATCAGCTATGTTACGGACTCCGGGTCGGCTGAAAAGTGGGCCAATAAAATGCACAACATCACCATTGCGGTGGATCTTGCAGGCTTTCAGCCACTGATGTACATTTCAGGAAATTTCAGCAACGAGAAGACTAAAAATCCGGGGATGGCGATCGGCACCGGTCCGCAGCTTAAACTGGATAAGATGCTCCAGACCATCTACGATATTCTTGAGTTCTTGAATAATCTTGATCCCACACAACCTTCGGAAGCCATCAAGAAAGCATTGAAAATCGCGATGAGCAATTCTGCGGACAGCTGGGAATATAAATTTAAAGCCGACAAGGAAATTCCGTTGGTTAAATTCCCGTTTGACCCAATAAATTACAATTCGCCCACAACTCCGCTGAAAATGGATGCATTCTTCAGGGTGGGCGTCTATTTTAACCAACCGATTACGATCCCGAAAACAATTGATCAGATTAAGCCTTCGGTTGGCGCGTATCTGGAACTGGGCGCCGACATCCGCGTGATGTGCGTCAGCGTTGCGGCCGCCACCATCTACGCGATAGGACGGGCCGAAGTAGGGCTGGCAGCAGACTTGTCCTCCCCACCCGCATTATATTTCAAATTGGGCTTCGGTATCGAACTCACCGTAGGCTTACCTGTTATCGGGTCGGTTGCTGTTACTTTTATGGTAGGTATCGACATGAAGATTTCAGGCGATATCATCGTGGGCGCGTTTATTTATTTCCGCGGAAGGGCAGAAATTCTGGGCGGAATTGTCACCATCACCATATCGATTGAAGCTGCCGGACAGGTGCAGAAAAAAGTGGGCAGTGGGCCAACCAATTGTATCGCACGCTGCACATTTGCCCTTGACATTTCAATTGCCTTTGTGGTAAACATCAGTTTCACCGAAACCTGGGAAGAGACACGACAAATCAGTTAACTGTTTTTTATCTAAATCTGAAAATTATGGAACCCTTATATAGTCTGCTGACATTCCCTCAGCACTTCACAGCGGGCCGACTACATTTTAACATTGTGGTACTTCCCCGAAATATCAATCTGCAGAAACCCATCAATGCAGGTACACCAGCATTTGTGGATGCTGAATTTCAGTTTGAAACTAAAATCATCAACCACCTCGACGGGCTCCCGCTTTTTTCGACTGTTACCCACACTGAAGTGCCGACGATTGCCGAACCGCCTTCCGCTAAGAAATCGGTGATTGAAGAAGTGATCAGGCAGATGGAACAGAACGACGGCCTGCGCATCAGTGAAGACCCACTTCAAAATAAAGACATTGGTGCACGCGCACAAATGCAGAAATACGCGCTTAAAAATGTTTCGATTAAAAAATATCTGCCACAGACCTACCGAAACTCATTTAATTTCACAAGTGCCAGAACGCGTTTTGCGGTGACCGACGATGAGTATGAATGCATCATTAAAAACAAAGACAAAAAACTCACCGATGAGCTTACTGACAGACGATATATTTCGTGGGGAAAACTGATCGCATTTATCCTTCGAAACCCGTTTCTCGCAGAAAAAGCCGGACTTATCTATAAGGCCAGTATCCCTGTCAGCGGGGAGCTTCTGGAAAAAGGCGGTTGGCTTTTCACACAGTTTGCTGCGGATTCTCAGTTTTCCTCCATTAACTCGTCGGTATATGCTGCGCGGATCCCAGCGCTTACGGAAGAGCGGGATTTGTTTGCGGCCGTGCTTTTTCCCCTGAATGAAATCGCGTCCAACAATGCTACTTATGACGCCGTGATGCAGGAATCAATACTCTACAATGACGGTTTTGCTAAAATTGTTCATGCAAATCAGCCTGTAAATCAGGATCTGCTTCAGGAATCCGACACAAGCAATCCTCCGGTAAAAGACGTAGGTCTGCGCTTAGGTTGGGACGATGAACAGCTCACGATCTGGGGAAACCGGCAGCTGCGGCAGAAAGATGAAATTACGGAATTGCCTATTGACGCGCCGCTGGGTGTTTTTGGCTACAAGATCGATGTGCGGCATCTAGGAAGCTCGCGATGGTTTTCTCAGAATCAGGTGAGGACGTCTCAGGACATTGTGATGCAAAACGGGGAAGTTCTTGCGGCGATGGATCAGACGTTTGAACTTCCCACCGAGGTTCATCCGTCTTCCCATGGCAATACGATGGACGAGGGTTTCTGGCTTCCTATGTATTTTACTTCATGGAATGGAAAATCGGTGGTGCTTCCCGACAAAGAAGCTCACGAAATCCATCATTTAGACAAAGCCCGCGTTCCGGTAAACGGGCTAAGCAGCGGCAACGCACTTAATTTGGAGCCCAAAAAAACCTTTCATCCCTATTATCAGGACCCTGAACATGTGATACAGCTTCTTTACGGTCATGATTATCAGTTCCGGATCCGTCTTATGGACATTTCAGGAGGCTCCCCTTCCATTAACAGTGAACCGGCTAGAGGCCAGAAACCAGTTGCCGATGCCCATTTCCGCAGAAACATTAAAGCCGGCGCCTTAAATATCCTCAACATTAAAGACTTTTTCGACAACCAGAATACCTCGCTGGTGAAAGACCCGGGTACGCTCGAAAACATCATTGATGAAGACGGAATCCTGCGAATTAAAAGACCCGACCTCAGCTACCCAAGCGTTTTATATACAGATAAGTACCGCGATGCTGCAGGTCTTTTAAAAGATAAGATCAACTTAATCACGGTGCCTGCCAACCCTAATGACCGCACACAGCACAGCATTGGCCTGCCGGATCCTGACGTGAACACTTTTAAGGTTTTAGTGGAAGTGAAATTGATTGAGATGGACAATATTCTTTCCGAAAACGGTCGCGAAGCCTTTATACTTTGGCAGGAAAAAACGTTCACACTTCTGTCCGACGCTGAAGTTCAAAACTATGATCTTGAGACTGAAATAAATATCATCTACCGGGATTTTGAACAGCTTGACCTTGAGAATAGCTTTACCGATGATGGCAATACGAATGGTCTGATTCTGCCCACTTCACGGGAGCTTCGACTCACTTTTATACCTATTGTAGATTTTGCTGACGACGATTATGCTGCAAAATTTGTGAAGTTCGGGACCCCATTGATGCTGACTTCATTTAAAGCCGCCACACGCGAGCCCGATCTGCTTTCGCCAATAAAAGGGGGGCTGCGGGCTTTCTATCTGCAGCCTGAAGACAGACCCGAACTTTCGGCGGTCAATAAAATTAAAATGAATGTAACCAAGACTGTAGGCAGTTCGGCGCCGGTAGAACTTAAACGGTTGGCCAAAGCCCTTGATCTAACGGCACATCAGCTCACTTTGGAAGGAAGTCCGGGTCAGCGCGTACAGTTTGGTGTAAGCAACGAAATCCGACACTCATTATCGCCGGAATCAGGGTCAGTAACGCTGTCGTCGGTACGCGAACTTTTCGGACGATGGATAATTGCACTGGATTTCAGCCTGTTGCGCGACTGGGCGTGGCAGGGCCTGGAACCAGACAGTTTTACAATTGAAAGAACCGTAAGAGATCATGATACCGAAGCGCAGGAAATTGGCAGTATTCAGCTTAAGGACGTGGCGAATATGCAGATGCTGCGCCAGCCAGACCGAAGCAATAGCCGCATTATGTTTCTGGACTGCATCGACCCGAAAAAATACCAGAAGAATTTTCCACGCGAACTTTCAGTGGAATATACGCTGAAAGCACACTTTAAAAATGACCTTACTGTGGCAGAAATTCCTGAGCCTTTACACATTGAACTTCCTGTTACGGTGATTCCGCATCAAATACCAAAACTTGTGTCGGTAGGTGTAGCACTCAGCCCCTATCAATACGATGAAGAAAACTACCGCTACTCCACCGAAAGGCAAAAGTTTCTCTGGCTTGAATTTGATGAGCCACCCCGCGATCCGATGGATACCTATTTCGCACGCGTCCTCGCGTCCTCGCCGGACCCTTATCTTTGCCGGATGGACAAGGAACTCATTACAACGCTACACGAAGATTTGCCATTCAACATCAATGAAGAAAAAATACGCGAAATCATTCCAGGCATGACCAATGATTTCGCGGGTATGGGAGTAATGCAGGAACTGATTCGCGAGAATGGAAGCAATGCAAAAAGATTTCTTCTTCCTTTGCCACAGGGTCTTCATGCGGACAGTGATGAGCTTTTTGGATTTTTCACGTATGAAATTCGCGTGGGGCACAGGCCGGAATTGTGGAGCACTGCGCAGGCGCGCTATGGCCGACCGCTAAAAGTGAACGGCGTTCAGCATCCCGCACCCGAATTATCCTGCACGGCAATCCGCAGTGAAGTGCGCACGCCACTTGGAAAGAAACGGTATATTGTTCTGTCTGCACCGCATGCCAACGCAGTTCTGAACGGCAGGAACGTCACGGCTTTTCCACCCAACACATCGCTCTGGTATTCGTTATACACCCAGGTGATGCAGGCTGATGGCAAATCCTTCAGGAATATCCTCATTGATTCGGGACCAATGTATTATCAACCCAAAGAATCTAAAAACAGCCAAACCGGCTATATAAAGGAAAGCGGAAATCGTTTTGGCACCGCACGTCTCGAGCTGCGGGATATTGGTGATAAACTCGAAGCACTTGGGCTGCCTAGAAGCAATAATTTAAGTGCGGTCGCGGTAGAGATTTTTCCGTTGAATAATAGATGGCAAATGGCGAACAATCAAAAAAGAGTAAACGAAGCATCATATATTCAGGAATATCTGGAGAACAGAAGCCAGTTGAATCCGCTCACCGACCTGCTTGGTCAGCACCGCATTTACCGCTCGAGCAAGCTGACGAGTATCACAGAAGTATGTTGTGAGGACTGCTGATGAAGCTGAGTTAATCCCGAAAAATTATGAATTGTTTAAAACCTGAGACCTCACCCAATTAAATAACATCACAAAAAAACCGGAAGGCAATCTTCCGGTTAAAACTATTATTACTGCGGACTCTACGGATTTGTAGAGAAAATGGAAGCGTTTGCAATCATGGCGCGGCGGTTCATTTTAAGAATATCGCGTACCCATTCGGCAAAATCCTCTGGTTGCAGAACTTTTTCCGGATTTCCGTCTGTTAGGTTGTTGTCTATTGCCAAATCTGTCGCAATAGTGCTTGGTGTAAGCGTGATGACACGGATGTTTTCTTTGCGCCATTCCGCCATCATCGATTGCGAAAGCGAAATAACCGCCGCTTTCGAAGCAGCGTACGCAGACATGTTTGCACCGCCTTTCAGACCGGCTGTAGAAGCAATATTCACAATGTCACCCTCTTTTCTTTCTTTAAGATACGGATAAACTGCCATCGCTGCGTAGTATACACCGAATAGATTCGTCTTGAGTACTTTCTCCCAGGTTTCAGAAGGCATCTCGGTGAGACTTCCAAAATCGCCGATTCCCGCGTTATTAATCAGAATATCTACACCACCCAGTTCAGATGCGAGTTGTTGAATACCCGACTTCACTTCTGCTTCATTTTCCATGCTGAAGGCGGCAAAGGCAACTTTAACACCGGTTTCAGCCAGTTCCGCTGCTGTATTTTTTAATGTTTCTTCATTCCTTCCTGTAATTCCTACATTAACGCCTTCATTAGCCAGCATCAGAGCTACGGCTTTACCCAAGCCACGGCTACCACCTGTAATTATGGCAGTTTTTCCATTCAAGTTCATATCTTTTTTATTCTTTTTATTAAATACAAATTTACGGATTCGGATCCGTACTGCGCGATTTCACTTTTTCGATTCGGGCAATTTCAACGTTCGCCGGCATCTATTGACTTGTCAGAAAAATACCATTATTTGCTTCCTCCAAAACGAAAGTTATCTTAATCCAATTCATGCAGTTTTAAAACTGGTTGAATGGACTAAAGAGTACTTAACGAAAAAACCGCGGTGAAAAGACCGCGGTTTAAGAATAAATTCAACTTAATTTTATGCTTTATTAATTGCTTCTTCACGTCTTTGCGCATCCAGTACAGCAATAGTTGCAAGGTTTACAATTTCGTCTACACTCGCGCGCATCTGAAGTACGTGAACCGGTTGTTTCAGACCCATCAAAATAGGTCCAACCACCTGCGCCACCTTCATCCCACGGATGATCTTATACGAAATATTGGCGCTTTCGAGGTTTGGAAACACGAACACGTTGGCCGGCGTGGTGCCAAGTTTAGAAAACGGATAATCTGAAAGATGATCTGCATCCATCGCAAAATCGGGCTGAATTTCGCCGTCCACAATCATGTTTGGGAATTTTTCGTGAAGAATGCTTACGGCTTTGGCTACTTTTTTAGATGTTTCTGAGATTCCGGCGAAATTTTCAAATGAAAGCATCGCAATTCTTGGCTCTATCGCGAAAGATTTCACCACCATTTCCGACATTCTGGCGATATTTACCAAATCTTCCGACGTGGGATTCTGGATGATCGATGCATCTGAAAAGAAAATCGGTTTTTTCTCGGTAAGAATCATCATCATTGAGGAAACGCGGTCCACGCCTTTTTCTCTTTCAATTATTTCGAGTACGGGCCGCAGCGTAGACGAATAGTTTTTAGAAAAACCGACAATCAGTGCATCAGTGTGACCGTTTCTAAGCATCATCGGTCCGAAATAATCGCGCTGGCGTACGTATTTTTTGGCCTTGTACTCATTTACGCCTTTTCGCTGTCTCAGCTTCCAAAGATCATCACGGTAAATTTTGCGGTTTTCTTCCTGATCGTCGTCCGTAGGGTCTACAATCGGAACATCCAGGTCGATACCGAACTTCTGCATCTGCTCTTTGATGTACTTCTTATCACCTAACAGAATCGGTTGTGCGATGCCTTCTTCGTGCAGAATCTGCGCCGCCTTCAGTACATTATACTCTTCAGCATTGCCCAGGGTTACCCGTTTCGGATTGGCTTTTGCGCGGTTCTGCATCATTCGGATTAACTTCTCGTCACGGCCCATTCTGTCGAGCAGTGCGGTTTCGTAATCATCGAAATTCTCAATGGGTTTACCGGCAATTCCGCTTTCCATCGCAGCTTTGGCTACAGCCATCGAAACTTTGGTAATCAGACGGTTATCAAATGGTTTTGGAATAAAATATTCGCGGCCGAAGTTCAGACTCTTTAAATTATAAGTTAAAATTACAGCTTCAGGAACCGGTTCCTTAGCGAGTTGTGCGATTGCGTGCACCGCTGCCAGTTTCATCTCCTCGTTAATTCCGGTCGCCTGAACATCCAGCGCACCGCGGAAAATATACGGGAAACCAAGAACGTTGTTTACCTGGTTAGGATAATCGCTGCGGCCGGTTGCCATAATCGTGTCAGGCCGTGTTGCCATCGCCAGATCGTATTCAATCTCCGGGTCAGGGTTAGCCAAACCGAACACGATCGGGTTTTCAGCCATCGAAAGCAACATTTCGGGCGTAAGTACATTTCCTTTCGAAAGTCCGATAAACACGTCGGCGTTTTTCACGGCATCCTGCAAGGTTTGGATTTCTGTCTGCGCCACAAAATCTATTTTTTCAGGTGTAAGGTTTTCTCTTTTGTGGTTAATAACTCCTTTGGAATCGCACATCAGAATGTTTTCTTTGCTAAGGCCAAGTTCCACATAAAGCTTCGTACACGCGATCGCGGCAGCTCCGGCGCCATTCACCACCATTTTCACGTCCTCAATTTTCTTTCCGGCAATTTCAAGTGCATTGATCAGCGCGGCGGCTGAAATAATTGCAGTTCCGTGTTGATCATCGTGCATCAGAGGGATGTGGAGTTCTTCTTTTAAGCGCTGCTCGATGTAGAATGCTTCAGGAGCTTTAATGTCTTCAAGGTTAATCCCTCCAAATGTTGGCGCAATACCTTTCACGATTTCAATAAATTTATCAGGATCTTTCTCGTCGATTTCAATATCGAATACATTGATGTCAGCAAAGATTTTAAATAAAAGCCCTTTGCCTTCCATTACGGGTTTTGAAGCTTCCGCACCGATGTCGCCAAGGCCTAAAACTGCGGTCCCGTTCGAAATTACGGCTACAAGATTTCCTTTGCCCGTGTATTCGTAGGCAAGCCTTGGGTCTCTTTCGATTTCAAGACATGGTATTGCAACGCCCGGCGAATAGGCCAGCGACAGATCGCGCTGCGATGAATGCGGTTTTGAAGGAATTACTTCTATTTTTCCTTTGGGTTCGAGACGGTGATAATCCAGCGCCGCCTGATTAAAATTTTTCTCGTCCCTATTGGTTTTATTTGGCATAATATTGATTTTTCAGACCCGAAAAAAGACTTTCTCCGGGTGGTTCTACAACCTTGATTAATTTTTTATATCCTGAACTTAAATAAGATCCAGAATATATTTTTTATGATAATTTACTAAACTCTCGATGGGTTTCTGCACCACTTTGCCAATTTTTAAATTAAGTTCGGCAGCGGCTGACCTTAAAATATCCTCGTAGATGTACGCGATATAACCTATAAAATTTATTTCGACCTTGCCGGCTTCGGGATAGGGAAGAACCTGATAATCGAGGAAATTCTTCATTTCATCGAAAACCATATTCTGGAAATAGGGATGTTTCCTATGGTCTGCAATAAATTTGTTGAACTCACCTAAATAGGCGTTGGCTCGCGGATTATGATACATTTTCTGTATCGCCTCTTCAATCGTGAGGTTATAGGTTTTGATGAATTCGGCTTCGAGGTCTGCGGGAAGTTTCTTCATGAAAAAACGTCGCAGCAAATGCTTTCCGAGCGCGCTTCCACTGCCTTCATCCCCAATAAGAAAACCTAAAGACGGCAGATCAGTGCGGATTTTTTCGCCGTCGAAAAAACACGAATTAGATCCGGTACCCAGAATGCAGATAATGGCGGGAACACCGTTGTATGCGGCGTACGCAGCGGCAGTCATGTCTTCTTTTATCGAAACTTCCGCATGTGGAAACATCGCTTTAAATTCGTCCTCCACTTTTTTTGCATTGTGCGGCGTGCCGCAACCCGAACCGTAGAAAAATAGTTTTTCGATATGATTGCGTAGAAAAAAAAGCTCCTCATTGCGGTTAATTTCCTGCGGAATAAAATCGGGGTTGATGATATTCGGGTTAAATCCGAGCGTGGTTGTCTTAAGATTAAATTTGCCCGAATTTTCGAGAATCACCCAGTCGCATTTCGTGGAGCCGCCGTCTACAATGGCAATCATATACTGTAAAGTTTAATCCGCTAAAATATTAATTTAATCCCGAACCCCTTCCCAATTCCATCATAATTTCGATCATGAATCGCCGAAAAAAGGAAGTATCAAAAAAAAAGCAATTCAAACTGAACTGCTTTTATCAAAAGGGCTGTCTAAGTTTGTTATTCTACATTAATCACTTCCTGGATTTCAGGAGCGTGCTGCTTGATGGTGTTTTCTACGCCGAGTTTCATTGTGGAAAAACTCATAGGGCAACCGTTGCAGTTTCCCTGCAGTTTTACGTAAACAATGCTTTCGCGCACATCAACGAGTTCGATGTCGCCGCCATCTTTATTAAGAAACGGCCGGATCTTTTCGAGGGCGTACATTACTTTACTAACGGTTTGTTCG
Organism: Flavobacteriaceae bacterium 3519-10; assembly: GCA_000023725.1. Classification (NCBI taxonomy): domain Bacteria; kingdom Pseudomonadati; phylum Bacteroidota; class Flavobacteriia; order Flavobacteriales; family Flavobacteriaceae; species Flavobacteriaceae bacterium 3519-10. The sequence continues at coordinate 2,426,113 of CP001673.1, forward strand.
TGCATAATTATTTTTCTATTTGAGACGGCATACGGAAGAACCGAATGCGTGCCCCGCTTTATTTTTTTGGAGAACAACCGGCCATTGTGGTGATTTTCACAGCCTCGGTTGCGGGTAAATTCTTATTTCGTTCAACTAAACTTTCGATCATATTCTGGGTTACGGTTCTGTAAATATCCGCAATTACGCTGCCGTCCTGCAAAGCCGCCGGGCGGCCTACATCACCTGCCTCGCGAATACTCTGCACCAACGGAATTTCGCCCAGAACCGGAATACCTAAATCTTCTGCCAGATATTGTGCTCCCTGGTTTCCGAAGATGTAATATTTATTTTCCGGAAGTTCTTCAGGGGTAAAGTACGACATATTTTCGATTAATCCCAATACAGGAATATTGATACTTTCCATTTGGAACATTGCAATACCTTTTCTTACGTCAGCAAGTGCAATATGCTGCGGCGTACTTACGATCACCGCGCCCGTTACAGGCACTTCCTGAATAATCGAAAGGTGGATATCACCAGTGCCCGGAGGTAAATCGATTAGAAGAAAATCGAGTTCGCCCCATGCCGCGTCGCGGATCATCTGATTTAAAGCTTTGCTGGCCATCGGTCCACGCCAAACAACCGCCTGGTTTGCGCCTGAAAAGTAACCGATAGAAAGCATTTTCACACCGTAATTTTCGATAGGTTTCATCAGGTTTTTTCCGTCGATTTCTACTGAAACAGGTTTACCGCCTACCGTATCGAACATTGTCGGCACCGAAGGTCCATAAATATCAGCATCTAGAATCCCGACTTTAAAGCCCATTTTCGCAAGTGTAACCGCGATGTTAGAAGCAACGGTAGATTTACCAACGCCACCTTTGCCGGATGCTACTGCAATAATGTTTTGGATTCCTTTAATCTGTTTGCCTTTGATCTGACTTTGCTGGATCTCTGAAGGTTCCGGGGAAACTATTTTTAATTTAAGGTTAATCTCTTCGCCAAATTCTGAGGCGAAAGCCTGTTTCATGGCGGCTTCAAGTTTCTTTTTTTCGTGCATCGCCGGCGAATGTGCGGTCATATCAATATACACATCATTGCCCATCACCTGAAAGTTGTGCACCAAATCTGCAACTTCTATTTCTTTCAGGAAGGCCTGAACTTTATCTTTAGTCAACATAATTTTATATAATCTGTGCCCGCAAAATTACGGAAGTTTTTCGTTAAAAAGAAGTGAGTTTACATGACACTCTTCAGGTGCAGCCGCAGAGGCTGATTAGGGCGAAAAACTGAAAGCGGATCACCGCCAAATGGCCGCAATCCGCTTTAATAAACAGTTAAATCTGGTTCTAAGCCTTTAGAAAATTAATCGGCTTCAAATGCCAGGGCTTTTTCCTGATCAAATTCTCCTTCCCATTTTGCAATGACGACAGAGGCGAGGCAATTACCAATTACATTCACCGAAGTTCTGCCCATATCCATAAGTTCATCAATCCCTAAAATGGCGGCAATGATGAATATCGGTAAGCCGAACTGGTCGGCAGTGGCGATCAGGATAATAAGTGATGCGCGCGGAATTGCGGCGACACCCTTGCTTGTAATCATCAGTGTAAGGCAGATCAGGAGCTGCTGCCCAAATGAAAGATCCATCCCTGCTGCCTGCGCAACAAAAATCGATGCTAACGAGAGATACAGCGTGGTTCCGTCCAAATTAAACGAATAGCCCGTAGGAACTACGAACGAAACGATTTTTCTCGGTACTCCAAACTTTTCCATATTCTGCATCACAACCGGCAGCGCCGCGTCGGAACTTGTGGTTGCAAAGGCGATAGACACAGGCTCTTTGATGGCTTCAATAAACTTTTTAATAGGCACTTTCATGTAAAGCGCAATTGGCAGCAGCACTAAAAGTATAAACGCAATCAATGCGCAATAGAGTGTCAGCAGGAGCATGAACAGATATTTCAGAATGTCGATTCCCATATGCCCAACCGTGTACGCCATCGCCGCACCTACGCCAATAGGCGCGAAATACATGATGATGTGTGTGTATTTGAACATGGTCTCAGCGAGACTTTCCATAAAGTCGACGAGCGGTCTTTTCTTTTGTTCAGGAAGTTTTGCCAGTCCGATTCCGAATATTACCGCGAATACCACGATTTGCAGAACCTGATTTTCATAGATCGATTTAATAATATTCTCCGGGAATACATCTCTGAAAAAGGCAGTTGTTTTAAACAGCCACTGATTACTTTCGGGAATACTTTCGAGGGCTCTCATATCCGCATCTTTAACAGCCGAAGTAACCGGAAGTTCCTGATGAGGAATTTTCGAGGCATCAATGCCAACGCCCGCTTTCGAGATGTTAATTGCCGCGAGACCAATAAACAAGGCAATGGTTGTAGCGCAATAAAAATAAAGCAATGATTTCCACGCCATTCTTCCGACTTGCTTTAAATCTGAATGTCCTGCAATTCCATACACTAAGGTCGCAAACAAAATGGGGCCTACAATGGTCTTTACCAAGCGGATGAATCCCTGACTTAACGGCTGAAGGGCCAATGCGACGCCTGGATAATCTCTACCTACGATAACGCCAATCACAATGCTGATCAGGATCCAGGTGGTTAAATTCTTTCTCATAAGTGCATACGTCACCATCCCCAAAACAAAAAGTAAATGCCCAAACGCCAGATAATCTTCCGGCAACGGATTCAGCATATTAATTGCGTGGAGAATAACCACAACTGTTAATGTAAAAAACGGAAAAATCTGTAAGAATCTGGATTTCATATATTTTTTCTAAAGGTCAACAAATATAGATATGTTTTTCGAAAAAATATTACATCCCGCTGCCAGAACAGAAAACTCGAGCCACATTTGCTGCCTCAACGACAAATAATACAGCAATTATATTAATCAGACAGCACAAAAAACCCCTGAAAATAATTCCGGGGGTTTATGATTAAATTTTCTAAGCTTATGCCCGCAAGTATCGCGAATACGCATATCCTTCTTCGCCATCGGCAGTGCGCACTTTCCACCAATCATCGGAAGTCTGCTCCACGAGGGTTACAGTTTCGCCTTTATTCGCTTTTCCTATGATAGTAGCGTCCGTTGATGGCTCCTGACGGAGGTTTAGGTTTGAATTTTCGGTTGCCACCGTGAGCGATGCGCCGGACGAAAGGCCCGAAACCTGAACATTCAGATTGATGTCGGAGGCCGAATAGGTGGTATCAATTGCTCCAAGCGCGTTCCACACGGTGTCTTTTACCGCAGTGGAGGCCGCGTCTCCGGAAACATAAAGAATTCCGTTCTGCTCGGTTACCTGAAGGTTGCGTACTCCGGCCGACTGTGCGGCAGAAATAACCCCTGCATATTTATCCTGTAATGTGCTCATATTCAATTATTTTACGGTGTAATTATAATTTACGGTTCCGGCCTGAAGCGCATCAACAGACATTTTTATCTTACGTGCCTGCTCCGGAGATACGTTTCCGGTAAGTGTAAGTTCGCCATTCACCACTTCTACATTAACAGACGGAAAATCCTTTACGGCATCAGCTACTTTTTGCTGTACGGCAGGATCAACTGCAGAAACTGTTTCTACAACGGGAGCAGCTGCAATGGTAGACATATCCATAACCTCCTTAATTCCCGGAATTGCTTTCAGGGAGGCAAGCATCTGATCTCTTGATGCTTCATCGGCAAATGTACCGCTGAGATGAGCCGTACCATCCTTTACCTCAACAGACGCGTTAGGATTGGAAGTGACTACCGTTGTAGCCTGAGTTTGAAGTTCGGCATCAGTTACTTTCTTTTTACATGCGACAGTACCGAAGGAAACTGCCAGAGCCAGAGCGGCCATTGCGAGTGCTTTTTTCATAGTTAATTCTTTTATTGATTATAAGACGAATTCAAATTTAGTTAATAATAATGATGCCAAAGATTTAATTATATTAAACTTTTCTTAATATAAGCATCCTTCATTAGACGATTATCAAAAAACGGTTGCAACCACGCAATTCATTAAAAATCTGCGGGTTATTCCTATTAAACCTCGTCGATGCTGCGGAACGTGAGGTTGATCCGCGGTGTCAGTATCTTTCTCGCTGGCGGAAGCCGGTGTTGCCAAAAACTTTGGGTTTCATTTTTCATTACAAGCAGGCTCCCGTGTTCTAAAACGGTTTCCACTTTGTCGGCGGTGTGTTTATGTTTGAACAGAAACCTGCGTTCTGCGCCCAAACTCAGCGAGGCAATCGCTCCGTTTTTCTTAAGATCTTTTTCGGCGTCGCTGTGCCAACCCATGCCTTCTTCACCCGAATGATAAAGGTTCAGAAGGCAGGAATTAAATGCTTCGCCCGTGGCATTTTCAACCATTTTTTTAAGTTTCAACAGCGTGGCGGTCCACGGAATTGCTGTTTTGGTGGATTTCGAATAGGTATAACTGAATTCGCGGTCACCATACCACGCAACTTTTCGTTTGGTGATCATTGTCTTCCCAAAAATAACGGCTTCATCATTTTTCCATTCAATGTTGTCTAAAAGGTCCTGGTAAATGCTGCTAGATTCATCTTCGCTTAAAATCTTTCCATAATAATTTACGGTTCCATCTTTTGGCAACAGATTAAGATTTGGATCGGAAATATTATCAAATAAGCTCATCATCGCGCTGTTTACAAGTTAAATTTCTAATTTTTTTTATATTTTCGGTCAAAATTAACATTCATGAAAAAACTCCTGCAATTTGCACTCCTGTTCTGTTTTCTGTCGGTGGCCGCACAGACGCGCCCTGACAATACATTTGTTAAAGAAAAATTCACCAAGCAGGAAGTTTACATCCCAATGCGGGACGGCGTAAAATTATTTACTGCGATTTACATTCCAAAAGATATCTCGAAGGCTCAAAAATATCCATTTATCATGCAGCGCACCTGCTACAGCATTGCTCCGTACGGTGAAAACGAATACCGTGCGTCACTTGGACCGAATAAATTTTTAATGAATGACAAGTACATTTTTGTGTATCAGGATGTTCGTGGACGTTATATGAGCGAGGGAACCTTCACCAATATGACGCCACAAGTGGAGCGTAAAACCAAAAAAGATGTTGATGAAAGCACGGACACTTACGATACGATCGAATGGTTACTCAAAAATATTAAAAACAATAACGGCAAAGTGGGCCAATACGGCACTTCTTATCCCGGATTTTACACCGCTGCGGGGATATTGGCGGACCATCCGGCGCTGGTAGCTTCTTCGCCCCAGGCTCCAATTTCAGATTTCTGGAATGACGATTTTCTGCACAATGGCAAGTTTATGCTGGGTTACTTCAGGACTTTTCCGGTTTTCGGCGTCCAAAAGACAAAAGCTGAAAATAAGGCTTGGTACAGCGACAGTATGATAAAATCCACTTCAGAGGACGGCTTAAAGTTTTACCGCGAAATGGGAACGCTGAAAGACGGCTATGATAAGTACTACAAAGACAACTTTTTTATGACCGAAATTATGAATCATCCGAACTATGATGAATTGTGGCAAAAAAGAAGTCTGCTTCCGCACCTGAAAAACGTGAAGCACGCAGTGATGACCGTCGGCGGATGGTACGATGCCGAAGATCTGTCCGGACCTCTAAATATTTATAAAACCATTGAGAAAACGAGCCCAAAAGCTAAAAACACCATCGTGATGGGACCATTCTCGCACGGCGCCTGGGGACGCGAAACCGGAAAACATTTCCACAACGAGATCTATTTTGGGGACAGCATCGCGACGTATTATCAGAAAAATTTGGAAACGAAATTTTTCAGTCATTATTTAAAAGGAAATACGAAGGCAGACGCTGGATTACCGGAAGCGGCGATGTACGACACCGGAAAAAAAGAGTGGAAAGAATTTGACCTTTATCCACCCAAAAACACCGCGAAAATAAATTTTTATCTCGCAGACGGCACACTCAAACAAGCCGCGGGCAACACGGCATCCGAATATTTCAGTGATCCGAACAATCCGGTTTTAAGTTCAGATAATCTGAAAGACTTCAATGGTTTCACGCCACGAAATTATATGAGCGAAGACCAGCGTTTTGCTGTGGGAAGGCCGGATGTGATCACATTCACAACCAATGTACTCACGGAAGACCTCACTTTTGCAGGCGAAATTTTAGCCAAACTTAATATTTCCTCTACTTCTACCGATGCAGATTTTGCCGTAAAACTCATCGATGTTTACCCGGAAGATTTTAAACCAACAGAAAAGAAAGAAGGCGTGGTTTACGGAAACTACCACCAGATGGTGCGCAGCGAAATAATGCCTGCAAGATTCCGCAACTCACGCGAAAAACCGGAGGCACTAGTTCCGAACCAAAAAACGGCTGTGAATTTCCGCCTGCAGGATGTGGTTCATACGTTTAAAAAAGGCCATAAAATCCAGATTCAGATTTCGAGCACCTGGTTTCCGCTGTTTTCAGTAAACCCACAGAAATTTATGGCCAATCCTAATTTGGCTACCAAAGAAGATTATACAAAAGCTTTCATCAAAGTTTTTGGCGATAGTTCCATAGAAGTTGATGTTTTGAAATAACAAGAGCCAGGTAAAAAGTAAAAAGGCAAAGTGTTACCACATAAAAAACCGAAAGCATTTCTAATTTTTAGAAATGCTTTCAGTTTTTAAAACTTAGACCCTACTTTATACTTGGCTCTTTTTACTTGGTTCTTTTCACTTTGCTCGTTTACTTAGAAGTCAAATGATAGTAAGCCAACATTTTATAGTACAGTTTTGCCGCAAGGAAAGCACTTGGTTTAGGCATCGGCGAATCCATTAATTCCACGATATCAAAAGCTACGACATTGCATTTTTCGAACACTTTTTTCAAGAGCTCCAAAGTTGGATACCATTGCAGGCCGCCCGGCTCAGGAGTTCCGGTTGACGGCGCGATTGACGGATCAAATGCATCAAGATCAATCGTGATGTAAACATTTCCTGAAACTTTTGCGAGCACATCGTCGATCCAGTTCGGGTTTGTAGCGATTCCGTGCGCCCAGAAACACTGTTCTTGATTTACATGTTCCATTTCTTCAGCGTCCATAGAACGGATCCCGACCTGAACAAGATTGTGTTTTTTGCTGGCTTCATACACCGCGCAGGCGTGATTTGAGGTTGAACCATGAAAATCAGGTCTTAAATCGGTATGTGCATCGAGCTGCAATACGGTGAGGTTTTCATATTTCTCTCCTACCGCACGGATCGAACCGATCGAAACAGAGTGTTCACCGCCGAAAAGCGTAAACAATTTACCGTCGTGGTTAAGAAGTTCTTTTGTTTTCTGATAAACCGCTTCGGTCATTGCCTCCGGAGTGGAATTTTCTGAAATTTCGCCTGCCAGATACACGCCTTCCAAATAAGGTTCTGTACGGGTTTCAATATCGAAAAGCTCCATATTTTCAGAAGCGTCGAGGAAAAGTTCAGGGCCTTTATCTGCACCCTTGCCCCAAGTTGAAGTTCCGTCGTAAGGCACGGTTACCAGCATTACTTTCGAGTTTTCTAAGGTGGCGTTTTCTTCGGGAATTCCAGCGTATGTTTTCATGTGAAATTTTAGATTTTAATGTTTAAATTTTGGATTTCCAAAGGTAAAAAAAAGCGGTTGTAATTGGCAGCCATTTTTTGGCCCTCAGAATTTCAAGAAAAATGCTTAACTTTAAGTCAAACCTAAAAAGATGGAAACAAATAACTATGGAAATGATGGTGCGAACTGGATTTGGGGTGTTTTCTACTACAACAAAAGCGATAAGCGAATTTTTCCACCTAAGCGGATTCCCTGGATGGGATGGACGGTGAATTTCGCCAATTGGAAATCCATCCTTGCTTTGGTGGTGGTAATAGCTATTTTCTTTGGATTAATGTGGTTCATTGTAGCTAACCTGTAAAATTTTCCGCTTAAAAATCTAAGTGCGCTTTTTCTACCTTTGCGCAAATTCTGAATATGCCATTAAAAGCAATACTCTTCGATATGGACGGTGTAATTGTAGACACTGAACCACTACACCGTAAAGGGTATTTCCAAATGTTCGAGAATCTGAATATTTCGGTTTCCGAAGAACTTTATACCAGTTTCACGGGCTCATCAACGCAAAAAGTTTGCACAACACTTGTTGAAAAATTTAATCTGAATTCAACGCACGAAGAGTTAGCTTCAATAAAACGCCGGTATTTTAAACATTATTTTGATCATGATGTGGATTTCGATCTACTTCCAGGCGTTAAAAACCTTATCGAAAACTATTACAACAACGGGCTGAAGCTTATTCTCGCCTCATCGGCGCACATGAATACAATTAACTGGGTTTTTGAGAAATTCGGACTTGAAAAATATTTTTCCGCGAAAATCAGCGGCGCAAGTCTGAAAGAATCAAAACCTCATCCCGAAATCTTTCAGCTAGCCGCAAAAATGGCGGGCGAACCTAAAGAAAACTGCCTTGTGATAGAAGATTCCACGAACGGAATTCTTGCCGCGCACGCTGCCGGAATTTTTTGTGTGGCGTATAAAAGTGAACATTCTCTTGATCAGGATTACAGCAAAGCGAATCTTGTAATTTCAGATTTCTCAGAGATTGAAATGGGGAAGATTGAAAAATTTTTTGGGAAATAAGTGGTGTGAGAGCGCGAGCGAAGCGAGCGCCGAAAAGTGTCTTTGTAGCGACCTGCGGTGGCAACACAAAACGCTTGATCTTATAGCCCCGATTGTAATGAAAATCCTTTTTTGTCTCGTTTACAAACGAGACAAAAAAGATTGTAATGGAAAGCGGGAACGTATAAAAAAAGGAGCAACTATTTTGTTGCTCCTAATTTTAATATCCTAATAACTTCAGTACGTCTTCCGGCCGCTGTTCCTCGCGGAAAACTTCGTAAGTGAAGTTGCCTTCTTCGTCTTTATTGATCAGAATGTGCTTTGGCTGCGGCATCAGACAGTGATGAACGCCGCCGTAACCGCCAATAGTTTCCTGGTACGCACCCGTGTGGAAAAACCCGATGTAAAGCGGTTTGGTATCGCTGAAAACCGGCAGATAAATCGCGTTGGTATGTTGTTCTGAATTATAGTAATCGTCTGAATCACAGGTTAATCCGCCAAGAAAAACACGTTCATAAGTGTCGTCCCAACGGTTCAGCGGTAACATGATAAAGTGACGCGAAATTGCCCATGTATCCGGCAAAGTCGTCATGAACGATGAGTCGATCATGTTCCATTTTTCCCGGTCGTTCTGGCGTTTCTGAGAAATGATTTTGTAAAGGTTTCCGCCGCTTTCCCCAACGGTAAAACTACCGAATTCGGTATAGATGTTTGGCTCTTCAACGCCTTCTTCTTCACAGAATTTCTTGATCTGCGACACGATTTCATTCACCATATACTGGTAATCGTAATCGAAATTCAGAGATGTTTTGATCGGAAAACCACCACCGATATTGAGTGAATCTACTTCCGGCGCGATTTTCTTAAGTCTCGCATACACTCGGAGACATTTGTAAAGTTCGTTCCAGTAATAGGCGGTATCCTTGATTCCTGTGTTGATGAAAAAATGCAGCATCTTAAGCCGCGCATTAGGATGTTCCGCAATTTTCTGGCTGTAATAGGGGATGATGTCCTTGTATCCAATCCCTAATCTTGAAGTATAGAATTCGAATTTGGGTTCTTCTTCGGAAGCGATTCTGATTCCGATATTGAACGTCGTGTCAATACTTTCGGTGAGTTTATCGAGTTCGCGGTAGTTATCGAGTACGGGAACTATATTCTGGAAACCACTGTTGATGAGGTCTGAAATTTTTGCGAGATAATCATCAGTTTTGAAACCGTTGCAGATCACCTCGACATCTTTATCATATTTTCCTTTGTCGTAGAGCGCCTTCACGATGTCCATATCATAGGCCGACGAAGTTTCAATCGAAATATCATTTTTCAGCGCTTCCTCAAGCACAAACGCAAACTGGCTCGACTTCGTGCAATAGCAGTAGCGATAGCCTTTTTTGTAATCATTTTTCTCGATGGCTTCTTTAAACCAGGCTTTTGCGCGCTGAATATTCATCGAGATTTTAGGCAGATAATTAAACTTCAGCGGCGTGCCAAATTGCTCTACCACGTCCATCAGAGGTATATCGTGAAACAGAAGCGTATTCTCCGAGACATTAAATTCTTCTGTCGGAAAATACAAAGTCTGGTCGATAAGTTCTGAATATTTAATTTTCATTCTTTAGAAATATTTGGAATTAAAAAGGGTAAAAAAGTGTCGTGGAAAATGACTGCAAAATTGCGTAAAAAAGTTGGTTTTTTCGGCCAAAATTTTTGTTAAAATCACCTGTAAGTTTCCCGTCCGATAAAAACCACCAGATCGCCCTCTCCAAAGCTTATTTCCACGGTATCTGCCGCAGCAAAATTACGGCTTCCGATCCGGGAGGTAATTGCCAGTTTTTCACCGCTGAGTTCCCAGTTAAGGCCTTTTGTAACAACGTCCGACGCCAAAGGAAACGGTATGAGTGAAACAAGAAGTCCCTCTACACGCTCTAAGACTAACTTTTTCGGTGCCAGAAAATACTTTGAAAACTCATCGAAGAACGTGATTTTTATTGAATCTTTAAACAGGAACGATGTGTGAAGATTTCCAAGAAAATGATCCATTTCGCCACCGCTTCCGCCGTAAACATCCACTTCTTTAAAACCTCTTTGCTCAATTATTTCGAGACACTTGTGGAAATCTGTTTTCTCCTGATCGGGTGTATAAATAAATTTTTCCTGATAAATTCCGTCGTCAGCACCGGAATGTGAGTCGAAATCGCCGGCGATGAAATCTAATTTTTCGGTCGCGAAATTTTTATCCTTTAAATAGTGAAAAGCACCATCGGAACACGCGATTAAAGAGTATGCATCGGTGTCCGGAAGTTGTTCCGGAGGAAGTCCGTTGATGAACAGAAGCGTTTTATCCATTGATTTTTAAGAAATTACCTGTTATTAGGATTCCAGTATTCTTCCGTATCGCCATTAAATTTCGAAACATATCTCGCCAGCACAAACAGATAATCCGAAAGCCGATTAAGGTATTTAATGAGTTCAGGACGAACTTCTTCAGATTCATTCAAATAAACCAAACTGCGCTCGGCTCTGCGGCAAACCGTTCGGCAAATATGCAGGGAAGTAGCGCCTTTTCCGCCGCCCGGAAGAATAAAATACTGAAGCGGCTCGAGTTCGTTTTCAAAAGCATCCATCCAGTTTTCGAGCTCTTCAATTTCGGTTTCAGAAATCATCAGAGAAAGACGCGATTTTCCGTTGGCCAAAGTAAGCTTGTCCGTTGGAGTGGCAGATTCTGACCCCACTGTAAATAAATCGAACTGAATTTTTTTGAGTTGAGTTAAAACCAGATCATCACTGATTTCCGCTTTTGCAAAGCCGATAAATGAATTAAGTTCATCGATATTTCCATAGGCTTCTACCCTCGCCGAGGCTTTAGAAACACGGGTGCCGCCGTAAAGCGCGGTTTCGCCACTGTCGCCGGTTTTGGTGTAAATTTTCATTGCTGTTCTTTGCGGTAAATTTAATGATTTTAAAACTGTTGCTGAAAGACCGGAACGATGTCGCAGGCCATTCTGAATTTTTTTTAATGATTTTCTGTAATAAATTCAGAATATTTGTATCCAATCTCCAGATAACGGAAATCTTGCGTTTCCAAAAAAAGCTTTAAAAATGAAACAACCGAAGAATGCAAGCCATGCCAGAAACGACGCATAATTTCGATCAGCTTTACAAAGAGTTCTCGCCCAGAATTTATAAGCTGTGCCTGAGCTACTCGGGTGACCGGCTTTTTGCTGACGACCTTCACCAGGAAACCTGGATTGCCGTGTGGAACAGCCTGCCCAAATTCCGCGGCGAGAGCAAAATCGGAACGTGGATCTACAGAATCGCCATCAACACGTGCCTTGTCGGAGTTAAAAAACACAAGAACAAAGCCGATAACTCTGAAGCGATTTTATCCGGCCTCATCCACGAAGAGACTCTCGACAATTCGAAAGAGATTAACCGCCTCTACGAATCCATCAGTAAACTTAAAGAAAATGAAAGGATAATTATCACGCTGGTTTTAGAAGAAAAACCTTACGAAGAAATCGCGGAGATCACCGGAATTACGGAAAATAATCTGCGCGTTAAAATCCACAGAATTAAAAAAGAACTTCACGAAATATACCTGAATCATGGAAGAATTTAAAGAACTCGAATCCCTTTGGAAACAATCAGAAACCAAGGTTCCACAGCACAACACCAATATTTCAAAAATTAAAAACAACCGTATGAAACTCAAAAAAATTTACACGTTCGGCGCGCTGCTGCTGATCCTCACAGGCATCTTTATCCTCACCTTAATGGCTTTTCTGGATGAACGGCTTCAAACCGGACTTGTGATGGCATCGATGATCCTCATTTCTCTCGTATGTTTTCTGCAGGCCGGACTGATGATGTTCACCGCAAGAAAAATTACGCGTATTGATGAATCCCAAACGCCCGCGCTTCACCTCAATCAGTGGCTTCAGTTCCGCGAATTCCAGAAAAAACAGCGACATTGGAACATGCCGGTTTATTACGTTATACTCAGCATCGCGGTGGGAGTTTATATGTACGAACTGCTGAAAGCAACCGAAGTCTGGAAGATGGCTCTGGCCTTTGGCATCACGTATCTCTGGATGTTTTTTGCTTATTTTTATCTCGGTAAAAAGGAAGTGAAAAAGCAGGATGCGAAGCTTGAAGGCATTATATCGGAGCTTAGAGATCTTGAAATTCAGTTCAGATAAATGATCCGGGAAGTTCGCCAGCTTCCCGGATTTTCATTTAAAGTTCATCTGAAACCACTTTCCATAAATTCTTATTGTAGGTTCTGAAAAAGTTTACATGCCCGATCTCACCTTTTTCTGATGCTGAAACTTTCAGCTCGCGGTAGGATTTCTTTAAATTCGGATAAGCATTGTTCATGAGGCTTTCCATGCCCTTCATCGTAACCCAGTCATCATCTTCGGCGTGAATTACAACGGCTTTTTGCGACAATGATTTTGAGTGGTCTTCAGTAGCTTTTTCAAGAAGTCGGCTTGTGGATTGCGGATGCACAATCAATGTGCGCCAGTCGAAAGCGACACCGGCAGGCAGCGGCTCGCCCAGGCCAAACCAATGTGCAGGAAAATAACCTAATGCTTTCGTTATAACGGGCATCAAAAGCCCGAAGCCAAACAGACCGAGCATCGCAATCTTAAACCTGAGATGACCTATGTAGGCATCCTGAGTCGCGACGAAGATAAATTTGTGGAATATCTTTGAGTCTTGATTCGGCCCTAAAATCAACGCACCCACCGAATGTCCGAGACAGAATTTAGTGTAACCCGGATAATTTAAAAGTATAAAACCGGTTACAGCCTTAAAGTCCTGAGAACCCCACGTCCGCATTGAGGATTTGAAACCTTTAAGGTCAGCGGGTCCGGATTTACCGATGCCGCCGTAATCATACGTGATTACCGTAAAGCCCAACGAGCAGAAATACTGAGCAAATGAAAAATAAAGGTGCTGCTTAACGCCGGTCGCGGAATTGATGAGCAGCAGTTTTTGGTTAGAGATTTCAGGAGCGAATACAGAAACGGCAATCTCCGTATTGGCCGATGTTTTTACATATAATTCCTTCATTTTAAATCGAAAAAATTCACCTTGAGAAGTGAATTTTAAATATCAATAAAAATAAGAAGTTTCGCCCCATTTAAAATATCTTAAGATATGCCAGCAATAGCAGTTATTCGGCGCTGAAATCTTTCAGATAAGGCAGTCCGCTTTGCGACCCGCAGTTCTTGGTTACTTTTAATGAAACGTCGTTGCCAAATTTCACACATTCATCAACAGAATTTCCGTGGCACATGGCGACAGCGAATCCTGCCGTGAAAGCATCGCCCATGCCCATTTTGTGCAACACCGAGTCGTGGTCATTGCGGTAATATTTCATTTCAGAACCGTTGTAGTACGTGGTGGAATTCGAATCATCGCGTACAAAGAGCTTGTTTGGATATTTCTTTAAAATTTCTTCACGTTTATCTTCGCCAAACAGAATCGAAAGTTCGTTACTTTTTGCGACAATAAAGGTGCTGGCATCGATCAGATCAGGTGATAATTTTGTAGCAGGCGATGCATACAGGCCTATTTTAGTACCGTTCTTCCTCGCAAGTTCTGCGGTATATTCTACGGTTTCCATTGGAATCTCAAGCTGAACCAGAACAAGGTCAGCGGTAGCAAAATATTTTTCAGCTTCCGAAACGTGCGCAGGCGTAAGGCAAAAATTAGAAGCAGGAACCACAACAATGGAATTGATACCTTCGGAAGTGCTTACATAAGCCGCGCCGGTTGCAGCCTGTTCGGTTTCCACCACATATCCGACATTCACGCCTTCATCCACCAAATTCCGCAGTATCTGCTGCCCGAACGGATCCATGCCCACACAACCGATAAAATACACGCTTGCACCGAGGCGCGCGGTACCCACAGCCTGGTTGGCGCCTTTGCCACCGAAGAAACTTTCAGATTTTTCGGCCATCACCGTTTCGTTGGGTTTTGGCAGATGGTTCGTATTAAGTACCAGATCGATGGACGAACTGCCTACGACGATAATTTTCGGTTGCTCAGGGGTGATATTCATTGCGTGCGATATAATGATGAACGAAGACAAAGCGGTGTAAAACATATTACGCCACTTAGCAAATCTATTGTTTTTATTACATTTAAAGAAAAAAAACCGTCAGTTTCAGCTGCCGATTTCAATGAATTCAGTAACGACTTTAACCGGCTTTCCGTCGGCATCGAAACCGATATAACTTCCGTAGAAACCTTCGCCATAACCTGTTTCAAAAGCAAAAATATTACCTGGAGCATTTTCGTCGGGTTTCAGCGATGCGAACTGATCGATGGCGCCGTTTTCATCAAAAAAATAACTGTGGAAAAATTCTTCATAAATCCCCATGAAGTCCGCGCCTTTTTTTGCAAAAAGCTCCTGCTCGAGGCGATCCAGACTGGTCTGAGTCTGCAGATCCATAAAACATCCCATGCCGCTTTCTACCGGGTATCCGAAGATTTCTTCACCCTTAAGGTCTTCGGTTTTCTGATCTCCGGTGGTTGCAAGATCCCACCGGGAGACCGATGAATTGCCAAAAACAATCTCAACATAGGCGATGCAGTTGCTTTCGCGTTCTTTATGAACTAAAACCTGAAATTCGCCGCTGGGAAAAACGGTACTGAAAGGCTCCATGTCGTTGGTAAGAACCGGATCACACGCCACAAGCCGACCGGAAGTGATGCTGATTTTTCCCGCTTCGAAAGTCTCAATTAAAGGGCTTTCGACAAAATTTTTAGTAAAAAGTTTGGCGATATTCTTAAGGTGGGTCATCGTACGGATGGTTTTTACTTAAAGTGTTAAAAGTTTGGCCTCGAGAAGCGTGATTTTATCCTGCGCGTCCTTCTGCTTTTTACGTTCAGACGCCACAACTTCTGGTTTTGCATTGGCTACAAACTTTTCGTTTGACAGTTTTTTCTCTACCGAAATTAAAAATCCGTTCAGATACTTTATTTCATCTTCAGTTTTAATTTTTTCTTCGGCAAGATCAAGGTTTGCACTTAACGGAATTGCTATTTCTGTGCTGCCAACGAGGAAAGTATAACTTGGCTTTTCGGTTTTCTGTGCAAAATTAATCTCCGAAATATTGGCCAGTTTTTTTATAAGATTTTCATTACTTAAGGTGGCCGCATTGGTGTAAACTTCAACACTTTCGCGCGGAGAAATACCTTTTGTCTGGCGGTAATTCCTCACACCGGTGATCATTTCTTTCGAAATTTCAAATTCATTTATCACATCATTATTGAAGGCTTCTTCTTTGCGTTGCTGCGTAATCACCAATGCGTTTTCAGGCGTCCGGTCGGCGATGTTTTGCCAAAGCTCTTCCGACAAGAACGGCATGAACGGGTGAAGAAGTTTCATTAATTCTTCAAAATATTCAATTGACTTACCGTAGACTTCCGCTGAAACAGGCTCTCCAAATGCGGGTTTTACCGCTTCAAGATACCATGAGCAGAAATCGTCCCAGATCAGCTTATAAACCAAATGGAGTGCGTCGGAAATCCTGAATTTTGCAAACTGATCCGCAATTTCGGCAATGGTTTTATCCATCTGATGGCCAAACCATTCGATGGCCTGGTTGTCCGCAGCGGTGGCTTTTATCGCCTCATTTTTTTCCCAACCCTGCATAAGACGGTAGGCGTTCCATATTTTGGTTGCGAAGTTTCTGCCCTGAAGCATCAGTTCTTCATCGAAAAGCAGATCATTTCCAGCAGCGGAACTCAATAATATTCCCACACGAACACCGTCAGCTCCATACTTTTCCATCAGTTCAATGGGATCCGGAGAGTTGCCTAAAGATTTAGACATCTTGCGGCGCTGCTTATCGCGCACAATTCCTGTGAAATAAACATTTTTGAAAGGAACTTCCTTGCGGTATTCCAAACCGGCCATGATCATGCGGGCTACCCAGAAGAAAATAATATCGGGACCCGTTACCAAATCTGAAGTCGGGTAATAGTAATTGATGTCTTTATTTTCGGGATCGAGCATTCCGTCAAAAACCGAAATCGGCCACAACCACGATGAAAACCAAGTGTCGAGAGCATCTGCATCCTGACGCAAACCCGAAATTTCAAGATTTGAGTTTTGAGACTTTTCTTTGGCAAGTTCTAAGGCTTCTTCAATGGTTTCCGCAACCACAAAGTCGTTTTCGCCCTCTCCATAAAAATAGGCCGGGATTTGCTGGCCCCATAAAAGCTGGCGCGAGATATTCCAGTCGCGGATGTTTTCCATCCAGTGGCGGTAGGTATTCTTGAATTTTTCAGGGTGAAATTTCACTTCATCATTCATCACCACATCCAAAGCGGGTTTGGCAATTTCAGACATTTTAAGGAACCACTGCACCGAAACTTTAGGCTCGATAACGGCGCCCGTTCTTTCTGAAGTTCCCACTTTATTTACGTAATCTTCAGCTTTAAGAAGAAGATCTTTTTCCTGAAGTTCTTTGGCGATAAGTTTTCTTACTTCGAAACGGTTTTTACCTGCGTAATGCTGGCCGTACTCATTCAGATTTGCATCATCATCCAAAGAATCGATAACCTGAAGATTGTGTTTTTTCCCGATTTCATAGTCGTTGATATCATGCGCAGGAGTTATTTTCAAAGCGCCTGTCCCGAATTCAATATCAACATATTCATCCTCAATAATTGGAACTGAACGGTTCACAATCGGAACGATTACATTTTTCCCTTTTAAATGGGCATATCTTTCATCGTTGGGATTAACGCAGACCGCCGTGTCGCCGAAAATGGTTTCAGGACGCGTTGTAGCCACCGATAAAAATTCTTCAGTGCCCTCGATTTTATATTTTAAAAAATAAAGTTTACCGTTCTGTTCTTTAAAAATTACTTCCTCATCGGAAATATTGGTTTTAGCTTCGGGATCCCAGTTTACCATGCGGTAACCACGGTAGATAAGACCTTTATTATACAGATCAACAAACGACTTAATTACCTGCTGAGAAAGTTTCGGCTCCATCGTGAATCGGGTACGCGCCCAGTCGCATGAACAGCCGAGTTTTTTAAGCTGCTCAAGGATGGTCCCTCCATATTTGTCGGTCCATTCCCAGGCATGTTTAAGAAATTCTTCCCTTGAAATATCAGCTTTACTGATGCCTTCTTCTTTCAGTTTTGCCACTACTTTGGCTTCGGTTGCAATTGAGGCATGATCGGTGCCCGGAACCCAGCACGCGTTGAAACCCTGCATCCGCGCACGGCGAACCAAAACATCCTGAATCGTATTGTTCAGCATGTGGCCCATATGCAGAATACCGGTAACATTTGGTGGCGGAATTACGATGGTGTAAGGCGGCTTTTCGTTAGGTTCTGAATGAAAATAATTGTTTTCGAGCCAGTAGCTGTACCATTTCTGCTCCGTTTCGGTAGGGTTGTATTTATCTGAAAGCTGCATAAAATCTGTTGTTAATCTGAATTGCTGCAAAAATAGGCAAATAAAAAAAATTATTCAGGTGTGGAAATAATTTTTAACTTTGTTGATCAGTACACATCAAACATCACCAAATAAAAAAACAATTAAAAATATGAAAAAGATTTTCGCAGGTTTATTTTTAACCGCATCTTTCGCTTTCGCAACCGCGCAAACCATATCTTTCGATAAAACGACTTACGATTACGGAACCGTGAAAAACGGTGCGGACGGACACACAATGTTCACCGTGAAAAACACGGGCGACAAGCCTTTGATTATTTCAAAAGTTCAGGCATCATGCGGCTGTACCACTCCGGAATGGAGCCAGGACCCAATTATGCCGGGTAAAACCGCTCAGATTAAAGTAGGTTACAACACTACGATTGTTGGGCCTTTCACTAAAATCATCGAAGTATATTCCAACGATCCGGCTAACAGCAGATCGGTGATCAACATTAAAGGTACCGTTGAAGGCCAGGCTGCTGCTGCTGAAATGGCTGCTCCTGCGATGGAAATGAGTACCAAAGCGGTTCCTGCAAGCGTAAAAACCAACGCCAGAAAAGCTTCAAAATAAAAAGTCTTTTTAAATTTATTACAAAATCACTCCCTAACCGGAGTGATTTTTTTTATTTTTAATCAAAATATGAAAATGGATCTCAATTTCAGCGACAACTATTTTGTACAGGGGAAATTCTCAATCGCAGCGGCGGAAACGGAATATTCGGGTCAACTGCAGAAAGCCGAGGGCAAAGAGATTCTCGAAACCGAGAAAAAGAAACTCCGTGCACTGCAGGAAAAACTCTACGCGGACGGAAGCAAATCTTTGCTGATCGTGTTGCAGGCGATGGATGCGGCCGGCAAAGATTCATTAATAGAACATGTTTTCGGAGGTGTTAATCCCCAGGGCTGCGAGGTGCACAGTTTTAAATCTCCGAGTTCGAAAGAATATGCACACGACTTTCTATGGAGACATTATACTGCCCTTCCCGAAAAAGGTAAAATCGGAATTTTCAACAGAAGCCACTATGAAAGCGTGCTGGTCTGCAAAGTACATCCTGAATATAATTTAAATGAAAAAGTGTGGGATTCCGTTTCGGATTTTGACGAAAAATTCTGGAAAAACCGTTATGATAGCATCCGTAATTTTGAGAAACATCTGGCTGATAACGGGACCAAGATTGTGAAAATCTTTCTGAATGTATCTAAAAAAGAACAGAAAAAACGGTTCCTTGACCGCATCAACGAGCCCGAAAAGAACTGGAAATTTGCAGCCGGCGACCTTAGTGAAACAAAACTGTGGGATGATTATATGAAAGCGTATGAAAGTGCCATCAACGAAACTTCGAAAAATCATGCGCCGTGGTATGTGATACCTGCCGATGACAAATGGTTTGCACGTGTTGCGGCAATACAGATTATCATCGAAGCTTTGGAAGGGATGGATCTGAAATTTCCGAAACTTTCCGAAGCGGAGCAAGATGGATTAGAAGATGCGAAGAAACAGCTGGAAAATGAATAGGTTAAAGATTGAAAGATGAATGATGCATTTAATTACATCGCTAATTGCTGATTACTGATTAAAAAAACCACAAGAAAAACTGTAAGCCGGATTCTGTACCCTCGCCGAAGCGAAGTGCCTGTTATTTATCTGCGCTTTACATTGCTGCAAAACTTTAGCTGTTTACCCCTCGGTTTTTGGAGCGAGCCACTCCTATCCCGGCGAACCGGGAAATCCGATATACTTAACATTGCACCGCAAAGAGTTTACCTGGTTTCACTATAAATTAATATACATACTTTCTGTTGCACTTGTCCTGATCTTGCGACCGACGGGTGTTACCCGCTTTGCTGCTCTGTGGTGTCCGGACTTTCCTACCCCAAAATAAATTGGAATCAACAGGCCGTTTTTCTTGTGGAGGGCAAAGATAAAGAATTTTGAAGTATCTAGCCGGAACTTGTTTGGCGGGAATTTACTCGGGAAGACGAAATTCTAATCGCAAAGTGTAGATTTCATTATGATTAGATTGAATTTGAAGACCGTATAGCCCGGATCGCAACGGCATCCTTTTTTGACGAGGAACGAGGAGAAAAAGATATAGTGGAGAGCCGGATTAAGCTCCTAAAAAAAATCCGCTCAAGTAACTTGAACGGATTTATTATTTATGATGAAGGATCTTAGTGTCCTAAAACTTCTTTTACTTTATTGGCAGCTTCTTCCAGTGTAATTACCGAATGTACCGGCAAACCTGAATCATCGATCAGCTGTTTTGCTTCTACTGCGTTGGTTCCCTGAAGACGCACGATCAACGGAACGGGAAGGCTTCCCATCGCTTTGTACGCATCTACAATTCCCTGTGCTACACGGTCGCAACGTACGATTCCACCGAAGATATTGATGAGGATCGCTTTTACGTTCGGATCTTTAAGGATGATTCCGAAAGCTTTCTGAACTCTTTCAGCATCTGCAGTTCCACCTACATCAAGGAAGTTCGCAGGGTTACCGCCTGAAAGCTTGATAATATCCATCGTTGCCATCGCAAGACCAGCTCCGTTTACCATACATGCAACGTCGCCATCAAGTTTTACGAAGTTCAGTCCGGCTTCGCCAGCTTCTACATCGGTAGGATCTTCTTCGCGTGTATCTCTTAGTTCTGCCAAATCTTTGTGACGGAAAAGTGCGTTATCGTCTAACGAAACTTTAGCATCTACAGCGATAATTCTGTCGTCGGAAGTCTTAAGAACCGGGTTGATCTCGAAAAGTGAAGCATCAATACCAACATATGCGTTGTAAAGCGAAGTGATGAATTTGGTGAAATCTTTGAAAGCCGCACCGCTTAAACCTAAGTTAAATGCGATTTTTCTTGCCTGGAAACCTTGTAAACCTGTAGCAGGATCGATAGTCTCGTTATGAATAAGGTGTGGAGTAACTTCCGCAACGTGTTCGATATCCATACCTCCTTCGGTAGAATACACGATCATATTTTTGCCCTGAGCTCTGTCTAAAAGGATTGAAACATAAAATTCTTTAGTTTCGCTTGCGCCTGGATAATATACATCTTCTGCAACCAAAACCGAGTTTACCAATTTACCTTCCGCAGAAGTTTGTGGCGTAACAAGCTGCATACCGATGATGTTCTGTGCGTTTTCTTTAAGTTTTTCCAGGTTCGGAGAAAACTTTACACCGCCGCCTTTTCCACGTCCGCCTGCGTGAACCTGGGCTTTTACCACCCAACCTTCAGCACCGCCGGTCATTTCTTTTAATTTATTGGCTGCATCTACTGCTTCTTCCACATTGTTGGCCACAAAACCGCGTTGGATCGTAACGCCATATTTTGCTAAAATCTCTTTTGACTGATACTCGTGAAGATTCATATTGTATTGATTATAATTTATTTTATTTAAAGATTGACAAATTTACAAAAAAAAGAGCCAAATAGGAATAAGGATTAGTTCAAGTTTTAGGACGCACCTTTGACTTCGCCGAAAGGCATCTCCTCTACACTTTGCTGGCGCCTTTTCCGGCTTTCACTACACGCTTCCCGCACGTGCGGAATTCAATCCGGGGCGTAATGCTCTATGAAAACACAAAACATTTTGTTGAACTAATATCGGCGGCCGACATCCCTGCAGACTTCGAGATATTCTTCAGGCATTTTATTGAAAGCAGACTGCTCATAATATTCGTCGGTATGCGGGATATAAATGCTGTACTTTTTTCCAAGCGGTATAATCGGAATAAAAAATATCGTGATGTAGCTTCTGAAGATTTTCACTTCCGCATTCACCTGAAAACCGTTTTTATTGATTTTCACGGTTTCCTGCCCGATCATTTTTCTGGTATTACCTGCAATGAAAAACATCGTTACACTTTATCTTTAACGAAATAGAAAATCAGCATCAGCCACGAAATAATCATCAGTAAACCGCCAATCGGTGTGATGGGGCCGAGGAATTTAAAATTCATCCCCGAAATACCATTGAACGCCAATAAATAAATACTGACAGAAAAGATGAAAGTCCCCGCAATCATCAGAATTGAAATCCACTTTTCGGAGGTCGTTTCAAATTTAAGGATATAGCCCACAATCAACAGAAAAAATGCCGCGTACATCTGGTAACGAACGCCGGTTTCGAAACTTTCGAGTTTTTCGGGCGACAGTATTTTCCGGAATGCATGTGCGCCAAAAGCGCCTAAAATAACCGAAAGCAGTCCGTAAACCGCACCAACAACTAATGTAAATGTCTTCATATTATAAATCTCCTTTTTGATACATGATTACCAATTTGCCGATCAGCGTAATTGCACCGGTTGCGATCAGCAGCCAGCTTAGTTTTTTGGAATTCGCAAAGCCTTCATTCTTGGTGGTTTTAAGAAAAATTCCGAAAGCCATAATACATACAGCCAATATAATTCCGAACATATCTATTTATTTCTTAAGGTGTTAAATTCGTTAATCACTTCGTGATGCGTCACGGTTTTATCTTTAAAATAAGTAACGAAATGGTTTTTTTCGTCTTCGGTCGCGCCCAGTTGGTTTAAGATATTCAGCAAATGCATTTTCATGTGACCTTTCTGAATGCCCGTTGTAACGAGTGAGCGGAGCGCCGCGAAATTCTGCGCCAACCCCGAAACCGCCAATATACTCATCAGCTCCTGCGCCGAAGGTTTTCCTAAAAGCGCCATTGAAAACTTGACTAAAGGATGCAGATTTGTTAATCCACCGACTACGCCCACAGAAATCGGCAAATCGATCCAGAACCTAAAGATCCCGTTATCGATGGTACAGTGCGTAAGGCTTGAATAACTTCCACTTTTGGCCGCATAAGCATGCGCACAGGCTGCCGTTGCCCTAAAATCGTTTCCGGTAGCAATTACGACGGCATCTACACCATTCATAATTCCCTTATTATGCGTTGTAGCGCGGAAAGGTTCAATCTCAGCGATCGTAACGGCGCGTTTAAATTTGGTCGCGAATTCTTCGTTTGAAATTCCGCTGTCGTCCTTTAAATCCTCGATTTTACACGAAACCTCAGCGCGCACGATACAGTCGGGCGTATAATTCGACAGGATATTCATCACGATCTGCAGTGAATCTTTTTCTTCCTGCGTGAAATCGTCCTCTTTGGCTACCTCTTCTTTCAACGTTTTACCAAACTGCTCAAGGCAAGAATTAATGAAATTTGCACCCATTGAATCTACCGTATCGAAACTTGCTTTTAGCTGGAAGTAGTTTTCCAGATCCGCGGTTTTATCAACAAGACGGATGTTGAGAATTCCGCCGCCGCGGTTTCTCATGTTTTTAGTGATGTCTTCGGTAGCTTCAAAAAGTTTTTTCTTCAGTTTGAAATTGAAGAAATGCTGAAGCTTGTGCGGTTCTACATTTAATATAAAATGGGTATGACCGAGTTTTTTAGTATTGATGATGGTGGTTTTGAAACCGCCTTTATCGATCCAGAATTTAGCAGCCTTGGACGCGGCTGCCACAACCGAACTTTCCTCAACAGCCATTGGCAGCGCCAGCAGTTTTCCGTCGATAAGAAAATTGGGCGCAATGCCATACGGCATATAAAAATTGGAGATGGTATTTTCGGAAAATTCTTCGTGAAGTTTCTGGAGTTCGGGTTTGTCGTTCCAGTACTGTTTCAGCACTTCTTCGTAACCGCGGTTGCCATCAAGATATTCATTAACAATCCAATCGATTTTTCCCTGCTTCGAAAGTTTAGAAAAACCTTCAACCGGCTGATGATCCATAGCGTTTGATTAAGCATCAAATATAGGGATTTTTGCGCGTACGGCGGGAGCAACAAATATCAGGTTTAATGTTTAAACACAAAAAATCACCGAAAAGTGTCCGGTGATTGATGTGTATTAGTGAAGCTGGTTACGCCTCCAGCTGCGTCCCCAAAAACTCCCATTCCTGCAGCGCCAAATCGAGTTCTTCTTTCTTCGAATTGTATGTTTCCAATATCTCAGCGGATGGATTTTCGGTAGTGAACTTCGCTTCCATCTCCTCGATTTTCGTTTCGAGTTCAGAAATCTTTTCCTCTACTTTTTTTATTTTGTTCTCAATCTGCTTCTGATCTTTACTTACAATGACGGGTTTTACTTCTACAGGTTTCGGAACAACCTTTTCAACGACAGGTTCATTTCTTAACTCCTGCAACTTCGATTTTTCGGCTGAAACCTCACGGATGCTTTCTTTTTGGCGGAAATCCAGATATTCATTCACATCTCCTAAGAATTCTTTCATCCTGCCATCGCGGAATTCAAAAATTTTATCGCTTAATCCCTGCAAAAATTCCCTGTCGTGAGAAATTAGGATCAAAGTTCCTTCGAATTTCTGCAACGCAAGTTTGATGATTTCTTTCGACTGAATATCAAGGTGATTCGTTGGCTCATCCATGATTAAGGTATTGAACGGACGCAGAAGCAATTTACACAAGGCCAAACGATTACGCTCACCTCCGGAAAGCACTTTGGTCTTTTTCTGAACATCATCGCCTTGGAAAAGGAAACTTCCAAGCAAATCGCGGACTCTCGGGCGGGTTTCTTCGGTGGCGGCGTCTTCGGCTTCCTCCAGAACAGTTTTATTCGGCGTTAAAACCTCTTCCTGATTCTGTGCAAAATAGCCTATATTCACGTTGTGGCCCAAATTCCATTCGCCGGAATAATCTTTTATTTCACCCGATAAAATTTTAGCTAAAGTTGTTTTTCCCTGTCCGTTCTGGCCAAGAAGGGCAATTCTGTCGCCACGCTCGATAAAGAAATCTACTTTGTCGAAAACCTGTTTGTTACCGTAAGCTTTCCCTAAGTTTTTGGCCTCGAAAATTACTTTTCCGGGTACAACCGATTGTACGAAGCGGATGTTGAATTTAGAGACGTCATCATTATCAATTTCAATACGCTCAAGCTTGTCCAGCTTTTTAATTAAAGACTGCGCGAACGACGATTTGGTTGCCGAAGCACGGAAACGGTTGATGTTATCTTCCATCTGCTTGATCTCGACATCCTGATTTTTCTTTGCCTGCGCCTGCTTTTCCTTACGTTCTTTGCTCAGTTCAAGGTATTTGGTATAATTGGCTTTATAATCGTCGACCTTTCGGTTGTTAATATCGAAAGTACGGTTACACACCGAAGTCATGAACTGTTTGTCGTGACTCACCAGCACAATTGCACCCGGATAATCTTTCAAAAAATCCTCCAGCCAGATGATGGATTCCATGTCGAGGTGGTTCGTAGGCTCATCGAGAAGCATTAAATCGTTCTTTTGAAGAAGCAGTTTTGCAAGCTCGATTCTCATTCGCCAACCGCCCGAAAATTCATCAGTAATTTTATGGAAATCGTCTGCTCGGAAACCCAGACCGAGAAGAACTTTTTCCACGTCACCCTCCAGATTATAGGCGTCGTGATGCATCAGAAGATCATTCAACTCTGTCATTTTATGAATTAAATTCTCGTAGGAATCGCTTTCATAATCGGTTCTGGTTACCAGCTGATGGTTCACCTCATCCAGTTCGTCTTTCATTGCGTTGATCTGTTCGAAAGCCTGCAGCGTTTCGTTCCATACCGTGCGGCCCTTTACAAAATCAAGATCCTGTTTCAGGAAACCGATCGTGATATTTCCTTCCGGAACAATGCTGCCTTCGAAGAAATTAATCTCGCCGGTAAGCATCTTGAGCAACGTAGATTTGCCGGCTCCGTTTTTGCCGACGAGCCCGATTTTATCGTCTTTTTTAATCGTAAAATTTACGTTTTGAAAAAGATAATTTCCTGAATGATGAAGACCTAATCCCTGAACTGATAACATATTTTAATAGCAATTAATCTCGAGTAATTTTCGAGGTGCAAAAGTAAGCAAACTTATTGACTTGTCCTGCCTTAACACCAGCCACATTGCACTGCACACAAACGTTTTAAAACATTTATCTTTAATCTTTAAAAAAGTAGATATGAAACGCTTAATCTCGCTAATAATGTTTGTTTTTTGTCTGACGGTTTCCGCCCAAAACCTGAAAGTAATGACGTACAACATCAGGCTTGCACTGGATTCTGACAAAGAAAATTCATGGGAAAACAGAAAAACAGACGCGCTGAAACTGCTGAATTACTATCATCCTGATGTTTTGGGTGTTCAGGAAGCGGTTCCACAACAGATGTCGGATCTTAAAAACGGTCTTGCGGGTTATAATTTTGTTGGAGTTGGGCGCGATGACGGATCTAATAAAGGCGAATATTCAGCAATATTTTTCGATACCGCCAAACTACAGGTGCTGCAATCCGGGACTTTCTGGCTCAGCGAAACTCCGGAAAAACCTTCTAAAGGCTGGGATGCGGCTTACAACCGAATCTGCACATTTGCCCTTTTTAAAACTAAAAAAGGCCGCAGGAAATTCTGGGCCTTTAATGTACATTTCGATCATGTAGGAAACATTGCTCGCGAAAAATCGGCGGCATTGATCTTAAGCAAAATTAAAGAGCTTAACACTAAAAACCTGCCTGTAATTCTTACCGGCGACTTTAATCTTACCGACAAAACAACACCGATGAAAATACTTTCTGAAAATTTAAGCGACACCTACCGAAACTGTGCGCAGCCATCTTACGGCCCAACGGGAACCTTCACAGCGTTTGACGTCAACAAAATCCCGACAGAAAGAATTGACTATATCTTTATTAAACACCTAAAATGTAAAAGTCATCGCACGATCAATGACAGACGCGAGAATCTGCTCTATCCGTCCGATCATTTTCCCGTGATGGCGGAACTTAAATTTTAGGATAAGGCCAAAAAAAACCCACCGGCGATGAAACCGGTGGATAAACACAAATGATGAAAAAAAATTTATTCTTCAGCTGATGAAAGCATTAGAACACCGCAAAGAAATAGCTTTTTTGCGATACCTGCAAATTATTGCTGTTTAATAGATGCAATTTGTTACATAACAATTGACAATCAGCGTAATAAAGTTCAACTTACCACTGCTGTTAAAACTTCAGTTTTACTCTGTTGGACGGAAAACAAGGCCACTTTCATCGAAATAATCAAGAGTAATCCGATCGCCGTCATTGATCTTGCCCGCAAGCAGTTCTTTTGAAAGTTTGTTAAGCACTTCCTGCTGTAAAACCCTCTTCAAAGGCCGTGCGCCAAAACTCGGGTCGTACCCTTTATTCATAATATAATCAACAGCGTCTTCGGTTGCCGTCATAAAGATGCCGCGTCTTTCAAGCATTTTATTAAAGCCTCTAAGCTGATAATGAACGATTTTCCCAATCTCTTTTCTGTTTAACGGCTGGAAAAGAACTGTTTCATCAATCCTGTTCAGAAATTCCGGCCGAAGCGTCTGCCTTAACAGTGCAAAAACTTCCTCTTTGGTTTTAGCCACAACTTCGGTAACGTTGTCGTCGGTAATATTTTCGAAATTCTCCTGAATAAGATGAGAACCGAGATTGGAAGTCATGATGATAATTGAATTCTTAAAATTCACCACACGGCCTTTGTTATCGGTAAGCCGCCCGTCATCCAAAACCTGAAGAAGCGTATTGAAAACGTCGGGATGCGCTTTTTCGATCTCATCTAAAAGCACGACCGAGTAAGGTCTTCTTCGAACGGCTTCGGTAAGCTGGCCACCTTCGTCGTAACCCACGTAACCCGGAGGCGCGCCTACCAGCCGCGAAACGGAGTGTCTTTCCTGGTATTCGCTCATATCAATTCGCGTCATGTTATTTTCGTCATCGAAAAGATATTCTGCGAGGGCTTTTGCAAGTTCTGTTTTCCCGACGCCTGTGGTACCGAGGAAAAGGAAAGATCCGATCGGTTTTTTCTCGTCATTAAGACCTGCGCGGTTCCTGCGGATCGCATCAGCAATAGATTCTATGGCTTCATCCTGCCCCACTACCCGTTTGTGAAGTTCGTCTTCAAGATGCAGCAGTTTTTCTCTTTCGCTTTGCAGTAGCTTCGTTACGGGGATGCCGGTCCATTTCGAAATCACTTCCGAAATGTTTTCAGCCGTCACTTCTTCTTTTATCAGCTCATTCTGGTTATTCTGCATTTCAAGTTCCAGTTTTTCCAGGTCGCTTTCTTTCTCCTTGATTTTTCCATACTGAATTTCCGCAACCTTGGCATAATCGCCGATTCTCGACGCACGTTCAGCTTCAAGTTTCAGGGCTTCAATATCTTTTTTAATTGAGGTTAAATCTTCAGATTTCTGTTTTTCTTTCAGCCATTTCGCGTTAATTTCGTTCCGCTCTTCAGAAATTCTCGAAATATCTTCCTTTAAATGATTGATCTTAATATCGTTGCTCTCGCGGGATATTGCGGCGAGTTCAATCTCCATCTGCATAAGTTTCCTGTCGAGCACATCGAGTTCTTCAGGTTTTGAATTGATTTCCATGCGGAGTTTCGCGGACGCCTCATCAATTAAATCAATGGCTTTATCCGGCAGAAAACGGTCTGAAATATAACGCTGCGACTGTTCTACAGCGGCGATAATTGCTTCATCTTTAATTCGGACTTTATGATGCGCCTCATATTTATCTTTAATTCCGCGTAAAATAGAAATCGCTGATTCAGAATCCGGTTCTTCGACCATCACTTTCTGGAAACGTCTTTCAAGCGCTTTATCTTTTTCGAAATATTTTTGATATTCACTTAAAGTTGTTGCGCCAATTGCTCTGAGTTCACCTCTGGCCAATGCGGGTTTGAGGATATTTGCAGCATCCATCGCACCTTCGCCACCTCCGGCGCCAACCAGCGTGTGAATTTCGTCGATGAAAAGGATAATTTGTCCGTCAGATTTTATCACTTCATTGATTACCGATTTCAGCCTTTCCTCGAACTCACCTTTATATTTAGCACCGGCAATTAAGGCGCCCATGTCAAGTGAGTAAAGTGTTTTGTCCATAAGGTTTTCGGGGATATCGCCGGAAATAATGCGGTGCGCAATTCCTTCGGCAATGGCGGTTTTACCCACGCCCGGCTCACCGATGAGAATCGGGTTATTTTTGGTTCTTCGGGAAAGAATCTGAAGCACGCGCCGGATCTCTTCATCACGGCCAATTACCGGATCGAGTTTTCCCTCTGCCGCCAGAATATTAAAATTTTTGGCGTATTTATTTAAACTCTGATACGTTTCTTCCGAACTCGCGGAGGTGGCTTTTGACCCTTTCCGTAATTCATTGATGGCCAGTTCGAGGCCTTTTCTGGTGACGCCCATATCTTTGAGCATTTTCGAAACATCCGAACCTACTTCGAGCAAAGAGAGCCACAGATGCTCGATCGTGACGTATTCGTCACCCATTTTCTTGGCAATGTTAGGCGCATCCAACAACACTTTGTTAGAGGTTTGGGAGAGGTAAATATTTGCACCTTCCACTTTAGGAAGTTTTTCGAGGTTTTCGCGGTTGCGATCCCTCACAAGGCTTAGTTCCGCTTCCGATTTTTTCATCAGAAATGCGGATATATTTTCATCAACCTGCAGAATTCCTTCAAGTAAATGCTGAGGTTCAATAATCTGGTTGCCAAACTCCATCGCAATCTGCTGCGCTTTCTGGATGGCTTCCTGCGATTTTACAGTATATTGGTTTAAGTTCATAATTAATATTTGATATTTATGTGTGGTTTTCTGTTAGCCTGTAAGCCACAAAAACTATACTTCAGAACTAAATCCACGCAAAATGCGGACATAATTTCCGTTTTAACATCTTGAAAGCGTGCCTTTTAGGACAATTTTTCCGACTGATAAGATTACAGTGATTACTGTATACGGTGTGGCAAGGAGCAGTTCAGTACAACTCTCAAAAAAGCATTATATTTGTTAAAGTCAGTTTAACCAAAAGTCTTTCAATATATATGCACCATTTTCATCAGTTAAAAACCACTAAAATAGCGAAGAAAACGAACGATTCCGTGAATATCGCGTTTGAAATACCACCTCATCTTAAACAGGAATTTGCGTTTAAACAAGGGCAATACCTAAATGTACGGTTTATTTTCAATGGAGAAGATCTTCGCCGGTCGTATTCTATCGTGAATGCGCCTACCGAAGGAAACGCGGAGCTCGAAATTTTGGTGAAACATCTGGAAGACGGCAAAGTATCAACGTATCTCAATACGAATCTCGCAGTTGGTGATCTGGTGGAAGTATCCGCACCGATGGGGCATTTTTATACGCATCATCACCCTTCTAATGAGAAAACCTATGTCGGACTTGCGGCAGGAAGCGGAATTTCGCCGGTATTATCGAACCTTAAAGAAGCACTTTATCAGGAACCGAAAAGCACTGCCTATTTGTTTTTCAGCAATAAAAGCTTCAACGACATCATTTTTAAAGACGAAATCGACGCGGTTGCAGAACAGTTTGGCGGAAGATTTAAAGTAATTTATCTGCTTTCGCGCGAGAAACATTTCGAAGATGAACTTTTTGAAGGAAGGATCTGTGCGCCGAAACTCGATGAGTTGCTTGACAGATTCGCTGAAATACCCGTGCAAAACAGTACTTTCTTTATTTGCGGGCCTTCTGAAATGATCAAAAGCGTATCCGCTTACCTTAAAAATGAGAAGAAAGTGCCTTCGCTGCAGATTATGTATGAATATTACGCAGCGCCCGACGATGAAGATAATGCTGAAATGAGCGATGAGTTCAAGGCCATCCCGAATCTAGAAAGTATGGTAACTTTAATTATTGATGATGATGAATATTCCTTCCATCTTAATTCAAAGAAAAAAAGCATTCTGGATCAGGCGCTTGATGATAAACTGCCCGTGCCGTTTGCATGCAAAGGCGGTGTTTGCTGCACATGCAAGGCCCAGGTGATGGAAGGCGAAGTTTTCATGGAGAAAAATTTCGCGCTGACGGAGGATGAAGTGGCGCGAGGTTTTGTACTCACCTGCCAGTGTCATCCGACCACGAATGTTGTGATGCTGAACTACGACGTCTAAGTAAAAACCTTCAAAAAAAGAACTTATGAGCCACTGGAAATTTGCAAAAGCCATCCGCGAAAACGAAGAATTTCGGATCGAGGGACTCAATATTTGGAACCATTACTGGCATTGCGTCAACAAAAAAGTGGAGGTGATCGGCCCCGAAAGGGGAAATATGTATCATTTCAAAGAATATGAAATCGAACACGAGGGCAAGACCGTTCATTTTGTGGCGGGTGAATTGATGGATTCTACCGTCGGGATTTATCTGAAAGATAAGCTGCGCGACGGGAAATTGTAACCTTGCAATACAATGTATTTTTTTACATTTTCAAAACTTAATTAAAATGAATCATGAAAAATTTTTAGCATACGTTCAGGCCGAAAACAAAGTAGAACCGAAGGACGTGATGCCCGATGATTACAGAAAACTGCTGGTAAGACAGATTTCCCAGCACGCCCATTCCGAAATAGTGGGGATGTTGCCTGAAGCGAACTGGATTACGCGTGCGCCGTCTTTAAGAAGAAAAATGGCGCTTTTAGCCAAAATTCAGGATGAAGCAGGCCACGGACTTTACCTGTATGCGGCTGCAGAAACGTTAAATAACGGTGAGATCGCGGCTGACCGCGACTCCACTTATAACGATATGCTTTCCGGTAAGGCGAAATATTCGAGTATTTTTAATTATCCCGCACTTTCATGGGCAGATATCGGCGCCATTGGCTGGCTCGTAGATGGTGCGGCAATTATGAACCAAGTGATGCTGATGGGTAATTCTTATGGCCCGTATTCGAGGGCGATGGTAAGGATTTGCAAAGAAGAGTCGTTCCACCAAAGACAGGGATATGAAATACTGATGACGCTTTGCCGCGGCACCAAAGAGCAGAAAGAGTTGGCACAGGAAGCACTAAACCGTTTTTGGTGGCCGGCACTGATGATGTTTGGGCCGAATGATGAGGCTTCACCCAACTCCCAGAAATCTATGAATTACCGTGTAAAGCGTGAGAGTAACGATGCTTTACGACAGAGATTTGTAGACGTAACAGTGGAACAGGCGGAGTTTTTAGGTTTGAAAATCCCGGACGAAAACCTGAAATGGAACGAAGAAACGCAGCATTACGATTTTGGCGAACTGCCTTGGGGAGAATTTATGGAAGTTCTGAAAGGCAACGGTCCGTGCAATAAAAAGCGTTTGGAAACCAAAAGAAAAGCACAGCGCGAACATGCTTGGGTGAAAGAGGCAGCGATGGCCTATGCTAATAACAATGTAACAATATAACAATCTATCGATTTACCAATTGTCGGCAAAATAAATATTGTTACATTGGTAAATTAGCAAATTGGTAAAATAAAAAAAATGATCTGGACCGGACGTTTCGATGGTGATGATCCGCTTTATCACCGTATATTTCAAAGGGTAACCCAAGAAAGAAATTATGACAACATCTCACCGAACGATTTCGTTCTGCACGGATTCGCGGTGGATGAAGGCGTAAAACGAAACAGCGGTCGCGTGGGCGCAAAAGACGCTCCTGATGTCATCAGAAAAAGCATGGCGAATTTCCCGGTCATCAATCCTGAATTTACTTTGAAGGATTTCGGTAATATTTTTTGTGATGATGGTGATCTGGAAGCATCGCAGAACAGTCTTTCTGAAAAAGTTGCACAAGTTTTACAAAAACAGGGAAAGTCAATCGTTCTTGGCGGCGGCCACGAAGTGATGTTTGCGCATTATTCGGGCATCAGGAAAGCTTTTCCTGCACAAAAAATCGGCATCATCAACATTGATGCACATTTCGATAACCGCGAAGTCAATTCGCAAACTGGTCCCAGTTCGGGCACCGGATTCTCACAAATTGCGCAACAGGAGGAGCTGCATTCACTACATATCGGCATTCAGAAGAATTCAAACACCTTAAAACTGTTCGATATGGCGCATCAGTTCGGAATGAAATATATCCTGGCTGACGAACTTTTCTTTGAAAACCTGCCCGCGCTTTACCAAAAAACCGACGACTTCATTGCTGAAGTTGATATTTTGTATCTCACGGTGTGCATGGATGTTTTCAATGCCTCTGTCGCGCCCGGCGTATCGGCAACGTCCTATAACGGAATTTTTGCGGACGCCGCATTTATGCATCTGTTCAGACACTTACTTCAGTCGCAAAAACTTCTTGCAATGGATGTCGCAGAAGTTAATCCTTCACTAGACCAGGCCGATATTACCGCACGTCTGGCAGCAAGCTTAATAAATGAATGGCTGACAGTTTTGCCTTAAAAAGTCCGCGTTGCGAAAGTTTTATTTAGTTTGAACCTTCTGATTCTATTTTCTGCGTTTAACAATTAATAAAAAAGTGCTCAATTCCTGCGGTTAATTTTCTAAATTAGATCACTTAAACACAAAGATTTAATTTTCAAAATTTACTCAGATGAAAAAAATTCTACTGCTTGTCGCCGTGACATTGCTGCCACTGCCACTTTTGGGGCAAAAACAGGCTGCTTCAATCAATCTTCAGCAAACCGGACTTTATTCCACACCTGCATCAGCAACGCTTTCTGTTCACGGCAATATGGTTTTGGATGGTCTGAAGCGAAAAATTGTTATCGCAGACGACTCGGTTATAATCTCAGAAAACAACCAAAGCAACAGCACTCAACACGCGCCTGCGGCATGTCTCACAGCTCCAAACGGGCAATACCCTACCACTACGTTTAGCCCGTCCTGCAATGGGAACACTGAAAATATTACTACCCTGGCTTTTACAGGGGAATATTCTGTGCTTAATGTCACCACCGGCGTGTCTTATACCTTTTCAGTCTCGAATCCTGCGTACTATATTACGATTTCGGATAACACGGGAACGGCTGTTTTGGCTTCGGGTACCGCCTCCGTAGTTTGGACGTCGACGCTCACGGGCTCAATCAGATTCTATTCACACGCAGACAGTTCATGTGGTATCGGACCCACAACAGTTACGCACACCAGAGCTGTAAAATGCGGCTTGCCTCCCATGGAACCCGACTATGGCTGCGACCAAACCTACACGGGTACACCTGACGTTGCGAGTAATATCATTAAAAATTCAACAATGAATTTTGCGGTTGCCAACGATTTTTTTGTGCCGATGGAAAGCGCCGCTTACTATCTGCAATATATAACAGCCGATGTGGTACCGCTTGCAGCCGCCGGTGCAGCCGACATAAGCAGTTTCAATATTCAGATTATGAGTAACTCTGCGGGCGACACCCCGGGAACGGTAATCCACACCCTTGCCAATGTGGTTCCCAGCAGCATAACCCCTCTTCCCAATCCGTTTGCAGGATATCCGACATTTGCCGTGAAGCTTAATCTCGGTAATTACAGTTTACCGGTGAATGCCAATGCTGATACCCGATATTGGATTTCGCTCCAGGCAAACTCCGCCAGCAACACCAGCATCTACTGGATCGGACATCAATATAATGAAGGATGGAAGACAAAATCAAATTATATTTCGGCGGACGGCGGCGTAACCTGGGCGCAGGTGATCAGCGCCGCGGCTCCCGGCCAGCATTATGAAAGCAATATGACTGTTGATGCGGAATGTTCTTTAGCGGCCGTAAATGAAAGAGACAGAAACAACGTGACGTTCTATCCAAATCCGGTTAAGGATTTCCTGACATTGGTTTCTCAGACAAAAATCGAAACCGTACACCTATATAATATCAGCGGGCAAAAAATGACGATTTCTCCAAACAGCAGACTGAACATGAGGGGGTTGGTGCCGGGCGTATATATTATAAGTGTAATTCTTGCAGATGGACGGAATGAATCTTTCAAAGTAATTAAGAAATAACTCGGCCATAAATGGCGCAATTTCTGCTGGTTAAATTTATAAATTTTCTGCGTATTCGGGCTTTCACACTGAGTAGAAACAGGTTATCTCCGGAGCTTAATTTTCGCAAAATAATTCCGATTGATAAAGAATTTTATATATTTGCAGCTATTAACAACTAATTAAAAATAAATTACTATGTCAGACATTGCATCAAGAGTAAAAGCTATTATCGCTGATAAACTCGACGTTGAGGAAACAGAAGTAACTCCAGAAGCTAGCTTTACTAACGATTTAGGCGCAGATTCTTTGGACACTGTAGAACTTATCATGGAATTTGAAAAAGAATTCAATATTCAGATCCCAGATGATCAGGCAGAAAAAATTACTACTGTAGGGCACGCTATTACTTACATCGAGGAAGTAGTGAACAAATAATAGTTTTTAGAAATTAAAAAAATTTATGGAATTAAAAAGAGTAGTTGTTACCGGTTTCGGCGCTATCACACCAATTGGAAATAATGCCAAAGATTACTGGGAGAACCTTGTAAAAGGTAAGAGCGGTGCCGCTCCAATTACTCTTTTTGATGCCACTCAGTTCAAAACCAAATTTGCCTGCGAAGTAAAAAACTTCAATCCGTTAGATCACTTCGATAAAAAAGAAGCGAAAAAGATGGATAGGAATACGCAGCTGGGCATTGTTGCAGCCCGTGAAGCCGTAGAGCATTCCGGCATTATGGATACTGATATCGACAAAAACCGTGTTGGCGTAATTTGGGGTTCGGGAATCGGAGGTTTAGAAACCTTTGAAAAAGAAGTTCTCGGTTGGGCGAATACAGATATTCCACGTTTTAATCCTTTCTTTATTCCGAAAATGATTGCGGACATCACAGGTGGCCATATCTCTATTGAATATGGTTTCCACGGTCCCAATTATACAACAGTGTCTGCATGTGCTTCTTCAGCTAATGCACTTATCGACGCGAAAATGATCATCCAACTTGGCAAAGCAGACGTTATTGTTTGCGGAGGCTCCGAAGCTGCTGTTACGGCAAGCGGCATGGGAGGTTTCAACGCCATGATGGCACTTTCTACACGCAACGACGATCCTACAACTGCCTCGCGCCCCTTCGATAAAGACCGCGACGGATTTGTACTCGGCGAAGGCGCAGGAACAATCATCCTTGAAGAATACGAGCATGCGAAAAAGCGCGGCGCTACAATTTATGCTGAACTGAAAGGTGGCGGCATGAGCGCAGATGCGTATCACATGACGGCACCTCATCCTGAAGGTAAAGGCGCATATCTTGTGATGAAAAACTGCCTTGAGGACGCCGGACTTTCTACCGATGAGGTAGATCACATCAACATGCACGGTACTTCTACCCCACTTGGTGATATTGCTGAATCGAACGCCATTTCTAAACTTCTCGGCGATCACGCGTACGACATTCAGATCAATTCAACCAAATCAATGACCGGCCATTTACTTGGCGCTGCAGGCGTAATTGAAGCAATTGCAGCTGTGCACACCATTATTCACGACATTGTACCGCCGACCATCAACCATTTTACTGATGATGAAGCGATTGACAGCCGACTGAATTTCACGTTCCATACTGCGGTAAAAAAAGTGGTGAACGTTGCAATGAGCAATACTTTCGGTTTCGGTGGGCATAACGCCTGTGTACTTTTCGCAAAAATCTAAGAATAATTCCGATGGAGTTAAAGAAGTATATTCCTAAATTCCTGATTACCAAAAAAAATAATCTCTCCGAGAAAGATTACATTCTAAGCAACGAAATCAGTAAGATTACCGGTTGCAGTGTGCAAAACATCAATTTATACCGCGAAGCATTTTCATTAAAAACTGCCTCACCACGAACACAGGTCAAAAATTACGAAAGGCTTGAGTTTTTAGGCGATTCCGTACTTGGCGCCATCATTTCGTGTCATCTGTTCTCCACGTATCCGCATGCGAATGAAGGCTATCTCACGCAGATGAAATCTAAAATTGTAAACCGCAAAAACCTCAATAAGCTTGGCGACGAGCTCGGCCTTACCGGCTTTCTTCAGAACGAATCCCCTTCTACACTCAGCGAAAACACTTCAGGCAACCTGCTCGAAGCACTTATTGGTGCGCTGTACCTGGATGTAGATTACGAAACCTGCAAAAAGGTAGTTCTTGAACGTCTCCTCACGCCTTCAGAAATTAATAAGCTCGAAAATAAAATTGTAAGCTACAAAAGTCTGCTGCTGGAGTGGAGCCAGAAAAAGAAGGAACACATCCGCTACGATACCGAACAGGAAATGCAGGCAGGCAAAAATGTAGTGTTCCGAAGTGTGATCTGGATCAACGACCGTAAGGTTGCCAACGCCACAGAAACATCCAAGAAAAAAGCGGAAGAAAAAGCAGCCCAGCGAGCATTCTACATTTTAAATAAAAAACAGAGCATCCTTGAAAACTCAAAAGATTCTGCTTGATATTGAAGACGCAGAAGACGACATTCAGTTAGGTTTAGTGCGCCTCGTAAAAGAAATACCGCATCACGAGCTGTTTTACCATATCAATTCGCTTAACACTTTTCAGTTTACCCGCATCAGTGATTTTGTTTTGAGAGGAACGTATTACGATCATTATTTTCCGCGGTTCGAAAGCTTCCACTACGATTCGAAAATCTGCCTTCATTTTATCGCGAATAAATCATCGGCGTGCGTGCAGAAAAAAGTCTCCGTTGAACTGTTTTCGGGTGAAGATGAAAGCCGTTTTTTACTGAGCAATTCGCCGGATGTAGATTATGTCATAAAAACTTCGGAGCCGTTTGACGAATTTTCCTTAATTTTGCATCCTGAAAATCTGATGTTTAAAATACAGGATTTTACATTAAGCCCCACTGAGGAGCTTTATCAAACCATTCTATATTATGAATAAATATTTAAAAAAGACCAAGATCATCGCTACCCTGGGGCCGGCTTCTTCCGATAAGGAAACCATGTTGCAGCTCATTCAGGCAGGTACCGATGTCTTCAGAATAAATTTCTCGCACGCAGATTACGACTTAGTTAGAAAAAACGTTGAATCTATCCGTCAGCTTAACCAGGAATATGGATATTCGGTTGGTATTCTTGGCGATCTGCAAGGGCCTAAACTCCGTGTGGGTGTAGTGAAAGAAGGTTCATACCTCAACCCGGGAGATATCCTCACCTTTACAAATGAGAAGATCGAAGGAGATTCTACACGCGTGTACATGACTTATCAGAAATTTCCGCAGGACGTAAAAGCCGGGGAAAGAATTCTTATCGATGACGGCAAACTTGTTTTGGAAGTTATCGAGACAAATAATATCGACACTGTAAAAGCGAAAACCATTCAGGGTGGACCTCTAAGTTCTAAAAAAGGCGTGAATCTGCCTAATACAAATGTTTCGTTGCCAGCCCTTACCGAAAAAGATATTGAAGATGCCAACTTTATGCTGGATCTCGAACTCGATTGGATCGCCTTATCGTTTGTACGTCATGCGCAGGACATTATCGATCTTAAAGAAATTATTAAAAACCACCCAACCAATAAGCAGAAAACACCGATCATCGCCAAAATCGAGAAGCCTGAAGGTGTAAGAAACATCGAGCAGATCCTTATGGAATGTGACGGACTGATGGTTGCGCGTGGAGATCTGGGTGTGGAAGTTCCGATGGAAGAAGTGCCTGCCATCCAGAAAAATCTTGTGGAAATCGCGCGGAAACATTCAAAACCGGTGATTATCGCAACGCAGATGATGGAAACCATGATCAGCAGCCTTACGCCGACCAGAGCTGAGGTGAACGATGTTGCCAATTCAGTGCTTGATGGTGCTGATGCCGTGATGCTTTCAGGCGAGACTTCTGTAGGACGTTACCCTGTGGACGTTGTGCGAAATATGGCCAAGATTGTAAAGAATATTGAGCAGACGCATTTCTATAAAAATAAAAATTCACCGATAGAACATGAATTCAATTGTGTGGATGAGCGTTTCATCACAAACCGTGTCTGTCTTGCTGCAGTGCGAATCGCGAAAACAGCGAACGTGGAGGCAATCATTACGCTTACGTATTCTGGCTACACCGCTTTCCAGATTTCGGCACACCGCCCGAACTCGAACATCATCGTATTCAGTTCCAACAAACGCGTACTTACGATGCTGAATTTACTTTGGGGCGTCCGCGCTTTCCATTACGACATGCAGAAATCTACCGACGAAACTATTATTCAGGTGAACATGCTTGCGCATACCCACGGTTTTGTGGAGCAAGGCGATTTCGTAATTAACATCAATGCAACTCCGGCTTACGAAGGCGGAAAAACAAATACACTAAGACTTACGACGGTATAAAACGCCGATGAGTTTAAAATTAAAAAAGCACGTTTCCTGTTCGGGAGCCGTGCTTTATTTTTAAGGATTGGTGATGGGTACGCTGCTGAAACTTATGGATGTTTTAAGCGAAACATCGGAAGTCGGCGATTTTTTAAGGACATAAACGATATGGGCCTGCACAGCACCGGACTTCATCATATTATCTAGCGTCTGCGTAGAATTTGCATCGAGTGAAAGGCTGCTGCCCACGTTATCGGGCACGGCATCTCGCGACGCAACTAATACCTCGTTGCTGCCACTGTTTGAAAGATAAACCTTCACAGATTTAAAAATACTCATACTTGTATTTGAATCCACGGACATCGTGGCCGAAGAAACCCGAACGTCTTTCACATTTGCACCGGCACCGGTAAGCTGATTAATGCTTTGTGCAGCGGAAATACCGGATAGTTGAACATTTACCGGCGATCCGGACGTAACCAATACATTTGCGGTATAAGGAAATGTGTTCTGCATAATCGACGACACAGTGGAGCAAGCTGAAAGCGTTGCGGTTGCAGCGATGGCTGCAAAAACTAGATTTTTCATAGTATTTCTTTTAATTGTGAACCATTAGGCACATATTATACCAAGAGCTAAATCCGTCCTATCGGCATCAGCTTTTATTTGATTTTAACTGTAAACTTCCCTGTACTCACGCCGGAGGCCATGTTACTTTTTCCCACAATCAGCCAGATCTCTCCTTTGTCCGGGGTTTTATAGCTGATTTCTCTGCTGAAGGGCCCATCCAACGTACCATCCGGAAGGCGAATCTGGTTAAAGCGTATATTCATCTGAGGATTTTCAGGTACAATTTCACCCGAAATACTTTCTCCGCTGAAATTTTCGATCTTGATTATATACGACTGTTGTTTATCGGTAAATTCTTCATTTAAAGTAAGCGGAAGCATTTCTGCATTGATGGTCGTGGTAGTTTGTCCGTTTTCGGCCGATCGGGAGTTTCCTGTAATAGATGCGGAGCTTTCTGGATCGGAATTTATCTTCCCGGAATCGCTGAGGGAATCTTCAGACAAATTTGCATCAGAACTGATGATTGAATCAGAACCTGCAGCGTTTTCACACACGTTCTGCTTTTTGCTGCATGAAATAATAAACACCGCGAACACGACAATTAGTTTCTTCACTTTCTTAGATTTTGATAAAACAGGGTTCCTGATAAGAAGGTTTTAGATTTCTCTGATTCAATTTGATTTAAAATTTGCTGCCGGAGCTTAAGGTTGCGCTCTTTTCCGGCATAATCGAGCAATTGTAATTCGTTATAATTAACCGATTTATGGTGATACTGAAGGTCGAAATTGGCGCGCTTTAGATTCTGTGAAGTAATAAAGCCGCCCCAGTTAAAATAGCTGCAAACCAAAACCGTTCCGTAAAAATACCACACGATATGGTTGATCAGGAAAGCATTGGTTTTCTGACGCTGGATTTTAATAAAGGTAAGCAACAAACCCGCAAACGCTAAGATCAGGAATGCAAAAACACCAAGCCGTTTGTAGGTAAAACCCAAATTTATAAAGTATTCTGCGTTTTTGGTAAACGCAGTAACGACTAAAAGTACATTCAGAAAGATCCAGATTTTTGCCATAATTTTCAGGTAACGTGCCTTTGGATCGAAGTTGAAATATCCTTTAAAATAAAACATGATCACCAAAACAGCCATAATAATAGATAAGATTACGGCGTTCACGCGGTCGTGAGTTTCGGCAGATAACTGTGCAGACGTTTTAGCGCTTTCGAAGAACTGTTCGTATATAAATGTGGTGAGAAATATGATGAGCAACAGGTTGAGTGCAGCAAATGAAATGAATCCGCTTTTGCGCTCGGCTCCGAAATCGAGGAATGAAAAAGTCGGTTTAGGGCTGTGCGAACCACTAAAATCATTTTTGAGCTTATGGTTTACGGTGACCAGGGAATTGTCGATGCGGAAATTCCAGAAGTTGAAAGCCAGAAAAAATCCGACGCAGCTCAGTGCAAAGAATTCCCACAAATTGAAATCAAGTCTGTAGAGATCAAAAATACTGGAAAAATGAGCGCTTCCCAATGAGTAAACACCAAAGAAAACCACTACGAATCCTGCCGGAATCAGCACCGAAGCAACAAGTTTTTTGAGGCTTTCCGATATATTTGCTTTTGGAAGCCATTGATCAAACCTGAATACGCGGACCGGAAATGTGACAAAATTAAATGCAAAAACCGGAATCACAAGAATCGATTTTAAACTACTGTTCCGCGAGTGAAATATCAGCAGAAAGCAAGACGTGAAAGTCGCTAAAAACGACACGAAATCGCCGTACCAGACAAATGCCACACTCGACAGGATGGTGGTAACAAACAAAATTAGGAAAGTGCGGGTACGCCTTGTTTCAGGCGTATGAAAAAATGTAAGTAAAGCAGTGGCCACGCCTAAAATACCGACGTTGATGCCGGTGTCTTCACCGTAAAAAAGCGTGATGAACAGGACGGTTGTGAGGAGGATAAGCTGATGTCTTTTCATTGGGTTGTATTTATTTTATTTTATATTTTCTGATATTGTCGCATCTAAGTGTAATTAATATCAAAGCACTTTGTTTTTCAAAGTAACTATTCAAAAAAAACAGCAACTTACCTTCCCAGTAATTTTTCGAGTGCTGTTAAATGCTCATCGAACGCTTTTTTTCCGGACGCAGTGGCGCGATAAGATGTTCTCGGTTTTTTACCTACAAATTCCTTTTTCACTTCAATGTAATCCGATTTTTCAAGCGCTGTGCTGTGGCTCGCCAGGTTTCCGTCCGTAATCTCCAGCAGATTTTTCATCTCCGTAAAATCAACCCACTCGTTTACCATCAGAACAGACATAATGCCCAGTCTCACACGGCTTTCAAATTCTTTGTTGAGGTTACTTATATTGATCATTGCTTTTGATATGTATGAAAGATAGCATTCAAGACTTGCTAATCATTTACTGTTTTACTGGGCTGCAGAGCTATTATTTATTTATACTTTCTATGCATCACGAGACCGTACACAATATGCAGCACGCCAAACCCGAGGGTCCAAAAAACCAGCCCCCATCCGAGGAAGAAGAACGAAACCAATCCCAGAACAATCTGGCAATAGCCCAAATTCTGAATATCGTTAAATGTATATTTAGAGGCATTAACCAAAGCAAGCCCATAAAATATCAGCGTTGCCGGAGCGATAAAAACAAACATCCCGTGGTAAAGCAAACCGAGGCAGAACAAGCCGCCTGTAACCAGCGGAACAGCGAAATTAAACAGCAGTCTCTTAGTTGTCTGGTCCCAAATTTTCAGATTTTTTTCGCGGCTTCGTTTCGCTGTAAAGATGTAACCGGACAAAAGTGCGAGCACAAGAATTACGCCTCCAATCACCAACATTTCGCACACAAGGTCTTTACTGAACACGTTACTGTTACCCGCAAAATAGTCGATACCTTCGCGCCGGAGCACAAAATAAATATAGACGGCACCCAAAATGGCAACCAATCCGGCGAACACGCCTGAAATTCCGCTGAGCGAAATAAAGCGCGAGCTGCGTTCCATCATCGAACGGATGTGCGTAAGGTCTTCGTGATAATTTTTCGATTCCATAATTACACTTTGAATTACAAAGCTAATCATTTTCCGGCAGGTTTTACATTTTCTTTCTTTCTGTAAAAGCAATTTTTAAAATTTGCCTATATTTATCAGGCACATTTAAAAAACTTTATGGATAAAAAAGAACTGCGAAGCTCGATTTTCAGACACCTCGACGGAATTGTAACTGCGCCTGTAGTGGCAGCACTGCACAAAAAAGGCATTGTTGCAGCCCTCGAAAAGCATCAGCGCATCGAACTGAAAGACCTGCTGAAAGAGTTCCCAGCCAATGAAGGTTATCTGAATGTCGCTCTGCGTGTGCTTGCTTCACAAGGTTTCGTTAATTATGAACTCGATAATGCACAGGATACCGTAGTGGTTCGTGCGAATGCGAAAACGCGCTATCTGCTGTGGGCTGCGCACCTGTATGAAAATGTAATTCCCTATTTGAAAGAGTCTGTAGGTTTTGAGTTTCAAAATCTGGAACCGGCAGCGTTCAACAATCTCATAGCCCTGTTCGATGAATTTAAGAAGAGTTTCGGACTTCAGGAATCTACAGATGCTGAAGAACTTAAGGTCCAAAATCAAATTTTAAAACATATTGAAGGTTGCCTTGTAGGCCCGATCATCGTACATCTCGGTATGAGTGGAATGTTTCATAAATATTTTATGGAAACCTCTTTTCAGGCAGTAGAATTCCATAAAGATCCCGAAAACTTCGAAAAAATTCTTGATTTCCTGACCGATTTAGGCTGGTTCACCCGCAATAATAAGAATTTTAAGTTCACCGAAAACGGTTTGTACTTCGCGAGGCGTGCGGCATCTTACGGCGTAACAGTTTCTTACCTGCCTACACTGAACCGTATGGAAGACCTGCTCTTTGGCAACGCCACAAAACTGCGCGACATCAGCGAGAAGGAAGACGAGATACACGTCAACCGGAAAATGAACGTTTGGGGAAGCGGCGG
This sequence comes from Flavobacteriaceae bacterium 3519-10, assembly GCA_000023725.1. Lineage (NCBI taxonomy): Bacteria > Pseudomonadati > Bacteroidota > Flavobacteriia > Flavobacteriales > Flavobacteriaceae > Flavobacteriaceae bacterium 3519-10. The sequence continues at coordinate 2,469,881 of CP001673.1, forward strand.
CGCCCACTCTACTTATTTTAAGGTGGTGACCGATTTTATCATCGCCATATTCAATCAGCCGATCCATCTGCAGCCGAAAGGCATTCTGGATATGGGTTGCGGCAACGGCGCTTTCATCCAGCATATTTTCGAAACGATAGAACGGCATACTTTACGCGGAAAGATGCTTGAAGATTACCCACTCTTCCTCGTAGGCGCCGATTATAACCAGGCCGCGCTGAATGTGACGCGCGCTAACCTCATCAACAACAACATTTGGGCGAAAGTGATTTGGGGCGACATCGGCAACCCCGACCTGCTGGCTAAAGACCTGCTCGAAAATTACGATATCAATCTTGGTGATCTGGTGAACATCCGGACTTTCCTGGATCATAACAGGATCTGGAGAAATCCTTCAAATATGAATCCGGACCGGGTTTCCACTTCCACAGGTGCTTTTGCATTCCGCGGAGACAGGATTCCGAATCATTTGGTCGAAGAAAACCTTAAAGAACACCTGAGCCTGTGGCTTCCTTACATTAAAAAGAATGGTTTGCTCGTCATCGAACTCCATACCCTTTCACCGGATCTCACGAGCCAGCATTTGGGTGAAACCGCTGCCACAGCCTACGATGCCACACACGGTTTTTCCGATCAGTATATTGTGGAGCTCGAAGTTTTTCATAAAATTTGCAAAGAAGTTGGCCTTGCTGTAGATCAGGACTTGTTTAAGAAATATCCGGCTTCGGATCTTGCAACCGTTTCGATCAATTTGCTGAGAGCGTAAAGAACTATTTTTTAAAGACAAAAATATAAAGTGCAATGTTCAAAAACTTAAGAGATAAAATGGAAACACAATGGTTTGGCGTCCTCACAAGGATGGGCGCAAAACTTGGCATCCCTGTCTCTAAACTCCGCGTTTTCTTCATCTATTCCGCCTTTGCTACGGCTGGCGTTTTTTTTCTTTTCTACCTCGCACTGGCTTTTATGCTATGGGTGAAAGATATCTTTATCACGCGTAGGCCTAGCGTGTTCGACCTTTAAAAGTGCAACCAAAATAATATTTTTTTAACGGCTCAAAACTTGCACTGCCCCACAAAAATTTCAACTATTTATGGAATATTTGCAGGTACCTTCATTTGATGATTTCCGTGCTCAGGAAATTTACAGATCCTATTGCGAAACTTTTCCCGAAGACGAACGCAGAAGCGAAAAACAGTTCCGTGAACTCTTCAAGAACCCTAAAGTAAAGGTGCTTTCAGTGCTTGAAAATCTACAGAATATCGGCTATCTCGTGACGTGGGAACTGACGGGTTTTGTGTTTGTGGAGCATTTCGAAATTTTTTCGCAATACAGAAGTTTGAAGTATGGATCCCAGATTATCAGCGACCTGTTCAAAAACTACTTACACATCGTGCTTGAAGCCGAACCTGCAAATCTGGGCGATGATGCAAAAAGACGCATCGCATTTTACGACAGAAACGGATTTGGCATCATCGACGAGAACTATGTTCAACCCTGCTACGATCCCGAAAAACAAGCGTTAAACCTTTGGCTGCTCGCAAACTGGCAACCGGAAAAAACCGACTGGATTAAAGAAGAAATTTATGATGTGGTGTATTGCTGAAGAATGATATTTATAAGCAGTTTCAGCTGAAATCATCAACATTTTTAATGGCAATTTTTAATCTACCTGATATTCTAATTTTATCGTGATGCTGGCTTCTTTTTCCTTTGAAGAGGTGTTAAAAGTTCCGCCATACGAATATTCTTCGGTGGAATTTGGTTCCGTGATCTGCGTGACGCCCATTGTTGCTTTTTTCAAATTCCCAAGTGAACTGCCGGCGTTTTCGGCAATTTTTTCGGCCCGCTGTTTTGCATCTTTGGTAGCGTCAGCGATCATCTGCTGCTTTACGTCGGCCAGTTTGGTGTAGAAATAATTGGGTGGTGAAGAGGTGAACTCAATGCCCAAGTTGATGATTTCAGTAATATTTCTTGATAGATTTTCGATTTTAGAAACCTCCTTGCTGTCGATAGATACCCGCTGAGAAAGCTGATAGCCCGCAAACGTCTGCGTGCTTCGGCCGGACGCGTCGCTGCCGTAATTAAACTGTTTCTGAATATCAACGGCAGAAAAAACCATTTCATGTTTTGCAATTCCTTTTGATGTGAGGTAGTTTTCAATAATTTTTTTGTCATTGGCCAATTCGTCGTACGCAGATTTCAATTCGAAACTGTTGCGAGAGAAATTACCGCTCCACGCAATTAAATCAGACGTAAATTTCTTGGTTCCCAAACCTGTTACCGAAATGGTGTTTTCAGATTGGTTTCTGTTTTTAATTGCCGATCCTAAAAAAGCAAGTCCGATAATGAAACCGGCTGCAGCGATGGCGATGGCGATGATATTTCTGTTCATAAGATGATCTGATTGTTTATTAAAGGTAAGAAAAATTGACATTGACAGGCGCGAAAACGTTATCAAAGTAGCGTGAAATTATAATTCAATTGAATATTCTTAGCGCGAGAACGCATCACGAACCGACTTTGTGGGTTTTAATATATTCCTGATACGCCATTTTCATATCGAAACTGATCGCGGCGACGTTAAAAGACTTACGGTACTTTTTGGCGAGTGAAAAATTGCGGTCGGCGTAGAGGAGAAAACGGTCAATTTCTTCTTCGTCCCAGCCCTGTTTGGTATAAAAACTTAAATCGAGCGTCGTTTTAATTCGTCTGTAAAACTCCTGCGTTTCTGCGTAAGTAGCCGTAGTTACCGGATCTTTTGTGGCTTTGCCGAAAAGCTCAGATACCGCCGACGCCAGTCCTAAAAGATCCATCTGACCAGCGCCCAGATTTTTCGGAGCAAAGGCTGAGGATGTCGTAAGTTTCGGTGAAGGCTGTGCCGGTGGCGTTTTCATATAAGAATCCATTGAAGAATTAAGCGCTACAACTCTTCTCGGCGGATCCAGGGATTTTACATCCTTCTTTAAGTTACCTGTAGCCTGAAAGGCGAGTTCGATTTCTTCTATCAGATAAACTGATTTCGTGAGTGAAATATTAAGGGGTTGGGAATAATTATCGATTGAGATTTTCGCTGACGTTCTTTCATAGCCGCTTTTAACAAAACGGAGTTCGTCTGAAGGTTTTGCGCTGATCATATAATTGCCGTCTTTATCCGAATTTACCATTTCGTCCGTTCGGGTATTGATGATGACCGCGTTGGGCAGTTCTGATCCAAATTCCGAACGCACTTTTCCGAAAATGTATTCCTGAGAATAGGCTGAAAGGGCTGTTAGAAGGAGGGAAAGCAGGAGTAGTTTTGTTCTCACGGTTTAAAATTTTCACTAAATGTAAATTTATTTCAACTGCGCTTTTCAAAGTTTAACCTCCGTTAACGCTTTTATGAATTTTTTAGAAATTTCTCTTCCTGCAAACGTTAAAGATTTTGGGAATCATCGTGATAGGGAATAACGGGTCCCGCGTGAGGGATAGAAGCGACATCCTTTTTTGGGCGGCGGCTTCGCCGCCGCGCCCAAAAAAGATACAGCGGATAGCCCGGCCCGAAGGAGGAAATGACGCCGCGCCCGCCGCAGGAGGCCGCGGCAAAATGACCGACTAAAGGACACGCCCAAAACGGAGAGCGAGTGGATCTAGGATGAGTGGTTGATTAGGTTGAGCCGTAATGAGAGTTTTAAGATGATGGTAATTCATCTTTTATTGCATTTGGTTTTATTTTTGTAAATTTGTAGCCTTACAAAAACATGGGGTTGACTGGTTTCGACAGCAAGACCAATGGGTAAGTAAGCATGCAGAGAACCGTAGCGCGATCTCTTTAATCCCTTGCTACACAATTTTAACTGGCGACCAAGAGTTTGCTCTTGCTGCTTAATCTGAATCATAGTAAGATAAGCGCTCTCCTGAAGACAGTAAGGAGGCAAGATATCCCACAGAAGTTCTGTTTCGCGACGTCTGAATTCGGGGTATAGCAATGCGGAAATAAGTCTCGTTTCGCTTCGCAACGGGATCGAAAACCTTAGAAGCTAAGCTGTAAATTGGGTGTCTGTGCTCTGTTTGCAGTCGAAAATTAATTACAGAATAAGCATGTAGAAGTCTTATGTATTGCTTGTTTGGACGAGGGTTCGAATCCCTCCAACTCCACTTTGTTAAAAATAACCCTCCAATTTACGGTGGGTTATTTTTTTTATCTGGTAGAATTCAGCTACTTGTAAATTGGGTAGATTTGGGTAATGAATACTTGAAGTATATATCGTAATTTCGTGGAAACACACCATGATGATTTTAAATTTATTCAGTAAAAAGAAAAAAGCACTTTTCTTTGAAGAGGCCGACTGGAGGCACGACGAGCACCAAAGGAATTACTGCCTGAGACTTCCGCTTAAAAAAACCAAAATTACGCCCCAGACCAAAATTTATCTCTACAAACAGCAGGGTGAGCGCTACATCTTCATGTCCGAAGGGCACGAAATTGTAGAAGGTAACGAAGTTGTATACTTTTCGCAGGCACCATTCAGTGGTAAGGTTCGAATAAAATAGGCTACTTGCTTGCGTGGTTCTACAAAGGTCTTCTTCAGATAACTAGCTCGAGCTGCGTGTTTGTTTTTCAGATATAAAGTGAAAAAAAAATCCCCCGGAAATTAATCCGGAGGAATCTTACGGTACAATTATTTAATTTTTTAGAGCTGTGGCCCTGCCGCAACCAGTTTGCGGGCTGCGTCGTTATTACAGTACTGCTCAAAGTTTTTAATATAGCGTGCCGCTAAATCTTTGGCTTTTTCCTCCCATTCAGAAGCACTCGCGTAAGTGTCTCTCGGATCAAGGATGCCTGCAGACACATTCGGTAATGCAGTCGGGATCTCTAGATTCATGATTGGAATGGTGCTTTTTTCTGCAGTATCGATTGAGCCGTCGATGATGGCGTCGATGATTGCGCGCGTGTCCTTAAGTGAAATTCTCTGTCCGGTACCGTTCCAGCCGGTGTTTACCAAATATGCTTTTGCGCCGTGCTCTTTCATCTTACCAATTAATGTTTTCGAATACATTGTTGGATGCAAGGTAAGGAAAGCTTCCCCGAATGCCGGTGAGAAAGACGGCTCAGGAGCGGTAATTCCACGTTCTGTACCTGCCAGTTTGGAGGTATATCCGCAAAGGAAGTGGTACTGTGCCTGATCTTCATTAAGAACAGAAACCGGAGGCAACACGCCGAACGCGTCAGCAGAAAGATATACAATTTTCTTCGCGTGACCTGCTTTGGAAGGCAATACGATCTTGCTGATATGATAAATTGGGTAAGAAACCCGGGTGTTTTCAGTAATTGAGTTGTCGGTATAATCTGCTTCACCAGCGTCGTTCACCACCACATTTTCAAGTAATGAATCCCGTCTGATTGCTTTGTAAATATCCGGTTCTTTTTCTTCTGTAAGGTCAATCACTTTCGCGTAACAGCCCCCTTCGAAATTAAAAACGCCGTTATCATCCCAACCATGTTCGTCGTCGCCGATCAGATATCTTTTCGGATCCGCTGAAAGTGTGGTTTTCCCGGTACCTGAAAGACCGAAGAACAGAGCAACATCACCGTCTTTGCCCACGTTTGCCGAGCAATGCATGGATGCCATTCCCTTCAGTGGAAGGAAATAATTCATCATTGCGAACATGCCTTTTTTCATTTCGCCGCCATACCAGGTTCCTCCAATGATCTGGATTTTTTCAGTCAGGTTGAACATCACGAAGTTTTCGGAATTCAAACCCTGCTCTTTCCAATTCGGGTTTGTGGTTTTAGAACCGTTCATCACGATGAAATCGGGATCGCCGAAGGTTTCAAGTTCAAAATTCGACGGACGGATAAACATATTGGTTACGAAATGCGCCTGCCAGGCCACTTCCATAATGAAACGTACTTTAAGACGGGTATCCGGATTGGTTCCGCAGAAAGCATCAACTACATAAAGTTTTTTAGAAGTCGAAAGCTGTTTTAATACTAGCTCTTTGCAGCTTGCGAAAGTTTCGGCAGTCGTTGGCAGATTCACTTTGCCGTCCCAGAAAATGGTATCTCTGGTTACGTCGTCTTTCACGATAAATCTGTCTTTCGGAGAACGCCCTGTAAAAATCCCTGTTTTCACGGCTACAGCCCCAGACTCAGTTACAATGCCCTGCTCGTACCCTTTATTGTCCTTGGAGATTTCTGCCTGGAAAAGCTTTTCATAACTTGGGTTGTAAATGACTTCTTCGTAGCCGGAAATTCCCAAATCGTGTAGTTGCTGAATAATTTTGATGTTCTTCATGACTGCTCTTTATTTCTTTTTGATTTCTTTTTGGAATGACAAAATTAATGATAACTGTGTGTTTTGTCCGTTCTAAAAGTACTGATATTCATCAGAAATGGCAACTATGCGGTGGTGATTGATTATCAGAGGATTAATTCCTTCCACGTATAAATATGGGTAAAACCCAGTTCCGAAAAATAGCTTTCGTAATTAGGAAATTTCCTGCTCATTACGAAGTCGCCGCCCCATGCACCAAGGCTTTTAACAAAAACAGGGCATCCCGGCAAATGTTTTTCCTTAGCCGTTTTAATTAAAAGGTAGTTTGACAGTTTTTGCTCATGACTTGCCATTAATCCGGAAAACTGCTCTACATCTTCACATAAAATTACTTTTTGAGTGAATTCTGAAAACCAATCGATTACATCGGCTGAAACATTTTTAGAGCGGTAAAGTTCGATGCCCTCGCGGCTGTTTTGTTTTTGATTAAGATGAATGAAAATAAGTTCATCCAGAAATGGCGGACTGAAATTTACGGGTTCTGAAATTTTGCGCCCCGCTGTATTCTGAAAAACAATTGCAGACTTTTCTTTCGCCACCGCAATATCATATCCGCTTCCGCCGAGGCTCATCTCGTTGAGTGTAAAAGCATCGATAGCAGCCCATTCAGCGAGATTATTGATCAATGTTGAGCTGCTTCCAAGCCCATAATCGGGTGGAAACTGAAGATTTGTTTTTAAACGGTAGGAAGTTGTGCTTTTAAACTTTAAAGAAGAAAGCTGCGCAACATTCTGCAGCACTTTTAAGATAAACTGTGCCGGCTCAGGCAAATTAGTCTGGGCAACTTCCCAAGCGGCATAATTTATCGTGGCCTGGAGCCATAGCTTATCCTGATGCAAGGCTTCCCAGCAAACAATGGCTTCGCCATCTTCTATCTCTTCAAAAAAAAACTCCTGCCCCCATTTTGTAGGTACGGCAAGAGCTAAGGCACCGTCGAGGACGGTATATTCTGCAGTAAGCAATAATTTTCCGGGCGAAAAAATGCGGCCTGTCATTATTTAAATTGCGGAGGAAACTTCTGCTTCGCTGTTAATTTTTTTTATTAAACCCTGCAAAGTTTTACCTGGGCCAACTTCAATGAATGTAGTGGCGCCGTCTTTAATCATATTCTGTACAGTCTGCGTCCACTTCACGGGACCGGTAAGCTGGCTGATCAGGTTTTGTTTGATCTCTTCAGGGTCTGTAACGGCAGTAGTTGTAATATTTTGGTAAACAGGAATGGTCGCGTTGCGGAAACGTGTTGCTTCGATTGCCGCAGCGAGCTGTTCCTGTGCAGGAGCCATTAGAGGTGAATGAAATGCGCCGTTAACCGGCAGCATCAAGGCACGTTTTGCACCTGCTTCTTTCATTTTTACGCACGCTTCTTCAACGGCGGCTGTTTCACCTGAAATTACGAGCTGGCCCGGACAGTTATAATTTGCGGGTACCACAATACCTTCAATAGTTGCGCAGATTTCTTCAACTTTATCATCGGATAAACCGAGAATTGCGGCCATGGAACTAGGGTTTGCGTCGCAGGCGGCCTGCATTGCATTTGCACGCGCCGAAACAAGTCTTAACCCGTCTTCGAAAGACAGCACGCCATTGGCTACAAGTGCAGAAAATTCGCCAAGCGAGTGGCCGGCAACCATTGCTGCGCCCTGCCCGTTCACGGCTTTCAGTGCAGCTACGGAGTGAATAAAAACTGAAGGCTGCGTAACTTCGGTTTTTTTCAGGTCCTCATCAGCGCCTTTAAACATGATCGAAATAATATCGAATCCTAAAATGTCATTGGCTGAATCCATCAGGTCTTTAATGTCTTTCCGGGAATCATAAAGTTCTTTTCCCATGCCCACAAACTGCGATCCCTGCCCAGGAAATACAAGTGCTTTCATATATTTTATTTAACCGAAAGTTGCTATTGGTTTTTATTAATGCTTAATTAGTTTGGCAACAGCCTCACTACACGGTAGCCTTTATTTACGTATGCACCGTTTTTGGTTTTTTCGAACTCAAATTTAGTGGCTAGCTGTGTCTGTACTTTATTGATCTGTTTGAAGATTTCACCCTTTTTATTCTCACGGCTCAACATATCATTCACGATATCAAATCCGATTACAGAATATTTTGGAGGGGTTTTACAGTATTTTGCTTTGTAAGCAGCAAGAATTTCTTTTTCGAAGTTTCCGTCTGTATCTATCTTACGGTCCATCAGATAAACAAGATTCGCCTGGCTCAGTTCATCCACTTTTCTTTCGAAAATCGGTGAATAATACATACTGAACGCTTTTATATTCTGTACATCTTTAGACAGCGTGATCATGCGGTTCGCAAAAGCATCGCCGTCCGAATCATTTTCACTGGCTAGAATTGCAATCACCGGCGCAGACTGGCCCGTCATCATATTCTGATCGAGCTTGATATCCGCGGGCGAGTTTACAATCACTACAGTCGCGTTTTTAATGGCTTTTTCAAGGTTTGTCTTGAGATAGTTCGCATTAGATCTGTCCTCATCTGCTACAATATATATCTTCTGGTCAGAGTAGACGTCCTTAACTTCCTTCACAATGCGGTCTGCAAAAACCAGTTTGTTGGTTTCTACGAGGATTAAGTTTTCGTGCTTCAGCAGATCGTCTGAATTGGCGAAAGGTGCCACAACCGGTATTTTGTTCGATTTCACATAATCAAGAACCTGAAGCACACTCGATTTAAAGAATGGGCCGATAATCAGGTCCGTATTTCCTGCATTGATCTGGGTTAAAGAGTTTTTAAAGCTCGCCTCATTGCCTGCATCGATTATTTTGACGTCTAGCTGCTGGCCTTTGGCAACATTTCTTTCTATCGCAAGTTTTGCGCCTGCAAGGAAATCGAGTGAAAGTGTGCGGAACTTGCTGTCGTTGGTGTCAAACCCGAAAGGCAGCATGATCACAACATTCAGCGCGTCACCTGATTTCTTCACGTAACCTTCATCTAATTTCTTAATTTTTAGGACCATCCCGGATTTCAGACCGGCGGACAGATTGGGGTTTAAGGTAAGAAGCTGGTCGAGTGTAATGCCAAATTTATTAAGGATACCGAAAACAGTATCACCGCTCTGTACGGTGTAAGTTACGTAATCATCAGAAACAGAGGTCGTAGAATACGTGTTAGGAGGCATCGTGTCCACCACTTGTGTAGCTTTGCTGCCAGCTTTTGTTCCGCCTGTTCCGTTAGCTGCACCTTTAATCAAAATTGTTTCGCCGGGTTGCAGACCTTTGTCCTCAAGCCCGGGGTTCAGGGCGAACAGTTCTTTTTGGGTTACGTTAAATTTGCGCGTGAGTTTATAATAATTATCTTTTTCCTGAATTTGGTATCTATCTGAGGTGCCATTTACTTCAACAGCTGAAACCACAGATGTCGATGCCGGATTATTCTCCGCGACATTCACCTGACCGGCTCCGTATTTTGCAATACTTTCTGCCGGCAACCAAACCTCATCACCGATCTTCATGTGAGCATCGAGGTTCGGGTTAAGCGCACGCAAATCAGTCTCCGAAATACGGTACTGCTTCGTGATGCCGTAAACCGTCTGCTTTGGCTGCAGTACAATTTTACCAATTTCTGCCTGCGTCTTAGATGCTGAAGCGGAAGTTTTCGGGCCGCTAGTCTGCGCTGACACTGTAGATTTATTGACGACCAGAACTTCGCCGATCGCGATTTTTCCGTCCTGCACTTTAGGGTTCAGGCGGTAAAGATCATCAATACTGAGTCCGTATTTTTTCGAGATATTATACGGATTATCACCCTTCACAACCGTATGAATTTTTTGGGCATTCAAAGCGGAAAATGCGATTAAACCTGATATAACAAAGATATTTCTGATCATTTTTTAGGATAATTATTACAAAAATAGTGCATTAAAATTAAATGGAAACGATAATAAGCTCTGCCTCCGAAACGTTGATTCCGTCATAACAAGATTGAAGCCATTCGTGTCCGTGATCAGCATAGAAAACCGAAAAATTCAGCACCCGTTCCTGCCAGCTTTTGCCGGGATGGATCTCGAGGAAGAGATTGTTCAGTCGCTCCATTTTTTCGTGCTGCTTAATTTTTTCAGCTCTCAGCAGGCGTTTTTTCATTCTTTGGTAAGATTTTAACTGTCTGGTTTTTTCAGCCTGAACGAGCGTTCCAAAGCTTTTATCCGTCATCGCGGCTTTATCAGATATCTTTTCGAATTGCGCCTGTAATACAGTTTCGTTTTCTTCTAAAGCCGTAAGGATTTCGTTTCCATCGAGCACAATACCTTTGGTTACTTCAGCAAAATTCCTGAAGAAATCGCTCATTTTCAAACCCAGTTTTCCAGCTTTCGAAAGTGTTTTCGCGGATACGAAAAGCATTGAATTACGCGGAATAAGAACCGGAAACGGCAATGCTAACTTTTCGAAGTAGAGTTTGAGTTCCAGCCAGTACATAATCTCGGCGTTCCCCCCGATATACGCGATATTCGGCAACACGAGTTCCTGATAAACAGGTCTCATTAACGCGTTCGGACTGAACTTTTCGGGATGATTTTCGAGTTCAGTTAAAATTTCATCTTTTGAAAAAGAAATATTTTTATCGACAATGATGTATTTTTCGCGATCAAATTCTATTCTGTCACGTGTTTCACTCAGGTAAAACAGATTAATTTCGCGCGGATTTACCTGCACTTTCCCGTAACGTTCGGTCAGTTGACTTACCGTAGGTTTTGTAGTTTCAAACAGGTCACTGTTCAACAGTTCGCCGCGGAATATCGCTTTCATCTGACTCTTCAGACCTGCATTATCGCCATCGATTACCAACAGACCGTAATCAGCAAAAAGCTCGTGCACCAAAATTCTGGTCGACTGAGCCAGTGAACTGCCCTTTTTATAGGCGCGTTTCATCATCAGAATCAGCTCCGTACCATAAACCGAATCGGTAAATTCTTTTTCAAATTCAGCAATGAAAAAATGGTCATCGGGTTGAATCCTTCCCACCGAGCCACCTGCTTCGGCTTTGGATTCATAATAATTCCCGCGCGTGTTGAAATGATTGATTTCGTCGAAATCGTGATCCTCGGTCGCCATCCAGAAAACAGGAACCGTTTTTCGCTGAGGAAATGTTTGGTTCAGGTGATCAGCCAGTTTTATCGTCTGTAATATTTTGTAAATAAAAAATACCGGACCGGTGAATAAATTGAGCTGATGGCCCGTCGTTACGGTATAAGTCTGGCTGTCAGAAAGTTTTTCGAGATTAATTTTCTGCTTTTCAGACAAATTTAAACCTGAATACTGGCTTCGCAAAACTTCCGAAAGAAGCTGCCGTTTCTCCTGAGTGAACGACTTTTCTTTGTGGCTAAACTGCCGGTTTATATGATCTGTATTGAAAACATGATCTCCGAAACCCTCGATTTTCTGCATAAGAAAATCTTTGATAAGCTGCGGAATGCTTTCAATATCTACAAAAGGTATGGTGCTGTGTTTCTCCAAAATTTAACTGAAAAGGTACCAGACGATTCCCAGGTTCAACCGGAAATCACTTACAGGATAGTTGGGCGCCGCGAAAGATTTGTTCTGCATCAGCGTGGTATTAAGATGCTGCGCTTCTATGAAAAAGAACATCCGCTTCACTTTCAAATTAAAATATACATCTATAATAGGCTGCCCACCAATCGAATACGAATCAGTACCCGGCAAGATAAATTCATTCAGCATAGGGAAAAATTCCCGTGAGGCAAATTTGGTAAAATAATAGGCTTTAATTCCGGTTTGAATTTCCGCAGCATCTTTGAAGGCTTTCGACTGGAAAAACAGGTTAGCCCGTCCGATAAAATTAGGCATCGGCAAAAGGTCGCTGTTGCCGATTGCGCTCTGAAAATGCAGCCGTGGATTAAAATGGAACTTTCCATAACTGAAAGTCGCCTCACCGCCAATCTGCGAAATATTAAGTGACGACGCACTTTGCTGCGGAAGCGCCGATGCATCGAGATACGTATAATTATCGATGCGGAAATAGTTTGCAAAAACCGAACTTTTAAACCACTTCAGATTAACTGAACCGCCAATCTCTGTAATCGCTTCATTGGCCGGATCTTCAAGATAATAATTGTATTTGCGGTAAACAGACGGATTCAGCAATAGATTAAAATCCGGCGATGCGGTTTGGAAATTTACTTTTGCATCCACAAAATAGCCCGGAAGCGGCTCGAATTTGAGTAAATTTTCTGAGCGCAAAAAACTGCCGAATTCGGTGCCTCCTGAAATTTCAAGGTTAGAATTGAGGGCGACTTTGTCCCAAAGCCGGATCTGCAGATTTCCCACCGCGCCAAGACGGTTTTCGGATAATTGTTCAGGAATATTGACTGAAGCAGGCAGCGCAGCACCAACGCCCAGATTAATTATCTGATGACGCACACCCGCATCCAGTTTGAAATTTTCTTTATCGAACAGCACACTAACAGTATTACTCAAATTTTTCGAATACTTTTTAGATGAAAGCGGATAATCGATCAGTTCTGAACCGTCATCAAAATAGAAAGTTTCGGGGGCAGACTGCGTGTAATAATATTTGTTTCCCTGATGAAAAATGGTGTGGCGGATCTTGAACGGAAATTTTTCCGAGGCAAAAGGCCTAAACTGATGACTGAAATAATATCGCCTGTAAGAAAACCGCGACTCAGAAGCATTAAGGTTTACGGGAAGATTCAGCCGGTTATCGAAGTTGTTGTTATCGCCAAGAAACAGGTTGATGTCGGCAATTCCGCCATTTTCCTCATTATTTACATTCTGATGAATGAAATGTGCAAATGCTTCGTATTTATTGTTCTTAGAAATATAGTGCCCTGAAAAAATGACATTGTTGTTGGCGGCAAGGTTATTCTGATACATCCCGAGTGAGCGGAGACCCATATATTCCACTGCAAAATTGAAATTTTTACCGATATTCTGGGTGTAAGTGGTTTGCAGCGCGGCGCCACTGCTCACCGAATTATGATAAATGAAAGCCGTGGTCGGCGTTTTCACATCATAATACCTAACGTCTTTGATTCCCTGTATTATGTACGATTTATTGGTTGGCAGCAGCGAAAGATTCTGCTCCGGATTCACCTCAAAAACCAAAGGCTGGAAACCTGAACCAATATTGGCAAACTGGATCCGCCCGAAATTATCGCGGTTATTATATTGCGTGAAAACGAACGTTTTCTCCGGAGTGAAAGCGGTATCGAAGATTTTCTTTTCGGTGAACTGCGTACGGTAGGTATAATCGTAAATGGTAGGCTTAAAGATTACCAGGGAATCTTTTCTACCGGAATCGATGACCAGCGTGTCCTGCGGTTTCACTCTGTTCGAATCGGTTTTATTGACGACCTGAGCCGTCAGAGCATAACCGCAAAAAAATAGACAGAGCAAAAAATACTTCATTCGTGAACTTTGGTGTACAAATGTAAGAAATATGGGCAAATAAAAAACCCTGCCGCGGCAGGGTTAGTCAGATAGATTCGGGTGGATTAATATCCCGGATACTGTTTAAGGTTCGGATTGTAGTTAATTGCAGACTGGCTGATTGGCATCACAAAAAGTTTGTCATTAGCCGGCACATTACAGTTTAACGAACAGTTGCTGTTTTTAATCAACGGAAGGTTATGACGCTTCAGATCGAGAAAACGCTGTCCTTCGCCATAAAATTCTTTACTTTTTTCCGTAAGGATGTCGTTAAGAAGATTAGTACCCGTGTAAGTTGAACCGCCTCGGGAAACCGCAAAAGCATTAAGTTCTGCCAACGCTGTAGCAGACTGCCCTACAAGGTGAAGTGCTTCTATCCTATTGAGCAGTGCTTCAGAGAACCTGAAAATTTTAATATTTCTATTAAAGTTCCCCGTGCTGCTTAAACGCGGATACTTGTTTGTCCAGGCTCCCGGAGGATTGTCGGTTAACGGAAGTGTGAGTGTACTTAAAAGGCCTGCAGGTAATGCCGGGGCGCTTGTTTTCGTATCACCTCTACGAACATCCGGAGATGTGCTCTGTGGGGTTCCGTTTGGTAAAGTCGCCAAATCCGTATGTGGGAAGCTGTCGTAAAAATCTTTTGTAAAGAGCAACGCACGACGGTCTCCACTGATTCTGTTGTATAGCGTTGGCAGTGCAAGGTTTGCGCCTACTCCTGTAACCAGGTTAGAGCTTGGATTCAGATCCAGTTCCCAGATAGTCTCAGGATGATTTTCAGAAAAGTCATCTGAAGTTCCCATCCAATAGTTTACATATTCAGCTTTGGTAATCGGCTGATAAATGGACGGCGAGTTATTGATGATGTAGTTAGCATGATCTAAAGCCAGCTGTGCATCACCGGCAGCACGACGGGTTAAATAAACGCGGGTAAGAATTAATCTTGCTGCAGTTTTGGTGAGAAATACTTTGGGCGTGGCAGATGTGGATTGATCATCGGCGCTGGCAACACCGTCATTAAGGTCTGAGATAATCTGTGCGTAAACTTCTGCCACAGTGGCTCTCGCAGGCTGAATGGACGCGTCGTAATCTCCCAACACCAACGGTACACCAAACTCCTGGTTAACGCCTGAGGTAGGTGCAGGTGAGAAATAATTAAGCAACGTAAAGTACGCGAAACCTCTTAAGATTTTCGCCTCAGCTTTCATACGTGTAACGTTCGGATTGTCTGCAACCTGGGTGTTATTAATAACCGTGTTACAGTTCATAATAGCATCATACATCGTACGGTACAGGCCACCAGTATCATTATTAAGTGCGCTGTAATTCATATTTGATGTAAGTACATACGCTTTAGCACTTGTTACGTACAGGTTATCTGAAAGCACGTCGCCAAAAGCCATCGCATCAGCGCCATAAGCACTTACGGAAGCCATCGTGAGATATCCACCATTTAGAAATGCCTGAAGTTTCTCTTCTGAGTTTATATCCTGTATATCGTCCTGGCTTGGCGGAAACAGCTCCAGCTCACTCTCTCTGCAGGAGTTACTGGCTGTAATGAGCAGCACTGAGGATAGTATAATTAAAAACTTTTTCATTATTATTTTTTTATCAATTAAAAACCAACTTGAATACCCATTGACATCGTTTTAAGAACCGGTGAAGCATACCAATACCGTCCTTTACCAAGCCATGACCATGCATTGGAGTTAGACTCCGGATCGTAATCCAGGTCTTTATCGAACACGTAGGTAAGAAGGTTTGTACCTCTCACATAAATCGTGAGGTTGTTGAGGCCGGTGCTTTCTTTAAACTGGTTTCCGAAGGTGTACGCCAATCTCATCTCTTTCAGACGGATATGGTCTCCCTTGTTAATGAAACGGGAAGATTCAAGTCTTGATGTACTTGGATTTCCTACGATTGCTTTTGGATTGGATGCGTTGAAGTTTTCGGCGCCCGGAGCGTCAGTCCAGCTGTCGTACAATGCGTCATTAATCTGGTTACGTCCCGGAAATGCACCATCATGGATCGTGTAGGAGTGCACACCGTTCTGTACGTAGAAATCAAACTGACCTGAAAGCATGAAACTTAATGATATGTTTTTGTACTTAAGTTCATTTGTTAAACCAACATTGTAAACCGGAAATGCGCTTTTACCCATCCATGCAGGGGATGCATCCTCTCGTTTATTGGTTACGTCGGTTTTATCGCCATTTGTATAGAATAAAGCATCCCCTGCTTTGATTCCTCTTGTTGGGTCATCAGCACCTGCAATTCCTGCCCACAGTACCGAATAATATTCTCCGAAGATGTGTCCCGGCGCAAGCGCAGCAAATGCATTGTCTGCACCGCTCGGCTCCTCTGAACCATTCTGCCTCAGTTCGAGGTTGAATCTGTTAAGCATGGTTTTAGAGTATGCTCCGTTACCGTTTATGGTCCATCTGAAGTTTTCAGTCTGAATCGGAGTTGCTTCTATCGTAAGTTCTACTCCTTTATTATCAATGGTTGCAATATTATCGTAGAATGATGTTGGGCCACCTGTTTCTGTTGCAGGGAAACTTACATCGATCGCCTTCTCAGTAACTTTGTGATAGAATGCTCCAATCAGTTTCAGCCTGTCGTTAAAAAGGCCCATATCTACATTTATGTCGAGGTGTTTTGCCTCTTCCCAAATCAAACTGGGGTTACCCGGATTAGAAATGCCGCCGTAACCTCCGTTGCCACCCCAACCACCCTGGCTGGCGTTATATCCTACAAGTGCATATGCGTTATACTGTAAACCCCATTGGTCAGCATATGGAATATTTCCCAATACACCGTAACTTGCACCCAATGTAAATGAGGAGAAAGCAGAAGGCAGGAAATTTTCGTTGAAGACATTCCAGGAGCCTCCTAAAGACCAGAAGTTACCCCACTTTTCAGTTCCTAAAGTTGAGTTTCCGTCTCTTCGAAGCTGGCCGGTGAAGGTGTATTTACCATCAAGAATATAATTCAACCTTCCGAAATAGCCAATCTGTGTCCAGTCGTAATCGTCCGAATAGCTTAAAACAGAACCTTCCTGCGCAAACTGAAAATATGGACGCACATCCGTCATGAAGAATGAGTAGTTGGTAAGGTTATTATACCGGTGGTTTTGGTACTCCATCCCTCCAAGCACTTCCAAATTATGTCTTGCATTAAAAGTATTGCGGTAACCGATACTGTTTGACCAGTTCCAGTCCCAAATTGACGTGCGGGCATCCTGCAGCATCCCGAAATTATCGGAATCGGTTTGTGCGGTATAAATCGGATGTCCTTTATCAATCGACTGCAATTCGCGCATTGTCTGATACTGGGTACCAAATAAGGAATTAAATGACACGTTTTTCATAAACTGGTAATCCATATTAATGGACGCCAGGAATGTGTTAATGCCTGAAAGCTGATAGGCGTTTGCTAAAATTGAAGCGGGATTAAAACCTGCCGTCATGTCCGGTCCTTCAGTCCAAGCTTCCTGGTTGAAGGTACCGTCAGCGTTATACACAGAACGCAACGGAGAGAGCATGATAGAGTTGGTTACAGGATTCGCGGAAGCCCGTCCACCCATATAGGTATTACGTTTTACGTTGGAGTAGTTGGTATTTAAACCAAATCTCAACTTATCTGAAGCTTTATGGTCTACGGCAGCATTTACACTGATCCTGTCGAAACTGGATGACTTCACAAGCGGTTCGTTCTGGTAGTATGAGCCGCCAATTCTGAACGATGTGTTTTCGCCACCTCCCGAAGCACCGAAGTTGTAGGTATTTACAATGGATGACGATCTGTTAACCACTTTCTGCCAATCTGTATACTGGCGGGTGTATTTAATAGGTTCCGTATCCGGAATGTAGGTATCAAGATAATATTGGGTAGCCTGCTCCAAAGTTGTAAACGTCTGCCCTAACAGATCCTGAGAGTTCCACATCAGAATTCCGCCATATTTGATGTACTCGTCGCCGTTCATCAGTTGAAGCTTGTCGTGGGCTCTTCCCTGAACACCGGTTTCGGTAGAAAACTCAAATCTTGTTTTCTGGTTGAACTTTCCTTTTTTGGTTTTAACGATAATTACCCCGTTCGCACCTCTTGATCCATACAACGCCGTGGACGAAGCATCTTTCAGAACCGTTACCGACTCGATGGAGTTCGGATCAATTACTGCGAGAGGATTCCAGGATTCCATCATTTGGGCATTATCAGCGCCTTTACCAATAACAATACCGTCAATAACGTAAAGTGGGTTCGGAGTTCCGATTAATGAACTTACACCCCGCACGATCACCATGTTTGAGGAACCGGGATCACCACTGGCAGACGAAAAGTTCAGACCAGCTACACGTCCGTTGAGTACCTCATCAACGGTAGAGAAAGGAGTGGACTCGAAATTGGCTTTGCCAACAACACTGTATGAACCCACTTTCTGGGCCGGATCCAGCCTTACGCCTCCTACTAGCACCACCTCTTCAATCTCTTTTGTTTTCGTGGCAGTATCTCTTTTCTGAGCCATCAGCGATTGTCCCGCAAAGAACAGAACGCCAATACTTAAAACTCGTAATTTTACATTCATATTAACATTATTTAATATTTTAATAGGCAAATATGTTAATTAATTTTAACATAACCAAAACAATTTTTCCGAAAATCCAATTTTTCTTATAATTCAGAAGCAATACGGCAATATTTTGTAGCTGCTGATTGGAAATTCATAAGCTTAGTCGCTTTCCGCAGGAATTTTGGTATTTCTCTTTAATCGAAATTTCGGTAAAGCCCCGGTTTGCTCTGAATAATTGGAAAGGATAGATCCTTCAGTAAAGGCATGCAACACCGTTGAGGTCATCATTCGACGAAACATTAGTCCACAAAAAAAGCCACATTGCTGTGGCTTTAATGAAAATTTAACTGAATATAGCTTTATCTGCTTCATCAGCATTCCGGTTTGTGTCGTTATGCATCACCGGAAGATTAATCGTTATGGTTAGAGTTCGTTTTGAATAACCAATCCTTTTGAAGCATCGATCTCAGCTTGAGGAATTAACCACGTCCATCTCTTGTCACCAGCCGGAACTGTAAGCAAGTTGTTGGTAACAACCGGTGCATGGTTAGTTAACGTTCTGTCCAATGGCAGGTTGAGTCTCTTAAGATCCAGGAATCTAAAGCCTTCACCCCAAAGTTCAAGTCTTCTGCTGTTAAGAATTTCGTTGATATAAGCTGCACCCGTAGAAACCGAAGTAACATATGCAGGGTTTCTGTTCTTCTCTAACTGAGTGAACACTACCTTAGATTCTGCTTCTTTATTATCTCTCGCTAAAGCTTCAGCTTCAATAAGATACATCTCTGCGGCTCTCATGAAAGGGATATCACCTAAACTGGTGTTGTTATCCACTTTGGATCCGTCGGTAGAAAGGTATTTTTGAGAAGTGTAAGGTACTTTAAGATAAGTTGCAGGCAAGTTCAATGATGCATGTGCACCGGTAGGATCGATCACCTGAGTTCTAACATCTGTGCTCGGGAAGCTGTCGAACAATAATTTGTTCACTACTTTCGGAGCCTGACGGATCTGCGATGAGTTATAATTTCTGGACATGTACGCCATGAAGTTTCCGAAATAATCCGAAGTATCTGCGATAGGCTTGTAACCCCACATCCATTCGCTCACTGCATAGTTGTTAAATCCTTCTTTATAGGTAGCATTACTCATCAGTGCAAAACCTTGTCTTGCCTCACGAGCATACGTTGCTGCCGCAGCATAATCGCCGGTTGTTAATGCCACACGTGCCATTAGACCTTTAACTACCTCTGCGTTAAAATGAGATTTGTCGCCTCTTGTTTTGCCAGTAAGCATAGTTACCGCCTGCTGTAAATCACTTTTGATCTGCGCGTAGTTCTCGTCTAGTGTCGCTCTTGGGATGGCATCGAACGTATCATCAAGCCTGATCGGAACTCCTAACTGAGTGTTAGCAGACCCCTGAACATAACGTTTTGCATAGATCTGCACCAACATCATGTAGGAGTAAGCACGGAAGGCATATGCCTCACCCATCACTTTTTCACGGTCACTTTGGCTTCCTGTTGCTGTAGGGCCGTTCGCGATCAGTGCGTTTGCCATTCTGATCTGCTCGTAATAGAAATCGTATGGATAAAATACGTTAGTAGAGTTCGCATTCGCGTTATCCAGCCATCTGATGGTACTAACAAACCAGTTAGGTCCTGTTGCTGGGAAGATTAAATCTTCACCCATCACATCCATATACATCAGGACACTTGTCCCTCCGTTCTGGCCCTGACTAGAGTTTTGTCTTACGTACATATTTCTGTGCATACCATTGATAACAGTAGACATATTAGAAACTGTTGCATAGATAGTCTGGTCGCCCACTGCATCTGTAGGTCCGGTAGCCAGATAATCTCTTTCGCACGACACCCCTAATGTTAGGAGCGCTGATGCTGCAGCGAGTAAAATTGCTTTTTTATTGAAAAATTTCATTTTTTAATTTTTAGAATGTTGTATTTAATCCGAAAGTAATGATTCTTGCAGGAGAATATCTGTTGGAAGTAGTACCGTTAAAAGATTGGTAAGGCTCCAGACCTTTTCTTTTGCTGGTTAACCAAAGGTTTTCTCCACTCACGAATAGTTTTAAACTGTTAACACCTACGGTTCTTGTAATTTCTTTATCGAAATTGTAACCTAAAGTAGCGTTTCTAAGCATTACATAGCTCGCATCTACCAACCATCTTGCCGATGCTGCGGCAGGAGCGGCAATGTATGACGAGTTAAGTACAGGTACATCTGTAATCTGTCCAGGCGCTGTCCATCTGTTAAGGATATCTGTGCTTAGTGCACCACCCTGCGGATAGGCAGTCATAAGTGCAGCATAGTTGGTATCGTAGATGAGACCACCAAACTGGTAGTTAAATGCTGCTGAAAGTTCCCAGTTTTTCACATTTAAGGTTGTAGCAAAGTTTCCGAAGAAATCCGGGATTGCAGAACCCTGATACTCCAGAAGGGCTTTGTTAAGGTTGGTGGTTACTGCCCGACCGTTCACAGTGCGTTCGTCTGTAGGATTAACGGTAGCCTTTGTAGGATCCATTACGAATAAGGCCTGGCCATCAGCAGGATCTACACCTGCCCAGGTTCTGAGGTAAAACGCATAAAGATCTCTCCCCAGTTCAATTCTCTTGCTTCCGTTGATGAATGATGCTTCCAGTTTGGTTACTTCATTCTTATAAGATGATCCGAATGCGGTGATATTCCATTTAACATTCTGATTCTTAATTACGTCAGCTGAAACTGTAATTTCATAACCTCTATTAACAAGGTTACCGATGTTAGTTTCTATTTCGTTATTTGGGATACCTGCATTAAGTGGTGTCTTGGTAGCAAAAAGAAGGTCTCTTGTTTCGGAGTTGTAATATTCTAAAGTACCTTTAACTCTTCTGCTGAATAATTCGAACTCTAAAGCTACATCAGACTGTGCTTTGGTTTCCCAGCTGATTGTACGGTCAGCCACTCTTGAAAGAATAGTACCCGGTTCAAAACCATTGTTTGTACCTAAACCATAAACCGACTGGTAAGGATACCATGAACCAAGATTATCATTTCCAACCTCACCATAAGAACCTCTTAACTTAAGGAAATTAACAGCTTCTATGTTGCTCATAAAGTTTTCGCGGGAAATTACCCAACCTGCACCTGCAGACCAGAAAGACTGCCATCTTACATCCTCAGCAAATCGTGAAGAGCCATCCCAACGGATCGATCCTTCAAGAAGATACTTTTCATTGAAATCATAATTTACTCTACCAAACCAACCTTCTTTACTTCTTCTGTTAAGCGCAGAGCTTAAACTGGAATTATTTACGAAGTTGTCGAATTCATAGAAATCCTCAAGGATCTGGTTTCTCTTATATCCATACAAATAATCATATTTATAGTCGATATTTTCATGACCTGCAAGAGCCGTGAAGTTATGGTTTCCGAAGGCTTTGTTATAGGTTAAAACCTGGTTCCATGTAAAATCGCGTCTGAAATATGCTGTTCTGGTAGCGGACCCGATACCGATTGCATCGCCGATCTCGGTATTGGTATATTCTTTTCTTAATGTACCGCGGAAATTGTATGCACCATTGGTTCTGAACGTTAATTCAGGTAAAATCTGAAATTCTGCAAATACGTTCGCCTGAATATTGTAAGCATTTGTTACATCATCGTTAAGCAAAGTTTCCCAAACCACGTTTCTTCCTGAAGCTGCATCTGGACCTCTGTTGGCACCTGCATCATAAAGCACTTCACCATTTGGTCCGTACATTCTCTGTCCTGCCTGGTTGTACTGATATGGGCTGTAAATAGGACCTATACCTCTTGTCCAGCGGAATGGGTTATTAAAAGAGGCATTATTTTCAACACCATCTACAGCGTTTGAACCGCTGGAAACACTACCATTAAGACTGGTACCTAACTTCAACCATGATTTAACCTGAGAATCAGTATTTAAACGAAGACTGATTCTTTCGAAATCAGATTTAGCCAAATAACCTTCTTCTTTCAAATAATTAAATGATGAGAAAAAAGAACTTTTATCGTTACCTCCAGAGTATGAGATATTGTGGTCGTTACGGATACCAACACCCATCAAAGCATCTGCCCAGTCGAAATCATGATATTTAAGTTGGGCGTTAGGATTGAAAACCCCATCAACTACCAACTGGTTATCCGGCACATTAAACACGTTGGTTTTAAGGTTACCTGAAATTAAGTTTGCAGAGGCGTAGGCGTTAGCAGTAGCAAGCGTTTGGTTTGGTTGCAAAAGCCTACCATTCCTCATGGCCTCCCATGTTAATCCGTAGTAATCTGCAGGTCCTACTCTATCGTATTCCTCAACAAATCTACTGATGATCCCTGTACTTGAGTTTAAAGTAATTCTTGAAGAGTTCTTTTTACCTCTTTTAGTTGTTACCAAGATAACACCGTTAGCAGCAGACGAACCATAAAGGGATGTAGAAGACGCGTCTTTAAGGATGTTTAAACTTTCAATATCATTTGGGTTAATTGAGCCAAGATCTCCCGGAAAAGGAATTCCGTCTACAACAATTAAAGGTTCGTTGCTGGCAAGGAAGGAACCTGCCCCTCTAATTCTGATGGTAGGAGCAGAACCAGGCTGGCCGGATCCGGCAGCAATCTGAATACCTGCACCTGCACCATCTAATGCCTGTAAGGCATTCGAAAGAGGCCTGTCTTCGATCTCCTTTGCCCCGATCTGAACATTTGCCCCTGTAAGCGTAGATTTCTTTTGTGTACCATAGGCTACAACAACCACTTCATCGATTTCCTGCACTTTGGTGCTGTCAGTCTGTGCTGATAAGTTATGTGCGGCAAAAAAAAGCGCGCCCATACTTAAAACTCTTAATTTCACATTCATTATTAACACATTTTTTTAAATTGTCCGCAAATATGTTAATTATTTTTAACATAACAAGCCTAATCAGAAATTCCGAAAAACACCCTGAAATACACTATTGACAGCGATTTCTGACCGCCGGCTAATTAATGTGAAACAAGAAGAGCTTTTATTTCATAAAAAATGTTAAAATCTCAGGATACTTGAATTAAAAACAGTTGAAATTTCTTTAAAATTTTTGCAATTTATTATTTCATCGACCTAAAGACACGTTGAAAACACAGTAATCAGTCTGTTTATGCACCAAATAAAAAAAGCCACATTGCTGTGGCTTTAATGAAAAATTAACTGAATTATGGTTTGTAACGTGTGCTGATTACCATCCTGGGTTTTGTTCTTCCTGCATAATCGGATTGTTAACCGTTGTGGAAAGTGGGATTGGCCACAACACTCTGAAATCTTCTTTTGGAATCATTGCTACTCCGTAAGGTCCGGTGTAAGGTGTACCTAACGTAAACATTGCGCCGGTAGGCATTCCGTTAGCTAATTTGGCAGGGATTCCTGGCATAGGCACCAAATCGTCGTACAGCAGTCGGTGGATATCATTCCATCTCATGCCTTCTGCTAAAAACTCAATCCTTCTTTCGGTAATAATCGCATCAACCATTTCTGTGGCATTGGCAAAAGATGCTGCCGTATACGCTTCTGTAGCAGGAGCCGCGAGCGCTCTGTTTCTTACCAAATTCAGTTGGGTTAAAGCTGCACCGGAATTTCCGAGACGGGCGTTTGCTTCTGCCATACTTAACACGATTTCAGCATAACGAAGGATTGGAGTGGCATCGCTAAGGTTAGTTACATCCTTATATTTGTTGGTGAATTTCACCCCTGATACTGGGGTGCGCACCATTGTACCTTCCTCTCTTCTTTTGTCGGTAGCTGTCCAACGTGGATTTCTCCAGATAATCGGACTGATATTTACCAGCGACCTGTTGTTATACATGGACGCCAACGCGGCATTAACACCAGGATTTGTTACGGCAGAGTTTTCTATTGAAAAAATAGATTCCGGGTTGCCATAGTTGCTGGTAAATGGAGCACTTGGTGCACCTAAAGAATAAGCGGTTGCCAATTTAGCGCCCTCAACCAAAACATTGTTCCAGTTTCTCATGTTAAGGTAAGCCCTTACCTTTAAAGCAACAGCTGCTTCTTTTGATGCTCTGGTAATTTTCATATTACCCGTTCTTGTGGTCTTAGATGGCATCAATGTCTCCGCATTGTCCAAATCGGCAAGAATTTTTGCGTAATTATCAGCAACAGTTCCCCTTCTTACCGCAGCGGCAAGATCAATCGTTGCGGGTGTGGTGATAGCAAAGTCACGGTAAGCTACTCCCTGATGGGCTCCGCCCGCCGTAAAATTATAAGGTCGTGCGAAATGCTTTAATAATTCCAGATGCGCAAGAGCGCGGAAAAAATACATTTCACCTACGTAACCATCCTTCACTGCCGCAGAAATCACTCCGTTTGTGGCAGCGGTCGTAGCGCCGTCGATCACGATGTTTGCTTTATTAATTAAAGCGTAGAGGTTTTCGAAATGATGTACATTGTTAGGCGTACCTGCATCATAAGTTGCGGTATAGGTAAGCTGATAAAATGTTGCGTTATTTACCATGTCTTCGCCACGCATATCTCCCTGCACAGTATAAGCGGAACCGAATGCATAACCTCTCGGTGTGTTAGCTGCTCCCGGTGCAGTATAATAAAATCCGTTCTGGGCTGCATTGTACACACCCATCACTGTCAGATCAACATTGGAAGCGGTAGAAAACGCAAGATTCTCGTCGATACTGTTGAACGGTTTCAGATCAATAATCTCGTCCCGCGAGCAAGACGTTGCCGTGAACGCCACGACCGATAAGGATAGCAGTAATCCTATTTTTGTAATTATATTCTTTTTCATTGTAATTAAAAATTTATAGTGAAATATTAAAGCCCATGCTGAATACCCGCTGACGAGGTGTAGCATTAAAATCCACCCCGTTAAGTTCCATCTCAGGATCTAAACCTGTATACTTGGTGATGATAAAAGCATTCTGTGCCTGTACATAAATTCTCAGGCTTTTGATGCCCACCTGCTGCACTGTAGTTGGAGCAAATGTGTAACCCAAACTCATGATATCGAATTTCACATAATCACCATCTTCAAGAAATCTTGAGGTAGCGTTACTCGATTGGTTTGTAAATGTGTTGTCGCCAAAGAACAATCTAGGAGTCCACCCGTCCCCCGGATTGTCAGGACTCTGCCATCTTCCAAGAATTTCGGTTGAGTTATTGGTGAAGTTGAGGTTCATCATCTCTCTTCTGGTAGAGTTGAAGATCTTATTACCACCGCTGAATCTAACGGTTGTACCAAAATCGAACTGCTGGTAGCGGAAACGAAGACCTGCAGCACCGAAATATTTCGGTAAACTTTGGCCCAAAATCATTTTATCTGTACTTGTACTCAAAGAAGAGGTCTGTGATACGTCACCCGGATTGGCTTGGTTAAACACAGCATATCTGTTACCACCTACTACGCCCTGCACCAGGCTGCCATCTGCTTTGTAGTAAACCGGGTTACCATTCGCAGCATTCACACCCCAATACTTGAAGCCCCAGATTGAATTGATAGATTCACCTACACGGCTGATGTTGTTCAAACCTACCATATCTGCATTGTTGTTGGCAAGTGACAGTACTTCATTTTCAAGTGTCGTGAAGTTCGCATTCAGATCAAGACTGAACTTTTCTGTATTGAATACGTTGTAGTCTGCAGAAAATTCAAGTCCCTTGTTAACCATTGTACCGATGTTCTTGTAGATAAGGTTACCCGGAATTCCAAAATCACTGGAAAGTGGTGCCCCTAAAATAATATCATCGATCTGGTTTTCGTAATAATCAAATGTAAAACGTAGTTTGTTGCTGAACATACCCAAATCTACACCTACGTCGATTTTCTTGGTACTTTCCCAACGCAACTCGTCGTTACCAATCTGCGAGTAAGCGATACCGTTATAATCTGCATACTTAAGGTTACTGAATGTGCCTAGGTACGGATAGTTACCGATATCTGTATTACCTACTTTCGCCCACGAACCTCTGATTTTAAGATCGTTTACAATCGGGTTAATACTCTCCATGAAATTCTCCTTACTCACCGTCCATCCTGCGGATACTCCAGGGAAGTTACCGTACTTGTTTGCGTAAGGAAGTGAAGAAAGACCGTCTCTACGGATTGATGCCTGAATAAAGTACTTCTGTGCAAAGTTATAGTTCAAACGTCCTGCCAGTGAAACAAATCCGTTCTCCGTAATTCCGCCGCCGGCCTGCAAAGTCCCGATTGACCCGCTTACTACGCCACTGCCAAAATATACATTCGAAAGGTTCGTACCACCGCCGAAGAAACTCTGAACCTTTTGCTTCTGAATTTCATTCACACCCACAAGCGTAATGTTGTGATTGTCGCCGAAGGTTTTATCGAAGGTTAAAATGTTCTGTACGTTATTTCTTAACAGATCAGAAAGGTCGTTTCTGATAAATCCGTTAGAGCCCTGACCATCTCCGTGGATCGGGTTCCAGTACACATATCCTTTGGTCTGCGACTGATCCACACTCGCCTGAAGTCTGTAGGTAAGGAACGGGAACAGGCGTACATCCGCAAATGCAGAACCAATAAACCTGCTTACGTCAGAACCGTATTTATTATTATCAAGCGTGTACATGATGTTGGTAATATTATCACCAGCCAGCATCGTGTTTTGCCATCTACCCACTACACGCGGATCTATTAAATCAATATTATACCCGGTAGGATGTGCGGGGTTGTAAATCGGCGTGTTTGGCAACTGACGGATCGCGTTGAAAATGTTTCCAGAAAGTGAAGACGTCCCTGTATTCAGACCTTCATACTGTGTTTTGGTGAAACTGAGGTTTGTACCGATTTTTAACCAGTCGAAAGCCTGATGTTCAACGTTTGCACGTCCCGTAAAACGTTTCATTGCATTCGGGCGCGTAACTCCTTCCTGGTTACTGTATCCAAGGGAGGTATAGTAGTTTGATTTTCCAACCGACCCTGATGCGGAAAGCACATTATCTGTCTGGAAGGCCGCTGAACGGAGTACAGCTTTTTGCCAGTTCGTGTTATATTCAGTTCCAAAAGCGATGGGCGTCTGAGTAGATGCTGAAGCTGTATTGGCTCTTTTCTCATTGGAGATCGTGATGAAATCAGGAGTCTGCAGTAAATCATATAATCCTGCTGGGCTCGCATAACCTGCATAGTTGCTGAAATTAAGGTTAAAACGGCCGCCACGTCCTTTCTTAGTGGTGATTAAGATCACACCGTTCGAGGCTCGGGAACCATAAATTGCTGTTGAAGCTCCATCTTTAAGAATCTCGTAGGATTCAATATCATTTGGATTAATTTCTGCGAGACCATTGGTAGCAGTTTGCCCTCCGATATCACCGGACCAAATTGGCACGCCGTCTACAATGATCAGCGGACTTAGACCTGAAGTTAAGGATGCTATCCCTCTGATCCTGATCCTCGGAGCTTCCCCCAAAACTCCGGATGGTGTTGAAACCTGCACACCGGCTGCCCGGCCTGCAAGTTGCTGTTCAAAACTGGGCGCAGCAATTGTCGCGATGTCGGCCGCTTTAATGGACGAGATCGCCCCGGTAACTTCGCTTTTTCTTTGCGTTCCATACCCCACCACGATCACCTCGTCGATGTTTTGCACTTTTGCGCTGTCTTGCTGTGCAGAAAGGCTCTGCGCTGCGAAGAACACAACTCCAATGCTTAAGACTTTAATTTTCACATTCATATTAACACTTTTTAATAATATATCGGCAAATATGTTAATTTTAATTAACACTACAAAGCGGCAATATTATAAAATGTGCAAAAACTTTAACTACTTAACATAAAAATAATATATAATTTGTTATATTCACATAATTTTGAGGGCATATTTAGATATTTGATTTTTAAACGGACGGAAACACTGTCTGCATTATGAAGTTCCAATTATTTATTTAAATAATTTAGAACCTTTATAAATAACAATATTTAACATAAAAAAACCTGCCATTGGCAGGTTTCATTAAATATCTAATAATTATTTAAGCTTTTTCTTAACAGCTACCTCTTCATATACTTCGAGGATGTCTCCAACTTCGATGTCGTTATAGCCTTTGATGTTAAGACCACACTCATAACCTTTGGTTACTTCCTTCACATCGTCTTTGAAACGCTTCAAACTTTCAAGCTCACCGTCGAATTTCACAATACCGTCACGCAGCAGTCTGATTTTCGAGTTTCGGGTTACTTTCCCGGTAAGAACCATACAACCGGCGATGGTGCCGACTTTGGTAATCTTAAATGTTTCGCGGATTTCTACGTTGCCAATTACCTGTTCTTTGATCTCAGGTGAAAGCATACCTTCCATCGCTTCTTTGATCTCATCAATAGCCGCGTAGATTACGGAGTACGTTCGGATTTCTATCTCTTCTTTGTCTGCGAGTTCTTTTGCGTTCACACCGGCTCTTACGTTGAATCCGATCATAATCGCATCGGAAGCAGCAGCTAAGAGTACGTCGGATTCGGTGATCTGACCAACTCCCTGGTGAATGATATTCACGCTGATTTCCTCTGTTGATAAACTCTGCAACTGATCTGAAAGTGCTTCCACAGAACCATCCACGTCACCTTTAAGGATAATGTTAAGTTCTTTGAAGTCGCCGAGTGCAATTCTTCGCCCAAGCTCGTCAAGCGTAAGGTGTTTCTTGGTACGGATAGACTGCTCTCTCTGAAGCTGCTCACGTTTTGTCGCGATTGATTTCGCTTCTCTTTCGTCAGCAAATACGCGGAAACGGTCTCCTGCCGTTGGCGCTCCGTCCAATCCTAATATTGTTACCGGAATTGAAGGACCCGCTGTTTCCATCGGTTTGCCCCTTTCATCCAACATCGCTTTTACTTTACCGTGATTTTTACCCGCAAGTACATAATCACCAACCTTCAGGGTTCCGCTTTCTACCAGAATTGTAGAGATATAACCTCTTCCTTTATCCAGTGACGCTTCAATTACAACACCCTGTGCATTTTTGTTCGGGTTTGCCTTTAATTCGAGCATTTCTGCCTGAAGCAATACTTTTTCAAGCAAGGCATCCATATTGTTACCGAATTTGGCTGAAACTTCCTGCGTCTGTACATTTCCGCCCCATTCTTCTACGAGAATATTCATCGAAGAAAGTTGTTGACGGATATTGTCCGGATTTGCAGTTGGCTTATCCACTTTATTATAAGCGATGATCATCGGTACACCCGCTGCCTGAGCGTGGGAAATAGCTTCCTTGGTTTGTGGCATCACGTCGTCGTCCGCCGCAATTACGATAATTGCAATATCGGTAACCTGTGCACCTCTGGCTCTCATCGCGGTAAACGCCTCGTGACCCGGTGTATCCAGGAAGGTGATGCGCTGGCCGTTTTCAAGCTGTACGTTGTAAGCGCCGATATGCTGTGTAATTCCACCGGATTCACCAGCAATTACGTTTGTTTTTCTGATATAATCGAGAAGTGAAGTCTTACCGTGATCTACGTGACCCATTACGGTAACGATTGGTGCACGCGGCAATAAATCTTCAGCGGTATCGGTATTTTCTTCAAGCGCTGATTCTTCAAGATCAGCATCTGAAAACTCAATTTTATAGCCGAATTCGTCAGCTACAAGCAATAAAGTATCAGCTTCAAGACGCTGATTCATCGTTACCATAACGCCTAATGAGAAACATGCAGAAATTACTTCTGTAGGGCTCACATTCATCAGACTCGCGAGTTCGCCAACGGTAATAAATTCCGTAATCTTCAGGGTTCTGTCCGCTGCATCAATCTCATGCTGAAGTTCATCCTGTTCTCTTCGGTAAACTCTCTTTTCTTTTCTGTATTTGGCACCTTTATTCTTACCGCCTTTGCTTGTAAGCTTTTCAAGGGTTTCTTTAATTTGGTTTTTAACCTGCTCGTCGGTAAGTTCAACCGGCATTGTAGGCGCGCCACGACGGCTGCCTCCTTTTCCGGTATTTGCGCCACCACCTTGGTATCCAGGTCGGTTCCCACCTTGTCCCGGACGGTTTTGGCCCTGTCCTGGCGGACGGTTTCCACCCTGTGCAGGAGGTCGGTTACCCTGTGCTCCAGCCTGTCCTTGCTGCGTAGCTCCCGGCGTACCCGGTTTTTCGATACGTTTTCTTTTTTTCTTAGCTGCCGCGCTGTTTGCGCTTGGCTTTTTATCGAACTGCGATAAATCCACAGTTTGTTTCAGAATTTTTACACCACCCAGTTTCTGATAAACAGTTTCGTGCACGTCTGAGGCAGGCTCTGCCGCAGCAGGCGTCTCAGCTTGCGGCGTAGATTGCGCAGGTGCAGACTGTTCGGGTGCAGGCGCAGCCGCCGCAGGTTCCGAAGCCGGTTGAGCGGCTGGCGGATCTACCTTTTCGGGCTTTGCTTCTTCTTTCTTCGCTGCGCGGGGCTTATTGCCCTCCATTTGCGAAAGATCGATTTTATCGAGAACCTTAAATTCCTGTTTCTCAGAAGCAGGCGAATGCAGAACCACTTCTTCGCGTGGTTTCTCTTCAGGTTTCTCTTCCGGTTTTTCTACCGGAACCTCTTGCTTCTTAGGCTCGAGGTCTATTTTACCCAAAATTTTCGTTTCGGGTCTTGCGGTATTTCTTGCGCGAATGATCTCAGGCTTAGAAGGTTCGATTTCCAGTTTCTCCTCAGGAACCTTAATCATCACCACCTCGTGTGAAGCTTTGCGCTGCTCACTGTCTTTCGCGAACTCCGCTTTCAGTGCAGAATATGCCGATTCTTCCAATTGAGCGTTCGGGTTGCTTTCTACTTCAATTCCTTTAGACTGCAGAAACTCCACAAGTCTTGAGATTGAAATATTAAATTCCTTTAGCGCTTTGTTTAATCTAATTTTGGGCATGTATAATGTATACTTTTATTTAATTTTCGGTAAAGTTAACCTATTTTAACATTACCTGAGGTATTTGCAAGAATCAGTCTTCAAACTCTTCTTTCAAAATCTGTTTTACTTCCTCGATGGTTTCTTCTTCCAAATCCACCATTTTCAAAAGCGCTTCGGTATCCTTATCCAGAACACTTTTCGCTGTGGTAAGTCCTACTTTATTGAACTCATCGATGATCCACTGCTCGATATCGCCTGCGTCGGAGCCTGCAAATTCTTTCAGTTCCACATCATCGTCCTCAGCAGACTCTCTGTGCACGTCTATTTCATAGCCACTTAACCAGGATGCAAGCCTGATGTTTTGGCCTTGTTTACCGATCACCCTCGAAATTTCCTCTACTGGCGTGTACACCATCGCGTATTTGGTCTCTTCGTTGATCTCGATTTTATTTACGGTCACGTTTCCTAATGCCCGTTTTACCATGATTTCCGGGTTTTTAGACCACTGAATCACGTCGATATTTTCGTTTTTAAGTTCGCGTACAACACCATGAATCCTTGATCCTTTCACACCAACACAGGCGCCTACCGGATCTATTCGGTCATCATAAGCGTCCACGGCAATCTTGGCTTTTTCACCCGGGATACGCACTACTTTCTTAAGAATGATGGTTCCATCCTGGATTTCCGGAATTTCAAGCTCAAGCAGTTTTTCCAAAAATTTCGGCGCCGTTCTCGATACGATGATCTGAGGCTTGGATCCTTTAAAATCAACACTTTCTACAATTGTGCGGATGTTTTCTCCTTTTTTAAAGAAGTCGGACGGAATTTGATTTTCTTTAGGAAGGATAAATTCATTGTCTTCATCATCAAGCAAGATCACGTGTTTGTGGCGGATGTGATGAACTTCCCCAACAACAATCTCACCAATCTTATCGCGGAACTCTTCATAAAGCACCGCATTGTTATGTTCCTGAAGTTTTGTAGCCAGAATCTGCTTCAGCGTTAGAATGCTTCTGCGTCCTAAACCTTCAATCGGAATCTCAATTGTAAATTCTTCGCCCACCTCAAAGGTTGGGTCTATCTTCTTGGCCTCGGATATTTCAATTTCCAGATCGTCATCTTCAGACATATCATCTTCAACAATTGTTTTATTCAGAAAAATCTGAAAATCCCCTTTATCCGGGTTTACAATAACGTCGAAATGATCATCTGAGTCGAATCTTTTTCTAAGCAGGGTTTTAAGAGAATCTTCAATAATCGCCATCAGGTCGATCTTACTGATGCTTTTTTCTTCTTTAAAATCGCCAAATGCTTCAATTAATGCTAAACCGTCCATATATTAAATGATAAGTGATGAATGCGCGGCAGGGCCGTCTTTCATCGTATTTGTTATTAAAATTTTATCGTTACCAAAGCTTTTTTAATGTCCGTATAGAGAATTTCTTTCTCTTCAGTTACGTCCATTTTACCTTTTCCTATCTCCTTGGGTTTTCTGTACTGCAAGACGAGTGTAATTTTATCTTCGTCCACTTTGCTGAGTTCACCTTCAATCTGTGTAGAATCTTTCATTAAAATATCGAGCTCGCGGCCAATATTTTTTCTGAACTGGCGGGGCGAAACCAGTGGCTCGCTTAGACCTGCGCTCATTACCTGAAGTGCAAAATCGTGTTCTTCCCTGTCTACATTAAATTCTATTGCGCGGCTTGCGTCAAGGCAGTCCTGCAGCGTCACACCTGAGTCTCCATCCAGGATCACCGTAATGTCGTCTCCGGCTGAAAACTTTAGATCAACCAAAAACAGGTCTGGTCTTTCGGCCAGAAAACCGTGCAGCAATTCTTCAATTTTTGTTCTGAAATCCATATTTTTATCTGAGTTACGAAAAAAGGCATTCTTGCGAAGGCCTTTTCATGATAAATCCGTAAATCCGTTGCAAATATACACTTTTTTGATTATTCCGCAAAAAACCTGAAGATAAATCCTTAGAACACAGGGCGGCTGATGTACTGAATTATATATATTTGCATGTTTTAAAAATATACGATTTTGAATATTACAATTGTTGGGACAGGCTATGTAGGGTTGGTTACGGGCACTACGCTCGCGGAGTTGGGAAACACCGTTTTTTGTGTGGATATTGATGAGGAAAAAGTAGCTGCCATGAAACAGGGGCGCGTGCCGATTTACGAGCCCGGCCTCGAAGAAATGTTCCTCCGCAACATCCAGGCGCAACGCCTTTTTTTCACAACGAGCCTTGAAGAAGCCTTAGAAAAAAGCGAAGTGATTTACCTCGCACTTCCGACACCGCCGGGTGAAGACGGCTCTGCGGATCTTTCGTATGTACTGAGTGTTGCCCATAAAATCGGAGATTTACTCACAGATTATAAGGTTATTGTAAACAAATCGACCGTACCGGTTGGAACCGCAGATATTGTGCGCGAGGCCATTTCAGCTAAAACCGATGTAGAATTCGATGTGGTTTCGAACCCCGAGTTTCTGCGCGAAGGTTTTGCCGTTGAAGATTCAATGAATCCAGCGCGCGTGATTGTAGGAAGCGAATCCGAACGCGCGAAGGAAATAATGTCGAAAATTTATCAGCCCTTCACAAACACCGGTGTGCCTATTATCTTCATGGATGAAAGATCTTCTGAACTTACCAAATATGCAGCAAATTCTTTTCTGGCCGTGAAAATTACATTTATGAACGAAATCGCCAATTATTGCGAAAAAGTAGGCGCTGACGTAGATAAAGTAAGGCTCGGGATGGGTTCGGACGACCGAATAGGGCATCGTTTTCTTTTTCCTGGAATCGGTTATGGCGGAAGCTGTTTTCCGAAAGACGTGAAAGCATTAATTAAATCAGGCAAGCAGGAAAATTTTGATTTTCAGCTACTTGAAGCTACCGAAAATGTAAATCAGGCGCAGAAAGTGATCCTGGTTTCAGAAATAGAGAAATATTTCGGAGGCAATCTTCAGGGCAAAAAAATCGCGGTCTGGGGTCTTGCCTTCAAAGCGAATACCGACGATATCCGTGAGGCTTCTGCTTTGGACAACATCCGGCTTCTGCGTGCAAAAGGTGCAGAAATTTCGGCTTACGACTCAATCGCTGAGGAAAACGTGCGCCGGATTTTGGGTAACGACATCACCTACGCAAACGATATGTATTCGGCTCTGCAGGATGCCGACTGTCTTCTGATCGCTACTGAATGGAGCGAATTTAAAAATCCTAACTTTGAACTTATGGCCGCAAAAATGAAGAACAAAGCGATCTTCGACGGCCGCAATATGTTTGCGCTTGAACAGGTAGAAAATTCCGGTTTTTATTATAAGTCGATCGGCCGGAAGACGCTTGAATAGCACATTTTTAAAACACACACATTTGAAAATAAATTTATTCCCGAGACTGATATTTGCTGCGTTGCTGGCGTTCGCCGTCAGCACTGTTATCTATTTTTCGTTCGGGAATATCTATTCTTCAGCACTGTTTACGTACGGGGAGTTTAAGGCGCAGTTCGATTCCGGCATTTACCGGTACAGGATCTTAAGCGGATATTTCGTACTTGCGGTTTACGGGGTTTTATCGGATTTAAATATTGATTTCGAGGTATTAAAACTGAAATTCTTCGCGAAAAATGCAGACCCGGCGATGTACCTGTCTTTCTATATCGTGAATACTTTTTTTCTGATGATCAGCGCAGTTGTGATGATGCTGATTACTGAGACTAAATCTTTCACGGCCACCCATGCAGAAAAAATCCTATTGGTTTCGGTAGCGGTTTTCACCATTGCACTTTCGCAGTTTGTGATTGTTCCGTACGATGTTCCGGGATATTTCATGCAGCTGCTGTTCTTCCTTCTGTTAATAAAATACACCGCAAAGCCAAACACAGCCCAACTGCTGGTTCTGGTTATTCTTGTTGTGGTTTCTACATTAAACCGCGAATCCTCGGCACTTTCAATCGCTCTGGCGGCTACAGTTCTGTACACCAAATACGGACTTAAGAAAGAAACATTAATACCGCTGGCACTGATAGTAGCCCCTTTTCTCGCTGTTTATCTTGGGATGCGACTTTTCAATGATAGTTTTGTGACCAACGACGGCAATTTGTTATGGCAAAATTTCACGCAGCCGAAGAATATTTTAGGCTTGTTTATATGGATCCTTTTTCTGGTTTTCTCTTTAATTCTTGCAAAAGATCAAACCGCGGCAAAATATATTTTACTGTTTCATGTGTTTTCGGCTCCGTATATCATGATGTGTTTTTATTCGGGCATCCTGTACGAAATCAGGTTGTATGTACCCATCTTTATAACGTCTTTATTTCTGGGCCGAACCGTAATGACGCGGCATTCAATAAATTAAGCTATTTTTGATTAATTTTCAAACACACAAATGACCGAACCGCAGCAGAAATGGACCGAAACCATTGAATCCAGACACTCTCTCTTCGACCTTAAACTCGGCGAGGTTTGGCGTTACAAAGACCTTGTGTACATGTTTGTGAAGCGCGATTTTATTTCGGGTTTCAAGCAGACAGTTTTGGGACCCGTTTGGTTTTTTATCAACCCAATCTTTACCACCATTGTTTATTTAGTTGTTTTCGGCAATATCGCCAATCTGTCAACCGACGGCGCGCCGAAAATCTTATTCTACCTCGCCGGCGTTACCTTATGGAATTATTTTTCTGCCTGCCTCACGGGTACTTCGAATGTTTTTGTGAGCAATGCAGGTATTTTCGGGAAAGTCTATTTTCCGAGGCTGGTGATGCCGCTCACAATCGTGATATCGAACCTGATGCGTTTTGGGGTCCAGATGGCGCTGTTTATTGCCGCGTTTTTGTACTATTATTTCAATGGAGATGTAACGCCTAATTTGTGGATTTTAGCAACGCCTTTTTTAATTATTTTAATGGCGGCTTTTGCTTTGGGAACAGGAATGATTTTTTCGGCGCTGACGACAAAATACCGCGACATACAGATGCTGCTGGGCTTTGGGATCAGTCTTTTTATGTACGTAACGCCGGTAATTTACCCACTTTCGGCTTTGCCGCCAAAACTGAAAACGATTGCGTCCTACAACCCGCTTTCGGGCATTTTTGAGTGTTTTAAATATGGCTGGCTTGGCGTTGGCGATTTTTCGGCGCCGCTGCTTCTGATCAGCTCGTTAATAATTTTCGTCCTGTTGGCGGTAGGAACCGTGGTTTTTAATAAAGTTGAAAAAGGATTTATGGACACCGTGTAGGAGATTTTAGATTATGAATTTTAAATTTTAGATTAATTTAAAACTCATCCAATTCTTTATAAACACTGTACATTATACCTATTACATACAAAGATGTTAGCATTAAAAGCTGAAAATATATCCAAACAATACCGTCTCGGGCAAGTCGGTACGGGGACGCTTACGCACGACATCAACCGTATGTGGCACCAGATGCGCGGAAAGGAAGATCCTTATCTTAAAATTGGTGAAGCTAACGACCGCTCTACCAAAGGCGCATCAGAGTATGTATGGTCACTTCGCGACATCAATTTTGAAATCGAACAGGGCGATGCCGTCGGGATTATCGGCAGGAACGGCGCAGGAAAATCCACGTTACTGAAACTTTTAAGCAAAGTTACCAAGCCAACCACCGGAAAAATTTACACAAAAGGACGGATCGCCTCACTACTCGAAGTCGGAACAGGTTTTCATCCTGAAATGACGGGGCGCGAAAACATTTACCTCAACGGTGCCATTTTAGGGATGACGAGAAAAGAGATCGCGCGCAAATTTGACGAAATAGTCGATTTTTCGGGGGTTGAAAGATATATCGACACGCCGGTGAAAAGATATTCGTCGGGAATGTATGTGCGTTTGGCATTCGCTGTCGCAGCGCATTTAGAATCAGAAATTTTAATTGTCGATGAAGTTCTCGCCGTTGGTGATGCCGAATTCCAGAAAAAATGTTTGGGAAAAATGGGTGACGTAAGCAAAGGCGAAGGGCGGACGGTGCTTTTTGTGAGTCATGACCTCAACGCAGTTTCGCAAATCTGCAACTCCGGAATTCTATTAAATCAAGGTCTTGTAGAATATAAGGGAAATATTCGGGAAACCGTTTCCACCTACTTAAATTCCGATAGTGACGCAGTTATTTATCTGAATTCAAATAAAAAGGTTGGGAAGAAAATGTTTATTCAGGAAATTCAGGTCGTTAAAACCAACGGCGAAATAAGTAAAGAATATTTATACGATGAACCGATCAATTTTAAATTTACCATTGCAATTAATGAATTTGTGCCTGGTACCAGTTTCTTTGTAACGGTTCTCGATTCAAGGAAGAAACGAGTGTTTTCGTGCGAAAAATTAATGGTCGATCCGGACATGACTTTAACCATCGAACCACATACATTAGTCCGCGGAAATTACTCTATACACGCGTTCATCAATCAGCCTAAAGTTGCTCAATTAGATGTCGCCGAAGATGTATGTAAATTCACCGTTTCCGACCCCGATTCATACTTAGCAAAACACGGTGAGTATGATTATGGCTCTGTTTTCGGACGATATCAATGGAAATAAGATGATAAATAAGCTTAAAAAACTTTGGGAAGTTTACCGCCACGAACGCTATCGCGAAAATCTTCAAAACGTGATGAATCCCAAAACCGGAATTACGCCAGCAGAACGAGAGCGCGTGCTTGCCTTTCCAGAATTTGTGCCGGGTGAGGCTCACTTTTTCGGGCAACAGCTTTCGTTTTCGCACGGTCCGTCTTTTATTCACTCTATTGATGAAATTTTCGAAGAAGAACTATATAAATTCACTTCTGCAACGCAGACACCGTACATCATAGACTGCGGCGCGAATATCGGTTTGAGTGTTCTCTATTTCAAAAGACTGTTTCCCAATTCCGAAATTATCGCTTTCGAACCTGACGAAAAAATTTTTAAAATCCTCAAAAAAAACACGATTAGTCTCGAAAATGTAACCCTCGAAAAAAAGGCTGTCTGGACCGAGGAAACCACGTTGGAATTTTTTTCTGAAGGCGCGCTCGCTGGATCCGTCGTTACTGATTTCAGCAATAAAAACGACATCATTAAAATTGAGGCTGTTGATCTGAAAAAATACCTCAACAGAAAGGTTAATTTCCTTAAGATCGACATCGAAGGAGCGGAAAACACTGTCTTTTTCGATATTGCAGACCATCTTCATCAAGTGCAAAATCTGTTTCTGGAATATCACGGTCTGATCAACGAACCGCAGAATTTAGGTGAAATTTTGAATATACTTAAAGACGAAGGCTTTCAATATTACATCAGGTTAGCGGGCGAGACCATTAAGTTTCCATACTGTGGTGAAAAGCCGTCAACATTCAATCAGCAGTTGAATATTCTATGTTACAGAAGTTGAAAACCATGGAAAATACGTTAGTCTCCATCTGCATCCCCACCTACAACGGCGAAAAATTTATTCAGGAAGCGCTGGATTCTGTAAGAAATCAAACCTATAAAAATATTGAGGTTATTATTTCCGATGATGCATCCAAAGACTCAACAATGGCTATTTGTGAGCAGTTTAAAGAAAAAGCACCGTTCCCGGTGCATATTTATAGTCATCAACCTGAAGGTATTGGCGCAAACTGGGATCACTGCATTCAGCGGGCAAATGGTGAGTTTATAAAATTTCTTTTTCAGGACGACATCCTGGAGCCAAACTGCGTCGAAGAATTTGTGAAGCTTCAGCACCAAACCGGTGAAAATGTTTTTTACTGTAAGAGAAAACTTATCGATGAAGACGGCGCAGATATAAGCGAAACCACATATATTGCAGATTTACAGACTCCTATAAATCTCACATTCGACGATTTCTACCTATTCACTAAAAAAGATCTGAAGAAACT
The DNA here is from genome assembly GCA_000023725.1 of Flavobacteriaceae bacterium 3519-10. NCBI lineage: Bacteria > Pseudomonadati > Bacteroidota > Flavobacteriia > Flavobacteriales > Flavobacteriaceae > Flavobacteriaceae bacterium 3519-10. Next base: position 2,508,904 of record CP001673.1, read on the forward strand.
GGCCTCGAAATATTCAACAGCGCTCAGCCACAATTTCTTTGGTGAACCTGTAGCCTGCTTTGCGAGCAAGAAAGCTTATGTGAGTACCGGAAAACACAACAGCGATCTCAAACAGCTCGTGGATTTTGAGTATTCTTTAAGGCTTCTCGAACATTATCCGGTGGTAATCACTGCGCAGAAACTCATCCGTTTCCGCGTTCATAAGCAACAGACAACGTATCGTAATCAACTTAGTGATGTGAAAGAAAACGACATTATTAACGATTACCTGATTAAGAAATATTTTCGATATTTGGACCGAAGGGTCATCATGAGATACTATTACAACAAATATCCTCTGTTAAGTAAACTTCGGGGCAAAATACCGTTCTAATGCTTTCGATTATCATTTCCTCGTACCAGCAGCATTATTTTGATGCCCTTGAAGAAAGCATCGCGCGATCGGCTGGAATTCCTTATGAAATAATCAGAATTGAAAATCCCGGAAAAATGGGAATTTGCGAAGCATACAATAAAGGAGCAGCCGCGGCACAGTTTGAAAATCTGCTGTTTCTACATGAAGACACAGAATTTGTTACTCAGAACTGGGGCAATCATCTCCTCAGAAATCTCAGCGAGACGAAAACGGGAATTGTAGGTTTGGCCGGCAGCACTTACGTCCCAAATGTTCCTTTCGCGTGGTGGGATCATTTTGAAGATACGCGAATCAACATCATACAGTATCGGGGAGAAAAAGCCGTGAAAGAATATCAATTAAAAGAACCGGCAGCATGCATCGTGATAGACGGCGTATTTCTTGCCTGCCGAAAAGAGGTTTGGGAAAAATATCCGTTTAATACCCAACTAACTGGTTTTCATGGATATGATATCGATTTCAGCACGCGCGTTGCATCAGAGTATCTAAATCTGGTGCTTTCAGATATTACTTTAAAACATTTTTCTGAAGGGAATCCGGACCGTGAGTGGTTTAATGCGATTACCGAATATCGTCCACTGTTCCGTGCTCCCGCCCGGCAGAAAACTAATAAGAAAAAAGAACTTTTTTATTATTTGAAGTTTGCTCAAAAATGCACACAATTTAGCATCAGAAACCGGAAACGTCTATTGATTACGTATAATAATCCGAAATTTATCGGATACAAAGCCTGCACGAAAAACCTATTTAAGATTATCTTTTCATGACTAGAATTTCCATTGTAATCCTCACTTACAACCATGAAAAATTTATCGGCCAAAACCTGGCAGGCATCTTTTCTCAGGCAGTAGATGCGGCGGTGGAGGTAATTATTTGTGATGATCATTCGCAGGATCAAACGGATTCCGAAATAACAAAAAGTTTAGAGAATATTTCTGACGGTTTTAATGTGAAATATATCCGGCATTCAAAAAACATGGGAGCAACACCGAATTTTTACTTTGCTTTGGAGCAGGTTACAGGCGATTTTGTCGCTTTCTGCGAGGGTGACGATTACTGGACGGATCCGCATAAACTTCAGCATCAGCTTGATTTTCTTAAAAACAATCCAGATTACAGCATGTGTTTTCATGCCGCACAAAACATCGCTGACGATCCCGCGGTGAACGGCACTCTATTTTCCGACATTGAAACGCGCGATTACAGCCAGCTTGAAATCTACAGACACTGGATCGTGCATACAGCCACGGTGATGATGAGATCGGAAGTTTTGAGATCGGCCGCAAAAAAAGCCACGATGAAAGACCAATCTCTGCAGTATTTTGATACGGTGCTATTTTTGGCCGCCAGATCTGTGGGTAAAGTTCACGGTTTTGAAAAAGTAATGTCCGCTTACCGAAGGCACGACGCGGGTTTGTCCGCAGGAAAAGTTAATTACAAACGGGATTTAAAACACAATAAACTGGACGCTGTTATTGGCAAATATTACAAAGGCGACATCAGCAAATTTTCTGATTGGCAGATATTTACGCGAAGTTATCGTAATTTTAAAAGTCTGCTGAGCGAATCGAAATGGAAAACAGCGCTTCAGTATCTTCCGTGGCTCCTCCGAAACCGTACTATTGTGTATTATTTCCTGAAAAACAGATAAGACTAAACGATGACAGCCGGAAAAAAAATAAAAATCGCTTATTTGTGTACCGTTGCTCCTAAAGACCGGAAGGTTTGGTCGGGAACGTTTTTCAGGATGTACGAATCGTTCCAAAACCGGGGATTTGAAATTGAATGGATCGAGGTCGGAAAATACACCGATTTCGAAAACAGCCTTTTTTCACGCGTTGAAAACCTCTATAAAAAATTGTTCCAACGCGGCTTTAATAAAAATCATTTTCTGCTGAAAGCTTTTTTCGCGTCCCGGAAACTCACCGCTAAACTAAAAAACTCGTCGGCCGATATTGTTTTCGCACCGACTTATATTGCCGAGCTCGCTTTTGTAAAAACCAACAAACCGATTATTTACCTAAGTGACGCAACTTTCCATCAGCTTCTCAATTATTACGGTGCAATGAGTGGCTTCGGATTTGCATCAAAAAAACTTACGGTTCTCGTGGAGAAACTGGCCTTTAAGAAGGCAGAGCACTTAGTATTCTCGAGTGAATGGGCCGCGGATCATGCCGTGAATTTCTATCGAATTCCTTTACAGAAAGTGGACGTAATTAAATTTGGCTCTAACAGCGCCGCCCCAGATAAAATCATCCAAAAAGATTATTCCGGAGAGATTGTTTTTCTATTTTTAGGCATAGATTGGAACCGCAAAGGTGGGCAAATCGCTCTCGATGCAGTGAAAATTCTGCGTGAACGTAATTATTCGGTAAAGTTTAAAGTCGTGGGTTGCGTTCCACCAGTTACAGATCCGGTGATGGAAGTGATTCCTTTTTTAAATAAGAACAACCCCGACGAAGCGCAGCATATTTTGGATATTTTAAACAATTCCGAATTTGTTTTTATGCCCACCCGCGCGGACTGTACACCGATTTCTTTTTGTGAAGCCGCGAGCTACGGACTTCCCGTAATTTCTACCGACACTGGCGGTGTGAGCGCAGTAGTGGAAAACGGCGAAACAGGAATTCTTCTGCCACCATCAGCAACAGCCAAAGATTACGCTGACCAGATTGAGATCCTGCTTAAGGCTCCTGAAAAAATAAAGGCGATGGCCAACAAGGCCAGGTTAAAATATGACAACGAACTGAACTGGAATGTCTGGGGAGATAAAATGAACACGCTGATAATGAACTTATTATCAAAGTAACAACGGCACTTATTTTAATTTATTCATTAATTTCTTACCTAAAAACGGCACACTAAAAGCTATCGGGAAAGCAAGAAAAGCTTTCAAGGTTGGCTGTTTTGTTTTCAGCACTATATCCCAGTAATTTTGCGTTAAAGCCATTCTTTCTTCGCGTGTTTGTGCCATTTGTAGTTTTGTTTTAAAGGCCAGCATTGCGTAACGCGGATTTTTCAGCAGCCGCGCATAAAGATTCTGGCTCAGGCCATCTTCTAAATAATCGCCGAATGCCAAAATATGGTCGGTGTATAAAATAATGTGGCTTTTAACGATCGGAATAACCTGCACACTTTCCTGACAGAAATTTTCATCTTCAAAAAGCGGAAAAGGAAATTTGCGGATCATCTCCATTTTAAAAACATAATGCATTTCGCCCGCGAAATCCCACTTATAACTGTTATAACCGGTCCACTTTTTTGTGCCGTAAGACTGGGTTTTACCGACAAGCTCTTCTGGTGCGTGGATAAAAGTAAATCCGGCAAAAGAGGCAGCGGACGCTTCCTCCGCCAGGCTTTCGCATATTTCAAGGCAATTGTCGGCTAAAAAATCATCACTGTCCACGGGCAAATACCAATCGCCATCGGCCTGCTCCACTGCTGCATTAATTGCGATATGCTTCCCCTGATTCTTCTGCCTGAAATATCGTACAGGGAAATTAGCTTCAGCAATAAATTGGGCAACTGATGCTTCTGTTTCATCTTCGGAGCCATCATCAACAATCAGCCAGTCGAAATTACGCGCCGTCTGTCTTTGTAAACTTTCAAACAGTCGGCCCAATAGATGGGCACGGTTATAAGTGGGCGTGAAAACCGTAAAAAGCATGTTGTTTGAAATTATTTTTTTTTAAAAGTACGCAATAATCTGACACTTAAGCACCATGCAGCGTAATCCGCGGTCTGCTAAAAAATGTAACTTTGTGAAGCTTCTGCCTTCAAATTCAGTTGCAACAACCCAGAATGAATCTACTTCCCATCGTTTTTACATGCGACGATCACTATTTTAAATATGCTGCTGTCGTAATCAGTTCAATCATTCACAACAGCAGCCGCAACACAAAATATGAGATCAATATTGTATCGGAATATATTTCAGACGAAAATCAATCGCTGGCGCAGAAAATGGTGCAATCTAAAAGCAACATTTCGATACAGTTTCATGCAATAAAAATCGAAAATCCGGAAGTATTCCACCTGAATTCGTATATGTCCTTAAGCACCTATTACCGCTTTTTCATCTTCGATTTGCTTAAAGATTACGATCGCGTTCTCTATCTGGACAGCGACCTTATTGTTGACAATGACATTTCATTCTTTGCCGACATTGATTTTGAAAATAAACCCGCAATCTGCTGTCCCAGCATTTATGTTCAAAATTCACTTAAAAATAACACTGACCATAAATTCACCCGCGAATATTTCACGCAGATTTTAAAGATGTCTGATGTTGATGAATATTTTAATGCAGGTGTTATCCTATTCAATATCAAACTTATACGTGCGCAAGGCATCGACCGTAAGTTTTTCGAAGCGATCAAAAACATTAAAGATCCCGTTTATCAGGATCAGGATATTCTCAATTCAGTTTTGCGCAATAATGGGGGCGCGAAACTGATTTCAAATGAGTACAACCACACCAAGACAATGAAATTTTCTTTAAAAAGAATATTTCTTAATGCTCTGAAAAATAAATTCGGGAAGAAAAGAAACAACTGGTTTACCATTTACCATTATGTCGGCAAAGTGAAACCGTGGCAAAACTTTAACCCCGATTCTGCGCTCTTTCTATATTACGCGTACAAAACGCCGTTTGTAAGGGAAATTCTGAAATCAAACCGCCTCAAATTATCCAGTTCATTAAAAATACAGTTGATGGTATTGAGCAGGTTTTAGTGGGCTTTTTTCAAATTTTTCATCGACCGATAACCGTTCAGAATTATGGCTATCTGTAATATTGATATTTAAATAATTTCATGGCCAGCCACGCCGGAAGCTCGAGTTTGAGTGCCTTTTTCCGGGTTTTAATACTATATTTTGTTCCGAAGTAATCGCTAAGTTTTAGATTCGGTACTTTTCGGTAAAGGTTATAGCTGTAGATCCACAGTTTTTCATCCTTTTTTGCTTTCCAGTTCATTATCAGCGTCATGGTTTTGTAATTAATCAGATAAGTTTTAATCAGGATATTTACCTCTTCGGGATTTTCAGGTTTTAATGCTGCATCAAAGTACGTTGCAATGGTTGCCCAACTGTCGAAATGTTTTTTGTCGCGGTTGTGGATAACGGAGTATTTATGAAGAAAATACCGGTATGTTTTTTTGTGAAGACAGCCGACAGATTCAAGCTTTAAGAATAACTGAAAACTGTGCAGTTCGTCCTGCGCGTACAGATCTTTGGTGAAATACAGTTTATTTTTTCTTAGAAATTCGGTTTCAACAAGCTTATTCCATGAGGTTGTGGGGAAATTCGCGTTTACATATCCGCGGAAAATATTTCGGTTGCCACGGATCATCTTTTCGGATGTGTTCACGCTGAATGCGTCTGTAATCGCTCCGGTTTCAAGGTTTACTGTTTCGGTGTCGCCTATTGCCATTTGCAGACCGTGATCTTCACACATCTTAACCAAATCCGTTATCGCATCCGGCAGGATCTGATCATCACTATCAAGAAAAAAAATATATTTCCCACGGGCGGTGTCAATTCCTTTGTTACGCACAACCGATAGTCCCGAATTTTTTTCTAAGTGATGAATTTTCCAGTGAGCGAGCTGGTTTTTACTGATGAAATGCTCAGCAATTGCCACACTGTTATCCGGAGTCTGGTCATTTATTAATATTACTTCAACATTTTGGTACGTTTGTAAGCGCACTGACTCCAGGCAGTCCGCAAGAAAATTTTCGCATTTAAAAAGAGGAACAGATATAGTGACTAACGGGTTCATGGGCTGATTATACCGTAAAAATACCTAAATCTGTCGGAAAACACTATATTTGTTTTAACACATAAAATGATGCAATGGTTTCGCTTTCAAAGGTTTTCCTAAGGATATTAAAGAATAAAAATCTGGGTGCGCTCCGCAATAACCCTAATATCCAAACCGGCAGGAATATGAAACTGGGCGATTTCTGTAATTTCCAGATGAATCCTGAGCTCCAAAGTGTCCAGATAAAAAGCAACGTAAGTCTTCGCAATTATATCAGTTTACTAGTGGGCAAAAATGCCGAACTGATCATCGGTGAAAATCTTTTCTTCAATAATTACTGCTCTGTCAATGCCCTGCATCGCATCGAAATTGGCGACAATACGCTGTTTGGTGAAGGGGTGAAAATTTACGATCACAACCATCAGTACACCGCCGAAAAAATACAACATCAGCAATTTAATACCGCACCCGTGAAAATCGGCAAAAACTGTTGGCTCGGAAGCAATGTAACGGTGCTGAAAGGAGTTACCATTGGCGACAATGTCATTATTGGCGCGGGCGTTCTGGTTTATAAAGACATCCCGGCTAACAGCATCGTAAAACTGAAGCAGGAACTGGTGACACAGTCAATTTAATAACCGATTGTTTTACAGAAAATCAAGGGCTAAATCACTGGTGAAAAGATGGAAGACAAAAAAATATCGGTTATAATGTCTGTTTTCAATGCAGAGAAATATCTTGTTGAGGCATTAGAATCTATCTTAAATCAAACGGATTCTCACTTCGAGTTTATCATCATTGAAGATGCATCGACTGATGGTTCTCTAAAAATACTCGAGGATTACCAGAACCGTGATCCCAGGATTATTCTAATTAAAAATGACGTAAACAAAGGCGCAGCGGGTTTTATTAAAAATTTAAATATGGCGCTGGAGAAAGCGACCGGCGAATTCATCGCCCGAATGGACGCTGATGATATTTCAGATCTTAGGCGTTTCGAAAAGCAAACCACGTTTTTAGAAGAAAATCCTGATGTTTTTATCGTGGGAAGCACCATCGAAATCATCGACGAAAAAGGAGCAAATCTTAAACTGCTCTCGCTTCCAACCGATGATGGCGATATCCAACAGAAAATGCCGAAAAATATCTCGCTGTACCACCCTGTGGTGATGTGGAGAAACAACAGAAAAACATTCTACCGCGAAAAAATGATCGCCTGCGAAGATTACGACCTGTATTTCAGGCTGATGACAGACGGCTTGAAGTTCGGAAATATAGACGAACCACTTCTAAAATACCGAATTTTAGGGAATTCTATTTCCAGAAAAGATGATAAACTGATCAAATGGCTGTTTGTGGAAAAAGCACGCACATTCTACCACGAGCGAAAGCGAAAAAATACCGATTCCTACGATCAATTTGAACCTCAAAATTATTTAAATATTCTAAATACGGCCTACAAAAACAATATTACAGATCTTTCGTTCGCCGCGAAAACCGCGGCAAAATACCGGAACTATGATGCCTTAGCAGCCGTTCTGCGCAAGGCAAAACAGCACTTTCCTAACGAAAAACTTTTCATTTTTTTCAGTTTATATCTGAGCGTCTCCAGAAATCTGTTCCCGCACAAAAAAATCAGTACAAAGTAGATGGATATCCTCATAAAATCATTTAACCGCCCCTTTTATCTGGACCGTTGCATCGCTTCGATCTACAGCTTTGTGAGTGGCGATTTTTCAGTTAAAATTTTAGATGACGGAACTCCAGAAAAATATCTGCACAAAATTCAAACTAAATATCCGGATGTTGTGATACTTAAATCCGACAGTTATGAAGAAAAATCCCTGGCCATTGCAGAAAACCTTAAAGTTGGATCAGAAATAGATGGAAATAAAATTCCGGTTTCTTTCTGGATCGCCGCTGTACAAAAAGCTTCCGACTACTTCATCATTACCGAAGATGATGTGTGGTTTACGGAAGAAATTAATGTAGATACACTTCGAACTGAGGTACAAAAATTAAATATCAATCTCATTAAACTGGGTTGGCTCGGAAACGTAAAAGACGATGTTTACAGTGATCATTTCGCAATTTCAGAGCATCTGGATTCCCTTCAGCCAAAAAATCTGTTGTTAGGGAACAGAAAAATCATGAAAGCATTTTTCTTTAATGATTATAAATTTTTCAGCCTGCTGTATAAACTCAAACTGGTGGATAACGAAACCAGAAACAAATACTGGCTGTTAAATTCCATTCTGATGGGGCTTTATAAAAAAGAATACTGGCTTACTATCTGGCAGAATATGAATGGAGAGGTAAACGAAAAAATGCAACTCGTCAACGCGACGGTTTATTACCGAAAACACCGAGGAAATCCCAACTTTATTTCTCGCTTGAAAAATGAGGCGATGAAAACAACTTTTCAGTCTTCCGCGACCAATTCTTACCATCAATATGGGTACGGTTTCGACGTAAACCGCTTTAATCACATCATCAACGAAGCCTGGCTTTCCGGAGCATTCGATGCGATGGAAAACTTTCCCAACGATTTCAGTTTAGATTATTTCGAAAGTTTTATCAAGGATGAAATCCCTGTTGCAGAATTCAGAAAATGGGTCAACCATTTCAAAGTACAATACCGAAAACTGGGCGCCGATGTCAACTGAAAAAATAAAACTCCTTTTCCGGCACCGTTCAATGGAAATGGGCGGCGTAGAAAAAGTGCTGCTCAGCCTGCTGAATAATCTTGATCATAATAAATTTGAAATGACGGTTTTGCTGAGTCTTGATCAGGGCGAACTGCGCGATGATTTTCCCGCACACGTCAGGAAAGTTGTTCTGGCAAAAGGAAAAGAAAGCTTCGATAAAAATAAATTGGTGAATAAAGCGCAACTCGTTGCGAGAAGATTAAAGCTTGAATTTCTCCGCAAATTTCCGCAACTCATTGACAGACACTATTTAAAAGAATATTTCGATATCGAAATTGCGATGACTTACAACGATTTCGAATTGGTTCTAAATTCATCCAATAAAAAATCAAAAAAAATCGGCTGGTTTCATTCCGAAATCGATCATCCAAAATTGCATGTTGTTGTGCCGAGGATTTTGGCACAGTTTCCCCGTTTCGATCACATGGTGTACTGCTCCGAAAAAATCAGGGATTTGATGCATCATGTTTATCCAGACATCGCGTATCCTGCTGAGAGCGTGATCATCAACGCAATACCGATCGAAGAAATAAAAGAAAAAGCAGGCGAAACAATTTCTGATTTGCCCAAAAGCCCGGTTTTTACGTCGGTCGGCAGGCTGCATTCGCGTAAAGGCCACCACATGCTGATGGACGTTCATGCGGAGCTGTTGAATGACGGCTATGAACATTCAGTGGTTGTTATCGGGGACGGAGAAGAGCTTCCGAACCTTTTAGCGCAACAGAAAAAACTGAAAGTGGAGAAAACATTTCTAATTCTGGGCAACAAAATGAATCCCTATCCTTACATTAAAAACGCGGATTTTTTCATTATGCCGTCCGAATCTGAAGCCTGGCCTCTGGTGATTGCCGAAGCTCTGATTTTGCAAAAACCCATTATTGCCACCGAGGTTGGCGATGTAGGTCTGATGATCGCGAATAAAAAAACCGGTTATTTAATCAATTATAAAAAAGAGGAAATGTACGCCGCAATGAAAGAATTCCTGACGAATCCGGTTCTGCTTGAAGACATAAATTACGAACTTAAAAACATTGAAAATCAGTTCGATAACAAAAAAATATTCAGCGATGTCGAAGAAATAATTTTGGACCTGGCTCATGATCACAAAAAAATGGAGGACAGTATAAATTCATAAAAAATTCCGTGAAAAAAAAGAAAATCCTAATCAGAATCGGTTCGCTGCGGCATGGCGGCGCGGAGAAAGTATTGGCGACTTTTCTTAAAAAAATACCAACGGATAAATATGAAATCGATCTTTTATTAAATCTTTACTCCGGCAAATACCTTTCATATATTCCTGATTATGTGACCGTTCTCTACTTGAACAAAGGCGAAATGATTACCACAAACCGCCCGAAGGATCTGCCTGTAAAAACTTTTCGGAAACTCTATCAGGGGTTTTTAAAAAGATTTCCAAAGGTTCTGTACAAAACTGTTTTAAAAGGGAAAAAATATGATATCGAATTTGCAGCGATCCATGGGATGCGTGATGAAATCCTGAATTCACCTTTGAAATCTTCAAAAAAAATAATCTGGATACATAACGATCTAAAGAAAACCGGGTTTCACAATTATACAGATTCAGAAATCAGGAAATTTTTCGGGTTCGATAAAATAATGGTGATTTCCGCGAAAATTCAGCAGGATCTTGAAAATCTAGCCACAAACAACGATGATCACAGCAAAATCGTACGTATCTACAATCCTTTGGATACTGAAGAAATTCTTGGCAAAGCAAATGAGCCCATCGGAAATTATAAATTTTCAAATTCAGTTAAAACATTTGTTTCGGTTGGTACGGTTTTCCCGCAAAAAGGCTTCGACCGTTTACTGAAAGCGCATAAAAGGCTTCTGGATGAAGGTTTCGAACACCGCATTCTTATCCTCGGCGACGGCTACGATTTTGAAAATCTTAAAAAATTACAGAAAGAACTGGGCCTTTCTGAAACCACGACCCTTTTAGGCTATACCGACAATCCGTATCCGTTTGTTAAAGCCGCCGACTTTTACCTCTTAAGTTCGCGTTATGAGGGGTTTCCCACGGTTTTGTCTGAAGCTGTTGCCCTCAAAAAGAAAATCATTGCAACTGATGTTTCAGGTGTACGTGAACTGCTTGCAGACGGAAAATTGGGTCTGATTACAGATAATAGTGAAGAGGGAATTTACAGCGGCATCAGAACGGCGCTCACTAATCCTCAGGATTTCGAAATGTATGTGGAAAATCTTAGACGGTACGAAATGCCGTTCAACCTCGAAAATTCAGTACGGTCGATCATGAAAATTATTGATGAACTTTAGCGTAAACTTCTAACTTTGTGGCGATGGCTCAACATTCAATTATCCAGAAAGATTTCTTCCGCGAAAGCGGGAAAATATTCTCGTCTGCGGAGATTTGGGCAAAATGCATCAATCCGAATCTGCATTTCATTTACATCTTGAGAAAGTGCCAGAGCCACCCAAAAAAATCTGTTTTAGGCATGTTCTGGCGTCTGGTTCTGCGACGCCATCAGATAAAATATGGCTTCCAGATCTATCCGGAAACGCAGATTGGTGAAGGTTTTTACCTCGGGCATTGGGGCGCAGTGGTCATCAATCCAAAAACCAAAATCGGCAAAAACTGCAATATCGCGCAAGGCGTTACTATCGCGCAGGCCAACCGCGGAAAAAACGAGGGCGTACCCACAATAGGAAATGAGGTCTGGATCGGCCCTAACGCCGTTCTGGTCGGAAATATCACTATTGGGAATAATGTGCTGATCGCGCCAAATGCGTACGTGAATTTCGACGTTCCCGCCAATTCAGTGGTGATAGGAAATCCCGCGACGTACACCGAAAACCTCAATGCAACCGAAGGATATATCAATAATAAAATCGGCTGACAGCGCTGAGACGCATTTTTTATTATTAAATCTTGTTAATGTTTGCCCGTTTTAAAATGTAATTTATATTTTTGTGGGCGATCGATTTTATCTGTTGAATTCAAACTGAACTCATAGAAAATTATATAACGTTGATTATCGGCCCAAATGAAAAAATCGTACGAAGTTATCTTTGAAAATAACCGAAAGTGGGTTGAAAGCAAACTTGCAGAAGACAAAGACTTCTTCAAAACACTTTCAGGCTCACAAAATCCTGATTATCTTTACATTGGATGCTCAGACAGCAGGGTTTCGGCGGAAGAAATGATGGGTTTGAAACCGGGTGAGGTTTTCGTTTCCAGAAATGTGGGGAACCTCGTAAACAACTTGGATCTCAACGTAACGTCAGCGATTCAGTATGCAGTTGAGCATTTAAAAGTAAAACATATCATCGTCTGCGGACATTATGGCTGTGGCGGTGTTCGGGCAGCGATGACTCCTGAAGATTTAGGAATCCTGAATCCCTGGCTGAGAAATATCCGCGATGTATACAGGCTTCATCAACAGGAACTGGACGCGATAACTGACGAACAGAAACGCTATGACAGACTTGTGGAACTGAACGTTCTGGAGCAGTGCATCAACGTAATAAAAATGGCTGTGGTGCAGGAAGAATATCTGGTAGATGAATATCCTATCGTTCATGGCTGGGTTTTCGACCTTCGTACAGGCAAAATAATTGATCTTGAAATAGATTTTGAGAGTACCTTAAAAGATATTCAGAAAATATACAACCTTACCAATTCCGATTGGGTGATGAGCAAGAAAAACAATAAAAACCTCATCTGATTTAGATAAAACAAAATGAAAATCTGGAGTATCATTACATTGACGGTCTTCCTGAATTTTATGGCTTTACCAAGTATTGCCGTAGCTTTCGGGTGGGATTTACCGGCGACCAATGTGGTGATATCCGAAGAAGAAAGCCAGCATTCTCCGTTGATTATTAACGAAAAAACCGTTCCGGACACTTTAAATGTCCACGATTTTATTAAATTTTTTCAGGCCGACCTGAACAGCCAGTCTTTCCTCTGCGCTGACGATTCAGTTCACCTATCGCCTTTCCTCACGATATTTTCCCCTCCTCCCGAAGCGTAATTTTTTTCCGCATCTGTCTGTTGCTGTTTCTTTCGAAACGGACGCATACTTGTGATTAAAATTATTTTTCAACACTGTAATTTACTCCTACGCAGTATTTTACGTTATACCACTTTTTCAAAAATGAAAAAAGCAAAATCTATATATGGAGGGATTAAAGAAAATTTCCCTTCCGGCCTCGTCGTCTTTCTTGTTGCACTTCCACTTTGTTTAGGGATTGCACTTGCATCCGGCGCACCGCCACTTTCCGGCATTATTGCAGGAATCATCGGCGGCCTCGTTGTGGGTTACCTCAGTAATTCCAACATCTCCGTTTCGGGACCTGCAGCCGGTCTTACGGCAATTGTACTTACGGCTATTACTGATCTTGGCGCATTTGAGCTGTTTCTGTGCGCCGGTCTGATTGCCGGATTACTTCAACTGATTCTCGGTTTTGTCCGCGCGGGAAGTATCTCGAACTATTTTCCAACCAATGTGATTGAAGGAATGCTCGCTGGCATCGGGATCATTATTATTTTAACCCAAATACCCAATGCTTTCGGGTTCACAAACGGTTTCGAGACCAAAGAAACGCTATTCGAAAACGGTTTCAATCCGGCCTATTTCGGGCAACTGGCATCGGGAGTTCACATGGGTGCGGTGATTGTCACTCTAGTTTCAGTTTCAATACTGCTTGCTTGGGACAAGTTCCCGGTTTTAAAGAAAATAAAAATGATTCCGGGAGCGCTTGTTGCAGTAGCAGCGGGCATCCTACTCAATTATATTTTCGTCGTATCCGGAAGTTCGTTAGCGATCGGGCCTGAGCATTTGGTTTCACTTCCGGTTCCGCAAACAGCGGCAGACTTTACGAATATGCTGGTTTTCCCGGATCTGAACGGTTTTCTAAATCCAAAAGTGTGGATCGTCGGTGCAACAATCGCGATTGTGGCATCTATTGAAACGCTTCTTTGTATTGAAGCTTCAGACCGTCTCGATACGCACCGCCGGATTACAGACACCAATCTTGAACTCCGTGCGCAGGGCATCGGAAACCTGCTTTCCGCTGCGATTGGCGGCCTTCCGATGACTTCGGTTGTGGTGAGGAGTTCTGCAAATGCAAGTGCGGGAGCTACCTCCAAAACCTCGACGATGATTCATGGTGTGCTGCTTTTGGTCTGCGTACTTACAATTCCGTTTATTTTGAATTTAATTCCGCTAGCCACGCTAGCCGCGGTTCTGATTCTGGTAGGTTATAAACTCGCGAAACCCGCTACAATCATGCATTTCTGGCACAAAGGGAAATATCAGTTCATCCCTTTTATTGCGACTGTAATTGCTGTTGTATCACTTGATTTGCTCAAAGGTGTTGGAATCGGATTGCTGATTTCAGTTTTCTATATCCTTCAGGGAAACATGAAACGGGCGTATTATCTGAGTCGCGAAGATTTGGATGATGCCGATGATATTAACATTAAACTGGCCGAGGAAGTTTCATTTCTGAATAAAGCAGCCATCAAGAAAACACTTAAAAATGTAAGACCAAACTCAAAAGTGTGTATTGATGCACGCTCAACGTCCTACATCGCGACCGACATTCTGGATATGATCCAGGAATTCGCCAACATCAGAGCGAAAGAAGAAGATATTGAAGTTACACTGCTCGGTTTCAAAACATCTTACCGCGAATACGCAGAAGACGAAGATTCGCACGTAATCATCGCACACAGAAGAGCAATATAATAGTTAAGTAATAAAGAATTTAAAAAAATAATGAAAGCACATACATTAGAAACCCAAACCACAACCACTCCGGATAAAGCCCTGAAATTTCTGCAGGAAGGCAACCAACGTTTTGTACAGAACCTTAAAATGAACCGCAATTTATTAGAGCAGGTTAATGATACCCGCGCCGGACAATGGCCTTTCGCCGTGGTTTTAAGCTGTATTGACAGCCGCACTTCCGCGGAGCTGATTTTCGATCAGGGATTAGGAGACATTTTCAGCATCCGTATCGCCGGGAATTTTGTGAATAAAGACATCCTTGGCTCCATGGAATTTGGCTGTAATGTTGCGGGATCAAAACTTGTTGTAGTCTTAGGCCACAGCAAATGCGGCGCACTGAAAGGCGGTCTTGATGCGCGAAGTATTGAACCGGCCGGCATGGAAAATCTTAACCATCTGATCAGCAATTTTGAAGGCTGCATCAATGAGATTCTGCGCGAAGGTGAAGAACGTTCTTCCTCAAACAGCGATCTTCTCGAAAGGCTGAACGTCTGCAATATTAAACGCACCATTTCGGATATCCGCTCGCAGAGTTCAACACTCCGTAAACTCGAGGAAGAAGGCAGCATAAAGATTGTGGGCGCGAATTACTGCGTTGAAAGTGGCGTTGTAAGCTGGCTTTAATTATTTACCGTTAAAACCGGTCATTGCGTTCTGAATTCCGGCGAAAACAAAGGACAGACATGCTTTAGAAAACTTCTCGATTCTTTCGGGAAGTTTTTCTTTTTCGTCTTCGCTCCATTTTCCGAGCACATAATCTACCTGCTTTCCTTCAGAGAATTCAGCCGAAATCCCGAAACGCAAACGCGGATAATTCTGTGTCTGCAACTGCTCCTGAATGCTTTTCAAACCGTTATGTCCGGCATCTGAGCCTTTCATTTTCATCCTTAAAGTACCAAAAGGCAAAGAAAGATCGTCAGTAACAATCATTAAATTTTCGACCGGAATATTTTCTTTCTGAAGCCAGAATTTCACGGCGTTTCCCGAAAGGTTCATATAAGTATCGGGCTTTAGAATAAAAACCTTCCGGCCTTTATATTTGCCTTCAGCCATCAGGCCGAAATTGGAAGGTTTAAACGGAGCTTCAATGGTTTCTGCAATTTTCTCAGCAACTTTAAACCCGACATTGTGCCGGGTTTCAGTATATTCATCTCCTTTATTGCCGAGACCAACTATAAGATATTTCATCTCAAAAATTCTATTTTGTGTATTCGAAAGTTAAAGTTCCAGCATCTTCGGATGCCACTGCTTTAGTTGGATAACCATCAGCATCGTAAGTATAAGTGTAAGTAACGGTCTGGCCTTCAACGCTGACTTTTTTGTAATTATTGGCTGAAAAAGCGGTAACCGCACTGGTATCAGTACCAAAAACCGAGCTTACGATATTGAAAACTTCAGGCAAAGTATTGAAAGGATTTTTGTACGCATCATAATCACTGAAGTTGGCGGTGATTACAATTGGAGGAAGCGTAATGGGCGGCATTGGCGGCATGCTCATCGTAGATTTCCAGACGGAGATATTGTTTCCGCTGTAGGTAATATCATTCTGCATCGTGAACATATCGAAAGTCACAGTAGGATCGGAGATGTCGATGCCCTGCATTTTACTTACAATTTTCGAAACTTTTCCGGCGGCATAACTCGCTGTTATTGTATTGTTAAACAAATTACCCGAATCTTCTACACCCGTACCTTTAGCTTCCGTAAATTTTCCGTTGGTATAGGAAATATCAAAATTGGTGGTCGTAATGGTTCCTCCATCATCCTGCACCACTTTTATCTTGCTGATGTTATTGTTGTCGTAAGTCAGGTCATACGACACCGAATTATCGCTTGATCTAACATTCGTCAGCTTACCAAGTGCGTAATTGTAGGTAACTGTATAATTGCCGCCCATACCATCAGGAAAAGTGAGTTTATGAAGATATTTTGTCGTACCCGAACCGCCGCTGCCGCCGCCACTTCCTGGCAAATTGGGATCAAGGCCGAAAAGCAGGTCGCCGCTTTCATCACGGCCGGGCTGGCACGAAACCATCAACATAAGGCCGATGAGTGCGGGAAATATATACAGTAGTTTTTTCATTTGTTCAATTTTAGCAAAAGTAATTCTTTTTTAAAGGAATTAAACTGTGATTAATTTATCCGATAATTCTTTCCAAAACCCGGTTCACCTCATCCACATTCTGCACATTTTCTTTGCGCATCATCAGTTGGTTGCCCTCTTTATTCACTTTTTCTTTTAATGTCGCTTCGGAAGGATTTTGGTGAAGATAAGCAATGATATTCCTGAATTTTTCACTCTGATAGAATTTATCCTGCGGATTTGGCGGAAAATAGCCTAAGAAAACGCCGTTTTTCACTACAATTTTATCGAAACCGATCTCAGCCGCAATCCATTTGAGCTCCACAGATTTCAACAGATTTTTAGCTTCAGGCGGTAATGCTCCGAAACGGTCGTTAAGTTCATTTTCAAATTTTCTTAAATCTCCGCGGTTCTGAATTTCAGCCAGTTTTTGGTAAAGTGAAAGTCTTTCTTCAATGCTTTGAACATAAACATCGGGCAGCATCAGTTCAAGATCAGTGTCGATATTTACTTCTTTGGTGGATTTAAATAATTTTTTACGGTCTTCTTCATTTTCGAAAAGCTCACCGAACTCCTCATCATTCTGAAGTTCTTCCAATGCTTCCTGCATAATTTTCTGGTACGTATCAAAGCCCATTTCATTGATGAAACCACTCTGCTCACCGCCAAGAAGATCGCCCGCACCACGGATTTCAAGGTCTTTCATCGCAATCTGGAAGCCGCTTCCGAGATCTGAAAACTGCTCGATCGCTTCAAGTCTTTTTCTTGCATCCGATGTCATCATATCAAACGGCGGCGTGATCAGATAACAGAAAGCTTTGCGGTTGCTTCGTCCTACCCTTCCGCGCATCTGGTGTAGATCGGCCATCCCAAAACGCTGCGCATCGTTGATGAACATGGTGTTGGCGTTCGGCACGTCTACGCCGCTTTCAACAATAGTTGTAGAAACTAAAACGTCATATTTACCTTCCATGAAGTCAAGTACGTTGCGTTCGAGCTGCTTGCCTTCCATCTGTCCGTGGCCCGTAATTACCTTAGCATCAGGCACAAGCCTTTGGATAAGTCCTGCAATATCTTTAAGGTTTTCAATCCTGTTATTGATAAAATAAACCTGCCCGTCGCGCTGGATTTCGTACGATATAGCGTCACGGATAATTTCTTCACTGAAGCCTACAATACTGGTTTCGACGGGCTGACGGTTTGGCGGTGGCGTCTTGATCACCGATAAATCCCGCGCGGCCATCAGCGAAAACTGAAGTGTCCTTGGAATCGGCGTCGCAGTTAACGTCAGCGTATCAATGTTATTTTTTAATGTCTTCAGTTTATCCTTTACCGCCACACCGAACTTGTGCTCTTCATCGATGATTAAAAGACCTAAATCCTTAAATTTCACCGTACTGCTTACCAGCTGATGCGTTCCGATAACGATATCGATTTTGCCTTCAGCCAAACCTTTCAGCGTCTCAGATTTCTGTTTTGCCGTGCGGAAGCGGTTCATGTAAGAAATATTCACAGGGAAATCTTTAAGCCTTTCCTTAAAACTTCGGTAATGCTGAAAGGCCAGAATAGTGGTCGGAACCAAAATCGCAACCTGCTTCCCGTCCGTCGCTGCTTTGAAAGCTGCCCGAACCGCAATCTCAGTCTTCCCGAAACCTACATCGCCGCAGATGAGCCTGTCCATCACGGTTTCTTTTTCCATGTCCGTCTTTACGTCGAGTGTCGCTTTTTCCTGATCAGGTGTATCTTCGTAAATAAAGCTGGCTTCAAGTTCATTCTGCAGGTAAGAATCGGGTGTGAAAGCAAATCCTTTGGCCGTTTTTCTCTTCGCATAAAGCCTGATCAGGTCGAATGCGATCTGCTTTACTTTCGCTTTGGTTTTCTGCTTTAAAGTTTTCCAAGCCGGTGAACCCAGCTTGCTTAACACGATTTCGCGTCCGTCCGGTCCGTTATATTTTGAGATTTTATGAAGTGAGTGAATGCTTACGTACAGCAAATCGCCGTTTTTATAGGTGAGTTTGAAACATTCCTGCACTTTGCCGTTGTTGTTCACCTTCACCAGACCCATGAATTTGCCGATTCCGTGGTCGATATGCGTGATGTAATCGCCGACTTTCATCTGCATCAGGTCTTTCAGCGTAAGCTGCTCCGATTTTGCAAATGTATTTTTTGCTTTGAATCTTTGGTAACGGTCGAAAATCTGGTGATCCGTATAGACCGAAATTTTATGATCGGCATCTACGAAACCTTCATGAAGTTCAGATTTAAACGATTTAAAAAACGCTTTCTGTTGAAATACCGGAAGATCTTCGGAATCAGATATCATTTCCTGCGGTGTAGAAATTTCCTTAAAAATAGCCTCAAGTCTTTCTTTTTGTTTTTCCGTAGAAAACGAAATCCAGATATCGAAATTGGCGTTCCGCTTTTCGACCAGATCTTCAAGTAAAAGTTCGAAATTCTTGTGAAAACCCGGCTGCTGAGTTTGATTGAGTTGAATTAAAAGCGTGTCAGCCTGCGAAGTTTTTAAAGTGTCGAGCGTGAAATCTATATGTTTAAAGGCTGCAATATCTTTAAGAAACTCTTCCTCCGAAACGAAAAGTTCAGCGGGTGGCTGATGCTTTATATCTTTGTTTAACGCTTCGTAATACTCGTCCGCTTTGGTAAAAAAATCCGAAATTTTTCGCGTCGCAAGAATGGCATTCACAGAAACCACGAAACTGTCATTTGGCAGAAGCCCAAGCAGCGAGACTTTGCTTCCCGAAACCGCGTAATTCATGTTAGAAACCAACTGAAACTCATTCACTTTTCCGTTCGTCAGCTGCGTTTCGATATTAAATGTCTTGATACTTTCGATTTCATTCCCGAAAAAACTGATCCTGTACGGCTCTTCGTTTGAGTAGGAGAAAACATCCACAATGCCGCCACGCACCGAGAATTCTCCGGGTTCTGAAACAAAATCTGTAAGCTGAAAATTGAACTGCTGCAGCAGCTCACCCGTAAAATCAAAATCCAGACTTTCGCCGACTTTAATCCGGTGAGAAATTGCCTTGAAATCTTCTTTCCGCAAAACTTTTTCAGACAGGCTCGAAAACGGTGCGATGATCACTTTCGGCTTTTTTGAAGCGTTGAGTTTGTTGAGTACATCGGTGCGTAAAACCAGATTCGCATTCTGCGTTTTCTCAATCTGGTACGGCGCAAGGTGAGTCGCCGGAAAATACAGCACGTTTTCTTTGCCGAGCAAATCCTCCATTTCTGCAGTGGCATACAGCGCATCTTCCTTATCTTCAATGAGGAAAAGCACGGTTTTTTTGCGCGTAACGAAAAGTTCAGCGGCAAATATGGATGGCGCTGAACCCGCAGAACCTTTCACCGAAAGGTGCCGGAACTGATCTATGTTTTCGAAGATTTCTTTGCCGAATTCGTTCTGCAACATGTCCGGCAGGAAGGTTTCTTTAATGGTTTTTAGCTGCATCAATTAAAAGTAAAGTATAGAAAATATCTCAAACCGAGAACGCGGTTTCGGGAAAATTCCGAAACCGTTTTAGAAAGTGCAAATTTAAATTTTATTTATCAAATGATCTTAGATACTGGGTGACACATTGTTAATACAGTCCCATCAAAGGTTAAAAATTAAAACCAGATCTTTTAGTGGCACACGGTTTGGAAAGTCCTCCGCATTAACTGTAAAATATATTATTATGAAAAGTATTGCATTAAACTCTAAAGCCTCAATCTTGAGGAAGACCGCGAAATTCGCAGGACTTCTGATGTTAATTTTCTCGGTTTTCGCACTGAGCTCTTGCAGCCGCGATGATGATCCGTCAGACAACGACTTTTTCGCCGGTACATATCGCGGAACTTTAACCTATAATGACGGTACAACCAACATAACTAAGGAAAACGGAAGCGTGTTCGTAACAAAAATCGGGAGCGCTACCAAGTATAACTTCAGATTTTCTGACGGAATCCCTGATATCAATGGAATCGAATTCCAGAAAGAGGGAGACAACACAATGGTGATGGTGGGATCCACAGCAACTTCGTACATCAGGATCGACAACAAAGATCTGAAGATACTGTACAGCAACAACGGGAAAACCTGGACAGCAAATGCTAACAGATAATCTGTAATCACACACCCAGTCAAAACTGTTTCAATTAATTGAAGCAGTTTTTTTGTATTTTTAAACCAAATTCACCAATGAAGTTCCGTCTTAAAACGAGCCTGCTGTTTCTGATTTTTGTCTTGATAATGAGCGGTTGCCGAAGCGATTCAACCGAAAATTCAAGGGCGTACGTGGAAGGCAGAATAATTTCCACATCGGTGGATTACAGGAAATTCAGACTCAAAATCGTAAGCAGCAACGCCGTGATGGCGCAGACCGCGTTGCAATCGGGCGGTGAGTTTAAACTTTCGGGCCCAATTTCTGATGACAGTTTCGCCGTAACAGCTACCGAAAAAATAAAATCGTTCAACGCGGACAAACCCGGACTCACCATTTCCGCTGACGCAATGCAGATCAACGTTCCGAAAGGAATCACTTACGTAAAGTTTAATGAAATTGTGCTCGAGAAATGAGGAAACTAACAATTCTTTTCGTGCTTTTTTCGGTGTTCGCATTCTCCCAGAAACGGAAAAAAGGACTCGATGTAGTTTCAAATATTGATGTTAAAGTATTGGCAATGAAACCAATCGGCAACAATTCGCTAGCGGAAAATCTTCAGCCGTTTTATGGCTTTGGTTTCGGCGGAAACCTGATGACACCGATAAATTTGGGTGTAGGACTGGATTACAGTGAGTTATTCTCAAACGTACAAAACGGCAAACAGAATCTGTACGGAAACCTCGGTTCGCCGCGCATGACAGTTATTGATGCTTTTCTCACGCACCGCGAAAACATTTCGGATGATTTTTCGGTTGAAGAAATGGCTGGTGCGAGTTTTTACAGGCACACCAATCTGTATATCGATCAAACAAATCAAAAAAAACTGAACGAAAACGCGGTTGGTTTTCACTTTGGCGGCAAAGCAATTTACACATTGCACGATCGGCAGCAGGTTTTTGCCGCCGGAAAAGTAAACTTTTATTATGGGAATGTTTACAATGAAAATCCCGAAATCCGGAATTACTATAGCCGCTCCGTTTTGCTTAGTTTAAGTTTGGGCTACCGTTATAATTTTTAAAAATTCAAAAAAAAACTTTAAAATGATACCACGTTTTTTAATAACGGCTTTCGTCCCAATCACTTTTCTGATGAGCCAAAACAGTTGCGAACCCCAATATATAAGTAACAGCAGAGTTTATGCGGAGGGAAATATCAGTTCTGTGGAAAGGGCTGATATTGCGGTAAAACTTTTTGCCGATGATATTTTAATCTCCGAGACCGTAACCAACCGCGACGGAAACTTTGCACTTGGAGGACCCGGAACTTCCGGCGAAAAAACGCTCTATTTCAACCGGAAAATAATATCTTTCAACACAAGTAATAAAGACTGTAGTCTTTCCTATGATTCGCTTTCAATTATACTTCCGGCAAAAAATACGTCGTATAAATTTCCTCAAATAGTACTTGAACAATGAGAACAATAACTATTATTTTCGTGTTTCTATCTGCTCTTTCGTTCGCTCAGGATTCTAAAAAGTTTTCAGTAGAACTTAAAGGAAACACGTTTTCCGGCTTGGGAAACAACTTCATTGCAGAAGGAACAACCACTTTTACCGGTTTTGGCTTAGGGCTTACCGGCATGGTTTACAACAATTTTGGACTGGGTATAGAATTTAATAGAGGATATGCGGATGTGAAAGATGTATCTGTTTTCGGTGAATTAAACAATCCTGAACTTACTTTAATAGATCTGTATGGTTTGTACAGGTTTCCTGCCACGAGCAAATTGGATATTGAAGGAAATGTAGGCGCAGGAAATCTGCGGATAAAAAGCCGCACCGATTATAGATCCGATGAATTCTTAGAATCCGGTTCTACATTTTTTCTTGGTGGCAAATTGCTTTACAGCATCACTAAGAATGATCAGTTGCATGTCGTAGGCGGATCGCGGCTTTATTTTCTGAGCACCATTACTGAAATGGACGATCCGGAAATCGATGAGTATTATTCTAAAGCGACTTTACTTAATTTCTCATTGGGCCTAAGGCTATATTTTTAAAATCTTCTAAATTTGCCGAATGCTAAATTTCCTCAAGAAAAAAATTGCGCTGATCTGGGCTAAAAAGCACGTTAAAGCCACCGAAACCTTTAAGAATAATGCGGTGGAAGATCAGCAGAAACTACTTCTTTCGCTGGTGAAAACCGCCGAAAAAACACTGTTTGGCCGCGAGCGGAATTTCGAAAACATTAATTCAGTGCACGACTTCCAGAAGAACGTGCAAATTGCTGATTATGAAGACTTAAAGCCGTATATTGAAAAAGTGAAAAAAGGCCAGCGAAACATTCTCTGGACAGAAACTCCTGAATACTTCGCTAAAACTTCAGGAACAACTTCAGGTTCGAAATACATCCCGATTTCAAAAGAAGGCATGCCTTACCAGCTGGCGGCCGCGCAAAGTGCGATTTTCCACTACATCAGTCAGAAAAACAATTCCAGTTTCGTGGCTGGGAAAATGATTTTCCTGCAGGGAAGCCCTGAACTTGAGGAAATTAACGGAATAAAAACCGGTCGTTTATCCGGAATTGTAGCGCATCACATCCCGAATTATCTTCAGAAAAACCGTCTTCCAAGCGAAAAAACCAACCTCATCGAAGACTGGGAAACCAAAGTTGATGAAATCGTAAAAGAAACCGAAAAAGAAAACATGACGCTCATTTCCGGCATTCCGCCGTGGCTGATTATGTATTTCGAAAAACTCATCGAAAGAAACGGCAAAAAAATCACCGAACTTTTCCCGAATCTTCAGCTCATCATAACCGGTGGCGTTAACTTCGAGCCTTACCGCGAAAAGATGAACGAACTTCTGGGCAAACCCGTCGATATTATCCAGACTTTTCCGGCGAGCGAAGGCTTTTTTGCGTTTCAGGACGATTACACGAAAGAGGGTTTGCTGCTTCTAACCAATCATGGGATTTTTTATGAATTCATTCCGCTTGAAACCTATGGAAAACCAGATGCCAAAAGACTCACATTGAAAGACATTGAGCTTCACAGAGATTACGCACTCATACTAACGACCAATTCCGGACTTTGGGCGTACTCTATCGGTGATGTGGTGCGTTTTATTTCAATAGACCCATACAGAGTAGTGGTTTCGGGACGGACAAAACATTTTACTTCCGCGTTTGGCGAACACGTTATTGCGTTTGAAGTGGAGGAATCAATGAAGGCGACGGTCGAGAAATTTCCGGCACAGATCACCGAATTCCACCTTGCGCCACAGGTAAATCCTGCCGAAGGTCTGCCTTATCATGAATGG
Organism: Flavobacteriaceae bacterium 3519-10; assembly: GCA_000023725.1. Classification (NCBI taxonomy): domain Bacteria; kingdom Pseudomonadati; phylum Bacteroidota; class Flavobacteriia; order Flavobacteriales; family Flavobacteriaceae; species Flavobacteriaceae bacterium 3519-10. The sequence goes on from CP001673.1 coordinate 2,533,071, forward strand.
TTTATTGAGTTTGAAAAGGAACCTGAAGATTTAGAACAATTCAGAAAAAACCTCGATGAAGAAATGCGGAAACGTAATACTTATTACGATGATTTGATCTCAGGAAACATCCTTCAACCTCTTATAATCAATTCCTTACCAAGAAATGCATTTCAGGAATATGCAAAATCAGAAGGAAAACTTGGCGGCCAGAATAAAATACCAAGGCTGGCGAATGACCGCAAAATCGGTGATTTCTTAAGCAAATTGGCGGCGAAGAATTAGTTGGAAACCACCTTCAACCCAACCACAGAAGCGATCAGCGTAAAAACAAAAAACATCCGCCAGAAAGTCGCCGGTTCGTTAAAAATGAAAATTCCGGCCATTACCCCGCCAACTGCGCCGATTCCCGTCCACACCGCATAAGCAGTCCCAATCGGAATTGGGTTACTTCCCACCGAAATCGCTTTGTACATCAAAAACATGCTGATGAAAAGTGAGGCTGCAAAACCTGCCCACCAAAAATAACTTTCGCGGCCTGTGGTTTCCTGGGCCTTCCCGAGGCACGTTGCGAAGCCGGTTTCGAATAATCCGGCGATGATGAGAATAATCCAGTTCATGCCTCAAAGATAAAATTTTAAATTTTTCCCAAATAATTGCGCGCAAAAATTACATTTGCACATGATTTCGCTCCAACCGTTCCAAACCCTGAAAATCCCCGAGTTCCGCAACCTGATGACCGGAAGGTTTTTTCTGGTTTTGTCCTTCCGAATGCTGGCTACACTGATGGGCTGGTGGATTTACCAACTGACAAAAGATCCGTTCGCAATCGGACTCATAGGGCTTTCAGAAGTTATTCCCGCGGTTTCTACGGCGTTGTACGCAGGGCACGTGATCGATAACTCAGAAAAGAAAAAACTGCTGCTGATCTGCAACTATGCCTACGTTTTGCTCATTGCTTTATTAATAATTCCAGCTTTTTTTGGTCACAAGCTTCTGCATTTAAGTAATCTTCAGATCTCTTATTTCATTTACGCAGTTATTTTCTTCACCGGATTCTGCCGTGCTTTCCTCGGACCCATAATTCCCTCGATGATTCCAAAAATCGTCTCACGCGAGACCTTACCGAACGCCATCACCATCAACCAGGGAACTTTCCTCACTGCCTCGGTTTGCGGCCACGCGCTGGGCGGATTCCTCATCCATTGGATCGACATTTCGGGCACCATTTTAGTCGTGGTCGCACTCATGATACTTTCCTCTTTCTTCTTCTGGGGTCTTAAAAAACATCCATCCGAAAACACCGAACGCGAGATCGGCGTCGTGCAAAGCATGCGCGAAGGCATCGCGTACATCTACAAAACCAAAGAAATCCTCGGTGCGCTGTGCCTTGATATGTTCGCGGTGCTGTTCGGGGGCGCCGTCGCGATGATTCCGGTTTTTGCCTCAGACATTCTAAAAGTAGGTTCCGAAGGTTTTGGCATGCTGAATGCCGCCTCAGATATTGGCTCGATGTGCGTGATTGCATTTCTGGCGTTTGTGCCGCTAAAGAAAAACCAGGGCAAGATTCTGCTCTTCGCGGTCGCGGGCTTCGGGCTCTGCATCATCGGTTTCGGGTTCTCGAAATGGTACTGGCTGTCGTTCGGATTTTTGATGTTAAGCGGAATGCTCGATGGTATTTCCGTCGTAATCCGCGGCACCATCGTACAGCTCAAAACCCCGGATCATCTGCGCGGCCGCGTGCTCAGTGTCAACTCAATTTTCATCATGTCGAGCAACGAAATGGGCCAGTTCGAGAGTGGCGTCGCAGCCAAACTGCTCGGCGTTGTGCGGTCGGTGATTTTTGGCGGAACGATGACGCTTTTGATAGCGCTTATTGTGGGAAGCACAAATCCGAAACTTCGGAAAATGCAGTATTGATCTTTTTTTAGGAGCAAGACGGTTTACGCTCTGTCCGAAAACCCTGCCGGCTGTTCACTGCAATCTTTTTTGGTGGCTTCGGGAGCCTCAGCCACCAAAAAAGGATTTACGATGCCATCCGGGCTATAACTTCAGGCATTTGTATTTTCACAGTAAATCAACTTACCAACAAAACAACCGGCTGAGCATCAAATTTTTACCACATATCAAACGGCTAATGTTGGTTAATTACTTCCCGCAAATCTTTAAAAAAACTATCTTTGCCTCATGACTCAGAAAGAAACTTTATCATCACTTATTCACGGGAATTTTGCCCGCGAACTATCCATTTCAGACGGTAAAATGCCGCCAAATGCCGTGGATTTTGAAAAACTGGTGATAGGAACTTTCCTCATCGATAAAAAAGGCCTCGATTATTCAATCGACTTGCTTACGCCCGAAGTTTTTTATGATCCAAGACATCAGGAAATCTTCCGCGCGATCCTCAAACTTTATGAGGGCAACCATCCGGTCGATCTGATGACCGTAATTCAGGAACTTAAAAAGAACGAAAAGCTCGGTTTTGCCGGCGGCGATCATTATATAATCGATCTTACGATGGGCGTTTCTTCCAGTGCGCACATCGAATATCACGTCCGCGTAATCCTCGAAAAATTTATTTTACGGAGTTTAATCAATGTTTCGGCAAACGTAATCGACAGCTCCTACAAAGAATCAACCGACGTTTTCGAACTGTTAGATAAAGCCGAACAGTCATTCTTCGAAATTACGAACGGTACCATTAAAAAAGGTTTCGATACGGCGAACACGCTTGTGAAGCAAGCCATTGAAACCATCAAATCCTTAAAAGACAAAGAAGGTATTTCAGGTATTCCTTCCGGCTTCCGCGATATCGATAAAGAAACAGGCGGCTGGCAGAATTCAGATTTAATCATCATCGCAGCAAGGCCTGCGATGGGTAAAACGGCGTTTTTGCTGTCAATGGCCAGAAATATTGCGGTTGAGCATCAGGTTCCTCTAGCGTTATTCTCACTAGAAATGGCGTCAGTTCAGTTGATTACGCGGATGATCGCGTCTGAAACCGGCATCTCCTCAGAAAAATTAAGAAAAGGCCAGATGAGCGATGAAGAATGGCAGCGGCTGTTCTCCAACGTTTCTGCGCTTGAAAACGCGCCTTTGTTTATCGACGAAACGCCTTCGCTTTCAGTATTCGACTTCCGTGCGAAATGCCGAAGACTCGTGATGCAGCACGGCGTGAAGATTATCATGGTAGATTACCTTCAGCTGATGACCGCCAACTCCGGTAAAGGCGGCGCTGGAAACCGTGAGCAGGAAATCGCGATGATCTCGCGGTCTTTAAAAGCCATCGCAAAAGAACTCAATGTTCCTGTGATCGCACTTTCGCAGCTTTCGAGATCTGTGGAAACACGTCCCGGCAAGCGACCTATGCTTTCTGACCTTCGGGAATCGGGTGCAATTGAGCAGGATGCCGATATTGTATCATTTATTTTCAGACCCGAATATTATAAAATCGCAACTTGGGACAACGACGAAGATGGCGGCGAAAGCTCCACTGAAAACCAGGCAGAACTCATCATCGCCAAACACCGGAACGGTGCTACGGCGGACGTTCGGATGTCGTTTTTTAAAAACATCGCCAAATTTGCTGACCTTGATTTATTCGGAAACCAGCACGGAAACGGCTATCAGCCATCGAACTTCGGTGCCATGGACGCACCGGGCGGCTTTGAGAAAATTAAAGCAACCATCGATCCGGGTGCAGCTTTCGATTTACCCGGCAATCAGAATGTTTCAGGTTCTTCGATGAACGACCTGGATGATGATGACGAGTTCGACTTTTAAACATGAGCTTACGAATCGAAATCTATACCGACGGTGCCTGCAGCGGCAACCCCGGCAAAGGCGGCTACGGAATTGTGATGAAAGTTCCTGAAAAAAATTACGAAAAACACTTTTCGAAAGGCTTTCGGCTTACCACCAATAACCGCATGGAATTGCTCGCGGTAATCGTCGCGCTCGAAAAACTTAAATCACCGGATAATGACATCCATATTTATACCGACAGCAAATATGTTTCGGATGCCATCAACAAAAAATGGCTGCTTGGCTGGATTAAAAAAGGTTATAAAAACGTAAAAAATCCGGATCTGTGGCGACGCATGGTTCCACTGCTGGCGACGCATAAGACGACTTTTCATTGGATCAAAGGTCACGCCGGGCATCCCGAAAACGAAATCTGTGATCAGCTTGCAGTGAAAGCGGCACAATCTGGCAAACTTGAAACTGATCAGTATTTTGAAGATCAAAAAAATGGCGGGCTTTTCTAGGTTAAAAAATTTAAACGGCAACCAAAAAGCAACTTTCACCTTTTCTAGTTTTGCTATATTTGTTCAATGAATTACATTGAAGCCCTTAACCAACGATACTCGGTAAAAAAATTCGACCGCGACAAAAAAGTTTCAGGCGAAAAATTGGGTAACATTCTGGAAGCCGGCAAACTTTCAGCAAGTTCAATGGGTCTTCAGCCTTACAAGATCATTGTGGTGGAGAGTGATGAGATGAAACAAAAGCTTATTCCGTCCTTCCACAATCCGTCGCAAATCACCACATGTTCGCACCTTATTGTTATTACCTCCAAAAAGAACGTGGACGACAGTTATGTTGACGGATATTTCCGGCATATCTCCGAAGTTCGGGAAATCCCGCTCGAAAGCCTCGACCTTTTCCGTCGCAATATTGAAAGTTACACCAACAGTCCTTCACAGAATGAAGTCGCGAGCTGGGCCGAAAAGCAAGCGTATATCGTGCTTGGAAACCTGATGTTTGCTGCCGCTCTCGAACAGGTGGACTCGTGCCCGATGGAAGGATTTAAAAAAGACATCATCGAGGAAATTCTGGCGGTTGATACCGAGAAGGAAAGTGTAGCAGTGACGCTTGCATTAGGTTACAGAGCCGAAGACGACGCCTTCCAGCATCTGAAGAAAGTGCGCAAGCCTCAGGACAAACTATTTAAGTTTTTATAATTTTATGATTAAAGCAGACGTTCTCGTCATTGGTTCCGGAATTTCGGGGCTTTCTTACGCGATAAAAATAGCTGAAAAAATGCCCGACGCCCAAATCGTCATCGTCACAAAAGCCGATGAAGACGAAAGCAATACCAAATATGCGCAGGGCGGGCTGGCGGTAGTAACGGATTTCAGTAATGACGGTTTCCACAAACATATTGATGACACCATGCGTGCGGGCGACGGCGAAAACAAGCGCGATGTGGTAGAAATGGTGATTAAGGAAGGCCCGGCCCGCTTTAAAGAACTCGTGGATTGGGGCACCAATTTCGATATGGAAAAAGACGGCGATTTCAAACTTGGACGCGAAGGCGGACATACCGAAAACCGCATCGTTCACCATAAAGACATTACAGGCTCTGAGATTGAGCGCGCATTGCTCGAAACCGTAAATAAATCGTCTAAAATAGAGATGTTGTCGCATCATTACGTCATCGATCTCATCACGCAGCACCATGTTCCGGGAAAAGAACTTAACACCGGTGATATTTCGTGTTACGGTGCGTACGTCCTCGATGAGAAGAACAAAAAAATAAAGAAAATCACGGCCAAGATTACGATGGTGGCAACCGGCGGCGCCGGGCATGTTTATAAAAACACCACCAATCCCGTGATTGCGACTGGTGACGGAATTGCTTTTGTGCACCGTGCGCGTGGGAAGGTTTCGAACATGCAGTATTACCAGTTTCATCCCACTGCGCTCTACTCCAAAAGGGACGGAATGTTGTTTCTTATTTCTGAAGCACTTCGCGGGGACGGCGCTAAACTCCGCACAAAAAACGGTGAAAAATTCATGCATAAATACGATGAACGCGAAGAACTGGCTTCCCGCGACATCGTTGCACGCGCCATTGATAACGAACTGAAAATTTCAGGTGACGATTATGTGGGCCTCGACTGCCGCGATATGGATCACGAAAAATTCAAAGAACACTTTCCGAATATTTACCAAAAATGTCTGAGCGAAGGCATTGATCCTTTTCAGCAGCTGATACCGGTCGTTCCTGCGTGTCATTATCTGATGGGCGGCATAGAAACGGATATGAACGGCCAAAGTTCAATTAAAAATCTGTTCGCAGTGGGCGAATGCACCAATTCAGGCTTACACGGTGCTAACCGATTGGCTTCCAATTCATTACTCGAAGGACTTGTTTTTGGTCATAACGCCGCATTAAGAACTGTTGAACTTCTGCAGGCTAACGATTTTAATTTTACCGATCTGAAAGCGGTGCCTGAATGGAATGAGGAAGGCATGAAGATGATGGACGAAATGGTGATGATTTCTTATTTCCGACGGCATTTGCAGGAAATGATGAGTGATCTTGTGAGTATTGTGCGCAGCAACGAAAGACTTGAACTTGCCCGCAAAAAACAGCGCGAAATCTTCGAGGCCGTGAACGAACTCTACAGCTACTCTATCATGTCGCCCCAACTTTCGGAACTCCGAAATCTGGTGAATGTTTCCTATCTGATCATCAAACATTCGCTGGCGATGAAACAGAATAAAGGTGCATTTTTTAATAAAGATTTACAATAAACGATGGATATTTCGCCTATCATTTCAGCACAGGGGCTCGCAGATTTAATCGGGACTAAAAATTTAGTAATCGCAGATGCGGGAAGTGGTACCGAGGCGCGCGAAAGATATGTCAAAGAACATATTTCGGGATCGCATTACGTAGATCTCAACGAAGATTTAGCGGAAGTTCCTGCGGACGCCAAAAACGGGGGAAGACATCCGTTGCCCTCTCTTGATAAATTTGCAGCGTTGCTGGCGCGGCTTGGAATCAGGCGTGAATCCCACGTGATTGTGTATGACGATAAAAACGCGGCCAATGCGGCGGCAAGATTCTGGTGGATGCTTCGCGCGGCGGGCTATACGAAAGTTCAGGTTCTGAATGGCGGGCTGCCGGAAGCGATAAAACATGGCATTACTGTAAATGCTGAAATCCCCAAAGTCGCAGACACCGAATTGCCAGCGCTTAAAACCTGGAGTTTACCTACAATCGATCTCGGTGGAGTTGACGCTTTTTCAAAAAACAGTGAGGCTCTCATCATCGATGTACGCGAAAATGAGCGTTACCGCGGAGAAACGGAACCGATAGATCTTGTAGCCGGCCATATTCCAAGTGCGATAAATTTACCATTGAAAAATAATCTCGACGGAGACGGAAAATTTAAAAACCCCGAAGTTTTAAAAGCGTATTTCACGGAAATTCTGGGCGATCATTTGACTGAAAACATTGCGGTGCATTGCGGATCGGGTGTAACAGCATGCCACACTTTGCTCGCGATGCACTACGCAGGGCTAAGCATCCCGAAGCTGTACGTAGGTTCGTGGAGTGAGTGGAGCCGAAACTTTAAACCTGTCGAAAAGCTTTAACCAGACAATCATTTATGATTTAAAACCTATTCTATGAAAAGACCTTCTTACGTTACCGACAAAGCCTTAAAACAATTCATAAAAAACGCGCTTGCTGAAGACATTCAGGAAGGAGATCATTCCACGCTGGCCACAATTCCGAAAGATCTTGAGCAGAAAGCTAAACTTCTGGTGAAGGAAGACTGCATCCTGGCGGGTGCGGAAATGGCGGAAATGATTTTTAATCACTTCGACAAAGATCTGAAGATGGAAGTTCTGATTAAAGACGGCCAATCTGCCAAAGTGGGCGACATCGCTTTTTATGTAACCGGAAGCGCCCGTTCAATCTTATCAACCGAAAGACTGGTGTTGAACTGCATGCAGCGCATGAGCGGAATTGCTACACTGACGCATGACTGGGACTCGCGGCTTTTGGGAACTAAAACAAAACTGCTCGATACGCGGAAAACGACGCCGAATTTCAGGATTTGCGAAAAATGGGCCGTAGCCATTGGTGGCGGAACCAACCACCGTTTCGGTTTGTATGATATGATGATGTTAAAAGATAACCACATCGATTATAACGGAAGCATCGCCAATGCCGTGAAAATGGCGAAGGAATACAGCAAAGACAACAAAAAGAAACTCAAAATTGAAGTCGAAACCCGAAACCTCGATGAGGTGGAACAAGCTTTAAAAGCTGGCGTTGACCGTATTATGCTCGATAATATGGATGTACCGACCATGCAGAAAGCCGTAGAGCTTATCGGCGGCCGCTGCGAAAGCGAAGCATCGGGCGGAATAACCCGTGATATGCTAAAAAGTATTGCGCAAACAGGGGTAGATTATATCTCGGCGGGAGCGCTTACCCATTCGGCGGCAAATATTGATCTCAGCCTCAAAGCAGCACAATAATATGATGCCAATGCAGATTTTGGGGATTTTAATTATTAATCGAATAATGGAAATCGTTGCATCAAGCCAATCTAATGAATTTATAAATAATTGATTTTGCGTCTATTAGAGCTCAAATTAACATAATTTTAAAATTTAACGTTTCGTTAATAACTGTTACGTTTTTTTTGTTCATTTTTGCAAAAAATATTATTTAAATTAATCAAAATTTAGTTGAAATGAATTTGAAACCATTCAAGAAAACTGTTCTTATCGCGGCAATTGCTTTTGCAGGCTACGGAAACGTACAGGCTCAGGTTACCACAAGTAACATGAGCGGTATTGTGACCACCCGTGATGGCAAAACGTCCGGAGCCAGAATTACTGCTACTCACCTGCCTTCCGGTACCGTGTACAGTGCATCCGCGAACGCTTCCGGCGCATTCAACCTTCCGAACATGCGTGTAGGCGGTCCTTACCGCGTAGAAGTTACTACCGGTACTGAGCAGCCTATCGTATACGAAGATGTATATTTAGAACTTGGACAGCCGTTCACCGTTAACCCTGTTTTTGGTGAAAAGACTGAAAATATTGCAGAAGTGGTTTTAACTGCTGCAAGAGGTACAAACGTAAACAAAACCGGTGCTGCTACTAATGTTGGTTTAAAGCAGATTCAGGATTTGCCACAGGCAAGCAGAAGCATCACCGAGTTTACCAGATTAACTCCACAGGCGAGCGGAAACTCTTTCGCGGGCCGTGATGCCCGTTACAACAACCTTCAGATTGACGGAGCAAACTTTAATAATGGTTTCGGATTAAGCTCCAACCCACTTCCGGGAGGCAACTCTCAGCCGATTTCGCTTGATGCAATTCAGGAAATTTCTGTGAATATTGCACCATTCGACGTTACCCAGTCCGGTTTTACGGGCGCAGGTATTAACGCCGTAACAAAATCTGGTACAAATACCTTCCACGGATCACTTTACGGTTATTACAACGGAAAGGAACTTAACGGTTGGAAGATCAATGGCAACGATATTCAGAAAGTTTCCGGCGGGCAGATGACCAACGGATTTACGGTTGGCGGACCCATCATTCAGAATAAATTGTTCTTCTTCGTAAGTGCCGAAAGAGAAACTGCTACCGGTGCAAATGCTTCCGGAGCAAATCTTTGGAGAGCTTCGCAAGACGGAATTTCTGATCCTGCGAACAACATCACAAGAGTAAGAGAATCTGATCTTATCGCGGTAAAAAACCACCTGATCAACAGATGGGGCTACGATCCGGGAAGATATCAGGGTTATGCAGATGAAGCTGTGCAGCAGGGAGATAAATTCCTCGCACGTTTAGACTGGAACATCAATGACCAGCATAAATTCGCGATCCGTTACAACATTCTTAACGGAAACTCAATGCAGGTAGCTAACGCTTCTTCAGGACCTTCACCAAGATCAACATGGGGAAGAGTAAGTGACCGTGCAATGACTTTCGAAAACGGAAACTTCGCGGTAGAAAATAAAGTTCAGTCTTTAACAGCGGAACTTAACTCTACATTTAATTCAAGTCTTTCGAATAAATTATTATTCACTTACTCTAAAATTCAGGATTTAAGATCAACGCCTTCTGATACTTTGTTCCCGTTTGTAGACATCTGGGATGGTTCAGCAACTGGTGGTAACTACATCAGTTTCGGTACGGAGCTGTTCTCTTACCTGAACGACGTAATAAATGATAACTTCTCTATTACCAACAACTTAACTTACAACGTAGGCAAACACACCTTAACCGGTGGTCTTGCATATGAAGTGCAGAAGTTCGGTAACTCATATACCAGAATGGGAACCGGTTATTACCGTTATGCTTCAGTTGCAGACTTCCTTTCAACAGGAACGGCAAATGAGGTTGCTCCTATCATGTTCGGAATCACGTATCCATACGAAGGACAGGACACCTATTCCAGAGTGAACTTCGGATTAGGATCTGCATATGTACAGGACAGAGTAGCTCTTACCGACAGATTCAACTTTACAGTAGGTCTGCGTGCAGAATTACCTTTCTATCTTAACGACCTTACTGCTAACCCATCGATTGATGCTTTAGTACTTAGAGGACAGGATGGCAACCCGATCAACTACTCAAGTGGTGAATGGCCGGATTCTAAAGTAATGCTGTCGCCAAGATTAGGGTTTAACTATGATGTAATGGGAGACCGTACACTTACCATCCGTGGAGGTAGCGGTATTTTCTCAGGCCGTATTCCTTTTGTATGGTTAACCAACATGCCAACTAACGCAGGTGTTCTTCAGAATACTGTAGAGCCTACTTCTTATTCACAGGTTGCAGGTTGGATCAACAATGTTACCTTCCAGCCACAGGATATTTATTACCATTTGAATAATGTGCCTGCAGGTGCAGAAAACGTGTTTATCCAGAATCCAAACGCAGGTGCACCAAACACTTTCGCACTGGTAGACAGAAACTTTAAAATGCCATCTGTATGGAGATCGAGTTTAGGGATCGACTATAGAATTCCTAATACTTTGCTTACCCTTACATCAGACATTCTATACACCAAAGATGTGAACGCAGTATTCCAGTACGGAGCGAACAGAAAACCGTCTGACGCTACAATGACATACGCACCGCGTGCCTACTACCCTAACGCAGCTTCTTACCAGTATAACACAGCAATTGGCGCTAACAACGCGACAATTCTTACGAATACAGAAAGTAAAGGATATGCATTTTCTGCAACCGTTGGAGCGAACTTAAGACCTTGGAACGGACTTTCAGGTTCTGTATTCTACACCTATTCTGAGGCTGAAGAAGTTTCTTCTAACTCAGGATCAAGTGCTTCATCGTCTTGGTTAGCGTCGCCGGTAATCGATTCTCCGAATCAGGATTTCCTCAGCATCTCTAACTTCGCGGTTCCGCACCGTGTAGTAGCTAACGTTACTTATGATATCAAGCAAACGGGAACTACCATTGGTGCCTACTATTCAGGTGCACATCAGGGTAGATTTTCATACTACTACTCCAATGACGTAAATGGTGACGGTCTTTCAAACGACCTGATCTACATCCCGGTTAACACTGCGGATATGAAATTCACCAATATTACAACTGGAAGTGGGGCTAACGTTACAACACTGTTTACCGCACAGCAACAAAGAGAGGCGTTCGACCAGTTTATTGCTGATAACGGACTCGAAAAGTACAGAGGACAGATCCTGCCAAGAAATGAGTTTCTTCTTCCATGGCTGAACCGTGTTGATGTACGTATTGCTCAGAACCTGTTTACCAACATGGTACAGAAAGGTGACAAAGTGCAGTTAACACTAGACGTGTTAAACTTCGGTAACCTGATCAACTCTGAGTGGGGAATCCAGGATAACACAGTAAGTTCTTATGGAGCAGCGGTACTTTCACGTGCCGGAGCCCTTTCACCAGACCCATCTTTCCAAATGCAGAGAGACGGCAGCACACTGGTTAAAGCACCATACAGACCTGCAAGTTCAAGGTTCACTACATGGTCTGCAATGTTTGGGATGAAATATTCTTTCTAAAAACATCTTCAGAACAGATTTTTATAAATCCCGGCAATCCGCCGGGATTTTTTTATCTTTGCGGCTAACAAAAAACTACTATTATGGATTACAACATTATGCTTCAGGCGCACCGCGGGTTTGCTTATTTAATTTTACTTGCAATTGCCGTTTTCGTCGTAGCCTTAGTGATGACAATGTTTGGCTATTCGGGGAAGATTACAAAGCTTTTGAGAAAATCAACGCTTTTCACCATGATTTTCTTCCATACCCAGGCGCTGATCGGCCTTATCATGCTGTTCTTTTTTTCACCGGGTTTCAAGGCTGCAACAGAAGCAGGCATTCTGATGAAAGATTCCGTTGCAAGAAATACCTATGTTGAGCATCCGTTTGCGATGATTGTATCTGCCGTATTACTTACCATTCTGAACAAAAAATTCAAAACCAACGATAAAATCCAGATGAGCTGGGTAATAATGGCCGTTATAGCGCTTGCTTTGATGCTTTGGGCGTTTCAGTGGAGCAGACTTTTCGGCGCTTAAATCTCTTCTAATTATCTTCTTCAAATTAATTTAATGAAAATAGCAGTTGTAGGCGCGACCGGGATGGTCGGCCAGGTGATGTTGAAAGTTCTGGAGGAACGAAATTTTCCCGTAACAGAACTTATTCCGGTGGCGTCAGAAAAATCGGTAGGCAAGAAAATCAGCTTTAAAGGGCAGGAATACGATATCGTTTCGATGCAGACTGCCATTGAAATGAAACCCGAAATCGCTCTTTTTTCCGCTGGAGGAACAACTTCTTTAGAATTTGCGCCGCAGTTTGCAGCGGCTGGAACTACGGTGATCGACAATTCCTCTGCCTTCAGGATGAAGCCGGAAAATAAACTTGTTGTTCCCGAAATCAATGCAGACCAACTCACTGCCGCTGATAAAATCATTGCCAACCCCAACTGCTCCACTATTCAGCTGGTGATGGTGCTGCACCCATTAAATTTGAAATATAATTTAAAAAGAGTCGTGGTTTCCACCTACCAGTCAGTAACCGGGACCGGAAAAAACGCGGTAGATCAGCTAAATGCCGAAATTGCCGGAAACAGCGGTGCAGAGAAGGTTTATCCTTACGAAATCTTCAAGAATGCACTTCCGCAGTGCGATGTTTTTGCTGAAGACGATTATACAAAAGAAGAAATTAAACTGATGACCGAGCCCAAAAAAATACTCGGTGACGACACTTTTAACTTAACGGCTACCGCAGTGCGCGTTCCAGTACAGGGCGGACATTCCGAAAGCGTAAATATCGAGTTCGAAAATGAATTCGACCTGGATGAACTCCGCAAGCTCTTATCCGAAACTCCGGGTGTTACCGTGATGGATGATGTTGCGAACAGCATTTACCCGATGCCGCTGTATTCCGAAGGAAAAGACGAGGTTTTAGTGGGCAGAATCCGAAAAGATCTTTCGCAGCCAAACACGCTTAACATGTGGATTGTAGCAGACAATCTGCGAAAAGGAGCCGCCACCAACGCGGTGCAGATCGCGGAGTATCTCGTAGAACACAAACTGGTTTAAACCAAATGCTCACATAAAGTGAGCATTTTTTATTTATTAGGCTACTCGAACAAAAGTAATTAATACAATCAAACTCAAATGTCAGAAACAGCAACTTCAACCCGAACTAATTTTGCTTTTCAGCGCCGCGTGGCGATCGTTGGGATTGTGCTTTTCGTGGCTAAACTCATCGCCTGGCACCTAACAGACTCCGACGCGGTCTTTTCGGATGCGATGGAAAGTATTGTGAACATCGTGGCGGGATTCCTCGGGCTTTACTCGCTGTATGTTGCGTCAAAACCAAAAGATACAGATCATCCTTACGGCCACGGCAAGGCTGAATTTGTTACTTCCGGTGTGGAAGGCGCGCTGATTATATTTGCAGGCGTCATCATCATTGTGCAAGCCGCAGACTCGCTGCTGCACGGTAACGTCCCCAAGCAGCTCGATTGGGGAATGCTCATCGTGGCTGTAACCGCAGGAATTAATTATCTGATGGGCTACATCTCTTACCAGAAAGGCATCCAGGAGAATTCGCTGGTTTTGCAAAGTTCCGGCAAACATCTGCAAAGCGATACCTTTACGACCGTAGGTGTTGTAGTGAGTATGATTTTGGTATATTTTACCGATCTCTACTGGATCGATGCTTTGGTCGCAATGCTTTTTGGTGGCTACATCATGTTTGTGGGTTACAAGATTATCCGCAAATCACTGAGCGGAATTATGGATGAAGCAGACCCGAGAATGCTCGTGAAACTATCTAAATTTTTAAATGAAAAGCGCCAGCGTGAATGGGTCGACATCCACAATGTACGCATCCAACAGCACGGAAGTGTACTGCACATCGACGCGCATCTTACGTTACCCTGGTATTTCGAACTCAGGACAGCACATGCCGAAATGGAAGAAGTGTATAAGCTGATCGGCGATAATACCGATCGTGAAGTGGAATTTAATTTTCATCTCGACGACTGCAAACCTTTTTCATGCGAGATATGCGAATTGTGGGAATGCAAAGTTCGGCAAAATGCATTTAAAAAGAGAATTGAGTGGAATGAAAAAACAATTTCTCAAGTCCAAAAACACGACGTCAACACCTGATTTTAAGCGCCGGTCATTTTTTTCCGATAGTAAAAAAGTGGGATGATCAGCAGCAGAATAAGCGGCTGAATAACAAACCGCCTCATATAAAATGAGAAAAGATAGCCAATTTCGAACCTGGTATAGACGCAGTAAAGATAAACCGGAAGCGTAATCGCAAATACCATCAGTATTAGCACTGCCGCCTGTATGGTCCACCTTTTATTTTTAAAAATAAAATGCACTACGATAAGTGAAAAAAGGAGATTAAGCGAAAACCGGAAGATATAACTGATCACCAAGTTCGCCCATTCAAAATCAGGAAAAACCGCGCGGTCGTCGGCAGCACGGAAAAATTTCAGAAAAGGATCATAGAAAATTGCGTCTTCAGCCATGCGAACGCCGATCAGTCCGAGAATTCCCGCAAAAACAGCGAGCCAGTTAAGCAGTTTCATTTCGGGGAACTTTTAAGGCAAAATAATTAATCCAGACCAGCCAGAAAATCACGACGCTTCCATAAATTATCGCGGGAAAAAAATAATCGTGTCCGATTTTGGAGTATTGCGGAAGTTCAACCAAAAGAATATTCAGCCCCGCAATCCGGAATACATTGATGATGTGCAGAAAAACCAATCCAGCAGCTGCAAAAATAAACGTTTTAGTGCCCTGGTAAAATGCCAAAATAAATGCTAAAAACAGAATCATCACCGAGACAGCGTTGCAGCCTTCAACCATCCGCGATACGTATTTTCCGCTCACATAAAACCAGGATGTCTGCTGCTCAGGCGTGCCGGGCACCATTTGCGAAGGATAATTGAAACTGTTCTGAATAAAAACCGTCTGGTCTGCAACCCAAACCGAAATTGGGTCCAAACCGGAATTTTCGTAAAAATTAAGATAAAACTGATAGCCCAATACAAGCAGCACATAAATCACTACGAAACGCAGCAAAATCTTTAGTACAGGCTTAAAGTCGTTGAACATAATGCAAATATAATGTTTTCAAAAATTCTTATTTCAGTATATTTGTAAAAGTATGGGGATTGACAAAGCACAATTATTTTTCGGGGAGTTTATTGGGGAGCCGGTGCAGGATCTTGTTTTATTAGCCCAAAGCGGTTCGGCGCGAAAGAATTTCGTGGGGCAGACTACCGATAAAAAATACATCATTACCTCTAATGGGAACGTCGCAGAAAACGAAAGTTTCTTCTATTTTTCTACTCTGTTCTCAGCTTTAAATTTTAACACCCCAGAAATTTTAAAAATTTCTAACGACCGAAAAATGTATGTTCAGGAATTTCTGGGTGCGCAGACGCTCTCCGAAATCATTGCAGATGACGGCATTAACGCCCGAACAGAAGCTTTGGTTAAACAGACCCTCAAAAAGCTGGCTGAACTTCAGCGTAAAACCCAGACCGGGGTTGACTACACAAAAACATTTGAGTACGAAAAATACGACAGCCTGCCGATTACCAACGACCTTTTTTATTTTAAGAGCTTTGTGGCGGACGTACTCGAGATTCCATATCATAAATCGTCGTTGCTGAAAGAATTCCGCAAACTTACAGAACTGCTTGAAGACCTCGGGCCACAAGGCCTGATGATCCGCGATTTTCAGTCGCGCAATATTATAGTGAATGAACGCGATGAAGTTTTCTTTATCGATTACCAGTCTGCCATGCAGGGGCCTTTGATGTACGATGTGGTCTCGTTTCTGTTTCAGGCTAAGGCCAATTTCCCGAAAGAATTTAAAGAAGAAATGCTCGGCTATTATCTGTCCCTCTGGGAGGATGAGGCTGAAATTGCTCAACTAAAACACTCGGTGGAACCGCTTCAGCTGATCCGCTATCTTCAGGTTCTCGGAGCGTACGGGTTTAGAGGACTGATTCAGAAGAAAGAGCATTTTTTGTCGAGCCTGGAAAAAGGCATAGAAAATTTAAATTCCTTTGCGCAGAATTGGGAGGATATGAAGGAATATCCGGAATTAGCAAAATTGATATCAGCGCTTAAATCTGATATAGTTGGGCAAAAAATTGAAAGATTTGCATCTCACTAATAGGTCTGCTTGTTGGAATTGTTTTTAACCAATAAGAAATTAAGAGAGTTAACACAGCAATAATGTTAGTTACCAAAAAATATGCGACGCAGTTGTCTTACGATATTACGGGCTTGGCGATTAAAGTTCATAAAAACCTTGGGCCTGGACTTTTGGAAAGTATTTACGAAACTTGCCTCAAATATGAACTTGAAAGAAACGGCTATTCGGTTGCACAGCAAGTGGTGGCCAATATTGTTTATGACGGATTATTAATTGAAAATAATTTGAGGCTCGATTTACTCGTCAACGATTTGGTTATAGTTGAGCTTAAGACGGTTGACGAACTAAAACCCGTGCATCAGGCACAACTTCTAACATATATGAAACTCCTTGAGAAACCTCAAGGCTTATTAATTAACTTTAATACAGACAATATTATAAAATCAATGAAACCGCTTGTAAACGAATATTTTACGTTGTTGCCGAATTAATCTTAATCTTACTTAATTCCTTAATGGTTAAATATCCGCAGCAATAAAGCATCTAAACGGTTCAAAATAAATATACAAACATGAGTCTAACAATAGAAATACACAGTTTTTCATATAAAAAAGGCGGAATACCCGCTGATCCAAGCGGAAACGGCGGCGGATTTACTTTTGATTGCCGCGGAATCCTTAATCCAGGCCGCATTGAAGAATATAAAGCACAAACCGGCTGCGACCTTCCTGTAAAGGAGTTCCTCGAATCGCAAACCGACATGCCCAAATTTCTCGAACTCGTGAAACAGATCGTCTCGATCAACATCGAAAACTATCTCGGACGCAACTTCGAAAACCTCCAAATCAGTTTCGGCTGTACCGGCGGACAGCACCGATCGGTTTACTGTGCCGAAAAAATTGCCGCTTACATCCGTGAAACTTATCCCCAGGCAACGGTATTGCTTCAGCACGATGAGCAACCCCAACTTAACAGGGCTTTCGCCTAAGTAAGAAATCCCTCAGAGTAAAAAAGTATCCGATGAAAGCTTTAATTTTTGCCGCGGGCAAAGGAACCCGTCTTAAGCCTTTTACAGATCATCATCCGAAAGCGATGGCGACTGTAAACGGCGTACCTCTTCTTGAACGCAACATCCAATATGTGCAGAGTTTCGGCATCAACGATTTTGTGATCAACATTCACCATTTCGGCTCTCAAATCAGAGAATTTTTAGACAAGGCAAACAATTTCGGCGCAAATATTGAAATTTCAGACGAGAAAGACGAACTGCTTGAAACGGGTGGCGGACTGGTTTTTGCAAGGAAGTTTCTGGATCATGGCGAAGATTTTCTGATCCTTAATGCTGATATCTTAACCGATCTAAACCTTAACGAATTCATCAGCTATCATCAGAAGAACAAAGCTTTCGCTACTTTAGCGGTTTCGGAGCGGAAAAGTTCAAGAAAATTACTGTTCAATTCTGATATGATTTTACGCGGCTGGCTGAATTCTGATACCGGCGAAAAAAAGTTGGCAGATTCAGATGAAAACCTGAAACCACTAGCTTTCAGTGGAATACACTGCATTAATCCTGTAATATTTAATAAAATCACACGGACAGGCAAGTTTTCGATCATGGAAGAATATCTGGATCTGATGCAGACTGAGCAGATTCGCGGTTATGAACATCACGCAAAACTGATCGATGTCGGAAGACCGGAATCGGTGCTGGAAGCTGAAAAACTATTTAAATGACAAATCAACATGAGTAAGATACCGAGAGGCAAAGGCACGACGCACGAGGCGGCCGGAGACGAGTTTGAAATTGACCAAAAAGTTCAGCGCTCATTCACTGAGCAGACCTGGGATGCCACGATTACCAAAGACAGCTGGATGGTTTTTAAAATCATGGCTGAATTTGTGGACGGGTATGAAAAGCTCGCGAAAATTGGTCCCTGCGTCTCTATTTTTGGTTCTGCGCGGTTGAAACCCGAAGATCCTTATTACGAAATGGCCGTTGAAATCGCCGAAAAAATTACCGATATCGGTTTCGGAGTGATCACAGGCGGTGGCCCCGGAATTATGGAAGCCGGCAACAAAGGCGCCAGAAACGGCGGCGGTAAATCCATCGGGCTCAACATCGAACTGCCTTTTGAGCAGCACTTCAATCCGTATATCGACAAAGGATTTAACATGGATTTCGATTATTTCTTCGTGAGGAAAGTGATGTTCGTGAAATATTCTCAGGGATTTATCGTGATGCCTGGCGGTTTCGGAACTTTAGACGAACTTACCGAGGCAATTACGCTTATTCAGACCAACAAAATCGGGAAGTTTCCGATCGTGCTTGTTGGCACTGAATTCTGGAGTGGTCTGCTCGAATGGTTTCAGAAAACACTCCTTAAAACCGGAATGATTTCTGAAGCAGATCTTAAGCTTTACAGAATCGTAGATACCGCGGACGACGCTGTTGCTCACATTAAAGCTTTTTACGATAAATACACGGTTAACGTGAACTTTTAATTGGCATTATATTTGAGCCGAACAACTATCATGATACATAAAATGAAAAAATTTCTACATATACCGGCATTCCTCCTATTGATGGTCATTATGAGTTTTGGGGCTGCCGATTTTTACTCCTCAATGACGAAGGTTGATTATGTAGAAGGAAGCAAAACACTAAAATTCACCACTAAACTGAATACGCAGCATATTTCCGATGCGATTAAAATAAACCCGAATACCACCGGTTTTGAAGCAGAAGTGAAAAAATACGTAAATAATAACTTTGATCTGTTTATAAACGGAGGTTCAAAAACACTCACCTTCACCGGAAGCCAGGTAAATGGTGAATCGACATGGGTTTATTTTGAAGCAGGGGGAGTTACCGATGTGAACACGATAAAAATTAAAAACACCATTTTACTCAGCACCTTCCCAAAGCAGTTTAATCTTGTAAATATCGCCTACAAAGGCAACCAGAAAACAATGAATTTCCAGCGCGGAAAAGAGGTGAATGAGGTAAGCTTTTAAAAAAGCATAACAGATAAGAGATAAATAGAAGAGTTCCTTTGGGAGCTCTTTTTTTGTGTCCTAAATGCAAACGCTGCATTAAAACCAAACCTTCAAAAAGATTCCATATCTGCGTGAATTGAATACTGTACACAAGCGGAGAGCCCATTAAAAAAATGCTCTAGTCTTCCGCTGCTATACATCTGTTCGCAAAAAAAAGGGCTGCAAAACTGCAACCCTTTTAATTTGATATTTAAATCTGATTATTTTGAACCTTTCACTGCGAAGTTATCTACTTCCCAAGTGGTGGATGAACCTGCAACAGAAGTATATTTGAAGGCAAATACCACTTCTTTGTTAAGATAGCTTTTCAGACTCACGCGACCTGATCCTACGAACCCTGAGAATCCGTTAAGGTCAGTGTCAAGTGCGGCGTTTAGTTTAGTCCAGCTTGTTGTTCCCACGGTACCGGTGTAATTTTCTGTAACATAAAGTTCAAGCGGGTTACCTGTGAAACGTCCGTCGGTTTCGAAAGATACATAAGCATCAGTAAATCCTGTGATGGTGATTTTTTTGGAAACCAACCAATCTTCGTTTACAACTCGGTTACCATCCATAATGGCGCTCGGTCTTGGGTTACCAAATGTTGTGGTGGCCCAAACCTGAGTACCTGCCACGTTAACAGCTGTCCAGTTAGCTAGCGTATCGAAACCATCAGTAAAAATGGAAGTGAAAGTAGCCGGCACAGTACCATCGCAGCGCGGATCGTCGAAATCTGCATTATACTGAAAAGGAATCCATAACTGATAAACACCGTTAAAGATGCTTACAATTGCATACAGATCGCCTTTGCCACCATCGATCTCAGCACCTGCGAAAGTCGCGAAATGGCTGGTTCTAAGGATTATTTTGTTGCCCTGGCAATCTTCGATGTTACGGTTTGTAGGTGATCCGGAAGCATAAGGCTTGCCTAAATCTGCGTCAGCGAACTGCACATTTTTAATCTTCACCCATCTTCCAACATCAGCAGTAGTCAATTGAGTGATGGTTCTTTCTGTAGGAACAACCGCCGTAGCCGGTTTTTTGCTGTCGAAGAAATGCTTGTAAACATCCACTTCAAGAACCTGCCCGATGTTTCCGTTAAACGGAACGCCTAACTGAATTTCGCCCGCATTAGCACCGGTGTACAATCCTTTAAGTTTAATATAAAGCTCTTTTCCAACTTTGAATCTTTCATCCTGGAAAAGGTCGTTTTTGTTGATATTAATACGGATTGCTCCGGTTGCGTCTTCAACATAGATATATTTGAAGAGGTTACCGGTTTCATCATTCGCCGTTACCTTCGCTTTTAACAGGTAATCTCCGTTGATCTGACCTAAGGCGCCAGTGTAAAGCTGTTTCACTTCTGCTACGGTTTTAACCGTAAGCGCTGATTCATTCAGTACACACGGATCGCTAGTGATGCCATCTTTCCTTGGGAAATTCCTCATGTCCGCAAGGTCAGCAAGTTTGTTGATGTACATCTGATAACTCGCGTTGAACTTACTGAAGATACCGATGAAAGTTCCTCTTCCCGCAGGCAACATCTGATTTGCAAATGAAGCGAAACCACTGTTTCTAACCACTCTAGTGGTAGCAGAAGTAGTAGGGTCGTTCAACTGTCGGTCTACGCTTGTGCCCGCAGGCGCGAAAACTGAACAAAGGGCTTTTACATCGAATTCAGCATTAGGAATCTGAATCAGACAGCCTAAATATTTATCATTGGATGCATTCATGTCGGCAAGCGTCATTACTTTCGGTACAATTGGCGCTGCTGCTTCACAGGATTTAAAGATGTTGGTCGGAATCATCTTCTCCGGTATACGTGCAACACCATTTGTTGCCGCACCGGCTGCAGGATCTTTTACCCCTAACTGCACGAGGCCGCCATAGGTTCCTATCGCAAGGCCGTTCAGTTTAATAAAAATTTTCGAGCCCTGTGGAAATCTTGCGTACGTACTCACAGCATCTACACTGATCACAAAACCCTGTGTAGGATTTTCGCGTGCATCCTGGATGTAAATAGTTTTGTAGATATTTCCGGTTTCATCGCTTGAAGAAACATAACCTTCAATAACGTCGGTTGTGTTTTCCGGGAAAACATAGGTCGTACCGGTGTAAAGTGCTTTTACTTCCTGTAACGTTTTAGTCTTTACGAGTTCTACGCACCCGTAGTTCGTCAGGTCGGGATCATTGTACTTGTCATCGTGCACGCAACCCGTAAGGACGAGCGACGCAAACATGACAAATGATATTTTAAAGAATGAAAGATAATTTTTCATATTATTTTATATTTTTTTTTAGAATCTTAAATAAACGTTAGCAAAGAACTGAGTTCCGCGGTCATACCAAAGTTTAGGTCCAAAGAATGGGGTCGCACGTTCAGCATCTTCAATCGCATTCACGAAATTCACATTTCTACCCTGCTCGAAACCTCCTGTTACATAGTTTCTGTTGTTGAGGATGTTGCTCACACTTAAACTGAGACCCATTCTGTATTTCCCGAGTAGGAAAGACTTTCCGGCATTCGCATTAAGCATAAACTGATCGTCGAATTTCTTCTGCGCCGTAAGTGCAGCAATTACTTCGGGAGTTGCTCCTTCATAGTTGTCGCCAGTTACGGGGTTGTAATATAATCTTGGTGTTTTGTTCAAAGCAGAAAAATCGAGGTACTGATCCATCAGATAGTTTCCGGTTACACCCAACCACCAAAACTTCGGTGAGTTGTATCTTAAACCTGCTGAGAACGCTTTCTGTGGAGTTCCTGCCACTTTATATCCTTCGATATTTGCTTTTCCTCTCCAGTAATCTTCGTTTCTGAAGTTATTTAAATCGTCGAAAGTTGATACGGAAGGGTTGTTGGTGTATTCGTAATCGCCGTAGCTACCTACCAAATTGGCATTAAGCGTGGGGGTGATTTTCACATCAAGGCCTAATTCCGCGCCCATATATCTTTTGTCCGCTCCACTCATCGCTTCATTCACCAAAGTACTTAAAGAAGTTCCTGAACCTGCGTCAACATCTGCATAATAACGGGAGATCTCAGTTGCATTAGAGATCGTTGTGTAGTAACCGGAAAGTCTCACTTTGAAGATCTGACCTCTTAAAATATAGCTTAAATCATTTGAGTTAATGATCTGGTTATCAACACCCGGCGTAAGGTAATCAACCGCTCTTGGGTTAATATAAATTTCATTCAGTGTCGGTGCAAGGCTGAAAAACGCTCCGTTGTAAACCAGGAAGTTCTTTCCGTTGATTTTGTAGGTTACTTTTCCTTTTACACCCGCGTCGAAAGCACTGAAAATATCGCTTCTCCCTTTAGAATTATCAGCGTATCGTGCACTTCTGAAATGGCCGTCTCTCTGAGATTCTGAATAAGAAGAGAAAAGTGAAGCCACAACATTCCATTTCGGGAAATCTACTTCCGTAGAAACGTTGGCCGAGTAGGTGCTTCTAAGTAAATCGTATGAAAACTGGGTTCTGTCGCCCACTTTCACGATATAATTAGGATCATCAATATTATAGAAAGCGTCGCCGTCAAAAGCATTTCTGTTGAATGCAAAATCGCCTCCAAGCAGATCTTTTACTCTACGGAACACATCCGACTGTAAATTTTGATAGTTAAGATTGATGTTGAGCTTCCAGTTTTCCTGAAGTTTTGTATCAAAATGCGAAGCCACGTTGATGGTTTTATCTTCGTTTACATCTTCTACAAGGCTGTAAATTGATCTTCTTCCTGTAATACTTTCGTCGCCGAACGTATAGGTTGCCGGATTAACGTTGCTGTTCTGATAGTAAAGGTCTGTCCAGTCGATCTGCGCAATAGCTTTATATTCTTCTACAGTGTTCAAACCGTAGCTAGGCAGTTTTCGGTAGTAGTGAGGATGCGGATCTGCACCTCTGAACCAGTCGAGTCTGCTTCGTGCATCACTACCCTGCTGGTAAGAAACGGTAGTATTTAAGTTTGAATTTTTATTAACTTTCCAGTAATGAGCCAATTGAAATATAGGTTCAAACACTTTTCTTACACGTGAACTCCTTTTTTCGCCATCTTGCCATCCCCAGTATGAGTTATAATCTTTGCCCATAATGTCGTACACTTCCTGTGTATTCGGACTGTTAGAAGCTCTGTAAGTTGGCGTACCGAATGCGGTAAGGTTTAATGAATGATTTTCGCCGAATCTTTTTTCGATAGATCCGAAATATGCGTAGGCATCCTGGTAAGTTCCTTCGATCTGGCCTTCTTCAGCCCATCTTCTACTGCCTGAAAAAGTGAATGCCCAACCGTTTCTTAACAAACCTGAATTGTAGGTGGCCATCACTCTGTTGTTATAACTTCTGTTGGTTGCAGAATAAGCGAGTGAAACCCCTTTTCTGTATGAAGATGCACGGGTATTATAATATACCACACCCCCTAAATTACCAAATGTATATTCTGAAGGCGTAATGTTATCTACAGACTCGTAAGGATATCTGGTAACATCATTTAATCCGCCCCAGTTGCTGAAATCTATCCTTCCGTCATCGTTTTTCGACATTGGAATTCCGTTGAACAATACTTCTTCAAATCTATTATCCACGCCGCGCGGTCTGAACCAATAAGCACCAAGCTCAAACGCCGATACGCTCTGGAAAATGTCGCGGCCTGCATTAAGAAGCCCGATTGTAGGCTGCATAGATGATCCACCCTCGTCGCCATCGCTCGCAGAATCGTCGATAACCATCACCCCAGCGGTAGAAATTGTGCCAACGGCTAAGCTTATAACTCCTAAATCTTTTCTTTTCTCCTCTGTGGCAACATCAAATTCAATTACTTTTGGCTCAAAACTCTGTTTTGAAACCGTAATTTGGTAATGTCCCGGCATCAGGTCAACAAACTGAAAGTAACCGATTTTGTCTGAGGTTAAAGAGTTTGTAGATTCGCCCAGATCAACCTGAGCATTCTCAACTGGTTTTCCTTCCTGATCTTTTACGTACGCATAAACCGTAGTCTGTGCAAAATAAAAAGAGGCCGGAAGCAACGTAAACAATGAGATTAAGGATAACTTTTTTATCATAACTAATTATTTATTTTTCCCTCTTGATAACAGTTTTTTAAGGGGTCACAAATTTAAACTTAATTTTTGTTAAGTTAAAGGTTTTTAACACTTTATTCCTAAGCTAACTTAATGATAGTTTGCTTATAATCAATCAGGTAGCGACACCTGAAATAAATCACGTTTTGCACGGTGTTTTGGTTTAATTATATCAGGGCGCCATCAAAATTATTAGTAATTTTACAGCCCATAAAAATCTATTCAAATTTTCAAATGAAAAAGCACCTTATTTTAATCGCCATTTTCAGTTTCGCATTTGTATTCGCCCAGCAAAGACAGGTTCAAAGAGCTACTGTAGCGTTTCTCAATGTAGAAAACCTTTGGGACACTATACCTTCTGCAGATTATATTGATGGTACTAAAGATATCCACAACCCTGCATTTCACCGAAGCGTGCCACTGGATTCGCTTAAATTTTTAGAAACTACTGAAGAGTACCGTGGAGAATGGAATGATGAAAACGTAATCGGTAAAAAAGTAATCCGCCACCAGATTTTGGCCGACGATTTTACGGTGAACAGTTCTAAAAACTGGAATACAGATAAGTACACTCAAAAACTCACCAATATCGCACGGGTTATTTCTGAACTTGGCCGCCAGTATACAAACGACAATCCCGCCATCGTAGGTCTTCTGGAAGTAGAAAACCGCCAGGTTGTAGAAGACATTATTAAGCAGCCGGTTTTGGCAAAAAGCAACTATGGAATCGTTCATTACAATTCTTACGATGCGCGTGGAATCGATATTGCCCTGCTTTATCAGAAGTCCCGACTGAAAGTGACAGAAACATATGATAAAGAAGTTAAAATCTTCAATGCTGAAGGAAAAAGATCATACACAAGAGGTGTTCTGGTTGTAAAAGGCTTTCTGGACGGTGAACCCGTTGGGATATTCCTTAATCACTGGCCATCCAGAAGTGGTGGCGAAGCAGCTACCGTAGCCCGACGTGCTGCCGCTGCAACAGTTCTGAAACAGGAAATGGACAAAGCCAGAGCTGAAAACCCGGATGTTAAACTGTTCGCAATGGGCGATTTTAATGACGATCCGGTGAGCTCAAGTTTAAGAAAACATTTAGGTGCGGTTGGAGAGCCTTCTCAGCTTTCGGAAAAAGCACCGTATTATAACCTGATGACGAAGCTTTATAAAGCCGGAGTAGCGTCACTTGCGTACCGTGATGCACCGAATCTTTTCGATCAGATCATCGTTTCGAAAAACTTATATTCTCCGGAAAAACTCACAAAAACCTATTCGGTTTATAAAGTGGAAATATATGCACCATCTTATCTTGTAAACACTGCAGGACAATGGAAGGGTTACCCCTTAAGATCATGGGACGGCGACCGCTTTACCGGCGGCTTCAGCGATCACTTCCCGGCTGTATCAGTGGTGCAGCGCGAGTTCAGTGCAAAGTAAAGTTCACAACATTTAGTCACATGAAACCGGAGTTATTATTTTCTCCGGTTTTTTTTTGCTTAACTTTATTTAAAATTAATTCAAATGAAATATTTAATCATATTCCTAAGTATATTTTTGATGGCAGCGTGTAGCCCTCAGAATAAAACCGCTGATAACAGCGAAACAACGGCAATAAAACCCGAAAAGAACGACGAGGGTGAATGGGATATTGAAGTGATCGATACCCAATACGATTATTTCCTGAATGCGGTTGCAAAACCGATGTCGATGTATTCGGAAGGATATCTTAAAAGTAAAAACGCATTTCTGGTGAGCGAATGGAATTCGTATTACATTTCAGGACGCCATCGTAACGTAATCGAATCAATGATTGATTATGACCCCAACGAAAACTATGGCTTGAAATTCGAGTACAAGCTCTACCAGGTTTTCGCGTACGTGCAGTGGAAATACGGCTTAAAACTGAATGGTTTAAGCCAAACCGACGTCCGCTAGACAATCACTCATTCAGAAAACTGCACAAAAAAAAGGTTCCGAAAATTAATCGGAACCTTTCTTATCGTTAAAAAACGGTTATTTATTAAACCTTTCTTCTACTTTATCCCAGTTGATCACTTCAAAGAAGGCCGAAACATAATCTGGTCTTCTGTTCTGATAATTGAGGTAATATGCATGTTCCCAAACATCAAGTCCTAAGATCGGAGTTTCCTGAACGTCAACTATAGGCATCAGCGGATTATCCTGATTAGCTGTAGAGCAAACCGCCACTGAACCGTCTTGTGTTTTGCAAAGCCATGCCCAGCCTGATCCGAAACGCGTCTTGGCAGCTTCAGCGAAATCGGTTTTGAATTTATCAAATCCACCGTAAGTTTCAAGCGCTGCTTTCACGTTTCCAACCGGCTCCTTGCTTCCGCCCGGCGTTAGTATATCCCAGAAAAGACTGTGGTTGAAATGTCCGCCACCATTATTGCGTACTGCAGCTTTATCTACGCCTGTCTTGCAGATTTCTTCGATGGATTTTCCTTCAAGCTCAGTTCCTTCAATCGCTTTATTCAGGTTGTCGATATAAGCTTGGTGATGTTTTGTGTGGTGGATTTCCATTGTTTTTGCGTCAATGATCGGTTCCAGAGCGTCGTACGCATATCCTAATTTCGGTAGTTCGAATGCCATAATTTTGTTATTTAATCTGTTAATACCCAAATTTAATCAATTTAATGTGCCGGTGCAAAATGGGGAACTACTTTAATAAATGTTTAACATTGCCAAAAATGTCTTTGTAACCATCTTTAATTTCGATAATTTTGAGAAAAAGAAAAGGAATGAACAAGGAAATCTTATTCGGCACATTAGCAGCACTCCTGTTATTTACAAACTGCAGCACAGATCGCGAAACTGATGAACCTATTATAGAAAAGACGCTGTTAACTAAAATGACCGCCACGTATTACGATAATCCTGATAATCCGGAAACTTCCGTTACTACATTCAATTACAATAGTAAAGGAGAGCTAATTGACACTAACAATTCCGGGCAATCTTCAGTATTCGAATACGACAACTCGGGGAAGCCAACAAAGACGATCTATTACAATTCCGACAAAACTTATGCCTACACCAACAATTATATGTACGACGGCGACAGGCTGACCAAAATTAATTCAGTGTATGACAATCCAGACCATAACCGCACGGTTACTTATACTTATAACACTGCCGGGCAGGTAACAGAATCGAAACTATGTCAGGGACAGAACTGTACATCACCGATTACGAATACTTATACGTACAGCAACGGAAATATTCTTTCGGAAATAACGCAGTGGAACTCAATAATGTCGATTAATACGAAAAGAGAATACACTTATGACGACAAGGGCAACGTGTACAGCACGCTGAATCCCCATATCCGCACGATGATGGGCGGCGCTCTTGCCTTAAGCGCAAATAATTATAAAACTGAAAAAATCAGTTATAAAGACGCATCCGGAAACTGGAACGAAAGCCAACAGATTAACTATACAATTGAGTACGGGTACGCCATCGAAAATCTTCCTACATTGGTTACTGGTAAGGATCAGAATGGCCAACTTTACGTGGAATATAAATATGAATATAGGATGTTGTAAGGAATTATAAACAAAAAAAAGCCGTGCTAAATCTTGTTTTTTAACACGGCTTTTATTGTTGTAAGAATACTATCTGTTCATGCTCATCAGGAATTCCTCATTGCTGCGAGTGCCTTTGATGCTTTTATTAACAAACTCCATCGCTTCTACCGGATTCATATCTGCAAGATATTTTCTGAGGATCCACATACGCTGCATCGTAGTTTCATCAAGAAGTAAATCGTCTCTTCTTGTACTTGAAGATACCAGGTCGATTGCAGGATAAATTCGCTTATTGGCAATTTTACGATCCAGCTGAAGTTCCATATTTCCGGTTCCTTTGAACTCTTCGAAAATCACCTCATCCATTTTAGAACCTGTATCGATCAGCGCGGTAGCGATAATGGTTAATGATCCGCCACCTTCAATGTTTCTCGCCGCACCGAAAAATCTTTTCGGCTTATGAAGTGCGTTGGCATCAACACCTCCGGAAAGAATTTTACCTGAAGCCGGCGTTACGGTGTTGTAGGCTCTCGCCAAACGGGTGATTGAATCTAACAATATCACCACATCATGGCCGCATTCTACCATTCGTTGCGCTTTAGAAAGTACCAGATTCGCCACTTTCACGTGTTTATCTGCAGGTTCGTCGAAGGTAGACGCAATTACTTCTGCATTTACGCTTCTTTCCATGTCGGTTACCTCTTCAGGTCTCTCGTCAATCAGCAAAATCATCATGTACGCTTCTGGATGGTTCGCTGAAATGGCGTTCGCAATATCTTTAAGCAACATCGTCTTACCGGTTTTAGGCTGTGCTACGATCATTGCGCGCTGGCCTTTTCCGATGGGTGTAAATAAATCGACGATTCGTGTAGAAAGTGTGGAGTTCGGGCCTGTAAGATTAAATTTCTCCTCAGGAAAAAGGGGCGTCAAAAATTCAAATGAAACCCTGTCTTTGATGAATTCCAGATCCCTTCCGTTAACTTCAGTAGGTTTTAATAATGAGAAATATTTTTCGCCTTCCTTTGGCAGACGCACAATTCCTCTTACGTTATCGCCGGTCTTCAGACCATAATTTCGGATTTGGTTGGTAGAGACGTACACATCATCCGGAGACGAAATATAGGAGAAATCCGGAGAACGCAGGAAACCGTAGTTATCGGGAAGAATTTCAAGTACGCCTTCAATGGTAACCAATCCGTCGAAATTAAACTCTTTTTTCGCAGCTTCTTCCTGATTTTCAGTGTTTTGCTGGTTGCGGTTCTGATTAGGATTTTGGTTCTGGTTTTTATGCTGATTTTTCTGGTTCGGATGCTGAGGCTTCGCAGGGTTCTGGCTAGCATTTGCGTTGCTGTTTCCGTTCTGGTTTCCGTTTTGATTCGGGTTTTGATTCTGATTCTGGTTTGAATTCTGATTCGGATTCTGATTCCGTGGCTGTTCAGTTTTAGCTTCAACAGCCGGCGCAGTTTCCTCTGCCTGCTCATCACTTACAGAATCGGTTTTCACAGGTGGCGTACGCTGTCTCCGTTTTTTCTGCGGATTACGGTTGGCATCCTGCTCTTCAGCAGCTTTAGGCGCAACCGGTTCGCTTTGCTGTTCTGAATCGGGTGCGGCAGGTTCTGTTGCAACCTCTGCGGGCTTTTCAACAGCGGCTTCATCCGTAACTTTCACTTCCGCCGGTTTTTCTGTCTTTTTCCTGGCAGCCGGTTTTTTTGCAGCTGGTTTTTTAGGCGCTGCAGCCGGTTTTTCTTCAGTAATAGTGGGAGTTTCGGTGGCGTTGAAATACTCTTTGGCAACTTTGGTATTGGAGGCTTGAAAGTCTAAAATAGCAAAAATCTTATCGTTATCAGTGCTGTTTTTCGGCAGTTTAACGCCTAAATCAGACGTGATTTTAGCCAAGTCAGGCTCAGATTTTGAGCGTAATGTTTCAATATTGAACATAAATTATGTTGTGAAAAGTAATTATAAGTAAGTGTAAGTAAGGGAGTTAAGTCGGGCGACTTTTCTAAATCAGATGATTTTCTGATGCAAATCTACATCAATTTTTTATTAATGCAAAAAATTATCGTTATTTTTGCCCTTCAGAATCTACGAAAATGCTGCAAAGAATACAGACGGTTTGGATATTTCTGGCGATCTTAGGCGCTATATTTCTGTTCATTACAGGACAGGATTTTTCCGTTTTCGGGCCTGTTCCATTTATATCTGTAGTGTGTTCAGTCCTGGTTTTTTTGGGATTCTCGGCGATTTTAAGCTATAAAAACCGCAAACGACAGATTCTGCTTAATCATATAAGCATTTTTATAAACGCTTTGTTGCTCGGTTTATTGGCGTATTGGCTGCTCATGTTATCTGGAGGAATTAATTTTCCTGAGAAAGGTATTGAACCTGCTTTTCCGATTCTTTCTATTATATGTTTGCTTCTGGCAAATTTATCGATTAGAAGAGACGACAGGCTCGTAAAATCTGTAGACAGACTCCGCTAAACTCACAACGATTTTTTTTTGAGTTAAACAGTTCCTTCGGGAGCTGTTTTTTATTTCCGTGCAATTTATATTTATCTTTAGCAAAAATTATACATGAACAATTACCTTAAACTGTTTTTTCTCCTGTGTACCTCAACAGTTTACTCGCAGGAAGTCAGCCGCCAAAGTGTAGTAAATACTTTATCTGTGCTGGCTTCAGACCAAATGAAGGGTCGCGAAATCGGTACACCGCAAAACGATTCGGCTGCAGTTTTCATCGCAAAACGGTTTGAGGAAAACAATCTGGATTACTGCGTGGGCACCTCTTTTCTTGTCCCGTTTGAATATAAAGGCAAGACGGCTTACAATGTCTGTGGCATAAAGAAAGGCAAAAGTGATAAATCCTTGGCCTACTCCGCGCATTTCGATCATATTGGCTCCAACGGCAAAGGACCTGATCCCATTTTTAACGGTGCGGACGACAATGCGAGTGGCGTAAGCCTCATGATAGGTCTTTCGGAATATTTCAAAACTTCTGCACCCGAATTTTCGATGATCTTCATGGCATTCAATGGTGAAGAAAAGGGCATGAAAGGCTCCAAAGCAATTGCTGAAGAAGTTCAGCTTCAGAAATATTTCAACAATACACAGGCGCTTTTCAATTTCGAAATGGTCGCTACGGTTTCACAATTCGGTGCGAATGCAATGTATATGACGGGCGATACTTTTTCAGATTTGGATGAACTCATGAATACTGCGGCCGCAGATCAGTTTAAAATACATCCCGATCCGTACACGGGTCAGCAGCTTTTTTACCGTTCAGACAATGTGGTTTTCGCCAAGAAAGGCATTATCGCACACTCATTTTCAACGGTGGATATGACGACTGCAAAACATTATCATCAGGCAAATGACGATCTGGCGGTTGTGAATTTTGATAACTTGACTCTTATGATCAACAGTCTCGGAAAAACCATCAGCACATTAAAACCTTCGGATTTCAGCCCTAAATATAACGAGACTGTTAATTTGAAGCGCTGATTCCGCAATTACTAAAAAGCCTAATTTTGTGCCGAAATTTTTTTAGATGAAACCATTCCAACGCATTCTTTCTTTTGCCAGACCCCACCAAAAATATCTTTTTGGCAGCATGTTTTTCAACATCATGTATTCGGTACTGAATATATTTTCTGTCGCGACAATGCTCCCGATTTTGGGCCTGATGTTCGGCACTGTAGATAAAGTAGACACCACTACACCGCCTGTAAATACCGGCAGGTTGGTTGATTCTTTTGGCTACGCTAAAGATTGGGCCTACTACAATATCCAGAAAAACATAGAAGATTATGGCACGGTGAAGGTACTCGCGGTGCTTTGCGCGGTTACGGCGGTGGCATTCTTACTTAGAAATATCTTCCGTTATCTGGGCTCATTCCTTTTAGTGAATTACCGGGTCGGGATCACAAAAGACCTGCGGACGGCGATGTACGATAAGTTTCTTAAGCTGCCGGTTTCATTTTTTACTGAAAAACGGAAAGGCGATATGATGAGCCGAATTTCAAATGATATCGGAGGTGTTGAAAACGGCATTATGGGAAGCCTCGTAGACGTCATCAATTCGCCGTTTATGATTATCTCGTCACTCATCACTTTGTTTATCCTGTCGCCGAATCTTACTCTTTTTTCCCTGCTTGTGTTTCCGCTGATGGGAGGCCTGATCGCGTGGGTGGGAAAAAGTCTTAAAAAACAGGCCACGGCCGCGCAGGAAGAACTTGGCAACCTGTTTTCTTTGGTTGATGAAACCTTGAAATCTTCGAAAGTCATTAAAATATTCAATGCTGATAAAATTTTAAAAAACCGTTTCAGCACCACCACCGATAACTGGCAGAAATACGCGATTGGCATGAGCCGCCGCCGCGAATTAGCCTCACCGATGAGCGAATTCCTGGGCTCAGTGACGATTTTAATCATTACCTGGTTTGCGGGCGTGCAGATATTGAACGAACAGACGATGGAGCCCGAAACTTTTCTGGTTTTTATCGGGATGTTCTTTCAGATTTTGGATCCTGCAAAAAAACTTTCGAGCGCAATCTCAAATATCCAGGGCGGAATGGCAAGTTTAGACCGTGTTTCAGAAGTACTGGATTATGACCTGAAGGTGGAGGAAATCGCAAATCCGCATGCTATTTCAACATTAAAAGATAAAATTGAATTTAAAAATATCGGTTTTAACTACGATAAAGATAATGTGATTCTCAAAAATTTCCACCTCACAATTCCAAAAGGGAAAACGGTGGCGCTGGTCGGCCAGTCGGGCTCAGGAAAAACCACGATCGCGAATCTTTTGGCGCGTTTTTACGATGTGAGCGAAGGTGAAATACTGGTTGACGGCAAAAACATTAAAGATCTTAAGCTCAATGATTACCGGCATCTGCTGGGCATGGTAACACAGGAATCGGTTTTGTTTAATGATTCTGTTTTCAATAATATCCTGATGGGGAAAGCCGACGCTACCGAAGAAGAAGTGATGGCTGCCGCCAAAATTGCAAACGCACATGAATTCATTGAAGGTCTTCCGGAAAAATATTACACCAATATCGGCGACGATGGAAATAAGCTTTCAGGTGGCCAAAAACAGCGTGTTTCAATTGCGAGAGCAGTTTTAAAAAATCCTCCAATCATGATTCTGGACGAGGCTACTTCTGCGCTCGATACCGAATCTGAAAGATTTGTGCAGGATGCCCTCGAAAAAATGATGGAAAACAGAACTTCGCTGGTGATCGCTCACCGGCTTTCAACCATCCAGAAAGCCGACTGGATCGTCGTGATGGAACGCGGAAACATCGTAGAACAGGGAACTCACACAGAACTGATGAACAACAATAGTGTCTACCGAAAACTGGTGGAACTGCAGAACTTTGGATAAACACAACACATAAATTATGAAAAAATTACTTTTACTTTTTGGTCTAATTTTATCATCTCTCACATTTGCACAGGCTATTTCCGAAGATTCAGCCGTCGTTACCGAAAAAATCGCGGATTTTCCTGATGGGGGTGCACAGAATTTTCGTCAGTTACTTGCCAAAAACTTTCGCAGTAAGAAAGTGAAAGGGTCAGGAAAAGTATCCTGCCAGCTCAAGTTTGTAGTTGAGCGAGACGGCTCAATCACCAATGTTACCGTAATAGGCTCCAATGAAAGCTTCAACAAAGAAGCAGTGCGCGCAATTTCTCTGATAAAAACAAAATGGGAGCCGGCCAAAATTAACGGAGTGCCGGTGCGCTACAGGTTTACGGTTCCACTGACGATGATTTTTTAATTGTACTTTTAAACACAATTAAACGTCGCACTTAATCAATCACTTTCCAATCATTTTTTTAATTGAATTCAGCTTCATCAAAGCTTCGATCGGCGTCAAAGTATTGATGTCGATTTTTGTAAGTTCTTCACGTATATTTTCGAGAACAGGATCGTCCAGCTGAAAGAATGAAAGCTGCATATTCTCATCGGTGATGGCCTTAGTTTTATCTTTAGAACCACTCTGCGTGCGGCTTTTTTCTAAAGTTTTCAATACCTCGTTCGCGCGGTTCACCACTTTGGCAGGCATTCCGGCCAGTTTTGCCACATGGATCCCGAAGCTGTGTTCGCTGCCGCCCGGAAGCAGTTTCCGCATGAAAATAATATTGCCTTTGTTCTCCTGAATTGATACATGGAAGTTTTTAATTCTTTCGAAATTCACCGTCATCTCGTTGAGTTCGTGGTAATGCGTAGCGAACAACGTTTTGGCCTGCGTTGGGTGCTGATGAAGATATTCGGCAATTGCCCACGCGATTGAAACTCCGTCGTACGTCGATGTTCCGCGCCCGATTTCATCCAGAAGGATTAAACTGCGGTCCGAAATATTGTTGAGGATATTCGCGGCTTCATTCATTTCTACCATGAAAGTCGATTCGCCTGCTGAAATATTGTCGCTCGCACCTACTCTGGTAAAAATTTTGTCTAAAATCCCGATTTCAGCATATTTCGCGGGTACAAAACTTCCCACCTGAGCCATTAAGCAGATAATTGCCGTCTGTCGCAGAATAGCTGATTTACCCGCCATATTCGGGCCTGTAACCATAATAATCTGCTGCGAATCTTTATCGAGAAACAAATCATTCGGAATATACTTTTCGCCAAGCGGCAACGCGTTTTCGATGATCGGGTGACGCGCTTCTTTAAGGCTGATCTCAAACGAATCATTAAGGACGGGCCGCGTATAACTTTCGGAAACAGCCAGCTCAGACAGTCCGACGCCACAATCGAGTTCAGAAATAATTTTGGAATTATCCTGAATACTGTCGATGTAAACCATCACATTGTCGCAGACTTTGCGGTACAGTTCGTGTTCAATTTTGGATATCTTTTCTTCCGCACCCAGTATTTGCTCTTCGTATTCCTTCAGTTCTTCAGTGATGTACCTCTCGGCGTTCACAAGCGTCTGTTTGCGGATCCAATCGGTTGGAACTTTATCCTTATGCGTATTTCGCACCTCAATAAAGTAACCGAAAACATTGTTGAAGCTTATTTTGAGACTCGAAATTCCTGTTCTTGCAGTTTCGCGCTCGCACATTTCATCGAGGAAATTTTTGCCTTTACGTTGCAGACCGCGCAGATGATCGAGTTCTTCGGAAATGCCTTCTTTAATCACATTTCCTTTTGCGATGTTCACCGGAAGCTCATCATTAAGGTAATTCTGCAGATAACGGATCAATTCTTCGAGATCATTTAAAGGATCGAGCCAGGCGAAAACCTCATCGAACTTATGCAGCAGATTCTTTATCTGATGAATATTTACGAGGCTCTGGCGCAGATAACCGACTTCTTTCGGACAGATTTTCTCTGAGGCCAGCTTGCCCATCAGACGGTCTAAATCTGAAACCGATTTCAGCAGCTGCTGGATCTCGTATTTTAAATGATCTTCTTTGTTGAAAAACTCAATTAAACTCAGTCTGCGGTTTATTTCGTCCACCGATTTCAGGGGTAAAATCAATCTGCGGCGCAACAGCCTTCCGCCCATCGGCGTAGAGGTTTTGTCGATAATGTCGAGCAGCGATTTTCCCTGCGGATTACTCGGATACACGATTTCCAGATTTCGCAGCGTAAAATTATCCATCATCAGATAATCTTCCTGGGGAATCAGTTTGATCTTCGTGATGTGCTGTAAAAGTGCATGATGCGTATCTTCTACGAGGTATGCGAAGATGGCGCCTGCAGCCACGATGCCCAGTTTGTACTCTTCAATTCCGAACCCTTTTAAAGAGGCTGTCCTGAAGTGATTCGTAAGTTTTTCGTAGGCATAATTATGTTGAAAAGCCCAGTCTTCGAGCTTGA
The DNA here is from genome assembly GCA_000023725.1 of Flavobacteriaceae bacterium 3519-10. NCBI lineage: Bacteria > Pseudomonadati > Bacteroidota > Flavobacteriia > Flavobacteriales > Flavobacteriaceae > Flavobacteriaceae bacterium 3519-10. The sequence continues at coordinate 2,569,011 of CP001673.1, forward strand.
AACTGCTTTTATTTTTAAGCTGGCTCGGAAGTTCGGTAGACCTTTGGTATATGATTTCGCTTGGATCAAACGTATGAACAATGTGCAGCAGCTTCTCGAGATTTCCTTCTGAAACAAGAAATTCACCCGTTGAAACATCCACGAGCGCCATCCCAAACTTTTCCTTTTCTTTATGGACAGATAGTAGGAAATTATTCTTTTTAGAGCTCAGAACCTGCTCATTGAAAGTTACTCCGGGCGTCACAAGTTCGGTAACTCCGCGTTTTACAATGCCCTTTGCAACCGTTTTGGGATCTTCCAGTTGGTCGCAGATTGCTACTCGCAACCCGGCACGCACGAGTTTGGGCAAATACGAATCTATGGAATGATGCGGAAAACCGGCCAGCTCAATATGACCCTCACCGTTGGCACGGCGCGTAAGAACAATGCCGAGAATCTGCGCTGTGCGCACCGCATCACTACCGAAAGTTTCGTAGAAATCTCCTACACGGAAAAGCAGCAGCGCATCAGGATATTTCGCCTTAATGGTATTATACTGCGTCATTAAGGGAGTTTCTTTTTTAGCCATCGGATGCGGTTGATTCGGCGCCAAGCCTTTATTTTAGTTAATTTTGCCAAAAATACGAAAATGTCATCCACGAAGAAACTGAAACTCGAAGAATTAGGACGCATCGACGTTGAAACCTTTAAGCAAACCCAAAAAACAGGTTTAACGGTGGTGCTGGATAATGTACGCAGCATGCATAACGTGGGCGCCATCTTCAGGACGGCCGACGCTTTTCTCATCGAAAAAGTTGTGCTGTGTGGCATCACACCGCAACCGCCTCACCGCGAAATTCATAAAGCTGCTCTTGGCGCAACTGAAAGTGTGGAATGGATCTACGTAGATACCGTCTCGGCGGCACTTGAAACTTTAAAAAAGGAAAACTACACCGTCATTGGGATAGAACAGACTTCAAATTCGCAAAAGATTGGCGACTATCATATAAGCAAAGATCAAAAGTACGCCGTGGTTCTAGGGAATGAAGTGGATGGACTCAGCGAAGACGCGCTGGCGCTGTACGACGCGTTTCTTGAAATTCCGCAACTTGGCACCAAGCATTCGCTGAACGTGTCAGTCTGTGGCGGCATAGTCATGTGGGAATTCTTTAAATTTTTAAAATAAAAGACGCAGAAAATCCCGTGTATAACGGGATTTTTGGAGTATAAATAAATCTGCGGTAGATTTAGAAACTGCTTTGGTTCTGAGTATCCGGCTGTCCTGCGCCGTTGTCTCCAGATGTGCTGCCATTATTGGTAGCTGTAGCCACTTTATTCTGTACCTGAGACGCAACGTCAGTCGCTTTTGATTTAAGGTCGCTTCCGAATTTATTGAAATTGTCTTTTGCGTTGCTCAAAGTATCTTTCACGGCTTGTTTTTCTTCTGGAGTAGAATTTTTGTATTTCCACCATGCCACTGCGCCAAGTCCTAATAATGCTAATAATCCGTTTCTTTTAGTGCTCATAATTTTAAGTTTTAAAAATTAATAATTTGTGATACGCTATTACTTGTAAAAACTGTGCCAGCAACGCCAACGGGCGCACAAAAGTTGTAAATAATTTAAAGCCAGCCATTTTACTGCGTCATCACACCGATAACAGGCCATTTTACAGGATGTGTACAGAATATTTTATTCAAAAAAAACTCTGCCAGAAAGACAGAGTTCAATAATAAAAATATGTAAACAAATTTATCCTAAATATGGATATTTGTAATCTTTAGGCGATACAAATGTTTCTTTAATGCTACGCACCGAAGTCCATCGTAGCAAATTCATTTTAGAACCTGCCTTATCGTTTGTTCCGGAAGCTCTGGCGCCGCCAAAAGGCTGCTGACCAACCACTGCGCCTGTCGGTTTATCATTGATATAGAAGTTTCCTGCCGCATTTTCGAGTGCGTTATAAGCTTCTTCAATCGCATAACGGTCCTGCGCGAAGATTGATCCGGTTAAGGAATATATCGAGGTTTGATCAACCAGCTTCAAAGTTTCGTTCCACTTCAGATCTTCGTAAACATAAACCGAAAGTATGGGTCCGAAAATCTCTTCACATACCGATTCGTAATTCGGATTGGTGGTCTCAATTACAGTCGGCTCTACAAACCATCCTTTGCTGTCGTCGCATTTACCGCCAAAAATAACCTCAGCATCCGCTGAATTTTGTGCACGCTCAATGTAGCCTTTACATTTATCGAACGAACCCTGGCTGATTACTGCATTGACGAAATTCGATGGATCTTCGGGGCTTCCCATTTTCACGGTTTTCAGCTGTGCGCCCATTATTTCTTTTACTTCATTCCAAAGCGATTTGGGGATATAAGCCCGCGATGCAGCCGAACATTTCTGCCCCTGATATTCGAAAGCGCCGCGTACTAAAGCTGTTGCTACGGCAGCAGCATTTGCAGAAGGATGCACCATTACGAAATCTTTCCCGCCGGTTTCGCCCACGATACGCGGATATGTTTTGTATTGATGAATGTTGTTGCCGATCATCTTCCACATACCCTGAAATACTGACGTTGAACCCGTAAAATGAAGTCCGGCAAACTCAGGGTGAGCCAAAACTTTCTCAGCGGTTTCTTTTCCGTCTGTAAAAATCAGGTTAATTACGCCCGCCGGTAATCCTGCTTCAATTAAAACATCCATGATCACCTGTGCCGACAGCACCTGGTTGTTTGATGGCTTCCACACCACTACATTTCCCATCATCGCCATACATGTTGGCAGGTTTCCGGCAATTGCGGTGAAGTTGAACGGGGTTACCGCAAAGCAAAAACCTTCAAGCGGACGGTATTCAGAGCGGTTCCAAATGCCGGTATCCGAAACAGGCTGTTCGGAATAGATTTCAGTCATAAATTCTACGTTATACCGCAGGAAATCAATGAATTCGCAGGCGGCATCAATTTCAGCCTGGTGTACATTCTTGCTTTGGCCAATCATCGTTGCTGCATTTAGACGGTCTCTGTAAGGTCCGGCTATTAATTCAGCAGCTTTAAGGAAGATGGCTGCGCGGTGCTCCCAACCCAGTTTATTCCATTTCTCTTTTGCAGCCAGCGCCGTATTGATGGCATCATCCACGTGCTGCATATTGCCTTTATAATAAAAACCTAGGTCGTGTTCATGATCCTGCGGCGAATTAATGGCGACTTTGTCTTCAGTAATCACCTCTTTACCATTGATGATCATTGGGATTTCCGCTTTTTCGTTCCACATCTTTTTATACATGGAAATCAGGGATTTCACTTCCGCAGAGCCTGGCTCGTAGGTTCTTACGGGCTCATTTGCAGCAAAGGGAACCTGGGAAATTGCTTTAGTCATATTTTGAATTTTTATTGATTAAAATTTATCTTCCGCAAAGTTAACGGAATTGGGGCAATGTGCCAAAAGGATGAAATTACGCGCATTATAGATCCTTCACAAGGATTTTTTCGCAGATCATTTTACTTAGAACCGCCGTGTCCGAATCGATTCTCACCGTCATCGACCTGTCGTACTTCTCAATTCCGAGTACTTCAATTTCTTTTCCCAATTCAAGGTTTTTCGCAGTGAGATAACTGAGGAAATCCGCATCGCTAATGGTAACTGCGGTAAAGACAACCTTTTGCTCAACCGTACAGTCGCTCAGCTTTTTAAGATGCTGCGCAATAATGTTTCCGTCTTTATCGGGAATTGGCTCGCCGTGAGGATCTGTTTTGGGGTAGTTTAAGATCTCGTCCATCTTATCGAAAAACATGTCGGAATGTATGTGTTCAAGCTGTTCTGCAATTTCGTGCACGTCTTCCCAGCCGAAATTCATCTTTTCTACGAGAAACATCTCTGTTAAACGGTGCTTTCTCACGACCAAAGCAGCCTGTTTCTTGCCTTCGTCCGTTATTTTTAAGGGCTTATAGTTTTCATAGATCACCCATTTTCTGTCCGCAAATTTCTTCATCATGTTATTAACGCTCGGCATCTTCACATCAAGAAACTTACTCATTTCGTTAACGGTTACGGTGCTGTCTGCATTAATCAGATGGAAAAGCGCTTTGAGATAGTTTTCTTCGGTGAGCGAAATCAACATGTTAGGGTATTTAATCTACAAAGCTAACAATATGTTTTTTACAAAAAAAACGCACAAATGAATGTGCGTTCGGTTTAACCACTTAACCTTTACATGGGAAAATAAGCTGTGGGTGTTTGGTGTAAATGAAAACGGTTATTAGTTTTTAGTTTTTATTGACTGTACAAATTTGAAGGTTTTTTTGTGCTGGGCGTGCGTTATTTTACGGTATTGGTAATGTAAAATAACCCTATTTCTGTATATTTATCAACTTGAAAGAACGTAAACAATAAAAAGGATTGCAGTGTATCGCGACCTCTTGAAACTATGAAATATTCATTTAAAAACGATTACGCTGAAGGTGCTCATCCGCGTATTCTGCAGGCTTTAGCCGACACAAACTTTGCACAACAGAATGGCTACGGCCTTGATGAATATTCGTTGAACGCTGCAAAACTAATTCAGGACCGAATGGCAAGCGCGAACTCAGCAGTGCATTTTGTATCCGGAGGAACCCAGGCTAATCTGATTGCGATTTCAGCTTTTTTGAAACCCCACGAAAGCGTAGTTGCGGCCGAAACGGGTCATATCTTCACCAATGAAAGTGGCGCCATAGAAGCCACAGGCCATAAAGTTCACGGTGTGATTACTGAGGACGGTAAACTGCGGCCGGCCGACATTCAGCAAATCCTTGATTCCCACCAAAATATTCCTCATCAGGTAAAGCAGAAACTGGTATATATTTCTAATTCCACTGAAATAGGAACAATTTATTCAAAACACGAAATACGTGAACTGCATCTTTTCTGCCGCGAAAAAAACCTTTTCCTTTTTCTGGACGGAGCGCGGCTGGGCAATGCTTTAACCGCAGAAACCAACGATCTAACACTAGAAGATGTTGCCCGATACACCGACGCTTTTTATCTTGGAGGAACTAAAAACGGTGCACTGATTGGCGAGGCCATCATCATCAATAACGCAGCGCTTCAGCACGAGTTTGGGTTTCATTTAAAACAAAAAGGAGCGATGCTTGCCAAAGGACGACTTTTAGGAATTCAGTTTCAGGAATTATTCCGGGACGGCCTCTATTTCGATCTGGCTGAAAAGGCAAACCGCCAGGCGATGAAAATAAAAACCGCTCTTAAAGAATCAGGTTTCGACTTTCTTGCCGAAACGTACACCAACCAGATTTTTCCGATTCTGAATAATGATCAAATCGAACTTTTATCCAGTGATTTTGACTTCTATATCTGGAAAAAACTTGCGGATAACCGCGCGGCGATTCGCCTGATTACCTCATGGGCGACACCGGACGAAATGGTAAACAAATTTATCGCTAAGATTAAAACTCTAAAATGAAAAAAATTATCAGCTTAATGCTGCTTCTCACCGCTTTCAATATAAACGCGCAGAACCGTGTAACCGATCCCGAAATTGAAGCCCTTGTAAAAAAGGTAAATAAAGATTCGCTTCGTGCGCATGTAGAAAAGATGGTGAGTTTTGGCACCCGCCACACCATGAGTTCTACCACCGACGCCAACAGAGGAATTGGAGCCGCCCGGAACTGGGTGCTTTCTAAATTCAAAGATTATGCGCAGAATAGTGGCGGAAGGATGGAGGTTTACCTTCAGAACAAAGATTTGCAACCAGACGGCCGGCGTGTAAATAATACGACCAACCTTGGCAACGCTGTCGCGCTGTTAAAGGGCACAGATCCAAACGACAACCGGATCATAATCGTTTCCGGTCATCTGGATTCGCGCGTTTCTGATGTGATGAATGCTGAGAGCGATGCGCCCGGCGCGAATGATGATGCCAGCGGCGTTGCAGCAGTGATAGAAGCCGCCAGGATTTTAAGTGGCGCCAAACTTTCGGCCTCGGTACTTTTCGTGGCGGTAAGCGGTGAAGAACAGGGATTACTTGGCGCAAAAATGCTTGCGGATCAGGCCAAAGCCGAGCATTGGAATATTTTGGTAGTGTTGAATAACGACATGATCGGAAACAACAGTTTCGATGCGCAGAATAAAAATGAAAAGCCTAAACTAAGGGTGTTCAGTGAAGGCCTGCCTGCATTTGAAACTGAAAAATCCGCGGTAAACCTCCGGAATTTGGGTCTTGAAAATGACGGTTCGGCCCGCCAACTTGCGCGTTACATTAAAGAAACGGGTGAAAATTATGTGAAGAATATTGATATTAAACTCATCTACCGGAATGACCGTTTTTTAAGAGGTGGCGATCACACACCGTTTGTTGTTAACGGGTTTACCGCGGTGCGACTGACCGATTATTATGAGAACTACGACCATCAGCACCAGGATATCCGCACCGAGAACGGCAAACAGTATGGCGATCTGATTGAGTTTATGGATGTCGACTATCTCAAAACCAATACCCAGGTGAATGTGGCAGTATTGGCTAATTTGGCCAAATCTCCCGCATCTCCACTGAACGTGCGCATGGATGTGAAAGAACTTTCGTATACCACCAAAATCACGTGGGACAAACCATCGACCGGAACTGTTAAAGGCTATCACATTCTGGTTCGCGAAACCGCCAGCCCGGTTTGGCAGCAGAAGATCTTTACTAAAGAGACCACAATTTCAATTCCGTATTCCAAAGATAATTTCCTCTTCGGAGTTCAGAGTATTTCTGAAGCCGGCAACGAAAGCCTACCCATAATTCCAGGAATAGCACGATAAAAAAACCGCTGCTTCAATGAAACAGCGGTTTTAAATTTATAGTTGCCGGTTTGTTACATATCTTCAAACTTATCAACAATCTTCTGAGAAACGCCGGTATTGCTGAATCCGCCGTCGTGGAAGAGATTCTGCATCGTCACTTTTCTCGTTAAATCCGAGAACAGGCTTACGCAATAATTTGCGCAATCTACCGCATCGGCATTTCCAAGCGGAGACATGCTGTCCGCAAAATTGAAGAATCCACTGATGCCTTTTACACCAGCACCGGCTTTGGTCATTACCGGAGATTGTGAGATTGTATTCACACGTACTTTGCGGTCTCCCCAATAATATCCGAAACTTCTCGCGATACTTTCGAGATAAGATTTATTGTCGGCCATATCACCATAATTAGGGAAAGTACGTTGTGCTGCGATATAAGTAAGTGCGAGGATCGAACCCCATTCGTTCATAATATCTTTATCCCAGGCGGCTTTCATCACTTTGTGGAAAGATACGGACGAAACATCCCATCCTTTTTCGAGGAAGTCGTAGTTAAGATCGGTGTACGATTTACCTTTTCTGATATTTACAGACATACCGATGGAGTGAAGGATGAAATCGATCTTTCCGTATTTTTCCTGGGCGTGCGCAAAAAGTTTCTCTAAATCTTCAACTGAAGTGGCATCCGCCGCCACCACATCCGAGCCGGTTTTTTTCGCAAGCTCGTCGATTTCGCCCATTCTCATTGCAATTGGCGCGTTAGACAGGATAAACTCTGCTCCTTCTTCATGGCATCTTTCTGCGACTTTCCAGGCAATGGACTGATCGTTCAGTGCTCCAAAAATAATCCCCTTTTTTCCTTTTAGTAATCCGTATGACATAATTCTATTGTTATTTATCACAAATTTAAAATTTTAATTGCTCAAAGCATAAAAAAAGGGAACCAATTTCTTGGTTCCCTCCTCTAACTATATGAAATTATGATTAGTTGGTGCTTTTGTTCCACTCGGCTCTTACGTCTTCGCCAGTGTCTTTAACGTTGTCTGCAGCGTCATCTGTCCAGTCTTTTGTTTTTTCCCATGCTTCGGAAAGTGCATCTTTAGTATCTTCCCAGGCATCTCTTACGTTATCTTTTGCTCTTGCCATCCAACCTTCGCTGGTAGCCTGGCGGTTATTTCTTTTCTCTTCGCGGATGTAATCTTTTGCACGGTCTGCATAATCGTTTACTGTCCACTTAGTCTGATCAACGGCTCTTTCGGCGTTGTTGTAATCTTGGTTGTCCATAATAAATTATTTTTTAAGTTAATACTAATATGAAAAAATGAATTTGATACCTACAGACATTCAATTACTATTCCTAAATTTTAAAATGAAAAGTTAAATGATTCTTAATTAAATACTAATATCAATATAGATTCCTCCTTAAAACTACCATTAAAAGCAAATTACAAAATTTAAAACCCTTATCTTTAATTTAAAATTGTGCGATGAACAAAAAACGCTGTAGCTGGTGCGAAAAAGACGATCTCTACCGGAAATATCACGATGAAGAATGGGGAAAACCAGTATATGGTGATGCTGCTATTTTTGAATTTCTGGTGCTCGAAAGCTTCCAGGCGGGCCTTTCATGGTACACCATTCTCAAAAAACGTGAAAACTTTAGAACCGCATTTGATGATTTCAATTATCATAAAATCGCAGAATATAAGGACGAGAAAGTTGAACTGCTCATGCAGGACGCTGGCATCGTCCGAAACCGGCTTAAAGTTTTAGCTACAGTAAGTAATGCACAAAGGTTTCTTGAAGTTCAGGCAGAGTTCGGAACATTTTCAAAATACATCTGGACTTTTGTGGATGGAAAACCAATTGTAAACAATCCGCAAACATTAAAAGATGTCCCCGCGACCAGCGAAATTTCAGATCAACTCGCAAAAGATTTAAAGAAGCGCGGTTTTAAATTTCTGGGCTCAACCGTGATGTACGCGCATATGCAGGCTACGGGAATGGTGGACGATCATGTTGAAGATTGCCATTGCCGAACTTGACATTTAAACAGTCGGCAAATTCCCCAATCAGTATCTGTCCCTTAAAATTCTCTCAGAATATTCTTTGCCAATTATTTTCTCATCTACCAACTTTATAACGTAGAGAAAAAATGATGGAGTTTGCTTTATCGAACTGGGCACTTTATGTAAAGAATGGCTGTAAAAATTTATCTTCCCATCCAGCAGTAATGCGGCAAACTGTTCATTTAATTGTTTTAAATCAATTTCAGAAAGTAACTGGAATTCAAAATCGAAAGTTCGGTTGTCAATACATTTAATTCGTACAAAATTGTTTTTCCCGATATAATTCCACGGACCCCAAAAACTGTTAACGCCCGGATATCTGCTTTGACCTTTGAAAAAATTAGTCTCAATCATCATTGACTGGATTTCGGGGTATAGAATTTTTACTAAACCCACCTGCACGTAATCTTTTTCCAGAGAAAATACACCGCTTCTTTTTGCATTCAACTTTTCATAATCAAACATTGAATAAATAATCAAAGCAAACAGAGAAACGCAGAAAAGAAGCAAGACGATTTCAACAAGGTTTCCTGCAGCGAACTGCAAGGAACCGAACATAAGACAAAAGAGAAGAAGAGCGATATATTGGGCATTTGTAATGAGCCCAAATATATTTTTATTTCTCTTGATTATATTAAATTTCATCATAAAAATGCCGAAGGAAATCTTCGGCAATGTTAGGTTTATTTAATGATTCTCTCGAGAACCCATTCAATCATATTTTTTTCCGAAGCCTGATGATCTGCTGAAAACTCGCCTCTTCTGCGGTTTGCGATTACCGAATTTACTGTTAAGGCTTTATGACCCAATAATTTAGAAAGTCCGTATATCGCCGAAGTTTCCATCTCAAAATTGGTAACACCAAGTTCATTTAACGTTTCCAAAAACTGATCATCTAGCGCTTTCAGACGCAACTGCCGGCCTTGTGGTGCATAGAAACCCGGGAATGTAGCGGTGTTTCCGTGATATTTCGCGTCTTTGTAATAATCTGAAATGTCCTCGGCCCAATCTGAAAAGTAAAGCATCGGTTTAATTTTTTCATAAGGGAAATTCTGCATAAAATTCCTTGAAAAATCGTTTTCGAATTTATAATCCTGGTAAAAATGAAGCAAACCATCGAGACCCACCACATTTTTGGTTACCAGCATATTATCTACCTCAACCTCCGGATTTACGCTTCCACACGTGCCAAGCCGGAATAATTCAAGCGATTTATGTTCTGTTTTAAACTCTTTGTTCACCAGATCAATATTCACCAGTGCATCCAGTTCGTTCATCACGATATCGATATTTTCTGTACCGATACCGGTGGACATCACGGTGATTCTCTCGCCGCGCAAAGTTCCGGTGTGCGTATAGAATTCCCGCTTATTTTTTTTGATTTCCACACGGTCGAAATATTTGGAAACCTTCGGAACCCTGTCGGGATCGCCTACCATGATAATTTTATCGGCAATTTCTTCCGGTAGTAGATTCAGGTGATATACGCTTCCGTCCGGATTAAGAACAAGTTCGGATGCAGCCAGTTTGTTGAGCATAATGTATAGTTTTAATTAAAAAAATCCTTCATGAAAAAGGATTTTAAAGATACGGAGAATTTTCGTTGTGTAAAACAAATACCGTCCTTAACCGCCTACCCGCTTGGTTTTGTAGCCAGCATCCTGCAGAATCTTCATAATCTTATCCCGGTTATCTCCCTGAATTACAATCACTCCGTCTTTTGCAGATCCACCAATGCCTAAAGTTGTTTTAATTTTTTTTGAAATATTCTTCAGTTCAGCCTCGCTGCCCTCAAAACCTTCGATGAGCGTCACCGGTTTGCCGTGGCGCCCCTTTTTCTCGAATTTACATACAAGAGGCTCTTTTTGCACGAAAACTTCCTGTTCCTCCACTAATTCGAAATCCTGCTCTTCGTGCGCAGGAAAAAAGTTCTTCAGTTGGTCTCTTAAATCCATACGGCAAATTTAATAAAATTATGGAGCTGCGGTAAATCTTAAAACTTTCCTAAACTTTATCAACGGTTCGTTTAGTTCCGAACCGATCATTATCTTTGCACGCTTAATTTGTGTAAATGGCTGCAGCATTGCAATTCGACGAAAAACTTTTTGGTGAACTGGTGAAGTTTTACGGCGAAACTTTTCATCTACCCCCACTTTCAGCTAAAATTTATGCGTACCTCATCTTTGATTTTGAGCGTACCGGAATTTGTTTTGATGAATTTGTGCAGGTTTTTGCGGCGAGCAAAAGCTCAGTATCCTCCAACCTTAATCTGCTGATCAACGCGCGGCTGATAAAGGATTTCAATACCATTAACGAACGCAAACGTTTCTTTACTGTAAATGATGATTTCATCAGCATCCGTTTTACCGAAATCGTGAATAAAATGAAGCAGGAATTAGTAATTTTGGATAAGTTACACGAGTTCCGGAGCCAAACGGACGACAGTGCAGCGCAACGCTTTGAGATCTATAAAGAACTGCTCAATAAAAATATTAAAAACATCGAAGAAACCCTCCATAAAATTTAATCATGAAAAACAGTTTAATCATTCTTTCTCTATCCTTATTAGGGGTTTTATCTTGCAGTAAGAAAGAAGAGGCGAAGCAGGAAGGGCCTAAAGAAGTACCTGTAATACAGGTTCAGGTCCGCAATGTTACCGGTTATAAATCTTTCCCGGCTTCTATACAGGGACGTACAAATAATGATGTGCGCGCAAAAATCCAGGGATATATCACCCAGGTTTTGGTTGATGAAGGCCAGTATGTAACGAAAGGCCAGCCTTTATTCAGACTCGAAACCAATATGCTCAATCAGTCTGCGGGAGCAGCCCGGGCTGGCGTAGGAGCTGCAAGATCAGGTGTTTCCGCGGCAAAAGCAAATGTAAGCGCGGCGCAGGCGGAGGTGAATGCTTCGCAGGTTGAAGTGAACAAACTGATCCCACTGGTTCAAAAAAATATCATCAGTAATGTACAGCTCGAAACTGCAAAGGCCAACCTCGCACGGGCACAGGCCCAGCTCGCGCAGGCACGCGCGGCAGAACAGCAGGCCTCAGCAGGTGTTTCTCAGGCATCCGCCACGTATCAGGGCGTACAGGCAAATATCGATTATTCCGTAATCAGGGCGCCTATTTCGGGTGTGATCGGCAGACTTCCGTTAAAAGTCGGCAGCTTAGTTGGGCCTCAGGATCCTACTCCGCTCACAACGGTTTCTGATACCAGCGCAGTATTCGCGTACTTTTCAATGAACGAACGCGAATATTTCGATTTTCTTGAAAACTCATACGGCGCTACCGTTCCTGAAAAACTTAAAAATCTGCCGATGGTAGAACTTATTCTGGCCAACGGAAGTACTTATTCGGAAAAAGGGAAAATAGAAGCCGCAACAGGACAGATTGATACGCAAACCGGAACAATACAGTTCAGAGTTTCATTCACCAACGCAGCGAAACTTCTTACCAATGGAAACAGCGGAACTATAAGGGTTCCCAAGCTATACGACCAGGCACTCGTAGTTCCCGAAAGTTCAACTTTCGAACAGCAGGGACTGGTTTACGTATACAGGGTGGAAAAAGACACCGCCAAAAATATACTGATTGGAGTAACTGATCGTGTGAATAACATGGTTGTAGTGAAAGACGGAATTAAAAAAGGTGACCCTATTGTCGCGCAGGGCGTCGGCACCTTAAAACCTGGAACAGCGGTAAAACCGAAACCGGTTGATTTTGACGAAATTGTAAACGCGATAAAACCAATTTTCTAATGGTAAAGCAGTTTATAAACCGGCCGGTAGCGGCAAGTGTAGTTTCCATCCTTATTGTAATTCTGGGCGTTTTGGGCCTGCGCTCGCTCGCAGTTACGCAGTATCCCGATATCGCGCCACCCACCGTAAGTATTTCTGCCAACTACACGGGTGCAAGTGCGGAAACGGTGATGAACAGTGTAATTATCCCGATTGAGGAACAGGTGAATGGTGTTGAAGGAATGGATTATATTACCTCTTCGGCAAGTAACAGCGGTTCCGCAAACATCCAGGTGTTTTTCAAGCAGGGTGTTAATCCGGATATTGCAGCCGTTGAGGTTCAGAATAAAGTTCAGCGGGCCATTCCGCTTCTGCCCGGAGATGTAACGCGCTCCGGAGTTACTGTACAGAAACAGCGTACAAGCGCACTGATGTTTCTGTCTTTTTATACCGATAATAAAGATCTCGACGAAGTTTGGCTGCAGAACTATCTGAATATCAATGTAATTCCCGAACTTAAAAGGGTAAATGGCGTAGGCGATGCCCAAGCTTTTGGTGGGAAAAACTTCTCGATGCGGGTTTGGCTTGATCCTGCTAAAATGGCATCTTACGGTTTAGAACCCAGTGATGTAACTGCATCGATTAATGAGCAGTCGCGCGAAGCGGCAGCCGGACAGTTAGGCCAGAACAGCGGAAACGCATTTGAATATGTAATTACGTACAAAGGAAAATTCGATGAAGCCCAAGATTATGGGGATATAATCTTAAAATCCCTCGGTAACGGACAGTTTCTTAAGCTTAAAGACGTTGCCGAAATTAAACTCGATGCCCAGTCTTACAGTTCAATCGGTGAAAATAACGGGCGCCGTTCCGTGAGTATGGGGATTTTCCAGACTCCGGGTTCCAATGCGCAGGAAATTATTAAAGACATTAAAGTTTTCCTCGAAGAAAATCAGAAAACAATGCCTGAAGGCGTTGGCTACACGATTAACTTTGATACCAACGACTTCCTCGAAGCGTCAATAGGCAAAGTTGTAACCACATTGCTGGAGGCATTTGTACTCGTGTTTCTGGTGGTTTACATCTTCCTGCAGGATTTGCGTTCAACCTTAATTCCCGCAATTGCGGTACCGGTTTCCATTGTCGGAACGTTCTTTTTCCTAAATCTTTTCGGATATTCATTAAACCTACTCACACTTTTCGCGCTCGTACTTGCGATCGGTATTGTAGTCGATGACGCTATTGTAGTCGTGGAAGCCGTACATGCCAAGATGGAAAACGGCTTTACAGATGCAAAAAAAGCAACCGTAAGCGCAATGGACGAAATTACCGGAGCTATTATTTCAATTACGCTGGTTATGGCAGCGGTATTTATTCCCGTAACCTTTATCACAGGGCCAACAGGGGTGTTCTACCAGCAGTTTGGTGTTACGCTTATTGTAGCGATTCTTATTTCTGCTGTAAATGCACTTACACTCAGCCCGATGCTGTGCGCACTGTTTTTAAAACCGAATGCGGCGCATCATAAAGAATATGCCCAGATGAACTGGCTTCAGAAATTCTTCTATAAGTTTAATGCTGCCTTTAAATCTGCAACCGACCGGTATGGAAGATTCTTTGTCTTTTTGCTCAGACACAAGTGGGCTACCCTTGTTATTTTTGCAGTTGGAGGCCTGTTTTTCTGGTGGTCGAATGCCACGATGCCTTCAGGATTTGTACCTAAAGAAGACCGTGGTATTATTTTCACCGATGTTGCATTGCCGCCGGGCGCTTCCATGGAAAGAACTTATAACGTTCTAAAAGACCTTCAGGATGAAGCCCGCAAAATTCCGGGTGTCGCGAATGTAACGTTCACCGCCAGCCGCGGGTTTATGTCGGGCAGCGGTTCCAATGCGGGGCAGGCTTTCATCAGGCTTAAATCTTTTGACGACCGTGCAAAAGACGATGAGCAATCCGTAGAAGCTATTACAAAACGGCTCTTCGGTCTGGCCGGCAAATATCCGGATGCTAAAATCGTGTTCTTCTCGCCGCCAAGTATTCCCGGATTTGGCACCAGTGATGGTTTTTCCGCGGTTTTGCTAGATAAATCAGGCGGAAGTTTAAGACAGCTTGATGATGCGGCGCGAAATTATCTGGGTGCATTAATGCAAAGACCTGAAATTCAGTTCGCGCAGACTTCATTCAACACCAATTATCCGCAGTATGAAATGGTCATCGACGTGCCGCGAGCCAAAGAAACCGGCGTTTCGGTATCCGATATTCTCAGTACGATGCAGGGTTATGTGGGAGGTGTGTACGCAGCAGATTTCACCAAATACGGTAAGCAGTTCCGCGTGATGGTGCAGGCATTTCCCGATGCGAGGAATGAACCTTCGGATCTGAGCAGTATTTTCGTTAAAACTGCGTCAGGGCAGATGGCTCCGATCTCTCAGTTTGTAACGATGGAAAAAACTTTCGGGCCTAAATCTGTGGAGCGTTACAACCTGTTTACATCAGTTTCGTTATCGGGTTCTAATAATCCGGGGTTTTCAACCGGGGATGCGATACGTGCGGTGCAGGAAGTGGCAGCGGAACATTTACCTGCAGATTATGTAGTGGAATTCACGGGTCTGTCTAAGGAAGAATTAAGTTCGGGTACACAGACTGCTGTAATATTTATGCTGAGTCTTGTATTTGTATACTTCATCCTCGCAGCGCAATATGAAAGTTTCCTTTTACCTCTTGCAGTGATCATTTCGCTGCCGCTCGGAGTTTTCGGGGCTTATTTCGGGCAGAAAATCGCGGGTCTCGAAAACAATATCTATTTCCAGATTGCACTCATTATGCTCGTCGGGCTTCTGGCGAAAAATGCCATTCTGATTGTTGAATTTGCGGTGCAGCGGCGCCAGCATGGCGAAAGCCTTTCGATGGCCGCAATCAATGCTGCAAAAGCAAGGCTAAGACCGATTCTGATGACCTCTTTCGCCTTTATATTCGGGATGTTGCCGCTGGTTTTTGCCTCCGGTATCGGTTCTGTGGGAAACAGATCGATCGGTACAGGCGCAGCTGCCGGACTATTAATCGGAACTTTTTTCGGACTGCTGGCGATTCCGGTTCTGTTTGTTATTTTCCAGTGGTTGCAGGAAAAAGTGAAACCCCTCAAAAAATCAGAAATTCATCTGGGTGAATAATTGTGGTGCAATGCTTTAAGATTAAGAAAAAAATGAAACATCAATTTAAACTATACAAGCTCATCTGGACGCTCACTGCTTTCGTGGTTCTGTCTTCCTGTATGGCGCGTCAGAAATACGAAAGGCCGGCCGAAGTGCTCAATGAGAACCTTTTTCGCACGGATATGCTTGATCAGGATTCCACGACCATTGCCACTGTGACCTGGCGCGAAATCTTCACCGATCCGTTGCTGCAACAATATATTCAGAAAGGTTTAGATAATAACCTCGACATCCGTATCGCTCTGCAGAATATCGCCGTAGCTGATGCTTACCTGAAACAGAGCAAAGCAGCTTATCAGCCAACGGTTTCTGTCGGGCCGTCATATACTTTCCAAACCCAATCGCTCAACACACAGTTAGGGCAACTCGGTGGCGGGCAACGGCGTTATCTGGATATCTTTGACCTTAGTGGCGATATCTCGTGGGATGCTGATATCTGGGGCCGTATGAAAGCCGAAGAAAGAGCGCGCGCCGCAGAATACTTTGGCTCGGTTGCCACACATCAGGCCGTTAAAAGCGACCTGGTGGCTGCAATTGCCTCGGCTTATTACCAGTTGCTGACCTTCGATGAGCAGAAAAGAATTATCAATGAGACCATTACATTAAGAAATAAAAACCTCGAAACTACACGCGCCCTAAAGGAAGCCGGAACTGTTACCGAAGTGGCTGTTCAGCAGAGTGAAGCGTTGGTCTTCAATGCGGAATCTTTGTTGATCGATATTGATACTCAGATTGAATTGCTTGAAAACGCGATGAGCTACCTGCTCGCGGTGCCGTCCCAAAAGATAGCGCGCACCACGCTGGATCAACAAAAAATGCCTGAGAGTTATAAACTGGGTTTTTCAGCAAATCTACTTGCGAACCGACCCGATGTTATGGCTGCGGAATATAATTTAATTTCCGCCTTCGAACTTACAAATGCCGCAAAAGCACAATTCTACCCAAGTCTTAGAATTAGCGGCAGCGGCGGTTTGCAAAGTTTAGCCATCGACGATCTGTTCAGTGCAAATTCGCTTTTCGCCAACGTGGTAGGCGGTTTGGTGCAGCCGGTTTTAAACAAAAGACAAATCCGCACGAATTACGAAGTAAGCCTTGCCAATAAAGAAAGAGCTTATTTGAATTTCAGAAAGACGCTTCTCACAGCCGGCCGGGAAGTTTCGGATGCACTCAAAGTGTACGAATCTCAGGACCGTTTTATCGAACTTAAACGAAGCGAACTTACAGCGTACCGGAAGTCGGTCGAATTTTCTCAGGAACTTGTAAATTACGGCATGGCGAACTACCTCGAAGTGCTTAATGCTTCAGTAAATTCCCTTAATGCGGAGTTAAATATTTCTAACGCAGAATACAATAAAATGCGCGCGGGCGTGGAACTCTACCAGTCACTCGGAGGAGGATGGAGATAAATACCGATGTCTTAAGCAAATAAAAAGCTGGAAATTTTTTTCCAGCTTTTTGTTTTTATCTAAAATAGGCGGTGCAATTATTTCAGTAACGTATTGAAAGTATCTCCCTGACGAATGTCTCCTGTGTTGTACCCTTTCATAAACCATTCTTTACGCTGTGCAGAACTGCCGTGTGTGAATGCTTCCTGATTTACGTAGCCCTGCGATCTTTTCTGAATATTATCGTCACCTACAGCTTCTGCCGCAGAAATTGCCGCTTCGAGGTCGCCGGGTTCAAGAAATTTTTCACGGCTGTCCGTATATCTTGCCCAAAGGCCTGCATAGAAATCTGCCTGAAGTTCTGTGGCGACCGACACTTTGTTCATATCGCTTTCAGAATATCGTCCGCTTGCACGCAGTTGCTCTGTTTTCTGTAGTGTACCCAAAAGATTCTGCACATGATGACCCATTTCGTGCGCCATAACGTACGCCACCGAAAACTCAGTAACGGTTGCTCCAAATCGCTGCTGCAATTCTGCGAAAAAACTCATATCCATGTAAACAGTCTGGTCTGCCGGGCAATAAAACGGTCCCATCGCGGCCTGCGCCGTACCACAGCCAGACTGCGTTACGCCCTCGAACATGACCACTTTTGCGGGCTGATACTGCATGCCGTTTTCTTGGAAAATTTTGTCCCACGACTGTTCGTTCTCGACCGTAATCATCTGAACAAATTCACGCACCTGCAGTTCTTCAGCGGTAAGATCGCGCTGCTCGGTCTGTTGCGTAGTTGCTCCGCTACCTGATAGAATAGCTGAAGGATCGCCTCCGAGAAAGAATATTATAGCTGCGATGATCAGTGAGCCGAGTCCGCCGCCAACGAGCATTCCGCCGCCGCCTCCAGATCCGCGTCGGTCGTCTACGTTTCCGCTCCGGTCATTTGTCCATTTCATATTAAATTTTTTTTAAAAGTACAAAAATATAGCACAGCTCCGGTGAGAGCATCAGTTTGAACCTGTAAATCAAATTACTGGCCGAATTTGAAAAGTAAACTTTTTCTGCCTTCGCCCTGCCTGATTAAGAACTTCTTGCCATCAAGCTGGGCACTGTCGCGCTTGCGGACGATTAACAGCGCATTTTTATCTGCAATGCGGATGCTGTCCAGCTTTTCGGGTGAAACTGCTTTCACGCGGCCTTCACTGTAGAACTGGCTCGAGTAGGTTTTTTCGCCGAGGTAAAAAAGATTCTCACCTTTGTAATTTTCGAGTAAGTATTTGTCTGTATTGGTGTTGTTTCTGAAGAGGCCGGGAATCATCGCGAGCAAAATAATCACTACCGACAGAACCGGAACCGTGAGCGATGTATAAACATAAGTTTTCTTGTTCCTGATATCTTCCCAGAAAGTGGCTACGAACAACGCCAGCGGAAAACAGCACGGTAAAATGTAAGTATGGATCAGGCTTTTCGATGAAGTGAAGAAAATGGGTGTCCAGAAAAGCCACAGCACCAGAAATAACAGCCAGCGGTCCTTGAGGATGGTGCTTGGAAATTTTATGAGTTTAAATGTTACAAAAATGATCCACGGCAATGCAAGTGAATAGAGAAATACCCAGATGATCCCAAACGGCTGAATTTTCGGAAACCCGTACTTGTCGCCAGTCCATGACGAATCGAAAAAGCGTTTGTAGTGTTCGCCAACAAAGAAATACTCAAGAAATCCCGGGGTACGCATTTCTGCGAGGTAATACCACGGCAGCGTCACGGCGGCAGCGATCAGGATACCAAGGATACACGGAAAAGAGAACAATACTTTGCGGTACGCTTTAAACCAAACGATCCATGCTACCAACGGCGGCCCGGTAAGAAGAAGAATGATAGGACCTTTTGCGAGAAAACCAATCCCGATTGCGGCAAAAAAGAGATAGCCCCAAATCTTCCGGCCGTCATTCACTGTTTCCCAAAATGACACCATCATAAGGCTTACTGCGAGGAGCAACGTCATGTCCGTAGATACTACGCCTACGTGAAGAAGGAATTCGGGAACTGTAAACAGAATAAAAGCTGGAATAACAATATTGAGGTTAAGACGCGCTGCGAAAGGTTTCATCAGCCATATCAATAATATGGAGATCACAAACGAAGGAAAACGTACTGCAAATTCGTTTACGCCAAAAATCTTGATTGAAAGCGCTGAAAGCCACGTCGAAAGCGGTGGTTTTGCCCAGAAAGGCGTGTTATAATCGATTTGTGGCGTCACCCAGTTTCCGGTTTCAGCCATTATCCGGGCGATCTCGGCATAGCGCGCTTCGGTTTGGTCCATCAGCGGGATCACAGCATTCAGCACTAACCTTGCAGCAATCATCACCACCAGCGTCACTTTATAGAAAGTAAGCGATTTATAAAACTCAGTTTTTTGCATTGCGGTATTTTTTAGCAATTAAAAGCAGATCAATCCAAAGCCGGAAAAAATAGGTGAATTTAACCTTAGATTCTGCTACATCGTGCCAGCGCTCAAGCGGCACTTCGCGGCAGATGCGCCGCATTTCGGCAGCTCCAAAAGTATTCCTAAGTCTGAAGAAAATCTCAACATCGAAAAGCCAACGTGAAATAAAAGCATCTTTAAAGACAGCTTCGGCCACATCTTTTCGGAAAACCTTGCAGCCACATTGGGTATCATACACCGGAAATTTCAGCGCTTCCGAAATAAAGGTCGCGATAACACGTCCCGCGTAATGGCGGTATTTTTTCCTCGAAATAAAATTGTCGATTTTAGAAATCCGCGCACCGAAAGCAAAGATCACATCATCCGTAACTTTTTCAGATATGGCCAGCCATTCTTCGAGTGATGTGGCAAGATCTGCATCGAGATAGCCAAGCCTATCATAGCTGATACCGCCGGCGAGACACTCGTTCATCCCTGCGCGTACAGCTCCGGCTTTGCCTAGGTTGAACCTGAGATCAATTACAAGAACATTGGCAGGGAAGTCAGTCTTTAATGCGTTCAGAACGCCGATTGTATCGTCGGTGGAACCGTCATTCACGAAAACCAGCGTACAGCTTTTTTCGGATTCAAGAAAATTGATATACCCAGCTGTGGGTAGCCGGGCCGCTTCATTGTAACATGGAATAATGATCGCGTTCTTCACAGATAAATTTAATTAAGTACCGAATCCGATATTGGATTTTTTAGCGGAAAGATTCTGTTTAAATGCAATCATCTGCAGAGCCGTTACCGCCGCTTCCACGCCTTTATTGCCAAGCGTACCGCCACTTCTGGCGAGTGACTGCTCCTTGGTGTCGTCGGTAAGAAGACAGAATATCGTCGGAACATCGGTTAAGATATTGCAGTCTTTGATGCCCTGTGCCACTGCCGAACAGACGTAATCGAAATGCGGAGTTTCGCCCCGAATCACGCATCCAATCGCAATTACCGCATCAAATACGCCTTCCTTGCACAGCTGCATCGCTGCATAATTCAGTTCAAAAGCTCCGGGTACCGTGTACACACTGATATTTTCCGCGGAAACTCCCTCGGTTTGAAGTACCTGAAGTGCTGCGTCACGAAGGTTGTGGGTTACAAAATCGTTCCACTCCGAAACAACAATGCCAATTCTGAAAGAACCGGCATCATTTATTTGTAATGGTTTGTAATCGGAAAGATTTACCGTTGCCATTGTTTCATTTATTTTTTAGTAATATTTTACCATTTCAATATAAGCGTCGGACATACCGTTGTCGTAATCCTGATACTTCTCGTCAATTGCCGAAAAATATTTCTTTGCATCAGCCTTTTTCTTTAAAGCAAGCGCCACAAGACCAGCTTTTCGGGTGAAATAATATGACGTGTACGGATCATCTGACGAGGACATAGCTTTATCTAAAAGCGAAAGCGCATCTTCGTTCTTATTAAGATTTAACTGAGCGTCAGCCATCGCGCCATATTTCAGTGCCATTAAGATATCATTTTTCGAAGAAAATTTGTCGAGCAAATCAAATGCTTCCTGATACTTACCTTCTTTAAATTTCAGTAATCCGGCGTTGTATGCAGAAAGTTTACCCACTTTGGTATCTGAAAATTCGTTGTAGGTACCTAAATAGCCTGGATTTGCAGCGGTTTTGCCACCAAGTGCCAATTCTTCTTTACCGTCTGCAAGATTTTTCTGTGCTGCCAAATAACTTAAAGTCGCCTCTTCGTTACGTGGACCCACATAAAACTGCTCGTATGCAAAATATCCCAACACAGCCACCACCAGCGCGACAAAAACAGTAATAAGCGTTTTCGCATGCTTTTCGATGAATCTTTCAGTATCCAGTGCACCGCGGTCTAAGTCTTTGAAAACCTCTACGGTTTCCTTTCCTTCGAGTTCGTGTTTGTCGGGGCGCGTTGTAATTTTTGCCATAATAGTTTTAAAAATTGAAGTGCAAATTTAACTGTTTTAGAACGATATACAAAATATTGGTTTAAAAAACATTTTTTAATCTAAACGCGCCATTTTATAATGCAACTCTTCATTAAATAGCTGATTTTCTTAATTTAATATTCAAGGGTTTTGTAGATTTCCGCATCAAACTGTCGCAAGCGTTCCTCACCTTCAAGCGCTTTCAATCCGATAAGAAAACTGAACTGTGACACTACCGCACCTTGTTTATTCACAAGCTTTGCAGCGGCTTCAGTAGTTCCTCCGGTGGCTAGAAGATCATCATGAATCAGGATGCGCTGCCCGGGTTTGATTTGGCCTGTACGCATTTCGATCTCCGCTGATCCATACTCTAGGTCGTATTTTTCACCTACAAACGGCGGCGGAAGTTTGCCGGCTTTGCGAATCAGGATAAACGGTACCTTCAGCGCCACTGCGATCGCGATTCCGAACAGGTAGCCACGGCTTTCGATCCCACAAACTGCATCTATCTTACCCCGGCTGAAATTTGCAAGGTCTTCAATGATGTCTTCGTATAAATCCGGCTTAAGAAAAATAGGTGTGATATCTTTAAACTGAATTCCAGGTTTGGGAAAATCAGGAATATTCTCAATGGTATTTTCTAACTCGCGGATAAGTTTCTGGTTGGTCATTACGGATTGATTTTATAGCTGGAGATTTTCCACTCACCATTCACATTCTTCAAGCCGAAAGTTACCTGCAACGCAGTGGTTTTTCCGGTTTTATCGGTAACATCATACGTGGCGTTCACACTCGCGGAACTGCCGGCAGCGTTATTCGTGGTGATGTTCTTTACATTGATGTTTTTAACAGCGCCAAACCCGGAAGTCGGGTTCGAAAATGTTTCGTAAGAACCCCAGTTCGGGTTGTCTGCAACGTCGTACGCGCCGCGAAGGTTTTGCGAACCAAGGTTATTAAGGAAACGTGTTACACTGACTTTTGGGTCTGCAGCGGGCGCAGCAGGCTGAATTTCGGTTCCTGCCGACGTATCGGAAGGCAATTCAGTTCCGGGATCTGTAATTGGTGTACCTGGGTTATCAGTAGGCGTACCTGAAGGCATCAGCAAAGCTTTTGGATTTACGGCAACCCCGATTTTCGACATTTTGAATGTTTTTTTAGCCGTCTTAGCAGAAACCGTAATGTCAATTCGGTTATCGACAATTTTTTGTGAAGGCAGCGACGCAAACCTCAGACTGAAACCTTTGAAGTTATTGTCTGTCATCAGGTTTTTCGCAGTTAGAATTCTGTTACCGGAACTGAAGACTTCAAGCGTAACCTCCAGAGCGGCACCGCTGAAAACGATTGGTTTGCCTGACGTATCTAACAGTCGAGGAACAATCTGCAGCGCTTTCGGTCCTAAAATACTGTCGTTACCGACCGGAGTGATCGCTAGTGAAAGCGATTTTGCGCTGATATCATTCGGATCCGATTCTGTGGCCTGTTCATCGCCAAATATATTCATTTCACCAAGCGAAGGAGGGCCGGTACTGGTCCAGTCAATGCCGTTCTGCTGTGCAACCTGGTCGGCAAGAGCAAGGATTTGCGGCACTTTCATCCCATTGATGAGTTTACCGAGCGCGTTCAATTCATTCACATCCCCTTCTGCATCAACACCAAATGTTTTTAGGATATACAGCGCTTCGTTGAATTTTACCTGCTGCAGAGTCGCAAGACCTGAAGCCATATCATTGATGCTGGACTGCAAAGCCTGGGTAGAAGAGGCATCAACTTTATCTTTTTTGCAACTTATCATCAAAAAAGAAAACATCAACAGGAACAAAATTCGTTTCATACAATAATGATTTCTACAAATTTAACAAAAATCCCGACATAAGCCGGGATTATAGTTTTAAAGCTAAGAATGAGATCTTAGAACGGATATTCGTAAATTTTAGATTCCTTAACGTAAGGGTTTCCTTCAGGAATGAGTTTAAGTTTAGACAATGCAGTAAGAACAACGAATACAAACAGTCCCACACCGAAAAGTACTGATCCAAGGTTGAGAAGCAATACCTCAGGAGTCTTCCAGTAAGGTCCAACCGTTCCCGGCATTACCATGTTGAAATAATCTAACCAGTGACCAACTAAGACGATTACTGCTACGGTAGTAACGACAGTGTAATTACGTTTTATGCTCGAACTTACCAATACCAAAAGCGGAATTAAAAAGTTAAGGATCAGCATCGGCAGAAAGGTCGGCGAATAGTATTTGAAGCGGCCGAAGAAATAATTTACTTCTTCAGGTACGTTTGCATACCAATACAACATGAACTGACAGAACCATGTGTACGTCCAAAGCATGCTGGATGCGAATAAAAACACCCCTAAATCGTGCAAGTGGTTATCGTTAAACTGTGGTAGAACACCTTTCTTTTTCAAATAAACACTGATCAGGATAATTGCAGCAATAGCAGAAGCCAGACAGCTCACCATCGCGTACCAGATGTACATTGTAGAATACCAGTGAGGATCGATAGACATCAACCAATCCCAGGCCCACCCAGCTGAAGCAAAACCAAAGAACGCGATGTATCCGATGCTCCAGTTGTAGTAAGTGGCATAATCTGCTCTGGATTTAGTTTCGTCGACTTTTTTGGAAAGCGATTTAAGTTTCCATACAAAGAATGAAGCTCCCACAACATACAATATCGTACGGATTGCGTAGAACGGAATATTAAGAAAAGTTTTTTTCTCGTAAAGGATTGAATCGAAATGAGGATCACCAGGCGTGGTGAGTTCAGGATCCATCCAGTGGAAAAGGTGCCCCTGATGAGTAATATTCAGAATCATCAAAATGATCAGAATACCACCAGCCCACGGAATAAATGAAGCAATTGCCTCCATCACCCGAAGAATAATTATAGACCAGCCGGCATGCGCAGCGTTCTGAATACAATAGAAAAACAGCGCGCAGCAGCTTAAGGCGAACAAAAATACCGCTACGATGTGTATCGCTGCCAAAGGCTGATTATGCACCTGAAGTTTTGCATGGTCCAGATGAGCTTCGTGATCCTGCGGCCCAACCATCTCACTGGAGTGTGTTGGCACGTGATCTCCACCTGCGTGTACGGCCTCCATCATGTGTTCGATCCGCGCATCATCAATCCCATGATTCATAAAGTAACCGACGCCAAAAAGCACGATACCGAGGGCGATGAGTATGATGGAATATAATCTTAATTTAGGTGAAAAACTATACATTTTTATAAATCTTTTTATTTTTTAGGACTTGTCGATACATTCCCTGCATTTCCCTGTGTGGAGACCGGAGGTGTTCCCGCGGCTGGCGCAGGTGTTTCGGTCAGCGCTGCAGCAGCACCCGGAACAGATGTAGTAGAACCCGGAGTTGCGGACGCAGCTGGAGATACACCTCCTTTAAACTCGCTCATCACGTACATCGCTACTCTCCACTGGTCGCCAGGCTTAAGTTGACCGGCATAAGAACCCATTGCGTTTCTACCATGTTTAATTACATATTTTACAGAAGCTACAGTAAGCTCACGGTCTTTGTATGCCGGTACGCCCGCATAGGCGCCACTGGCTACAACAGGACCCTGACCATCACCGCCTGTACCGTGACATGCAGCACAAGTCTGGTTATATAAAACTTTACCGCGCTCGATATCTTTTTTCTGGTTTGCAGCATTCAGAGGCGAAACGTTGTCCTGTTTAGACGCGTCGTAGCCTGCATTATAATTATCAATCGACATTCCTGAATTTCCGGCAGCATCAGTAATGCCATCGGTATTTTGAGCTACCGTGCCGTCCACCGGCCTCAAGCCTGTAGCGCCACCGTTTTTTACGAAAGCAGGAATTTCATTTTCGCGGTCATCATAGGCAAGCTCCGCTTTCATCAGCGGATCATAGGCCACGGGATAATACATGTCCGGAAAATAAACCAATGGTGGGGTCTCTTTGCTGCAGGAACTTAAAGAAAATGCCGCAAATCCCACGATTGCTGTTATTCTAAATATATTCTTTGTCATTTTTGGACAATTTTATTGTTTTTTATAATCAACCGGATGCGAGGCGCCCGGCTTCATGTTAAGCATCCTTTACGGTAATCTCTTCAACGCCGGTATCTACCAAGATCTGTTTAACGCCGTCCAGATCATCACTAAGAACTTCGATCATAAACTTATCGTCAGTGGTTCTCGGATCCGGATTCTGAGGCGGACATCCGGGATACATCTTGTTCCGGATAAGAAACGTAAGCGACATCATGTGAGCAGCGCAAAAAACCATAAGCTCAAACATTGGCACTACAAACGCAGGCATGTTCTCGGCCCAGCTAAATGAAGGTTTACCACCGATATTCATCGGCCAGTCGTGGTTCATTGTATAATAAGTAACCAGTGCACCTATCGTAACTCCATACACTGCGTAGATAAAAGCAGCATCGGAGATCCGTGTTTTCTTTAGACCTAAAGCTTTATCAAGCCCGTGGACAGGGAATGGTGTATATACTTCAGCAATCGCGATTCCTTTGTCGTTGAATGCGTGAACTCCATTCAATAAATCATCATCATCAGCATAGATGCCGTATATTTTTTTAGTGGTGCTCATCTTCTTCTTCTTTTGCTTTATAAGTTTCACCTGAGATTTTCAGAATTGTCTTGAGTTCAGCCTGCGCAATAACAGGGAATGTACGGGCGTACAGTAAAAAGAGTACACCGAAGAACCCTATTGTTCCGAGGAAGACGCCAACATCAATAATGGAAGGTTTAAACATCGTCCATGAAGAAGGCAGATAATCCCGCGAAATATTAATTACGATAATGTCAAATCTTTCAAACCACATTCCGATATTGATGATCAGTGCAATAATAAATGTAGCAATGATATTTGTACGGATTTTTTTGAACCAAAGCAGCGCTGGAATTACCAGGTTACAGATAATTAACGCCCAGAACGCCCACCAGTAAGGTCCTGTTGCGGCACCTGGCGACAGATATACAAAATCTTCATATCGTGAACCTGAATACCATGCGATGAAATACTCACAGGCATATGCTACGGTTACCATACCACCGGTTACGATGATTACGATATTCATGATTTCAATATGATACATGGTGATGTAATCTTCGAGGTGAGCTACTTTACGTGCCACAAGAAGAAGGGTCTGTACCATTGCAAATCCTGAGAAGATCGCTCCCGCAACGAAGTATGGCGGATAAATCGTAGAGTGCCACCCTTTAATTACTGAAGTAGCAAAGTCAAAAGATACCGTGGTGTGTACCGAGAATACAAGTGGAGTCGCTAAACCTGCAAGTACGAGAGATAACTCTTCGAAACGCTGCCAGTGTTTTGCTTTCCCACCCCATCCGAACGCCAGGAAGGTATAGATTCTTTTAGTCCATGGTGTTTTTGCACGGTCACGGATCATCGCAAAGTCAGGGATAAGTCCCATGAACCAGAAAACGGTTGATACCGAGAAATATGTGGATATCGCGAATACATCCCAAAGAAGCGGAGAGTTAAAGTTAGTCCAAAGGGAACCGAACTGATTTGGTAAAGGGAAAACCCAGTATCCAACCCAAACTCTACCCATGTGAATTACCGGGAAGATTGCCGCCTGCACTACCGCAAAGATCGTCATTGCTTCTGCCGAGCGGTTTACAGACATTCTCCATCGCTGACGGAACAAGAGCAATACCGCGGAGATAAGGGTTCCTGCGTGCCCAATACCTACCCACCACACGAAGTTGGTAATATCCCAACCCCAGTTGTTGGTCCGGTTAAGACCCCAGGCACCGATACCGGTACCAATTGTATAGGCAATACAGCCAAATCCGTAGATGAATAGCACTAAGGCGATCCAAAAAGAAACCCACCAGAGTTTTCCGGCTCTTTCCTCGATAGGTCTTGCGATATCCTCTGTAATATCGTGATAAGTTTTGTGACCAATAATTAAAGGTTCCCTTATCGGAGCTTCGTAATGTCCTGACATTTTTTACCTATTTATTATTTTTAAACATTCTGTTCTTTGCGGTTTCTTACCTTGGTATGGTAGAAAACATTCGGTTTCGTGCCTATTTCCTCAAGCAGTGTATAGCGTCTGTCGGACTGGAACAACATTCTGATCTGAGCATCCTTGTCGTTCATGTCACCAAATTTCAGCGCGCCGGTAGAACAAGCGTTCACACAAGCTGTAGTGAACTCACCGTCTCTAACTTTTCTGCCTTCTTTTTTAGCCTCGAGGATCGTTCTCTGCGTCATTTGGATACATAGTGAACATTTCTCCATAACCCCTCTAGTACGTACTACAACATCCGGGTTAAGTACCATTCGGCCTAAATCGTTGTTCTGATTGAAATCAAATTTATCGTTAAGGTTATAAGTGAACCAGTTGAATCTTCTAACTTTATAAGGACAGTTGTTCGCGCAATATCTTGTACCGATACATCTGTTGTAGGCCATTTGGTTCTGGCCCTGTCTGCCGTGAGACGTTGCCGCAACCGGACAAACCGTTTCACACGGAGCGTGGTTACAATGCTGGCACATAACAGGTTGGAAAATCACGTCCGGGTTATCTGCAGGATGGTTTAATATTCCGCTCTTTTCGTCCATGAAATGACCATACATTCCCGGTACATTCAGGTCTGCTGCAATTGCTTCCTCCTGAGAAAGTTTGCTGTCTTTATTCAAATCTACATCGGCCGGAACGTTGGTAGAATAATACCTGTCAATTCTGAGCCAGTACATATCACGCGACATTCTTACCTCTTCCTTACCTACAACCGGCACGTTATTTTCGGCCTGGCAGGCGATGATGCAGGCACCACAACCTGTACATGAGTTCAGGTCAACAGACATGTTGAAGTGAGGCCCGTCGCTTTCGTCAAATGAATCCCAAAGATCCACCTGTCCTGCCGGAAGCGCTCCACCAATCGTTTCATATTTCAAAGGCCTGTTCCAGCCTAATTTTTCGTCGTCGAATTTCACGTTCAGGAAGGTATCCAAAGGAACTTCACGCGCGATTTCATAACGGCCCATTAGGGTGTTCTGAAGCTGCATGCCCGCAAACTCATGATAATCTCCTGTTTTTTCGATTTTCACATTCGATAAAACCGAATTTGAACCGTCAAATAATGGATATGCATTAATACCGGTTTCAGCTACTTTACCTGAATCTTTCTTACCGTAACCCAATGCAAGTCCTAATGAACCTTCGGCCTGACCAGGCTGAATAAATACAGGGACATCTTTTAAGGTTACACCGTTGGCCGTAAGGTTTACTTTCGAACCGTTCAGCTGCATTCTAGCGTTCAGGTCGTTATCAATACCTAGTTTTTCTGCGTCTCTTGGTGAAATGGTGAGGTAATTATCCCAAGATAAACGTGTAATTGGGTCGGGTAATTCCTGCAGCCAAGGGTTATTAGCCTGCGTACCGTCACCGATTGCGGTTTTGGTATAAAGAACCAATTCCATGTCAGAAGCTTTAAATGCTCCTAATTCTGCAGCTGCCTGTGCCGCGTTTCCGCCGGCGTAAGACAATGTAGCAGAATTTCCTCCGGCAAGAACCCCGTCATAGAGTGCTTTGTTGAAGGTTGTGCCACCAATGAGGGTAGCAGCATTTGCCTTTAAATAATCATAATAATTATTTGCCGGATTGTTTTTACCATTCATCCAAACCAATAAAGATTCTTCAATCTGTCTTGATTTGTAAATTTTCTGAATTGTTGGCTGCATCAGCGTGTAAACTCCGGTCTGCGGAGCAATATCGCCCCACGATTCAAGCCAGTTGGCAACAGGAATTACAGCTTTTGCTGCTTTATACATTTCATTCTTCTTGTCGGCAACCGCAATAACGTACGGTACTCTCGCCAAAGCTTTTTTGAAGTCCTCAGCTCTGTTGGAAGAATGTAGTGGATTAACATTGTTAGCAATTACCACGGCAACCTGGCCGGTACTCATCCAGCCAACAAACTCCTGATATCTTCTTGCGTCGAATTCTTTAAGGAAATTTGCTTTTCCTGTGAATGCGTTCGATGCTAATTTTTGATTGATTAAGTGCGCCAATACGTGTGCACCTTTAGAACCGTCGGCGAAAACCACAGCGTTGCTGCCTTTTGCCTGAAGTTCCTGCACAATTGCCTGAGCTTCTTTGCTCGCAGTACCACCGTTCAGTGCGTTATAAACTTCTACAAGCACTTTATTCACTGCGCTTGGCTTCAGTTTAATACGGTTATCGGCATTAGCACCGGTTAAGGACATGTTAGATTCTATCTGAATATGTCTTAACATGTTTGGACCCGGCGTTCGTGCTGCAGCGTAAGTTCCTTCAAGTGAAGCACCGTTGTACTCTCCGAGGAAATCTGCCTGGAATGAAACAACCAATTGTGTATTCGAAAGATCATAAACCGGTAAAGCGCGCTGACCGAATACCTCTTCAGCTGCATCAAGTGCTGCCGTACAAGGTACCGCGTCGTAAGTTACGAGCTCAGCGGTTGGATATTTAGTTTTAAAATCTGCAAATAATTTTTTGAAAGTAGGCGACGGGAATGAATGTGATAAAACAACGATTCTGCGACCGTTGGTCTGCGCTTCCGTTAAGCCTTTAAGCACATAATCATCAACCTGATCGAAAGTTTCATCTTTCCCGTTGAGTTTAGGCTGTTTCACTTTATCATTGTCGTAAAGCGAAAGAATAGAAGCCTGTGCACGTGCATTGGTTTTCCCTAATTCGCCTGCGGCAGGATTGGGTTCAATTTTAATAGGTCTTCCCTCTCTTGTTTTTACGAGAACGCTCGCGAAATCGTAACCGTCGAAGTAAGAAGTTGCGTAGAAATTAGGAACTCCCGGTATAATTTCGTGGGGTTTAACCACATACGGGATGCTTTTAATTACCGGAGCTTCGCACGCCGCTAAAGTTACAGCAGCCGTGGAAAATCCTAAAAGCTTAAGGAAATCTCGTCGCGATGAACCCGATTCACTTGATGCTTTCTGTCCCAATAAATCACCCACAGGGATTTCGTCCTGAAATTCTTTCTGAGCAAGCTTAGCGTTTAAGCCTGGATCTTTCAGTTCGTGAATACTTCTGAATTGTATTTTATTTGAAGCCATTGATACTTCTAATTTTTGTTATTAATAATGACATTTACCACACTCAAGACCTCCAATTGCATCGACAGTGATCTTTGTCTCAGAACCATACTGTTTTTTCAGTTTGTCGTGCAGGTTTTTGAAGTATTCTTTATTATAACCGTTGGTCATATCCACCTCGGTTGTTCTGTGGCATTCCACACACCAGCCCATCGTGAAGTCGTTCGCCATCTGCACCACGTTCATGGTATCTACCTGGCCGTGGCAGGCTTTACATACCACATCTATCTTAGCTTCAGGATTTTTCTTGTTGTGCGAACTAATAATTGCCTGTTCACCGGCCACCACGTGCTGTGAGTGATCGAAATAAACAAAATCCGGCATGTTGTGGATTCTCACCCATTCAACTGGCTGGGTTTTGCCTGTATACTGTTGTTTTTCAGGGTCCCATCCGGTCGCCGCGTAAATTTTCTGAATTTCACCATCATAGAAGGCTTTGTCTTTCCCTGGTTCCATATATTTTCCGTTGTATTCGGAAATTGTACGGTGACAGTTCATACAAACATTCATTGAAGGGATTTCTGATACTTTACCATATTTCGCTGAAGAGTGGCAAAGCTGACAGTCGATTTTATTTTCGCCGGCGTGAATCTTGTGAGAAAAATAGATAGGCTGTTCAGGTTTGTAACCTTTGTAAACACCAATCCACATAAGAGAATTCCAGATTCCGTACGCTGCAAAAATCCCGAGCAAGGCAAGTAAACCTTTACCTACGTAATGATATTTACGGTAAAGTTCGCCCCACGAAACTGCCTGAGAAGACTGGGCCCCTCTTAACTCTTCGCTTTGCTGAAGTTTTACAAGCTGATTTAATTTAAGTAACAGCCAGATCAGTAACCCCGCAATAGCAACCATTGAAATCAGGATGATTTTCGAGTTTTGCGATTCTGCCTGTGAAGCCTGCATTGAGGCTGCTGAATTTCCAGCGTCAGCGCCAGCTGTAGCTGCATCTGCTGCGGGCTCTGGTGCAGGTGGGTTTGTAGTGTATTCTAAGATATCATCAATGTCCTTATCTGAAAGATTAGGAAACGGAGTCATTTCTACCTTGTTGAACTTTTCGTAAACCTCAATTGCATATTTATCGCCGGACTCGCGCAGTGCCTTGTTGTCTTTGATCCACTTGTGCAACCACTCGTTGTCGAGGCTCTGTTCGGTTTTTAACCTTTCTACTACACCTCCGAGCGCAGGACCGATAAGCTGCTTATCTAATGCGTGACATGCGGTACAGTTCGCTTTGAAAAGCTTTTCACCGTTTTTAGCGTCTCCCTGAGCGTAAATAGAAGCACTGGCTGACAGCAACAGACCTATTGCTATGAGACCTCTTTTGTAATGCTTTCTCCAACTAATCATTTATATAATATTGGGTTAGTAAAATATTTGAGTTTACTTTTCAATTGGGCAAAAATAGCACATTTAACAGAAATTTAACGGCAGAACGCGGGTTCAATCCGGCGTTGCAGTTAATTTATATTAATTCTAAATAGCAAAGGTTGGTATAATTTTTAATTGTTCTATTTTTGTCTAAAATTAACGCATGAGATCAATTCTTAAAATACTTCCTTTTCTTTTTTTCTTCACAACCTTTACCGTTCAGGCCCAACAGATTGTGAAAAACGACACCATTTCCGGTACTCCTTTAGTTATAAGGATGGATGAGAAAGTGGATGCTCTGCTCGGTAACCTTGAAGACAAATGTACGTCGAATATTGGAAACTCCTCCGGTAACACCGGCAGCGATTCACCGCGTACACCGGTGATCGCGGTACCCGAAAGAGAACTGTCTAAAGCCGAAATCTGCCGCCGCAACCCAAGAATCATGGGTTACAAAATTCAGATCGCTGTGGTGAAATCCAACGAAGAAGCGCGTGAAGTCGGGATGTATTTCCGCCGCCGTTTTCCCAATATGAAAGTTGAGATCGACGCTTCTTTAAGGCCTAACTATAAAGTAATGGCCGGCAGCTATCTTACAAAACAGAGTGCAGCTTCAGATTTAGCTAAAGTTAAACCGTTCTTTAAATCTGCAATGTCCGTCCAGTACCGCGTTTTCTGCGTCGAAGCGAAATAAATTTTTACTTATTAAAACAAAAAAAACTCCGGCATTCCGGAGTTTTTTGCATCTATATATTAAGTTTAATTCTTCACCAACAGTCGGAAACCTTCACCGTGGACGTTGATAATCTCAAGACCGGAATCTTCTTTCAACAGCTTACGCAGTTTGGCAATATACACGTCCATACTTCTGGCCGTGAAATAATTTTCTTTTTTCCAGATCTTTCTCAGTGCTAAATCTCTCGGCATGAAATCGTTACGGTGCATGCAAAGCAGTTTTAGCAGTTCGTTCTCTTTTGGCGAGAGTTTATATTCGTTATCGCCAACCTTTAACTGACGCAGCATTGAATCAAAGAAAATATTGCTGATTTTAAACTGCTCCTGCTCCTCATCCTCGGATACGCTGCTGCGCTGAAGAATCGCTTTGATCTTGTACAGCAAAAGTTCAGTATCAAAAGGCTTCGTAATATAATCGTCAGCGCCAAGCTGATAACCTTTCAGTATATCTTCACGCATATTTCGTGCGGTAAGGAAAATAATCGGCGTGTTTTTATCAATTCTTTTCACATCTTCTGCTAAGCTGAAACCGTCTTTCTTCGGCATCATTACATCAAAAATACAGATGTCGAATTCGTTTTCGGTAAATTCTTTAAGTCCCTGCTCGCCGTCTGTAGCGAGGGTAACCTCAAAATTGTTGATGCTTAAATAATCTTTTAAAACGGCTCCAAAACTCTGGTCGTCTTCCACTAATAAGATTCTGTTATTCATAATTTTATCTTTTATTTGATTTTCGGCGCCTTTTTAGGCATCCCGGTGGTTTAGTTTTTTTTACACTTGCTGCGGGCTCATCGGAAGTTTTATCGTGAACGTGCTTCCCACGCCTTTTTTCGAATCTACCAGAATCTGGCCTTTATGCAGCTCAATAATTTTCTTCACATACGACAGCCCGAGGCCCTGACCTTTCACATTGTGAATGTTACCCGTTTCTTCACGGAAAAATTTCTCGAAAATCCGCGTTTTATTGTCGACATCCATTCCGATTCCCTTATCAGAAATTTCTACAACGTACCAGTTACCTTCATTACTTGTCTTTACCTTTATTTCGGGGGCTTCCGGCGAATATTTATTAGCATTATCCAGCAAATTCACCAGCGCGTTCGAGAGGTGAAATTCATCGACTTTCAAATGATACTGTTTTGTGGTGAATTCCTGCGTGAAGGTTCCGTTCCGTTGCGCCACAATCAGCCCGAATGATTCAGAAATCCTTTTAATCAGCTCCCTAACGTCGGTCTCTTTGAGGAAAAGTTTTACCTCATTACGCTCGAGCTTCGACATATTCAACACGTTTTCTACCTGTTTTTTCATCCTCAGGTTTTCCTGTTTGATCAGTCCGGAATAATATTTTACTTTTTCAGGATTGGTCGCAATTTTATCATTCGCCAGTGAATCTGTGGCTACAGAAATAGTTGCCAGCGGCGTTTTAAACTCGTGGGACATGTTGTTGATGAAATCTGTTTTAACTTCAGCAATCTTCTTCTGCCGCATCATATAGTTGATCGAAATAACATAGATGCCCAAAATCGTAAGCAGCGACATGAAAGTCCCAAGCAACATCGGCAGGTTATTTTTGGCGAGTGAATAATCCTTCCGTGGAAAAACCAGCGCTAAAGTGTACAGTGTGCGCTCTTTGCTGTCGGTAAAAAGCGGATAAGTGTAATTGTTTTTGTCTTTCTGCTCCAGATAAATATCATTAACGATACCGGTCGGTTTGTTCTGTTTATCCATCACAGCGAAACCGAATTTGCTACTTAACCCGTTCATTTTCAGTTCTCTTGCTAAAACCGAATCAAGTGTTTTAAGGTCAACACGTTTTTCAACCGGTAGATTTGAGGCACTAAGCTTCGCAAATTCACGCAACGCATAAGTGTTGTTATTGATGTCTTTGCTGAGTTGTGCGGTGAGCGGTTCCGACGTATTTTCAGGTCTTTTTATTTTTAAAATTCCTTCGTCGGTATACAGTTTTGTGAGCTGCAAACTGTCACCACGCGGTGAAATGGGGAAATTTTGGTTCTCTACAATACTTTTTTGAAACGTGATCGTTGAGCGGTTGGCCGAATCTGAATTCTGCTGGATGTAAGTCTGCGTCGGTTGGTTACTGCTGTCGATTACGTTTTTGGCGAAATTGCGGTAGTCCTGGTTCAGGTATTTTTCAACTTCCATTTGCTGTGCTTTCGCTGCTGAAGATTCAAGTGCAGCATACACTTTATTTGAAAAATCCTGATTCAAAGCCGAATACAGTTCCTTGATCCAATAAAGCTGGAGCGTAACAAAGACAATCATCGAGATTGTCATCAATATTGAAATGAAAGGTATAAACCTATTGTTCATGAAGAATTTTTATTTGAAGTGTTAAAATTACTCATTTTAAGAATAATTAAACGAAAAAACAACAAAAATATTGCGGAGAGCTTCTTAAAACCAATTCATTTAACAGATTATTTCTAAAACAGAAACCAATTGTTTTAGGGATTTGTTTGAAATATTCATTTAAATTTGATAAAAAATACGGTTATGGCTACAGAAATTGTTTTTAATAAGGATTATGATTCGGCAGGGATTTTTGTGATGAAAGTGCTGGATGCAGATATCCCAACAGTTTGGGCTCATTTCAGCCAGGCTCAGTTGCTGGATCTTTGGTGGGCACCAAAACCATGGAAATGCGAAACGCTGCATTTGGATTTTCGCGAAGGTGGAAGCTGGACGTACGCGATGATAGGTCCCGAAAATGACAGGCAGTTCGCGGGTGCGACCTATCACGAGATCAACCTAAACAGAAGTTTCGACTGGACGGATTATTTTACCGACGAAAACGGAAATAAAGACACGCGAATGCCGACCGTGAAATGGCTTTTTGGTTTTACAGGCGTCGAAGAGGGCACGAAACTCACCATCAACATTCATTTTAATTCCGAAGAGGAAATGAAGCAGCTAGTAGAGATGGGTTTTGAACAAGGTTTTAAGCAGGGTCTGAATCAGCTGGAGGAGCTGCTTCGTCAAAAAGATTCTCGTCTATAAAGTACTGAATAATTGCTTTTTTCATTAAAATCTGCTGCTCGTTCGGTTTAAGCTCGGGCAGTTTTTCCACTTCGTCAAAATGCGGATAACCGTCGTCGTCGTAATGCGAGAATTTATAGTAACCGAAAGGCTCTAAAAGCCTGCAAACCGCGATGTGCAGAATGTTCAGCTTATCATCTTTGGTATATTTCTGTTGTCCGCTGCCGAGTTCCTGCACACCGATAAGAAAAAGTATGGTGTCGATCTGCGGATGCTTGTCGGTATCGAAGGTTTTTACAAAAAAGGCCTCCACCATTTCCCATAGCTGGCCGTCTGTTTTATTTTCCATCAGTTTTGTTTTCTAATTTTAGCAGAAATGCATATTCCAGCGCGTCTTCTTTAAGCGATTCGAACCTGCCTGAAGCGCCGCCATGGCCGGCACTCATATCTGTTTTGAATAAAAGCAGATTGTCGTCGGTTTTCAGTTCTCGCAGTTTTGCCGTCCATTTTGCGGGCTCCCAATACTGAACCTGAGAATCATGTAAGCCAGTTGTGATCAGGATATTAGGATATTCTTTAGTCTCAATATTATCGTATGGCGAATACGATTTCATGTAATGATAGTATTCTTCTTCATTTGGATTTCCCCATTCATCATACTCCCCCGTCGTGAGCGGAATGGTATCATCCAACATCGTCGTCACCACATCGACGAAAGGCACCTGCGCCACGACTCCGTTGAACATGTTCGGCTCTTCATTAATCACAGCACCCATCAACAGGCCGCCCGCGCTGCCACCCATCGCATACAGATGTTTTTCGGAAGTATAATTCTGTGATATTAAATACTTTGCAGCATCGATGAAATCGTAAAAAGTGTTCTTTTTATGAAGCATTTTGCCCTCTTCATACCATTCACGGCCCAAATATTCGCCGCCACGGATGTGCGCAATCGCGTACACGAAACCGCGGTCCAGAATTGAAAGCCTGACGTTCGAGAAACTCGCGTCAACGGTATGTCCGTAACTGCCGTAACCGTAGAGCAGCAAAGGTGTTTCAGCAGATTTCTGCGTGTCTTTATGATACACCAATGAGATCGGAATACTTGCAATTCCATCCCGAGACGGGGCCCAAATCCGTTCGGAAATATAATTTTGACCAAAAAACTTTCCACCCAAAACCTCCTGTTCCTTCAGAATTTCCGTGGTATGATTCCTCATATCGTATTCGAGGGTGGAGTTCGGTTTGGTAAGGCTCGTATAACCGTAGCGCAGCTTATCGGTATTAAATTCGAGATTCAAACCGATGTATGCCGTATATGTTGGATCGGAGAACTGCAGATAATGCGAATTTCCGGTCTCATTCTCAATGATTTTAATATGAAGCAAACCTTCGGTTCTTTCTTCAAGCACGAAAAAGTCGCGGAAAATCTCAAAACCTTCAAGTAAAGTCTCGGGCCGGTGCGGAATGACGTCCTGCCAGTACTTCATTTCAGGTTGGGCAACTTTGGTTTTTACGATTTTGAAGTTCGTCGCTTCGTCGGCGTTGGTGATGATGTAGAATTCATCTTTATAATGCTCAACTGAATACTCCAGATCTTCGGTTCTGGGCTGAATTATCTTCCAGTCCGCATGAACGTTATCTGAAGGAATAAAGCGCATCTCATCTGACACTGTGCTGGAGCTGGCGATAAAAACATACTCTAAAGACTTGGTTTTGAATACGTTTACATCAAATGTCTCATCTTTTTCATCAAAAACAAGCACATCTTCGTCGGTATCGGCGCCCAAAAGGTGGCGATATACCTGAAACGCACGCAGGCTTTCGTCTTTCCTGATGTAGAAAACGTGTTTGTTATCGTGCGCCCAGACGGCTTTTCCGGTGGTATTATGTATCTCGTCTTCAAACAGTTCGCCGGTTTGCAGATCTTTAAAATTTAAAGAATAAATCCTGCGGCCCATATTGTCTGACGAATAGCTCATCAGCTTATTATCGGGCGAAACAGCTACGCTGCCCACTTCAAGAAAATCAAGACCTTGTGCTAAAATATTAACGTCGAGCAAAATTTCTTCGTCATTGTCTAAAGACTGAAATTTGCGACTGAAAATCGGATATTCTTTCCCGATTTCGAAACGGCTGATATACCAGTAGCTGTTAAAGAAATAAGGCAGGCTCTCGTCATCTTCTTTGTAGCGCGCTTTCATTTCATCAAAAAGCTGCTGCTGAAAATCCTGCGTATCCCGCATCTGGAAATCGCAGTACGCATTTTCCTCTTCGAGATATTTTATAACTTCAGGATTCTCCCTTTCGTTCATCCAGTAATACGGATCGATTCTTCTGTCGCCGTGGATCTCGAGGGTTTTATCTATCTTTTTTGCTGTTGGTGCATTCATAATATTAAATTTTCGTCCCGGCTTAGGTGGCATTTACGACTTCACAAAAATAAAAAAGCCATCTTAATCAATGAAAAAGACGGCTTGTTTTAGCGGGACTTTTGCAGTCTATTTATTGATGCTTCTGATATATTTTTCAATAGCCATCGTCATCGAAGGGCTTTCTTTGCTTGGCGCCATCACATTTACAACCAGGCCGGCCTCTTTGGCTGCCATCTCTGTGGTAGTGCCGAATACCGCAATTTTGGTATCGTTCTGCACAAAATCTTTGAAGTTGGTGCCGAGCGAGCGGATACCCTGCGGGCTGAAAAACACCAACATATCGTATTCGTCGAGTTTTATATCGCTAAGATCACTGCTCACCGTACGGTACATCGTAGCACGCGTCCAGTCGATTGAGGACGAGTCCAGAACCTTCACGGTGTCTGCACTGAGCGTTTCACCGGCGGGAATAAGATATTTTTCGGTCGGGAATTTTTTGAAAAGCGGCAGCAGGTCCGCAAAATTCCGTTCACCGAAAGAAATTTTACGCTTCCGGTACACGATGTGTTTCTGCAGGTAGTTTGCAATTGCCTCAGACTGGCAGATGTAGCGCATAGAATCGGGCACCGCAAAACGCATTTCCTCAGCAAGCCTGAAGTAATGGTCGATAGCGTTTTTGCTGGTGAAAATAATTCCTGTGAATTGGGAAAGATCGATCTTTTGGGTCCTAAGCTCCTTTGCATCTACTCCTTCAACATGTATAAACGGCCTGAAATCAATTCTTATTTTCTCCTTTTTGGCCATCTCCAGATATGGGGAAGACTCATTAGGTGCGGGCTGCGAAACAAGTATAGATTTAATTTTCATCATCAAAATTTGTTAAATAAAAAATACTTTCCAAAGTACCAAAACAGGTACGATTTGAAGCGTGCAAATATACAAAAATTTATAATACCATTCTGCGGGCAGCATACCAGCGGGATGCGCCATATAGAAGATGATCTTCGCACAAAAAGTGACGCCAACCACGGCAACATATACACTGAAGAGCTGGCCCCGATCAACCGGAAAATAAAATTCCACCACGCACATGCCCAGCAGCAAAAGCGAAAATATAAAATAGAATTTGCTTGCCGTAAAATAGAACACGTCCCACCGCCTGCCCCAGCCGGTGCCGGCAAAGAACAAATAAGTCATTATCCCTCTCGTAACATAAAAAGCAGCAATTGTTATAAACGTGAAACCAAACTTATTCAGTTCATAGCCAAACACATGGTAGCTTCTGATCAGTTTGGGAACCGCAGGAATATATTGGGAAATCATGACTGAAAACAGAAGGCAAAAAACGGCACCAATAATCACCCAACTCGGGAAGTTATTGGTGGAATCGGGAAATTTCTGAAGTAGAAATTCGGGGATTGATGAATCCCGCCGCAAAGACCGCAACATGAAGATGTAAAGAAAAATACAGCAGACAATAATTATAATGACCCAGTCGTTCTGCTGCTCTAAGCGTATCAATTTGTATTTTTTTGCAAAAGTAGTAATAAGTAAACAAACTCCGCCTCCCTCCAACGCCTAAACAGAGGAACAACTTAATTGAAAGCCGGAAAAGTTTATCTTTGCCAATTAATTGCATGGATGAAAAAACTCGTCATAATCCCTACTTATAACGAAAAGGAAAATATTGAACAGATTATTTCCGCGGTTTTCGCGCTGGAAGAGGATTTTCATATTTTAATTGTTGACGATTCTTCACCCGACGGCACCGCCGAAATTGTAAAGAATATGCGGCAGACGTACCCGCTGCACCTTCATCTTAACATCAGAAAAGTGAAAGACGGACTTGGCCAGGCTTACCTGCACGGTTTCCGGTGGGCGCTGCAAAACCAATACGATTACATTTTCGAGATGGATGCAGATTTCTCGCACAACCCGAAGGATCTTAACCGCTTGTATGAAGCTTGCCAGCAAGCAGATATGAGTATCGGTTCCCGCTATTCTAAAGGTGTAAACGTTGTGAACTGGCCGATGGGTAGGGTTCTGCTTTCCTATTTTGCGTCGAAATACGTGCGTTTTATCCTCGGGATTCCAATTCACGATACGACGGCAGGTTTTGTTTGTTTTTCGCGAAAAGTGCTCGAAAATATCGGATTAGAGGATATTAAACTTAAAGGCTACGGCTTTCAGATCGAAATGAAATACCGCGCCATAAAGAAAGGCTTCAAAGTGGTGGAAGTTCCTATCATATTCACTAACAGAGAATTAGGACAAAGCAAAATGCATGGAGGGATTATTCATGAAGCAGTTTTTGGCGTGCTGGATCTTAAAATAAAATCATGGCTCGGTAAATTATGAAGATAATCCGCCTTATTATTTTATCGTTTTTAATGCTAAGCTGCTCAGAACTTATCGACAGGCCGAAAAATCTGCTGCCCAAAAAGCAAATGTCTGAACTTATTGCCGAATTCGCACAGACCGACCAGCTTAATAATTATGTGCCGGGAACCAACATGGACAATGCGACGAGGTATATCCTCAAACAGCATAAAATAAAAGCCGCAGACTTCACCGAGAGTTACAAATACTACCTGGCCTCGGGAGAACTTGATAAAATCCTAAGCAATGCGCAGGAAATTATCCTCAATAAAGATCCCAAAGCGGCCGAATTCATTCAGAAAAAAAATAAAGAAAACATAAACGTACAGACAGTTGAAAGATAATATAACAACCCCGTTCTTCGAAATTAATAAATCATCCACCGGAAAAGCACGTGCAGGCACCGTTACTACAGATCACGGCACGATACAGACGCCTATTTTTATGCCTGTTGGCACGGTGGCTTCAGTTAAAACCGTGCATCAGCGCGAGCTAAAGGACGACATCAAAGCACAGATCATCCTCGGAAATACCTATCATCTGAATTTGCGGCCCGGAATGGACGTGATGGAGGCTGCAGGCGGCCTGCACAAATTTATGAACTGGGATTTGCCTATTCTCACAGATTCAGGTGGTTACCAGGTTTTTTCACTGACAAAATCGCGCAAACTTAACGAAGAAGGCGTAAAATTTAAATCTCATATCGACGGAAGCACGCACTTCATATCGCCGGAAAAATCAATGGAAATCCAGCGGCAGATTGGCGCCGACATTTTTATGGCTTTTGATGAATGTACACCCTATCCATGCGAGTACAATTTAGCCAAAACCTCAATGGAAATGACGCACCGCTGGCTTAGACGATGTATTGAATGGACGGAGGCAAACCCCGAAATTTACGGTCATAAACAACACCTTTTCCCAATCGTGCAGGGATCAACCTATTCCGATCTCCGAAAAGCTTCCGCAGAATTCATTTCAGAACAGAATGCGGTAGGCAACGCGATTGGTGGTCTTTCTGTGGGTGAACCTGAAGATGAAATGTACCGCATAACCGACGAAGTGACGGATATTCTGCCAAAAGACAAGCCGCGATATCTGATGGGAGTGGGAACGCCATGGAATATTCTTGAATCAATAGGTCTTGGAATTGACATGATGGATTGTGTGATGCCGACCAGAAACGCAAGAAACGGAATGCTCTTCACCTGGAACGGTGTGATGAACATGAAAAATGAAAAATGGAAAGCGGATTTTTCACCTCTCGACGAATTCGGGACGAGTTATGTAGACTCTGCTTATTCCAAAGCGTATGTGCGGCATCTTTTTGTGGCGAAAGAATACCTTTCGAAACAGATTGCCTCGGTGCACAACCTTGCTTTTTATCTTGATCTGGTGCGGGTTGCGCGCCAACACATTGTAGCCGGCGACTTCTATGATTGGAAAGAATCCGTAGTTCCGGTACTTAAACAAAGACTGTAAGCTGAACCGCGAATGAAGATTATTGATCTGCATATCATCAAAAAATATCTGGGCACCTTTGCGTTTATGCTGGGCTTGCTCACGCTGATCGTGCTCATCATCGATGTTCAGGCAAAAGCGCCGCGGATCGAATCCAACGGTTTTTCAGTTACCGAGTTTCTGATCAATTTTTATCCGTACTGGATTGTGAATCTGATCATTACCTTCATGTCGATCCTTGTGTTTATCTCGGTCATCTTCTTCACTTCAAGAATGGCCAATAACACCGAGATTGTAGCGATTATA
The DNA here is from genome assembly GCA_000023725.1 of Flavobacteriaceae bacterium 3519-10. Taxonomy (NCBI): domain Bacteria; kingdom Pseudomonadati; phylum Bacteroidota; class Flavobacteriia; order Flavobacteriales; family Flavobacteriaceae; species Flavobacteriaceae bacterium 3519-10. The sequence continues at coordinate 2,611,344 of CP001673.1, forward strand.
AGTTCCGGAGCGAGTTTCCATAGGTTTGCGAGGCCGTATTTAATCACGTCAAGTTTCATTGCGGCAATTGCGCTTTTACTTAACCATTTTGTTTTGCCGCTGGCGAATGTTAAAAAAAACGAACTTGAGCCTTATACCTACACTGCAAAATCTCGTGAAGAGTATATTGGCAACACAGAAGTTTCGACGCAGCTTTCGAAAAGCGAATATATCTTCATAAAAAGTTACAACCGCAAAGAAAGACGCGGCTCGGGTTTTATGTACCAGAAATTCGATAAGAATCGTAAACTAACCTACCAGATTATCGCGAATGAATTCAGCTGGGACGATAAAAAAAGCCATTTTATACTTAACAGTTATCTTGAAAAGACCGTCAGAAAAGACGAAACCGAAAAACTCGGCAGCGGCGACACAATGACGAAAAGCTTCGGGCATCCGCCGGAAGAACTGTTTCCGGGCGTGTTGCTCGGCCAGAACAAAACCACGCCTGACCTTATCGGGTTTATCGATCGTGAAAAAGAAAAGGGAAATGCAAATCTCGGCAATTACCAAAATGAGCTCCATCAGCGCACATCGATGCCTGTTTCGGTCATTATACTTACGTTTTTAGGACTGTCGCTCGCGTCGCAAAAAAAGCGTGGTGGGCTTGGGATGAACCTTGCTATCGGTATATCACTGGCTTTCGTATTTGTATTCTCGTTTGAAGCGCTGAAGGTGGTCTCCAAAAACCAGTCGCTGCCTCCGCTTTTGGCAATGTGGCTACCCAACCTGATTTTTGGGCCTGTGGCTTTGTATCTTTATCTGAAAAGGGCAAATCAGTAGAGCAGTTCTATTTCTTTGTGAAAGAATTTTTGCGTTCCTCCGGATTCAAGATCAACCCACAGAAAGCCTTCGTCATCCACATATTTAATAATGCCATTTTGTCTTACGCCGTTCAGTTCAAATACGGAAACCGCATCTTTACGGTATAGATTGATGTTGATTGTTTCCATCAGTTCTGATTCTGAAAACACTTCTTTCAGACCGCCCAACACCGCAAAAAGCGAATGCGCTGTATCATCAGGATCTAATGCAACACCGGTCTGAGTGAGTAATGAACCCGCTTTCGGAAGATTTTCAAAATTTTCCTGAAGTAAATTAAGACCGATTCCGATCACAAAAAAAGTTTTTCCATCAACGTTTTTCTGTTCAGAAAGTATTCCGCCAATCTTTTTGTTTTTAATAATAAGATCGTTTGGCCATTTTATTTCAACCTTTACGTTTGTCAATTTGGCCAGAAAATCCGTGAGCAGCGCAGCGGTACGGAAATTGACGAAAGTACTTCCTCCACCAAAATCGGCAACCGGCACTGCAACCGTGAATGCAAGATTGAGGTCCGGAGCGGATTCCCACATGTTGCCATACTGCCCTCTTCCGTTGGTTTGATGAAAAGTGTAAACCGCCGTAAGATCTGTGCTTTCAGAATGAAGAAAAGTGCTGATTTCATCGTTGGTAGATTTACATTCTTTAAGATAAAAGAGGCCGGCCATTTATGAAAACTTTAAGAGTTAGCAGGCGGTAAAGGTGCCTTAAATTAAATAAAAAAACAATAAATTTGCAGATTATATTAAATTTTTAATGAATAGAATTATTGACAAACAACAGCTTACCGACAAAATCGTAGAAGCCATCCAAGATACCAAAGGCGAAGACATTATGATTTTCGATCTTTCAAAAATCGAAAACTCCGTAGCACAAACTTTCATTATCTGCACCGGAAACTCCAACACCCAGGTTTCCGCTATCTCAGGAAACGTTGAGAAAAAAGTACGTAACGACTTGCAAGACAGGCCGTGGCACGTAGAAGGTACCGAAAACTCACTTTGGGTACTTTTAGATTATGTTTCGGTTGTAGTGCATATCTTCCAGAGAGAAACACGGGAGTATTACGACATCGAAGAGCTTTGGGGTGACGCTTTAATCACCAAAATAGAGAATAACTAATACTGTTTGACGAAACCATCTTTCGTCAAAATTTTTATAAATAATATGAATAAAAATAAAGGATTCAACTGGTTCTTCCCCATCGTTATTGCTGCGATCCTACTCATATTTTTCACTAATATGAACAGTGATTCTGCATCCAACACACTGGATGAAGAAGGATTTTATACCTTACTTCAGCAGGGGAAAGTACAGGATGTACTGATATACAAAGACACGGAAAAAGCCGATGTTTTCCTCACAAAAGCTGCTAAAACAGAACTCGCCAGCAAAAAAGCCGCTGCGGACAATAGTCCTTTCGCCGCTTTTGACCTCGCCCCGAAACCTGACTTTACGTTGAGTTTTGGTGATCTGCAGCTTTTCCTCGAAAAATTCGATAAGATTAAGCAGGATAACCCCGCACTTACCACTAAAAAAGATTACGGCATCGGGAAAAACCCAATGACAGAGTTGCTTTTCACAGCGCTTTTCTGGATCGGTATTATGGCGCTTTTCTATTTTGTGATTTTCCGCAAAATGATGGGTGGCGGCGGCGGTGGCCCCGGCGGACAGATCTTCTCAATCGGTAAATCCAAGGCAAAACTTTTCGACGAGAAAGATAAAGTTCAGGTTACATTTAAGGATGTGGCCGGATTAGAAGGCGCAAAAGAAGAAGTTCAGGAAGTGGTAGATTTCCTTAAAAATTCTGACAAATACACCAAGCTCGGTGGAAAAATACCAAAAGGTGTTCTGTTGGTAGGTCCTCCGGGAACCGGTAAAACCTTGCTTGCAAAAGCTGTTGCAGGCGAAGCTAAAGTTCCTTTTTTCTCACTTTCAGGTTCAGATTTTGTTGAAATGTTTGTAGGAGTTGGAGCTTCCAGAGTGCGTGATTTGTTTGCGCAGGCCAAAGCTAAATCGCCCGCAATTATCTTCATCGATGAAATTGATGCAATCGGTAGAGCCCGTGGTAAAGGAAACTTCACAGGTGGAAACGACGAAAGAGAAAACACACTTAACCAGCTACTTACGGAAATGGACGGTTTCGGTACAGATACGAATGTAATCGTAATGGGTGCCACCAACCGTGCTGATATTCTGGATAAAGCTTTAATGAGAGCCGGACGTTTCGACCGCTCAATCTATGTTGATTTACCTGAACTTCACGAAAGAAGAGAAATATTTGATGTGCATTTGGCCAAGATTAAACTTGAACCCAACATCGACCGAGAATTCCTCGCAAAACAAACCCCGGGTTTCAGTGGTGCTGATATTGCCAATGTATGTAATGAAGCGGCACTTATCGCTGCCAGAAACGATCACGAATCGGTAACCAAGCAGGATTTCCTTGACGCTGTTGACCGGATCATCGGTGGACTCGAAAAGAAAAACAAAGCGATTAAGCCTTCAGAAAAAAGAAGAGTTGCATTCCACGAAGCGGGCCACGCCACGATTTCATGGCTTGTGGAGCACGCAGCACCATTGCTTAAAGTTACAATCGTTCCGCGCGGACGGTCTCTGGGCGCAGCATGGTATCTTCCGGAAGAGCGACAACTTACCACAACCGAGCAGATGTACGATGAACTGTGTGCGACTTTAGGAGGTAGAGCAGCTGAGCAGGTTATCTTCGGAAATATTTCTACAGGCGCATTATCTGATCTTGAAAGAGTTACAAAACAGGCTCAGGCGATGGTAACCATATACGGCCTCAACGAAAAAATCGGAAACATCTCGTATTATGACAGCTCAGGCCAGTCTGAATACAACTTTGGGAAACCCTATTCTGACCAGACAGCTAAGATGATCGACGAGGAAATCTCGAAAATCATCGAAACACAATATCAGCGTGCTGTGATGATTTTAACTGAAAACCGCGATAAACTAGATGCTTTAGCGGCAAAACTTTTAGAAAAAGAAGTAATTTTCCGCGAAGACTTAGAAGAAATATTCGGTCAGCGTGCCTGGGATCCCGAACTTACCGAAAGGCCGGTTTCGAACACCCAAGTTATTGAGAACGAGATACCTGAAGTACCAGGAACACCCGAACCAAATACACCTGCATAAGGAAAATAAATATCCTGACTATTGCGTTAAGAACATAATAGTCAGGACTTTTTTTGTAAAGCCTGATTTTAAGCATTAATTTTCTATTTTTGTAACTATAACCGCATAAACAGAAGAAATTGAGTCTCTTTAAAAAAATTGTCGGAAAACTTCTAAACCAGCCGGACCAAGAGGATGGGCAGGATTTAGTTAAACTCGGAGACCAACTGAAAAACGCGGACCTTGATTATAAATTTGCTCAGCTTTTTACGCACTCCGGCGGCATTTTCAACTATTGCGCGGACGAAGCGGAAGCGCTGCAGATTTTAAATAAAATCCTGAAGATCGAAGACGTGAAATCTGTGTTCTGCTGGGATCACGACCTCAAGAACTTTCTGGATGTGGTGAATGTTCCTTACACCACCGAACTCGAACTTTTTAACGACTGTGCATTCATTACCTGTGAATATCTAATTGCTTTCGACGGCAGAATTATGCTTTCGCATCATAATATCCTACATTACCACTCTTCGAGGCTGCCTTCAAAAATCATCATTATGGCTAACGTATCGCAGATCGTGACGAATCTTAACGATGCGATGAGCAAGATAAAACGCAACGGAAACATCCGCAATCTCACGTCTATAAGCGGCAGCAATTCCAAACTGGACACGCCGAACAAGGACAATACAAAACTTTTCTTACTTTTGCTCGAAGATTAATCTGATCTTCTGAAAGCTTCTAACCTAACCGATACATATTGGATAAAAATTTACTTCAACGGCTTTTTGGCGGTGCGATCTATGGCCTGCTTGTAATTTTATGCACCACGCCTGTCGGCTCCGGGCTCATCAACGGAATTTCTCCAGGGTTTGTGCAGCAGCAGCATCTATACTATGGACTCATCACATTTTTTCTATTCGCGGGAGCGTGGGAATGTGTGAAAATGATGAAATTCAACCCTAAAAGCTGGGAAAAATGGGTGGTCTTTCCGATAATTGTTTTCATATTCTACCGGTTTTCAAAAAGATATTTCGGCCACGGCTTCTATTTCGACTATAATCTATCAGAGCTGTTAGCGCTTTCATTGATTGTAATTGCGGTAGTAACACTTTTCAAATTCACCAAAGAACTGTATTTCGACAACGGCAAACTTATATTCACTGTTATTTACACGGCCCTTCCTTTTGGTTTTGCCTTAGGATTACCGAAATTTTCGTCGGTGAATGAAACCTTTACCCTTGAAGTTTTCTTTCTGTTCGTCCTGATCTGGAGCAGCGATTCGTTTGCGTATTTTGCCGGCAGACTTTTCGGAAAGCACAAAATGGCGCCCAAAATTTCACCTAAAAAAACCTGGGAAGGTTATGCGGGTGGCGTTATTCTTACTTTAATCCTGTCTTTTTTTGTTGAAAAGTACAACGTAGATTTACGCGGTAACTGGATGGTGGTTGGTTTTCTGGTAGCGGTTTTTGCGCCGATTGGCGATTTGGTAGAAAGCCAGCTGAAGCGATCCTTCGGTGCTAAAGATTCCGGAAATATTATTCCTGGTCACGGCGGCATACTCGATCGGCTCGACAGTTTTATTATCACCGTTCCTGTTGTATATTTGTATTTAATATTAGAAAAATTTATTTAAAATCACCATGAAACTACATAAAGAGTCCACGGGAACCATTGTTGTAGCCAGTGTAATATTTGCGGTGGCAGCAATTGTATCAGTTTACTACCTCGAGCAGTGGTCTCTTCTGATCCTGATTCCGATGCTGGTTATTTTCGGTCTTATTTTCTGGTTTTTCCGCGTGCCGAACCGCGACATCCAGGATCATAAAGAAAACGTAATCGCTCCGGTTGACGGAAAAGTGGTGATGATAAAAGAAGTGGATGAGAATGAATTTTTAAATGAAAAAGCCATACAGATCTCTATATTTATGTCGCCACTGAATGTGCATATCTGCAGATTTCCTGTATCGGGCAAAGTAATTTATAAAAAATATCATCCGGGCCGATATCTTGTTGCGTGGCACGAGAAATCTTCAACTGAAAACGAAAGGACTACCATTGCCGTAGAAAGCCTAACAAACCATAAAGTGGTCTTCCGTCAAATTGCAGGTTACGTCGCACGGCGTATCGTATTCTACTGTAATGAAGGCGATGACGCAAAAGCCGGGCACGAATTCGGTTTCATTAAATTCGGATCGCGGATGGATATTTTCTTACCGCTTGATACAGAAATCACGTGTAAAATCGGCGATAAAACAAAAGGCGGAATTGATGTAATTGCCAAAATGAACGAATAATTCAGTGTAAAAAGTGAAGCTAATAGAAGTCAGGATTTTTTAGTCTTGACTTTTTTTGTTATTTTTAAAAACACCGAAATACAAAAACCATGAGAAATCTGCTGCGCTATTCTTTACTGTTTGGCCTTTTATTGGGCTGTACAGACGATCAAAAGGAACAAAATCTGCTACAGAGAGAACAGAAACTTTCCGAAAAAGAAACAAAGTTTGAAGCTAAAGAAGCAGAATATAAAAGTCTTCTTGCACTTCGGGACAGTCTTGAGAACAGTGTGCCGGCAACCCCAGCTGTAGAAGAATTACCCGCAGAAATCCTCGGAAAATGGAGCGGAAAAATGATCTGCACCGAATCAAGCTGCACAGACCATGTAATTGGTGACCAACGGACTGATGTTTGGGAATTCTTTGCAAATGGCCTTAAAATGACCAATAAAACCGGCGGAGAGCGTGATTTCACCGCAAATATTGTTGGCGATGAACTGAAATTGGTTTCAGAAGAAAGTTCCAATATCACCAACCGCTCCGAAATTACCCTCAGCCTCACCGATCTCCAGAATGGCAGAATGAAAGGAACGCGCGCCTTTATCGGTAAGAACGATTGCATCGCCAAATTTTCAGTAGAACTGGAAAAAGCCAAAAACTAATTTATGAATTTCTCTCATTTCGTACTACCGTTTGAAGATCCGGTGCTTAAATTTCTGGTGGTACTTATTATCATCCTTTTTGCGCCGCTTTTACTCAACAAAATAAAAGTGCCGCACCTGCTTGGGCTTATTATTGCCGGCGCTGCAGTAGGGCCAAACGGTTTCAATATTCTCACCCGCGACAGCAGCATCGTAGTTACCGGAACAACCGGGCTGCTATACATTATGTTTCTGGCAGGCCTTGAAATTGACCTCGCCGAATTCAGAAAAAACAAATGGAAAAGCCTCGCATTCGGCGGGTATACCTTTATCATACCTTTTGTGCTGGGCATATGCACAGCCTATTTTGTGCTCGATTTTAACTGGCTTACGTCGTTTCTGTTTGCAAGTTTATTTTCCTCGCACACCCTTATTTCCTACCCGATGGTGAGCAAAATGGGCATCAGCCGCAACCGCGCCGTGACCGTAACTGTCGGAGGTACAATGATTACAGATATTCTGGCGCTGCTTGTGTTGGCTGTAGTGGTTGGGATGACAACCGGAGAAGTGAATACCGCTTTCTGGACAAAGCTTTCAGTGGGCATCATTGCATTCGCAGGTATTGTTCTGATAGGTTTTCCAATTGTCGGCCGCTGGTTTTTCAAGAAAGTGGATGACAGGATTTCACAGTACATCTTCGTGCTGGTGATGATTTACCTTGCGGCGCTGCTGGCGGAACTGGCGGGCATTGAAGCGATTATCGGCGCGTTTCTCGCAGGACTTGCCCTGAACAGGCTTATCCCGAGATCCTCTTCACTGATGAACCGCGTGGATTTTGTTGGAAACGCCATCTTCATCCCATTTTTCCTGATTAGTGTCGGTATGCTGATCGATGTGAAAGTATTTTTTAAAGATTTCGAAACAATTAAGGTTGCACTTGCGATGATCTTAATTTCGATTGGCGGAAAATACATGGCGGCAATCGTTACCCAGAAAACATTCTCGTTCACAAAACCCGAAGGCGGAATTATTTTCGGGCTGAGTTCGGCTTCCGCAGCCGCTACGCTGGCGACGGTGATGGTGGGATATAACATCATCATTGGCGAAACGGAAGCGGGCGAACCGATCAGATTACTCAATGAAAGCGTACTGAACGGCAGCATTCTGCTCATCCTCATTTCGTGTACGATCTCCTCGTTTGTAACGCAGAAAAATGCAGGCAAGATCCTCGATACCGATAATGAAAATACAATTTCTGAAACCGATCCGGACGACGAACGTATTTTGCTCGCCTTAAACTACGAGAAAACCGTAGATGCCGTGACTAATCTTGCGCTTCTTCTAAAATCTAAAAAGAACACACAAAACATTTTTGCGATTAACGTCATCAATAATGAGCGGAATGAATCTTCCGAAAAAAATGCCGGAAAAATTCTTGAAAACGCAGTGAGAATCGGAGCGTCTGCAGATGTGGAAATTACGCCACTCAAAAGATTCGATAACGATGTGCAAAACGGTATCAGTAACGAGATTAAAGAGCATAAAATTACCGACCTCGTGATCGCAGTGAACCCCGAAAAAGGTTTCTCCACGAGCCTTGTGTACAATCTCTATAACGGATATCTGAGTAATTTTACGGCGAACACACTTGTTTACCACGCCGTACAACCGATTGCGACCATCCGGAAATACATCGTGGTTTTCCCGGAAAATGCACATCTTGAGTCAGGCTTCTTCCATTCGCTCCTCAAAGTCTGGAATATTGCACGAAATTCCGGAAGCAAAGTTGAATTCTACGGCGACGACAAAACCATAAAAGTCCTCGAGAAAATCAAGAAGAAAGCAACGATCGACGCGGCCTTCTATATCTTCAACAACTGGAATGAAATAACCAAAGTCTTCGGCAAAATGAAAGATGACGATGCTTTTATCCTGTTCATGGCTAAACGCGGCATGGTTTCATATCTGCCGCAAATGCAGAATGTGCCCGTGTATCTCAACGAACACTTCGCACAACGTAATTATCTACTGATCTTCCCGTCACGCAACACAAATAGCGAATACGAAAAACTTTCGCGGGATATTGGCAACGCTGATGATTTCGCAGAAATCGGAAATATAATCGGTAAGATTTTTAAATAGGTTTGATTTTAATAGTACTCCAGAGCAAATTCCAAAAAAAAGGAACCAACTTGTTTAAGTGGTTCCTTTGTATTTTAAAGTTTAAATCGGCACGAAAATTACGGCGGCCACCGCGGCTAGCACAACCGCCACCGAAGATAAAATATCGAGCTTCCGGGCTTCACGGATGTCGCTCTGTTTAATGACAACCTGGCTTCCGTCTTTGGTTTTTCCGTAAACGTTTTCGCTATCTATCCTTAAAACTTCCATTTTAACAATGCTTGCATCGTTAAGCTGGAAGGTGTATTTCTGGTAAAGTTCAAGAGCATTTCTTTCAAAAGGTTTATCTAAACTCACCACCCGCGTCTGGCACGAAGCGAGCAAAAGAACTGCCCCTAAAACGAATATGGAGTATAACCTTTTCATAGAATATATTTTCTCAAATGTAGTAAATAAAGCTCAGAACAAAGCTTTTTTATATCGGTAAGGCATTCAAATCCTGCGCCATCAGCCAAGCTTCACTCCAGCACGCCTGAAAATTAAATCCGCCTGTAACGGCATCAATATCAAGCACTTCACCCGCAATATAAAAGTTAGGTAAAACTTTGGAAGCCATATTTTTGAAATTAATTTCCTTTAAATCGACGCCGCCCGCAGTAACGAATTCGTCTTTGTAAGTAGATTTTCCTGTGACCTTCATTTCGTTCGCGCAAAGACCGCCGAGCATACTTTGGACTTCTTTTGAAGTGAGTGTTGAAATATTTTTATCAAGATTTATCTTTGAGATCCACAGGATACGGTGCCAAAATCTGGTTGTAACATCGAATATTTTGGAGGCGCCGATTGTTTTTTTCGGATTTTGCCGGCGGTACTGTGTGAAAATTTCAGCGGCTTCTTCAGTTTCTATGCCCAAAAAATTTACTTTAATATCGAACTGGTATTTCATTTCTGCGAGCTCTCGCGCTTTCCATGCGGAAATCTTCAGGATCGCTGGCCCCGAAAGACCCCAATGTGTGATGAGCAACGGCCCTGATTCCTCCGTCTTAAGCTTGGGAATGGCAACTTCAGCGTGAGGGAAACTTGTGCCCATTAAATCTTTTAGTGTCTCATTCTTTATATTAAACGTAAAAAGCGACGGTACCGCGGGCACAATCTGATGACCGAGACTTTGGATGATTTTTAGCGATTTCGGTGAGCTTCCTGTGCAGTAAATCACAAAATCTGCGGTGTAGGTTTCTGAAGCTGTTACCACCTGATATTGGTCGGCTATCCTTTCAATCCGGGAAACCACAGACTGTGTACGGACTTCAAATTTTTTAGAATTCACTTCCGCAACCAACGTATCGATAATTGTTTGTGAAGAATTGCTCTCCGGGAAAATACGGTTGTCGTTTTCTATTTTTAGCGGAACATTCCGGCTCTCGAACCACTCCATCGTATCGCCTGGCTGAAATTTGTGGAAAACGCTAAGAAGTTCGCGGTAGCCGCGAGGATAAAAGCCGGCCAGCTCCTTCGGATCGAAGCACGCGTGCGACACATTGCACCTGCCGCCGCCAGAAATTTTCACTTTCTGCAGGACATCTGAATTTTGCTCCAGAATTGTGACACTGTATTTTGTGGCGTCCAAATTTGCTGCGCAGAAAAATCCTGCCGCGCCGCCTCCGATGATAATTATTTTCTTTTTCTGCATATCGCGTGGGTGGCCAAAGCCGCAACCCGGTTGCAAAAATACAGTTTTTCTACCCCATCATTATTGCTTAATTTTGTGCCTTCCGGTGTAAATGAGTCTGGATCCCGCAATAGGGATTGAAACGTAAATCCTTTTTTGGTGGCGCAGGCTCCCGGAGCCACCAAAAAAGATTGCAGTGGAAAGCCCGGCCCTTGCGGCGGCGCCAGCCGCCGCAAGGGATTGCCCAAAAAACATAAAGTAAACTCAATAAAATGTCTGTATACCATTATAAATTCGATGTGCGCTGGAGCGATATCGACGCCAATAAACACCTCGCTAACTCCTCCTACGTGGCCTACTGCGCACAAACACGCATGGCTTTTATGAATACGCACCACATGGGACTTAAAGAACTCAGCCGGTGGGGAATTGGCCCTGTGATTCTGCACGAGCGTTTTTCGTTTTTCAAAGAAATCTATGCCGACCAAACCGTGTATGTTACGGCCGAAGTATCCGGAATGAGCGAGGACGCGAGCATCTACCAGTTTGTGCACAAGTTTTATCTGCCGGAGGGCACGCATTGCGCCACCGCCGAAGCCACAGGCGTATGGATCGACATGATGCTTAGAAAATCTACGACGCCACCGGATGACATCGTTGAAGTGCTGAACGAATTCAAAAGTGAAAACACCAAAGTGCTGACGCGTGAAGACCTTCGGGATCTGCCGTTCAAGCCCGAAAATGTGGAAGCATTCCACAAACAGGGAACCTTCGCATGGCGCAAAAATAGTGAGGAGAAATAATTTCTTTCAACAAAAAAATTACAAAATTATGCTCGAAGATAAAGACCGCGAACTAACGCCCATTTCGGCGTACGGCGAATTTGGCCTCATTAAACATTTAACCGAGAAGTTTGGTTTCGACAATCCGTCAACCGAAACCTCAATTGGTGACGATGCAGCGGTGATCGATCCACAAAACCAGAAAGTGGTGATTACCACGGATATCCTTGCTGAAGGCGTACACTTTAACCTCGGTTATGTCCCGCTTAAACATCTGGGTTACAAGGCTGTTGTGGTGAATTTGAGCGACCTTGCCGCGATGAATGCAATACCGACACAGATCCTGGTAGGGCTCGCGGTATCTAACCGTTTTCCGGTGGAAGCGCTCGAGGAAATCTACGAAGGAATCGCACTCGCTTGCAAGCGTTACAAAGTTGACCTTGTGGGCGGCGACACCACAAGTTCGACCTCAGGGCTGGTGATGGGCATTACCGCAATCGGCTTGGAACAATCGGAAAACCTCATCAAAAGAAGCGGCGCCAAACCGAACGACCTCCTGGTGGTAACCGGCGATCTGGGTGGCGCCTATCTCGGATTACAGATTCTCGAACGCGAACATTCTGTCTATTTGGCAAATCCGAATATGCAGCCGGAGATGGAAGGCTACGATTATATTCTTGAAAGGCAGTTAAAGCCCGAAGCGCGCACTGACATTAAGAAAACACTGAAAGAACTCGATATTCAGCCGACATCGATGATTGACGTTTCAGACGGCCTGTCTTCGGAAATCCTTCATTTAGCTGACCAGAGTAAAGTGGGTTTCAGGCTGTACGAAGAGAAGATCCCGATGGACTCACTAACGATTTCGACTGCCGAAGAACTCAATTTAAATCCGGTGATGTGTGCAATGAACGGCGGCGAAGATTTCGAACTGCTGTTTACGATTGCGCCCGAAGATTTTGAGAAAATAAGAAACCACCCGGATTTCAGTATTATCGGACATGCGGTGGAAGCGGACGAGGGGAACTTTCTGGTAGCTCGCGGAAGTAATGAACTGATTGCGCTGAATGCGCAGGGTTGGGATGCGTTTTTGAATAAATAGATTCGCACGATTACCTTTATGTTTAAACGCGAAGACCACAAAGAGCATATCATCAAACCGCAAAATTTAAGAGCGCAAAGGCGCTTCGCTTAGCAAAGTTTGAGTCAAAACGTAATAAAAATCCCCACTCTGAGAAGAATGGGGATTTTAATTTTATAATCCGGTTAAAACCGGCCCGCAAATAATTATGCGTTAGGTTCGATAGATACGAATGATCTGTCGTTTTGTTTCTTTCTGAAAACTACTTTTCCGTCAACTAATGCGTGAAGCGTGTGGTCTTTCCCCATCCCAACGTTTTCACCCGGGTGGTGCTGCGTACCTCTCTGTCTCACGATGATGTTGCCTGCAATAGCTGCCTGTCCACCGAAAATCTTTACACCAAGTCTCTTGGAATGTGATTCTCTACCGTTTTTGGAACTACCAACTCCTTTTTTGTGTGCCATCTTATTTTAAGGTTTTTTGGTTTAAATTATTCAGCGGTTTCGCTGTTTGTTGTTGTTTCGTTAGCTGCCGGCGCCTCTTCGGTTGCTGGTGCTGCTTTTTTAGCTTTCGGAGCTGCTTTTTTCTCTTTCTTGTTGTTATCGAATCCCGTGATTCCGGTGATTACGATTTGAGTTAGAGACTGTCTGTGTCCGTTTTTCTTTTCGTATCCTTTTCTTCTTTTCTTTTTGAAGATGATTACTTTATCCGCTTTCACGTGATCAAGGATTTCAGCATCTACTACGATACCGCTTACAGCCGGGGCGCCAATTGTTGTAGCACCGTTTACAGTAAGAAGAATTTTGTCGAAAGAAACTTTCGCGCCAATATCTCCTTTCAAACGGTTCACAAACAACTTCTGGTCTTGCTCAACTTTGTATTGAAGCCCTGCTATTTCTACAATTGCAAACATTGTTTATAAATTTTGTTAGTTAATTCGAGGTGCAAAGATATAAAATAATTTTAGATTGTAAATTATAAATTTTAGATTTTGCCGAATGCGGATTTATCCTAATTTTGAGCTACTTATAATATACCATGAAAAGAGATCTATACATTGATTTTGCAAAGGGTTTCGCTACCCTCGCCATTATCTTCATCCATACCGTTTTTTGGTCGGGCCAGTTTTACATTCCTACTGAAATGCGGGTTTTATCACTGCTCATCGATGTTCCGTTATTTTACGCGCTGAGCGGACTAACTTCAGGAGGAAATATTGAGAAAACCCTTTACCGCCTGCTGAAGCTGCAGATTACCTTCATGATCTTCGTGACGTTTCTGTTTCTGCTCGATTATCTGTTTAAAGTTTTCGGTTTAAATGTCTTCGGTCTTGCGTGGATGCAGGATTTCTATTCTACATTCGGTACTAAGTACGTTCCACAGAATATTTCTGATGTTCCGCAGTGGCAGAATCTAGGCAACTGGTATCTTCATCAATACACCAACGCCGATACTTTTCCGGTGGTGATGGGCAGTTTCTGGTATCTTAAAGTATATTTTATCCTGACGGTTTTTGGTGTTTTAATTTTAAAATTCTTTCCGAAACACGTGAAATGGTTTATCGCGCTGTGCTTCGGCTTGACATTGCTTTTCAATCTGTTTCCGCATTACTATCCGACAGGCCAGGTTGGTTATGTTGCTTTGTACCTTGGCGTATTTTTATTGGCAAATCAATTAAAAGGCAAGAAAATTCCAACAAAAATAGCCGCGATTATGTACGCTATACTGGCTGTAATTTTGATAATTCTGTTCTGGAATGAAGGCAAAGAACTGTTCTTAAAAATGAATAAGGCCAAATTTCCGCCCAAACTTCTGTATGTGTTCTGGTCGTCCTTCTCGCTGCTTACCCTTTTCGTGCTGTACAACCGGATCAAAATCAGCCGCGACAGCATCATCACCTATATCGGTAAAAACGCCATTTTCTTTTATTTCGCCCAAGGCATGAGTTCGTCGCTGGTTTATTTCTTCGTCGTTCCCCTGAAAGACTCGATGAGTTGGTGGCTTCTGATGATTTTGATCTATGCGATCAATGTAATCTTGGCTTTTGGAATCGCCGTCTGTCTGAAGAAACTTGATGCCGTTGGTTGGCGGATTCTGGAATTTTTGCGTAAAAAAACCGCTTCAACCTAAATTGAAGCGGTTAGTAAGTGGATAACTAAGGATTAATCTACCCTTTTGTTACTGTTTCCGCGGGCAACTACAGCAATCAGAACGATTAAAAGTAATGCACCAATTACCCAATATACAGGGTTGCTGAACCATTCCTCAGTGGTGGTAGAGGTTTCGGTAGTCGTTACATCAACGTCTAAATCCGGGTTTGTAGTACCTGTTTGAGCCAAAGTGATTACACTGAAGAAAAATGTAAGGATAAAAATTCCGAATTTTTCTAATTTGTTGGTCAGTAATTGCGTTTTCATAATTTATTTTTTTAAATGTTTATGAATTCCACGGTTCAACTTTTATGCCACCGGCGAATTTTCGATAAACTTCCTCTGTGATTTTAGTGTTAACAATCATCAGGAATTTTTATAAACACCTGAATATTACTTAATTTTGCCCAAAATTCATTTCATGTTTAAACTTCGGCTACTCACCGATCCGCGCTGGGCCAACATCGCAGAAGGTAATTTAGAAGAAATCTTAACCGACCACGCCTGGTGCGAGCAAAAAGCCACCACCAACGCGATCACACTCATCACAATGCTTCCGGAATATCCCGAAATCATTACCGAACTGATCAAAATTGCGCAGGAAGAACTCGAACATTTCCAGATGGTGCATGAGATCATCAAGAACCGCGGCTACGAATTCGGGCGCGAACGCAAAGACGATTACGTGGGCGAACTTATTAAATTTATCCGCCACGGCGGTACACGCGACGAAAGAATTATCGACCGCATGCTGTTTGCCGCAATGATTGAAGCCCGCAGCTGCGAGCGCTTCAAAGTTTTAACCGAAAACATTAAAGACGAAGAACTGAAGGCTTTCTACAAAGAACTGATGATCTCCGAAGCCAACCATTACACCGCTTTCATCGGCTTTGCAAGACAACTGGGCAATCCCGAAGCCGTAAATACACGTTGGGAAGAGTGGCTGGATTATGAAGCAGAAATCATAAAATCGTATGGTAAAAAGGAATCAATCCACGGATAAAAATTTAATGCGTCCGTACAACGAAAATCTGTATTTTTACCCATCAAAACTATTCCAGAATACATGAACCGCGAACGCGCCGAACAGCTTCTTAACACCCTTGCAAAGTCTTTTTTTCAAGGTTTGCTCATCGTCGGTCCGTTTGCCGTAACGATCTGGATTATCTGGTACATTGTATCGAGTATCGATAACATTATACCGGCCGTTTCGGAAAGACTTTATCCCGGTATCACGTTTATGATCGTGATTTTAGGAACCGCACTGATCGGTTATCTCGGCAACAAATTCATCATCGGGCGAGTGGTGGTCGACAGTTTCGATTATCTTCTTGAGCATACGCCCGGCATTAAATTCATCTACACTTCACTCAAAGATGTAATGACGTCTTTCGTGGGCGACAAAAAGAAATTTAACCAACCTGTTCTTATTAAAACAACTGATGAGCCTGAAGTGTGGCGCATCGGTTTCCTTACACAGAGCGACCTTTCGTCCGTCGGTTTCCCCGATTATGTTTCGGTTTATCTGCCGCATTCTTATGCGGTTTCCGGCTGGGTGGTTTTTGTACTCGCCGAAAACATCGTTGTACTCGAAAATGTAACGGCTGCACAGGCAATGAAGTTTGCGGTAAGCGGCGGCGTTGCAGGTTTCCATTCAGATGACAGTGTTTTCAAGGCACCGGAATGAAAATCATGAGCAATGAGTGATGAGCAATGAGTAATCATGCAATTCACTTCCGCAAACATTACTCATTACCAATTACTAATTACTTATCATTTATGAAGCTCCCATACGCAGAACCATACCGCATAAAAATGGTGGAAGAAATTCACCAGTCCACCGCAGAGGAAAGAGAACAATGGCTTAAAGACGCCAATTATAATTTATTCAATTTAAAATCTTCGCAGGTTTATATAGACCTTTTAACCGACTCCGGAACCGGCGCGATGAGCGACCAACAGTGGGGCGCGCTGATGACAGGCGACGAAAGCTATGCCGGCTCCAGAAGTTTTGATCAGCTGCACGACAGCGTTCAGAACATCACCGGCTATCCTTACCTTTTGCCAACCCACCAGGGAAGAGCGGCTGAAAACGTGCTTTTTTCCGTTTTGGTTAAAGAAGGCGACGTCGTTCCCGGGAACTCACACTTCGACACCACCAAAGGCCATATAGAAATCCGGAAAGCGCATGCAATCGACTGTACCATTGATGAAGCTTTCGATATTGAAAACCTTCATCCATTCAAAGGAAATATCGATCTTGAAAAACTAGAAGCGGTTTATAAAAATCATCCGAAAGAACAGATTCCGTTCTGTCTGATTACGATTACGTGTAATTCTTCGGGTGGGCAACCCGTTTCGCTCGAAAACGTGAAGGCTGTGAAAGAACTTTCAGACCGTTACGGCATCCCGATTTATTTTGATTCCGCGCGATTTGCCGAGAACGCCTATTTCATTAAAAAAAGAGAAGCCGGCCAGGAAAACCGCACCATCAAAGAAATCGCAAAAGAACTCTTTTCATATGGCGTGGGCATGACGATGAGTTCCAAAAAAGACGGCCTCGTAAATATCGGCGGTTTTATTGCGCTGAGCGATGAAAAGATCTTCAATGCCGCCTCTAATTTTACCATTATTTTTGAAGGTTTCATCACCTACGGCGGAATGGCGGGCCGCGACATGGCTGCGCTGGCTGTTGGTTTGAACGAAGCGACTGAATTCGATTATCTGGAGAGCAGAATTTCTCAGGTAGAATATCTTGGCAATAAACTGATTGATTTTGGAATCCCGATTCAGAAACCCATTGGCGGACACGCCGTGTTTGTAGATTCGCTGAAGTTCTTACCAAATATTCCGCGTGAAGAATATCCGGCGCAGACTTTGGCCAACGAGATTTACAAAGAAGCCGGCATCCGCACGGTAGAAATCGGGACTTTGCTGGCCGACCGCGATCCCGGCACACGCGAAAACCGCTACCCGAAACTCGAACTCGTAAGGCTCGCCATCCCGCGCCGAACCTACACCAACAACCACATGGATTATATCGCCGTCGCCATCAAAAACGTGTACGACCGCCGCGAAGAAATCGAAAAAGGCTACAACATCACCTGGGAATCCGATATCCTGCGGCACTTCACCGTGAAGCTGGAAGAAGCTTAACATAAAATCCGTTCGGCATTGCTGAATGGATTTTTTGTTAATTTACATTATGGGTTACACTGCGAAAGATATTATTACACAAGCAAGAAAGTTTGAAGAAGCAAGTTTACTGTTAGAACAGGAAACAATAGAAATTAACAGTTTACAAAAGAGTACTGATCCCATCTCCATACAGAGGCAAAGTACAGATGGTTACATAGAACCAGCAGTTACACTGTTCGGATTTTCTTTGGAACTTTACTTAAAAGCAATTTTTTTGCATGAAAATGGCAAACCAATATATGGACATGAAATTTCTAACCTCTATGAGGAATTAGGAAGCGAATCAAAAACTTCTATCAAGGAATTTTTTGAACATTCTACACAACAATATTTTACTGATAATTGTACTTTTTTTCGAGATAACAATTACTCTCAAATCTCTTTTGAAGAAAGTTTAGAACAATTATCAGATTTATTTGTGAAAGTGAGGTATATATATGAATATCCTAAAATGGAGAAGAATTTAAGCTTAAGAGAGCCGGTGCGACAAGCTATTATAAATAGAATTAATCAACTTCAGATTATACATTACCCCCTAGACTAAAGCGTACCAACCCTTTACCCAAACCTTCGCCACTTTTCCTTCCTCCTCCAAAAATTTCCCACTCACACATACCATTAGGTTATTCACCCAAACCTTTAC
This sequence comes from Flavobacteriaceae bacterium 3519-10, assembly GCA_000023725.1. Classification (NCBI taxonomy): domain Bacteria; kingdom Pseudomonadati; phylum Bacteroidota; class Flavobacteriia; order Flavobacteriales; family Flavobacteriaceae; species Flavobacteriaceae bacterium 3519-10. Next base: position 2,629,907 of record CP001673.1, read on the forward strand.
GTCCATCACCCAAAATTTTACGTTCGTAGGCCGATCGTTTTGGTACGGAACCTAAAACTTTACGTCCACAACCTAATCATTTAGCTCCGCAACCTAAAGTTTTACGTCTTTCACCTAAACACTTCTCAAAACAACCCAAACGCTTCGGTAATTTAAAATAAAACAGCCCGCGGAAACCGCAGGCTGTCTTTTAATTGTGAACGTCATTGCGAGGAGCGACCGAACGAAGCGACGAAGCAACCCCATAATTTAGTATTTTCTACAAGTTAGGGATTGCTTCGCTCCACTTCATTACGCTCGCAATGACGAACGCAATAAGAGGTTATACCTACGCTTCCTGCAGATGCGCATGCGACTTCACCAACTCCTGCTGAACATTTGGAGGAACCAACTGATACTCCGAAAACTTCATCGTGAACTTAGCGCGGCCGCCGGTAATGGAACGCAGGGTAGAACCGTAATCATGAAGTTCTGCAAGCGGAACCTCAGCCAGAATTTTCTGGTAATGTCCTTCAGAATCCATACCCGAAATCATCGCGCGACGCGTCTGCAGATCGCCCATAACATCGCCGGTATCTTCATCAGGACAAAGAATTTCGACCGAATAAACCGGTTCGAGTAGCTGTGGTTTCGCAGCCTGAAAACCTTCGCGAAAAGCTCCCGAAGCTGCCAATTGAAATGAAATATCATTGGAATCTACGCTGTGCATTTTGCCGTCGTACACGGTTACGCGCACGTTTTGGCAGTGCGAACCCGTTAGTGGACCTTCCTTCATCTGCTGCATAATGCCTTTTTTTATGGCGCCGATATACCGGTTGTCGATCGCACCACCCACGATGCACCAGTAAAATGCGAGTTTTCCGCCCCATGGCAGTTCCTCGATATCTTTCTGGCGGATGTTTACGCCGGTAGGTTCGGGCATGTCGTCGTAATAATTCTCTACCCGCATATGGATTTCGCCAAACTGGCCTGAGCCTCCCGACTGTTTTTTGTGGCGGTAATCGGCATCAGCATTTCCGGTTATGGTTTCGCGGTATGGGATTTTAGGATTGTCGAAATTCATTTTTACACCAAAATCCTTTTGCAGCCTTTGTTTCACCAAATCGAGGTGCAGCTGACCCTGACCGTGAAGGATCGTTTGTTTGAGTTCAGCCGACTGTTCCACTTTCAACGTTGGATCTTCTTCTTCGATTTTATGGAGTGCAGTGACGAGTTTTTCCATAGCCGCCGTAGAATCCGCAGAAACTGCTTTTCGGATGCGGCTTTCGGGGAATTCCATTGGCCGGACTTTACGGTCGAGTCCTTTTGAATTTAAGGTATTGTTCGAGTGCCCGAATTTAAGTTTAACCGTAACACCCAGATCGCCCGCTACCAATTCATCCACAGGAATGCGGTCTTTTCCTTCGGCTACAAAAAGCTGGGAAATCCGCTCGGTTTCGCCGTTATTGGCATTCACGAGTTCGTCACCGGGTTTAAGCTTTCCGCTTAACACTTTAAAGTAAGAAACCATCCCGACCTGCGGTTCAGAAAGGGTTTTGTAAATAAATATTGTGGTTTTATCGTTTGGATCGTAAGATATTTCGTCGCCGTTTTCGAGTTTTCTGGCGGGTCTTTCGGCGGGTGACGGCGCAATATCATCAATGAAACCCATCAGCCTGCCGCTGCCCATATCTTTAAGGCCGCTCGTGACAAATACCGGGAAAAACTGCTGTTTTGCAAGCGCGATTGTAATTCCTTTTGCGAGATCATCTTCAGAAAGATTGCCTTCCTCAAAATATTTTTCCATTAAACCTTCTTCATTTTCAGCCGCAATTTCAACCAATGCGTTGTGCATTTCGTTGGCGCGCACCATTTCGGTTTCAGGGATCGGTTTCTTTTCCGGTTTTCCGCCATTTAAAGGAAACTCGTACATCACCATCCGCAATGCATCGATGATGGCGTTGAAATTCGAACCTGAATTATATGGATACTGAAGGGGAACGAGTTTAGATCCGAATCTTTCTTTCGCCTGCTCCAGCGTGCGCTCGAAATCTGCTTTCGGATGATCCATCTGGTTGATGACGAAAATCGCGGGCGTCTGGTATTTTTCAACATATTCCCACACGAGTTCTGTTCCCACTTCGACGCCGTTTGCAGCATTAAGGACAATCACGGCGGTGTCAGCCACCTTTAACGACGAAACGACTTCGCCAACGAAATCGTCAAATCCGGGAGTATCGATAATGTTAATCTTGTTGTTTTTCCAGTTCACGAACATCTGGTGGGAGAAGATGGTTTTGCCTTTTTCGTGTTCGAGGTCTGTATGGTCGCTCACCGTGTTCTGTCCTTCTACGGAGCCACGGCGCTTGATCGCCCCGCCCTCGTAAAGCATTGTTTCAATCAGGGTAGTTTTGCCACTGTCGGAATGCCCGAGCAAGACAACATTTCTCAGATCTTTGGTATTAGCACTCATAATATTTAGTTTTAATTATTTAATGGAATGCTAAAAAGGAAATGACCGGCATTTGATTTTTAGGTAGTTAAAGTTACGAAAGATTTGGTTTAACTTTCAGTAGTTACTGTAACCTTGAAGATGATATTTGGCAGGAGAGGCAAAAAATTAATTCTTGTTTAAGATGTGCCGTATGATAATCTCCGCGTGAATGCGTGAGTTTTCGATGAACCAAAGATGGGTATCCTTTCCTCCACAGACAACGCCTGCGAGGTAAAGATTTTCGACGTTGGTTTCCATGCTTTCCGGGTTGTAGGCTGGGATGAGTTTGTCGCCTTTTAATTTGATTCCGGAATTTTTGAGAAAGTCGAAATCGGGAAGATAGCCGGTCATTGCGAGCACAAAATCGTTTGGAATCTCGTGGATTTTCCCGAATTCATCTTTAAACACGACGTTGGTTTCTTCAATATCGATGACTTCCGAATTAAAATATGCTTTAATACTTCCTTCCGCAATCCGGTTTTCAATATCCGGTTTCACCCAATATTTCACAGATTTTGAGATCTGCGATTCCTTGATAATCATCGTCACAGCGGCTCCTTTTCTGTAGGTTTCCAAAGCAGCATCCACCGCGGAATTGCTCGCGCCAATTACTACCACATTCTGCTGGGCGTAAGGATAAGGTTCTGTATAATAATGTTTTACTTTTGGTAAATTCTCTCCTTCGATATTTAAAAGATTTGGAATGTCATAAAATCCGGTGGCGATGATGACATGTTTTGCCAGATATTTTGCTTTTGAAGTTTCAATTTCGAAGATGTCATTCTTTGAAACTTTTAAAACTTTCTCGTAAAGGTTGATTTTGAGTTCTTTTTGCCGCGCGATTCCCTGATAATATTCCAAAGCATCCTGTCTGCCGGGTTTTGGCGCGGTGGTGATAAACGGGATTTCAGCGATCTCGAGTTTTTCGGCCGTTGAGAAAAAACGCATGTACAACGGATAATTATAAAGCGAATTAACGATGGTGCCTTTTTCGATTATTAAATAGTTCAAACCATTCTTTTCGGCTTCCAAAGCGCAGTTCAAACCGATGGGTCCGGCGCCGATAATCAGTAGATCTAAAATTTCCATTTTCAAAATTACAATTCCTGATTGTATATTCCTGATGTTTAAAGTGGTTTAATACAATGATTCAAATAAAAAAACGGACAGAAAATTCCGCCCGTTTATTCAAATATTTTTGAAATATTATTTAATTAATCCCAATTCCACGAGTCTTTCGTGAAGAAATTCCCCAGCTGTGGTATCTGGATATAACTTTGGATTGTTTTCATCGTAGGTTCCTTCCAGTGCGTTCAGCGGCATATCGCCCACCGGATGCATAAAGAACGGAATGGAATATCTTGACGTTCCCCACAATTCACGCGGCGGATTTACCACCTGATGGATTGTCGATTTCAGTTTGTTGTTGGTATGTCGCGAGAGCATATCGCCAACGTTGATCATCAGTTCGTCCGGCTCTGCAATCGCGTCGATCCATTCGCCGTCGTGGTTCATTACCTGAAGTCCGCGTCCTTGTGCTCCCATCAACAGCGTAATCAGGTTGATATCGCCATGTGCAGCTGCACGAACCGCATTATCCGGTTCTTCCGTAATTGGTGGATAATGGATCGGTCTTAAGATAGAATTGCCTTCGCCTACGAATTTGTCGAAATAAAACTCGTCCAGACCAAGATGCAAAGCCAAAGCTCTGAGCACATAAACGCCGGTTTTCTCGAGCATTTTATAGGCTTCTTTCCCAATTTCATTGAATTTAGGAACTTCAGCAACTTTCAAATTATCCGGGTAAACTGAGGAATATTCTGAACCCTCTTCGAGATACTGCCCGAAATGCCAAAATTCCTTTAGATCCCCTTTCTTAGAACCTTTTGCGGTTTCTTTTCCGAAACCAACATAGCCGCGCTGGCCACCAATTCCCGGTATTTCGTACTTCTGTTTGGTTTCTACAGGAAGGTCGAAGAAATTCTTCACCTCGCCGTATAGGTCTTTTACCAAATCGTCGTCGAGAAAATGGCCTTTCAGGGCGACAAAGCCGATCTCTTCGTATGCTTTTCCGATTTCATTTACAAATTTTTGTTTGCGTTCCGGGTTACCCGAAAGGAAATCACTCAAATCCACACTGGGAATTTTATTCATCTGATTGGATTAAAAATTGTGTGGCAAAATTAGGGTTTTGATTTTAAAACTCTCTTTTTGTATGAAGAATTCTAAGAACTTCAAGTTCTTCTCCAACAATTATAAAATGAACTACAAATGGGAAATTTTCAAGGAAAACAATTCTGGTATTTTGGTATCTTTTCTGGAACAGCAATGGATTCGCAGCTAATTTCTCCATCGTTTGGTTTAGATCAGACCAAAATCTTTGCAACACTTCATCGATGATTCGTGAATAATAGCTATTTGTTTCTTCGAGATCGATTTCCGCCAAATCGGATAAAGTCACGAAATATTTCATCGTTTGTATTTCTTTTTAACTTCCTCCCAGGGTGTAAAATTCAATTCTCCCTTCGCACGCTTGTCCATCAGTTCATCCATCATTTTGATGTAGCCTTCTGTGATTTCGAATTCCTCGGTAGCCTTGTCTGTAAGGATTTTCTCCAGATAATTCTTAAGGTTTCGGCCGTCTTCCATCGCCTGTATCTTAAGCTTTTCTACAATTTGTTTATCTAAAGTAACCTCTTTTCTTATTTTTTCCTTAATCATAATGCTCAATTTTACGGTAAATATACGTATAACAACCGTACCGAAATGCAACAGTAAAAAACGTTAATTATAAGTAAATTTGCAGATACTGAAAGATCTACATGAAACAATACTCCTCCAAACGAAGCATCCAGATTTTAACCCATCTTTTAAAGGAATACGGAATTTTCAACATCGTAATATCGCCCGGATCTCGCAATGCACCCCTTGCGATTCACTTTTCAGAAACCGATGAAATGAATTGTTACAGCATTGTAGATGAACGAAGTGCAGGCTTTGTAGGTTTGGGTATGGCCAAAAGCGAAAAAAAACCAGTAGCTGTAACCTGTACCAGTGGTTCCGCCTCGGCAAATTATTATCCTGCGGTTACCGAGGCTTTTTATTCGAATATTCCGCTCCTGTTGCTCACTGCGGACCGGCCAACCCATTATGTTGATATTTTTGATGGCCAGACGATCCGTCAGAAGGATATTTACCAGCAACATTCGTACGGTGATTTTCAGCTTCTGGAAGATTCCGAAGAAAACGCTGACGACCAGAATTTCAGCCTGATCAAAAAAGCAATAGACATCTGCATTGAAAAGCAGGGCCCCGTTCATATTAACATTCCGCTTGAAGAGCCTCTGTATGAAATGGTGTCGGAGCTGCCGGTTTTTCCTTCAGTTGAAAAACATCTGCAGAAAAAAGCCTTCACGCTGCCATCCAACCTCATCGCAGAATGGAATCTTTCGAAAAGAATTATGATACTTGTAGGAACCCGGGATTACAGCGAAGAACTCGAAATGCAGCTGGCCCAACTCGTAAAAAATCACACGGCAGTTGTGCTTACGGAAGCAAGTTCGAATCTGCATCACGATAAGTTTTTCCCGCATATTGACCGCTACATTTTTAATTTCAGCGAGGCTGATATCAAACACTATGCGCCCGACCTGCTCATAACCATTGGACAGAATGTAGTCTCAAAAAAAATAAAGCAGTTTTTGCGCAAAGCAAAGCCACAAAACCATTGGCATATCGATGAAGTTTGGCATCCTGATACTTTTTTCACGCTCACTTATAAAGCGGAGACGAAACCCGAAACCTTTTTCAGTCAGTTGCTTAAGTCCGTAACTCCTGAGCCACTACCTTTTTTCAATTTATGGGACGTGCTTCGGGATAAAAAAGACCGTAAACACGCGGAATATTGCCTGAAAACTCAGTTTTCGGATTTCAAATTTTTCGAGATGCTGGCTGATAAAATCCCACAGAATATTAATCTGCACTTCAGCAACTCATCAGCGATCCGGTATGCGCAGTTGTTTGAATTTAAAGAAAATAACATCTACTGCAACCGCGGAACCAGCGGAATCGACGGCTCTACGTCCACAGCAATGGGCTACGCGATGCGCAACCCTGCACAGACGGTGCTTGTCACCGGTGACGTAAGTTTTTTTTACGATATAAATGGCCTTTGGAATCCCTACATTCCTCCTTACACCCGAATTATTGTGTTCAACAATGGTGGCGGAGATATTTTTAAAATCATTCCCGGGCCTGATTCTACCAATGCTTTGGATGAATTTATCCTGACTAAACACCAGAAGACGGCTGAACATGTGGCCAAACATTTTGGCTTCTCTTACACAAAAGTAGATGATGAGGATACGCTTTCGCGCGTTCTGGAAAACTTTTTTAAGCACGATACCCATCCCAAAATCCTCGAAGTCGATACACAGCAGATTGAAAACGCAGCGGTACTTAAAAATTATTTTGAATTTCTGAAGGATTAGAATTGGTCATGAATTTGTTAGTGTGTAGGCATTAAAACATTTAAAAAAAGCACCCCATGAAAAATATTGGTATAATGGCAGTCTTCGTACTGTTCACCGCTTGCTCGCAGACTGAAACAAAAACCGAAACCATTGAAAACGCTGATGGCACTACATCGGTGAAAACCATCGAAACAGAAAAAACCTCCGCACTTGATTCCGCAACCGTGCACGCGACGGTTCAGAATGCCAAAGAAAAACTCAACGAAGCCGGCGAAACGCTTAATGAAGCCGGTAAGGACATTAAAGTTGCTACAAAAAAAGGTGCCGCAAAAGTAGAAAAAGGTGCAGAAAAGATCGAAGCAGACCTTAGCACAAAGAAACGGGATACCGTAAAATAACTTAGGCGTTCATTTCGAGAATCGGATCAATGTACTCACGGTCATTGCTGAGGCGCGGAACTTTGTTCTGTCCGCCCAGTTTTCCTCGGGACGACATCCAGTTGTAGAAAAGCTGAGGTTTCGCAACGTGCACAACAGGACGGTTCAGCGTCATATTATTGTAACGTTTGGCCTCATAATCTGAGTTGAGCGACTTTAACGCTTCATCAAAAATATCGGTAAAACGCTCAAGATCATCAGGATTTTGGGTGAATTCGAAAATCCATTCATGCGCACCACTGTCGCCGTCCTTCATAAAAACAGGCGCGCCGGTGAAATCGCTGACACAAGCATTGGTCTCAGCACAAGCTCTTGTAAGCGCTGCCTCCACATTATCGATCATCAGTTCTTCACCAAATGCATTGATATAATGCTTGGTTCTGCCTGAAACCCTGATTCGGAAAGGCGAAAGCGAAGTGAACTTCACGGTGTCGCCAATAAGATAACGCCACAACCCACTGTTGGTCGTAATTACCATTGCGTAATTTTTTCCGAGTTCTACTTCAGATAACGGTATTGCCTGCCGGCCTGCGGAATGGAAAGTATCCATCGGGATGAATTCATAAAAAATCCCATAGTCGAGCATCAGAAGCATTTCGTCGCTGCCGTGACGGTCCTGAATTGCGAAAAAGCCTTCGGAGGCGTTATAAATTTCGTAGTAATTAATTTCTTTACCTATGATTTTGTTATACTGTTCTCGGTAAGGTTTAAAGCTGATTCCGCCGTGAAAAAACACTTCAAGATTCGGCCACAATTCCGAAATGGTTGCGTGTCCGGTTTCCTGTAATGTGCGCTGCAGCAATACCATCATCCAACTCGGGACGCCGGTTATACTTCCAACGTCTTCGTTTTTTACTTCAGAAACTATCGCTTTAAGCTTACTTTCCCATTCAGACATCAGCGAAACCTTCTTGCTGGGTGTGGTGGTGATTTCTACCCAAAACGGCAGATTTTCAATCATAATCGCGGAAAGGTCGCCGAATTTCGTATTGAAATCCTGGTAAAGTTCTGCGCTGCCGCCAAGCCTAAGGTTTTTATTTGAGAACAGCGAATTTTCTGGATGGTTGTTGGCGTAAATTGAAAGCAGATCTTTGCCGGCTTTGTAATGGCAGTCTTCAAGACTTTCTTCCGAAATAGGGATGAATTTGCTTTTTGCATTGGTAGTTCCGGAAGATTTGGCGAATTTCCGGATATATCCCGGCCAGAAAACATCTGCTTTCCCCTGGCGCGCTTTCTCTATAAACGGTTCGAAATCTTCGTAGGTTACAACCGGTACATTGCGTCGGAAATCTTCATACGTAGAAATCGAGCTGAAGCCATGAATTTTGCCATAATCGGTATTTTCCGCGTGATAAAGCTGGGAAAAAAGCACACCGTGTTGGGTTTCGATGGGTTGCCGGATAAAATTCTCGATCTGATCGATCCGCTGCCGGATAAACCAGTTTACTACAGTGTTAAAAAGTGCTTTCGTTGCCATCTGAGACAAATATAATATATTTTAGGAGACTATCAGCAGGGTTCAAATACAAAAAATTCCGCTCAGTAACTGAGCGGAATCATATTTAATCGGAAAGTTTCTGCTAGCAATATTCGTCGTAAGCAGACTGAAGATTTGCCGCAATAGCGCCGGCAGGATTACCTTCAATATGGTGTCTTTCAAGCATGTGCACTAACTCACCATCTTTAAAAAGTGCCACACTTGGCGAACTTGGTGGGAAGGGCGCCATAAATCTTCTGGCTTCAGCTACGGCATCTTTGTCGAAACCTGCAAAAACCGTCACTAAATTATCGGGTTTTTTATCACCTGTTAAAGAGAAAACCACGCCCGGGCGTGCAGCTCCTGCCGCACAGCCACATACAGAATTCACCACTACGAGGGTAGTTCCCGGTTTGTTAATGGCATTTGCAACGTCTTCAGGAGTTTTTAAATCCTCGAAACCTTTATCTGTAAGTTCAGCCTTCATCGGCAATACTAATTCTTCTGGATACATATCTTAAATTTTAAGTTTAACAATAATTTTACTTGTGCAAATTTACGAATTTTATTTCCATCACCGGCCGTTCTGCGTTGTATGCCAAATTGATTGAAATCATCTGAACAACGAGACCTCAAAAATAAAAAAGCCCGAAACAACTTGTGTTTCAGGCTTCAAATCAAATCGATATGCAAAGGATGAATATCCAATTAAATAAAGACCGTCGGCTTAGACCTACGGCCATTAACTTAGGAGAGCAGCTTTTTAGCCATTTCAGAAATGGATTTTCCGTCGCTTTTCCCTGCAAGGGTTTTTCCGGCAATACCCATTACTTTTCCTAAATCTTTTACGCTAGAAGCGCCGGTTTCTTCGATTATTGCTTTCATCGCTGCCTCCAGTTCATCTGCCGAAAGCTGTTGCGGCAGATATTTTTCGATCACCTTCATCTGGGCAGTTTCAACCTCAGCCAAATCGCTTCTGTTCTGTGCTGTGAACTGATCGAACGAATCTCTACGCTGCTTGATCATGCGCTGCAGAATGGCGATCTCCTGATCTTCGGAAACTTCAGTACCTTTTCCTTCAGTTTTTAGAAGAATAATCTGTGCTTTCACGGCGCGCAGTGCGTCGAGAGCCGTTTTATCTTTTTCGCGCATCGCGGTTTTAATCGCCTCGCTGATGGTATTTTCTAAACTCATTTTGTTAAATTTTTAATCAACATCTTTATTTAAAAACCTGTTTTCGCGTACCTGCATGCGGCCGTTATCTTCCGCGAGGTAGCTGTTGATTTTATGCTCGGAAGCATTAGTGCCCTCCACCGCGATGTTTTTTCTTCTGTACGCAGGAATGGTTTCGAACTCGTTTTCAGTTTCTGTAATCTGATATCTCGAATTGAATTCCTTCAGTTTATTACGTCTTTCAAGAATTTTCTCGTTCGAAGTTGGCTTGCTCACAAAAGTAAAGTCATCTTCAACTTCAAACTTCGGAGTTTCAGATTTCTCTGCTGTTTCCACCTTTGTTTCGGTTTTCAGAACCGGTTTTTCATTGATTATTACTTTAGGCTGTGGTGTTTCAGCCTTAGGCTCCTCAATCGGTTCGTTTACGAAAAAACTGAACTCCATCGGCTCGTCTGCCTGAAATAAAGTTTTATTCGGAGTTTCCTTCGGGGTTTCAACCTCAAATTTAAACGACTGCGATTCCGGTTCCTGCGCGTTCGAATCATCAAATGAGAAAAGGTCAATTTCGCGTGACGGTGTGTTGATGTTGAACGTCTGCTCAGGAAGCTCTGTATCCGTTAAACTAAAAAACTCGTTCGGAGTTAGGCTCATCTTCGTACTGGCTTTAGGCTCGGAAGTTCTAACCGGAAATTCCTGCACAGGGCAATCTTCTTCATCATCCAAAACAAAAAGACCATCGCGGTTGAAATTTTCGCGCTTGATTTCTTCGCGTGAAGATTTATGGGTAAACGGCGACTGCTGTGGTGCAGCTGCTGACATCTCATCCGTGAGCTTAAAATTAATTTTCTCTGAAACACCTGAATGTTTGTGGTGATCCTTTGCAAACCCTGTCGCAATAACAAGTACGCTTACTGCATCGCCCAGTTCTTCATCCGTACCAACACCAAAAATAATATCGGCAGTGTTACCGGCTTCTTTTTGGATATGATCCATAATCACACCGATTTCGTCCATCGTCACTTCTTCGGAACCGCTTCTGATCAGAAGCAATACGTTTCTTGCACCGGTAATTTTATTATCGTTTAACAATGGTGAATCAAGCGCTTTTTTTACGGCTTCTTCCGCTTTGTTTTCGCCAGACGCGATACCATTCGACATCAATGCAGTTCCTGAATTTGCCAATACTGATTTCGCATCCCGGAAATCGATATTTACATCAAAATAACCGGTAATTACTTCGGCCATTCCTTTCGCAGCATTAGTTAAAACCTCATCGGCCTTAGAAAAACCGGATTTGAAACCAAGATTTCCGTATTGCTGGCGCAGTTTATCATTATTGATTACGATAAGTGAATCTACATTATTCCTCAATTTATCAAGACCTAAATCTGCCTGCTCCAAACGTCTTTTCCCTTCAAAACTGAAAGGTACTGTAACGATACCGACCGTTAGAATGCCCATATCTTTGGCTACTTTAGCGATAACTGGTGCCGCGCCGGTTCCGGTTCCACCGCCCATTCCTGCTGTGATGAAGACCATTTTGGTGTTCTGGCCCATTGCAGCTTTGATCTCTTCGATGCTTTCGATGGCTGCTTTTTCGCCCACTTCAGGATCAGCTCCTGCGCCCAATCCTTCGGTGATCGTAACGCCCAGCTGAACTTTATTCGATACCGGGTTATTGTCTAAAGTCTGCGCATCTGTATTGCAGATCACGAAATCTACACCGTGTATGCCACGTTCGTACATGTGCTTAAGCGCGTTGTTTCCACCGCCACCTACACCGATTACTTTTATTATTGAAGAATTTCCTTTTGGCAAATCGAAGGAGAATCCCGGGGTGTTCATGTTTTCCATAATTTAAAATTTTTTATAATTGATAGGAGATTATTGATAGCTGATGATTGCGACCATCAATTATCATTCATCAGAAATGTTTTTTATTCTACTTCTTCAAAGAATTTCTTTACACTTTCCATTATTTTCTGGCCAATGGTGAGTTTACCGCGACGCTTTTCTGCAGCCTCGGCAATCAGTTCATCCTCAGTTCTTGGCGCAGCTTCTTCAGCAACTTTAGCAGCAGCCTGTATTTCCGGTTGTGCGTTTTCCACAGCTTTCGCTGCGGCTGGCGAAGTGGGTTTCTTGTCGCGGATCTTCAGACTTTCCATCAGTAAACCGATCGAAGTTGCATATTCAGGACCTTTAAGGAACTGGTTTTTGTCGTTTGCAACATATTCATTTGAAAACCCGATGCGGCTGTCGAACCCGGTTGTGTAATTGGCAAGCTGACGCAGATTTTTTAGGTTTGAACCTCCGCCCGTAAGCACAATACCCGCGATTAGTTTTTTCTTCTGCTCGAATGCGCCGTACGCTTTAAGCTCTGTATTCACCATTTCGAGGATCTCTTCAACCCGCGCACTCACGACCTGCGCTAAGGTTTTCAGTGAAATTTCCTTGTCGGGTCTGCCGTGCAAACCTGGTATCGTAACAAATGTGCTGTCCTTTTCGAGTTCGGGTACAGCGGAACCGAATTTTACTTTTAACTGCTCAGCATGTTTCTCAATGATTGAACAGCCTTCTTTAATATCGTCCGTAATAATGCCGCCACCGTAAGGAATTACGCAGGTATGACGGATAATGTTGTCTTTAAAGATTGCGATGTCTGTTGTTCCGCCACCGATATCAACAATAGCGACGCCGGCTTCTTTTTCTTCCTTTGTAAGAACAGATTCGGACGAGGCTAACGGCTCTAAAGTAAGTGCTTCCATATCGAGACCGGCTTCGCGCACGCATCTTGCGATGTTACGGATGCTGCCCATTTGGCCCACTACTACGTGAAAGTTAGCTTCAAGGCGCTTACCGTGCATACCGATCGGTTCCTGAATCTCTCCTTCTGAATCGATCTTGTACTCCTGTGGCAAAACATGGATAATTTCTTCACCAGGCAACATCACGAGTTTCTTAACCTGATCTTTTAGTTTCTCAATGTCGTTTTCGGTGATATATTGGTCGGGGTTGTCCCTCATAATATAATCTGAATGCTGCAGCGAGCGAATGTGTTTACCCGCTATACCAACAGTAACTTTATGAATTTCCACACCAGAACTTGCCTGCGCCTGGGTTACAGCCGCTTTGATTGACTGGATGGTTTGTGAGATATTATTCACAATACCCTTGTGAACCCCTAAACTTTTGGCCGTTCCTACACCCAGTATCTCGATCTTACCGTGTGTATTTCGGCGTCCGACAATAGCCACAATCTTCGTTGTGCCTATATCGAGCCCTACTGAATACTCGTGATTTTCCATTTTTTATGTCGATTTGATTTTTATATATTGTTGAAGATTCCGGTTGTGCATCCAACCTTTCCTTCATTTCTTACTCTATTTTTACTTTTGGTTTTGGTTTGCTGGTTGTTTTGGCAGCTTTTTCAGCAGTTTTCTTTGCCACCACTTCTTTGGGCTTTTCAGCTTTTGGCTTAGGTTTCGCGGGTGCAGAGTTTCTGACAGACTTTGGCACACCGGCCAGACTTTGTTTTTGCTGCGCCAAATTCGGAACTTTTGCCATTTCTCTTTTTCCGATGTTGATGAGGCTGTCGTTCTCCTCAAAATGCGGATTAAGTGTGGTGACGATCTGGTTATCGTACTTCACCGAGATCCTCGTATATTTTTCAGGCTGCTGGTAGATCAGGAATTTTTCCACAAATGTCTTAAACCCTTTCACCTTCAAATTAATATTCTCTAAATCCCCAATTTCAACTTTATAGTTGCCCTGACTCGTTAGCAGGTTGTAGCCGCCCTTCTCTTTAGAAATACCGATGAAATATTTCTTGCTAAAGTCGTCCTTATCTATTTTATCTACCAGTTCGGCCACCTTTGTATATTCAGATTTGTCTACATCGCCCATCACCAGCATGCATGGAAAGGAGTAGTTTTTAGAAATCGGAAACTCCACTCCTTTTGTGTCGACATAAAAATCGCGGCCGTCTTTGTTAAGCCTGAATGCAGGCACTTTCTGGCGAATATCCAAATTCAGGTTGCCATTCAGATTCAAATACACGTTCGCGCTGTCCACAGCCGGCAGCTGATTAAGTTTTTTTTCGAGTTCCGGGATATTAATGTCACCAACTTTTTTTGAAGGATTCGATTTCTTAACGATTTCGCGGATATCTTTTTCGTCGATAAAATAAACCGGATGGGTGGTTTTGGTAAGATTTACCGTCACTTTTTCCATCGGTTTACTGTTGAATCTTTTCAACGAGAAACTCAGCAGAAACCCAAAAATGGCTACTGTGATTAAAATTTTTAATAATCTGAATTTCTTTTTCATTTATCTCTATTAAGCGTGCGACGGCTGTTTTTCATCCGACTCCGTTGCCAGCCATTCTACAATTCCATCAGATAAAATATCGATATTTCCGGCTCCAACCGTAAGCAGTATATCGAAATTTTTTTCTTTAATCTTTGCAAAAGCATCTTCCAATGCCGCTACTTCTTTATTTTCTGTCTTAATTTTTTCTGAAAGCCATTGCGAGGTCACGCCTTCATAATTTTTCTGTAATTCTCTGGCTGGGTAAATATCAAGCAGTATTAAATCATCAGCTTTTTCGAGGCTATCGGCGAATCCGTCAGCGAAATCACGCGTGCGACTGAACAGATGGGGCTGGAAGACGACCAACAGTTTTTTGTCCGGATAAAATGTCTTCAGAGACCCTATTACCGCATTAAGTTCGGTTGGATGGTGGGCATAGTCGTCGATATAGATCTTTCCGGTGCTGAAACTGTGTTTGGTATATCTGCGTTTGATGCCTTTAAAACCTGAAATTCCACGCTGCAACGTTTTATAACTCACCCCGAAAGTGTGAAGCAGCGCAATGGCGGCCGTGGCGTTTTCTACGTTGTGAATCCCCGGTATTTCCCACTCGAACAGGTAAATATCGCCGGATTCATCATGAAAATCAAATAAAATTTTGTCGCCGGTTTCCCGGATATTGTCTGAATAAAAATCGGCTTTTTCGTTTGCGGCATAAGTCCTCGCAGGGCGGCCGATATCAATGCCTTTACGCACAAAAAGCTGTGTGTCTTCAGGCACCAACTCCGCAAAATCGCGGAAGCCTTTCTCAATAGTGGCGGTGTCGCCATAAATATCGAGGTGATCTGCATCGATCGAGGTAATAATGGCCCAGTCCGGCGACAGCTGTAGGAAACTTCGGTCATATTCATCGGCTTCCACTACTGAAATATCGTCGCCGTTAAACAGGAAATTAGATTTAAAATTTTCGGCTATTCCACCCAGAAAAGCGGAGAACGGAAGTTCTGCTTCACGGCACAGATGCGCCACGAGCGACGAAGTTGTCGTTTTGCCATGTGTACCGGCGACCGCAATGCTGTTGGTGTCGTGCGTAATCATACCAAGAACCTGTGCCCTTTTCAGCACCCGAAATCCGAGATCGGTAAAATGTTTTAATATGCCGAGCTCTTTGATGGCCGGCGTGTAGATCACAAGTGTATTCTCGGGTGTTAAACCGTTGATTTTCTGATCGATAACATCTTCGAAAACAACATCAATACCTTCCGAAACCAATACGGACGTTAGCTTGGTCCGGCTTTTATCGTAGCCCAGAACATTTTTGCCCGAAGCGTGGAAATACCTCGCCAAAGCGCTCATGCCGATGCCGCCGACGCCGACAAAAAAGAGGTTTTGGTATGTTTCTAAAGTTTTCATATTTGAATTAAGGCTTACTGTTTAATGATGATACGATCTCATTTACTATTTCCTCGGTCGCGTTAGGCTTGGCAAAAAACGCAAGGTTTTCCGCCATTTCACGTCGAAGAACAGGATTTTCTGTAATTTCCGTTAAGGTGTTCCAGAGCTGTTCTTTCATCTCGGAATCTTTCACCATTTTCGCCGCATTTTTTTCAACCAGCGTCTCTGCATTTTTAGTCTGATGGTCTTCTGCCGCGAACGGAAAAGGCACCAAAAGCACCGCTTTTTGCGCCACAGCAAGTTCGGAGATCGCGATAGCACCTGCACGGGAGACAATTACGTCGGCGGCAGAATACGCAAGTTGCATATTGGTGATGAACTCTATAATCTGCAGATTGCGACAATGCCTGGTTTCGGTTTCACTGTTGATATTCAGATAATCCGTCTTGCCGGTTTGCCAGATAAGCTGGTAATCTTTATCAATAACTTTCTGAAGGTTTTCTTTCCATGCATTGTTCAGGGTTCGCGAGCCTAACGAACCGCCTACCGAGAGAATCGTGAGCTTGTGTTTATCAAGTCCCAGTTTTTCCCTCGCAGTTTCCGGATCAATCAAGTCTTCAATGATGTTTTTGCGTATCGGATTACCCAAAAACAACGTCTTTACACCTTCAAAAAATTTCTCCATATTCGGATACGCTGTGAATATGGCGCTGGCTTTTTTGGCCAGAAATACATTTGTCTTGCCCGGAAGCGAGTTCTGTTCCTGCACGAAGATGGGAACGCCCGAAAAAGCAGCCGCAAAAAGCGCCGGGCCACTTGCAAACCCGCCGGTTCCTACCGCAAAATCTGGTTTGAAATCTTTAATGATCTGCCTTGACTTTACCAGACTTGATATTACTTTAACCGGAAGGCCCAGATTCTTAAGCAAATTCCCGCGGTCGAAGCCGGCGATATTCAGCCCGATGATTCTGTAACCTGCCTGTGGCACTTTCTCCATCTCCATTTTGCCGTTGGCTCCAATAAACAAAAATTCTGCGTCGGGAAACCTTTTTCGGATCTCGTCGGCAATAGCGATTGCAGGAAAGATGTGTCCACCCGTTCCGCCGCCGCTCATTATTATTTTTAATTTTCTGTTCATATTTTCATTATGCCAGCTTCAACTGCCATTACGGATATTATGCGATGTCGTTTATTTCTTCGATATTCTGTTTTTTGCCCATGCCTTCTTCATCATAAACCTGTATTCTGGAGCTTACATTTAAGATAATCCCGAGCTGAATATAAGTCACCAACATGGATGTTCCACCGTAACTGATTAACGGCAAAGGCTGTCCGGTGACGGGTATGAGGTTCACGGCAACAGCAATATTCACTGCAAGCTGCACGAAAATCATGAGCCCGAGACTCAGCACCAGCAGACTTCCGAAAAAAGCTGGCATCTTACTCGCGATCATCACGATCCGGATAATCATTATTAAATAGAGCGAGATGAGCACCAGTGCGCCGACGAAGCCATATTCTTCCACGATAATCGCGAAAATAAAATCGGAGGCCGATTGCGGAAGCATTTGTTTCAGTGCGCTTTTCCCAGGTCCCATTCCGGCAATTCCACCATGTACGATGGCGGCTTTTGCCTGCATTACCTGGTAGTTTTTTGCCTTGTCTATTTCGTTTTCGATCTGGTTTTCCTGCTTAGAATCAAAAAAGACTTCGATGCGGCTCATCCATGTGTGCACACGGTTATTTTCTATGATGTCCGTCTTTAAAGCTAAAAACATGAAGATACCGATGGCTGCCGCGGAAAGGCCGCAGAATCCTAAAATATACTTTTTATTGAGTTGCCCGATCAGCATTACCGCAAGCGAAACGATGAGAATCATCAGCGCTGTAGACCCGTTATCCTTTGCTACGAGGCCAAATACGAGCAATACCGGACCGAACACAAAAAGGATATTTTCCCACGTGTGGCGTTCTCTTTTTATCTTTTTGGTTAAATATCGGCACAGATAAATAACAAGCAACAGGTAAGCGAATGAAGACGGCTGGAATGAAATCGGCGTACCCGGAATTTTCAGCCAGCGTGAAGCGGAAGCTCCGTCGATGGTCTGGCCTGTCACCATCGTTAAACCCAACAGCATAATCATCACCACAAGGCCGATGCTGCTCAGTTTGCCGATATATTCGTATTTGAAAACGCCGACTCCACGCATGATCGCGAGCCCCAACACAACGAAAAAGGTATGTTTGAAGAGATGCGAAGTTGTGGTTCCGCTGTTTACAATATATTCCAAATTAGAACTCGCCGAATACACGGGAAATACCGAGAAGAACGAGATCAGCAAGACCACGCTCCAGAGTACTTTATCGCCTTTCAGCAGTTCGAATTTGTTTTCTGTTTCCTGCATTTTAATTAACCTTTCACGGTTTCTGTTTTAAATACTTCCTTTTTAAACTGGTTTCCGCGGTCTTCGTAATTCTCGAACAGATCGAAGCTTGCGCAGCATGGCGAAAGCAGAACTGCATCGCCTTTGGCAGCCAGGGATTTCGAGATATTTACCGCTTCTGCCATACTGGATGTGCTGTAGATAAGGTCTTTTTTACTCTTGAAGAAATCAACGATTTTCTGGTTGTCGAGACCCAGACATACAATCGCTTTCACTTTTCTTTTAACCAGGTCTTCAATTTCTGTGTAGTCGTTTCCTTTATCAATTCCGCCAACGATCCACACGGTCGGTTGTTTCATGCTTTCGAGGGCGTAATAAGTAGCGTTCACGTTTGTTGCCTTGCTGTCGTTAATAAATCTAACACCGCCAGTTTCGGCTACCTGCTCAAGGCGGTGTTGCACTGCCTGAAAGGTCATCAGCGAATTGCGGATACTTTCATTGCTGATTTTCAGTATTTTACCTGCTATTGAAGCCGCCAGACTGTTTGCTACGTTATGATTTCCCACCAATGCGAGTTCGGCGATGTCCATTGAAAATTCATCCTGAAGTTTCACCACCATTTTGTCGCCTGTGAAAAAACCACCTTCCTTCAGTTTTTCTTTAAGTGAAAACGGGATCATTTTGGCCTTAACTTCCAGTTTTTCAAGCAGATTCTGGCTCATTTCGTCATCTTTGTTATAAATGAAGAAATTATCGTTTTCCTGATTTTCGGCGATGCGGAATTTCGCAAGCGCATATTCTTCGTAGTTATAGTTGTACTGATCAAGATGATCCTGACTCAAATTCAACAACAGCGAAATATGAGGTCTGAAATTCTGAATATCATCTAACTGAAAAGAACTTACTTCCAATACATAATAATCGAAACTTTCGTCGGCCACCTGTTTTGCGAAGCTTTTGCCAATGTTTCCGCCTAAACCAACTTTCAGCCCGTCATTTTTAAGAATATGATAAATAAGCGATGTTGTCGTCGTTTTGCCATTGCTGCCGGTAATTGCAATGATCTTAGCGTTTGTAAATTCGGATGCGAACTCTATTTCGGAGGATAACCTGATGTCTTTCTGATTGATTTTAAAAATAATATCAGCTTTCTTAGGGATCCCGGGCGACTTGATAATCCAGTCTGCAGCAAGAATTCTTTCCTCGTCGTGCTTTCCTTCTTCGAAATCGATTTCGGCAGCAGTAAGCAGCTTTTTATAGTCTTCCCTGATCAGACCTTTGTCTGAAAGAAAGACGTCAAGCCCCTTTTTCTTCGCTAAATAGGCAGCGCCAAAACCGCTTTCTCCGCCTCCTAAAACAACTATTTTCATATCTTTTTTAGATTTTAGATTCAGGAACAAGACTCTGTAATTCCCGACTCCTGTTACCTGATTCTATTTTATCTTACTTTCAGTGTGATTAAGCAGATAATCGCAAATAAAACGCCCATAATAATCATCCTGTTCACGATTTTACTTTCGTGGTAACCTTCTTTCTGGTAATGATGATGCAGTGGCGACATCTTGAACAATCTGTTGTTCTGGGCATATTCTAACCCGAATTTCTTCTTTCTGTATTTAAATACGGCTACCTGCAGCATCACCGAAATATTCTCGATGAGGAAAATCCCGCAAAGTACCGGAATCATCAGTTCCTTTCTTAAAATAATAGCCAGCACGGCGATGACACCGCCCAACATTAAACTGCCTGTATCACCCATGAAAACCTGCGCCGGATACGTGTTGTACCAGAAAAAACCGATGACGGCGCCCACCAGGGCCAGCGCAAAAATGGTGGTTTCGCCCATATTCGGTAAAAACATGATATTCAGATAATCTGCAAAGATGATGTTACCCGAAATGTAGGCGAAAAACGCGAGCGTGAGCAGTATGACGACACTTGTGCCCGCGGCGAGACCATCGATTCCGTCCGAAATATTAGCTCCGTTGGAAACCGCTGTCACGATAAAAATAACCATCGGAATAAAAACGATCCAGGCCCATTCGTGTGCTTCTTCGGGAGTCATCCAGAACAGAATACCGCTGTAATCGAACTCGTTGTTCTTAACAAACGGCACCGTGGAAACTGTGGATTTTTCTGTAGGCATAAAGTTGCGCTCCACCGTATTTCTGTTGATTTCCTTGGCATCAGCGTATTTTCTTTTCACCGTAACGTCGGGATGGAAATACATAATAACGCCCACGATCAGTCCGAGGCCGACCTGACCAATTACTTTAAATTTCCCGCTGAGACCATCTTTATTCTGTTTGATCTTTTTTAAATAATCGTCAATAAACCCGATAGCACCCATCCAAACTACGGATATGATGAGCAGCACGATATAAATGTTAAGAATTCTTGTAAACAGCAAAACCGGGATCAGCGTGGCCAGAATAATTATCAGGCCACCCATCGTTGGCGTGCCCTCTTTTTGCTTCTGCCCTTCAAGACCTAAATCCCGAACCTGCTCGCCCATTTGCTTTTTGCGCAGATAGTTGATAATCTTTTTCCCGAAAATAAGCGCGATCACCAGCGAAAGAAGCACCGCCATTCCTGCGCGGAAGGAGATAAACCGGAACATGCCGAGCCCGGGAACGTGAATTCCGTGGCTGGTGAGATATTCGTAGAGATAGTATAACATTGGCTTGGTGTTGGTGATGGTTGATTAACTTATTTCCTAATTTATTTCGACATCAGGCGGGTTAATTCAACAATGGTTTCTTTATCGTCGAAATGTACTTTTTGGCCATTGATTTCCTGATAGTTTTCGTGGCCTTTGCCCGCCACGAGCACAATATCTTTTGGCTCCGCGAATTTTATTGCCATTTTTATCGCGTCGCGCCTGTCCGGGATTGACGTGTATTTGCTGTAATACTGCGGCTCCACACCGGCTTCAATCTCCTTTATAATGTCGCCCGGGTTTTCACTCCGCGGGTTATCTGATGTAATGATCGTCAGTGTTGATTTTCGCGTTGATATTTTGCCCATTTCGGGGCGTTTCGTCTGGTCACGTTCTCCGCCACAACCGAAAACAGTGATCAGTCTTTCGTTTTTAGTCCGTATTTCGTTAATCGAGTCGAGGATATTATCGAGAGCATCAGGCGTGTGGGCATAATCGATGACAAAGAAAATTCCGCCGTCTGATTTTAAAGTTTCGAACCTTCCCTTCACTCTTTTCAGAAGCGAGATCGCTTTTAATACGTCATCACTGTGAAAACCGCATTCGAGGGCAATTGCATAGGCAAGAAGAAGATTGTAGACATTAAACCTTCCTGTTAAAGTCGTCCAGAATTCCTTACCGTCGAAGTTCAGCAGCATGCCGTTGAAATCGGTTTCGGTGGTTTTGCCGTGATAATCGGCCATTGTTTTCAAAGCGTAGGATTTCCGGGTCGCTTTGGTATTCTGAAGCATTATTTTTCCGTTTTTATCATCGAGATTGGTAATTGCAACGGCATCTGGATTCAAACCATCAAAGAAACTTTGCTTGGTTTTTAAATACTCGCTGAAGGTTTTATGATAATCAAGATGGTCGTGCGAAATATTGGTGAATCCGGCAATTTTAAAATGCAGCCTTTCAGTACGTTTCTGATGAATCCCATGCGACGAAACCTCCATGAACGCGTATTCGCAGCCGGCTTCAACAGCTTCAGCTAAAATCTTATTTAAAGTGATCACATCGGGCGTCGTATGCGTAGATGGCAACACTTTATCCGCAATTCGGTATTCCACTGTGGATATCAGCGCAGATTTAAAACCTAAATATTTAAACAGATCATAAAGAATCGTAGTGACCGAAGTTTTGCCGTTGGTTCCGGTGATGCCTATTAAATTGAGTTTTTCTGAAGGATTTCCGAAAAAACCGGAAGCAAGTTGGCCTAAAGCTTTCGCGCTGTCTTCTACTTTTATGTAGGTTATGTCCGTATCTATATTTTCGGGGAAAGCATTACAAACAACGGCCGCCGCGCCCTGTGCCACAGCGGCATCAATAAAAGAATGCCCGTCCGCAACAGTTCCTTTAACGGCAACGTACAGTGATCCGGCAACAGCTTTGCGGCTGTCGGAAACGATTGCTGATATGTCCCGGTTTCTATCACCGAGGATATCGAGAATCTGGACTTTCTTTATTAAATCTTCTAAATTCATGATCACTTAAACATGGACAAACCGCAATTTGCCCGGACATTAATTCTGTAAACTCAGATATATTCTCTGGTCTTTATTTATTGTAGTTCCTTCCAGCGGAAACTGCTCTCTAATTCGGCCTACACCCTTATAATCAACACGATAGCCTTGGTTTTCAAGTTGCGGAATAACGTTCTTACCGATCAGACCTACTACCTTAGGCATCTGTTTGCCGCGAACGGCAACTTTTACGTTAGGTCCCACCATTCTGCTCAGATCCACTTTTTTATCAACAAGCATTTCGGGTTCTACGTTCTGGGGAGTTTTAAGGAAAGTTTTACCCGCAATTTCTTTAAAGACCGGCGCTGCCACGGTAGAACCGTAATAACTTTTAGAAGGGTCGGGCTGGTTCACCATTACAATACACGTATACTTCGGATTGTCGGCGGGGTAAAAACCTGCAAAACTCGCCTGATATTTTGCGGGACCGGGTTTCCAGTATTCAAATCTCGCTGTTCCTGTTTTTCCCGCCATTTTAAGGTTTGGTGTGAAAATACTTTTGGCAGTTCCTTTTTCAACGGCTTTCGTCAGCGCGTTTGTCATCATGGTAATCGCTTTTGCCGAAGCCATTTTATTTACCATCACCTCAGGTTTTGCTGTGTAGAGTTCCTGGCCGTCTTTCATAATTTTATCGATGAAAAGAGGCTTCAGCATCTTGCCCTTATTTGCAATTCCGTTGTAGAAAGTGGTGAGTTGCAGCAAATTAAACCTCGAAGAATATCCGTACGACAGCGAGGCCAATGTAGCCGCGTTCCATCTTTTATTTTCAGGGGTTACAATGAAAGGCTTGGTGATTCCGGGCAGTTCGATCTCCATTTTATCAAACATTTTCCAGCGCTTTAAGTGGTCGAGGAAAACGTCCGGTTTATCAGCGTAATACTGCGTAATCAGTTTTGCGGAACCTACGTTACTCGATTTTGCCAGAACATCTGCAATTTCGTAAACGCCGCCGCCGTGGCCGTCTGAAATGCGCTGTTTGGCGTAGGTCCAGACACCGTTACCTACATTAACTGTCGTATTCTCATCGATGAATCCATCATCCATCGCCGCCAGTAACGATACTGCTTTAAAAGTTGATCCGGGTTCTGTAGCGTCTTTCAGAGCGTAATTATAAGAATCCACGTACATGCCCGGCTCAGTGCGTTTTAGGTTTACCATGGCCTTTACTTTGCCAGTTGCTACCTCCATCACGAGTACGCTGCCGTGGTCTGCGTCGAAATTGATGAGTTGTTTTTCGAGCGCGGAATGCGCAATATCCTGGATTCTTAAATCGATCGTTGTGTAAACATCCTGTCCGTCCACAGGTTCTTTAACCCGCCAGTAATCGATAGGTTTCCACTGGCTTGAATTCACGCGCTGTTCCAGCCGGGTGCCATCGCTTCCGGTCATGTATTTTGAAAATGCACCTTCGAGACCGGATTTCGCGACGCCGTTATCCATCCCGATGGTTCCCGCACCAATCTGTGTGGTCGCCAGTTCGCGTTTGAAATTACGGTCGATGATGAAACCGCCTTTATTTTTTCCTTTTTTGAATATTGGGAACTTGCGGATGCGGTCATAATCATCGAAATCAAGGCCTTTTACCAATGAATAATATTGGTTTTGAGCTTTTCTCTGCTGATCAAGCCGGTCGCGAAAATAACTTCGCGGCTTGCCGAACATATTCGAAAGAGAATCGGTAAGTGCGGCAATATTGTTAGAGTAAACAGTGTCTTTAATGGTTTTAAAATCAAGAAAAACATCATAACGCATGACGGTTGTAGCCAAAATGGAACCGTCGGCCGCGTACAGATTTCCGCGTGCCGCCTTTAAGGTAGCTTCACGGTAATTCTTGCTGATATAATCCTGTTTAATCGCCTGAACATTAGTGTTCTGAAGCACAAGAATACGCGCCAGAAACACCACAAACAGGATGAAAGCTGCCCCAACAAAGAGATAGCCCCATCTTAAAGTTTTTGAGCGTTTAGCTTCGAATTCATTTTTTACCGCCATCTGTGCTGTCTAGTTTTATCAATAATTTATGCGGATGGTTTTCCAGCGATAACAGCGAGTCTTCTACCATCTCTTTACCAAGTTCAGACTCCAGTTTTACCTTTATCAGTCGGCTCTGCGCGTATGCATTGCGCGATTTGTATTCTTCGGTCTGTTCTTTCAGATCGTTCACCAGCTCGATTTTCTGGCTCACCAGGTGATTGCTGTAAATCATAATCATCAGCAACACAAAAACCAGCAGAAAATACCGGTAGTGGATCTTCACCTCATCACGGTTCAGAAAATTTCCCTTCACAATATCTATGAAGGTTAATTTTTTCTGGGTCCGGTATGTCGGTTTTTTAGCCATTGTTCTTTAATTTGAGTGCGGATTATATTTTAATGCCCACACGCATTTTTGCGCTTCTCGCTCTGGAATTTTCTTCGATCTCGGTGGCATCAGGAATAACCGCTTTGGTCTGCAGCAATTCGAAAGTCTTCTGGAAATTGCCGTAAATATCTCTTGCGGGCTCGCCTTCGAACATTCCGTTCTTCAGATACCGCTTTACAAGGCGGTCTTCAAGCGAGTGATATGAAATCACGACTAAACGGCCATTAGGTTTAAGTATATTATAAGACTGCACCAGCATTTCCTTTAGAACCTCAAGTTCCTGATTCACTTCTATGCGAACGGCCTGAAACACCTGGGCAAAAAATTTATTCTGCTTGAACTGCGGAATGTAGCTGAAGAGTTTTTTCAGGTCTTCAGTAGTTTCAATTGGCTTCAGTTTGCGGTGATGCACTATTTCTCTTGCCAGTTTTCGGGCTTCGCGCAACTCACCATAATAATAAAATATATCCGCAAGCTGCTCTTCCTCATATTCGTTGATCACTTTCTTCGCATCGAGCGGCTGCAAAACATTCATCCTCATATCCAGCGGTGCGTCGCTTCGCGTAGAAAATCCGCGCTCGGCTGCGTCAAACTGGTGTGAAGACACTCCCAAATCTGCCAAAACCCCATCTACACCTTTAATTCCGTACACCATCAAAGAATTTTCTAAAAACCGGAAATTCTGATTGATGAGCGTAAAACGGTCGTCTTCAATTGTGTTTTTTAAAGCATCCAAATCCTGATCAAAACTGAAAAGCCTGCCTTTAGATGAAAGTTTTCTAAGGATCGCGGCAGAGTGTCCGCCGCCGCCGAAAGTTACATCCACGTAAATTCCGTCGGGATTCGTCACCAAATCGTCCACGCTTCTCGTCAGCAAAACAGGATTATGATACATTCTCTATATATTTACCCAATAGTTGGGATTACAATTCATCTTCAGTGAAGCTAAGATCGCCCATTACCTCTTCTGCAAGTTTCGCAAAATCTTCCTCAGAAGTCGCAATTACACTTTCGTAAGCGTCTTTATCCCAAATTTCGAAGAGGCCGCCGGCGCTTGTGATTACGACTTCTTTTTTAAGTTTCGCAAACCCCACCAAATCTTTCGGGATCTGCAGACGTCCCACATTATCAGGCTCTACCGTTTTCAAACCTGCCGTAAACTGGCGGATGAAATCGGCATTTTTCTTTTGGAAACGATTAAGGCCGTTGATCTTTTCCATCAGCTTTTCCCAGCCTGCCATAGGATAAACCTCGAGGCATGACTGAAATACAGAACGCTTCACCACAAATGCGTCTCCTCCGAAATTCTCCATCTGTTTTACCAGTGAAGACGGAAGTTTCAGGCGCCCTTTGTCGTCGATTTTGCATTCGTATGTGCCGATGAAATTCTTCATTTGGGACAAATTTATAGAAAAATTTCTAAAAGCTCCCACTTTTTCCCACTTTTTGACTTATTGTTAATAAGTTTTGAATAATGCATTAAAATATTGATATCAAACCAGTTACCTGCCCGAAACCGGCCATCAAATATTTGCCGGTGGCCCTGTGATAATCCGCCGAATATTTTTATATTTAATGAATATTCCTTCACTTAAAAACTGTTGGTCTTTAATTTGTATTTTTGCAACGCTTAGGAAGCAACTTTATGAGATTTATTACGAAAAAAGAAAAGAAATTCTCTTTCATCGAAGCTGGAGAAGGGCATCCCCTGATTTTGCTTCATGGCCTTATGGGCGGTTTGAGCAATTTCGACAAAACGGTAAAATTCTTTTCCGAAAAAGGCTACAAGGTTTTTGTACCTGTACTTCCTGTATATGATTTGCCGGTGCTGCATACCAATCTCACCACGATTGCAAAATATGTTGCGAAATTTATTGCTGAGAAATGCACAGAACCAGTGACGGTTGTGGGTAATTCGATGGGTGGCCATATCGGGCTTATCCTTACCCTTGCACGGCCCGAACTTGTTAAAAATTTGGTTTTAACAGGAAGTTCCGGACTTTATGAAAGAACTTTTGGCGACAGTTTCCCGCGGAAATCGGATAAAGATTACATCCGTAAAAAAACCGAGGAAGTGTTTTATGACCCGATTGTCGCTACCGATGAGTTGGTAGACGAAGTATTCTCGGTGGTGAACGACAGGATGAAAGGCATAAAAACCGTGATGCTTGCACGAAGCGCCATCAAACATAACATGCTGAACGACCTTCCAAAAATTGCGACACCCGTATGCCTAATATGGGGAAGGCAGGATAATGTAACCCCGCCTGAAGTTGCAGAGGACATGAACAAATCGCTCCCCAATTCGAGTCTATACTGGATTGAAGAATGCGGCCATGCTGCGATGATGGAAAAACCCGACGAGTTCAACAACATTTTATACAGTTGGCTCCAGAAGGTTCAGCAACAATAAATGGAAGTTTACGCTTCCTTTTTTTATTTATACTTTAAATTCATTAGAAATGGTAATTAAAACAGCAGAGTTCGTAACAAGCAGCGCAAGATGGCAGGATTGCCCCGAACCTACAATGCCTGAATACGCATTTATCGGTCGGTCTAACGTCGGAAAATCTTCGCTGATCAATGCCATGCTGAACTTTAAAGACCTCGCGAAAACATCGCAGACACCCGGTAAAACACAGCTGATCAACCACTTTGTAATTAATGAGCAATGGTTTCTCACGGATCTTCCGGGGTACGGCTACGCGCGCGTCTCCAAAACGAAGCGCAAAGAATTTGAAAAACTCATCACCAATTATATTCTGAACCGCAAAAACCTTGTGAATCTTTTTGTTCTGGTTGATGCCCGGCATACGCCACAGAAAATTGACATTGAATTTATTGAGTGGTGTGGCGAAAACAGCGTGCCCTTTTCAATAGTATTCACAAAAGCCGATAAGCTTAAACCAAACACAGTGATTTCCAACGTAGAACACTACAAAACAGAGCTGCTGAAGACGTGGGAAGATCTGCCAGAAATCTTTGTGACCTCGGCCGAAAAGCGCGACGGGACTGATGAAGTGTTAAAACTCATCTCCAAAACCAACACATTCCTCATCGAGAACAAGATTAATTTCGGCTAAGAAAATATTAGGCAAAGAAGATATACGCTAAAATCACTGATGTGATGATGCCTACCAAATCTGCCAAAAGCATAGCTGTCACTGTATACCGCGTGTTTTTAATGCCAACAGCGCCGAAATAAACTGCGATTACATAAAACGTTGTATCTGAACTTCCCTGCAGCACCGCCGCAAGCCGGCCCTGAAAGCTGTCTGCACCGAAAGTCTGCATTGTATCTACCATCATTCCGCGTGCGCCGGAACCTGACAGCGGTTTGATTAGAGCGGTGGGTAAACCGTCAACAAATCTAGTATCGAAACCGGCCACAGCTGCAACCCATTTCATCCCGTCAATCAGCACATCAAAAACGCCCGAAGTTCGGAGCAGTGAAATGGCAATCAGCATCCCAACGAGGTAAGGAATAATTTTCACGCAAGTCCAGAAACCTTCTTTTGCGCCATCGATAAATGCATCGAACACGTTAATTTTTTTGTAAAGCGCACCCAGAACAATTGCGAAGAAGATAAGCAGAATAATTCCGTTACTCAGCAGCATACTGAAACCTTCGAGTCCTTCCTTGGTTAAATTAACAAGGTAAACCACTAATAATCCGACAATTACAGAGATACCGCCAACGTATGCGATCACCACAGGTTGCAGCAGATTGATCTTCTGGTAAAGCGAAACGATGATCATAGCCGCCATTGTTGCTGCAAAAGTCGCGATCATACACGGTAAAAAAATGTCCGTTGGCGTCGCAGATCCCATCGAGGCACGGATTGCGATTATTGAAACCGGTATTAGCGTAAGTCCGCCAGCGTGCAGACACAGGAACATAATCTGCGAATTACTAGCCCGTTCTTTATCCGGATTTAGCGTTTGCAAACTCTCCATGGCTTTTAATCCGAACGGTGTTGCAGCATTATCGAGCCCTAATAAATTGGCAGAAAAGTTCAGCAGCATGTGGCCGAATGATGGGTGGTTTTTTGGAATTTCAGGAAAAAGCCTTGAGAAAAAAGGCTGTATCATCCGTGAAAGCAAATTTATTCCGCCGGCTTTTTCAGCAATGCTCATAAAGCCCATGAAAAGCGTCATTATACCGATCAGGCCGATGCATATTTTCACTGCGGTCTCAGAAGTTCCGATGACGCCGTCGGTTTCCTGCACGCGGTACACATTTACAACAGAAGTTGCTGAATCTGCGCGGTAATGGATGCGGTTCTGTTCGAAATCCGGCTGTATAAGCAGCGCTTTCTGCGCTTCGGGGTCAAGCTGGTTTATGTTTTTGGAAGCAATCTGCACTGTATCTCCACTCTTGCCAACAACCATATCATTATAAATTGCCTTGTAATGATCTGATGCCAGGTATTTTATACTTGCGACAATGATGGCAACAATAATAAAGGCACTCCAGATTCTGCTTAAAACCATTGATGAAAATTTTGATAAAAATAAATAAAAACTTCATCCTTATCCCGATTAGCAGAAACTATTTCGGGGAGCGGTTCAGTATAATTCAGAAAAGCCTGAGTTGGTGCTCTTTGGTGCCGGTAAAATTTTCGGTGGAAAGCACCGGCATTTCGCGGTCCGCAAAGAATTTCCTTCTTCCTAATGCAAATGTGTTATGAATGAGTTCTGCGATATTTCCTTCACCTTTGTACCTTTCATAGAATCTCTTTTCGCCCAGATTTCCGCCACGCATAGATCGGATCAGGTTTAGAACTTTTTGTGCCCTGTCCGGGAAGCTGGCATTAATCCAGTTCACAAAAACCGGCTCCACGGTATCGTTCAGCCGCACGATGACGTAACTGAAACTTCTTGCGCCCGCATCGGAGATTGTTTTTAAAATAGAAAGGCTTTCATCGCTGGTCAAGCCAGGAATGACGGGGGCGACCATGACACCCACCGGAATTTTGTTTTCGGTAAGAATTTCGATGGCTTTGATTTTATTATGAGCAGTTGAAGTCCGCGGCTCCATTTTACGCCGAACTTCTTCGTTAATCGTCGGAATACTGAATGAAACCGATACTAAATTCTGTTCAGCCAAGGCTTTTAGAACATCCAGATCCCTCAGTACCAGTGCATTTTTGGTAAGAATAGAAACTGGGTGACGGTACTCTAAACACAGCTGCAGCAATTTGCGCGTGATCTCAAATTTCTTTTCGGCGGGTTGGTAGCAGTCTGTATTTCCGGATAGCGATATGGTTTTGGGGACGTAGTTTCTTTTCTGAAAAAATTTCTCAAGTAATTCAGGTGCATTTTTCTTCACCATGATTTTACGTTCGAAATCCGTTCCGGCAGAATAGCCCCAGTATTCGTGTGTCGGTCTCGCAAAGCAATAAGAGCAGCCATGTTCACAGCCTTGGTATGGATTCAGCGAATACTCCATCATCATATCCGGGCTTTTTACCGCATTAACAATGGTTTTGGGAAAAACTTCGGTGAAAGTTGTTTTGAAAAAGTCAGCATCTTCCGGCTCAGGCTCAAAAGTATAGCGGTCGAAACGGTTGATTTCGTTACGTTGCGCGCCCTGTCCTTTGATAAAATTCTGCTCCATATTATGTTAACGTAAAAATAAGATTTTCAGTGTTAGAGAAAGACGGTTGGTTTGAATTTTTCAGCAAAAAAAACCTGCTTCGGAAAAAAGCAGGGTTATATAAAATGTAATTAATCACAACATTGCGAGAATTTCTACGCCGTCGTGGTCGTCTCCATATCTGTTATCGTAGTTCCTGTGATGATCCGCGTAATATTCTTCATATGCAGTATGTTTTTTAGAGGTAAACCATTTAAGTCCGTAAAGGCCTAGGCC
Organism: Flavobacteriaceae bacterium 3519-10; assembly: GCA_000023725.1. NCBI lineage: Bacteria > Pseudomonadati > Bacteroidota > Flavobacteriia > Flavobacteriales > Flavobacteriaceae > Flavobacteriaceae bacterium 3519-10. Next base: position 2,660,484 of record CP001673.1, read on the forward strand.
TACAATTACCCCCAAACTTCCCGCGAGTAAAATTCCTGTATCTCTTTTCATATAGTTTTTTTAGAATCTTTACGAATTTAAGCAAATTGCATACCTTTTATTTGGTGTTTAATATTTGTTAATATCAGACAGGTCTTCGTTCGGGCCGTAAAAATTTAATAAATTTGAAGAAACAGATTAATTAAATGAAAACTCACCTCATTATTTTAACAGGCGCGCTTTTCGCCGCATCCTGTTCTCCGCAGAAAATGACGCAAAACCAACTCCTCTACCCTGAGACAAAAAAAATAGCGCACACCGATGAGTATTTCGGAACCCAGGTTCAGGATCCTTACCGCTGGCTTGAAGACGACCGTGCCGAAGACACCAAAGACTGGGTAAACCGCCAGGTCACCTTCACCAATAATTATTTATCCCAAATCCCTTTTCGCGAAGAGATAAGATCCCAGCTGAAGGATATCTGGAACTATGAAAAAATTGGTGCACCATTTAAAGAAGGAGACTTTACTTATTTTTATAAAAACAACGGTCTGCAGGCACAATCTGTTCTGTACCGCACCGATAAAAACGGGAAAACCGAAGTTTTTCTGGATCCCAACAAATTCTCAGAAAAAGGCACCACCTCATTAGCAGGGATTTCATTTAATAAGAAGGGTAACCTTGTCGCCTATTCTATTTCTGAAGGCGGAAGCGACTGGAACAAAATCATCATAATGAATGCCCTCACAAAGGAAATTATTGATGAAACCATTGCAGACGTAAAATTTTCAGGTGCCTCATGGTCCGGTGATGATGGTTTTTATTACTCGAGTTACGACAAACCCAAAGGCAGCGAACTTTCTGCCCAAACCGATACACACAAGGTCTACTTCCACAAACTCGGAACAAAACAATCCGCAGACCGCCTCGTTATTGGCGGCGAAAACTTCAAACGCAGATACATGGGTGTTGACGTTTCAGATGATCAGCGCTTCGAAATACTTAACGCATCAGAAGCAACAAACGGCAATGAACTTTACATTAAAGATTTAAAGAACAAAACCGACTTTATCCCTGTTCAGAAAGGGTACACCTTCAACACTGATTTTGTGGACTCAAAAGGTGACATTATTTATGCACTTACCGATAAAGATGCGCCGAACAAGCGTCTTGTGAAGCTTAATATAAATAAACCGGATGTCTGGATTGACGTGATTCCGGAATCGGAAAATGTGCTGACGGTTTCCACAGGTGGCGGTTATATTTTTGCGAAATATATGAAAGATGCCGTAACATCCGTGCGTCAGCTTGATTATGACGGAAAGCTGATCCGAACCATCGAACTTCCCGGAGTGGGTACAGCCTCCGGCTTCAGCGGTAAAGAGAACGAAAAAGAACTTTACTTTTCATACACCAACTATATCACGCCCGGAACGATTTATAAATTTAACGCAGATACCGGAAAATCTGAAATTTATCAGAAACCAAATGTAAAATTCAATCCTGAAAATTATGTTTCGGAGCAGGTCTTCTATACTTCAAAAGATGGCACGCGGATCCCGATGATGATTAATTACAAAAAAGGACTCAAGCTCGACGGTAAAAACCCGACAATTCTTTATTCGTACGGAGGTTTTAACATCAGCCTGCAGCCAGGATTTTCTGTCGTGAATGCAATATGGATGGAAAACGGCGGTATTTACGCGGTTCCGAACATCCGCGGTGGTGGCGAATACGGCAAAAAATGGCATGATGCGGGCACAAAACTTCAGAAGAAAAATGTGTTTGAAGATTTCATCGCCGCTGGCGAATATCTGCAGAACAAAGGATACACTTCAAAAGAATATATGGCGCTTTCAGGCCGTTCAAATGGCGGACTGCTGGTTGGCGCGGTGATGACGATGCGTCCCGATCTGGCTAAAGTCGCTTTCCCCGGAGTTGGCGTTCTGGATATGTTGCGTTACAATAAATTCACCGCGGGTGCTGGTTGGAGTTACGATTACGGAACCGCAGAAGATAACCGCGAAATGTTCGATTATTTAAAATCTTATTCACCTGTTCATAATGTGAAGAAAGGAGTTTGTTACCCTTCCACGATGATCATTACGAGTGATCACGATGACCGTGTTGTACCTGCGCATTCGTTTAAATTCGGTGCCGAACTTCAGGAAAAACAATCGTGCAGCAACCCCGCTCTCGTAAGAATTGAAGTTAACGCCGGCCACGGCGCTGGCCGAAGCACCGATCAGGTCATTGGCGAAAATGCAGATCTGCTGAGTTTTGCGTTGTATGAAATGGGCTTTAAAACCTTAAACAAATAAATATTCACCCAAAATCTTGAAAGCTTCCTGAAATCGGGAAGCTTTTTTAATAAAAGATCTAGTTCAACACAAAATTCGGAAGGTAAATTGCTGAAGAAAATTCTGGCATAAACAATTTCGAAAGCCCGATTCTAATCGTTATTTTTGTGCCTCAATAAGTTAATGTCGGATATAATTAAACTTTTACCAGATCATGTTGCTAACCAAATCGCCGCCGGCGAAGTGGTGCAGCGGCCTGCGTCAATCGTAAAAGAACTGATGGAAAATGCCATCGATGCACACGCAACAAAAGTAGAACTCATCATCCGCGACGCCGGAAAGAACCTTATTCAAGTGGTGGATAACGGCAGTGGAATGAGCGATACCGACGCACGTCTTGCTTTTGAAAGGCACGCGACTTCAAAGATAAACTGCACCGAAGATATTTTCCGCATTTCTACAAAAGGTTTCCGGGGCGAAGCTTTGGCATCCATCGCTGCCGTAGCGCAGGTTGAACTTCGAACCAAAACAAAAGATGCCGTAACCGGCACAAATATTTATATCGAAGGTGGCGGATTTCAGTTTCAGGAACCCATACAAACCGCAGAAGGATCTAATTTCCTGGTGAAGAATCTGTTTTATAACGTGCCGGCGCGGAGGAAATTCCTTAAAAATAATAATGTTGAATTCCGGCATATTATTGATGAGTTTCAGCGCGTTGCCTTAGCGCATGAAAATGTAGATTTTGAGCTTTTTCACAATGATGATATCATTTTCAGACTCAGGAAATCGGGCCTGTTGCAAAGGATCGTAGAGGTTTTCGGGCGCAAGCTCCATCCGTTGCTGATTCCTATTAAAGAAGATCTCGGTTGGGTGAAACTCAGTGGATTTGTAGCCAAACCCGAAGGCGCCAAGAAAGTTCGCGGCGAGCAGTTTTTCTTCGTGAACGGGCGCTACTTCAAAAGCCCTTACTTCAACAAAGCCGTACAGGAAGCTTTCGAAGGCCTTCTGTTGCCGGGTTATATCCCAACTTTTTTTCTTTTTCTGGAACTTGACCCCGAGAAAGTTGACGTTAACATACATCCGCAAAAAACGGAGGTGAAATTTGAGGATGAAAATCTGATCTTCGCGTTGGTACGTTCCACCATTAAAAAATCGTTAGGGATTTATAATGTAGCGCCAAGCCTCGACTTCGAAAAAGATGTGACGATGGACGCTTTCGTTCATCAGAAAAATGGCGGAAACGTGTACCACGCCCCGGACGTTACCGTCGACCGCGACTACAATCCCTTCCTCGAAGAACGCGCTTCGGCAGGCGATCACGCGGCTATGACCGAAATTTATCAGCAATCGGCTTCTGCGAAACCATCAAAAATAAACCTTTTCGAAGAGGAAGATTTTGATGAGGATCTGATGCGACTTCCTAACGGATACTGGCTTTTCAACCGAAACGGTAAGACTTTAATGCTTGATCTGGGCCGGATGCACCGCCTTATTGTTTCCGAGCGGAATGCGAAGAAAAAAAAGAACGTCGAGCAGCACACACTTCTTTTTTCGCTGGAGTATCATATGAATGAAACGGAAAAGAATAAGTTCCGTTCCATTAAAAAATATTTACCCTCACTGGGTTTTGAAATGGTGATTGCCAATGACAACGTCTTGAGGATTGATGCGGTTCCGGAAGGCTTGAAGGAATCTCAGGTAATGAAGTTCATGGAGCAGCTGTTTGATATTCTGGAATACCGCACCGAAGATGAATTCCTGAATTTTTACAATAACCAGTGGGTGAAGATCCAAAGCAGATCTCGCTTCGATTTTCTGTATAAAACAGATGCCGAACACCTGATCAAAGATTTCACGGCGCTGGGCTTTCCGGAATATCTGCCATCTGGTAAGCGGTGTTTTATCGAGCTTCCGCTCGAAGATTTAAAGAATAAATTTTAAAATAATGTTCAATAATATACCGCCGCTCACGCGCAACCTAATTATCATCAATGTTATTGTGTTCATCCTGGTTTGGCTGATGCAAAACGATCAGATCACGATGTATCTGGCGGCGTTTTATCCTTTTTCACCCTTTTTCCATTCATGGCAAATCATCACGCACATGTTTATGCATGGCAGTTTTATGCATATTCTGTTTAATATGATGACGCTTTACAGTTTTGGTCCGGTGCTGGAGCAAGTCTTAGGTGAAAAAAAATATCTGCTGCTCTATTTTGTAAGCGGGCTCGGTGCATTTTTCCTATTTAACCTGTGGAATTTTGTTGAAATAGAACAGATCAAAGCCAGCCTTCAATCTTTCGGCTTCGATCTGGACGGTTATCTGCGCGGTGCGCGCGTTATGTTCTCCGGAAATTCGGCGCAAATTGCGGAACAGCAGGGTTTGGTTGCAGCGATGCAGGATATCATCACAATTCCGATGGTTGGCGCTTCGGGTGCAATCTTTGGGGTTATCGCGGCTTTTGCAACGCTTTATCCGGACGCTAAAATAATGCTGATGTTTATTCCGGTGCCGGTTAAAGTAAAATATCTGATGCCGGTCGTCATCATCGTGTCAATTTATTTGGGAGTCTCTGGAAATGTGGGTGGCATCGCGCATCTGGCACACGTTGGCGGCGCGCTGGTTGGATTCATTCTCGCTAGGATTTGGAGAAAACATCTTTACCGTTTTAATTAATACCAACAGTGAAGATTATCCGGTTTCTTTTAACGGCTGCGCATCTCGTTATTCTGGCTTTACTGCTTGGGACGCTGCTGAATTCGGGAATAGCTCCTAAAACTTTTCCATGGATTAATGTGCTTTCGCTCACATTCGCACCGCTGATGATTTTAAATGTCTGCCTGATTATTCTGTGGGTGATCATGTGGAAAAAACGCGCATTGTTTTTTCTGGCTGTTTCGCTTTTGCTCATCAACCCTACGAGAAGATGGCTTAATTTCACTGGTGAAAGCAACGAAAAAGCAAACCTAAAGATTGTCACCATGAATATAAAAGGCGGTGGCTACGGTCGGGAAGCTATTTACGAATATTTAAATACCAGCGGAGCAGATGTAGTTCTGGCGCAGGAGCATATGGGCGAACTAAGTGTGCCAGGTTACAGCCACCGCACTGACACGTACGAACTCACTGCGCTCAATTCAAAAACAGAAATCCTGCATCAGGAAAAAATTAAAACCTCAGAAAATGGCGAAGCTTTCTTCGCTGACATCAGAATAAACGGCAAAACAATCAGGTTTGTAAATATTTATCTGAACCCTTTTTCGTTCGATAAAAGCAAAGTGAAACCCAGCGAAGACTACGACAAAAACAAACGCAAACTCCGTTATATCCTCAGTACGCTGATACCCACCTTCAAAGCTCATCAGGACGAAGTGAGCGTAATAAAAAAAACCATTGCTGAATCTCCGTATCCTGTTATTGTCGCCGGCGATTTCAATGCGGTACCCAATTCGTACGAATATTATCAGCTTTCCGAAAATTTAAAAGATGTCTTCGTAGAGACCGGAAACGGAAATTCCACGAGTTTCCATGATTATAAGATACCGATCCGGATCGATTATGTTTTCTGTTCTGAAGAAATAACGCCCGTGCGTTACACCGTGGACCGCCGCGCGAAAATGTCGGACCATTATCCTATTATTGCCGAATTTAAAATTAATTAAATGAGAAATCTACTGCTGCTCCCGCTTTTATATTTTTTAAGCTCGTGCGGACAGGAACCGCAGGAGAATGAGATGGTGGTACGCGAGACTCCGGAAATGTTATCGTATGACACCACAGCGATCGATTCATTTTCGGCGGGCGCAACGTCCGTGGATGTAGCTGCCGAGATTAGAAGGTCTTCACGACTTTATCAGGATTCAATTCAGAAAGCTAAAGATTTAAAGGCTCAAACCGAACTACTTGAAAAAGCCAAGAAAACGGAAGAAGCGAGGAAACAATCTGATGCTGAGAAACTTAAAGAACAAAACCGCACAAAAAAAGCCGAAGAAGGAGCTTCTCCGGCGACAAATTAAAATCCGATTCGGAAATTATTCGGGAAGATTGGTGATTTTCGAAAGTGGGTAAATAAACATATCATCGAAGTCGTTCATCGCGTTAATCAGCTGAAAATGTGAGTATTCATCCAGATTCTGCACCGTGATTTCGGCCGATTTTATCTTCTTTGTTTTCAGAAGATGTTGACGCTGAACCCCGTTTAGTAGGCAGGTCGTGGGCGTGAACCAGTCTTTCCCCTTTTTGAACAGAATATTGGAGAATGACGTATCTGTAATGTGATTGTTTTTTACAATAATAATTTCATCTGTTTTAGCCTGACGCAGCATCAGCTCGAGCGGTGCGCGATCCTCAAACTTAAAAGAGTAATCATAAGAATTGTTCTCAACGAGCCGAAAACTGTCGATCTCGGAGATCGCATACGGAATGATCTGCGTACGGAAATTCTTATCTAAATCGTAACTTATCTTTAACTTAAAAAGGCCGTCGCCGTCATGCTCAAGACTTTTGTAGATCTTGGCCAAATTAATCGAACCTTCTTTCCCGAAATGCGCGAAAGTCTCATCCACGCGCCGCTGGTGCAGATCGAGGAGATACATTTGCTGATCTTCTATCTTAATACTTTCAATAAATCGGGACATAAATTTTGTTTTTCATTTCTTGGTACTCGTCGGCAAATTTACTTAAATGCGTAATGCCGCCCCCACTTTTAAAGTATAATTTTCCGTTTTCTTTTTCAATAAACCTTATCATCACACAGGAGTCGAGGTTTTCGCCGTCGAACCAACCGCAAACGCCGGTATAGAAGCCCCGGTGATAATTTTCTGCTTCCAGAATTATTTCTAACGTTTTCTTTTTTGGCGCACCGAGAATGGATCCCGCAGGAAGCAAAGCCGTCATGATACTGCCAACTTTCCCTAGAAATTCCGGTTTCAGCGTGCCCGAAATTTCAGAACTCATCGCGTATAGGTTTTTTTGGTTGGTTTTAATCAGGTCTATCCGCTGAAATTCATCCACTTTCACCTCATCTGCAACGATACTCAGGTCGTTTCTTAGCAGATCCACTACGGTGTAATGCTCAGCTTTTTCCTTTGGATCAGCCTTTAAAACTTCTGCTGCATTTTCTGCTGCAGCATCGATGGTGCCTTTCATTGGGTGTGTAAAAATGCGGCCGCCGGCAATTTCTACAAAAGTCTCAGGTGAAAAAAATACAAACTTTTCGGGATAATATACCTTGTATTTAGCCTGCGCACTTGCGTACATTTCTTCAAGTGACAGGTTAGTTTCAATCTCGGATCTGCAGGTGTAGTTTGCAAGATAAGTGTTGCCAGCGCGCAGATTTTCCTGAACCAAAGTAAAGCCGCGGCGGTAATTTTCGGCGGGTTCGGGAATTGATTTAAAGTGAAATCCCAAGTGTTCTTTCAATGGAGTTTTAACGCTTGCAATAGATTGAAAATCCGTTTTTAAGCCGGAATTCAGAAATTGTTTTTCATCATAAACTTCAACATTTTCCATCAGAAAATCCACCATAAAAAAGAAAGGAACTTTCGTCATTGAAAGTTCATCCATTCGGTCGAAATTTGGGTGCGGAGCGCTAAACATCAATGCAAAAATAGCGAAAAGAACATCGGTGCGGGAATTAATAACCCATGCATTAAGCCTAAAAGCTTATTTTTGCGCCATGCAAAATTCTCTTCAGCCACAAACCGGCATCGCGCCTGTAATGAAAAAAGCTTTCTTTTATTGGAATAAAACTTTATTATACCAGCTGGTTTTCAGCATATTATACTTTTCACTGTTTTTTATCGGATACTTTTATCTGTTGCAGTATTTTGGTCTTTGGGACGAATTTATGAAGCATAAAGATTTAGTCAGCACCGATCTTCCCGCCTTTAACCAGAAAATGGAGGAAATCGCGCGGTTGCCTCAGGCTCGCAATTTTGGACTCGCATTTTTCTTTCTTACAGCATTGATCAATCCACTTAATGTGGGCCTTTATACAATCTACCGCAAGATTGACCTGAACGAACCGGTGGTGCTTAATGACCTGTTCGCGGGCTATCAGGGCGCGACTTTTTTCAGATTCGTTGGTTTTTATCTATTCTGGATGATCATTTTCACGTACACCAATGCTCTGTTTCTGCTCGGGATTGTATGGTTTTTGGTCACACTTTTCTGCGTTCCGCTGATGTATTTTATGGACGTGCAGATTTTCCAGGGCATTGCGCTAACCTTCAAAGTGCTGCGCAGAAACTTTGGTGTGGTATGCATTACGGTAATCGGGGCGCTACTGTTTGCTTTTAGCGGTTTTTTGCTTTGCGGCATTGGTATTCTGTTTACGTTTCCGTTCATCCATGCAATGATTTATACGCTATATCAGCAATTTTATACCGAAAAAGAATAATTACAGCAATTTCAATGCGTTATTTCTGATTTTAATTTAAATTTGAGAAACATTAAAATAAACTGTTATGAACTCTTTTCAGGAATTTAGCGAGAACCACCAGAGGAGGTCGTTTAGCGAAATCATTACGCACGCTTTCGAAACGTATAAAGGTATTTTTCTTTACGCGCTGCTGGCGATGGTACTTTATACCCTCGTTTCAATTGCAGTAGAGCCTGCTTCCGGATTTGATTCAGACGGTTTCTCAAAAGAAATAATAGACGCTGACGGCGACTTTAGCCAAATGGATATTTGGGCATTTCCCGGATTCAAATTTTATTACGGCCTTTCAGGAATAGTCACGTTGCTGCTTGCACCGCTTTTTGTAGGCATCATTTATATGGCGAATAAATATAATTTTAAGCAACCGCTACATGTGGGTGACTTACTAATCGGGTATAAACAGAATTTTATTAACATATTAATTTACAGCCTTTTGTCTTCTGTAATTATTACTTTTTCGTTTTTGCTGTGTTTTCTTCCGGTTTTCTTCGTACTGCCTTTGCTTTTGCTAGGTTATCCCATTCTGCTGTTTGAAAACGCCAGCTTTACAGAGGCTTTTCAAAAATCCTTTAGAATCGCGAAAGAGCATTACGGCACATTTTTACTCACCTCATTTGTTGGACTGCTGATCAGTCTTGCCGGAATTTTCCTTTGCATAATCGGCATATTTGCTACACTTCCGTTCTATATGGTCGTGATGTACTCGGCTTACTGCGCTTATTGTGGCAGCCCGAGGCCGGTTAATCCTGAAGTATAAATTCATTCATTTAAATATCAGACAACAGACAGCTGTTGCTTTTGAAAAATAACATTATGCCCAATAGAAAACATCAGATAAGTGAGGTAAAGATCAAGCAGATCTTCCTGCTAGCCGTTATTCTGCTCCTGGCTGGAATAATCTGTTATCATCTGGCACTTTTCATTCCGGCAGTGCTCGGCGCCATTACGCTCTATATAATTTCGAGGAAATACAATATTTACCTTCAGGAAGAAAAAGAGTGGAAACCTTGGGCAGCATCAACCGTCATCATTGTGGCTACGCTTATTATTTTAATTCTGCCAATCTATTTTATTGGTGATTTACTGATCGAAAAATTAGGAAATGCTTCTGCCTACATGCAGAAATTTAATGTGTTTGTAGACAAGATCCACGATTATGTGTATTCAAAAACGAAAATTGACGTCCTGAGTAAAGACAACCTGAATAAACTAAAGGATTCGGTGGGTAAATATTCAACCTTGGCGTTAAGCAGTACGTTCAATACACTCACCGTCGTCGCGTCGATGTATTTCATTCTGTATTTCATGCTCGAAAAACCGCGTCTTTTTGAACGTCTGGTGAAGAGTTCAGCTCCGTTAAAAAAGTCGAACATTAATTTATTAGGCGATAAAATCAGGAAAATGGTAATCGCTAACGCCATTGGTATCCCGGTTGTGGCGATCGGGCAGGGAATTGTGGCCGTAATCGGATATTTTATTTTCGATGCGCCAAGTGCCATCCTGCTTTTCGCACTAACGGCCGTCGCATCGATGATCCCGATTGTAGGTGCAGCAATTGTCTACGTGCCCGTTTGCATCTTTATGATTGCCGAAGGAAACACCGGCCAGGGTTTAGGTCTCGCGGCTTACTGTATGGTTGCAGTAGGTTTAACAGACAATCTGTTAAGATTTACACTATTGAAGCGGCTTGAAAACATTCATCCGCTGAACACAGTATTTGGCATCATCGTCGGCATGAAGATCTTTGGTTTTATGGGTTTGATATTCGGGCCGATACTTGTGTCGATCACGGTTTTACTCATTCAGGTGTACCGCGATGAATTTTCAGAAGACGAAAACGAACTCATTATGCCCGAGCCGAAGGAAATTGAAGAAAAAATAGATTTAAGTATATAAAAGTGGAAGGTCTAAACCCTGAAATATTAAAAGAAATCTGCACCCAGAAAATGCCTTTTGGCAAATATAAGGACTGCGTACTGGCTGATTTGCCGGTAAATTACCTCGAATGGTTCTACCGCCAAGGCTTCCCGAAAGGAAAATTGGGCATGCAGCTTTCGACTATTTACGAAATAAAAATCAACGGACTGGTGGATCTTCTAAAACCGCTGCGCGGCCCGGTGACTTATGAAAAACCGAAAAAGAAAATCTATAAATTTTAAATTATACTTTCAATTATGTGGCTTTCAATGCAGCAATCTCATCACGTAATTTGGCAGCTTTAATAAAATCGAGGTTTCTAGCAGCGGCTTCCATTGCCTTTTGCTTTTCGGCGATAAGAACTTGCGCGTCTTTTCCATAATTCGCCTTGTCTTCGGCAACCTGCTTCAGAATTTCTTTCTGGGTATATTTCGGGTCCGGGAAATCTTTGCTCCGGCCCACCAAAATTTCGGAAATCTTCTTATTCAAAGAGGTTGGCACCAAACCATGTTTCTCATTGTATTCCATCTGTTTCTGGCGGCGGTAATTGGTTTCATCAATTGCACGCTGCATCGAAACCGTAATTTTGTCAGCATACAGAATAGCACGGCCATTCACGTTTCGCGCGGCACGACCTATTGTCTGAACTAAAGATCTGCGGGACCTCAACATTCCTTCTTTATCGGCATCCAAAATGGCAACCAGAGAAACTTCAGGTAAATCCAAACCTTCACGAAGCAAATTAACACCCACTAAAACATCGAAAAGACCAACCCGAAGATCCTGCATGATCTGGATTCTTTCCAGCGTTTCAACGTCGGAGTGGATATAGCGTGTACGAATACCAAATCTTGTAAAATATTTAGTAAGTTCTTCGGCCATTTTCTTGGTTAAAGTCGTCACCAAAACGCGCTCGTCCACTTCCGTTCGTTTACGGATTTCTTCGATCAGATCATCAATTTGATTGATTGACGGCCGGATATCAATAATTGGATCCAACAGTCCTGTCGGGCGAATAATCTGCTCCACATACTCGCCACCACTTTTTTCAAGTTCATAATCTGCGGGCGTGGCCGATACATAAATCACCTGGTTCTGCATCGCTTCGAATTCTTCAAACTTCAGCGGGCGGTTGTCCATCGCAGCCGGAAGTCGGAAACCATGTTCCACCAAAACCTCTTTACGGCTTCTGTCGCCGCCGTACATTGCATGGACCTGTGGGACCGTAACATGGCTTTCGTCGATGACCATCAGGAAATCTTTTGGAAAATAATCGAGCAGGCAAAACGGGCGCGTTCCGGGTAATCGGCGGTCAAAATAACGTGAATAATTTTCGATTCCACTGCAGTACCCGAGTTCTTTCATCATTTCGAGATCAAGTTCGGTTCTTTCTTGAAGACGTTTGGCCTCAAAGGGTTTTTCAATTGAATTGAAAAAATCCACCTGTTTAACCATATCATCCTGAATTTCGCGTATCGCGCCAACCTGCGTTTCCTTTGAAGTAACAAACAGATTCGCCGGATAGATATTCATCTCGTCAAAATCGGACATTATATTTCCAGTCAGCGGATTGAAACTGTAGATTTTTTCGATCTCATCACCGAAAAACTGAACGCGAACGGCGTTATCTGCGTAGGCCGGATATACATCAATTACATCGCCTTTCACACGGAAAGTACCACGTGTAAATTCATTCAAAGTTCTTGAATATAAAGCGTTTACGAGTTTATGAAGAAAATCCGTGCGGGTTATCTTTGAACTTTTCTTAAGTTCAATCAGGGACTTATTGAATTCTGAGGGGTTCCCGATGCCGTAAATACAGGAAACAGAAGCCACGATAAGAACATCGCGTCTACCCGAAAGCAAGCTTGCGGAGGCAGATAAACGAAGTTTTTCCACTTCCTCGTTAATCGACAGATCTTTCTCGATGTAGGTGTTCGTGGAAGCAATGAAAGCTTCGGGCTGATAATAATCGTAATAACTCACGAAATATTCTACGGCGTTATCAGGAAAAAACTCTTTGAATTCCATGAAAAGCTGCGCAGCCAGAGTTTTGTTGTGTGCTAAAACCAGCGTCGGTTTCTGCACATTATTCACTACATTGGCGACTGTAAACGTTTTTCCGGAGCCGGTTACACCCAGTAAGGTCTGGTATTTTTCACCAATTTCAAGGCCTTTGGTTAATTTATCGATGGCAACCGGTTGGTCGCCAGTCGGTTTATATTCAGATTGAAGTTGAAATCGCATGATGCAAAATTACAAAAATTGTCGGCGTAATATTTGTTGCTATCTGTTAACAAAATTCTAAAAAACAAGTAATTATGAAAGTTTTTCTAGCAAAAATTTTACCGGTTTGCGCCGCCGTAGTTTTAACAGCGTGTAGCGGAACTCCAAAAAACAATGCGCAGGCACAGGTTTTAAAAAACGGCACGTTAGCCAATCCGGAAACAGCTTCTAAAAATTCGCCAGAATATCAACCGGCCTTCGAAGGACAAACCCGCGTAAATGGGCTCCAGACTTCGACGGCTTACCAGGTTGATGTTATTAATTCCGGCCTCAATAAACCCTGGGGCATCACGGATCTGCCAGATGGCCGACTGCTGATTTCCTCAAAATCCGGATATCTCAACATCGTATCAGCCGACGGCAAAAACACAGTGAAAGTGGAAGGCCTGCCTAAAGTAGACGATAAAGGCCAGGGCGGCTTGCTGGATATTGCCCTGGATCCCGATTTCAATACGAACAGAATGATTTTCTGGACCTACTCTGAACCAGTTGCCGGCGGCAATCATACAGCCGTAGCCAAAGGAAAACTTTCTGCGGATGACAAAAAAATTGAGAACCCTACCGTAATTTTCCGCGCTACGCCTACTTACGACGGCGATAAGCACTTCGGAAGCCGCCTTGTTTTTGATAAGGACGGACATCTTTTTGTGAGCACAGGCGAAAGGTCGGATATGGAAATGCGGCCTTACGCGCAAAGGCAGGATGCCTATCTCGGTAAAGTATTAAAAATTACCAAAGACGGTAAACCAGCTCCCGGAAATCCTACCATTTCAGGTTGGAAACCAGAAATTTATGCTACCGGAATCCGAAACCCACAAGGGCTTGCGCTTGATGAAAAAGGCCAGCTTTGGGATGGTGAAATGGGTCCGAAAGGCGGAGACGAGGTAAATTTAATCCAGCCCGGTAAAAACTATGGCTGGGGCGATGTGTCTTACGGAACTGAATACAGCGGCAAAAAAATAAATAACGGAGCTACACAGAAAGCAGGAACTGAACAACCGGTTTACTACTGGGATCCGTCGATATCCATGAGCGGAATGGATTTCTACAAAGGCAATATCGCGGAGTGGAAAAATAATCTGATGCTGGGTTGCCTCAGCGGACAGAAAATTATCCGGCTGGTTATTGAAAACAATAAAGTAGTTGGCGAAGAATGGCTTCTGACCGCCCAGAACGACCGGATTCGGGACGTGCTGAGTGCGCGCGACGGTAATCTCTACGCAATTTCAGACAGCGGAAAACTACACCGGATTTCAAAAAAATAACTTTATTCGAAGTCTTCAAGATACACCAAATCATCACCATAAGAACCGTCAGGATTATCAATAATTCTGGCGGTTTTTGTTTTAGCAAGAAGATGATCGATGAAAAAGCTGGTCTCGAAAAACTGACGGTGAACGCCTTGCAACAGGTTCATAAAAAGTTTCATCCCAACTTGGTTATTGTGCAGGTCCATTTTCTTTTCTAGCGGTTCATTCGGGAAGAGTTCTTCGTGAAGATCCGTCATTTTTTTACAGTATCGCAGCGACTTTTCGGGCGAAGAAACCTTGCAGCAGTACATCATTATGAGACAGGTCCAAAGTGCATGGCGAAACGCATTACCCACACCACTGTTCGAGTTCGTTTTCGGGAAATACTCCTGTGCCAGCGCAAAGCTTTTGGCCGTAGCGTACATTGCAAGCACCGTAAATAGCGGATGCGGAACCCACAACTTCAGCAGCGTAAAAATTTTGCTGAAACTCAGGCTCCTAAAAGTATTGAAGAAAATGCGTACTGTTCTTGTCATTACAGAAATCTCCCCTTAAAAGGAGAGATTTGTAGTATTTAAATAAATTTTTAGTGAACCAAAAGTTTCACCGTTTTCGAAACTTTTTCTTTGATTTCGGTTCGTTTCACAATGAAATCCACGAATCCTTTTTCCTGAAGAAATTCTGACGTCTGGAAACCTTCCGGTAAATCTTTACCGATGGTTTCACGGATAACCCGCGGGCCGGCAAAACCGATCAACGCGCCTGGTTCGGCCATGATGATGTCTGCTGTCATGGCGAAAGATGCGGTAATTCCACCGAAAGTTGGGTCGCATAGATAAGCGATGTAAAGCAGGCCTTCTTCCGAAAGCTGTGCAAGTTTTGCCTGTACTTTAGCGAGCTGCATCAGCGAGTAGGTTGCCTCCTGCATCCTTGCGCCACCCGACTGGCAGATAATCATGTAGGGAAGGCGGTTTGCGATACAGTAATCTACTGCGCGACGGATTTTTTCGCCCATCACGGATCCCAACGATCCGCCGATAAATGCAAAGTCCATACACGAAATCACCATCTGTTCGCCATTTACCCTTCCGACTGCGTTACGGATGGAATCTGTAAGTTTTGTTTTGGCTTTCACCTCTTTCAGGCGGTCCACATATGCTTTGGTATCTTTAAAACCCAGCATATCAACGCTTTCTACATTCGCGTCGAGCTCCGTAAATTTATTATCATCAAAAAGAATCGAGAAAAATTCGCGGCTGCCAATTCTTACATGGAAACCGTCTTCCGGCGAAACGTAGTTGTTTGCTTTCAGTTCTTCGTGCTCAATGATTTTTCCGGTCGGTGTCTGATGCCAAAGCCCTTTCGGAACATCTTTCTTATCCTCCGTGGAAGTAGTGATATTTTTTGTTTTTCTTTTAAACCAGTCGAATGCCATTATTGGAATTTTAGATTTTAAATTCTAGATTTTAAATTTTGCCGGCTTCATACCTTCAAAATTCAATAAAAAATTAAAATAAATTAAATTGTATTTACATTATTCAGGTCTTCAAACGCCTGAACCAATCTTGTAATAAAAGTTTCTTCTCCTTTTCTTACCCAAACGCGCGGGTCGTAATATTTTTTGTTCGGTTTTTCTTCACCGTCCGGATTGCCAATCTGGCTTCTCAGGTACTCAATATTCTGCGTCATATAATCTCTGATGCCTTCTGCGTAAGCAAACTGCAGATCAGTATCGATATTCATCTTGATGGCACCGTAACTTATGGCTTCACGAATTTCCTCAACAGTAGAACCTGATCCGCCGTGAAATACAAAGTTCACCGGTTTTTCTGCAGTTCCAAATTTTTCCTGAACGTATTTCTGAGAATTATCTAAAATTTTCGGTGTTAATTTCACATTTCCAGGCTTATAAACCCCATGAACGTTACCAAAAGCTGCCGCAATGGTAAAGTTTGGTGAAATAGCGTTTAACCTTTCGTATGCGTATGCCACCTCATCTGGCTGCGTGTAAAGTTTGGAAGAATCTACGCCGGAATTATCTACTCCGTCTTCTTCACCGCCTGTTACGCCCAGTTCAATTTCGAGTGTCATGCCCATTTTGGCCATTCTTTCAAAATATTTGCACGAAATATCCATGTTTTCCTCGATTGGCTCTTCAGACAAATCGAGCATGTGTGATGAATAAAGGGATTTTCCGGTTTGCGCGAAAAATTCTTCGTTAGCATCCATCAATCCGTCGATCCACGGAAGGAGTTTCTTCGCACAGTGATCGGTATGAAGAATTACGGTGGCTCCGTACGCTTCTGCCAAAGTGTGGATGTGTTTTGCACCGGCTACTGCACCGGCAATTGCGGCTTTCTGACCGTCGTTATTTAAACCTTTACCTGCATTGTAAGCAGCGCCCCCATTGGAGAACTGAATGATCACGGGAGAATTGAGTTTGGCAGCAGTTTCAAGAACCGCATTCACGTTGCTCGAACCGATTACGTTTACCGCCGGGAGGGCGAAATTATTTTCCTTCGCAAAATCGAAGATTTCAGTAACCAATTTGCCTGTGGCAACACCTGCCGGAAAACGTCTGCTCATAATTTATTTTTTAGAAGATTTTAACTCAGATTTTGACGGTAAAGTTAAGGATTTTATGCTGAAAGGATCAGTTTCTTTTGTCTTTTCCCCACAGTAATTTCTGGCGGATGGTTTCGTAAAAACTCAAATCTCTGGGGTGGATCAGCAGGATCTGAAACCGGGCTTTGCGTAATATAATTTCTACGTCGGTCTCCATGTTTACAAGCCTGGAATCGAGCGAGAGCGAGTATTGCGGTACGCGGCTTTCAACCTTAAGCCGGATCTCCACATCGTCATTTACAATCAGCGGGCGCACGTTGAGGTTGTGTGGCGCGATCGGTGTGATGACGAACGTGTTGTTATTGGGCGTGATAATCGGGCCGCCACAACTTAAAGAGTAAGCCGTAGAACCTGTAGGTGTGGAAATAATGACGCCGTCGCCCCAGAAAACATTCAGAAATTCGCCGTCGATATAAGAATCGACGGTAATCATGGCAGTGGTTTCTTTCCGCGAAACCGTAATGTCGTTTAAAGCAAAAGGGAAAAATATGGTTTTATCCGGTGATACAATTTCAATAACCGACCTGCGGCTCACATTTACCTCACCTTTAATAATGTCGTCCAGTTTAAGAAAAACCTCCTCTTTGGTAAAACTCGAAAGAAAACCGAGACGGCCGGTATTAACGCCCACTACAGGAATTTCGAGATCCTGAACAAACAGTAGTGAATTAACAATAGTTCCGTCGCCGCCGAAAGTGAAAAACCAATCTACCTTCTGCTCCTTTAAATCTTCTTTGCCGGCGAAAGTTTTGAAGATCTTGGAAAACTCCATCGCATTGGCCATTTCTTCGTACAAAATAGCCTGAATGCCGCGTTTTTCTAGCTCAGAAACGAATTTACTCAAATACAGAAAAGTATCTAAATCGCTTTTTTGGGAATAAACAGCTGCCTTCATTATTTAAAATTGCAGATATTTCTGGAAGAAACCAAATCTGTCTTTCAGCAGGTCTTCTTTTTCATCGTCGTAATATTTATGCACCACGCTATAGCCGTATCTTTCAAAGGTTTCATCAATTGAACTGGTATTTTCAGCATTGAATTTCAGCGTAATCTGAATAAAATCGTCGCCGATTAAATTGATAAAACAGCCGTAAATCTTACCGTTGTTTTGCTCTACAATCTTGCAGACTTCAGTCATCGAATAGTGCCGTCCGCTGGTCTGCACAATCATTACGGCGCCATTTTCAGAAAAAAGCGGATATTTCGAAAATTCATTGAAAATATCATCACATGAAAGATAACCCACATATTTCTCTGCTTTTGTGATCACCGGTACCACATTAGAATTGAAAGTATGAAACAGCTTGATCGAATCCAGCAGGTTCCCATCATCGGTAATCGCAAATTTTTCGTAGTGAATAGCGAGCGTTGAAAGATTTCCTTCAGGGCTTTCCTCCAGAAAAGACTGGCTTATGGCTCCCTGATAAATCCCCTTCTTTTTTATAAAGATATGCGAGTACCCGAATTCTTTCGCGAACTCATTAGCTTCTTCGATAGAATCGCCGGTATTGAAGGCGGGATAATCTTTGGAAATGTAATCTTTGATAAACATTATGCTAATTTAGGAAATATAAAAAAAAGAATTCTGGTGCAGGTATTAAAAAAAATACAGGTAAGAATCTATAAAAACAAGGTCGAAACCAGCTACAGTTTTCTTTGTTTTAGTACATTCTATTTACAAATAACCGCTCTCTGCCGCAGAAAAATAAGTCCGGCTAAGATAATTACCGCGCCGATACACTGAATAGGTGTGAGAGTTTCCCCATCGATAACGCCCCAAATAATAGCTACAACCGGCATCAGCAAAGTTACGGTGGATGCAAAAAGCGGAGTCGAAATACTCAGCAGTCGGTAATTCAGCATCATCGCGAGGCCAGTCCCGAAGATCGAAAGCAAGCTTACAAATCCCAGCCCTGCCCAAAGGTTTTGGTCATTTTCAAGATCATTAAAAAAACCAGCCAGAACGAGCGAAACCGCCGACGGAATGATGAGTACAAACGAAAAAACAAATGCCGAAAGTATTTTCGCGGGAATATGGTTGAGTTTGGATTTTACCGTGGTGGTGCTTACCGCGTAACATAATGTGGCCAAAAGTAGCAGCAGAACTGGTACAAGTTTGAATTCGCCGCCCTCGCCACCCGAAAACGCAAGAATACAGGCTCCGCTGAAACTGATCACAACGCCAATAATCTGCCGTTTTGTAGTTTGAAATTTCCACATCAGCGCACCGACAATAATTACGAAAATAGGCATCATCGAATTCACGATGCCGGCAATACTGCTGCTGACCGCAGTTTCAGCGATGGGGAACAGAAACATCGGAACGAAATTTCCGGTGACCGCGGCCAGGATGAGCCACTTAACATTCTTGCGCGGAAATTTTTTAATATTCATCAACGCGAAAGGAAGCAGAATAAGTCCGGCAATCAGAACGCGCAGCGCACCTACTTCATAAGGATTAAAATGTTCGAGCGATTTCTTGATCAAAATAAAAGACGAGCCCCAAATTACCGTAAGGCCGATCAGCAATACCCACTTTTCTCTTTCAGAGTTCATTGTTTCTCTTTAAAATTTTTAAATATTCCAGTTTAGAAATCATTTTGGCGCCTAAACTTTCGAGGTGGTCTGAGTGAATCTGGCAGTCGATAAGATCAAAATTTTCGCTATTGTTCAAAACAAAATTGAGAAAGCCCGCTTTCGATGCGTTGCTTACTTTAGAAAACATACTTTCGCCGCAGAAGACTTTTCCAATCTGCACCCCATAAAATCCGCCAACGAGCTGCTCATCCTGCCACACTTCCACACTTTTTGCAAAACCGTGCTGATGCAGAACCGTAAAGGAATCAATCAGATCCATCGATATCCAGGTTCCGTCCTGATCTTTTCGGTATGAATTTTTACATCCGAGCATCACCTCGCGAAAGCATTTATTTTCAGTGAATGTAAAAACACCCGCTTTAAGAATTTTCTTCATCGATTTCGATACCTTAATTTCCGCAGGTACCACAACAAACCTTGGGTCGGGGCACCACCACAGTATTTCTTCACCTTCATTAAACCAAGGAAAAAGACCGGTTTGGTAGGCAAAAAGCAAACGCTCAGGAGACAAATCTCCACCAACGGCCAGCAAACCACCTTCAGAATCCATGAATTCCGGATCAGGAAAAGAGATTTCGTCAGCGTTAAGGTAAATCATTGTGGGAAAATTAAAATCCTGCTTCGGTAAGCAGGATTCAATAAGATATAAAAGGTAGTTTTTAGAATGGCAAATCGTCTTCGTCTTCTTCGAAAACGTTGGTGTTGCCTGCAGCTGAAGTGGTATTGGGTTGTGAAGGCCTTGCCTCTACCGGCTCATGCGCAGATCCGCCTTCGGATTTCTCCACTCTCCAACCTACGATAGAGTTGAAATATTTCACTTCGTTTTGGGGCGAAGTCCATTCGCGGCCACGTATATTGATGCTCACTTTCACTTTATCGCCTTCATTATAGTTATTCAGAAGGTCTGTTTTGTCCTGCAAAAATTCAATGCTGATTGGCTGCGGATACTGCTCTTCGGTGAGGATAATCATTTCTCTTTTCTGAAAACCACTCGGAAATGTCTGAACGTCAGTGATTTTTTTTATAGTTCCCTGTAATTCCATAGTCTTAATATTAAGATGTAAAAGTAATAAATTATAAGAGGAAAAAGAAAGCGGGCATTGATTTTTTTGAACAAATAAAAAATTCAAAATTTGTTTTGTTTAAAAAGGAAAAAGTCTATATATTTGCACTCACCAAAAAAGAAGAGAAGAAGTTATTATAAGCGGATGTGGTGTAATTGGTAGCCACGCCAGACTTAGGATCTGGTGCCGTGAGGCGTGGGGGTTCGAGTCCCTTCATCCGCACTTTTATTGCGAAAATAGCTCAGCTGGTAGAGCACGACCTTGCCAAGGTCGGGGTCGCGGGTTCGAATCCCGTTTTTCGCTCAATTGCCTGCCTTGGTGGTGGAACTGGTAGACACGCAGGACTTAAAATCCTGTATCCGTAAGGATGTACGGGTTCAAGTCCCGTCCGAGGTACTTAAAAACGCTGTTAATCTGTAGATTAGCAGCGTTTTTTGTTTTCAGGATGTCTGCATGTTTTGTTTTCTGCAAACAGAATTTCAATATTTTTAAAAGTCAGCAATCTCAGGATTGCACAGTATTTGTTATCTGTTGTACAAAATAATAAATTATGCAACCCAGACCCATGCTCACGCTAAGCCAAGTTATGGCCAAACTAGCCGCCAAAGATGTTACCCAGGAATTTACAATGAATGATGCCTGCGAAATGAAACTCAGAGAGACCGGAGAAATTTATCAGCCTGAAGACCTCAAGATACTCCGCACCTACCGTTTTGAGGCAGACAGCAGCCCCGAAGACAATGCAGTGCTGTATGTAGCGCAGGCTACCGACGGAAATATCGGGATGATCATCGATTCTTATGGTGCGCAAAGTAATTATGAAGGACCCGAATTCGATAATTTTATCCGCGAGATCCCTATCGAAGAAGACGAGAACTACAATTTTGATTAGAAAAATGAATCCGGATTTTATTCGGATTTTTTCTTGAGTATATTCTTCAGCCCGCTGCTTTTTTTCTGCACTTTATCTTTGGCATTTTCCACTTTTTCGGTCACATTCTGTTTAGTATCCTTCAGGTCTTTTTTGTTCTGGTCTAATGCTGCTTTGGTATTTTCCACGGTATTCTGAACCGCCTTTTCAGTATTTTCTACATTTTTACCGATGAGTGTTTTTTTCAGGCCTTCTTCAATCCCTTTCCAGAAAAAATTAAAAAACGATTTGGTTTTATCACGCGGTACATTGTCCACAGGCACGGATTCGGGATACTGCCCCGAATCTGAACGTACAAAAATGTTGGCTACTGCACTCAGCAGTTTATTTTTTTCGCCGTCTTCTTTAAGCAAAGCAACCTTCAGGTCTTTATGTTTTAAATTCAGGATACCACTCAGGCCGCTGCTGTTCCCTTTAAAATTAAAGATAAGATCCGAAATCATTCCGGTTGCGCGCACTTTCAGATAAGGTTCAATAAACGGATTTACACGTGAAGCCGGTAGATCAGCTACATTTCCGGAAATTGAAAAACTGTCGCTTCGGTTAAGAAGATCGAAATTCCATTTCACATTCATAGGTGAGGCGTTCATAAAGCGACAGTTCACCGAAATTGCAACCTGTGTTGGTTTACCTTTCATTTTGCCTGAATTAAGGTTTTTCACATTCATGGCGAAACTTCCGAACGTGAGTTTTCCGGGGCCGTCGCTCCTTTTTGTATCTTCTTCATATTCCAGAACCGAATTTTTAATATCCAGATTCTGCACAAACAATGGCATCTTTATTTTTCTCAATAGTGAGGAGTACAGCAATTTTTCGGTAACGTCATCTTTGGGAATCTTGCTTCGGAAAATGTTTGCATTCATTCCATTCAAGGTTACCTGCGAAGCGTTAATATACTGATTGTCTGAAAGTAAATCCCAGATTCCGTTTGCGGTGATCTGCTTCACTTTAACGTCGTATAAATCTCTTTCTGCCGGAATCATGCGGATAAACTGCGCTCGCGATACTTTTGGCGTCGTAGCAAAATCGGAAAGCTGAAGCGATCGGTTGCCAAACGTAAGCAAGCCCGCAGACATATTGTAAAACTCCGTATTGTAAACTAATTTTTGCGCTGCCAGACTGTAATTACCCGTTTTGAACGGAACTGAATTTTTTACCGTGGCCGCATTCATCTCAATATTCTGAATTTTCGCATTGAGATTGTTCAGAATTAGTACTGCCTTACCATTGTCGTACGCCACATTACTGTTCTTCAGTTCCACATTTTTCACCGTGAGCGGAAACTCAATTCCCGAATAATCGCCCTTTTTCTTCTGAGAATTTTTAGCCGCCTGGATTTTTCCCTGCATCGAGCTGATGAGAATATTCTGGACATCAAGCTTGAGTTTATTTTCCACAAATCTGAACTCATTTATATTGAGCCGAACTCTGTCCACATCTAAATCCATTATGGTTTTAGTCGTTTGCTGACCTGCCGGTTTCATGCGGAGCAGCCTGATGTCAACCGCTTTTGGGTTAAAAGCCAGTGCCGCAATGTTGATGTTCTGGGTTTCGGTAACGAAATTTATCTGTTTTCCGGCCACGCTGAAGTTAGCATACTCAAAAGGAAGCGGGGATTTGGATGTCTCGCTGTCCATTACAAATTTGTTGATGTTCAATGTAACATCCGCCGCAGAAAGTTTAGGGGTTCCGTTGGGATTAAGTATGCTGATCTTTGCATTTTTGAACAATACGTCCTCCATGTTCACCGTAACATTCAGATCCTTTTTTTTGCGGACGGCTTTGGCACTCGTCGTCATAATTTTGAGATCAGGATTTTGGAAATGAGCGTGACTCAGCGCGACTTTGTCATCATCGAGTGCCACATCTTTGAAGTTCATTTCGGTAGCCTTAAAGTCGTAAAGATTTTTGTCATTGGGATGAAATCTCCTGAAATTCTGATAAGAAAGCAATGGCTTCACCGCGAAATTTCTTATACTCATCTGACCGGCTTCGGTGGTTATCGTCTGTGCCGTCACCGCATACACATCGTCCGGCCCAAAGTAAAAATCTTTTCCTTTTATGTCGTAAGTATCAAAAACAAGCGGAAGTTTACGCTCCATACTTTCCTCCGTCATCTGGATATTCTCAACATTAAGCTCAAGATCTTTCACCTCGAGGAATTTTTGCTTGGTGTGCCGGAGCACAGTAATGTTGCCGTTACTGATCTTTAGATTTTTGAATAAAACAGGATTTCTCTTTTTCTTGGTTTTATCGTCCACAGGCTTTGCGAGCGTAATTTTAAGATCCGGTTTCACCAACAACAGATTATTAGAACTGATTGTTTTATTAAAAAGTACATCATAGATGCCAAGCCTGCTTACTGAAAGTGTGTCGATACTTCCTTCGAGCCCAATCGTATTCTGATCACCGGAATTTTTACTCCGAACACTGATACCCGCAGCGGAAATCCGGCCGGTAAACATATCAACCTCGAGCGAACTGTATTTTACGTTGTAATTGGAGTTTTTCTTGATGTAGCCTGAGAGATTATTCCGAAGCCAAAAATTAGCTCCAAAATTCAGCACCAAAGTAATAAGCACAACAACGGCTACAAAGATCGAAAGAGGCCGTAAATATTTTTTTTTCATCAGCTCGAAGATTAAAATACTATGCCAATCAACTCATTAATTTGGTTTCGGTGGCGGTGGCAGCTCAGGCAGAACTGTTTGCTTCAGGACCTCGGGTAATGTGATGTTTGATTTTAAAATTTTGCCTGAATGATCCACTTGATAATAATCCCGGCCTTTTCGCGCAAAAATTCTGAGTTCGTTACTCCTGGGATCATAAACATCTAAAAGACTGGGATAAATCTGGTCAAAAACAAACGGACAGAGTACTTTTCCGCTTTCATCTATTATTCCTGCCTTTTTATTTCTTTTAGCAAAAATTAACCCGTTTACGTACTTGAACTCATCATAGACTGGAGGTATCGTAATTTTGAAAGTGTTTTCATCAATCAGGCCGGTCTTGCCATCTTTTATAATAAACTTTGATACTCTTGGTCCATACTCAGTCCAGTTAGAGATTTCATCATATTCGAAAGGTAGAATAATTTTGTTCTGCAGATCAACAATTCCGTACTTCCCTTTTCTCTTCACGATAAATTTTAAAGGATGATTATATATGGAGTGAATCTTCTCACCTGTAAGGATTGTTTTATGATCTAGGTTCATAACGGCATCGCCGCCCTTGTTTGATGCAATAAATAAATCCGTTTCCTCATCATCAATCTGAACGATTTCTCCGTAATCAAAAGGGATGATTACCCTATTGTTAATGCCAATGATTCCTTGTCTATTATCCTTTTTCGCGATTGAAAATGGGTTCCGATCAAAATATAAAGTTTCATTATAAATGAACGGGACTTTAATATTTCCTTTCTGATCTACTAGACCATATCTATTTTTACCGTTTTTAAATGAAATATATTCAGTTCCATTAACAACAGTGAGGTTAAAGTAATTCTCATCAGACTCTGCTATTTTCAATAAATCCAGATTAAGAAGTGCATATCGACCGTCCTTTTTTAGGCTGTAAAACTTTGGATTTGGATCGCCGTTGGAATTGTAATTTTCGATAGCACTATACTCTATGGGAATAACCAATCTGCCATCATTTTTCAGTATGCCGAATCTCGCCTTCTTCATTACGATAGCATTTCCGTTGGAATCGAAAGAAGTTGCAGAATCAAATCTGACTTTTGAAAATACAGGTTGCAAATTTTTATCGAGAAAAAGATATTTTCCGTTCAATTTTACAGATGCAGGTCCGTTTTCGAAAAATGTAGTATCATCGCCTTTCCATGCCCTCTGTACCTTATCGTATATAAATCCTGACAATTGTTTTCCCGTGTTATCAAAAAAAGCCCACTTATCGTCTTTTCTGGTGATAACCATATTATCAAGCTGCTCACTAATAACTTGATCATAGGCAATAGGAATGATTTCTCTTCCATGTTTGTCAATAAATCCTGATTTCCCGTTTTTTGTAACCGCACTAAGATTATTTTGAGTAAAATACTGTACTTCATCGTACAGCATCGGAATAACCACTACACCATTCTCATCAATGAAGCCCCATTTGTTGTTTTTAGAAACCGGAGCTAAACCGAAAGTAAATATTCCTGCTTCATCATAATCACCGGACAACTTTAGATTTTTTCTGGTAATGAAAAAATCTTTACCATCGCGCTTTGCGTAGGATAAACCTTTTTCAAACGGATTTAAGAAATCATAATCAAACGGAATCATGATCTTATTTCTGTCGTTCACAAATCCCCATTTATTGGGTTTTAAGAGCCGGATTCTTTTCCATCCAGTCTCATGATCATGCTCCTGATAAGAAATGTTGCTTTTTGATAAATCTATTGACTGACCTTCATTGGCGCATGAAAGTAAAATAAAAATCAAACAAACAAAAAAGCATCTCATTTAGTTAAAGTCAGTTCTATCACATACCCCTCGTGTGCGCGCACGTTGATGAAATTTCCGCTGCCCAAACACAGGTATTGCCCTTTTATGCCGGTAAGTACGCCCTCAATCTCAGGGTTTTTATCAAGTGTGCACGATGCTATCTTCTCGGGAGCTTCGTACGGGTAATCGAGGCGCAGCATCTCGTGCTCCATCGTGTAGAAATTTTGAAAGTTTTCCGGAAAATGTTGTTTAATGCGGTTGCGGAAATCGGCAAGGTCAAGATCGTCTTCAAAATCGTCTTCGAGCATCTTTTTCCAGTTGGTTTTATCGGCGATATGTTCTTTAAGGGCCACTTCAATCATTCCGGCTTCATAGCGGTTGTCGGTTTTAGCAATCGGCAGCGCGAACGTCGCACCCTGGTCAATCCAACGGGTTGGAAGTTGAGATTCACGCGTTACGCCCACTTTCACCTCTCCCGTGTAAGCAAGATACACGATGTGGGGAGCAAGTTGAATGCTCTGTTCTACCTCAAGGTCGCGTTCACCAATTCCAAGGTGCGCTTTCGAAAGTTCGGGCCGGATAATCGTGTCGCTTGCATACGGACTTTCGAAAAAACATCGTTTGCAGAAACCCATCCGAAAAACTTTTTCGTCGGTACCGCAGTTCACACACTCGTAACCGATGTGTTTAATTTTAATAGTTCTGCCAATAACCTGATTCAGATTAATCAAATCATGCGACAGATTCAGGTAATATTGGATTGGTTTTCCGTTCTGAGTGGCCATTTTCAGAACCTGTCCGGTGAATTTCATAGCTAAATATTTCAGTAAATTTAATGATTTGATTTAATTAAGTTTGTAACACTAAAACATAAAAATGAATTACCTTGTTACGGGTGGAAGCGGTTTCATAGGATCCCATCTGGTGGAACATCTTCTTAAGAATGGACATTCTGTCATTAACGTGGACAATTTTGACGATTTCTACGATTACCGCATTAAAATCAAAAATACTTTATCATCTACAGGCCTCGAAACTGCATTTGCCTTTCAGGATAAAGGCCGTGATATCCAAAAGGTAATTTTCGAAACCTCATCCAGAGATTATCAGCTCTACTATCAGGATATCCGCGACAGGAGCGGGTTGCAGAAGATATTCGCCAAGCACAAAATCGACGCTGTGATCCATCTGGCGGCTCTTGCAGGCGTTCGGCCGTCTATCGAAAGGCCCGCAGATTATGAAGAGGTAAACATTAAAGGCACAATGAACCTCTGGGAAG
The DNA here is from genome assembly GCA_000023725.1 of Flavobacteriaceae bacterium 3519-10. Classification (NCBI taxonomy): domain Bacteria; kingdom Pseudomonadati; phylum Bacteroidota; class Flavobacteriia; order Flavobacteriales; family Flavobacteriaceae; species Flavobacteriaceae bacterium 3519-10. The sequence continues at coordinate 2,687,613 of CP001673.1, forward strand.
TCTGCCGCGAACACCGCGTAAACAAAATTGTTTGTGCTTCAAGCTCAAGCGTTTACGGAAATAATGAAAAGATTCCGTTTTCTGAAACAGACTCTGTAGACGAGCCCATTTCGCCGTATGCGGCCACCAAAAGAGCCGGCGAGATTTTAGGCCATGTTTACCATCATCTATATGGGATAGACATGGTACATTTGCGGTTTTTCACGGTGTTCGGCCCGCGGCAGCGTCCGGATCTCGCAATACATAAATTCACTTCACTTATCCGAAGCAAAAACGAGATCCCTTTCTACGGCGACGGCTCAACAGCACGGGATTATACGTACATTGACGATATTATCGACGGTATCCTGAAAACCATCACTTACCTTCACCGTAACAACGGCGTATATGAAATTTTAAACCTCGGCGAAAACCAGGTAATAACCTTAGATGAAATGCTGAGCGCCATTGAAGAAAATCTCGAAATTATGTCGCTTAAAAAGCGCCTGCCGCTGCAGCCTGGTGATGTGCAGATTACGAATGCAGATATCAGCAAAGCACGTGCATTAATAGGCTATAACCCCACTACCAATTTCCATATTGGCATAAAAAAGTTTGTGGAATGGTTTTTGAGAAACGGTTCATGAAAATCTTTGAAATAAAAAACAAAGATTGTTGAATATCAGCGGCAAAAACATTTTTTATGTCGCCTATTTTTATACTTTTGCAAAAAATTAATTAATATGTACTGGACATTAGAACTGGCTTCTTACCTGAGCGACGCACCCTGGCCAATGACGAAAGCGGAACTGATTGATTATGCGATCCGCACCGGCGCACCCATGGAAGTGGTAGAAAATCTTCAGGCTATTGAGGACGAGGGAGAAATCTATGAATCCATTGAAGAAGTATGGAGCGATTATCCTACTGACGACGATTTCCTCTGGAACGAAGACGAATACTAAAATTTTCAACAGGGCTTCAGGCAATTTGCTTTAGCCCTATTTTATTAACTCCTGCACTGCGGTGCCACAATTAGCCTGCTGTTTCCGCAGCCGGCGCAAAGCTAAAAACATATGGGTTTTATAGACAAAGTTCTTAAGGGTTTCCTCGGCGATAAAAATGCCACAGACCTTAAAGAAGTAAAAAAAGTAGTACTTAAAATTAAAGCTGTTGAACCGAAAATTCAGGAATTAACCGACGACGGCTTACGCGGCAAAACCGCTGAATTTAAAGAAAAAATTAAAACAGCCACCGCCACCCTTTCAGCCCAGATAGAACAAACTAACGAGCAGATAAAAAATTCTGCCAATATAGACGAGAAAGAGGAACTGTTTAATAAAATTGAGCAGCTTAAAAAAGACTCTTATCAGATTGAGGAGAAAGTATTGAACGAGATACTTCCAGAAGCATTTGCTTTACTAAAAGAAACTTCCCGAAGGTTGGCACAAAACGGAGAAATCCGCGTATCGGCCACCGATTTAGATAAAGAACTTGCAGCCACGAAAGATTTCGTCGCACTGGAAGGCGAAACCGCTGTCTGGAAGAATCAGTGGAATGCCGCCGGAACACCGGTTGTGTGGGATATGGTTCATTACGACGTACAGTTTATTGGTGGTGTTGTGCTGCATAGCGGAAAAATTGCTGAGATGGCCACAGGTGAAGGTAAAACCCTTGTAGGAACCCTGCCTATCTATCTTAACGCACTTACTGGCCGCGGTGTACACGTTGTGACGGTGAACGATTACCTCGCAAAACGCGACTCTGCGTGGATGGGCCCGCTTTATCAGTTTCACGGCCTTACGATTGACTGTATCGACCTTCATCAGCCCAATTCAGATGCGAGAAGAAAAGCATACCAATCCAGCATTACTTACGGTACCAATAATGAATTTGGTTTCGATTATTTAAGAGATAACATGGTTACTTCCCCTACCGAACTCGTGCAGGGAGAACTGAACTTTGCAATCGTGGATGAGGTAGATTCTGTTTTAGTAGATGACGCCAGAACGCCTTTGATTATTTCCGGTCCGGTTCCTCAGGGCGACCGCCAGGAATTTGACGTTCTTAAACCCTCAGTGGACAGAATTGTTGAAATTCAGAAAAAAACAGTTTCAGGAATTTTTAATGAAGCCAAAAAACTTATCGCGAACGGAAACACCAAAGAGGGTGGATTCAAATTATTGCAGGCTTACCGTGGTTTACCGAAATCGCGACCTTTAATTAAATTCCTTTCCGAAAGCGGAAACAAAGCCCTTCTTCAAAAAACAGAAGGCCAATACATGGCCGATAACAACAAGGAGATGCCTAAGGTTGACAAAGACCTTTATTTTGTTATCGACGAAAAAAACAACCAGATCGATCTTACAGATAAAGGTGTGGAATATATGTCTGCCGGAAACGAAGACAAAGATTTCTTCGTTCTGAACGATATCGCGACCGAAATTGTAGAGCTGGAATCTAAAAACCTAAGCAAAGAAGAAGAATTCGAAGCGAAAGAAAAACTTTTCAGCGATTTTGCAGTAAAATCTGAAAGAGTACATACATTAAGTCAGTTACTTAAAGCATATACCTTATTTGAGAAAGACGACGAATATGTAGTGATCGACGGCGAGGTGAAAATCGTTGACGAGCAAACTGGCCGTATCATGGAAGGCCGACGCTATTCGGACGGGCTTCACCAGGCGATTGAAGCCAAAGAGAATGTAAAAATTGAAGCGGCGACACAAACTTTCGCGACAATTACTTTGCAGAATTACTTCCGTATGTACAACAAACTTGCGGGGATGACGGGTACAGCGGAAACCGAAGCAAGCGAACTTTGGCAGATTTACAAACTCGATGTAGTGGTAATTCCAACCAACAAACCTATTATTCGGGATGACAGACAGGATCTTGTTTTCAAAACAAACCGTGAGAAATATAACGCAGTAATCGAAGAAATCGAAAGATTGACGGCTGCCGGAAGACCGGTTCTTGTGGGAACGACTTCGGTTGAAATCTCTCAATTACTTTCAAGAGCACTTCAGCTGAGAAAAATTCAGCATAACGTACTGAACGCGAAACTTCACGCCAAAGAAGCCGAAATTGTTGCGATGGCCGGTGGACCGGGAGTTGTAACGATTGCGACTAACATGGCAGGTAGAGGAACCGACATTAAACTTCAGGGCGACGTAAAAGCCAACGGCGGACTTGCCATTATCGGTACAGAGCGTCACGATTCGCGCCGTGTTGACCGCCAGCTTCGTGGTAGAGCCGGCAGACAGGGAGATCCTGGAAGCTCGCAGTTTTATGTGTCACTCGAAGATAACCTGATGCGTCTTTTCGGTTCTGAAAGAATCGCGAAAATGATGGACAGAATGGGTCATAAAGAAGGTGAAGTAATTCAGCACGGAATGATCTCAAAATCAATCGAAAGAGCGCAGAAAAAAGTTGAGGAAAACAACTTCGGAATCAGAAAAAGATTGCTTGAGTATGATGACGTAATGACGAAGCAGCGCGATGTAATTTACAAACGCAGAAAGAACGCTTTGTTCGGCGACCATTTGAAATACGACATTTCGAACATGATTTTCGATGTTTCGCAATCCATCGTTACCAAGACCAAAGTAGACAACAATTATAAAGAATTCGAGTTCGAAATCATTAAGCATTTCACCATGGAAGCTCCTGTTTCTGAGGCAGAATTTAAGACAAAACAAATTCCGGAACTCGCTAACATCCTCTTTAACGCAGCAACCGAGGATTATCGCATGAAGCTCGAACTGTTGAAAGAAAAATCGTTCCCGATCATTGAAAATGTTTTCAATACTCAGGGATCGATGTTCAAAATGATTCAGGTTCCGTTTACCGACGGCATCAAGACGATGACGATCGTAACAGATCTGAAACAGGCGGTAGAAACCAAATGCGATTCTCTTATTAACGATTTCGAGAAGAATATTTCACTCGCAATCATCGATGAGAACTGGAAACTTCACCTTAGAGAAATGGACGACTTGAGACGTTCTTCGCAAGGCGCGGTGTACGAGCAAAAAGATCCGCTTGTAATCTACAAGCAGGAATCGTTCTATCTTTTCAGCGAAATGGTAGAAAAAGTAAACAGAGAGATCGTTTCTTTCCTCTACAAAGGCGAAATACCTTCTTAAGACCATTTAAATGAACTATATCATTTAAACTTCTCCGTTACCGGGGAAGTTTTTTTGTGAACCTAAGATGAATTTGTTGTATTTTTAATCACTAAATTATTACTTAATGGCATTAGTAGATTTGTCGAAGCAGGTCGCATTAGGCGTCGATATCGGCGGTACCAACACGAAGTTCGGCATCGTAAACCACCGCGGCGAAATTCTGGAGAAAGGACGCATGCGCACTGAAAATTTTGAGAAACCCGAAGAATTTATTGACGCACTATATAACGAAGTGGCTCCTCATCTGGCCAAACACTGCACACATAATCAATTTGACGGAATTGGTGTAGGCGCACCTAATGCAAATTACTACACCGGCACCATTGAGCAGGCTCCCAACCTGCGTTGGAAAGGCATTATCCCTTTCGCAGAGCTTATGACTAAAAAATTCGGTGTGCCCTGCAAAATGACCAATGATGCCAATGCTGCTGCCTACGGCGAAATGATGTTCGGGGCGGCACGCGGAATGAAAGATTTCATCATGATGACGCTCGGTACAGGCGTTGGCAGCGGAATTATTTCCGGCGGTAAACTTATTTACGGGCACGACGGCTTCGCAGGCGAACTTGGACACACGATTGTAAAACCTGGCGGCAGAAAACACTGGAGCACGGGCTCCGAGGGCTCTTTGGAAGCATACGCATCCGCGACGGGCATTGCCATTACGGCCAAGAAAATGCGTGCTGAATTTCCGGAATCTATGCTAAACGACTATCCGGAAGAAGCCATCAATTCTAAAGTGGTGCACGAGTGTGCTAAAAAAGGCGATCCAACCGCGATTGAAGTGTTCCGCTATACCGGCCAGAAACTGGGCGAGGCTTTGGCCAATTTCGTGATGTTTTCTTCACCTGAAGCCATTTTGCTTTTTGGTGGCGTTATAAAAGCCGGCGATTTCATCTTAAAACCCACCAAACTCCACATGGAACGCAACCTTTTGCCGATTTTCAGAAACAAGGTCAGACTTGTCTTCAGCGAACTCGACGAAGCCGATGCCGCAATCTTAGGCGCGAGCGCGTTAGTTTGGGAGAAATAAGAATTTTTTAAATATTGAATGAACATCCGGAAAGGTGTTCATTTTTGTTTGTAATTTAATTGGAGTGCATTTCCGATGGATAAACATCACATATAGTTGGCGGCATTCAAATGAAACATTCAACAGTACTCTATAAAATCAACATGAAGAAAATTTACCTGACCTGTTTTTGGTGCTTTCTGGTCTTAGCCTGCACTACGAATCAAAAAGAAAGCCTGGCTACCGAAATCGTTAAAGCAGAAAATCAAAAAAAATTTCCAAAATATATAGGTTGCGTATCTGACTTCGAGAAAGTATTTACGGATGGCGAAAAAGCGTCTATCACGACGATTTTAGAGGATTATGAAACAAAAACAACCAACGAAATCGCAGTGATCTCGCTTGATGAAAATGTAGAGATACAAAATTTCGATCAATATGCGTTGGATTTGTCCAATACCTGGGGCATCGGAAAAGCAGAGAAAAATAATGGACTGACAATCGTATTCAGTAAAAAATTAAAAAAAATAAGAATCTGCACCGGAACGGGAACTGAGAAAATATTGAATGACAAGCTTTGCGAAAAAGTACTTAATGAACAGATTCTCCCCGAATTTCGGAAAGACAATTACTATACTGGTATTGTAAACGGCATTAACGAATTCATAAAATTGTGGGAGTTACAACAGTGAGTTACAACAGGTTTATTGTCGTTAAATCTCACAGGATCATAAGCGTAAAAAATGTTTAAAATAAATGAATGTAACAAAAACCAGTAAAGTTTGACTTACTCCACATGAGATATGAAAAACTTAGAGAAAACAATTTTAACCACTGGTTTATTATTCATTTACGGTATGTACTGGGTGTTGCATTTATTCCTTCAGGTTTTACCAAGTTAGTTGGCAACAGATTTACATCCATCTCTGCCAATCATCCGATTGGATATTTCTTTGAAGCGCTTTATCAATCCGGGTTCTACTACAATTTTATAGGATTCGCCCAGCTACTGGCCGGTTTTTTACTGATGACCCAGCGCTTTTCTACATTAGGTAATTTAATATATTTCGGTTTAACCGTAAATATCTGCATTATTACCATAAGCCTGTCTTTTAAAGGCACCTGGATCATCACGTCGCTGATGTTGTTTGCCTCAACGGTACTGCTCATCTGGGATTATCAGAAGCTTAAGCCACTGTTTTCATATGGTTCTCTACAAAGTGTAAGACCGTATATAGAACCCTCAGTTTACTGGCAGATTGCGGGGCTTGTCTATTTCTTTTCAATAATCAGCTTGTCTGTATTTAATTTTAATACCGGATCGGGCCTGTTTGTCGCAGGATTAATTGTCGTAACATTCATCGTGTCGAATATCATGAGCTACCGCAAATACCGACAAAAAAGAAGTTAATGTAAAGATGATGTGCAAACGAAAAATGTGATCAGTTATATCTTATTGAAATTTTTATGATAGAAAACCGTTATCAGTTCATGAATAAGATTTTAGTATTTTTGATGTCGCTGATTTTGTATTCCTGTAACGGTCAGGAACCTAAGAAACCTATAACGAAAAATGTAAAAATGGATAAACAGAATTTAGAATATATCACCTTCGGTGGCGGATGTTTTTGGTGCGTGGAAAGTTGTTTTAATATGCTGAAAGGCGTCGATGCCGCAATTTCGGGCTACTCCGGCGGGCATAAAACGAACCCAACGTACGAAGAAGTCTGCACCGGCGAAACCGGCCATGCTGAAGTGGTGGAAATTGCATACGACCCGAAAATCATTTCCTACGAACAGCTGATGGACGTTTTCTTCTTCCTTCACGATCCAACTCAGCTTAACCGGCAGGGAAATGACATCGGAACCCAATACCGCTCAGTAATTTTCTATAAAGACGAAGCTGAAGAAGCCAAAGCCGAAGCCGCATTGCAGGCCTCAGCAGCATCGGGCAGATGGAATGGCAAGTATGTAACTGAACTCGCGAAATTCGAGAAGTTTTGGCCCGCAGAACAGTATCATCAGGGTTATTATAATGAGAATCCGAACCAGCCTTACTGCAGCGCGGTGGTTGGCCCTAAAATCGCCAAATTCAAAAAACATTACGGCGAACTTGGTATGCTGGAACCTAAGACAGCGCAATAAGAACATCATAAAGCGGAGATTTTTCTTCGCTTTTTTTTGTGGAAGAACTTCGGGGCAATTTGCCGCGGATTTAAAATAGTTTAACGCCAGGCACGCAAAGATTTTCTAGATGCTGCATTATGGTGGACGCGAAGGCGCTTCGCATAGCTAAGTCTTAATAAAGTTCAGGCATAAAAAAGCCCGCTGATTTTTCAGCGGGCTTTGATGTATTAAAAATACTTATTTCACTAAAGTCATTTCACTGATCAAGTGACCCGCTTTACCGTATTTTTCGATAATCCAGAGAACCATTCTCACATCAACGTTAATCGTTTTCTGCAATGCCGGGTCGAAGATAATATCGCCGCTCAGTGCTTCGCTATTTCCGTCGAACGCAAGACCAAGAAGGTGACCGTTTCCATCAAGAATTGGGGAACCTGAGTTTCCGCCGGTGATGTCGTTGTTTGAAAGGAAATTCACAGGCATGAATCCTTTTTTGTCTTTATACTGTCCGAAATCTTTACGCTTCACAAGATCAAGGAAATCCTGCGGAAGATCGAATTCTTCATCACCTTTCTTGTATTTAGCTACCATTCCGTTGATTTCGGTGTAGTAGTTATTTTTCTGGTTGATACCTGCATAGTTTCTGTCGGTTCTTACCGGTAGAGTCTGCACAGATCCTGTGGTAAGTCTCATAGTTGAGTTTGCATCAGGGTAGAATGCGGTTTCCGGCTGCGATTTTCTTAAACCGTCAAGGAAGATTCTGCTGTTTGTGGCAAAAGCTTCATCCACTTTTGCATATTTTTCGCCTACCAGCTTTTGCTCATTTACATATCCGTTAGCCAGTTTCATCAATGGATCTGCATCAATTTTGAGGCGGTCCGGATTATTAAGAAAGTTTAAAGCAGATTCTTTCGTCGCAAAAATGGACGAATAAGCTACAGTAGGAAGCGCAGTAGCTTCTGCAGCAAATATCGCAGGTGAACCGTCATCCTTCTTAACACGCTGCTGGTAAAGACTTACCATTGCGCTGAGCATATCGCCCTCCAATTTCGGGTTGAAGCCGTCGTACATTCTGTCAATCGCGTCTGAAACCTTAGTTTTCATCGCTGCCTGGCCTGCTGCATCCTGATCTGCGTAGGTTTTGAGCATAGAACCCAACTGATAGGCCACCATAATATATTTGGCGTTACGCTGCAGCTGCGAAGAATAATTTCTTTCTACGTTTCGGTTCGAAATCTGCGCGTAGTTTGCTCTTAAATCGTTCAGAACGTTACCATATACCGCTTCATTTTCCGGTAGAAGTGCCCAAACTAAAAACTTGTCTTCTAACTTTCTTTTGTCAGCGATGGTTCCGTTTTTATTTACAGCGTCGATAGTACCCTGACGGTTTTTCCAGTAGTTAGCCACTGAAGCATACTGGGAAGCGTAATCTAATTTAGTAGCCTGGTCTGTATCCATGTGCTTTTTCATCACATCCATCGCAACTTTAGAAGCTTCTACCCAAGCCGGATAGTCTTTAGTTACCATCTGCTCAATGCCGTATGAAGTAAGGTAACGGTTCGTTCTACCCGGGAAACCAACAATCATTGTGAAGTCGCCCGGTTTATAACCTTTAAGTGAAATCGGCAGTGAATGCTTTGGTTTCATCGGAACATTGTTCGGCGAATATTCTGCCGGGTTTCCGTTAGCGTCAGCATATACTCTGAATACAGAGAAATCTGCAGTATGTCTCGGCCACTCCCAGTTATCAGTGTCGCCACCGAATTTACCAAGTGCGTTTGGCGGAGTTCCTACCAATCTTACATCTTTAAAGTCCTGATATACAAAGTAATAGAATTCGTTACCGTTAAAGAAATCTCGTACTACAACGGTGTATTTTCCGTTCTCGCCGTTTTCTGCCTGGATGGCTTTATATTCTGCATCGATTACTGCTTTTCTTGCTTCGGCAGACATTCCTGAGTTTAGTTTAGAATTGATACGTTGTGTAGCATCATCCATTCTCACTAGAAATCTCACCGAAAGCCCTTTTGCAGGAAGCTCCTCGCTTTTTTTCATTGCCCAGAAACCGTTCGTTAAATGGTCTTTCTCAGGTGTTGAAAGCTCCGCAATCTGCCCGTAACCGCAGTGGTGATTGGTAAAAAGCAAACCTTCTTTTGAAACCATTTCTGCGGTACAACCGCCACCAAACTGCACGATTGCATCTTTAAGACTCGATTTGTTAACCGAGTATATTTCTTCGGGAGTAAGCTTTAAGCCCTGTTTCTGAAGATCTACCCCGTTAAGTCTTTTAATCATTGTCATGAGCCACATTCCCTCATCGGCCTTCAGTTGAAGAAAGCTTAGTGAAAACGTCAGCAATAAAAATATTCTTTTCATTTATAAATTATTTAATCTGGCTAAAATATGAAATTCATTTTTCAATTTTGGTTTTTTGCACAAAAAAATGGATGAGGCAACCTCATCCATTCATTTACTCATAATAGTTTGACTATTTTTTAATCAGCTTGGTGTTTTCTACAGCACCACCACCGTAATAAACCTGCAACATGTAAGTTCCTTTAGCTAAAGAAGACACATTGATCTGGTTTCCGGCTTTGAAAGACTGCACTTTCTTACCTGACATATCAATAACCGTAATGTTTTCGATTTTCTTGTTTGAAGAAACGGTAACAACATCAACTGCCGGGTTTGGATATACTTTTAATGAAGATTTCACTGCATTATCAGAAGTTCCTAATGCTAAGTTACCGACAAATTTCATAATACCTTCTGTTGCAGTTGGTCCATCACTGAACTGACCTGCCCAACCTGTAGTAGGATTCAGAAAGGCAACTTTTCCTCTTTGCTCGCCTGAATCAATCTCAATCCAGGTAAGTCCGCCATCCGTAGAATAGGAAGAACCCATCCATTGAGGTCTTGGTTCCGCTAATGTCCCCGGATTAGCACCAGTAGATACATATGTGCTTACTGTTCCCGGAACATAGGTGATATCACCAAAATACCACGGTCCTGTTGGGGATATTGGATCCCCCCAAGTCATTCCGCCATCAGTGGATTTATAAAGAGACGCTGTAGTAGTTGAAGGTAATGCGGCACCGTCAACCGCGATAAGAAGACCATTGTCTGCATCCTGAAATGCAAATGAGCCTGAAGATCCCGCTTGAGTTGCGCCACCAAAATCAAGTACCGGGGAATATCCCGCCATCCAGGTATTACCACGGTCTAAAGATTTTAAGATACGGCCGGTATCAGTTCCGATCCAAATAATGTCTCCAACAACTTCTTTTAAACCAACATAACTGTAGTCACCTTCAGAAGCAGGTCGTCCCGGTACCAGAGTCCACGTAGTTCCGCCATTAGTGGTTTTATACATTTCGAAAAAACCATCTGGAAGTGGGTCACCTGCGGTCCAACCTTCGTTAGCATTCCAGAAATGTATTTGGTTTGCAAATGACGGCGTGTTATACGCAACAGCTTGCTGCGTCCAGGACGTACCACCATTCGTCGTCTTCCAAATTCTATTCGGATTTGCTCCAGCCTGTCCCGTTCCCGCTGTTAAGACCCACGCCGTATTGGCGTCAACGGCAGTAAGATCAGAGATTAGTGCGTTATTGCCAATGTTCGTCAAGGTTGTAGCTGTCCATGTAGCTCCACCATTTATAGTTCTTCCAACAATCTTCGGATAGGAAGTTGCAGTTGGACCATAAGCAAATGTCCAAACGACATTTGCATCTACGATGTCAATCTCGTCGACTCCACTATTAAGTGGGAAATTTGTCGCCTGTGGCACCCAGCTTTGTGCTTGGGAAGCCATTGAAACCAGCGCAAAGCCAGTAAGTAAAAGTTTTTTCATAATATTTAAAATTGAATGATTTCGTGTAAAATTATACTAATTAAGAATTAAATGCAAATAATTTTATCATTATTTTGCCGGATACGAGTATTTGATGCTATAAACGCTATTACACCTTTACCCGATATATACGTTAAAAGCTGGAGTTTGGCTGATACATGTCCTTATAACAGCATAACAGAAACTGAAGATGAATACCATCCGTTTATACGTAAATTTCAAATTTCAGAGTCCGGTTAGATTGCTCATGTAACATTTAATGGAAACTGACGTCTTATCCTTTAAAATTAATAATGAAGAGATCTGCTGCAGTTTTTCTGGTTTTACTTTCAGCCTCCACTTTCGCCCAGAAAAAATGGACACTTCAGGAATGTGTGAATTATGCCCTCGAAAATAACCTGACAGTAGTTCAGAATAATCTTAATACTAAAATTCAGGAGTATTCACTTCAGATCGCCAAAAACCAGTTTCTGCCATCCGTAAGCGGTAACATCAGCAATAATGCTTCCTTCGGACAGGGCCGCGACGTTTTCGGAAACACGAACAGGAACGATAATTTCAGTAACAGTGCAAGTGTAGGCGCAGACATTCTGCTATTCAATTACGGTCGACTGGAAAAAAATGTAAGGCGCACAGAATTTGAAGTAGAAGCCAGCAAATACGATGTTGAACGCATTAAGAACGACATTTCGCTGCAGATTGCGCAGCAATATTTATCTGTGCTGCTTAACCGCGAAATCGCAAAAATATCGGCCAGCGCACTTGAAAATGCTGACCGACTTTACCGCCGCGCAAAAATTACCACAGAAGTGGGCACCACCCCACAAACTATTCTGGCAGAGGCTGAAGCGGCACTGTCGCGCGAAAAGCAGAATGTGAAAACCGCAGAAATAAACACCAACCGAAGCCTTTTCGCGCTTGCTATGCTGCTGCAACTTGAGGATTATAAGAATTTCGACGTCCAGAATGTACCTGTAAACGATGTGCTTGATGCACCACTGTTTACTGCCGAGGACGTGATTGGAAAAGCCTACGAAAACCAGCCACAGATCAGAGCTGCTGAAAGCCGCATTAAATCTGCTGAAGCCCAGACCGAAGTTACCGAAACCGCTTTCTGGCCAACCGTCTCCGCAACGGCCGGCATTGGAAGTTCATATTTTAATTCGCTTGTCACAAATTATGCAGGAGTAGATATCAACGGAAATCCGATTAACGAAAGTGGATTCTTCCGCCAGTATAAAGACAATTTCGGGCAGCAGCTCGGACTGTCCGCTAACATTCCAGTTTTTAACAAAGGCATCACGAAACTTCAGGTAGAACAGTCGAAAATCAACGAAGACATCGCCAAAATTGCCTTGCAGCAGCAAAAGCAGGAGGTTTTACAGAATGTGCAGCAGGCTCAGTTTGATGCCGAAAGCAATTATGCAGCATACCTTGCAGCAACGGACGCCGAAAGAAGTTCACGGCTCGCACTGGATTTCGCTGAGAAAAGTTTCGAGGCCGGACGTTCCACAATTTATGACCTAAACAGTGCGCGAAATAATTTTGCCAATGCTCAGGGATCCGTGGCTCAGGCTAAATACAACTATCTTTTCAGTATGAAACTGCTTAATTTCTATGCCGGAATTCCTTTAAGTCTTTAATAGAGGATTTATAAGAAAATGTCGATCAGCAATCTGGAAAAATATCTTCCTGAAAACACCTTGCCTTATCTGAAGAAGTGGTTCGGATCACATTCGATCCATATCAGGATCACGCGGGGACGTAATTCCAAACTCGGAGATTACCGGAGAATGCCTGATCAGTCGCATAAAATCACGATCAATTCTACGCTGCAACCGCAGCTTTTCTTTTTTGTGCTCACGCATGAACTTGCACACCTGATTGCTTTTGCAGATTTCGGACACCGCATTTCGGCGCACGGGCAGGAGTGGAAACAAACATTCCGAGAGATGCTGCTAGAAAGCCTCCCGGTTTACGAAGATGACCTGAAACCCGTGATTTTGAATTATGCAAAATCGCCAAAAGCCAACTTCATGTCGAGCCCCGAACTCGTAAAATATTTCCACATCGAAAATTATGAAGATGAATCTTCGTACATCGAGGATCTCGAGCCCGGCGCTCTTTTCGTTTACCGCAAAGAGCGCTACAGGCTTGAAGAGAAGCGTAAAAAAAACTATCTTTGTACTAACCTTGGAAGCGCCAAAAAATATGTCTTCAGGCCACTTGCAAGGGTAGAAAAAATAAACTAAATATGTCTAAATCAAATAATTACTGCGTAATTATGGCAGGAGGAATCGGCAGCAGATTCTGGCCAATGAGCACACAGAAATATCCAAAACAATTCCAGGATATATTGGGCACCGGAAGAACGATGATACAGCAGACTTTCGACAGAATCAGCCAAATTGTCCCCGTAGAAAATATATATGTAATTACCAATAAAGAATATATCTCCCTTACCGAGCAGCAGCTCCCCGAACTCAGTTTGGAGAATATCGTCGGCGAACCGATGATGAAGAACACGGCAGCCTGCAATATTTACATGGCGAATAAAATTGCGGCCAAAAACCCCGATGCCAATATGATCGTTTTGCCTGCTGACCACCTTATTCTCAAAGAAAATGTGTTCCTCGAAAAAGTTCAGCTCGCCTTCGGTCTTGCTGAAAAGAACGATTACCTGATCACACTCGGTATCACCCCGACGCGTCCTGACACAGGCTTCGGTTATATACAGTTTCTTGAGAAAAAAGATTCTGATTATTTTAAGGTGAAAACTTTCACTGAAAAACCAAATGCTGAAATCGCGAAAAGCTTCATCGAAAGCGGCGACTTTTTGTGGAATGCCGGTATTTTTGTCTGGAATGTAAAGTCGATCCTTTCGGCGTTTGAACATCATTTGGAGGAAATGGCGCAGCAGTTTGTGAGTTGCGATTATAATTCAAAAGACGAAGAAACCTGCATTGAGACCATTTATCCGAAAGTGGCTAAGATCTCAATTGATAACGGCATCCTCGAAAAAGCCAAGAATGTCTATGTAATTCCGGCTGATTTAGGCTGGAGCGATCTCGGAACCTGGACTTCAGTTTACGAAAACTCCGCAAAAGATGACGACCGAAACGCGATCCAGTCGAAACATATTCTCACCTATAATTCAAAGGGAAACATCATCCAGTTCAAGAACAAGAATAAAGCAGCCATTATTGATGGCCTCAAAAACTTTATCATCGTCGATACGGAGAAAGCATTATTGATTTGCCCGCGTGATAACGATCAGCTGATTAAGGATTATATTCACGACCTTAAAACCCAGAAAAAAGGCGATAAGTTCTTATAAGGCGAATTCGTTTTAGGGATAAATTTTTGAGATTATCTGCTGAATATCAATCTCATGCAGACACGCCCAGTCGCCACGGTAACATGGCCTGTCGCCAAAAACCGAACACGGCCTGCACGTAAGATCTTTTATCTGAACGGTATCTTCCTCAATCTGCCCATAGCCAAGAAAACCGGCAAAAGGGTGCGTTGAACCCCAAACTGAAACGCAGCGTGTACCGACCAGACTTGCAAGATGCATGTTGGCGGAATCCATCGAAATCATTGCCTCAAGGCTGGCTATTTTGTGCAATTCCTGTTTCAGGCTAAGTTTTCCGGCAAGATTTTCGGAGTTCGGAATCTGTGCCGTCCATTCGTTGAGTTTTTCCACTTCTGCGGCGCCACCACCGAAAAAGTAGATTTTAGTTTTTGCTGACAGAATTTTCGCGAGTTCAAACGACTTGTCGAGTGGCAGCATTTTCCCCGCATGTTGGGCAAATGGCGCGATACCTATTCCACTCTTCACACCCGAAACCGTGCGGAAACGGTGCGATAATTCCACTGAAAAACCCATCTCACGAAATACATCTGCATAGCGCTCTGTATTGTGTTTGAGTGGTTGTTTTTCAATATTCCAAATGTTGGTGAGTTGCTCTTTGTCGTCTTTGCCTTTATCGATCACATGCACGGCATGCCCTTTTCGCCTGAACGCGCGGCTTAGGATTTTGGTGCGGATCACATCATGTAGATCTGCGATACAGTCGGGTTTAAATTCGGATTTGAGTTCTTTTGCAAGTTTACGCATACCAAAAAAACCCTTGTATTCATCGATATTGATGCCTTTAAATGTAAAATTCGGAATTCCCTCAAACAAGTCGCGGAAATTTTCGCGTGAAAGAAATACGATGTGGACGTCAGGATTCTGCTGAATAAACTCCGTAAAAACGGGAACCGTCATTGCAACATCTCCAAAAGCCGAAAAACGATATGCTAAAATTGTTTTCAAGCCTTCAGTTGATAAGCGACAGCGTAGAACTTAATTTGCTTGGTCATTGCCATCAGCCCGTTTGCACGCGACGGCGACAGAAATTCCTGCAGCCCGATTTCGGAGATAAAAGCAAAGTCGGAATCTAGGATTTCCTGGGTGGAATGCCCACTGTAAATTGAGACGAGCAGAGAAACAATTCCTTTCGGCAGAATACCGTCGGAATCTGCGTTAAAGAATAATTTGCCGTCACGGTATTCAGCATCGATCCAGACCTGAGACTGACAGCCTTTGATTAGATTTTCGTCTGTTTTTCGGGCACTGTCGAGGCCTTTCAGTTCTTTTCCGAGGTCGATAATATATTCGTATTTCTGTTCCCAATCCTCAAGAAATGCAAATTCCTCTACAATTTCCTGCTGTTTTTCTTTGATCGTCATCTTTAAGATTCACTTTGTGCAAAGATAAGGATTTCGCTTTTAGAAATTTTCTGCCACCACTTTTTCGAACAGAGTCAGTATATTTTCCTCTTCATTTTCCCAACACAGTTCTGCGGCAGCTCTTTCAAGTTCATCCTGATAATAAGCACGCCCGTTATTGAGCACAGACTTTATTTTTTGCGCGATATTTTGGGGATCGTGATTTTCTACAATCTCGCCGATTTTAAATTCACTGTAAACCCGCATCATCTCGGGGAAATTAATCATCACTAATGGTACGCGAGCCTGAATGCAGTCGGCCACCTTATTTGGCAGTGAGTACAGATAACTTACGCCGCCATTTTCCTCAAGACTTACGGCTACATCGGCTGTGCGCGTAACTTTCCGCAGTTCTTCAGGAATAAGTTTACCGAGAAATTCTACTTTTCCACCAAGCTTTTCCTTTTGTACGAGCGCTTTATATTCATTTAATTTCGGCCCGTCGCCGGCAATTTTAAAAATGATATCATCTAAATATTTGGTGGCTAAAATGGCCTGCGGAATACCGCGTGACTGGTTGATCGCACCCTGATACAGCATAATTTTGGGGTTGTTGTCGGGTATCATTGGCAGGTCTGTAATTTTCTTCGGAATATTGCGAACCACTACAGGTTTTACGCCGTACTTTTCGTTGAACCAGTTTGCATAACTAAGACTCTCGGTCATCATATATTTTATGCCTGGCACGAGTTGTTTCTCCAGTAACCGCCAGATTTTTTGGGTAAACCTTCCCTGAATGGCCGGCATTTCTGTAAAAATTTCATGGCTGTCGAACACCAGCGGAATATTTAACAACTTAGAAATGGCCACATTCGGCAACAGTGCGTCTAAATCGTTAGCAAGAAGTATCGTATTCTTATCTGCAGTTTTCCTGAGTTCAAAAAAGAGTTTCCAGTTGAATTCCGGGTAAGCGCTTTTGAGGGACTTCGACCTTTGTTTGATGATCTTCACCGGATACGGACGCGCGAGAACACCGGTGCCCCCATAATCGTTCCCGATAAGTGTAATATCATATCCGCCACGCACCAAAGTGTCGCAGACCTTCTCAATTCGCTGGTCCGTGTACAGATTACTGAATGCAGAAACGACGATTTTCACGTTGCAGATCAGCTTTTTTTAATTAGATGATACACCTGAACAAAGCACAGGATGGCGTTAGGTATAATAATCGGCCAAAGATAATCACTGAATACACCGTATAATACGAACAGAATACAGCCCAGAAGATTAACGATTCGGATCTTCGTTATGTCTTTCAGAATAAAACTCAGCACGATAAAGAAGGAGGCACCGTAACCAATAAAATTAGTGATCTCTGGACTCATAGCATATTTTTTTAAAAGGGGGACAAACCTAATCATTTCCAGTGAGATGCAAAAGTTTTTCCTGCCATTACGTCATTATTTGCTTTTGGTAAAGTATTTGTACCTTCGGTAAACACTGAGGACCGCAGCATTGGTCTTCATCAATTAAACACTGAATAAATATATGGACCATAAATTTTCAAACGGTTTAGATCAGGTTTTCCAGCAAAGCAAAAGTGAGGCGAAACGCCTGCAGAGCGAGTTTCTGAACACCGAGCACTTTTTGTTGGGAATGATTAAAACTGAAAATTCTGCGAAGGAAATTTTGCAGAGTTTAGGCGCGGACCTTACCCAGATCCGACGCAAAATAGAGAACATGTCAGCAGCAGGATTAAATCCGTTTGCTGCAGACAGCGGAAAAATTTCTTTTACCAAAATGGCAGACCAGGCCGTAAAGCGTTCTGAACTCGAATGCAGACAGTATCAGGGTTCTGAAATTAACACGGTGCATCTTCTGCTAGGCATGCTTTATAAATCTGATGACCCGACCACGAGCATTCTAAGCTCATATGATATCGACTATGAGCGAGTGACTTCAGAGTACCGGTCAATGCTCAAAAACTCCGGCCAAGGCCCGAAGATGAGTGCGTATGACGATGATGAAGAACGCGAAGAATTTGGGCAAATGCGAAAACCTACAGGCAACATTGGTGCGGGTAAAAGCAAGACGCCAACGCTCGATAATTTTGGCCGTGACCTTACCACATTGGCAAAAGACGGTAAACTGGATCCGGTGATCGGCCGCGAAAAAGAAATTGAGAGAGTTTCCCAAATCCTTTCGCGCCGTAAAAAGAATAACCCTTTGCTTATCGGCGAGCCTGGTGTGGGTAAATCTGCCATCGCAGAAGGCCTCGCACTCAGAATTCAGCAGAAAAAAGTTTCGCGGGTGCTTTACGGAAAACGTGTGATTACACTCGATCTCGCCGGGTTGGTTGCGGGAACAAAATACCGTGGGCAGTTTGAAGAAAGGATGAAAGCCATCATGACCGAACTCGAGAAAAACCGCGACGTGATTCTGTTCATCGACGAACTTCATACCATTGTGGGCGCCGGAAGTTCTACCGGAAGCCTGGATGCTTCGAATATGTTTAAACCCGCGCTGGCCAGAGGAGAAATTCAATGCATTGGCGCAACAACTCTGGATGAATACCGCCAGTACATCGAAAAAGACGGCGCACTTGAAAGACGTTTCCAGAAAGTGATGGTGGAACCTACTTCGGTGGAGGAAACCGTGCAGATTTTAAATCAGATCAAAGACAAATACGAAGATCATCATAATGTTGTCTACAGTGATGAGGCAATTCAAGCATGTGTAAATTTAACGGCCAGATATATTACAGACCGTTTTTTACCAGACAAAGCAATCGATGCGATGGATGAGGCAGGATCCCGTGTTTACATTAAAAACATGAAAGTTCCGACCGAAATTATCGAGCACGAAAAACAGATTGAAGACATTAAAGAACAGAAACAGAAAGCAGTTAAAAGACAGGATTATCTTGAAGCCCGGAAGCTGAAAGATGAAGAAGAGCGTCTGCAGATTGAACTTAATCTCGCGCAGGAAACCTGGGACAAAAACGTGAAGGAAAAGAAAGAGGAAGTTACCGAAGAAAGTGTTGCCGAAGTAGTTTCGATGATGAGCGGCATCCCTGTTACCAAAGTGGGAAAAAACGAACTCGACAAACTTTCTCACATGGACGAAATGATGAACGGGAAAGTAATCGGGCAGGAAGACGCGGTGCGCAAGGTGGTGAAAGCCATCCAGCGAAACCGGGCCGGACTTAAAGATCCGAACCGACCGATCGGAACATTTATCTTCCTTGGAACCACGGGCGTCGGAAAAACCGAACTTGCAAAAGTGATGGCGCGCGAACTTTTTGATTCCGATGAAGCACTTATCCGTATCGATATGAGCGAGTATATGGAGAAATTCGCGGTATCACGGTTGGTAGGCGCGCCTCCGGGTTATGTCGGTTATGAAGAAGGTGGTCAGCTGACTGAAGCGATCCGCAGAAAACCTTACGCAGTAGTGCTTTTAGACGAAATTGAAAAAGCGCATCCTGATGTATTCAATATACTGCTGCAGATTCTGGATGAAGGTTTCGTGACCGACTCTCTTGGCAGAAAGATTGATTTTAGAAATACAATCATCATCCTTACATCCAATATCGGAACGCGCGACCTTAAAGATTTCGGTGATGGTGTAGGATTCGGAACCACTGCGAAAAAATCGAATTCAGATGCCCGCGCAAGAAGTACGATTGAAAATGCATTGAAAAAAGCCTTTGCCCCTGAATTTTTGAACAGAATTGATGACATCGTGATTTTCAACAATCTTGAAAAAGATCATATTTCGAAAATCATTGATCTCGAACTTGAAAAATTATACAAAAGGCTCGAAAAACTCAATTATAAAGTTGACCTTACGCAGGAAGCAAAAGATTTCATCGCTGAAAAAGGCTGGGACAAAGATTTTGGTGCAAGACCACTGAAAAGAGCGATCCAGAAATATATCGAAGATCTTCTCGCAGAAATGCTTGTTAACAAACAGCTTGCAGAAGGCGGCACCTTGCTGCTGAATGTAAATGAAGCTAAAGACGGGCTCGTTGGCGAACCCGTGAAGAAAAAACAAAGTGTAAAATAACCTTTGTGAACTCAAAAAGAAACCCTGTCAAAAAATTGACAGGGTTTTTTTTATAACTAATTTGATTATTTCTTTTTAGTCTTAACGCGTTCAGCTTCTTCGCGCAGAAACGGATATTTCTGCTTCATGTCTTCAAGTAAATTGGGATCAAGTTCAAGCGCAGTGGCCAGCGCAGCACGCCCGCCCTTTTGGTTATTCACATGGAAACAGCAGTTACTCAGCTGATAATAAATTTCCGCACGGTTGTGGAGGTTAGTGGCTTTATTCAAAACCTGTATCGCTTCCTCATATTCACCAATAAGCATCAGTACTTCCGAATATGCGTACCAGTTATAAAAACGTGAAGGTTCAAGATCGGCAAGCTTTCGGAGACATACCAAACTTTCTTCAAACCTCCCGGAATCGATGTATAGATAGGCAAGTCGTTTCTGATAATCAAGATTTGTATCATTCATCGAAACGGCTTCTTTTGCAAAATGAAGCGCCTCCTTCATGCCGCCCATTTCCTCATAAATATAAGATTGCTCCATCATCGAAAGGTAAAACTGCGGGTCATCGCGAAGCGACTTCTGGAAAGCCTGAAGCGCAAGTGTCTGCTGCTTGTTTTCCTTGTAACAAAGGCCAATTTTATAGTAGGTGAAAGATTTGGTATATTCTAATTCGAGCATTTCTTCATACACAGCAATCGCTTTCAGCCATTCGCCCATTGCTTCCAGACAGGCTGCCTTATTGGCATAAACACCGACCGACTGTGGGTTAATCGCCAACAGATAATCGAATCCGCGGATGGCCTCTTCGTAATTTTTTCTGTTGAAATAAAACTGCCCGTATTCATACCAGGCGGTTTCTGAAAAGGCAAATTTGTTGAGATAACCGTTCAGAAATTCAATTGCTTCGTCGCTGCGGTTGAGTTGGTTATAACAAACCATAATGTTTTCCAGCGAATATTCGTCCTGCTGATCAAACGTAAGCGCTAACTTGTAATGCTTGAGTGCATTGAACGGATCTTCGAGATTTACACATTCATCTGCAATGAAATTATGCAGAAAATTTTCCTCTTCTTCAAGCTCGAGGGCTTTCTCACAATATTCTATTGCGCGCCTCGGATTACCGAGGTTTGAATAATATTTCGCGCAGCATACCAGAAAATCTGTACTTTCCATTGAAGATTCCTTCAGTTCGAGCATCAGTTCTTTGGCCTGCGTATAGTTTTCGAGCTCGAGGAAGACCTCGAACTTTTTTATCTTCAGTTCCAGAGAGTTGGGGTGTAATTTCAGTGCAAAATTGGTAGCCGTTTCCGCAAATGAAATATCGCCCATCTCAAGGTAATAGATAATGATGTCCTCATATTCTTCGGTCTCGAAGTAGAGTTCGTCATTATTTTCAACCATTTCTTCGAACTTCTTTACGAGTTCGTTTTCAAAAAATTCTTCCAAAATATATTTCCCGTGTTATTTCCGCTGCATGAATATGCTTGCAAACTGCGAAAAAACTTCTAATTATAATTCCTTTTTAGTCTCACAAAGACTGCAATTTAACTGATAAATAAATCAGTATCGTCGTAATTTAGATGATTTTCTTAATCTCATCAATCATTTTGCGTCCAAGATCATCTGCTTCCTGCTGCGATAACGCTTCGGTGTAAATCCTGATAATCGGTTCGGTATTGGATTTTCTCAAATGGACCCAATTCTTCTCAAAATCTATCTTTAATCCGTCCACCGTGGAGATGTCTTCATTTTGATACACGGTTTCCATTTTTGTTAAAAGCAGATCCACATTAATATCCGGTGTAAGCTCGATCTTGTTTTTACCCATGAAATAACTTGGATAGGTTGCCCGAAGTTTGGATACCGATTTGTTTTCTTTGGCTAAATGCGTCAAAAACAGAGCCACGCCTACCAGAGAATCTCTTCCGTAATGCAGATCAGGATAAATAATCCCGCCATTTCCTTCGCCACCGATTACCGCATTTTTCTCCTTCATCAGAGTAACCACATTCACTTCTCCCACCGCACTTGCGAAATACTCAGAACCATGTGCTGATGATACATCGCGCAGTGCCCGACTCGAGGAAAGATTAGAAACCGCCACGCCTTTCTTATGCTTTAGCAGATAATCTGCTACCGCAACCAGCGTATATTCTTCACCGAAAAGTTCTCCATTTTCGTCGACCAAAGCCAAGCGGTCTACATCAGGGTCTACTACAATTCCCACATCTGCCTTTTCCGTCTTCATAAGTTCACAGATATCTCCAAGATGCTCTTTTAACGGCTCAGGATTATGCGGGAAATGACCGTTCGGTTCGCAGTAAAGTTCCACCACTTCACAGCCTAACTTCTTAAGCAGCTGTGGAATCACAATACCGCCGGTAGAATTAACGGCATCAAGTACAACCTTATATTTTTTTGCTTTAATTGCATCTGCATCGACCATTGGCAGATCCAGAATTTTCTGAATATGGATATCGAAGGCATCGTCGCGGGTTTCATAGCCTCCTAAATCATCAACCTGCGCGAAGTCGAAATCTGCGCTTTCTGCCAGGGCAAGGACGTCGCTGCCGTCTTTTCCATTGATAAACTCGCCTTTCTCATTCAGCAGTTTAAGGGCATTCCACTGTTTTGGGTTATGTGACGCTGTTATGATAATACCGCCATCCGCATTGAGTTCCGGAACCATCACTTCGACAGTAGGCGTAGTGGAAAGGCCTAAATCAATGACATTAATTCCTAATCCCTGCAACGTTGCAGTAATCAGTGAATTAACCATCGCTCCCGAAATTCGGGCATCGCGGCCAACAACCAGCATTAACGATTTTGTGTTTTTATTATTCTGAAGCCAGGTACCGAAAGCGGCAGTGAATTTTACAACATCAAGTGGCGTAAGATTTTCATCGACTTTTCCACCTATGGTTCCGCGGATTCCGGAGATACTTTTGATTAATGGCATAGAGATCTACAAATTTAATTGGCGTGCGCCAGGTTTAATGCTGCAAATTTACGGAAAATTGAACCGGTGGCAGAATGTTGACAAAAAGCTTACTATAAAAGCAATTTCGGGAAATGAATCTGGGTATTTCGTTTCGCAAAACAGGATTCCAGCATTAATACTCTCTTATCATCAATAGCCTCATCAACACCCGCAATCTGAATCGCAGCCCGGTTTACCGTTCTTGAATTTCCCCGGGGAAAAGGTTTTTCGTACAATCTTAAAAAGATGCCAGCCCGCGAACCCTACGGCGATCGCGATTATGATATACTGGATTATAATTGAGTTTTCCATCATTTAAGCATTTGATAAACGATCAGTGAGGCGAAATAAGCAAGTCCCGACATGCCAAAAAGCTGTGCGACTGTCCATTTCCAGGATTTTGTTTCCTTATAAACCACCGCAAGTGTGGAGGCACACTGCATTGCAAAAGCGTAAAAAATAAGTATCGAAATCCCGGTCGCGAAATTAAACACCTTTTCGCCGTTCGGTTTCGTGTCGTTACGCATCTTATCGATGATTCTGTCTTCAGGTGCTTCGTCGTCGAGGCTGTAAAGTGTTGATAGCGTACCTACAAACACTTCGCGTGCCACAAAACTCGTCAGCACACCTACACCCATCTTCCAGTCGTAACCCAACGGTGCAATGGCAGGCTCTATCGCTTTACCCATCTGGGCAAGGTAAGAATTTTCTAGTTTTACATCTGTTGCAACCATTTCATCAGGTTGCTGTTTTGGCCCGAAATAGCTGAAAAGCCAAATGATGATACTGAAGAAGAATATTATTTTTCCGGCGCCCGTAATAAATTCCCAGACTTTGCCTAAAACCAGTTTGAAATCGTAGCCGAATAGCGGAAGTTTATACGACGGCAAATCCATCACGAGGAAAGATTTGGACTTATTCTTAATGATTTTTTTAAGCAGTAGCGCTGTGAGCAGAGCGGCAAAAAAGCCAAGAAAATACATACCCATCAGCGTAAGTGCCTTATAGCTGATGCCCGCAAAATGTCGGTCCGGAATTACGAGTGCAATGATGATACTGTACACAGGCAGCCTTGCAGAACATGTCATAAAAGGCGTTACAAGAATAGTGATGAGCCTTTCCTTTACGTTTTCGATGTTTCGGGTAGAAATAATCGCCGGGATCGCACAGGCTGTTCCGGAGACCAGCGGTACAATACTTTTACCGTTAAGACCGAAAGGTTTCAGAAAACGGTCCATCAAAAAAATCACTCTTGCCATATAACCCGAATCTTCGAGCAAATACAGGAAATATAATAGGATACCGATCTGCGGAGCGAACATTGCAATGCCGCCGATACCCGGGATAATACCGTTCGCCACCAACGAATTAAGCGGACCTGCCGGCAAATGTGTGCTTACGAACGTCGAAAGCCAGAAAAATGCATCCGAGATCCATATCATCGGATACTCGGCGAGCCAGAACACACTCTGGAAAATCATCAGCAATACAGCCGCGAAAATAAGGTATCCCCAGATATGGTGCACAAGTATACGGTCTAACTTTTCAGTTAAAAGTTCTTTAAACTGTGGCTTTTTAGATAAAACTTTAGTGATAATGCGGTCGATATTACGGTAGCGCCGTACGGTTTCCTGAGTCTGAAGACGCTTCGGAACCAGGCATTTAACCTCATCATCGTTCATCTGGTCTTTAACGCTTTCAAGCTTTCCGAAATAAGTTTCGGAGGCCAGCAGCGTCCAGATCCTGTATTGGTTTTTTTCTTTGCTTTCCTGCAGAATTTTAAAGATCAGCCCTTTTTGCTCAACCGGAATTTCAAATGAAACTGTTTCTGATACATTGAAACTATTGTTGAAAACAGCTTCACGTATTTCTTCAATACCCAGATTTTTCTTTGCGTTGGTTTGCAGAACCTTTACGCCAAGTTCCTGCGAAAGTTCTTCAAGATTGATGTTAATTCCACGACGTTCAGCCTGGTCAATCTGGTTCACAACCACCATTACAGGAATTCCTAAATCCTGAATCTGCTGAAAAAGAAGGAGTCCGCGCTTAATGCTTAGCGCTTCCAGGATATAAACGACGCCGGCGTAATTGTGCTGCTCATCGATAAGAAACTTCGAGAAAATGGCTTCGTCTTCGGAGCCGGGGTAAATGCTGTAGGATCCCGGAAGATCAATTACTTCGACCACCTCGCCGCAAAAATCGTAGGTGCCCGAATGGCTGGCAACCGTTACACCCGCGTAGTTTCCGGTTTTCTGTTGCTTGTTGCAAAGTAGGTTAAACACCGTAGATTTACCCACATTGGGGTTCCCTACTAACAGAATCTGTTTGTTAACTGAATTTTTCTGCATCATATCTTCAACTTAAATCTTCTAAAAATTTTCTGCTGAATTTACAGTGCAGGTTGTACAATGATAAATCTTGCTTCCTCCTCGCGAAGTGCGATGCGGCTTTTTTCGTCGCCGAACTCTACATACAGCGGCCCGCGGAAGGGCGCCTGATACAGGATGCGGAAAGCCGTTTCCGGCAGCAGCCCCATCTCGATAATTTTACTTGGCATTTTAAGGTCGTCGTTTTGATAGCCTACAATTCTTCCGTTGGCATTTCTCGGAAAGCAGCATAATTTATCTGATTTTTCTCTTCTCAACGCTATAATTTTTCGCTGCAAAGATAGGTTATTTAAATCTAATCTAAATAAGACCAGCTCGCAAAAAACCCCAAAACAAAGATTGTATTGGGGTTAACAAATATAAAGTGTAATGAATGTCTATTTTTTCGCTTTTGCAGGCTGCGTATTGATCTCTATTGGATTATTGTTTGAGCCGTAAAAATCTTTGAGCATCTTTTCCTGTTGTTTTACCATATCGCCGATTGTGGTATCGCTGCCCGGCATTTTTTGGGTAAGCATTTCGGGTTTTAACATTGGTCGCATCGAAGCAAACGGGTCTTTTTTATAATCGCTGAAAGTTTTGTCGAACTTTTCGCGGCTTACTTCAGAAACTTTACCGCCGCTTCCGCCCGGTGAAATGCTTTCGAGGTAGGTAATTTCATTGAAATTCTCTACTTTTTTATTTCCTTTAAGTTCCCACGAATAGTTCTGGCCCTCGTCTTCAATCTTTACAATAAGACCTGGCAAACCATGGAATTTGTACGGACCGTCCTGCAGCGGTATATCAGAAGTGAACCAGGCGTTCCATTTTCTGCCACCGAAATCCGCCGTCGCTTTCTGCGTATTATAGCTCCCGATCTTCGCTTTTTCTTCGGTAATCTTCCAGTTCATCTTCGTTTCGTCATTATAGCCGATGTTCAGCGGGGTAAATCCGCTGGAGATTCTTTCAACATACTGAACCTTCATCTCAGGATAAAATTTATATACTTTCTCCGAAAATTTCGGCATCGTAACCATCTTCGACATGTCTTTGAAGACGCCTGATTTCTGCATCTGCTCTACCTGAATCTTGAGGATTGAATCCTGCGCTACCATCGTATAATCGCGGTAGATAGATTTCTCTTTTGTAATGTCGAGGATCATCATCACTTTCTCGAGCTTTGCGGAATCTTTTTTAGGTTTGAAAGTGAGTTCGTAAAAAAAGCGGTTTACGGTTTGCTGAGCCTGCAGAGCGAAGAATGCACTCACAAACATCAGCGTCAATAGTTTTTTCATAACTAGAATTTAATCATTAGTTACTTCACGCACCATATTGTTACAGTTTTTTATGAATATTTTAATACAGAATAACCACTGATATTAAAATCTGCTTCCTAACTTTATAAAAAATAATGCGATATGGAAACTTTAAACAACCTAAGAACAGAGTTTGCGGAGGAATTTAAGATCACTAAAAAATTTTTAGAACGGTATCCCGAAGAACTCAACACGTACGCTCCACATGAAAAAAGTATGAAAATGTTGCCGCTTGCCACGCATATTGCTGAAATTTTCGGGTGGCCGGCCTTCATTATGAACTCCGAAAAGCTCGATTTTGCTGCGGGCGATTATCAACCCCCAATGCTGAGTACAAAAGCCGAACTGCTGAACACACTTGAGGATGGCTACAGTAAAAGTGAAGCCACCTTAAATAATATGTCCGAACAGGATTTAGACGGCCGCTGGACGATCAATATGGGCGATCAGATCATCTCAGACTTCAGCAAATATGGCGCGATACGCCACGCTCTGAACCAGATTACGCATCACCGCGCACAACTTGGCGTATATTACCGCCTCAACAACATTGCGCTGCCCGACAGTTATGGGCCGAGCGCTGATACCGAAAATAACAGTTACTAGAAATCCCGCATCAGTGCGGGATTTTTTTTAAGGAGCCAGTTCAATTTTATTATTGTTGCTGGCCATTTCGTTTTTCGCGTTCTGCTCCATGGCACGGAGGATTTCCGCAGGGTCTGAGATTTCTTTACCCGAAACATTGATCTTCACCGTAGAGTTAGGCCTCGAAAGCAACTCGCGCATACCTTGAACCGGGTCGTTCTGATACTGTTTAAGCTGCTTCACATATTGCGCGCGGGTCACATCGATTGGTTTTTTCCTGAGGATCGGGATGTCTCTTCCCTGTGTATTCAGTTCTTCTACGGGTTTGTCTGCAGTCTTTTTCAGACCTTTCAGTTCTAGTTTATGGCCGCCCGTATCGTCGGAAATTTCAACAATCAGACCGGGTAAACCTGAGAATTTATAGGGTCCGTCCTGAATGGGAACTTCGGTGGTAAACCACGCATCCCATTTTCTGCCTGCAAATTCGGTTTGCGCTTTTTGCGTCATGTAACCGGCGAGCTGCTTTTTATCGGGTAAAATTTTCCAAATGATCTTGCGGTCCTCGGTTACTTTATAGGTATCATTCCCGATATCTGTAATCAGGGACGTCTTAAGAGCCGGATAGGTTTTCTCGACTTCGTAGGTGATTTCGCCACCCTGACGTTTTGAAACTGATATGCTCCGCATGCCCGATGCCATCTGTTTGCTGATGCTTTCCTTAACGATGGAATCGCTTTCGAACGCGCTTTTGCTGTAGTATTTTGAGCCGTTTTTGCTGATGTCGAGATACATCCATTCCGTTTTCAAACTGTCGGTTTTGGTTGAGTCAGGACGAAATTTATACTCATAGATCACCCTGTTATTTTGGGCTGAGACGATCATTCCGTAAAAAATGAACAAGGCGGCTAGCTTTTTCATGGCATTAATTATTAATCTCACTTAAAGTTGAATTTCACCGTAAACATCACTTGGCTCGGACGGATGTTAATGCTACTCACCGAAGTGAGCAAAAGATTCGGGTCGAAAGTTACTCTTTCGAACACATCTGTATCCGCAATATTAAGCCACTTAATCTCAAAGTCGATTTTCCTCTTTGCCCACGTATATTGGTATGAAATATCGTAGAAAGCATTGTTGAAGCTTTGGTTTCTCACTTTCGTACTCAACTCGTCCCAGAAAAATCCGATAGTGTGATTTTGGAACGGATAGATGTAGGCGGCAAGGTTGTGATTCCAACCTGAGCTTTTGGTGCCAGTGTTCTGACTTGTGTTTTTCTGATTAACCCAGTTCATCGTAACGTTATAATCTACACTTAGCCATGAGAAAAAGGTATTATTGAATTTAAATCCAAAATTCTGCCTGTTCACTTTCGATTCCTGAAGTTGGTTGAAATATGAAAATCCGGTAGAATCAGCATTCGAAAAGTTTATTGAAGCGTTGGTTTTAAAATCAGGAAAATATTTGCCGACCTCAACACTTTCTGTCTGAGAAGTCGTCGTATTTTCGAGCGCGAGCAGGCTTAGTGAGGAATTAAATCCGTCTCCGATATACTGCTCAATCAGGTTTCTTTTATTCGCTGAATAGCCGTATCTCACATTAAAAAAGAGGTTGTTCAGCGGGTTTCGGTATTCCAGACGCGATCCAGCGGTTCTGGTGCGGTACTCCGGCATCAGATCATTAAATCGGCGGGTAAGCGAGCTTGGCGAGGTAAGCATCCGGCCTTCATACAGAAAACCAAAGTTGCCGAAATCATAAGATTGCCCCGTAAATACCCAAAGTTTAAAGAACGACGCAAAATCAAGGCTTACAAATAAATTAGGCTCCAGCACAGCCTTGCCGGTTTCTAGATATGTTCCACGCAAACGGTCGCGGTAAGTGATGTCGTAAAATGTAAACGGCAAGTTTACACTTAAATTCAGTCGGTTAGATTTATAGTTAACCCCAACCTGAGTGTAAGGAATTACTTCGTTCCATTCGGTGTCGTTGCGGAAATCTTCGCCTAATCCTGTGAATACCGACCCGTTCGAACCGGCGAGTAGGGACTGTATGCTATTGAAGTTCAGATTCAAACCCATTTCCGGCGTGAAAGTCCACTTTTTAATACTGAAACCAACCGAAGCCGAATGGTTTGCCGCAAAACTTTCGGACGAGGCGTTCTGTCGCAAACGTTCGTACAAACTGGCCTGCGGAAAATTACCGGTAGAATTTATGTAGCTGGCAGGCAAAATATCGAGGGTCTGCCGGTCTTTCTGATAACTGATGTAACTCATCACATTGAAGAGTTTCTCCTTCCACGGCAAAATGGTACTCATCGAGTTCTGAAAAACGCCGGATGGCGAATTTAGATACTGATTTCCAAATTCGTTAATCACATCGTTGGTACCAGATACGGGCAAAACGTTGTCTATCGCTGCATTGGCATCATTCCAGTATCCGTTCCACGTTGTGGTGTTTTTAAAGAAACCTTTCTTTGCATTTTTGGTAATAATCAGTTCGCCTTTTGTAGCGTTCGTATAGAAATTATTCGACGATTCCGAAATGTAGGTGCCGCCATCCGGAACGATCGCAGAACCAACCTCGTAGATCTCGGTCTTGCGGTCGCTTCTTTCAATTGCGTTATTGGTATAACTTCCGCTGGCTTTCAGTTCCCACTCTTTACTCTTGAATGGTGTGGTGAGCACGTTGGCCGAGAAAAAATGTACGTTGTTCATCAGGTAACGCTTTTCCGGGACGTCGGGTGTGCCGGCAGTTTCTACGTTCAGCCAGCTTTTCTGGCCAGCCTGGCCGCGCCGGCCTTCCCAGCGGTTGCCGAAACCCAGCAGGTTACCTTCTTTTTCCACGCTTTCGCCGTTGTTGTTGGCCTTGTAATTCACTACCCATTGGTTTTTCTGTCCGAAAAACATCGGCGTGAGTTTTACATTCCAAAGCAGCGGATCCATGCCTACGCCGACTTCGCCGCGGCCTGTCATCGTAACAGATTTCTTTAAAACTACGTTGAGCCCTGCGTTCTCTGAAGGAACTTTATCCTGAAGAATTTTTACGGGCTGATGATTCTCCATCACTTCCACTTTCTGCACAGCATCTTTAGGCAATGAATTGTTGATGGTACCGTAACCGCCCTCCATCAGGTCTTTTCCGTTCACATAAAATTTATTGATCGGTTCGCCCTGATACAGCACAGATCCGTCACCGTTCACTTCAATTCCCGGGATTTTCTTTAATACATCCGCGAGTGTACGGTCGGCTTTACTTTCAAAAGCTTTGAGATCGTACGTAATCGTGTCGCCTTTTTTGGTGATCAGGCGTGTTTTGAGTTTAACTTCTTTAATTTCAGTGGCGTCAAAATCCATACTGAAATTAAGATTCTGGTTTTCGTTTTTAATATTCCTGAAAAGCGGCTTCTGGTTAAACGCTTTGATCTTCAAATCGACATTATCGCCGGGCGAGGTGAACGTTACTTTATATTCGCCTTTAGCATTTGAAATCGAAAATGCCATGATCGCATCTTTTCCGGGCTCCTCAACAGTTACACTTGCGCTTGGTACAGGCTGCCCGTCGGCATCGGTTATTTTACCGGAAACTGTGGTCTGGGCGTTTATAAGCACCGACATAAACAGTAAGCAGAACAGAAGCGAAAAATATCTCATTATTATTTACTTTTAAACATTAGTACGGTTGGACTCAGGTTTGTTACAGAAATAGCCGCCAGGGGATGCTGCTATCGAGAAAAACAATGATGTTTTTTTATGATCGCATCTCAATTTTTATAATTTTGTTTATTAACACTTACAATATATGGGACTTCATTTAACGCCGATCGATGTGGTGGATGATATTACGGACGAAGATTTCCGTAAAAAATACCTTAAGCCGCGCAAACCTGTCGTCATCCGCAACATGGCGAAAAACTGGCCGGCTTACCAGAAATGGACGATGGATTATATGAAGGAGACTGTCGGTAATGTGGAAGTTCCGCTTTACGATTCGTCTAAAGCTGATCCGTCTGCACCGATAAATTCCTCTGCAGCTAAAATGAATTTCAGCGATTATATTGATCTGATTCAGAATGAGCCGACCGATCTGCGGATCTTTCTTTTCGATCCCATAAAATCTGCGCCCAAACTTCTCGAAGATTACATTGCGCCAAAAGAATTAATGGGTGGCTTCCTCGATAAATATCCGAATATGTTTTTTGGCGGCAAGGGTTCCGTCACTTTTCTGCATTACGATATCGATATGGCGCACATTTTCCACACGCATTTCAACGGTCGGAAACATATTCTGCTGTTTGATAATAAATGGAAAGACAGACTTTACAAACTCCCGATGGCTACTTATGCGCTTGAAGATTACGATATTTCGAATCCTGACTTTGAAAAATTTCCCGCTTTAGAAGGCGTTGAAGGCATCGAATGTTTCCTCGAACACGGCGACACGCTGTTTATGCCAACCGGATACTGGCACTGGATGAAATATCTGGACGGCAGTTTTTCGATCTCGCTCAGAGCGTGGGACAAATCCTGGGCGGTGAAAGCGCAATCGATCTGGAATCTCACCGTACAGCGGAATCTCGACAACTTTATGAAGCGGAATTTTAAGGAAAAATATATGAACTGGAAAGAGAAAACAGCGGTCGAAAGAGCAGATTTTGCCTTAAAAAAAGGTCTGCCCAAATAAATTTAAAGGATGCGGTAAATGGGGTACAGCCCTACACTTCCCTCATAATAATCAGAGTGCTTGTAAATCCATTCTAGTTGGGCTGCGCCGTCTTTCGCAAAATCGGCGTTTGATATTTTTTCAAATTCAAACGCAGTTCTCAGTACCTGATCATTCTTAAGTAACTCTGCTGCAGTATCTTCAAAAACATAGTCTGAAAAATATTCTTTCTGGCCCAAAATCGCATCAAAGAAATTCCAGTTAAAGAAAGAATCTGTAGCTTCCGGCTCCAAAGTTTCCAGTAAATATTTTACGCCGCTCTGCTTTGTGGAAACTAAAAAATCGCCTTTACGGAAAGTCTTGTTTTTAATCTCAGATTTAATTTTGGTGTCGTAGTGCAGATAATGGCCTTCGTAGGGATTTTTCACTGTTTTGTAATCGGCAATCCTGTACAGTTCAACACTCACCGTTGAATCCTGCCCGATCTCTTTCATTTCGATGTGGTTGCGCTTGAGGTATTCAATTACTTTATTTTCCGATTTCGGAATCACATAAAAATTCGGAATCCGGATCTCTTTTGTGGCGATGTACTCATTAAAAAATTTCACTTTTCGGGTAAAAGGTCTCGTTCTGTCGTAAAATAAGCGGGGTTTACCTGAAACTACGCTTGTTTTTTTTCCGGCTTCATAGCCTTTAAAATCAATCAGTTTGAATTTGTTTTTGTCTGATTTCCATTGAATTGGATATTTCTTCCCGGGCTGATAACCGGCCAGACTTTCGCTCATCTTTTTCTGAATTTCAGAAGCATTTTTCGCGACATAATTGATAGAACTCAGCATGTATTCGTATGTTGCACGCACCCGTTCACTGTAAGGCTTTAACATGTGCGTTTCTGCAACGGTACCGAGGGTGTTGAAAAGCGTGGTATAACCCGTCGCATAGCGCGGCGAATCCATAAAAGCAGGAAAACCTTCATCAGGAGAATCGCCGTGGATATTGACATAAGGCGTGTTGAGAATTCCTTGTTTTTCGATAGTTTGAAGAATTTCGGGCTGCATTTTTTCATTGAAATAAGTTCCCAAAGTTTTTCCTAAACGTTCTTTATTCGTCGAAATATAGGTGAATAAATATTGGTAATCTGCGCCATTAGAAACATGATTGTCAATGAAATAAATGGGCTTAAAGTGATGGAAGATCTGCTGGAAAGCTTTGGCGTTTTCTGAATCGTTTTTAATAAAATCTCGGTTCAGGTCGTAGTTTCTCGCATTTCCACGAAAACCATATTCTTCAGGACCGTTCTGGTTGGCGCGGCTGTATTTCCCGCGTCTCAACATCCCGGAAATATTATATGATTGAACCGCGGCCACGGTGAGGTTTTTTGCTTTAATTTTTCCGGTCGCTAAATCCCGCATCAAAGTCATCGTCGCGTCAATGCCGTCGGGTTCGCCCGGATGAATTCCGTTGTTGATCAGGAGTACAGGGTTTTTCCTGTTTTT
The DNA here is from genome assembly GCA_000023725.1 of Flavobacteriaceae bacterium 3519-10. Lineage (NCBI taxonomy): Bacteria > Pseudomonadati > Bacteroidota > Flavobacteriia > Flavobacteriales > Flavobacteriaceae > Flavobacteriaceae bacterium 3519-10. The sequence goes on from CP001673.1 coordinate 2,720,947, forward strand.
TGAGGCATTAAAAACCACGACTTTTATCGGCTCGCCGTTATCGTCTTTACCGAAATTCTGCACGGTCACGCTTTCGAAATTCCGGTCTAAATCATCATAATATTTCACCATTTCCTCATAGGTTACGGTTTGGTTTCCGTTGCCTGTTTCGTAAGGAGTTGCATGTTTTTGTTGCGCGAAAATCAGATGAGAAGAAAATAAAATCAGTAGTAATTTGAACTTCATTTAATAAAAATTTTAACGAAAATAAATAAAAAATTCCTGAAAGATCAGGAATTGTATTATTATAAAATATCGGTTTAAGAAGCTGAAACCTGCGCCCCGACTTGAACGGAGCTCTTTTTCTTTTTTCAGAAAAGAAAAAAGCGGGAGTGGAAGGCGGAAAACGGCGCCCAAATAATTTTAATCATTCAGTTTCAAGACCGCCATAAACGCAGATTGCGGAACCTCTACTCTACCGATCTGCTTCATCTTCTTCTTTCCTTCTTTTTGCTTTTCGAGCAATTTACGTTTACGGGAAATATCTCCACCGTAACACTTCGCGGTAACGTCTTTTCTTAAAGCTTTGATGGTTTCCCTCGCAATAACTTTCGCTCCCAGAGCCGCCTGAACCGCAATATCAAATTGTTGTCTCGGAATCAGTTCGCGCAATTTTTCGCACATTCTTTTACCTATATAATACGCGTTGGAATCGTGAATCAGCGATGAAAGTGCATCGACCATATCTCCATTGATGAGAATATCCATCTTCACCAGTTTTGAAGCGCGGAAACCGATCGGATGATAATCAAAACTTGCATAACCTTTGGAAATGGATTTCAAACGGTCATAAAAATCGAAAACAACTTCCGCTAACGGCATATTGAAAACCATTTCTACACGGTCTGCCGTCAAATAATTTTGGGTAACAATTTCGCCTCTTTTCTCGATACAGAGCGTCATTACAGAACCCACAAAATCGGATTTGGTGATAATTGAGGCTTTGATGAATGGCTCTTCTACCCGATCCATCGTCATCGGATCCGTCATTTCCGACGGGTTGTTGATGAGGATCATTTTCTCCGGCTCTCTTTTTGTGTAGCCGTGGTATGAAACGTTTGGAACTGTGGTAATTACGTCCATGTTGAATTCGCGGTCGAGTCTTTCCTGAACGATTTCCATGTGAAGCATTCCGAGGAATCCGCAACGGAAACCGAAGCCAAGCGCGGCCGAACTTTCGGGTTCGAAAACCAATGAAGCGTCATTAAGCCTCAGTTTTTCGAGTGAGAATCGTAATTCTTCGAAATCTTCGGCTTCAATTGGATAAATTCCGGCGAAAACCATCGGTTTAACTTCTTCGAAACCTTCGATGGCTGCTTCAGCGCCATTTTCGAAAGTGGTGATCGTATCGCCTACTTTTACTTCACGTGCATCTTTAATTCCGGAAATAATATAACCAACATCGCCGGTCATAATTTCTTTTTTCGGAGCCTGTTTAAGTTTTAAAGTTCCCACTTCGTCTGCTTCGTACATCTTTCCGGTTGCCATAAACTTAATGCGCTGACCTTTTTTGATGCTTCCGTTTACGATTTTGAAGTAGGCTTCGATCCCGCGGAATGGATTATAAACCGAGTCGAAAACCAATGCCTGAAGCGGTGCATCAGGATCTCCGACCGGAGCCGGGATGCGGTTAACGATGTGCTCCAGAAGTTCATGAACGCCTTCACCCGTTTTTCCGGAGACGCGTAAAACGTCTTCGTAATCGCAGCCAATAAGGTTCATTATTTCGTCGGTTACTTCTTCTGGATTTGCAGAAGGAAGATCGATTTTATTGAGGATTGGAATGATCGTAAGATCATTTTCAAGCGCAAGATAAAGATTGCTTATCGTCTGAGCCTGAATGCTTTGTGCGGCATCTACAATAAGAAGCGCGCCTTCGCAGGCAGCGATGGAGCGCGAAACTTCGTATGAAAAATCGACGTGGCCGGGTGTATCGATCAGATTGAGGATGAATTTCTCACCATTAAGCTCATAATCCATCTGGATCGCGTGAGACTTGATCGTGATGCCGCGTTCTTTTTCGATATCCATATCATCCAGGGTCTGGGACTGCAATTCTCTGGAAGTTACGGTGTTCGTATACTCCAGAAGGCGGTCTGCAAGCGTGGATTTTCCGTGATCAATATGTGCAATTATGCAAAAGTTTCGTATGTTTTTCATTAAGATTCTTGATAGTGCGCAAATTTAGTGTTTTTTTGCGGAAATTTTCGGGAAGTTTCAGGCGCGCACCGCGATAGGGATAGAAACGGAAACCCCGTCTCGTCTAGAGACGAGACGGCGTTGCAGTGGATAGCCCGGCCCCGTGATGGCTGGTGTGCTGGCGGGGATCGCCAAAAAAAAGAACGACCTCTACAAAAAACTGTAGAGGTCGCTCAAACATTAAAAAAATAAACTATTATGGTCGCCTGCTCTGCGGGCCTTGTTTAGGTTGCCCGTCTTTTTTATCTAAAATTTTGTTACGCATTTTGCCTTCGGTTTGAAACATCTGCAAAACCTGTTGTGGTTTTATCACTTTCATGAACTTCTCGGCGTATGCTTTTCTGTTATTCAATAGTTGCTGGCCAATTACGAAACTTTCTTCTACCTGTCTTCTGGCTTCGGCGTCGCTCATATTTTCGTAATCTTCGGCTGCCTTAAATTTGCTCTTTATAGCGTTTTGCCTGTCTTGGTACTCGGCGTAGAGTTTTTTAAATTCGGTCTGGTCGGTCTGTGGAACTTCCAGTTCTGATACCATCATATTTTCGCGAAACTCGTTGAGCAGTTTCATCCGTTGCTGCGGATTCATTTGCTGGATGAGTTCTTTCCGCTGTTCCGGCTTCATGGTTTTCCAGTCGTATTTCAACTCCTGCGCGAAGCTTTCGCTACCGAATAAGACCGTGATGAGTATAAACAGACTTTTCTTCATTTCAAATTTAATTTTTAGTAATACAAATCAAGATATACATCCTGTTCTACATTTCTCGCTAAAACTGCCAGTTCTGCTGAAGTGATGTTTGCAAGAATCTGATCTACCTGCACTTCAGGGGCTGGAGCGGTTACCCGGGGAGTTTCAATTTTTTCCGTCTTCGCTTTTGCAACAGTTTTCGGTGGTGCTGCGTTGACTTTTTGATTATCCGCGGTTACGGAAGTTAAATCCTCAGCTAAAGTTTTATACGCAATTGTTGCTTCTTTTGGTTGTGAAACCGGAACTGCTTCTGTTTTAGGCGCGTTCTGTGCTACAAAATCAGCCTGGGGTTCATCTTCGCCTACTAAAAAGGTGGAACCGAAGATCAGCGCCACTGCCGCGGCGGCTGCGTACGCCCAATTAAGACTTATTATTTTACCCTTTTTTTGCGGGATGGTTTGCTGAAGAACGTTTGCCTGCATTTCCGAAAAGAAGTTTTCGGGTGCGGTGTAAATATTTTTACGTTCTAATTTTTCAATATCAAAATCTTTCATCTTTATATCTGTAATAAAATGTTGCCATCTTAGTTACGTTTTATCGTTGTAATTCAGTTTAATATAATCTTCTACTTTCTGCTTGGCATAATGATAATTGGTCTTGAGGGTGCCGACGGACATATCCAAAATCTGTGACATATCTTCGTAAGGCAACTCCTCATAATACCTCATCGTGAATACCAGCTTTTGCTTTTCAGGCAATGAGTGTATGGCTTTCTGAAGCAAAATCTGGATATCTTCGGCTTCGGGGGATACATTATCTGCCACCATATTCTGCAGGTAATATTCCGGGTCCTCATCGGTTTTCTGCATGCGCTTCAGTTTGTTAAGCTGCTGAAGCGATTCATTTGTCGCAATGCGGTAAAGCCAGGTGTAAAGTTGGCTGTCCTGCTTGAACTGATGGAAATTCTGGTAAGCTTTAATGAAGGAATCCTGCAAAACATCCTGCGCCAAACTATGATCCACAATTATCCTTCTGATATGCCAGTACAATCTGCTCTGATACGCGTCCATCATCATGCGAACGCCCTTTTCACGGGTTTTTTCGCCCGACATCAGCCTGATAATTTCTTCCTCCTTAATCTTCATTGAGACGCGTTCAGTATTTTGATGTTAAATGGAACTGAAAGTTAAAGATAGTGTTTCAATTTTTAGTCCAAAGCAAAAAGAATTATATTTGTTGCTAATAAAAATTAATGAAAATCGTAATCGTCGGTTCGGGTAATGTAGCCTACCATCTGGTTAAATCCTTTCATGAAAAGAACATCGGGATCTCGCAGATTTTTGGCCGGAATGAGCATGAAGTAAATGAGATTTCCCGGGATTTTAATATTCCGTTTTCTACCTCCGCCATTGCTGATGCAGATTTTTATCTGATTGCGGTGAAAGACGACGCCGTGGCAGAAGTTTCAAAAATAATCACTGCCGAAAACTGTGTAGTCGCGCATACTTCGGGTTCGCTTCCAAAAGAAATCCTGGCCGGAAATTACCGCAAAGCAAGTTTTTATCCGCTACAAACGTTCTCGAAATACAAATCGCTTGATTATTCTGAAATTCCGTTTTTTATTGAAAGTGATCACGCCGCTGATTTAGAAATGATGACGAACCTGGCATCCCGGATTTCTAAAAACGTGATGAAATCCACGTATGAAAAAAGAAAATATCTGCATCTGACAGCCGTTTTCGCGTGTAACTTCGTTAATCATCTTTACGCGCGCGCAAAAGAAATTTCCGATTCTCAGGATATTCCGTTTAATCATTTTCTGCCCTTAATTTCAGAAACCACTACTAAAATCTACAGCATCGAACCTAAACTTGCACAAACAGGACCCGCGGTGCGGGATGACCTCAGGGTTTTGGAGATGCATGAAAACCTGATCACCGATGAAGATCACCTCAAAATTTACCGCACGATGAACGAATCGATAAGAAAGATGTATGAGCTATAAATCTAAACTAAAAAACATAAAAGCGTTTGTCTTCGATGTAGATGGTGTCTTTACAGACGGCAGCGTGTATCTGATGCCGGACAAAAGCATGTGCCGCGTGATGAATGTTCTGGACGGTTATGCAGTGGTGAAAGCCATCAAAAACGGTTATGACATCTGCGTAATCACGGGTGGCGACGATCCCTCAGTTAGAAACAGGATCCATTATCTGGGCATCACCAACTATTACGCAAAAATTTCGCAGAAGCTTGAGAAATATGAGGAGTTCCGGTTAAAATACAATCTTCAGAACGATGAAATACTCACAATGGGAGATGACTTACCGGACATGAGCATTATGCGCGCCTCAGGTATTTCAACCTGCCCTGAAAATGCGGTGCCTGAAGTAAAAGCCGTTGCCGATTATATCTCACCTATTTCCGGCGGAAAGGGAGCAGTGCGTGATGTTATAGAACAGGTGATGAAGATACAGGGAAAATGGCACGAAGACGACACGAAAAGCGTCTAGCAAAACGGATAAAAAAATGAAAATCTTACTAGCGAGCGGTTCACCGCGCAGAAAAGAATTGCTGCAAAGCCTGGGGTTTACTTTCGAAGTGGTTTCTGCAGACTGTGATGAAATATATCCCGAAGGCCTCTCAGTTGATAAAATCGCTGCCTATCTTTCAGAATTAAAGTCGAATGCCTTCCGGAAACTTGCGCCGGGCGAAGTTGTAATTACTGCTGATACCATTGTGGCAGTCGGGACTGAAGTTTTGGGGAAACCAAAAGATCATGCGGAAGCTAAAGCGATGTTGCGCAGGTTATCCTCGAAAACCCATCAGGTTTATACGGGAATTACCGTCAGAAATAACGAGGAAACCGTTACCGCAACTGATGTAGCCGATGTGGAAATCGATGACATTTCCGACGAAGAAATAGATTTCTATATCAAAAATTATAAGCCATTCGACAAAGCAGGAAGTTATGGTGTGCAGGAATGGCTCGGCATGGCAAAGATCCGGAAGATCAACGGAAGTTTTTACACCGTGATGGGCCTGCCAACGCACCTGCTGTATGCGATTTTAAAAGATTTCGAATAAGCGCACTATGTAATTTCATGGCCGCTTTTCATATTTCCAGTTGCGTCCTTTGCCTTCGGAAATCCATTCGAGCGCCTGCTCTAAACGTTTTGTCCGCGTAGCGTCCGTTTTGGCGTCGGTAATCCATTGGATGTACTCTTTTCTGAATGACGGCGAAGCGTTTTCAAAAACTTTCAGTGCATTCTTATCCGCATGAAGTGCTTCGGTGAAATAATCAGGAACCTCAATTTCCCTTTTGTCGGGAATGTTTCTTTTCAGCGTTACCCCCATATCGGTGAGATCCATGGCCTCTTTAATCGCTGCTTTCAGTAACGCTTCAGATGGCAACTGCTCCATACTTTTAATTTTGCCAAGCGTAAACATGCGTGTTCTCTCGCTGTTTTTGGTGAGTTCTTTAATGGTTTTCATTTCCTGCTCCAGCCAGAAACCAAAACCGCAGTGCTGCTTGAACGCCATGAATGCGCACAGTATTTTGCCTTTGTACATGAAATGCGGGTAGCTCCATTTCCAGTCTTCCACCACTTCCGGACAGGTTTCATGGATCACTGCACGAAGGTAGGTAAGGATCGGCTGGGCGAAACTTCCGGAATTTTCAATATACGCATCAATTCTTGGATCGGTGGACATTTGTATCATTTTTTAGATATCTAAATATAGCGATATTGCGTAACAGTAAGCGCCGACTTCGGGAAAGGAAATACCTAAACTTCTAGCCGCGACCGAACGGCCTGTCTGAGCTCTCCCGCGTTGAAAAATGCATATTTTTCAACGCGGGAAGCGAGTAGTGAGGGCGCGTGGTGTGGTGGAGACACCGAAAACTGAGCTTGCTCCTAAAGAAAAAAATCCCGACAGCTAACTGTCGGGATTCTATTTTTATTCTGCGGATATTACTCTGCTGAAGTTTCTTCTGCTGCCGGAGCTTCGCCCTCTGCAGTTGTTTCTTCTTCGTCATCATCTGCAGCGGCACCGCCTTTACTTGCAGTTCTAGACATTTTCACTGCCACAACTACCGCGTTATCCGGGTGCATGAATGTGAAATTTTCTGTTGGGATATCGCCCACATAGAGTTTGCTCCCAATTTTAAGTGGCGTAACATCTACCACGATTTCGTCCGGTAGGTTAGCAGGAAGTGCTTTAAGTTTCAGTTTTCTGAATGACTGACGCATTGCACCACCGGCAACAACACCTTTAGAACGGCCTGTAAGTCTTACAGGAACTTCCATTACTACTGGTTTGTTTTCGTCCAGCTGATAGAAATCTGCGTGCAGAATCTTATCGGTAAGCGGGTGAAACTGGATGTCCTGAAGTACGGCAGGAATGGTGTTTCCGTCAACCTCAATAGATACCGTGTGTGCTTCAGGAGTATATACCAAACCTTTGAAAGATCTTTCTTCAGCAGAAAAATTAAGGGTTTCGGCGCCTCCGTAAACAACACAAGGAACTAATTCAGCATCACGTAAAGCTTTAGTAGACTTTTTGCCCACGTTTTCTCTTTTTGTACCTTGAATTGTAATTGATTTCATTATAATTAATTAAATTTTAAGGGTGCAAAGATAGAAATTTTAAATTAAATAATGAATTTGTCACTGATGGATTTGTTCTCGTGCACCATTTTCATCACATCGGCGAAGAGTTCTGCGCAGCTCAGCACTTTTATCTTCGAAGATAGATGGGTTTTGATGGGAATACTGTCTGTTACAATTACTTCAGAAAGTTGGGAATTCTCGATATTTTCGTAGGCTTTTCCTGAAAGAACACCGTGTGAAGCCATTGCGCGCACGCTTTTCGCTCCGTTTGCCACAAGAATGTCTGCGGCCTTGCAGAGGGTGCCGGCAGTGTCGATCATATCATCGATGAGGATCACGTTTTTGCCTTCAACATCCCCGATTAGGAACATTTCCTCGATTACATTGGCTTTTTTTCTTTCTTTATAACAGATCACCACTTCAGCACTGAGGTGGCCTGCGTAGTTTTTAGCTCTTTTGGCGCCGCCCATGTCGGGAGAAGCGATCGTAAGGTTCTCCAGATTTAAAGAAACAATATGATCGATAAACAGTGTGGAAGCGTAAAGATGATCTACCGGAATTTCGAAGAAGCCCTGGATTTGGTCTGCATGCAGATCCATCGTCATCACTCTTGTAGCACCTGCTGCAGTGAGTAAGTTAGCCACGAGTTTCGCTCCGATAGGCGCTCTTGGCTGGTCTTTCCTGTCCTGACGTGCCAACCCGTAGTATGGAAGAACTACGGTGATGCTTTTGGCTGATGCCCTTTTCGCAGCATCAATCATTAAAAGTAGTTCGAGAAGATTGTCGGCTGGCGGAAAGGTAGAGCCGATTAAAAACACACGGCCGCCGCGCACAGATTGGTCCAGAACAGGCTCGAATTCGCCGTCGCTGAACTCCTGGAAATTAATTTTGCCCATTTCCTGCCCGTAGTGTTGAGCAATTTTCTCGGCTAAAACTTTACTTGTTCGCGTCGAAAAGAGATAACTTGGTTGTTCAGCCATTTTCAGTTTTTTTTGGATGTGCAAATTTAAAAAAATAAAACCACCAGACGAATCAAGTGGTTTTATTAAAAATTATTTTTAAACAGATTTCTAAGGGAAGGTCACACCCGAATAACTGTTCACATTTACCATTGGTAAATTAGATTTGTATTTTTGATTAATGGCCCGGATGAATTCATTACCAATAAGTGCATATCCTCTACCGGTAAGATGAACGCCATCCAGTGAGAAAGTTCCTCCTGTAACAAATGTCGCGGTATACTTCACGCCGTCGAACTGCAAACCTGAAGACTTAGAAAGCTCCATCATTTTTGCATTAGCATCAACAAATGCCAGACCTTTCGCCGTAGCTGCTGCTTTGATCACTGCATTAAAGCTATCAGTTGCTGTTAACACTTCGGTTTTTTCAGTAACGGTTAACACATGTTTGTCATCAAGTGGGAAGGTAACTCCATATTTGTTGAACGGTGCCACTGCATATGGTGAAGTAGGTGCAGTGCCAATAACTGAACTGGTCGTTAAAGGGATCAGATCTGCTGATGTGGCGTGTCTTGCCTGTCCGTAAATTAGACCCATCAAACCAGCCTGCTGAGCCGGAACGCCCGCTGCTGCTAATGCTCCTGTAATTTGAGCAGAAAGATCTGCAAGAGATTCATCCTTCAAAAGAAGTGGGTTTTGGGTAGCGGTAACTAAGTTAAGTCTGCTTCCTTGTCCGTAAGCAGTTAAAATCTGCTTCAGCGGACCAAAAACCTGCTGGTTAAGAGTGGTAACGGATGCAGCATCCAAAGGAACCGGGTTGTAAGGAACCGTGGTGAAGAATGGAATTGCAGTTACATTAGGGATGTTTGCCACTACCCCTTTTGCTCCGTTAGAAGTTAAAGTAGCGACCAAACCGTTATACGCCTGAGTGAACATGGCTTCAGAAGTAATCGGGTTGGATCCGTCGCCGCCTGAAGTTGCATAACCTAAGACGTCGTTATTTCCGATCCAGAGAGAGAAAAACGTTGGCGCCTGAGCCATTGCGTCTGCCACTACTGATGTGGTAGCTGAAGAAGCAAACCTCACAAAATAAGGGTTTGCAGTACCATTCGCTAAACCTGCCTGGCTGCCATAGCCCGGTGCAAGCAAGTGGAACGATTTCGCACCCGGAATACCCATATTTTGGTATGGACCGGCCGGAGTAATGTTATCTAACGCCGCACCGGGAGCAGTAGGTCCGGGAGATAAGGCTCCGTTAACCACTGAAAGAACATATTTGCCAGGAAACCCCGGTAAATTAGTGAAACCGCCGGTATTATTCGGCATTAAAGGCTGCTTGAAAGCGCCTCCTCCTGCAAGCTGCATCTGCTGCGCAAGCATGGCCGGGTAAGATTCATTCTGTCCATCAATGTAGAGAGCGTTGTCGCGGTATCCCGAAGTGAGGGAGTTTCCTAAAGCTACATACTTAGAGAAGTCGGCTTCCCCGCTTGTAACGACCACGTCGTTCACGTCCTGATCAAAATCTGTGTCGCAGCTTATATTGAAAAATAAAGCCGAAACTGCTATTGTTGAAATTAATATTCTTTTCATAATTCTAATAATTCTTAAAATGCGTTGTAAGATAAGCCTAAACCGAAATAGTATGCTTTAGCTTTTGCCTGTCCGTAAAAATCTAAGTACTCATTGTTAACCGTTCTTGGGGTCTGGAAGTTATAGCCTCCTGACAGGTCGATACCAAGGCCGTTCCACTTATAACCAATACCGCCGGTGATCACGTTTGCGTTGAATGATGGTGTCTCCGGGATAAAGTTGTTATCCGTGTACGGCGACTCATCATAATAATAACCCAATCTTGCTGCGAAGTTATCGGTAACCATATACTGTGTTCCAACTCTCCAGGTGCGGGTGCTTTTGAAATTTTTTGGGTTAACCAAAATTGTAGGGTCGTTTGGCTGATTTCCTGCCGGTGCGTTCTCGAAATCCAGCGTTAAACTTCCGTAACGGTCCCAGCCGCTGTAATTGAAATCTCCTGAAACCTGCCATTTCGGAGTCACTCTATAAGTTACACCAATTGTATATTCATCAACCAGTGGCAAAACCGCTGTAAAGTTATCCTGTCCGTTTGCATCTAATCCTACGTTAGGGTAAAGCGCTGAAGAAATGTCAAATGAAGCAACTCCGTTTTTAGCTTCCATGTCTACCGGCGAGCGGTAAGCAATACTAACATCCAGCTTTTCAGTTGGTTTAAAGTAGAATCCTAAACCAAATCCCTGGCCTGATGCTTCCTCATCTTTAATGTTTAACGTTCCGCCAAGTTGTGTAACTGCTTTGGTCCAGTCTACAGTACCTTTTGCATAAATATAGCTACCACCAACCGACACCCATGGCGCAAGTTTAAATGAAACCATTGGCTGGAAATAAAATGCCTGAAGTTTAATCTCCTGTACGATTTCGCGTCCTGACCAGTCTTCCGGCCATGCTACTGTACTTCCGAAAGGCGTCGCAAAACTGAAACCTAAAGAAACATTATCAAGAACCTTATAAGCTACCGCAGCGTAAATTGGTGTCCCTAATGGGTTGTCGGTAGAGTAAGACTGAAGCGTTGAGCTATTTTGGTAGGTGATTTCTGAATTAATACCAAAGCCACCCGCTGCTACACTCAGTTTGCTGGGGATAAACGAGATTCCCGCCGGATTGAAGAATGCTACACTCGCGTCCTCTGTGTGCGCGCTTGTATGTGCCATCGCAAGTTGCTTCACGCCTTGCAAAGAAACTCTGAAGCCTCCCGCCTGCGCAAGCATGCCGGCTAAAAGTGCTGTTGATACAACTAGTTTTTTCATAAAAATTATTATTAATGTCCCAAATATAAAATTATTTTTTAAACAAATGTTAATTCTTCATAAATTATTTTAAACAATTGCAATTCGGTACGTCCTGTTTAAAAAAACATGAGTGCAAAACCCAATGAAAGTCCGTATTAATAGGGCATTCGGAAACATTTTTATGTACTCTTGGTTTTTTGATTAGTTTAAAGGGAAACCTCAAAAGCAGCAAATTATAGCGAGATTTAAATTATATGATTTGCATAATAATTTTCACTTTAATGAATTATTCATAACTCTACATAAATTTCACTAAAATATTGGTATTTTTGATGCGGCCTGGTGTAAGCGGGCAATGCCAAAAAAAAATATGCTAAATTTGCATGATATAATCAAAATAATATGAGTTGTGGATGCAAAACATCCGGCGATTCTTCCCACTCGTGCGGAACGAAATCCGCGAGTGGCTGTGAAAATGTAAATACCTGCGGGAACAGCTATAAATTAAGCGTTTTCGATTGGCTTTCGAATATCAGTAACCCCTCAGGATCGCAGTGCGATTTCGTGGAGGTAAGATTCAAAAACGATCGTAAATGTTTTTATAAAAACGTACATAATTTGCCACTCCATATGGGGAGTGTAGTCACAGTAGAATCCAGCCCGGGTCACGATATAGGTGTAGTAAGCCTTACTGGGGAGTTAGTGAAAATTCAGATGAAAAAGAAATATTTCACTGAAGATAATCCCCTGAAAATCTACCGCTTAGCCAATCAGAAAGACATTGAAGTATGGCACGACGCCCGCGCGAGGGAAGAAAGTGTTAAAATTCAGGCCAGAAAAATAGCTTATGCGCTGAACCTCAACATGAAAATCACTGATGTTGAGTATCAGGGCGACGGTGCTAAAGTCACATTTTATTACACCTCAGAAACGCGCGTGGATTTCCGCCAGCTGATTAAAGAATTTGCTGCGACTTTCCGCACAAAAATTGATATGAAACAGATCGGCTTCCGCCAGGAAGCTGCAAAAGTTGGAGGTATCGGCTCATGTGGCCGCGAGTTGTGCTGCTCTACATGGCTAACGGATTTCCGCTCCGTTAATACAAACGCTGCACGTTATCAGCAACTTAGCATCAACCCACAGAAATTAGCGGGACAGTGCGGAAAACTTAAATGCTGCCTAAACTACGAACTCGACAGCTATCTTGATGCATTAAGCGATTTTCCGCCTTCATCCACTACCCTCGACACCGAAAAAGGACGTGCATTCTGTATTAAAATTGACGTTTTCAAAAAGAAAATGTGGTTTGCCTATATGGAGCGTTCAATGGCATGGTATGATCTGGACGTCGCTGATGTTAAAACCCTTATCGCCCAGAACAAGAAAGGCGAAAAGTGCTCACCGCTCGAAGACCTCCAAAAGCATGATGCACCCGTGAAATCGGTGGATCTTATTCAGGAGAGCAGTGTTGACCGTTTTGAGCGGAAGCACAAAGATTCCGGAAACCAAAACCGGAAAAAACAGAAAAACAATCCGAACCATAAACCCGGCAACCGCGCGGACGGAAAACCTGCCGAATCACGCAGAAATCCAGCTGAAAAGAATCAGCCGCAAAACCAGCAGACTGGCGAGCCCCGACCTAAAAAATTCAAGAAAAAATTTCAGCCAAAACGTGATGACCGTGCATAAACTGTGGCCAGCGCTTATTATTTTGCTGATATTTTCGTCCTGCGGCAGCAGTTCGGATACGGTAGATATGAAAAATCTTGACGGAAACTGGGGTAAGAAAGCTGAACAGAAATTCAGCTTTGAGATTGCCGATGCACAAACTCCTAAAAACATTATATTTGTCGTAAGGAACAATAATGAGTATCCCTACAGCAACATCCGTTTGATCGTTAAAATGAACGAACACCAGAGCAAATCTGTGATGAGAACGGATACGCTGAACTACATTTTGGCGCAACCCGATGGGACCTGGTTGGGCAAAGGTTTTGGGGATACCAAAGAAATTATGTTCCAGTACAAACTCAATTATAAATTTCCCCGAAACGGCGGATATACCATTGGCATCACCCAGGCCATGCGAACCGACAGTCTGAAAGGAATTGAAGATATTGGCGTAAAGATAGAAACGCCGAAACCGTAACATCATTTATGGAAAAGAAAAAAACTTCAGGAAGCAAGCCTCAGCAGAAATTTCCGCTTCCGCCTACAAAAGTGAAGAGCCGCGGCTGGAGAAGATGGGTTAAATTCGTCTGGATGGCGCTTATTGCAGCTGTTCTAGGCATCGCTGCTTTATTTTTCGCAGTGTCGCAGGGCTTTTTAGGCAGCATGCCCGATGTGAAGGAACTTGAAAATCCGGATATCTACGTAGCGTCAGAAATATACGCTTCAGATGGTAGACTTTTGGGCAAATTCGAAAAAGAAAAAACCCAGCCGGTAACTTATAAAGAGCTTCCGCCTTACCTTATTTACGCACTTCAGGCTAAAGAAGATGAACGTTTCAAAGAACACTCAGGAATTGATTTACAGTCGGTTGCAAGAGCCGTCGTCTATGGCGGACAACGGGGCGGTGGTTCAACCATTACCCAGCAACTTGCCAAACTGCTCTTTACTGATCGTGTTTCACGGAACAAAGTTGAGCGCGCCTTCCAGAAACTGAAGGAATGGGTTGTGGCCGTAAGTTTAGAGAAACGCTATACCAAAGAAGAAATCATCACTTTATATTTTAATAAGTTCGATTTCCTTTATAATGCGAACGGGATTGAAATGGCTTCAAAAATCTATTTCAATAAACCGACATCACAACTTACACTTCCCGAAGCAGCAATGTTTGTTGCAATGCTGGAGAATCCTGTCAAAAACAATCCGATGCGAAACATGGATCGCGCGAAAAACCGGCGTGATGTTGTATTGGACCAAATGCTAAAAACAGGTTACATCGATCAGCAAACTTTCACGAAAGCCATCGGAACACCAATAACGCTCGATTATCATCCCGTGAAATCGATTGACGAAGGTTATTCTGCGTATTATAAATTCTACTTAAGAAAGGAAATTGACGGGTATCTTAAAGATTACGAGAAGAAAACCGGTAAGACATTAAATCTGTTTAAAGACGGTCTCAAAATCTACGTGACTCTAGATTCAAAAATGCAGGTTTACGCAGAAGAAGCTATAAAAGAACACCTTACAGACCTTCAAAAAAGATTCGATGCTGAACAGCGCGGCCGTAAGCAGCGACCATTTTATTTTCTTGATGACAAGCAGATTCAGGGCGTAATGATGCAAGCCGTGAAACGTACCGGCCGTTATAAGCAGCTTAAAAATGCCGGCGTATCTGATGATTCAATTATGATTGAATTTAAAAAACCTATTCCAACCTCCAGGTTTACCTGGAACGGTGAGGAAGAAGTAGAAATGTCACCGTGGGATTCAATCCGTTATCATAAACAGATTGCGCAGGCCGGCCTCATGTCGATGGTACCGGGAACCGGTGAAATCAGAGCTTGGGTTGGCGGAATTAACTGGCAACATTTCCAGTACGATCACATCAAACAGGGGAAAAGACAGGTAGGCTCAACCTTCAAACCTTTCGTATATGCCACGGCCATTATGAAATTGGGCATGACGCCGTGTTCAACGGTTTCAAATGCTACCTACACAAAAGGTACGTGGAAGGTCGAAGGATCGGGCGGAAGCTTAACCTTGCGCGACGCCCTCGCCCACTCCAAAAACCCTGTTGCGGTTCGTCTTATTGAAATGACGACCCCGCGAAGTGTGATCCAGACCGCGCGCGATTTAGGTGTTACTGAAGAAATTCCAAACGAGTACGCTGTTGCACTGGGTTCTTCCGATATTACAATCTTCGAGATGTTGGGTGCCTACAGTACCTTTGCGAACTATGGAAATTACATAAAACCCGAAATGATCTGGCGGATTGAAGATGCCAACGGGCGCGTTATAAAAGAAGTGAAACCCGTCACCAAGGAAGTGATGAATGAACTTTATGCTTACACCATGATTGATCTGATGAAAGGTGTAGCAGAATTCGGAACGGCTTCCGGCGAATTAGGCAGAAGAGGCGTCGAAAAAGGCATTGAAATCGCTGCCAAAACGGGAACAACGCAAAATAACTCCGACGGTTGGTTTATAGGAATTACACCGAACCTCGCTACCGGCGTATGGGTCGGCTGGGAAGACCGGGCAACGCACTTCCGAGGCACTGGTGAAGGTCAGGGTGCGAAAATGGCATTGCCGATCTGGGCCATATTTATGAAAAAGGTCTGGGCTGATGCACAATCCGGCGTTACAAAAGAGGACAAATTCATCAAACCTTCCAACTGGACCGGCAGTTGCGCCGATCTTCAGGGGCTTGGCGGATATGGCGACGATGGCGGGCTTCAAACCATGGATGAGCTTAAAAACCCGACTGTAGAAACTCCACAGAGAGCGCCTACAAGGGCTGCACCCAAAGACGAAAACCTAAACGAAAACCTTAACAGCGGTGACGAAATAGATTTTAACAAATAAAACGTCAAAGCACTTAAATATAAAAACATTCGGCCTGTATTTTGCCGAGTGTTTTTTTATTGTAATCACCATGAACTTAGACAAAATCACTTCGCCATACCTCTATATTTTTCCCGGAGACACTTCCGGAAATACCCGCCAGCGGCAAACACCAAAAGTCCTTTTTGCTTCTACCAAAATTGTGGGCTTTGCTAATGCCGAACTCATTCATTTCAATCAAAAGCTTTCCGATGAAATCGGCCTTGGACCTATTGAAACTAATGCTGACCGGGACTTTCTGAACGCAACCGCATTACCCGAAAATATTAAAACATATGCTACCGCCTACGCCGGTCATCAGTTTGGTAACTGGGCGGGTCAACTTGGCGACGGCCGGGCCATCTTTGCGGGTGAAATAACCAACGCCGCTGGTAAAAAAACAGAACTTCAATGGAAAGGTGCGGGTGCAACACCTTACTCCCGCCATGCAGACGGGCGCGCGGTGCTCCGATCGTCGGTACGCGAATATCTAATGAGTGAAGCTATGTTTCATCTTGGTGTCCCCACCACCAGAGCACTTTCGCTGTCCCTGACTGGCGAGCAAGTGGAACGCGATATGTTGTACAACGGCAACCCGCAGGACGAAAAAGGTGCTGTGGTGGTGCGTACAGCCGAAAGTTTCCTGCGTTTTGGGCATTTTCAGCTGATGGCGGCTCAAGACGAAATTGAAACTTTACGCCAGCTTGCAGATTTCACGGTTTCAAATTATTACCCGACGATAGATCCAAATGATCCGCAGAAATATGCAGAACTATTCCGGCAGATAGCTAGCAGAACAGCCGATATGATTGTTGAATGGTACCGCGTCGGCTTCGTACATGGCGTAATGAATACCGATAATATGTCTGCCCTCGGCCTCACTATTGATTACGGGCCGTTTTCTTTTCTGGATGAATACAGCTTAAATTTCACGCCCAATACCACCGACCTGCCGGGCCGCCGCTATGCATTTGGAAACCAGGCAAAAATTGCGCAGTGGAATCTTTGGCAACTGGCTTCAGCACTCTTTCCGCTTGTTAATGATGTGGAAATTCTCCAAAACATTCTAAATGGTTTCTCAGATGATTTCTGGAAGAAGCATGATAAAATGATGGCTTCAAAGTTTGGTTTCGATCAACTTATCGAAGGCGACGATTCATTCTTCACAGCATGGCAGAAATTGATGGAAGATCTGAAAATCGATTATACTTTATTTTTCAGCAGGCTTGAGATGACAGCAGGCAGCGATGACCTTAAAACTACCTTCGGCGATGTATTTTATTCGCCTGTATCAGACGATAGTTTTAAACTGTTTGAAAATTTTATTGAAACTTACCGCACACGGTTAACAAAAAACACCATCACGCCTGAAGATTCTCTT
Source organism: Flavobacteriaceae bacterium 3519-10 (assembly GCA_000023725.1). Classification (NCBI taxonomy): domain Bacteria; kingdom Pseudomonadati; phylum Bacteroidota; class Flavobacteriia; order Flavobacteriales; family Flavobacteriaceae; species Flavobacteriaceae bacterium 3519-10. Next base: position 2,738,199 of record CP001673.1, read on the forward strand.
CAACTGATGCGAAAAACAAATCCCAGGTTTGTCCTCAGAAATTATATTTTATTTGAGCGCATTGCCGAACTCGAACAGGGAAAACGCGATCTCTTCAACAAAATACTTACAGCGCTCGAAAGCCCTTATGAAGAGCTCTTCCCGGAATTCTCGAAGAAAAGACCTGCGATCTATGACGACCAAAGCGGTAGCTCTACATTATCGTGCAGTTCGTGATTTTCATTACTTTTGCCGAAATCTCTACATTGGTTATAAAAAAGAAACTGGCCGGTTTCGTTCAGACGGTCTTTCCCGCAACTAGGGCAGAACTGCTGCTGTTTGCTATTTTTCTAAGTGTTTACGGCACTTTCGGGACGTATATCGCATTAAATTACAGAATTATTTTCGACGACCGGATTCCGTGGGATGCTTATTTCAGTTTCGATAACCGCGCCATTGTGCTTACTGGTGGTGGCTATGAGCGGCATCCGCTGGCCAATTACTTTTTCGGCTGGCTCCGCGAATTCGCCTATCTTTTTTCAGACGGCAAAAAGAACGATGTTTTCAGGCTTGTTTTAGCATGGTGCAGTAACATCACGATAAGCCTGAGTCTTATTCAGGTCTATAAATACTTGAAAAACATCATTGGATTACCCAATAAGATTTCCGTTTTGCTGCTCTTTTTTTTCGCGTGCTTCTCTACGAATATCCTGCTGTCGTTCACCCCTGAAACTTATACGTACACCCTGTTTTTTCTTATTTTATTTAATTATTACGCCGCGTTAAAACTAAAGAAAGACCAGAAAATCTTTGCAGTTCCTCTCACTCTTGCGGCAATTTCTGTCGGTGGACTCACAATCACGAATATTGTGAAAGTTTATATCCCATTGCTTTTCGAAAAAGATATCTTGTGGAACTGGCGCAAAATCGGGAATACAATGCTGAGAATACTGGCTTCGGCTGCGGTTTTCCTGCTGCTATTCCTGTACCGTGTAGATTTCAAATTTTTAAGCTTTCTGAATAAATCCGGTGAGCAGTTCGAGAAATTCTCGAAACCCAAAGTGATTCCGGTTTGGGACATGGTCAGTTCGTGGTTTTTGGGTGGAAATATTCTTTTGGCCGGCTTTGAGATCCGCGATTATCACAACAGAAAAGGTTTCGAATACAAAGCCCTGTTCATGGAAGTGTATAATTCGTGGGTTCCTTATTTATTCGTTCTGGCCGTTGTACTTCTGATTTTCTGGAGTTATGTAAAGAACTTTAAGAGAAGATTCGTGCAGATTCTGATGCTTTCCTTTCTGGTAGATATTGCAATCCACGTTATTTTCAGGTTCGGACTGCACACGTCGTATATCTACGGCGGGCACTTCGTCTTTGTATTTCCTCTGATGTTGGGCTGGCTCTTTTACGCGTACAGAAACGCTGCGAAAACACTATCAGTACTCTATTACTCAGTATTAGTCTTATTTTTCTATCTGTTACTCAATAATATTTTCCGCATCAGCGAATTTTTTACTTTTCTAGAGGCCTATTACCGGTAAACAATCATCCGGGAATTCAACACGAAAAAAGCGCATCAACACGACGCGCTTTTTTGTTTTATCGATTATTTACGATCTATTTAATTTCAATACAACCTACTCTGCCGCCTGCATTTCCCGTTGGCTGGGTTTTGAAATCGTCTTCAGCCGCGTGGATCACGAGCGATTTTCCGACGATATTTTTGGTTTCGTCGCCACAACCAAGGCACCATTGGTCTGTTTTAAATACAATTCTGGCTGTTCCCTGCTGATTCGCATTCAGATTTCCGATATCTCCTTTATGATGCTGATCGTGGCCCCATTTACCGTGGGATTCGGTCGTAGGGTTCCAATGGCCGCCCGCGGAACTGGCGTCAGCTGCAGAACAGTCTCCTTTTTCGTGGATATGAACCGCATGTGCTCCTGGCGTCAGTTTATAAACATTAAGGTCGAGTTCAACATTTTTGCCCTGTTGGGTAAATTTGGCAGTTCCCTGCGTATCAGTGCCACTTTTAGGTTCGATAACTAAATTTTTCGTCGTTCCGCATGAAAGTGCGAGTGCTGATCCGAAAAGCAAAGTAGAAATAGTTGCGATTTTCATAGTATATATTTTTAAGGTTTAATTGAATGTATAAAGATACCGAAAATTGAAGTGACCGCTCAGCAGCCATTTCCTGCCGTTGGGTTAGAATCTTTTTCAGCAAAAGCCATTCCGCAATACATTTGAATAAAAATAACAGCCATGCAGACCTTTATTATCTCGAAGCTACTTGCCCTTTTCGGAATTATTCTCTCGTGTAGCCTCACCGCGCAAATTACGGTTGCGGGAAAAGTAAATTTTAAAAACAAAGGGGTGAAAGATATTTCCGTTACACTGAAAGACACTTACGACGGCGCCACAACCGACGAAAGCGGCGCGTTTACTTTTGAAACTTCAGAGAAAGGAAATCTTATCCTGGTATTCTCGAATCCCAAATTTGTTGAAATTGAAAAAGCAGTTACCATCGACAATCAACCGGTCACCGTTAACGTAGATTTAAAAGAACAGATTTCCGAAATTGATGCGGTGGTAATTTCCGCAGGTTCCATCGAAGCCAGCGACCGTAAAAGGGCAACGGTTCTGCTCACCCCGATCGACATTTATACAACAGCCGGCGCGAACGGTCAGGTTACTTCCGCGCTCGAAACACTGCCCGGCGTGCAGAAAGTGGGTGAAACCGAAGGTCTTTTTGTCCGTGGTGGTACGGGCAGCGAGACTAAATTTTTTATGGACGGAAACCTCGTGAACAACTTTTTCGGGAATTCAGTGCCAGGACTTAAAGCCATGGACCGGCTGAATACTTCTCTTTTTAAGGGAAATGTGTTTTCCAGCGGTGGATACTCGGCGCTCTACGGTCAAGCACTTTCATCGGTTCTGGTATTGGAAAGTATTGATTTTCCTGAAATGAATTCTGTCGATATCGGCATCTCTCCGATCTTTCTGTCAGCCGGATTTCAAAATGTAGATGATGCAAAAACAAAGTCGTTCGGTATTTCCGCCGCCTACAGCAACCTTGGACTTGTTACTGAAATCCTGAAGTTCAACACCGACTTCATAAAGGCACCGCGCAGCATCGGCACCAATTTCAACTTCAGAATTAAAAATAAAATGGGCGGCATCCTAAAATATTATGGCAGTTTCGATGAGAACACACTTGGAATTCAGGAAGAAAGCCTTGAACCCGAAACCGATTACAGCCAGACCTCATTAAAAGGCACTAACACGTTTCACAATTTATCTTTCAAACAGAAATTCGGCAATTATCTTCTGAATATTGGCAGTTCTTATTCGTACAACAGAAATTTGATTGGCCTTAACGATATTTTCGAAAACGCTGAATTTAATGCGAATTCGATTGACAGCAAAGGAAATTATTTCAATTCCAAAGCAACTGTGGAACGAAAAATCAACCGCATTTCTGCCGTACGCGGAGGAATCGAATTTAACAAAACCCGCGAGGAAACCGTCGTTGCACTGTCACCACTCAATTACCGTTTTGATGAACAGATCACGTCACTTTTTGCGGAAACAGATCTGGGCTTCAGCAATGACTTTTCGGCAAAAGTTGGACTCCGAACTGAACACAGCGCCGCACTAGACCGCTGGAATCTTGCACCCAGAGCGGCTTTGGCTTACCGTATTTCCAAAAAATGGACTTCCTCGCTTGCGTACGGTATATTCTACCAGAACCCTGAAAACCAGTTTATTGGCAAATATCCACTGAATTTTCAGCGTGCCGAGCATTACATTCTTCAGGTTCAGAAATCTGAAGAAGGCCGCAGCCTGAGGCTTGAAGCTTTTTATAAAAACTACAGAGACCTCATCAAGACGCGCCTTGAAGATTACAGGCCGGTAGCCATCAGCAACAACGGTGACGGTTTTGCCCAGGGCATCGAATTTTTCTGGCGTGATAAGAAATCACTCAAAAATATTGACTACTGGGTTTCTTATTCTTTTCTCGATTCTAAAAGAAATTTCCAGAATTACGACCGCAGCCTTTTCCCGAATTTTGCGGCGAAACATACGCTGTCAGTCGTGGCCAAAAAGTTTGTGGTTGACTGGAAAACCGGGTTCAATATCTCCTACAGTTACGCATCGGGCAGACCTTATTATAATTTCATGACGGACACAAACGGAGACTATTATCTGAACAACCAGGGAAAAGCAAAAGATTTCAGCGCCTTGAATTTCAGCATGAACTACCTTCCGTTTTTGGGTCGTAAAGATGCTAAATCGTTTACAGTACTGGTTTTATCGGTGAATAACATACTGGCGCAGAAGAATAATTATGGCTATAATTTTTCGAACGACGGTCTTCGCAGCAGGCCAATTCTTCCGTCTGCTGATACCTTTGTTTTCATAGGCGCATTCATCAGTTTCGGAATCGACAGAACGCAGGACGCGATTGACGGTAATTTGTAAAAAACCCTTCGGAACATAAAAACGGCCTTTCGGCGAAATAATATTTTAATGCATATCTGTTTAAAATACCTTTGCTTCATCAAAAACCAAACAACCAAAATATTAAACCATGAAAAATCTATTTTTAGCCCTTTTCCTTTTCGCGTCAGCCAGTGCATTTTCGCAGACAGCTTACGAAAAAACGATGACCGACAAAATTGCGCAAGTACAACAGCAGAAGACCGCAGATGAATTCACGGCATTAGCCAACGATTTTAAAAGAATCGGTGACAAAGAAAAAACCCAATGGCTTCCGTATTATTATGCGGCTTTCGCTACCATCCAGAAAGGGAGACTCGCGATGCGCGACGGAAAGACCGCGGATTTGGACCCTATCGCCGCTGAAGCACAGAAATCGCTGGACATGGCGATGAGCCTGAATGCAGACAATGCTGAAAATTACATCCTGCAGAAAATGATTCACGGATTGAAAATGATGGTAAATCCACAGGAACGATTTATGAGTGAAGGAATGCTGGCAGCCGAGGCACTTTCGAAGGCCGAAAAACTGGATGCGCAGAACCCGCGGATCTCGCTGATGAAAGCTGAAGACATCTATTATACGCCCGAACAGTTTGGTGGCAGCAAAGCGAAAGGACTTGAGACGTTTCAGAAATCACTCGATCAGTACAAAACCTATAAAGCAAAATCTGCGATAGACCCGAACTGGGGACAGGACGAGGCCGAATATTTTCTCGCAAACAAGCCTTAAATTTTAAACTAAAAATCTCCCTTGATCCGGGAGATTTTCTTTTTTATAAACCGTAAACGACGCCTATGTTTGGGATAAAACCACCGCCAAGAAAGGATTTATCCCGGTCATAAAGAACGTTATACATTCCGCCGATCTGCATATAGATGCGCTCACCAAGTCTTTGCATATAACCGCCGCCCAGATAAAGCGCTGATTCATCAGCTGAATAGGTAAGATTATCGATCTTGTTTTTCTGATTGATAAAATACTGCTGAAACATACCGGACAGATAGAAATTTCGTGAGAAATAGTAATTCGCAAACGGACCCACACCAATCATTGTGGAGGAGTGATAGCTGGAGTTTGACCACGTAAAATTGGCTGCCAGACCTGTCTCTAACTCTTCCTTGAGTTTATAACCAACCCGCGGTGAAAGATATACTGAAATTCCGCCACCATTGCCAAAAGCACCGCCCAAACCTGCGTAACCGCCGAAGGTCCAGCGCTGTTCCGCGTTCGGGGTTTGTGGAGAGGATTCGGTTTGGGCTTTAGTAAACAGACCGGCGAACAGAAAGGTAAGAACAATCAGATTTTTCATTTTAGTGGTTTTAAATATCTGTCGGTCAAATTTATAGGATTTATTTCACAAAAAATGACCGTGATATAAAATTTCTATATCGGAGACTGAAGCCTTTGATAACAGATACAGAATGAAGTTTTAGCCCCGATGGTAGCGACATCCTTTATCTTTTCTTCACGAAAAGATAAAGATACAGCGGACAGCGGGACGGGTTTTGTTAGAAGCGCAACTCTTCCTGCTCCCTCACAAAGTTCTTTTAATATCGTAAATTTGCAGCTCACAAAAGAGCATCCTTGAAATGCTTTATAAACTGAACATATGAAAATTGTAGTTGGACTTTCTGGAGGTGTAGATTCCAGTGTTGCAGCGTATTTGCTGCAGAAACAGGGGCATGAAGTGGTCGCGCTTTTTATGCGGAACTGGAACGATGCATCGGTAACTTTGGAGGATGAATGTCCGTGGATTGAGGACAGTAATGATGCTTTGATGGTGGCGCAAAAACTTGGTATCCCGTTCCAGGTGATCGATATGAGCGAACTCTACAAAGAGAAGATCGTTGATTATATGTTTGCGGAGTATGAAAAAGGACGCACGCCAAATCCGGACGTTTTATGCAACCGCGAAGTGAAGTTCGACGTCTTTATGAAAACAGCCTTATCGCTTGGCGCTGAGAAGGTTGCAACGGGACATTACGCACGCGTCGATTCTACCGTAGACGAAAATGGAAACGAAATGTTCCATCTGCTGGCGGGTAAAGACAACAATAAAGATCAGTCGTATTTCCTGTGTCAGCTGAGCCAGGATCAGTTATCTAAATCTCTGTTTCCGATTGGTGAACTCACAAAACCTGAGGTGCGCGAAATTGCAAAGGAGATCGGTTTGGTTACGGCGGATAAAAAGGATTCGCAGGGATTATGTTTTATTGGTAAGGTAAGTCTGCCAACATTTCTTCAGCAGCAACTTAAACCGAAAGAAGGCAAAATTGTTGAAATTTTCAAAGATTTTCCTGAACTTACGGCCGAAAAACCGCAATTTGCGACAAAACTTGAAGAACTGAAGTTTCTGTCCACAAAAAATTCTTATCAGGAATCTGACGGGAAAATCATCGGAAAACACCAGGGCGCGCACTATTTTACGATCGGCCAAAGCAAAGGTTTGGGAATCGGCGGACATAAGGAATCATGTTTTATTATTTCGCGCGATATGCCGACGAACACCATTTTCGTGGGTGAAGGGAAAAATTTCCCGGGACTTTACCAGACTGCATTAAAAATAGATCCGTCTGAGATCCATTGGGTTCGCGAGGATTTACGTTTGCTAAACGGCGAAACGATGAAAGTGCAGGCGCGTATCCGCTATCGCCAGGCTTTGGAAGAAGCAACGCTTTACCAGTTTGAGGAAGGTCTTTTTATAGAGTTTGAAAATCCACAATCGGCGGTGGCTGAAGGCCAGTTTGCGGCGTGGTACATGGAAGACGAACTGTTGGGAAGTGGCGTGATTTCGTAAAACCTACTCAGCGTAAAACCCTCATTTTTCGTCAATTAGGAAATATTTTATATCTTTAAAAAAAAGAGCAATATGAATATTACACTAGAAAATGCTGAAAAAGCGGTAGCAGCTGCAAAAGCAAAAGCTACAGAAATGGGTGTTTTGATGAACATCGCAATTGTAGATTCCGGCGCGAACCTCATCGCTTTCGCACATATGGACGGCGCATGGTTGGGCTCAATCGATATCGCACAGAAGAAAGCTAGAACCGCCAGATATTTTAATATGGACTCCGGCGAAATCGGAAAACTGTCGCAGCCCGGTGGCTCACTGTATCAGATTGAACATTCAAATGGTGGTTTAATTACTTTCCCGGGAGGCGTTTGCATTAAGGATGCTGACGGTGAGATCATCGGCGCAATCGGCGTTTCCGGAGATTCTGTTGATAATGACCATAAAGTTGCCAAAGCAGGAGCGGACGCTCTTTCGTAGCGTACGGTTTAAATTATAAAAAAAAGCGTCTATTTTCGGCGCTTTTTTTTATTTTGACAACCATTCTTTAAAATCTTTCACCCTGTCGCGGCTTACCGTTATTTCCATTTCGGGCTGAAACTCAAGTTCAATTTTATAGTAGGGCGAGGTATGGATGTTTTTTATACAGTCTGAATTGATGATGAACTGGCGGTTTACGCGGAAAAATTTGCTTTCGTCGACAAGGTTTTCAAGTTCGTCGAGCGTAAAGTCAGTTGGGTACGTGCGTTCTTTGGTCTGCAGGTACACAATTTTATTCTCGCTGAAAAAGCATGATGCTTCGTGCGTCTGGATAATCTTCAGATTGTAGCCGATCTTCACCAAAATCCGCGAGAGTTTCTGCTTTTCCTCTTTAATTAAAGACTTGATTTCCTGCATATTGTGCGGCCGTTCGCTCGGCAGGAAACTTTTGTGTTTTTCAACCGCTTTACGCAGATCTTCTTCCGAAATCGGCTTCAGCAGATAATCAATTGAATTTAATTTAAATGCCTTCAGCGTGTATTGATCGAAGGCGGTTGTGTAGATCATAAAACTCCTGGTGGGAACCTTCTCGAAAATATCGAACGACAAACCGTCGCCCAACACAATATCTGAAAATATTAGATCCGGATGTTCATTCTGTTGTAACCACGCGACACTCTCTTCCACTGAGTGTAACGTCGCAACAATCTCTAATTCAGAAAATAAGCTTAATAAACGCAACAGTTTACGCGCCGCCGGTTTTTCGTCTTCAATAATTATAGTTTTTATCATCTCCTTCTTTGCACCTGTTTATTTGTATTTATCCATCAGTTCGCGGGTTTTCTGTTCTTCCCATTTCCTGCCCAGAATGAACTTCGGTACATACACTCCGATGCCGTGGGCGAGCAGCCCGATACCCCAGAAGATGGCCGTCCAGTAATTATCCATATCACCCGCACTTGCGCCACCTTTCACATTCTGGGCCACGATGAACAGGTTTACTAAGATATAAACTGCGGCGTGAATATAAAACCCTTTAATTGCTTTAACCTGTTTTTTAGCCTCCTGATATTTGCGGTCGTTACTGTTAAAATCTTCCATTGTTGCTGGTTTTCATTAGTTCTCTGGTTTTTTTCCATTCCCATTCTTTAATTCCGGGAAGGAATATGCTCACGGCGTGTATTATAATTACAATTCCCCCCAGCACACCGCTATATAAATTTACGCCTTGTTTAAGATCGGTGCCGCGTGCAGCTGTCATTAAAAACTGCATCATGGTAAATAAATTAATCAACAGATAAATGAAAAAGTGAATATAAAATCCTTTGATTTCTTTCATCCTTCTTCTGGCCTCGAGATACTTTATGTTCTCATCGTTATAGGTTTCCATCGTTAAATTATTTGACCCGTTTTTCTTTCTCTAAAATTTTCTGAATCTGTTTCTCTTCCCAATTGCGGCCAATTCCGAAAACCTGAAAAGCATGAGAAGCAAGACCAATTCCCCAGCCTAACATTGGCCACCAAAACCAGTGGTATTGAGGCACGGTGTACAGATTAACAAAGATCAGGAAAGGAATTACAAGGCAATACGAAATGAGGTTGCCATAAAACCCTTTCAGTTCTTTTACTCTCTTTGATGCGCGCTCATACGCAACTGTTTCATCGGAAGTTTGTGTGTTCATCGCTGTAATTTTTTTTGTTAATATTGGAATTTTGACGCGGAAGAAATCCGCTGATTTTTCTATAAATACGTTTTGGGAAGTCAGCAGCGCATACCGCTGTACAATATTCGAGAGGCCAATTCCGGCACTTTCTTTCACCTGCTCGCGCGTCTGCATATTGTTTTCGATCAGCAGAAAACCGCCGTCTGAATAGATCTTTACGTTCAAAGGTTTTTGCGTGGTCGCGAAATTATGTTTGATGCAGTTTTCTAACAGCAGCTGCAGCGAAAGCGGAACCACATAAGACCTCAGTACCTCGGCATTTACGTCAAATCCAAAACTTACGCTGTCCTCAAAGCGGGTTTCAAGCAGTTCGCAATAGGTTCTCGCGAAATCGAGTTCTTCTTCCACGGTAACGAGTTCTTTATCTTTTTGTTCGAGCACGTAACGGTAAATCTTAGACATCGCAGCCGTGAAATTCTGCGCCTGCTCCGGGTTTTCATCGATCAGTGCACTTAGGACATTAAGAGAATTAAACAGAAAGTGGGGATCGAGCTGGTTCTTTAAACTTTCGAACTGCGCGTTGGCAGATTTTGCGATGAGTTTCTGCTCTACAACTTCTTTACGGGTAGATTTTTTCCATTCTTCCATAAAGGCCCTTGCATGGAGCACGGCCGAAATTAAAAGAGCCACATTCACAATAAACCAATTGTTAAAGTTCATTTCGGCTGAGAAAAACTGTTCAATCGACATCCCTTTAACCACGACAAAGACTGTGTAATTGCAGAAATAGGCAAGCGTGAAATTGGTGATCAACAACGCGATTACGCCATAAATTGTTCGTTTTCTCGTCTGTGCTACCCACGAATATCTTTTATTTAGAAAATCGTTGACGACACCGTTCCCTACAGCCAAAACAAATGTATAGAACACGGAAGTCAGTACATAAAAGAGGAAGTTTTCAAATGTTTTATCCGGGCTGAAAAAAGTAAAAAAGAACAATCCCGACGCAAGCGAGATCCAAAATATATTTACAAAACTTTTTCTTGACATTCTTTTAAAAATAGTAATACAAATGTATCTCAGTTTGCAGATAAATAAAACAGTTTCTTGCTCAGTGGCAGATTTCGCATACTCAACCGTGAAATCTAGGCATTGTATTCTGTCATCAGTCAAATGAAGCCAAAAAAACCACCGCTTCCGGTGGTTTTTATTTTGATTGAGTGATGCAGTCTACTTCATTTGTGAAGCTACTGTTACCGCTTCCTGAAGATACATGTCCCGCTGGAGGTTTTTCGTCCAGTTCTGGGTCTTTTTGGCGAAAGCTTCATCCTTCTTTTCGCGGCCAACTTCATCGGTATTCAAAGTGAATTTCAGACCGTTGTTGTACTTTTCAAGGGCGCGGAATTTTTCGATCTGAGATTTCCTCGCGCTCATTAACTGACTGAATTTAGCCTGATTCAGTGAAATAGATTCTTCTTTATCAAGATTTTCTTTCCATTGCGCAGATTCCTGCATCAGCTGATAGTTTTTGTTATTAGCCAAACGCTCTTCAACCCCACTCTGCAACGCCTTCATCGTGAAATAACTTACAGGTTGGTAAGCTACCGCAGGAATTTTGTCCCAAGCCAGCGCGAAATCGTCATAACGTTCACCAATTTCTGCATAGGTGTAAAAATCTTTCATTTTAATGTCGGATTCAATTCCTTTGCGTTGTGTAGATTCGCCGGTTACGCGGTAGAATTTCTGGATGGTAAGTTTTAAGGATCCGAAATCGTCATTGGTATTTAAAAACCGGTTGAGATCCACGAAAGTCTGCACGGTTCCTTTGCCAAAAGACTGAGGCGAACCGATAACCACACCTCTACCGTAATCCTGAACAGCGCCTGCCAAAATCTCCGAAGCGGAGGCAGAAAGTTCATTCTGCATGATCACCAACGGACCGGTCCAAAGTGGTGCATTTGTTTTATTCTTTAATGTCTGGATCTTGCCATTGCCGTCTTTAACCTGAACATAAGGTCCTGCATTCATAAAAAGACCCATGATATCGCCAACTTCAGTTAAACTTCCGCCACCATTATTCCGCAGATCAAGGATGATGCCCTCTACGTTTTGGGTTTTTAGTTTTATGAGTTCGTTCTTAATATCATCAGAAGCGTTTCTGCCCTTTGAATCCTCGAAATCTGCATTGAAACTTGGCAGGCTGATGAATCCGTATTTTTTGCCATCTGCAGAATTCACAATAATACTGCGCGCGAAAGTGTCTTCAATAGCCACTTCTTCACGGATCATCGTTACTTCTTTAATCGTCTTGTCCTTCTTCTCAACGGTAAGGGTCACTTTGGTACCTTTTTCACCGCGGATAAGCCGAACTGCTTCATCAGAGAGCATTCCAACAACATTTACGGCATCCTGGTCCGGTTTAGACCGAACTTTTAAAATTTTGTCGCCTTCAGAAAGCTGTTTTGATTTCCATGCCGGTGCACCAATGGTAAGCGCGCCGAGGTGCAGGAAGCCCTTTTTCTCCTGAATGATAGCCCCGATCCCAATTACTTTTCCGGTAAACTGCGTGTCGAAATCTTCTTTGTTCTTAGGTGAAAAGTAGTTGGTGTGTGGATCGAACACTTCTGTGTAGGCATTCATGTACACCGTGAACCAATCCATTTTGTTTCTTTTTTTGAACCTTCGGAAAGTGTCGGTTACCAAATCTTTCACTTCTGCCGTAGCCTTTACCCTTTTCTGTTCGGGAGTTAAGATTTCGAGTTTGATCGTATCCTTCAGGTTGAACTTCTGCACAGAATCCTTCTTTTCTTTCTGCGATTGCTCTTTTGCTGAAAGCGATTCCATTTCCTGCAGAATATTGTATTTGATATACTTTTTCCACTCGGCAGAAAGCTCAGCGGTGTTGGTCGGATTCTTCTTGATCTTAGGTTCCAACACCAGCGTTTCTTCCTCGTCCAGATTGATCGGTTTGCTTAGGATGTCCTGCGTAATCTTATCGATTTCGTCTACGCGTTGGTAAAGCCGGTCAATGGTAAGTTTGTAGAAGGTAAGGTCGCCGCGGTTCAGGTAATCGTCGAGCTTTGTACGGTGTTTTGCGAATTCATTCATATCCGACTGCAGAAAATACCTTTTTGAGGCATCTACCATGTCGAAATACTGCGTATAAACATCTTCAGAATACGCGTCGTTAATCTGCTTCGGCGAATAATGAAGATAGCTCAGCGTATTTTTAACGCTGACCATAATGGTAGACATTTTATCATCATCATTTTTGGGGGAATTAAAACAGAATGCTAAGCTCGTAAGCGGTATAAACAGAAGTAAAGTATTGATTTTTAATTTTTTGAACATATTATAATTTGATATCTGAATTTGTAAAAATATTTGCCTTTTTGTTACAGCGATTGTACACGGTATCAAAATTAATACCTTATTTATATATGACGCTATAATTTTAAGTAATTTTGTTGAAAACCACTTTTGTATGCAAAGACCACTGATACTGGTAACCAATGATGATGGCATCACCGCGCCGGGAATAAGAAACCTGGTGGAATTCATGAACGAAATGGGAGACGTAACCGTTGTTGCACCCAATTCTCCGCAAAGCGGAAAAGGACACGCCATCACGATAAATTCTACACTTACTTTTGAAGAAATAAACCTCGAAGGCCCACAGAAAGATTACTCTTTAAGTGGCACACCGGTAGACTGTGTTAAATTCGCGCTCGATAAAATACTTCCGCGCCGTCCGGACCTCGTGGTTTCCGGCATTAATCATGGCGCCAATTCATCAATTAACGTAATTTACTCCGGTACAATGTCGGCCGCGGTAGAAGCAGGCGTAGAAGGTCTGCCCGCGATTGGCTTTTCGCTGCTCGATTTTTCATGGGATGCCGACTTTACGCAGGCAAAGAAGCACATACAGGCCATCGTAAAAAAGGTTTTGGAAAACCCGATGCCTAAAGGCGTGGTGTTGAACGTGAATATCCCAAAACTGAAAACCGAGGAAATTAAAGGAATTCGGGTCTGTAAACAGGCAGACGCAAAATGGGAAGAAAGTTTCGACCAGCGCGTAAATCCGCACGGCAAAACCTATTTCTGGCTTTCCGGATATTTTAATAATATGGACACAAGTCCCGATGCCGATGAAGTGGCACTTGCTGAAGGCTATATTTCGGTAGTTCCGGTGAAGTTTGATTTAACAGCGCATGAATACATGGACGAACTTTCTGAAGTCCTGAAGTTCTAAAGACTCCACTTTCTCCTGCTACTCAAAAAATTCAACCGATGGAAGAAATTTTAGCAAAGATCACAGATTTTGGCGATAAAGCCCACGGAGACCAACGCAGAAAATACAGTCCTGACCGTTATATGGTTCATCCTGTACGGGTTATGCACACCTGCAGAATATATACAAATGATATTTCGGTGCTGGCAGCTGCGCTTCTGCACGATGTTTTAGAAGATACGCCCGTTACGGCAGCTGAAATCGAGCAGTTTCTAAACGGTTTAATAGATGCTGAGGAAACGCAAAATGCGCTTGGTCTGATCATTGACCTAACCGATGTTTACACAAAAGAGGCTTATCCGAAACTGAACCGCCGCGCCAGGAAGAGCAAAGAAGTCGAACGGCTTTCGAAAATCCGTCCGAACGCACAAACCGTAAAATATGCCGACATCATCGATAATTCCAGCGAAATTGTAAGCAGCGACCCTTCTTTTGCGAGAGTTTTTCTAATGGAAGCAAGAGCAATACTTCAGAAAATGGACCGCGGGAATCCGGAACTTTACAAAATTGCTGTAGAAACCGTAAACAATGCACTGAAGGCGGTTGACAGAAATAAATTTTAAAATTAAAAAAAGAATAATGCGCATAGAATACGAAATAAAACTGGGCTTCAAAGACGTAATGATCCGCCCAAAACGTTCGACGCTTAAATCGCGCTCGCAGGTAAGCCTCGATCGGACTTTTACCTTCAGAAATTCCCAGAAAAAATGGACCGGCGTACCTATTATCGCCGCGAATATGGATACCGTAGGAACTTTTGAAATGGCGGAAGCGCTTGCCAAAGAAAAAGTGGTTACCGCCATACACAAACATTATACGGCTGAAGACTGGGCACATTTTCTCAGTACACAGCCGGATTCAATTTATGATTATATCGCGCTGAGTACCGGAACAGGATCTGAGGACGAAGCAAAAATAAAGCAGATCGTTGACCAGCATCCGAAGATAGAATTTCTGTGTATCGACGTCGCAAACGGTTATTCAGAACATTTTGTAGAATTCGTGAAGAAAATCCGCGCGTCCTTTCCAACAAAAACCATTATTGCGGGAAATGTAGTTACCGGAGAAATGGTGGAAGAACTGATCTTAGCGGGTGCCGACATCATTAAAGTAGGCATTGGCCCGGGATCGGTCTGCACGACCAGGATTAAAACCGGCGTGGGTTATCCGCAACTTTCCGCGATTATCGACTGTGCCGACGCGGCGCATGGACTTGGCGGACATATTATTTCAGACGGCGGATGCAAAATACCGGGTGATGTGGCCAAAGCTTTTGGCGGCGGTGCCGATTTCGTGATGCTCGGCGGAATGTTCGCGGGTCACGACGAAAGTGGTGGCGATATTGTGGAAGAAAACGGAAAAAAATACCGGTTGTTTTACGGGATGAGCTCCCAAACCGCGATGGACAAACATGCCGGCGGCGTAGCGGAATACCGGGCTTCAGAGGGCAAAACAGTCAAAGTTCAGTATAAAGGCGCGGTGGCAGAAACCCTGAAGGACATTCTTGGCGGGCTGCGGTCAACATGTACGTACGTTGGTGCTTCGGAATTACGCGAACTTTCGAAGCGGACGACTTTTATAAGAGTTTTGGAGCAGGAAAATCAGGTTTTTAGCTCGTAAAACGAAACACGATGAAAAAATTTTTAATACTCCTCTTAGTTGTATTTTTTGGGTTATTTCATGCTCAGAAAAAATTACCCTCGGAAAGACTGCTGGATGAAATTCAGCAAATGAGGCAAAATGAAAACAACCTAAAAATTGTTTGGTGGATTCCTGCAGACTACTGGGAACTTGCGATAAAAGAAAACGGCCAGGCAACGCCAGAGGAAATCGCCTATTTAAAAAGCATTCTGGAGAAGTACACCATATGATTGTGGGCGATTACAGTTTAGCAGCCCCCGATAATACTGTTGATTTTAAGGTTAACGACATTAAAAACGACGTAATTTTCCGGAGTATTGACGGAAAAAAAGTTTCTGCATTAAATACATCTGCGATCGATGATAAGGTACTTGTTATTATTGATGATGTACTGAAACCACTTTTTGTTCAAATGATCGGGAAAATGGGCAGTGGACTTTCAATCTTTGTGTACGACAATTGGAAGGACGGTAAACTGATAATCGATCCTTACAAACCAGGCAAATTTCAGGTCGAAGTGAACAATGATATTTTTAAGTGGCAAACCCCACTGATCTCTTTACTTGATGAAAAAAGCTGTTCCATAGATCAAATGGATTTTCCTGCAAATTATATCTTCTGTCCAATTCACGGAAACAAATTATAAAAAATGCTCTGAAAATTCAGAGCATTTTTTATCTGACAGAAAAACAAACCTGGTTTCTAGCCCCGATGGTAGCGGCATCCTTTTTTGCTGGCTGAGGCTCCCGAAGCCAGCAAAAAAGATACAGCGGACAGCGGGTGGCATGTTGAAACAATGCGCGGTTGGCTTGCTCCTAAGTTAACATACCGCCGTCCACATTCAGCACCTGGCCGGTGATGTAGCCCGACATATCGCTGCCAAGGAAGACGCAGGCGTTTGCCACATCTTCCGGCTGGCCGCCACGTTTCAACGGAATACCTTCTCTCCAGCCCTGCACGGTTTTCTCGTCCAGCGCGGCTGTCATCTCAGTTTCGATAAATCCGGGCGCGATGGCGTTGCAACGGATATTTCTGGAGCCCAACTCGAGTGCAACCGACTTCGAAAAGCCGATTACGCCCGCTTTTGAAGCCGCATAATTGGCCTGGCCGGCGTTTCCTTTAACGCCAACAACGGAAGTCATGTTGATGATAGAGCCCGATTTGGCCTTCATCATCGGCTTGATCACCGCTTTGGTGAGGTTGAACACAGAATCCAGATTTACTTTGATAATGGTGTCCCAATCGTCTTTGGACATCCTCATGAGCAGGTTGTCTTTGGTGATTCCGGCGTTATTGATCAGAATATCAATTTTACCGAATTCGGCCATGACATCTTCTACAAGCTTCTGTGCAGCATCATAATCGGAAGCGTCTGACTGGTAGCTTTTTGCGGTGGTAATTTTTGAAAGTTCCTCTTCCAACGCTTTTGCCTTATCTACAGAACCGGCGTAGGTGAACGCTACTTTGGCACCTTCTCTGGCGAAGACCTCGGCAATTCCCTTTCCGATGCCGCGTGTAGCGCCGGTAATAAGGGCTACTTTTCCTTCTAATAATTTCATATTGAATTAATTATTTATATTTTTATACTTATTTTTTGAAGGTTTATCATCATCATGTACCGGATCCTGATCTGCGTTATTAATGATGAGAACAATTTCACCTTTTAAAGTTTTGCTTTTGGAAAAATCAATTAACTCATTGATTGTTCCTCTTTTAGTTTCTTCAAATTTCTTAGAAATTTCGCGGCTCAAACTTACTTTGGTTTCTTCGCCGAAAAACTCTTTAATCTGTTCTAAAGTCGTGTTGATCTTGTGTGGACTTTCATACAACACAATGGTTCTTTTCTCTTCAGCAAGTTGCTTAAGTTTTGTCTGCCTTCCTTTTTTTTGAGGCAGAAAGCCCGCAAAAAGAAATTCGTTGTTTGGCAGACCTGAAACTACCAATGCCGGCACGAAGGCTGTAGCACCGGGCAGGCAAACCATTTCAATATCTTCTTCAGCGCCCGCTCTGGCCAGCAAGTAACCGGGATCGGAAATTCCGGGCGTGCCGGCGTCGGTGATGATCGCGATATTCTGTCCGCTTTTAAGGTCTTCAATCACCTTCTGCGTCGTCTGATGCTCGTTATGCAGGTGATAGGACTTCAGCGGTTTTGAAATTTCGTAATGTTTAAGCAGAAAGCCCGAAGTTCTGGTGTCTTCGCACAGAATATAATCTACTTCCTTCAGCACCTTTACGGCTCTGAAGGTCATATCTTCAAGGTTGCCAACAGGTGTTGGAACGAAATATAAAATTCCCGGCATATTTTTAAGGTAATCTCGGAAGGTTTTAAACCCTTAAAGATTTTATAATGTTTCAAATAAATTAGTGCAAAACTCCTCCAATCCGGGATCCCGCGCGCCCATCAACAGCAATACCGTACCCGGCGTAAGTTTCGGCCGTAAAGCTTCAAGCAGATTGTTTCGGTCTTCGACGAAGCTGGCGTTTTTACCTTTCATTCTGATGTCTTCAACAAGGTCGTTTGCAGAAATATCTTTCACTGCCGTGCCACCCGCATAGAAAATTTCGCTCATCCAGATTTCGTCCTGTTGTCTTAGTGCTTCAGCGATTTCTTCAACAAAATCATTCCGCAAAAACCTGGTAGGCCCGTAACCATGGGGCTGAAACCATGCGATAACTTTATCCGCAAGAGGCTGGCAGGCTCTGATCGAAGCGGCACATTTCGCGGGATTGTGCGCATAATCATCAATGACCCACACGCCGTTTTTCTGTCCCAAAATCTGGTGTCGGCGGTAAATTCCTTCATATTTTGCAAGACTTTCAGCGCTTGTGTTTAAATCTACGCCAATCTGATGGGCCACGGCAATTGCCGCAGCAGCATTTTCGACACTGTGTCTTCCGAGCGAGTTCATTTTAAACTTCTGACCACGGAGTTCAAATGTCATTAAAAGTCCGTCCTGCTTAAAATTTTCAGCGGAATACCCCGCATTGGCATCTTCGAATCCAAAATCGTTTGCCGCATTCGCAGACAACGATTTAGCAAGTGTATTCGATTGGTTTACAACAAATAAGCTGTTTGTATTACTTTTAAATTCAGAGAATAACGTAATCAATTCGTCTATTTCCTGATGGTCTTTGTCGATATTCAGCAAGAGGCCAATTTCAGGCTGATATTGTATGATGGAACCGTCGCTTTCGTCAGCTTCAATGATGAGCCACTCACCTTTTCCAACGGCAGCATTTCCTATTTTTCCCTGCCGGATAATCGAAGTTAAACCAGCGCCCGAAATAATGCTGGGATCAAAACCTGCGTCGAGTAAAATCTGATATAACATCGCAGATGTTGTTGATTTACCGGAAGTTCCGCCCACTGCGATTGTCTTTTTGCTTTTTGCTATTGCGGCTAATAACTCACTTCGTTTAACAATCGGAATCCCTAATTCCCGGGCTTTCTGTACCTCGAAAACTGTATCTTCGATGGCCGTTGAAACTACGATCAGATCGGTTTTTTCAGAGATTCCGCTCCCATCCTGCAAATGGCATTTTATCCCTTCGGCTTCTAACTGGTCCTTAGTTCTGTTGTATTCGTCGGGGTGAAAATATCGGTCGCTTCCACTTACATCTTTCCCAATTCCTTTGAGATACTGCGCTACAGCGCTCATCCCAACACCCGCGATTCCAATAAAGAAGACATCCTGAAATTCTTCGATAGTTTTAACCATTTAGCCCTTTAAAAGTTACATAAATTTATTTTCCACAAGATTCCAGAGCCGCTGCGCATACTCATCAGCTTTCTTCCAGTCTTTTGCATAATAGAGCTCGCTAAGATATTGGCGAGCATCTTCGATGTTATCGAATGAATTCAGTCGGGCTATTGCTTTGGTAAGTTCCGCTTCCTGTCCTTTGAAAAGCAGTTTGGTAAAGGCTACCTTATCATTCAGATCAAGCCGGAATTCGGTTCTCTTGCGTTGAGCCTCCATAAAGTCTGTCGGGATATTGCTCTTCACAATACTTCCCGTGTCGTGCCGGTTGTCTGCAGATTCGGTTTCGTCTTCATACAGTTTTTCAAGCGGATCGTCGTCAAACAGGTTTTGAACTGCCTTAAGTCCTTTAATATGAGCGAGTTTGAATTTCTTCTCGCTAGGGGTTAATGTTTCCGACCGTTCTATCTGATCCTGCGTAGGATGATCGGTTTCTTTTTTACTGAATTCTACGATTTGTCGCCGTCTTGCTTCAAGTTCCTGCTCTTTTTGTGCGACACGGTCTTCGTACGCGACTTCCTGTGCAGCGTCATCGATCAGCTCTTCGAAATGCTCTGTTTCTGCTTCAGGTGATGTATTTGAAGATTCGGGAAATTCAGGCTCATTCTCAATTTCATTAATTTCATTGGTGAAAATCACTTCTTCCTCAATGCTTTCGTCATCCTGCGCCAAACCATCGAAATATCCATCATCTTCAGCGATCATTTCACGGTCATCAGAAAAGGTTAAATTCTGATGGTCAGCATCTTGCGAAGCATTGTTTTGTGCAAAGCTATCTTCGTTTTTATCGAGGATTCTTAAGAATGAAATCCGGTCCGCCAATTCTGAAGACAACTCCTGTTTAGTCATCAGTTCTTCAACTGAAGAAACCTTCGAAAGTGTCTCTAAAATAGTTTTCACTTCAAAGAATACTTTCTGCTGGAGGTTCTGAAAATTGGCCATGATAAAATCTATTAAATTTCCTTAATTTTGAAGGCTGAATATCACGGCTAAATTAACAAATGTTTTTAGAAAACACAATAAATCACGCAAAACAAAGCGGCTGGATGGAAGTAATCTGCGGCTCGATGTTTTCAGGAAAAACGGAGGAACTTATCCGCAGGCTTCGGCGTGCTGAGATGGCCGGACAAAATGTTGAAATCTTCAAGCCGAAACTCGATACGCGGTATGCCGAAGAGGAAGTGGTATCGCATAACCAAAACAAGATCCGCAGCACACCGGTCGAAAGCCCCAACGAAATCTTACTGCTGGGTTCAACCTGTGATGTAGTAGGAATTGATGAAGCGCAGTTTTTTGACGAAAGCATTGTTGAAGTTGCTAATAAACTGGCTAACAGCGGAATACGCGTGGTAATTGCGGGCCTCGACATGGATTTTATGGGACGACCGTTCGGGCCGATTCCGAACCTCATGGCCACCGCCGAATATGTAACGAAAGTGCATGCGATCTGTAGACGTACCGGGAATCTGGCAAACCACTCGATGCGGATCACTGCAGGAAATGATCTGGTACAGCTGGGCGAAACCGAAAGCTACGAAGCAGTAAGCAGAAAAGTTTTCAACGAGGAATTTCTAAACACTCAAAGTAAGTGAATTACACTACCCTACAACTCTCGGAAATAACGGGTTCAGAATTAATCGGTGACGGAAAATTATGTGTAACAGGCATGGCCTACGACAGCCGAAACATATTCAGTCCTTTAAACACGGCCTTTCTTGCAATAAATACGGCGAAAAATTCCGGCGAAAAATACATCACTTCAGCAATTGAAAAAGGAATCTCAGTTGTTATATCCCAACACAGGATAGAATCTGAAACAGATGTAACCTGGATTATTGTAGAAGACTCGCTGAAGTTTATTCAGAAACTGGCTAAATATCATTTCGCGCAGTTTACGCTGAAGACCACTATCGGAATCACAGGCAGCAATGGAAAGACAATTGTCAAAGAATGGCTCTACCAGAGTCTTTTTGATGAGTTTATCACCGTTAAGAGTCCTAAAAGTTTCAATTCACAGCTTGGTTTGCCGCTCTCCCTATTAAAAGTTTCGGCACGTGATGAAATAGGGATTTTTGAGGTTGGCATTTCGAAGCCGTCAGAAATGGAGCGCTTGGCGGATATTTTCAAGCCACAAATCGGAGTTTTGACCCACATCGGTCCGGCCCACGAATCAAACTTTGAAAACCAGAAACAACTTATTGAGGAAAAAATCAAACTATTCAGCGATTCTGATGTTATCCTTTTTAATGGGGATAATTTATTGGTTCACAGTTTAATAACTGAAAGATATTCAAGTAAAAAATTAATATCATACGGATTTGAAACGCATAATGATATCTTCATTAAATCCAGTCCGAAAGAGGGCGATCTCAGTATTGTATATTTTGGGGAAGAGTTTAATCTGCCTGCCCAACGGCGTGATGAAGCCACTTTAAACAATGCGCTTTGCGTTATCGCAGTTCTGAAAGTTTTGGGTTTCTCCACCGATATTATCAGGGAGAAAATAAATATGCTGAAACCGGTCGAAATGCGTCTTGAAAGCGTGAAAGGCTTACGTAACAATCTGATTATTAATGATTATTATAATTTAGACCTCGATTCGCTAAAGATTGCTTTTCAGTTCATTAATGAATATAACAAGCCGGCTAAGACGCTGGTTCTCACAGATTTTGTGGAAGGAAAAGAGACAACTCTGTTATATCAAACGGTTTCAAACCTTACCAATCAACAAAAATTTCAACATGTTTTTTTAATTGGCGACGAAATAACGAAGTATAGCGAGCTTTTTGAAGGTGATGTTGCAGTATTTAACAATACCACCCAACTCATTGAAAGTCATTATCTTGATTCCGTCGAAAATGAGTTAATTTTGCTCAAGGGCGCCCGGAAATTTGAAATCGAGAAGGTGAAAGACCATCTGGAGCTCCAGAAACACGACACCGTATTGGAGGTAAATCTAAATGCTGTTCTTCATAATATTAATGTGCATAAATCACTTCTGAAACCAAAAACCAAAATGATGGCGATGGTAAAAGCGTATTCCTATGGGCTTGGCGGCTATGAAATTGCAGAGTTTCTGCAGCATCATCATATTGATTATTTGGGAGTTGCCTATGCTGATGAAGGCGCAGATTTAAGAAAAAACGGAATTTCTGTACCGATTATGGTCATGAATCCCGAGCAACACAGCTACGACAGTATTATTGAGCATCACCTTGAGCCCGAAATATATAGTTTCCGCGTGCTCGATCTGTTTAATCAACAGCTTATTCGCAAAGGCGCGGACAAAGATTACCCGATCCACATAAAACTGGAAACCGGGATGAACAGGCTTGGGTTTCGAGAGGATGAAATCGATGAACTCGCCGCCAGACTCGCTAAAATGGATGTGAAGGTAGCTTCGGTATTCAGCCATTTGTCGACTGCCGATTCCGAAGAAGAGCACAACTATACGATGCATCAGATTGAGAAGTTCCAGAGCATTTCCACACGCTTAGCTGAAAAGCTAAAATACGAGCCGATAAGGCACATACTCAACTCTTCAGGAATTGCCAATTACGCTGATTATCAATTCGAAATGGTAAGAATCGGGATTGGAATGGTTGGAATTACATCAAATGAGCAGATTAAAAACCAGCTGCGGAATGTGGTGAGTTTTAAATCTGTGATTTCGCAGATATCGGAAATTAATGCCGGCGACAGTGTGGGCTACGACAGAAAATACAAAGCCACGAAAAGGACGCGGATCGCTACCATTCCTGTCGGTTACGCAGACGGTGTACCTAGAATGATCGGGAACGGCATCGGACACGTAAGCATCAGCGGAAATTTATATCCGATCGTTGGTAATATCTGTATGGATATGATGATGGTAGAAGTTGGTGATTCATCTGCAAAGGAAGGTGATGAAGTGATTATATTTAATTCTAAACCTTCGCTTGCTGAATTTTCGGATTATTGTAAAACAATTCCATACGAAGTTCTTACGTCAATCTCGAGACGAGTAAAACGGGTTTACATAAAAGATTAAATGAAAAAATTACATGCATTTTTCCTGGTCCTACTCCTGAATTTCACATTGCACGCGCAGGTGAAGCAAGGTTTAGTAATTCCTAAAAATCCGAAGGTCGGCCTCTCGCTTTCGGGTGGAGGTGCAAAAGGTTTTGCCCACATTGGTGTCTTAAAGGTGTTGGATTCTCTCGGCATCAAGGTAGATTACATTTCGGGCACGAGCATGGGCGCTATTGTAGGCGGTTTATACGCATCCGGTTATACGGGCAAGGAAATTGAGAAAATAGTACTGAATACCGACTTCTACAACATCATAGCCAACGAAAAAACCCGCGAAGAAAGTACATTCTTCAACAAAAGCGTCGACAAATATATTCTTACAATCCCCGTTAAAGACGGTAAGGTAAATGTATTGCCAAAAGCAATTTCCACAGGTCAAAAAAATATATATCTGCTGAAAGAGCTTTTCAAAAATGTATCCACAATCACCGATTTTTCAAAACTACCGATTCCTTTTATGTGCGTTGCCACAAACCTCGAAAGCGGCAAGACCGAGGTTTTCGAGAAGGGAGATCTCGTAAGTGCAATTATGGCCAGTTCTGCATTTCCTTCGTTAATGGATCCGGTAAAAATCAATGATTCGCTGTACATTGACGGTGCAATGACGATCAATTACCCAAGTAAACCCCTTAAAGACAAGGGAATACATATCGTTATCGGTGTAGACCTTAGTCAGGGGCTCGCCAACCGCGATAATCTCGGAAGTGCAATCGCGATTCTAAACCAGGTGATTGATTTCGGTATTCAGAAAGAAACTGTTAATCAGTATCAATACACGGATATCAACATACGCCCGGATCTTACGGGTATGACGTCCACAAGTTATGGGTCAACCAAATCTATCCTCGATTCCGGATATGCCGAAGCCACCAAGTACGTAGAGCCACTTTCGTTGCTCCCAAAGAGGAAACAGGAACTTCTACGGGCTCCGATGAATTCTCTTTATTCAAATGTTTATAAGATCGACAGCCTGATACTCGAGAACAATCATATATTTTCGGAGAACTATGTATCGGGTAAGATGCATCTGCGCCTGCCCGCACTGCTGACCTATGGCGGTGTCAACAAGATGGTAGACAGGCTTTATTCAACAAACAACTATAGCCTGATCAATTACGATATTATCCAACAAAACGAAAAGAGTTATCTTAAACTGACGGTTACCGAAGATGATACGCGGTTTTTTCTGAGGTTCGGTCTGCACTATGACGAAGTTTTTAAAACCGGTTTGCTGCTTAATGCTACCGCGAAACGCCTGCTCGTGCGTAATTCCACGGTTTCTTTAGACGTGGTAGTAGGAGATAAAGCGCGCTTTTACCTAAATTATTTTATAGATAATGGTTATATCCCTGGTTTCGGCCTGTACGCATCGGGAATGTCGCTTGATCTTAATGACAGCGACGGAAATATCTCGTCCCAGTGGAACTGGTTTAGAAACGAAGCTTTTATACAGTCTGTATGGCGCGATAAATATGCAATTGGTGGCGGGATAAGCCATGATTATTTTGAAGCAAAACCCGCGGGAGAAGCCGGTTTCTCACAGTCCGGAAATTTTATCAATCCATATGCTTTTATTAAAAGTGATACACAGGATGATAAAAATTTCCCCTCAAAAGGACTCCTTCTTAGTGCGGAAGGAAAATTTATGGACGTACTGAATGACGCGCAGGACGGGCAGACCTTCCAGACAAAAATTACGACGCAGATAAACTTCCCCATTACAAGCTGGTTTACCTATCGCTTAGGACTTTTCGGTGGTTTTACAATTGGTGAAAGCATTCCTGATTACTATCTCTACCGGATTGGCGGTATTTTCGAGCAGAATCTTGGCAATTTTGTAAAGTTTGCCGGCTACGAATTTGGTCAGCTCAGTGCGAGAAACATTCTTACAGCCAACAATACGCTGCAGTTCAATGTGTATAACAACTATTATGTTGATGCGCATGTAAACATTGCTAACCTGTTTGATAATATTCAGGTCGACGATATCGTTCATATTTCAGAATCTGCAGCCGGTGTTTCAGCGGGCTTAAAATCGACATTCGGGCAGATTAAGTTTAATTACAGCAGATCTATTAACCGCAAGAATAATGCGTTCAGCGTGATTCTTGGCCATTGGTTTTAAGATAATGATACATTTTTTCTTTGAAGACATCGATGAAATAGCCATTTCACCCGAGATCAAGCCTTGGCTTGAAAATTTACTTATTTCGGAAGGCAAAAAGCCCGGAGTCCTGAATTATGTTTTCTGTAGCGATGAATATCTGCTGAAAATAAACCGTGAATATTTAGACCATGACTATCTCACGGATATTATCACATTCGACTACGTGAAGGGCAAAACAGTTTCAGGTGATATTTTTGTATCTTTGCACCGCATTTCTGAGAACGCCTTGCTTCATGATAATAGCTTTGATACAGAGCTCCTTAGGGTGACAGCACACGGCCTCTTACATCTTTGTGGATATAAGGATAAAACTGAGGTCGAAATCAGTGAAATGCGCAGTAAAGAAGACTTTTATATTAATCAATTTTAGTCGTTCTGCTTTAATTTTTCATTGAAACTATTAACCAGAATCTAAAATCTTTCATAATGTTTCACGTGAAACATATACAAGTAATTTCAAAATGATTAGCGAAATATACGATGTAATAGTTGTTGGTGCAGGACACGCGGGAAGCGAGGCTGCTGCGGCAGCGGCAAACATGGGCTCGAAAACCCTTCTCATCACCATGAATATGCAGACAATTGGCCAGATGTCCTGCAATCCCGCCATGGGGGGAATAGCCAAAGGCCAGATTGTACGCGAGATCGACGCGATGGGCGGCTATTCAGGCATTATTGCTGATAAATCAGCGATACAGTTTAAGATGCTTAATCTTTCAAAAGGTCCGGCCATGTGGTCGCCACGCACCCAGAACGACCGCATGCTCTTTGCTGAAGAATGGCGAATTGCGCTCGAAAACACTCCTAACCTGGACTTTTTTCAGGATATGGTTAAAAGCCTCATCATCGAGAATAACAAGGTTTGCGGTGTCGTAACATCCCTTGGTATCCAAATCCGCGGTAAATCAGTGGTCCTTACAAACGGAACCTTTCTAAACGGACTTATACACGTTGGAGATAAACAGCTAGGAGGCGGCAGAATGGGCGAACCACGTGCCTTCGGCATCACAGAGCAGCTCGTTTCCTTAGGATTTGAGGCCGGACGTATGAAAACAGGCACGCCTCCACGGGTTGATGGCAGAAGCCTCGACTATTCTAAAATGGAGGAGCAAAAGGGAGATGAAAATCCACAGAAATTCTCATATTCGGATACGCCAACACTCACAAAACAACTGAGTTGTCACATTGTTTACACCAATGAAACAGTTCACGAAATATTAAAAGAAGGATTCGACAGAAGCCCTATGTTTAATGGCACAATACAAAGCATCGGTCCACGCTATTGCCCAAGTATCGAAGACAAAGTAAACCGCTTCGCCGAAAGAACCCGCCACCAGCTTTTCGTAGAACCGGAAGGATGGCGAACGGTAGAAATTTATGTAAACGGTTTCAGTTCGTCGCTGCCGGAAGATGTACAGATTAAAGCGATGAAACATATCCCAGGGTTCGAAAATGTAAAGGTTTTCAGACCGGGTTACGCTATCGAATACGATTACTTCCCTCCTACCCAACTCCATCATACACTTGAAACTAAACTCATTGAAAATCTGTACTTTGCAGGTCAGATTAATGGCACTACAGGCTATGAAGAAGCGGCCGGACAAGGCCTGATGGCAGGTATAAATGCCCACAACAAAGTAAAAGAGAAAGAAGAATTCATTCTAAAACGTGATGAAGCATATATCGGCGTTCTGATAGATGATTTAATTACAAAAGGTACTGAAGAACCGTACCGTATGTTCACATCAAGAGCGGAATACCGCTTGCTTCTGCGACAGGACAATGCGGATGTGCGCCTCACCGAAAAATCATTTAATATAGGCCTTGCCGATGAGCACCGACTTAAAAACGTACAGAATAAGATTGCTCAGGGATCGGAATTGGAAGGATTCTTACGCGAAACAAGTTTAAAACCCGGTATCATCAACCCTATCCTGGCCGAAATAGAGTCGGCACCTGTAGATCAGGCCTACAAAGCTTCACAGATTTTAACGCGACCAAATATGACGCTGCAAAAACTCGAGCAAATTGATTTTATTAAAGAACGTTCATCAGAATTTTCAGATGAAGTGAAAGAACAGGCAGAAATCAATATCAAGTACAAAGGATATATCGACAAGGAACGTGAGAGCGTGGCTAAGATGACCAGACTCGAAACCATCGCTATTCCTGAAGATTTCGATTTTTGTAAAATTAACTCACTATCTGCTGAATCGCGCCAGAAACTGAACAAAGTAAGACCCAGAACCATCGCGCAAGCCGGCCGGATCAGTGGCGTTTCCCCTGCAGATATGAATGTTCTCTTAATTTACCTCGGAAGGTAAAAACATTTATGTTTCACGTGAAACATTTAATAAATATTATTGTAGAATTTAAATCTATTGATGAAGATCACCGACCATTTTCTTTCCAAAGAAACTTTTGAACTTGTTGAAACCGAAGTACCCGGCGTCCTGAAGACCTCCCCTATTCCATCCGACTTAGGTCGCTATTATGAAAGCAAAGATTATATATCACACCATCAGGATTCGGGAAGTTTAAAAGAGAAAATTTACAAAAAACTCCAGAAGGTAAATCTCAACTTCAAAAGAAATATACTCGCAAAAGAATTGCCTAAAGACGCAAATGTATTAGACTACGGCTGCGGCGCCGGTGAATTTTTAAAATATATCGAAACCGATTTTACTACATTTGGTTACGAGCCCAGTGCTACCGCTCGTCAACTTTCAATTCAAAAGTTCACAAAAACCAAGGTTATAAACGACCTAAGCGTAATAGCCGATCAAAGTCTGGACGCAATAACATTATGGCATGTCCTCGAACATATTGATAATCAGGATGATATATTAAATTTATTTCATAATAAACTGAAGCCCAACGGATTACTGATTATCGCTGTACCAAACCATACCTCTTACGACGCAAAACGATACAAGGAATTTTGGGCAGCTTATGACGTTCCCCGACATATTTACCACTTCTCTAAAAATGGAATGGGAATTTTAATGAACAACGAAAAATGGAATTTGAAATATACCAGACCGTTACTCCTGGATTCGTTCTATATTTCGATGTTGAGCGAAAAATATAAAAAATCACCAATTTTCTGGTTGAAAGGTTTCATCTTCGGAGCTATTTCTAATTTTAAAGCGGTTAAAACCGGCGAATTCTCAAGTCTGATATACGTAATCGGAAAAGAATAGTTTTTTGATTTTTAAGGCATTTCTGACGGTCAATTTTTTACAATTTCTACTGAAATTTTAGATTTTTACGACATCAATTAATTTAATACGCGGATTCCAATATTCCCATTTACGACAAAAAAAAGAGTCTCGCTTCGAGACTCTTTTTATATCATAATATAAACTTAACTGTTTATCGCTTTTACTCCAGGAAGCTCTTTTCCTTCAAGACTTTCAAGCATCGCTCCCCCACCGGTGGAAACATAACTCACTTTGTCTTCATATCCGAACTGTTTCACGAAAGCAACGCTATCGCCGCCGCCTACAAGCGAAAATGCGCCCAGACGTGTAGCTTCCGCAATACTTTCACCTAAAGCTACAGTTCCAGCCGAAAAGTTGGGCATTTCGAAAACACCAATTGGCCCATTCCATAAAATGGTGCGCGAATTAAGCAATACGTCATGGAATAACAGACGCGTCTTGGGACCGGCGTCCATTCCCATCCATCCATCTGGTATATCGTAAATATCCTCTTCTCTGGTGTCTGCGTCGTTACTGAACTCATCAGCAATAACAGTATCCGAAGGAAGATAAACTTTAACATTCTGCTCCTTGGCTTTTTCTAAAATGCTCAGCGCCATATTCATCTTATCTTCCTCAAGCAAGGAATTTCCTATTCTTCCGCCAAGCGCTCTAATAAAAGTGAAAGCCATCCCTCCGCCGATGATCAGATTGTCAATCGCCGGTAAAATATTCTCAATAATGGTTATTTTAGTCGAAACTTTCGATCCTCCAAGTATTGCAGTTACGGGCTTCTCACCGCTTCCGAGCACTTTATCCACAGCTTCAAGCTCTTTCGCCATCAGTAAACCGAAAAACTTAGTTTGAGGAAAAAACTGTGCGATAACTGCCGTAGAAGCATGCGCGCGATGCGCCGTACCGAAGGCGTCATTCACATAAGCATCACCGTATTTTGAGAGTTTTTCAGCGAATGCTGCATCGCCATTTTCTTCCTCACTGTAAAAACGCAGGTTTTCAAGCAAAAGAACTTCACCAGGTTGCAGGTTACCACTCATATCGGTAGCGTCTTGCCCTATGCAGTCAGCACAGAATTTAACATCGCGACCCAAAATTTCACCAATTTCAGCTACAATGCCTTTAAGCGAAAAATCTTCAGTAAACTTTCCTTTCGGGCGGCCCAGATGCGTCATTAAAATTACTGATCCTCCATCGCCAATTATTTTATCAATAGTAGGTTTCACCGCCTCAATTCGGGTGCCGTCAGTAATCTTCAGGTCTGCGCTTTGAGGCACATTGAAATCCACACGCACCAATGCCTTTTTATCTTTGAAATCGAAATCGTTTACTGTTTTCAT